>CAZILL010000004.1:0-14866 GCA_964540105.1 uncultured Ignavibacteriales bacterium | reverse complement strand
CATTCACGTGCAGCTTCTTCCGTATAAACTTCTCTTTCGACATACCCTACTCCTTCGAACTCTATTATGCGACGCTCTCGAGCATCTTCTTGGACACTTCGCTGGGGACCGGTGCATACCGCGCGAACTGCATTGTAAACACGGCCCGACCCTGTGAGACGTTTCTTAATGTATTGGCGTAGCCGAACATTTCGGACAACGGAACCGAAACCGCTATGACCTGCACATTATTGCGAGGCACCATACCATTTATCTTGCCCCGTCGGGAATTCAGGTCCCCGACAACCGAACCCATGTATGTTTCCGGCACGACAACTTCGACGTCCATAATCGGCTCGAGGATGATTGCACCGGCTTTCTTGGCCCCATTCTGGAAAGCCATCGATCCTGCGATCTTGAAGGCCATTTCACTGGAATCGACCTCATGATATGACCCGTCGTACACCTCGCAGTGGACACCAGTCATCGGATAGCCGGCCAGAATGCCATTCAGCATGGCCTCCTTGGCCCCCTTCTCGATTGCCGGTATGTACTCGCGCGGTATTCTTCCTCCGATAACTTTATTCTCGAATCTGAATTCAGTGCCATCCTTGGTCGGCTTCATTCTCATGAGCACGTGACCGAACTGTCCCTTGCCGCCGGACTGGCGAACGAACTTGCCTTCACATTCTACCGACTGAGTAATAGTTTCCTTGTAGGCCACCGACGGACGCCCGACAGAGGCGCTCACCCCAAATTCGCGCATCAAGCGATCCACCAGGATTTCCAGATGAAGCTCCCCCATGCCGCTGATAATGGTCTGGGCGGTTTCTTCATCCTGCCGAACCCGGAAGGTCGGATCCTCTTCTGACAGCTTCATGAGAGCGTCGGTCAACTTGTCCTGATCAACCTTGGTCTTCGGCTCGATCGATACCATCACAACCGGCTCAGGGAATGACATACGCTCCAGCACTATCGGCTTCTTGACGTCACACAGCGTGTCGCCGGTGGTCGTCTTACGCAAGCCGATCGCGGCAATAATGTCGCCAGCGTAGGCAGTCGTGATATCTTCGCGCTTGTTGGAGTGCATCCTCAGAAGCCGCGCTATGCGTTCTTTCACGCCGCTATTCGGATTATAAAGATACGATCCGGCCTCAATGGTGCCGGAGTATATTCTCAGGTATGTCAGACGACCGACATACGGGTCGGTCATAATCTTAAAGGCAAGCGCGGCCGCTGGTTCATCAGGACTGATCTTGCGCTCGATAATCTTCTCAGTGTCATCTTCGCTATGCCCCTTCACCGGCGGCTTGTCGAGGGGAGAAGGGAGGAAGTCGACAACACAATCGAGCAGTTTCTGAATCCCCTTGTTCTTGAAGGACGATCCGCAAATCACGGGCACCATCTTGGAAGCGATAGTCGCCTTTCGGACGGCGGCCATAACCTCACTCGGCTTTAGGGGCTGGTCATGAAGGAACTGCTCCAGAAGGTGATCGTCGAATTCGGCTACCGCTTCCAGCAGCCTCTCCCGGTATTTGTTGGCTCGTTCCAGCATGTCGTCGGGGACGTCGAGATCATCAAAGGTCGTTCCGTGGGAATCCTCGTGGAACACGCGGAACTTCATGTTCATCAGGTCGATCACACCGCTGAACATCTCTCCCTCGCCGGCAGGAATCGCGACCGGCACACAATTGGACGAAAGACGCTGATTCATTTCGTCGAGAGTGCCGTCGAAGTTTGCACCAACGCGATCCATCTTATTGATATAGGCAATGCGGGGAACACCGTATTTGTCAGCCTGACGCCAGACCGTTTCCGATTGCGGCTCCACCCCGCCGACCGCGCAGAACAGCGCGACGGCTCCGTCGAGCACGCGTAGCGAGCGCTCGACTTCCACCGTAAAGTCGACATGGCCTGGTGTGTCGATGATATTAATGACGTGTCCGTCCCAGGTGCAGGTCGTCGCGGCCGACGTGATTGTGATCCCGCGCTCTTTCTCCTGCTCCATCCAGTCCATCGTGGCGGCCCCGTCGTGGACCTCGCCCATGCGATGGGACTTGCCCGTGTAGAACAGAATCCGCTCGGTCGTGGTCGTCTTGCCGGCATCGATATGGGCCATGATCCCGATATTTCTAATCTTATCCAGCTTGGCATCGACGGACATAAAAAATCCCTAACTGATATCCCATAAACTCAAATCGCGTCGTCATCCAAGAAGAGACTACGCCGGGCGTTTTTATCAGCAGGGGACAAAGTACCGGATCGTCAGCTTCTCGTCGTTAATCGCTCGTCGTACGCAAAAGTTACCCTCGGAGTTGAAAATCAATACTCAATGGAACGCGTCAATCGGTTCCTCGTGAGAGCTAACCTTACCATTTGAAATGGGCGAAAGCCTTGTTGGCTTCGGCCATTTTATGGGTATCCTCCTTCTTCTTTATTGAGGCGCCTTCGTTATTCGCCGCGGACATGAATTCAGCGGCAAGTTTTTCCGCCATCGATTTCTCATTACGACCCTTCGAGTAGGTCAAAATCCATCGAATTGCCAGTGCCGTACGTCGATCAGCTCGGACTTCAACCGGTACCTGGTAGGTAGCACCGCCGACTCGACGCGACTTTACTTCAAGGACAGGCTTGACATTGTTCATCGCCTTGTGAAAAACCTCAAGCCCCCCCTGTCCTGTTTTCTTCTCAAGCATGTCCAAAGCGCTATACATACAGCCTTCCGCTGTTGAACGCTTGCCGTCCTTCATCAGGCAAGCCACAAATGCTGAGATCATCCGATCACCATATTTGTAGTCGGGCATAACGCCCCGTCGTCCAATTCGTATTCTTCGCGACATTCTCTCTTCTCGCCTTAAGCCTTAGGTTTCTTGGCCCCGTACTTTGACCGACTCCGCTTGCGCTCGGTAACTCCCGAGGTATCCATCGAACCTCGAATAATATGATAACGCACGCCGGGCAAATCCTTGACACGACCGCCTCGGATAAGGACGATCGAGTGCTCCTGAAGGTTGTGCCCTTCACCGGGAATATACGCCGTCACTTCCATCTGATTTGTCAGGCGCACGCGCGCTACTTTTCTCAGCGCCGAGTTCGGCTTCTTGGGAGTCGACGTGTACACTCTCGTGCAGACACCACGCTTCTGCGGCGACTGATTCAGCGCCGGAGTCTTGGTTTTCTCAACAATTTCTTTCCGCCCTAAGCGGATCAACTGATTTATAGTCGGCAAAACTACTCCGAAAAGGTTATTTCAACAAAATTCTCACAAAGAGATTCGTAATCTATCCAAACACTCATTAATGTCAAGCGTTTTCTTTGAAAATGTCCGCCACCGTCACCTCGACCTGTTCAACCGGCGCCACCGGCAGAATTCCGCCCTCATGTTGGACGCTGACATTGCGGTAGCGCTCGATTCCGGTACCGGCAGGAATCAGATGGCCGATGATGACATTCTCCTTAAGGCCAAGGAGCGCGTCGATTTTGCCCGAAATAGCGGCCTCGGTCAGGACTCGTGTGGTCTCCTGGAATGAAGCCGCGGAGATGAAGCTCTCGGTAGAGAGCGATGCCCGGGTAATGCCCAGAAGGAGCGATTCTGCCGTGGCCGGATCCCCGCCCTCGGCGATTACGCGCGCATTCTCTTCTACGAACTTGCCCTTATCCACCTTCTCCCCTTCGAGGAAATTGGTGTCGCCAGCGTGATCCACGACCACCTTCTGCAACATCTGGCGGACGATAACTTCGATATGTTTATCGTTGATCTTCACACCCTGGAGTCGGTATACTTCCTGGATCTCGTTAACAAGGTAACGCTGGACTTCGTACACACCGAGAATCTTCAGAATGTCGTGGGGGTCGACTGACCCCTCGCAGAGTCGATCTCCGGCTCGCACGTAGTCGCCATCGTGCACCATGAGATGTTTACCGTGCGGGATCATATATTCTTTGACTTCGTCCTGCTCTCCCTTGACGATGATCTGCTGTTGACCGCGAACCACTTTTGAGAATTCGACGATACCGTCAACTTCGGAAATCACCGCCGGGTCATGCGGTCGGCGGGCTTCGAAGAGTTCCGCCACTCGCGGCAAACCGCCGGTGATATCTCGAGACTTGGAGATCACGCGCGGCATCTTGGCCAGCAGGTCACCCGCCTTCACATCCTGTCCATCGTGGATCTGAAGCTGGGCCTCGGTAGGAATGCGGTAGCTGGCGATGTTCTTCTCGTGCTGATCGGTGAGTAGAACGGTCGGGAACAGTGTCTTGTCTCGGTGTTCGACGATTTTCTGCTGGATTCGGCCAGTCTGATCGTCGATTTCTTCGCGGAAGGTGACGTCCTTGATGATGTCCTGGAATTTCACTTTTCCGCTGCGTTCGGACACGATGGCCCCAGTGTAGGGATCCCATTCGAAGACGACATCACCCCGTTTGACTTCCTGCCCATTCTTGACCAGAAGGTGAGCCGCATATGGGACTTTCAGGCGCGTGCGAACCCGCCCTTTGCTATCTATGATGTGTGCCTCGCCAGCCCCTTCCCGGCTGATAACAATCGATGTGCCGTCGGCCTGATCCACAAGGCGAATCTGTTCCAGTTGCACAACGCCGTCATATTTTGCTTCCACTCGGGATTGTTCGGCGATACGCGCAGCCGTACCTCCGATGTGGAAGGTACGAAGCGTTAACTGAGTTCCCGGTTCGCCGATTGACTGAGCCGCGATTACGCCGGCGGCTTCGCCGATATCAACCAGCCTCATGCTCGCCAGATTTCGGCCGTAACACTTGGCGCAAACACCGTATTTTGATTCGCAGGTAAGCACCGAGCGAATACGGACAATATCAGTGCCGGCTTCTTCGATCGCGAGCGCTTCAGCTTCCTTGATTTCATCACCAGCCGAGACAATCAGCTTCTCCGAGATGGGGTCGTAGATGTCGTCGAGGGCAACGCGCCCGAGGATACGGTCGCGAAGTGATTCGATAATCTCCTCCCCTTCTTTCAGGGCGGAGACATCAAGGCCGAGAATTGTTCCGCAGTCAGGCTCGCGGATGATAACATCCTGGGCAACATCAACCAGTCGCCGCGTCAGGTAACCGGCGTCGGCTGTCTTCAGAGCGGTGTCAGCCAATCCCTTGCGGGCACCGTGAGTAGAAATGAAGTACTCTTGTACCGAAAGACCTTCACGGAAGTTTGATACGACGGGAGTTTCGATGATTTCGCCCACACCACCCGTGATCTTCTTCTGCGGCTTGGCCATGAGGCCGCGCATGCCGGCCAGCTGGCGAATCTGTTCTTTTGAACCTCTGGCACCTGAGTCGGCCATCATGAACACCGGATTGAAACCGTCCTTATCTTTTCTCAGACTTTCGAACATGACGTCCGAGACTTCGGCCGTAGTACGGGTCCAGGCGTCGATTACCTGGTTATACCGCTCGCTATTGGTGATGACGCCGCGATCATACTGTTTCTGAATCTTAGCGACTTTCTTCTTGGCATCGTCGATGAGAACGTTCTTCTCGTCGGGGATGACCAGATCGTCGATAGAGACGGTCACACCGGCACGAGTGGCGGATTCGAATCCGATCTCTTTGAGGCGGTCGAGAAGGAGAATAGTCTCGCTTTGACCATATAACAAGTACGCGCGACTGATAAGCTCCTCGAGTTTTCCCTTGGACGTTGTGTCATTGAAATAGGGCATTTTCTTTGGGAGCATTCCGTTGAATTTCAATCGACCGGCAGTCGTCTTGATCAGCTGACCATCCATACGGACCTCTACCATAGCGTGCATGTCGATCATTCCGAAGTCGAACGACATGAGCGCTTCATCTTTCGAATAGAATTTCATGCCTTCCCCCTTTGCCCCCGGGCGACTCTTGGTCAGGTAGTAACACCCAATCACGATGTCCTGGTTGGGGATAGCGATCGGCCGACCAGAGGACGGCACCAAAATATTGTTGGTCGACAGCATAAGCACCTGCGCCTCGAGTTGAGCTTCGAAGGAGAGAGGCACGTGAACGGCCATCTGGTCACCGTCGAAGTCAGCGTTGAAGGCGGTACAAACCAGCGGGTGCAGGCGAATCGCCTTCCCTTCGACCAGAACGGGATAGAAGGCCTGAATACCCAACCGGTGAAGGGTTGGGGCGCGGTTCAGAAGCACGGGATGATCTTCAATGATCTCTTCCAGAATGTCCCAGACTTCAGGCCGCTCTTTTTCGACCAGCTTCTTGGCGGACTTGACCGTCTGTACGTACCCTTTCTCTTCGAGCTTCATGATGATGAACGGCTTGAAGAGTTCCAGCGCCATGTTCTTGGGGAGACCACACTGATGAAGTTTCAACTCTGGACCGACCACGATGACAGAACGACCGGAATAGTCGACGCGCTTGCCGAGAAGGTTCTGACGGAATCGTCCCTGCTTGCCCTTCAGCAAGTCAGAGAGTGATTTGAGCGGTCGCTTGGAATCACCGCGAACAGAATGGGTCCGGCGTCCATTGTCAAAAAGGGCGTCGACGGATTCCTGCAGCATTCGCTTTTCATTTCGCAGGATGACTTCAGGGGCCTGAATCTCTATCAACTTCTTGAGACGATTGTTGCGGTTGATCACCCGTCGGTAAAGATCGTTGAGGTCTGAAGTCGCAAAACGCCCCCCCTCGAGGGGCACCAGGGGTCGAAGATCGGGGGGGATGATTGGAATGATGTTCATCACCATCCACTCCGGTCTATTCGGAGATTGACGGAACGACTCGAAGATCCGCAGGCGCTTCAAGGTGTCTTTCTTGCGCTGGACGGAGGTTTCGACTTTCACCTGTGCGCGCAAAGTGGCAACCATCTCATCCATATCAATTCTCTTCAAGAGCTCGCGGATAGCCTCGGCCCCCATGCGGGCATCGAACTGCTTGCCAGCCTCTTCCAGGTCTATGAACTCCTCTTCAGTGAGTACGTCACCTTGTTCGAACGAGGTATTACCCGGATCGATAACGATATACGCTTCGTAATAGAGAATCTTCTCCAGTTCCCGGATTGAGAGATCGAGCATATGACCGATACGCGAAGGCAAGGACTTAAAGTACCAGATGTGCGAGACGGGAACGGCCAATTCGATGTGCCCCATACGTTCGCGACGAACTTTCGATTGGGTCACTTCGACGCCGCAGCGATCGCACACGATACCGCGAAACCGAATGCGCTTGTACTTTCCGCAGGTGCACTCCCAGTCCTTTACCGGACCAAAAATGCGCTCACAGAATAAGCCGTCGCGCTCGGGCTTAAACGACCGATAGTTGATCGTCTCCGGTTTTGTCACTTCGCCGAACGACCACGAGAGAATCACTTCTGGTGAAGCGATCTGTATCTGAATGGCCTGGAAACCGGATGGTTTCTTCTGCTGCGCTGTGCCTTTTCCCATCATATCGACCACGGTCTACTCCTTTGTCTCACGTATCGCGCACATTCCATCGTCAACTTCGCCATCGACGAAGTATCAGTTTTCCTTAAGCAGGACGTTCAATCCGAGCGCTTGAAGCTCTTTCACGAGGACGTTAAACGCTTCGGGATAGCCCGGCTCTGGCGGGTTCTCTCCCTTCACGATCGCTTCATAGACTCGGCTGCGTCCGGTCACGTCGTCCGATTTCACGGTCAGCATCTCTTGGAGAGTATATGCCGCGCCATATGCTTCCAGCGCCCAGACTTCCATCTCTCCGAAACGTTGACCACCGAACTGCGCCTTTCCACCGAGCGGCTGCTGGGTGACGAGCGAGTACGGCCCAATCGAGCGCGCGTGAATCTTGTCATCTACGAGGTGCGAAAGCTTCAGCATATACATATAGCCAACGGTCACCGGGTTGTCGAACGCGTCTCCCGTGTAACCATCGTACAGCGTGATCTTCCCATTCTCCGGCAGGTTGGCCTGGCGAAGTTTCTCCTTGATGTCGCCGATCTTGGCTCCGTCGAACACGGGTGTGGCGATATTCTCACCAAGGCGCTTGGCGGCCCACGCCAGATGTGTCTCAAGGATCTGACCGACGTTCATACGGGACGGAACGCCGAGCGGATTGAGCAGCACGTCAACGGTCGTGCCGTCGGCCATGTAGGGCATATCCTCGACCGGAACGATCTTGGACACAACCCCTTTGTTGCCGTGACGTCCGGCCATCTTGTCGCCGACCGAAATCTTGCGACGAATGGCAATGGTTACTTTTACCAATTGTTTGACACCGGGAGGAAGCTCCGCGCCTCGCTGGATCTTGTCGATCTCTATTTCCATTTCTTGCTTCTTGGTGTTGAGCAGGTCGGCAGCTTCCGCAACGATGGCATCAACGTGCTTGTTGGTCGTGGCGTCAGCACAATACCCTTCGGCGGCAACGGCATTGTCGACATCAAAGCTCTCGAAGAAGTCGGCCTTGTACTTGTGACCGCTGCGCACCATGACGGAGTTATCGATGGCCGAGCGCACCATACGCGAGGTGTGCCCCTCGAGCAGTTCACCGAGACGCTTATTCCGAAGCATGGTAATATCAGCAATCTTCCGGTTATAGAGCTTCTTGACCGCCGCGATCTCGTTCTTCTCCTGCTTTTTGGCGTCTTCGGTGCGCTCTTTCCGGGAGAAGACGCGCGTTTTGATAACGACGCCCTTCATTCCGGGCGGCGCTTTCAAAGAGGCGTCGCGTACGTCACCGGCCTTCTCTCCGAAGATAGCTCGGAGCAGACGCTCCTCCGGCGAGAGTTCGGTCTCTCCCTTCGGTGTCACCTTACCGGCGAGAATGTCCCCCGCTTCAACTTCCGCTCCGCTTCGCACGATACCCATTTCATCCAGATTCAGCAGCGCTTCTTCGGAGACATTGGGGATTTCGCGCGTAATTTCCTCTGCTCCCCGCTTCGTGTCGCGGACCTGGAGTTCATACTCTTCAATGTGTATTGAAGTGAAGATGTCCTGATGGACGAGTCGCTCGGAAAGGATGATCGCGTCTTCGTAGTTGTAGCCACGCCATGGCATGAAAGCCGCGAGGGAGTTGTTGCCCAGAGCCAGCTCTCCACGATCCACAGCAGGACCATCGGCGAGCGTATCCCCTTCCTTTACGTCGGCGCCAAGCTTAACAACCGGCCGATAGCTGATGCAGGTATCCTGGTTCGATCGGCGGAATTTAGTCATCTTGTATTCGTCGTCTTCAAAATAGCCGAGTGATCCAGCCTTCATCTTGACGTTTGGTCGGACGATAACTCGTTCGGAATCGACATAGACGACTGTCCCACCCCGCCGAGCGCGCACCACGACTCCAGCGTCGACCGCTACTTTTCGCTCCATACCGGTGCCGATGACCGGCGCCTCTGTCTTGAGGAGGGGTACGGCCTGACGCTGCATGTTAGAGCCCATCAGGGCTCGGTTTGCGTCGTCGTGCTCGAGGAATGGAATGAGCGATGCGGCTACTGATACGATTTGCCGCGGTGACACATCCATGTACTGCACTTCACCGGCAGTGATCATTGGGTAATCCGAGCGCCGACGCGCGTAAATGATGTCGTTCACGAACTTGTGATCTTTGCCGAGCGGCTCGTTCGATTGCGCGATGTAGTATCGATCTTCCTGATCTGCTGACAGGTACTCAACCTGATCTGTCACCTTGCCGTTTGTGACTTTCCGATACGGAGTTTCCAGAAACCCGTATTTGTTGATGCGCGCGAAAGTAGCCATTGACGAAATCAATCCGATATTCGGGCCTTCCGGCGTTTCAATCGGGCAGACGCGCCCGTAGTGTGTGTGATGAACGTCGCGCACTTCGAAGCCGGCGCGCTCACGGGTCAGCCCCCCCGGTCCCAGCGCCGACAATCGCCGCTTGTGAGTCAGCTCAGACAGCGGGTTCGTCTGATCCATGAACTGCGACAGTTGCGACGAACCGAAGAAGGTTTCCACGACGGAGGAGACAGTACGGGCGTTCACGAGTAGCTGAGGGGTAACGTTCTCCTGATCCTTCAGGGAGAGACGCTCGCGGATTGTGCGTGCCACACGGGACAGACCGACCGAGAACAGATTGGAGAGCAGCTCACCGACCGTACGGGCGCGACGATTCCCCAGGTGGTCGATATCGTCAGTAAACGAACCCTGCGCGTCGTTGCGCAGTCCAATAAGGTACTTCGAGATCTCGATGAAATCCTTTGGGTCGAATACGGTCTTCGTGAGCGGGATGTCGAGGTTCAACCGTTGATTGATCATATAGCGGCCGACTTCTCCGAGATCATACCGCTTGGTATTGAAGAACAGCTTGTCGACCAGCCCTTCGGCCATGTCCAGTTTCGGGGTTTCACCGGGTCGCACCAGAGCGTAGATCTTTATCAGGGCCTCTTCCCGAGACTTGGTAGAATCCTTCCTAATGGTGTTCAGGATCACATGCGCGTCTTTCTTTTCTTCACTTGGGACAACGATGATGTTCCTATAGCCATTCTCGGTTAGCGTCTCGATCACTTTCTCGGTGAGCGGTTCTCCGACCTGAAACAGCACTTCACCTGTTTCTTTATTGATCGCCGTTTCAGCCGTGTGGACGTCCTCGTAATCCTTTGCCTTCTTCCCGGAGAGGGGGAACTTCTCAGTCTTGTAGAATTCCTTGACGAGTTCCTCATCGGTGGAGTAACCGATAGCGCGAAGGAGCGTTGTGACCGGGAGCTTTCTTTTCGAGTCGATATACACAAACATCACATCGTTGATGTCCATGTTGAACTCAACCCAGCTTCCCCGATACGGAATCACACGAGCAGAATAGAGCTTCTTTCCGTTGGGGTGAATCTCGTCGTCGAACGAAACGCCCGGGCTCCGGTGGAGCTGGCTGACAATCACCCGCTCGGCCCCATTGATGATGAACGTTCCCCACTGGGTGATAAGCGGCAGTTCGCCGAGATAAACATCCTGCTCTATGATATCCTTGATTTCCTTCTGTTCCCCTTCTCCCTGGCGGGAGACAAGGCGCATCGTAACACGTAAGGGTGCGGCAAACGACATATTGCGTTCACGGCATTCATCGATGCTGTAGCGCGTCGGACCCAAGTGATATTTGACGTACTCGAGCGTGTAGTTTTCGTGAATGTCAGTGACGGGAAAGATCTCACGGAAGATCTGTTCAAGCCCTTTAGGGGCGCGTTTGTGTGGGGCGACATTCGCTTGAAGGAACTCCTCATACGAATGCAGCTGAACCTCCAGGAGGTTGGGCATCTCTGTGGCATCTGGTATTGATGCGTAGTTTATCCGCGACTTCATACTTGAATCGGGCAAGACTCTACCCTCCTATAAATACAGAACGCCCATACCACGCAGGGCATTCCTGCATCGGGCCGTTTCCGCTCTTAAACTGTTCAAAACTCTGGCGATCCTGTCATCTATTTCATTTATCTCCCCACTCGCATTGAGTACGGGGAGCGGGTAATGCAGTCAATCAACCAAGAAACAAAACAAGAAAGGGAATTGTGTTCTTACAGTTGCCTTCCGAATGTAACCGGTCGGGAGATAGTAAGTTCCCGACCGATGTGCCACTGAAATACTACTTAACTTCAACTTGAGCGCCAACTTCGACAAGTTTCGCCCGGGCGGCCTCTGCCTCCTGCTTGGATATCCCCTCTTTAACTTTTGCGGGGGCGCCGTCGACGAGGTCTTTCGCCTCCTTCAGGCCAAGTGAAGTCAGTTCTCTGACCACCTTGATGACTTGGATCTTCTTGTCCCCAGCTGACAGAAGCATGACTGCGAATTCAGTCTGCTCTTCGGCTGCAGCTGCGCCGCCACCGGCCATCATGCCCGGCATCATCGCCATCGGCGCCGCTGCTGTCACACCAAACTTACTCTGAATTGCCTTGGATAGATCGGCCAGATCCATCGCGGTTAACCCGGCGATCTTGTCTACAATCTCTTCGATTACTGCGTTTGACACGTTCACTACCTCTCGATTTACGTTAATGCTATCTTCTTTCAATTCGTATGCGAATCGCTCCTTTCCCAAACGGTGAAACCACGCCGCTTAGAAGCCTGGGAAGGGTCGATCCCGAAGGTTCCCTCAGATCATCATCCAGCCTTCTTCTTCTCCGCCAAGGCGTCGACCGTTCGACACAGCTCGGTAAAGACCGCCTCAACCGAACCAACCAGAGCGGTCAGCGGCGACTCAACCGCTGCCACGAGCTGCGACAACAGAACCTCGCGCGACGGCAAATCGGCGATCTGCTGGATATCGGCGGCCTTGTGGACATGATTATCGACGACGAAGACCTTCACGCGCGGGAGTTTCTTCTCCTTGAACGAGTCGTTGAGAATCTTGGCCGCAACTGACACGTCGCCTCCAGCGAAGGCTATTGCTGTCGGGCCTTTGAGAAACTCATCGACTTCAGGTGCGCCAGCTTGCTTGGCGGCCAGCCGGAAAAGGGTGTTTCTTGCGACCACATAGGACACTTTATTTTCACGCAGGTTCTTCCTGAGAGCGCTGATGTCGGCAACGTTCAGCCCCTGGTAGTCGGTCACGAAGAAACTGCTGGCAGAACTGAAGTGCTGCTTCAATTCTGCCACAGAGTCGATCTTGCTTTGTTTTGGCATACTGCTGACTCCTCTTTACTTCTTGGCCGCTGTCAACTCGGAGTGATCCAGCTTTATGCCGGGGCTCATGGTCGAGCAGATGGACACCGAGAGCATGTAAGAGCCTTTGGCCGAAGCCGGTTTGGCTCTCACGATGGCGTCCACGAAGGCATGAACATTCTCTATGATCTGAGTTTCGCCGAAGGAGAGTTTCCCCACCGAAACTGCGACATTCGCCTGACGATCCACGCGAAACTCGATGCGCCCCCCCCGAAGTTCTTTCACGGTGCGCGCGATATCCATGGTCACCGTGCCGGTTTTAGGGTTGGGCATCAACCCACGAGGTCCAAGTACCTTGCCCAGCGGACCCAAGACACGCATCATGTCCGGCGTCGCAACCGCCACATCGAAATCAGTCCAGCCTCCCTTAATCTTGTCGGCGAGATCTTCAGCGCCAACAAAATCAGCTCCCGCTTCCTTTGCTTCGGCGGCTTTGTCTCCCTGCGCGAATACGGCGACCCGGACAGACTTACCGGTACCGTTTGGCAAGGCGACCGTGCCGCGGACCATCTGATCGGCGTGCTTGGGGTCGACCCCCAATCGCACGGCCACTTCGACCGACTCGTCAAACTTCACAAACTTATTCTCTTTGAGAATCTTGACGGCCTCGATCAAAGGGTACCGCTTGCGACGATCCACCTTTTCGCGATACGCTTTGTACTTCTTTGAATGTTGCATAGGCTCCAATTCTCCCTGGAGACGGTTTCACCGTCCCAGGTAATGACGAACGTTACGGTCTATGATTAACTACTGTATCTCAATTCCCATCGAACGCGCCGTTCCCTCCACCATGCGTATGGCGGCCTCTACCGAAGCGGCGTTGAGGTCGGCCATCTTGTTGACGGCGATCTCCTTCACCTGGTCCCTGGTCACTTTTCCGATCTTATCCTTATTAGGAACAGCCGACCCTTTCGGAACCTTGGCCGCCAGCTTCAGAAGCGTAGACGCTGGTGGCGTCTTGGTTATGAAGGTGAACGACTTGTCCGAGTATACGGTGATGATCACCGGCGTGAGAAGCCCGTTGCTTCCCTGCGTCTTCGCATTGAACGCCTTGCAGAATTCCATAATGTTGACGCCCCGCTGTCCCAACGCCGGTCCTACGGGCGGTGCTGGATTGGCCTGACCGGCCGGAATCTGCAGCTTTACAAATGCAGTAATTTTCTTTGCCACGTCTATCTATTCTCCACGCAAGTATCTCTATTCTCAACCTCTGGTCTTGGCCAGCTCAATCTGCAGGTAGTCAAGCTCGACAGGTGTCGGGCGGCCAAATATGGACACCATCACCTTTACCTTGCGACGCTCCATATTGACTTCGCTTACGGTTCCCGAGAAGTCCATGAACGGGCCGTCCTTGACCTTTACCGGATCCCCCGCCTGGAACGGAATCTCCTTGACCTCTTCGGTGCGACTCTGATCGATCTGGCCAACAATCCGCTGCACTTCATCTTCCTTCAGCGGTGCCGGTTTTCCGCCTGCGCCCACGAAGTTCGTTATGCCCGGAGTATTCACCACTATATTCTGAGTTTCCTTATCGAGGTCGACCTCAATCAGGATATAACTCGGCAGGAACTTCTTCGTCGAAGTTGCCCGCTTTCCCTGTTTCATTTCCGTCACCTGTTCGGTCGGGATCAGAATCTGGCCGAAGCGATTTTCGAACCCGCCATTCGCTATGGCCGATTCAAGATACCGCTTGGCTTTCTGCTCGTGACCCGAGTAGGTGTGAGCGACGTACCAGCGTAGCGCCACTTAGCCTCCCATTCCGCCGCCAAAGATGGTGCGGATCAGCAATGTCAGGACGCGATCAACGACACCGATGAACATCGCGACAATCAACGACACAACGATCACGATAATCGTCGATCCGACCAACTCATCCTTGGATGGCCAGGTCATTTTGCGCAACTCAGCCAGTGTCTCGCTTAGGTATTTTTTTATTTTGTCGTACATATTCCGCACCGCAAAGTTTGGCAGGCCAGGAGGGATTCGAACCCCCAACATCCGGTTTTGGAGACCGGCGCTCTACCAGTTCGAGCTACTGGCCTAACGGCTTTCGCCTGTTGCCTGTTTACCTGGTCTCCTTGTGAGCCGTATGCTTATTGCAGAAACTACAATACTTGCGATACTCGACCCGCTCGGGGTGCAACCGCTTGTTCTTCATGGTATCGTAGTTGCGGCGTTTGCAATCACCGCAGGCCAGCGTTATTCTGTCTCTTGGCACCGTATCTCCACTTTCTCACAAAACAAATATTCTCTACGCCAGGATATCGTGGATGACACCGGCTCCAACCGTGCGACCACCT
>CAZILL010000003.1:0-372097 GCA_964540105.1 uncultured Ignavibacteriales bacterium | reverse complement strand
ACTTTGTGAGCTGGAGTGACGGGGTGCTGACAGCAGCCCGAACCGACATCAACGTAACCGCCGATCTGAGTGTGACGGCCACGTTCGCGATCAATACCTATACGCTGACCTATACAGCGGGAGCGAACGGTTCGATCGTTGGCACGAGTCCACAGACGGTGGACTATCTTGGAAGCGGGACCCTGGTAACGGCGACCCCGAATACCGGCTACCACTTTGTGAGCTGGAGTGACGGGGTGCTGACAGCAGCACGAACCGACATCAACGTGACAGCGGATCTGAGTGTAACGGCGACCTTTGCGTCAACGCAGGCGCCCCCCCACATCACATCGACCCCAGTATTGACTGGTCGGATGAGTCAGTTGTACAGCTATGATGTTGACGCAACTGGCTTTCCTGCACCGAACTATGCGCTGAACCCGACCTCGCCTGCCGGTATGACGATCAACTCGTCCACCGGTGTCATTGAGTGGATACCCAGCGCCGGTGGGGACTTCGACATTACTGTGGTAGCGACGAACATTGCGGGTAGCGATCAACAGTCATTCCTATTACATATTGCTTGCTGTCTGGGGTTCCGCGGCAACACTGACGGTGATCCGGGCGATATCGTCGATATCTCAGATGTCTTCGCAGTCGTCGATTATCTGGGAACGAGTATTCCGCTCTCGAACTGCGCGGAGGAAAACGACGTGAATACCGACGGTACGATAGACATCTCGGATCTCTTTGCTTTGATCGACTACCTGAACGGGGCAGCGCAGTTGCCGGTCTGTCCGTGAGCGCGATCAATTAGTGCAATGAACACGAGCCTTTGGTACTCCAGCCAAAGGCTCGTGTACGGACGCCTGTTGAGTTGGCTGGCGCGAGTTAGGAACTGGTGCGCCTGACTCTGCCATTACTGCGGGAACGGACCTGAAGAACGACTTCACATACGGTGTGTGAAGGACTTATATGTAATCAACTAAACAATGCCGGAGGTCGGAGCAGATACCTAACAGACAAATACCACGGTGGGTGATGGTGTATGCTTTCTGAGGGCGAACCAAACACAGATGCGACATGGCGACTACGTGACTCGTACCTATTCTTGCAGTCGGGCGGGGTAGGGGATGCAAAAGGAGCCAGATAACTGGCTCCGGTGGATGCTGGGTGGGGGGAGGGAGAACACCGCGAACATCCGTGAATAAGCTACCATGAATCTGAAGAATTGCAAATACTTTTCGACCCGGTAGTAGGACAGCCGACAGAGTGTGCATGTCTTTGGTCATCAACTTAAGGTAACGGCACCCGATGACTTCGTTTCAGCGAAGTCTCTCTATCGCGTCAGAGTGTCGGTGCAATCTCCCCAGCAGTAGGGATAGATCCTCCCTCGCCAAGTGGAGTGTTTGATCGCGTGATTGGCATCAATTAGGGTCATTGTCCCGCGCTCGATCTCATCTACGTCAACTCGTTCAAACCGGAACTTGTTGCCGCATATCGATCCAGTATAGTGGTCACCGCCCCGATCAATATACTGTGCGGAACTCCCGTTCTGCGTGATGGTGAGTGCAACTTCCCCGCCAAATGGCGATGCACATGAGTTACCGCAGCCATATGTACCGATCCAAGTGCCTGCAAAGTCCGATGGCAAAACACAATTCTGTCTGGCCACCTTAGCCTCAAGCTGGTTCAGATCGAACGTTACGTCTACGGAAGTCGTTATCTCGACGCAAAGCACCGCGTACCCGTTGTTGAGAATCTGAATTGTTGGCGAATTCAACTCGATCGAATCAGGCGACGGTTGGCCAATGGACTCGGTCGAAATCGTGTATGGCCCGTAGACTAGGGATTGATCGCAGACTGTTGCGGGGTCGGTTCCGACTCGAACCGTGGCCTGTGCAGTTGCTTGTGGGCTAAACAGCGATGCCACAAGTTGACGCAGAACACCGGGAACAGATTGAGCGGCTACGTTGATATGCTTGATGGTGGAGGCAATGTCGATAGAAGCCGCGGTCATGACGCCGTTATCGATAGGCGTATGCAATGTCACTACCACACGGGTCGGTGTGTTCGCCGGAATGACCACGCCCTTGAGCGCATTTTCCAGAGGTATCGAGATCGCTGTGCGCCCCTGTGGGGGATTAGTATCGGTTGGATTGGAATCCTTACTGCACCCACCAAGAGACAGGAGAAGTACCACGGCTAGCACGGAGCTAAGTGACCGATATTCATGGCCCTTTCGCATATTGATTACCCTCGTCTTGTATGCCTTGTCTTCTAAGATAACCGCACCACGACTCATCGCAAAGGGTTTTCGATTTCTTTCAAGGTGCCGCCTCTTTTTCTTCTCTCTCAGCTCCCTTCGAAGGGTCATTAACCGTGAGCCACCCCATTACGCAAGCACACCTAGGAAATTTTCTGAAAGAGGCGGCTGGACGGAGTGAACGGCCGAACCTCGGGATTGGCCGTTAGGAGTTCGCCAACCCCCACTCCCGTCCGTCCGACCTCCGAATATTCCGAGACGGAGGATCAGACGGATGAGTGGTCACAGAAAACACAGGAGCCTCTGGCACTACCGCCAATGGCTTATCGTACTTACCAATGCCTCAGGTTTACGGGCAGACAGGCAGAGGCGCCGCCCCACTCAGGTAATCGATCAGTGCATACAAATCGGAGACATTTGCTGTGCCATCCTTGTTGACCTGATCTTTGCTTGTGCAACAAGAAAGAGGAATACTTGACCCCAAATAGTTCACTACTCCGAAGACATCTGATATGTCGACCACACCATCTGAGGAGCCGTCGACACTGCCAGTTAACCTTGTACAGCAGCTGATCTGAGGATTCACTTTCGTCACGAAAGGGTCATTATCACCGCCCAAGCCTCCGTCAAAGGGCTTACCGTTGGGAAGTCGTAAGAACCCGTCCCTCCCGCCACGTTCGCGCTTCACGAACCATCAACCGTAATGTCACGGACATCCTCGTTGCTACTGCCGCCCGAATAGAAGCTGCGATGACGTTGAGTCGACCGCGGTTGGCTCAACACCCGACAGGCTCGACGTTCGGTAACGCCCTGCTGACGACGGACAAACTTCACCCGTTGTCACCGACGCGCCGGGTTCAGAAGTTTCCCGACGTGGCCTCTTTCAAAGTGGCGATGTTCAACGCTTGATTGGCCACCAGCTTCTTCAGTTGGACGTTCTCACGCTCCAGTTCCTTGAACCGTTCGGCCTGATCCGACCGAAAACCCCTTACTCCTTCTGCTAGCGATAGTACGTTTGGGCGGTTACTCCGAGATTTCGACATACCTGACCCACCGTCTGTCTCTGGGACAATCCTATCTCGGCTTCCCGAAACTTCGTGATGATCTGCTCAGCCGTAAACCGCTTCTTGCTCATATCTGCCTCCTTCAAATTCCAAATGTACTAACATTACATCTGGACTCGTTTTTGGAGGCAAGGTCACTAGCACGCTGTCAGCAGGGCCACATCCACCCGTCCTCGACTTCTCCATGCGCTGACCCACGTCATCCTGCTCGTCTCTCCACTTGGAAGAGACATCTCGCCAGTGCGGTTCGGCAATAATTCCATCCAAGCGGTCCTCCTACGAAATATCCAACCTGCGCTGCAGGTCGTCGTATCTCCGCCGAAGCCGATCAACTCAGTCTACAAGAAGACTACAACCACTCCGGAGTAAAACAGCTTGATGTTCCCGAACCAATGGCTGCCCGCGGAGCAACGTTTTCGATCCGACGCAGGGTTCGTTTTGGGCTTGCTCGAACCCGTATTTGCAGTATCATGAATTGTGGAGCGACGGCACTCTGACCGTTCTGCTGCAGGAATATGTTGAAGACTGATCGTGAGCTGTGGTCTGAGATCCTCCGAGGGAGTAACGCTGCGTGGGGGGAACTCGTCAAGCGTTACAAGAGTCTCGTATATGGCGTTTGTACCCATGTTGGCCTGTCATTGACAGATTCGGCTGACTGCTTCCAACAGACATGGGTCCTCCTCCATCAGAATCGACTGAGAATCAATGACCCGGGGCGGCTCTCTTCGTGGTTAGTGACCACAGCAAAGAGAGAGGGTATCCGCCTGAAAAATCGTCCGAAGGTCGGGGATTATGAAGTCGCAGTCTCAGAGCAACCCGATCCAAGTCCACGCCCCGATGAAGAGATGGAACAACTCGAGGCTCAGGCACACCTTGAAGCCGGCCTGAAAGAACTGGACCCGGTGTGTCGGGAACTCCTCAGAGAGTTCTTCTTTGCGGAAGAGGAGCGATCATACGCTGAAATCGCGCAATCGCTGGGATATTCCGCTAATACGCTAGGCGCAAAGCGCATGAGATGTCTCGACAAACTGAGGAGAATTCTGCAGGCGCACGGCTACTTTGAGGAACGGAAAAACGATTGAGATACTCTGCTGATGTAGAAACGTAAGGAGTCAAGTTACGAACAGACATTTGTCAAGAAAACAGCTCATCCGCGAGTCTCGGAAACCGGCACAGGAGTGGTCGGAGCATGTGCGCACCTGTGCAGAATGTGCCACAGAACTAGGTTGGCTCCTGTCGTTCAGAGTTGCTGGGCTTCTGGAATTGCCCGAACCGCCGGCCGGTTGGGTCGAGCGAGCAATGGCTATCCCCGCATACAGTGCGCGTACTCTCCCAACCATGAGAGTGCTCCTGGCGAAACTCACTTTCGATTCCTGGGCGACGCCGCAGCCGGTTGGCGTTCGTGGTCAGGCCACTATGGGGCAGCGCCGAGTCTCGTTCGAGGCAAGCGGGTTTCTCTTTGACCTTCGAGCAGAGCTGCGCAAGGATGGGTGGCGCTTCGTGGCCCAAACGAGTCTCCAGGGTCGCTCGGTTGGCAATTTGAAGGCTGAAAAACAGATTCTCTTACCCGACGAGAATGGAATCTTTCAGTGGGGGGCTTCGCGCCCACCACGCCGGATGTCGATTGATGCCGACGGCGTAACTATAGAACTGCCGGAGTTGAAATGGACAAAATCACGCCAGAAAAAGCCGCGCGACGATTCTTGAATTCGGATTGCCGCAGCGCAATTCCTGAGGCTGACCTTGCGGAATCCTGCGAAAGACTGATTCAGGACGTTGCGAAGCGATCACTCAGGCGGGCCCTGAAGTTGGCTCGTCAGTTTGAAGAGCGATCCAGAGGTGGCAGTCAGGTGCTCCGACTCACGGCCTATCGAGCAAGGGCGCGAATGTGCCATTTCAGCGGTGAACATGGAGAGGCTCTGAAATACTATCTTTTGGCACGCCGCTCCATTCGATCCGATCCCGTCATCGTGGCGCGCATCGATCGGACGCTGGTTGATGTCTACATGTATCTCAACGATTTTCCCAAAGCACGCCGTCACGCCCGTCTGGCCATGAGCCGTTTTCGCAAACTTCGCAGACACGGAGATCTTGCACAAACGTGGGTTAATTACGGCAATTTACTGCATCGACTAGATCGTCATCGAGAGGCGGACAAGTGGTATCGCCGGGCAGCAGACTACTTCGAGCAAACCGACAACGCGGCCGCGCTGGCGCGCTGCTACTACAATCGCGCCAACGTGCTCGTTCAGATGTTCGAGTTTTCTGATGCCGAACCCCTGTATGAGCGGGCAAAGGAGATCTGGACTCAATGCGGAAACGTTCTGGACGTTTGCGATGTGCGTTACGGCTTGGCCTGGGTCAGAATGCTGCGTGGTGAGTTTCATCGTGCGCTCCTTGAACTCTCGTCCTGCGAAAAGACCTATCGCGAGGTTGGGGACCCTCGGGGCGAAGCGTTGTGTGCCCTCGATCGAGCCGAAGTATACTTGACCTTGGGGCTTTTTGAAGACGCCCGAAAGGACGCCGCGGACTCCGAACGCCGCTTCGCGAGACTGAACCTTAGGTACGAGAGAGCAAAGGCATCACTCTTCCGTGCTCAGGCTTCTCAGGCCCTCGGACTGAAACGTGAAGCGGCACAGTTGCTTCGGAAATCACGGAGACTGTTTCAAGCTGAGCGGAACTGGGGTTTCACCGGTGTAACACACTTAGTTTCAGCAGATTCTTCAGATAGTCAAAAAGACAGAGAAACACAACTCGATACCGCACGCCGGTTCTTTGCACGTGCTCACATGCCCTTTTGGGAGGCGATCTGCGACCTGAAGGCGGCTACGGCAGGCATCGAGGACTCGGCCGTCCGGGCACGGATGCGGCAAAACAAGGCGATCCAGCTCGTTCCCCATCTCTACGCTTTGGAACAAACTCTTGATGGCGACCGACGGTGGCAGCGGGGGGATACAACAGGTGCCATCGACCTATGGCGTCGCGCCGCCGATCGACTGGATGAAGTCAGGGCGCACTTGCCTCCAGTAGAATTGAGAAGCGCCTACGGTCGGCGTCATGTTTCACCGCACCTTCGACTCATCTCCGCTGAGGCGGATCGGGACCCGCTCGTGGCCGCTGTCTGGTCCGAGCGTTATAAGACCGCCGGTCTTTGGTCGCCGCAACCAGCCGATTTGACATCTAAAGAGCGGGAGCATGTTGCGCGTAGTCTTACCGCATTGGCCGCCCAGGTTGTGGCAGTCGCAAGACAGGTCTCACCCTCGGGTCCGCGAAACTGGCGGGCTCCAGCGGTTACCCATGCCTTGGGAAGACTCCAGAAGCAGATCCGACGGGAGCTCTTGGCATCGGGAAGCGTTGATATGCGGAGCATTGAATCAGTCGAGACAATCGCCGGGCAATTCAGGTCGGTGTCTGAGAGATTTCCGGTGATCCAGTTCCACCTGCAGGGAGACGATATCTTTGCGTTTGTCCACAGTCATGGCAAGACGCGACTAGCCCGGTTTGAAGGGGGGCAGAAACGTCTCGGACTGGCGCTGGAGAGATGGCGGTTCATCCTTGAAGTGCAGTTACTTACTCGATCAAGTGGACACCCAGCTAGCCTTGCCACTGAGATGTCGCTCTGGGAGGAGTTTGGTGAATGGCTGTGGCGTCCACTCGGTGTAGGAAAGGACTGTTCGCGTGTACTGATCCTTCCCGAGGGAGAACTCGCCAATATCCCGTGGGGCGCTCTGGTCTATGGCGGCGCACCTCTTGCCACACTGCACCAGTTCATGATCTGCCCCAGCCTGAGGCACTACCTTGCAGCCGAGAAAATACAGACAAAGGCCAAATCAGTTGAAGTCTTCAAGGGGCTCGCCGATGACCTTCGGATGGTCGACCAAGAGATAACAACTCTCATCTCCCAGGCCGGCGATCGAGCAGTCAGCTATGATCCGGTCAGACGAGAAAGTTGGCCGAGCGAAGAAGACGCGGCGCTATGGCACTACTCGGGCCATTCTTGTTTGCGAGAAGACAACCCATTCTACTCCTATCTCATCCTTGAGGACGGTCCTCTCTTTGCCGCTGATTTTCGTCTAAAACGCTGTCGAGTTAATCTTGTGACGCTCGCTGCCTGTCGAAGTGGTGAAGAGGTGGCGTTGCCTGGCGATGAGTCCATGGGTTTCGTCCGCTCTTTGTTGGAAATGGGCGCCCGTAACGTAATCGCGGGCCACTGGCCGGTATCGGACCAGTCTACGGCATTGTGGATGAACGCATTTTATGATAAGTACTTGTTTGGTGAAAGCATACTCGACTCAGCGCGAACGGCCTCGATGAAAGTGCGGGAGCTGTACCCTTCAGCTTACCATTGGGCTGCATTCTCGGTGTTTGGTGCAGGTTGTGAAGGAGGCAATTGTGTGGCTTAAAGATCTCGGACGCGTTGTGGCGTTGGTTCTGATGCCATACATGATTGGATCCGTGTCGACAATAGCGGCTCCAGGTCGTGGTCGATTTGTTCCCGATGAGCTTGTATGTCGGATGTTGACCGGTTCCAGTATTGAATCGATCAACACCGAATTCGGGACGACCGTCAAGAATCACCAGATTCAGACAGACTGTTATCTACTGACCGTCCCACAGGGGCAGAACGCTGAGAGTCTGTCGGTTCAGATTTCTGCCACCGTCGGAGTTGACTTCTGTCGACTCAACTTCTACCTCGCAGCACCAGAAGGGTTTCAGCGCAGTTCCCCCTTCGTTGACCTGCAAGCTAGCTTACCACTCGACTCGCAGAAAGCCGCCTACGCAATGAATCTCGCTCCTTCTCACGAGTTAGCCTCTGGCACTGGAGTTCGGATTGGCTTGATTGATGGTGGAGTCAATTTCGGTCATCCAGAATTCGCTTCCACAATAGGACGATTTGTGTCGCGGCGGGATTACATTGACAACGATGAACTGGCCCACGACGAATCTGGAGGAACCTGCTCAGGTCACGGTACATTCATAGCCGGTCTTCTCCACACGGTTGCGCCAGCCTCCGAGATCTTCGTTTATAGAGTTCTCGACACGGGCGGCTTCGGTGACGGATTCAGCATTGCCAGCGCTGTACTTCAGGCTATCGATGACGGTTGCCGAGTCATTAATCTCAGTCTCGGCATGGTAGGCGTGCACGACGCGCTTGACGATGCCCTCAAGTTAGCCAAACAGCATAATGTTCTGGTTGTCGCCTCGGCTGGCAATGATTCAACTGACGTCGGAGCTACTTTCCCTTTTCCCGCCTCCCGAACCTACTGCCTGGCCATCGCCGCTCTTGATTCGTCTAACGTAATAGCGGACTTTTCGAACTACGGCATCAAGGTGGCAGCTTGCGCCCCGGGAACCGGCATCTACAGCACATTCCTGAACACATCGTATGCCTGGTGGGATGGGACCAGTTTTGCTGCACCTTTTGCGGCCGGGCTGATTGCGCTCGTATACTCTGTCGATAGTACGCTCTCATGGGAGCAGATGGATACCATTCTTTCTACGACTGCCACGAGCGTTGATTCCTTAAATCCAGGGTTCGAAGGGCTCTTGGGTGGAGGCTTGATAAACCCACTCGCTGCACTCCAGTCGGCTCTTTCTCAGGTCAGGGGAGACGTGAATGGGGATCGCACGGTTGACATATCGGACATAAACGGGTTGGTCGATTTTCTTTCATTCACTTCAGCTATAGCGCTGCCCATTTCTGCAGCTGACATTGACTGCAATCGGGTCATAGATATCAGTGATCTCTTCGCGCT
Organism: uncultured Ignavibacteriales bacterium; assembly: GCA_964540105.1. Classification (GTDB taxonomy): domain Bacteria; phylum Zixibacteria; class MSB-5A5; order GN15; family FEB-12; genus DATKJY01. The sequence continues at coordinate 363,032 of CAZILL010000003.1, read as the reverse complement.
GATCGACTATCTCGTTCTCGGAGTACTGAATACCTGCAACGGGCTCTAACCCCACGTTACAAGCCGTCTACACATAGGGGGGCTACCGGTCAGGAATCCCGCTATATGTCTCTTGCCTCGCAGCGTCGCCGACGTGGCAATCGCTAAAGGCGGTTCGCTCAATCATTCCGTGTCTTGCTGAACGAAAACCAGCATTTGCCTCTCTGCTTGAGAGAGATGAGAACACATCAACACCATAAAACCCAAACTGGTTTGACAACCAAGACAGGAGTTATTGCAATGAACTTGAAGAGAAGTCTCCTCGCGTTCACCGGGCTGACTATGTTGGTCGTTGCTCTGGCCGGCTGTAGCCAGAATAATCCGATGGACGCGCTTGTGACCGAGAGCGGAACTGGTTCCACTTCAAAACAGATGACTTCCCCCGGACCGGTGCAGTTTGCGGCCCGAGTGAAGACAACAGACCAGAGTCGTCTGATGCTCACATTCGTCGGACAGTCTGACACGGCCTTTGCCTTACAGAACTGCCAGATCGTACGTCTTAAAGGGAGTACGGAGGCCCCTATACCGTTTAGCGATATCCAGCCCGGCGACTCGCTCGGGATTCGGGGAAATCGCATGCAGAACGGCTACGTCTATGCCAACAAGATCGAATTCTGCGCGTCAGCCGGCAGTGGCGGCTACGACCTCGCCTTTCGTGACACGATTGTCTCGATCGACTATTCCGCCGGGACATTTGTGGTCAGAAACCATCTCCAGATCATTCGCGTCAACAGTGAGACGGAGATCTGGGGTGTGATCGGCAAGCAGAAATTCGGTCCTGCTGATCCGCATCTCGACCCGACAGGTGATGATAGTCGTGGCAACAACTTCGCGGGCAAACTGAACCCTGGCGCGGGCGGCTACCAAGTTTCTCACGATACCTCGCTCGTGTTCACCGATCTGCAAATTGGCAATGTCGTTGAGGTCAGGGCAGATATCATTGACGAGAATACGTTGCTTGCCAGGAAGATCAAGCTGGCGAACTGTCCTGAGAAACTCTGTGTCACCTTTGAAGCCTATCTCAGCTCAGTCGGTGTTTCTGCAAGTGTAGTAACGTTCGAACAGCTCCCCTGGATCGGGTTACTTTGTAATGGAGTAAAACTGACAGACCTTGACGGCTCACCGCTGACACTCGCGGACTTCTCTATCGGTGATTACGTGGCCGTAAAGGGGTTTCCAGTTGTCGGGGATACGCTCAAAATCTGTCAGATGGAAAGGACCGTCGCCCCTTGAAGACGTGGTCGACTGTGACAGCTATCGGATGACCCTATAGCGGGCAGGTCGTGTTACCTTTGGAGATGCCGGGCTGGTCGGTTGATCGACCAGCTCGACACTGAAATCTGCTCCAAGTTGGAGATTCCTGTGTGGTCGTTGTGTAGTATTGTCAAGCAATTGAGACACTCTTTTTCGAGTCAAGCATGGTTCTGAGTGCCTCGTAAGGCGTCTTACCTCCATGAGCCCCATGCGGCCGGTCGAGTTCCTGAAGGACCGTTTTGATTCGCTGTCCGCGGAGCAGCGAGTGATTGAGGGAGAGCTACAAACAGTTCCAGTGCACCATCACGGCCGGTGGATATACGCGCCGCCACAAAGAGCACGCTTAGTCTGCTGAATGAATTCGATTCGGTCATGGCTTCAGCGCCGGCGCTGAAGAAGGAGGGACTACTCCGCGCCTTCGTACACCGCATCGATATTGATAGGACTCAGGGGAAGGCGACCTGCTATTTGTACCGGATACCGATGGACGGTAAAGTCTATGCATGCCGGAGGTCGGAATCGAACCGACATGGTATTGCTACCGGGGGATTTTGAGTCCCCTGCGTCTACCAATTTCACCACTCCGGCAGGCTGGCGTCACATTGACTGGCAATGATAACGCCTGCCTCACTCTCAGTCAACACCCAAGAGCGTCGTCGTGGATGAGAATCTGTCCCCCATTCCGGTCATCAGAAGTGGCCGCGACTTTTCAGCGAGTCGGGTTCCTGAACCTTACGATTTCTGTCGGTCGGGCGGTACTGACCGCGCGATGGGTGAAGATGGCAGGCGGCGGTCGGTTGATTAGTGACAGTAAAAACGTCGGCTCGGACGGTCGGGCAGCGATCCGTCGCAAGCTCACCCGATTCCACGCATACATCGAGATGAACTATCCCTTCCGGTTCTTCGAAGTCTGCGATCGGAAGCGAATCGTGAGCGGCCATCATGAAATCCGTCCAGATCGGCACCGCGTTACGGGCGCCGTCTTCACCACCCCCCAGCGAGGTCTTGTCGTCAAATCCGATCCAGACCCCCGCAGTAATCTGTGGTGTGTAGCCAACAAACCAATTGTCGCAGAAGTTATCGGATGTGCCCGTCTTGCCTCCGGCGGGTCTCGTGAAACCCATCCAGCGGGCGCGCTGGGCGGTCCCGGCATCGACCACAGAGCGCATCAGATCGACCATGATGAAGGCGGTCTGAGCCGAAAGAACCTCATTCTTCTGGATCGCCGAGTTATCCTCAAGGACCTTCCCGTAACGATCGACGATCTTGTGGATCATTCGGTACGGGATATGAACGCCCTTATTGGGAAAGGTCGAATACGCCGACACAAGTTCGATCAGGCGCACTTCCCCGACACCGATTGCCAACGATGGCACGGGCGCCAAACGAGTCGTGATTCCTAGTTTTTGGGCGTAAAAGATCGCCTGTTCCGGAGTCGCTTTCAGCAGGAGGCGGATGGTGGCCAAGTTCCGCGAGAGCCGTAAAGCGTCGCGAAGTGTGAGTGGTCCGAGGAACTTATCGTCGTAGTTGTGCGGGCGCCATTGTTTCGAGCCGGGGATATCCAGCACGATTGGATTGTCATCGACGATATCACTCGTCTTGAAGCCATTATCTATACAAGCCGTATAGACGAAGGGTTTGAAGGAAGACCCCGGTTGGCGGAGCGCTTGAGTGGCGCGATTGAACTCAGACTCTTCATACGACCGACCACCGACCATCGCCAGGATGTCGCCGTTAGAATTATCGATCGCTACAAACGCTCCCTGAACCATCTTGCTTGCGCGAATCGGATGACCGAAGGCGTCAAGCGTGTCGGGCAAAAAGTAGCTATACGAGGGATCATGGAGGCCCCGATAGTGTCCCACCTGGTTACGGAGCGAGTCAATCTTTCTGTTGACCGCCATTTCGGATGCGCGCTGTAAGCCTGCGTCGAGGGATGTGTAGACTTTCAGGCCACCCGAGTAGAGAATGGACTCGCCGTACTTGTCCAGAAGGTACCTGCGAATGCTCTCGGTGAAGTAAGGAGCGCTGCCGGTCTTTTCGCTGGGTGAGGAGACTTTGAGGGATTCGTTCTTAAGAGAGTCGTACGTGCGCTCGTCGACTCCACCCCATTGGTAATAGCTGTAGAGAACTCGGTTCCGTGCCTTGAGCGATTTGTCAGGATTGTTAATTGGTGAATTGATGTTCGGACCCTTGAGCAAACCAATCAAAATCGCGCACTCATTGAGATCGAGCTGCGACGGTTGCTTGTTGAAAAACAAATGTGCGGCAGCGGCAACTCCGTAAGCTCCTCGACTGAAGTAGTACTGGTTCAAGTACATCTCGAGGATTTCGTCTTTAGAATAGTTTCGCTCAAGCTTTATCGCAGTCAGCGCTTCTTTGATCTTCCGCTCGAATGTTTTTTGCTGAGTCAGAAACAGCATCCTCGACAGTTGCTGGGTGATGGTTGAAGCTCCCGCTCTGAGCTGTAGATTGAGAAGATTGGTGAAGGCTACAATCGCGGCCCGCTGGAGATTGATTCCCCAATGGTTGTAGAACTCTTGGTCTTCTGTGGCGATCAGCATCTCGACGAGCGGTCGCGGCATCTCGCTAAACGGTGTCAGAGCGCGGTTTTCACTAAAGAATTCCTTCAATAACAAGCCGTTGCGATCATACACTTTCGTATTCAAACTCGGCTCGATGTTGTGCAGCTGCTCGAACGAAGGGAGGTCGGACTGGTAGATCTCGTATGTCCGCAGGGCGAGAATCGTCACGAAGATCACGCTGAGGATCAACAGGACAAGGATAGAGTTGCGGAGCCGATGTTCACCGAATATCATAGTTTTCCTGCATGGACACCTATCTGTTCATTTCAAGTATTTACCGTAAGTGATCAGGCATAGTCAAGGAAAAACGCCTGCGATAAGATTGAGCTGATCTGCACTGACGAGGCGGTCACGGATGAGACCAGGGGACACGATTCATGGACGAGCCCCGGGTGGCATTCGTGCGCGGCGCTTCGAATGCCGCGGCGCTTGAGAAATGGTCGCCTGGAAATGAAAATACTTGTTGCTCAATAATAGAGACTCGAATAGATTTATATAACGCGCCTATGCGCGGGTTCCGCATTATGAGTGAAAGTTCGTTGACCGGGGCTCATGCCTCGGATTTGATATCTTGAGAGAAATATGGCAGGCCTGGGTTCAAGACGCACAGGCGATGCCGAAGTTGCTCCTCGATCGGAAACGGAAACAGACCGATCGCGAGGGGTAGCATGGAATGCCGTGCAAACAGTGATGACTATTGTCCTTCGCGCAGGCATTGAGAAAGGAGGCGGACGGAACAATACAGCATATCTGAAATGAGACAGGTGCGCCGCGCACCCCTTGCGTCACCATAGGCGCTGAACGCCGGTACCTTCACAAGATCTCACGGTGGTCGGCGGACCGATGAGTGACTGACAATAAGTAAACCAACGAACCTCTGGAAGGAACAGACGATGAGAAAGACGCGTCGTAATCTACTATTTGTAGCGTCCATTATCCTGCTGGTCATGGCAACAGCGATGTTCTGGGTTGGCTGCTCGCAGAATGCTACAGGCCCCGACCAGAACGCTGATCTGGCGAAACTGCTTCCCGGTAATGCGGCCGCAATTGCACACGCGATATCTGTCCAGGATGCTCACACGGCCGAACTGCTTCAGATCAGCGGCGTGGTCGGCACCGGTACAAGTCTGGATGATAACGGCAATCCAGTCATCCGCGTGTTCACAAACGGCACGCTTCCAGCCGGGAAGATCTCCACGAAGATAGAAGATGTCCCCGTGGCCTTCGAAGAGACCGGAGCCTTTACGGCGATGGCGCTGACGGGCACGTATCGTCCTGTGCCGATCGGCGTATCAGTTGGCAATGATAATGAGTGTGCATCGGGCACAATTGGCTGTGTAGTTGTCAAAGGGGGCCAACGTTACATCCTGAGCAATAATCACGTTTTAGCCCGTCAGAACGCAGCCGCTATCGGCGAAAAGATCGATCAGCCGGGTCGGTACGACAAGAGATGCGGGGCTTCGGGGCAGGTAGCGACCCTATCTGACTTCCAGAGGATCACTTTTGGCGGCTCTTCGAATACCATGGATGCCGCGATCGCAGCTTATACCGCGGGCACGGCCAACACCTGTGCGACTCCAGCGGCCTACTACGGACTCCCCGGGTCGACAATCGTGTCGCCATCACTTAATCTTGCGATCAAGAAGGTAGGGCGGACGACATCCCTGACCACGGCCACCATCTCCTCGATCAATGTGACCGTGAACGTCGGGTACACCGGTGGGACCGCGACCTTCACAGGACAGTTCATGACCACCAAGGGATTCACGAAATCCGGTGATTCCGGTTCTCTCGTGGTTACAAACAATTCGAGCAATAGTCCTGTGGGGCTTCTGTTTGCCGGAACGACCCAGGGGAATGCGGTGTGCAACCCGATCGGCCCTGTATTGTCACGGTTTGCGGTGACAATCTGCTCACAGTAGACGACGGCGTATTTTGTGCGGCCACGCGGGGACCATCACGGTTCCCGCGTTCTATTTGGAGCGAACCTTGAGTGAACTGGAGAAATGAAGGTTGTATTGTTTGAGACTAACAGGTTCCGCTTGCATTGCGGGGTCATTATTGTCGCGATGCTCGGGTGCGGACCCTCGTCGCAACCAGAAAAGGGAAAGACAAACCAAGAGAATGCGCGAGGTGTCGTTCTGAACAAGAGTCTTGAAGATGTGCTGCGCGACAACACGCCGCACTGGATGAGTATTGCAGGCGTGGTCGGAACTGGCATAGGAGAATTCCGAGGGAAACCATGCCTTGTTGTCTTCGTCGAGAAGAAGACTCAGGAGATTGAGCGGGAGATTCCGTCGGAAGTAAGCGGTTATTCCGTCACGATTGAGGAGACCGGTCGTTTCGAGGCCGACGGCAAGTAGCACCCCCTATTCGTGGCGGTTTCGTTCTCGCCAGATGTCGTAGTTACGACTCATCTGATCGATATGCCCGGGAATATGGTGCTCATAGATAGCGAGCCATTTGTCGAAGGTCATGAGGCCACTTTCGGGGTGGGTAATGACGAGTGTCGGCCAAAGATCGGCAGGGAGATCTTTCACCAAGTCGTACGACATCTTCCGCAGTAACCCAAACAGAGCCAAGGCATCATCTGCGCTCTGACTGTGGTACTTCAACGCAGCCGCCCATTGATCCTGTTCGTAGGCCATAATTGTGTGTCCGGGTTGCGCGATGAATGTGCGGCAACGGACATAGCTATTGGCTTCAGCGTCGGCTATGTGCACGATGATCTCATGAATACTCCACCGGTTCGAAGCGGGTCTGAATTGCCACATGTCCTTTGGGAACTTCTTGAGCGCTTCGTGCAAAGTCTCAGCGGCTCTGCCATAAGATTCGGTCTTCTGCATTCGTTCTTCATGAGTCATTGAGTGCTCCTTGTTGTCGATGAAAACGCTGAAGGCATCGCGCTGCGCAAGGCTCCCTTTGTCGCCGCGACGTCAGTTTGTGATGTATTTGCCGAGAATCTGCTGCATGCGGGATGTCATCTTGGCGTTCGGGAGCACTTCTGTCGCTCCGGCCGACATAGCCGCCTTCATCTGGTCGACCATGATGTGTGGGGAGTAACAGACGATGGGAATCTTTGATGTCGCGCCGTATGAGCGAAGCTTGTTGATCAAAGAAGGGGCTTCGATACCATTGAGATTGAGGTCGATAATGATCAGGTCGGGCCGCAACTCCTGGGCCTTAGTGAAGATTTCCTCGGAGCGAATGGCTTTGATCCCTTCGGCTTCCATTCCATCCAGAACAGACATGATCTTTGAGGTGAAGATCATATTGTTGACGGCTATCAAGACTCTCTTATTGTTCATGCATCCCATCCCATCCTTCCCCTCCGGACGAAAGTTCCTTTTCTGATTACCTTCTCTACAGGAGATTCTAATATACTGCATTGTACGTGAGAATGCCAGTGTTAGCTTCATCAAATGCACACCGCAAGTGCAATTATATCGTAAAGCGTTTCTGCTGAGACGGTTATCGAGTAGGCGAAGTCCCCGAATTTGCGACTTCCGTCACGTAAGGGACTCTTTTTTGTTGAATGAAGAGTGTCCGCCGATATTACTGAGAGTATGAAAAAGACTAAGATACTCGCAACGTTCGGCCCGGCCGTCAATGACCCGGCCACTATCGCCCGGCTGGTGAACGCCGGAGTCAACGCCTTTCGCATCAACTGTTCCCACGGGAACCCGGCCGACTTTATCGGAGCCGCGGCCACGATCTACAATGGGGTTGCGAAGGCAAAATATCCAGTTGGACTTCTGGTTGACATCTCCGGACCAAAGCTGCGACTCGAACGGTTCACCGGTGAATTGAAAGTTCAAAAGGGTGGGAAGCTTGTCCTCACTGCCGGCAAATCAAATCTGCCGAACGGGATAGTCGGGGTCAACCATCCGGCGATCATCAAGTCCGTCAAGAAGGGAGAGAGGGTCTTCATCGACGACGGCAATGTTGGGTTTGAAGTTCAGTCGACTACACAAGACGCCCTCGCGGTCCGCGCGTTGAACCCAGGGACGCTGTTGCCCGGTAAGGGGATAAATCTTCCGGATAGCGCCCTGCCTATCCCGACCATCACAGCCAAGGATCGCGATGATATCAGAACAGCAGTTTCACTCGATGCCGACTACATCGCACTCTCGTTCGTGCGATCTGGAGAAGATATCAAGACGGCTCGGTCGCTAATAAACCGCATCGGAGGAAGACAAAAGATAATTGCCAAGCTGGAGAAACGGGAGGCAATCGCGGCGCTGGACGAGATCATGGATCTGGCCGACGGAGTGATGGTGGCGAGAGGTGATCTTGGAGTGGAATTGCCACCAGCAGAGTTGCCGACTCTTCAAAAGCGGATTATCGCATTGGCAAACCAGCATCATAAGCCCGTGATTGTAGCGACCCAGATGCTCGAATCGATGCGTTTCTCCCCCAGGGCGACGCGTGCTGAGATCAATGACGTGGCCTCGGCCGTGTTCGATTACGCCGATGCGGTTATGCTCTCGGCAGAAACCGCGACCGGGAAATACCCGGAAGAGGCGGTCAGGACTATGGCCGCCGTGATCAACGCCACCGAGCCGTCATCAGAAACACCGAGTCATGGAACAGTGTCAGCGAAGAACGGGTCCGTAATTCCTTACGCCATCGCTGAATCCGTGAGCCGTTCACACAATCAGTGCGAGACAAAAGTGATATTCGCTTTCACGACATCAGGATTCACGGCAGAGATGATTTCGAACATGTACCCGCCGCAGGTCGTCGTTGCGCTCACGCCGGATCGCGACGTCATGCGCCGTCTTTCATTGTTTCGGTCAGTCTATCCGATCAATATCAAGCAGCCTGATTCGTTCAACGACATGCTGGCAACAGTCAACAAGCTCTGTCGGGAATTCGGCTTGGCGCGAAGGAAGGACAGGGTCATCATCACGGGCGGGGCGCCGTTCGGTTCGACGCTCCCTACGAATTTCATGATGTACCACGAGGTAGTCTGGTGATGGGTACCACCCGTCGCTGGTCGCGTTATCGGTGGTTGGGCTTCTTCGCCGCAGCGGTGGCTGCGTCACTGCCGCTTCAACTTGCTCACGCGCAGGGGGAGGCTGCTCATCGCAGTCGGGGAACGAAGGAAATGGCGGTCACCTTCAATGAACTTCCTGCAGCACAATCCTTCGGGGATGTTCCCGTCAGGGAGATCACCCGTCAATTGCTTGAAGCGCTTGCCAAACACTCTGTAAAAGGGACAGGCTTTGTCGTGGGCGCTAACATTGGCAATGATTTCGATCTCACCGGAGAGTGGCTGAACGGCGGCCACCTGCTTGGAAGCATGACCTATTCCAATCAGGATGTCAATGAGCTCTCCGGGGAGCAGTTCCTCGTCGAAATCGACAAGGGCGCAGAATCGATCGAATCGATGCTCTCCGACTTTGGGCAGCGTGGGAGGTACTTTCGCTTCCCGTATCTTCACTACGGATCATCACCAGCGATCAAGAAGCGTGTGACCAAGTACCTGGGGAGCAAGCGGACGACGATAGCCCACGCGACCGTGGTCCCAGACGACTATTTGTACAACATGTCGCTGGAGAAAATGGGGAAAGGGATTGACTCAGGCGGATATTTCCAGCTCATGAATGAATACGTCAATCACGTGCTCGACGCGGTTGAACGGGCTGAGAAAATGGCGCTCCGGATCGCGGGTCGTCCGGTCAGGCAGATACTCCTCCTGAGAGCAAACAGATTGAACGCAGTGTATCTCGACGATCTCCTGAACGCTCTTGAGGATGAGGGCTACAGTTTTGTTCCGCTTTCCGCCGCACTGAACGATGACATCTACAACCGCGCGGAATCCTATTACGGCAGCCGTGGAGTAGGATTCCTCGATATGATTGCCCTGAGCGAGAAGAGTCGTTCAAAAGGGGAAGAAAAGTAGTATCAGGTCTCTCGTGGCGTGGGCTCGTCCTGTCTTCGCAGATAGCGAGTCCCGGCGATGGACAATCCCGAGCCAATGGTAAGGTAGATCACGGCCAGCCACTCGCGAGGAAGCGATGAGAAGCGAAGAAGAATCCCCAGCGAGGCCATCGCGATAACCAGCATGTACGAATTCACTGCCTGAAAAGCAAAAATGCAGATACGTTCTTTTTCCGGCGACAGAGCATCAATGCGAGCGATGTTGTTCGCCGCCAATCTGGAGAAGATGTAGTGCCCCTTCAGGTACCCGATTATCAAGGCCGGCACAGCGAGCCAGAACGTCTGACCGCCTGTCCCCCGTAGCCAGAACATCGCTCTGGCTGACATGAGCAACCCAACCAGCATCCATACTGCCCCGGCCGTCTTCTTGAGGGTTCCACGCAACGCGGCTGGCTCGGGAATCTGCAGATCTCTTCTCCTGCTTTTTAGCCTTTGTCTTTCATAAAGTTAAGTCAATTCGTGGAGAACGGAAACAAAAATGACGCGAAAGTGATGGCTGCTGCCCAACGGCCGACGTTATAATTATAGGCAGCAAGAGAACCGACAAAAGCAGCATGAGTGCGACGACAGGCAACATGCCTATTCGCAGTGTCAGCAAGGATGATGAATGTGGCGGGAAGTAAACATAGCGCTTAGTCAGAATGCCCTGACCGTTCTCCAACGTCGATATCTGCTCAAGGACAAAGAGGGACGGGTCATCGAGACGCCTCGCGAGCTGTTCATTCGTGTAGCGCGCTTTGTGGCCGGAGCCGATCGAAACTACGGTGCCGACGAAGCAGAGGTCGAGCGCGTGGCCGGACAGTTCTTTGCGATGATGGCTCGGCTGGATTTTCTCCCCAACTCTCCAACGTTGATGAATGCCGGACGTCCGCTCGGCCAACTATCGGCCTGCTTCGTATTGCCGGTAGGGGACTCGATGGAGGAGATTTTCGAGACCAACAAACACGCGGCGATCATCCATAAGACCGGGGGCGGTACCGGCTTCTCCTTTTCCCGACTTCGTCCCCGAAACTCCATGGTCGCGTCAACATCGGGCGTGGCCTCCGGTCCGGTCTCATTCATGAAAGTGTACAACGCCTCAACGGAAGCCGTCAAACAAGGCGGAACTCGAAGAGGCGCAAACATGGGTGTGCTTCGCGTGGACCATCCGGATATTCTCGAGTTTGTTACTTGCAAAGCGGATACGAGCGAAATAACGAATTTCAACATCTCAGTGGGGATTACGGATCGGTTTATGGAAGCAGTAACCTCCGGAGAGAGCTATTCGCTTGTCGACCCGCGCACGGGCAAGACCTACGTCCGCGAGGGGAAAGAAATATCTCTCGAGGCCCGATCGGTGTTCGATAAGATCGTGGACCAGGCGTGGAAGACCGGGGAACCCGGTGTCGTTTTCCTCGACCGGATGAACCGGATGAATCCCACCTCCCCTTCAGAAATTATCGAAGCTACCAACCCTTGCGGCGAACAGCCTCTGCCTCCGTACGATTCCTGCAACCTCGGTTCCATCAATCTCGGCGCCTTCGTGAGGAAACCACTGCCTGTCAACTACACGCCTTCCGCACCTGAGGAAGGAATCGACTGGAATCGCATGGCGGAGATTGTTCATAGCGGCGTGCACTTTCTTGACAATGTGATTGATGTTAACAAGTATCCACTTCCACAGATCGAGTCGCAGACAAAGAAGAATAGACGGGTGGGTCTCGGAGTAATGGGATGGGCCGACGCCCTGATTGAACTGCGTGTTCCGTACAATCATGAGTCAGCGTTCTCGCTGGCCGAGCGAGTCATGGCGTTTGTGGAGGCCGAAGCTCGCAATGAATCGTCGGAATTAGCCAAGTCGCGCGGTCGTTTTCCGAATTGGGAAGGATCGGTTTATCGCGAAGAGGGCGTCACGTACCGCAACGCGACAGTCACAACGGTCGCGCCCACCGGCACCATATCGATTATCGCCGGATGCTCTTCAGGGATCGAACCGTACTATGCGATCGCCTATGAGCGGAATGTCCTCGACGGAACGCGCATGCTGGAAGTCAATCCGCTCTTTGAGAGAATTGCCCGGGCCGAGAGTTTCAACACCCCCGAATTGATGAAGAAGATCGCGTCGGTCAGATCGCTCGCAGAGCTGCCGGAAGTCCCGGAGACGATTCGTGCTCTGTTTCTGACTTCTGCCGACATCACACCCGCAGAACATGTCCGTATGCAAGCCGCGTTTCAGCAGCACTGCGATTCGTCGGTTTCAAAGACGATCAACTTCCCGGAATCCGCGACCCGCGAGGATGTTCGGCTGGCGTATGAACTCGCATATCGCATGTCCTGCAAAGGGGTCACAATATATCGCGACAATTCTCGCCCGAATCAGGTGCTCTCGGTGAACGGCGAGAAGCCTGTGCGGGCGGAATCGACGCGGGAAGTCGAGATGCGCCCGGCGATCCTCACCGGTTTCACTGAAAAGATCCGCACTGGCTACGGGAATCTCTATGTCACAGTGAATTTGCACGACGATGAGCCATTTGAGGTCTTTGCGCATATTGGAAGGTCAGGGTATACAACGATGGCGGATAGCGAGGCGATCTGTCGCCTGATCTCGTTGGCTCTTCGGTCCAAGGTTCCGATCCGGCAAGTGATTCGCCAACTCAGAGGAATCGGAGGGTCCAATCAAGTTTTCTCTGAGGGTGCGCGTGTCTTCTCCATCCCCGACGCCATTGCTCAAGTTTTGAACAGACACTTTGGAGGGCAGGAGGATTCGGCGGAAAGGCCAGCGGCGGAATTGGAAGTCTGCCCGGAATGCTCGTCAGGGATGACTATAAGTTCGGGCTGCTCCCATTGCCCTTCGTGCGGTTATTCAAACTGCTGATTCGACCGATAATCTTCGAATACGGGTGCAAACAGACCCGAATAGTGATAGTATGTCCATGAACGATTACATTCCAGTCGGCCGAACCTCTTTAGTGAAGAAGAAGGACCTGGCCATTCAGGTCCAGACTGAATATGCGCCCCGACCGAACCCCAGGATAACGACGTCGATTTCGCAGAGCGGGCGCATGATTCATAAAGTGGAACGTACCCTGGAGAATCCGGTCAATTCACAGGAAGAGCAGAAACGCGTCCAGGCTCACCTTCTGCGTCAGCACACGGAAGTAGTGGCGATAATCGAGAGCGACTCCTTTGCGCCCGGGTCGGCCGGTGCCCTTATGCCGGCGAATACAGAAGAGCGATCGAACGTGTCTGAGCCAGATGCTCCCGTGAAAACAAAACGTCAGGCGCTTCACGAAAAGTTGTCTGGGATCCCGGGAGTCCAGAACGTGTTTCGCGTAGACAACGACGGAACCTTCATCGCCGGTGAGGTGTCGGAACAGTTTCGAAAGGCTTTTGGTGGAGTGTTTCGGAATCTGTATGAATTGCTGGAGCTCTTTGATCGGGGACCCGGCGTCGGGATTACGAGAGCGATGGGGGTTTATGAAGTGGAGCGAGATCGCCTGTACCTCCTGTCGTCAGGAACAGCCTGCTACTTTGTTGTCGTGCGGCGAGTCGATCCACACACGAAATACGAGCAGGCGTTAAGAGGCGCATTGAATTCACACGCTTAGAACAGTGCGTCCGCGATAAAGGAAAAGCCCCGTTCTGTAAAGATCGGGGCTTCGTTTTTGGAGAGAGAGAGAAGATTTGAAAAAACTCCAGCGAACTTACGTTAAAGGCCTTAAAGCCGCTTCCTGCGTCTTGTTTTCGCTACCATCCTTGGACGGGTCTCGGCGTGCACTCAGCAGAGAAGAGACAACCTTCATAAGTGGAGTGTTAGAGATTTTCAAATGTCGGTCTCTCTCCGTAATTCTACTTACAGAATAACTTGTTTTAAGAACCAAGGCAAGAGATTTCTTTCAGCATTGCGCCGTGCAACGGAGTGTTGTAGTTTCCACTCGAATGTTGAATATCAGGTGAGTTGTGGCCGACGCTATAGGCATAGACATTATCGAAATCGACCGCATTCGAAGGACTGTAGAGAGGTTTGGGGAGCGGTTTATTGGGCGCGTGCTGAGTCTCGATGAGCGAAAGATCTTTGACCGGCGAATCGATAAGTTTGCGTTTCTGGCTGGACGTTTTGCGGCGAAAGAGGCGGTCGTGAAGGCGCTCGGGCGGTTCCTGAGCGCCCGCCCTCCGTGGACGACAATCGAGCTTCTGCCAGATGAATGGGGAGTACCACAGGTTCATGTTGCCGGAAACTTCGCCCCGCTGCTAACGAATCTGCGTTTGTTAGTGTCAATCGCACATGATCGCACATCAGCGGTGGCGGTCGTGACAATTACGGAGGATTGAGATGAATCAGGATCAGGTGTTGAAGCTGTTCAAGGAGTCGCAGGCGTTGCTGACCGGGCACTTTTTGTTGACTTCGGGACGGCACTCGGATGTCTACTACGAAAAATTCACGCTTCTGAAGAACCCTGCTATGTGTACGAAGATCTGCGAAGCGATGGCCGACTCATTTCGCGACTCTGGAGCGGTTACAGTCGTGGGACCGACGACGGGGGGTGTGATCATTGCCTATGAAGTGGCTCGATACCTTGGAATCGAATCGATCTATGCTGAGCAGGGGGAGAGCGGGCGCATTTTCAAACGGGGCTTTTCCCTGGACCCGTCACAAAACGTCCTGATCGTCGACGACGTCTTGACGACCGGGAAGTCGGTCGAAGAAGTAATCAGCCTTGTGGAATCTTACAAAGCGAGAATCGTGGGGATCGGGCTCTTGCTCGACCGTTCCGGAGGGACTGTGAAATTCGACTACCCGGTTCGCTCGCTGGCCTCAGTCAACGCCGTAAGCTGGGAGCCCTCTGCCTGTCCACTCTGCGAGCAAGGAGAGCCGTTCACGCAAAGGGGAAGCCGTAAACAGTAGGTTGGCGCGCTCGCACTTCAGTTTTGCGCAGGGTATATTCGATACATGGGTCAGAATCCGCGTTCACAGGCATTGCGACAGCATCGTCACACGGACTATCGCGATGCCGGCAAAGTCCTCAATGAAGATGCGCTCCTAAGCTTGCTGGATACGCTTTCGGGTCCGCCGTTTCTGTTGATTCTCGACGGCGTACAGGACCCGCATAATCTCGGCGCCTGCCTTCGCACTGCCGACGCCGCGGGTGTTCATTGCGTTATAGTGCCCAAAGATCGATCGGTGACGATGACGGATACAGTGCGGCGCACTGCTTGCGGAGCCGCTGAACATGTTCCCTTTACCCAAGTCACCAATCTGGCGCGCACCATGGGGCATCTCAAAGCCAAAGGAATCTGGATGGTCGGGACTGCTGACGAGGCGTCACGTTCACTCTACGAAACCGAACTCACTGGACCCATGGCTTTGGTGATGGGATTCGAGGGGAGCGGGTTGAGACGTCTGACCCGGGAAAACTGCGACCTCCTCATCCGAATCCCGATGCTCGGCTCTGTGGAGAGCCTGAATGTGTCGGTAGCGGCGGGAGTGTGCTTGTTCGAGGCGGTCCGCCAGCGCCAAAGTCTGCCATAGGGACATGGACCTATGTAGTCAATTCGGGAACCTTCGGGGAGCGGCCTTGTTTAACGAAAAAACCAAACGAACGTAGACTGAGCAGAGGAGGAAATGCATGCTCAAAAGAATTCTCTTGTCCGTGGCCATGACTCTCGCGGTATCCATGTCGGTCTCGCAAGCAGAGGTCTGGAAGATCGACAACGCGCACTCGTACGTGGGTTTCGAGATCAAGCATCTGGTCATCTCGACCGTGCGCGGAAACTTCAAGGATTTTGCAGGAACCATCGATTTCGATGGCAAGGATGTCTCCAAGGGTAGTGCGGAGATGACTATCCAGGTCGCCTCTATCAGCACCGCCCAGGAAAAGCGCGATGGCCACCTCAAGTCACCGGATTTCTTCGCCGCCGACAGTTTTCCCACAATAACCTTCAAGTCGAAGAAAGTTATCCCCGGTGAAGGTCAGGCGTTCAAGCTGGTCGGCGATTTCACAATGAAGGGGGTGACGAAGGAAGTCACGTTCAACTGTGTTTTCAACGGCACCTTCACGTCGGAGAAGATGGGTGGCTCGAAAGCCGGATTCAGCGCTGAGACGGTCATTAATCGCCAGGACTTCAAGATCACCTATGGGCAGATTCTTGACAACGGGGGATTAGCCCTCGGGAATGACGTCACAGTCAAGATCGATATCGAGGCTACCAAAGCCAAGCAGTAACAGCGCTCCTTTGTCACTTGTCTCGAGTGAAACCCGCCTGACTGCAGGGCGGGTTTTTTTGTCGCCCGCTGCCGGTGGTGTCGTGGAGCAAAACCTCTCGTATTGGGGAGTTTGGCTGCGGAAAAGGGTTTGACAGGGAAGACAGATTCAGGTATTATCCAAATCCTGAAAGTGAAGTTCGTACGTCACACGCGGCTGTTGGGCCGCAATAGATTGTGGAGGTTTTCGGGTGAAAGAGTTTTCGACTGAGAAGATACGAAATGTCTGTTTGGCAGGCCAACGGGGCTGTGGAAAGACAAGCCTTGCCGATGCGGTAGCCTTTGCGACAGGACTCAACAACAGAATAGGTCGGGTTGACGACGGCACGTCGCTTCTGGACTACACCGAGTCGGAGATCAGCCGGAAAACCTCAATCTCAGTCAAGCTTCTGGCTTGCACCCGGCAAGACATCAAATTGAATCTCATCGACTGTCCCGGTCACACCGACTTCATGGGGGAACTCCTCGCGGGCGCGAAAGTGGCGGATACAGTCGGGATTGTAATCGACGCCTTGTCGGGCGTGGAAATCGGGACTCAGCTTCAGTGGCGGGCAATACCGGAAAGCGGATTGGCCCGTTTCTTTTTTGTCAATAAGATGGAAAAGGAAAACGTAAAGTGGGGAAACACACTTGATTCGATCAAGAACGCGTTCGGCAAACAATCTGTTGCGGTGCAAATCCCTATTGGCGAGGCCGACAGCTTCAAGGGGCTCATCGACTTGCTCCACATGAAGGCCTACACCTTCGACGCCAACGGCAAGGCGACCGAATCAGAGATTCCGGCTAACCTCAAAGACGAAGCGCAGGCCGAGAGGGAAAGTCTGGTGGAGGTCGCCGCGGAATCAGACGACGCTTTGCTTGAGAAATTCTTCGCCGATGGGACTCTCACCGACGCGGATTTCATGAAGGGATTACGTGCCGGAATTGTCAAAGGAACGCTCTATCCGATCTTGTGTGGGTCGGCCAGCCGTAATATTGGCGCCGTCCATATGCTCGATTTCATTTGTGAGTATCTTCCGTCCCCGAACCAGATGTCACCGGTACAAGTGGTGAAGACGGGCAAAGAGGACAAGTTGACCATCCCTTGCGACTCGTCGGGAAAGACCGTGGCCTACGTGTTCAAGACGACTTCGGAAGGGCATCTGGGTGACATGTCGTTCTTCCGCTGTTTCTCAGGGGTAGTTCGCAACGGCATGGATCTCAACAATCAAAAGACAAGCACATCAGAGCGAGTCTCGCATGTCTACACTTTCCAGGGGAAGAATCGTATTGATGTCGACGGAATCGCCGCCGGGGATTTGGGCGTTCTGGTGAAACTCAAGAATACGCACACCGGCAATACTCTCGCCGACAAAGACCTTGGGGTCACGATTCCGCCGGTCGAATACCCGAATCCGGTCATGGATGTGGCGGTAAAGACAAAAGCCAAGGGGGATGATGAAAAGATCGCGACCGGCCTTCACAAACTCCGGGAAGAAGACCCGACCTTCAAGATGGTCTCCGACGCGGCCCTCAAACAGCTCATCCTTTACGGTCAGGGTTCGACACATATCGAAGTCTTGATGGAAAAGCTCCACAACCGTTTCGGGGTGGAAGCTGAGCTTGGGAAACCGAAGATTCCGTACCGTGAAACTGTCCGTGGCAAAACAGAGAAGCAGTATAAGCACAAGAAGCAGAGCGGTGGACGAGGGCAGTACGGCGATGTGCATATTCGGATCGAGCCGAATACCCGAGGCGCTGGCTTTGAGTTTGTCGACGCCATCACAGGCGGGGTCATTCCGGGCAAGTTCATTCCCGCGGTCGAGAAGGGGGTCGTCGAGCAATTAGCGCACGGCGGTCTGGCCGGTGCGCCGGTAGTTGATGTTAAGGTTACGCTGTTCTTTGGCTCGTACCATGATGTAGACTCCTCGGACATGGCGTTCAAAATCGCGGGCTTGATGGCGTTCAAAGAGGGGTTCATGGAGTGCAAGCCGGTCCTCATGGAGCCGATCTGCAACGTTGAAGTGCTGGTTCCGAACGAATACACCGGGGATGTCATGGGGGATCTGTCGTCACGGCGTGGGAAAGTCTCCGGGATGGATCCCGATGGCCGCAACCAGCGCATCAAAGCGCAGGTTCCACAGTCGGAACTGTATCAGTACTCGGTCGATCTTAGGTCGATGACCCAGGGACAGGGCGTTTATACCGTCAACGTCTCGCATTACGAGGATGTCCCGCACGAAATCGCCCAGAAGGTAATCGCTGAGGCGAAGGCCGATCATGAGGCCGCTGCCTAGGTGGCATCTCTTCGAAGACGCAAGAGGGTGGCCAGGCTGGCTGCCCTCTTCTTGTTTCCAGTCAGAATGTGATTCCCAACCCGCGATTATTGTTTGACCCCTGTACAAATGGGCAGTATTCTATGAGCGGAAGTCTATGAAAGAACTACTGACCGAAAGGCAACGCGCAATACTCGATTTCATCGAGCGGCGTGTTCTTGAGAAAGGGCACAGCCCAACGATCCGTGAGATCGGCCTGCACTTCGACATTGTCTCCACAAATGGGGTTCGCGCGCATCTGGCCGCCCTGATCAGAAAGGGGTACCTCAAGAAAGAGAAACTGATTTCGCGCGGCCTTGAACTGACTCGCTCGATGGCGACCGAGATTGGACGAGTGCCGCTGGTTGGGCGGGTTCCGGCGGGCGCGCCGATCGACGCGATTGAGAACATCGAAGGAGAGATCGCGCTCGATCTTTCGTTTGTCCCCAAGGGAGAGTCGTTCAGTCTCAAAGTAGTTGGGGACTCCATGCATGATGCCGGCATTCTTGACGGTGACTTTGTCCTCGTGCGTAAACAGTCGACCGCTCAGGCGGGAGAGGTTGTGGTGGCCATTGTCAACGGTGAAGCGACCGTGAAGAGATATTTCCCGGATGGCGCAAGCGTTCGGCTTCAGCCGGCGAACGATGCTTTTGAGCCGATCATAGTCGGTCGCAAGTCGCGCGAATTTCGGATTGCGGGGAAGGTCGTCGGTCTGATTCGTAAGATGGGGTGATGGTCCGCTTCTGTCTCTCGTCAGCGTTTTTGTGCGGCGCGGATTCCAGTTGACATTCAGCCAAGAGCAGATAAATTTGTGGGTTCTTTCTTTGAAGCCACAGTAGCTCAGCTGGTAGAGCAGCTGATTCGTAATCAGCAGGTCAGCGGTTCGATCCCGCTCTGTGGCTCTTTGGCTTCGTCCGAACCCGCATAGGCTGCCACCTCCAACCACTTCTTCACGATTCTGCGTTCTGGGTCTCTCTCGTCCAGCAGGTTCGAAACTTCTAGAAACAGCAGTGAAAGGTCGCGTATTAAGAGGGCGAGGCTGATCTTTGCGCCGTCGAATGTGCCGTCACATAGCTCTCTACGATCTTTCTCAGAGGTTCCTTGGTGAATCTGGAACACAGCGGTGTATGATGTATGGGTGTATCCGCTAAGAAATGTGTAGGTGTTGGATGCCACTTGCTCACTTATCCCCGCCTGTTGGGCAAGTTTCTCCCAACTGGGACTCTTGTACTCTCCAGTTTTGTTCTTCGCCGGTATCCGCCAATCGTTGCTGCTGAGCCATCTGTTGGCAGTCTTGGGCGGCAGCCCGGAAATGAGCGGATGTGAGCGTACGTCATTCTCCAGTTTCTTCACGAAAGAGAGCTCGTCCTGGAACTTCTGTTTCGCGATGCTTGTTTGAGTACTGGATCGATGACGATGGCGCATTCCCGACAGTTGCCACACAGCATGACGGAGCCGTATCTCCCCATCGGTGTTCGATTGCTTGAATACATAGTTGAAGGTGAGCGCAGTTTCAAGAAGTGCTCGTGCGATGACTTGGATTGAAGCGAAGTCAGTGAAGTCAATCTTCAGTTCGGTCACCTTAGTACGGCGATATAAGTAGAGAATCGAGGAACCATGATACAGCGCTTTCAGCACTAATCCCCTTATGTCAGCAGCCCTTCCCGACGCATCTGAATCCGCCACTTCAATTGTTTCGCCACAGTCACCTAAACACTTGAGCAAAAGCAAGAATTCGCCAACCGTGTCGTCTTCGATCTCCACTGCAGAACCTCACTCGTCGTTATGAATGCGAAATCTATGAAAGTGTGCGCGGAGGATGCAATAGTGAAGTATTCATGGCCGAGTATTCGTGCACACTCGAAGTCTCGCTCTCAAACTGCGAGCGCATGAGGTATCACTCCGGAGTCCATGATATCCAAGAAATTGAGCGGCGACTGCTAATGCGATGCACTTACGGACAGTCGGGGAAGATCGGGGTGATCGGGAGGGTCAGATAATCAATTACGGCCACAATGTCAGAAATGTCGATCACGCCGTCAGGAGAGCCGTCAGCATTGGCCGCTTCCGGGCAGGGAGGGACAACAGTGCCAGTCGCGTCAGTCAGGATGTCGAGTAGAAATTGAAGGTCAGAGATATCAACGACTCCGTCGGCCGAACCATCAACATTTCCCCGCTTACCAATACAACAGGGTGACTTCAGGTCGATGTACCCGCGCTTGTATTGCGGCCTGATCTGCTCCAGGGCGGCGTCGGAAAAAGAAGTTGAATGCTCAATCTGGGCCGACAGGACAGTAATGGTGTCGATCGGGATAAGTTGTGGAGTCGGGGTTCCGAGATAGCTGAAGTAGAGTGTCCCCAACAGGCCCCGTCCGTTCGGAATCAGCGTGGCGGTAGTGTAGCAATAGGCGCTGATAATATTGCTGTCGACGCGGAATCCCTGCAATGCCCCTATCGAGCTCGTACGGCCACCGACGAACGAGAACGAGTCAATGACCAGCATGCCCTTGGCGCTGTGCCGGACCGTGACTTCAAGCGCTCCTAAGGGTTCATCGTTAAAGAACGAAACCCGTAAGGCCGGTTTGAGCGGGATGGCAACTCGGACGGAATCGATGAAGAGTGTATCAGGCGCCCCCGGGTCGAGGCGGTACGTTTTCGCCTCCACCAAAATGCCAATACAGCACAAGGCCAGAGTGATAATTGCAGTCTTGATCCGCACCATGGTCTTTTCGCCTCGAATGAACTTAACTGGCTCGCATCTGCCTCTGGACAATCAACCTGTCATGACTGCACAGAGTCCGGCTGGAGAGTCTATAACGCGAAGTATGTATTCAGTACCTGGCGAAAATATAGCTCCGGCTCTTGGTCGACGCAAGCAATAATCTCTATATCGACCGAAAGAGGCGCAACTGTACTTGCCCGAAATACCTGAGAACTGGGGCTGTCAGCCCATTTGCGCACGTCTAATAGAGCCGTTCGATAAGTCCGTCTGCCAGGAAAGTGGGGGGATGAAATTCCTGACGAACCCTTCCGAAGCAAAAGCCAAGCTGCTCATACAAGGAGACTTGTTCGAGGTCGACGCGCCGTTGCTGGATGGCGTCGCGGACATTCATGTAGTGAATCTTGCCGCCGAAAAAGCCGGTGACTGTGACCGCGGTATGACCGTCGAGCAGGAGGCAAACCGCGCAGGCTCCAGCCTCCATTCCGAAATTGGCATCGTAGGCCGACGAAAAGCCGGACCTCACCAAATGGCTGGGGGAGACCGTTCGAATCTCAGGAGTGGCATTCAATCCCTCGACGAACATCCCCTGTTCCTTCATGAAAGTTCTTATCTCGGGGTCGGCGCTCAACTTCTTGCCGAGTTCCTGGGCGACGAATTTTCCGGCACCTGCCAACTTCTTGTGACCAAAGGAATCGAGGCCGGCGGACTCGTCGTACATCTCCTGTCCGGAGGCGTTCTTCAGCCCCTCGGCCACGACGATGGTGTAGGTCCCGGCCTTGATGTCGCTCTCGACGATCCGCTTCATGTAGACTTTTTTCATGTGGCGATAGAGCTCGTCGAAATCGACTGGTATCTCCGGAATCAGCATGGCATCCGCTTCACCCGCAACGCCCCCCCGAAAGGCCGTATGGCCGGCGTAGCGCCCGAAGACCTCGATGATCATGATTCGATTATGGGTTCGGCCAGTGGTCTTTAGATCCCTGAGGAAGAAGCCGATCCGGTTGATTGTGGAATCTCCTCCCACGCTATACGGGACAAGATCGAGATCCATCGTCTTGGGCGCGTGGACGCATTTGATCCCTTCGGCATCAAGATCGATGATGACCGAGCCGGTGTCGTCGCCCCCACTGATGACCAGACCACCGATATTGAATTTGGCTAATCCCTGACGAATGCGCTCGTATTTGTGCTCATCCTTGATTTTGGATATCTTCACACGCGAATGCCCCGCCTCCGAACCGGCAAGGCCGATGCTGAAACTGTCCACCCGAGAGGGGGTCAGCTCCACGAGAGTTGACATATTGACCAGATTATAGAGGCCGGCGTAACCGTTAGGGATGGCCAGCGGGACAACGCCACGCCGGTTTGCCATCTGGGCTGAACCCTTCACGACCGCGTTGAGACCTCCGCAGTCACCGCCGCTGGTGATGATTCCAATCCGCTTTATAGACACAAAATTCCTCCGAATTCATACGTTCATGAAAGGGGATAATACGTGAGATCAGTCGAAGAGTCAACCGTGGAGAACTCTGTCGCCGAAAGGTCGAGGCTGTGCGGAACTGTCTTCCTACGCGCGCGAGACTGCTCCGCGGGAGCGCTCGATCACGTCCTCGATAATGACGCACGGATGCCCGTCGCTGCTGCCAAACACGAAATCAATGTCGGTGGACTTCATGATTTGGTTGGCTCCCGGAACGGAGACGTAGTTCGATTTGAATCGCAGCTGCTGGCCGATTTCGAGATAAATTTGCTTGTCGCTAATGTCGATCACTGTTGCCCGCATCCTGATTTCTCCTCCTGCAAGGGCAGACTAATTGAGCATAGAGTACATCGTTGAGGTAGCCATCGCACCAATGTATTTGTGCCGCACCATACTGGTGTGACTGGCTATCGCCATAATTGATGTCGATGTGAGACCTTCGAGTTACGCTGAAATCATAGCTGAAAGAGCGGCTGTTTGTCAAGCCCTTTCGACGAGGAGAGGCAAAAAAAGAACTGTCTGAATTGAAATCGACCCATTCTCATTGACTTCTGTTGTCCGGTTTTACAAGTTATCGGTCAAGAAGTTAGGTCGCTATTGAGGTAGAGGTTGTAGCCGTTGACTTATACTAAGCGAGCGTTAACTGTACTAGCCGAGGGATTTGAGGAGATCGAGGCCATCGCCCCGATCGATCTGCTTACACGCTCCGGAGTTCCTGTAACGGTCGCAGGGCTGATTGATGGGCCGGTCAAATCCGCCTACGGAATTACCGTGCTTCCGGTGACGACAGTGGCCGAACAGGTCGGATCGCTCTACGATGCCATCATTTTCCCCGGGGGTCGCAAGAACGCTGCGAGTCTCGCCGCAGACCCCCATGTCTTGGCGCTTGCTCGCGCACATCATGAAAGCGGAAGGTTGGTGGCCGCAATCTGCGCCGCGCCAAGCCATGTGCTGGCGGAAGGGGCAAGGATTCTGTCGGGTAGAAGAGCGACAGGGGATCCATCGTTCAGTGACCGTCTTGAAGCGGCGGGAGCCATCGTCACGAATGAACTGGTGACGGTAGACGGGAATGTCATCACCGGTATGGGACCCGGTGCGGCAATGTTGTTTGCGCTGGCAATAACAGAATATCTGGTTGGTAGGGATGTGGCCGATTCATACGCCCGGAAGTGGCGGATAAAGAGATAGTCAATCACGGGTCAAACTGACCGATAATAGGGATCAACCGACAGGCGATGCAGCGAGCAAGGGAGTTTCAGTCGTGGCGATGAGAATCTGTCTATTTGAGGACGGGAAGTTCGATCAGTTCTTTCCACTTACCTGTCTTCGGCCCGTGTATACTCTGCGCGCTGGAATCGAGCCGCTCTTCAGACGAGCGCGTCGCTACTTCGAAGACCCGGACATTGCCTTTGCGGCACGAGATCAGGTTGCACCACTGCTGGCTGAGCAATTTCGCGATTATCCAGTCAATATCATTAAGAAGCCGGAAGGGGATGATGTCTTGTTCCTGAATGGTCGGATACGCGATTACGGCGACCTTCCGAAATTGGTCCGGGAATCGCGTCTGTCAACGTCGTTTGTGCACGATGACCAGGCCGTTGCAGTGTTGTTCAAAGTCGAAGTGCTCAATCAAATGCCGAACGTGGCGACTCCCGATATGTATCTCAACGCATACCGCATACGCGAGAGCGAAATTCCTCAGTTTCCGACATCCGCAACACTGTATGAGCGCAACTGGGAGATCATGGCCGACATCGAGCACGAGATCCAGGCCGACTATGAATTCCTTCAGCCGACCATGAGTTCCGGGGCGAATGTCCTCATCCACCAGGGGGCCTATGTCGTCAATCCGAGCAAAGTCCATTTCGAAAACGACGTCGAAGTCTTCCCTGCGGCAGTGATTGACGCTTCCAAAGGACCGGTGTTTATCGGCGCCAATACGCGCATTGAATCACATGCTGCAATCTATGGTCCGTGCTTTGTTGGGGCCAATTCCACAGTGCTGGCTGGCAAGATTACGGCGTCCTCAATTGGTCATACCTGTCGCGTGGGGGGGGAAGTCGAAGAGTCCGTGTTCCATGCCTATGTTAACAAATATCATGCCGGCTTCATCGGGCACAGCTATGTTGGTCAATGGGTCAATTTCGGCGCCATGACGACTAACTCAGACCTCAAGAACAACTACTCCGTAATTCGATCGACCGTCAATGGGAAGTCGATCGACACCGGATCGATCAAGGTGGGATCCTTCATCGGTGATCACACGAAATTCGGCATTGGGACACTGTTGAACACTGGGATGACGATTGGCGTGGGCTGCAACATCTTTGGAGGAGGTCTGACCACCGACAAAGAGATCCCTCCGTTTCGGTGGGGGAATACCGACCTGTACAAGACATTTGGATTTGACAAGGCACTGGAAACCGCACACAAGGCCGCCACTCGACGAAACACACAGATTTCTGAGCGTGAAGTCGAGATGCTCAGGAGAATCTTTGATGGCGGCCTCACCGCGGACGGCATTCTTGGTTTCTGAAGTTGTGCGATAATATGCCACGAAGGGTGAGAGTTGACAAAGAGGGCACAATGGCGTATGAATTGGGTGTTCACAGGGTGAATCAATATGCCTGAACTGCGAAAAGATCCGATCCTCGGCCGCTGGGTCATTATTTCGACCGAACGCGGCAAGCGACCGACCTCTTTTAGCTCGGTGTCGAAACGAGTACAAGCGGCCATGTGTCCGTTCTGTCCGGGCAACGAAAACGCGACTCCGCCTGAGGTTCTCGCCTACAGGCAACCGCAGACCCAGAAGAATCAGCCGGGTTGGCGGTTGCGGGTGATCCCAAACAAGTATCCTGCATTGGTCATCGAAGGGAGGATCGATCGCGAAGCAAAGGGGCTGTATGATCGCATGCATGGAATCGGCGCGCATGAAGTGATTATTGAGACTCCCGAGCATGCCCGTGATCTGGTTGATATGGCTGACGAGGAGATCCGCGACATCCTATGGGCATATCGTGAGCGAATGCTCGATCTGGCGCGCGACAGTCGTTTCAAATACGTTCTGGTCTTCAAGAATCACGGTGAAGCGGCCGGAGCATCGCTGGAGCACGCCCACAGCCAGCTCATAGCTACACCTATCATTCCCAAGCGAGTGGCGGAGGAAATCGAAGGGGCCAAGCGTTACTATGAATTCAAAGAGCGGTGTATATTCTGCGATATCATTCGCCAGGAGATTATGGAGAACGAGCGAATTGTGAGGGATCACGATGCCTTCATTTCCTTCCAGCCATTCGCCTCACGGTTTCCGTTCGAGACCTGGATCATTCCGAAAACGCACCAGTCCAGTTTTCTTGAAATGAGTGACGGGGAGTATCTTAACCTGGCCGCGAGTATGAAAGACACGCTGCTGCGCCTGAAGCTCGCTCTCAACGATCCTCCGTTCAATTTCATCCTGCACACGCGCCCCATTTCACCCGAATCTCATGAGTTCTTTCATTGGCACATCGAAGTCATGCCAAAGTTGACAAAGCTCGCGGGATTTGAGTGGGGATCGGGATTCTACATCAACCCGACTTCTCCCGAAGAAGCTGCGACCTTCCTCAGGGGGATAGATGTCAATAACGCCCGCAGGACGGTGCGGCCGGGGGCGGCCAGCACTGATGGATAAACTCAAGATACTGATGGTCGCCTCCGAGGCGGGGCCCTTTGCCCGTACCGGCGGCCTTGGAGATGTGCTCGGAGCTTTGCCCAAAGCCATAAGCGCACTGGGGCATGAGGTCAAGGTATTCCTGCCGCGTTACGGCTTCATTGATCCCGCTTTTAAGCTCACGCCGTTTGACTGGAATGTGAGAATACCTGCGGGGGATCGATCGGCGCGCCTCACCATCGAACACACACGCCCGGGACGTTCGAAGGTGGAGTACTTCTTCGTGTGCAACTCATCCCTCTTCGATCGAAGCGATTTCTACATTGATCCGGGGACAGGTAAAGACTATACCGACAACGACGATCGCTTTGCTTTCTTCAATCGTGCTGTCCTTGAAACGGTCAAGAAGATCGATTGGCGACCTGATATTATTCATGTTCACGACTGGCAGGCCGGGCTGATTCCGGCGTACCTGAAGACCGCATACGCATCTGATCCGTTCTTTCTGTCTACGCGGACAGTGCTAACTATTCACAATCTGGGGTACCAGGGGATCTTTGCCGGCGATCGATTTCCGCGTCTCGGTTTGCCGAGCGAGCTGTTTTACGCCGTAACAGGCGCCTTCGAGTTCTTCGGAAAAGTGAACTTCCTGAAAGGAGCGATCAGTTTCGCTGATCAGGTTACGACAGTTTCGCGGCGATATGCCTCGGAAATCCAATCCTCGGCAGAATTCGGATGCGGTCTTGAAGGAGTGCTCAAAGGACGCGCGCGAGATCTCAACGGAATCTTGAATGGTGTTGATTATGCGATCTGGTCACCGACTCGCGACAAGAAAGTGCCGTACAAGTACACGCTGGCCAATCTCTCCGGAAAGAAAAAGAATAAAGTAGAGTTGCTGGTGAGCGCTGGTTTGCCGGTCAGGGAAAAGACCCCCTTGATCGGTATGATCACACGTCTGACTGACCAGAAAGGGCTTGATCTCATTGCCGAGGCTGCAACCCGACTCTTTGCCCTGAATATCCAGATGATGATCCTTGGAACGGGGGACGAGAAATATCAGTCACTCTTACGAAAGCTTGAGATCGCGCACCCTGACCGGCTGAAAGTGTATCTGACCTTCGATGATGGTTTGGCGCATCGCATCGAGGCGGGCTCGGATTGTTTTCTGATGCCCTCGCGCTGGGAACCGTGTGGTCTCAACCAGCTCTATTCACTGCGGTATGGGACCGTGCCGATCGTCAGGTCTGTTGGCGGCTTGGCTGACACGGTACTCGATTTCAATCCAGAGACGGGCCTCGGAACAGGCTTTGTTTTCCGCGAATACGAACCGGAGGCAATGCTAACCGCAATCGAACGGGCAGTGGTGCTGTTTTCTCGTAAGCGGATGTGGATCAAAATCATCAAGAACGGCATGCAGCAAGACTACTCATGGGAGAAGTCTGCGCGAGAATACGCACGTCTCTTTGAGAGACTAGCTGTCCGATAGCGTCCTCAGGAGCCTTCTTTGCGTCCGTATGTCCGAACCGCGCTGCTGCTCTCGCCCGCGATAGCTGTCTACTGTGTCCTGGCGAACAGACTGAATTTCGTTCAGGATGATGCTTTTATCACGTTCCGATACATTGCGAACTTCCTTCACGGGTACGGACTCGTTTACAATGTTGGGGAACGCGTTGAAGGATTCACGAATTTCGGATGGACAATCTACCTGACTCTCTGGGGAGCATTCGGCGCCAGCTATATCGTCGCTGCCAAAGTGACCGGCTTCCTGTTAGGCGCAATCACGATAGTAGTAACTTACAAGGTGGCATCACGTGTATTCCCTGAGGACAACGCATGGTGGGCCCTTCTGCCGGCGTATCTCGTAGGTGTTAATCCGTCGCTGGCCTATTGGGCTCCAGCCGGCCTCGAGACCGCTGCCTTTGTCTGTGCAGTGGCGTTGACGGTCTATTACTTTCTTGCGCGGAACTACCTCCTCATCGCCGCATTGGCACTTGCGGTCTGGTTGCGCCCTGAAGGAGCCGTGCTCGCCATGATCTGTCTCGGAGCCGAATTTCTCCCTGAGAGGCGGACGCCGATCTTCTCACTCCGGTGCGGGTTGCTCGCGCTGCTACTGTCACTGCCATATGTTGCGTTCAAGTTCTTCTATTACGGGTCGATTTTGCCAAATCCGTTTTACGCGAAGACCGGGTTTAGTGTCGCGCAGATGTCGAGCGGTATTGAATATGCAACTGAATTTCTCAAGGACTACGGTTTCTGGGGCGTCGGTCTGATCGTGCCGCTGCTCTTTGCGGGAAGACTGAGGGACAATCTCAAGGAGGTCTGGCTGTTTGCAGTGATGTACACGGTGTATGTCGTTCTAATAGGGGGTGATGTCCTGAAAGTGCATCGTTTCTTCCTGCCGCTCCTGTTTCCGTATGCGATCCTCGCAGCGGCCTCCCTGTATTTGATCGTACGCCATGTGGAAAGGAGGGCACGTCTCGTGCTGATGACCGTCATCGGGATTCTACTCCTCGGCATGACTGTCTCGATCCCCTGGAAGAAAATAAAGACGTTCAATCTGAACGAACAGGGGCTGATCGCCAAGATGACCTGGCTCTCGGCTCAAATGAAGGCATCCGACACAACCATGTTTTCGGTAGCGACTTCTACCATCGGCGTCTTTGGATATGAACTGCTTGAGCACAGAGTCATTGACATGCTCGGTCTGACGGATTCTACGATTGCTCGTCATCACGAGGAACCAATCACCGGCCTTCAGAGCACCTGGAAAGAACTCAGTATTAATTCGCGTTCACTGCTGGAACGTGCTCCGGAGTACATTGTTTTTTCGACAGGAATCAAACCTTCGGCTCCTGCTGAACAGGCGCTTCTGATGTACCCTCAGTTTGTCTCCTGCTACCGAAATTTCGGATGGGTTTCATACGATACTCTCTTTGGGGCCCCGGAAGGGATGTTGATCAGCACGTTCAGGAAAGGACGCCCCGTTTCAGGACCATTTGAACGGAAATATCCGATCGAATGGGTAGAGCAGTATCGACGAGGTATCGAGGCCGATAATGCAGGGGACTATGATCGGGCGGATGCTCGTTTTGCGGCGGCACTGAAGGTGCCGGGATGCCCGGATTATCCTGAGATGTACCATTTTCGCAGTATGATTGAACTACGTAGAGGGCGACCGCTACGAACTCTGAGTATGCTGGACAGCGCTCTGGTCATAGATTCGGCAGTTCAGTCGAGTCAGCGAAGTCTGTACATGCTGGAAGTGATGAGGGGGAATCATCCGAAGGCGTCAATTCATCGGAGTTGGCTGGAAAGGAATTCCCCTTGGCTGATATCGCAGGCCGATTCGCTGCTTCAAATCTCAGAAAAGCAGCGCCAGGCCGAGAAAACCGATGCGCAAAATGCGCACGGCCAGGAGACGCCAAAATAAGTTGACAAGGGTCCGTTCCGATATATATTCAACATTACCCGTTGGTGGGTGATCTATGTAAGCGGGAATAGCTCAGTTGGTAGAGCACCACCTTGCCAAGGTGGCTGTCGCGAGTTCGAGTCTCGTTTCCCGCTTTTTTGTTTGGGCGCCATAGCCAAGTGGTAAGGCAGAGGTCTGCAAAACCTCTATTCCCCAGTTCGAATCTGGGTGGCGCCTATACTATGACTGGTTCCCTATTGCTGTGTTTCGCTTCCGAAATTCAGACGTCTCCAAGCTGGTGCGAGTCTTGCGATGCATATCTGCTACTCAGAGATGGTGATGGGAAAAGCCCTGCAGTCCCAAATAATGACTTGTTGCGATGCGGAAGGTGCGTATATTGGCCGCGAATTGGATGAATTAACCGGATCGGTCCTGTATCTGAGGAGGTAGTACTTATGGCCATGAAAATAACTGATGAGTGTACGGCGTGCGGACTCTGTCTGCCAGAGTGTCCAACGAGTTCAATAGCAGAGGGGGATATATACGTAATCGACGCGGCCACCTGCAATGAGTGTGAGGACCAGACCGACGGCCAGCACTGCGTTTCTGTCTGTCCTGTCGATTGCATTGAGAAAGCTTAGCTCTGTATCATGACAGCATTACCGCCGGATGGACCGGCGGTTTTCTTTTGCCTTGAGTCTACACACGGGGGACGGACTTGCATAAAATAGAGGGTGCTCACCTGGTCGGGTAGAGGGGGCTAGGAAACTACCCAGGGACAGCAGAGAGTCACCCTCGAAATCCTACATTAGAGTACGATTTGATGCGATTGTCTGTCAAGGACTTTGTCAGGGGGAATTAGTAACGGACGATCTTCACCGGCACGGTCAGGTAGATCGGTGCCGGTAGTTCGTCAACCTGCGCTCGCACGCGGAAAGAGGACACGTACGTGCCGGGATTCAGATGATCGCTGGCCTTTACTTCGATCTCGGTCGTGTTCCCACGCGGTACTTCAGACCTCGAGACCCGCGCGGTATAGAAAGTGTCTGCCGGCATTTCGACGGTCAGCGCGTATTTCTTGAATTGACTATTGACAAGAATGAGCTTGCGTGCCTTCTGCGCCGGCAGCATAAAGACTGATATCGGCTCGGGCTTGAGGCCCGCAGGCCATTGCCCCACAATCGACTTGTAATACAATTCAAGTCGAGGTCTCTGCGTGTCGTTCGAACGCACAAGAATCATCTTGCTGGTTGGTCCATACCAGTTTCGCGTGTCGAATGTTAACCGCAGATGTACCGTGTCTCCCGGTCTGACTGTTGAATCGCCGATCTGAAGCCGCGAGCACTCACACGAGACCTGCACAGAATCGAGCCTGATCGGCTTATTGCCCGTATTGAATAGTCTGAAGTCATGATAGATCGGAAAATCGATCCCAACATGGCCGAAGTCGTAAACCTGCTCATCGCATTCGAGGACACCTTGCGCCGGAACTCTCGTTCCGACGAAAAGAACCACCACGAATGCCACTAGTATTGGACGGGTAACGTGTCTCATTTCGGAATCACTTTCAGCTCTTCAAGAAACCGTGCTGTTTCATCCACTCATCGCTATAACACTTGCTCAGGTATCGGATACCGGCATCGGCACATATACCGACAATCACGCCTCCGGTTCCAACGTTTCTTGACACTTGTTCGATGGCGACGGCCACTGAACCCGTGGAACCTCCACCCGAGATTCCCTCAGTGCGGGCGATCAATCGCGCTCGATCGAAGGAATTCTTGTCTGAGACGGTAATGACTTCATCGACCAGATCGGCGTGGAGGGCTTTGGTTATGACATCTGAGCCAATACCTTCAACTTTGTAGGTAGTCCCGACGCTTACTTTTCTGTCGCGAATATAGTCAGCGAAGATGGAGCCCTTCGGATCGACAGCGACCGCTCTGATCTTCGGGTTTTGCTCCTTGAGAAACCTGACCGTTCCTGAGAAGGTTCCACCCGT
This sequence comes from uncultured Ignavibacteriales bacterium, assembly GCA_964540105.1. GTDB lineage: Bacteria > Zixibacteria > MSB-5A5 > GN15 > FEB-12 > DATKJY01. The sequence goes on along the minus strand of CAZILL010000003.1, from coordinate 331,411 downwards.
GCCAATGCCCGCCACCAGATGAGTAACTTTGCCGTCGGTATCGCGCCAGATTTCCGGACCAGTGGAACGGTAATGGGCGTCTACGTTGTCCTGGCTGTCGTACTGGTCGACGTCGAAGTAGCCGTGTTTCCTGGCCAGGTTGCGAGCCATCATGTAACAGCCGCTGGGATCGTCATGACTGGCCTCAGTGGGTGTAATGATAACTTCGGCGCCGAACGACTTCATGAGATCGACTTTCTCTTGACTTGTCTTCTCAGGTGTTACCAGGATCGCTTTCAGTCCAAGGACTGAGGCCACCATGGCCACCGAGGCGCCGGTATTCCCCGAGGTGTTATCGATGACAGTGTCACCCTCTTTCAAGCGACCGCTCCGCAAAGCCTTCTGAATAATGTGAATCGCCATGCGGTCCTTCACTGAACCGGTTGGATTGACAAACTCCAATTTTAGATACGCCTTGGGTCCGGGGACTGGAACACCAGCTCGCAAGCGAACCAAAGGTGTGTTGCCGACAAGATCAAGGATGCTCTCTACCAAATGCATGGATTCTCCTGTTTGGATAATATGTTATACATTTTGGCGATATTTCAAGCTTTTCTAACTCAAGCAGGCTGGGTTTTTTGTTTGACACCTGAGATGACGCGGTCTTAATTCGACGAGAGGATGGAGGTGGATACGATTATGAAGTACAGATGTTGTTGGTTTGGTGCGATATTGCCTGTCGCAGTTTGCCTGGCACTGCTTTCAGGCTGTTCAGACGAACGCAAGAAAGAAGCCGCCAGACTGGAGGAACAGCTCCTTCAACAGGACTCACCGAAGCCCGAAACTTTGACAGCCATGCTGTCGGACTCGGTAGAATCGCTCAGAGTTGCCGCCGAGAGTTCTCTCATCTCGGCGAAGAATCGCGAGTTGGGGAGTATCGCAGAATCACCGAAAGAACAGCACGCCTCAGGGACTGTCTCGAGCGCGCCCGAGGAGACGCCGGTGACAGTGGCGTACGATACAGTTTCATCGACACAGCGCGAGGACGCGCAGGTTCGCTCGATGCCTCCTCACCCGGCTGGGGATGGCTTCACAGTGCAGATTGGGAGCACTGTCTCGCGATCGGAAGCAGACGCACAGGTATCGCTCTATGTGTCGCGGGGGTACGACGCCTACATTTCGACCGTGACCATGAACGGTCGTGATCGCTACCGAGTTCGGATCGGAAGGTTCTCAAGTCGCCGGGAGGCGACAAGTCTGAATTCCGAGCTACGCAACAGATTCTCGCTTGAGGGATGGGTCGACAAGATCGCCAGGTGATTTCATTATCTCCACTACCAATGAACAAGCGCCAGGCGATGTCGATCACCTGGCGCTTTCCCATTTGAACGTAGATGACCGCTGCGTCAGTTCTTCTTTTCAGTGGGGATAGCCTCCGCAGTCTTCAGGTACTTCGTAAAGAACTCCACCTGTTTGCGGTAATTGGCGATAATGTTCACGCGCTTTGAGGGACCGTGACCCTCATCGGGAAAGATCATCGAATCGACAACGCCACCGCGGGCACGAATGGCTTCAATCATCTGGCGTGCCTCGCCGACAGGGACGCGCGGGTCATTTGCACCGTGAACAACGAGAAGCGGTGTCGTGATACGATCCGATTTCCAGATCGGTGAGATCTCTTTCAGGAAAGCGGAATCGGAAAGCGGCCCGTATTCGGCCTCCCTCAGGGCGCGACGGTAAGCAGCAGTGTTAGCGAGAAACGTCTGAAAGTTCGCAATCCCGACATCTTCTGCCGCGGCGGAAAAAAGATCAGGGTATTCAGTGATCATACCCAGAACGACATAACCGCCGTATGAACCGCCCCGAATGCCGATCATGCCGGGCTTGGTATAGCCGTTAGCGAACAGGTAGTCAACCGCGGCTTTGTAGTCCATAAGAGAATGTTTACGCTTCTTGTAGTTATCGAGGTTGAGGTAGTCTCGTCCGTAGCCTGATGATCCGCGAACATTGGGCTCGATGATCCCGAAGCCATGCAACATGAGGTACTGCATGTTCCGAGAGAACGAGGGGAGAGACTGGCTCTCAGGACCGCCGTGAGCGTCCACAATGAAGGGAATCGGCTGCCCCTTGACATAGCCTTTCGGAAGATGCAGGAAGGCGGGAATCTCGAGGCCGTCGAAGCTCTTATAGCGAACCAGAGTTGGTTCGGTGAAAATAGCTCGATCAATACCGGCGTAAGTGGAATAGGTCAACTGGGTTGACTCCAGGGTTACAGGATTCCATCGCCAGACGTCAGGGGCACGAGTGGGACCGCTGAAGGAGAAGACTATGGCTCCTTTCATATCAAAGGAGACCGATCCGATCATTCCTTCAAGTGGGGGAGACGGTAGTTCTTTGCGGGATTCGAGCTCCCTGATCTTCAGGCGCAGGTAACCATCTTCATTGAAAGTGGCAGCGATATACTTGTAGTCGCGCGATATCACCAGATTGCTGACCTCCCATTTCGGGTCGAGCCAGGAATCATTGACAAACTCGACCTTGGAGGAGCCGACATGTAGCTTGGCGAGGCGCCCCATGCCGTCGCGATTGTCGTTGCAGACAAGGTAAATCGTATTATTATCGGGCATGATCGTCGCTGAACGGTACACCACGTCACGGTCGTCGTCGGTAAGCTTCTGAACCTTTCCTGACTTCAGGTCAAGCAAGGTCAGGTCATTGTCAACGTTCGACTTGAAGTTCGCGAGGATCATCTTGCTGCCATCCTGAGAGAGATCCTCAATGTCGTTATAGCCGCGCGCCGACAACGAATCTCCATATACTTTATGGCTTTCTCCGCTTGTGATGTCCATCTGGTAGATGAAGAAGTCCCGCATGTTTTCCTGATTCGAGCGGTAGTAGATGGACAGGTCATCTTTGGCCCAGATAGTGGATCCAAACTGCACTTTTGGCTGCGAGGTCAGCTGGCGAATCTGACCGGTCCTGGTGTCCATGAGAAACAACTGCGATTGCTCGGAACCACCTGTCGATGCCCCAACAATGGCCATGTCGCTGCCATAGGAGAGCACGCAGAAGTCAACGCCGTCTTCGAATGTCGTCAACTGGTAAGGCCATCCATGCTCCATCAGACGATAGGCCTGGTTGGCCCCAGACATAGAGGACGTGAAGAAGACCTGTCGGGCGTCCCAGCTGCAACCGATGGGGGTCGCCCCACCGATCTGAAGGAAGGTGGCAATATCAGGGACGTAGGCTCCCTTGTTGAGCAGAGATTGGTCGACGGTATGCCCCTGGCTCAACACCATACTCCTCAGTACGAAGACCGCTACTATCGCGGCATTGACCACCCGAACGTTATTCCTGATCATACATAGTCCTCCGGTCCGTAACTCAAAGATTATTCTCCATAGATTAGACGAAAATATGTGAACGAAGTTCAGTGGGCAAGCGTAAAGGCTGTGGGTAGTATGCTGGATCGCTACTCCGCGACCAAGAACGTGCGATCGGGCGCTGCCGACGGCCCCGTTGATGCTACAGGTATCGAATCGGAGGAGTTCCGAGCGAGTCTAATCGGCTTCGACAATTCTCAGGACGGCGTTGAACTTGCCGTCGGTGGCTAATCTCTTCTGCTCTTCTTGTGAGGCCACTTCTTTGAACTTCTCATACGACTTCTTGACATTCTTGAGGTCGTCGTCACTCATGTAGCACAGCATCAAGTATTCGTAGACCTGGGGATTCGTTGGATCAAGATCCTTGGCATCCTTGAAGTACTTGATCGCTTTCTTGAAGTTACCCTGATTGAACCGAACCTCTCCGAGGCCCATGTAGGCCTGCAGATTGCGCTTGTCAAGTTTCAGGACCATCTCAAAGTCCTGGGTGGCCGCGATCTCCTCGTTCTTGTCGAGATACAAGCTGGCGCGACCGAGGTAACCCGGCAGCGTTTCCGGGTGGAGCGAGATAGCTTTCCCATAGGCCGTAAGGGCTCTTTCGGTTTCATTTCTGAATCGTGAGACTTCTGCGATCCGTATATAGTCGTCGTGCGCCAGGGTCTTATCGCCGCGGGCTTCATGAGCCTCAGCACGAGCTTTGTAAGCGGGGAGGTAATTCGGATTGAAAGCGATCGCTTCAGAGAACTTCTCGATGGCCGTCTTCACGTCGCCGGCTTTCATTGCGTCAGTTCCCTCGGTGAACCTCTGTTCCTCTCTTACGATCACGGGTTCAGCCACGACCTCGATTGGGTTCAAGGTCGCTTCGAGGCGCGCACTCTGACCCGACTCCAGTTCTACTGTTCCCGACACGGACTCATAGCCATCCTTTGAAAGTACATACTCATGGGTGCCCGGTTTCAGTTTTGTATACGTCGTGTTTCCGACACCCAGTGAAACGCCGTCGAGAGTCAAATGCACGCCGCCGACATTTGCAGCCAGCGTGAGTTTAGAGTTGTTCTTGGTGCCCGTTGAGGATGCGTCCGTTTCCGATCCCTCGTCAGGGACAGAGGCGCGCGTATTTGCCGCTGGGGTCGGCTTCGAAACTTGCGAGGCTATTGCCGCACCAGCTTTGTCATCAGTCGCCGACTGACCGATCTCAGGTTTGAGGGAGATCGTGGTCACTTCGCCGGAGGCAACGGTCGCATAATCGACGGATGCCCGGGTTCCGTCAACCAGATACTCAATCTTGTGGCTTCCGGCAGGTAGAGCGTCCGTGCGGAAGAAGCCCTGGGCGTTCGTGGCGTAGCTCCGACCAAGGTCAGGAAACTGTACCGTCGCCCCTTGCAGGAAGGGGCGGAGCTGGTTGTCAAGGACAACTCCGACCACAGTGCCTGTCCCACTTCCGGCGTTCGAAATCATAAGTGAGCCGATTATAAGCAGCGCGAAACCGAATGTAGCTCCGGCAAGACCGAGGGTCATCTTCGGGCTCAATTTCTTCTTTCGGAGCAGGTAGATTCGTTCATTGACCGTCAACTCATCCTGGTCATGAAGGGCAATATCCCCGCGAAGGACCACAAAGTTGCGCACGAAATAGGCGACATCTCGGCCTCGTCTGCCGGCATTAGTCTTGGATTGATCGATCTCTGCGGTAGCGGTCTTGATTACTGACTCGGAACTCCTGGGTTGTGCAGGTGAGTCCTTTCGAGGAATCGATTCGAGCGCACTCATGTGTTTTACCAAATTCAGCTTCTCTTCTTCTGTGAGATATGAAGACGAAGAGTAGAGCCCCTTTTCCACTGACTTCAACTCCTCGCGGGACAGTTTTCGTATCCGCTGCTTGTCGACCTGCGACAATTGCGCGTCACTTGCGGAGTGGTTACCGCTTGAACCTGATGAACGCTGACCTCCTGTTTGCTGCTTAGCCGCGTTGACTTCGACGTCGGGGGGCTCGATCTCGCCTCCAGCCTCCGCCTGACTCAGCATAAGCTCGACGCTGGATTGTGTTCCAAGCCGCTCGTCATCATCTGAAGACGGTCTGTAGCTGCCGACGAATTCAGCTTTGTTCGATTCGGCTTCAGTAACAACGAAGCCGGGATCGTCATCGTCTCCTCCCTGATCGGAGCTTGTTGGCCGTTGCTGCTTCGGTAGGACACCGTTGCAGTGGTCACAGAATTCTGAACCCTCAAAGAGCAGTTCTACCTGACAGTGGGGACATCTTTCCAAAGCTACCTTCTCCGAGATTCTTGAGCTGTTTACGATAATTGTCGACCGGCAGCGAATTTTCTTAAATGGTCCAAGGGGAGTCTTCGTCATAGGACTGAGTCAACTCTTTCCTAAATAAGCGCTTGACACTTGCCGGGTGCCGGTGTTATTATCATCGCCTGTTGTTGGGAAGAGAAAGAGATTAGATTCCGGTTGCTCCGGAGGAGGAAGCGATACATGTCGAAGCGACGCAACTATTTGTCAATCATGGCCTTAACTCTAAGTGTCGGAGTTGGCGTTTGGCTGGCAGGGTGTTCTCAGTCTGTTGACGTACCTACTTCGATCACATCTACGGTCTTGAATCTGAGTGTAGAGCGCCTCCCGACTACTCCCAAAGGCATGATCTACGAGTTGTGGGCCGGCGATACTGCAAGCGCCTCTGGCGCTGTATCACTGGGGAAATTTTTCTACAACTATGATTCGGTGAAGTTTTACGATGAGACAATGAGAATACCGGACCGCGCGCATGAGCGCTCAAATGAGTTTGTTCTCAACGACGATCTGCTTCGGTACTCGCTTCTCGGCACAGCTCGGATTTGGAAGTACCCTTTTGTCTTCGTGACGATAAACAAGTTCAATGAATCAGCGCGTGGGCCGGTAATGTTGATTGATCGTGTCGGCGATCCGAATGACAACCCGATTGAACTGGTATTTCCGATGAGCGACTCACTCTGGACTGCTGCTGCCCGCGTCAATTTCCAGGCGGTATCCGGCCGAAGCAGGCTGGAAAACGTCGGAAAGGGAGTGTGGTTTTCGTCGTATCGTCCAGCCAGAACCTGGATTAACGATACGTTCATACCCGATGATCTCCACGACCCAGACAAGATAGACACGACATCACGTTCTCAACCGAACGCCTACATTGACGCTATTAGCAATGAACGTCTGGACACTATTGCGAGGGTCTTTGGAAAAGATACTCTTTTCCTTCACGACGTTACCCCGATCTTCGAGGATTCTTCGTGGTCGCGGGACACGATTTGGCAGATTGCCATGAGATATGACGCGGTATACAAAATCGACTCAGCCGGCAGCCTGCTGCCAGGAAAGGACTCGATCAAGTTCCCGAGGAAGTTCAAGTTCAAGAATTGGCGTTACACTAACGTCGTCGATTCAAACCGTATCACGTTGGATATATTTACTCAGGACAATTTTGGATTTCCCAAGTACGGTTCCTCCGATCCGGGGAATCGTCCTACCGGCTGGCGGTACAAGGGTTGGGTTGTATCCCCGTATATCCCTCGATCAGCGGTCGGGGCGTTTACCCCACCGGCGTGGAAATACAAATCGGACAGCGCAGGCTCGATCTATAATTTCATCCCCGGCGACTACGGCGGCCTCTTCTCGACAGGGACGTTCTACAACGTTGGAGCAGAGGATGATGACGGAAATCGCTATGGGTTTTCTAAGCCAGATCGGTCGTTGTATTCCGTAAGTCCGCCGTACCCGGGCGGTGATTTCCTTGACGGAGGGTTGCTCCGCAATGACTTCGGGTTGGATTCTGTCCAATTCATGCCTAAGGCGTCAGGAAACGAGGGAACAGTGTTCATCACGCTTGAGCCGGAAAACTACGAATCAGCCACGACGAATTTTCCGTTGATCATGATGATGTGCCCGGTGCCGTCATCGAAAGTTCAGGCTCTTGGGGCAATTGGCGCCTTGCCGAAAGATCTCGCGACCAGATCGATCCAGTTTCCGATGGACAACAAGACCTCGCATGTTAAGGGTTCACTAATCGGATTCCCCCAGGTAAACGTGGCGCTGGTCCGCCGCTAAACGCAGAATACGTAAGGTCTCAGTGAAGCCGGTATCGCCAGATGCCGGCTTCTCACTTATGGGGTAACCCTGGCCAGCCCTGCTTCATCTGTCTGCATGAGCCTTTGAGCGTCGGCCGTGCTATTCCGGCGTTTCGCTCGAACGTGCAAGGCGGTTTGTTCTTGCGTGATTGCAGAAATGTGCTATGTTTCTTGCAGAATGCTATGGGCCCGACGCCGATGGCATTGTTTACCAGGTTTAGGGAGTGGTGTGCGCTGGTTCGCTAGCCACCTGACGTTAGAGTCGGGCATCCCCCCTCCACCACTCCCTTCTTGAATTGTTTAATCATCGATCCGAATTCCCCTGCGAGAGGCTCACTGTTCCCCGTAAAATGTCGATAATCTCAACGATAGGGAACGGTCATGAATTGGTCATTGCTTGCAGCTTGGTTTCGTTCGCAGAGCTTTCTGATGAGGCTTCGCGTCCTGATCATTGTCCAGTGCCTGTTTGTCTTCGCGGCGCTTGCTCTCATTCTCTTCTATCCGCTGAAAGATACGTCCCTCGACCCGGATTTCACAGGTGTACGACAGTCGCTTGACCTGTCCGCCCGTCAGCTCATCGGGGACTGGAAGCGGCACGACGACAATGGCTCAATGACGGCCAACCGAACTTTCGGCGAGGATCAGAGCGTCCTATCCGCAGTTCTCTACGTCAGGAAGGGTGATTCCCTCGTCAGATGCAAGGTGGCCAGAACTCATTCTAAACCGGAGATCGAGTCGCACGAACTTCCTCCAGACCTTTCGTCTGCCGTCGATCATGAGCTGCTGAGAGTCCTGCTTCAGGAGAAGCCGGGATTCCTCCTTTCGACGATCTTCAATCACAACACGACATTATGGTACTTTCGACTTGGGGAGAATGCGTCGGAACCGGTCGCCATGGCTGCACTGGTAAATCGCGACCGGGTCATGTCGAAGAGATCCGATATGATGTACGCGGTATTCGTTCTCTTCCTGGCGTCGCTTCTACTTTCCCTTCTCATGGTCAATTTCGTAAGGCGTCGCTTTGAGCAACCTCTCACTCGATTGATACACGGCCTCGACAAGACTGCGGCCGGAGAATTGTACAGTATGGTGGAGACGAACGGGGACAAAGAGTTAGTCTCGCTGAGCAACTCCTTCAACAGAATGTCAGCTCGGTTATGGGAAGGGCGGCAGAGTCTGGAAGCCTCGAATCGGAGATTGGCAAAAGTGAATGAATCGCTCGGCGATACGGAGCGATTCCTACGGACGTTGATCGACAGTTCGCCGGAGAGTATCATCGTCACCTCACCGGAAGGGCACATCGTGATCTTCAACCGTGAGGCCTCGCGCACCTTCGGGTATGATCGCGCAGAAATTGTCGGTAAGCCGATCACTACTCTTTTCTCCCTGACGGCCAACCTGCAGAGCACAGCCGGTGAAGGAACACAAGCCGTTGAAAAGGAATTCGAGGCGATTGGCGTCAATCGTGATCAATCGTCGTTTCCTATCTTCGTGATGGTACGCATTGTCTGTCGGGACAATGGGGTGATATGGGGGCACCTGTACCTTGTTCGCGACATCTCCGAAAGCAGGAGTTTTCAGGACATGATGATTCGTCTCGATCGCTACTACACGCGAGGTGAGATGGCCGGCGATATCGCGCACGAGATCAACAACTACCTGGCCGTACTCTCAGGCAATCTTGAATTGCTGCCGATTATACTCCGCAAAGGGGATCCGGAGAAACTCAAGCACAAGCTGGAGCTGATGCGCGGCACGGTCGACAAGATCGCCAAGTTTACGGACGGGCTGATGGACTGCAATCACGATGTGATCAAGCTCGACCCAAATGACCTGAACCAGGTTGTGCAGAATGTTGTTGCGTTCCTGAAGCCTCAAAACAAGTTCGACCAGGTGAGGATTGAGACTCGACTTTCGAGCGATCTGCCTTTGGTCGAGCATGACGCCGGGCAGATTCAGCAGTTGCTTGTGAATCTGGTCAACAACGCCGCTGATGCGGTCGCAGAGATCGAGGGGGAGCGCCTCGTCGAGATAGCCACCGTACGCACTGTCAAAGAAGAGGGCGACTGGGCCGTGATTGTCGTCAGCGACAACGGTCCCGGTGTGACGAAGGAGAAGGAATCGCTTCTTTTCGAGAAGCGCTTTACTACTAAACGAAGAGGACATGGGATCGGGCTGATCACGTGTCGCCGAATTGTCGAAGCACATCAGGGCGGAATTCGCTATGAATATCGCGATGGGGCACGGTTCACAGCTGAACTCCCAGTGAAACAGCCTGAGAAATCAAGCGCCGAAGCCCGTTCGTCTCAAGTCTCGGCTTCTTCGATCATCTAACTTTTTCTTGCCTCGCTAAGAGCGCTCCGATAGTTTCTGTGCTATGCAATCTGCATCACAAGCCGGAGAAGCTCGCTTTGATCACCGCTATCTCATCGCCGTCATAATCGTTGTGGCGGTCGCGGTCTTCGCGATTACGTGGGTAGGAATCCGGGAGAGCCGCTCCGACAGTTTCAAGTTGATGGTCCTTCAGGGGACGTCATTCACCGAGGCGCTCGCGCAGGCATCTGAGAACGCCATCGCGGCCGAGGGATACTATGAACGTATTCTCCAACGTCGATACCGTGATCTGGTGGCAACACTTCTTGAAACTGATCCGCGACGCCTGACCAGCTCTGGACTGGTCGCCTTCGCACAGTCGCATGATCTCGACGCAATCTACATGTATGCGGTCGATTCAAATATCATAGCTTCAGGAACATTCCAGGGTGACCGGCTGGCGCTTCCAGAGTTTGTCGACTCTGAAGTCAAGAAGCTGATCGCGAACCCCGTTTCTCGTTCGCTCCTGCTGACTGATCCGGACAACGCCGATCGCAGCTATTATGTGGAGGTAACCAACCAGCTGGACAGAGTAGTGGTACTTGAGGCCGATGTTCGAACCTACCACGATGCTCTCAACCAAACAGGAATCGGATATCTCGCGCAGAAAATGGCGCGCGAAGAAGGCGTTGAATACATCATCTACCAATCGACGAAAGGGATTGTATTTGCGTCACGGGAACCGGGAGATTTGCTGGCCATTGAGTCCGATCCGTTTCTCAGACAGGCGCTTGACGGCGATACGATAGTCAGCCGAGTTCAGAATTTTCAGGGACAGAACGTGCTTGAGATGGTACGACCGTTCACGACCAAGAGATATCCTCTGGGCGTCTTTCGGGTCGGACTCTCGCTGAACGGCTACAATGCGGTCTCGCGTGGTTTCGATCAGCAGATGATCCTCTTGTCGGCGGTGCTGTTTGTACTCATCACTGTTGTCATTCTATACGTGAATAGTTGGCGTAAGCGACAGGAGATCAGTCGGGAATTCAGCACAATGAAGTCGGTGACGGACAGAATCTTTGATCAGATGCGAGTCGGAGTGACTGTGGTTGATGAATCGGGATGTGTCCGCATGGTCAACGCCGCCTTTGCGAAGGCACTTGGCGTGAGCATTACTCCCGGCCAGGAGTGGTTGAGAATTCCATCGTTGCGAACGCTTGGCCTCGAACAGTTTTTGGAAGCGCCAGCCGAGTCTGACGAACTCGAAGTCTCGATCGGAACCACGGATGAACAGAAGACTCTTCTGGTGGCGCGCTCGAAACTCAAGCTCAAGGAGACTGGACGAGCGGAAGTTGTGATGGTAGTGTATGACGTTACACGACTCAGGAAATACGAGCAGGAGGGGAGTAGACGCGAGCGCTTGTCCGAGCTGGGGAATCTTGCGGCAGGAGTTGCTCATGAGATTCGCAATCCGCTCAATACCATCGCGATCGCGACTCAGCGGCTTGCAGTGGAGTTCTCTCCTGTGGAGAATCGCGAAGAGTACGTCGCCTTTACGGAGAAGATACGAGGCGAGATCGCGCGGCTCAATGAGATTATCACCCGCTTCCTGACCCTGGCGCGCGACGATAGCAAGCGCTCGACTCGCATTAGGCTCGAGCGCGAATCGGAAGAGTTACTGGCGTTTATCAAGCCTGAAGCGAAGCGACTTGGGATCACGCTCAGAATGTCTGTGGCAGAAGGGTTGTGCGTCGAGGGGAATCCCGATAGTTGGCGACAAGTGATGCTCAATCTTTACAACAATGCGAAAGAGGCGCTTGCTAATGGAGCGGGAAGTATCGCCATCGACGCGAGAAAGTCAGGCGGTCAGGTCATGATTTCTGTGAAGGATAGTGGTCCGGGAATTCCTGAGGAGCTTCACGAGAAGGTATTCGCTCCTTATTTCACGACCAAGAATGCGGGGACGGGGCTTGGCCTTGCAGCGGTTCACAGAATCATAATGGAAATGGGGGGGCAGATATCTGTCCGGCGCAGCGCCGAACTCGGCGGCGCGGAATTCGTGATCACACTCCCCTCGGTCTAGGGCGCCAGTGAAAAAAAAGGCCAGGAGTGCGGACTCCCGGCCTTTTGTCAGTCGATTCAAGAGACTATTCAGCTCTTAACCGTCTTTAGTAGCCACTCCGTGCTGACCGATTTCGGTCGAGTGATCGGTGTTCCCAGAGCGCGGTTGAGAACGAGTTGCGAGAGCATCCCCATCGCACGCGACACGGAGAAGAGGACGGTATAGTAATCAAACTCCGTCAATCCGTAATGATAGAGAATGGCGCCCGAGCCGGCGTCGACATTCGGCCACGGGTCTTTTGCCTTTCCATGTTCCTGCAGGACTCGTGGCACGACATTGAAGACTCGGTCGACGGTCTGGAAGACAGGATCTTTCTGCATGTACTTGTGACCGAATTCACGGAAAGCATCGAAGCGCGGATCGGTGATGCGAAGCACAGCGTGACCGTATCCGGGAACAACCTTTCCGGATTTCAGCGTCTCCCAGGCATAGTCTTCGAGCTGCTTCTCAGAAGGGACACCGCCGAATTTCTCGACCGTTTCCAAAATCCAGCCCAGGCATTCCTGATTGGCAAGGCCATGCAGAGGACCTGCCAAGCCGTTGAGTCCTGCCGAGACGGCGTAGAAAGGATCGGACAGCGCCGAGCCGACAGTGTGGCAAGTATTGGCGGACACATTTCCCCCTTCATGATCCGAATGGAGCACAAGGTAGAGGCGCATCATGGCCGCGGTTTCGCCCTTCTTGGTCGGGAGACCAAGCATGCGGGCATAGTCGGCGCCCCAGTCGAGTTTCGGAGAAGGATTGATGAGCGGTCCTTTTTTGTACTTGATGCGATAAATGCCAGCGGCAATAGTATGGATGGTGCCCATAATGCGCATCGAATCTTCAAGGGTCGGCTCCCAATATTCGTTCTTCGACATCCCTTCGTCATAGCGTTTGCGGAAGGCAGATTCGTTTTCCATGACCAGAATGGCAGTGTCGAGCATGGCCATGGGATGGGCTGTCTTGGGCATCGCCTTGAGAGTCTTCCAGACATACTCCGGCACCTTGCCGAACTTCTTGAGCTCTTTCTGGAAACCGGCGAGCTCGTCGGCGGTCGGCATTTCTCCTGTGACCAAGAGCCAGAAGATTTCCTCGGGGAGCTTCTCGGTCAAATTCTTGATCGGAATGCCTCTGATCACGAGACCGGTATCAGGTTCCACGACTGATGTATCGCACACCATCCCCTTGACAGAACGCATCCCACCGATCGCTTGTGATACAGTGACTTGTGAAATGACCTTGTCACCGTGTTCCTTCATGAGAACCGAGCGCTGCTCACGCAAACCTGGTATTTGCTCGGCCAGCCTCTGCTTCAATGTCTTGGCCATGATTTTCTCCTTGCCGTTCATTCCGTTTGGACATCTACTCTATTAGCATGTGTATCTCAATTGCGATGTGAAACAATTCACATTCCTATTAAACCTAATTCCTGTCCGACATGTTGTCAAGGGGATACCGGAGACGAGAGGGACTATTTTTTATCGGGTAGGAGTTTGTGCGGATTGAGTAGGCCCTGTGGATCAAAGGATTCCTTGATCAATCGCATTGCATGCAGGGTTTGCGGATCGAATTCGAGGCTTAGGAAGCGCCGCTTGGCCAGTCCGATCCCATGCTCGCCCGTCAGGGTTCCGCCAAGCTCAATGGTCCGTTTCATGAGCTGCAAAACAGCCTCTTCGATAAGGGCTGCGTCTTGCGCCGAGCCGGTAGAAGAGAGGAAGTTGACATGCAGGTTGCCGTCGCCAGCGTGCCCAAAAGCGTTGATGCGCAATGGACTGGCAGCGTTCATCTGGGCTACAAAGTCAACGAGAGTCCCGAACTTGCTGTTCGGGACAGCGACATCCTCGGAGACGCGAATCTTTGAGACCTGCTTGACGGCCTTAGAGAGGTTTCTGCGCACCTTCCAAAGCTCTTCGGCTTTGTCCGGATCAGGCTCGATCCTGATGTGCGAACAGTGGTTAGCCCTGCAAATATGGAGGATTGCATCGGTTTGCTGTGTCCCACCTTCGGCTGATGTCTCGATGAGCAGGAGTCCAGCGACGTTATCGAGACCGTCGTTTTGTTCATACTGGTTGGAGCAGGCCGCTGCATCGCCGTCAAGGAATTCGAGCACAGTAGTGATTATGCCGGACGAATTTATGTCGGAAACAGTCTGACCGGCATCTTGCGGTCTGTCGAACGCGACGAGGATGGTTGTTCCGCGCGCCGGCGTCGGGATTAGCTGGAGAGCGATCTCGGTGATGATGGCGAGCGTACCTTCAGAGGCTACGAGAATATCGCCGAGAGAAAAGCCCCGATGATCGTTGTAGATCCCGCTACGAACGACGCCGCCCTCGAACGTGACTGCCTCAAGGCCGAGCACATAGTCCTTGGTGACGCCGTATCGGCGGCAGCGGAGACCTCCGGCGTTTTCAGCGACATTGCCACCGAGCGTGGATTCGGTGTAGCTGGCTGGGTCGGGGGGATAGGTCAGACCGTGTGTGGCTGCGGCGCCCTGGAGGTCTTTGGTGATCACACCGGGACCACAGAAAGCTATCCTTGTGTCAGCTCTAATGTCAATAGTGACAAGGCGTTCCGTTGATATCAATAAACTATTACTTGATGCGACGCACCCACCCGAAAGACCAGTTCCTGCTCCGCGGGGTGTGACAGGTATGCCGTGGCTCGAGCAGAATTTCATCGCGACTGCAACGTCGTACTTGTCCCGAGCGAACAGGATAGCGGCTGGCGGTTCGGAGTAATCGGTGGCATCATGGAAATAGGCATCCTGGCCGGTAAGGTCGGTAACAAGTGAATCGGGGGCGGGGAGCAGTGAACGAAGCTGCTCGAACGACGAGAGCAATTGTTCAGAGGCGGAACTGGACTTCAAGATGGCCTCGGCGTGGTACCTATTCCTTCGACGGAGTGGTAGTCGGTTTGGGGGCAATGTCGGCCTTTTTCTCTGAGCCGCCGTTGCCAGAGTCGGTGGAACTGGATGATTTTGGAGGTTTCGGCGAACTGCCTCCGGCAGACTTGTCACCGGACTTCTTGTAGTCGGTGATATAGAAGCCGGTTCCTTTGAAGATCAACCCTGCGCCTCCGGAGATGACGCGACGCGTTTCACCGTGACATTTGGGGCAGACTTTGATGGCGTCTTCGTTGATCCCCTGAAACGCCTCGAATTCGTGGTTGCAGGTCGGGCAGCGATATTGGTAAGTCGGCATGGTACGTACAGCTCCTGTGCATCCGGTTCAAAATCAGACCAAGGGAGTATCGGATTGAATTGACAGGCTGGCAAGGGAAATGTGCGGCAGACAAGTCTGCCCAAGACCGCTTCGCGAATGTCTGAGAGCAGCAAAGGGAAATGGGTTCGCTTTCCCACTGTTCTGCTTTCAAGCGGGGCAGCGTCTCCATTTCGGTTGGAAGCGCAACTGTCCCTTTCATAGATGAGCGTGGAACGGGAATTACAGGCGAGTCGGGGGTGATTTCGCGGGGCCGCACTGAAGATGGAACTGCTTTGTCTTAGTCCCGCGCCGTCCTTTCTCGATCGTAACGAATTCGCTTACCGAAAACGGATCCAGTCTTATATTGACAATTGGGTACACGCATTTGTCTTTTGAACCATTTAGCTTGGGGAGGCAGTATGCGATTCCAACTGCTATCTTCGTTATTTGTGCTGACACTTTGGGGGCAGCAATCAAACCTCTGCGCTGAGACACAGTTACGGGTCGACGGTGTGCTTCTGAGCAGCGCCACAACTCAATCTACATACAGCACGCCGCTTGCCTTCACTCCAAACCGAGGCGAGGGGCCTGATAGTGTCTTGTATCAGGCGAGTTCTGGTGGAGTGACCATGTGGCTCACGTCGAACAACGCGTATTATCAGTTCTCGCGCCGTATCCCGATTGTGACGAGGCAAGGGATAAGCCCAGCTTCGATGACAAGCTTGATACAGTCGCCCGGGCGCGAATCAGAGCAGGACAGTATCGAAACCTTAAGGGTCGAGACGGACTTTGGTGTGAGCGGCCCACTGTCGCATTCCAACGACGACAGCAGCGTACTCCTAACTGAGGTGAACTTCGATCTTGCTTTCATACAGAGCGTGTTCCTCGACGGCGGACCGGACACTCTCTTATTTGA
This sequence comes from uncultured Ignavibacteriales bacterium, assembly GCA_964540105.1. GTDB lineage: Bacteria > Zixibacteria > MSB-5A5 > GN15 > FEB-12 > DATKJY01. The sequence goes on along the minus strand of CAZILL010000003.1, from coordinate 315,419 downwards.
CAACAGCAGCCCCAGCCTTGCTCCTGCTATGGGCGTGATTACTCAGGGGACGGCGATTGCCAGTTTCCCCGAGATCGCTTCCGGCGTTCGTGTGTGCGTTGATTCCTCCTGGTTTCGCTACGGCCGCGAATGGAAGTGGGACCGCGGACATGGCAAGAAGAAGTCCCACACCTGGCGAAAGAAGTGCTACAAGATTCATAAAGTGCGGAACCAACGCCCGCACTTCACCAACCCCCCGGTCTCACTCGCGGGCAGCCATTGTTCCATGTTAACCCACACCTTCACCGCTTCCGATCCAGAAGGGGATCCGTTTACATTTTCTCTCCGGGCAGGTGACAAAGGTTCTATCACGAGCAGCGGAGTTTGGAAGTGGGATGGTGCCACACTTGCTGACGTCGGCGCTTCGATCAACATACACGTGACTGTTAGCGACAGCAGGTGCGGCGGGACCACGATTACAGTACCCATATTCGTGACCAATGCTGGCCCAACGATCAACACCGGCTGCCAGACCTACACTGTCATTTCGACTGGTGAAACCAAGAGTGTCCAGTTGACCGTCACGGACGACTGCGACTCGCTCACCTGGTCACAGGTTACCGCTCCGGTTCCGACCGGCGCAGTTTCCATCTCCAACACTGGTCTCGTGACTTTCAGCCCGCTCGCGGCTGATGGCCCGAACCACTACACTACCACCGTGACAGTCACCGATGGCGAGAAGTCCTCATCGTGTACGATCATGTGGACTGTTATCGTTGGCAGCCCATATGCTCTCCGAATAGATACGATCTCAGCCAGTTCTGGTGACTATGCTACAATAGACGTTATTTTAGAGCGTCAGGCTTTCGGCTTGGGCGGCTTCGATTTTCTCGTGGCCTATGACAACACGATCCTGGCGCTCGCTGATGCTCAGCTTGGCGAGCGTCTTACAGCCTGCAGTTGGGAGTACTTTACCTTCCGTTTTGGTCCGAACGGCGACTGTTCCAGCGGATGCCCGACCAGCTTGATTCGATTCGTCGGTATGGCCGAGACCAACAATGGTCCGTACCATCCGAACCAGGCTTGCATCGACGCCCTGGGCGGCGTGGCGCTGTTCACCATGAACTTCCTGGTCAGCAACAATCGTACCTACGAGTGCCAGTTTGCTCCGATTCGTTTCTTCTGGCTTGATTGCGGTGACAACTCCATTTCGAACCCCGATGGCAGCCGTCTGTACGTCTCGTGCACAGTGGCCAACTTCGACAATCCGAACTTCAGCTTCGCCGACACCACTGCCAGCTTCCCGACCTACCTTGGTCTCCCGCACGCGAACTGCTTTGTTGGCTTCCCCAACAAGCCGCTTCCGATTCGTGCCATCGACTTCATCAACGGTGGTATCCGCATTAAGTGCGCGAGCGAACTCGATGCTCGTGGTGACATCAATCTGAATGGAGTATCCTGCGAGGTTATCGACGCAATCATGTTCACAAACTACTTCGTCGTTGGCCCAAGCGCATTCGGAACTCATGTGGCAGGCTCCACTTTTGTCTCCGACGTCAACGCTGATGGGAGAACTTTAACGGTTGCGGACCTGCTGTACTTGATTCGGATAGTGCTGGGGGACCCGCCTCCTCTACCCGGTGAACCTGGAGTTGGGGTGACATGGTCAATCGACAATGGCTACATTACTGTGGACGGTACTATAGGCGCAGCCGCAGTGTGGGTAGCAGGAAAGGTCACACCTGAGAATCTGACGACGAACATGGCCATGACGTTTGCGTACGATGCAGCTGACGGCTTCACTCGCATTTTGATTCATCCACCGTTTACGAACGGTGAAACCCAGACGCAGTCTTTTACCGGTACTTTCCTGAATGCCGGCGGCAATGTCTTATCCATTGAGTTGGCGACATCAGAAGGCGCGCAGATCGCACCGAAAGTAATCCCTGGCGAATACGCGCTGGACCAGAACTACCCAAACCCGTTCAACCCAAGCACCTTAATCGGCTTCGACCTGCCGGTGGCAGAGCTGGTTCGGCTCGAAGTCTTCAATACGCTCGGCCAATTAGTTACAGTGCTTGTTGATCGGTCACTGGATGCAGGACACCACGAAGCAAGTTGGCATGCGAGTGGAGTCGGAAATGGAGTCTATTTGTATCGCCTAACAGCCGGTACCTTCACTGATACTAAGAAGATGGTGTTGTTGAAGTGATGGGACACGACACGACTTAATTCGCTCTGTAGCGGGCAAGAGATGCAAAGGGCTTCGAGCTAATCGACCTTTATCGGAAAGCCGTCACTCTCGATCTCTCTCCGGGATGAGCAGGATGCCCATTCTGTGGGGATAGGCGGACCTGCAGAGGTTCGCTGTGTGCGCATTTGTAGCTGCGTCAGTTCACGTCCCTTTCGAAGAAGGGACGCAAGACCCTTCTTGAGGAAGGGGCAGGTATGACGCCACGGCTGAAAGATGCTGTGGTCAAAAAATTGCCCCATTTCCCAGCCGCAATTCTGGTTGACCTCTGGCATAAAACGTTCTATACTTGTGCTTTATTTCTCAAACCGGCACGGTGGAGACGACGATGATTGCGGAACTGAAAACGAAATTGCCTGAACTGAAGACCCGCCTCGACAAGTTAGCGAGGTATCTTTGACCTCGACGCCCGACAGGCCAAAGTAGCTGAGCTTGAGGACAAGACCGCCCAGCCCGGTTTCTGGGATAACAATCAGAATGCTCAGGGTGTCCTCAAAGAGATCTCCCAGCACAAGAAATGGATCGATTCGCATCGCAAGCTGGCCACTGAGCTCGATGACCTCAAGGAGCTTTCGGATATGGTCGGCGAGGACTCCCGCGAGCTGCGCGAACTCGAAGGCTCGGTCACGACCCTTGACGAGAGCCTTCATAAACTTGAATTTGCGACCCTTCTCTCCGGCCCTGACGACGCCCGCGACGCGATCATGACCATCCACCCGGGCGCAGGCGGAACCGAATCGCAGGATTGGGCCGAGATGCTCTTCCGCATGTACAACCGCTGGGCCGAGCGCCGCAGCTTTGAGGTCGAGCTGATCGACTATCAGCCCGGTGACGAAGCCGGGCTCAAATCGGCCACGATGGAACTCAAAGGGGACTACGCCTTCGGTTTCACGAAAGCCGAAATGGGGGTCCATCGCCTCGTGCGTATCTCCCCCTTCGACGCCAACTCGCGCCGCCACACCTCGTTTGTCTCGGTCCATGTGTTCCCGGTTGTCTCCGATAATGTCGACATTGAAATCAAGGACGACGACATTCGCATTGACACCTACCGCTCCTCAGGAGCCGGCGGCCAGCACGTCAACAAGACTTCGTCGGCTATTCGCATCACGCACTTCCCGACGGGCATTGTGGTCACCTGCCAGTCCGAGCGGAGCCAGCACAAGAACAAGGAGTCCGCGTTTCTGGTCCTCAAGTCGCGCCTCTATCAGCTCCAGCGCGAGGAAGATGCCAAGAAGATGGAGAAATTTGAGAAGACCAAGAAGAAGATCGAATGGGGTTCACAGATTCGCTCCTATGTCTTTCATCCGTATAATATGGTCAAAGATCATCGCACTTCGCACGAGACATCAAATGTGCAGGCGGTAATGGACGGTGACATTGACCCTTTTATCGAGGCCTTTTTGTCCGATCCTGATTTGAAGGATCAGTTTGTATAGCAAGCCCATGTAACCATTGCCCGCCTTTCGGGCGGCAGGAGTGGCACAATGAATGTCGTATCGAGCATAAAAGATAAAGCCAAGACCAAGGGGCGGCGCGTGGTTCTCCCCGAGGGGACCGAACCGCGCACCATTCTGGCGACCCGCAAACTTATTTCCGACGGAATCGCGAAAGTCACGCTCCTCGGCGATGAAAGAGAAATTGAACGCCTCGCCAAAGAACACGGTCTTCAGCTCGGAAAGGTCGAAGTCATCAACCCCGCGCATTCCCCCGACTACAACGGCTACGTCGCCGAATTTATGGAACGGCGCAAAGACAAAGGAATCACCGAAGAAGAAGCCCGCAAGGCGATCGCCGACCCGTTGTACTTTGGCGCTATGCTGGTTCGACACGACCGCGCCGACGCGTCTGTTGCGGGCGCTATTCACACTACGGGCGATGTGCTTCGAGCCGCGATTCAGGTCATCGGCCTGAAACCCGGGATCAATACAGTCTCCAGCTCTTTCTTGATGACGATTCCGAAGTATCGCGACACCCATGACAAAGTCTTCATGTTCGGCGACTGCGCGGTTGTCCCTCAACCAACAGCCGAGCAACTCGCCTCAATTGCAGTCTCCACGGCTGAAACGATGAAGTTCCTTCTTGGTCAGGAACCGAAAGTCGCGCTTCTTTCATTCTCCACCAAGGGTTCCGCCAAGCATGCCGACGTCGACAAGGTCCTCGCTGCCCTCGAGATTCTCAAGCGCGAGCACCCCGACCTCAAAGTCGACGGCGAATTCCAGCTTGACGCTGCAATTGTCCCCGAAGTCGCGAAGAGTAAAGCCCCCAATTCGAGTATCGCCGGCGATGCCAATGTCCTGATCTTTCCCGACCTCGATGCTGGCAACATTGGCTACAAGCTAACCCAACGGCTTGCCGGAGGAACTGCCACCGGTCCGATCATCCAGGGTCTGGCCAAGCCGGCTAACGACCTTTCCCGCGGCTGCAGCGCCGACGACATCGTCGATGTGTCCGCTATTGCCACACTCATGAGAGGATAGAGTAGATACCATGAGCATAAGTCAACTCGCTCGCGAGATTCACGAATCACCGACCCTTCGTCTCAACGAGGCGGCGCGCGTTCTGCGTGAAAAAGGAGAGGCGGTCATTCACCTCGGAGCCGGCGAACCAAAGAGCAAAGTTCCAATGGACGCCCTGCTCAGCTGCGCCGCCAAACTCACCACCGCCGACATCCGCTATACTCCCACCGAGGGGATTCCCTCGCTGGTTAAGGCGATCATTCGTTACACAGAGGAAAACTACGGCAAGATTGTTGGTCCGGAAAACGTGATCGTCTCCAACGGCGCCAAGCACTCCTTCTATAACCTCATGATGACTCTGGTCAATCCCCAGGATGAAGTGATCATTCCCGCTCCCTACTGGGTCAGCTACCCTGAGATCGTCAAGATGGTCTACGGTAAGCCTGTGATCGTAAGATCTGAGGACGGACGGTTCCATCCTCGCATGAAAGATATCATTGCTGCGGTCAGTTCATATACGAAAGTGATCGTCATTAACAGCCCCAACAATCCCTCCGGCGCTGTCTATTCAGAGGACTTCATCCGCGAAGCCGTCGAGTTCAGTGAGAAGAAGGGGATCTATCTCATCATGGACGATATCTATCACAAACTCGTCTTTGATGGCAAGACCGCCGCTTCCTGCTACAAGTACGCAAGAGACAACAGCGATTCATCTCGAATTATCGTCCTGAACGGCGTCTCCAAGATGTACGCCATGACCGGCTTTCGCATCGGTTGGACCATCGCCAACACTAAAGTCACCGCCGCGATGGTCAACGTGCAGGCACAGAACATGTCCTGTCCGTCGGTCCTTCTTCAGGAGGGGGCGGCGGGAGCTCTCAACGGCATCCAGAGCAGCGTCGAGAGTCTGCGCCTTACGCTGGAGAACAATCGCAACGTCATGATCAACGAGTTGAACGCCTTCACGGGCGTCCGCCTTATCCCACCCGATGGCACTTTCTACTGCCTTCCCGATTTCAGCGCCTACAACAAAGACTCCGTCAAGCTCTCGCAATTCCTGTTGGACAAAGCGCTCGTGGTCACTGTTCCGGGTAAGGAGTTCGGCGTGGAGGGGCACTTGCGCCTAAGCTACTGCGGGACGGTGAAAGAGATCATGGAGGGGGTCGCCCGCATCAAGTGGGCGCTCGACCCCGAATCCCCGAATGAAATCTACATTGGGGACCGCAAAATGAGGAGAGACTGGAAATGAGCCACTATATTCTCGATCTGAAGACTCCGGCCCTGAAACAAGCGACCGCTGTCAAAGCCGACTACGATCTAATCAACCACGGTCTGACCAACCTGCACACTGTCTACTGGAATCTTCCAGCTGAACCCCTGATCGAGGAGATCATCTTCCGATCCGAGGGAAAGCTGGCGCATCAGGGTCCGATTGTTCTGAACACGGGCAAACACACCGCACGCTCCGCCAACGATAAATTCATCGTGCGCGAGGCCTCAACCGAAGACAAGATCTGGTGGGGACAATACAACCGTCCGTTCAACGTCGATAAATTCAACTTAGTCTACAGTCGCCTGCAGGGCTTCCTGCAAGGGCGCGACCTATTCGTGCAGGATTGCTACGGCGGCGCAGACCCGAACTACCGCCTCCCCGTCCGCATCATCACCGAGTACGCCTGGCATAGCCTCTTCGCCCGAAACATGTTTCTGCACGCCGCCAATCATGACGAGCTGCGCAAGTTTGTACCGCAATTCACCGTCCTCTCGATCCCGTCGTTTCGCGGTGTGCCAGAGATTGATACTACGATTTCTCCCACGTTTATCCTTCTCAATTTCGACCAAAAACTCTGCATCATTGGCGGCTCAGGCTATGGCGGAGAGATCAAGAAGTCCGTCTTTACGCTCTTGAATTTCCTACTCCCCCTTGACGGCATCATGACCATGCACTGCTCTGCCAACGTCGGCAGGAGTGGCGACGTCGCTCTGTTCTTCGGTCTCTCCGGCACCGGTAAGACCACGCTGTCCGCCGATCCGAATCGGTTTCTTGTGGGAGATGACGAGCACGGCTGGAGCGATGACGGCATTTTCAACTTCGAGGGGGGGTGCTACGCGAAGGTCATCAACCTCTCGTCCAGCGCCGAGCCGGAAATCTACTCCTGTACGCGGCGTTTCGGCACCATTCTCGAAAACGTTGTCTTTGATCCGGTCACCCGTCAGCTTGATCTCGATGACAGCTCCCTTACGGAGAACACTCGCGCCGCCTATCCGCTTGAATTCATAGCCAATTCTGTCCCGTCGAAAATGGCCGGACATCCGAGTAACGTTATCCTGCTGACGTGCGACGCAAGCGGTGTCATGCCTCCGATCGCCTGCCTTACCCCTGATCAGGCCATGTACCACTTCATCTCCGGCTATACGTCCAAAGTAAGCGGCACCGAAGTTGATCTGGGCAAGGAGCCCGAAATCACTTTCAGCGCGTGTTTCGGCGCTCCATTTATGGTGCACCACCCCTACTATTACGCCGAAATGCTGAAACGAAAACTACTCAAGCACAATGCCACATGCTGGTTGGTCAACACCGGCTGGACCGGCGGGCAGTACGGCATCGGCAAACGCATGAGCATCCACCACACCCGTGCTTTGCTCAACGCCGCTCTTGAGGGGAAACTTAAGAACGTCGAATACTACGCCGACCCCGTGTTTGGTTTCCAGGTTCCCCGATCGTGTGAGGGCGTACCGGACAAAGTTCTCAACCCGATCAACACCTGGGATGACCACGAGGCCTTTCAGCAGAAGTACTTGCAATTGGCGTCGCTGTTCATTGAGAACTTCAAGAAATTCCGTGACGGCTGCCCTCCTGAGATCGTCAAGGCCGGCCCGATCAAACGCGAGTTTTTGGTGAAGCATTAGTACTGGCCTTTCTCCACATTGCGTATCTGCTCTCCTGTGGAGGAAGAGTCCACTCCTTCAGTTCTGCGACCCGTACCGCTTGCCCACGCTTGAGAGTGAGGTGAGGGGATCGCGACAGGAGAAGTCGTAAAGGTTTTAGAGGCGTAGACGTCGCATCACATCCCTGTTGATGGGCTCGTTCAGGAACTCCCCTTAATCGCCCTTCAGGCAATTTCTCCCCGGTGGGAGGAAGGGAAAGGGTCTCAGCAGGTTTTCGAGATCTTTTCCAACAAGCCCTGAAACAGACGAGATGCAACATTGAGATAGCACGCGCTCTCAGGGTGGGGAGAATGACGTTGACAAATGTGGTCGGTATTGTATGTTTGCACCATGTCAAAGAAGATGCAGATCGTAGTGGTCGGGCCGTTCGAGGTCAATTGCTATTTATATTGGGATACTGAAACTCAGGACGGAGTTGTAATCGATCCGGGAGATGACGGGAAGGCGATAATCAAGGCCGTCAGGAAGTGCGGGTTGACGCCAAAGGGAATACTGTTGACGCATGGCCACGGAGATCATATTGCAGCAGTTGCGGACGTGAAGAGCGAATTCGGGGTTCCGGTGTTCGTGGGGAAAGGGGAGGAGAAGTTACTGACGAGCCCGTCGGTGAATATGTCTGCGATGACCGGCTATTCAGTCACGGCACCGGCGCCGGATCGACTGCTCGCGGATGAGGAGAGCGTTCTCTGCGGCTCGATCCATTTGATAGCGCTGGCGACGCCGGGGCATACGCCGGCGGGAATGTGCTATTTGGAAGAAGAGCAGGGAATCCTTTTTTGCGGAGACACGCTGTTTCAGGGGTCAGTCGGTCGCACGGACTTTCCCGGGAGTTCAACCGAGCTGCTGCTTGATTCGATACAGAGAAAAATTCTGACACTGCCGGACGGGGTGGTATGCTTTCCCGGGCATGGTCCGCGTACAACAGTCGGGGCAGAGCGACGATCGAACCCATTTCTGATAGGAGAGAGTTTTGCATAAGAAGATGCAGCTGGAGCCATTGGAGGTGAGCGGGCTGGCGGACTATCACTGTCATTGCGATTACTCGGTAGACGCTGCGGGAAGTATTGGTGAGTACTGTGAGGCGGCGTTACAGAGGAATCTGGCGGAGCTTTGCTTTACGACACACTATGACGCGAATCCGAGGTCGGCTGATGCTTCGGCGAATTTCATCTCAGTGAAGGGGGAGAAGCTGCCAGCCCGAACTGAGAATCTGGCGGAGTATGTAAAGGATGTCGAGAATGCCCATGCCCGATATTACCCGATGGGGCTGTATGTCAGGTTGGGCCTGGAGTTCGGGTGGTATCCGGGGTGCGAAGAGGAAGTGCGGAAACTCAGGAAGCTGTATGATTTTGAGTATATGCTGTGCGGGATTCACGAACTGGGGAGTGTCTGTTTCTGCTGTTCGCACAGCTATGAGAGCTGCTTCGAGCGATATACTGTTGAGGCGATGGCGTCTGAGTACTTTTCAGAGGCTAAGAGAGCGGCGCAGACGGGCCTTTTCGATACCCTTGCGCATCTGGACTACTACAAGAAATACGGCGAGAAGTTCTACGGCAAGTCTGTCTCTGATGCACACCGACCGCATTTGAACGAGCTTTTTGCCGCTCTGAAGGAATCAGGAACGGCTCTTGAGATCAATACGGCGGCAGCACGCAAGGGTTTCTCCAGCTATTATCCACAAGTCGGGATTATCAACGCGGCACGTCGCGCAGGGGTGGACGTGATTCATCTTGGTTCCGATGCACACGCCCCTGAGCATGTCGGCTACGACTTCGACGCCGCAGAGGCACAGTTGCCGCAGATTGCCGGTGGTTGCGACGATTGATGTATCCGTGGTGATGAGTTCGCGCAGATCCCGCAAGCTTTCACGTTCATTCTACAATCGCCCGACACTGGAGATTTGCCAAGAGATTCTCGGTATGCATATTGTCCATCGAATCGAGCGCGGGACGATTTCGGCCAGAATCGTAGAGGTCGAGGCGTATATCGGGGAAGCTGACCCGGCGTGTCATGCGTCGGTGGGGTTAACGGAGCGGAATAAGATCATGTATGGCCCACCCGGGCGTTCTTACATTTACTTCATCTATGGCATGTATTATTGTCTAAACTTCGTGACCGAGGCGAGAGGTTTTCCGGCGGCTATATTGCTGCGCGCCGCAGAACCGGTGGATGGGATTGAACTCATGGCTCGTGCGTCGAGAACTCAGGGGTCACGGATGTTGAGCGGACCAGGGAAGTTTTGTCGGGCGTTTGGCCTGACGAAGGAACATAATGGACTCGATCTGACGGGCAGAAGGCTGTATCTTGAGGACCGAGGAACAGGGGTTCACTGTGTTGCGAGTGGTCCTCGGGTCGGAATACGGAAGGGCTGCGACATGCTGTGGCGGTTCTACGATGCCGGATCGCCGAGTGTTTCAGTAGTGAAGCGGTCGACAGGCACATCGAAAGGGACAGGGACGGACTGAGTGGGACAGGACTTCATACAAAGAGCGATAATAGCGGCGCCGGCGATTCTCTTTTCTCTCACTGTGCATGAGTTTTTTCACGCCTATACTGCCTACAAGTTCGGCGACAATACCGCCAAGGACATGGGCCGTTTGACACTCAATCCGCTGGCGCATCTGGACTTTCTTGGGACGATAATGCTCTTTGTTTCTCGGTTCTATTTCGGATGGGCCAAACCGGTTCCCGTGAATACGCTCAATCTGCGGAATCCGCGGACAGCTGACCTTTGGATTTCAGCGGCGGGGCCGCTGTCGAACTTCGGCCTGGCGATTATATTCGGCTTGATCTTCCGCTATACGGCCGGACTGTCGGTTGAAGTGCCTGAGTTCCTCAGCATGTTCCTTATTGTGTCCGTCAGGATCAATGTGTCACTCGCGTGCTTCAATCTGATACCGTTATTTCCCCTCGATGGATCGCACATCCTCAGGAATCTCCTGCCGCCGGAGATGGGTGAGGCAATGAGTCGTTTTGACCAATTTGCTCCTTTCATCCTAATGATCTTCATTGTCATGGGAGCGTTTTCGGTCGTTCTCAGCCCGGCAATTGCATTCTTTGTACATCTGTTCGCGGGCGTGCGGATAGGTTAAGTAGGTTGTGAAGACATTTATTCGTTGCTTTACCGTGGTCGGAGCTGCGGTTATGGTGGGATGTACTGGTGGTGGGCGGGGCGGCGGAGTTAACGATGAGACATCGCAGTCGGCTCAGGGCCGTGTAGTTGCCGACGGGTACCTGTTCGACGCAAAGCTACGCCAGGATGGGAAGCCGACATCGGTTCGCCTTGAGCTTCTGCGCACGGATTCGGTCATGTCAATTGCGGGGCGAGCCTATCTGGGAAAAGGGGCACTGCGAGGGCGGTTGACGTCAGAAACCCTGCAAGTCTACTTACCGACATCGAACGAGTACGTGGAGGAATCCGTGACCGACATAGTGAACTCGTCGAGTTGCGCGAAGGGGTCACTTTCGATCAATCTTTTGTCCCTGTTTTCGAGACTTCCGGACTCCATGCGGCTTGATTCTGCCTTTGAGATGACCGTTGATTCGTCGCGGCAATCGCGGCGACTCTACTCGGTGACGCGTCGCGGGTGCGACTGGCGCTTTCAGATCGCATACGACAGACCGAATGGGGATTGGTTGGTGGATGAGCTTACGTTTTCGAACGGTGAGAAATTCACTCTTCGCGCTCGCCGAAGAGAGGTGCGCTCGCGTGTCTCAGTTCCGATTGACCGCTTTGAGGTCACGATTCCCAGAGATGCGCAGCGTATCCGGCCCAGGCGAGACTGAAGCCCGCTCTCGATTGACAAATTTTCGACAATGTATGATCATTAGTGCGCGGTCGTCTGTTTCATCCACAGGAGGAACAAGCAGTTGAACATATATCGTCGAACATTCGGAGCACTGCGTCCGTACTGGGTGCAACTGGCGGTCGCATCAACGTCTGCGGCTTTGACGGCGCTGTTTTCGGGCTTACTGATCTGGATGGTAGGTCCGCTGCTCACGACACTTTTCCAAAGTGACAGATTACCGCTTTCCCCTGACGCGAGCGGAATCACGTTACCGTTGAATCCCCCATCCACTGTCCTGCAGGATCAGGGAGGGATGTGGGGGAGCATAGCGGCTCTTGTGGACAGTCTGAAGGAAAGCATGAGGGGGTTTGTCGACTACCTGGTGTCCGCTGATACTCGGCAGGGGACACTGGTAAAGTTCTGTGTCGTGATTCTCGCTATTGTGCTGGCTAAGAACCTCTTCTTGTATCTGCAGGGGTTCTACATGGCGTTTGTACAGCAGTCCGTGATGAGGTCCTTTCGCAACATGCTGTTCGACAAATACCAGCGTCTCTCTCTGGACTACTTCAGCAGTAGACGCACAGGACAGGTTATGTCGCGCATTACAAATGATGTCGTGGTGTTGAACGAAGCGATAAATCTCGGATTCAATAATCTCATCACCGACACTCTTTTTGTTTTGATGCTGTTTGCATCCCTGCTCATTCTGAGCTGGAAACTGACGATTCTGGCTATGGTTGTGCTACCAGTCATCTTCGGATTCATTTGGTTTATCGGTAAGACGTTGCGACGGCACTCCGAGCGAAGTCAGGAGCGTATGGCCGATGTGGCGTCGGTTCTGGAGGAATCCGTAAATAACGTGCGGATAGTCAAAGCTTTCTCCATGGAACACTTTGAAACAGAGAAATTCTTCAAGGCAACGTACGCGTACTTCCGAGCATTGCTTCGGATGACACGCATTCGCCATCTGGCGTCTCCGATCAATGACATTCTGGCCACATTGGCAGGGATCATCATTCTCATGTACGCGGGATCGCGGATTATCGCCGGAACAGGAGAGTTGCAGGCAGGCGATTTCATGACCTACGTGCTGGCGATGTTCTCCATGATTAAGCCGGTGAAGTCGCTGAGTCAAATTCATGTGCAGTTGCAGGAGGGAATGGCAGCTGCAGATCGGGTGTTTGAAGTGGTCGACACGCCCGAGCGGATTGTCGTTCGTCAGGATGCTGTAAATCTGACGCAATTCAGGGATTCAATCAGATACAACAGCGTGTCGTTCAGTTACAACGTAAACGAGCCGGTGCTGCGCGACATTTCCTTCGAGGTCAGGCGCGGGGAAGTCGTGGCCGTGGTCGGTCCTTCGGGGGCGGGCAAGTCGACGCTCTTTGATCTACTGCCGCGTTTCTATGACCCGCAGCAGGGGAGTGTGCTTATTGATGGGCATGACATACGCGACTTGACACTGTCATCGCTGCGCGGGCTTATGGGAATTGTCACGCAAGAGACCTTGCTCTTCAACGACACGATAGGTAATAACATAGCGTACGGCCTGAATGGGGTTCCACGATCGAAGATCGAAGAAGTGGCGGTTATGGCCAACGCCCATGAATTTGTCGGCCAATTCGAGAAGGGGTACGACACGAGAGTGGGGAACCGCGGGGTGATGCTCTCGGGCGGTCAACGGCAGAGAATCGCGATCGCGCGCGCCCTGTTGAAAGATCCGCAGATACTGATTTTCGATGAAGCGACGTCATCGCTGGATACCGAATCTGAGATGCTGGTTCAGGAGGCGATCGATCGGTTGATGGCCAACCGAACGGTCCTGGTGATCGCCCATCGATTATCGACCATCAAGAACGCCCATCGAATCATGGTTCTCAATGAAGGAGTAATCTCGGAGAGTGGTACGCATGGCGAGTTGATGCGAAAGAGCGGTCTCTATTCGCGACTCTACGCGATGCAGTTCCGGGAGTAGCGATGCAGATTCTATTTCTCGACTCGATTGAAATGGAGACTTTCGGCGGGATGGAGGAGTGGATCCGCCTGACGGCCAGCGGTCTGGCGCAGCGGGATCACTTTGTGACTGTCGCCGGACGGGCAGACTCGGCGTTGTTTGAGAGGATTGAAAGGACTGATCGGAATGTCCATCTCATGCCCCTTCGAATATCGGGGGACTTCGATCCCTTTACGATTGGAACCCTGCGCCGCTATTTGCAGAGAAACGAAGTCAACGCGGTTATTGTTAATTTCAACAAGGATGTTCGGCTGGGAGGATTAGCCGCTAAGCTGAGCGACCGTGTGCGAGTCATCTGGTCGGTTGGATTGGATATCACGAGAGATAGTCTCGCGCACCGGTGGCTGACCCCGCGACTGGTGCAGGGGGTAATTGTGCCATCGCAGTCGCTCAAGGAACAGATCACCAGAACTGGGTACATTGACCCTGCGGTTGTACAAGTCATTCCGATCGGAATACCCGACCAGCAGCCCGATTTGGATAGGGAGAGCGCAAGAAGACGGCTGAAGGATAAGTACGGACTTCAACCGGACTCGATAGTCGCAGTAACGGTCGCGCGGTTTGTGGAGCAGAAGGGGCATAGATATCTCATCGAAGCAGCCGCCCTGCTTAAGACCAGGATTCCGCGCCTGCATTTCCTCTTGTGCGGGAGCGGTCCGCTGAAGGCTGATCTGAGGAAGATGGCTGCCGGCTACGGGATTGTAGATCGAGTGCTGTTTGCGGGGATGCTATCCGATCTCAGAGACGAGCTCGACGGAGCCGACCTGATGATTCATCCTTCAGTTGAAGAACCATTCGGGATTGCGATACTTGAAGGAATGAGATCAGGATTGCCGGTTGTCGCCAGTCGCGTGGGCGGGATCCCGGAGGTGCTCGGAGCAGATTATAGCGGTTTGGTTCAGTTCGGGAATGCGGCGGAGCTGGCAGAAACGATTGAAGAACTATTAGGGGATGCGATGAATGGGATTGAGATCGGGTCGAGACTCCGCGAAAGGTTCTTGCGTCACTTCACGATAGGAGACATGCTGAACAGGGTGGAGGCCTATTTACAAACCGAGATTCGAGCCGAGCGTCAGCGTGGATAAGATAAAGCGAGCGGAACACGGGTTGAAGGGGATCGTGTTCAATCTGGCGCGCATATTTCTCAAACGATCGAAGCGAGCCATAGGCTCGCTTGATGCGCGAGGAATGTCAAAGGTCCTGGTCTTGCGACCGGACAAGATCGGCGATATGGCGATCTCCCTGCCGGTGTTTGACGGGCTTAAGAGCCGATATCCGCATATACGGCTCTCGATTCTGGCGTCCCCTCGAAATGTCGAACTGATCGCAGAAGACCCGCGATTTGAGAGAATATTCCTCTACCGCAAGAACCTTTTCAAAGACATCAGTGAAGTGCGAAGGATTCGGCGTGAGAAGTTCGATTGTGTCATCGATATGATACGAGAGGATTCAGTGACGACCCTCTTCCTGTCACAGCTCTGCGCGCCGGGAAAGCCGAGATTCGCGATGGGAAAGCCGAGATTTCGGGAGTTCTATGACTTTCACTGTGATCCCAAGCTGGAAAAGGCAACGCACATCATTCAGGACACATTGACGCTCCTTCAGGCCTTCGGTATTGACGATGAGGCGGTAAACTGCTACGCGGCTCCGTTCATAAGCGCGGCATCGGAGCGCAAAGCGACAAGGTTCCTTGAAGGGCTTGGCAAGGCGTCGCCTAAAACACTGATGATTGGTTACAATATTTCGAGCGGCTCGCCAACTCGCGTGTGGGCGTTTGAGAATTCAGTTGCCCTGGTGGGGAGGATCCTGAAGGGATTTCCCTCAGCTGAAGTGATTCTCATCTGTACGAATAGGGATCGGAATCGCGCAAGCTCACTGGCGGCACGGTTCTCGTCGGGTGTGTATGTTGTTCCGCCCGATCTGAGCCTCATGGAAGCGTGCGCAGTGATCTCGAAACTGGACTTACTCATCAGCCCGGACACATCGCTCGTTCATGTTGCGCGATCGTTTGGAGTTGCAGTTGTCGGACTTTATAGTGGCGCAATGTGGAATTTTCAGGCGTGGCGCCCCTTCGGGCAGGAGGGAGGAGCAGTAATTTCTCGTAATGACGACAATATATTTGACATTACTGTCGAACAGGTGTTCGGAAGCATGGTGGACTTGCTGGAATCTCAACGGAGTGCAACAAGATGACACGCCTCTCCATAGTAGTCATCACAAAGAACGAGGGGCAGAATCTCCGAAGATGCCTTGAAGCGGTGCGCTGGGCGGATGAAATAGTGGTCGTTGATAGCGGCTCGACAGACAACACTGTTGAGATTGCGAAGGAGTTCGGCAGCATAGTGCATAGCATAGTTTGGAGCGGTTTTGGGCAGGCTAAGAGAGAAGGGGTGGGGAAAGCCAGAGGCGATTGGATACTTTCTTTGGACGCCGATGAGGTTGTTACCCCAGAGTTGGCAAAGGAGATCGCCCGGGTGACTTCTGAGCCGAGCGAAGTGCATGGCTATTCGATTATGCGGAGGACGAATTTTCTTGGGAGATGGTTGTTCCTTCGAGGGTGGCACGGCGAATTTGTTACGCGACTGTTCCGCAAGGGATACGGGGACTTTGACGAGTCGATTGTTCACGAGAGGCTGATTGTGGACGGTGCGACAGGGAAGTTGGGCGGCGTGCTCTTGCACTACAGTTTTCCCACTTTAGAGTGCTATCTACAGAAGCAGGATCGATATACGACGTTGGGTGCACAGGTTGCTCTTCAGCGTGGAGCTAAGGGAAGCTGGTTTGATCTGATGCTCCGACCACCGGCAGCGTTCATCAAGTACTATATCTGTCGTCAGGGCTTTCGTGACGGCTGGGAGGGATTTCTCTTTTCAATCCTTTCGGCCGTCATGGTCATAGTCAAGTATGCCAAGGTGCGTCAACTGGTTCGCGGCAAAGAGAGAGCGGAGTCCGAGTGAACCTTGCTGAATTCATCATCCGGGTCGAGGCGTACAACGCGAACGTTGACATTCCGTTGATACGAAAGGCGTACGAGTTTTCCGACAGGGCTCATGAAGGGCAGAAACGTCAGTCGGGTGAGCCATTCATCGAGCATTGTCTGGAGGTTGCGTTCATGCTCGCGGAACTGCACATGGATTCAACGACCATAGCCGCGGGTTTGGTTCATGACGTGGTGGAAGATACGTCGTACACGCTCGAGGATATACGGCGGGAGTTCGGAGATGAAGTTGCGGAGATGGTGGACGGGGTGACGAAAATCGGGGCCGTGCATTTCAATTCTTTCGAAGAACAACAGACCGAGTACTTTCGCAAGATGCTGCTGAGTATGGCCAAGGATATCCGGGTGATCCTGATCAAGCTGGCGGACCGGATGCACAACATGCGAACGCTCGAACATCTGCCGCCGGAAAAACAGATTCGAATCGCCAAAGAGACTCGGGACGTGTATTGCCCGCTGGCACATCGGCTTGGAATTAACAAGGCGAAAATAGAGCTCGAGGATTTGTCGTTCAAGTATTTGGAACCGGAAGTCTACCAGGATCTGGCCGAGAAGATCAAGGAAAAGCGCGAAGAGCGGGAGTCGTATATTCATGAAGTGGTTACCCCGATCAAAGAGTCGCTCGGCAAGGACAGTATCGTCGGGACAGTCAGCGGCCGAGCCAAGCATCTGGACTCTGTTTATCGAAAGATCCAGGTGCGCAAGGTTCCTTTCGAGGAGATTTACGATCTCTTTGCGATCCGGGTGATTGTGAACACGGAGCGAGAGTGCTACCACACCCTGGGGATTATTCACGCCATGTGGAAGCCGGTGGCCGGTCGATTCCATGACTACATCGCCAATCCCAAGCCGAATGGGTACCGCTCGCTGCATACGACTGTCATAGGGCCGCGAAATAAAATGGTCGAAATCCAGATCAGGACGCACCAGATGCACCACATCGCCGAGAACGGCATTGCAGCACACTGGCTGTACAAAGAAGGTCGACAGCAGATGAGCCGCGATGACCGTCAGATGATCTGGCTGCGGGATGTTCTGGAATGGCAGAAGGATATGACCAATCCCTCGGAGTTCATTGAGTACCTGAAGATGGACTTGTACTCCGAGGACATCTTCGTGTTCACGCCAAATGGGAAGCTGATTCATCTCCCGCGCGGAGCGACGCCGCTCGATTTCGCGTTTCAGATTCATACCCAGGTCGGAATTCACTGCTCGGGGGCGAAGATCAACGGACGTCTTCAGCCGCTCTCCACGCACTTGAAGTCAGGGGATGAGGTCGAGATCATCACCAATCCCAATCGAACGCCGTCACATGACTGGCTCAAGCTGGTCAAGACGCCAAGCGCCCGGACTCGGATTAAGCGTTGGCTGAAGCAGGTCGGATTCGAGCAGTCGGTAGCGTTGGGGCGAGAAATCGTGCAGAGAAAACTCAAGGAGATTCACCTGAAGCTGCCGCCAGAGGAGCAGCTCCAGGAGTACGCCGAACAATTGGATCGAAAGACGGTTGATGAGCTCTTTGCGGCGATTGGGAATGGCTCGCTTGCGGCACGCGCGATTCTCAACCTGATCCAACCTGAGGTGAAGAAGGACGAGACTGGTTTTGTCGGCAAAGTCATCGACAAGATTCGCGGTTCAAAAGGGATCAAGGTTCAGGGGTTGGACAACATGATGTTCCGCTTTGCGGGATGTTGCCAGCCGGTGCCCGGGGACGAGATTGTCGGTTTCATCACCCGTGGTCGAGGAGTGACCATCCATCAGCATGATTGCCCACTGGCGATCGAAATCGGCAATCAGTATCCAGAGAGAAAGATCGCCGTGAGCTGGGATACGGGCAAAGATCAATCCTTTGTGGTGCAATTGGTCATGATCGTTGAGGATCGTCGCAACATGCTGCGCGATGTCACCGAGGCTATCGCCGATTCGAATACGAACGTGCGAGGGGCGGAAATGTACTCGCACGACACAACCGCAGAAGGGAAGTTCGTTGTGGAAGTGACGAATCTCTCGCACCTCAATCGGATCATCGACAAGGTCAAGAAGGTCAAGGGGGTTATTTCAGTGCGACGTGCACGGGGGCATGAGCCGAGCGAATAACTACTTGCCAGCCGCCCTCCCCAGAGTCCGCAGGCGTCAAGACTCGCAGTTTGCCATCTAAAACCGAACGGTCACACTGAGCGTATCTGAGCCACGGCAGACTGTGGCCGAAGTGCTATCCCCCTTGCGAAATTTCCCAAGAGAGTTCATGTACGCGTAGATATCATCGATCGTGTAATCACCCAGCCTTATGATTATGTCCCCTCGTTTGATGCCGGCGCGCTCAGCAGGACGGTCGGGGGAGACTCCGTCGACCTTAAGCCCCTTGACCTGCGCCACATAGTCGGGCATGACACCGAGGGTGACAGAGTAGGAGGAGCGGCGTTTGCCTTCGTCGGGGTCTTTGGTCTTTTGGAATGTGAGCGGGTGATTGAGTTGGTCGAAGTGACTGATGACGTCGGCAAGCATTGTGACGACTCGCGCGGCGCCGATCACGTCTATCTTGCCGATCACGTCGTCCGGCGTGTGATAATCTGAGTGAGCGCCCGTGAATAGATGTAATACAGGTATTTGCGAATTGTAGAAGGCAGTGTGGTCAGAGGGCCCGGTACCGGGTTCGCGAAAAGTGAGCTTCAGGGAATCGACTTTCAGGCTGTCAAAGTACGACTTGAACTCGACGGCCGTACCGGTTCCGAAAACTGCGAGCCCGTTCTCCTGATCACGCAGACGACCGATCATGTCCATGTTGACCATCATGCGAATTTTGCCGGCATCGATCGTCATGTTCTTTACGAAATAGCTCGACCCCAAAATCCCCTTTTCCTCGCCAGAAAAAGCGGTGAAGAGCAACGAGTGCTTCAACTGATCTCTGATTGAGGAGAAGTAGCGAGCCAGCTCGACGACCCCGGCCGTTCCAGAGGCATTATCGTCAGCGCCAAAGTGTATCTTCTTGTCGGGACCCCGGTACCTGGACGCCGTGCCGCCGAATCCGAGGTGGTCATAGTGGGCGCCAATCAAGATGGCGGTGTCACTCGCCGCAGGAATGTAACCGATGACGTTGCGACCGATACCGTGCTCCTTAATCAGTTCAACCTCGCCTTCGGCTCTGTGCATTTCTGGGTTGATCAGGTTGAGGCCAAGCTTCTCGACTCCCTTTCGACGAAGGAACAAAATCGGAATCTCTTTGGGAGTGATGTTTGCGGCGCCTATCGAGGGGAGGGTGTCATCTTTGTCATCCGGCGTGATGAAAACGATGCCTGCGGCTTTCCGGTTGACAGCGGTGATGATTTTATCGGTGAGGGAGCTATACTTGTCGAAGTCGACGTGCGGATTGTTCTCCGCAGGAGGGGCGAAACGCTTGATCAACACAGCCTTTCCACTGACATCTTTCCCGGAGTAATCATTGTACGTGCTGTCGCCAGTGATGATGCCATAGTCGACTGAAACAACTTCGGAAAACGAGAATGGGACACTGGCAGATTGGTATAAAGGCTGATAGTCTTCATCAAGCTGGAGTGGAACGCCATTCACCGCCAATTTATTCTTGGGACCGAAAGAGATCCTCTTGATGAAATCAAAGGGTTGAAGGTAAGTGCCGCTATCCCCCTTCGGTTTCAACCCTGCTCGTCTAAACATGTCGGCGAGGTACTGGGCCGCTTTCAACTCGCCGGGCTCGCCCGTTTCACGCCCCTCGAGACTGTCGGAGGCGAGAACAGAGATGTGGCGGAGTATAGAGTCAGAAGTGATGTGATATCCTGCTCCCCAGTTGGCCGGGGTCCAGACGAGAAACAAAGCGCACGTGGCAATCCCCATCCTGATATTCATAAGAGGTCCTTTCATAGTACGGGAGTGAATATACCGTTGAAACGCGAGGCTGTCATGGTTTTTCCCCGGTTCCCGAAATCTTGTGTTTGCTCCGATTCTCAAATCCGATATACTTGACTGAAACCAACAGCGAGAGGTGTCTAGACAGATGGATAAGTTGAAGTGTCCACATTGCAGTCAGGCGATTGATGCGAGAGCGAAATACTGTCCTGACTGCGGCAATAAGATCCCGGAAACATTACGATCGCCGAGGCAGGCAGAGAAAGCCCAGGTGGCGCCGAAGTCGACTGCTCTGCGAGATTTGATTGTCATAGCCAGTGTGCTGGCAGTTGTCGCGGCAGGGTATTTCCTGCTCAAAGAGAAACCACTCCCCCCAAGACCTCCAGAGTCGAATATGAACAACATGTCGCAGGATGGACATCCAGACGTCCCCGGTGTGGAATCAGGAATGTCTTCCAAGGAGTTGGAAGCGCTTCCCAAGGATTACGGATCGCTGGTGATGGCCGGCAACAACAAGATGGATAGCGGCAATTTCCCAGTGGCGGCCGAATGCTATCGTCGTGCCCTTGCCATTGATGGTCGATCAGGTGACGTTCGTTCGGATTATGCGGCGTGTCTTCACGGTATGGGGCTGCCTAATCGGGCTATCGAGGAATTCAAGACGGTCTTGAAAGACGATCCGAGGCATACGATAGCTCACTTCAACCTGGGGATCGTGTTTTCGGAAATCAAGCAAGTCGATTCGGCCCGAGCCTATTTCAAGGAGTATCTTCAGTTAGATCCAAAGGGTGCCGCTGCGGAAGCGGCACAAAAATTCCTGATGGATCTGGGCGGATGAGGCATCAGAACGGTTGAACCCTTATGGACCTGTCACTGATCAAGGGGTGGATTGAGCCGGGGAGTTGGATTGATTTCTTCCTGCCCCCCCTTTGTTCGGGATGTGGAGAGTACACAGAAGAGAAGTCGCTGGTCTGCGGAAATTGCCAGAGGAAGATTCAGCAGCTCAGCGATCCGTCATGCTTACACTGTGGAAGACAGAGTGTGGCAGGGACAGAGTGCGAGGAGTGCAGGAAAGACTCGCTTCTTCTGTTCGCTTACGGCGAGTATTCTGACCCACTCAGAGAGATCATCCTTCAGTTCAAGTTCAAGGGGGTAACCGGGCCAGCCGATTTCGTGGCGCAGCGACTATTCGTTCAATTCGCCGAGAGGTTAGCGATCTACGAAGGGGCGGTAGTCGTTCCCATTCCGCTTCACTCGACCCGTGAACACGCCCGAGGTTATAATCAGGCAGAGTTGTTTGCGGAAGCGCTTGGCAGCAAACTCGGTTTGGAAGTGGATCGTGACCTGCTCTACAGGGTTGAGAAGCGCAAGCCGCAGTCGAAGCTCAGAGTGGAAGATCGAGCCGCGAACATATCGGGCGTGTTCGCCGTCGCAGATCAAGTCGAACAGGGTGGTTCCGTCATCCTGGTCGATGATGTTGTGACCACCGGCCACACCGTCGGTGAGGCGAGGCGGGAACTGGAGAAGCGCGGACTTCATGTCCGTGCCGTAATCGCTATGGCTCTGGCCCGCTAGGAACATCATCGATGTTTGAAGCGCGGATCGCCGACTTCCTTCAGTTTCTCAAACTGGAGAGGGGACTTGCCGAGAATAGTCTGCAGGCATATCGTCGCGACCTTATGGATTTCGCACGTACGTGCGGGGCAAGGAAGGCAAGTGATGTTGGAGTCAAGGAAGTTGCATCATATTTCTCAGTGTTAAACGCGCACGGTCGCAAGCCGGCGACGATGGCACGTCGCATCTCTTCGTTGAGACAGTTCTACGATTACCTGCGTGAGAGGGGGATAGTAGGTGAGAATCCGGCTTCTGTCTACGCGGCGCCGACGATCTCTCGCTATCATCCAGACTATCTATCGCCTCAGGAGATTGCCCTGATCATTGATTCGGTCGATCCAGCATCGAGCCACGCACTGCGCGACCGAGCGATAGTGGAAGTACTTTATGGCTGCGGATTGAGGATAACAGAACTGATCAATCTCGAAGTTTCTGACGTAGAGTTCGAGGCCGGGTTTGTAAGAGTGACGGGGAAGGGAAATAGGCAGAGGCTGGTGCCCATAGGTGATTGCGCCAAGCAGTCGTTATTGGTTTGTCTGCAGAAGCGGAGTCAAGGCGAATTGCGGAAGGAATCAGGTGTGATCTTCCTGAATCGGCATGGGGGGCGATTCTCGCGGGTTGGCCTGTGGAAGATTATCAAGGAAATGGTTCGTCGCGGGGGGATAACAAAGAGGGTTACCCCCCATACTTTCAGGCATTCCTTCGCCACGCATCTCATTGAAGGAGGGGCGGATTTGAGAATGGTACAAGAAATGCTTGGGCATGCCGATATATCCACTACGGAGATATATACCAGGCTGGACCGTGACTACATCATTACTGAACACCGAAAACACCATCCTCGGGAACTGGCCGGGTTTAAGCGATCTGGCGGCTCCGGTTAGCTCGTCCTATCATTTTGCGGTAAGACAGGCCGGCGTCGATGTAGATTTCCACTTTCGTCAGTTCTTCCGGCATCAACACGTTAACTTTCACTATTTTGATTCCTTCGAGAGCCTGGTCACGCTCTGTCAACGGTTTCCGGTCTCCGCGATCGTCATCGCCGGGAAGTCCGATTTCATTCGTGAAATTGACATGGTGCGAACGATCAAGGCTAACATTCTTGTTTCGATCATCCCGGTCATTCTCTTCCATCCCGATCCACCGATAACAGTGATTGTGGCGGCGTATGAGAGCGGGGCTGAAGAATTCATATACGGTGAATGGGTTGATCGGTTGGTCGAGGTACGTGTCCGGAGGGTGATCGAGCGCAATCGACGAGATGTGGCGGTGAATCCGTCAACCATGCTACCGGGTACAGCGATCATCGAGGCTGAGTTAAAACGTCAGATGGCCATGGGTTCAACATTTGCAGTCTGCTATGCCGATCTGGACAATTTTAAGGCCTTCAACGACTACTATGGCTATTATCGGGGGGACCGCGTGGTCAAGATGACGGCACGGATTATCAAGGATGTCGTCTATGATCTGTGCCGGGAGGGGTTTGTCGGCCATATCGCAGGTGACGACTTCATTTTCATCATTCCGTCAAACCTGATCGATCCGGTCTGCTTGTGGATTATTCGGTGCTTTGACCTGTTTGTCGAATATCGCTATGAGCCGCATGACAGGGAGAGGGGATTCATAACCACGACCAGCCGCAGGGGGGCAATTGAGGAATTTCCAATCCTCAGCGTTTCAATCGCTGTGGTCGTTAACAGTAATAACACGTTCACCCATATCGGCCAGCTCGCAAAGGTTATGGCCGATCTCAAGAAAGCAACGAAGCAGAAGCCAGGCTCAAACTACATGGTCGACCGCCGGAAGAGATTCTGAGAAACCGTTCGGTCGCTGTCATCAATTCGCGTTGCCGACTCCGTGAAGCAGCAGTCGCAATCACGCTTTTGCGTTGTTTTTCGACGAGATCGCTACTCGATACAGAATGAACCCGAGAATCAGAAATGGGATGGCTGCGAACCAGTCTGCCTCCGCGAGCGTACCCAGGTATTCTGAGCAATTAATCTTCTCTTCCCAACCAATCCCGATAAGTCCGGCAAGCGCAACGCCCATGATGGCAGCTCCGGCGATGAATCCCGAGGATAAGAGCACGCCGGGCGAGAATTCAGCTTCCGAGGCGCTTCCCTTTCTCTTGCGGTCAACGAGCGAACGAATCAGACCGCCTGCCATGATCGGGACCGAGCTTGAAAGGGGGAGATAAAGCCCGACCGAAAAGGGGAGGGAGGAGACCCCGACTAGTTCCATCACGAGGGAGAGGAAAATGCCTATCAGAACCAATCCCCAGGGGAGCTTCTGAGTCAAAATGCCGTCGATGATCAAGCTGAAAAGTCGAGCTTTGGGAGAGTCGAGTTTTCTGACGGGCTTGCCGTCGACTTCTGAAACCGTCCCTGCGATACCAGGGTCTACAAGGAATCTGATCTGTCCGGTTTCATCGGCCAGATACTTGCCGACCAAAACTGAACCGACGGGTTCGGTAATATGGAGGATGCGATAGGATTTGCCGTCTGGGCCGGCCTGAGTTTCGGCTGTTGAGTCGAGGGTGGCAATGTAGTCAGGATGACTTGCGGGGACGATTGTCGTATAGGCGTTGTTCATGTAGATCACAATCCAACCGATAACCAGGGCGCTGGTGATGACCCCCACCATGATGCTCAATTGTTGGTATTTGGGAGTCGCGCCGACCAGGTAGCCGGTTTTGAGGTCCTGGCTGATTGTGCCTCCATTGGATGCCGCAATGCAAACTATCGCTGCTGTACAGAGCGCCATGGCGCGGTACGAAACCCCTGTCCAGCCGGCGGCAAGAAACAGCAGGCAGGTAATCAGCAGGGTGGCCACGGTCATGCCCGAGATTGGGTTTGAGGAGGAGCCAATTTCGCCTGTGATGCGACTTGAAACGGTAACGAAGAAGAAGCCAAACAGGACGATGAGGACAGCCGAGAGGGCGTTGATGTGCAGAATGGGCGCCAGCCAGATGGCAAGCACAAGACCGATTGAGCCAAATACAACGACCGACATGGGGAGGTCTCGCGACGTTCTGGCGACCTGCCTGTCGGAATTCGCGCCGCTTCGAGAGTCGAGGAACGACTGGAACCCCCGTTTGAAGGCCGAGACAATCGTCGGAAGCGACCTGATCAGGCTGATAATGCCGCCTGTAGCCACAGCCCCCGCGCCTATATAGAGAATGTAGTTATTGCGGACCTCGTTCGGAGTCATGTCGCGGATGAGCATGGAGGCGGGGAACATATTACCGCCGACCTGTTCCCCGAAAATCTTGATGGCGGGAATCAGGATGAGGTAGGAGAGCATTCCACCGGCCATCATATTGGACGATACTTTCTGGCCGATGATATACCCGACACCCATGAGTTCCGGCGTCACCTCGGCGGAGAAAGAGGCCCCTTTGAAGAAGGTCAGCATGCGGGTAGGAATCTCGGCCCAGAGCTTCGTGCCGGCATTCATGAACTTGTAAAGCGCCCCGATGCCGAATCCAAGAAAGACGGTCTTGGCGTTCGATCCCCCTTCCTCACCTACGATCAGGACATCGGCACACGCGGTTCCTTCGGGGTATGTCAGCTTTCCGTGTTCCTTGACTATCAGCGCCTGCCGGAGTGGAATCATCATAAGAACGCCGAGGATCCCACCGAGCAGTGACATCCAGATGATCGCGGTCAATTGCATATCTTGCCCGAGCAGAAGAAAGACAGGCATGGTCGTAGCGACCCCGAAGGCAATCGACTCGCCCGCGGAGCCAGTCGTCTGCACAATATTGTTTTCGAGGATTGTCGCGCGTCCCAGCGCCCGGAAAAGGGTGATTGAAAGTACGGCGATCGGTATGGAAGCGCTCACAGTCATCCCAACTTTGAGAGCCAGGTACACCGAAGAGGCGGCGAAGACGATACCAAGAATTGCTCCGATGAAGATTGCCCGGAAGGTGAACTCCTTCTGAACCTGATTCGGCGAGACGAACGGCTTGAAAGCTCCCCCGATGTGGTCGTCTGAAGCTGAGTCTGTTTTCACAGGACCTCCCAGTTGACAGGATTGGTTGAAATCAACATGGGTCAATCTCGGGGCGAAGTTTAATCAAGTCAAGCATTTCATGGGACCGGCTGGGGGTTGTCGATTTGACGATAAGTCGCATGCGACGCAGTTTCTGCGAGTGTGAGGGGTGCGCGAGTGTTTTTTGTCCCCTGCGCGAGTTTTTGTGAACCAAAACGTGAACCAACGGTGCTTATATGTGTTGAAGTAGTATGCGGACCGAGGAGCTTTCCCGTAAGGAGGTAAGGTTGTCGCTCCGAGAGGTACGCAGAAGCAAAAAAATACTTGACATGGACTAATTTAGTCGTTACTTTGCTTGTGGACGTGGGGTAATAGTAGCTCGCCTGATTGCTCGAAACATAAGTCGAATTTGTAGAACCAATTCGTATTGCGGATAAGAGAGCGGTTGCGTGCTGTGTATGGATGCTCAGCGGCGACAACCAGAACAGAAACATGCTAACCCTAAAGGGGGTAAGCCTTGTTGAAACGTTGTGGAATCCTAACAGTCCTCATTGCTTTGGTCGCCTTACCAGTGATGGTCTGGGCCGAGGCGACAAGCTCGATCGTAGCGGCGAAAGCCACTGTGATTTCAGCGGATGGCGTCAATACTGTGACGGTACCGTTGGAGATCACAAACCAGGACAACCTGGCGGCCATCGATCTTGCACTCAAGTTTTCACCGGGAGTTACGCTGAAGAAGGTTGATTTTGAGAACACGCGGGTGTCCTATTTTGATCTGAAGGTGGCGAAGATTGACAATGCCAAGAGCACAGTCTTTATGATGCTTTTGCCTCAGATCACTCAGAAGAAACCAGATCTCAAGGCGGGCAGCGGTCCGATTGCCAATCTCGTGTTTGAGGTAGCGGACCCGACGGTGAAAGCGATCGATTTGCAGACGACAACAATCGAGAACCCGCGCCATTCGCCCCTGTTCATCTACCATCAGTTAGACGAGAACGGGAAGATTGTCGGACCGCGAAAGGAAGTACCGAAGTTTGAGAATCTCTCGATCGCGGTAGTTTCGACGAACCCGAGCGGGTCTCTGCCGAAGGAATTCTCCTTAGCGCAGAACTACCCTAACCCGTTCAACCCGACTACGCAGATTTCATTTGATCTGCCGGTCTCATCGAATGTCGAACTGGTTGTATTTAATGTCCTGGGGCAGGAAGTGAAGACGCTCGTGAACGAAGAGATGCCAGCCGGAACGCACTTGGTGACCTGGGACGGTCGTAATGCGTCTGGAAGTTCGGTAGCCAGCGGACTCTACTTCTACCGGATCTCAGCCGATAAGTTTTCGGCTTCGAAGAAGATGCTGCTCATGAAGTAACGTGAGTTAGCGAAGTACGTGTTTTGACGCGTTTGATAAAGTGTGAGCCCTTTCCGCTGGTCACGGAAGGGGCTCTCGTATTTTCAGGAGCTTGCCTTCGACAGCTGTCGGTTAGTCGCGCCGGCAATCTCCGACCTTGACTTAATCCCTCTCCGAACCTACCATACGCGATAAGACAGTGAAAGGGTCCGGCTATACTTACTGCTATCAACAACTGGCTCAAGGCGTTTGCCCACGAGAGCCAGAATCTCTGCTTCTTTTCGCTGCGCATGGTCGCGGCACTGTTTGCGCGCCCTTTCTACTTCCAGGAAACTCTTGAGCAGATGTATCTGATTGGGGTGGGGTCGCTGTACCTGGTTGTGCTTACCGGCATGTTCGCGGGTCAGGGATTCGCACTGGCCTTCGCGCAGGAGCTTTCGGAGTTTGGAGCAAAGAACTACCTGGGGCGAATCATGTCGATTTCAATCATCCGCGAACTCGGCCCCACGCTGACCGGATTGATGATTGCAGCTCGGGTTGCGGCAGGAATTACAGCCGAGATCGGAGCCATGAAGTCATCAAACCAGCTCGATGCGCTCATGGCCTTTGGCATCGACCCGATCAAGAAGATTGCGGCGCCACGGCTGATCTCGTTGATCATCATGGTGCCTGCTCTCACCGTCATGTGCGATGTCATTGCAATACTCGGGGGTTGGGTGATTGCGGAGTTTCTTGCGCACGTACCGTCGACGCTTTATTGGGCGGCGGTTCGGGAGCGATTAGTGTTTGGGAATCTTTTCATGGGTCTGATAAAGCCAGTAATCTTTTCGTTTGTGATCGCCTTTATCTCCTGCTACAAAGGGTTTACGTCGGAAGGGGGAACAAAGGGGGTTGGGCAGGCGACGACGAATTCTGTTGTTATGGCATCGATCTCGATTTTGATCGTTAACTTCTTCATGACCAAGGTCGTATACTCGGCCTTGAAGGGGTACTTGTGATCGAGCTGAAGCAGGTTGACTTTTCCTACGGCGATAAGCCAGTATTGAAGAGTATCTCCTTTCGAATCGAGCAGACGGAGTCGGTGGTCATCATGGGGCCGTCTGGGTCGGGGAAGTCAACAATCCTGCGCCTGATCCTTGGTCTGAACACGCCGCAAAGGGGCGAGGTGCTGATCGACAATCAGAGCATTGCCGGGATACCCGAAAGGCAGAAACGGGAGATTCGCAAGGGGATCGGAATGGTGTTTCAGGATGGGGCGCTGTTTGACTCGTTGACCGTCGGAGAGAATGTGGGGTACTACCTGCTGGAGCACACAAAGATGGGGTGGGAGGAGATTGAATCCAGAGTGACAGAGATGCTGGGCTTTGTCGGTCTGGAGTCAAGCGAGATTATTGACAGGCTCCCTGAGCAATTATCAGGAGGAATGCAGCGCCGGGTCGCTATTGGGCGGGCGTTGCTGTCGACGAATCCCAAAATCATGCTCTACGACGAACCCACGACCGGTCTTGATCCGCAGTCGACAGAGAACGTTCTGGCGCTGATCAACAAACTTACGAGGGAAAAGGGAATTTCTACCGTAGTTGTGACGCATCAGATTGCCGACGCCTTCAACGTCGCGAATCGTTTCATGGTGGTTCATTCAGGGGAACTGGTGTTCGATGGGTCGCTGTTCGAGCTGCGCGACAATGTTGACTCCCGGGTAATGGACTTTCTCGATCCGTTTCGCCATTCGTTCGAGTCGGTTATGGAACGGAAGTTCATAACGTCGGAGTTGAGTAGGTAGGCAACAGATGATATATTGCCTTGAAACGACCGTTCAGAAAAGGGTTGGGTAAATGAAACGTTCGATTGGCGTCAAATGGGGGAAGCTGAAAGTAGGCATCCTGATCATGTTCGCGATATTCATGATGATGTGGGCGTCATTGTCTGGCGGTGGGACTTCGATATTTGATTCCAAGGATCTGTTCAAGTGCTATTTCCGAAACGTCAATGGCCTTTTGAGAGGCTCGCCCGTATGGATGTCCGGTGTCGAAGTGGGAAGCGTTAAGTCGGTGGAGTTCGTGAGTCTTGATTCGCTTCGACAGGTGGAAGTAATCTGTCGGGTCAAGCGCGAAGCGTGGCACATGATTACCGATAATTCCCAGGTAGCCCTCGGGACGATTGGGTTTCTAGGAGATAAATACATAGAAGTATTCCCCGGTACAGCTGGTCGACCAGTCATCGAGCCGAACAGTGTCATAGAAAACCGCGATGTAGGCGATGCCGGTTCCATGTTCAAAGCGGGAGAAAAAGCGTTTAGCCAGACCGGCTCGCTGATAGGGAATATTGACTCTGTGCTCATACGCATGAACCGTGGTGAAGGCACGCTGGGACGCTTGGCGACGGACAAGGAGCTGTACGAGCAGATGACCCGGCTTCTGGGGGAACTCTCCACACTGACCCGAGGGCTCCAGAAGAATCAGGAGCGGCTGACGCTTTCAATTGAGAAGATTGGCGGGTCAATGGAGAGCCTAACCGGCAAAGTGACCGAAAGCACAGGAACCTTTGGCAAGTTTGTCGACGATCCAGCGCTATACAACAACCTGGCGAGAACCAGCGCGCGGCTCGACTCCGTTATGGGTAGAGTGAACAGTCCGCATGGGAACGTGGGTTTGCTGGTGAATGACTCTGCGCTGTATGTTGAGACTGTCAACCTGCTGGCCCGGATCAACAATCTGGTGACCGATATCGAGAAGAACCCGAGAAAGTACTTCAAGTTTTCGGTCTTCTAATCAGACCGGCATGACGGCCATCATATATTCGAGCAGCTTCACAACACCCGACTTCCCCTGAGCTCCGACCTCCATCGAGGGGCCCACGCACGCAGGACAGCCCGACTGGCACGAACAACGACGGGCATGCTCGAGGCAGGCTTCAAAGAGTCGTTCGGATTCTGTGTACAGTTTTTCCGATAGCCCAACGCCACCGGGGATGTTCTCGTAGATGTAGACGGTCGGGCGTTCGGTGAAGGGTGCACGCACTTGCGAGATAGATCGCAAATCGCGAGTATCGCACATAACCCAGAGAGGTGCGATCTTCCCGAGGAGGTTCGCCAGCCCGCGCAGAGCGCCTCCAAAGTGATCCCCTTCGAGTCCGAGCTTCACATTGATGTCACCCGGGAAGGAGTACCAGAAGGCGTTGGTGTGCATTTCCAGCTCCGGCAATGACAGCAGTCCCGAGCCGACATTTTCGTGCGTCTGGAACTTAATTTTCTTGAAGAGAACGGTGACGCATGTAACGGAAACTTCGCCGCAATGCTGACGTGCGTCGTCGAGAGTCTTGCCTTCCTGGTTAATCTGGAGGACCTTGAGGTCGCTCTTGGTTTCGGCATCGGTGTAGTAATCCACCTCGACTTCCTTGACATAGGCCTTTTTCCCCTCCCAGTCGAGGCGCGTAACCTGATATTGGTTGGCGGCATGCAGGTAGATCGCTTCAGGATGAAGGAAAACCGGTGCGGAGAAGTAGTCGACCTCGCCGATGACAGCGGCGTTGGCTGATTCATTCAGGATGACGAAGTTATCAGGGGACGCAGAGCGGAGCGAAACTTGCTGCGCCGGGTAGATATCGGAAGACCAATGGTAGCGGTCGGAGGTCTTGCGAACGACATTCTGATCCGTAAGGTAGTCAAGAATTTTGCGGGAGGCGAGATCATCGGCCAGTTCTTCCTGTCCGAAGGGGAGTTCAAAGGCTGCGCATTTCAAGTGGTTGGTGCGAATGATGAGATTGTCGGGGTCGATGACGCCAGATTCCGGTGTGCGATCAAAGATGTACTGCGGTTCGGTGCACAGGAACTGATTGATTGCTGACGAGTTAGCGACCATGATTGTGAGAGAGGTTCCGGATCGACGACCTGCTCGGCCAGCCTGTTGCCAGAGTGAAGCGATCGAGCCGGGATAGCCGACAATGATCGACACGTCGAGCGAGCCGATGTCTACTCCCAATTCGAGAGCATTAGTCGACACCACGCCTGTGATAGTCCCGTTGCGAAGCCCCGACTCGATGGCGCGACGTTCGTTCGGGAGGTATCCTCCCCGATAGCCTGCAATATTGATCCCCTTGCCGAAATCTCCCTTCAGCTCCCGTTGGAGATACGTTAGGAGCACCTCAACGTATAGCCGATAGTGGGCAAAGACGATCGTTTGAATCTTGTGGCGAAGGAAACTGGCTGCTAATCGCGCTGCCTCGTTGATGGCGGCCTTGCGAATTCCCAGCTGCTTGTTGATAATGGGCGGGTTATAGAGCAGAAAGTGTTTCTCTCCAGAAGGAGCTCCGTTGTCGCTGATCAGTACGGGTTGACGACCGATGATTCGCCGGGTAAGCTCGTCGGGATTAGCGATCGTGGCCGAACAGCAGATGAATTGAGGGTCAGATCCGTAGAACGCACAGATACGGCGAAGACGCCTGATCACGTTGGCCAGATGCGAGCCAAACACTCCGCGGTATTGGTGAATTTCATCAATGACGACGAACTTGAGATTCTCGAAGAGCTTGATCCATTTCGTATGGTGGGGCAGAATCCCGGCGTGGAGCATGTCCGGATTGGTAACCACGATATGCCCGGCAGAGCGGATCAGACGCCGGGCGGTCTGGGGGGTGTCACCGTCGAAAGTGTAGGTCTTGATGTCGACTTCGAGTTTCTGAATCAGGTCGTACAATTCGCTCAACTGATCCTGCGCGAGGGCTTTGGTAGGGAAGAGGTACAGGGCTCGAGCGTTGGGGTCGCGCAGGATTTCGTTTAGCACGGGCAGGTTGTAACAAAGTGTTTTTCCCGATGCGGTCGGGGTTACGACTACAACGTCGTCCCCCTTCATGACGGCATTCGCGGCGCTGCGCTGGTGGGAATAGAGCTGAGTGATACTTCGCTGCCGGAGGGTTCGGATCAAACGCCGGTCAAGACCGTCTGGAAAGTCGGCAAACTGGGCTGGGCGAGGGGAGAATGACCTCCAGTGCGTGATGTTCTTGCTGACGACAGGATCAGTTCTAAGGAAGTCGATGATCTGTTCAATGGTCATTGGTCATTCACACGGCGCCAACGAGTTGTCGTTTGCAGATATCACAGAACTTCTCTCCTTTGTTGTCAATGTCAAGCATGATCTGGCTGTAGTAGTTGACACACCGCGGGTTGCGGCACTCAGTCAGATCAAACAGATGGCCAAGACGGTGGACGGTCTCCTTAAACAAGCGCGGATACACTTTGCTCTCATCTTCGGGAAGTCCGTAGAATTCCTGCCTGATACGAAAGAGCGAGATGACTCCTGTCCCCGAGAGCCGGTCCACGCACGCCATCACGTAAGACTCGTCGGGTAGATAAAGGTCTTCCTCGCAGACGGCAATCACTTTCTCTCGGCTATTGGCCTTAGTGCGCTCGATCTTGGAGAGAAGGACCTGAGCATAGTATTGGTTCCGAACTACGTTATGAGCTTCCGTCGGCATTTTCATTCCCTTGAGAATGTCCACAGAGCGATTGAAGATCGGGCCGATACTCGAGGCCAGTTTATTGACCATCATGAAATCGACATCTCCCATCGGGACGACAACAACCTTGGATTTCAACTGTATGCCCTCATCCTCTCGGTCGGTCCTACTCTGCCGAGAAGAACCGTGATGCGGAACCTGAACTGGAAATCTTGATTTCGGTCTTTTTTGTGCATCGGGGACACCACCCAACGAAGGCGGTCTCTCGCACGTTCAGGTAAATGCGACTGTAGATCTGGCAACAGCGAAAGTGAACACCCACAAATGGGCGCCTGCGCTGATTTTGACGTTCAGAAGTTCCCATGAAAGAAATATACGAAATTCGGTCCTAAAGAAAAGATTGAAACGGCGAGTATCAGAGCGGTGTGGTTGAGGCCAGTAGCTCGTTCATTATCTGAGCTGACGAAGAGGAGCCGAGACGGGTAGCGCCGGCGCTGAGGAGAGCCCGGCAGTCGCTGAGCGTTCGTATTCCCCCCGATGCTTTCACTTCAATCTCACCTCGCGCGGCCTCAACGAGAGTGCGAACCTGCTCAACACTGGCGCCTCCGAAGAATCCCGTGGAGGTCTTGACGAATTGTGCCCCACCGTTGATAACGGCCTTGGTGGCGTGGACTTGTTGTACAACTGACAGTTTGCCAGCCTCAATGATTACTTTGAGTGGTACGCCTTGAGGGAGATGGCTGCGCAACTCGCCGATCTCGGATTCCACCTCTAAGAATCGGTTAGAGCATAAGAAACCGATATTGGCGACCATATCGATCTCCGCGGCTCCGTCCCCTACTCCTGCCATCGCCTCGGCAACTTTGATGTTCGTTCGGGTGGCGCCAAGAGGAAAGCCGGCTACAGTCAGAACCTTGACACGAGAACCTCGCAACGCTCCAACGGCTGTTTCGACCCAGACAGGATTGACAGCGACTGAGTAGAAGTCATATTCAACTGCCTCCCAACAGAGAGTCAAGATCGCAACTTCGGTGACATCGGAGTGTAGCGAAGCGTGATCGAAGCGGCGATTGAGCTGGTGAAGAAGGGATACCATTGTGACTCGCGTGTTACCTGATACTTTTCAGGAATGAAACGCCGCTCATGGAGTCAGATAGATCGAAGAGATCGGCAATTGTTGATCCGAGATCGGCGAACGTGGAACGTGTTCCCAGATTCACGCCTTTCCGGGCTTGTCTGCCATACACCAGCAGCGGGACATACTCACGGGTGTGGTCAGTTGAATGTTTGAGGGTTGGATCACATCCGTGGTCCGCGGTGAGGATCAGCAGGTCGGTCTCCCTCAGGGCGTCGAGCAGTACGCCAAGCTCTCTGTCGAACTCCTCGAGAGCCCGAGCGAAGCTGGTTTCGTCGTTGCGGTGCCCCCAGAGCTGGTCGAAATCGACCAAGTTGGCGAACAGGAGCTGGTGTTGGTCGTCATTCCGAACGCTCTTCAGTAGGGCTGCCATCACCTCAGCGTTGTTTGTGGTCTTGACGGCAGCGGTAATACCGCGTCCTGCGAAGAGGTCATAGATCTTGCCGATCGCGAGGACATTTCTACCAGATCGCACCATCAAGTCGAGCATCGTGTCAGAGGGGGGGAGGCGTGAGAAGTCCTTGCGTCTTGTGGTTCGCTCAAAGTGACCCGGCGAACCGATAAAGGGGCGCGCTATCACCCGTCCAACATTGTAAGGACCCGACAGAATGTCGCGCGCGATGGAACAGATGTTGTACTGCCGCTCAATCGGGAAGATATCTTCGTGTGCGGCCAGCTGAAACACGGAATCAGCTGACGTATAGAGGATCACTGCCCCAGTCATGAGATGCTCTTCCCCAAGTCGGTCAATGATCTCAGTCCCGCTGGCAGCTACGTTGCCTATTGTCGTGATCTGGGCGCGGCGTTCGAATTCCCGTACCAGCTCTGCAGGAAAGCCATTCGGGAAGAGAGGAAAAGGTTCATCTAATATCACCCCCGCCATTTCCCAATGACCGGTTGTAGAGTCCTTGCCCGGAGATTGTTCGGCCATCTTCCCATACGATGCAAGCGGTTTCGGGGTTGACGGAATTCCTTCGATCGCGACTATGTTTCCCAAGCCGAGCCTCTCCATGTGCGGCATGCATAGCCCTTTGACAGAACGAGCGACATTGGGAAGGGTTGCCGCGCCGGAGTCGCCGTACCCTGAGGCGTCAGGGAGTGCACCAACGCCACACGCGTCGAGAACGACGAGGATCACTCGCTTGAAGTTCATGAATTGAAAGTAGGAAAGTGCCAGCAGTCTGTAAACAAAAAGGTGACAATGGAGATCGAATGAAGGTGTCAGACCTTCTTACGTTCCTTCAGTGTCACCGTAGAACTCATGTCGAGCGAGACTCGATATCTGATCATCTTACCCGCTCTTAGCTTCTGACGCTCACCGTCTACAACCCAGCGTTCAGTCTGCTCGATGAGCTGACCCTCGGCGAGGGCGAAGTGCATGACTCCAGCCAATTCGATGCGGTCGACGCCCGAGCGCCGAGCAGAATCTGAGGAGATCTCCTTGACAGGAATGATCAGATTCCCCTTGTAGGACACTGCCGCGCATTCGTATCCGAGTCGATCACCAAACCCAGTCAGCTCGAACGAGGTGGAAGCCTGAGTTGGCTGACTGTCTATAGTCACGTTGGTGGATTGGGTCCACTTGGTTCCGACCTTGACCAGCTGAGCGGGAAATACGGGCGCCCCCTGCTGGTAGAAGTCCTCAATGTACCCAGCTGTTGCGCTATCGATTTCCGGGGAGAATTCGATGTCGATGACCTTGCCGTTCGGTTTGATGAAGATGACAAGCTCCCGCTTCCCCTTGACGGTGTCAACAACTGAGGAGTCCTTTTCGGATGGGGCAACGTAATCCCAGCTGTCACGTTCCTGAATCTCCGCGGTTGAGTCGGGGAGCACACGGCGCACTGTTTGCTCGATCCGGATGGCGATCTCGGTATTTCCACGGGTAATAACAGAGTCCCCTTCCATGACTTTGAAGCTTCGCTTTGTGGCCTGGTCGTAGGTCATTTTGAGTCCGGAATCGAACTTATATCGCAACATGACCTGTCTTTCGACTGAGTTACAACCACAGAATAGAAGGGCGATCGTGGCTGTGATCAGGGTGATTCGGTGAGGCGTCTTGTTCATGATCATTGGCTCCGACTACCGTCTTCGAAGGGGGTGGGTCACAGGAAAGGAATATAGACTGGCAAATCGTCCGAGTGAGCTCGGAGGAGCGACCAGAAGGGCGCCGAGATTGATATTCTGTTCCTCGGCGACGGTCATGATAGCCTTTCGATCCGAGCCCAGGTAGCTATGCATCGAGGCGGCCACGAGGATTGGCTCTCTGGCTCGGGAACTTTCCGATCGAATTGGGCGGTACTGCCTGCCTATCATCACGGCAGAAAATAGGAGTGTTAAAGAGACAGCGCAAGTGATCAAAGCACGCGTGAATGATTGTCGTAATTGAGGAGACACAGTGCTGACAGCCGACCGGGTTCGTTCAGGCTGCACACTCTCGGTGGTTTTGG
This sequence comes from uncultured Ignavibacteriales bacterium, assembly GCA_964540105.1. Lineage (GTDB taxonomy): Bacteria > Zixibacteria > MSB-5A5 > GN15 > FEB-12 > DATKJY01. The sequence goes on along the minus strand of CAZILL010000003.1, from coordinate 279,135 downwards.
CCAATATGATCGGGGTAACGTCCTCCCAGTATCGGGTTCCGGGATCGGCTTCGGGCATCTGCCCGAGAAGCTCCTTCAGTCGGACGCTGTTCTCGTACTCGGCGCGACAGTCCGGGCAGGTGTTCAGATGATTTCGGAGCTGCTCGGTGTCAGCCGCGAGCAACTCATTGTCGATATAGTCTGCCAAGAGCGACAGGGCAAAGCGGCAGGTCATTGTTACTCCTTTGCGTTGAGTCGCCTGGTCAATAGTTTTCGCAATTTGGTACGTGCGATGTGGAGATTCGAGCGGACCGTGGCCTCCGGACAACCGAGGATGTACGCAATCTCGGGCTTGGTGTACCCTTCGATGTCATGCAAGATCGCGGTCATCTTCTGCCTCGGCGGCAACTGATCCAGCGCGTGCGTGATCTCCTTCATAATAGCTTTGTCCTCGAATAACTCGCCGGGGGTGCGAACGCGCCGTGACAATTCCACTTGGATGCTTCCGGGAAGCAGGTCAAGGCTGTCTCCGATGCTCGCGTGTCCCTTTCGCTTTCGAAGAAGGTCGATAGCGTAGTTGGTCGCAATCCGCACGACAAACGAGGCAAAGCTGGCTACATGAACTAACTCCTTTTGCTTCCTATGGACGCGAACAAAAGTCTCCTGGACGACCTCATCGGCGTCCAAATGGTTTCCCAATAAGCGAAAAGCAACTGAATACACCTTCCTTTGGTACAGCTGAACAAGCTCAGCGAACGCGTGACGATCGCCGCCGACAAAACTCTCCAGAAGCTCCGGTGTTGTTCGTTTCATACCTCGCCGGCGGTACAGTTTCCATACTGCTTAGACGAATATTTGATGAAAATGTTCAAGCTGACAGAAATCGATTGACGGGCCATGGCGTCAAGCTTATGCTTACCGGTCAGGTTGTCAATCTTTTTTTGCACAACGACTTAGCGGACAGCAGGAAAGTAGTGGATAGCTCTCTTCAGTCTCATCGTTATAGATTTTTCACTGTCGGGGCCTTGGGGACCTTCATGGCGACCTTTGATGGCTCGATCCTGAACGTGGCCCTTCCTACTATCTCTGAGAGCCTCAATTGCTCGGTCGATGTTGTCGCCTGGGTTGTGTTGTCCTATTCATTGACCCTAATATCGCTGATGCTTGCCTTCGGGGCCTGGACAGAGACCAAGGGGTACGCGTTTGCCTACAAGTTCGGTTACATCTTTTTCTTCTTCGGATCCCTGATCTGCGCCACCAGCTGGACGATCTACGGGCTGATTCTTGGACGCGTGGTTCAGGCTGTCGGAACCGCCATGTTCGCTGCCATCGGCCCGGGAATGGTCTCAGCCGTGTTTCCGCCCAACGAGCGAGGGAAGGGGATAGGCATGATGGTCATGATGGTAGCCGCCGGGTTTATGATCGGACCGCCGGTGGGAGGATTTTTGCTGAGTCTCTTTTCCTGGCGGTCGATCTTCCTGATCAATTTTCCGATTGCGATCTTCGGTCTCTATCTTGTGTATCGCTATTTCAAGCTCTTACCGGTGCCGAGTCACGGGCGCAAAGTACCCGTTCCGGGAGCGGTAGCGATTTCGCTCACTCTGGTGACGGGGATCTTCGCCCTGAAGCTCATTGACAATCACTCGTTGTCCGATCCGCGAGTGTGGGGTTTGGCGATATTCTCTGCGGCCTGTCTGGCTCTGTTCGTCTTCATCGAATCCAAACCAGAGCAGGCGTTGATAGGTCTTGGGATTTTCAGGAACCGCCAATTTACGACGTCGATTTTGGCGCAATCTGCGCACTTCATCGCATCGTCGGGAGTCTTCATTCTGATACCGTTTTATCTGGAACGGGTAAAGGGATTCGAGCCAAAGCATGTTGGCCTGTACCTGATCATCTTGCCCGTGCTCATGTTTATTTTATCACCCCTCGCGGGGAGACTGTCTGACCGGATCGGTTATCGATTGCTGACGACGGCCGGGATGCTTATGACCGCCTTTGGCTTGTACAGGCTCGGGGAGCTTGATGTTGGTTCAACTGACGGATATGTCTTTGGATCACTGGTGTTCACAGGCATAGGGATTGGGCTATTCAGCACCCCAAATTCGTCTGCCCTGATGGGGTCGGTCACAGCGGGACAGAGAGCAATTACGTCGGGAATTCTTGCCACGAACAGGAATATCGGTATGTCGGTCGGGATCGGGTTGTCGACAGCTCTGTTCTCCTATTTTGAAAAACAGAACGCAGCGCTGGGAGACCCCAAGCTCGTCTTTGTCGCAAGTTATCGTCCGGTAATCCATGTTGCCACGTGGTTAGCTCTCTTCGGGGTTCTGTTCTGTCTCATCCGTGGGAACGGGACGAACAAAGAAGTTGACTTTGGGCGGACGAATTCATAAGATAACCGTTCTATGATCAGGGGCCATAGCTCAGCTGGGAGAGCGCTTGACTGGCAGTCAAGAGGTCGGGAGTTCGATCCTCCCTGGCTCCACAAAATTTCGTAACAGCCCCGCCTAACGCGCGGGGCTGTTATTTTGATTCCCCTCTCACGACACGAAAGCTCTTAATGCGGTCGAGGCGAAAGGTGCGTTCCTCCTCGGCCAGCTGGCAATGTGCCACGAGATATAGTACTCCTCGCTGGCTGTAGAGTCTGCGTGGCAGCACGGTTCTTGTGTGAGGAGTCTTTCCTTGGGCATGGTATTCAACTTCCAAGTATAAGTGGCTCGCGATGGCAGCAGCGATGTCCGAATAGCGATTCGGCAGATTGATCGTCTCGGCCTGCCAGGGTTGAAGATGGAGCACAGGGAGAGCAGCGCTGAGTTCAACCCCGGGAGTTCCCGAGATGATCTTCGCAGCGCAGGTGAGGAATAATTGGCGGACGAGTTCTGCATCGGCAAGCGCGCGGTGTTTCTGAGAAGGAATTTGAAGAAATTGCCTTGAGAGTGACTCCAGGGAATAGGATTGAAGTCCGGGGAAGACCCGTTGACACAGGCTTACGGTATCGAGGATCGGATTAGGCGGCAGCGGTAGTCCAGCCCGAGCGAACTCGCATGAGAGAAACGACATATCAAAGGGAGCGTTGTGGGCTATGAGCACCCTCTCGGTTCCGCAAAAGGCAATGAAGTCAGGCAGGACTTCATGCGCCAGCCTGGCATCTGCAACCATGGCGTCGGTGATGCCGTGAATGGGAATGACCTCCTTGGGAATGTGACATTGAGGGTTAACAAGTTCGTGGAACGACTCAAAGGACGGACCGGCGAGCGAGAACCTGACTGCGCCTACTTCGAGAATACGATTCGTCGGAGCCCAGAGGCCTGTGGTTTCAGTGTCAAACGCGACGAAAACGGTCGAATCCGAAAGAGGAACAGTGAGGGATTTTCTGCTCACGGCCTCAGTATGGTTTCTGAAGAACCGATTGACAATCCCTTTCTGAAGCATATTTTGACCATGAGGTTTCGCATGCGAACGAACTGCTCTCTCCTGCTGGGTACCGATAAGACTAAACCAATCCGTTCTTTTGCGTCGAAGTACAACTCACTCTCCGGCTCCGGCCTTCAAGACGAATAGCCACATATAAATTATCTGGATGGACCGCTGGTCCACAATACACGAAACGCAAACGGATGTTATTGTCCAATGATACGGAGTTATCAATGAGTGCAAGAAAAGTCGTTCTCAATGGGGAGTCGTTGACAATCGCCCAGGTGGAGGAAGTCTGTCGATTAGGAGCTAAAGTGGAACTTGCGGCGAAGGCACGGAAGGCCGTGGCTGCCAATCGGATGGTCGTAGAACGGAAGGTAAGGTCGGGGGTTCCTGTCTATGGTGTGACGACAGGCATAGGTGAATTCGCGCGAATTCAGATTTCGCCCGCCCAGGGAGAGGAGTTGCAGAAAAGGATTGTCTACTCGCATGCCGCGGCAGTTGGAGATCCAATCCCTGAAAGTCATGTGCGGGCGGCGATGCTTCTGCGAATCAATACACTTTCCAAGGGGTATTCGGGGGTTCGTCCGCTGATCATAGACACCCTGATTTCCATGCTCAATAAAGGGGTTCATCCTGTAATCTATCAGAAAGGGTCGCTGGGAACCTCGGGTGACTTGGCGCCGCTTTCGCAGATGGCGGAGGTCGTCATGGGAGAGGGGAGAGCCGTCTACCGCGGGAAGCGGATGAGCGGCGGAGCAGCAATGAAGGCTGCAGGTATCAAACCCGTGAAACTCAGTTTCAAAGAAGGTCTCGGGCTGATCAACGGAACTCAAGCTTTCACCGGTGTTGGCGCACTGGCGCTACACGACACTATCAATGCAACCAAGAATGCGATTATTGCCGCAGGGATGACAGTGGACTGCGTTAGCTCATCGGTCGGATGTTATGACGCTCGTGTCCACAAGATTCGCAATCATCGCGGCCAGATGGTGATAGCCGAGGCAATCAGAAAACTGACAAAGACTTCGAAGACTATACCGGACAATAAGGGGAAGGTGCAGGACGCCTATTCGCTGCGGTGCATTCCGCAGATTATGGGCCCGACGCTCGACGCGCTGCAGTATGTGACCAACGTGCATGTGAATGAGATGAACGGCGTTTCGGACAATCCTCTCTTCTTCACAAAGGACGACGAGTATATCGCGGCTGGAAACTTCCACGGTCAGCCAGTGGCGATGGCCCAGGACTTCCTTGCAATTGCCGTTGCCGAGCTGGCCGATCTAGCGGAACGTCACACGAACCGCCTGCTCAACCCGGTCCTTTCGGGTCTACCGGACTTTCTCGTGGAAGGAAAGGGACTGAACTCGGGCTTGATGGTGGCGCAGTATTCGCAGGCGGCGTTGGTTTCAGAGAACAAGATTCTGGCCCACCCGGCCGTAGTGGACAATATCTCCGTGTCAGCCGATCAGGAAGATCATGTCTGCATGGGATCGGTATCGGCGATGAAGCTAACACAGATTCTGCGAAACACGGAGATCACCGTTGCGATACAGCTTATGTCAGCTGCACAGGCTCTTGATTTCAAGCGCCCGCTTACCGGGGGAGTTGGAACCGAAGCCGCATACAAAGTGATTCGGAGAAAGCTTAAGAAGCTCGTCGATGATCGTCCGCTCTATCCCGACATCGAGATTGTGACTTCGCTGGTACGAGACGGTTCGATTGTAGCGGCAGTTGAAAGAGCGATAGGTACAATCGAGCTGTAGGTGTAACGACGCGATCGATCCGTGGGTCACTTCAGAACCGGCGTGGAGAGCTGTTCGGCAACCTGCATGAAAACGCGCATCCGCCTTTGGCAACGAAGGAAGTCTAACGGGCGCTGTTGGGTGAGTTCGACGAACTTTGACTTGAGGCTTTCTGCGTCGTAAAGTGTCGTGGCCGCTCCGAGAACTTCAAGGTAGAAAAGGTTGTCTTCGAGATACGCACAGCGATCCATCGAGTTCATGACGGCAAAACCGCCTTCCTCGGCCGATAGCGAGAGCAGGTTCCGCCCCCAGCTCTCGTGAACATAGTCTCCCCCAAGCAGACCCATCAGCGTCGGGAGGATATCGATTTGACTCCCGATGGTCGCGACTCTGCTTTCTCTTCCCTTGAGGAGGTGGGGGGAGTAGATCAAGAGGGGAATATGAAAATCGTGAGGGTCGAGTGCCAACATCGAACCGCGGAATTTGGCGTGGTCGGCAGTGAAGACGAAAATAGTGCTGTCAAAGAGAGGCTTTAACTTGATCTCTTCGATAAATCTGTTCAGCGCGAAATCGGCGTAGAGTTGGGAATTATAGATCATCGAGGTATCGGCCTTGTCGAAGTACTTCTGCACCGATGAATCCGGCAGGTCGAACGGCTCGTGGTTTGACAACGTCAAGAACGTCACCTGAAACGGGCGGGGAAGTGAATCCATAGTGGCAATGGTCTTGTGAAACACGATGTGGTCGGGGACTCCCCACTTGGCGAGCACATTTTCGAGTCCGAAATACGAATCCCCTAGCAGGCGGTCGAATCGCTTAGTCCTGAAGAAGCCCTCGGCATTGTCGAAGACGATGTCGCCGCCGTAAGCGAAGAGGTTGTAGTAGCCGCGATCATGGAGGATCTCCGAGAGGGCGATAAACGGATGATGGGCATTGTAGCGAGTCATCACCGACCGACCAGGCAAAGAGGGGAATCCGCAGAGGACACCCGGCATGCCGTAATTTGTGCGCGTTCCGGTCGCAAAGAACCGGGTGAAGAGTATCCCATCGGCCGACAGATGATCGAAGTGGGGGGTTAAGTTGCGCGGTGACCCAAGAGTGCCGGTATTTCGACCTGACCAGCTTTCCATTAAGACGACAACGACGTTTGGCTTGAATCCAAAACCGGCATCGGGCTGATGGGTCAGACGTTTGATCGATGCCGCAGGCTCGAGCCATTCGTCACCAGGTTGGTAGAGCATGGTCTTGACCGTATCCAAACCAGCGCTGAAGGGCACAAACGGATAGCGTTCTGACTCTGGAAGGTATGCAAGTCGCAGGTCGGCGTTTTCCTCGGTGAAGGCTCGCCCGAGCATGTAGACGCCGTTAAGCCCGAGCTGGTTGAGAAAGTGATTTTGGCTGGTGTAGGCAACGCCCCAGTTGATCGTTGACAAGGCCGTGCGACCGCGTATGCCGAGAAACGTTAAGGCGAATCCGACAATGAGAAAAAGTACTTGGATCGACCAGCTGCGTCGGTCGGGGACATTGAGCAAGCGCCTATAGATGACCTTGAAAAGAAACCACAAGGCGACTGTTGCCAGTCCTGTAATGATGAGAAATGGGAAGAACATCGGTTCATTAACGATCAAGTACCAATTGGTCTTACCGCCGTCAACACCCTGAACCGCCTGAAAATTGAGGTGCGAATCAAAATAGTAGAAGAATCTCAGATCGGCGAGAGCGAGCAGAGTCGACAGGCCAAAGGTCGTAGTGAGGAAGATCTGCGCCGCAACCCGAACGACCTTGAATCTTAGGGGCAAAAAGGGAAGCAACAGCAGGAGCGGGAGGAGGATCGCGAGGACTACGACAGTGTCAAAGCGGGCGCCGATGACAAACGAACGCGCAATATCCAGGACAGTGACGTCGGGAAGTCGGTCGAAGAACTGCGCCAGGAAGGCTACACGAATTGACGCAAAGACCAATAATCCGACTAGATAGGCACAAACGAGAAAGAGGAATGGGCGGGTAGGCAGGAGCAGCGACCAAGCTGTTGCCTTTGATTTTGGGACAAGCATGAACCGAATAAAGGTTCTCTGACTTCAAAAGCAAGGAAAACCGGTAGGAGAGCGTGATCGCCGATCGTTAAAGGCCATATTAGCTTGTGCGCCGCAGCGGTACAGGCGTAAGGGAGTTCGCAGTTGATGATGAAGTCAATCGGGAATTGACACCATGCGCGATAACTCTGTCGCGACGTCAGGCGGGGCTAATTCCCGGAAGGCTATCGTCGCGCGTGACCCAGAACGCTGAGTCTTTTCTGCGACGTAATGATGGTCGGCTAACCGAGCGATCTGATGCAAATGGGTGATGACGAGTACCTGGCAGCCGTCAGCAAGACTACTCAGCTTCTGGCCAACCGCGGTAGCGGTCTTGCCTCCGATGCCAGTGTCAACCTCGTCGAAGACCATCAGCGAGCGCACGAGTTTGCTGTTCTTCTTTTCGGCAATTTTGAGGGCAAGCAGAACACGCGATATCTCTCCCCCTGAGGCTGTCTTGATGAGTGACTTGAGTGGTTCCCCCTGATTCGCCGAAAAGAGGAATCGGATCGACTCAAGGCCGTGAGGATGCGGTTTGACAGTTCGGTCGCCAACCGCGACACCACCGGCGAGATCTTCATAAACGAATTCGCAGCTGAAGTTGGCTTTCTCAATTGCAAGTTCCGCAAGTTCTTTGAGAACGAGCTTACGTAGGTAATCAGCAGCGCGGGTGCGGAGGTCGGTTAGCTCGCGAGCCTTCAGGGTGTATTCAGCAAACAGGTCGGCTATCTCTTTTGTCAGGGCGGCAATCATGTCGTCGGTATCAGGAACAGCTGCGAGTCGCGAATTCACCTGATCGAGAGTCGACAGGATCGCCTCTTCTGAACCTCCATATTTCTTCCTGAGTTTGTAAAGTTCGTCGAGGCGAAGATTAATCTGCTCCAGTCGCTCCGGATTGTCGGGAATTGACGATCCGTATTGTTCCAGAGTTCGGCGAAGATCCTCAACCTGGAAATTCAGATCATGAAGCTGCGCTTTCGCCGGCAACAGGCTGGTGTCGATCTCGGCCATGGTGTCGATCTCGCGGCCTGCCCTGCGAAGCAGATCGCCAACCGACGATTCCTCGTTGTCGAGAATCTTCTGGATCAAGTCCGCAGAGGTCATGAGTGAGCGGGAAGCGCTGAGGATCCTGCGCTCCTCTTCGAGTTGCTGTTCTTCACCTATGCGCACGTGAGCCCTCTCGATCTCGACCTTCTGAAATGAAAACAGTTCGCGTTCCGCCGTGAGGTGATCGCGCTGTGCCGTTACTCTGACTAACGTTCGCGAGGCCTGCTCCCAATCGGAGAAGAGTTGTGCGACGCTCTGGCGCAGAGGATCGAGCTGAGCGAAGTGATCGAGAAACAGCAGGTGATTCTCCTCGTCCATGAGCACTTGGTTTGCATGCTGCCCGAGGATCTCAACTAACGGGGCGATAAGCTCTTTGAGTCGAGCCAGAGTTGACGCGGCGTCGTTTATGCGTACCCTTGAGGCGCCGTCACGGCTTATTTCACGGGCGACAGTTATGACTCCGTCGCGTATGTAGTCTTCGAATTCTCGCTTGTACCGGAGTCCTAAGTGACTGACCTGAAAAGTGGCTTCGACTAATGCGCGGTCAGCTCCATGACGGATCATCTCGCGGTCAGCTCGTTCACCGAGCGCCAGAGCCAGAGCCCCGACGACAATGGACTTGCCGGCGCCGGTTTCGCCGGTCAGAACAGAGAGACCGCCGTCAAACGTCAGGTCTGCTTCCGCTACCAGGGCGATGCTGCGAATCTTGAGTGACTTAAGCATCAGAGTCCGAAACTTCTCAGCTGTTCAAGCAGAGCGGAGGCGCGTTTCTGGTCCCCGGCGGCCTCCGCCTGGGCCAGTTCTTCCTGCAGATTCTTGCGAATCCTCTTCTTTCGTCGCTCTTTGATATTTTCTAAGTACCGCCGCGTTTCTTCCTCAATCTTCTCGGTTGGCCAGCTGCGCGACGCAAGTTCGGTGAGAAGTGAGATTGAGCTCTCGTCAGCGAGATCTTCGACAAGAGTTGATGCATCAACAAGCCCGCGAGTTCGGTACTGCTGGATCATTGCAGAATATAGTCGAGAAAGTTGCTTGGAATCAAGGTCGTCGGGCGCGACTGTTTCAAATGCGATGTCGATTGCCCCGGGGTTGCAGAACAACAGTGACAGGAATTCCATTTCGAATTTCTGCTGCTGAATGTTGTGAACAGCGACGGATCGTGAGGCTTGCTCCTTTGGCGCGGGAACGTTTTGAAAGAGAGATGCGTCAATGCGCAGTTGCGTCGCCGCCTCGTCAAGGAACAGGGATCGGCGAGTAGGGTCGCCGATCTTCCATCCAAGCGCACCAAGTTCTTTGACGAGTTTCTCCTTGGCGATGATAGCAGATGACTCCAATTTCACCCGCCGGATGTGGAAGGGAATGTAGCCGATCGCTTCGGTTTTCAGTCTTTCTACCGCATCGAGGCCGAACTTCCGGGCGATCGTATCCGGGTCTTCACCCTGTGGTGTCTGTATGATCTGGACTTCAAGACCGGCATCATAAAGGTACTCGACGGAGTGGAGAGCGGCGTTTTGTCCGGCGGAGTCGGCGTCGAAGAACAGGTAGACGCTTTCGCAGAAGCGTGCGAGGAGACGGGCTTGTTGCGCCGTGAAGGCGGTTCCCGACGAGGCCACCACATTCTTGACACCCGTCTGCCACAGAGAGATGAGGTCGAAATACCCTTCAACGATTATCGCCGAGGCGGATTCGCGAATGTGATCTCTTGAGAAGTTAAGGCCATAGAGGATGTTGCCCTTTGAGTAGACTGGAGTTTCTGGGGAATTGACATACTTCGCCGATTCCCCCTTCTTCAACGTTCGGCCACCGAAGGCTATTGGCTTCTGGCTCAGGTTGAAGATCGGTATCATGAGTCTCTGGCGGAAGCGATCGAAGTACTTTCTGTTCGACTCCGAGTAGATTGCGAGTCCCGCCTTCACAAGATCGTCGAGTGTTAGTCCCTTCTTTGTGGCATACTGACAGAGCCCATCCCAGGAGTCGTCACTCAAGCCGAGGTTGAACAACTGTATCGACTCTTCGGAGATGTTCCGCTTTCGCGTCAGGTAACCGTCAAGGACGGTGCTGTATCGTGGTTCACGCAGGACTTTCTGAAAATACTCCAACGCAATCTGATTGGCAAAGGCGATCTTCTCGAGTTGCTCGCGCTGGAGATCGGTGCCGGCTGATTCTCGAATCGTGATGTTGGCCTTGAGTGCGAGATAGCGGACGGCGTCGAGGAAAGAGAATTTCTCGTGCTCCATAAGAAAAGTGATGACGCTTCCCCCCTTGCCGCAGCCGAAGCAGTGATAGATTTGCCGATCAGGATTGACCTTGAAGGAGGGTGTCTTTTCGGTGTGGAAGGGGCACAGCCCTTCGAAGGTCTTGCCCTTCTTCTTTAGGCGCACAAACTCGCCGATGATCTGCGCGATGTCGGAGGCCTGACGAACTTGCTCGATCACTTCCTGCTGAATCATGTCTTCAATTTGACGACGGTCACACCGGCGCCCCCTTCATTCCAGTTGCCGAGTTCGAAAGAGAGAACTTCGTTGTGCTTCTTCAGATACTCGGTGACAGTTCGGCGAAGAGCACCGGTTCCCTTTCCATGAATGACATAGATCTGACCCAATCCGGCCACCACAGCGCGGTCGAGGAAGCGATCAAGAGCTTCGAGCGCTTCCTCTCCGGTCATACCACGAAGGTGAATCTCGGGTGAAATCGAGGTATCAGAAGGAACCGCACTACCGATCTTCCGGGGTTTGGATCCGAGAGCTTCTTCAGACTGGCGCAGATGTCTCAACTCAACAATGGTCGTAATATTCCCGATCCTGATTCTCGCTCGATCCTGACCAATTAACTGAGCAATCTGCCCTTCCTGATTCAGGGTAACGACGCGCACCGTATCCCCTTTTTGAAACTTGATTGTTTCCAACGCTTCGGCATGCGCCTGCGCCAGGCGTTCCATCTCGGATGTGCGACTCTTCAAAGTCTTATGCAACTCCTTAACCGATGTCTTCGAAGCCTGCGATTCCCTGATTTCTGCGACCAACCGTTCGGTCTCTTTGCGGGTCGACTCGAGAAGTGACGCTGTCTCGGTGAGCGCTGCCTTGCGCTCAAGCTCGATCTCGTTGCTGAATTTTGTAAGCTGGGCTCGGTGTGATTCTTCGGCAGCTTTCGCCTGCTCAAGGCGGCGAGTCAGCTCGATTCGATCCTCTTTGAGGCGCAGAAGTTCCGCTTCCAGTGAACTGATCAACTCTGTCAATGATCGCTCGCCACTTCCGACAAGGACAGCGGCTCGTGCGCAGATCTGCTCCGGGAGGCCGAGTCGGCCGGCGATTTCAACGGCATACGAGGAACCGGGGAGGCCCAGTCGAAGCTCGTATGTGGGGGCGAGGGTTTCCCGGTCGAATTCGAGGGAAGCGTTCTCTATGAGCGGGTTCGTTAACGGCAGGGTTTTCAACTGAGAATAGTGTGTGGTGGCAACTAGTTTGGCGCCGTTTTCGACGATGTGCAGAATGATGGCCTCGGCGAGCGCGGCACCCTCTTTTGGATCCGTTCCCGCCCCGATTTCATCGAAGAGAATCAGGGCGTCCGGGGCTACCTGCCTAACGGCGTGAATGATATTGCGGATGTGCGATGAAAACGTCGAGAGCGAAAGCTCGATCGACTGCTCGTCGCCGATATCAGCATAGACAGACTTGAAGATGCCGACTGTCGAGTTTTCGTTTGCAGGAATAAGCAGACCGGCCTGTGCCATAAGGGATAGTAGGCCGATGGTCTTGAGCGCGATGGTCTTGCCGCCGGTATTAGGACCGGTGACCAGAATCGCCTGGCGATCCTGATCAAGATTAACAGTCAGCGGTACAACTTGACTGGCAGTGCCGAGCTGAGCAATCAGCAGCGGGTGGCGCGCATCTATGAGATTCAGCATTGGCTCCCGGCTCAGGCGGCAGCTTGACGACTCTGTTTGAATCGCAAAACCGGCGGCGGCGTGCATGGCATCAAGCTTACCGAGAAGCACCGTGTTCTCTACGAGAGGGGCTTGTCTGGTCGCGATTTGAGCGGTCAGAGCGCGGAGAATTCGGTCGATCTCGAGGCGCTCATCCTGAATCAGCAAGTTGATTCTGTTGTTGAGTTCAACGGTTTCCTTTGGCTCGACGAACAGCGTCGCCCCAGACTGGCTGCGATCGTGCAGTATTCCCAAGTCGTTTCGGAAGTTGCTTGCAGGCACCGAGATGACATATCGACCGTTGCGTTGAGTGACAACGTCGTCTGCCCAACCGGCCTGTTTGCGTTGGCCACCCAGGACCTGCTCGAGCCTGTTGATGATTTTACGCCTGCCTTCAGCAAGATCCAGACGAACGCGTCGAAGTTGTGGGGAGGCATCATCCTTGATATCCCCGCGCTCATCAATGGTCCGCACGATTTCGCTTCTCAACTCCGGGAACGGGCGCAATGCGGCTAAGTATTCAGACACAGCCGGGAACTTCTCCCTCCCTTCCAGATCGTAGGTGTGAAGTTCCCCGGAAACCTGAATCAATTCGAGAACTGTTCTAATCTCGTCAGGCTCAAGAAAGATCCCCTGGATGGTTGCTTTGGCAAGTATTTCGCGGCAGTCAGCTGTGCGATAGAGCGGAAAGGGGAGCCCAAAACGCAGGATGTCTTTCATTTGGGAGATTTCTGTTTGGCGTAGCTCGATCGCGGAGATGTCGAAGCGAGGAGCGATATTAGAGACTTCGTTCCGACCATACGGGGTAAGGCACTTCCCTTGGATGAGGGAGATGACTCTTGAGAATTCCAGCGTTTCGAGCGTATGCGTTTCAATCATTGCGATTCCGTCACAGAAAGACCGGCCTTTGGCCGGTCCGCAATATACAGGTCGTTGATGAAAAGGGAAACGGTATCAGATTTTCGGGGCGCTCGCAAAGAAACGATCGAATCGATTCAACACAAGGCGAAGATCCTCGCGCTTGCTCGAGTTTCCTGTTGCGGCCGCTGACTGAAGCGTGTTTCTAATCTTCTCAATAAAGTCCGGATTGGACGGGTGCATCATGCGCGTGCCTTCGTAGATGACCGGAACCGTCCGCGCCGCTGCGCGGCCGATGACCGAAGCGTCAAAGGTCGCAAAAAAGGTCTCGGGAAGCGGGAGCAGGAAAAGTCCCATCGCCAGGATGCCGACCGACATCCATCCTCGCACAAAACCAACAATTGCACCGCCAACCTGATCACGTCGTCCGTTGCTCTTCAAAGAGGCAATCTTATAGAACAAGACGCCGAGCAACTTGAAGGCCCCGTAAGACGCCCCGATGAGCACGGTGAAAGCAATGAATGCGGAGAGCAAGGCGGATAAGCCCAGTTTGTCGTTCACCCAGATCGCCAGGAAATCAAGATTGTTTACTGAGACGATAACAATCGCAAAGGTGACCACAAATGCCGACAATTCACGAACCAACCCCTTCTTGGAGCCAACGATGACAGCCGTCAGCAGAAGGGCGATGAGGACGAAATCAATCCAGTTCATCCCAACACTCCATCTCTTGAGTACAAATTATGCTGGGAAAAGGTAGAAAGTTGTTAAACTACTTGGCAAGCAATTCTGTAACCAGTCGGTTGACCAGTTTTCCGTCAGCCTGACCCTTGATCTTGGGCATCAGGACCTTCATGACGAGCCCCAACTTCTGAGGGGAGTCAGCGCCAGATTCATTAATAGACTCTATAATCAGCTGGCGAAGCCTGTCCTCAGAAAGCTGCTGGGGGAGATAGGAGGAAATAATCTCGAGCTCGGATTTCTCCTTGTCGGCCAAGTCAATGCGTCCGGCCAAACTGTACTGTTCGATAGATTCTCGGCGCTTCTTGGCGCAGGTCGACAGGACAGCAATAACTTGGGCGTCGTCGAGGGGAGCGCCGTTGTCAATCTGCTTATACTTGATGTCAGATTTGAGGCCCCGGAGCACGGTCAGTTTGTCTTTTTGACCACCCTTCAGGGCCTCTTTAATGTCCTGATCAATACGCTCGATAAGAGACATATTTCTTAGTCATCCCAATATCTATTCCGACGCTGTTTACGCTTGGCGGCGGCTAACTTCCGCTTCCGGGATTCGGAAGGCTTCTCATAGTGTTGATGCTTTTTATAGTCAGAGAGAATTCCCGATTTTTCGCAGAACTTATTGAAACGTCGAAGAGCTTTTTCGAAGGACTCGTCGTCCCTAACTCTTACACCTGTCAAACAGATTCACCTCCTTCCCCCTTTGTTAACGTACTATCCTTCAACATTATATCGGAAGATTACGTCAGAAGTTCAGGTTTGTCAATATCAAACCGGCGGTTGGCCAAAAAAAATGACCGATCATGAACAAAACTGGAGGTGTGAGGAGGCTCTATTCGAGAGAAAGTGGATGTGAATGTGGTCGACTTCCTGACCGTAGCCGTTGTTTATGAGCAGGCGATAGTGGTCGGCCAGGCCTAATTTGTCAGCAACGATTTTCACGGTTTCATGAAGCAAAGTAAGAACTTCCGGGGGTGTGGACTGGAAATTTGTATATTCCGCTTTCGGGATTATGAGGAGATGGACTCGATCCTTTGGTCTATGGTCGGCGATTACGATTACGTCATCAGTTTCGTAGAAGATCTTTGCCGGAAGCTGGCGGTTGATAATCTGTGTAAAGACCGTGGACATGACTTAGAATACAATGCTGGAGCTGTCCGGGACAGCGGAAAAACGATTGAGAGGCCACTTGCCAACGCGCCTCACTTATGTTAGCTTCTATGCCCTGGCAACAGCGTAGAGCGCGAAGACGTAGCGATATAATTCAGGAGGTAGGCAAATGTCCGGCCATTCAAAATGGGCGACCATCAAGAGGAAGAAGGGGAAGCTGGATCAGGAGCGTGGGAAGGTTTTTACGCAGCATATTAAGGAAATTACCGTGGCTGCTCGAGAGGGGGGTGGGGATCAGAACGGTAACGCTCGACTGCGCAGCGCCGTAGCCGCGGCCAAAGCCGTTAACATGCCGGCTGACAACATCAAGCGCGCTATACTGAAGGGGACGGGTCAACTCCCAGGCGTTACTTACGAATCGGCCGTATATGAAGGATATGGCCCGGCGGGAGTGGCGGTTATCATGGAAGTTATGACGGACAATAAGAACCGGACGGTGGCCGAGATACGCCATCTACTTACGAAGTATGGAGGAAATCTGGGGGCAGCCGGATGTGTGTCGTGGATCTTCCACAAGAAAGGGGTCATAACGGTCGAACTGAATGCTGCTGATGAAAACACGCTCATGGAATTGGCCATGGAAAACGGTGCCGAAGATTTCAACTCTGAATCAGGAGCCTACGAGATAACGACCGAGCCGAACGAACTGGAATCAGTACGGGCGGCGTTGGAATCAAAAAGTATCCCGATCGTGTCATCAGAGATCACCATGATTCCGGCCAACTCAGTCAAGATTGCGACGGAGGGAGAGGCCAATTCGATGTTGAAATTGTTTGATCTTCTCGAAGAAAACGAGGATGTGCAGAAGGTCTATTCCAACTTCGACATTGACGCCAAAATTCTGGAGAAGATTGCGGGATAGGTGAATCGTCCTCGAAGCGAATCCGGCCGTCAGGTGACCAACCTGACGGCATTCTTTTGACAGTCATTCGTAGAATTGTTCATGGGCAGGGTATCAGTTGGACGCCTGTTGCCAGAAAGTCGACCAGCGTCATGAGGTCGGAAATATCGATGCCTCCCACGGCATCGACATTAGCAGCTTCAGGGCAGATTTCGGGTCCCAATTCTATCGGCGCTACCAGCCAGTCAATCAGCAGAAAGAGATCGGTGATGTCAATTATGTGGTCAACACTGCCGTCAACATTACCAAGAGACCCAAGACAGCAATGCTGTTGATACTTGATAGTGGCAAAGTCAAGGCCGGAGCCAATGCCCAAGCTTGTCCCGCTTGCAAACAGACCTCCGGGTCCGATGGCGAGAGAGACAAGCTCATCGTCACCACCCGCTGGGCCGTTGTAGCGGGAACTCCAGGCCGTCGTACCATTAGGGAAATACTTGACGACAACAAAGTCCTTGCCGGTGGCGGCCTCGTAGGAGGTTCCTCCCACGTACACTGAGCCGGCAGTATCGACGCAGATCCGGGCTTGAGCGTCGCTAATAGTCACTAACCCACGGAACCGGCGTGACCAGAGCAGGTCGCCGTTGGAGCTGTAGCGAAGTGTGGTGTACTCGGTCCAACCGGGATCAATCGGGCTAACCTGTCCAGCGACGCACACGTTCCCGAAACGGTCGACAGCTATGGATTTGGCCACACCAGCATAATCCGCTCCCAGATAGGTACGTGTCCAGGCGGTATCGCCGTTCGGCAGGTACTTGATTGTGACATAGTGAGTGCGCATCAAACCCGAACTGCCAGTGTACCCAGTGACATAGACATTCCCCGCCGTGTCGACCGCCAGAGCGTTGGCACGATCGTCTCCAAGTGTAACTGATCCACGATATACGGAAGTCCAGGATAGATCGCCGTTCGGAAGATACTTGAGAGTCACGAAATCAAACGCCCCGGGCCGTCCTGCAGAACCTGTGACAAGGACATTGCCGCTGCGGTCAAAACCGATGGCTCTGCTGATATCGTCAGAACAGGGAGTTGTCGAACAGGAGTGATTGTAGCGGCGGACCCAGGCGATGTCTCCATTGGCGCTGTACTTGATTGTTGCAATGTCGAATCCGTCGTTTCCGGCCCCCAAACTCGGTCCTGTCACATAGGCGTTTCCGTATTCGTCGACCGCTATCGCCACGGCGCTGTCAGGTCCGTTACCCGGACCACTGTACGTACGCACCCAGATGGTATCGCCAGTATTGTAGTTGTATTTCACGACGAGGAAGTCGTCATCACTGCAGCCTGCAACATAGCTATAAGGATTATAGAGACCGTAGCCCCTCTGAACATCCACTGCAAGTGGGGCATCAGCCCCCTTGTGGAATTGCCTGGTCCAGACAACGTCGTTGTAATACTGGTGGAAGATAGTCACAAAATCGGCAGTCGTGCCATTGGGTGTTGAGCCAAGGATCACGGAGCGGCCGACGCCGTCAACACAAAGGGCAGAAACGCGATCATCACCGTTCGCCGGACCGTTGAAACGGTGAATCCAAGCAGTGTCGAGGTGCTGCGCGAAGGCTGCAGAACTGATCACGGCGAGCAGGAAACTGTTGACCACAACTCTTAACATCACCATATCCTCCTGAAAACGACGAATTGTGCGCAAACAAAAGGGACGAAAGAAAGATATGATAGTCGGCAATATTGTCAAGTCTGGAATTGGGTGGGGAAATCCGCAGATGTCATCGGCCAGGCGATCCGTTTTGGAGTTGTGTTTTTGCGGCAATGTGATATATTTCACACAAATACGGAGAGGCAATTTCCCTTTTCTCAAAGGGGATTGCCGAGACTGATATGAAGATTAATGCTGTGATAGAGAGAGAGGGTCGGGGCATGCTGACAGAACTCAATCAACGAGTGCGTCCGGAAAGATGGAAGATTGCGCCCCATGTGCTCAAGCTCGAGACGTCGATTATTCGTGAGATTCTAAAGATTTCTTCGCAGCCTGGCGTCATTTCTTTTGCGGGAGGTCTGCCAGCGCCGGAACTCTTCCCGCTCGACGCCCTCGGGCAGATCGCGTTCGATGTTGTTTCAAAGTATGGCCCAGACGCGCTTCAATACTCGCTCTCAAAGGGGATAACTCCTCTTCGGGAGTTGATTGCAAGGCGAGCCACTGACCGAGGAACGTATACGGAGGTCGAGAATATTCTCGTGGCAGCCGGTGCACAGCAGGGGATCGAGCTCATTGCCCGGGCCTTCGTTGATCCGGGGGATTACGTTCTAGTAGAAAACCCGACCTATGTTGGAGCTCTGCAGGCCTTTAACTACTATCAGGCCCGCTATGCAACGGTCGAGATGGACCAGGACGGCATGCTCGTGGATCAGGTAGAGGAAAAGCTCAAGAAGTACAAGCCAAAGCTGATCTACACGGTCTCAAATTTCCAGAATCCGACGGGGATCACTATGTCGGAGGAGCGCCGGCGGGCATTAGTTGACGTCGCGATTCGTTATGATGTCCCGATCGTTGATGACAACCCATATGGTGACATTCGTTTCTCAGGGGAGCGTGTGCCGACATTGAAGTCGATAGGCGGCGATGAAGTGATCGCACTTCGGTCGTTCTCGAAAGTGATTACACCGGGTTTGAGGATCGGCTGGGTCAACGGCCCCAAGCCGATTATTACACAATTCGAGAAAGTCAAGCAGTGTTCGGACCTGCATACAAACACATTCAGTCAATACATGATTTATGAGTTTGTGCGGCGCGGACTGCTGGAGCCACACATCGAAGTGATTAAGGCTGACTATCTGCGAAAGCGGAACTGCATGCTGGGGGCAATGCAGGAACATTTCCCATCGGAGATTGTCTACACCAAGCCCCTGGGCGGTTTGTTCCTCTGGCTCGAATTGCCAAAGCATATGTCGGCCAAAGATCTGCTTCCAAAGGCTGTGGCGCAGAAAGTGGCGTATGTGTACGGATCACCGTTTTTCGCAAATGGGGGCGGAGAGCACACCCTCAGACTGAACTTTTCAAACGCGACGCTTGAAGGAATAGTGGAGGGTATCAAACGCCTTGGAACTCTGTTCAAAGAGAACATGTGAGGGACTCAGGATGAATTCGAGCATTCTGACGAGTCTGTGGTGGCGATGGGGAAGAGGGCAGAGTGCGTTCCGTTGACGTTCAATTGGGAGAGATGAGACAGTGTCGAACCCGCCGGATGGCGGGTTTTTTATTGCAAGAAAGAGCGAATTCGGTTAATTGGCAGGATTATGAAGATTCACTTTAGCAAGTATCACGCTCTTGGGAATGACTTTCTCGTCGTAGACAAAGAGGACCTATGTATCAGCAAGGGGCGGGTAGGCGCGCTGGCAAAGGCAATGTGTCATCGCCGTGAGGGGGTGGGGGCTGACGGAATTTTATACCTTTCGCCCAGCCGAAAGGCACACCGGAGAATTGACGTCTATAATGCCGATGGCAGCTGGGCGGAGAAATCCGGCAACGGTCTTCGGATTGCTGCAGTACACGTGTGCAGGCAATTCAAATCTGGAACCTCGTTCCAGTTTCAGATTGGAAAGGGTGTCGATCTCGTTGAGATCATGAAGTTCACGCGTTCGGACGTCATGGTGAAGGCTGAGCTCGGCGAGCCTGAATTCCGCTCCTGCAAGATTCCGATCAAGACGAAACATGCGTACTTTGTGAATCGACCTCTCCGCGCGGCCGGCGCTCACTTTCGAGCGACCTGCTTGTCGGTCGGGAATCCACATACAGTAATTGTCGTTAGAGACTTCCGTTTCGATTGGAAAACCGCCGGCAGCAGGATCGAAAAGTTGACGATGTTTCCACGAGGGTCCAATGTTGAGTTCGTAAAGGTCATTTCGCGAGGAAGGATTCGAGTCGCCGACTGGGAGCGAGGAGCGGGAGCAACAGGTTCGTCGGGAACAGGTGCGGTAGCCTCAGTTTGTGCGTCAGTGATGCTTGGCCTTGTCGAAAGGACGTGCGAGGTGATGTTTGACTCTGGCTCGCTCCTTGTAAAGTGGCACGAGGATACCGGGAAAGTGGAACTGACGGGGCCGGTTCGCTTTGTGGGGCAGGGAATGTTCGAATTCTGATGATCACGTTCCGGGAGCTTTGTAAGCAGAATGCCCAGGGGAATGTCATTCCCCTGTTTGAACGTATCGCCTCCGACACAGAGACGCCGGTTTCGGTGTTCTTGAAGTTGGCAAAAGGAAGGGAGTATTCCTTTCTGTTGGAGTCCATTGAGGGAGGGGAGAAGCTGGCGCGATATTCGTTCATCGGCTTTGACCCGTTTCTCCTGATTGAGGGAACGGCCGATGGAGTTTCTGTCAAGAGCGAAATCGGGACCAGATCCTTCGAAGGGAAGCCGCTTGACTTTCTCAAAGAGCTTTTCTCGATTTACAGGCCAGTGGCCACCGAGGGATTGCCGCGATTCACGGGTGGTGCGGTCGGTTACTTTTCGTACGACTGCGTGCGCTGGCAGGAGAGAATCCCGGACAAGAATCGCGATACTATCGGACTTCCGGATATGCTCTTCGGTTTATACCGTCACATCATCGTATTCGATCATGTCAGGCAAGAGATGATCTTCATCGCCAATGTCCTGCATGTGGCCGGTGAAAAGGGAATTAGAGGCAAGTACGATGCTGCCAGGAACTGGCTTGGCAAGACAATCAGGGAGATAAACCGACC
The DNA here is from genome assembly GCA_964540105.1 of uncultured Ignavibacteriales bacterium. Taxonomy (GTDB): domain Bacteria; phylum Zixibacteria; class MSB-5A5; order GN15; family FEB-12; genus DATKJY01. Next base: position 258,602 of record CAZILL010000003.1, on the reverse strand, counting down.
ATCAAGACTCCGAGCGGTCCGCACAGCACGATCGAGGTCAGGCGTGGTTTCGCTGTGCGACCAACGTACGTTTGAAGCCAGCGTAAGACGGGCCAAGCGCTATATTAGAGAGGGGGATGTCTTCCAGGTTGTGTTGTCAAGGCGGTGGCAGATGGAGAGCGGCGAACCCGCGCTGGAAGTATACCGGAGATTGCGAAGACTGAACCCGTCCCCATATATGTTTCTGCTGAATTTCGGCAATGACGCGGTGATTGGCTCGTCACCGGAGATGATGGTTCGGGTCGAGCACGGCGAAATCGAAACGCGGCCAATCGCCGGCACTCGCCCACGGGGCACTACGGAGGCTGAAGACGAGCGCCGAATTGAGGACCTCAAGAACGACCCGAAGGAACTTGCGGAGCACACCATGCTGCTGGATCTTGGTCGCAATGATATTGGGCGAGTCGCCAGACCGGGGACGGTTCTTGTCAAGGAACAGATGGCCATAGAGAAATATTCCCACGTCATTCACCTTGTGAGCGCGGTTACCGGGCAGTTGAGGAGGGAGGTTTCGGCCCTTGACGGTCACTTCGCCTGCTTTCCGGCGGGAACAGTGTCTGGCGCTCCGAAAGTCCGTGCGATGGAAATAATCGACGAACTCGAGGGGGAACGTCGGGGTGTTTACGCAGGGTCTATCGCGTATCTGGACTTCTGGGGAAATCTCGACTCCTGCATAGCGATACGGACAGTCGTGAAGAAGGGGAAGCAGTACTTCGCTCAAGCGGGCGCGGGCATTGTGGCGGATTCCAAGCCGGCTCGCGAATACCGCGAGACGCAGGCAAAAGCGGATGCTCTGATTGCCGCCGTAACGGGGGAGAACTGTTCATGATTGTGATGATCGACAACTACGACTCGTTCACTTACAATGTTGTGCAGTATCTCGCAGAACTTGGTGCGGAGCTAAGGGTGTACCGCAACGACGCCATCACGGTCGAACAAATTGAGAAAATGAAGCCGAAAGGTCTGGTCCTGTCGCCGGGACCCGGTCGACCGGAGCACGCGGGCATCATGAACGAGCTGATCCGTTCGCTCTCGAGTCGTATTCCTACTCTTGGCGTCTGCCTTGGACACCAGGGGATTTCGCAGGTGTTCGGAGCGACAATTACGTACGCGCCCACTCTAATGCACGGCAAGACATCTGCTATCATTCATGACGGTTCCAGGCTGTATCGCAACATCCCGTCTCCATTTGTGGCGACGCGATATCATTCGCTGGTTGTAGATCGCCGGACACTTGGGGAGCAGTTTCGAGTGAGCGCGTGGACTGCAGATGAAGTTGTCATGGGGATAGAACACCGCGACCTGCCTATCTATGGCGTTCAGTATCACCCCGAGTCAATACTCACGACTTGCGGCAAGGACATTCTGAGGAATTTTCTCGAGGTCACGGTCTGATGCAGGCGGTGCTCGTGAAGATCCTCCAAGAGGAGGATCTCAGCCGGGAGGAGGCCTCATATGCCATGGACATGATCATGGCAGGGCAGGCATCGGCCGCACAGATAGCGGGCTTCCTCATTGCTCTCAGGCAGAAGGGGGAGACTGTCTCGGAAGTGGCTGGGTTTGTTGAGTCGATGCGACGTCACTCGGTGAAGATTTCGCTGCAGGAGTCGGGTGCAGTCGACGGGTGCGGAACAGGTGGCGATGGCGCCGGGTCGTTTAATGTATCAACAGCGGCAGCACTGGTAGCGGCTTCAGCCGGGGCGGTGGTAGCCAAGCACGGAAACCGTTCGGTGAGTTCACAATGCGGCTCAGCGGACCTGCTGGAAGCCGCGGGTGGGAAGATCGACGGAACGCCAGCAAGTGTGGAGCGAGCCATAGCTGAGACGAATTTCGGATTTATGTTCGCGCCGCTGTATCATCCGGCCATGAAGCATGCCGCCACGGTGCGCAGGGAGTTGGGGGTTCGAACCGTATTCAATATCCTCGGACCAATGACGAGTCCGGCGGGCGTGAAACGGCAAGTGGTCGGCGTATATGAAAGAGCGTTGCTGTCACTGGTAGGGGAAGTGCTTGAAGCGACCGGATCGGTCCACGTGATTGTCGCACACTCCCGGGACGGACTGGACGAGTTTTCAGTCTCAGCGATAACCGATTATTATGAATACTGTGATGGAAAGCGTGTTCAGAAGCAGGTCAGCCCTGAGGATGCGGGGTTGCGTTCGTACCCCGAGCATGCACTCACCGGAGGGGATGCGAAAGAGAATCTCCGCATTTTGAGCGGAATCATGGAATCACGTCCGAGCGCTTATCGTGACGCGACGCTCCTGAACGCCGGCGCCTTGCTTGTCGTAGCCGGAAAGGCCGGTTCTCTTAAGGAAGGCGTAGCGATTTCCCAGGCGGCATTGGACAGTGGAGCGTCGCAATCGACTCTGAAGGAATGGATTCGTGTCAGTTGCGAGTGAAGAGTTGTCAACGACGATCAATCGAGGGCCCCAGGCAACGCTGAAGAGCACCAAAGCCTCGGCTTTCGCGCGTGAAGAGGCAGCCTGATGGGCATTCTGGAAACGATAGTTGCGGAGCGTCGAAAAGTGATCGAGCAAATGAAGGCAGTGCAGCCGCTGAGCACATTGGAGGGGCACTTTCCAGCCGGACCGAGATATAGTTTCAAGGGAGGACTGTCTGGTAGCGGCGTGAATATCATTGCGGAAATAAAGCAGAAGTCCCCGTCCAAGGGGCTGTTGACCGACACTTTTGATCCGGTCGTTCAGGCGGCGCAGTATAGATCGGGAGGAGCAGCAGCGCTCTCCGTGCTTACCGAGGAAGCACATTTCGGAGGCAGGCATGAGTATATCGAACTTGCAAAGAGAACAGCGCAACTCCCCACCCTGTGCAAAGACTTCATCATTGATCCATACCAGATCAGCTATGCACGCTATATGAACGCGGACGCAATTCTGCTCATCGTACGACTCCTGACTCGCGATGCTCTGGTTCAGTACCTGAGGCTGTCCGAAGAACTTGGTATGGACACGCTCGTAGAAGCACACACTGCAGAGGAGATAAAGGTCGCCGTGGATGCAGGGGCGGCGGCAATCGGGATCAACAGTCGCGACCTGAGCAGTTTCGACGTCAATATAAATGTTGCGAGCGAGCTGGCGTCGCTCATTCCCAATGGCATTTCCAAAGTGGCGGAATCTGGGATCACGAGTGCGGATGATATTCGCAAGCTGCGCTCAGCGGGTTTTTCCGCCTTTCTTGTGGGAGAAGCTCTGATAAGATCTTCAGCTCCGGCCAAGCTCCTTGAGGAATTGCGCAGCGCATGAAACGGTTTCGGGTCAAGGTCTGCGGTATCACGAGGCCACTGGACGGCGTGCGCGCGGCTGAGCTCGGCGCTGATATGATCGGGATGATCTTTGTCAAGCGATCGCCGCGGCATGTTAGTGTCAGGATGGCACAATCGATCACTCGCGAGCTACCCCCGATCGTGCAGACAGTTGGCGTGTTCGCTGACAATAGTACTGACGACGTGTTTCGTGTGGCAGAACGAGTTCACTTGGATCTTGTTCAACTGTCCGGTAGTGAACCACGTTCAATGATTCAGAGAATTCAGAAAGCGGGCTATCGGGTGATCAAGGGGTTCTCCATTCGAAACACCGAGGATTGGAAGATCGCAGGAGAGTCAACAGCGGACCTGATCATGGTCGACAATGCTTTGAGCGGCAGGCTCGGGGGAACGGGGCGTCCCTTCGATTGGAAGATCATGCCGCGACTGCGAATAAAGAATCTTGTCCTTGCGGGAGGGATAGGTGAAACGAATTTGGTGGAAGGGGTGCGGCGCTTTGGACCTTTGTTACTCGATGTCAATTCAGGCGTCGAGACACGTCCCGGGATCAAGTCGCATGAGAAACTCAAGAGGTTCTTCAAACTGTGTGACGAGTTGAGATATGGCCGCTGAGAATTATAGATGGCCCGACAAGAAGGGACGGTTCGGCGCTTTCGGCGGCAGATTTGTTCCTGAAACGGTAGTGAGCGCGCTTGAAGAACTGACATCGGCATACGCTAAGGCGCGGCGTGACCGGTCTTTTCGCGAGGAACTCGCTGGACTCCTCAAGGACTATGTCGGACGCCCATCACCACTTTATTTCGCGCAGAGATTGACAGCTCATCTGGGCGGACCCAGAATCTACTTCAAACGCGAAGATCTCAATCACACCGGCTCGCATAAGATCAACAACACACTTGGCCAGATATTGCTTGCGCGCCGAATGGGGAAGAACCGCATCATCGCCGAGACCGGCGCCGGCCAGCATGGTCTGGCAACCGCCACCGTCTGCGCATTATTCGGACACACGTGTGTGATTTACATGGGGGCGGAGGACATATCCCGCCAGGCCCCCAATGTCGAGAAGATGCGGCTGCTTGGAGCTGAGGTCATCTCGGTCGAGTCTGGTTCAAAGACGCTGAAGGATGCCACCAATCAGGCGCTCCGCGATTGGGTAACAAATGTTCGCTCGACATTCTATATTATCGGATCCGTCGTGGGGCCGCATCCATATCCGATGATAGTCCGTGACTTTCAATCGATCATCGGCCGGGAAGTCAGAACACAAGCGCTGAAACAGTGCGGTTGTTTGCCGAGCACTATAGTCGCATGCGTCGGTGGGGGCTCGAATGCGATGGGTTCGTTCCACGCGTTTCTTCGAAACAAGAAGGTCAGACTCATCGGCGTGGAGGCCGGCGGACTTGGGATCGCGACAGGGAAGCACTCTGCTTCCCTGTCCAAAGGGAAACCCGGGGTGTTGCATGGGTCGTATAGCAGTCTTCTCTATGATCATGACGGGCAGATCATACTTCCGCACTCGGTTTCTGCCGGTCTTGATTATCCCGGAGTTGGTCCTGAGCATTCCTTTTTGAAGGCTACACGCCGCGCGGAATATGTCTCCGCTACGGACAGTGACGCGTTGGCGGCATTTGAACTGGTGAGCAAGCTCGAAGGGATCATTCCGGCTCTCGAGACATCGCATGCCCTCGGCTACATCATCAAGCATAAGAAGCGGTTTGCGAAGGATGAAGTGGTCGTTGTGTGTCTGTCCGGACGGGGAGACAAAGACATGTCGATTCTCCGAAACGAGAACAGGGCGAAGCCGTGAACCGTATTCGCACGATGCTCAGTATGCCCTCAAGGCGCAGATTGCTTGTTCCTTTTCTAACAGCCGGGTATCCAACTCTTGACGGGACGGTGAAGCTCACCGAGACTGCCGTAGCAGCTGGAGCGGACATCATCGAGATCGGAGTACCATTCTCGGATCCGCTGGCTGACGGTCCTGAGATTCAACATTCGTCGCACGTTGCGCTGCAGAATGGGATAACGGTCATGAAGGTTCTGGAACTTGTTGAGCGAATTCGGACCTCAACGAGCATTCCCATCATCCTGATGGGATACTACAATCCGATTATTGCGTTTGACGTTTCCCGCTTTCTACGAGCAGCGAAGAAGTGCGGTGTCGATGGCCTCATCATTCCGGATTTGCCAGTCGAGGAGGCGTCGGATCTGAGAGGACAAATGTCCGACCTATCCCTCTCCGCGGTCTTTCTTGTAGCCCCGACTTCTCCAGATCGGCGAATCAAGCTGATCGATCGTAGCTGCAGTGACTTTGTGTATGCGGTAACTGTTGCAGGTGTGACCGGAACCGGCAAGAAATTTGACAAAACGACAGCGAGCTACCTTCGTCACCTCAAGCAGGTTCTAAAGAAGCCATTCGTGGCGGGTTTCGGAATCAGCTCTGCACCAACGGCGCGCCGGATGAGCGAGTATGCAGACGGGGTTGTCATTGGTTCCGCTCTGATCCGAGTACTTCGCGAAGCGAGCAGTTTTGAGGATGGACAGACCAAGGTTTGGCGTCTCCTTTCCGCAGTAAGGCGGGAGATATAGGTTTTCGCCCCTGGACGATCCAATTCCGGTTGCCAAGAGAGTATCGGACAGAGATATTTGAGTCAATTGAGTAATGATATCGACGGAAGCAATGACAAAAGAGACATACAAGCGGCGATTTGCACAGATAGTCGCAACGGGATTTCGCGAGAGTTTCACCGATCAGTATCGTGTGAGTGGCGAGAGCGGTCCGTTCGACGAGAATGAAGTGTATGCGGGGCTGGAAGCGCCAAAGGATCCTCGTCTCGGCTGGTTCGCTTTCCCGGTATTCCGCTTCGTTCCTCTGCTGAAGCGCAAGCCAGCGGAAATTTCTGAACTGGTAGGACGGTCAATAGCCGATTCCGCGCGAGCGAGAAGTGAATCCGACGGGCTCGCTTGCACGGCGGTTGGCGGGTATCTCAACGGACAAGTTTCGGGTGAGCTGCTTGCCCGATCGACATTGAAAGATCTCTTCTCAAGCGGGTCTACCTTTGGCACTACCGCCTTCGGTTCTGGAAAGACGTGCCTTGTTGAATACTCTTCGCCCAACATAGCGAAGCCGTTTGGCGTGGGACACCTTCGGTCGACAGTGATCGGGAATTCCCTGCGGCGAATCTTCAGGAAGCTGGGGTATACAGTAGTCGGTATCAACTACCCCGGTGATTGGGGGACGCAATTCGGAAAGATGATTGTGGCATATCGGAAGTGGGGTAAGGGAACTGATCTTGAGGGAGAAGATGCCATAAAACGGCTGCTTAACTTGTACGTTCGATACCACAAGGAAGCGGAGACCGATCCTGCCCTTGATGAAAGCGCTCGTCAAGAATTCAAGCACCTTGAGGACGGCCAATCGGAGGCTGTAGCGCTTTGGGAACAATTCAAGACGATCTCGCATCGAGAGTTCGATCGGATCTACTCTATACTTGGTGTTGAGTTCGATCTCGTGTACGGTGAGTCATTCTTAAATGACAAGATGGAAGCACTCGTGGATCGTCTTGCACATGTCGGACTGACAAAGCAATCGCAAGGGGCGCTGGTAGTGGAACTTGACGATCCGGGGCTGCCTCCGGCTCTGCTCAAGAAAGCCGACGGAGCCACGCTGTACCTTACACGCGACCTTGCGGGTGCTTATTACCGATGGAACGAGTTCAAGTTTGACCTCTCTCTTTACGTTGTCGCCACCTCACAAGCCGACCATTTCAGGCAGATGCTGCAGGTGATCCGTAAGCTTGAGGATGGTGAACAGGTTGCAGCCTGTGATCGGTTTGCCGACCGGATCGTGCATGTCGATTTCGGGTCGATCAGATTTGGCGGGAAAATGATGGCTACACGCTCAGGGAATATCATCTTTCTAGAAGACGTCATTGATGAAGCGGTAGCACTTGCGGAACAGAAGATTCGCGAGAAGAATCCCGATCTGGCCGATTTGAAGGAGACAGCTAAACTGATCGGAGTTGGGGCAGTCATTTTTTCTCAGCTTGGAGTGCGACGCCAAAGGGATGTTGATTTTTCGTGGGACGAGGTGTTGAGTTTTGAAGGGGAAACGGGACCGTACCTGCAGTACACCCACGCCCGTCTGTGCTCGCTCGGCCGCATGTACGGCAAAGAGATTCGGGGGTCAGTTGATGAGTCGCTCCTGAGTGGCGACGAAGAGCGTCGAGTATTGGAGCTCGTTGCCGATTTCCCCGAAGCAATCCAGGAGGCTGCCAGGCACTACGACCCGAGCCTTATCGCGGCGTACTTACTTAAGCTCGCCGGTGCATTTAACAAGTTCTACCAGCGGAAGGATGCGACCGGGCGAATTGACAAGATCATTTCAGATAATGAGGCGCTGACGGCGGCGAGGATGGCGCTCGTCAAAGGAGTACAGATAGTGGTGCATGAAGGGCTGGATTTGCTCGGATTGCGCGCTCCGGAAGAAATGTAAGCGCGCGAACATGAGATGACTGTGTGTCCCCGCAATAAGGGAGTAAAGTGATAGGAATGAAGAGAATAAGCCGGTTGCGCAGGCAGGCGCGACCAGGAGAGTGATATGCTTGTTGTGATGGAAAAGGGAGCTTCGGAGTCGATGGTGGCGAGGGTGTGCGATGCGATCGCCGGAATGGGGTTGGCGGCTCATCCGATCCCCGGTGAGCAGAGGACGGCGATCGGAGTGACCGGAAACAAAGCGCAGGTCGACTCGGATCACATTTTAGCATTGCCAGGTGTGAAGGATATCATTCATGTCACACAGCCATACAAGCTGGTCAATCGAGAATTCTATCCCGAGGACACAATTGTCGAGGTTGGGAAGGTGAGGATAGGGGCTGGTAATTTCGTCGTGATGGCGGGACCCTGTTCGGTTGAGAGCAGAGAACAGTGTTTCATTATAGCTGAACAGGTGGCTAAGGCGGGAGGAGCTATTTTCCGGGGTGGAGCATACAAGCCGCGCACCTCTCCGTACAGTTTTCAAGGGCTGGGAAAGCAGGGACTCGAGATTCTGGCCGAAGTGCGCGAACGGTTCGGGCTGCCGATCGTCACGGAGGCCATTGACACCGAGACCCTGGATATTGTGGCCGACTATGCGGACATAGTTCAGATCGGGGCACGCAACATGCAAAATTACTCGCTTCTGAAGAAGGCCGGAAAGTGCAAGAAACCGATCCTGCTCAAGCGCGGCATGTCGGCAACCGTAGAGGAACTCCTCATGTCGGCGGAGTACATTCTTGCGGAAGGGAATCGGCGGGTCATTCTCTGTGAGCGCGGCGTGCGAACGTTTGCGGATCATACTCGAAATACACTGGACTTGTCATCGATTCCTTTCGTAAAAGAGGCGAGTCACCTACCGATCATAGCCGATCCGAGTCACGGAACCGGGCGCAAGGACAAGGTTCGTCCATTGTCATGCGCATCGATTGCCGTCGGCGCGGACGGGCTGATGATCGAGGTTCATCATGAGCCGGAGAAGGCGCTGTCGGATGGTCCGCAATCGATCACGCCTCCAGAGTTTCACCGACTTATGGACGACATGCGCCGTCTGGCGGCTGTCCTGCAACGAGCCTGTTGATGGCTCGCAAACTTCTGCGAACCCGCCGGATCGGGGGAACACTAAGCGTCCCCGGCGACAAATCGATTGCACATCGAGCGGCTCTTCTTTCGATTCTCGCGGAGGGACCCGTTCTTATCGATAATTTCCCAGGCGGCGAGGACTGCCACCGATCACTCGAAGCGGCGAAGGCGTTTGGCGTTACTGCCGACGAATCTGCCGGACAGCTTGTTCTGCATCCGCCACGGGAGAGCGCGCGCGACTCCGAGATTGTGGTCGATTGTGGCAACTCTGGTACAACCGCACGTTTGCTGGCAGGAATCGCGGCCGGATTTCAAGGCTGTGTGACCCTGACCGGCGATGAATCGCTGTCACGGCGCCCTATGGGAAGGGTCGTTGAACCGCTGCGAGCGATGGGTGCGGAACTGTACGATGACAACGGTCATCTTCCTCTGAGGGTGGTAGGGCGGAAGTTGCTTCCGTTCGAGTATCGCATGAAGGTTGCGTCGGCGCAAGTCAAGTCCTCTTTGCTCCTCGCAGGACTCGCCTCAGGATGTTCTGTCACAATTCGAGAAGACATCGTGACCCGCGATCACACCGAGCTGATGATCGCGGCGATCGGCTCAGGTATCGCTGTTCGGGAGATTAAACCAGTACCCGAGCCCGACCCGGTCGATCCGCGAAAGCGTCGATTGGTGATGCCGGAGCCTTTCCACAGTGAGATTATTCTGAATTCGAGCGCTCGCGTCCGGGGGGGCGCGGTATCAATTCCTGGCGACATATCAACGGCAGCATTCTTCTTCGCCGCCGCAGCTATTTCCGGAGGTACGGTCACTGTGACTGAGCTTGGTCTGAACCGTACCCGATCGGCGTTCTTGGATCATCTCAAGGGAATAGGCTGCAGTGTTACCGTCACCGGGAAGGAGTGTATTACAGGCGAGTGGCGCGGAACCGTCTCAGTTACTGGAGGTACTCTCCGAGGCTGCAAGATTGGCGGCGAGACCACGGTAGGATTGATCGATGAAATCCCGGTAGTTGCGGTCATTGCTGCCTTCGCGGAGGGGACGACGCTCATTCGCGACGCACAGGAGTTGAAGGTTAAGGAGTCAGATCGATTGCTGGCGATCGCCGAGAATCTCCGAGCCATGGGGGTGAAGTGCGGTCTGCTGGAGGACGGGCTTGCGATTGAAGGACGGAAGGAACTACAGGGAGCCGACCTCCGTGCGTTTGGAGATCATCGCATCGCCATGGCGTTCTCAGTTGCAGCTTTGATGGCGTCGGGTCCTTGCACGCTCGATGATGACACAATAGTGAGCGTTTCCTGCCCTGAGTTCTACGAACTTCTCGGTGGGATTGCGTCATGAGAGCGCCTTTGCGGCTCGGGCTTGTTGGACAGGACATCAGCTACTCGATGTCTCCAGCGATATTTCGGAAGATCTTCCGAGTAGCAGGTGTCACGGGAGAGTTCGAACTGATTTCGGTTTCCAAGGAACAACTCCCGACAGCCATCATGGCATTGAAAGATAGGGGATTCACGGGCGTATCAGTGACAATACCACACAAACAGGAGGTGATGGCGCTCATAGACAGTCTCGATGCGTCCGCTGAAGTACCTTCTGCAGTGAACTGCGTCCGCTTCACGCAAAGTGGAGCGACCGGCTTCAACACCGATGGGCGGGGGTTTACCGACTCGCTGCGACACGTCGCCAGCAGTCAGGATCTTCATGATATTCTCGTCCTTGGGAGTGGTGGAGCGGGGAGAGGAGTTATCAACGCTCTTGGTCGGGATCTTGGGGTCAAACGTTGTGTGGTCGCTACTCGAGCGGTGAAGAAGCCGAACCCGGTGCTCGAGCGCATTGAGGAGAACGCAGGGATTTCAATCGTAACGGTTTCGACCGAAGAAGCTTTTCGGGATAGAGTTTACGATCTGGTAGTCAACTGCACACCACTTGGCGGTTGGCACCATTCCGAGGCCGTGCCTTTTGGCAGGTCGCTGAACCGCCCCTTCGCCAGGCTCTATTATGATCTAAACTACAATGCGCCGAACACTGCCATATTAAGAGCGAGAGAAATCGGAGTGCGGGCGTGCGACGGTTCCATGATGCTGGTTGCGCAGGCAGTAGCCGCGTTCAGTATCTTCACTGGGACTCACGTCGACACCGGCGAGGTTTACGAGGAGCTGTTCGGCAAGGAACGGGTTGAGCGAGGCTGGTAGATGGGTGTAAGCAGCAAACGACTTGGGAGAAGTATTGTGCTGATTGGCTTTTCCGGTTCAGGGAAGACTACGCTCGGCAAGATGCTGGCCAAGAGACTACGAGTCCCGTTTGTCGATCTTGACGCCATGATCGTCGCGAGTGAGGGCAGAAGCATCGCGGATATCTTTTCACAGCAAGGAGAGCGATATTTCCGACGCGTTGAGACTTCATCGCTAACCGAACTGGCCTCACAGGTCGGTCAACGACGCGTTCTTGCTCTGGGTGGAGGCGCATTTCAATCAGTGCGGAATCGGCAGTTGTCGAGGCGATTGGGGATGGTCATCTATCTCAGCTGTTCGGTGCGAGAGTTATATCGACGACTGTCGCACAGCGACGACAGACCGCTCATGAATGCCATCTTGCGATCAGAGACGACGAGCCAACGTGTTCACATCACTCGAATTAAACAATTGATCGCACTGCGTTCGCCTCTGTATCGTATGGCTGACATTACGGTATCGACCTCACACGGGAGACCAGAAGAGGTCGTGTCCAAGGTATATCATAAGGTATATGCGTATTATGCAAGCCACAAGAGTTGAACTTGGCGACCGGTCATACCCGATAATCGTCACGGCGAATCGGCTGAATCGGCTGGCGTCGCTGGTCAGAAAGTTGGCGCGGGGTGGGCGCCTGTTCACGTTGGTCGACGCTCAAGTCCTGGCCTTGTACCAAGATCGAATCATCGAGACCCTTCAGCATTCGAATTGCAACTGTGACATTGTGGCTATTCCTCAAGGTGAGAGGACCAAGAGTGCAGTTGAAGCTGGGAGACTCTATAATCTGTTGCTGGCGCACAATATCTCCAGAGGGGATGCCATTCTCGTCTTTGGAGGAGGGGTGGCGACCGATCTTGCCGGATATGTCGCCTCTACAATTCTACGAGGAGTGCGCTGGGGAGCGGTGCCGACGACCTTGCTTGGTATGATCGACGCGTCGATCGGGGGCAAGACAGCTATCAATCACAAGTCCGGGAAGAACCTGATTGGTACCCTCTGGCATCCGCAATTTGTATACTGTGATCTGAGTTTTCTGATGACGCTACCGGAGCGAGAACTGATCGCGGGAATCGGCGAGATCGCCAAGAGCGCCGGCATCGCACACGGAAACCTGCTGACAGTTCTCAGGAAGTACATCGACCGCGGAAGATTACTGGACCTACGCTCGCTGAGGAGATTGGTGGAGCAAGCTGTGGAAGTGAAGGCGAGAATCGTGAGCGCTGACGAACAAGAGACGGGCGAGCGCATGATTCTCAACTTTGGGCATACCTACGCACACGCCATCGAAAGAAGCCTGGGATACGGTCGCCTGCGACACGGCGAGGCTGTCATATTAGGGATGAGAGCGGCTTTGTTTCTCGGAGAGCGGGAAGGGACAGCCAGGCGAACTTCCCTTGAGGGGTACACGGAGCTTGTGGACGCGCTCATGCGTCTGGTTCCGAGAAGGAAGCTTATCGAATCGGAAGTTCTGAGGGCCATGGCGTTCGACAAGAAGCGCAAAGAGGGCCAAGTGAGATTCGTACTCCTTGAGCGCCTCGGGGCGCCGAAGGTTGTGGACAGTGTGGCGCCACGCAATGCGAGATGGGCTTTGAGGCAAATGTTGAAACAATATGAAACCGGTGGAGGAAAACATGTCAAAAATATTGGTACTTAATGGACCAAATCTCAATTTGCTGGGAAAGCGCGAGCCTGAAATCTACGGGACCAAAACAGCGGACGAGCTCAATGGGAGGCTTTCGGCGCTCGCTGCTGAGATCGGCCTGAGTCTGGAGTTCTTTCAATCCAACAGCGAAGGGGCGCTGATCGATTTCATTCAGGCACGAGGCGCTGAAGCGAAAGGGATGATTATCAATGCCGCGGCCCTTACCCACTACAGCTATGCGCTCAGGGATGCTATCGCTGCTTTTTCAATCGAGACGGTAGAAGTACATCTTTCGAACGTCTATGCCCGGGAAGAGTTTCGTCATCACTCGGTCATCGCCCCGGTCTGTAAAGGGCAGATTGTCGGTTTTGGGTTTTACGGATACGCGATGGCGCTTTCGTATTTCTCCGACACTCTGAACGACAAGTGAAATCTCAGCGACCTGAACCCAATTAGTCTTCTAAACCGCAATACCGCTTACGTCACGTTACGCCTGCAGGACACGCTTTGGACTCAACCGCATCCGACAAGATCACATCCGGCCCAATCGTCCGCACGATCATAGCCCTGGCCGTGCCGGTTGTTCTCGGCATGTTCATGGAAGTGGCCCTGTCGATCATCAATTTCTTCTGGGTAGGCAGGCTCGGCTCCGCCGCGCAGGACGCCGTGACGAGCTCCATGGTCATTTGCTGGACGGCGTTTCACAGCATATCTCTCGCGACAATCGGAGTAACCGCCCTGGTCTCGCGACACATCGGCGCAAAGGAACCAGAGTCTGCCGCTCATTACGCCAGACAGGGGTTGTACGTTGCAATGTGCGTCGGCATTACAACGTCTTCTCTCGGTTTCTGCTTCGCGCCAGAACTGCTTGAGTTTATGGGAGCAGGCGAGGAACCGCGTCTGATCGCGCTACCGTACCTGCGCCTGTTCTTCATGTCTACGCCTTTCTTCGCCTTGGCCGACACGGCCATGTCTGCCTTCCGAGCAGCTGGCAACACAAGGACTCCGCTAATCGTCGGCGCTTCATGCATTGTTCTCAATCTTGTTCTCGATCCGCTTTTCATCTTCGGCCTGGGTCCTTTTCCGCGGATGGGGGTTACCGGAGCAGCGTTGGCGACGTTGATATCCATTTCGCTCTGCACAGTCGCCGTGATAGGGCAGCTGCTCAAGGGGAAGGCTGGATTCCCGATAGAGTGGCGATGGACCACGCGACCTCAACTTCAGAGCATGCTGAAGATTGCCCGGATCGGCGTTCCCATCAGTGTTCAGCAGCTGACATTTACCGGCGTTTATTGGTTTCTGATTCGCATAGTCCACAAGTTTGGAGAACCGGCCGGAGCGGCAATGGGGATTGGCAATCGGATGGAGTCGCTTTCCTATCTGACCTGCTACGGGTTCTCGCTGGCGTCATCCACGATGGTAGGACAGAACTTGGGCGCGCAGAATCCTGGGCGAGCAAGCCGCTGCGCCTGGGGGGCAACCGGACTGGCGATAGCCTTCACGTTCATCACGTCCTCGGCCTTTATCTTCGTCCCGAATCTCATAAGCGGGATCTTCACGTCTGACCCTGCTGTTCGCAAGATTGCCTCAGACTACCTGTTCATTCTCGGACTGTCGCAGTTTAGCATGGCAATCGAGATCGTGCTGGAAGGCTCCTTTAGCGGGGCTGGGGATACCCTCCCCCCGATGCTCGTCATGATTCCTGGGGCGATCGTGCGGATTCCCCTCGCCTATTACCTCTGTTTCGACGCAGGGCTCGGGATCAACGGTGTCTGGTGGACCATGACAATCACTACGACCCTGAAAGCTGCCGTGCTTGCGGTCTGGTTCAAGAGAGGCGGATGGAAAACGAAAACGCTTTGATATTAGCTTGACCCCTCTCAGGTCCGGTTCGTTATTTCCTCAATTGAATGAGGATAGATAGTGTTCGCGTAGTATAGGGCTTGTTGAAAGAACTCTGCACAGCCTCACATGACCTCACTCCCCGTGACACTCCCCGCTGGACAGGGGGGGCGAAGCTGCGGGAAAAGTGGGGTTTCGATACTGCCTGCTAAGGAGGGCAAATGTCTGTACGCTATGTCCGATTCGCAGCTCACGGATCCCCACAATCTCACTATGGCATCTTGGAGGGTGACGCTGTTACTCAATTGTCCCAACCCCCCTGGATTGGCGTAGAAAAGGGTCGGGAACAATACCGGTTGAAAGAAATTAGATTGATGGCTCCTGTAGAACCGTCCAAGATTGTATGTGTCGGACTCAATTATCATGCGCACGTGACGGCATCGTTCTCGGCCGACAAGCCTCCCGAGTACCCGCTTCTCTTCCTCAAGCCTCCCTCTTCAGTCATCGGGCCAGGGGAGAGGATTGTTCTTCCTAAGGAGTCGGAACGAGTTGATTACGAGGCCGAACTTGCGGTAGTCATCGGGAAAACGGCCTCAAAGATCAAGATCGAAGATGCTGAACAGCATATTCTTGGCTTCACGTGCGTAAACGACGTCACCGCACGAGATCTGCAGAAGAAGGACGGCCAGTGGTCGCGCGCGAAGGGGTTCGACACGTTCTGTCCGGTCGGCCCATGGATTGAGGAACGGGCGAACTTTCGTGATCTGTTAGTCGAAGGGATTCTCAACGAGACAGTCATGCAAGCCGGCCGTACATCGCTCATGATCTTCGACATTCCGTTCCTGATCACGTACATATCGCAGATCATGACCCTCCTTCCGGGAGATCTGATCTCCACGGGCACACCGTCAGGGATATCGCCGATGAAATCGGGGGACAAGATCGAGGTCCGGATAGAAGAGATCGGTACTCTTCAAAACAGTGTTGCCTGAAGGCCTGGGATGTGACAGCCATGAATCCTTTTCTCTTGGACGAGAGTAGAAGAGAGTGGAACTGAGATGCCTATACACGATGTGACAGGGTCATCAGAACAGACCGCGAGGCACGGTTATTGACTGAGCGATTATACTACCATGATCCGAAACTGCTCCGTTTCGAGGCAACCATAGTCGCAACGGATCTCCGTCAAGGGAGGACGCTGACGATATTGAATCGTTCGGCATTCTATCCGACCTCAGGAGGACAGCTGTTTGACCGCGGCACACTCAACGGGAAGGATGTACTAGAGGTTCTCGAGTCGTCCGAGGGGGAAGTGTGGCACTTCACGCAAGAGTCGGTCGGGGGAGTTGGGCAGACGACTCAAGGTGTTGTCGAAGGTTCTCGCAGAAGGAAGAACTGCCAACAGCACACAGCGCAGCACATCTTGAGCCAGAGCTTTGCAAGACTCCACAACCTTGAGACTGTTTCAGTCCACCTCGGAGAAGACTATGGAGCGATCGAGCTGTTCGGCGGCATCCCGGGTGAAGCAGAAATGGAGGAGGCCGAATCGCTGACGAACAAGACGATTCTTGAGAACGCACCAGTGGATATTCTCTTCATCGAGCGCTCGGAACTTGGAAGCGTCCCTCTCAGGAAGATGCCTGATCGGCTGGGAACGATCCGAATTATCAAAATCGGAGAGTTTGATTGGTCGGCGTGCGGTGGGACGCATTGTCAATCGACAGCCGAAGTCGGCATGGTCAAGATCATTGGCTGTGAACGGATGAGGGAACATGTCCTGGTGAAGTTCCTGTCCGGCTCACAAGCATTCACGGATTACGCCTCTCGTTTTCAGATAACCGACAGATTGGCTCGGCAATTGACATGTCATATTGATGATCTTGAGGGAAAGGTAGCAAAGATCACTACTGAAAACAGGGCGCTCCGCAAGCAGGCGGTGGAACTTCAGAAGCAGACCCTGCCGCTCAGAGTTGAGCAGCTCGCGCAGCAGTGCCGAGTGGTCGGTGCTCGGCGCGTGGTTTCGGCCATTGTATCCGGACTCGATGGGAGCTTGGCAAGCACACTCGCGCAAACAACAGCCGGCCAGATCGGCGGGCTGTGCGTCCTGCTGGCGGACGAGAGAATAGTCGTAGCGGTTTGTGCAGGTTCTGGAATGCATGCCGGCAATATCGCAAAGCGCTTAGCATCTCGATTCGGTCTGAGGGGAGGTGGCAGCGAGCAAATGGCGCAGATGGGAGGCGCAAAAGCCGCGCTCTTTGAGGAATATATTTCTGCAATTGTGGATTCTGAACCAGATGCGTAAGTCGATACCCTTGCTTCTCGTGCTCGCCCTCGTTTGGATGGATACAGCTATCGGCGAAGAGGTCGTGGATCGATTAGTGCTTCACCATGCTGATGAGATGGCTGGACTCCTTCAGGATACGACATTTGCGAACGGGGGGGTTGTCTTTCAGGCTGGAAGCAGCATGATTTACTGCGACTCAATGATGTGGCTCAAGGGTGAGCGCGTAATCCTGCGGCGCAATGTGATCATTGAAGACTTGGAATATCGGCTGTTGGCGGACTCAGTCAATTACGATCTGATCTCACAGGAAGCGGTTGCAGTCGGACCCTATGTGGAGCTGTGGTCGCGCAAAGATTCCCTTTATGCGGTCGGCAAACACGCGTTCTATGACAAAAAGTCGCGAAGTTTCGCCATGCGGATTCGTCCGACAGTCTATCTAAAGTATCCGGACAGCTCCTCGATGATTAAAGTCGTTGCCGACTCGGTGGATTACGACGCCATTTCGAGGAGAGCGTTGGCGACCGGTAATGTCATTATCTCGTCGCGCGACATCTCGGCGACAGCCGGGCGCGCAGTTATGATGGCTAAGGAGAACAGTCTTGATCTGTTTGATAATCCCGTAGCGAAACGGGGCAAGTCTGTGATCTCGGGCGCCACAATTAGCATTACGTCGATCCAGAATCTGATTTCGCAAATTAATGTCGTTGACTCAGCCAAAGGGGAATTCGTCGAGGCTGCCGATTCGGCAGGGACCGCATTCGACCGATCCATCCTAAAGGGGAATCACCTCGTCCTCGACTTTCTGGGAGGGCAATTGAGCCAGCTTACCTGCACGGGACAAGCGTACTCCTGGTACTACCCATCACCGCGAGGCAAGACCGAATTTTACGAGAATTCAGTTTCGGGCGACACCATTCGTCTCTTTCTTGCAAGCGAGCGGCTGCAGAGAATCAACGTCGATGGCGGGGCGGTCGGCTCCTATATCAGTGGCAAGGAGTCGGCCAAAGACACAGCCCATGCTCTCATCGCCGACACGATCAATTACAACTCTGCGAATATCAGCTACAGCATGTCAGATTCGATTATCGTCCTTACCAAGATCGCCCATGTGACTTCACGTGCCGTCACGTTGGACGCCCACAAGATCACCTTTGACACGCGCCGGAAGTTGATTGAGGCGTACTCTGCGTCGGTCGGTTCTGACTCAAGTCGGTCAGATGACAATCTTACAGCTCACCTTCAGCCAAATCTGGTACCGGTCGCACTCAAGGACAAGACGGAAACTGTATATGGGGATTACCTTCAATATTCGACTGAGACGGAGAAAGGACGAATCATTCAGTCCAAGTCGAAGTACGAGACCGGCTTCTATTATGGGGAGAACGTGTTTCGAGCAAACCGTGATATCTTCTACGTCGATCAGGGACGGTACACGACCTGCGACGCCAACGAGCCGCATTTTCACTTCTATTCCAAGCGGATGAAACTCCTCGAGGGGGATAAGCTCCTGGCCAAGCCCGTGGTGATGTATATTAACCGCGTTCCAGTCCTGGCTCTGCCGTTCTATGTGTTTCCTCTGAAGAAAGGGCGCCACTCGGGCTTTCTGCCCTTTTCCTTCGGCAATATCGAGAAAGGGGATCGCTACATTCGCAACGTCGGGTACTTCTGGTCTCCTTCAGACTACTGGGACCTGAAAGGGGCGCTGGACTATAATGAGAGGGGACGGACTGTTACCTTTTCAGGAGAAGGTCGATACAAAGTGCTGTACTTGCTGGATGGAAGCATCTCAGCCAATTATACGACGGTAACCGGGTACAACAGCCAGACGGCGGCTGAAACTGGGAAGAACAGCTGGACACTCAATGCCAGGCACAGTCAGGAAATATCCCCGAGCTTTAAGCTGGACGCTGACGGTCAATTCCAGTCGTCAAAGGACTACTACAAGGACTACTCGCTTGATCTCAAAGATCGGCTCAACCGCAACGTCCGCTCCCACCTCAGCATGCGCAAGCTTTTCGGACGCAGCTATGCGATCAGCGCCAATTTCAACCACGACGTCGATCTGGATCGAGAAACGAGAAGCGACAATATCCCGATTCTGACACTTTCCTCAGTGAATATCCGCCCGTTCGGAAGCGGCACGCGCAAGGCCGATGGGACGTACGAGCGCAGATGGTACCACAATGCGATCATCTCGTATACACCCGCAGCTACCAATCACTCGGACAGGATTACGAAGTACACGTTCTCTCATGGCTATAACTATCGGTACATTTATGACCCAATAGACTCTTCAATCACAGATTCCGTTCTTTCTGATTCCACGAAGATAGATTCGATCTCGTACCGTAGTCGGCGCAGCTTCACCCGAGTTGATCACAGTGTCGGGTTCTCCTTTCCCCTTACCGTCGCGCGATACTTTGTGCTCAATCCAAGCGCAAGTTACAGCGAGAATTGGCTCAAAGTGTGGCCGACTGATCAATCTCGTGAAAAGAAGCTCGACCCTGGGCCGCTCTATCGAACCTACCTCTACAATCTCGGAATGTCGTTCTCAACAAAACTGTACGGCACGCTCTATCCGAAGATGTTCGGAGTAAGCGGCCTGAGACAGGTACTTTCGACGTCCGTTTCATACGGTTATGTTCCACGACTTAACCGCTTTCCCGAGGTCCGCGCGTATGTTGGTGGGGGAGTCGGCAGTCTGGTCGAGGCGTCGTCGATGAGCGTGACACTCGGACAAATCTATCAGGCCAAGATAAGGAAGGGGGAGATTGAGAAGAGTTATGAACTGCTGTCGATTACGAGTGGATTGAGCTACAATTTCCGGAAGAGAGACAGCGCTTTTTCGGATATCAGGACATCGTATCGCTCGCAAGCAGGCCCAAAGATCTCTTTCTATGGTGAGATGCGCCACGCAGTCTACAGACTTGGATCAAGAAGAGCGACCGTCTTTTCTCCCTCGTTGCGGGATTTTTCTTTCAACGCGAATATCACACTCGCCGGACAGAGAACGATATTCGATGAAGTCGCCAAAGTGACTCAGCCTGACACGTCGCACGGACTTGACTCGCTTTCAACAATCACAACCGCGCAATCCGGATCGGGTTGGAGTCTTGCCGCCACTTACACCTATAGTGAAGCAAACAAGGGAATCAAATACGAGAAATCGAGCTATGCTCAGTTGACCCTGAGGTTCAATGTCACGCCGACGACGGCGGTTACTTACTCGCAGAGCTATGATTTCGGGGGAGGGGGTACAGTCAACAAACAGGTGAATATTGTGAAACAGCTGCACTGCTGGGTCGGGACATTGTATTGGGTGCCGATCGGCTCCAACCAAGGGTATGGCTTCAGGCTAAACGTCATTGCGATTCCCTCGATCAAGATTGACAACACGTCGTCACTGATCGGCAGCGGATCTCTACAGGATTTCGGACGGTAGCCGAACTCCGGCGCTGGGGGCTGTTTTTGCTTGACAAACTATAGGATCGTGACTCTCTTGCCTTCGAGAACAGGAAGTTTTCGCGCGTAATCTAAGAGAGGAACGTCTTATGACAAAAGACGACATGATTGCTGTGATGGCGACGAAGTCGGGGATTACCAAGAAGCAGGCTGTGCAAGCGCTCGATGCGTTCATGGCCGGAATCACGGTCCAGCTCCGAGCTGGCAAAAAGGTCAGTTTCTCGGGATTTGGAACGTTCAGCGTGTCGAAGCGCAAGCCGAGAGCCGGACGCAACCCTCGGACCGGGGCGGTCATAAGCATTCCCGCCACGAAGGTTCCGGTTTTTCGCGCGGGAAGTCGACTCAAAGAGGCGATCCGCAAGTAGCGATTCACCGCGGATCATTTGCGAGGCAGGGACGAATCCCTGCCTCTTTTTTTCTTGGTTTATGATTGCATTTTGGCGTGGTCATCACGATTTTCTCAGGTACCACAATGGCCAGAAAGAAAGCTCAGAAGACCAGAAGAACGATCGGCGCCATCCTAATCGTTGTGGCGCTGTTTCTCTTGGTTTCGTTTGTCACCCATCGTGCAGCGGATGACGCGCGAATCAGGGGGGAAGTTGACAGCCAGCTCAATCCGTTTGAAATCAACTTTGCCAACGGGGCCGGCATGATGGGCGCCTACCTCGCTTACATGATGGCCTTCCTGTTCGGGTGGCTTTCGTTCTTCCTGCCTGTAGGGCTGCTCTCCGTTTCACTGCGGCTTCTGCTACCAAAGCTTGCCGATCGCATTCCACTGAGAGTATCGTTTCTCCTTGCGGTGGGGTTGCTGGCGACGATGATGGCTAATGTGCCTCGCGTACAGAGCGGATCGGTCCTCGAAATGGACGGCGCTCTTGGCGGCTACTCGGGGGAGATACTGAGCCGTCTCTCCGTAAGGCTCCTGGGAGACCTCGGGTCCTACCTTGTACTCGGAGGACTGATCGCCATTCTGCTCCTCCTGTATACTTATTTCACACCCTTTCTGCTCGGACAGCTGCGCAGTGCCGGTGTATCGCCATACAAGAAGCTGTTTCAGTCAATAGGCGGCTTTGGAAGATCATTCCTCAGTTTTCGCTGGGCGTTTGGGCATCGTCACTCCAAAGGAGCAGATGAGTCCGAAGATCAGTTCAAGGAGATTTTCGCCAGCGAGATGAATGCGGGGCTAGAGCCGTCCGTTGGAGAGCCTGAATCAGGTGAGGTTGAGCTCGAGCAGGGGGAGCGGTCAGAGGCCGGGAAGAGGAAAGCTACGCTCAGAAGGGGAGTCGAGCCTGTTCAGATACGGTCGATTTCCTATACCTATCCGGGGCTCGAACTTCTGACCGAAAGCCCTCACGAGAACAGTTCAGTGACGACCGACGAACTGAATGCGACGGCCAAGATGCTGAAAGAGACGCTGGAAACATTTGGTGTAGCGGTGGAGGGGAATATTGATCGGTTTCCCGGACCGGTAATTACCCGCTATGAATTCAAGCCGGGCGTAGGCATCAAAGTCAATCAGATAATCAATCTCGCCGACGACCTCGCCCTGGCGCTCAAAGCGAAGCGAATTCGGATCATAGCTCCCATCCCAGGAAAGGCGGCGGTGGGCGTGGAAATTCCCAATCGCAGTCCGCAGCAGGTCTACCTTCGTGACATACTATCCTCGGAGGAATTCCGAAATCCCGCCATCCGATTGCCCCTTGCCCTTGGGAAGACAACCGCGGGGAAGCCGTTTGTGGCAGACCTTGCGCGCATGCCCCATCTCTTGATTGCCGGCGCAACGGGGTCGGGGAAGTCGGTCTGCATGAACGCGCTGATTACAACCCTGATATATCGCATGCATCCCATGCAGATACGATTCATTTTTGTCGATCCCAAGATGCTTGAGCTATCGGTGTACTCCGGGATTCCTCACCTCGGACGGCCGGTGGTGACGACGTCAAAGCAGGCTGAAAGAGTATTTGCAGATGCGGTGGTAGAGATGGAGAATCGCTATCGAAAGCTGGCAGCCGTATCCGTTCGTAACATCGAAGATTACAACCGAAAGCAGCTTAAGGAAGAGGACAAGCTTCCGTATATGGTGCTGTTTGTCGACGAACTCGCGGACCTGATGATGTCGTCGTCCACGTCGAAGACCGAACTGCTGATTACCAGATTGGCCCAGATGGCCCGCGCTGTGGGTATACACTTGATACTTGCCACGCAGCGCCCGTCGGTTGATGTCATTACCGGGCTCATCAAGGCGAATTTTCCAGCGCGGATTGCTTTCCAGGTGGCTTCGAAAGTCGATTCGCGGACGATTATCGACGCCAATGGCGCCGAGAAACTGCTTGGTTCCGGTGATATGCTTTTCCTGAGCGCCGGGCAACCAGAAGCCATGCGCATACACGGCGCCTTTCTTTCGAGTGAAGAGACCGATCGGGTTGTTGAGTTCATCAAGGAGCAGGGTGTTGGCGCCCTCCCGCTTGAGAACATCTCTCAGTCCTCGGAAGAGGGTGGCGATTCTGAGCTCGACCTCGGTGATCCTCTGTTTCGGGAAGCGTGCGAGGTGGTCGTTCGCCACAAGCAGGGCTCGGTGTCATTGCTCCAGCGTCGTCTTGGAATCGGCTACCAGCGCGCCGCCCGGCTGATCGACAAACTTGAGGAGGCCGGCATCGTATCTCCGTTTGACGGCTCCAAGGCTCGCGAGGTAATCGTCGATAAGAGCTACCTTGAGACGCTCTTCTCCGGAACTCCACCACCTATGCGACAGAGCGCTGAGCCGAACTGAACGACGTGTTCCCTGTATAAGAGGCTGTGTTGAAACGTATCATGCTCACCATGCTGGCTGCCTGTTCTTTCAGCGTTCACTCGCTCTGGGCCGCAGACAAATTTGATAAGATCAAGGGCGAACTTAAGGCCGCGGGGTGCGTACGCCTTGAGTTCCTGAGCATCCTGCACTCGAGCATCTTTCGCCAGACCGACACCAGTCACGGGACGGCGCTGATCGCTCGCGATGGACGCTATCGGGTCACATTAGGAACGGACCAGTTCCTTAATGATGCCCGGCACTTATATAGTTACTCTCAGGAGAATGACCAGGTGATTGTCGAAGGGGTAGATTCGAGCATAGCTTTCAGCAAAGAGGTTTCGTATATTACAAGACTCGATGATTTCTTCGAAACCTATGTCGATCGAGTTGGCTCAGTGTATCGACTTGTACGAACAGCTGTCGGCGTTCGCAACATTCCGGACTCCCTACGTATCACTCTGAGCAAAGAGAAGGATCGGATCGAACGCCTTGAATACCGCGATGTCAACGGCGAGCTGGTGAGTATTATTCTGGAAAGGCAGGAACTCAGGGTGACCTGCGAAGATCGTGAGTTTGAGCCTGACTTTCCTGATTCTGTCGAAAGAGTGAAGTTGTAACAGATGAGATTCTTTGTTCATAAACTGGGCTGCCCGAAGAACGACGTCGATGCGGATTATATCTCCGCGCGATTGATCGATGACGGGCACGAGGCCGTAGCGAGAGCGGAGGATGCTGAGTCGATCATTGTCAACACATGCGGATTTATCCTTCCGGCCAAGCAGGAGTCGATCAACGAACTGCTTCGGCTCGGTCAACTGAAGCAGTCCAGTCAACTCAAGACAATTTACGCTGCGGGCTGTCTGGCACAGCGAAACGGAGATGAACTCTTGAAGGGGATCCCGGAGCTGGACGGCGCATTTGGACTCGGCGCTCTTGACTCAATCGCGAACGCGGTCGGTTCGGGAAAACGAATTGAGAAGACGATCCGGATAGAGGCGCGCAAGCTCGGCTACTTGAGCTGGCGCAATCGATTTATCGCTGACGCGCTCCCTTTTTCGTATCTGAAGATTTCAGATGGCTGCGATCGCGCGTGCACGTATTGTGCCATACCACTCATGCGCGGGCGTTTTCGGAGTCGCCCGCTGGAGAGTATCGTGCGGGAAGCGGAGTTTCTGGCGAATAACGGCAAGAAGGAACTAATACTCGTGTCGCAGGAAGCGACGATGTATGGCTACGGCCTCTCTGACGGCACGACAATTATCACGCTCCTGAAGGAGCTTGAAAAAATCGACGGGATTTCCTGGATCAGGCTGATGTATTTACATCCAGCCAAGCTCGAGGAGGAACTTGTCGAGTATCTGCTTGATGACAACAAAACCCTTCCGTATTTTGATTTGCCGTTTCAACATATCAACTCAGAGATATTGGCGAGAATGCATCGCCAGATTGATCGAAAAGGGATAGAGCGGGTTCTGGAGAACATTAGGTTGAAACGGAGGGAAGCCACTCTTAGAACGACGTTCATTGTGGGGTTCCCCGGCGAGACTGAGGAACAGTTCGACGAGCTACGAGATTTCGTTCGTGAGTACAAGTTTGACCGAATGGGGGTGTTTCCGTACTCTGTTGAAGAGGATACTCCTGCCGAGCAGATGCCCAATCAAATCGACGAAGAGATCAAGGTCAGGCGCATGGACGAATTGATGACCATACAGCGAGAGATAGCGTTTGCCAATAATCAGACCATGATCGGGCGGACCGTTCCCGTGCTTGTCGATTCGATTTTCGACGGCATCACTGCCATCGGCAGAACCTACGCTGACTGTCCCGACATCGACCAGGAGGTCCGCATCACGGGCGACGAGCTAAGAGTAGGGGATATGGCTGATGTGGTCATCGAGAGCAGTGACGGATATGATCTGCACGGAACAGCAAGGAGTACCAGGCAATGATCCATTTTGAAAAACTGGGCATTTATCTGTCGAAACCGGTCGCCTTTGTGCTTGTGCTGATCTACCTGCTGCAATCAGCCCTGTCAATCTACCTGGTGAAGAACAAGTTTGACCTGGAAAAGCAAGTGTCGTTTCAGCAGAAACGTATTGCTGAGCTTG
Source organism: uncultured Ignavibacteriales bacterium (assembly GCA_964540105.1). GTDB lineage: Bacteria > Zixibacteria > MSB-5A5 > GN15 > FEB-12 > DATKJY01. The sequence goes on along the minus strand of CAZILL010000003.1, from coordinate 233,304 downwards.
AAGAGAAACTTCAACTTTACAAGGCAATTGAAGACTTTCAAATAGGTTTCACCAAGGACGAGGTTGGGAAACTTACGAATGTCATTTTCAGCGAGAGTCGGAAGTACCACTACGATCCCCTGTTTCTCATATCGATCATACTGACCGAATCGACCTTTAAGAAGGGCCAAATATCCGAGAAGGGAGCGGCAGGACTGATGCAATTGGCGCCAATTACCGGCGCGGATGTCGCGCCTCGCGCCGGCGTCGTTTGGTCCGGTACACCAACGCTGATGGAACCGGAGACCAACATCAAGCTCGGCGCCTATCGCCTTTTCGAGCTGATACTAAAATACAAGGACCTCAAGGAAGCGCTCGTATCCTACAACATGGGGGAGAGCAAGATGGCGGGGATCATTCGCGAAAACCGCCCGTTACCGAAGCAGTATTTCACGCGAGTCATGGAGACCTATAAGAACCTCAAGGAGGCGTACCGCACTTGATCGCACAATCATTCAGAATCAGCCTCGGCCTGGCTCTCCTGGGAGTATTCGCTTCGTTTGTTGGGTGTGTTGGGAACCAGTCCCTCACCAACTTATCTGCTGATGAATTGTTCCAGCGCGGGAAACGGCAATACGAGAAGAAACAGTACCTCAGCTCCATCGAGACTTTCCACGCGGTTGTGTACAACTTTCCGGGAAACTCAGTCGTGGATACGGCCCAGTTCTTTCTCGCCATGTCGCACTACGGAAATCAGGACTACGCACTTGCGGCCGTTGAATTCAACCGTTTGGCCGTGAACTATCCGTCCTCCGTGTACGCAGTTCAGGCGCAATTCATGAAGGGAGTCAGCACGTTCGAGGGGGCGCCGAAGCACTTTGCCCTCGATCAGACCGAATTGGAGAGTGCCATACGCCTGCTGGAGGACTTTGTGGTAGATCATCCCGAATCGGAGTTGATTGCTGACGCTCAGAAGTACCTGAAGCTGGCGCACACGCGATTGGCGCGTAAGTTATTCGAAGGGGGATTGGTTTACACTCGCATCAACGCACCTGCCGCAGCAAAAATCTATTACCAGAAAGTGGCTGACGATTACACCGACACCGAGTTTGCCCCGCTGGCGATTTTCGGAATCGCTCAGGCAGAATACAATCTGGGGAATTACGACCTGGCTCGCACGCGGTTTGAGAACTTTCGGACCGTGTTCCCAACTAACACTTTGGTAGCACAGGCGGGTGAGCTCGCTGCCAAGTCAGCCTTCATGGCAGGCAAGCAGGCCTTCGAGAAGAAGGATTATGCAAGAGCGCGAGAGCAGTTTGCTCTCTTCATTAAGAGTTTCCCACAGGACCGGCACGTCGGGAAGGCTCGGGAGTACCTCCGGACCATCGGAGAAGAGCACGCAATCGACACCGCCAATGCTAAAGCCGGTTCCTGAAGCAGGGGAGAGCTGGGGCATTCTCGGAGGCGTGTTTGACCCGATTCACCGTGGTCATCTCGCCCTCGCTCGCGATGTAGCATCCGCAAAGAGACTTGATGGGGTCCTGTTCACTGTGTCGTTTCGCCCGCCGCACCGCACGATTCCATGTTCGGCCAGTTTCGAAGAGCGGGTGGAAATGGTCTCTCGGGCAGTCCACCGGGACGCGACTTTCACCGCCAGCGCGATCGAGCAGGAGATGGAACAACCCTGCTACACGCTCAACAGCGTCAAAGCACTGAAGAGGAAGTATCCGGGGGTCGTATGGTACCTGATTATCGGGGCTGACAATCTGGCCACGTTCAGCGGTTGGTACCACCCTGAAGAGATTCTTGGTGAGATATCCATTCTCGCCGGGGCGAGACCTCCATTTGACTCGGCATCATTGGCATGGTTTCCGAAAGGAAGTATCGAGTTCATCGCGAGCAGCCTCGTGGATGTCTCTTCAAGCGAAATTCGTGATGCTATTGCTCGCGGCGTCACGCCAGAGGAACTGACGCGACTAGTTCCTACGTCGGTTGCCGAATACATCGAAGAGCGTGGGTTGTACCAATGAGCGCGTCGAGGAGAACTCTCTATCTTGTTGACGGGTCGTCGATTTTCTATCGCGCGTATTTTGCGTTTGTCCGCAATCCGCTGATCAATTCGCGTGGCGAGGACACTTCAGCAACGTTCGGGTTTGTCAATTCTCTCCTGAAGATTCTCAAAGAGGAAGAACCGGACTCGGTTGCGGTTGTGTTTGATTCCAAACATCCGACGTTTCGGCATGATCGTTATGCTGAGTACAAGTCGACCCGAGCCAAAATGCCTGATGAATTGGTGCAGCAACTACCGAGAATTCATGCCGCTGTGCATGCCTTATCCCTTGTCGAATTCGAGTTAGCCGGCTACGAAGCTGACGACATCATCGGTACTCTGGCGAAAGCTGCGGAGGCCAGGGAATACGACGTCTGGTGCGTTACAGGTGATAAAGACTACTTCCAACTCGTGAGCGACAAGGTCCGAATCTACACGCCCAAGAAAGGATCAGAGCCGCCGGAACGCCTGGGTCGCGAGGAAGTCAAGGCAAAGTTCGGTGTCTACCCGGAACAGGTGATCGATAAACTTGCCCTTATGGGGGATAATTCTGATAACGTGCCGGGAATCGCTGGTATTGGCCCAAAGACTGCCGACAATCTCCTCGAACAATTTGGCACGCTTGAGGCTGTTTTGGCGAGTCCTGATCGAATAGCCGCCAAGGGCGTGCGCGAAAAAGTCCGCACAGGAGTCGAGTCTGCCCGCCTCTCTAAAGAGCTCGTCACGATCATGACCTCGGTTCCCATCGAGTACGATTTGGATACACTCGTTAGAAGGCCGATCAACTATGAGGCCGCGAAGGCTCTATTCATGGAGCTGGAATTCACAAACCTCCTGAAGCAACTGGGACCTCGGACGACTGAAATTGAAACAGACACAATGCCGAAGTCAAGGGACGTTCAGTACGAGACAATTGGCACCATAGTAGCGCTTGAGGGGCTCACAGCGAAACTGCTGAGTTGTTCGGAAGTGGCGGTTGACACCGAGACAACATCGCTTGACCCGATGGTGGCGCGGCTGGTCGGCGTCTCTCTTTCCGACAGGGCAGGCATCGGTTATTATATTCCGTTGGGGCATTCACTCGAACCAGATCTGAATCTTCCGCAGGAACAGGCGCTTCCGATTTTGAAGCGGTTGCTTGAAGAAACGTCTGTCCAGAAGTTCGGCCAGAACATCAAGTACGACTATGAAGTCCTTTTGCGGCACGGCATCACGGTCAGTCCAATCGCGTTTGACACTATGATTGCGTCGTATGTCATCAACCCCTCTGGACGTCAGCACTCGCTTGACTTCATGGCGCTGAAGCACTTCGACCACAAGATGATTCCCATCAGCGATCTCATCGGCAGCGGCAAGAACGCCGGAACATTCGACGCAACGTCAATTGCTCAGGCAACCGAATACTCAGCCGAAGATGCCGACTTCACGTACCGACTTCGCGGTCTCCTGGCCCCTGAGATAGACCGTCATGACTTGAACAATCTCTACTACAACATCGAGTTGCCACTCATTGAGGTCCTGGCGTCCATGGAAATGGCCGGGGTTCGGATCGATGGAGGCTTCCTTGACGCCTTGTCCATCGAGATGGAACGGAAACAGGAGAACTTGAAGAGCGAGATTTACGCGATCGCTGGAGGGGAGTTCAACATTAACTCAACGCAGCAACTCGGGCACATCCTCTTCGAGAAACTCCAGCTTCCCACAAAAGGCAAAACAGCCAAGAAGACGGTGTTCTCGACCGATGTCAGCGTGTTGGAAGAACTGGCGCGGTTGCACCCCTTCCCGGACCTGATCCTGCGCTTTCGACAGGTAAGTAAGCTTAAGAGCACTTATGTTGACGCTCTTCCCACCATGATAAACACGTCAACCGGTCGGGTTCATACGTCATTCAACCAGACGATCGCGGCGACTGGAAGACTCTCATCGACCAACCCGAATCTCCAGAACATACCGATCAGGACTGATGAAGGACGAGAGATCCGCAAGGCGTTTGTTCCGTGCGACGAAGATCATGTTCTGCTTTCCGCCGATTATTCCCAGGTGGAACTTCGCATTCTGGCTCATTGCGCAGAGGACTCGGGATTGATTGAGGCATTCAGGAGGGAGGAGGACATTCATTCACGAACGGCTGCGGAAGTCTTCGGGGTAAATATTTCCGAAGTGACCGCTCAGCAGCGGCGAACAGCGAAGACCTGCAATTTTGCGATAGTCTACGGCGTAACAGCTTACGGGCTCTCGCAACAATCTCAGATGAGTGTCGATGACGCGCAGCAGTTCATCACCACGTACTTCGCCCGCTATCCCGGCATCAAGGGTTACATGGACTCGACCAAGCAGACAGCGCGAGAGAAGGGCTTCGTGACAACGCTCTTTGGTCGTCGGCGGTATTTACCCGAAATCAACGATAAGAACTACAATGTCCGGCAGTTTGCTGAGCGGACAGCCATAAATACTCCCATCCAGGGTACTGCCGCTGACATTATCAAGGTTGCGATGATCAAGATTGCGAGGGAGCTTCGTTCCTTTCAGTCACGCATGGTGCTTCAGGTTCATGACGAGCTTGTGTTCGACGTGAAAAGAGACGAGCTTGAGCGTGTTCGTCGAATCGTGAAGGATGGGATGGAACACGCAGCGTCGCTCAAAGTCCCGCTTGTGGTCAATACTGGTGTCGGCGATAACTGGCTGGACACCAAGTAGCGCCCAGATCTCGTCTTGCAGTATCCTCTGCTTCTCATTTAATTCCTCACATGCTGATCGGACTGACAGGACAAATTGGTGCCGGGAAGACAGAAGTGGCCCGCATTCTTGCCGCTCGTGGAGCTAAGATCATTGATGCCGATCGGATCGGCCATGATGTAGTGAATCGCAACGGGCGGTTGCGTGAGCAGCTTGCCGGGGAATTCGGGCCCGCGATCCTTAGAGCCGACGGAGGGCTCAAACGAAAGGAACTGGCGAGGCTTGCCTTCAGATCACGGCGGTCAAAGAATGCTCTGGATAAGTTGGTCCATCCCTTTCTCTTGGCGGAAATTCGAGCGCGCGTGGGCAGTGTGAGGGCGGGAATGCGGCCAGTAGTGATCGATGCCGCTCTGTTGCTCGATTGGAGATTGGATAGCGAGGTTGACGTCGTTGTGGTCGTAACCGCATCGCGGAAGGTGAGATTGGCACGACTGGAAAAACGCGGCATCTGTCGATCCGACGCACTGGCGCGCGAGCAACTACAACCGTCATGGCTGCAGTTTCTTCGCAGCGCGGACTTTGTTATACGAAACTCGGGGTCTCGACGAGAGCTCGCGGGACGAGTCGACAGGATATGGGTCACACTGTTCAGTGCTGAGGTTTAGGGTAACATCTGACAGTTTATCAATAATGAAGACGTATTCTCGCATCGCTGCATAGGCACCGGGAGGAGTGAGCCTTATACCACTCGTAGATTCCACAACGGGCAAGACTGTCAGGGACTACTCCGATGAGGAACTCTCCAAACAGGCCGCGTATATGCGTGGTCTCAACGAGATCGCACTATGTGCTGCTGGCTCGGGCCACTCGGGGGGAACGCTCTCGGTCATGGACATTTGTACGGCGCTCTATCTAAAGGTTGCGCGTCACGACCCGAGCAATCCCATTTGGCGCGATCGTGATCGAATCATCTGGTCGGCCAATCACAAGGCACCAGCACTTTACACGTCTCTGGCCGTGTCGGGCTATTTCCCCGAACGAGAGTTGATGACGCTCAGGATGCTGGGCTCCCCACTGCAGGGGCATCCTCATTGGCGCGAGTTGCCCGGTGTCGAGATGTCCGGCGGGTCTCTCGGGCAGGGTGTCTCCGTGGGTGTCGGCATGGCTCTGGCAGGACGTCTCGACGGACAGGACTTCCGCGTGTTCGTGATATCCAGCGACGGCGAGCAGCAGGAAGGTTCAGTCTGGGAAGCCGCTATGTCTGCGGCACAGTACTGTCTGGATAATCTGATCCTGATTATTGATAAGAATGGACTTCAGATTGACGGCAAAGTGTCGGACGTCATGAATATCGAACCGCTTGCCGAAAAGTATCGAGCATTCGGATGGCAGGCGCTGGAATTGGATGGACACAATATACCCGAGTTGACAACCCAGCTCGACTTCGCGAGGAATCACAACCGAACGGGTAAGCCGACTGTCCTCATCTGCAAGACGACCAAAGGGCGCGGGGTCTCGTTCATGGAGAATTCCCTATCATGGCATGGGAAGGCGCCGAGTCGCTCCGAGCTTGATGAGTGCCTTCGTGAACTGAGAGTACAAGATCAATTCGATGTCGAGGCTCTGCTTGAGTGCGGACGAATCAGGCGGCATGAATCTGCTCGAACGCTCGACGCGACCGTACCGAAGTTCTCCCGGGATTTCTGGTGGAACCACTCGGACACTATGAAAGTTGTGATGGAGCCGACCCGCAAGGGATTCGGCCGTGCCCTGGAGCGACTCGGAAGTGACGAAAGAGTGGTCTGCATAGGAGCTGATATCTCTGACTCGATATGTATATCCGATTTCCATAGGAATCATCCCGAACGTCGGAACCGATTCATATCGGTCGGGGTCGCGGAACAGAACGCGACAACGATCGCCGCCGGACTCGCGCGTGAGGGGAAATTGCCAATTTTCGGGACCTACGGTGTTTTTGCCTCCGCACGCAATCTCGATCAGATTCGCGTCTCCCTTTGCTACGCCAATCTCGACGTCTTGATTGCCGGTGCTCATGGCGGCGTCTCTGTTGGCCCAGATGGGGGGACACACCAAGAACTCGAAGCGCTCTTTCAAATGACTGGCCTGCCAAATATGCATGTGGGTGTGCCATGCGATGCAATAGAGACTGAAAGGATGGTCTCAGCTCTGCTTTTCGAGGTGCAGGGACCCAAGTACGTTCGATTCGCTCGCGAGTCCACGCCTGTCATTACGCGCGCTGACACTCCGTTCCGGTTCGGAGAGGCGAATATCTACCGCTTTCGGCGTGAAGCAGCGCTCTTCCTGGATGCTTTTGACATCTACTCATCGTCAACGTACACAGATGAACGCGAAGATGTTGCGATTGTCTCCTGCGGACCAGCGACTGCCGAGGTGTTGCGGGCGGCGTACATCTTGACCCAAGAATTCGATATACAGGCCAGGGTGATCAATGTGCACACGGTCAAACCGATCGACCGAACGGCCCTTGTCAGGGCCGCAAAGGAGACTCGGGCAGTGATAACTGTAGAAGAACATCAGGTGGGAGGCTTGGGAAATCTGGTCGCAGGCATTATATTGAGCGCAGAGTCGATGTGTTCGAAAGCGCCGTTGTTCGAGATGATTGGAGTCGAAGACCGCTTCGGCGAATCGGGTGAACCGTGGCAGTTGATCAAGAAGTTTGGTCTATCTGCGGAGCACGTCGCTTGCAGAGTCAAGGAATTATTGAAACTGAAGCGATAGAGGGATAGATGCAGTATACCGAACGTGTGAGCCGACTCGAGTCGGAAGGGGCCTTTGTTGTGCTTGCCAAGGCCAAGCAACTTGAGGCACAGGGAAAATCGATTATCCACCTACAAATCGGTGAACCTGATTTCGACACCCCTCGCAATATCTGTGATGCCGGCATCAGAGCGATCAATGACGGGAAAACTCATTATGCAGCTTCTGGCGGCATCCCGGCCGCCCGAGAAGCCGTTGCCCAATATGTGCGTGCGACCCGGGGCATAAGGGTGTCTTCGGAGAATGCGGTCATCATGCCGGGGGCGAAACCGGTTATCTATTGTGCCATGATTGCGCTGATCAACGAGGGGGATGAGATTATTGTCCCCAATCCTGGTTACCCGACGTATCGCTCGCTTGCAGCGTTCTTTGGCGCGAAAGCCGTGCCGGTAAAGTTGAGCGAGGAGAATGACTTTCGCTTTTCCCTCGATGACTTTGCGTCGCTCATCACACCGCGCACAAGGATGGTCATCCTGAATTCGCCGCAGAATCCTACCGGAGGGATACTTACCCAAACCGATCTGGAGGGGGTCTACGCGCTGGCGAAGAAACATGACTTGTGGATTCTCTCAGACGAAATCTATTCGCGGATTATATACGACATAGATTTCAAGTCAATTGCCTCGATTCCAGGCGCAACGGAGCGCACGATCATTGTCGATGGAATGTCCAAAACCTATGCCATGACCGGCTGGAGACTTGGATATGGGGTCATGCCGAAGAGGCTGGCCGACTATATGTTCACCCTCGCGATCAACAACTTCTCTTCAACTGCCACGTTCTCTCAATATGCGCTCATCGAGGCTCTGCAGGGAACCCAGACCGAGATTGACAAGATGGTGGCTGAATTCAAGAGGCGTCGCGATGTGATAGTTGATGGCCTGAATCGAATCGGTGGAATTCGGTGCCACCGCCCTGAGGGTGCGTTCTACGTATTTCCAAACATCAAGGAGACCGGACTCACGTCGAACGAATTCGCGAACATGATGCTGGAACAAGCGGGAGTGGCCTGTTTATCAGGGACAGCATTCGGGGAATATGGGGAGGGGTATGTTCGATTCTCCTATGCCAATTCGGTGGAGAATATTCGAGAGGCTTTGGCACGGATGCAGAAGGCGCTTGTCGGTGTCGTCAAGACATGAGAAGTTCGAGGCGCCATTGACCGGGGTTTTTTGTTGCCCATGGCAACGTCCGGACGTAGGTTTTCGCCGTGAAGTACGCGTTTGTGTCGACCAATCTGCTCGATCTTTGGGCCGAGCCGAAGTACAACAGCGAACGATCCAGCCAACTCCTCTACGCTGATCTGCTGAGGGTCGGGGAGAATACGGACGGCTTCTGCCGCGTGACCGAGCTCGACGGCTATAGCGGCTGGGCCGACAGTCGTTTCCTCACGAGCATATCTCACGGAGAATATGAAACCTATCGCGCTGATCGAAATAGCATCGTGTCGGCTTTGAAATGTGCAATCAGAGGAGACAAGGGCCGCCTGGACATCTCTCCGCATCTGTGCTTCTACGGCACAAAGCTCAAGTGTCGGCTCCAGAGCGGTACGGTCGCCACCGCTCAGCTTCCGGACGGCAGTCGCTTCCAAATAAAGAAGTCGGCGATCAGGCCGATAACAGGCGAGACAGAACGGAAGCTCTCTGAAGCGCGACTGGTTGCGGAGGCCCGCAAGTTCCTCGGGGCACCATACCTCTGGGGAGGTATCAGCCCAAATGGGGTTGACTGCTCGGGATTTGTACGCGCTGTGTTTGAGCAGTTTGGCCGGTACCTTCCTCGAGATACAAAGGATCAAATCGAGATGGGAACTCCAGTGATGCGTGACAAGATCGGACCTGCGGACCTGCTTTTCTTCAGGCGCCACGTTGGGATCGCCATCAGCCGAGACCACATCCTGCACTCATCTATGGGAGGCGGGGGCGTTCGGATCAATTCCCTTTCCAGTGGCATGGCGGATTATCGAGAAGACTTGGACCGGGATTTCAACCAGGCGCGGAGGATACTGTGCTGAATATCGACGCCGTCAAAATATCTATGCCGTTAAAGAAGACTTTCGCTGTGGCCAAGGGAGCCGCGGAGGTTAAGACCAATGTCGTGACGATTATGAACAATCGGTACAGCGGCGAGGCGTCCGGCTCTGTCTACTACGGCCCCACGATTGAGCTCATAGAAAGCGATATCTCTCGGGGCATTGAGCGCTTGAAGATGATCCGGAATATTGATGTGACGACTCTTAAGGCTATCAACGATTTCGACATTCATCCGATCGCGCGTTCAGCGCTCTCCGGCATGGTCCTGAATTATCTCTCAGGCGAGTCGCAGCGCTACCCATGGGAAATTCTATCCATCGGAGCTCCAGTTGGCATCAAGAGTTCGCTTACCGTCTCGATTGACACTACCGAGCGCATGATTGCCGCCATCAAGGAAAGCGATCATACCATCATTAAGGTCAAAATGGGCAATGATGACGACGTCATGTTGCTTCAGCCCCTGAGCACAATCACCGGCCGCGAGATCAGAGTCGACGCCAACGGCGGCTGGAGCTGCGCGAAGGCCGAAGAGATGATTTTCCACTTGTCACAACTGGGTGTACACATCATTGAACAACCGACCGAAATCGGCTCGATCAAGGATTGGAAGCACTTGAAGGGGAAGAACGACCAAGTCGAATTGATTGTCGACGAGGGATTATGCTCAGTCGAGGATTATGACAGCTTTGCCGCCTACGTTGACGGTGTGAACATCAAGATGGAGAAGAGCGGCGGAATCATCGAAGCGATCGCCATCGCCCGGAAAGCCCGTGATGAGAAGAAGAAGGTCATGCTCGGGTGCATGGTCGAATCTTCGGTCGGGATAGCGCAGTCAGTGTATATGTGCGCTCTGGCCGACTACCACGACCTTGATGGACCGCTACTGCTTGAAGATGACATCGCGAGCGGTATCACATATCAGAAGGAGCTGATTCATGTGGATAGAGAGATCATTGGAGGGCCAAAGCTCAGGCGCGATGTGTTCAATAAGTACATTACTCCGTAGGTTGTTAGTCTCGCTCTTTGCTGCAGTCGGCCTCGGAGTTGCCGCAACCGCCGGGTCGGACAAGATTACCATTATCTATCCTAAGCCCAATCAGACCATCTCAGCCGTTGATTCCACGTTCATCCTCGGGCACATTCCTAATGAATTGGTCGGTTCGATCAAGGATCTGACCTTGACTGTAAACGGGTACAAGACCCCGATTCATCCCTCAGGTGGATTCATCGCATTCATACCGATTTCACCCGGTGAATTCGTCTTTAGTGTTGAACTCTTTCGTACAACGGGCAGGCAGGCGTCGCACAGAAAGCTACAGGGGAGAGCTGTGTCTGAAACGTCGATTACTGTCAATGTCCCTAAGCCGCTCAGGACAGCTCCCTTCGATACTCTTCAAATCCTTGGGGACTACAGGCCTCCTCTCGGAAACATCAGTTTGAATCTCGGCGAGCTGCTTGAAGCTTCGTTCCGGGGGACCCCCGGAGGAAGCGCTTGGTTTTCTATTGATGGCGCCGCCGATTCCATTCCTATGACAGAGATATCTGCACAACAGCAGGCGTATTGGGGAGAAGCCCTTTTTGGAGCAGGGGCCGTGCCCGATTCACTCAGAATTCGCGGTATCTACTCCGGTTTCTACCAGGTAAGTTGCGGTTCTTCTGCTGTCGACAAGCCGATCCGCTATTATCTGGCCAGGAAGGGAAGCAGGGGCGCCACTGAACAAGTTACGAAGGAAAGCAACTATCACATTACAGTGAACAGTTCCAATTTCCCCCAGACGGTGCGATTCACAGATTCTGTTCAGATCGTTCGCTTCGGCCCACAGAGAGGGTACTTGTCCATTTTTCAGCCCCGCGGGGTTCTTGCGCTGGCTGTTGGACAAGAGGGGGACTGGTATCGATTACGCCTTTCGAGGAACCAATTCGGCTGGGTGAGCAAGAACTCAGTGGAACTGCAGCCGCCTGGTATGCTTCCCCCCAAGTCGTATCTGAAGACGGTCAGGACGTTCGGATCTGCCGATAGCGTAACAGTCGAGTTCGCCTTGAGTGGTATGCATCCGTTCAGAGTAGTCGAGGATGATACCCGCACCGTACGCGTTCAGATTTTTGGCGTGACGAGCGACACCGACTGGATTCGCTATGACTTTGCTGATCCGCTTATCAATATCGCCACATGGTCACAACCGGAGGAGGGGCTGTACGAATTCAAGCTCGGGCTGAACTCGGATATTTGGGGTTACGACTGCTTCTACCGCGGAAATTCCCTCGTCTTCAAGCTGAACAAGGCTCCAAGAGACGTTCGTTCGTTGCGAAACAAGGTCGTGGTCATCGACCCCGGTCATTCCCTTGATCCGGGTTCGATTGGCCCGACGGGATACATAGAAGCAGAGGCAAATCTTGCCCTCGGACTGGTCATTCGCGATCTGTTGAAATCGAAGGGAGCGCGAGTTGTCATGACACGAGACGACAATCGGAACGTGCCGCTGTATGACCGCCCGATCATCGCCAACAGGGCTCAAGCGGATCTGTTTGTGTCGATTCATAACAACGCCCTGCCGGATGGCGTTAATCCCTTCACAAATAATGGTGTTTCCACATACTATTACCATCCTCATTCAATCGACCTGGCAAAGTCGATCCAGCGGGAGATAGTGCACGAAACAGGACTGAATGACTACGGATTGTACTACGGAAATCTTGCCGTCGACCGACCGACCCAGTATCCTGCGGTGTTGGTTGAGTGCGCCTTTATCATCCTGCCGGAGCAGGAAGCGATGTTGAAGACGGCGAAGTTCCGAAAGAAAGTTGCCGATGCCGTGGCAAAGGGAATCGAGCATTTCCTAATAGGGTACGACAATGGCCGATGACAATGCGAAACCAGCGAAACCGCCACAGCCGTACTGGCTGATCTATGTCGCAGTATTGTTGGCCGGACTGCTCATGCTTGCCCACGCGCTGAATTATCATCCTGCCCAAAAGATCTCGGCTCGACTCGCGGTGGCGCTAATCTACTCTGCGCTGGCGCTGTTTGTAGGGAATGGACGTCCCGCCGGCTTTGTGGCGACCGGCATTATCTGGGTGGCCACAATTCTCTTGTTCGTGATCTAAGCGCTGAGAACGTCACACTGATCATCGCCCCATCTTCAAATCTTCGAGCTTCACTTTCGCAAACCCCAGAGGCAAATCGAAGATCCCCTTCGGAGCGGGCCTTTCAACACATTCTACTAACTCGGTCGTAGATCTGATCTTGGTCCCCATCGCCCCCATTTCGCGAACCGAGTAAACGGCCATGCCCTGAACTTTGCGCATCTCCTTCATGATCTCGACAAATCCAGGCACTTGCGACAGAAAAGCATTTGTCAGTGTGCGATAGAGTTCGAGATCAAGCTTGACGTCACTACTTGCCCAAACTTCTGAAGTCGTTATCCCCTGGGCGGTGGAAATCTCAACTCTGTACTCTTGGGCATTCCATGTCCGGATCTTCTTCGTCTTCCCGGTCTGAGATACAGTCACCTTGGTGGAGCCAATCGTTTTGGAGGCCATCTCTTTCAGCGAGTTGATCTGCGAACTGCTATCAGGGGAGGCAGAGTCGGACTGTTTCAGGGACTGGCTGTACCACTCCATGGGAACTTCGGCGAAGCTCCTGCCTGAATTGTTGATGATATAGATCATCTGTCGATCGACGCGTACGATCACCGATCCGGTCGTTCCGCTGGTCATCGTAGCCATATTATTAGCAAGCCAGATTACCGAAGAGTCAGCCTTGCCTGGCATCTTGCGTCCTGCAACTTCGAACGGGTCAGTGGATGTTACCTGCCTGATGTAGGTATCAGCAGCCGTATTGCCCGCAAGCAGACTGATGAGAAGCAGCGATCCGCACAGCAATTTTCTCAAAGCAACCTCCGTGAGTATGAACAATAGCGTCAATCTACGGAATCTGCGTCGAATTCCCGTCCTTAGCAAGAAATAACAGCGCTGGAGCTACCTGCCGGAGCGTGATCTGAATTCACAGAACAGACTCGAATAGTCGATCTCATAGATTGTGGCGTCGGCGCCGCAGGTTTCCGCCAAGTCGTGAAAGTCGCTGGCTCGAGCGGTAGTCGCAACGAACCCATCAGTGCATACGATCCTCCCGTCGCGCGTCTCCTCATAATTGATCGGCCCTATGAGATGCGCTTCCGACTGCAGACGAAACCAGTGCATTCGATGCTCCCAAAAGCTCTCCGCGTACGTTGAAAAAAGTGATGCGCCGGTTGGCTTACAGACCCTGAGGCTCTCACGAACGAGTTTCTGCGGCTCTATCTTGAAGGCGGAAATGCCGTTTTGAATGCAGAGGATGAGATCAAAACTGTTGTCCTGAAAGGGAAGCCGTCCTGCGTCGGCACAGATTAGCGATATGTTCTGCCTCCCCTTAAGGAGATCGCGTCCGTATTTCAGGCTACGTTCCGAATTATCAACTCCTACGGTAAATCCTGCCCTTGAAGCCAGATGAGTGAGGACGCGTCCGTAGCCGCAGCCGAGCTCCAGCACGATCCCAACCGGAGGGATCATTTGCACAACATGCTCCAGCTCCGCTCTGAGATACTGCTTCACCCGTGGGGGTGCGAGTTCGTAGCAGAGCTCGAGGCGCTCAGCAGTGAGCAAACTGACGTAGTATCCTGACATGAGCTCCGGAAACTCCCGATATCAAGTACCCCCGACAGGAATCGAACCTGTATTCCCAGCTCCGGAGGCTGGTGCGTTATCCATTACACCACGGGGGCAAGCCAGAGTACTTGATAATCAAACGTGTTCAGGATGGCAATAACAATATGGCTTGTGCAGCCGCTGCGTCCGAACCACCCGACGCGCGGATCGGGTCGGAGTTTCACTCGACATGTGCAGCGATCAGCGTATCGATGATCTTCAATCTGAGAATGGGCGAACTTTCACTTTGAATTGATGAATCTCGCGCGTATACTCTACTTCCATTCGTTTTGTGAAGTGTGCAAGGCGAATGCTGTTGTTTAACCTGTTGATAACAAGGGACTAATCGAATGCGATGGTCGCACACGTACATACCGACGCTGCGGGAGAATCAGACGGAGGCGGAGCTCATATCGCACCAACTCCTTCTGCGAGGCGGCTACATCAGAAAACTCGCCGCCGGAGTCTATCTGTATTTACCGCTCATGCAGAGAGTCATCGACAAATTCTCCAACATTGTCCGAGAGGAAATGAATAAGGCGGGCGCACTGGAGATAACCATGTCGGTACTCTGCCCGGCAGAAATCTGGCGCAAGTCAGGCCGGTACGACACGGTCGGCAAAGAGCAGATGCGCCTCAAAGATCGTCACAGCCACGAAATGGTTCTGTGTGGAACGCATGAGGAGACAATCACCACGCTGGTGGCCGGTGAGGTCAAGAGCTACCGGCAATTACCTCTCAATCTCTACCAGATACAAGTCAAGTTCCGCGATGAGATTCGCCCTCGCTTCGGCCTGATGCGGGGAAGAGAATTCATCATGAAGGACGCCTACAGCTTTGATGCCACCGAAGAATCGTTCTCCCGGTCCTATGAGAAGATGGTCGAGTCCTATTTCGCTATCTTCCGCCGCGCCGGACTCGATGTGGTAAAGGTTGAGTCAGATACAGGCGCGATGGGAGGCAAGGCAGCGCATGAATTCATGCTGTTGGTTGATACCGCTGCCGGAGAGGAAGTAATCCTTTTCTGTAATCGGTGCGATTATGTCGCAAACCGCGAGAAGGCCCCCTTCAGGGAAGTGAATCCTCCGGAGTCAGTTGAACCCTTGCGTGAGCGTTCCACTGTTGATACACCCGGAGCGGCAACAATCGAGGATGTGACGGCGTTTCTGAAGGTCGATGCCGCACGACTGGTTAAGACCCTCATTTACATGGCTGATAACAAGCCGATCGCAGCTCTGATCCGCGGTGATCGCGACCTCAACGAGATCAAGCTGAAAAACGCGGTAGGCTGCAACGAGTTGGTGATGGCGAACCCGGAGCAGGTGGCTCAAGCGACCGGGGCACCGGTCGGCTTCGCTGGCCCAGTCGGGCTGCGAGATGTTCCGCTGTATGTCGATACCCTCGTGGCTCGGTCAAGGAATGTCGTGGTCGGCGCCAACCAGAACGAGAAGCACATTCTCAATGTCAACATCGATCGTGACTTCAAGGCCTCTCACGTTGGCGATCTCACCCAGGTTCGCGAAGGAGATGGTTGCCCATTGTGTGAAGGGACGTTGGGCGCCAAGAAAGGGATCGAAGTCGGTAATACCTTCATGCTCGGAACCAAATATTCCGAGGCACTTGGGGCAACGTTTCTCGATGCGGAAGGGAAAGAGAAGCCGATCTTGATGGGTTCCTACGGGATTGGGATCACTCGCACACCACAGGCAGCGCTCGAGCGATATTATGACGATAAAGGGATAATCTGGCCAAAGAACATTGCCCCTTATCTCGTTGAACTGATTCCTCTTAACATCGAGAAACCTATCCAAAGGGAAGCCGCTGAGCAGGTGTACCGTGAGCTCGAAGCGGCCGGCATTGACGTTCTTCTGGACGACCGTGATGAACGGCCTGGGGTAAAATTCAACGACGCAGACCTGATCGGGCTGCCGGTGCGCATTACGATTGGCGATAAGTCGTTGAAGGATGGCAAAATAGAGGTGAAGGCGCGCTCGGAAACTCAGATGGAGCTTGTTGATCTTCCGAACGTGGTGCTTGCGGTTACGAAGCTTCTGGACCGCCTGAAGTAGTTAACAATTTTGTTGCTTTGTAACAAGTTAGTTCCTATTTTATTCGACTGGCTTAGTGGGTATTGGCCCACTCTTTGATTTCTGTGCACGCCATGGCCGACGAAGAAAAAGAGCGATTCACGCACCTCGTTGAGCAAGTTCTGCAAAGCGAAGGCTGCGAGTTGGCCGACGTCGCTCTCTCGCGCTACAAGAGTAGCACGACGGCGCGTCTGTTTGTGTACGCAGTCAATGGCCTTACGCTGGACCAATGCGCGCATTTGTCGCGAGTCATTGGGGATGCGGTGGAAGGAACTGAGCTGTTTGAACGCGGTTATACCTTAGAGGTATCATCGCCGGGTCTCGATCGACCACTCACTACAGCCCGAGATTTCAGATATCGTATTGGCGAGACGATCCGGATTGAATTCGTCGACCATAAGCGCAAGAAGGTGACCGGCGAGTTAGTCGGTGTAGATGGAGACAAGGTCCAGATTCGCACCAGCGAAGCAGATACGGAGATCGCGTTAAGCGAAATTGACAAGGCGAAAATTGTTTTTTAGCGGAGTATGTTTGTATGGCGTTTGACATGGTAGAGGCAATGACTCTTATCGCCCGTGAGAAGAATATTGACTTTGAGGCGGTTGTCGCAACGCTGGAAGCGAGTCTTCTTGCTGCCGCCAAGAAGAAATATACGTTCACGGATAATATATCGTTCAAGTTCGATCGCAAGCAGAACGAGCTGTACATGATTGCGGCGAAAAAGGTCGTCAAGAAGGTAGAGGACGCCAATATCGAAGTCGCCTTGAAGGAGGCTAAAGAGATCGATCCTGAAGCTGAACTCGGGGACGACCTCGACATCTATATTGATTTTGAAGCCGAGTTTGGACGCAACGCGATCACTTCTGCCAAGCAGATTCTCATTCAGAAAATCCGTGATGCCGAACATGAGCGCATTTATGCCGAGTACATTGACAAAGTGGGCACTCTCGTAACCGGCGTCGTGCAGCATGCCGACAAGGGAACAGTTATTGTCAATCTCGGACGAGGCGAGGCGATCCTGCCGATGAAGGAACAGATTCCGCGCGAGAAGTTCCGCCAGGGAGATCGCATTCGGGCTTACATCCAGGATGTCCAGATGTCACCCCGTGGTCCTCAGATCATTTTGTCACGCGTGAACAATGAATTCCTGCGGGCGCTGTTTGCTCTCGAAGTGCCTGAAATCTATGAGCGTATTATTGAGATTCGCGCCATAGCCCGTGAACCCGGAGAGCGCGCCAAGATAGCGGTCTACTCGTCCGACGAGCGTATCGACCCGGTCGGCGCCTGTGTTGGGATCAAGGGCGTGCGGGTGCAGAGCATTGTGCGCGAGCTAAACAATGAGCGAATCGACATTGTGCCGTTTTCCTCGAATCCCGAGCTCTTCGTGACCCGCGCTTTGGCGCCGGCGAAGGTCTATCACATTGATGTCTTCGACCTCGAAAAGAAGATGACGGTTGCCGTCGAGAACGAAAAACTCTCTCTTGCCATCGGTCGCAACGGTCAGAACGCTCGATTGGCGTCAAAGCTGACCGGATGGAAAGTCAACATTCTCTCCGAGGCCGAGTACAACGAGCAGAAACGGCGCGAGGCGGAACTGCTCGTGCCGGTTGGCGATCTCGAAGGAATTGGCGTGAAAATTCGCGACCGCCTCATTGAAGCTGACATCAGCTCGGTGCAGCGTTTGGCTCAGGCCACTCCTGAAATGTTGATGAAGATCGACGGCATCGGTCAGAAAACGGCTGACACGCTGATCGAAAAGGCGACGGCCTTCGTGGCTCGCCTCGAAAACGAGCGTACTGTGCGCGAGTCGGCCGAATCAGCCGCAGGGACTGAGCCGGCGAAGGAAGAGAAGCTTGAGCTGAGCGACGTGTTTGTCGAGGAATCTGATTCTGCCGCTGGCGCGGATGCGGGTCCTTCCTCAGTCAAGAAAGATGACTCGGGAACGGACCCCAACTGAGTTCGCAAGGAGAGTAGTGATGACTGGCAAGTCGCAACGTATACACGAGCTGGCGAATGAATATAAGATCTCCTCGAGCGCGATGCTCAAGATCGTTCAGGAGCTGCACTTCAACATAAAATCTCACATGTCAGTGGCGACTCCCGAGATTGTCCGGGCTGTGGAACAGAAATTTGCGCAGGAGAAGCAAGAAGCCAAGAAGGAGATGGTGCACAAGACCCAATCGAAGGAGGCTCGTGAGAGCGTTCCTGCGCCGGTCAGCGCTCCTTCAGCAGGAACCTCGGGATCGGTCAATATTGGCGGGATGAAGGTGACCGGACCTCAAGGAACTGTAACCGGACTCATGCGCAAGATTGAGAAGAAGAATAAGAAGAAGGAACGACGTCGTAAGAAAGAGCGGCGTGATATCAACCAGGTCGAGGTCGCCAAGAGCTTCAAGGCCACGATGGCGAATCTGGGGACGGCGAAGGCCCGTAGGAAATTTCGCCGCGGCGGCTCCGACGATGTGACCGCGACGTCCGACTCCGGCAATGTTATCGAGGTCAACGAGTTCCTTTCGGTAGCGGAACTGGCCAAACTCATCGATCACAAGCCGGTCGAGGTTGTCGCTAAGCTTCTTGAGATGGGTATGATGGCGACCATCAATCAACGCCTCGACATGGATACGATCGAGATGGTTGCTTCTGAATTCGGGTTCGATGTCCGCCAGGTAGCTGAGATCGGCGAGGCAGCTCGTGAGGATGAACAGCAGGAGCATCTGGTCAACCGCGCGCCGGTTGTAACTGTCATGGGGCATGTTGACCACGGGAAGACCTCCCTGCTTGACCATATCAGAAAGACGAATGTTGTGGCAGGTGAAGCCGGTGCGATCACACAGCATATCGGGGCATACGAGGTCACTCACAATAGGAATCGCATCGTGTTTCTGGATACGCCCGGTCACGAGGCGTTCACGGCCATGCGCGCCCGAGGCGCTCACATCACGGATTTGGTGATCCTGGTTGTCGCCGCGGATGAATCGGTCATGCCACAGACCGTCGAGGCTATCGACCACGCCCGCGCAGCCGGCGTGCCGATAATTGTTGCCATCAATAAGGTCGACAAACCGACCGCGAATCCTGAGGCGG
Source organism: uncultured Ignavibacteriales bacterium (assembly GCA_964540105.1). Lineage (GTDB taxonomy): Bacteria > Zixibacteria > MSB-5A5 > GN15 > FEB-12 > DATKJY01. The sequence continues at coordinate 213,916 of CAZILL010000003.1, read as the reverse complement.
TCCGAACCCAGCTTGCCCAGCACAATCTTCTCCCGGAGGAATGGGGCGGCAAGACCATCATGGTGGAAGTGTCCGCAAAGACCGGCTTAGGTGTAGACAGATTACTCGACATGATTTTCCTGCAGTCCGAGGTCATGGATCTCAAGGCAGATCCGTCGATCCGCGCACAGGGAGTGGTGGTCGACGCACGTCTCGAGAAAGGGCGCGGCACCGTTATCACCGTTCTCATCCAGAAAGGGACCTGCAAGATAGGCGATCCGATCGTTGCCGGCGTCTGGAGCGGCCGCATCAGAACAATTACCAATGACCGCGACGAGAGACTGTATGAAATCGGCCCTTCAACTCCGGCTCAGATCACCGGACTTGGCGGCGTTCCGCAAGCGGGGGATAGCTTCCTGGCGGTCAAAGATGAACAGGAAGCGAAGGAGATTTCACTCAAGCGGAACCAGGTGAAGCGAGAGTATGATGCGCGCCGTCCGATGGGACACGTCACACTCGACAAGGTATTTGATCAGATTCGGGAAGGACAGATCAAGGAAGTTCGGCTGATTATCAAGGGGGATGTTGACGGATCGGTTGAAGTGCTCTCCGATACCCTCAGTAAGATATCCACAAGCGAGGTCAAGACGCATATCATCCACCACGGAGTGGGAGCTATTACAGAATCTGATGTCCTGCTTGCGGCCGCATCGAACGCAATCATTATTGGTTTCCAAGTTTCACCCGACAGCCGTGCCCGCGATCTGGCCCGCCGAGAAAAGGTCGATGTCCGTCTGTATAGCATTATCTATGAGGCTGAAAGTGATGTCCGGAAGGCGCTGGAAGGGCTCTTGTCTCCAACGGTATCAGAGAAGTTCGTGGGGATGGCCGAAGTGCGCAATACATTCAAAGTTCCGAAAGTGGGGGTCATAGCCGGCAGCTACGTCAAAGAAGGGCGTCTGTCACGCAAGGACAAAGTTCGACTTGTGCGTGACGGCAAGGTCGTGTTCACGGGCAGCATACTCTCGCTCAGACGATTCAAGGATGATGCCCGCGAGGTCAAAGAAGGATTCGAGTGCGGAATAGGGATAGAGAATTTTAACGACATCAAGGTTGGGGATCTCATCGAGGCCTTTGAAACGGTGGAGACAGCACGCACGCTTTCGACGTAGAGACGGCCGGGTTCCATCGGACAGAGGGACCACTTTGTGGATGTTATTATCAGATCATGCGACAGTTCAAACGCTCCGACAGACTGGCCGAACAGATTCTCCGCGATGTTTCTACTCTGCTCCTGCACGATCTCGCTGAGGCAGTACCAGGCTTGGTGACCTTCACTCAAGTTCAGCTCAGCGACGATCTTCGGTACGCTAAAGTGTTCTACTCTTATCTTGGAACAGATGATGGCCGCAGCAGGGTTGTTGAGTATTTTGAACGAGAGAGCGGCCGCATTCGCACCCTGATTGGCAATAATCTTCGTGTGCGACATACCCCTGAGTTTAGTTTCAAATTCGATCCTTCGGTCGAATATGGGCTTCGCATTGAGCAACTACTGAATGAGATCAAGAATGAGCCCAAAGATCAATAGCGTGGCGAGTGTGACCGACGCGCCGGTCGACGACATAAAGGATCTGCTATCGGCTTCCAGAAGCATCCTCGTGGCTTCTCATATCGAACCTGACGGCGACGCGCTCGGAACGGTACTCGCTTTCGGAGCTTATCTGAAGGGGATCGGGAAGAATGTGCGCATGGTAACAGATTCGAGCATACCGGAGAAGTACCGTTTTCTTGCGCACTCCGGGGACATCGTGCCTGCGAGCAGCTTGACCGGCGCCGAGGAGTTCGATACAGCGGTCATACTGGAGTGTCCAAGCACCGCGAGAATCGGGAGCGCGGCCAGATTGCTTCATGACAACGTTGTCATCATTAATATCGATCATCACCGAGACAATGCCGGTTTTGGCCGCGTGAATTGGGTCAATACACAAGCGTCATCGGTGGGGGAGATGGCATACGAGTATTTCAGGCATGTCGACTATGAGCCTTCCGCCGAGGTAGCTGAGCAACTCTATACGGCTATCCTCACTGATACCGGACGTTTTCGTTTCAGCTCGACGTCACAGCGGACGATGTGCATAGCCGGAGAGCTAATGCAGGCCGGCGCGGACCCTCGAACAATCTGTGATCATGTCTACTTTAATGTTCTGCCATCGACCATGAAGCTCACCGGACGAGTTCTGAACACCATCGAGTTTCACCATGAAGGTAAGTTCTGCCTCCTCAGCCTAACGAAGGAGATGTTTGCAGAATGCGGCGCCAGCGAGTCGGAATCCGACGGTTTGGTAGACTACACGCTCTTTGGAAAGGGCGTTCTGGCTGGTGCTCTGTTGAAGGAAGTAGATATTGCTCGCACCAAGGTTTCTCTTCGATCAAGTAACGGTATTGATGTCTCGAAAATCGCCTCACGTTTCGGCGGCGGCGGGCATTTCAATGCAGCTGGCTGCTCGATTCCACGTGTCCTGCACGAGGCCAAGAGTGAGGTCATAAGGCTGTTTATGGAGGCGTTCCGTGATGTCGCTTGAATCGCTCTCGGGCATTCTCCTCGTTGACAAGCCGCTGGGAATCACGAGTCACGACGCAGTTATGAAGGTGCGACGCCTTGCGCGAGAGAGGAAAATTGGACACACGGGAACGCTTGATCCATTGGCTGAGGGACTGTTGGTTATGTGCGTGGGGAAGGCGACCAAGGTCGCGCAATTCTTGGTCAGTGAGGAGAAGACTTACGAAGCCGAGCTTCACTTGGGAGTACGGTCCAGCACCTATGATGCCCAAGGCGTGGAGCCCAACACTGTCGGACAACCCGTGGATGACCTGACTCTCGAACACCTGAGCAGCGTCCTGGATTCGTTTATCGGGAAGCAGAGGCAAACTGTGCCAGCGCACTCGGCCGTGCATGTGGATGGCGAGCGTTTGCATCGATTGACACGTGCGGGCAAGTCCGTCACGCTTCCAGATCGGGAGATTGAAATCGAGTCGATTCGCATTATGTCCTATGAGTCCCCTTTGCTGTCCATTGAGGTCATTTGCAGCAAGGGCACGTATATTCGTTCTCTGGCCCACGATGTCGGAAACGCCTTGGGTTGCGGCGCCTATCTTTCGAAGTTGCGTCGAATTGCCGTAGGGGACTTCTCTGTCAGACAGGCGACTTGCCTTGATGAACTTGAGGAGAATGGTATTCAGCCTGAACAGTTAATACCCATTGAACGCGCACTCTCGTTGTCGGCGCTCATCGTCACCGAGAGTTTTGAATTGCTCATACCTCATGGTCGCAAACCCAGTTGGTCCGACATCAGCGCCATCGAGGGGAGACTCGACAGCGGAACGGCCGTTCTCGTGAGAAATTCCAGAGGCTCGGTATTAGCTCTCGCGCGGTCAGGAGCAGAAGCACCGATCGGAACTTCATCCACTGCCTCACCCATAACTGAGTACCTGCGGGTGTTAGTGTGAAAGCGGACTTTGTTATCGGGTTGGGATCGTATCAACGCACGTCAAATCGAGGTGCCGTCGTGACTATTGGCACGTTTGACGGGATTCATCGTGGGCATCAGGCGATTCTGAAGCGAGTCAAGGCGGTGGCCGCTGAAACCGGTCTCGCTCCGGTGCTTGTAACATTCGATCCCCATCCTCGAGTGGTCATTTCACCAGACCGAACACCGCAGTTACTCACGACCCTCAAGGAGAAGAAGCAGTTCGTTCCTTCATTCTTTGACGGCACAGTGCTGGTCCTTGAATTCGACGAGAAACTTATGAATATGACAGCCTCCGACTTCATCACGGAGATCATCGTCAATCACATAGGAGCCAGGACCGTCATCGTCGGCTATGATCACGCCTTTGGCAAAAACCGCGCTGGCAATATCGCGGAGCTAAGTCGACTGGGCCACGAACTTGACTTCCACGTTGAGGTAGTCGATCCTGTCATCTTTGAAGGAAAAGCGGTGTCATCGACACGCATTCGTACCGCCATGCTCGCACACAATTATGACGAGGCCATCAGGCTTCTTGGACACCATTATGCCATCTTTGGAACAGTCGAACGTGGCATTGGCCTGGGTCGCAAATTGGGGTACCCAACCGCGAACGTCAAGTACAGCCAGACCAAGCTCCTGCCGCCGGAAGGCGTCTATTCCTGCTGGGTGCAGGTCGGTGGTGAAGACAAGAACGGAATGATGTTCATCGGCAAGAACCACTTCAATCCATCGGGTCGAGTCACCGTCGAGGCCAACCTTTTCGACTTTGATCGCGACATCTATGACGAAGAGCTTATTGTCTACCCAACTCGATTTGTTCGCGAGAACCGACACTACGCGTCGACGGAAGAATTGGTCAGGCAAATAGCAATTGACAAAATGAACGTTTTGGAGATAGTACAAAGAGGAGAAACACGATGCCTGTAACAAAGGATCAAAAGGCGAAGCTCATCGAGCAGCACCGCTTACACGGTTCGGACACCGGATCACCGGAAGTGCAGATAGCACTTCTGACAGAGCGCATTAATCACGTGACCGATCACTTGAAGTCGCACAAGAAGGACTTTCACGGCCGTCATGGTCTGTTGAAGATGGTGGGCAAACGGCGTCGTCTGCTCGACTACTTGAAGGATCGCGATATCGTTAGCTATCGCGAAGTCATCAAGGAACTTGGGTTGCGTCGATAATCGCAGGAAAGCAAAGGAAGTATGTCTTATAAAGTAGAATTTGAACTTGGTGGCCGCACCATGACGATCGAAAGCGGCAAGATGGCAAAGCAGGCAAACGGCGCGGTAACCGTGCGATATGGTGACTCGATGGTTGTAGCCACAGTGTGCGCTATGACAGAGCCGAAAACCGGGCAGGATTTTTTCCCGCTGACCGTTGAGTACCGCGAGAAATCGTATGCTGCCGGCAAAATCCCTGGTGGCTTCTTCAAGCGCGAGGGGCGTCCTTCGGAAAAGGAAATTCTCTCGGCGCGAATCATAGACCGTCCCATTCGTCCGCTCTTTCCCGATGATTTCAAAGGAGAGACCCAGTGCATCTCGTATGTCATCTCGCATGATCAGAAGAACGATACCGACGTTCTCGCGCTGACCGGCACGGCAGCGGCGATTGCGATCTCCGATATTCCCATCTCGTCGACGATCGCCGGTGTTCGGGTAGGTCGGGCTAATGGTACGTTCGTCATCAATCCGACATTCGAGCAGCTGGAGGAATCTGACATCTCCATCACGATGGCGGGTTCCGCAGACAGCATCACCATGGTCGAAGGAGGGGGCCGAGAGGTTTCCGAGGAAGATATTGTCCAGGCCATCATGTTCGGCCACGAGCAGATCAAGATCATCGTATCCAAAATCGAAGATCTGAAGAAGATGTGTGCCAAGCCGAAGTTTGAGTACACTCCAGTCGCTATCGATGCGGCAATCTCGCACAAAGTGAAAGAACTAGTGGGTAACAGGCTTGATGCGAGCAATCATGTTGCTGACAAGGAAACTCGCCGCAAGCAGAAGAAACAGCTCACCGACGAAATCCAGACCGCTTTGGCGGAGACTTTCCCCGATCAAGCCTCGGCTATCAACCACGTCATACATGACCTCGATTCCGAGTCGATGCGAAACATGATTCTTCGCGAGCAGAAACGTATCGATGGGCGTGGACCCGATGAGATTCGCCAGATCACGTGCGAAGTCGGCGTGCTCCCACGCGCCCACGGATCGGCGCTTTTCACGCGAGGACAAACTCAGGCGCTCGTGGCCGTGACGCTGGGTACCAAGATCGACGAACAGCGTCTCGACGAACTGGAAGGGGAGTCCACCAAGAGCTACATGCTCCATTACAACTTCCCGCCCTTCAGCACCGGCGAAACGAAGGCTATCCGTGGTACCAGTCGTCGCGAGATCGGGCACGGAGCCCTGGCCGAGCGCGCTCTCATACCCATTGTTCCGGCGGAAACCGGCTTCCCCTACACGGTTCGCGTGGTCTCGGACATCATGGAGTCGAACGGATCGTCGTCGATGGCTACGGTCTGTGGCGGATCGCTCGCGCTGATGGATGCCGGCGTGCCGGTGAAAACAGCCATCGCCGGCATTGCTATGGGGTTGATCAAGAGCGATCACAACGTGGTCGTTCTCACCGATATTCTTGGTGACGAAGATCACTTCGGTGATATGGATTTCAAAGTAGCGGGATCAGCAACAGGCGTCACGTCGATACAAATGGACATCAAGATTACTGGTCTCGATATTGCTACCATGCGTCTCGCCCTTGAGAAAGCGCGCACCGCGCGACTGAGTATTCTCGGCAATATGAACGCGACGATCTCAAAGCACCGCGATCAGTTGTCCGATTTCGCCCCACGCATCCTCATACTCAAGATCAATCCGTCCAAGATCGGTGAGGTGATTGGCCCAGGGGGGAAGATCATTCGCGGCATCATCGAGGAGACCGGCGCCAAGATCGACATTTCTGATGATGGCACTGTGCTCATTTCGTCCGTCGACGCCGAGGCTGGACGCGCGGCGCTGGCCCGTGTTCAGTCGATCGTTGAGGAACCCGAGGTAGGGAGAACCTACGACGGACTTGTGCGACGGATCACGGATTTCGGCGCTTTCGTCGAGATTCTGCCCGGGACCGACGGTCTCGTGCATATCTCGGAACTCGACGTCAATCGAGTGAATCGCGTCGAAGATATCTGCCGCGTTGGCGACCGGATGGAAGTGAAGGTCATCAATGTCGACAATGATGGCAAAGTGCGCCTGTCTCGCAAAGCGTTGCTGATTAAGCAGAACGCGTAGGCTACTTTAAGCCAGAGCTATTGTGTCGTCATCTCGTAAGTCTGCCAGCCGCAATGTCGTCTTTCAAAAGACGACATTGCCCAGTGGTCTTCGGATCGTCAGCGAGACTGTGCCGTCGATCCGCTCGGCATCTCTTGGGGTCTGGGTCGACGTCGGCTCGCGACACGAGCAGCCTGAAGAGAGTGGCTTATCCCATTTCATCGAGCACATGCTCTTCAAGGGAACCAAGCGACGGACCTCCAAAGAGCTCGCTTCCGAACTGGAATCGCTCGGGGGATCCCTAAACGGATTTACTTCCCGCGAACAAACCTGCTACCACGCTCGATTTTTGGACAAGCACATGGAGACTGCTATTGATGTCCTGGCCGATCTGACCTGCAATGCGACCATTACGTCTACCCACATTGGCCGGGAAAAACAGGTTGTGTGCGAAGAGATCAAGGAGTCCCTGGACAATCCGTCGGATCACATCCACGACGTTTTTGCGCGGTCGTTTTGGGGAAAGCATCCCCTGGGTCAGCCCATCATGGGATCCGAAAGAAATATCAAGAGCCTGTCTCGATCGCGCGTGCTGGAGTTCTTCAGCAGTCATTATCGAACGGAATCAATTGTAGTAGCCGCCTGCGGCTCAATCTCTCACGATGCCCTGGTCAATTCAGTTGCCAGAAAGTTCAAACTCAGACGGGGCGCTGCGGCGGCGGCGACTGCGGCTGAGCGTACTACCCACCGCAACCTTATTGTGGAACGCGATAAGAACAACCAGACCCACTTCTGCCTTGGCTTTCCAGCGCCCGGCTATGACTCCAAAGAGAAGATCTCGATCCTGGCTCTGAGCTCTTACCTTGGAGGAGGGATGTCGTCGGTTCTGTTCCAGAAGATTCGGGAGGATCGTGGGTTAGCATACTCAGTCTATACATACAGCGATTTCTATCGCGACTCAGGAATCTTCGGCACGTATCTGGCGACCGATAAGCTGCACATAGAGAAGGCGCTCGCGATCATTCTCACTGAGATGCGCAAGCTGAAAAGGCAGAAACTCGCCTCAAACGTATTGGCAAAGCTCAAGTCGCAGATGCAGGGACATTTGATTCTCGGAATGGAATCGACCACGAGTAGAATGAACCGTATTGCTCGACAGGAGCTCATGTCGCGACGCTATCAGACCCTGGATCAAGTACTAAAGGAAATCGATAAGGTAGATGCTTCGAGGTTGATGGATCTGGCCAATCGAGTGTTCGACGAATCCAAAATTGCCATGGCCGTTCTTGGGCCCGTTGACAAGGATATTCTGTCCGGTGGACGCTGAGGACAAGTCAGACTCGAACGCTCGAACCGCAACTCACTTCGTCCAGACCTTAGCTTTTCACAAATCTACTTCATCCTTCAGTTTCAGCTCAACTAACTACGCCCCGACACGTCTCTGCCGCCTGCTTGAATGGTTGTCAGCACACGGGTATCAACTTGATTCAGCGGCTCCTCAGGAGGATCGGACTGTTGCGATCAGCTTTGACGACGGCTACAGGCACACGGCAGATCTCCTGCACGTTCTTATCAGACAGTACCGCGTTCATCCACTAGTTTTCATCCCTACGGCCTTCATTGGACAGGCGAATGCCTGGGATTACAGCCACATGTTTCGACGCGACGAGCATTTCACGGCGCAAGAGATCAGGGAATTGCATCAGGCCGGCGTGCGATTCGGAACCCACGGCCATACCCATCGCGACTTGACGCGACTGCCCGCACGTGAAGCTGAGCGGGAATTGCGCCTGTCACGAGAGATTCTGGAGGGGATCCTTGGCGAGCCGGTCAAGGCGCTCAGCTATCCTTTCGGGCGGCTCAATGATGTCGTAGAGCGATCTGCCTCCGCCTGCGGTTATGAATTCGGGTATACGATGAGGTTCCCTCATGCGACCGACTCTCCTCTGGGTCGGGGTCGGATTGCCGTTTATGGTTATGATACGCTGTTATCGATTAGTCACAAGCTCAGTGTCGGTTCCCTTCACCGTGTCGAGCAGGTCAAGGCCAACATAACCAATAAGCTCTCTTCCGGCACGACCCTGCTGAACAAACTCCGCCGCCGAGGTTAGACCTTCGTCTCGAGTGGACCTTCGGACACACTTCTTGCGCATGCCCTTTCAATTCGCTACTTTTCTGCCGATTACGTGAGGGTAAGGATAAGCGATGACTGAATCAACCAAGACCGGCCGCAAGTACGACTTCAAGTCGATCGAGGCTAAATGGCAGGAACGCTGGGAGAAAGATCACCTCTACCGCGCAACTGACAGTCCCGATCCGAAGTACAAATTCTATATGCTTGAGATGTTTGCCTACCCATCGGGCGACATTCATATGGGGCATTTCCGAAACTACATCATTGGTGATGCCGTTGCGCGCAGAGAGATGATGCTGGGCAAAGCTGTGCTCCATCCGTACGGGTGGGATGCCTTCGGCCTTCCGGCGGAACGAGCGGCGATTCAACGCGGGATACACCCTGAGGTCTGGACGACCAAGAATATTCAGGTATCCAACCGGACGCTGCAGAAGGTTGGCATTTCATACGACTGGTCGCGGGAGATTCAGTCATGCCGCCCGGACTACTACAAGTGGACGCAGTGGATGTTCGTCCAGTTACTCGACAAGGGTCTCGCATATCGTAAGCGAGGCTTCGTAAACTGGTGCCCCGAGGACAAAACAGTGCTGGCAAATGAACAGGTGAAAGACGGGAAATGCGAACGCTGCGGCACAGACGTTGAAAAGAAGGATCAGGTCCAGTGGTATTTCAAGATAACGGCCTACGCTGATCGGTTGGTTGATGACCTCGACACGCTCCCGGGCTGGCCTGAGAACGTGAAGACGATGCAGCGCGAGTGGATTGGACGGTCGCATGGGCTTGAGATCGATTTCACGATCGAAGGATCAGGGGAGAGGCTGCCAGTTTTCACAACCAGGGCCGACACAATATTTGGCGTCACGTTCATGGCCATTTCGCCAGAATCAGAAGTTCTCAACTCTCTGGCGATTACGGCCGAGCGGCGAGAGGCGGTTCTTGAATACTGCCGTCTGGCAAGTCGGCGCTCAGAGATTGAACGTACTTCCTTGACGCGGGAGAAAGACGGTGTCTTCACTGGCCTCTATGCCATCAACCCGTTCAGTGGGGCACGAGTCCAGCTCTGGGTAGCCGATTACGTCCTTGCCGGGTACGGAACTGGGGTTGTGATGGGGGTCCCGGCGCATGACGACCGTGACTTTGCATTTGCACGGAAGTACGACCTCGACGTTAATGTGGTAATTCATCCGGACGCGCATATTACATTGAATAGCAAGACGATGACCAGTGCTTTCGTGGAATTCGGTCCGATGGTCAACTCAGGACAATTCGACGGCTTGTCAGGTGAGAAGGCTATTGAAGCAGTCTCGCAACACGCCGAGAAGCTGGGATATGGCAGAGTAAGGGTGCACTATAAGCTGAAGGACTGGTCCATATCTCGCCAACGCTATTGGGGTTGCCCGATACCGGTCATTCACTGCGAGAAGTGCGGCGAGGTACCGGTTCCTATCAAGGATTTGCCGGTTCTGCTGCCCCACACTGATAACTATGTTCCGCGCGGGCGGTCACCTCTGGCGGATGTGCCGGATTATATGTCAACGGTTTGTCCAACGTGTGGCTCTCCGGCGCAGCGCGATCCTGACACAATGGATACGTTCGTCTGCTCGTCGTGGTATTTCCTCCGCTATATCGATCCGAGCAACTCAGAGGAACCTTTTTCCAGGGAGAAGGTGGGCAAGTGGATGCCGATCGACTTGTACGTGGGCGGAATCACACACGCCACCGGGCACTTGATTTACTTCCGATTCTTCACGAAGTTCCTAAAGGATATCGGATGGCTGACAGTGGACGAACCAGCGACCAACTTATTCAATCTGGGTATGGTCATGGATTCGAAAGGGGAGGTCATGTCCAAATCCAAGGGGAATGTGGTTTCCCCAATCGTGCTCATGGACGAACGAGGGATCGATGTCACTCGTCTCGCCATGTTCTTCACAGCGCCATCGGACAAGGAAGTTCTTTGGAACAGTGAGGGGATTACTGGAGTTGAGAAGTTCGTTCTCAATCGCTTGTATCCTCTCATTGGCCGCTTCCAGAACTCCAAGCCGGATCTAAAGCGACACTTTAAGCAGGATCAACTTGATGCTTCCGATCGCGAGCTCTACGTCAAGCTGAATCAGACGATCAGGAGAGTGTCGGAGAGCTTCGAGCGATTCCAGTTCAATACGGTCATTTCTGCTTTGATGGAGCTCGTCCGAGACTTCGAGCACGCAGAGATTGCCAGCGGGGAGTTAGCTGACCAGATCGTGCTGAAAGTCATTCAGATGATCGCGCCGCTGGCGCCGCATCTGGCTGAGGAACTCTGGCATCTGGCAGGTAACAAAGAGTCTGTGTTCAAATCCAGCTGGCCGGTTCACGATCCCAGTGCCGTGCTTGGTGATGTGATCGAAGTCGCAGTGCAGGTGAACGGGAAACTCAGGGATACACTCAAGGTGTCTGTGGGCATAACTGAGGAGGACCTAGTCGCCGCTGCGCTGAAAAGCGCTCGAATCCTGAGCTTTACACACGGTAAGAAGATCGTGAAGACGATTTACATTAAAGGGCGGTTGTTGAATATCGTCATCTCTGGCTGACGACGGCTATGTTAAGGTTCAAACCTCGCAGGGTATGTTAACATAATATCTCTTATGAGACACTCTCTCGAAACCAACTAAACCAATCATCGTTCTTGGAAGACTCCTCCCGCCCTTCCATTCGCGATTTCCCCTACCAAAGTTATAGCTGCTGAAATCCCCAACTCGCCAGCTTACGGGCTTCTTTGAAACGGAGCCTGCCCCCCGGCGCACCGAGAACGACCAGTGCCAGCCTCTGGCCGCCATTGTTCTTCAATACGGTGGCCAGACAATAGGCCGACTCATTGATATGACCGGTCTTCCCGGTCAAAACGGTAAACTGTGAGCCGACAAGCCGGTTCGTATTGACAAGCTGAATCGTCCGCCGCCTCCGATTCAGCACTGCCACCCGGCACTTTTGTGTGGACGTGATCCTCGCAATAAGGTCGTACTGACAGGCATGATGGAGAATTATGGCCAGCTCGTGGGCGGTCGACACATTCCTTGGGTCAAGGCCGGTCGGCTCGAAGAAAACAGTGTTCTTGAGGCCGAACTCTCTGACCTTGCGGTTCATCAACTCCGCAAAACTATCGAGGGAGCCGGCCACGGCGCAAGCCAGAGTTCGCGTCGCTCGGTTGTCTGAGTTCATCAGAGACGCATGCAGCAGGTCAATCAGCCTCAGCTGCCATCCTGCCGCCAGGTGAGACCGTGAGGAGCGGTATGCGTCCTCTTTCGAGATCGTGGCGCGGGTTGTCAGTCCAACTTTCGAGTCAAGCACTACCATCGCTGCAACGAGCTTGCTGATCGAGGCGATCGGCAGGACAGAATCGGGCTCCTTCGCAAAGAGCACTTCGCCGTTGTCAAAGTTGACGAGGATCGCACTCCTGAGACTAAGATTGGGTCCACGGGAGCGGACCCGATCAAAATCAAGTGCATATGCACTCCCCTCAAGTGACGCTTGAAGTGGCGTCGAGCGTCCACTGACCTCCCCCGTGTACGTAGAAACGAACAGGACGGTGAGCACAAGGGCCGGCGTGGCTATCAGCAGAATCGTACGAATTCGCATTTGCCGTTCTATAACCTCAATACTTGATCCACCTGATGATTTCTGGCAGCGTGGGCCGTTTTCCGTACATCAGGATTCCGACACGGAAGATGCGCGCCGTTACCCAGATGACGCCTGTGGTTGTGAGGCAAACGAGCAAAAAAGCCAATGATGCCTCGCCAAGTATTCCTGAAAACAGAGAATAACTTGTAGCCGTGGGGGCCACGAACACCACACGCATCATCATCATTGTAGGCGAGAAGAATGGAATGAAAGAAAGGACAAGGCTGAACACAGAGTTCGGTTCTTGCACCACGCGAATCCCGAAGAACACGGGAATCATCATCGAAAAGGTAATCGGCATGACAAAATTCTGGGCCTCCTTCTCGCCGTTGACAAGCGAGCCAATCAGCGCAAAGAGCGTTGAATACAGGATATATCCCGAAATCAGGAATAGAACGAAGAAGACGACGATGACGGGGTTGAATAACAGACGGCTCACCGACGGATCAAGCGAGAGCGAGAGAGGACCCGATCCAAAATAGAGGCCGAGCAGCAGCAATATCCAAATGGCGACCTGCGTCAGAGTGGCTGCTCCAAGACCGAGAATCTTTCCGAGCATGAGCTGGAACGGCGTCACAGACGACACCAGCACTTCCATGACGCGCGAGTTCTTTTCTTCGATCACCGAGCGCATGACCAGCGATCCGTAGGTGATGATCATGATGAAGATGAGCATCACCATTATAAACCCGCCAAAATACTTTACTTCGAAGGGGATCGATTCCCCCTTGGCGTCCTGGCGTCGCAAGTCTATCCGAGCCGTCAGTTTGAGCACGGAGTCTACCGGCAAATTGATGTTCGAGTTTTGCAGACGTCGCGATGCGAAGATTTGCGACAGGTCCTGCTCGAATCGCCGAAGAGTCACAAAATTGTCGGAATTTGAAATCAAATAGAGATTCGAATCGACAAACTGGGCCTCGGGCTTTATGACAAGGCAGTACTTCAGCTTCTCGCCATTAATCTCCGATCGCACGGAGTCGAGAACGGCGTCCATCAATGCGCGATCTGTGAATCGTATGTCGTATTTCCTTGTCAGGAGGTAATACGGCTTGTCCGTCTTCTCAATCCTATATGCCTTAAGGGTCTCGATAAATCGATCTCCCAGGTCAGTGCCGCTTTGGTCGATGACCGCAATCTTCTCACTGTCGGTCGCCTTGGTCTCTGCGATATAGGCTGGCAGCAAGATAGAAACGATCATGATCGTGGGAGTGAGCAACAAGCCAACAATGAACGACTTCTTCCTCACAACCTGGGCGTATTCCCGCTTGAATATGACGAGAAACTTACGCACGTTCCCCTCCCGGATCGGGACTAACTCGCGACGGATCCACCTTAGCCGTTTCGATGAAAATGTCGTACAGTGAGGGCTCCATCACAGCAAATCGCCTAACCTTCACCTTGCCTATCAAGTTTCTCAGTATAATGTCAGGGTCTCCCCCGTTCGCGAGCCTGAGCTCGTAGTAGTTGTTGTACTCGGTGACGGCCGCAACTCCAGGCAGGTTCTTGACGACTGAGCCATCGCCTTCGATTTCGAGCTGAATGGAGTTCTTGCCAAACCCGGCCTTGACTTCCGACAGACGCCCGTCGATCACTTTGCGACCCTGAGAGATCATGCAAACATGATCGCAGAGTTTCTCGGCCTGCTCCATAACGTGGGTCGAGAACAGGATCGTGGTTCCGTTTCGTCTTAGATCGAGGATGATATCCTTGATCAATTCCATATTCAGGGGATCAAGCCCTGAAAAGAGTTCATCAAGAATGAGAAAGTCGGGCTCATGCAATACGGTCGTAATGAATTGAAGCTTTTGCTGCATACCCTTCGACAACTCTTCCACTTTTCGGAGACGATAACTCTCGAGGTTCATGCGCTCCAGCCATGGGCCGATGCGCTTCACCGCCTTGTCGGCTGGGTACCCCTTCAATTCGGCCATGTATACGATAACCTCCTGCAGGGTCATCTTCTTGTACAGACCACGCTCTTCCGGCAAATACCCAACCCGGCTGCTGAAGTCAGCTTTCACTTCATTGTTGTCCACGAAAATCTTACCGGAATCGGGAGCGGTGATGTTCATGATCATCCTGATCGTGGTGGTCTTCCCTGCGCCGTTGGGCCCGATTATTCCGAAAATCGACCCGCGTGGAACACCGAGAGAAAGGCTGTCGACGGCCACTTTGCCATCATATTCCTTTCTGATATTCTCAAGTCTCAGGAACATCGGCGTAACTTCCATCTCATCATGAGTCGGAAAATAGGTTGCAGACCTTGCGAGTCAACAAGAAACAAGGACACTGCTCGTTATTCTTGCATGCGCTTTACGAAATCCAGGGCATTACGGACCGCTTGACCGCGAAAGCAGTTGTTGAAGAACACGTAGATTCGACCAGTCTTTGTCTTCACCCGATCGAGTTGCGCTTTCCACACGTCCAATTCCTCAGGGGAATACAAGTAATCGTATCTGTCTGATCCTCCCCCCCACCAAGCTTCGGCGTTGCGCCCGTGCAGTCGAAGATATGGGTTCGGCGTGGTCATGTGAAGAACCGGCGGAAGAAGGCCCTTTAGCTGTGGTTCGTCGACGCTCACCAACCCGATCTGCTCTGATGTCAGAAAGCCAAGTGTCTGGTTATTGATCCAGTCGGAATGACGAAACTCTACGTACAGAGGAGTCGGAGCGACGGCATCGCGACAAATCCCGACGTGCCTCAATGCTTCATACGAGAATTTAAACGAGAATGGAAACTGGGCAAGCAACCCTGAAAGCTGCTTCCGTTCCTTCATAGGACGAAGGCACTCGTTGAAAGCGACAATGTCTTCGTTCAGATCGGTTCTTCGGTGAGTAAAGGACTGCGGCACCTTGACCACGAAGTCGAAGGCTGGCGGCACGCGCCGCGCGAGACTCTCCATCACCCGGGCAGGTGGAATGCGATAGTACGTGGAGTTTATTTCGACCGTCGGGAAATACTGAACATAATAGTCGAGCATCTTTCCTTTGTCGAGCTGAGCCGGATAGAACGTTCCGCGCCAGTCATCGAAACTGTAACCAGATGTTCCGATGAGGAGTGAGGGTGACGGCTGCCTGTCCAATGCGTCTGTTTGCATCAGTTGCCCCTCTTATGCGATCTGTTCCCGAGAACCCATGCTACTTTGGTCCTAAGTGGATGGAATCACCCACTCAAGCTGACTGCCTCTGGAAACGGACAGATTTGCATTTCGGGCAAATCCACTTGCGTTGTTTGTGGAATGAACGTTTCTGTTCCTTCATGCCAATCTTGCATTTCCGACAGAGCATGAGAGAACCTCGCTATCACTTCGTGAGATGGAAGAAATCCACAAGAAGGAACTCCACGCGACCGATAAACGTCGACATTCGCGACATGACGGTGTAGCCAAAGGTCGCGCCGAAGAACACCATCAGGAAATATCGCCCGCTATTTGCAGCTACACCGAGGATTCCACGATGCTCTCGGCTGAAATAGAAATACGCTAACGTGCAGATGAGACCTATCGCGACTACGCTGCCTGAGATCAGCGTTTCCGGCGATGAACTCGTGAATGGCGTTATTGTCTCAGAGAGCTGCTTCAATACACGTGGACCGATCATAGCCGGAATGGCGACGCCTGCTCCCGACCCGACAAGAACGGCAAGCGGGATCCGCGACAGCGAATTGGTCCTTGCATGAAAACGTGCGAACATCATCAACCCGAGAGCCGTCGGAATCAATAACAACAAGCGACCCTCGACAAAGAGCGGTTGTACCAGCAGGGTCATGACATTGCTTGTCCACGTGATCACCAGGACATAACCGACTGACAGACCGACCAGGAGATACTCAGCAAACTTGTAGAACGGATTGTCCCGATAGAGAAACGAGAGAATCGCAAGAGTTAACAGACCTGCAACTGCGGTTCCTGGGTCAATCAAGTTAGCCTCGACTTCCTGCGCCCGAAGTAATACATGACGTTGCCGGCAACGATCAAGGCCATGATGTACCAATGAGACGCCGCTTGCGCGAGCATTCCGCGCCCTCCTCCGCCGCCTATACCAACGAGCTTCTCATACTCCGCAGCCCCGCGCAATCCGCCGACCAGAGCGTGAAGCTGGCCCGAGGCAAGATACGGGTCATATGTGGTCATCATGGCCGCAGTCATCGCTGAGCAGACGGTGAAGTGGAATCTGGCCCAGCCATATTCAATCCAGTAGGTGGGCATATTGCCGTCGGCGATGGAGATTACGCCCGCCACATCATCGTAGTTCTTGATACCGGCCAGCACAGGTATCTGATCGAAGGGCGTTCCCAGGTAATCCGACGAAAAGGTTGTCGCAAAGGACTCCCCGATGGATAGAATCGCCGCCACATTTTGTGGCTTGAACCCGAGATAGACATAGTCTTTACCGTAAGTGAGTTTGTATTCATGCGCCGCCTGCTGCAACAGTCGATACCCTATGACCGTCCCTTCGGCCATGAGCGCCATACCCACCACGCGATGCCCTTTACTGAATACATGCCGCAGAAGGGCCAATGCCAGTGGTCGCACTTCTGGAAGTGACGACGCCTCATGATCGAAGGAGACGAGGAGCACAGACCCAGGCGGAAGCGAATCGACAAACGAGAACATCCGTCGAGATTCAGGTGACGGTTGAAGGTCGGGTCGGAAGGTCAAGAGCATACTCGCGAAGACAACGATCAACATACCCAGGAAGACGCTGCGACGGACAGAGAGAGCGGTCATCTGCTTCCTCCTAGCCAGGTCCGCTCAATGCCGACGATAACTCGCAGTGATGTGGTCAGCGATCCGAGGCCGATGCCAATCAGAATCGCTCGCCGGGCCGCCATTGAGGGGTAATTCCTGAGCCAATCGGCGACGGCCGTCACAGAATCAAAGGCCGTGGCGCCAAGAGTCGATCTGCTGAATAGCACGAGAAACGCTGAGATGAGGAGCAGCAGAGCTGGGGCTGATCGCGCGCGAAACCCGCGCAAAGAGGCGGAAGCGACGAAGAAGGCAAGCAGCGCGAAGACGGTTGACTGCATCGGCGCCTGAACGTTTTCAAACAACCACATGAAAGGAGAGTTGGCACGAGTCCCCCAGATTGTTGCCAGAATCGGCATCGAGAACATTCCCGCGAGACCAACGAATCTATAAAGGCGATCACTCCCTTTCTCGAGTGCGACTACATTCCCTCTTACATAACCGGCGGCTCCGACAATGAGTGCAAAGGCAAAGATGATCTGCCAGTAGTCCAGCATGGTCTGATTGAGCCCTTTGGCGAAGGGGTTCGAGAGAAAGAACAGGATGAACATTCCCAGTCCACAGGTGGTGCAAATCAACGGCGCGAGACGACGGAACATCAGAATCTCCACCAGGTACTGGTCGGAGCCACCGCCGCCCATACGGCCGCGACAACAAGAAAAACGGCTATCGCGGCCTTTAGCATGTCCTGTGCCCAGACAGACGCAAGGATGGCACGATCGTTTGAGAGATAACCCGACGCTGCGAACAGCTCTTCACCGATAAGAGTATAGTCGCAGGCAACTATGAAGAAGGCAAGCTGGATGGTAGAATCGGTGCCGGCGATCTGTATGGCGCCGACCGAGTTTCCGCTTTCTGCCATTATGAGCGACTCTGCCTCGAACGTGCCGAGAAGGAATACTGCGGCCGGCTCAGAACGAGTGATCATCCCCTCAACCGCGGCCGCATATCCGAATTGTGATGAACTGACATAGCGTACGTCCTCTTGAACGTACCGATCTGCGAATCCCCCCTTGGTGTAGCTCTCGCGAACGACTTCCTGCGCTACCGACATGATAACCGGATCGTGGGTAGGATAAAGGAGTGGGCAATTGTACTGCGCGGTCTTCTCGGCGACATGGCTCAAGATGTTCATGGAAGCGATGGTCGTGGGTCGCTGAATGTCGCCTCCCCACCCCGGTGTGTACAAAACGGGACGAGCCATTTCTGTCGCCCGTCCGATCGCATCTTCAATCGCCTGCAGCCCCGGAATCTGCCGCAGCCGGTATTCTTGGCTGCGCGAACGGCGCAGGACAGCGAACATGACGATGATAGCGCAGGCTATCGCTGCGATAAGAACAGGGAACTTGGTTGGGTCAATGTATGCTATCATATATATGCTATCATTGGCTTCTTGCGGGATCTCGTTGGAAACTTATTTGGGCGGACACATGAAATCAACTAAAGTTTTTTTGATTGCCCTTGCGCAAAGCCGACAATAATATTCACACTTTACTACGAGGAGACAGAGAATGCGAATGTTCAGACTTTTGATAGTTTCATCCTTCCTGACAGCATCGGTTTGCGCTCAGACAACGCTTGAGTGGTGGCAATTCTGGACCGACCCCGACGTCCGTCCCGCTATCGAGGCCATGGTCTCGGAATTCGAAAGGCTGAATCCTGAGATCAAGATCAACCTGACAGATTTGACCTGGGCGAATGGACAGGAGAAGATTGTCATCGCTTTTGCATCCGGGATGGGGCCCGATATCGTGGAGTTAGGGAGCGATTGGATCGCACAGTTTGCGTCAAATGGGCAGATCGAGGACATCTCCTCACATGTTGCGGCCGACAGCAGCCAATTCCAGGGATACGGTCTGGCCACCTATCAGAAGAAAGTCTACGCGAAGCCGTGGATATTGGGAACACGAGTGCTCTTCGCCAACAAGGATCTGCTTCAACGGGCAGGATATGACGCGTCATTCGTGCCATTCAATTGGCCACAGCTTAAAGAGGCTGCGCGAAGGATGCGGCTCCTCGACAAGCAGACCTATGGATGGGGGTCGAACACTGCCGAAAAGCACCGACTATATAAGAAATTCCTGCCGTTCTTTTGGTCCTCTGGCGCCGAGTTCTTCTCCGACGACGGTGAGTATTCCCTGCTGGCCTCGCGGCATGCTATAACGGCGCTGAAATTCTACAAGGAGCTGCATGATTCGAGCGGGTTTTTGGGGGATCAACGGGCGATCGAAGACGCGTTTCTTGATGGGAAGATCGGCTTCATCATTTCTGGCGACTGGCTTCTCAAACGAATCGAGCTTGAGAAGAGGAGGATCAACTTTATGTCGACGCTGATTCCCGGACCGAAATACCCCGGGCGATCGTTTTTGGGCGGGGAATTTCTCGCCATAAACTCGGCGTCGAAAAATAAGCAAGCAGCGCTACGGTTTGTCGACTTCATAACCTCTCCGGAAAACCAAGTGCGTTTCTGCAAGGCCAATCACTCAGCCAATCCCTCCAGCATTGAGGCTCAAAAGGATCCGCACTTTACGTCTGACCCAAACCTCCAGACATTCATCAAGCAGATTCGCGCTGCTGATTATCCTCCTATCGACCCTAACTGGGTTGTCATCGAAGACCTTCTCGAGAAAGCGGTGGAGGACGCTCTCTTCGGCTCCCGCCTTCCGGCGACTGCCCTTCGTAACGCACAGTTAAAGATCACAAAAGAATTGAACAAATGAAACGAGCCTGGGGCGCCGGAATTCTGCTGGTCTCACCCTGGGTCCTGACCTTCGGCTTCTTCTGGGCGTTTCCCATGATCTACTCTGTGGTCATGGGCTTTTCAGATCGCCAGCTCCTGACCCGAGATTACTCGTGGGTGGGCTGGGACAATTACGAATCTCTGCTTGGGGATGCTGACTTCCTCACCGCCCTCAAGAATACATTTACCTTTGTCGTAGGCACGATTCCCGTGACGACGACGCTATCACTCCTGATGGCGCTCATCGTGAACAAGCGGTTCCCGGGACGGAGTCTGTTTCGAGCGGGCTACTTCCTCCCCTCGATCACATCACTTGTCGTGGTCGGCCTGATTTTCACAAACCTCTACGGTCGGGGCGGGTATCTTGCATTACTGGCTGAGACCATAGGGGTGCAGTCGCCCGAGAACGGCTTCCTTTATGACAATCGCACCGCCCTCTATTCGATAATGGCGATGGACATCTGGGCATCGGTCGGATACTACATGCTGATCTTCCTGGCAGGTCTGAAGAACATTCCAAGCGAATTGTACGAGGTTGCGGAAATCGCCGGGGCTTCAGAGTTAAGAAAACTCTGGTCGATCACGCTGCCACTGCTTCGTCCCGTCGCCCTCTATGTAGTCGTGATTAACTCGATCAAATCCTTTCAGGTGTTTGTCGAAATCTTCGTGATGACAAAAGGGAAGTTCGGCACTTCCTCCGCGGTCTACTTCATCTACGAGACCGGCTTGACCACTCAATTCCGCATAGGGTACGCCTCTGCTGCCGCCTATCTCCTGTTCATCATTATCGGGGCGTTTTCACTGGGGCAATTCATCCTCTTCCGGCAAAGAAAGAATCTCTCATGGTGAACCAGGGCAGACCACTATTCACAGCAATCCACTACCTTGTTCTTGTGGCTGTCCTGCTGACCATGCTATTCCCGTTGGCATGGATGTTCCGAGTCGCTCTCACATTACCGTCCACGGGTCTGTCGTGGTCCTCGCTTCTGACCGGAAGCATAACCCTGCAGAATTTTGCCGATCTGTTCTCCCGAACGCAAATGGGCTGGTTCCTCGTGAACTCAGTAGCCGTGGGGATAGTCGTCACCGCCGGCAATCTGCTCTTCTGTTTCATGGTGGCGTTCGCCTTGGCACGGTATCGAACGCTGGCCAACCGCTGGCTGTTTGTAACCGTCATCGGCGTGTTGATGATCCCCGCCCACATAACAATCATTCCCCTCTACCTTCTGTGCGTAAAGACCGGGATGTTTGACTCGTTTTGGGCGTTGACTCTCCCCTGGCTCGTAACCCCGATCGGGATATTTCTGGTCAAACAATACATTGAAGGAATCCCTCCCTCGATGGAAGAGGCCGCGCGTATCGACGGCGCCGGAGAGCTGCGGATTCTCTTCACGATTGTTATGCCAATGTGCCGTCCCGCAATGGCCGTGCTGGCAATTCAGGTCTTCTTTACAAACTGGAACTCCTTTCTCTTTCCCTATATTCTCACTTCCGACGAGCGACTCCGCACTTTGCCAGTCGGGCTTGCCCTCCTTCAGGGACATCAGGCGATCGACTGGCCGCACTTGATGGCCGGGTCCACCGTTGCCGTTCTGCCCGTTCTCATCCTGTTCTTCTTCGTTCAAAAGCGCATTGTCTCGGGTATAACTGCCGGAGCTTTGAAGCAGTAGAAGCCTTGCCCTTGGTGCCTCTTTGCTGCGAAAGTTCTGGACAGAACATAGACTGCAGTAGTACATTGGAACAGTGAAAGGACAGTACAATATGAAGAATGTCATTATCATAGTTGTGGTGGCGAGCCTGATGGGGCTTTCGTGCGGTGCCAGGAAGGGGTTTGTTGAGAAGCTGGTTGCGGATTCGGAATCTCGAACCAGTTCCAGAATAGACGCGCTTTCAAGCAGGGCAGATTCTACGGCCGTAGAGGTTGAACGTCTCGGAAAGCTCACTCTCGAACTTGAGAGCAAGAGCGGCATGACGGTAAATCAGGCCAGCGGCTTCGAGGACTACGTTGTTGTTTGGAAAGGCGAGATTACGTTCGCCTTTGACCAGGCAGAGGTCGATGATATCGCGTCTTCAATCATTGGGGAAGCTGCGGCCAAACTGGCGCAGACGAGCCGCTCTATCATCGAAATAGCCGGGCACTGCGATGCCACTGGGAACCGGACGTACAACTATTTGCTCGGAGAGCGTCGTGCGAACGCGGCTAAGCGGTATCTGGCGGACAGATACGGCATCGCGCTCTATCGCATGTTCATTATCTCATTCGGGAAAGACAAGCCCGTAGCGCTGCCGGATGAACGCAGCGCTAATGCGAGGAACCGTCGCGTCGCGTTGCAGATTTGGGCCCCCAAGCCTCTTCAGCTCTCGAAGTAGTATCTTCGATCCGAATGACCTGCGAGGCGGCTACCCTACTTGAAGATGAATTGTACTCCCGCAGTTTCGAATCGGGCCCTCACGGCGATAGTGTCCGGAAACTCAATCTTAGTTTCGGAGAATTCGTAAGGGATTGGGGAACCGAGCGTCCTGCTGCCATCACGATTAGCATCGATGAATCCTGAGGCAAGGTACTTGCCTGAAGGGAGATCGACCTTAAATGCCCGATCGGTGAATCGAAAACGGTACTCATTCTGACTTGCGACTTCCCTGAGCGTGAGTTGAACTGGACCGCTGACGTCACTCTCCCTACTCTTGAAAACAAACTCGCCCATTATGGAACCAAGCGAGTCCGGATTGATTGTGGAAAAGCTGTACGTCTTGAGCGAATCTCCAAGAGGATGTCCCGATCGGTCGATTAATTCGAATTCTATCGCCTGCAGCTTATAGCTCATCCCGTTTTCAATTTTCGATGGGGTTAGGTCAAGGTGCAAGGGATCGGTCCAGTTCGTCACCAGTGGGATCGAGGAATCTGACACGGTTCGAAGCTGAAAAGTCTGTTCAGTCAAGAACGACGTATCAAGCGGCTCTGAGAAACAGAGGCCAATCTTGAGATCAACAGCCGAGACCGGGGATTGAGCTGGTATAAAGCGATGGACGGTTGGCGCGGTCTTGTCAGTCATCGAGTCTATCCTGATACTGTCGGCCACTACCGGCTTAACCCCCTGCTGATACGAGATAGTCAGCCCATAGAGCCCGATCGGAACATCGCCACCAAAATAGAGGCTCAAGACACTTCCTGACTCATCGCCAGACTCGAGCAGGGCTCTCGCCCGAAAGGAATTCACCGAATCAGGCATCTGCCAAAAGAACGAGAGTCCTGGATCAAGATTGAGATCGCGGAACGAAATTGCGCGTGACAGCCGCAGGCGTAACAATCGATCGCCCGAATAAGCGACCGAGACAACCTTGGGAGCGGCGCTGTCGAAGGGGCTGAGATCCAGACGAAGGTTCTCTATCGGGATACCGCCGGTCTTTACGGGACGATCAGGCACGGCGAACAATTCACGCATCGGATTGTATCGCTCATCATGATTGCTGTCAACAAACGCTAACAGTCGAAATTCGACGGACGGAAGATATTGAAGCGAAAAGAATCCTTTCGCGTTGGAGGTCGCAATGTAATCCGCGTATGTCGAATCATAGGGAATTTGAGTTGCTGGAGAGGAGAGTCGATAGAGTCCCACAAGAGCCCCCGCAAGCGGCTTGCCATCCTGATAAACGTATCCTGAGACTTGGCCGGAGTCCATCGATGAACCAGTTGAAAAGGCGACGTTGATTGCACTGTCAAGCTTGTTCGCCCGCAGGTCCGTAATGCTGGAAGATACCGAGACGACATAGGTCTGATTGACAGCGAAGCTATCGTGAAACTGCACTTCCACGTATTCTGAATGCCACTTGACCTGCGGCTTCAATAGCGGGCGCGGTGATACAAAGATGGCGTTTCGATCAAGAGGTTCAGCGATACGCTCCGAGAAGAATATGTTCACCTTGTTGGAAATAGGCGTGTCGACTGAACCACTGGCCGGTTCAGAGCGCAGCAAGGTTGGCCCTTTTCGGTCGACTTCTCCCCCGGGTGGTGAAGCGATATTGGCGCAACCCGCGGCCAGCGCTGCAATGACCACAATCGACCTGAACGGGCGGGAGAGAATAAACAAGGAAGTCAACGACCCAATTTCTCCCTTATCACGGCGTTGCCTGGGGCAAGTTGCAGCGCTTTCTCCCACCAGACACGGGCCTCGTCGGAGTCTCCCGTAGCCTTGAGGGCATCACCCAGGTGGTCATATACGACTGAATCTGCAACGAGATCGGCTGCTTTGCGCAGGTAGTCGATCGACTTTGAGTAATCTCCCAGGCGGAAATGGACCCATCCGTAACTGTCGAGAAACGCCGCGTTTTCGGGTTCGACCTCGAGAGCGCGCTCGATGTAACTGCGGGCGCTATCGAGTTCTACCCCTCGATCGGCCAACATGTACCCAAGGTAATTGAGCGACTGCGAGTGTCTTGGCGCTTTCGACAGAATCTTGCGAAAAGTGGCTACTGCGTCTTCAATCAACCCCGTTCGTTCTTGTGTTGCTCCTATCGCAAAGAGAAGTCGCACGGCATTGTCTTCGGTTGCCATATGGTTGACCCCCTCCGTGTAGACCTCGAGTTCGCGCTTCAATTGATTCTGGAGTCGGTACGCGTTTCCGAGGGCGAGCCAACTGTCAGCGGAAGTATCCGCCAATTGGGTCAAGGTCCTAAACTCGTTCAAAGCCCGGTTGTAGTCCTTCTCTCGAATAGCGATTTGACCCAGGTAGAAGTGATTGGCGGGCTCCTTCTCTTTGCCGCTTTCGAGATACGAGAAGATCGAATCTGCTGCCCGTAATGAATCGGCGCTGAAATAGAGGATACCCAGACGCCTCATAGCGTCCTTGTCCAATGGCATCAGCTCGCAAATCTTTCTGCCATATGGTATCGCGGGAGTCAAAGAATCCAGCTTGAGATAGTGTGCAATCATGGCCTTGTGTAACAATAGGTTATTGTCTGCTACCTTAAGTCCTCGTTCAAGGACAAATACCGCTGAATCAGGTATTTTCGACATGTCGTAGAGCTCGCCCAGCGCAGCGTACGCCATCGCGTTTGCAGAGCCGGGACTCAATGAAATGGACATGTGAAAGGCATCACGCGCTCCGACCAAGTCGCCGGACTGTGCGCGCAATTTTCCAATATCGTTCCAGATGTTGTAGTTTGCTCCGGGAGCCACCTTCACGAGCTTTTCGTAAACCCAGAGCAACGAGTCAGGCATGTTCATCTGACGATAGACATTCGCGAGAAAGTTGAGCGCACTTACATTGCCGGAGTCCAGTTGGATAACCTTCAGGTTCGCTTCTTTGGCGTTCTCACCGTCTCCGAGCACTCGAAAACAGGCTGCGCTCAATAGATACACGTCAGTATTGCGCGGCTCCAACCGTGAGAGAACGTCGAGAGCTTCGTTCGGTTTCCGCATGTTGTAGTACGTCGTTGCGAGAGCAAAGCCGATCTCAAACGACTCCGGAAAGTACTCCAGCGCCTTCCTGAAACTTGCCGCCGCGTCAACCAGATCGTCGATCTCCGTCAAGAGAAGTCCATTAACGTAATTGTCGTACGCCCGCGGATCGAGATTGTCGAGTGGGCTGCGGAGCGGGAGAGGCGTTACCGTGATCGGGTTTACGCGTGATCGGGAATACTGAGGCGTTCTCTCTTCCGCTGAGTGAAGAGAGGAGCAAAAGGCCGATACCAAGAACAGCGCAAAAGCAATGTACTTCGAAATCACGATCGTCAAATGCGGCTCCTATGATCAGTTATACAGATGACCCTCGGGATCGGCGACCACCCGCGCTTCCTTAGGGTTACTTTTCCGAAAGCTTCAGGTAGCGACGCTTGCCGACCTTGAGTATCAGGAATCCTGTTGAGCGGATGTCGCGTTCGAGCTGGAGTTCGAAGTTCGGATCGGTCACCTTCGTCTCCCCTACATACACTCCCCCCCCTTCGATGAGCCTTCTTCCCTCGCCATTGGATTTCGTCAGACCGGCTTTGGTCATCAAGTGCACCAGGAGAACCGTGTCGACCGAAAGTCCCATCTGGGAGATCTGAGCGAGAGTCACGACTTCAATGTCATCAGGAAGTTCGCGCTGCGAAAAGACCCGCTCGAACTCGTCCCGGGCTTTCTGGCCAGAACCGGCAGGATGATACATGTCGACCAGGACTTCACCCAGTTCCTTCTTGAAGATCATAGGGTTGATGTCGGAGCGTGACAGCTGCTCCTTTACTTCAGCCACTCTCTCGTCGCTCACGTCTGTTGTCAGCAGAAAATAGTCGTAAATCAGTTTATCCGGTATCGACATGACCTTGCCGAAGATCTCCTTTGGGGGTTCATCAATTCCTATGTAGTTCCCAATCGATTTGGACATCTTCATTTCGCCATCGAGCCCGACCAACATCGGCAGCGTAATAATACACTGCGGCTGCACCGCGTAGGCTTCCTGAATAGTACGCCCGGCCAGAAGATTGAATTTCTGCTCTGTTGCGCCTATTTCGACGTCCGCTCGTATAGCGACAGAGTCATAGGCCTGCATCAGCGGGTAGAACAACTCATGAAGCGATATCGGGACGCCCGCCTTATACCGTTTGGTGAAATCATCGCGTTCCAATAGACGGGCGACTGTAAAGCGGGCCGCAAGATGCATAACATCCAGAAACTCCATGGTCCGAAACCATTCACCATTGAATCGAATCTCTGTCTTGGCGCGATCAAGAATGTAGAAGAACTGAGACTCATATGTTTCAGCATTCTTGAGAATCATCTCGTAGGTAAGCTGAGGCCGGGTCGACGAGCGCCCCGAAGGATCCCCGACCATGGCCGTATAGTCGCCGACAATCAAGACAATCTGATGGCCAAGGTCCTGAAACTGCCTGAGCTTGCGTATGCCCACCATGTGTCCGAGATGTATATCTGGCGCTGTCGGATCGAATCCCTGCTTGATTCGCAGCGGCCGGTCGTCGCGAATCGAGATGGCGAGTCGCGCCTTAAATTCCTCTTCGGGCAGAATATCAACGCACCCGCGGGAGATGCTTCTCCACTGGCGATCAAATTCCCGCTGCTGGGCGTCGGTCAGAGGCTTCTGTCGCAAAGAATCAGATTCTGTCAAGACTTAAACTCCACAATGACCTGCGAGTTTCATACCGTCACGTCCCTTCGCGAGACAGCGTAACAGCACAGCTTTACTACAGCTTTCGAGGATAGCACGATGGCGTCCAAAAATCAACCGTAGATTATGCCGTGGGGATAGGAGGTAGGGCCGCAACGGCGAGCCCTGTTCGAAGGAAGGTGACTCTACTGGCAGGGAGCGAGAGTCCCCTCACCTCTTAGATAAGAGATGAAAGCCATGAGATCGCTCGAGTCGATGACGTTGTCTGGAGAACCGTCAACGTTTGCCTCCTCAAGGCAGATGTCGACCGGGTCGAATGGACGCAGGAGAAACGCTTGCAGCATAGACATGTCGCTGATGTCAACGCTGCCATCGATTGAGCCATCAATATTACCGCTGAACCCCGAACAGATGCCGCTGCAGGTTCGGCGTTCCGCACTGGTCGAAAGTGGGGACAGATTCCCGTACTTGTCTCTTGTGCGTATTCCGAAGTAATAGGTCGTCCCAACACGCAGCCCCGAAATCTCAGCCGTCTCCCATTTCCCTGATTCACTCGGCTGGCTCATGCCTGTTACTCGCACTGCAGCGGCCCAGTTCAGTTCTGTAATTGGTTGTGCGGAATATCTCAGGTCGTAGGATTGCGCCCTTCCGCGAGCCCCGTTGTCACCAGGCGCGCTCCAGTGCAGGTGAAGTGTGGCTCCACTGGCGCCTGTCATCAAACACATGATTGCAGGGCCAACTACGGCAAGACTTGTCCGAACATTCAACAAAAAAGAAAAGAGCATGTACAACGATCACCTTCACACTGCGAGGTACAACGCGGAAGTACTGAAAGCGAATATATTCAGTGTTATATTCGGGAGCAACTACTTTCGGCTAACTTAGCAGGTCGCTCTTCACCCCCCCTGAGGACCGTGACAAATGCTTTACATCCGGGTACGGAATTCGCGACCCTGGCGCTCCGCGCTCGTCGACACCATCAAGCTCTCGCGACAACGGGTCGCGAGAGATGACATGCGATCAGCCATCAGGACCTGTCGTCACTGTAGCTCAGTCCAGCAACGGCGGCAGCAACGGAATCGACGTAATCTTCCCGAACTCTGAGAATTGCGTCTCATACAGATCCGGGTTTCCGACGACCACGAATGTCAGCTGATCGGGCTTCAAATACGTGCCAGCAACACGCTTGACATCAGCCAGTGTTACTTTGCGCACGTTATCAACGTATTGCTGGTAGTAATCGGACGGAAATCCGTTGAATTCCAGAGATACAAGGCTCTGGACGATCTTCCCCGGGGTGTCAAAGTTGAATACGAATCGATTGACCGCAGCATCCTGTGCATCACTCAGCTCAGAGGGTGTTACCCCTTCCGAGGAGATTTTCTCGATCTCCTCCAGCATGATTTTCGTGGCCTTGTAGGCGGTCGCGCTTTTTGTCTGGCAGCTGGCGCTGAAGACGCCGAAGTCGCGCGAGTCGATGTCAAAGCGGGAGTTCGCGCGATAGGCCAATCCTTCGTCGGAGCGTACTCTCGACGTTATCCGCGAGGTAAAGGACCCGCCTCCCAGGACATAGTTCAACAGCGCCACCGCGTACTTGTCCGGGTTGTCCCGCTTGATCCCGATTTCGCCGACAGAAATGTTGGCTTGGTTGATGTCCTTTCTAACGAGGAACACGCCCGGGTGTGGCTCGCCTGTGACCTCAGGCAGAGCGCGTGGCGCGTTTCCGCCTCTTGCCCAATCTCCGAGTAGCTTCGTGAGCTTGACGATTACCTCTTGCTTGTTGAAATCGCCTGACACGCCGATCAGGACGTTTTCCGGGGTGAAGAAGCGTCTGTGGTAGTCGACAAGGTCCTGACTCGTAATCCCCTTCACGGTTGTCCATTCCAGGATTCTCCCATAGGGATGATCGCCGTAAAGCAGACTATTGAAGACGCGAGTCGTTATGTTGCCGGGATTGTCGTCCCGCCGCTTGATGCTGTTGCGAAGATCCGCCTTGGCCAATTCGAGTTTCTCTGGAGGAAAAGCGGGATTGCGCAGCAAGTTTACATACAAATTCAGTCCTTGATCCATGTCTCGAGAGAGCACGCTCATAGAAGCGGACCCGTTTTCTATCCCGATGCTCGTTTCAATAGAGCCCCCGATATACTCAAGAACGCTGTTGAGAGAGTCTGCCCCGATGTTTCGGCTCCCGCCGGTTCGCATGACTGTCCCGACGAGGCCCGATAGCCCGTTCTTCTCCGGGGCATCCCAGATACTTCCGCAACGAATCATGCTCGTGACATTGAACAAAGGGAGCCTGTGATTCTCGTAGAGGTATACCACCAGGCCGTTGTCCAGTTGGACTCGCTCGACCTCCACTCCTACTCTTGGAGTGGTCAGTTCTATCTTGTCCTTTATGAGCTCACCGACGATCTTTGAGCCGGCCGATCGCTTGTCGCCTGCCTTGACGATCACCGCGGCGCCCAACATGACGGTCAGCGCAGCAACCTTCGCTATTCCAGTGCTGTTCATTGGCTTCTCTCCTCAGTTTGCCCCGGCGGGCGCCTTGTCCGGAGTTGATGACTTAACAATATAGACGACAGAGCGGTTCTTCTTCGTCAAGTATCTCTTCGCTGTTCTCATCACATCCGCAGCAGTCACCTTTTTGAGATTCTCGCGGAATTTCAGAAAGTTGTTCCAATCGCCGGTCATCGCTTCACTGCCGGCTAAGCGAAAGCACAACCCCATGTTCGAATCGAGGGAACGTACAAAGGAGGCGTCCGATTGATTGCGAACTTTCTCCAATTCGCGGTCGCTTACCGGTTCGTTCTTCAAACGATCGAGCTCAGCATAGACCGCATCTTCGAGTTCGCTGAAATTGTGGTCACCGTACGGGGTTATCATACAATTGAATGTACCCGGATAACGGGTGTTGTCCGCCGAGGCTGTCACTGAGCCGAGTTGCTTCTCCTTTATGTTCTTATAGAAGCGGCTTGTCCTGCCCGACGACAGAATATTCGCGATCATCTCCAGCGCCGGAAGATCAGGGTCGCCAATCTGCGGAATCTTCCATGCTGCTACACCCACCTGATTGGCATCGTACTCAATTTCAACGCGCCGTTCCCCACTTTGAGGCGCGTCGCGCGTGACGACCGGAGTCGGCAGGGGTTGCGAACGGACTTTGCTCAGGTACTTCTCGCACACGTCAAACACGTCTTCCGCTTTCACGTCGCCGACAATTACCGCCACGGCATTGGCGGGCGAATAGTGCGATCTGAAGTATGCCTCGACATCCTCCCTCTGAACTGACTGAAGATCACTCATCCAGCCCACGACGGGCCAGCAGTATGGCGACGCCCAGTAGACCGTTGCGCTCATCGCCTCGTCGAGCAAACCCCGCGGGTCATTCTCTGTGCGCAGACGACGCTCTTCCATGACCACATCACGCTCCGAGTAGAACTCCCTCAGAACGAGATTGGCCAGGCGGTCGCCTTCAAGATATGCCCATAATTCGAGCCGGTTCTTTGGGAGTGACAGAAAGTACTGTGTGCCATCGTTGCCTGTCGAAGCGTTCAGCCCGGAACCTCCGTTTGCGAGATAGGTCCCCCAAAGCTCATCTTTGATGACATACTTCTTCTGTTCTGCCTGGAGCGCGGCCATTTCAGCCCTTAGCTGTTTCATGCGGCTTGAATCCTGTGGATTCAGGGGACTCATCAGCTTCACTTGCTCCCGATACAGAAGATGTGCCAGTGAATCGATCTTGGCCATGATCGGTACTTCCGATTGATAGTCGGTCGTTCCGATTGTTGTCGTCCCTTTGAACAGCATATGTTCAAGAAGATGCGACACACCCGTTATCCCCGGACGTTCGTCGACAGCGCCCGTGTTGAATCGAATAATGCTGGAAAAGACAGGCGCCGTGTGGTTTTCAACTACCAGGATTCTCATCCCGTTTGCTAATGTGCGCTTTTGGACATCAAGCTGAATCTCACCGGCTCGAATAGTGGTCGCGGATACCAAGAGGAGTATCCCGCACCCAACCGACCGGATATGGTCACTCACCATGTCGTGTGCTCCTTTACCAGATTTCAGACTGTGCATCAGAAAAGGGTATGCCATCGACCTCACGATCACAAGACCTTTTTGCGCACCAGTCACGTGAGATAGACATGTTAGAAAGACAGGAAGTGTTCGCGAACAGGACTAAATATCCGGGGCTTCAAATCTCTTCACCCAGCGGGAATAGAAGACCATCGCCACCGCCGATGCCAGTCCGATGGCTGCAAACTGATACCACAATTTGTAAGGATGATAAACCGACCAGAGCAGACTCGTGGCATCAGCTGGACTCAGACCGCTTACCTCTGTCAGCTTCTTCATAGCGTCAATTCGCTCGACACCGAAAACCTGATACTGTTTGCCAAGGTAGTCGAGGGCGAGATTCGCTTTGTCCCCCATCCGGTCGTACACCTCTCCCCCGAACTTCGACCCATACCACCAGCCAATCGCAAGGGGAACGTTCGCATATCCCATGTATAGCCCCTTCTGTCCCTCTGGTGCAATAACTCCCAGATATTCGTTCATCCGGGGCGACGACAACATCTCACCTACGGAGAAAAGCAGTATCCCCATCATACACATGTAACCGGAAACAGTGAACCCCGCCAGAACCAGCCCCAACGATGACACAATTATGCCGAGCATGATCGACGTGACGCGCCGCATCCGCGACACTACCCAGGAGACGAATACAACAGTCACTATGATAAGACCAGAATTGAAGTTGATCATCCACTCTTGAGACAGTTGCGGACCTCGCAGCGAATTGACCTGTAGCATGAAATCCGGCAGATGCAGCGCTGCTACGAGGCTCGAGCTATCTATCCAGTCGACGATAAAATTGGGAAGCATGTCAAAGAGCTGATTGAACATCAGCCAGAACCCGGCCATGATCAAAACGAAGAAGACGAGCCGTAGATTGGCGAAGTTCTTAAATGTCGTCACGATGATCTTGAGTGGTCCCCCTGTCTGCACTCCGCCCGCCTGCACCTCCTTATACGTCAGGAGCATGAAGAAATTCAAGGAGACTATAACCGCACATCCATAGAACACCGCGGGCCACGACCAGCCATAGAGAAAGTGCGCCAAAGGTGGACCAAGAAAGCCGCCCACATTTACCAGCATGTAAAACATCCCCCACCCTACCGAGGAATTCCGCGTCGATAGCGATTGACACATCGTCCCTTGTACTCCGGGCTTGAAGGTAGCCGTGCCGAGCGCGAGGACCAGGCACCCGAACATGAACGAGTAATAAGACGTCATCGTCGCCATCAGAAGATATCCGACTATCTTGATGAACACTGATATCGCTATGGTCTTCTTGTATCCGTAGCGATCAGCAAAGCCGCCGGTAAACATCGGCACCAGCGATTGCACCGCCGCCCACCAGGCGAAGATTTCCCCTTTCTGAATCTGAGTAAAATGGAGTCCATGTAATTCATCAGCCTGGGCGATGTAGATCGGAATGACGGTGCGCACACCGTAGTACGCCAGGCGTTCGAACATCTCCATCACGTTCACCATCCAGTATGACCGGGGAAGTGAACTCAACGCGCCAATCAGAGGATCTTTGGGCTGGATAGCCGCCGGAGTAGGCTGCGAGACCGTTGTCGACAAGAGGAACCCTTCGCTTCAGAAACTCAGGTGACAAGAAAGCAGGTACGCTCAGGCGAGTCAATGCAAAAGAACAGAATGGATCCAATCCTTTGTGAAGCAGTTCCCCGGTCACAAAAAATCCCCCGGGTTCTCGCCGGGGGAATTACCGAAAATTGTACATCTGAAAGGCATCGCTCACTCTGCCGCGTCAAGCGGCGGGTCTTTCTTACCTACGACCCTCCGGCGAAGCTCTCGTAATTAATGTACCGCGTTATCCCCGTTACGTCAAGACATTTTATCGACTCCTTCTCCCTTCTGCTCTCAAGAGTCGATAAGTGGCCACATACTGTAGTGGGAAACGTGGCAACCAGAGCGGGCGGGAAAGCGATAGTCGATCAACGAGTTATCATCTCCTCTCGGGACCGCGCCATATGTACCTCCAATCGAGATGCACAAATATTGGACAAAGTAGTAACAGATGCGGATGAGCAATATGACCCTGCCGATAATAGTGATGTTATGATCCGGGTCCCTTCGACATCCCTCTTGACTGCGGTCTATATGCTGCTTGTCGGCGGAGCGTTCGCACTCTGGATATTTCCTGGCGACGCAGGCGAGCAAGCAGTCAGCTCACATCTAAATGCACGCTGCTCAAGTTGTCATTCCGTTATAGCGCAAGTAGGTTCCGATGTCATCGAGGTGCCAAGCTACGACGTGCAGTGCAGGATCTGCCACAGCAACCTCGATCAGATAGACAAGAAGCGTTCTTTCCAGTTTCACTCGAACGCCGGCCGCGGTTGCCGAGAGTGTCATTCCTTCCATGAGCCCAAAGCTATTACCGCGGCGGGGCGACAGTTCACTCTCCAATTTGAGAGCAGTAATCGCCTCGGACAATGCCTGGCCTGTCACCGTCCCGGCGAAAGTACCAGAGTGTTGTCTGATGGACATCGCACGGCCGCACTACTGTATCATTCGAATTACAAGCCCTTGAACGGCATGTCAGTTTCCCAATCATGCCTCTTGTGTCACAGCGAACAACGGCCTGGCGAAGTCGAAGCCTATGCATCGACCGCACCGGCACCCCAGTTCACAGAACATGCTGCTCATCCAGTGGGCATTCTCCTCGTTCCAGGCGCCAGAAAAGGGGATAGTCGCATCAGATCGACAATTGATTCGCGCCTTCAACTCCTTGACGGGCGCGTTGAATGCACAACATGTCATGCTCTGACTGCGACCACGAAATTCCGTCTGGCTCCATTTGAAAATGGTAGCGATCTTTGCCGCGGATGTCACTTCCTCGATTGAATTAAACTTCACCATCTCGTATAGAATGAATCCCCTCACTTCTCTTCATTTCCCAAAAACAGTCGAACCACCTCTCCCTCTATCGTCCAATAGCTGAATGGGATAGTTCCGGACGTTTCGTGCGCGCGAAGAATCTTGCTGAGCATAATCTGTCGACCACGCGTGCCTCAAAAAAGCCACAATACTCTTGACAGTCAGATGCATTTTGTTATCTTTTTCACAAATAGGTTTATGACTGTAACATGAAAAGTGTCTCATGGCACGTCCCGAGGTTGTATGATTTCTAAGTTCTTCATTGCCGCTATCCTGTCTACAATGGTTTCTTTGGTCTTCTCAGACGCTGTAACCTCAGCCGAACCGGGCGCGGCTATGAAGAAGATGGCTCAGGATACTTCCAAACCCGTTTTCTCAGCGCCTCCTGTGGACTCAAGCGCAACATTGGATTCGGTCTTCACCGACAGCACGGAAGGCTGGTTTGTCATTCAGACCAGTCACCGCATGTTCCCGAGCTTCAAGCAGATCGACACCGTCTTCTTTGGTCAGCGTTTTGCTCTTGGCGAGGGGGAGGAGGATACGGCCGCGGTTTTTTCATTCAATCCTCACTTTAGCTTGACTGAAAAGGGGGAGCTTGTTCAAGTATCCGACACTCTTGCTAATCCGGCCGTCCACATTCGCATCATGGCCAAAGGGAAACTCCTCCAGGAGTCGTGGGGCTTCCTCTATATTGGCGCTCCTCATTTCCGTCGAAACGAGTTCTTTGGTTTCAAGCTAATCGATCTCCGTGTGGGAAAGCAGTATATCAAACGCCCAACGGAAAGGAAGTAACTGGAGATGCTACGTGTGTTGAGGCAATATCTGCTCCTATCGACCGCCGCGGGTGTTCTCGGAATCCTACTCTGCTCCTCAGCTTTCGCCGCGAAGAAGTGTTCCGACTGTCACAGTAAGCAGGTAAGCGAATTCAAATCGCGAAAGTTCATCCACAAACCGGTCAACGACGAGAACTGTGAATCGTGCCACAAGCGACATGGCTTTGCCAATACTCTCACTCTCGTAGACACTACCGCTCAGCTCTGCTACAACTGTCATAAAGAGTCGAAAGATAAATTCGCAACGGGTGAGGTTCATTTCCCCGTTGAAAAGGGAAAATGCTGGGATTGCCACGATCCGCACGCATCGGACAAGAAAGGGATCGTTCGCAAAGGGGTGGCGGGATTCGACGATCCCGGGAACTGCCTCGTCTGCCACAAGAGCGACCTATCTCGTGCCCTTGAAGGGACGATCAAGCACGAACCGTTCGCTAAGCTTCTCTGCCTGACCTGCCACGAGGCGCACAACAGCGCTCACGACGGTTTGTTGAAGAAGTCCAGCAAGGAACTGTGCTCTGCGTGTCATAAGGTTGACGACAAGAAGACGCTGACCGCCCACTCGGGCAAACACACTGAGAATCTTAGTTGCGAACAGTGTCATACGGGCCACTCGACCGATCAGAAAGGGTTGTTGTCCGAAAAAACACACGCTCCGTTCTCAGCAGGCGACTGCGAATCATGCCATTCCCTTCCCGATGCTGCGGGTAAAGTGACATTTGCGGAAGGCGTGACCCCCGGAAGCCTGTGTGCGAACTGTCATGAAGAGCAGGCCCGAGGATCCTCTCGATCATTTCCTCATGCTGCGGTCGAAAAGGACAATTGCGAAACCTGTCACACCGCGCATTCATCGCGCTATCCGCATCTCCTCAAGAACGAAGAAGCCAAGATTTGCGGCGAATGTCATGCCGATGTCGCCAGCGGAGCAGCGACAACGCCCCACGAACCGGCGATGACCGGAGATTGCGGGAAGTGCCATGAGGTCCATGGCTCTGATCACGAGAAACTTGTTCGAACCACCGAAGCCACCCTTTGCCTCGGCTGCCATGCCGAGTTCAAGGTAGCGCGTGATTCGGCGAAGGTCATTCATGCCGGAGCGGAAGATTGCTTGCAGTGTCATTCGCCTCACAAAGGAAACTCGCGGGCCATCCTCAGGGATCTGCCGAACCAGACCTGTTCACCGTGCCATGAAACGGATCCGGGGGCGCCGAGTGCAAAGTCAAGCCACAAACCGTACATGAACAAGGAATGCGTGGCCTGTCACTCGCCACACTACAGCAATCGCGACCATCTGGTGAGAGAAGACGGAGCCACACTATGCCTGAGTTGCCATGATGAGATCAAGCGACAAACGACGGCCAAGTTCCCTCACCCGCCAGCGACAGAAGATTGCCTGACCTGCCATAAACCCCACTACTCCGGCGAGCAGAACCTGCTGGCAGGAAAGCAAAACGAATTATGCGTTGGTTGTCATGACGCCGCTTCCCTCGGCACGGACCAGACCAACGCGCACACTCCGGCCGCTCAGGGAGACTGTGTCGGTTGCCACAATCCACATGGGGCGCAGGTCAGCAAGCTGCTCACCGGCCGAGCTGTACCGATCACAATCAAAGGAGTGACAATTCTACGCATGCCTCAGCTTACCGGTAAGAGCTCGGACCTCTGTTTCTCATGTCATGAGGGTCTGTCGGAGCAGTTCCGCAAACAGGGCGTTCATGCCCCTGTCGCGGAAGGCAAGTGCACTGAATGCCACGCCGCCCATGGTTCCAACCATAACGGCTTCGTTAAGAACTCGGCGCCGGCGCTCTGCGGATCCTGTCACACTCTTGACGACAGCCTGACAGCCAGACACTCGGGGTATAATCTCGAAAAAGCAAACTGTCTGGACTGCCATAATCCACACATATCGGAGAAACCGAAACTTGTGCGGGCTGTCACTCACCCGCCATTTGAAGAGAAGGCATGCGACAATTGCCACGCTCAGAATGCAGACAAGTCAGTTCTGCTGTCCGGCACGGTGACGGAAATCTGCTCCAATTGTCACGAGGTAACCAAGGAAGCGGCCTCGCGCAAGCACCAACATGCTCCTGTGATGGAGGGGAAGTGTACGAGTTGTCACTCGCCGCACAGTTCTGACAAGAAGGGGCTCCTGAAGGTGTCAGGCAACAGCTTGTGTCTCTCGTGCCACACCGATCAGGCCCAACTAAAGAACCAACCTGTACAACATCAACCTTTCAGCAAAGGGAAGTGCCTGGATTGCCACGCCGCGCACGGCTCTAATTTCGCCAAGATGACTGTCAAACCTGCAGAGGCGCTCTGCCTTTCATGCCATAAACAACTCAGTGAGGATATGGCAAAAGGTGGGACAATACACGTACCGGTGAAGAATGGCAACTGTATAGCCTGCCATCTTCCCCACGCCGGGCCGACAGAGTCGCTACTGAAATCCTCCAGGCAAAAATTGTGCGCCACCTGCCACGACCTTACCTCAGCAGCCATCACGGCCGTGCACAAGGGGTTTAGCATCGTCAATGCCAATTGCCAAATCTGCCACGTTCCGCACGTTGCGCGCAAGGGCGTGAAGGCGCTTCTAATGCCGGACCTGCATAAGCCGTTTGCCGCAGGAGAATGCGGTAGCTGCCACAAACCGATTGGCAAGCGAGAACTGCTGTCAACGACGAAAGAGCTCTGCCTCAAGTGCCACACGGCCAAAGCCAGTGACTTTCTCAAGCCGGTCGTTCACCCTCCTCTGGTTGACTCGAGTTCGTGCACCAATTGCCACGGCCCCCATGTCGGGTTCGGGAAAGTGCTTCAAATCAAAGAAGGTGTCAGGGTTTGTCTGTCATGCCATAATGGACCGCAGTTCACGGGCTCCGTAAAACATAAGCCCGCCTTTGAAGATTGCGCCACCTGTCATAAGCCACACGCTGGAGATCAGAGGAGCCTGTTGGAAACCGCCAACATCATGGATCTCTGCCTGACGTGCCACGATGACGCGCAGAAGACGCATTTCCATCCGATGGGTGAAAAGGCGACCGACCCGCGTACGAAGGAACCACTGAACTGTGTGGGATGCCACTCACCGCACTCGTCGGATCAGGCAGCCCTGTTGAAAGAGGATAAGAATCGGAGACTCTGTGTATTGTGCCATGACTTGTCTCACGGGGATAAGTAGACAGCGGTGATCATGAGTATGGCAGCCCGATCGACAGCTATCCGGATCGCCGCCCTCGTCCTGGGGATATGCGGACAGGCTGGTGCACAAACGCTCGAGCGACGGATCGGTCAGATCAGCGACCGACTGACACTTTCGAGGCCAGTGAGCCTCAGCCTTGCTCCCTCGGGCGCTGTTTTCGCCGTCGCCGACCAATTCACCGATCACATATTTGTGCTGGATACCCGAGGAGTTCTTCTCTGGGAGGTCGGAGAAGCAAATCGTATCAATCAGCCGGCCGCAGTCTGCCTTACCGCCGATGACGAACTGCTCTTCACCGAGAAGAACCGAGCGGTTGTCCTGCGCGTGTCGTCCAAGAACCCTCAGCTGATCGATTCTGTCGCCGACTTGTCGGCTTCCGCCATCGAAGTGAAATCAATCGACAGACTTGTGCGTACACCCAAAGGAGGCTTCGTCATTCTTGATCGATCAAAGAGCCAGGTCCTTTCGGTAGGCGCTGATTGGAAGGTCAGAAAGGTTCTGGCGGGCCATGGCCAGGGAAAGGGCAGGATATGGTCCCCGACCGACTGCGCCATCGATGCCAGCGGCAATATCATCGTCAGTGATTCGCGCAATTTCCCCATGCAAGTGATCACTGCCGAAGGGTCTGTTCTCTTCTCAGCCGGCTGGAGCAGTCCCGTTACCCAGCGAGGCTGGGACGCATCTGCACTGGGCATCGATCTGCAAAATGTCTATTGGGTCTCGGACTATGTTGAGTCCCGCTGGCGTCTATACGATCGCGCAGGGAATGAGATCGAGAAGC
Source organism: uncultured Ignavibacteriales bacterium (assembly GCA_964540105.1). Taxonomy (GTDB): domain Bacteria; phylum Zixibacteria; class MSB-5A5; order GN15; family FEB-12; genus DATKJY01. The sequence goes on along the minus strand of CAZILL010000003.1, from coordinate 174,975 downwards.
GCCCGTTTGATAAGTCCATGACCTATCCAGTAGGTGTCGCGTTCACCGCTGACGGCAGGATGATTGTCATCGAAGATCGAGGCGCAATACTCATTTTCGAAATCGGATGAAGGAGCAAGCTGTTCAGTGAGCAAGATTGCGATAGTGTCATTCCTTGGCGCGATTCTGGCGCTCCAGTGCACAAACGTGGTGGCGGGCAGTTGGCACACCGCCGGCTCCCTGCGATGTGGGGATTGTCACATCCAACATGGGAGCGAAAACAATCAGCCGCTCCCCGGCGGACCCTTTGTGTATCTCCTGCGCAAAACAACGGTAAATGAACTGTGCCTTTCATGCCACGATGGAACCGATGCGACCGCTCCTGACATAGTGGATCCGGTTCAAATGTATCAGGCCACAGCCACCGGTGAAAGTTCGGCGGGGTTCTTCGCAATGCCGGGCATCAATAATCCGAACGGACACTCGCTTGACCTGATGGTCGCCACTCCTTTACAGGCCAACGCCGTCACCCAGGTCCTGACCTGCGCCAGTTGCCATGCCGTTCATGGAAACGGCAATTACCGCAATCTGCTGGAAGATCCGATGAATAATGGCGGCAGCATTAGCATCTCTCTCGGCACAAATCTGTTCGAGGCGGCTCCGCCACCTGATCCCCCGACCGTGTCCGGTGCCGTGGCTGCCTATGAAAGAGGCAACGTCGCTTACGTTTCGAATTATTCTGGCTGGTGCGTTTCCTGTCATGACCTTCTCGCGGCCAATAATCAATCAACCATTCCGGCTCATTTCAGCGGCCATCCGAGTGATGTCTCCCTCAACAGCTTCTCGCCCGCTCCCCACACTGACCCGACTCGCTGGCGCCTCGGTGATGGGCAGGGGTTTGTCGGCCCAAATGACCCAGAGGGAATCAGTCGAGTTCCTTTCCTGAATCCACAAGGCGTAGATATAGCCACAGCGCGCACAGCGTCTGAGTCGAGCCAAGTCTTCTGCTTGAGTTGCCACAAGGCGCACGGCAGCTCACACCAGAAGTCAATCCTGTGGCCCTTGTTTGAAGGGGGACCTGGGTTTATTGCCGGGTGTCAACAATGCCACAACAAGTAACGAGATGAAGCAGCCATGACAAGCCAGCCTCTCCGTCGAAAACTGATCGCTGCCATCGGAATTGGCTGTCTGGCCTCTTCTGCCGTTATCCTCGCCGATGGTGGGCTGTACAAGGGAAGCCCTCACGGTTCACAAACGACCGGTGTGTACAGGCTGAGTACTCTCCCTCGCGGGAGTTGCGAACAGTGCCACACCTCTCACGAGACCAACTCCCAGCCCTTTGGCCTCTTCCGAGAGAACTCGAATGAACTCTGCTTCAGTGCGTCGCTCGGTGGCTGCCATGCCGACCGACCGACTGGCGCCTCGGCAGGATATCCCGCTCAGGAGGCCGACCGGATGCCGAACGGCTCCTCCGATGCCGGCTACTTTGAGTACAACTCCGGCGGTCTGCGCCTTCCCGGATTGTCGAATCTGGTACGGTGGCCCGGGAAGACAATCTGGCAGGATCCGTTGTACTCCACGCACTACTCAAGCCCGATTATGCCAGTCAGGGATGCTTTCGGCAACGGCGCATGCGATAACTGTCACAACGTGCATGGCGGACCGTCGAAACATGATATGCTCGACACGTCGTACTCAGGAGTAGCCGGATCGCAATTCGGTTCGCTGCCTGAGAGTTACGCACTGTGCCTGAAGTGTCACAATGTCAACGGACCGACAGGCATGAGTGACCCATCGCGGAACATCGCATATTACTTCGATCGCTCGGTCAATCCGGGAGCCCAGACCGGTCACGGCATCTCGTCGGGAAGCGGCTATGTTCCTTCGGGCGCGCGACTGGCATGCTTCGACTGCCATAACCCGCATGGATCGGCCGGATATGGCAACGCCGCCCCAAACGACTTCTTGCTGAGCGATCAGCGACCCGGCTGGTACGGCTTGACAAATATCCGCACAGATACGGCGCAGGTTCGCCGCTTCTGCTTTGGATGTCATAAGTCTTCCGACGGACTTGGGGGGAGTGCCATCGAAGGGATGACGCTGCTTCCTCTGCCCACTACAGTCTCAGCGCACCAATTCGCGGCGAACCGGCACTGTTACGATTGTCACGGCCGAGACTATTCCACGCCTACTGGCCGCAATGTACACAATCCCGACCCCGGCGGTGACTGCGTCAGCTGTCATTCGACCATCAGGAATGGCCGTAGAGCTATCGTGGCTGAATTCAATCTCAAGGGACATCACGGCATCAAAGTGGGCGCTTCCGGAACAATCACAAACAAGGATTGTGGCGTCTGCCACATGGAGGGAAGTCCTTCAACTGGCTCCCCAGACCCAGCTTTTCATCGTAACGGACTGATCGATCTTCGTGGCCCCGACAATGGCCAGCCGCTGGCCGGTTTCGCCACTCTTTCGCGCAACCTGAGCTCCGCGTTTCTGGAGCCGACCGTTCTGGATGTCCAGAATCAGTTCTGCTTGAAGTGTCACGACGTCGACGGCGCCGCCTCACTGCAGACCCGCGTGCCAACCGGTACTGCAACCGCCCCCTTTTCAGATACGGGTGCGCGGGTAATCGACGTAGCCACACAATTCGCCACTTCCGGCAACGCCTTCCACCCTGTTCTTGCTGCGGGCGCTAATCCCTACTGCGTTCCCGGGACCCAGAACGGAAACGTGAGAACAATGCTGCCTCCGTTCAACCAGACCAGTATCCACAATCCGATCAGCTGTTTCGACTGCCACGAGACCAGCGGTCACGGCGCTCCCAATTCCGGGATGCTCTACACAGAGACCTACTTCCGCGACGTTACACAGAATGCGAGTTTTGGAACCGCTCAACAAACATTCTGTACGCGCTGTCATGACTGGAACTACTATGGCGGCGGCTCCAATGGGTCGCGGTTTAGTCGTCATCGAGAGACGGACCATACGCTGGCAGGGGGGCAAAGCATGTCGTGTCGCGGTTGCCACGCCGGTATCTATGACAACGATCTGATGCCGACTTGTGGCAACGGAGCAGGCGTGGGGACTATTCACGGCACTTCATTCCCGTTTGCCGCCTGTTCTCCGACTCCGGGTGTCAGGCCGAAAGCGCTCCTTCAGGGGGGGCATCTCAAGGGATGGCGGTCGACAAGCGCTACTTCGGCCACCTGTTACGCCAATTGTCATCATTCATCGGGGCAAAACTACTGATGCGACAGCCACTTCTGCGAGCGCTTGCGATGGTCACCCTGGCTTCGATTTCATGTGCTCCCCTTGTCAAAGCAGATCGCTTTTTTGGCCATCTGACATATTCGTACCAGCAATCGCGTGATAATTTGGGCGACACGACAAGGAGCGGTCCCGATAGGTGGACTTCCGACAGCTGGACGTATGAAACCGCCATTCTCAATTATCAGGACGTTCTGTTCACAAAGAACACGCTCCTGTTCACCGCTAACCTCGCCCGTCGCGGGTATCCGTACACGTCGAATCGCGACTTCCGGCCGATCTTCTTTCTTGATCTCCGGAGTTACGGTTACTCGATCTCGACCAGTTATTCCCCGTACAAGCGGAAAGTGACCGACTTCTCGCAGAAATCAGAATTCAGCCAATTCTTCCGTGACTGGCGTACCTCCGTCCAGACGAACTTCGAGAACTGGCCTACCTTCGGGGCAACCTATAGTCATAACCGTTCGTACTTCGACGTCCCGACCGCGATTTCAGACGCACGAAGCAGCAACTTGATCTTGCAGGGATCCTATGGAACTGGGGTCTTGACGACACAGGCGACCTTCAACAGCCTGAGCGCGCACTCGGACCGGACCGCTACTCAGGATAATCTCACGCGAACCGGCAGCGTAACCTTGGGGATCACTAAATCCTCCCCCGAGATTGGGTCTCTGAGCACATCGTACAACTTCTACTCGACCCGCCGATGGTTCGGCAGTCGGCGCGACAATGACGCCACCACGCATTCAGTCAGCGCTTTCTACGCCTCGCCGTCAGTCTATAATTTCAGTGGCAACGCCAGCTACTCAGGGCGCTTCTACTCAACCGTCCAGCGCGGCCTCAAGAACAATAACCGGGGTGAAGTCTTCTCCGGCCAGCTTTCATACGCCCCAACCGGCTATCTCTCCTTCGAAGCTATCAAGGGATATCAGATCAACAGCGACCTCGGCACCAATCAGATAACCGAGTACCTTGCGCTCACCTCGAATCTCACCCGTTACCTCCGTCACGGAGTCGACACCCGGCTAGCGGTAACAAGGACGCTGTTTCAGCAGTCCTCACGCGGACAGCTCTTGGTTGGAGGCATTGACACGGCCGACTCCAAAGGGCGATACACTCTTGATACCTATTATGGTTCGGTCGCCGTCGGACCCTTCAACTATTTCCGGACATTCCTGGACTTGTCGCTTAACCATGACCACAACCCGCCAGTACCTGAACAGCGATACCAGTTCACGCGCACGATTGATGCACGTATGAATATCTCACGACGTGCTGAAGGGCGCCTCAGTTACAGCTCTTTGTACCAAGGGGCGGTACTACGACTGGATAGAAGTTACTCCCAGAACATTAACGCCGGCCTTACATACATCCCGAAGGCAAACATCAACATCAATCTCACGTACGTCTATTCGACGTACCGCACGACTATCACTACCCGCAACAGCTCTCTTTCAGGTTACATCGGATATAGTTTCCGTCGGGCGTTCAGCCTCTGGGTCAACTACAACGGGCAGGAGCAGAAGCAGATCGTGACCGACTCCGCACAGCAGCAGCGGGGCGTTTTGGTCAAGCCTTATACCTGGAACGCGCAACTGTTCATCAATCTGAGTTCGCGAACAACGGTTTCATTGAGCTACTTGTACACCAGCACTCCGGTGATCGACCGACGAACGCGCATAGCCGGACTGTTTCAAAGCACTTTGAATATTCAAATCTAAGGCAGGATACAGAGTATGAAGTTCCTTCACGCATTCGCAATCACGGCTGTGATGATCATGACCCTGGCGTCATGCGCCGGACACCGCCCTTATGTCAACCGGGAAGCAGATTTCGGAGTGTATCAGACAGTGGCCGTAATCCCGTTTTCCAACTTGAGCGCCGAGAGAACCGCCTCGGAAAAGGTTTCGTCAAGCTTCATTTCGGAACTGCTGCTCGCCAAGGATTTCCAGGTGACCGGCATGGGGGATTTCCTGAAGACTTTTCGCTCGATCATAAAGGATGAACGTCCCAACTGGCTCGACGGTCTTTCCAAGGATGAAGCCAAGTCGATGGGAGACAGCGCCAAGGTGCAGGGGATCTTCGTCGGCGCTGTCAAGGATTACGGCATGGTTCGTTCCGGGCAGGAGGAATTCCCACTCGTTTCCGTGACCGTTCGCTTCATCGACTGTCAGTCAGGGCAGGTCGTATGGAGCAGCGAGATCACTGAGAAGGGGGGGCCAAAGTTTCCGATCTTCTCGTTTGGTGAGACATACACGTTGGGCGAGATGACGGCAAAGGTCTGTCGGAAGCTCGTGGAATCTTTCAGCGCTTCGGCAAAGTAGGCGGTCCGTATGAGGCATCACTCAACAACGATCGTTCTTGCACTGGCAATGACAACAATCCTGCTGGCGGCCTGTGGTCCGAGTCTGGTAACACGCCAGTCGGCGGCCGAGACACTCCCCAGAGGTTCGCGCATTGCGGTACTTCCATTCGACAACCTCAGCGGCCGAGAGAAGGTCGGTGTCAAAATCACTGACTATTTCCAGACATTGCTCACAGGCAATGAGCGCTACGCGGTCATCGAATACGGCAATACCCTCGACGTAATGCGTCGCCTTCGTGTCCGATCCTCAGCCATGATCACCGAGACGCAAATCGACAGCCTCGCTCTTGCACTCGGGATCAACTTCATCGTCACCGGCACGGTCCTCGAGTTTACTGAAATCGACAACAATTACCTCGGTAAGGTCCCCCAGGTGTCGTTTAACACCAAGCTGATCGACTGCGCATCTCACAAAACAATCTGGGTCGGGGTCTCAAATGGTAGCGGGGACAACAGTGAACTGCTTTTCGGAATCGGCGCGGTCCGGTCAGCCGATCGTCTGGCCCGATCGATGGCTTCCGACGCTGTCGGCAAGATCAACGCGTTATTTCGAAGTCGCTGAGTATGAACCGTCATCTCCTCGCTGTGTCGCTTGGTTTGCTGGTCGCAGGATTGACCGACGGCAAATTGCTCGCGGAGGAGTTCACTTCCAGAGTACAGTTCGACGCCATAGCCTTCGATGATGGCGAAGGGACCCCGCTTAACAACTGCGCCTCGGTTTCGTGCGACCCGCACGCGCGTGAAGTCCTGGTGGCCGATCCCGGCAACAACCGAATCGTCATTTTCGATGAAGACCTGATCCCAAAGTTCTCCTTCCCGCACTTTGTGACATCGCGCGACAAGAATCAGCTCATCCCCGGTGAGCCAAGATCTGTGATTGCCAATAGCCGCGGTGAGTTCATCGTTGTCGATAATCAGGCCAGTTATATCGATCTGCTCGATTTCCGGGGGACGCCGATGGAACAATTCAGTCTTGGCAAGATATTCGGCGATACCACGCTCAACCTCCGACCCGAAGCCTTGGCCCGCGATGAGCACGACAACCTCTATGTTGTCGCCGGCGGCGATCTCCAGACCGTTTTCGTTCTCGACCCGGAGTTCAAGCTCAAGAGGACAATCGGCAAGAAAGGGGGGGAGCCGCAAGACTTCAATACCCCCGTCGCGGTGGCTGTCTTCGATAACCTCGTTGTGGTGACTGATCTGTATGCCAAACCTGCCGTGAAGATATTCGACACCGTGGGTAACTACCTTCGAGGCTTTGGGGGGCATGAAGTCGAACGAGGCGACCTCTCCCTCGGCTCGGGCATCGCCGTTGTCCGGGACAGCACAGGGAGCGTTCTCATCTGGGTATCCGACGCCCTCCGCCAAACAATCAAAGTCTACACCGCAGACGGTATTTTTATCTCGACAGTAGCCGGCTACGGTCACGGGTTTGGCGATATCTCATATCCAGCCGGGATAGCGACTGACGGTCGGGGCAAGTTCTACGTTGTCGAGAGAGTCGGCAAGCGGATACAACGCTTTCGATTCCAATAGACTTCCCAGGATGCCTACCCCTCAACCTGAGTAAAGCCTGCCAACTCTGATCTCTCGATAACTCTCACAATTACAGTCATTTCTTGCGGTAGCGAGTCTGTTTTCTGACAACTCCACAGATTAATGCAACGTGGGCTGAAATGATCCACGAGTCGGAAATCCAGAATCGCCAAATGTATACATCAAAGTACGGATGGAAATCTTTTCGTCGACGAGTTCAGTTTTTCTACATATTCGCCAACTCATCCACCCCCTGACCTTCCAATAACTGCCATGATCGTCTTGTACGACAACAAGATAAGTCAGCTTCTCTGCCTGTCTTAAAAAGAGATAAAGAATACAGAGATATTCCTTGACATATTTTCTTTACATGCTATCTTTTTCACATGGTACGAAAGGGCAAAGCAATAGCCACAGGTTCGGCAAAGCTGGAGTCGCTTGAAAACGGGAGAAACTACACCAGGCTTTGTGAAACGTGTCACAAGACATGCCGCCCGACGGCCACTCCACTCCCTTCTGCTCATGCGAGTATGCACAATGATCCGGACACAGATAGAATTCAGTCAAAGCTCATATCAACACTTTTGCAGGCTGTAAGGCAGTGAAAGGAGGAATCGCGGGAAACACACCTTCTGATTGTTATAGGAACTAATAGTAACTCATTTCAATTGAGGAAACTTAAAGGTAACACGTATGAAAAAGCTAATTCTTCTCACCCTCGGCCTGGTCGGCTTGCTCGCCGGCGGCGCATTTGCGGGTGACTACCACACCGGGCTTACCCTGCAGTGTCAGGAGTGCCATGTGATGCACTTCAGCCAGACCCACGGCTACAACGCCAACGGCGGCGGCAATTTCACTGCTCTCGGTACTGGTCCTAACGAGGCTCTCCTCCGCAATACCGTGAATGAACTCTGCTTATCCTGCCACGATGGTCAGCTTTGGGCGCCTGATGTTCTCGCTGCCCCGACTGGCACGCCGACCAACGGTCGTGAAGCCGGCGCACTTAACCGTGACAATACTGCTCCGTACTTCGACGCCACCGGTCACACCCTGGGTAGCCATGATGTCGCTCCGGGTGGTACGTTTACACCGGGAACCCATGGTCTCGAGTGCGTCAACTGCCACCAGCCGCACGGCAGAACTCTCACCATCGGCGGCGTTGTAAACAATCTGTATCGCAACGCGAACGTGTGGGTTGCGGGCACCCCGACTGCTGCTTTCATGACCTACGCCATCGGTACGAACAACACCACTAAGGACATTTTCGAGCGTTCCGCTGCGATGGGCGGCGACCATTATAGCCCGACCAACGTTGACTTCAACGAACCCAGCCCGACCGGTTCTGGCTACGGCACATACTGCAAGCAGTGCCACACTAACTTCCACGGCAGTTCGACCGACGCCAACATGAACGACGGGACCGGTTTCATTCGTCATCCTACTGCGGATGCGAATATCAGCGGTACCACGTTTTCTTCGAAGGCCTATCGCTTGAAAGTCATGAGCTCCACTGGTAACTGGGGACCGACCGACGGTTCCGCCTGGGTTGGCGCTCCGACCGATCTGACTCCGAGCTGCATGACCTGCCACAAAGGTCACGGCAACCAGAATGCCTTCGGCCTGATCTATGCTACCGGTACGGTTGCTTTTGGTGAAAACGGTGAAGCCGGCGCTCTCTATAGAGACCTCTGCCGCAATTGCCATACACGCGGCACGCCACTTCCGTAATTGAGCGCGTTGCTATCTGACTTTACTTCGGAAGGAGAGATGAGCAATCTCTCCTTCCTCTTACTAAGCGAATAGACCGATCACGTTCTAAAGAGGGCCAGATGAAAGTACACATCAAACTCGCCGCTTCTGTAGCTACTGCGATTTTTCTTCCGATCATGTCGCTGTCTGCTCAGGGCTTTACCGACATGGACGCGGCCCGCAACTTCATCCACCCGGGCGGCCCGAACCTCAGCGCAAAGAGCGTTGGAAAGCTAACCGCGGACACTCACGCCAGCGAAACCTTCCATAATGGTTTAACCCTTTCCTGTTCACAGTGCCACGTCATGCACGCCAGCAAGCAACATGTAAACAATAGCGAAGCGGGCGTTGATCCTTTCGGTCCCTATCCCCAGAGTTTTACTCCGGCCAAGAGCCTGCTGAAGGCCTCCGATCCGGTCGCGCTCTGTTTAGCGTGCCATGACAACTTCCCCGGCATCCCCGACGTAGTCGGAGCCGACGTGAATGGCCTGACCGAGCGCTCGGCAGGATTCTTCGATCTCCCCGGCGTGAATAATCCGCGAGGACACAAACTCGACTACGGACTCACCTTGGACAACAGCGAGCTTTGCTATCGCTGCCACTTTGTCGGCACCTTTGCCACCGCGGCGGTCTCGTGCATCGACTGCCACAATCCACACGGCAACTATAAGGTTCGCAACCTGCAGTGGGCATCATGGCCGGGTGGCGAGCCGGACTTTGGTCTTTATGAGAACGGAGCTGCAAGTCTGGCCAAGTACGAGCGCTCCAACATAGCGTACGGCGATCCCGGAGTCGCGAACGTTCGCGAGGTTACCAATATGTGTAATGACTGTCACCACGTCTTTACTGGTTCATACTACAATGATCCTGATGGTAACGGCTGGCACAATCTGCACCCCAGTTATGACTCCGAGCGCGGTAACACTAATTCCATTTCCCAGGGTCTTCCTCGCGCCACGACCGATCCTGCGCATTGGACGGGCGGAACCGGCGTTGGCTTCATGATTTCAGCGCGAGTTCCCTATGTGAATCATCTCGCGGCTGACTTCGCCTCAGCGAAAGTGGTTGACCCAACCGTCAACGGGGTCTTCTGCCTCTCCTGCCACAAGGCTCACGGCGGAAGCAATTCGTTTGGGTTGGTCTGGGACCCGGTCTCTGGTACTGCCGCCGAAGGGTGTGACCAGTGTCACGCTAAGTCTGCTCTATAGACCGGTCAAAACTCGAAGTAACAGAATGAAAGAGGGGAACGCCGATGTGGTCGACGTTCCCCTCTTCTCTTTGCGGGTGACAAGACGTTACTTCTTCTTGACGACCAGTTCCGACCGCTTCAGATGTACCTTGTCAAAGTTGGTCGACGAGATCACATAGTACCAATTTGCAAAGCGCGCGTTGATCTCGTCCGCGCTCTTGCGTGCGTTGTCGACGCTGCTCTGCCATCTTTCGTGCGCTTCCGACAAGGTCTTGTCTTTCTGCTCACTTGGAGTCAGAAGGCTGTCCGGCTTTCCCCGAAACGATTCGCCCGAGGGCTTCTTTGGCTCCTCCGAGGCGTTGGCGTCATAGCTTGCCGTGACAAAGAGGTATCGATTCTCGGCTGGGCCGGTGGTCGCGCTCGATGACGATCCATCCAGACCAGCCGTCAGTGCGTCGCCTGTTCCGTGAGCTACCTCGCCGAACCGCAGGACATAGGATACTTCCTTCTTCGTGCGCACCTGGAGCTCTCCCTCATTTGATACAATCTGACCGTCACGGCCGATGTAAAATCCTTTGCTCTGCAATGATAGCATGTCCTGTTGCGAGATCGATCCCCCGCCACCCCCTTGAAGGGTTCGGGAGAGTCCTGACGGTTTCGTTCTGACACCCACTATTGACAATTCATCCAGTGCGGTCAGAAGTCCCTGCATCTTCGCCGAATCGACGATCTGGTCGCCGCCCATCTTGTTCGCCTTCCAGTTTCCGTCCTTCTCAGTGAGGTCGATTACGTCATGCTGTTCGACAGAGGAGGTCCGCTCGTTCACCGAGTAGTCCTTCAATATAACTCTGTCGATGTCGGATTTACTGATCATGAGAAGGTCGCGGTCGATCCAATCTTCGAATTTTCCCGACAGATCAACATTCATCTTAACCGCATAAACTCGTTTCTCACCCGGTTTTCGAACAAATCGCTTTGTCCCCCCCTCTCCGGCGGTTTGTCCGATGATGAAGTCGGCCAGAATGTTGTCGTCTCGCCCTCGAAAAGTAACATGTGTTCCTCGTCCGGTCGGTGACCCGTTCCCTTCTTCCATCGGATCAACGACCCCCATGCTCTCATAGTCGGCCGCATTGTCGGTTCGATAGTCATCCCTGAGAATATCAATGACCCCTGCGGCCGTTTTCGCCAGTCGATCCTTGGCGTCCGCCGGATAATCGTGATGAGAAGGGATTGTCCAACGACCATTCTTGAACATAACCTTGAATGGTTTCGGGGCGCTTGTGGCCGCATCGTAACTCACGATCTCAAGCGACGTCGCTTCATTCGGATCAGTGAAGCCCGCGAAGAACGCCTGTCCCTGATCCTGAAAGGCTCCTGGAACAATTCTTCGTGGTGAGGCCAAAAACGCCAGGGCCAGAAGTACCACGGCCACCCCTATATACACTACTGTTCGCTTTGTTTCTTTCATCGCTCAACTCCTCAACCTTCGGGCCGCAAGTTCCCCTTCTCGTTCCCGACGCCTGCGCTTTACAAAGATCGCAACCCCTACGGCGAAAACCGGAATGGGCGGAAGCAGGACCGCAAGGCTACGAATCCTGGTTTGGATGGTTCGGACAGAGGATTCCATCTCTTCCTTAGATTTCTGAATCGTCGCTTGTTTGCGCGCCTCGATCGCACTCTTCGATGCCTCGAAGCGCCGGTTTTCTACTTCCTGCAGGTTCTGAGCCATAATCTGCTTGGTCTGCAGGTCAAGATCAGTCCGCGCCTGCAACTGTCCAACCTTCGCGTTGAGACTGTTCTGAGCTTCCTGGAGTGCCTTCTGGGCGTCGGCGTCGGCCTGCTTTTCATCTTCCAGTCTCCGCTGTATGAAATCTCGCGTTTGGCTCTCGACGGAAGCAAGGGTGCGATACTTCACGCGCTTGCTGCGCAGGGGAATGAACGACTGGTCGCCAATCAGCTCGTCAATACAGTTGAGAAAGAACGCGATGTTATCGAAGTTCAATCCCTGAATCCCTTGATCTCTGATGCGAAAGAACTGTTCGGAGATGAGATCGACATCGGCTATCGCCACGACGTTTATTCCAGATCTGCTGCTATCGGTTCCGCCACTCTTCACTTGCGCTGCCAGAATGTACGAATCCGCTGTCTGAACATGTCTCACGTTGCGATTGATCCCCATGCCGAAGAAACTTCGCTGTACGATCTGATCCCATCGGAGTGTCCCGGACGCTGTCCCCGTTCTCATTAGAGGCTGGAACTCATTCTTGCTGTCGACGGCCTTGTACAGGAAGCCCGGATAGAGCAGAACTGTTTCCTGTAATCCCCGGGTCGCCGGATTCGTGGCGCTGAAGGCCTCCTCACTTTGGTTACCGCGTGCCACGAACACAATTTCTGGCGGGACCTGGATCAAATCGGGGTGCGGATTATAGGAATCCCAGACCAGTTGGTTCGGGTTCCAGGTGACTCCGAGCTTATTCATGAACCCGCCGAAGTCCCCTTTGGGCTTCTCCTCTTGACGTTGCCGTTGTTGAAACGGGTTTGTCTGAGCGCCATTTGGCAGCGACGGGGAGAGACTGATATCGACCAGCGGCAGCGGATCGTCGACAATTAGGGTCGGATGTCCCTGTGTAATGTACGCGGCAAGATTGTCCAACTCATTCTGAGCGAGTGTTGATGGCATCACGGCCAGAAGCGCGTCGACGTTTTCTCTGATGGAATCAGCCGGCGAGACCTGAACAATCTCATACTGTTTTTTCAGTTCATTAACGATCGACCACGGCGGCTGATTGTTCATGGTTTCGAAATCGAACCCTCCGAACAATTTGGCGCCCGTTGTCACCACCCCAACGCGCTTGCGTGTGACATTGGCTGCGGATCGAATGCTCCGGGTCAATTCATACTCGACCGGCAGGCCGCGCTCAAAGAAACGAATTACTTCCTCGCGCGGTCCGCTCGTGAACGCGATTCCGAGATAGACAGGAACGCTACTGGTGCGCGCGCTCTCAGTGCTGACTATGTCTTTCGAGACGATGCCGAACTTCTCACGCGCTTCCCGAGCTTCGTCGCTAAAAGACTCTGTTTCGCGAATCATGACCTGCACCCGGTCCCCACCGATCGCCTCGATTTCTCGCAGTGTTCCCAGCAGGTTCGCCCGGGTCTCGACATACGATCTCGGGACCTCCTTGCTCACGTAGGCCTGGATCAGCACGGGCCGATCCTTGGGAATCTCGCTGATTAGCCGACGTGTCTCACCGGAAAGCGAATGCAGATTTTCGGCCGTCAGATCGAAGCGCAATCCGGCGCGGGCCACTACAACATTGAGACTAACAAGCGCCACAATAACGGCTATGCTTCGCACCAAGTGATGGACCCAGAACCGATACCCCCCTGCCTCCCTGGGCCAGTGACGCCGTCCGAGGAGGATTACGTTGAGGTAAATAAACAACCCGCCTACCGAGAGGAAATAGAGCAGACCCGACAGGCTCCCTACCCCGCCGGCAAAATCATCGAATGAGGCGAATACTCCGAGCGGTGACAGCGTCCGCTGAAGAGAGTCATTGACAACCATTGTCGCCGAGTTGACAAAAATGAAGAAGGAGCAGAAGAGGGCTCCCAGCACAAAGCCGACGGTCAGGTTGAGCGTCAGCAGTGAGGCCAGCATACCGACTGCGAGAAGCGCTGCTCCTATCAGCCAATAGCCAAAGTAGTTACCAAGTGCGAGCCCGATGTCGGGCCGGCCCAGCCAGAACAGAACCACGAGGTGGCTCAGCGACAATATCAATGACACTGAGTATATCCCCAACGCAGCCAGGTACTTCCCGAAGACGATTTCCATCTCCGTGGCCGGCAAAGTCAGAAGGAGTTCGTCAGTTCCCTGTTTACGCTCTTCCGCCCAGATATTCATGGTTAGAGCCGGAATGAAGAACAGGAGGATATACGGGAAGTAGCTGTTTAGTTGATCGAGATTCGCCAGGTTGTCCGCAAAGAACCGTTCTTGCCAAAACGCGGATGCGGCGCTCAAGAAGATGAACAGCGTGATAAACACATAGCCCGTCGGGCTATTGAAGTATGAGCGGAGATCGCGGCGCATAATCGTCACTATGAGTTGGCGGTTAACCATCACGCTGCCCCTCCGTTCACCGCTTCGGCCGAGAGCACGTTTGCCGCAGTCAGACGATGAAAGCTCTCTTCAATCGATCCACTTTGGACAAGTTCTCTGGGAGTGCCGTCGAAGACAATGCCACCATTATGGATGAGCAGAACGCGATGTGCGATAGCGGTGACTTCCTGAAGAATGTGAGTCGACATGAGTACGGTCTTGGTCTTCCCCAGATCGGTGACATGCGCTCTGAAGTCTCTGATCTGATTGGGATCGAGGCCTGCGGTCGGCTCGTCAAGAATCAATACATCCGGATCATGCAGGAGCGCCTGCGCCAACCCGACTCTCTGCCTATACCCTTTCGAGAGCTTTCCGATCGGCTTCTCCAGAACCTGTTGCAAGGCACATTGCGCTGAGACGATCTCCATGCGGTGTCGAAGCTGCGCCTCCGCCAATCCTCGAGCCTCGCCGAAAAACCTCAGCAGCTCGATGGGGGTCATATTGTCGTAAAGAGGGCCATTTTCGGGCAGATAACCGAACTTCCGGGACGCGTCGAGTCTTCTGCTCTGAATATCGAGCCCACAGATTTCCGCCTTCCCCTCGCTCGGCGCGAGAAAACCGCTCAGAATCTTGAGTGTTGTCGACTTGCCCGCACCGTTGGGTCCAAGAAAGGCTACAATCTGACCGCGCGGGATCGCAAACGTCACGTCCTTGATCGCCACAAAGGGGCCGTAGTACTTGCTCAATCCGCGGGTTTCGATCATGATCGTTGGTGAAGTGTCCATCATTCTCCCTACCTCATAACCTCACATATCCAATTGTTTCGAAAATTCGCATTCGGTGATTACAGCAATCACATGCGAGCCGGTATGATACATCAGCGTTGTTCCAGTGTCAACGTGATCAAGCTCCATTGATCAAGGCTGCATCTCGGTCCGAATTGGTCCTGACGGATGTCGCCTTCTTAAACAGTTCACTCTTTTCCAGCGTTCGAAACCAGTTTATACGCCCCATCACTTTGTCAGTTCCCGATCTCGACCGCCCCCTCAAAAAAAACAGCGCCGATCCCCTGCGGGATCACACGCTGCTCTGCCCGGAACATCCTGCGCTGGACGTTATTTCTTAATCTCCTCAGGTTCCGCCGATGTCGGTTTCTCTCCCCTGTCGCTGCTCTCCGCAGCTTTCTTCGAGCTGCCCGCTATCTTTTCATACCACGCGGGGTGATGATGCTCGCACGACTCGACGGTCATCCGGCCGGTGATCCAGGTCAGCGACATCGGATATTGATCAGGGTGGAAGATTACAAAAAAGAAGTGAAACACGGCGATAGCGAGGGTCGCCAGCCAGGCCTCATACAAGTGAATGGTCTGGGCAATCTGGACTACCCAGGAGGGCAGGAAAGCAGTGAAGAAAGTCGGAAACCAGAGAATGAAGCCGGTCAGCGCCATGATGATCGTTCCCCAGACGAGCGCCCAATACTCTCCCTTTTCCGTGTAATCATACCGATCGAATCGCGGCCTGTCTTTGGAACGACCCAGGTAATAGAACAGGTTCCACTTCACGTTCCACGCGTCCTGGGGGGTCGGCAGCATCGCTTTCATCTCTTCCTTCCCACGGCGGGTAAACAGCAGGAAGAGAGCGTGATGAATCGAGATGTACATCAGGAAGACCGCGGCGATGCGATGAATCACCGATCTCGTGTCTTCGTAGATGCCAAAGAAATTCAGTACCTTGACCCACCACGCATCGGGATATCTCAGGGCAAACCCGGTAATTACCAGGACAATAAACGAGACCGTTAGCACGAGGTGCTGGAATACCATCCCTTTGGTGAAGCGTTCAACAGTCGGCATTCCCTTGTTCTGGCGGTGTTTATCGATTATGAAGCGATTGAGGATGATCAGGTTGTGAACTACCATGCCGCCAATGATGAGTACAATCGCAACGAGGTAGATGCTCTTGACGGCGTTATCCAGAGAGCTGTACTCGGCTTCAGCGGTGTTGTGTGAGTAGCTGGTCGCAAAGGCCAGGGTCGCTTTCGGATGACACTTCTGACAGGTCAGGGTGATGTTATCTTGATGGACGGAAGAAGCTGGGTTTGTGCTCGGCAGAACCTCGTGGGCCATATGACACGACGCACAGTTGGCCGCCTTCACCGAACCGCCCTTGACAGCGAGTCCATGATACGAATCCTGATAAGAAGAGAACTTCCCTTTGGCTAATCCGTACTTCTCAACAATCCTCGGGTCGTTGTGGCACTTCGAACAGACAAAGTCAGCCAGATTGGAGTTATTGACTGGGGAATTTGGATTCGTGATCTCCAGGATTGAATGCTCACCATGGCAGTCGGTACAATTGGGAGCATCGAGGATGCCCGAAGCCAACGCCTTGCCATGAATCCCACGACTGTACTGGATGAAGATGTCGTTGTGGCATTTCGCACATGTGCGCGGAATATTCATCTTGTTAACCATTGACTTGGGATCAGAGGCTTTCTTAAGATCGTGCATGCCGTGGCAGTCGTTGCACGAGGCAGCCGAGCCTATCCCCTTGGCGATCCCTTCCGCATGAATGCCGCGCATGTAGCGATCAAAAGAATTAGCGATCCGGATGTCCGGATCACTCTTGAGCACAATCTTGGAGTGACACGAGGAGCAGGTGTAAGGCAAGTTCTTCCCGGACGTCATCGCGAGAGGGTTGCCATCGGGAAGGATGTTATGCTTCCCATGGCAGGACGAGCAGGTCGGCACGAGCGGATTGTCCTGGCGGGCTGTCCCATGGGCGGAGGTCTGATAGACCTCCTTCACGTCGGAATGGCAAATTCCGCAGTCGACTCTCAGGAGGTCAGAATTGTGAGGGTACTCCTTCGTCCCAGCGAGGTCACTGTGACAGTCAACACAGCTCATTCCCTTGTGAATCGAAGAGTCCAAGCCGGCGGCGGTGACATTCATGGAGATCTCCTGGCCATGAATGTCCAGACCCGTCAGGCCGGTCTCTGAGTGGCAAGACAAACAGGTATTGTTGTCATCCTGCGCAAAGCCCGTGACTGCCGATGCTGCGAACAGGATGCTCCAGAGAATTAGATATGCTCTTCTCATAATCTCACTTCCATCAGTAATCCCGACCTAAACGGTATCTTGACTCCGCTTGTGATGATCTGTCCAAAGGGGATTGTTTGTCCTCAGGTCCAGAAACAGGAGTTGTTTGGTCGCATGTTGCCGTCATCATATTGTGAAAAATATAACAATCTATCTTGCTTGTCAAGCCCGAACTGGACCAATGTCACTATCTTTTGATTAGTTTTCCCGACAAGGCCAATCCTGTGGAAACCGAGCCGAAACCGTAGCGGACAGATCTGATCCGGTTAGGTCCTTGTCGCACTTCGCGCTGACTGAATCCCGGAAAGCTGAGCGGAGTACGTTGCATTACCGCTCTCAATCTCTCCCCGTCGCCTGATAAATACGATCACGGACCCGACCATGATCAGAATGGCCCCTGCCCAGACCAGATTGATGATCGGCTTCTTCGTAATATCGAGGACGAGCAGATCCCCTCCTTCCTTGCCGGTTAGCCCTGGGATACTGATCGCAACCGCCCCTTGATCGGCAAGAATCTTGTCGATTTCCACTGTGTAATCGATCCCGTTTGCTGAGACCACCGCCGGTTGGCTCGTCGCAACGTTCTTACCGTCAACCCCGGGTACATGAACAATTGCGGGCTCGATCTCTGCGGTTTGGCCATCACAGGTAACGCTCAGTTTCGCGCCGACTTTCATGCCAGAATTCGAGTCATTGTCGTGCTGCCCCATTGAAAAACCAGTGAACACGAGATCAAATGCCCCAAGCTGCTTCTTCTCCCCCTTCGTAAGTGTGATTGTTTCTTCATGCTCAGCGGCTTTGAGCTGTTCCGGAGCGAGGTAGAGATCGTACATTAGCGAGCGCTCGACATATGGCTTGCGCATCTGCCCCTGCATCCGCTGCGAGAAGTAGAGCTGTGGCCGGATCTCCCTCGACTGCGAATCTTCTCCCAGCGTAAGCAATAGTTCGTTGTTCGGATAGGTAATGTCGTGAGCCATGCCGTTATAACCGATCGTGCGGTTGTACGCCTTGCCCGTTTCCCCTTTCGCGAGAACCAGTTTATCGCTTGTACTGTATGCTGAGGAGGCAAGGACTCCGATCAAAAGAAGCCCATACCCAAAATGAGTAAGTTGACCGCCGACGAGCTTCCATCGGGAAGGAAAGTATCCTGACAACGCGATGCCGTTGGTGACTATAGCCATAGCTGCCGTGGCAAAGAAGAGGATGAACAAATCCTGAGTAACTCCCGCCCAAAGACATATTCCAATGGTCACCGCAAAGGCTGCCATCCCCGGCGCGAGGCTCTTTACCAGCGAACGCTTCTGAAGATACATAAAACTGGTTGTGAAGACGATAGTGAAGATTGACGCGAAAAGTAAGCCGGCGTTCAAAACCGCGTAGAAGAGTCCGAATCCGATTACCGCCGATCCAACCGTATAGATGACGAGTTTCCTGAGCCAACGGCTCGGTCTGAATTCGTTGAAATCTACCAGCGGCGCGACTGCCACAATCAGCGCCATGAGGATAGACAACGGTATCGCAAAGCCATTGTACGTCGAAAGATCAGCCGCCCGCGGTTCTGCTCCGACCACCCGTGTCAGGAGCGGGAGCGACGTCCATACAAGGATCACCAATCCGAATAGAAAGAGCAGAATCATACCGGCAAAGAGGGAGAATTCACGCCCGTAGAAATTGTAGTTCAGAGGTTCCGACGGAATCCCCTTTGCCCTCCACAGGAAAAGCACGAGAGTAATCAGAACGAATAACACCATGAACCCGACCAAGAAACCGTTGATTCCGAGATCGGTGAAACTGTGGACGGAGAAGTCAGCGAGAACGCCACTCCGAGTCAGGAATGTCCCATAGATGACCAGAAGAAACACTAACGAGGTTAGCAGAATGTTCGTCTTTCGCAGCGCAGCAGCACGTTTTTCGAGAAGAAGTCCATGCGTGAGCGCCAGCGAGATAACCCATGGGACAAATGACGAGTTCTCGACCGGGTCCCAAGCCCAGTAGCCACCCCATCCGAGGGTCTTATAGGCCCAGAAAGCTCCTAAGATGTTGCCGGCCCCGAGTGCCAGGCCTGTTATCGCCACCCAGGGAAATACGCGCTTCAGCCAGTCGGAAAAATCCCTAAGAATGAGAGCCGCCATGGCTATGGCAAACGGAACCGAGGCCATAGCATACCCTACGAAGATCACCGGCGGGTGAATGACCATCCATGGATCGCGCAGCAACGGATTCAAGCCGAGACCGTCTGCGGCTGGTTGATCTAACAGGGCAAACGGGGACAGTTTGACGAGAATAAACAGGAAAAAGCAATTGATGATCGAGTATACCACCATCGCCCAGTGGGTATATTGTGCACCTCTTCTCAGTATGATGTAACCGAACAGGGCGTTGAAGAAAAGCCAGAGCAGATAGGTTCCTTCCTGGCCACCCCAGAACGCAGACAGAATGTAGAAAGCGGGTTGAGCTCGCTGCGAGTACTCAAACACGTACTTGATGGCATAGTTGTGGCTGTAGAAGAGAAAATAGAGATAGGCAACTGCTAATCCGGAAAGGACGGTAAAGAGCAGGTACGAACGTTTCGCCAGCGACTCGAGAGAACTCCCGCCACGAGCCAGAGTAGAGTAGCTATAGCCGGCGATCAGATTACAGACAAGTGCAGCCAGAATGAGGAGGTCGCCCGGGATATTGGGGGACATTGTCACACGCCCGAACTGCCAGTGGCCTGTTCATGCTTGCGCATGTCCTGATATTCCTGCCCCCCCTCGCCTTGATACTTCGACGGGCATTTCACCAGCATCTGATCGGCCACGAAGATGCCGTCGGAGGTCTTTCCTTTCAGAACAACCGACTTGGCCTGGTCAAAATTACCGGGTACCACGCCATAGTACATGACCTTCATTCGTGGCGCGTTCACCGAGTCCTGGGCCTTGGGGTCGTAGACCGCGAATTCTAAGCGAGATTCGTTGGTGTTATAATTCACCTGCGAAAAATCGACTTTTCCCATCACTTGCACGGTTTGTGTGGAACGCTCCGCTTCGTCAAGGGATACATACTGAATGGTCGTCTTCAAGAATGCCGACGCTCCCCAAGACAGGAACACGACAATGATAACGGCGCCAATAATGTATTTCGCTTTCATGATTTATTCTCCTCGAGTTTCTTGACACGTTGATCCAGGCGGAACAAGAAAACAAACAGACCAACCCATATCAGCAAAGTAACAACCAGGGTTACATAATTGGCGTTCATACTCGCTACTCTCTTTCCAGGCGAATTCGTGTCAGCCGTTGCACCCGGTGCGCCAGCGACAACATCCATACAAACAGAATCGAAAACAGAGCCAGTGATGAAAAGAAGATCGTTCGTACAACTGGCCCCATGGTGAATTTCAGGTTCTTATCAACCACCGAGTCTTCAGGGTGCAGCGACGGAACCACTCGAGGGACGACGAAGATGAGAAACGGCACGGTGACAAAAGCCAGGATCGCATACACCGCCGATAAGCTCGCTCTCCGCTCCTCCACTTCGATCGCTCCTCTCAACGCAAAGTACGCTCCATAGATCAACAAGAGCACGAAGATAGATGTTTCCCGTGGATCCCAATTCCAAAATGATCCCCACGTGACTTTGGCGAACATCGAGCCCGTGACAGTAGCCAGAAGACAGAATACAAACCCAAGTCCTGCCGCCGCCACGGCCTTATCATCGTAGGCGATCTTCCTTGTCCTCAAATACAGTATGGAGAAGATCATAGCAACTGCAAAAGCTATGACGCAAAGCCAAGCCTGCGGGATATGATAATAGAATATCCGACTCGCTTCGCCGATCTGCTGCTGGGGCATTGGCGTCACGAAACTGGACACGATCATAGCCGCCATCCCAAAGAATAACAATAACTTCCACCACATATGCACAGTCGCCCTGTTGTCTATATCGGCATTCTCGGTTTTAAGATAGACTATTTCAATCCAAACGCAACCGAATTCATGCAGTTTGGACAATTTTTCACAAGCCCGACACCGAGCGATCCTGCCAGTCGCGACTGTCAGGCACTATTCGAAACCCGTATTATACAATCTACTAAAGATTTAGACTTATGTCGAAGGGACATCTTAGCGGTAATTCCCAGATTATCCCCTGATGGCCACCACGCATCTTACCTGCATCTGGGTGGAATGATAAGCTGTACTCGTCGTCTCAGCCGCACAACACGGCGTAAATCCCGATGAAGGAGAGATCAACCCAAACCACAGCCATCACTCGACCGACGCCCGATTCGCAAAGGCAAGTATGTGGCCGTCAGCGTCCGCGCCATAACAGACTACATCGCCCCATGGCCGCAACTTCAATTCACTAATCTGCCTTCCTCCACTCATAACAACACGGTCGAGATACTTTTGGGGATCGTGCACATACAGATACACTTCGCAGCGCGGGATTCCTTTTCCGGTCGAAGGGGGAGCTATTCCCGGTCCGAGAAGTTGCTCAGCTCCTTTCTCAGGCATCAATCCAAGTGTACTTCCACCGGGAAGCGCAAATTCAGTCATCCCTTCAACATCCAGAATCGGCTCAGCTTGCAAAACGGACCTATAGAACAGGGCGCTCCGCCGCTGATCGGAGACATACAGGATGAAAATAGTACTTGATATTGGTTCGTCAGTCACGAACTGGTCACCTCTCGCTGATCCTTGACCGTCCTACCGAGGGCACTTGAGGTTGTCAGATGATTCGGAAGTAATCGACCAATGTACACCGGCGCGGGCGCGTGAACGTTGACGCCTTCGTAATCCCCTCGCCGCTGGTCCCGGCGATGGACATGCTGGCATAACCTTCTCCGTTGTATCCAAGCCCGGCCATGTTGAATCCGTTCTTTACGAAGATATTTGCACGGCAGAGCTGCGCCATACTCGACAGGTTAACAATCGACGTCGAATGCATGACAAAGGTATGCTTGAATTGGTGTTCAACAATGACCGCTTTCTCCATTCCCTCTTCCACAGTCTTAACCCGTACAAAAGGGATTACCGGCATCAGCTGCTCGGCCATCACCAGCGGATGATCCCAGGGGGCCTCAAAGAAGATCAGCCGCGTTCCCGGAGGAGGAACGATATCAACCTGCTTCAGAATTTCCTCTGGAGATTTTCCAACAAATCTGCGATTGATGGCAACGTGGCGATAACCCCGCTGATCGGGATCAGATTCGACAAGGACCTTCATGAGCTTGTCGATTGCCGCGCCCTCGAGCTCGAATGCACCGTTAGCAATCATCTCTCGTTTCAGCTTGTGAGCGATCTTATCGACGGCAAAGATCTCTTTCTCATCGGTGCAGAGCACATTGTTGTCGAAGGAGGCGCCATCAACTATATCTTTGCCAGCCTTGGCGATTATGGCTGTCTCATCTACTAACACGGGCGGGTTGCCCGGACCAGCACAGATAGCCCGCTTACCGCAGATCATTGCCTGCTTGACTACCGCGCCCCCTCCCGTGACAAGGATAAGATCAACACCTCTGTGCTTCATGAGCGCCTGCGCCGACTCGATGCTTGGGGTAGTCATGCATGTTACCAGATTCTCCGGGCCTCCCGCCTCGACAATAGCATCATGCACCAATTTGGCCATCTCCGCCGATACGTTCTTCGCGGATGGATGTGGATTGAACACACAGCTGTTTCCCGCCGATATTGCCGAGATAGAATTATTGAGGACCGTCGATGGAGGATTCGTTGAAGGGGTTATGATCCCCATCACGCCCCATGGAGCGGGTTCGACGAGCGTCAACCCGTGATCCCCCGAGTACGCCTGTGGAGTGAGATCTTCAGGGCCCGGGGTTTTTCGAGCTACAAGAATGATCTTGTTCATCTTGTCCGGCATCTTCCCCAACCCGGTCTCGGAGACCGCCATCCGGCCAAGTCTCTCGGCGTTTTCCAACGCTCGTTTGCGGATGTTCTCTACAATGCGGTGACGAGTGTCGAGCGAAATGTCAAGAAAGCGCCGTTGCGCCCCGCGGGCAGCATCGAGCGCTTGATCGAGATTGCTGAAGAGGCAGAGGCCGTCACCAGAGCCGACGCTCCTCGCAAGCTCTGACGACGTTTGAACTGTATGCGTTTGGGAAGATGGCACAACGGGCGGGATGTTCCGCTCGGAAATCTCGCGAATAACCTGTCGAACAATGTCCTCAACGGCCGCTGTCTGATCCAAATCTGCCATTGTCGTTCGGCTTATCGTCGAGAGTTATGCCGCACTCTTGTCACTCAGATCATACTACTTCGTTAGGCAGTTTCGTCGGAAAAATGTCATGAACATTTCCATGCGGACGCGGAATGACATGGACCGCAACCAACTCTCCGATCTTCTGCGCCGCGGCCGCGCCGGCATCGGTTGCCGCCTTGCACGCCGCAACGTCTCCCCTCACAATGGCGGTCACCAAGCCGCCGCCGATCTTTTCATAGCCAACCAACGTCACCTTGGCCGCTTTCACCATGGCATCGGATGCTTCAATAAGAGCCACTAATCCCTTAGTTTCGATTAACCCCAAGGCTTCCATGAATTCTCCTCAATTCAGACAGCTTCTTTTCAGTGAGCGAAATGGTACGCGGGGCTCAACTCGCTGTCAATTAAAAAAATACGCGACCCGACGCCTTAATACCATGAGCAGCGGAAGGCCGAGAACGTAGCACGAAATGACCTCCCCTACTCCGACCCACTGCACTGATAACCAGTAGTTGACCCCGATTAACGGGGCTAAATACGCTGACACGCCGAACGCGTTTAGGAGCACTGGCGGGAGCGGGGCTAACCAGACGGCAGTTCTCTGCAATCGGTTGTTGGACGATAGCCGACCGAGCCAATGAGTGGCAATCGCCGCAAGAAGCGTCAGTAACGATCCAAAGACGATGTCCTGCCATCCCAAGCCTCCGAAGATGTTCGAGATCAGGCATCCCACGAACAGCCCTGGAATAGCCGCCGGAGTAAGGAACGGGAGGACCGTCAGAGCTTCGGCCACACGTACTTGATATACGCCGAATGAAATAGGCATCAGCGCGAGACTGATCACCGCATATAAGGCCGCGATAACACCCGATACGGCCAGGGTTCTATATCTGCTTGTTGTCATTTTCCTCTTCCTGAATAGTTCTCTTTCATGGCCTTGGCTATCACGGCCATCTTGTTCACCAGTTTCATAGGAGAGACTACCACCGCTTCCTGCCCGAATCCGAGTATCCAACGCTGGATTTCCTCAGTCCCACGAACTGTCACTCGATAGGAAACGTCACCGTTCTTCAGCACATTCACGACTTCATCCGGATGATGAGTACTGGAACTGATGACCCGCGCAGCCGTACCCGTGAATAGTACGACGACTTCAACGAGATCCCCACTGTAGACTTGCCAGCTCCCTTCGAAGTACTTCCGGGCGCTTATCGTACCATTCGGAGTGAAGTATTCATCGAGAGCGGTGATCGACTCGATTCTGTCGATTCGAAACGTTCGGTATTCCTTTCGAGATCGACAATATGCCACGAAGTAGAAAGCGTGTCCTCTGAAGACAATGAAGTACGGTTCGACAACCCTTCGACTCAGGCCGGAATTGATGGAGTGATATTGAATCTCCAGGCGGCGGTGCGAGGTGACGGCCTCCTCGATACCGGGATAGAAGCGTTCCGCCTTCTTCTGTTCCTGCGCAACCGCAATATCAATGTGAGTCGCATCGACGGCCGTTCTCTTCTTGTCTCTGATAACCTGCGACAGTCCGGCCTCGATCTTGGCCCGAACGCTCTTCAGGGCATTCGTGTACTTGCCGGTTTTGTTCAGCGGCGAGGACTCAAGCGCCAGCTTCAGACAAGTGTACTCCTCAAAGTCGAAGTTGAGCGGGGGAAGGAAATTGTCTGTGGCAAGCTTATAGCCGTTGTCGTAATAGATCGGGACGTTCGCCTCAGAAAGCGCGATGATGTCGCGATAGATAGACCGTTCCGTGACGCCGCATTCCTCCGCCAGGCGAGCCGCGTTCAAGTTCCGTCGCGCCCGAAGAAGGTTCAGCAAGTACAACAGACGATCATATTTGGCCATCCCCATACAGACTCTCCACTGTTTTGAGAGTCAATATAGCCCCAACAACTCGCCGGTCAAATACTATGGCGAATCTCCCATACTCCCCCTTGTTCCACCGACAATCAGCAATGAGTATCAACTCCTGTCCCTTCGCTTAGCCACTGTGGATCACCACGTTACAGCACACTCTGGCGTCGGCATTCCCTTTGCAGTAAAGATCGCGGACAAACACGAGAAACATGAAATCGAGGGAGATTTTATGACGCGAACACGACTCGACACAGTCTTTGATGACTCGGAAGGACTTCTCAACTCATCGTTCTTCCGTTTGGTCACCAAGATGGTCTTCGGTGTGGCGCTGGCGATAGTAGTTCTCACCCTTGCTCAGTGCACAGTAAGAAAACCTGAGTCACCAACATGGGACACTCGCCTGACGGTACCGTTGATGAATCGCACCTACCATATGGATGAGCTGATACAGCGGATGGGACAGGAAGGTGTCGAGATAGTCAATGACACTGTCCGGTATTCTATCTCCTATACGCTCGACACCGTGGCACTCAACGCGGACAATCTTTCAACGCCGAATCTCTCCTACGACTTTTCCAAGCAGCTCGGACTAATCAGCCTGACACCACCGTCGATAATGCCGACCACGATCGACGCCTCCACTATTCAGGCCCTTTCTCTGGCTATACCGGGTGTTGTCCCACCGCTCGATTTCGCCGTAACGAGCAATCTGCCAGTTATTGCCAGCTACAGCTCGGCTACCATCTCTTCCGGACAGGCGTATGTCATCGTCGCCAACAACCTGGGGGTGCCGCTAAATACCGTTACGATTCAAGTCTACGACATCACGCGAGGGGTGACAATTGACACCAGGTCGTTCCCGACCACGATACCGAGCGGGGGGGTCGATTCCGTTCTGGTCAACCTCAACGGCAAAATTGTTTCAAATTCTCTCCGGGTGGTAGCGAATTGCCACACCAACGGTGGCACGGTTCTGTCTGCAGCCGGACTCGGGATGACCACCGATGTGCATTTCGGACCCGTCTTCACGGTCAGTTCGGCTACAGCCCAGGTACCGCCTCTGACTCGCGCCGACTCGCAGACTATTGCCCTTG
Organism: uncultured Ignavibacteriales bacterium; assembly: GCA_964540105.1. Lineage (GTDB taxonomy): Bacteria > Zixibacteria > MSB-5A5 > GN15 > FEB-12 > DATKJY01. The sequence continues at coordinate 148,526 of CAZILL010000003.1, read as the reverse complement.
CTGAATCCAGCGTCATCACCGACGCGGTCATTGCCGCCGGGACTTTGCAGATGACCTTCAACAATCGATCCAATCTCTCCGCCAATGTCAGCGTGACCCTCCCCCAGCTCTTGCAGACCGGGGTTCCCTTAACAATCACCCAGACTGTAGCCCCCAACAGCTCACAGCCGCTCTCCAGAAACCTGGCCGGGTTTCACTTGGCGCCCTTGGGAAGCAGCGTTCCTCAATCCGTCAAGCTTCGATCGAACGTTTCCATCGCCGGAAGCAGCCCTGCGCTGGTGTCGGTCAACCAGTCCGACAACTTCCAAGTGACGGCGAGCTTGAACGGAGTTCGATTTAACGCTGTCACGGGACTCTTCAGCTCCACTGAGGCCGCCATCCCAAGCTATAAGGAAGCGATTGATGTTCCGAAGGGATTCGACGCTTTCCGGCTCACGCACGCGTCGCTGGAAATCGACATCACGAATGGTATCGAATTGCCGGGGAGTCTCGACATCACCGTCACCGGCAACAACGGCAAACCTCCTTTGCACATCCAGCACAGCGTCGCGTCTGGCTCATCCTCGGCTGACAGCATCACTCACATAGTGAGAACCGACGTCGCGGGTTTCCTAAGCCCGATTCCGGACACAATAACCGTTACCGGCTTAGCGACGTTCGGCGGAAACGGCGTTTCCGGAACAATACGTGAGGGGGACTTTGTCGTCGCGAAGGTCACATTCCGAGCGCCGCTCGAAATGGTCATTTCCGACAGTTCGGTGTTCGACACTGATCCTGAGAGAACGACTATCGAACAGAAAGACATCGACAGAATAACGGATCATTTCAATTCAGCAGTCCTCTCGTATACAATCGACAACCATCTGCCGCTGGGGGCGGAGCTTGAACTCTGCTTCGGATCTGACTCGGCGACGCTCTACACCAGCCCTGAGCTTCAGAAAAGAGTCGAGGTTCTCTCTCCATTCCTGGCAACGGGAACCCAGCCGACGCCGTTTACACTGGAGCTCACCAAAGCTGACATCCAAATCCTCAAGCATCCGGTTCTGTTCATCGGCCAAAGGATAATGTTGAGCGGCAATGGAACGAATGCGATCCGGCTGACACCCACCGATTCGATCAATGTCTCCGGTTTCATGGAAGTCAATTACCGCTTCAGCGGTCAATGGTAAGGAGGAACTGTGAATACCCAGAAATCACGCATGAACCGCATCGCCCCGAAGAAAGGGGTCTCTATGGGCAAGTACTTCCTCATCCTGCCCCTTGCGCTTGCGGCGCTGATTACGCCATCCGAAATCCAGGCTACGGGCCGTGCTTCTGCCCGAAGCGTGGCCATGGGTGGCGCTCATATCGGTCTCGCTTCAGGAGTGGAGGCTGCCCGCTACAATCCGGCGAACCTCGGACTGTCAGATCATCGACAGACCGGACTCCAGCTTCTCGGCATCGGAGCCAACATCAGCAACAACAGTTTTAGTCTCGGTGATTATAACAAATACACAGGCGCCTATCTCAGCGCTGAAGATAAGTCCGACATTCTCGACAAGATTCCATCGGAGGGACTGAAACTATCCGCAGAGGTGGAAGCTTCTGCTCTCTCCTTTTCCACAGGTTCCTGGGCGCTGACCGTCGAAGCAGTCGGCCTTGCCGACGCGAACATGAGTCGCGACCTCTTTGATCTGATCCTCAACGGCAATACCGTCGGGCGCACGATCAACTTGAATGGATCATACTCAGATGCCGTGAGCTACGGGGCGGTCGGTCTCTCCTACGGGACAACCGTCTACCGCATCGGGACTCGTCAGGTCGCGGTTGGTGCGACGGTCAAATACCTTCGGGGCGTGGCCTTTGAGCGAGTGTCAGACCTGCAGGGTTTCATGACCACGAATGCAACGAGCTTCTCTGGGAACGGACACATGACTGCCCGCATCGCTCAGGGGGGGGCAGGATACGCTCTCGATCTTGGCGCCGCCCTGCGCCTGAATAGCGACTACACCGTCGGCCTGCAATTGTCCAATTTCCTGAGTCACTTGAACTGGAACAAGAAGACCGAGGAACATCGCTTTGAGTTCACGATCGATTCAACTTCCACAGACATCATGCAGGACAACTATTTCTCGTCAGCTGACACGACCGCAGCCATATCGGCCTTCTCGTCCAATCTGCCTACCAACATGACGATCGGAGTCGCTCACACGACCGGCAAGCTGCTCTGGGCAGTCGACGTACAGCAGGGCTTTCGACGGGCAGCAGGCTCCTCAAAGAACCCGCGCCTCTCGGCCGGCCTCGAATGGAACGGGTTGGGAGTCTTGCCGTTGCGTGCCGGCTACGCTATTGGCGGGGGAAAGAACAACTCGCTTTCCGTCGGCACCGGCCTGAGCCTTGCCGGATACTACCTTGATCTGGCCGGAGTGACTGGCTCGACGATGTCAGGATATTCCGCCAAGGGAATCACGTTTGCCATTTCTACAGGCCTCCACTTTTAAACAGGGTATTCCAATGACCACGACAAGAGCTCATAAGACATGCACTTTCCCGGGAACGGTCATTCTCTCGTTCCTTGTAACATTCGGATTATCTTACAGCATGCCGCCCTGTCCGACCGGGGGAAAAGCTGCTGCGCCCGCGACGAAAGTCACCTCTTCATTCTACGAGACCCATCTCAGTGAGCTCCACGCTCGCGGAATATGCGCGCCCGATGACTTCTTCTTCGGCCATAACCTGGCACAAAACCGCGACGAACGTTCACCTGCCGTCACCGGTCCCTTCCGCGTTCTTGCCCTCCTGGTAACATTCACCGACCATCCTTCGACAGTCGGCGCCACCTTCTTCGACTCGCTCGTCTTCGGCGCAAATGGGGCCACCGTCCGCGACTACTACTCCCAAATCTCTTACGGACAGCTTGATCTGATAACCGTTAACCTTCCCTCCCAAGTGAACTGGAGCACAGCCCCACAGCCGTATACGTACTATGTCAACGGCGCGCAGGGAATGGGGACCTACCCGAACAACTCCCAGAAGCTCGTCGAGGATCTCGTAGATTTAGTCGACAGTGCTGTTGATTTCTCACCGTACGACAACGATGGGGACGGGGACGTCGATGTCCTGCTTGTCATCCACAGTGGATCGGGAGCCGAACTCACCTCAAGTAACAACGACATCTGGTCGCACAAATGGGCGATTTCTCCGCGACTCAAGGATGGGAAGTACCTCAGCAGCTATACCGTCCAGCCCGAGTACTGGCGAAATCCGGGGGACATGACGATCGGCGTTTACGCCCATGAACTGGCACACGGCTTTGGATTGCCGGATCTCTATGACACCGACGGCACTTCGTATGGGGTCGGACGCTGGTGCCTTATGAGCTACGGCAGCTGGAACGGACCGGGAGGGCTCGGCGGCTCTCCTTCTCATCCAAGTGCCTGGTGTCGCAGTAAGATGGGATTCGCAAGTCCGGTCAATGTGACCATTAACAGCAATAACCAGTCGATTGCCAATATCGAACAGAACCCGACAATCTTCAGACTCTGGACTTCGGGAACTGTCGGCAACGAATACTATCTCATTGAAAACCGTCAGAAGACAGGATACGATTCATACTTGAATGGCGCCGGACTACTCATTTGGCATGTAGATGAGGCAAAGTCTGACAACACTCAGGAGTGGTTTCCGGGACAGCCCAACAACGACCATCTCAAGGTTGCTCTTGTCCAAGCCGACGGTCTCTTTCAACTCGAACACAAGAGCGGCATCGGTGACGCCAACGACCCGTTTCCGGGTAGTCTCAACAAGGTCGACTTCAATGCCATCTCCTCGCCTAACTCCAATTCATATCAGAACGGCAATTCTTTTGTTGGGGTAACCGGTATCTCTTCTTCGGCGGCAACGATGCAAGCGAATTTGGTGGTAGGATTCTCGTCCGGGACCGACACGTCACACGACGTGACTCTCCCCGCCTCGGCCACGATCTCCCAAAACTATCCCAATCCGTTCAACCCTTCGACCAGAATGGAATTTACTCTGCTGACCGACGCTTCGGTTTCCCTGGATGTGTTCAATGCGCTCGGCCAGAAGGTCCGTTCGCTTTACAACGGCCGCGCGCTGGCTGGCTCGACAAAGCTCACGTGGGATGGAAAGGATGACCGCGGAATTCAGTTGCCAACCGGTGTCTATTTGTATCGAATGGCCGCTCTTGAACAGGTCATAACGAAGAAGATGCTTCTGCTTCACTGATTCGACGGATGCGGTGATCCGCACAACGAATAAAGCCCCGGTCGCTAACTCGGGGCTCTTCGTTTGGAACGATACACTGATTTCCTCAGTCCTGATGGACTGGATCACGCGAGTGTTGATCTCGCTGCTTTCGTTTGTATTGTGTGTGGCAGGCCTTGCACCGTTTCGGATCTTCAGAGTATCCTCGCTCCGCGAAATACTGCTGAGCCGCGACCGTAAAGGCGAATTCCTCGCCACATACGTTACAAATCAGAACCCTTGCCTCAAATCGGCTTTCCATAGGGTCCACCCCTCTCCATGTTCAGACCACAGTCCCTGTGCGATGAACATGCGCTAATGGTTAATTAGGAATCTATCTTACGGATCAATGAATCAGGATGTCAAGAAAAAACAGTTCGGCGAATTTCTGTCAGTACGGATTGCACGGGGGCCGGGCGCCAACGCCGGTCAGGTAGTCGATCAGGAACATGACGTCACCGATATCGACCCCGCCCTGGCAGTCACAGTTGCCGGCTTCCAGTATCGGATACGGTGATGGCACTCCCGTCATCAAGTAATCAACAATCCAGGTTACGTCGGAAATGTCGATTCCCCCGCTGAAATCAAGATCGCTGCGCTGAACGACGGCAACCGCGGATACTAGCTGGATAGTCTTTACTGCCGGTTCCGGCCGAGAAATTGCCGTCAACGTAATTTGCGACCGCGTTCCCAACCACGTGCCTGCCGGTGGGCGAATAGTGGCTGCCACAATCACACTGTCCCCCGCAGGGATGATGCTTGTCATTGGCGAGAAGGTCGACCAATTGCGAGTATCGGTCACGGTTATGTCGACCTGGTCCGTTAGAAGTGACGTGTTCTTGACGCAAAATCTGAAAGGTCTTTCCCCCCCGGAGTATACAGACGAGTCGGTCAGGGCCGTAGAGGCCAGCGCATACGGCTTACGGAGTGAGGCCGAAAATGCATATATCCCTGCGCCAGCGTACTCGCTTAGATTAATACCCACAAGCGTAACGCTATTATACGACTTGAAATCTGGTACCACTGCCGTGTCAACGTATGTTCCCGGCGACAACTCAAGTTTTTGAAACTGATGCGACGTGGGTGACGTCGACTTGATCACATATGCGGCCCATTGGTGGAAATCATCGCCATCGAAGGTCAGGTACAGATCGGTGGCAGGGCCAGTCGGCGTGAATCGAACATAACTCGACCCGTACCCAGATGCACTTCGCGTCTGTGATGCGACCGGATAGCTGCTGAAATCACCGCTGAGCGAGGCGAGCGGGTAGACGGCGGCATCCCTATAATGAGAAGCGTCGGCTCGTGTTTTTGTGATGTAGTTCCAGGTCGCGAAGTCGGCAAACGCCGAATCCTGCGTCCACCCATAACGCCCGACGAGCGTATCCGACAAACTATTGTAGACCGTTGAATATCGCGCTCCCTGCCAGACCGCTGTAAGCAGAGACGTGTCGAACTTCTGGGTGAGGTACAACCCCCAGATGAAACATGAATACATATGGTAGGTCGCTTCCATGAGCGACTTTGAGGGATCGTTGAAGAAGGTCGGAAGATAATTGTAGTTATCATTCACCTGGTCGAAGACGAGATCTTCCGTCGCCGTCGCGTCCAACTCCATATACCAATCGTCGGCGTTGACATTATAGGCGAATTGAATGCAATGGTGAAATTCATGAGCTACGGTAGCCTTTGCCGCCCCGGCTTGGTTTCCCTCGGGGTCAGTATTGGCCGGAAAGGGGAGGAAATTACGGTGAAGGACAAGGTAGCTTGTGTAGTCCGCCCACGGAGCAGGGCCCTGATTCTCAGGAACCGCATAACCGTAGTATCCCATTTCCTCAAAATACACATCGAACAGAGTGTCCCCCCCTACCCCACCGTCGTTGGGAGGAGAGACATAGCCGAGATGCAGCTGCGTGGCGTGCGAAGTGTCACAATATGAAGCACACTTCTCAACAAAATCAGGGACACTGTTCCCGTTGAGATCTCCTGTTGGTACGGCATTGGCTCCAGCCACGTCATAATGCAGGCGAAAGAATCCGGCAGGTGAGACATAGGAATACGCGGTAGTCCACCGTGTCAACATCGCGCTCACTTCGACTTGCGTGAGGGGGGTAAGTTGATTCCAGCTTGTCACTACCCTCCGTATTGCCAGCGTTGCGGATCGCGACGTTGTCGTTTTCGAGACCGAATCGAAGATCCGGTATTGAGCCGGCAGCCGCGCAGGGCGCCTGATCGCCGTGATTTCAAGAAGCAACCGCTGATCGAGCGTGAGCTTACCGCCGTGGAAGTCCTCTTCTATGGCCGCGATTGGATCATGACTCTGCTGCACACCGGCGCTGCGCGCCAAAACCGTGCTCCCACAGAGAATTGCGGAGCCTATGACGATGCGAAAGATAATGCTCATGAACGCTTTGTTCTCCATCACTGAAGTATATCGGCAAACCGGATGTAATCTCGGAAGCACTTCAGGCTCAAAGTACGGCGTGGATTCGTTTTGTCAATGTGAATAACGCTCCTTCGCAGTCTTCGTCAGAAATACTGTCCCGTTCCAATGGCAATCTCCCAGTCGTGTACACGACTATGCGCAATGTCAATCCTGATGACATCCCCCTTTACGATTTTGTCCAAGGCTATGCGAAGTCCGGCCCCGATACTCGCGTATAGATCACGCCATCTCGATTGATGGCCTCGCATCCACGCTGTTCCCGCGTCAATGAACAGCACACCGCCAAATTGAGCGGTCAACAGTTCCAGCTTCGGATAGAATCGTCCTTCGATGTTGAGAACTGCCAGTCGTTCTCCGGTTCTGAAGAAGCGATCGTAACCTCGAAGGTCGTTCAGTCCGCCGAAAACAAGTCCTCGCTGGCCGTGAGAACGGATATCCTCGATATACCTTGCCCGAAGGGCCACGGTCAGGTAGGACAGGGTGTTGTTGAAATAGCGCACCGTGACATTTGTGACTCGACGCAAGTTTCGGCCTTCTTTCGACGAGCGACTATCGTCATAAGTCACCAGCGCTATATTCGAGCCGAAACGCGCCCCTGCAAAGACTTGCCAGCTTAGCTGATCGTAGAGCGCGGAGGCAAAGGGCTGGCTGTAGGCCCTGCTGAACATAACCTCAAGGCTCTGGCCAAGCGTAATGTCCTCAGTATATGAAAACCCGGCAATTCGGCGCGTAACCGCAAAATCGAGGTTCGACCAACGCCCCCCGAACCCAAACTGGTGGTACAAGGAGTCTGAAGGAAATGAAACACTCTCGTCGGGAAGCAAAGTGACCGTATCACGTACTGTCTCGAACAAGTACTTGTACGCGAGAAGGGGACCGATCTTCTGGCGGTAACTCCCGAAACGGTAGCCGATGTCAAGCTTCGTCTGGTCGGCCTTATACCGTGATTCACCAGACTTGCGATTGTCGTCAATATACTGATCTCGCCTCCCGCTGTGCTTACCGGTTGTGACATTGAAGCTCAGACGCTGCAACAGGTTGTAGCATGGTTTGGCGATGGCAATCTGGCGAATCCCGTCGAGAGGATGACCGCTGTAGTCAAGCGTCACGGAGAACGGTTTGCCGAAGGCCCTTTGATCGCGAAAGGTCACGGCGGTAAAATTCCGATCCCTCTCCTGAACATAGTAATACAGCGACAGAAATTCATTTCGACCGAAGAGGTTGAGGTCCTCGAGGCCGATATGATAATTCGTCTCATTGGCCTCACGACTCAGGCGAGCCCCTCCTCGCAACGACCATTGATCGATTGTTCGAACGCTCACGACCACGTGGCCGTTCTGCAACGTGTCAGTCTCAACCCAGGCTTCGTACAACGCCACTCGAGAGCGAAGGTTTCTGGCCGTCTCTTCCGATAACACCGAAGAAAAGGTGTCGCCGACCGCAAAGAGGACCTCATTGCGAATAATCCAGGGCTTAGTCACCCACCGGAGCTTGTTCGCCATACGGTAAATGAAGTTATCGTGATGGCGCTCCTCGGTGTTGAAGACATTCCTATTATCGATTATGAGACTGTCTATGATACGTCCGTCGAGGCTGGCCGAAGCGTCGGCACTTGGGGCTGGGGAAACGCCTGCAAACACAGCACGCGGAGCCGCGATTTCTAGTGACGCGCACATCAGCGAGAGTAAGAAAAAGTGAATCGCCCAGTTTGAGCTCAAGTGAGAGATTAGCCTCCAAACACCGGTGAGAACCTCTGGACCATCATACCCACTGTGGTCAAAATCCCATACATAAAAAAAACAACGGAATTACCGATACTAATTCAATCTGATCGAGAGTAGATAAAGGCGTGCCATGACCCGCAAAAAAATCGGCGACCTGTTGGTCGAAAAGGGATATATCTCCCGGGAGCTCCTGCAAGAAGCTCTCAGAGAGCAAGCGTCGTCCGGAAAGCGGCTGGGGACCATCCTGGTCGAGCTTGGGCATATCACTGAAGACCAGCTCATCGAAACGATATCCGAACGTCTTTCAATCCCGAAGGTTACCCTCACCTCGATGGTTCTTGATCCCACCGTCGTCCAACAAATTTCGGTCGAATTGGCTCGGCGCTACACGCTCATCCCGATCTTCGCAATCGGCAACGCCCTCACGCTCGCCATGTCCGATCCGCTCAACATCATTGCCATCGATGAGATCAAGTACATTACCGGCAAAGATATTAAGCGCGCTATTGCAAAATCGTCGGAAATCAAGGAATCGATCAATCAATACTATTCAGTGGCGGATTCCCTCCACGAAATCATCAGCACGCGGCGCGACGAGACTGCGGCGGAGACCGCCGTCGAGTTGGACAATCGACTCGGAGAAGCAGAGAGCCCGATCATCAAGCTCGTCAATCTGATCATCTCCAAGGCGGTTCGCGATCACGCCAGCGATATCCACATTGAACCCGACGAAACCGCGCTGCGCATCCGCTATCGCATCAGCGGGGTTATGCGCGAAGAGGCTGCTCCGCCGAAGTCCATGCAGAACGAAGTCATCTCTCGCATAAAGATCGCCGCCGACCTCGATGTCTCTGAGAAACGCCTTCCTCAGGATGGTCGCCTGATGATTAAGGTCGACGGGGCACCGATCGATCTCCGGGTATCGACCCTCCCGACCATTCATGGAGAGAAGATCGTGATCCGTATTCTCGATCGGAGAAACCTTCTCTTGTCATTTCGCCAGCTGGGCTTTCGCGACAAAGTCATGGAGAGCTGGAATCAGATTATTCGCAAGCCGGAAGGGCTTGTTCTCATCTCTGGCCCAACTTCCAGCGGCAAGACATCAACGCTCTACGCTACTCTTCAGGAGATCAACTCGGTCGAGAAGAATATCATTACTGTGGAGGACCCGGTCGAGTATTCGCTCCCTCTTATCAACCAGATTCAGATCAACGAGCGGGCTGGATTGACCTTTCCCGCAACTCTGCGGGCTATTCTTCGGCAGAATCCTGACACCATCATGATCGGCGAGATTCGCGACCGTGAGACGGCCCAGATGGCGATCCGGTCAGCCCTTACCGGCCACCTCGTCTTCTCCACTATTCACACTAACGATGCTCCGTCAGCTATCGCCCGACTCGTGGACATGGGAATCGAAACGTATATGGTGGCAGCAGCAGTCAAAGGCGTGATCGCTCAGCGGCTGATTCGCGTCAATTGCTCACACTGCCTCGAAAGCTACCGCCCAACGGATACTGTCTTACGTCGGGCGGGTCTGCTGGAACTGGCGGAAGTCATAGACTTTCGTCGCGGCGCCGGGTGTAATCAGTGTCGGGGGACCGGCTTCAACAAGATGACCGGTCTCTACGAGCTGATCGAGATCTCGAACAACATCGCCGAACTCATTATGAACAACGCGTCGCTGAACCGCATCCGCGAAGATGCAAGGCGCTCCGGGTATCTCCCGCTCTTTGAAACCGGCCTTGAGAAGTTGACCGCCGGCACGGTCTGCCTGGAAGAGCTGCTCAAAGAGACATCCAACATCGAAGACTACTTCGGGAGTGACCTCGCCATTGGAGTGACCTCGTCAAATGCAAGAACAGTATAAATATCAGGCAGCCACCTCCGACGGATCAATTCGAACGGGGACCGTCAGCGCTCACAGCACCGACAACGTGGAAGAGTTCCTCCTCAAGCAGCAGCTCATTCCAGTAAAGATCAGCGTCATTCCCAGACGCCAGCCCTTCTCCTTCTTTGGCCTCCTGCAAGGAACAGATTACGAGCAACTGATCATGTTTACGAACCAGCTCGCAACACTGCACCGCACGGGGATTCCACTGCTGCGCAGCTTGTCCATCATTCGCATTGGAAAACCGGGCAGCCGCTTCAACGACGCTATCGATCAAATCCGATCGGGAGTTCAGTCGGGGCAGTCGTTGTCTGAAGCGATGACTCCCTTTCCTGATCTGTTCTCCAACGTCTATACAGCCAGCGTCGCGGCCGGAGAAGAGTCAGGAAAACTGGAATTCACGCTCGAAGAGCTCTCCCTCATGCTTGAGAGGGAAATGGAGCTCGGCCGTCAGATCAAGGTTGCCACGCGCTATCCGATCATCGTCCTGGGTGTAATCGCCCTGGCCTTTCTCGTCATGATGGCTTTTGTCATTCCGCGTTTCGTGGCCTTTTACAATGCCTTCAACGCTCAATTGCCCCTCCCGACGAGGATACTGATTGCCACAAGCAATGTCATCACCACCTACTGGCCCATTGTGCTCGGAACCCTGATTGGCATCGTATTCCTCTTAAAGAAGATCTTCAGCACCGAGAAAGGACGACGCTGGTTCGATAAGAAAATGCTGAAGTTACCCGTCTTCGGTGATCTGGTCATCAAGAGCAACATTGCTCGTTTCACACTCATGTTTCGGATGATGTTCAAGGCCGGGCTCCCCATTGTCCGCTCCATGGAGATCCTCGTCGATACGGTGAAGAACAGCGCCATATCGGACGAAATTCGGAAGATGGACGAACTCTTCCGGACGGGAAAGGAGATCAGTGTCGAACAGGGCCAGTTCGTCTATTTCCCCGACCTTGCTCTCCAACTCATGTCGATCGGCCTTGAATCCGGCTCGCTCGAGACCATGCTCAATGAGGTTGGGAATCATTATGTCAAAGAGGTCAATTATCGCTCCCGACAGCTCACGACGATTATCGAGCCAATATTGACCCTGTTTCTCGGTGCCTTTGTCCTGGTTCTGGCACTGGCTATGTTCTTGCCAATGTGGAACTTGATTCATGTTCTGAAGCAGTAGTCGGGTAAAGTATTAGATCGGAATTCCGATATTCAGATTGTAGAGAACTAAACCATCAGGTGCACTTATCTAAGGAGGAAACATGCGTTTCTCAAAACTGTCCAGCAACAGCGGTTTCACGCTGATTGAATTGGTCATCATCATCGTTATTCTGGGCATATTGGCCGCCGTCGCCATCCCAAAATACCAGGACATGACTGCACAGGCCAAGGATGCGGCCTGCCGTGGCGCTCTGGGAGGTCTGAGATCAGGGATCACGATCTACTACGCTAACCAGGCTGTTACAACAGGCACTGCCGCTTGGCCCACGGTCGTTCAGCTTGGGACGGTCGGAACGGTCATGGCCACTTCAATTCCCAAGAACCCCTATCAGGCTGCCGCGAATGCTCCCGACTCGGTCGTCACAGGCGTAACAAAGGGAACGATCGTTGGTGTCCGTGGCGGTTGGGCGTACAACGCGACAACCGGCGAAGTTTGGCCGAACACGAGTACGGCAGGAGAAAACAACTTTTAGGAGTTGCCGTGATGAAACGACAACTCCGCGAATCACACAAGCTCGGTCATAGCGGCTTTACCCTGATCGAGCTTGCGACCATTTTGGTCGTCATCGGAATCTTGGCCGCCTTCGCGGTTCCGCAATTCACGGGTATGACAACAAGCTCGAAGATAGCGGCCACCAAGGATGAAATGAATCTCCTTAAGAAGGCGATCATCGGAAATCCCGCGGCGGTAGCTGGAGGTGAGTACGTCGACCGAGGGTATGAAGGGGACGTTGGAATCCTGCCGACCCAATTGTCGGATCTTGTTTCCAAGCCAGTCTCTGTTGCAACCTATGACAGGCTCACTCGAATCGGCTGGAACGGTCCCTACGTGGATAGCGCGGGCGGAGCCTATCTGAAGGATGCCTGGGGCGCTAATTACATCTATGACCCGGCGAACCGACTTCTCCGCTCGATTGGTGGCGGGGCGGACAGCATCAGAATCACCTTTTGACTGAGAACACTCAGCTATGTTTGGCGTGAAGATTCGAACTAAGCGGCCTGCAGTAAATCTGGCTGGTGGACGGGCGACTCCTGCCGCACCGTCGGTCAACTCTGAGCGGTTGATACCGGCAAGACAGGAGGTCGCGTACTTGCGGCAAATCTCCTTTGCCATCGACCAAGCTGGGATTCAGATGGCCGTGGCGAAGCATCGCGGCAAGACCCGTACTCTCCTTGACGCCCGAAAGGAGTACTTTCCAAAGAGCATTGCGACTGACGAAGAACGCCTCAGACATATCACTCAGAGCATCAGTCAATATCTCCGAGAGCACGGCGGCTCCGGTTCTCGCGTAACGCTGTCAGTTGCAGGCCCCGAGACGATCTTTCGAATTTTCCCAATGCCTGCTCTGGCGAAAGGTGATCTGGACGCAGCGGTGGAGTTTGAGGCCAAGAAGCAGATTCCATTTCCGCCCAGAGAAAGCCTGTTCGACAGCCGCCCAGTATATCGCCTTCAGTCCGACGGTCAGGAGCGCGTGAAGATCGCCCTGCATGCGACGACCAAGAATTTCATCCGCGATCAGCTTGCGCCGTTTGATGCTCTGGGTGTTCGACCGAGTGGGATTTCCCACACGCACGATGTCATCGGCCATCTTCTCAGAGGATTACCCGATTTCACCGAGGAGAAGCTCTTCACGCTCGTAAACATTGAGCGACAGCGAACTGAGTTGGCGTACTACCGGGGTTCCAACCTCGAGTTTTGCCATTCCTGTGCGCTGGGATCCTCTTTTCTCGCTCAACGAACCGGCACAACTGTGTTTGAGTACTTTGCGGAATCCCTGGCGGGTGAAATTCAGAATTCTCTCGATTACTACACTGGTCAATACTCCTCTCAGTTTGCCAATCGGATATACATTTATGGAGATCTTTCCTATAGCGACGAGCTCATTCAGCTCCTGACGGATCACTTTGGATTCGAGTTCAAGCGCTTCCCGGCAGAGGAACTCGATATCCCGGGGTGTGGGAATCTCTCTATAGAGAGTTCGCTTCCAGTCTGCCTGGCCGCCGTGGCCTCAGCCACAAACAACTTCCGTCTCGCTAATCTCCTGCCGAGCGAGTACCAGAAAGACCTCAGGACGAAGAAGTCAAACCATGCTACTCTTGTCGGTCTGATTGTTCTCGGGGGGCTGCTTCTGGCTGGTTACATTAATGAGCGGAAAGGGTTATCGGCTGATACCTGGAAACTGGCGGAGCTGGCCGATAGAACGCAGAGCTTCAAGAGCTCGACTATGTTCGACACATACAATATGCTCAAGCGCCAAATCTCAGCCAGTCAGAACTACCTGGAGAAAAGCAAGTCCGTTCCGAGTTATCTCGGATCGAGTCTTAAGGAACTGTCGCACTTAACGCCGGCTGGCATCCGACTTGTCAACATGGACTTTCACTCGGATGGCACGGGACACAACCTCTTTGTCCAGGGGATCGTGACAGCACGAGAGACCTCGCCCGAAGTTACTTTGGCTGAATTTGTTGAAAACCTGATGGCTTCCCCGTTCTATTCAAACGTCACCGTTGCTCATTACAGCAAGCGACCCTTGGCCGCAGGTTTCGAGATGGACTTTCAATTGGATATGCGGGGTGTCCTGTGAAGTCGCGAGTACTGACACATTTCGCTATCGCGATCCTGATGATCGCAATCTGGATGATAGCCGGCTACCTTCCGGTCCGGAACGAACGGACCGCATTGAACGCGCAGATTGTCCAGGCGGAAGCCCAGTTGACCGATTTCAACTTGACCATCGCTCAGCTCCCCCAGATCATTGCCGCACGTGAAGACTTGGCTTTGAAACTGCAGGCATTGAATTCCAAGTTGTACGCCAAAGGGGACGTCCTCAAGTTGCTCGATCAACTTCGTCACGACGCGTCGCAATACAACCTTGCGGTCACTGAGATCGTCCCGTCCGTCGGCGAGCTGCTCGAGATCAATCGACACATTCCTGAGAATGGCGAACCGCAGTTTCTCAACGTCTCGATGCGAATGAACGGCGATTACCTGAAGTTCGGGCAATTCGTCCTTTTCCTCGAGAAGGCGGTATATTTCCGTGGCATCACCGCGTGCCAGATATCGAGATCGACGACCCAGAATGACGCCCTCTCCCTCACGCTCGGATTCAAGGCTCAAATAGGTGCGTCAGGAGAGAAGTCATGAACGAGGCTGTTCGCAAGCGCGTAGTGTATTCTGTCTTGGTAGCTGCCATCCTCTTCGGACTCTACAATTTCACCATAGGCAAGAAGGTCGCTTCCCTCCCCACCGATCCGGGACATGCTCCCTCCGTCGCTGTGGTCGACACCCTCGGTAGCTCGCGCCCGAAGATCGATCTCGAAGAAAGCGCAGCAAAGCCCTGGGGACGCGACCCCTTCGTGCGTACCGGTACGGTATCTCCGAGGAACGCAGTGCCAAGTTCTCCGACCGCCTACCAGTCTCCGACTCGGTCCGCTATCTGGATCCTCACTGGCATTGTGTACAGCAGCACGTCCCCGCTTGCCTACATTAATCAAAAGGCCGTCCGAGTGGGGGATATCGTGGATCAGGCTCGCGTGGTCAAAATCGACAAGAACAAAGTTGTGCTCGAACATAACGGCGACCGCTTTGACATTTACGTAACCAAAGGATAGACGATGAAGACGAAGCTATATCTTTCTGCCTTCCTGGCCATAATGATCTCATCAAACGCGGGCTCGGGGCCTCTCGACGCCGGACTTCCGCTCACGCTTTCCCTGGAGTCCGTTCCGATCGCAAAAGTCCTTCGAATGATCGCCGACCAGAGCAAGCTGAACCTTGTCCTCTCTGACAAAGTGGAGGGAACCATCTCCGTGCATCTTGACAGCGTCGATGTCCGCACCGCCCTTGATGCGATTCTGCGTGCAAATGGGTACAGTTACACACTTCGCGACAACATTGTCATCGTGAAATCCGCAGAGACGACTGATCCTGATGAACTGTCATCAATCGTCATCCAGCTCAAGTATCTTGAGCCAAGCTCGGCCAAGAAGGCCCTCGAGTCGCGCAAGTCTCCCAAAGGACAGGTTGTAATCTTGGATCAGATCTCCGACGCTACCGCGAAGGGGACTGGAACCTACCATGCCAATAGAATAGTGATCACTGATCATCCCGGCGTCGTTCAGGATTTGGCTGCCTTTGTGGCGGCGATGGATATTCCCGAGCAGGTTGTCCTGATCGAGGTGAAGATTCTCGAGACCAAACTCGACAACTCGACGAAACTCGGGCTCTTGTGGCCTTCAAGCATCGGCGCCTCGCTGGCAGGAATCAAGGAGGCATCTTCATCAACTGGAACCAGCACCACAGCTGCTTCCACCGGCTCTTCTTCAAGTGCGGCAACGTACGAGCTGGAGAACGGCCGCTGGACTTGGGGGACACTCTCTGTGGGTCAGATGAACGCCGTTCTGGACTTCCTTGACTTGAGCGGAAACAGCAAACTGATCTCCGATCCCCGCATAAGCACGGTGGAAAACCATGAAGCGGAGATAAAGATCAGTACCGTTACGCCCATCCAAACGATCAATCGGTTCACCGAAGCCGCGTCGACTCAGGACATTGTCACCTTCCAGGATTTTGAGGTCGGCATTTCGCTCAAGGTCACACCGCGCATCAACGGCGACGGCAAGATCACCCTCGACGTCGAGCCCAAAGTTGAAGATATCATTGGGTATGCGGGGACTGCCCCCAACCAGAAGCCGATTAAGGCGTCGCGATCAGTCAAGACTCGCATAACCGTCGGCGACGGTGAAACGGCCGCCCTTGGTGGACTATTGAAGGAAAACACGATCAAGAGAACTCAGCGGGTGCCGCTGCTCGGCAGCATTCCCCTGCTCGGCAAGCTGCTCTTTACGAACACGATCGATGAGAAATCGACGACCGATCTCGTGATCCTCCTGACACCGCACATCCTCCCGCAGCGCTAACGTGAGCTGAGGAACCACCGACGCGATCGACTCATCAAAAGCTGGATCGCCAGGAACATAGCCCCGAGGTCGAATAGAAGAGACTTCCACGCGCTGTGCGTGGCTGCCTGGGCGGCCTTGAAGCAACCGCAATCGATACTGATTCCCCTGAATATTGTCGACGCCAGAGCGATAATGAACACGATCATCATCACATTGACCCAGACGACCGCACCACGGTAGAGCGCTCCCAGAATCAGGCCAATCCCTGCCAACAGTTCCAGCCAGGGAAGAATCAGCGCTAACAAGTTGATCAGCTTCCCGGGAACCAGATGATAGAACCAGATTGACTTGGCGAACTCACCCGGATCAACGATCTTATAGAACGAGGCATAGATGAACATCCCCCCTATCACGAGCCGCGAAAGGACTGTCAGGAAATCATTGTCGATCAGGCGCCGCATTTCTTCCTCCGCTGCGTCTCGAGGCCGAACTTCTCCCATTCGCGCGCTCCACCAAAAAAGATCGAGAGGTGGGTGTATCCCAATTCCTTCAGATTGCGCGCCAACTGAAGGGATAGATCGCACTCCTCGCCCGAACAAAACACAATGATGCCATGATCCTTGGCAACACTGCCTAGGCAGGAATCGATATACACGCCCAGATCGCCGTCCGGCAGCTTCTCAAACGGAATGTTGATTGACCCCGGAATGGTCCCGCATTCGAACTCCTCGGGATTGCGCGCGTCTACCCACATGTCTCTGGCTACGGAGTGCTGCATTTGTGCAACATTGATGTCAATGAAAGGCGGATCCCCCGCCTGAGCGCTGGGCGGAACAATCGGCCCCGATCCGCCGCTTAAGTCTCTGAATTTCCCAATGTAGTCGATTCTGTTGGGAAAGACGAGGTTTCCCCCCATACCAAAAACTGCTGCAAGAGCGAGAAGAATCAGTATCTGTCGTAAGAGCATAAATTCAAGGATCTCCTGCGATCACTATAGATGCATTATACAATTGTTCTAACGATCAGCCCAGAAACATCGTCAATGCTCGTGCACATGTTCGAATCCAAAGCTAATCGCCGCCATCAGAGCCAAACCGACCCCGAGGAGCAAGAGGTTTTTCCATCGACCCACCTTGGAATGAAAGACCTCAGGCAGCAGATCGCCGGTCGCCACATACAGAAACGTGCCCGACATCAGACCGATGAGGTAGACAAAAAGCTGATCGGAAGCGGACGAGAGAAGGGGTTGGATCAGGAAGGCTCCCAGAGGCGGGGTGGCGGAGAAGAGGAGCAGGAGAGCAACGACCTTTCTCTTGGAGAAGCGAGCGAGAATCAATAATGAGGCCAACGAAAACGCCGCTGGGATATGGTGAGACAGAATCGAGGCAAACACGATCTGGCCCAGTCGAGCGTCCCTTACGCCGACAGCCAAACCCAATCCATCGATCAAGGAATGCACCGACAGCCCGAAGAAGACTGCCATGGAAATGACTTTGTGATTGTGATCGTAACCTCCCTCTCCCGACGCCAAAAGGATGCGCTCAATGAAGAAAATCAGGAGGTAACCGGCGAGAACGGCGACACCAACGGCGCGATTATCTGCCTGGGTCATCGCCTCCGGCAAGAGCTCAAAGAACACCGCCCCGAGAAAGACACCGGCTCCAAAAGAGACAAAGGCGTGCAGCAGACGATCCGACCACTGTTTGGCCAGAGCGACCAGGCCGCCAGCAAACGCAACGCCAAGCAAGACAATGCTGTAGAGGAAAAGAGTGCCATTCATCGGTTCGGGAAAAAAGGCCAGAGGATTTAGGGAGTCAAGCTAAATCGCTTGCGATCAACTGGTAAATAAAAGGGAGGACCCATTCTGATGTCCGGGTCCCCCAAACTCGCTGCCGCAATCTGTCATTATCGCGTACGGGAACGTACGTACGCTTCAACTGAGAAAACTATAGTGCGGCCCTGTCCTGCAACTTGGAGTTTATGAGAACGTATCGACCTCTAAGAATTCCGCCGACCACATCAACGAAGCGGCTTGGCGGAAGAATCTGAAGGCTATAGGAATGCCAACAGTCCTTCGCTCCAGTCACAGCAAACTTCTCAGCCTCTTTTCTCTTTGGCATCTCATGCTCCCTATTTGTGTTTCCCCTCTATCTTTGTCTTGAAGTTGTTACTGATAAACATGCCATAGATAGCGTTTCAATAGGGATACTGACTAAAAGGCTCAATCACCTCCTTTGAAAATAACTCAGTCTACCGACAAGGTTCTTTCGGACACATAAGGCTGTTCTCTTTGTGAACAATACTCCTATATATAAGCCGTTCGACATACAGCTACGATTTCAGTAGTACCCGCAACCTCCTGATAGCACGCGTCTTATAGATATGAACGACCTGTTGCGTTACCCCCAACTGGAGCGCGATCTCTCTCTCCTTTTTACCGGACAAGAACTGCTTCACGACCTGTTTCTGTCGGGGTGAGAGCGAGTGATTGATGTGCCATACCAGCCGCCCCTTGAAGCGATCCAGAGCCTCCCCTTTCACCGGGTCGACCTCGTGACGATGATACGCTGATTGTTCTACGGCGAAGGATTCAAGAAAGAGGCGATCAACCAGTACTTCGGCGAATTCGAACTCCTTGCGACGAGGCATGGTTAGTCAGTCGGATTAGTCGCTCAGATTACCATTATGTCGGATTCTCTCCAGCTCAGAATTCGAGATGGAGAATTTTCTCACGGTTTCATCACGAACTTCATTGACGGCGATGCGCTTTTCGTACTCAGAGAGATCCCTCGGAAGCCCCTCCAATCTCTTCTTGTAGTAGGCGAGAATCTGAGCGTGCTTTTGTGTTATTTCATTTGAACCAATAGTTTGAGTGTTGCCAGTATTCCCCTTGTTAGAGACTGATTTACGTCTTTCCAGCGCTTGTTTCAGCTCCTGATCCCTGGCCGCAATGATTTGTCTCAGGGAGTCAGTTTCTGTTCGATGAACCGCCTCGGCGCGGGTGAGTGAGTCCGCGAATTCTCTTTGTATTCGCCCCATCAGTCCCTGTAATGAATCGAGTTTCTGATTGGTCTGCGCTGCTTCGCGTTCCCCCTTCTGCGACCCGAGGCGATATTGGTCTCGCTGCGCCGCTGCCTGCCTCGTCGATTGGTAGTATCCGAGCGCAACTACACCGGCCAAGAGGACCAATACCAGGAGTATCTTCTTAATCATGCCTAACACCTTTTGTTGGAGCGCATGAACGCCGCTAATGACTAAAGTGTCAAGTTTGAACTTACTTCACTACCGGGATGAAGCCTTGCCGAAAGACTCGCAATCCGCGCTATTTTTTTATTCGCAGTACAAGGAAGATCCAAGGGCGGAGAATGGACCACCAACCGGTAAACGGTTTGATCTTTGAGTAGTTTTGCCCGTCCTCAGGGTAGACCATCGACACTGGGGCTTCCGCGAAACGATAGCCGCCCGTGAGAACTTTGTAGTGGATATAGTACTCTAACTCATAACGATCCAACCAATCCTGGTCGAGATCAATGCTCTTGTCGTTGAACAGATCCAAACGATAAGCGCGAAACCCGCAGGTCACATCCGTCGTTCGCTTCCCGAGAAACAGATTGACCGTCTCGGTGAACAGCCGGATGGCGATCTTCCGACCAAAAGGAAGGTGCGGAGAAACGCCGCCCTCGAGATTTCGCGAACCTTGAACGTAGTCGGCCCGATCCTCCCGAATTGGATTCACCAACCTCGGGATCTCCTCGGGGAGCATCTTGCCATTTCCCGCCATCACTACTATGATCCCGCAATTGTTCGCACGTCCAAAGGAAATTGCCTCTCTGATACCATACCCGACTCCCATGTTCCGCTCGTGACGGAGCACACAATGTCCGAGGCTGACAAGGAATTCATGTGTGTTATCAGTTGAACCGTCGTCGACGAAAAGCAGGCGATACCCCTTGTCCTGAGGAAAACGCCGGACGAGCGACTTGAGCTTTTCCCCCTCATTGAAGGTCAGAACTGCGACCAGAACTGTGTCGTTCAAGCTCAATCTCCGGGCGTCATGCCGGCGATACGTGCCCGTCGGTGATGTGATATTTCAGCCCGCAGGTACAGACCGCACGCTGATCAGCAAAACTGAGCCGGGCCGCACACCTGCAGATGTACGACACGAACTTCGCGGGATTGCCGAACCAGAGCGCAAAATCCGGAACATTCTTCGTGACCACGGAGCCGGCGCCGATCATCGCCCACTTCCCGATCGTGTGTCCTGCCACGACGACGGCGTTAGCGCCGATGGTACAACCTTCCTTAAGGACGGTTTTGTCCACATGCTCGTGGTACACTTTGCTGCGAGGATAGATATCGTTGGTAAAAACAGCATTGGGCCCGATAAAGACTGAATCTTCTATCGTCATCCCCTCCCACAACGCAACCCCGTTCTTTACTGTCACTCGGTTTCCGATGATCACGCGGTTCTCCACGAAGCAGTGATCACAGATGTTACATTCCTCGCCGATAATTGCTTCCTTCTGAACATTGGAAAACGCCCAGACCCGGGTTCCCTTCCCTATTCGTTGTGACGCAACCAATGCGTTGGGGTGCACGAAAAACTCTTTATCTCCCATGTTAGGCTAACTCCATTACTTGACCGTTCTTCTTGATGGAATGATTGGCCGCCTCGAGAATCCGGACAACACGAAGGCCGGCCCGACCATCCGTGAGCGGCGTTCTCCCTTCGGTGATAGAGCGCACGAACTCCTGACTCACTTTCTTGAGCGCTTCGGTAAGATCGATTTTCGGGGCAAGCATATCTCCCGTGCGATACTGAACGAGGATGTTGTAGATCTGGTCGCGATTGGGGGTGATGTCCACTCCGCTGTCATAGAGCTTCACTTTCTCCGAGGGTTCCATATCATCATAGATGATCATCTTTCTTGACCCTGACACGAGCGTCTTGCGAACTTTGACCGGCGCCAGCCAGTTTACGTGAATGTGCCCCATGAGCTGGTTATCAAAGAATGTCGAAATGTACGCGATATTCTCGATCCCATTGGTGAAGTGGGCAATGCCTGTGGCCGAAACGGCGCGCGGGGGACGGCCCAACAGGTAATCCATGATCGATACATCATGCGGCGCCAGGTCCCAGACGACGTTGACATCGTGCTGAAAGAGTCCAAGATTCACGCGCACGGAGTCGAAGTAGTAGAGATCCCCCAGATCACCGGAATCGATGTACTTCTTGATCGTCTGCACCGCGCCCGTGTAAATGAACGTGTGATCCACCATCAGGCGCAGATTCTTCTTCTCGGCGAGCTCTATCAATTGCTCGGCCTCTCCGACCGTAGCCGTGAACGGTTTCTCCATGAGAACATGCTTACCCGCGTTGAGTGCGGCCATGCCGAGTTCGAAGTGCGTTGAGACCGGCGTACATATGACGACCGCATCGACTGAGCTGGAAGCGAGAACTTCCGATGCTTTCTGAGTCAACAACCGTATACCTGGAAACTGGCGACGGATAAACTCCAGGCGTTCCGGTCGCAGGTCGCTTACCGCTGCAACTTCGACCTGATCGAGAATCGAGAAGTTTCTGACCAAGTTCGGTCCCCAGTACCCACAGCCAACAATCCCTATTTTCATGATACCCTCAATCGTTTCTCAATACAGTTCGCCGGTACCATTCTGGAGTACGACGAGAAACAGGTTATATCGCCCTCGCTGAACTCCAGGCAGAATGGAAAGATCCTGCCCGCGACTGATTTCGGAACTCGTACGGCTAATATAGTATGAAACGGCAGAATCAGACATGAAATTTGCGCGGGTTCGTACTCGAGGATCGTCGGCGTAGACATATCGTTCAATGCTCGTGCTTGGAATCGAGGGAACAAAGGCTGTCCGATTTGTAGCCGCTCTGTTGCCATGAATCACGACGTAATTTGAATCAGCGCTGTCGGCCCAGTTAGGGGCGATCATGATGTCAATGTACCCTCGGCTGTCTATGTATTCCTTGACAATCTTCGGATCGAGCGGATAGACTACGTATTGACGGATTTCAGGATAGGCGTCGTTGCAGAGCTTGAGAAAGTACTCGTAGTTTGATTTGATGTAGTAATCGTTGCTTGGCGGGTCGACCGCGACGCGAAAGTCCCTGACGAGATTTCCGACCCTGAGTGTATACGATCCGCTTACTTCCCTTCCAGAATTCACGTCCACGACGACCGCCAGGACCGCAGCAGAATCCACAATCTCGAATTGCGAGATATATAATCGTGTTCCGGCCCTCATGCCGGGATCGGTCAACGGAGCCGCGAAATCGGACCAGCTATCCCGCGCCAGCACGCTGTTCCAGCCGACCAAAGCGAGTGAGAAAGTGATCGTTGCCACAAACAACACTCGCTTCACCCGAGGTACAGCGCTCAGCAGTAACTTCTGGAGAAGAATCAAACCAACTGCAAGAAGCAGCGTCTTTGCGATCAACCCCGCATATACTATGCTTTTCGAAATGCTCCCCCCAAATACCGTCTCGATCCATCGAACATCAATTACCCATGCCATCACTATCGCCGTGGCGAAACCCGCGAACTGAGCCCACTTCAATCGATTGCTACCCCGAAGACTGTCGCCCACTGAAACAAACAGAAAGCCGACACCGATTACGACCATCGGAATCGCGCTAAAACTGTAACGTGACACCGAATGGAATACGACGTGGATCGCCGTATAGTAGAAGATAATACCCACTGGCCAGACAGCTGTCTTGAGATTGGTCAATACCAGCAGGACGAGTCCTATGAACCCGAACAACATGATCGCGACATGAAACTGTTCGTCGAACTTATATGGGAAGAGGAAGTTCCGCCTGAAGTCGTTGAACGGCCTCGACCACAAGCGCGTGAATTTCTTGACGAACAGACCTCCGTATTCGAGCCAATTGCTCAGGAGATTGCTGTAGACGGGCCTTGTCCAGAAGTTGAGAGCTACAATGTCCAAGTCGTATCCTTCCGATTCCACCGCCGACGACTGCCTCAGGCTGGATTCCTGATATGTCGGCTCCTTCAACGTCAACTGCCCATAGATCACGCTGGCGATTGTCAGCCATGTCCCGAGAACAATCCCTGTGGGGGCCAGGTAGATCGCGATGCGGCGCACTCTCTCTCGCATCGAATACTCATCGCGCCACGAAACAAAGAGGGCGCAGGCAAGGGGCGCCCACAGGAACATGGCCGACGGTTTATTCAGAATCAGCAAGGCCGAAGTGACCCCGCCCATAAGCAGTGACCGGCGTCCGCCGTCGTCCCTTGTCCGAAGCAGAAAGTACAATGACAAGAGCATGAGGAGTGTCGTCGAGTTCTCCAATAGGAGCATTGTCGATGTTTGAATGAATGGGAAGTATGTTGCGTAGATAATCCCCACGACTATCGCCGCCTTGCGTCCTACAAGCCGCGCTGCAATCAGGAGAATGAGCAGAGTCGAAGTCAGATCCATGAGCACGCCGACAGAACGCGCGACAAAGAGATCTGAAGCCGGAGAAACATAGAACACGGTCGCTAATACAAGAGGATAGAGGGGCCCGCCGATCAGAATGTCATTTCGTGCCGCTTTCAGCGTACTTGGAGAATACGGTTTCCAGACAATCTGTTCTCCCTGAATATATTTGTCGTTGTAGTACTTGAGACGGTTCGGAGACTCTTTCTCTTCGGGCTTCGTAGGAGCATTCGCGCCGTCAACAAAGCTGATCAATCCGAGAGCGGCCGCTGAGTATCGTCGCGCATCCCACATAACGGGCAAGACATCCCCGTAGAACAGAAACCACAAACGCAGGATGGCCGAGAGTAGCACTAATCCGATGATCCAGCGACGAAACAGGGCTTCTCTCCTCCTGGCTTGGCCGCTTGGCAATTGGTGTTTTTGCATGATACCGACGTAAGGGGGATGGTTTGCGTAAGTTATTCCACTGCCGGCTTAGTCCGGCTTCTCGGCGGCCTCTTCCTCAAGCACCTTGAGCGAGAGATGTTCCTTCTTCAGGTAATAGAAACCCATGGCTGTGATCGGGATGTACTGGGCCGCATGCAGCACCAGCGCAAACGAGAGCGCCTGTTCTTTGGTGATCCCCGGGTATTGCGCTAACGTCCAAACTGTACCGGCATGATAGACACCGACAAAGCCCGGAGAGGAAGGGATCAGGATGGAAATCGAAACGACTACAAGCAGAACGTATGAGGCCGAGAGCGGGAGGTCGAAGCCAAACGCCAGAAACACGAAGTAATTGGAGAGCCCCATGAACAGCCACAGCACCAGGGTCTGCAGCGAGACGATGCTGAGCGTTTTGAAATTCTTGATGAATTCAAGACCACGCGAGAATTTCATGACGACGTCATTGATCCTCGCTGTCACCGATTGCGGAGCAACGATGAGAATGCGCGACAGGATTCTACCCGAGCGTGCGGGCTTGAACGCCAGTGCAAAGATGAAGAGAATCCCTACCAGCGCGATCCCCACCGCGACCAGAGTTCCCTCTCGCATCTCCTCTTGTACTGACAGTTGCGACATTCCGACCACTCCCCCAAAGATCATGAGCAAGATCACGAGGTCAAAGACCATGCGCTCGACAAAAATTGTCGCCAGCGAAGCCGATTTAGTGATCTCCTTGTCTTGCCATGACAGCGAATACGCCCGAACAAACTCACCCAGTCGCAGGGGGAGGACGTTGTTGGCCATGAACCCTATACACGTAGCTGAGAGGAGCTTGTCGAAGCCGACTTTCTTGATCGGCGCCATCATGAACTGCCAGCGCCACGCTCGTTGATGCATGGCGGAGATGACCAGGATTATGTTGGGAATGAGCCATAGGTAATTCGCGCTACTCAAGGCTTGGACCAGTTCACCGAAGTTGATATTCCGAAACAGGGCCCAGACAAGAACGAGCGAAATCAATAATCCGATGATGACATAGACTGCACGCTTTTGTTGCGCTTTCACGATCGCCCGCCTCCTACCGTTCGTATCAGCTCATCGAATTTCCTTGCCGCCGTGTCCCAATCGAATTGCTCCGCCCAGGCCAGCCCGCCTCTCTCCAGTTGCTGGCGCGTCTTCTCGTCCAAGAGCACCTTTTTCAAGTGCTCGGCCAGACGCGTCGTGTTGCCGTATTCGAAGAGATAACCGGTCACCCCGTCCCGTACGGAGTCGCGCAGCCCCGGCGAATTCGCAGCGATCACAGTTGTGCCCACCGAGTTTGCCTCTATGTTCGTCAGTCCCCACCCCTCCTTCAGCGACGGCAGGACACAGACGTGGGCGCGCCGCATCCGCTCTACTTTCTCTGCCTGACTCACGAAGCCCGGAAATTCAACCGAATCCGAAACGCCGAGCGTCGATGCGAGTAACTTCAGCTTAGGCAAGTAGTCACCGTCTCCTACAATCATTAAGCGTGCCTCCGGAATGTGCTCTTTAATCGATGTGAACGCAATGATCAGATGCTGGATTGACTTGTATTTCTTGATTCTCCCCAAATACAGAATCGTCGGCCGGTCAAATTTCCTCACCGACTGATCATACGAATAGATCGCCCGATCAATGCCGCAGTGAATGATCGAAATATCTGCGCGAGGAACGCCGCGAGCCGCGATATCATCAGCGGTCGATTCTGAAATTACGTTGAATGGGAATCCGCGATAGACTCTGACGAGCGGACGCTCAGCGAGATAGATGTAGGTCCCCAGGAGCATGTTTATCTCCTGAAAGACGGTCGTCGCAAAGAGATGTGGAATGACTACCAGAGTCTTGATGTTCAGGTAGAGCGGCGTATAGAACGGAATCTTGTTGATGTCTTCAATGAGCAGATCGAAACGATGTGATCGCGCCAATCGTCTGAGATGAAAGGGCGCAATCAGGTTGAAATTGAAGCGGTTCCCCCGACGAATAATCCGTACTCCGTGAATCATCTCTTCCCTTAAGCAGCCCTTGAATCCCGAGCAGAAGAGAGTAACGTCGTGACCATATGTCACCAATCGCCGGAGCAGTTCCTCCAGGTGTACTTCAGCGCCCCCGGCGTTCGGATTCGCCAGATCATTCCAGTTTAGCGCTAAGATTTTCACAAGGTCTCCGCCGGACGTTGCTCGTATCGGCCGGCCTTCATATCTTCGAGGATCCGTTGCGTTTGCTTGTCATCCGGATTCGATTTCAACCATGCGGAAAAGAGCGCCCCGAGCTTGTCCATCTGCCTGGTCTCGGAATACAGGCGAATCAGCTCCTCGTAGGCCGGTCGGTACGATGGCCGCGTGCCGAGCACCTGAGAAAGTATAGCCTCCGCTTCAGAACTATTTCCTGCCTTTCGCCGGACACGTCCGAGCAACGTTCGAAGCCAATCCGTGTCGCCGCTGCGCGTTTCGGCTACCAGATCAGTCAGCGGTCCTACCTGTCCGCGGTTGGCGTAAAGGCTCGCAAGGTAGCTGATCGCATCGAAATTGTCAGGCATCTTCTCGTGCAGTCTCCTCATGAGTCGCTCGGCATCTGCTCCTCGTCCTGCGTTGGACAGAGAATCGGCGATAGCCATAAATGCGTTGGCGTAATTCGATGTCAGCCGCGTCATGTTCTCATCTTTGTATACCGTGGGGTCATCCAGACCTCGCATCTGGAACTTGTCTGACTCCAAGAACTGGATCGATTCATCGACCGCTGCAACCATACCGTCGGCCGCCTCCTTAAATCGCCATTTGAGCCCGCTCAGTACCAGCCGATCTCGCGCTGATTGCCCGTGATACTTGCGACCGTCGTCGGCCACAGTCACCGAAAAGTTGATCGGAAAACGTCCGTGGTTGTGATCGATGATTGCATCGACCACCTGATCCTGAATCTGAAACACGCGACCGTCTTGTGATCGATACGGTCGCAGACTGTCGATCTGTTGATCATTCCATCCCAGATCAAGTTTCATGTAGTCCCGCACTTGTTTGATATACCACTTCGTGTTTGCCAAAGAGAGATTCACGTTCCTGACATCTTTACGAACTCCGAACGCCTCCTGCAAACACCACAAAGGGAAGGTGTCATTGTCGCCATATGTAATCAGAACGGCGTTTGGATCCGCTGACTGCAGAAGATTCCAGGCATAGTCATACGCAAGGTAGTTATTGGATCGATCCGATTCGAAATAATTTGCCTTCACCGTGTAGACCGGTATGAGAAACAGCCCCAGGCCGACTCCGAGAATGACTCCTCGAATTGGATTGTTCAGCCTCAGCATTGTCTGCCTGACGTACTGAAGCGTCGCGGAGATGCCGAGTCCGATCGCGAGTCCGAACAGGAGAAATGCCGGTGTAAAGAAATAGTCGCGGTCGCGTACTTCAATGTAATCGGCTCCCGTTACCGGATGCTGTCGCGTACCGTCCGCAAAATTCATGTACAGGACCAGCCCCACCGAGGAGATCAGAATGAGCAGTGATAGCAACAGGCCATAGGGAGATCGAATGCGAATCCCCTCCCAAAGCCCGAGCAATCCGAGCACAAACAGGACAAAGAACTTCGGTCCGTTAAGTCCATACTGATTGCTGAAGAAGTGCCAGAAGCCCATCCGTCGATAATCTCCAAACTGGTTTTCCCACTCTGCCCGCCGCGTGAACATTCTTGACGTCATGCTTTGGGACCCGTACTGTTTTCGTTCAAGATAGTTGACAAAAGCCGAGATCGATTTGGAGGGGGCGTTCTCGTTTATGTACGGGTCTTGTGCTGACCGTATCGGCACAAACAGGTGCACCGAATACCCGACTCCCGCCGCCACGATAATCAGCAGTGCGGCCTTCCACGTCTCACTCTTGAAGTAGAAACCGAGAACAAGCACGACAGCCGTTGAAGCTGCAATCCCCAACACAAAGGGGCGAACAGCCAGCGCCACGAGTGAAACGCCGGCCATCGCGATCAGGATCGGCCATCTGAGATGGCTTCTGACGACGGAACCAACAATGATCAGAACAGCAATCGATACAACCGCAAATGCCGTGTACCCTCGGAGCTTGTCGAGCAGGAGAATGGCCGCCATCACCCCGGCTCCAATGACGAAAAGCGATGGAACAAATGTGTGTTGCTGCTCCTCACCCCTCTGGTCGCGCGATAGCAGATACCTTGCCGACCAGTAAAGTGCGAGCGCAAGTGTCACCACGAAACTGATTCCGCCTACCCACCGGAGGAGAACTGATGGTGGCTCAGTCGGAACCCCGGACCCGCTTGTGAGAGCGATCACGGCGCTCGATAGCACTCCAACCAAAGGCGCCGCCGAACCCAGGAGCCCTATGCCCATGAGTAGCGCCGCGCGAGAGATAGTTGGGCACGAGAACACGTAGAACAGATACAAGATCAAGACCACGGTTACAGGCACGAAATATGGGACCTCTCCAGGTCGCGATGAGAGAGCGAAGACGAGAAACAGCTCGAAGAAGATGAATACGGCCGCAAGAAACCAGACTGATCGTGGAGCCCCCTTCTTCACCACAAAGAACAAGGCTGCTATGGGAAGGACCAGAAAGGTCGTGGGGTGTATCGCGATGCCCAGAAAAGCGAGATAGACCACAAAGAGCATGATCGCATCAGCCCGCAGGCCGTCGGGAGTCTCATGATACACAAGGGTCAGCCAGAGTACACTGACGAAAATGAGCATCGACATACCATAAACTTCCGCTTCGACTGAATTTCCCCAATTTGTCGCGCTGAACGCGAGGAACAACGCCCCACTCGCAGCCCCGGCGTAAGTCAGCATCCGTGAGTATGGAGAATTGTCGGTAACAAACCAGGTCCTAAGAATCCGCACTCCACTCAAGTACGCGAAGACCGGGGTCATCGACGAACAGAGCACGGTCAGAAAATTGATGCGGGCCGCCTGATCTGCGTACAGAGGAAGGGTTGCAAAGAGGCGGCTGATCATAACATAGAGTGGTGTGCCCGGTGGATGAGGAATGCCGAGAATGTGACTGACGGCGATAAACTCGCCGCAGTCCCAGAAGGTCACCGTCGGGGCCTTGGTCATCAAGTAAACAACAAGGACCGCGAACCAGACCCCTGCCGCAACGACGGCATTGGTGCGATCAAAGCTATTTACCCATTCATTGCGCAAAGGCTCACCTATACTACATTACCAGGACCCGATAATATATTCGTTCAGAGAGCAGTGTCCAGCTGCTAATACGTTGAACCGGGGAATCGATTTCAGGAGTGAGGGCCGGTCGGCTCTGCTTTCCTTATGTAGGCGTCGAGAATCCCGTTTATGAATGATGATGAGTCGCCGGTAGAGTACTTCTTCGCCAGCTCGATAGCCTCGTTGAGCACAACTTTCACAGGGGAATCACTGATCTCCCTGAGCTCGACCAGCGCTATCTCCAGGATGATTCGATCGACATCCGCAATGCGCTTGATGTCCCAGTTCTTGGCCAGCGACGTAATCTGTTCATCTGCCCAGGCTCGGTGTTTCCGTACCAAGCCAAATAATCCCCGGGCAAAATCGAGGTTCTTTTGACTCAGCGTGTCGTCGCTGATGACCTCTTCCACGATTCGTTCAGGATCGAGTTCCTCAATCTCGTGAGCGTAGAGTCCCTTCAGGACCAGTTCGCGAGTTCGTCGGCGGGGAGACTCACTCATCTACACTCCCATCGCGCGATAGAGATTGACCATCTCGATGGCGCTCTCGGCAGCATCCCATCCTTTGTTGCCTGCTTTCGTGCCGGACCGTTCGATCGCCTGTTCAAGCGTGTCGGCCGTGACGATCCCGTAGATCACAGGGATGTCCGACTCCATGCCCAAATGGGCAATCCCTTTGGAGACTTCAGCCGCAATATAATCAAAGTGCGGCGTGTCGCCTCGAATGACCGCTCCCAGACAAACGACGGCGTTGTATTTGCCAGCCTTGACCATCCTCGCGGCCGCAAAAGGAATCTCAAACGACCCCGGCACATATGCGACCGTGATCTTCTTCTCATCGGCTCCGTGGCGCACCAGACAATCGAGCGCCCCTTCGAGCAATCGGTCTGTAAAGAAACTATTGAAGCGGCTCACGACCAGGCCAAACGTCACCCCCTTGGCGTCCAGTCTTCCTTCAAATTCGATAGTGTTCATGGCTTTCCTCAATCCCTTTCAAAATCCAACAAATGACCCAACTTGTCTCGCTTTGTCTCCAGGTAACGGTAGTTGAACCGCGACGGCTCGATCTGAAGTGGCAGACGCTCGGTTATCTCCAGACCATAGCCGGTCAGACCAATCACTTTCTTCGGATTGTTGGTCAGTAACCGAATCGAAGTCAACCCCAGATCGGCGAGAATCTGTGCTCCTATTCCGTAATCTCTAAGATCGGCCTGAAACCCCAACTCAAGGTTGGCTTCCACCGTGTCTCGTCCGTTGTCCTGCAGCTTGTACGCCAAGATCTTGTTCGCCAGTCCGATACCGCGTCCCTCCTGCCGCATATATAGCACGACCCCAGTCCCTTCCTTGTCAATCATCCGCAGCGCCGCGTGAATCTGTGGACCGCAATCGCACCGACACGAACCGAAGACGTCCCCAGTCAAGCAGCTTGAGTGTACGCGCACCAGAACATTCTTCCTGCCCGCTATCTCCCCTTTGGTCAACGCCAGGTGGTGATGATCATCAATCTGCGATTGGTAGAGATGCAACATGAATTCACCGAATTCAGTCGGGAATTGGACAGAGGTAACGCGGCTGATAAGCCTCTCAGTTCGATTACGATAGGCGATCAGATCGCGGACGGTGATCAACTTGAGGTCGAATTTGCGGGCGAACTGGTATAGGCGCGGGACCCTGGCCATTGTGCCATCGTCATCCATGATTTCGCAAAGAACGCCGATCGGGCGAAGCCCAGCCAGTCGCGCCAGATCAACCGAGGCCTCGGTATGCCCCGCTCTCGCCAGCACTCCTCCATCCAAAGCTCGGATTGGAAACACATGACCCGGTCGGCCAAGGTCTTCCGGCTTGGTCCTCTCGTCGGCCAATGCGGCAATGGTCACCGATCGATCATGTGCGGAGATACCGGTCGTCGTATTGTGAAGCGCATCCACCGAGACCGTGAAGCGCGTACCCATTTTGGCCGTATTGTTTCCTACCATGGGGTGAAGCCCAAGCGCATCCATTCGACTCTCAGTGAGGGGCACGCAGATCAGTCCCCGACCATGCATCGCGAGAAAATTAACAGCCTCCGGTGTAATCTTCTCGGCCGCCATGATGAGATCCCCTTCATTCTCGCGGTCTTCATCGTCGACGACGACCACATATTTCCCCGCGCGAATCTCCTCGACCGCCTCTGGTATCGTGTTGAACACTATGTCTGAACTCATTCTACCATCCACTCTCAATGAGTCGCTGAACAGAAAGAGAACTTCTCCTCCCGCCCGTCTGCTTTGCGACAAACTTGCCAATCATATCGAATTCGAGATTGACCTGATTTCCTCGGGACAGACTCCCGAGGGTGGTGCGTGAAACCGTATGCGGGATCAGATTCGCCGTTAATCTGCCGGAGTCCGTCCTGTTCACGGTGAGCGAGACACCATTGACCGCAATCGATCCCTTTTCGATCACGAACTGGTCGAAAGCGGAATCATGCGCAACGGCCAACAGGATTGAATCGCCTATCGGTCGAACTTCGTCGACCTTGCCAACACCGTCTACATGTCCGCTTACAAGATGCCCATCCAGCCGGTCCCCCATTCGAAGCGCCCGCTCGAGATTGATTCGCGATCCCACAACATAGCTTGACACAATCGTCCGAGCCACAGTCTCAGCAGAAACCTGGAGACTAAATCTGTTGGCACTTATCGAAACGATGGTCAGGCAGGCTCCATCGCAGCATATCGAATCTCCGACATGCACGGGGTCGTTCTCGACCATGGCCTCGACAATCAGCTCTCGATCGCTGCCGCTGCGCCGAACGCTCGTCACCACACCAATCGTTTCAACCAAACCTGTGAACAGACTAAACTCCTTTCACGGGGTAACCCACAAATAGCTGATCTCGTCCGCATGATTCGAACCAATGACGGCTGAACGCGGTTGCGTCGGTCAATCGTCGAACTCCAAGACTCTGAACGGAGTTGACCCCTGTTCCAACGACTATAGGAGCGATGACGACTAGATACTTGTCGACCAGTTGTTCCCTCAGCATGGCGGTCGCAAGGTGAGCTCCGCCCTCGACGAGCAAGGACCGTAAACCGAACCTACCCGCCTTCTCGGTCAGGTCATGAAGATCAAGGAGGCCGTCGCGGTCAAGATCGATCTCCCAGCAAGTGACATTGCGTGCAGCGCTCGTTCTTAGGAACTTCTGAATAGCCTCCTTCGACGAGGCGACGATAGTCTTTCCATCGTCGTTGTTTCGCAGCAACTGGCACCCTCTGGGGAAGGTGAGACTTCTGCTGACAACGATTCGATACGGGTTTCTTCCCTTGACAAGCCGCACCGTCAGCGCCGGATTATCCTTTCTGACCGTCCCCATTCCGACAATCACCGCGTCCGCCATAGCTCTCAGTTTGTGAGCCAGACTCAGTGATTCGGGTCCCGAAATCCATTTGGAATCACCGTAGAGAGTGGCGATTCGCCCGTCCACTGACTGCGCTGTTTTCAACGTAACAAATGGTCTGTGGCGTACGTGAAAACTGAAATACCCTTCGTTCAACTCGATGGATTTCTCTGCCGGTCCCTTTCGCTCGACAGTCACACCAGCTTTCCTCAGGACTCGCGCACCTTGTCCGCTGACTCGGGGATCGGGGTCCTTAACTGCGAAAACGACCCTCGAGATTCGTGACGCAACTACCGCCGCTGTACAGGGTCCAGTTCTACCAACATGACAACAGGGTTCAAGCGATACATACATAGTCGCACCTCGCGCCCGTGACCCAGCTTTACGCAGGGCGACTATTTCCGCGTGGTCCCCTCCTGCTCGCGCATGATACCCTTCCCCCACAATTGTCCCGTTGCGAACAACTACGGCCCCGACCAAAGGATTTGGGGACGTAAACCCGGCCCCCCTTTGCGCCAATGCAAGAGCTCGTTCCATGTACAGCGTATCAGTGTCAGCAGCCATAAAAAAACCCCAAGGAATCCCTCGGGACAAGTATGCCATGGCTATGCTGCAGCGCTGCACGTAGCCGCGCCAGCATCTTCTACCATCCGGACTGTAACCGTCGGCGCCTGAATTGCACAGGCTCAACCGTGAAACCGGGTCGCGGGCTATACCGCCGATCGAGGAATTACACCTCGCCCCGAAGATTCAATTTGAAGGGAATATAGCAGGAGGTTGCCCGAAGGCAATCGATTTTTCGCCGTCAATCGAGTGCTTCACGAGGGGCGGCAAGCTTATGAACGAGCGCTTTCACGTCTTTCAAATGGAATGGCTTGGGGATGACCGCTCGAATGCCGCGAAGAGCGATTTCCTCTTCATTGAGCTGAGTTCCCCAGCCAGTGATCATGGCTATCGGCATTCCTGGGTGCTTTTCGTGCGCTGCGCCGGCGAGGTCGAGACCGGACATTCCGGGCATGCCCAAATCAGTGATCATGAGATCGTAAGCCCCAGTGTCAAGACTCTGCAGCGCTGCGTATCCGTCATGACACGTCGTAGCCGCATGGCCGTCGAGGGTCAGCATGTCGCTCAGAATGTCCCGAATCTGGTCGTCATCATCCACAACCAGTACTCGCAGGTTACTGACCTTGAGCGTCTTTCGTGTGATTTCCGAGATGTCGCTCGGGGCCTCGGTTCGACCAAAAGTCAGGCGAAACAGACTTCCCGAGCCCGGTTCCGAGAGAACGCTGATCTTGCCGCCAAGTCTCGACACTATTCCATAGACGATTGCCAAGCCCAGCCCTGCCCCTCGACTGCTCTTCGTCGTGAAAAACGGGTAGAATATCCTGGCGCGCATCTCCTGCGGAATACCCGGCCCACGGTCGGCCACTGAGATCACAATTTCTTTCTCGGATTGAGAGAGAGTCACCTGCACCGCGCTTCCCTCCGGGGCAAACTCTATCGCATTCGTAATGAGTTTGTCCAGGATGACCAGGACATCTTCAGCGGTCGCACTGATGACGGCGTCCAAAGCATCGATCGCGGTGACAACCTCGACTCGCTTCCGGTCGGCTAATTCCTGCCATGCATTGTCTTGTTTCTCCGCATATGCGCGCAGCAGAGCTACCAGGTCGATCTTCGCCAATCCCTTTGCCTTGACACTGGAACTAAATTGCTGGAGGCGCTTGACTGTCTCGGAAGCCTCAAGGGCAGCGGATTCGACTTTCGTCAGCGACGAAAGCAGTTTCTCGTCGGTACATTTCATTTTCATTAGTTGAAGACGGCCGACGACACTCCCCACCGTGTTGTTGAGATCATGGGCAATGCCTGAACTCATGTCGGCGAGCGCCGCCATGGTCTCCGAGTCGGCTAATCGACTCGATGATTCCTTGATCTTCTCGTTGGCCTTCTTGAGGTCCCTCACCAGTCGAGCATTGGCGAGAATCGTCTCCGAGAACATCCTGAATACGCCGATGAGTTCGAGCTCCGC
Organism: uncultured Ignavibacteriales bacterium; assembly: GCA_964540105.1. Taxonomy (GTDB): domain Bacteria; phylum Zixibacteria; class MSB-5A5; order GN15; family FEB-12; genus DATKJY01. Next base: position 113,585 of record CAZILL010000003.1, on the reverse strand, counting down.
CTCGGTACACTCGTGCGCTCCCTCTTTCGTGAAGACAGCGGCAAAGTGATAGCGATCATCCGAGTACAGCTCGGAGAGAATCACGGTCAGTTGCTCTTCCTCAAACTGAGGCGACAAATCAAACCAGCTTCGTGGCTGGGCAATTTGCTTCCGTCGCTCGGCGAGGATTGCCCCACTGGCGGACGCAAGTTTGTCGGTGACCTGCGAGGTCATTGACTCCGTGTCCTGACCTTCGACCAGCTGATAGTGACCGGTGAAGGGATCGCGCGAGACCAGCCCGATACCATACCCGCGCAACACGACGCGCATGGTTTTGAGCATGCGAGATACCAGGTCTACTACCCGGTATTCGTCAAGTGGCAAGTCAAAAAGTGAGATCAAGGAAGAGAGCCTCAGGGCGAAGCCGTCAGAGACTTGAATCTCCTCGACGAGCGTCATCCATCCGATCAGAAGTTCCGCGATCGGATTGAGAATGTGCGCGATGCTGGAACTTTCGTGTTCCCGCTGTTCTATCCAGTACGCGGCAATAATGCCCCGCAGTTCGTCGTTGACATAGATCGGGTACAGATACCGACTCCTGAAACCGTTCGACACTGCGAATGCATCGACTCCGGCATCGTCCGATTTGCGTGTCTGCTCAAAGTGGGTGAAGCCTCGCCGAACCCGCTGTTCCTGGCCGGCTGCGCCATCGAACGCTCGCTCCAGCAGATCCAGGCGGCTGAGGCCGCGATCCCCCCATTGGTGAAAGGCCACCGGAATCATCGCGGTCCCTTTACCCTGTGCGTAGAATACCGCTAGGAAATCAGAGGCAAACACCTTCAACAACAACCTCGACAAAACATCGACTTGCTCGATGGTTCGCCCAAGTTTCGTGCTGTGCCGCGATTGGTTGTACCGCTGAATTTGCTCTGACGACGTCAGCATTTGTCTCTCATGTTAATCAGGTGGTCACTCACTCTCTGGACAATATCCACACAATCATCTTCCGACTTCTGTCGATTCCGCGTCCTGTAAATACCCTGCAATTCGATGTGCCGACTTATCAATGATCGAGAGGTAGCGGTCACTGTTGCCGCTTACTTCATGGCCATGCGCTCTCAATGGTTCGACTGGGCCCAATATCCCCGACGACGACCTCAGTCGGCTACGAAGTTCTCCCTCTTGTCGATCTGCCCCGCCAGCGACCACGAGCAGGTTGTTTCCTTCAGCGACACGGTCCATGAGCGCCAATTCTTCGTGTTTCATTCGGAGTACTTGCGCTACGGCGGCCGTAAATGGTGTGTCGAGAGCTCGTGCATCTCGATTCCGCACACCCTGCAGATCGACCACCGTAATGATCGCCACGACGCGGTCACAGCAGACAATTGGCATATGTACGCTTGCGGAGATTCTGTGTCTGATCAGGTCGCTTGCACTCTCAGGAATCAATTCCTCCAAAAGCTCACGGGGGCCGGCTTTCTCAGAGACCCCTGCGCGAACCGCCTTTCGCTCTCGGTCTTCCACCGCGGCGAGGATTTCAGGAACAGCGCTGCTAAAGCAACTCTTGCACACGACAGCCGGACTCGTCCTGGAAGAGTCATGGGCGTGAATACCCGCAACGCGTACGATATCGGCTTTGAGCACTGAGGCCAGCAGCTGTGCCGTCACTCTATGAATGGAAGCAGGATCAGTCATGCCGGACAATCGTGCTGAAAAAACCGAAACACTGGCAAACTGGCGGTCGCGATTTGCAGCCCTGAGACGAAGCAGATCCTGGCGAATGAAGCCCGTCAGTACGTCAGCGGCAGCCTCGCCGTATTCTCGTTCGCGTGAGTTGTACGCGTGTGACCCGAGAGTACCAACCAACAGCGCAACTGATCTTCCTTCCTGCAATACCGGCAGAATCATCAGCGATTGAAGAGTCGAAAAACGAACTGCTCTCGATCGTTCCCATACGCTCGCTTTAGACCAATCCACATGGGTCGCAACCTTGGCTTCCAGAGCCTGACGGTAAATCGGATCTATCTGCGCAAGGTCCTGTCCCTTTTCCACAACCAGCGTCCCACTGTGGCCAATAGTAAGTATCGTGATGGCACGCGTTCCCCTATCCTGTAGAATCAGGGAACACTGATCGACCGACATCTTCTCCCGCACCTGCCTGACAAGCGTCGGAAACGCCTCACGAAGAGAGCGTTTGCCTGATGTAGCCTCGACCAGATGCCTCCGCCAGCGCTCACGATCCTCATGAAATTTCGCCCTGATTTGGGCAACGTCGAGCTCCACTTTGCTGCCAATGACGTCGGCAACCAGTTTGAAACAGCGTCTGTCTTCTCGACTGAGGGTGTCGTCGTTGCTCCAGCCCAGAATAAACGCAATCGGCTTCCCACCCACTGCAACCGGTATCACAAGAGAAGGAGGACCCGGCTGTTCCGGAATCTGATCGAAGATGCCGGACTGCTCTGCCGATAGCCCTTCCTGGTGACGTTCCCACCCTTCTTCGTCAATGGTGACATGCGCCATCGCCGTGGCGTAGTAAGGGATGCTGACCGTTCCCGCATTGACATAGTGACGGTTCTGACGACTGGAATACCGAAGCACTGCTCCGCCCGCCATTCCGAACCGCTCTACGATCATGTCAAGCGTCCCCTGAAGGATACACTCAAGGCGGCTCTCTACAAGAATGAGCTGATCGACGTGACGAAGAAGCTGAAGGCGTCGTATCTCGGCTTTGTCATTTTCGCGCTCCGCCTTCACCGAAGGTATCCATGTGGAAAGCCCGCGCAGAACGAGAGTCCCACCCACAACAATGCCGATCCAGCACACGAGTTGATAGAAGGTCGAATCAGACAGGAAGCTGACCCGCGAGAAGAGCTGATTCTTTTCAAACAGGTTCAGGACACTCACAACAGCGAGCACGATCATCCCGGCACTGATATAGACGTAACTATCCTCATGTTCCGAACGAACTTGCTTGACGCGTTTCGAGAGTATGTAGAGTATGCCAACCATGAGTACTGACAGAACAAGATCGGGGTAGAGGTGAGCCATGCCGTCTCCGAGCGCGCTAAGTTACTATCCTAACGATAATTATCGGCAATCGTCGAGAACGCTTTAAGCTGCTCTATACGAACTGAGCAACCTCGGCCCCCAAATGACTCACGAAGCAGTGCGCGACTCTATCCGAACCACGCTGTAGAACGAGCAAACTATCGGGAACGGTCCCGCTTATTGCGCAAGCCTATGTCTTCCGTTTGGTTACGAGAAAAGTTGACTTGTGACTATTCGAGTGCAGTTCTTGAAATGCAGTTTTGATACCTTCACAAGCTCGTGAGCGCCAAAACGAGACACAAATGCACGTCCCGCTTTGTCTACTATCGAACCCGCCCCCTTTGGGAACTCGACTCCGTATTCGCCCGACATTCTCGACATCTGCCGAACAAACTCCGCTCTGGCCAGGATCGACGCCGCCGCCACTTGCACAATAGCCTCTCCCCGCACAACCTGTTCAATCCTGACTGGGCAGCCGATCGCCCGCAATGCTTCTTCGACCAATTCCGGCTTTCCGAACTTGTCGGAAATAGCCATGTCGGCACTGTTCGAACGAAAGACGGTGTTGATCGCTTCGGCATGCCCCTGAGCAAGCAGCTTGTTTAGATTGCGAACGGTTTTGTAGCGAGCATTGTAATTTTCAGGGGAGCAAACAATCGCTGCGTGGGGGAATCTCCCACGCAACTCTTCATCAATCCTGAGGAGTTTGCTATCGGTAATGAGTTTTGAATCCCGAACACCCAGGGCACGAAGCTCTGGAGTATCGTCATCGGACCCAAGAAACGCCGCAACAACGAGCGGTCCAAAAAAGTCCCCCTTCCCCGATTCATCCACACCGATGACTAACGGCACATTGCGGTTCCGTCAGTTTGCTCGCTCAAGATATTCACCGGATCTTGTATCGACCTTAATCTTGTCCCCCTCTTTGACAAACGGCGGAACACGAATCTCGAGTCCAGTCTGGAGCTTCGCGGGCTTGGTGACGTTCGACACTGTGTCTCCGCGTACAGCGGGCTCCGTCGCCACCACTTCAAGAATGACCGATGCGGGTAAATCAACCGAAATCGCCTGGTTATCGAGAAAATGTACTTGATACTCCTGATTCTCCATCAGATACCACTTGGCATCCCCGAGATTCTCAACCGGCACCGCGATCTGATCGAACGTCTGAGCGTCCATCAGTGTAAACTCCCCACCGTTTTCATAGAGATACTGCATGCGTCGATTCTCAAGATCGGGCGGCTTGAACACATCGTTTGAAGAAAACACCTTTTCGACGACCGCACCGGTCTTGATGTGCCTGAGCTTAGTACGGATATTGGCTTTACCACGACCCATCTTAAAGTGTTGAAATTCAACCACATAGTACGGCTGGTCGTCCACAACGATGGGAAGTCCGCGCCGGAAATCCGAAACACTATACATCGATCCTCCTGAACATTTCCGGCCAAATATAATGGAAAGTGAACTTCTGGAAAGAACTTTCTATGCGCGCATTCCTGCTACGCCAGGTCTAACGACCTCGGAGCGATTCCACTGCGGCAAGGTGATCTTGAAGCGGGTGCCTGCAGCGTGATCAGTTAGGAGGGCTAAACTGCCGCGATGAAGACTCACTATTCGAGATGCCAGCGGCAACCCGAGGCCGGTGCCAGCCGGACGCGACGAATAGAACGGCGTAAAGACCCTCTCCTTGTCCCCTTCTGGGATGCCGCACCCGTGATCAGTAACCGTGATAAACGCCTCGTCTCCAACCGAGCCATAGAAGATCTCAATCGAACCCGGCTTCCCCCGATAGGCGTTTACCCCATTCTCGATCAAGTTCGACACCGCTTGTTTCATGAGGAGAGGGTCAAGCTCGACAGCACAATCCGAATTTGACTCGCGATGCAGTTCGAACTCAATCTGCCGGCAGTCTTCCCGAACTCGGAGCGAACCAATCAGCTCAGACAGAAATCGTCCAAGTTTGACCTGCTCCGGCTCGAAAGCCATCGGTCGAGCGAACCCCAGGAATCGTCCGACTAAATCCTCAGCTTCTCTTGTCTCGTCCAGCAGCTTCTGTATCGAGTCGACATCCAACCCGCTGGCCTGGAGTTTCTTCCTGATGAGTGTTCCATAACCGCTTATTGCTCCCATTGAATTGCGGAGCTGATGGGCCAAGCCGGCGGACATCTCTCCGAGGGCGGCCAAACGATTCTGCTTTTCGAGATTGCTGCGAAGCCGGGATATTTCAGTCAGATCACTAATCAGCAAGGAGATGCCGACCGTGAGTTGTTCGGCATCTCGTACCTGCGATATCGTTACGCCCATCGTGCTGGCGTTATGCTGTCGATCCATCCATTCCAATTCCTGATACGGTCTGGCTTCCCTTGCTGTAAGAGCGTCAGTAACCCACTCCGACAGATCGGGAAGCTCGCGCAGGAGGGATCGAAAATCGCGAGGTGTCTCCCCTTCGCTCGTAATCCCGAATATGCGCTTCGCGGCATCGTTGATCGTCAGAATCTTTCCCTCGAGATCGAGGGTCACCAGGCCAGTTTCCATTGACATGAGCAGGAAGTCATTAAACTGCTCCAACGATTCGGCGCGATTTTCGACGGCAGCGTTCAAACGAAGCAACTCAGCTTCCTTTTCCCGCAGCTCGTCGATCACTCTTCGGTATTCTTCGACCACCCCATCCGCCACACTATCCTGCTTGTTCACATCTCGCCCCGCCAACGCCGCTGTCGCGCGAATCTTCCGAAAGGGAGAGAAGATGACTCTCGACACGCCGACATAGACGGTGGACAACACGAGAATCGCCACGAGGCTCACGATCAGGATGGTCTGTCCCCAGTCGTCAAGAAACGCCAGCCAGGGGAGGTTCTGCGACAGAATAAGGAGCATTCTTCCCGACCCAGAAGAGATCGGCTCGATGAAGAAATACTCCGATTCGACCCCTCTCGTAATAGTCCGATAGTTGGCGGCCATCAGTTTCACCGCCAGGCTCCGCAAATCTTCGGGCGGGAGATCGTGAACAACTGCGCTCAGCCAATGCCCTCGAGTGATCGGCGTTGAGTCCTCGGGGCGCGTGGTAATGAGCCGAAGTTCGCTCAGGTGATATTTGAGGCGGAACGCTTCAGCATCCGCGTCAGGAAGTGCGGGCGGTGAGTTACTCTGGACAACACGGCTTGCCGCCAATGATGCAGTCTTGAACTGGGTGAAGGCGACCTCAGACTGCAGGTTCCTTGCGCGGTAAAGGACATAATTGGACACACCGCTGAGAAGCAGCAGCAGGCATACGATGAGCAGGAGCCCAAGATGCACTTCGGATTCAAATACTCGTCGTGTTCCAAACATGGCGTTACCCTTCTAATCGGAATAACGTGAGCGGAAATGAGGGGAGAGCCCAAGTTTACGGGAGGGCCAAAATCGTGTGAACGTAGAAGTGAATGATCCTGTCACCATAGGCTATAGCCATCAGAGCGGCCAGCGCGAGAAAAGGCCCAAAAGGAACCACTCGCTCTTTTCTCAGACGAGCTGACACGGTCATCATGAACAACGAGATGACCAGGCCGATCACGGCCGAACCCATGAAAATCAGCAAAATCTTCTGCCAGCCGACAAGGGTCCCCAGCATTGCCGCAAGCTTGATGTCACCCCCACCCATTGATTCCTTTTTGAACAGCCAGTCTCCGAGCAGGGCGATCATATAGAGCGCTCCCCCGCCGACGATCATCCCCAGGAGAGAATTGAAGATCCCGATTCCCTGAGGAAGAAACGACACCGCCAGCCCGACTGCAATCCCCGGTAACGTCAGCGAGTCGGGAATGATCTGAAAGTCAAGATCGATGAAAAACACGGCTACCAGAGTGGAAGCCGTTGCAGCGTACACCGCGAAGCTCCAGGACAGACCGAATTCGTTGAAAAGGAAAACCCAAAGCAAGGCATTGACGATTTCCACCAAGGGATATCGCCAGGTAATCGGCTCGCAGCAGAAGCCGCACCGCCCACGCAGCACGATGAAGCTAAGAACCGGGATATTGTGATACCACTTCAATTGATGACCGCAGTGTCTGCACTGCGAGCGACTAGCAACAAAGCCGATTTTTCGCGGCAGGCGGTAGATGAGAACGTTGAGAAACGACCCAACGATTAAGCCAAACAGGCCTGCCAGCACAAAGTACAGAGTTGCCATGATTGATTAGAAGTATCGGCTGAACCGTGGTTCAACTTAATTCTCCAAGCATCTGCATGACCAGGGCGCAGACCACCGGCGACGCATTTTCGGTCCTGAGAATTCGCGCCCCCAGCGATACTGGGACAAATCCATGCGACAACGATAGTTCCATCTCCTCTCGGGTAAACCCCGACTCCGGCCCCACCATGACTGAAACACGCTTGGCATTTCTATCAATCTCTACTTTCGTCAGTGGGACCGATATCGGTCCCGGAGAGAAGATCAATTTCACACTCTCTTCACCGGTCTCAACCAGGTAGTGCTCAAGCGTTGTCGGCAGCGAAATCACCGGCAGGCATGATCTGCGGCACTGCTTCACGGCTGCCAGCGCCACTTTCTCAAGTCGCGCAACCTTTGCCTGTGCTTTGCGGGGGTCTTCTATATGGACTTTTGACTTTTGGCTGAGGATCGGCACGAAACGACTCACTCCAAGTTCTGTCCCCTTCTCAACGACTTCAGAGAACTTCCCGGAGGTCGAGAGCGCTGCCGCAAGCGTCAAACGAACAACCGGCTCGCCGAAATTTCTGACCCGAGAGTGAGGGCGCACAAACACCTTTTTGCCCATCAAATTCGTGATTTCGCCTACAGAGGCGTTTCCGAGCCCGTCAATCACCATGACGATCGACCCGGGACCCAGGCGAAGCGCTTTCGCTGCATGGTGTGCTTCCGCCCCTGTGATCTCTATTGAGTCATGAGCAAATTGGGCTGGCGTGGCGAAGAAAATCGGGGGTTCCATCGATCACACGCGGACAACAGTATACGTCAACCACTTATTCTCAACGTCGATGGTGAACGCCTTTTGGCCAAGAGCATCCAGGCCGGAACTGATCTCATCCTCGTCCTGGCTTAACAATCCGGAAAGTACGAGAATTCCATGCGGCTTCGTTAGATCAACAAGACGCGGCAGCAGGGGAAGAATCGTGCTCTTGATTATGTTTGCGCAGACGAAATCATAGCTCTGATCTCCAGCGCATTTGTCGATCGAACCAAAGAGAATGTCGTGGGGGACGTTCACCTCATTGAGTACAAAGTTCTCCTCACAGTTCTGTACCGCGGCGACGTCATAGTCAATGGCCTTGATGTACACCGCTCCCATTTTGAAGGCCAGGATCGACAGAATCCCGGACCCCGTCCCCAGGTCAAGAAAGCGCATCCCCGAGACGAAGTTCCTTCGCAGCGCAACAAGACAGCCGCGCGTGGTCTCATGGCTTCCGGTCCCGAAGGCCATCTTCGGCTCGATAACGATGTCATAACGAGTATCTGGCAGACTTTCCTGCCAGCTCGGGCGAACCGTTATATCCCCCGCAATCCGAATCGCCCGTACCGACGCTTTGTATTGCTCCACCCACTCAACATTCTTGACGACCTTCTCACGAATCTCAGGAACTTCAATCCCCGCAGGCAGAACTTCCCTCAGATACCGAACAAATAGATCCTTGTATTCACTCCCGAGGGCATCGGGCACGTAGAACATAATGCCAATCGTCGGGGACTCCTCTTCATCTTCTAAAACGAGACCGGAGGCAATATTGTCGACGATATAGTTCGATATCGCGTCCGCGTACTCGCGCATCACTTCTATTCGCGTTTCGATATAGCTGTCGTTTGTTCCGGGATTCATGTCAGACGCCCAGCGTCTCGCGGAGCTTTGCGAAGAATGATCGATCCGCTTTCGGGACCTTAAACGAATCGGACTTGCTGAGCGTTTCCAGCATCTTCCTATCCTCACTGCTTAGCTTCGACGGAACCCAGACTGTGATCTGGACAAGCTGATCACCGCGGCCCGAGTGGTGCAGATGCGGCATCCCTTTCCCACGCATTTTCAGGACCTTCCCTGATTGCGTACCGGCCGGAATGGTCAGGGCCTCTTCCCCGCTGAGAGTCGGCACCTGCAGCTGCCCCCCCAAAGCCGCAGTCGTGAATGATATAGGCAGTTCGTACAGGATATGGTCTCCGTGTCGAGTGAATTGAGGATGTTCGGCCTCTTCAAACACGGCAATCAGGTCCCCTGGTTCCCCCTTGCGCGGAGCGCTGTTCCCCATATTCTCAATGGTCATGTAATTGCCGCTTGACACGCCAGCGGGTACATTGATTGTCACTTTCGAGCTGCCGTTTGTCCTGCCTTCACCGCGACAGGTTCGGCACGGGTCGGAGATCACTTCCCCTCTCCCCCGACACATATTGCAGGTAGACACTTGCTGGACTGTTCCGAGGAAAGTTCGCGTCAGGGTACGCACCTGCCCGGCGCCCTTGCACTGCGGACACGTTTTCTTGGATGAGCCCGCAGCGATACCGGTGCCTGAGCAGGTATCGCACGTGACTTGACGATTGACCTTAATTGTCTTTTCGGTGCCGGTCGCGATTTCTTCCATAGTCAGCCGAATCCGAACCCGCAGGTCTTCGCCACGCGCAGCTCGTCGCCCACGATCCCCGTGACCGGAGTCAAAAAAGTCTTCGAAAATCGACCCGCCTCCGAAGTCACGCATAAAGGCTCGAAGCGCATCACTCAGATCGAATCCTTCGGCTCCCCCAAAACCACCGCTGTACCCTCCGAAACCGGCCCCCTGGCCAACACCGGCGTGGCCATACTGGTCGTACGCCTGTCGCTTCTGAGGATCTTTCAGAACCTCATACGCCTCGGTCGCCTCTTTGAAGCGCTCTTCCGCCTCCTTGTTTCCCGGGTTGCGGTCTGGATGAAATTGCATCGCCTGCTTTCGATAGGCTGACTTGATAGCGCTCTCATCCGCGGATCGGTCGACCCCAAGAGTATCGTAGAAGTCGCGTTTACTCATCGACACCTGTTACTTCTTGTTCTCGTCGACTACTTCGAAATCAGCATCAACGGCGCCATCCCCTTTAGGTCCGTCGCCCGATCCACTGGGGTTGGGGCCTGCAGAAGGGCCTCCACTGGGACCGGCGCCCGGGCCACTTCCCTGCCCCGTCTGACTTCCTGCTGCTTGCTGTGCCTGCTTGTACATTTCCTCCGCGAGCTTGTGCGAGGCTTGCGTTAGCTTCTCCTGAGCTTCTTTGATGGCCGAGAGAGACTCACCCGCTATTGCCGTCTTCAGACTCTGTATTCCGTCCTCGATTCCTTTTCTCTCTGTGTCAGAGACTTTGTCGCCGTGCTCCTTGACTGTTTTCTCCACACTGTAGATCAACTGATCCGCTTCATTGCGAGCCTGAATGAGTTCCGCCTTCTGCTTGTCTTCGTCAGCGAATTTTTCCGCATCTTTCACCATGCGATCGATCTCGCTCTCAGACAACCCCGACGAAACTTCAATCTTGATCGACTGCTCTTTGCCTGTCGCCATATCTTTCGCCGACACATGGACTATGCCGTTGGCGTCGATGTTGAACGTCACCTCAACCTGAGGCATACCGCGCGGCGCGGGTGGGAGACCGACCAGATCGAATTTGCCAAGCGTTCGATTGTCCAGCGCCATCTTCCTTTCCCCCTGAAGCACATGGATCGAGACTGCGGTCTGATTGTCCGCAGCGGTCGAAAATATCTGCGACTTCTTGGTCGGGATCGTCGTGTTGCGCTCGATAAGCGGGGTCATCACGCCGCCGAGGGTCTCAATCCCGAGCGACAACGGTGTCACGTCGAGCAGGACGATATCTTTCATGTCGCCGGAGAGAACACCCCCCTGAATCGCCGCCCCGATAGCTACGACCTCATCCGGGTTAACCCCCTTGTGGGGTTCGCGTCCGAAGAGCTCGCGGACGATTTCGATGATCCTCGGCATCCTCGTCATCCCCCCAACCAGAACCACTTCGTCAATGTCCTTGAACGTCAGCTTGGCGTCAGCAATAGCTGAGCGGCACGGTCCGACGGTCCGCTGAACAAGGCTGTCCGTCAGCTGTTCGAGCTTAGCCCTTGTCAACGTAAGATCAAGATGCTTCGGTCCCGCCTGATCGGCGGTAATGAAGGGCAGGTTGATATTCGACTGCATCGTGGTCGACAACTCGATCTTCGCCTTCTCGGCGGCTTCTTTCAGTCTCTGCAGCGCCATCCTGTCCTTGCGGAGGTCGATCCCCTGGGATTTGCGAAATTCGTCCGCCATCCAGTCGATGATCGTCTGGTCGAAATCGTCACCGCCTAAGTGTGTGTCCCCATTCGTCGAGCGAACTTCAAACACACCCTCGCCAATCTCGAGAATCGAGATGTCAAACGTGCCCCCTCCCAGATCATACACCGCTATCTTCTCATTCTTCTTCTTGTCCAGCCCGTACGCCAACGACGCCGCCGTCGGTTCGTTGATAATGCGCAGGACCTCAAGACCCGCGATCTTCCCCGCGTCCTTGGTCGCCTGCCGTTGCGAGTCATTAAAATACGCCGGCACAGTGATCACCGCCTGAGTCACTTCCTGACCGAGATAGTTTTCCGCAGCCTTCTTGAGATATTGAAGAATCATCGCCGACACTTCCGGCGGCGTCAGTTTCTTCCCCTGCACATCGACCAGCACGTTGCCATAACTATCCTCGCCTATCTTGTACGGGACAATCTTCTCCTCAGTGCTCACTTCACTGTGGTGACGACCCATAAACCGCTTGATCGAGAAGATCGTGTTTTCCGAGTTGGTCACTGCCTGCCGTTTTGCCGCAGCCCCGACAACCCGCTCACCGTCCTTCGTGAAAGCGACTACTGACGGGGTCGTGCGGGCCCCTTCCAGATTGGAAATGACAACCGGGTCCTTCCCTTCAAGGACCGCCACACACGAATTCGTCGTGCCCAGATCAATGCCTATGATTTTTCCCATATCCTGCTCCTTTGATACCTATGTCTTGCTTTCGTCAGTGTCGCGTTTCTTTCCTCGACTCACACTGACCTTACTATGTCTGATCACTCGCATTCCTTGTCGATATCCCTTACTCAGTTCGGTTGCCACGCAGCCTTCGGCGTGAACATCTGAATCCACTTGCATGACCGCTTCATGCATGGCCGGGTCAAAGGGTAGTCCCACGGCGACAATCGGCGTAACCTCATAGCGCCCAAGCAAGCTGGTCAACTGATTGTGAATCAGCGCCATTCCCTTCTGAAGCGCGCCCGGGTCGGCGTCAGTCGCGGCATGCTGCAGCGCTCGGTCGAAATTATCAACGACATCCAGTATCTCTACGATCAACCGGTCGTTCCCCGCCTTTAAGAGTTCTTCGTTCTGGCGCATTGCCCGCTTGCGGTAATTGTCAAACTCAGCGGCCGATCGAAGCAATCGGTCCTCAAGCTCAGCGATGCGACTACGGAGCGAGTCCTCGTCCCCTTCGCCTGCAGCTTCCGTCTCTTCAGTCGCGTCTGATGAGAAGTCTTCATCCTTCTCAAGCTCGACATCTACCTGTGCGGAAGCAGACGAGGCGCTTCCTGTGTGAACTGGTTCTTCCGTTTCGAGTTCGATTCTGTCCTTATTGTCATCCATTAGACCCTGCCTTATTGATATTCCATCCCCGATAGTACTTCTGAAATTGACCGAGCCGTATATTCCACGACCGACACAAGCTTGCTGTATGGCATCCGCGTCGGCCCGATAATACCGATCGTACCGGTGATATTCCCGACTCGGTACGTGGATGTCACGACCGAGCAATTGATGATCTCCTGAATTCGGTTCTCCCGTCCGATTGTAATGTATAGCCCTTCTTCGTGTGCCTGAGTCAGAAACTCGGAGAGCACTTTCCCTTCTTCCAGCATCTTGATAAACCGGGACAGACGTTCGCGGTCCGAGAACTCGGGAATAGACACTAAGCGGTCTGTTCCGGCGATTCGCAACTCCTCACCACGATCATCAGTCCAGATCCGCTCTTTTGAGTCGACAATCAGGTTGATCAATCGCCCACTACCAGTCACGCCCGCCATTCGCTCCGAAATGCTGTCGCGTATGGCCGCCAGGCTAAGTCCCGCCAGACGTTCGTTGAGAATCGCTTCAACTTCCAGGAGTGATCCCTCTGAAACCGAGGCCTCGACTTCCAAAATCACTGAGCGCGCGAGCCCCGACTTCACGACGACCACAACCATGATTCTATTCTCCGAAACCGGAATCAACTTGATGCTCGACAGGGTCCCTGCTTCGAAACGGGGAGCTGTGGTTATTCCGAGCTGCTTGGTGATATCACCAAGCAACTTGGCAGTCTGTCCGAGTATCTCATTAATCGTGCGTCCCTCTTTGAGGATCGCCGTTCTGATCGTCTTCTCTTCGGCGCTCGTGAGCTTCTCAGGCTTTAACAAGTAATCCACGTATACGCGATAGCCGAGGTCAGTCGGAATTCTCCCCGCCGAGGTATGCGGCTGCTCCACCAGCCCGAGCTCCTCGAGGTCCTGAAGTGTGTTTCGGATCGTCGCCGAAGAAAGCCCCATCCCGAACTTGTTCGCTATCGCGCGCGAACCAACAGGATCCGCCGACGCGATATAGTAGTTGATAAGATTCGTCAGAATCTGTTTCTCTCTGTCCGTCAAGTTCTCAAATGCGGCCATATATCACCTTTCAATGACCTGCCATTCCGGCAGACCATCTTGGCAGTATCGCGTACAATCTACATTGTTTAAGACAAAAGTCAAGCCCAATTGGTTCACGCCACTATCAAAAAACGGTCAGATTGTCGTCGTTGGCTCTGCGGTATAGCGGCATAACTCCCCTTGACTTCAATCGTTGATCACTGCTATCGTGTGTTATGCCGTGCAATGATGTAACTGAAATCCTCAGCATCACCCTCGACAACACCGAACGGGTTGTTCATTACTCGCTGACCAAGAGAACCTGTGGAGCGGCGGTCGGAAACCCGTCACTCTTGCGTCGCTGGGTAGATCAACGCCCGGCTCTCGAAGTCCTCGCCACAACTCCAGATCAGATGCTTCAGGCGATCAAGCTGCAAAGCACGACCTGGGAGTTTCTTTCAGTGAAGCACCTCTTGGCTCTACAGATGGGACTGAGGACACTTGTTGGAACCGACACAGGTACAGTCGATAGCCCCTGCGCAATCGATTCCATTATCGGATCCCCAGCCGGAACACAACTGCTGGCAGAAGTCAGAGTTGATATGCTGACAAACGAAATCAAGGCGTGCGGCGGTTGTGGCACGTGCGCTACTCCTGTTGTTCAGAACAACAGCTGAGCCCACTGGAATTTCGGAGAGTCTCTACCCCTAATGACAAATTCTTGAAGCGTGCGTCTCGCGCTGTCGGAAGTCCAAAAATGGCGCCCCGCGGGATCGAACCGCGGACACACGGATTTTCAGTCCGTTGCTCTACCAACTGAGCTAGGGCGCCATGTGCTCAGCACTCGAAGAAACGCCAAGGTAGTCGGTTTCGCAGTGAAGTCAACGGTTTTCTAAGGAGTATTGAAGACGCTGCTCTTGATGGCAGGCGACATGAGCGCAGTGAGCGCCAGCAGTGAAATAGCAAGCAAGACAATACTCTCGATATGCCCAAGCCCGAAGAGCGAAAGCAGTATCACGGCCGAGTTGACCGTCACCAGGCCGTACCATCCCCACAACTTCCCACTTCGATACGCTATGACGATAGAGATCAGCAACAAACCTACGAGTAGAAACACAAACGATTGCCCGATGTCAGTGAAGGTTCGGTCAAGAAACGACAGTACGATCTTAATCCCTCCATACACCAGGAACACACCGGCGATCACGTATCCATGCCACTTGACAGCTGAAAAGATCAGCGTGCTTGTCTGTTCAATTTTGGGCATTGCCTCTTCCTTCTCCTAACTGACTACGTCGCCGAGTATACTGGCGCCAATAAAGCCGGCGTCGTTTCCGAGCGTAGCCTTTGCCACCCTTAGCGACTCTACGGCCGTGCTGAACGCTCGCTTCCTTATTGCCGCCGAAACGGCCTCGACGAATCCACCGCCGCCATCGGCCACGCCGCCACCGATTATTACGATCTCAGGGTTAAAAAGATTCACTACTCCCGCCAGTCCCGCCCCCAGAAGCTCGGCTGTTTCGGTAATCACGGCTGAAGCAATCTCATCTCCCCTTTTTGCGGCGGTGAAGAGCTTCTTGATGTTCAGGTTCGTCAGCGACCCCTCGAGAACATCTTCAAATATAGGAGTCAACGTATTCCCCAACATACCCTTAGCTCTTTCAATCATCGATTCTGAAGAGCAATACGTTTCAATGCATCCAATGTTGCCACATCGACAGCGGGGACCGCTCGTGTTGATCGTCATATGCCCAAGCTCCCCGGCTGTGAAGTTCGCCCCCCGCCAGAGCTTCCCTTCAAGAATCACTGCCCCTCCAACGCCGGTGCCGATGGCGACACAGATCGCAGACTTATAGCCGATACCGGCCCCGAATCGGAACTCTCCTAGGGCCATCGCGTTGACGTCGTTGTCTACAAGCACTGGAATATTCAATCGATCCTTGAGGATACGCCCGATCTCCATCCCCTGCCAGCCCGCGATATTCGGGCTCACGCTGATCACTTTTCCCGACCGACTGTCAACCGCTCCAGGGGTACCGACACCCAGCCACCGCACATGATAGTCTTCTTCCGAGGCCTGGTAAAGAAGTCGTTCGGATACGTTCGTCACGAGGTGCATGAGCGGCTCAGCCCCCTTCTCGACCATCGTTGGGCGCTGTTCCTTGTGCAGGATCTTTCCTTTGTCGTCAACAAGTCCACACTTGATACTTGTTCCCCCGATATCTACCCCCGCATAGATCACTCGTTCCGACATTATGATACCGCCGCCTCTGTTACCATCTCCTTCGTTCCGAAACAGCCTCCTGCCGCCGGAAAACACTGATAAAAGTAGTTCAGCGCGCGGATAAGTGTCAAGACTAAAGCCATTTGATTTGCCGGGGGCGAGATCACGAACTGAATCGCGCCGCGTGTCTCTTCCCCACAACAAGCGTTGCAAGAACGCTCAGGGTCGCGAGCAAACAGATCACTAAGTACACGGCTGTTACCGGCGCGGCCTTCTGCTGGACAAATACCGGAAGATACCGAAAGAGCGCGTTCGTTACGATTGTCCCTGCGAGTATGACGATCATGGGGTTTCTGCCCCTTTTGAGCGACAGTCCGAGAAGAAGTCCTGATGACGCGTGGAAAAGCATGAAGGATGCCCGCCCGAGAAGATCCAGCGAAACGAGGGGTTGGACAGGACTGGTGCCGGCCAGATAACATGCCTCGAAGAATCCGAAGCTTGCTCCCGTGAAGGCGCCGAAACTTACCCATTGAAATGATTTCACCGGTCGCAAGCGAGCAACAAAACCGACCGCGGAGAACTTGAGCAGCTCCTGAATTAATCCCGCGGCGAGGCTTGGAACAAGACTGAGCAGATAGAGCGACCCTCCGGCATTGAACTGCGGCACCAGCCACGACTTGACCAGCCACATCTGTAGCGGAATCAGCGTGAACGGGGTCGCCCAGAAGGCTATGGCTCCAAAGAGAGCGGCCCATGCCGAGAGGCTGGACTTGAAACCGCGCCAACCGTAGAACAGGATCGCGATGAAGGCAAGCATGGCAGACGTAATGATCGACGGGAGATACGATAAGACGGATGCTTTCGATCTTCCGGTCGCGCTGCCGAACGGTGGCCGAGTGACAGCGTCGAGATATATCTTCGTGCTCGCATCTACCATATCGATCTTCACCAGACGTTTATCGGGAGTGAAGAACACGCGCATGTTCTGCGGCTGAGTGATCTGAATGACAAAGGCGGAGTCGAATTTTTCGTTGTAGAGGCGGACATGATCAAAGTTCACGACTTCCGCCCGAAAAGCGGAGGTGACCATCGGAAGGGCCGCGAAGACTGAATCCTGAAGCACCATGCCGACCGACAGATCATGCATGGTGAAATACAACTCCAGCTGATCAACATACGAGTTATCCCACGCAAAGCGAGTACTGCCGCATGCCAGCGTCTGATCAATCTTCTCGTCTCCTCGCGTGAAGAACCCGACCAGCTTGTCGCCGTCTCTCTCGAGCTCAAGTTCCTCTTTCTTCCCCGCCATACTGAGCATGACCTGCTCGCCGAGATAGTATCCCTCTTGTGACACGAAATGCTTACCGTTGGCATCGATTGACAACTCCGAGCCGATCTTGCGGTAATCATACTTCAGCTTCTCGGAGATGACCACCGCCTTCTGTCCGTTGATCGTTCTGCTCTCTTCTATGGTTGAGATCAGGTGCCCGACAGTTGAGTCGCGCGAAACAAAGGTCCAGATGCGCGTCTCCCCTGTCGGTCGATAACTCTCAACTGAAGGAGAGCGTTTGACACTTCGCATTCCCGCCTGAGCGGACGAAACCCCAAGAGTGGCAAATACAATGGCTATTAGGACACAGGTACGCATAACGACAGCGCAAGGAACGCTGAGCACACCCGTTTTGCAACTGAAAACAGGGATGTTAGTACTCACCGCTTCCCGGTCAACGAGCCGGCTTGGTTCCCACGACGACAAGATCGCGGGACTTCTGGTGGAACGACTCGGTCAGGAAGAGATTACTGAAACAGCGAATCCGACGATAGCCGCTCGACGCCAGCGCGTCGGTCAGCATCGACCTTGTGAATCCGGGGAACGCAGAATGGAACACGTCGAAAGTTATGGGATCCGCCTGACTATCTACTCGGATGACCTCAAGAGTTAATCCTCTCGCCGATCGTTCAAGGTGACGAAGGTAGATGATCCCCCCATTTTCGGTGGCCTTAAGCGGCACACCTTGACCGAGCTTGAGCGCTTTCGCGTTGAGCAATTGGACAACGACCGTGCCACCCGGACGAAGGGCAGCGTGGAAGCTGCGCAAGTATCGCTTGAGATCGGAAATCGTGGCGGCGCCGCTCAGGCTGTTGGCCAAAGAGACGACTAAATCGAATCCTTCACGCATCCGTCGTGGGAGCTCCTCGAAGCTGCCCAACATATACTGCAGCGGCAGATTGGAATCTCGGCTCTTTTCACGAGCGATTGCGATCATCGCCTTTGACTGATCCAGTCCGGTCGCTCTCACGTTATGTCTCGCAAACAGCGTGCTGGTCAGTCCGGTGGCGCATCCGGCGTCAAGAACTTTGGTCGGATGGTACTTCCCGATCAGGGCTACTACTTCACGGTCATGCTGCACCTCACGAGCAGACGCGTTGGTCATCCAGTCGTATTCGTGGGCGTAGCGATCAAAAACAGAATTGCGTGCCATATCGGTCCTTCCTCGATGCCGATTACGGGTGCCCGTACCGGCCCGAGAGAATCCCCGGCATGAATCGGACATATTGATCGACGGTGATACTATTCTGCCATGGTCCCCAGAATTTCGCGATGAGCAGAGGGCCCCAGAAGCAGAGCACAAGCAGCGCCGCCCATTTCAAGGTGGAGGCACCCCATTTCTTTCGCGCCATCTTGACTTCGAGCGTCTGTTGCACGGGGCAGGAGTCAACACAGGCCATGCAGCCAATACATTCGTCGGAAATCACTTCTGTCACCTTGTCGACTTTGATGAACGCAGGACAGGCCCTTGCGCAGGCGGAACAATCGATGCAACTGCTCGCGGAACGTCGAATACGTGTTGGCGAGAGCAGGCCAGCAACGCCAAGCAGCGCTCCGTAGGGGCACAAGTATCGGCACCAGAAACCACGCACGACCAGGGAGAGCACGAACAGCAGACTGATCACGCCCAGAGCAAACATAGAAATCTCAGTGAAAAACCGGAGCATCAGGATATCTGCCACCATATTGTAGTTGGAATACAGGAATGATTCTGTCGCCGTCGCGTTCATGCTGATGAGAATGGCGTAGATGAAGAACAGGAGGATAATGTACTTCAACGATCTCAGCGGATAGTCGAGCCAACGTGGAGGCTTTACTTTCCGGCCAAAGAGTTTGTCGGAGATATTGCCAAGCATCTCTGAGATGAATCCCACTGGACAGATCCAGGAGCAGAATCCCTTCTTGAAGAGAAGGGCGCTTAGTAAAATCACAACGAATATGACGAAACCGGCCGGATGAACCGAGTTGATGATGCCGGTCGAAAGGAAGTGCTTCACCGATACTAACGCGCCAATTGGCAGCCACCCCTCAACTCCCGGGGGGCGAGCAATCGATCCCCCTTGCCCGCCTGCACCGATGTACTTTACGAAGAGATAGAACTGTATGCCAATCCAAACATTCACGCCCAGGGCCAGAAGCTGGCTGAAGAATCGAAACTGCTGTACACCCTCCGCCCTTCTCTTTCTCGAGCTGGTGTGTAGCGCTTCCGTCATGCCGGCCATTGCTTTTGCAGAGTCCATGAGTATAATATCGTCGGAAGCTCGGAAAACACTTTGACTATTGTCAAATCAAGAGGACTGCTCTGTCTCTGCCGGCTCCTGACCACGAGCGTAGATTTGCATTAAGGCAGGTTTCTCTTGAAGTAGTCAATCAGGTTCGCCAAGGGGATGGTTTCCTGAAACCCCTCGGCGGAAAGCCACTGATCACGGTCAGTCGCCTGGGTTGCCCGTTCCCTCCCTGCCACAAGGTTCTTGACTGTCACCGTACCTGAATCGAATTCGTTGGAGCCGGCGATCACAGCGAATGGAATCCCGACTTTGTCCCCGTACTTAACCTGCTTTGTCAGGTTCTTGGTGTCCCCCGAATAGATTTCAGCACGAATTCCGGCTTCTCGTAGGTCGTGGAGGATGGTCAAGTAGTCCGGCAGCCGCTCACGATCCATAACTGTCACCAGCACTTGCGACGTGCATGCTGGAAGGTCGAGTGTCTTCAACTGGATTAGGGCCGCCAGCAGTCGATCCACACCGAGCGAGGTTCCAACGGCAGGGAATTGCTTATTGAGGAATCGTTCCACCAGATTGTCATAGCGCCCGCCTGAAAACACAGAACCAAACTCAGGAAGTTCATCAAGGGTCGTTTCGAACACTGGTCCGGTGTAGTAACCGAGGCCGCGAACTATGGTCAGGTCCACGACGGTTTTCTGCTGGTCGATCGACATCGCGCTCAGATGACTCTGGATTTCACGCAGTTCCGAAACCCCCGTTGCAGCCTGTGGGATTCCCGCGAGTAAGGTCTCCACCTTCTCCAGAGGATCTGACTCATGGGACGCAGCCAGATCAAGAAACGCTGCAACAGAGCCTATCTGGGCATCGGGCAGGTGAAGCCCGTCAATTCTGTCGCCAGACCTGTCCACACGCCCTGGCCCAAGCTCCTGCAGAACAGATTCACGCCCCTGCTTCTCGAGCTTATCTATGACCCGAAGCACGTCTGCGCCTCGCTCAACCGGTACCCCTGCCCACTCTATCATTCCATTCAGAAGCTTCCGATTCGAGAAACGTACTTTGAATTTTCTGATGCCGAGGTGATCGATAATAGTCACCATAGCCGCGATGATCTCGGCGTCAGCCAGTAGATTTTGTGTGCCAACAATATCAATATCGAATTGCATGAACTCGCGATATCGGCCGGGACCCGGCTTGTCGACTCGCCACACATTGCCGTACTGGTACCTTCGAAAAGGAAGCGGTAACTCTGGCGTGGCCGCCACATATCGTGCAAGCGAGAGAGTGAATTCATAACGAAGCGCCATGTCGACATCGTCGGGGCCGTGAAACCCAAACAGTTCCGCCAGCGAATCCTTCGTGTAGTGCGGTCCAAGCAACGCATCCGCACACTCGAGCGATGATGTCTGCAGCGGCAGAAAACCCATCAATTCGACGGCTTCGCGCACTGTGCCCAACATACTCTCACGCGCAATCTGCTCTGCTGGTGGGTAGTCGCGAAACCCCTTGAGAAGAACCGGCCGGACGCGCTGTGGTTTTTCCTTGGCCATTATATCTGAATTCCTGGATGTCAGGCGACGATCAGTTTCTTCATGAAATCGGCGGCGCTGAGTTTGTCGCAGGCGAAGATCACATCGCGCACTTCCTTCTGACGAGTCACGGGAAGAAGCGTGCCGGACAGCGCGTTGAATTTCGCTTCCAGATCTTCCATCGACATCGGTTCCCGCGGGTCCCCCTTGGGATACTCAAGGTAGGCGGAAAACTCACGACCATCCTTAGTCTTCACGACAACCTTGGACGGCTGCTTTGCGGGGAACATTCTCTCGAACTCCTGCGAGGCCTCTCCCTTGATCTTGTCAATCACTTCCCAAATCCGCGGGTCCTTCAGTTTCTCTTCTGAGAACGACTGCGTCGTGACCTGATGGTCAACAAGTGCGGCCGCAATGCAATACGGGAGCGAATGATCGGCGGTCTCACGCGACTCCGGCCTATACTTGTGGGGATCAAAGAGGATATCGCAGGCGCGAGCAATCGTGGTAACCGTTACGCGTTCAATCTGATCAAAGCTGATACGATTCTCTCGAACGACCTTGAGAGTTGTCGTGATGTGGGTGTGAGTAAGCGCCTCGGTAGGAAACGCCTTCATGCTGCAGTCAAGAATCTTGAATCGCTTTCCCAGGTCGCCGAGCAGCTTGTCGGTATCCCATTTCGGTCCGAACACATCCATCAGCCCCTCTTTCCCCTCAAACACCGCTTCCGTTCCGGTGTATCCTCTCTGGGCCATAAGAGCGGCAAAGACCCCGGACTGCACGGCCATTGGATCGACGGTGTTCTTCATCATGGTCAGCTTCCCGGCTGTTGGACAGCCAATCGTGAGATTGTGCGAACCATTGATTCCAATGGCGTGAACCATCTGGTCTACCGTCAGCTTCAACAACTTCCCGGCTACAATGGGAGAGACGAATTGCGTTAGTGTTGCGTGATGCCATTTGCGTTCCCGCACCCCGGGCACGGCGAACTCACATAAACGCATCTCGAATTCGTAGGCGAGCGCGATGGCGACTACGACTTCCTTCATTGAAACGTCCACGAGTTCACCGACTGCCAGCGCCGCCGGTATGAGGTCTGAGGGATGAGAGGGATCCTCTTTCCAGTAAATATCGTTAAAATCCAGAGCGCGTACCATGAGGGCGTTCACCAGCGTCGCGTTGACAGCTGGCAGCCGCTCGCCAAATCCGATTAGAGTTGACTCCTTGCTGCCGCCCATATTCAAGTAGAGCTCGCGCAAGATTCGCACATCTTTCGTGTGGTACCCCCCGTAAGCGCAGCCGATTGAATCGTACAAGTATCGTTTGACTTCGTGAACGACGTCCTCCGGAAGACTCTCGAAAGAGAGGCCGGCGGCGAACTCAGCAATCTGTCGGGAATACGACTTATCCATAGTTTGGTTATCTTTCATCGGTATTCAGTGAATCTGCTTCTTGACCCAGTTTTCAAGTCCACCACACAGTATCAAGTCCTGTGCCGCTCCGCCCACCGCCGCAAACGGGTACGAGATCCCATCTGCCTCCAGGGTAGATTCCACACAATCAAGCGCAACAACCAGGCCAGTTCGGACGCTGAGCCGTTCGCCGCCAAACCGTTTCTTCAGAGCCAATACGAGTTCTGGCGCTTCGATAGCAAGGAATCCATTGTTCAGAGCATTTCTCTTGTACGTTTCGTTGAAGGACCCGGCCAATACCAGCTGCACTCCTCGATACTTAAGCGCTGTCGCTGCCTGTTCTCGTGAACTTCCTGTCCCAAAGTTGAATCCGGCAATGAGAATGTCACCCGATCTGACCAACTCCCCAAATGAGGGATCGTAATTCTCCATAACGACCGATGCCTGCTGTTCGTGTGTGAAGTCGTCATTGTATGTGTACTTGCCCGGGTAGATGCCATCAGTGTTAATATTGTCCGCGTGACAGAAGATCAGTTCGCCGGAAATCTTCGCCGGAAAGCCCGGAAGGAGCTCTGTCTTGATCCGGGGTGCGTCAATGGCAGGAGCTACTTCGATCGAGGCTCGCAGTGTGATTGAATCACTGCATGCCGGTAAATCGATAATGCCCGCCACAGCCGAGGCGGCTACTACCTGTGGAGAGGCAAGATACGCCTGTGCCGAGCGGGAACCCATGCGACCCTTGAAATTCCTGTTCGTCGCCGAAATCCCCACTTCCCCATCTTCCAGCAACCCTTCGCCCAGACCAATGCAAGGACCGCACCCCGGGGGCAGCGCCCTGGCGCCCGCATCCAGCAGCGTCTTCCAATCCCCGCGGCGCTCGCTCTCCGCCTGTACTTCGTTCGATGCGGCCGCAATGTAAAACGAGACCTGGGGGGCAACTTTCTTACCTTTGATCACCCGTGCCGCCGCCGCCAAGTCTTCTGTCCGACTGTTGACGCACGACACCAGGTATGCCCTGTGAATAGCCACCTTCCGCTTCCGCATCTCAAGTATGGAGGTCATATCCTTGACATGGTCCGGTCCGGACACATATGGTGTTACCGTGCCGAGATCGAGTGTGAGATGCTTCGCGTATGTGGCCTTGGTATCCGCGGTCAGGTGCCCCTTGATCAGCTTCGACAGGCGGTCTTCGTTGATGCGCGGGTTAGCTCCAACCCCATCAATATCCGACGGCACGCCCGCCAGTCCCCTTTTCGACACAGCCGTTGCCCGAGCGCTGAGCCACTCGAAGGTCACATCATCAATCGGAAACAGCCCCGCCAGCGCCCCCCACTCGGTGGTCATGTTGGCGATCGTCAATCGATCATCTACCGAGAGACCGGCGATACCGTCGCCGACGAATTCCACCGCGTGATTCAGGACTTCATCCTTGTTGAAGAACCCGCACAATGCGATAATGACATCTTTTCCTGTGGCGCCGTTTCGCAATGAACCAGTGAGCTTTACCTGTGCGACAGGCGGTACTTGCCACCAGGTGCGTCCGGTGGCCCAAATCGCTGCCGCGTCAGTGCGTACAATGGGCGTTCCCAGACAACCGAGCCCTCCGTACATATTGGAGTGACTGTCCGAGGCCACGACCATCGTCCCCGGCCAGACGTATCCTTCTTCGCACATGATCTGATGTCCGATTCCTCGACCGGCGGGATAGAAATCCACCTCCATCTCCCTGGCGAAGGCCGCTATCTTGGCGTATTTGGCTAGGTTCTTTTCAGTTCTGTTTTGAATATCATGGTCGAGCGTGAACACAGGCTGACGCGCATTGGCCATTTTCGTTGCCCCGATTTCCTTGAATTTCGGAATCACGGCGCCGGTGTTGTCATGAGTCATGACGTGCGCCGGTCCAATCTGAATGTAGTCGCCAACCCGCACTTCACTGCCCTGCTTTATTCCGAGCGCGTGCTTCTGCGCAATCTTCTCGACCAGATTCTGTGCCATGCCCCTCAGCTCACGAGATCGAAATCAATGAAGTCGGCGTGATGAAAGATGATGCTCTCAGGGCTCCGCTTTTCACCCACACCCTCCTTGGAATGAGTAGCGATGATATGCATCACTTCAGACGGAAGACCGTGCTTAAAAGCCAGGCCCACACCCGAGAACGGATGGCGGATCTGCTTCCCATAATTGGACTTGATCGCTCGACCGTTTACGATTTCGAATTCAAGGAGTTTGCCGACATCGGCCAGCAAGGCGCCGGCAATGAGGTAGTCCCGATTCACCCGGGTCTTATTCCCCCCGTGACTCTCGTCAAGCACCTGATCGACCGCAATGCACATCTTGCACACCGCGCGCACATGATCGATGAATGTAATCTTGACATTCTCAGCCAGCAGCGTGAACGGAATGTTGCGCAGGAGCTCTTCCGTCCAGCCGCGAAACGACATCGCATCCTGCCAACAGGCTATGACTTGATCCTGCAGTTTCTTGTCCTTTATGTGGGCGATCTCCGGAAGGAGTCTCTGTACTATATCACTCATAAGTTCCTCTTGATTCACGTCAAACCCAATCTCTTCAACGAATCGCCAAAATATGCCCCACGCCTGCAGCGGGCAACTTGTTTTTTCCCAAAGTCCGACCTGTAGGAGCCCAATCGCTCCCATCAGTTGCTGCTTCAGATGACCTCTGACTCGATAGCTCGCGGATCGGGTGATTACCTACTCGCGAAAGCCATCATCAGGACGACTCAGATCCTTTACCCCACCCGGTAATTTTTCTGAGCAACCTGCCGACGAATATCTATGGGGACTGCTGTGTCCATGACGAAGATCTGTGAAAATGACCAAATTGATGTTTCCAGGGGCGAGCATTTTAACAGAGTGCGCGAGAGGATTGAAGTATGGGATGCCGTAGAGCGCGGGAACTGATGTGAACAAGATATCTCAGAAGCAGACTGATCGCTCCACTGTAACAAAATACGCAATTGTCATTGCGGTCGGGTGGACAACGCTTATGGCTGGCATGGCGGTATTGGAGTCCAGAAACGCCATGGAGCACCAGCGCTCTTTGATCCGAAACGAGGCTCGCGCGCACTTCCACAAGGATCAGGCCTTCAGAGCCTGGGGAGCAAAGCAAGGGGGCGTCTACGTTTCACCGACCGAACACACGCCACCGAATCCGTACTTGGCCCACCTTCCACTCCGTGATGTCGTGACGACCACCGGGATGCAACTGACTCTGATGAATCCGGCCTACATGGTAAGGCAGATGATGGACGATTACGCGGAATTGTACGGCGTCAGGGGACGCATAACGAGCGCCAAGCCGCTCCGCCCCGAGAATGCTCCTGATGAGTGGGAGAGGTTGGCGCTCGAAGCGTTCGAGCGGGGTGAAACTGAAGTCAGCGAATTTACCACGATCAAAGGAGAACCTTACTTACGCCTCATGCGGCCAATGGTCACTGGCAAACCGTGCCTTAAGTGTCATGGAAGCCAGGGGTACCGAGAAGGTGATATCCGGGGCGGCGTAGGGGTGTCGGTTGCGGCCGAACCTTACTTCGCTCAAGCTCGCAGCGAGATATTCGAGCACACCTCTGCGCTGGGACTAATTTGGCTGATCGGAGTTACGTTCTTGGCTCTCGCGCTTCGCAAGATTCGACGCAGAGTCTTTGAGCGAGACTCCGCAGTGGCGGCGCTGCTCATCAGTGAGGATCGGCACCGAACCATTCTCGAAACGGCCATGGATGGTTTCTGCTTGATCGATCTTGACGGGCGCTTGCTTGAGGTTAACGACGCGTATAGCCGCATGAGCGGCTATAGTGTCCAAGAATTGAAAACGATGTGTGTCTCCGACCTCGAGGCCTGTGAGTCCGCAAGTGATGTCGCAGTCCACTTCCAAAGAGTCAGCATGCTGGGTCTGGATCGCTTTGAAACTCGTCATCGTCGCAAGGATTGCAGCGTCTTTGACGTCGAAGTGCAGGTGCAGTACCTGCCAATCGAAGGAGGACGCATAGTCGCTTTTCTGCGGGACATTACCGAACGGAGGAACGCTGAAAACGCCCTGCAGGAAGAACGACGACTGTTTGTTGGAGGGCCGACTGTTGTTTTCAAATGGCGGGCAACCAGCGGATGGCCCGTGGAATATGTGTCCCACAACGTGTTCAACCAATTCGGCCATCGCGCAGAAGCGCTGATGAGCGCCGATCCTCCTTTCGCCGATCTAGTACATCCTGACGATCTCGCGCGCGTGGCACAGGAGGTCGAGAGGTACACTCTCGAGAAGATTCCGATGTTCGAGCAGGAGTATCGGCTGCGGCGAGCCGACGGAGAATATCGGTGGTTGTATGACTTCACGATCGTAATCCGCAACCCCGAAGGCGTCGTTACTCACTACCTCGGTTACGTCCAGGATATCACCGACCGCAGGAGAGATGTTGAGGCGCTGAGGGAATCGCGCGAAGTTCTTCATGCCGTCCTCAACTCTATACCGGTACGCGTGTTCTGGAAAGACAGGAGTCTGAAGTTCCTGGGTTGCAATGCGCAATTTGCGCGAGATGCAGGCTTCGAGAGACCGGAGGAGCTCATTGGCAAGGATGACCATGTTATGGGCTGGAAGGAGCAAGCCGAACTCTACCAAGCCGATGACCGCTCTGTAATCGAAACAGGGTTAACCAAACTCCTGTTTGAAGAGCCTCAGACTACCCCTTCAGGAGAACAGATCCATCTCCTGACGAGCAAAGTTCCCCTCCGCGATGCAGGTGGCACGGTCGTCGGGGTGCTGGGAACCTATCTGGACATCACCGAGCGCAAACGGGCCGAAGATGCTCTGCGTGAAAGTGAGGAGCAACATAGGACCATACTTCGCACCGCAATGGATGGCTTCTGGGTGACGGATGTGCGGGGAAACCTCCTGGAGGTCAACGACACCTATTGCCACATGAGTGGCTATACTGAGCAGGAGCTATTAACGAAGCATGTTACGGACATCGATCTGACATCCCCCACAGAGGTGGCCGCGCGCATCCAAGGAATCTTCGCGCACGGCGCTGATCGTTTTGAGTCTCGTCATCGCCGCAAAGACGGGAGCCTCTTCGACGTCGAAATCAGCATCCAGTCTCTCCCTGACCGGGGCGGACTGCTTGTGGGTTTTCTGCGGGACATTACCGTGCGCAAAAGAGCCGAGGAAGAACTGCGGCTATCAGAGAGCCGCTATCATCAATTGTTCAATTCGGTTATGGAAGGAATCGGAGTCGTTGATCAGTTTGAAGTTATCCAATACTGCAACCCGGCTTTTGTTGACCTTTTTGAGGCCGCATCACGCGAGGAACTGGTCGGTCGATGCCTGCTCGACTTTGTTTCCGTCGAACAGCGCCCGAAAGTCCTGTCCCAAACAGATCTCAGGAAGCAGGGACTCTCCACTCAGTACGAAATCGACATAACCACAGCCAGAGGACGCAAAAGATCGCTCCTGGCTTCCATCTCGCCTCGATTTGACGATCAAAAGAACTATCGTGGTGCGTTTGGGGCGGTGATTGATATTACTGAGAATAGACGCTTGCAGGATCTGGAGTCGCGCGCCCAGCGGCTTGAAGCTGCGGGCAAGATTGCCGGTCAGGTGGCGCATGACTTCAACAACATGCTGGCGCCGATAATGGCTTACCCGGAGCTGATCCGAGAGCGACTGCCCGTCGGTGATCCCGGGATCGAATTTCTCGACGCCATCGAAGACTCTGCGCAGAAGATTGCCGATCTCAATCAGCAGCTACTCACTCTGAGTCGACGAGGGCATTATAATCTCGAAATCCTGAATCTCAACGAACTTGTGCACGACGTGCTTCGGGACATGATCCCGATTCCTGACACATTGGTCATCGAAACAACTCTGGCGGATGACTTGATGAATGTCAAAGGGGGCACGGCTCAACTTCATCGGGTGGTCATGAACCTTCTTGTCAACGCTCGTGATGCGATGCAGGACATTGGAAGGATGTCAATTAGGACGGAAAACTACTATGTTGATGACACCACGATCTGTTACGGTCGCGTGCCGCGAGGGGAATACGCGAAGATTACCATCTCCGACACCGGGTGCGGCATTCCGGAGGATGTAGTCCAGAAAATCTTCGATCCCTTCTTTACGACCAAATCGACCGACCGAAGGCGCGGGTCCGGTCTCGGCCTGAGCGTGGTCGACGCCGTGCTGAAGGATCACGACGGACATATCGATCTGAGCACGACCGTCGGAGTGGGCACCTCGTTCTATCTCTATCTCCCGATCACCCGGGCCGCCTTGAGTGAAGCCGCCTCAGATGAAGTACTGCTCGGAGACGAGACCATCCTGATTGTGGATGATGACGAAATCCAGCGCGACGTATCCGCACGACTTCTGACCACGCTCGGATACGAGGTAACGGTCTGTGAGAGTGGCACCAGGGCAATCGAACTCTTGCGAGAAGAAGCGTACGATCTTCTGCTTCTGGACATGATCATGCCCGGCGATCTCGATGGAACAGAGACGTACCGACAGTCGTTGCTCATCAGATCCGACCAGAAAGCGATCATTGTTTCCGGCTTCTCGGAGTCAGACAGGGTCGACGACGCACAGCGACTGGGCGCCGGGGCGTTCGTAAAGAAACCTCTGAGCCGCAGAGCTATTGCAGCCGCCGTCAGGCGTGAGCTGGACCGAGCGCTGATTCCCGAGCAGGCGACTTAGAGTCCGTGCATCTTCGCCCGTACCATTGCTATTCACAGCAAGCCCGTTGACCCCGCAGAAGACAGGTTGCAAACACTGTCAACATTGCATATCATGGCCCCGGTCATAGCGTGCCCGCGCCTCCCTCATCGTGGCACACAGACAGATCATGAAGGCACGCTTGGAAGGAGCTCTGATGTCCAAACGATTTGCAATCACGGGCGTAGGCGGCTACATCGCCCCGCGTCATCTGAAAGCTATTAAGGATACCGGCCACTCGTTGATAGCGGCCGTCGACCCCAACGACTCGGTCGGCATCCTCGATCGGTTCTTCGCTGACGTGAAGTTCTTCACTGAATTCGAACGGTTTGATCGCCACGTCGAAAAACTCCGGCGGATGGGTGACGAACACAGGGTTCAATTTGTCTCGATCTGCTCGCCGAATTACCTCCACGACGCCCACATTCGCTTTGCCCTCAGAATCGGGGCGGATGCCATCTGTGAGAAGCCCCTGGCGCTGAATCCCTGGAATCTCGACGCACTCATGGAACTCGAACAAGAAAGCGGCCAAAGGGTCAGCACCATCCTGCAGCTTCGAGTTCACCCGGCATTGATAGCCCTTCACGATCAACTCGCCCGGGAGAGCAAGACCAATAAGCACGACGTAGTCCTGACGTACGTAACGACTCGTGGCGGCTGGTATCTCGTATCCTGGAAGGGTCAAGTGGAACGATCCGGCGGTTTAGCCACGAACATTGGCATTCACTTCTTCGATCTCCTGATCTGGCTCTTCGGGCCGGTCCAGTCGAGTGAAGTCCACGCGAGCGCCCCTCGTACCGCTGCCGGATTTCTTGAGCTGGAGCACGCCCGGATTCAGTGGTATCTCTCAATCAACGATGAAGATCTGCCTGCCGAGGCGATTCAAAAGGGGCAATCTACGTTTCGCTCAATCACGATCGACGGCTCTGAGATCGAATTTTCCGAGGGCTTCACTGAGCTCCATACCGAGGTCTATCGCCGTACCCTCGAAGGAAATGGATTCGGGATCAAAGACGCCTACGCGTCAGTGCATCTCGCGCACGACATCCGTGTTGCCAGCCCGACCGGGTCAAACTCCCGATCACACCCCCTGCTCAAGCGAGCATGAGCATGAAGGCCATCCATGCGACAGCCTTCTCTTCTGCTTTGATCGAGTGAATACTATGCGTAGAGCCCGCGAAGCTCGGCAGCTCTGGCCACTCGCTGAATCGCAATGATGAACGCTGCCGTGCGCATGGGAACTTCGTGCGTGAGCGCCGTCTCCAGAACGTCGGCAAATGCCTTTTCCATCATGCGCTTCAGATCCTCCTGAACGCGCTCGTTGGTCCAGTAGTACCCCATCCGGTTCTGCACCCACTCCAGATACGACACCCCTACCCCTCCTGCGTTGCAGAGGATGTCAGGAATGACGAAAGTCTTCCTCTTCTCGAGAATATCGTCGGCTTCAGGAGTGCAGGGTCCATTCGCGCACTCCGCCACGATTCGGGCTTTGATCTTTCCTGCGTTTTCGCCGGTTATCTGGTTCTCGAGGGCAGCTGGGATGAGAATGTCGACCGGCAGTTCAAGAAGTTTCAGAGGATCGCCAAGCCGTTTGATCTTGGCCGCCTTATCGAAGCCCTTGAGTGTCCCATTCTTCTCAACATGCTTGATTGCCAACCGAGGGTCGATTCCTTCTTCGGAATAGAAGGCCCCATCGATGTCGGAGATCGCCTGGATCACACATCCCTGGTCATGCAGAAGCAGTGCCGCAAATGATCCCGCATTACCAAAACCCTGAATAGCTATCTTCGCCTTGGGAAGTTTCATCTTCAAATGCTCCGCGGCTCGAATAACGCAGAACACCATCCCTTGCGCCGTCGCCGAATTGCGCCCCTGTGATCCCCCCAACTCAAGCGGCTTGCCGGTGACAACTGCAGGAAGATAATCCCCGCCGTAATGCATCGAATATGTGTCCATGAACCAGGCCATGATCTGCGGGTTCGTATTGACATCGGGAGCCGGCACATCGCGGTCGGGCCCAAAGAGCTCGATCATGTCGGCGAAGTAACGTCGTGACAAGCGCTCCAGTTCTCCTGCGCTCAGTTTGCGCGGATCGACAATGACACCCCCCTTGCCGCCCCCCATAGGAATGCCAATAACGGCGCACTTGAAGGTCATCCAAAACGCGAGCGCCTTGACTTCATCGAGATTGACGTCCGGGTGAAATCGGACGCCCCCTTTGGCGGGGCCGCGCGCAATATTATGCTGCACCCGATACCCCTTGAAGATTCGCACCGAGCCGTCGTCCATACGTACAGGAATCTTCACTTCCGTGATCTTGCGCGGCTCCTTGATGATCGCTACCTGGTCTGGCGTCAGCTTGATGATCCTCGCGGCGCGGTCAAACTGCTTCAGGGCGTTGTCAAAGGCCGACTGATGCTCGCTGAGGTGCGCATGGCTGACCTTGTGGTCCTGTTTGCTCTGTTTCATACTTCTCCTCGATTCTCGCATTCTCTATTCGCTCTTGGCATTGTCATGGTCATGGCGATCGGCATCGCGTCGCCGTTCCTCGGATCGTCAAAGTAACCACGTTCCCCAATTGAGTCAAATGGTTCGACAGCAAAAGAAGTTTCCTTTTGACACGTCGATCGCTTACACTTAGGAGTTCCTGTGGTGAACGAAAGGTGCAGCGAGGAAGTGAATCGACACTTGGAAATTGTTCAGCGGCTTGCCAGCCTGTTTCCGCACGATAGGTTTTCAACCCACCCCGATCATCTTTCAGTTGCGTCCCACGACGAATCATCAAGCCCTCCGGTCGTTCCGATAGCGGTTCTTTGGCCCCTGACATCACAAGAGGTTTCCGCGGTTGTTTCGATGTGTGCCGCCGAGGGAACCCCAATCACAGCGCGTGGGGCCGGCAGCGCACTCGAAGGCTCTACTATTCCCTCACGCGAAGGCATTGTTCTGGACCTCAGCCGCATGAACCACGTTGTCAACCTGTGGCCCGACGACCTTCAAGTGGAGGTTGAACCCGGGATTATCTACGATCACCTAAATGAGCGACTCAAACGCGAGGGGCTCTTCTTCCCTCCCTCACCGGGCGGTTCGGGCGACGTCGCGACCGTCGGGGGAATGGTGTCAACCAACGCCAGCGGCATCTACTCAGTCAAGTACGGCGGAACTCGGGAATACGTGCTTGCCCTTACCGTCGTCACCGGTTCCGGTGAAATCCTTCGACTCGGTAGCCGGGCCATCAAGCGATCCTCTGGTTACAATCTGACGGATTTGATCTGCGGTTCCGAAGGTACCCTGGCGATAGTAACCGGCGTTACGCTCAAGCTTGAGGGGATTCCGGAACACCGACTGCAGGCTGCGTATCGGTTTGACTCCGAAATCTCGGCGGCGAAAGCAGTCTCCGACATGCGTCGCTGTGGGCTCGACCTGGCTGCCATTGAGTTTCTTGATCGCAGATTGATCAGCGCGCTAAATCGTTTGAAGGGCTATGCGCTCGAAGAGGTCCCTTGCCTCTTCCTGGAATTCCACGGCCCCCAAACTGCAACCGATGCCAACAACTCCACTGCCGAGGCGATCTGTGTCGAGCTCGGAGGTTCCTCACTGACTCTTTCCGAAGGACATCGTCCCTGGGAAATCCGTCATTGGGCAACTGACGCCGTCAAGCACTTCCGTCCGGGATGCAGCATCATCCGCAACGACGTCGCCTTCCCCATCTCGAGGCTTCCCGAGATCGTCGAATTCTGCTACGACCTGGCCGACCGGGCCGGGGTGACAATATTCACTTTTGGGCATGTAGGAATGGGTTTGCTCCACGCCCTCATGATTGCCGACAGGAAGAATAGCAGTGAATGGAAAGCCGCTAATCGTGTCAATGATCTCATTATCAGAAAGTCTGTCGAAGTGGGCGGCTCGATTTCGGGAGAACATGGGATCGGGCTCGGCCACAAAGAGCTGTTTCAATCCCAACATCAGGACAGCCTCGAACTGATGCGCCTCATCAAGCACCAATTCGACCCCCGCGGAATCCTGAACCCCGGCAAAATCTTCGACTGACCTCCGCGACCCTCTTCCATCTTCCATCCTATGCTCATCCACGCATAAGGGCTTGTCGAAAGGGCTTCGCAAGGTCGCAAATCCCTCATCCCTTCCTCTTCTCCTCACGGGGGAGAACTGCCAGAAGGGTGGTTGAGGGGGGTGCTTCCAACACTCACGTAACTTCTTGTATCGAAAATACATAACTAATCTTGTCGTCGTTTTACGGTCGAGTCATCCTGGTTCGTTACGGCGTAACTCCTTGTTATGACACGCGATATCTCAAGCACGGACTAATAGTCTACGTAAACGTACATAATCATCCCGCTAATCTGTTCTTATTCAACAAGGATCGTTTAAGTCCTGACGAATCTGCCGATACAAGGGAAACGAAAATGACGTTACGATGACATTTAGACTCAAGCTATCGGAGAACAGGATGAAACGAACATTTTTGCAGATACTGAACTCGGCAGGAGCCCTGGTATCTGTCCTAATCGCCTTGTTCGCTCTTCCCGTCCATGGATTTGCGGACAGTGGGCTAGTACCAAGCGCAGACTGTCTGGGATGTCATGACGGGTATGATCGATCCCTCGCCAAGGGTCCGCACATTCTTGGCGCCGAAGTCAAAGCGCCGGCGATCTCTTTGCAGTGCACGAGCTGCCACTCGGGAAGTGAGCAACATGTTGGGGATCCGACCGTCGAGAATATCGGGAATCCCGCACGCTTGGCCGGTAAGGACGCTGTCGAAGCCTGTGGCACCTGCCACCTTCCTCATCAGCAGCTGGACAACTATGGCTACGACATTCATTCCTCTCAGCAGACTAATTGCGCTTCGTGCCACAAAGTCCACAACACGGCATCGTCGCAGCTTCTCGATGAAAGTGCCGACTTCTGCCTGACCTGCCATACAGCAACAAAGGGATCCTTCATGAAACGGTCGAACCACCCGGTCCGACAAGGAACCATGACCTGCCTCAGCTGTCATCGATTTTCACACAGGACAGACCAAAATTATGCGTTCGGTGATGATCGCACGTGCCAGAATTGTCATCCTGAACAGGGTGGTCCATTCCCGTATGAGCACGCAGCCTCGAATTCCAGCGATGTGAATGGTGGCGCCTGCATCGAATGTCACGACCCTCACGGCAGTGACAACGACCGTCTTCTCAAACAGCCGGTGAATCAGATCTGCAAGCAGTGCCACTCGGTTCCAAAGCATCTGCAGAGTGTTCAGCATGGCGCAGCCTGGGCTAAGATCGATTGCGTGGTATGTCATACTGGCGCTCACGGCTCGTTTGCAGATCGCCGCTTACTGGACGAAAACCTCCCTGCCCTGCTCGGTGGGGCTAACTGCTACTGCCACTATACGGTTCGATAGAGAGGTGCAACCATGAAAACAGATAAACTCAAGAGAACCGTACTTCTCGCTCTGATCGTCTGCATATTGACGCCAATTGTGATCCTCGGGGCCGATGGCGGAGGAAAAGTAAAGGTCGGCTATACGTACATGGATCAGGAAGGGAGCATGGCGGTCAATCAAGAAACGTACAACTGGTACGAAGGTCCGGCCCTGTCACTTCAGGACTGGCGCATTGACTTTGCCGACGGATCGGCCTTAACCGCGGACCTGAGGAACATCACACTGAACAACCGTAACCTCCGGATATCGTATGGGAAAAGTGGTTTGTTCAACCTGAGCGCGGCTAACAATCAATACCGGCGTTTCCATGATTTCAACGGTGGCAATTTCACGCGCCGCAACCATACCGACATTCAGGGGAGTGTGCAGCCGATTCGCTGGGTAAAATTCTTCGGCGGTTACAGCGTGACCATGAAGCACGGTGACGTTCTTCCTACCCTCTCCCCGGCCACTGAAATGACCGTGCGAAACACCGACTATGACCACACGAGTTTCAACGCTGGCATGCAGGTTGGCGATCGCTTCGGTATGCTTCGCACCGAATATCGTCACTATGCCTTCGACGACAAGACTGCAACCAACACCGATCGGACAGCCGATAACTTCACAGTGTCACTTTTTTCCAAAGTCCCACGAGTCGACAGGCTCACTCTATCCGGTGGATACAAGTACCGCCAGGACAAGATTCAAGATACTGACGAGAAACTGACTTCGAATCAGTTCTGGCTCGGAGGACGAGTGACGTTGCCGGAGAGCATGGTATTCGATTATCGATTGGTGTATGGCTACACAACGCCTGCCAGCGCCTATCAGGTTTCCACATCGGAAACTGATCACATTCTGCACACGACCTCACTCGGCAAGAATTGGGGGCGTCTCGGTGGAGTGCGGCTCGGCTACGAGTACCAGATTGCCGATGACTTTATCAATAAGACCAGCTCCTCAGGTGTTCTGGCTAACGGCTGGCTGAGGCCGAACGACCGCTGGTACTTCCGCGGGAACGTCGCCACACGGACAAACAGCGTCGACGAAGGTTCCACTCTCCTGGGCAATGAGGACCTGACTCGTCAAATGCTCGCGGCTCGTTATAGCGCGAGAGAAGGGTGCAACCTCTCCATTCAATGGCAGGGTCGTTCCCGCAAGAACGCTGATATCCGAAGCAAAGTGGACTACAATGCCCTGTCGTCCGATCTGAATCTCACGAACGAAAAGTGGGGATCGATCGTCGTCGGCTATGCATACAACCGGGGCACATTCGAGAATCGGAGCGACACCGTTAGTTTTGAGTTTGCCGATCATGTCGTCTCAGGAACGATTTCACCTCGCGCGTACAAGAATCTCGCGGCCGACTTCGGCTGGAATTATTATCGAAGTAAACGCGACATCGACATCGAGAAATTCAACCTCAATTTTGGCCTGACTTATGCCTTCCTGGCCAATCATCATGTCGAGGTTCGCTACAATGTGTTCAACTATGATGACTTCATCGTCACGAACTCGTACTACACCGCAAATATCGTTGAAGTGAATTTGACTAAGGACTTGAGCTTCTAAGGAGAGATGCAATGAAAACCTCGAAACTGATCGTCGCCCTGATGGCTGTCATACTGATCCTGGCTGCCGGGTGCGAACGCAAAGTAACCAACGTAGTCAATAACTACGATAATAGCCTCCTCGGGGCCGACGCCTGCATGACCTGCCATAATGATTTCGACGGCAAGCTGCAGCAGGCCGAGGGCGAGTGGCAGAACTCGATTCACGCTTCCGGGACCAGCGTTGACTACACCAACCGGGGCGGCGCCGGTACCGATTGTACCCGCTGCCATGATCATCAGGGATTCGTCCTCTGGGTCGATTCGGCAAAGATCGCGGGACCATATGAAAACGCCAGCGCCATTCACTGCTTCACGTGCCATGCGCCACACTCGACCGGGTCGTTGGACATGCGCACAACAAAAGCCTACACCCTTGCCAACGGCGTCGTTTTCGATCATGGCAAGTCGAACTTGTGTGTCGTCTGTCATCATAATCGCACATCGGTTGCGGTGAGCGTCATCGACAGTGCAAAGGTCACTAATCGCTTCGGTCCGCACCACGGCCCCCAGGGGGATCTGATTCAGAAGACTGGCGGCTACGAATTTGCCGGCGTAACTTACAACACTTCCACACACTCGACTGCGATCACCGACGCCTGCATCGGCTGCCACATGGGGAATCCGCAGGTTCATGACGGTTACAAGATCGGCGGTCACAGTTTCAACATGGTGGATGAAGAGTCCGGCTATACCATGGTAAACGTCTGCACACCGTGCCATGCCAAAGCCACAGCCTCCTTCAACTTCATCGCCGACGCTGCAAACACGGCCTATGACTTTGACAAGGACGGCAAGGTCGAAGGGTACCAGACGGAATTTCACGGCATGATGGATTCTCTGGCCGTGCTTCTGGTCGGCAAGAGTCTGTTGACCCGAACCGTGACCGGCACCGACACCACGTATGCGCCAAAGACTGTGACTGTTGCCGACAAGAATATTGCTGGCGCCATCTGGAACTTTGTGATGCTCGAAGAGGACAGATCAGAGGGTATTCACAACTTCAAGTACGCTCACGACCTCATCTGGAGTTCGATCAACTATCTTCGCGCACACTAAGCGCATCCAGCAGAGCGCGACTTTGAAAGAAAGCCCCTGCCGATCGGCGGGGGCTTTCTCTTTGCCTGAAACATATGCCGGAGACCGGACTCGAACCGGTACGCCCCGTTAGGAAGCAAGGGATTTTAAGTCCCTGGTGTCTACCAATTCCACCACTCCGGCCAATCATCGAAGCGGCAGCAAATTGCAGGCTTTTCCACACACCCGCAAGCAACTTTTGGGGCTAGGCACAGCATTCCCAGCTCCCTGTCTGTCGGAGATTTGACCTGATACAACATCCTCCTCTCCCACGCGTGGGAGAGGGGACAGGGGTGAGGGGTTACAATCCCGTTAAATAAATCGCCAAATCGACCAAACCCTTTCTCCCCCTTCCCGTGTCGGGAAGGGGGACGGGGGTTAGGTCAAGAACCCAAACGAGTCGGCCAGTTTACACAGAGAAAGCGCCAGTTCAAATCCCCGTTGAACAGGGACAAGAACCGGCGCAACGTACGCACCGCCTTGACTCAACATCCTCCTCTCCCACGCGTGGGAGAGGGGACAGGGGTGAGGGGTTACAATCCCGTTAAACAAATTGCCAAATCGACCCAACCCTTCCTCCCCCTTCCCGTGTCGGGAAGGGGGCTGGGGGGTTAGGTCAAGACCTACTCACTACGGACATGGTGGCAGCCCCACCACACCGCTCAGGTAATCGATCACCGCGAACAGATCACCGATATCAATCGTGCCGTCGATATTGGCGTCGTTCTCCAGAGCACATGTCGACAACGGAATGCTCGCGCCGAGATAATCCACGACCGCAAACACATCGGAAATGTCTACGACATCGTCCATGGAGCCATCCGTGTTGCCGGTTGTACCCATGCAGCAGTAGACCCACACCGAGTCGAATTCAAGGGCCGGAATGTCGTGCGCCGTGATGATCACTCGAGACAGCTCGCCCACTGCAGCTGCCCCCGACGGCGGTCCGATCGGATACGTCCCTTCGGCGATCGCCTCGAGCTGGTCAATCGCCATCGCCACCACACCCTGAGCGGGCCAGTTCCACGTCACATCTGGGCCGGACGGGTAAGACCAGGCCATTCCAGCAGGCTTGCCCGTAGACGACCCTTTGAATCCAGCTGGGTAAACCCCATCCGGTGACTTGAACATGCCGGCCGGTTCTGTGATCGTGCCCAGATCAGCGACAGTCAATCCCGTGCGATGGAACACCTGCGCGCCGTTCCGCATCGCATTGACTGTATACTTTGTTGCGACAGACTTGACATCGAGTAGCCACTGACGCACACCCGTCTTCTTCTGTGACATCTGCATCACCCACTGGTCAGGCGCAGCACCGACTGTCCCCCGGAAATCGATCGCCAGCTTAGCCCCGATTGGAAGCGTATCTCCCTGATCGGGGTTCGCCAGCGTCGCGTCCCACGACCGCCTGCTGCCGATTTGTTGCACCACGCCGTCGCCGTAGGTTGGGCCCATATTCGAGACCTTGAGGTTCCCGCCCGCCAGGCTCAGGTGCGCCAACCCCAGTGAAATGTTCCTGACTCTCCAGATGTCCAAGGTATCCGGCTCGGCCGTACTGCCGGCGCGCATCGAAAACGTTTGGATACTGTCCGCCAGTATGTATATGGACTTAAGCGTATCGCGGTACGGCGGCACACTCTCGAACGTGACTTCAAGCCCATCGATCGGCACGCCCGCTATGCCATGCCCTGGCCAAGTCCAGATCGGATGCGACTCAGGGAACACCCAGGCAAGTGTC
The DNA here is from genome assembly GCA_964540105.1 of uncultured Ignavibacteriales bacterium. Lineage (GTDB taxonomy): Bacteria > Zixibacteria > MSB-5A5 > GN15 > FEB-12 > DATKJY01. Next base: position 74,625 of record CAZILL010000003.1, on the reverse strand, counting down.
GGCGGTTTGCCTGTAGTCGACCCTTTGAAGCCCGTCGGATAGATACCCGTCGGAGATAGTACTTCAGTTTCCCCCTCTACAACCTTCCAGGTTCCGGCCAGCGTACCGAGGGAGATCCAGGCACACCATGGCTCACAGCTATCCACCATGAGAGTGTCCCCATCATAAAACGCGCGTATCATTGTTTTTATGCCATTCGTCACGGCAGACAAATCCCAGGTGTTGTCGCCTGTTTTCGTCTGGGCAATCTTCAGTGTATCGTCCCCCCAACTGCCGTCTCCGGGATCGTATACCGTGACTCTGGCTCCAATCGGCAGCGTGCCCAGTGGATCGAGGGGACTGAGCTCCCCATACCAACTCCAGCTGGTGAGATTTCTTACCTGAACACCATCCATCTGTCTTTGGTACCGGTTTGTCACATGAAGTGCGCCGCCCGAAGAATCAAGGATCGAGGTCCCGCTTGAAACATGCAGATTCCCAAAGATGTCAATTGAGTCCGGCATCGGGTTAAGCATCGGGTCGCACGGACATGGAACCGGATAGCCGCCATACGGCGCAAACACGCCTATGCCGGAAGTCAGGTAACTCTGAAAGACGGTTTTGTCGCCACCGTTGATGATGCCGTCACCGTTCAGGTCGCACTTGTACGGAACAGGCGGCACCGGGCCGTTGAAGTCAACGAAATTGACCAGGTAACTAAAGTCGTTGAGAGCCAGCGGCGGCGCGCTGTTGTTGACGTCACCATCAGCATAGCAAAAGCCCGGACAGCAGGTCTCGATGCGCAGCTCCAGCCAGTCAACTTCCGTGTCGTCCTGCAGGAACACATCTATATCACCGTCCTGCAGTGCCGCCAGAATATTCAGTGGAAACCAGGGCCCGGTTGGGTTGTAGGGCAGACTGTCCAACCGCAGGCAGATCGTCATCTCATCTCCGAGGTCCCAGCTGTGGTCCCCCGCCGGATAGGCAATCGTATACAAGTCCGTGAAAGTCGTGCTGTAGATACGGCCATCCTGATCGTAATCCCCCAGTGCGAATCCGTCGTTGGCGGAACCGCCGTTGCTGGCCCTGACATGAATACAGAGTTCGGCATTCAGGACATAGCACGGCTCCGGAATGTTGAAGGCCAGCGTCGTCCCCCACCACTGATTCACTGTTGGCCGGTCGAAGTCGTGGTTGACGGCCGGATTGGTGGCCAGAAAGGTCGCCAACCCCGTTCCGGGTGTGGTCGGCTCTGGTCCCGTAAAATTGTCTTTATCGTTGTACAGAAACGTGTAATTCCCCGTCGGCTCCGAGCAGAGTGTGTCGTTGCCGAAATTGAGGTTGGTGATAACATCAATAGCGACAACCCCGTTGAGCGTGTAAAAGACTTTCGTTGGAAAGGTCGGTGCCCACCTGTGGTAGCACTGCTCCACGACCCGATAGTTCCCTGCTCTCAGGTTATAAAACCCATAGAGGCCGCCCGGGCTGCTCACAGTATTCAGCGTTACCGGAGCTCCTAAATCGTCGGTACCCGATAATTGAATTGGTATCCCCGGTAAGCCGGCCTCTCCAAGCCCCGGCTCCCAAACGCCATTACCGTTGCGATCTTCAAACTTGTACCCCGAAATATCTGCTCCCGTGGCTGTCCCGACACACAGGGCAAGAATCGCAACAACCATTGCTGCTGTCCATACCTGTCTTGCTTTCATTTCAACTCCCGAACCAGCTAAAAGGATGCTTGTTATCAGGCTGCCGCAACGTGCGCTCTAAGGGATGCAGATGCGAGTTGTCGGCAATTCGGCAGCGTTACCGTTTGTGTGGATTAACTCTTCTGAGCAGTCTACCTCCTCTCTGATGTCATTCTTGTTCGTGCGAACGAAGTCACACTCCAGCGAGCAATCATCAACGTCGGCTTGTGGGTAAAATTTACTACGTTTAGTATCGCGCTCCGCGGGCAAGACGTCAACAGGTTTCTGCGTGATTTCGGTCTATTTCTGTCGAAAATAGACTTCAATGAGGACGTTTATCGTCACGTTTGGCAGAATCAATGCGGAGTCAGGGATTCATCGCAACCGATCGAGATGTCCTGAAGAGTCGGACGCGTCCGCGTACGACAGGATCCGTTTAGGCTGTCCTTCTACGCAAGTCGGTCCGCGTAAAGAGGAAACTTCTTCACGAAGGACGCGACTTCGTTTGCGATTCCCGCAAGCGCGGCGTCATCCTTGCGATTCTTTATGGCCCGATCGATAAACTCTGCGATCACAGGCATCTCACCGGTCTTCATTCCCCGCGTGGTAATCGATGGTGTTCCAATACGTATACCCGAGGTCACAAACGGCTTCTCGGGGTCAAACGGAACAGTGTTCTTATTCACCACAATACCGGCCTTGTCGAGCGCTTGCTCCGCCTTCTTACCGGTGAGATTCGGATCGCCGATGAACGAGACTAACATGAGGTGAGTATCTGTGCCACCCGCCACAAGTTTGTAACCGCGCCCCTTCAGAGCTTCGGCCAGTCCCTTGGCGTTGTCGACAATCTGCCGCTGATATGCGTGAAACTCAGGACTCAGAGCCTCTGCAAAGCAGACTGCCTTCGCCGCGATCGCATGCATCAGCGGTCCGCCCTGTATCCCCGGCATCACCGTGCGATCCAAATCCGCAGCGTACTTCTCCTTGCACATCACCATCCCGCCTCGTGGCCCGCGCAGCGTCTTGTGAGTCGTGGTCGTCACAAAGTCCGCATACGGAACAGGCGACGGATGCACATTCGCCGCCACTAAGCCGGCGATATGAGCGATGTCTACCATCATGATCGCTCCGACCGCGTCGCACACGGCGCGCATTTTCACGAAGTCCAGAAATCTCGGATAAGCCGACGCCCCGGACACAATCATCTTGGGTTGAACTTCCTTCGCCTGGTCCATCAGGCGATCATAGTCTATTACTTCCGTCTCACGATCCACCTCATATCCGGTGAATTGGTAGAGCATTCCGGAGAAGTTTATCGGGTGCCCGTGGGTCAGGTGTCCGCCATGCGGCAGAGCCAAACCCATGACTTTGTCTCCCGGCTTGAGCACGGTGAAATAGACCGCCATGTTGGCCTGCGAACCTGAGTGCGGCTGGACATTGACATGCTCGCATTTGAATATCTGTTTGGCGCGATCACGAGCAAGGTTCTCAGCCGCGTCAACCCATTCGCATCCGCCATAGTATCGCTTCCCGGGGTACCCCTCCGCATACTTGTTTGTCATTACTCCGCCCGCGGCTTCGAGCACTGCCTCGGAAACATAATTCTCCGACGCAATCAGCACGAGCTTTGTCGCCTGGCGAATCGTCTCTTTGGTCATGACTTCATATATTTCCGGATCGACTAACTTGAGATGCGACATTGTCCTACTCCATGCATTCTATAAGTATTCGCGGGTTTTTGCGCGAAGGAACCGATCTCTATGAGTTCTTCTCGGCGTTCATGATCTTCCCCACCCGCTCAAGATGCCGTCCGCCGTCAAACGGCGTCGTAATAAACAGCTCTACGGTCTCTTCCAGGGAGCTTTCGGGCGTGTACTTTGAGGAAAGCGTCAGCACGTTGGCATCATTGTGCGCTCGAGTCAACATGGCCATCTCGGGCGAGAGTGCCAGTCCAGCGCGGATCCCGTTCACTTTGTTAGCGGTGATGTTCATGCCGTTGCCGGTCCAGCAAACCGTAATGCCGAGGTCAGCTTTGTGGTCCGCGACTGCGTGCGCTACTTTAAGACCGTAGTCCGGATAATCCACTGACTCGGTCGACATGACGCCGAAATCAGTCACCTCGTGGCCGACCTTGGCGAGATACTGCTTGATCTTCTCTTTGAACGCAAACCCCTTGTGGTCGGCGCCCACCGCAATCTTCACTACACTGCCACTTTGTTGTACTTCGGAACCGGCGTGAGCCAGCCGTGACGATCTTCTGCCTTCCCGTCGATAATATCAAAGTACGCCCGTTGCAGTTGACGGGTGATGCTGCCACACTTACCGCTTCCGATCGTGATCTGGTCAACTTTCGATATCGGGGTTACTTCTGCTGCTGAACCCGTGAAGAACACTTCATCGGCAAGGTAGACTGCCTCGCGGGGGATGTCCTGCTCGATGACATCGATCCCCATATCACGGGCCAGACAGATAATCGAATTGCGGGTGATCCCTGGAAGTATCGAGGCTGAGAATGGCGGCGTGATCAGCGTTCCTTTACGCACCAGGAATATGTTCTCCCCTGATCCTTCTGAGACATGCCCGTTTACATCGAGAGCTATTCCTTCGACATACCCGTGCGTGATCGCTTCCATCTTTATCAACTGACTGTTCATATAGTTGGCACCTGATTTGGCCATTGTCGGAAGAGTGTTTGGTGCAAGTCGCGTCCATGAAGAAAAGCAGACCGACACCCCTCGCTCCAGCGCTTCCGCTCCCAGGTACTTACCCCAATCCCAGGTTGCAATCGAAACATCGATCGGAGCGCCGTTCGGATCAACTCCGACTGTACCGTATCCCCGATACACGATTGGCCGCACGTAACACTCGTCCATGCGATTCGCTCCGACCAAACCGAGGATTGCCTCGTCAATCTGATCGCACGAATACGGAATCTCCATTCGATAAATCTTGGCGGAATCGAACAATCGCTCCGTATGATCTCGAAGACGAAACGCGGCGGGCCCTTTGGGAGTCTTATAGACCCGCATTCCTTCGAAAACCGAAGAGCCATAATGTATGACGTGGCTCAGCACGTGGATCTTGGCATCATCCCAGCGAACGAGCGTGCCGTTCATCCAAATATAGTCAGTCTTTGTCACCGACATCGAAAAACCTCCGGGTCAAACTTGCTAACTAACTAAATGATAGAGAAAACCGAAGATCACTTCAATCAAAATCGGCGCAGTTCTATCTGTTTGTGGCGAACACATGTCGATTATCGCGAAAAAATATTAAGTCGTTAGGTTGTAATGCCATACGAAAGGAGGTCGGTTTTGAAGACGAGACCGTGCAGCATCTGGCACAGCTCGCTTCAAGTATCGGTTGAACTGACCGATGCGCCCCCATAACAGCAGACTTCTCTAAAGCGGCTTGCCGATCTCCTTGAGCAGATCTCGTGCGATCACCAGTCGCTGAATCTCCGATGTCCCTTCACCTATTTCGCACAGCTTGACATCGCGCCAAATCCTCTCGGCCGGATACGAGCCAGTGAGATAACCAACACTCCCCAGTATGGTCATAGCGGTTGCGGCCGCGCGATGCCCGACTTCCGAGGCGTACAATTTCGCCATTGCTGAGAATCGCGAAAACGGTCTCCCGGAGTCCTTCAATTGAGACGCTTCATAGATCAACAAGCGCGCCGCCTCCAACTCGGTCGACATGTCGGCAAGCCTGTGCTGAATAGCCTGATTGTGCGAAATCGGCTTGCCGAATTGCACGCGATCAGCCGCATAACGCAGAGCGCAATCAAATGCCCCTTGACCCAAGCCCAGCGCCATCGCTCCAATTGAAATCCGCCCGCCGTCGAGGGTGACCAACATCTGCTTGAATCCCTGACCCACCTCGCCAAGTTGATTGCTGACCGGGACCTTCAAATCATCGAAGTGCAGGAAGGCCGTATCCGATCCGCGCAAACCGAGTTTGTTCTCCTTCTTTCCGACCGCGTATCCCGGCCAGTCCTTCTCCAGAATGAAGCAGGTGATTCTCGTGTCGGAGGGATCTTCCGAGGTCTTCGCTGTCGCAATCGTCGCGAACGCCTTGGTTGCCGACGTGATCCAGCATTTGCTGCCGTTCATAATCCATTGATCGCCATCTTTGCGCGCAAAGGTCTTCGTTCCCCCCGCATCGGAGCCGGCCTCTGCCTCGCTCAACCCGAAGGCCATCAACTCCCCGCTGGCAGCCCGGGGAAGATATCGTCTCTTCTGTGCCTCAGTCCCAAACTTGACGACCGGAAATGTCCCCAGAGAATTGTGCGCGGCGAGCATGATGCCAGTCGATCCACAGACGCGGGAGATCTCCTCAACGGCAATCGAATACATGATCGTGTCGGTTGGCCGCCCGCCGTACTGTTCGGGTATAATCATGCTTAGCAGCCCCATCTCGGTCAGGGGTTTAAGATGTTCTTCCGGGAATCTCTGCTCCAGATCGAGTGTGACCGCAAGTGGTTCGATTTGCTTGCAGGCGAAGTCGCGGATGATCTCCCTGTATTCGAGATGTCTTTTCTCCAGCACGGGCTAATCCTTCAGCAAATCTCTCGAAATGACCATCCGCTGAGCCTCCGAGGTTCCTTCATAAAGTTCCGTTACTCGAGCGTCGCGGAAATATCGCTCGACCGCGTATTCCTTGATATAGCCGTACCCGCCGTGAATTTGCACCGCTTCGTTGCAGACGTAGTTCGCCATTTGCGCGCAATACAGCTTGGCCATCGACGCCTCTCGATGACACTGCTGGCCGGCGTCTTTCAGCTGAGCGGCGCGATACGCAAGAAGGCGAGCCGCGTCAAGACGGGTGGCCATTTCTGCCAGCTTGAACTGAATGGCCTGGAAGTTGGCGATCGCCTGCCCGAATTGCTTGCGGACTTTCGCATACTTGATGGCCTCAGAGAGCGCCGAGCGCGCAATGCCGATAGCCTGGAAGGATACTCCGATCCGACCGGAATTCAAAATCGAGACAGCCATCCGGAATCCATCCTGAAGCTCGCCGACCACATTTGATTTGGGAACGACGGCATCGACAAACGTCACCTCGCGGGTGTCAGAGGCTTTGATGCCGCACTTCTTCTCCGGTTTCCCAAGTATAAGGCCCGGCGTTCCTCTGTCCACCACAAAGCAAGTGATTCCCTTGCGCCCTTCTTCCGGACGTGTCTTCGCAAAGACGATGAACACACCGGCATAGATCGCGCTGGTCACGAACGATTTGGTGCCGTTCAAGACAAAATGATCCCCCTTATCCTGGGCAGTGGTCGTTAGCGACGCGACATCGGTGCCCGCATTCGGTTCTGTAATACAATAGGCGCCGATCTTTTCGCCGGAAGCCATTGCCGGTAGATACTTCTGTTTGAGAGCTTCCGAACCAAACTGGGCGATAATTTCACAAGTGAGGGAATTGTGGACCGAGAGCATGATGCCAAAACCGGCCGACGCCGCGCAGATCTCCTCCAACACGCCCGCAAAGGCGGTCGTGCTCAGCCCGAGGCCGCCGTACTCTTCCGGTACAGTGAATCCAAAGTAGCCGAGTTCGGCGCACTCCTTGATCAGTTCCGCGGGGGTCGTTTCTTGTTCATCAAACTCAAGAGCGTATGGGTAAATTCGCTTGTCGGCAAACTCGCGTGCCATCTTCTTGAATTCAAGGTGCTCGTCGCTAAGCTGAAAATCCATCAAGTTCCTCCTCAAGAGTCGTAGACATAGAACCCGCGTCCGGTTTTGCGCCCAAGATATCCCGCCTGCACCATCTTCCTGAGTAGCGGGCACGGACGATACTTCGGATCCCCTAATCCGTCATGCATGACTTCGAGGATGGCAAGACACACATCCAGCCCGATAAAATCGGCCAGCGTGAGCGGTCCCATCGGATGCCCCATCCCCAGCTTCATGACTTCATCGATAGCCGCCACCGTGCCTACTCCTTCCATGTGGGCGTAGATGGCTTCGTTGATCATCGGCATCAGAATGCGATTCGCAATAAACCCGGGATAGTCATTCACCTCCACAGGAGTCTTGCCCAGCTTCACCGATAGCTCTTTGATGAGCGCATAGGTGGCATCGCTCGTGGCGATGCCTCGAATAAGCTCAATGAGCTTCATCATTGGGACCGGGTTCATGAAGTGCATTCCGATGAACTTATCCGCTCGTTTGGTCGCTGCCGCCAACTGCGTGATCGGTAACGATGACGTATTCGACGCCAGAATGACGTCCGGAGGGCAGTGCTCTTCAAGCTTCTTGAACAGGTCCAGTTTGACTTTCAAGTCCTCGGTGATCGCTTCGATAACCAGTTGCGAATCACGCGCCGCGCCCAAATCGGTGGAGTGTCTGATCCGGCTGATAGCCGCGTTCTTGTCAGCTTCAGAAATGGTCTCTTTCTTCACAAACCGATCGAGGCTCTTACTTATTCCGGCCAGCGCGCGATCAAGAAAGTCCTGCCTGATGTCTATAAGCGTGACCTCGTATCCATTGGTCGCGAACACCTGGGCAATGCCGTTCCCCATCGTGCCGCTCCCGATGATGCTGACCCGCTTGATATCGTGAATGGTCATAATCCTTACTCCCGTGAACAAAGCATAGGTTAACAGATTTCAATTGCCAACGCTACCGCGTTCCCACCGCCAAGACAGAGAGTCGCCAGACCGGTCTTGAGGCCGCGATCCTTCAAGGCATATATCAACGTCGTCAGTATTCGCGTCCCCGATGCCCCAATCGGATGTCCGAGTGCGACCGCACCGCCGTTCACATTCACGCGATTCCAATCCCAACCCAACTCCTTGCCGTCGGCAAGCGCCTGCACCGAGAACGCCTCATTGGCTTCAATCAGGTCCCAGTGGTTGATCGTCACGTTCATCTTCTTCATCAATTTTTGAACCGCGTAGATCGGTGAGAAGAAGAGCAGTTCCGGAGGGGTCCCTGCGACCGCATAGTCGACAATGCGAGCCAGTGGCTTCAGTCCTTTCTTCTTCAGGTATTCGCCGGACACGACGATCGCCGCCGATGAGCCGTCGTTGAGGCCGGGCGCATTACCAGCCGTAACCGTACCGTCTTTCTGAAACGCCGGGCGCAGCTTGCCCAGCGCCTCCATTGAGATCTCCGAGCGAGGACATTCGTCAACATTGAACGGAATCGGGTCCCCTTTGCGCTGCGGCACCAGAATGTCAAATATCTCCGCTTTGAACTTTCCCCCCTTCTGCGCCGCAACCGCCTTGCGATGAGAGTTGAACGCGAATTCATCCTGCTCAGCTCGACCGATCCCCGCCTTCTGGCTGGTCAGTTCTGCTGCGCTCCCCATGTGCCAGTCCTTGAAGCTGCACCAGAGACCATCCGTGATCATGATATCATCGAGTTTCTGATGACCGAACTTGTAACCAGTCTTCGCTCCCCGGATCACGTAAGGAGTACTCGACATTGATTCCATACCCCCAGCGACGACCACGTGTTGGTCACCGGCACGGATCGATTGCGCAGCAAGCATGACTGCCTTAAGTCCCGAACCGCACACTTTATTGATCGTCATGCAGGCAACCTCGGGTGGCACTCCACCGTGTATAGCTGCCTGGCGCGCTGGAGCCTGACCAGACCCGCCTTGAACTACCTGTCCCATAATTACTTCGTCGATGTCAGCTAATGTAACGCTCGAACGACGAATCGCTTCAGCGATCGCTTGCGCCCCAAGCTGCGGCGCGGTTAAACTCCCCAGCCCGCCGTGTAGAGTGCCGATCGCACTCCGACAGGCCGCAATCATATAGGCATCATGTCTCTCAGCCATCAGTGAACCTCCAAATAAACTAACCTCTGTTTATAGGCTTAGACCGAAGATACACGAAGCCTCCCGACAAATCAAGTGAATTGCTTCACAAATTGGGCTTTGAAATGCTCAAAGTGGAAGCTTATCCCCCAACAAGAAACCCTCCCCAGCAATCTGAGGAGGGTTCGTATCATATGGAAGAGGTTCTACAGTACGAAGTCAAGACCGACAGCGAAGTAGAACGGAGCGCCTACTTGTGCGCGCCCTGCCATCTTTGGTGAGAAGAAATAGCGCAACCCAGCGGCACCGGAAAAACCTATACCTGAACTGTAGGTCGACACAAACTCACTACCCGGTCCATCGTAATTGTCACTCCATTTGTAATACCCTAGACCTGCCTTCAGATACGGATCCAGCTTCGCATTGTTTTCGATCTTGAAATGATACGAACCAGCAGCGAGGACTCCAATAAAAGTCCATTTCACAGTACCAACAGAAAAACTGGTATACGAAATATCCCCTCCGGCGCCCCAGTTCTTATCGATGCCATAGTCGCCGCTCACCCCAAACCCGAATCCACTCCAAGCCAGACCCAGGGTCGGTCCCAGATAGAGTTTCCCTTTTTCAAAACCTTCCGCTGACGCCAGCGACGCAATCGCAAGCACAAAGATCAGGGATGTCACTACGAGTTTCTTCACGGTCTTTCTCCTTCTGTAAACTTGATTTGGTTCCACTACCTTACCGACACAAATTGTCCATCATGAAACTTCCAGTCAACAACAAAACAGCCCCTCACCGGCTTTTTGTTGACACTATTCCGAAGGCGCGGCTACTTGCACTAAATTCGATGACCGACACGAAGTCGGGCCATCCAGACAGCAAAGGAGATAGATCATGAAGAAGTCACTTCTTATCGCGTTGGCGACGTTCCTGCTCGGCAGTGTGAGCAATGCTCAATCCCCTGTGACTATCTACGCTGGTGGACTGGTTTCGATTCCGTCATCACCGCCCGATTTTTCTGATTACTTCAAGAACGGATTTCACGGCATGGCGGGGATTGGGATGAAGTCTCTTCCCTACCTTCAATTCGTCATGAAGGCCGAATACCATCAGTTCAAGCTGGACATGAAGAACCTCACCGACCTCAGCGGCGGCACACGCGGTGTCTGGCTCTTCGGAATGGATGCGCGCTTAGTAGTAAGCATACCGGGATCCCCGATCAGGCCGTTCCTTCTCGGAGGAGCAGGCGTAGCAAAAGTTGCGTCGACCGATCTGGTCACCCTGGCGGGTTCGGTCGTCCAGCCGCCACAAGCGCTCAAGGACGCCACCTCACTTGACGAGAGCCGATTCTACATCAACGTGGGAGGAGGGCTCGAACTGAAATTGTTCGCGATGATCAATCTCTTCGCCCAGGCACGTATTGTAAAAGTGTCGACCAAGAGAGAAACGACCGAATTTATTCCCATCACTCTTGGATTGAGATTTTTCTGAACTGAACCACTGACCTGGGATCCCCCCGAACCCGGTTGGTGCTAACGGCACAGCGTCGCGCAACTCAGACGCGATGGCTGCCAGCATTCCTCTCCTTGCATCCAGCGCGACCTTCTGTTATATTGGACAATCGGGATACACTATGCACAGCATCTGGAGAATCCTTTTCAGAGCGCGACGCGCGCGCGCTGTCGTGACGATCGCCGCGTTATGCCTGATCGTGATGGTCGCGTCTATTACGCCGGCGTGCCGCGCAGCGGAACTCGCCATTGGCGCAGGCGTCGCCGTCAGTATGGGCGAATTCGCCAGGAGTACCGATTACGGATTGGGCGGAACAATCGGAATTGGCATCGCCCCGTTCCACAATTCATCCGATCTGCTCATCATCGGCCGACTATCATATGATGCGTTCCACGGCGCTCTTCTTCGCTCCCGCAACACCCGCTTTGCGTCTATAGGAATCGAAATGAAACTGCGTTTCCCGAGAGAAATCTCGGGGTGTAGTTACGTTTCTCTTGGAGGCGGCGTTGTACACATCACATATAGTTACGCGGCTTCGGCGGCGCGCAACAATCCCTATGTCTCTCCGGCGATAGGTGTTGAGGTGGGCTCTGCCAACCACCGTAGGCTGTTCCTCGAAGGGAGGTTTGTCTACATATCCAGTGGTGCAGCGAGTGATGTTCAGTTCGTTAAGGCGATGATCGGCTTGATTCTGTAGCGCTTAGCAAGTGCGCTACAACGACCGTGGTCACCGCTCTATTCAGCCAGGTCAAGTTCGATGATCGGTTTCTCGGTATCTACCTGATCCCCAGCCGAAAAGTTGACTGCTCTGACTTTTCCACGAGCTTTCGAGACCACAAGATTCTCCATCTTCATCGCTTCCACGATCAGCAGGGGTTGTTTCAACTCGACCATATCTCCAATCGTGACCATGATCTTGACGATCTTCCCCGGCATCGGTGCAACGATCTTGTCTTTGGCCGCACCGTGGTCACCCGCAGAACCGGAGAAGCCATCCTCCGACGACTCGAGCACCTCGATCAGCACGGAATCAACATCGACGTAGAAGATACCTTTGTGTCGTGCGACTGCAACCATCCGGTGCTTCCCGTCGCCGTTGACCACAAACATTCCCGACCCGATAGGATGAAGGCTGATGACCCGGGCGTCTACCATCGCCGACACCGTCTCACCGCTCAAGGTGCTGTCTACCTCGATGGTATCATCATCTATCACGAATTCACGCTTAGACATAGATCGACCCTCCGATCTGCCAGTCTCCAATAAGCTCCCAGGCAGGAGGTGCCAATGCCGCACCTGGCGATGGATGATGATGATTCGTCGTCGTCAGCAATAGCGCCGAAGCGGCCGAAACCGCGATGCATCGATACTCTGTCATATCGAGTTCGCGCTTCCCCATATGGGTATCGATGAAGCTGGTGAACGTTCTTCCGGCAGCAAACTCGGGATGGTTCAGGGCATCAACCATAAAACGTTTTGAGGTCTTCACTCCGAGAATCTTGTAGTTATGGAGCGCGTCTATCATCTTGATAATTGCCGCTTCTCTGGTCGGCGCATGGACAATAAGTTTGGCCATGATCGGATCGTAATTGACCGTGATCTCTGAACCAGCCGTCACACCGGAATCGACGCGTATCCCCGGACCTGTTGGTTCAGAATATAAGACTATTGTGCCTGTAGATGGCAGGAAACCGTTCTCGCCATCTTCGGCATAGATGCGACACTCGATGGCATGCCCTCGTTGCGAGAGGCTATGGAATGACTCCGATAGCGGCAAGCCGGCGGCGATCCGAATCTGTTCCAGGACCAAATCAACCCCGGCCACCATTTCCGTGATCGGATGTTCCACCTGAATGCGCGTGTTCATTTCGAGGAAGTAGTAATGTCCCTGCTCATCAAGCAGGAATTCAACTGTTCCCGCATTGGTATAGTGTGCTGCCTGCGCCACTTTCACCGCGTCGGCCCCCATCCGCTGACGAAGTTCGGGTGTGAGGGCTACCGAGGGAGTTTCTTCAATGATTTTCTGATGCCGCCGCTGTATAGAACACTCGCGCTCGAACACATGGACCGTTGTCCCGTGCGTATCTCCAATCACTTGAAACTCAATGTGACGAGGATTGGCGATGTATTTCTCAAGATAAACGGTATCATCGCCAAAAGCGTTTCCGGCCTCGCGTCGTGCCGCATCGAGGGCCGCTTCAAGCTGGTTCTCTTCGTGAACGACGCGCATCCCCTTTCCCCCGCCGCCGGCGGCAGCTTTGATTATCACCGGATATCCGGCCTCGCTTGCGGCTTTCTTGAAGACGCCCCGATCGACCGCGCTTGCGGTCATACCGGGAATCAGCGGCACTCCCGCCTCTTTCATCTTGATTCGTGACTCGATCTTGTTCCCCAGGAGCCGCATCGCCTCCGCGGTGGGACCAATGAACGCGATCTTCTCCTGCACGCAGCGCTTCGGCAGAAGCGGATTCTCGGCAAGAAAACCGTAACCGGGGTGAATGGCGTCACACCCTGTGTCCTTGGCCGCCCGAATGATCTTGTCGATATCAAGATATGACTCGCGCGGTGCGGGCAACCCGATCAACACGGACTCGTCAGCGTGCCAACGATGTTTGCTATTGACGTCGGCCTCAGAGTACACTGCTACGGTAGGAATCCCCAGCGTGCGGCAGGCGTTGATGACTCGCACAGCAATCTCGGAGCGGTTGGCGACCAGAATCTTGTGAAATAGCGGCTTCACGACTTATCCTTGCTCGACTTACCCGAATCTACCCACGATGGCGTACGTTTGTTCAGAAACGAATCCATCCCCTCTTGCCCTTCCGCCGATATCCTCAATTTGGCGATCATTTCGGCGGTGTACGGCTTGAACTGCTCAGGTGTCATACGAGGGACTTCGCTGACCAATCGCTTCGCGGTCGCCACAGCTTCAGGTCCTGAAGTGCGTATGGCATGAACAAGCCGGGCAACCTCTTCATCGAGTTGAGCGTCGTCGACGACCTTGTTGATCAGTCCGACAGAGCAGGCGCGCTCCGCGCCCATCCGTTCACCCGTGATGAAGAGTTCACGAGCTCTCCCCTCACCGATCTTGTTGATGACGTATGGACCTATACACGCCGGCACAACGCCAATCTTCACTTCTGAAAACGAAAACGTGGTGGAACGTGCTGCCACGGCAATATCGCAGACCGCCACGAAGCCGGTCCCGCCGCCAATAGCGGCGCCATTGATCCTGCCGATCACCGGTCGCCTGAACATGTATATCTGATAGAACAGGTCAGCCAGCGCATGAGCCTCGGCAAGATTCTCTTCAAAGGATTGGCTCACCACGGCTCGCATCCAGTTGAGATCGGCTCCCGCGCAAAACGACTTTCCCGCTCCGGTCAACACTACCGCCCGAATGCTGTCATCCTCGGCGATGCGAGAAAAGAGCTCGGCCATTTCAGTGATGACGGTTGCATTGAAGGCATTGTGGATTTCTGGACGGTTGAAGATGACGTGCGCTGTCTGGTTCCCCTTGACGTATTCGAGAGTAGTATAGTCCATCGCTACCCCAGTGCGCTACATCCTGAACACGCCGTACTTTTGATCGGGTATCGGCGCATTGAGCGACATCGCAATCCCCAACGCGAGCGCCTGGCGCGTGTCAACCATACCGATTATGCCGTCATCCCATAATCGCGCCCCTGAGTAGTACGGCGTCGACTCCGACTCGTACTTATCAATGATCGGTTGCCGAATCGACGAGATCTCCTCAGGACTGAGCTTGCGCTCCTCTTTCTCGAGCTGCTCGATCTTGACTTGTGTAAGGACATCCGCGGCTTGTTCCCCGCCCATGACGCAGATCTTGGCCTGGGGCCACATCCACAAGAGGCGCGGGAAATAACCTCGCCCGCACATGGCATAATTTCCGGCCCCATAGGAACCACCGACAACTATCGTGAACTTGGGCACATCGGCATTGGCCACAGCGTGAACCATCTTTGCGCCATCGCGAGCGATTCCACCCGCCTCGTACTGGCGGCCAACAATGAAACCGGAGATATTCTGCAGGAAGATGATCGGGATCTTGCGCTGGGTACAGAGTTCCACAAAATGCGCCCCTTTCTGCGCCGACTCACCAAACAACACGCCATTGTTAGCGACAAACCCAACCAGATACCCCATGATACGTGCGAAGCCGGTGACCAGGGTCACTCCATAAAGTTCTTTGAACTCGTGAAAGCGAGAGCCGTCGACGATCCTTGCGATCATTTCTCGCACATCGTACTGCTTCCTCAAATCGTGCGACACCACTCCGTAAAGTTCCTCGGGACTATAATAAGGATCTTCCGAAGTCGTGCGGTCGATATCTGTTCTCTCGGGTCGATGAAGATTCTCCACGATATTCCGCGTAACCTGAATCGCGTGCTTGTCATCCAGAGCGTAATGATCCGTGACCCCGGATGTCCGGCAATGAACATCCGCCCCGCCAAGATCCTCAGCCGAAACTATTTCACCGGTGGCGGCCTTCACGAGCGGTGGGCCGCCGATGAAGATCGTCCCCTGCTTGCGCACGATCACGGTCTCGTCCGACATCGCCGGAAGATACGCTCCTCCTGCTGTGCAAGAGCCCATCACCACTGATATCTGCGGAATCCCCTTGCCCGACATCCGCGCCTGATTGTAGAAAATTCGTCCGAAGTGATCCTTGTCGGGAAACGTGCCCGACTGCAGCGGCAGAAAGATTCCTCCGGAATCCACGAGATAAATGCATGGCAGGTGATTCCTCTCGGCGATCTCTTGAGCGCGGGCATGCTTGAGGACAGTCATCGGATAATACGTCCCCCCCTTCACCGTTGCATCATTGACCACCATCATCACCTCGCGACCGTGGACAATCCCAATTCCGGTGACAACGCCAGCAGAAGGGGCGTCACCATCGTACATATCGTAGGCCGCGAGAGGACTCAATTCAAGGAACGGCGAGCCCTTATCCAGGACCTTCGCCAGTCGCTCGCGGGGAAGAAGCTTGCCTCGATCAACATGGCGCTGTCGGGCCTTCTCCGGTCCACCCTGCTTGATGAGCTCCAAACGTTCCTTGAACAGGCGATGAGCCGCGCGGTTCTTGACGTCGTTCTCTTTGAATTGCGCAGAGTTGATATCGATCTTTGATTCAATCCGAAACATGCTCACTCCAGATTCTTCAACAGCGCGGATGGCACTCGTACCGGCATTTCCAGAAGCGCCTGTGCCAGGGTCTTTCCTTGAGGGTCAAGCAACAATGATTTAGTACCCCCGCCGCCAAGTGTCTCTTCAAGCAGAAAATTCAGCCCGTGCAGATTGTCGAGACGGTACACCGTCACCTTCCCCTTCGTTATCCCCGAAAAGAACTTCTTCACCTTCTGCACCGTGAGATTCGCCAACATCCACTCATAAATATGCGGCGATCGGGCCAGAACTCCGACATTACAGGTGTCTCCTTTGTCGCCCGATCGGGCATAGCAGATCTGGCGCAAACGGATCTCCTGTGTCTTGCCTCTATCACGAAGTGGCCGCGGTGCACTCATGGCACGAATCTTCTCTTCGATCGGGCGCGCCTGCATTCGGATGGGAAAATTGATTTCATGGAAGTCCTCGTCCCCCGAGGTCGAGATCGTCAGCACCTTGGCCTTCACCCGGCTCCGATGAAGAAGCGCCGGCCAATAGGCAACCACCTGAGTTGGCTTCGGTCGCCCCTTGGCGGTCACCGCCATCCCCGCTGGTCCTGACAGGATCAAGGTCGAGAGCGCCTTCCCGAAGTCTTTCACTTTCGAAATCGACTTATCTCGCACGCCGAATCGAAGCAATATCTCCGTCGGTTCATATGGCGATAATGGCTCCGGCCAGACCGATCCCGCCCCGATCATCGCGGTGTGGGTCGCTTCGTACGAGTGATTTAGTTTCCGCCAGAAGACATCAGCAATTGTCTTCGCTTTTCGCTGCGTATCCGGTCCGCACACCAGCACCTCACCCGAAGATTTCCAACCGTCATCAAATGACATCGACACCTTGAGACAATCCGGTTCCGGTCGTCCTTTGATACCGAATACTCTCACTCGATCCTTTGACTCCTGACGCAGCTGTATCGTGTCGAACCTCGCCACTCCGTCGGGAGAAATATAGCTCGACGGATCCCCCATCTCGTACACGAGTTGCTCTTTGACCGTCTTTTCGGTCACCATCCCGCCCGTGTTCTTGTGCTTGGTGACTACAAACTCACCGCTGGTTTCCATTTCAATAATCGGGTAGCCAATGTTGTGGAAACTCTTCACTTCCTGCCAGTCAGTGATATTCCCGCCGGTCGACTGTGCGCCGCACTCGATGATATGTCCAGCCACGACTCCTGCCGCCATCTTGTCCCAGTCATCCATGGCCCACCCCAATTCGTGGATCATCGGAGCCAGCGTGATGCCGGTATCGGTTACACGCCCGGTCACAACTATCTGGCAGCCGGCTTCGAGCGCCTTCACCACCGGTTCCGCCCCCAGGTAGATATTCGCCGAAGTGATTCTGGAACGAACCTTGAAGAAGTCTTCGCCTGTTTCCATGTTCGTGAATCGCTCGCCGGCAGCCGTAAGTTCATACAAGTCGTTCACGATGTCGTCGCCATAGACAATGCCGACCTTGATATCGAGCCCCATCTTGTGTGCCATCTCGATGATCTTTCGCCCCATTCCGATCGGATTGATTCCCCCCGCGTTCGAAATCACGCGCACCTTCTTCTTCACGATCAACGGCAGGCACTCCTGAAGTTGATCCAGGAAATCTACTGCGTAACCAAGTTCGGAGTTGGATTGACGCTGGCGCTGGAGGATCGACATGGTGATCTCCGCCAGGAAATCCATCGTGATATAGTCTAATGGGCCGCCTGTCAACTGCCTTTTGAGCGCCGAGAGATCGTCCCCCCAATAGCCACCTGCGTTGCCGATTCGTACTGTTCGCTTCAAATCAATTCGCCTTCCTAAGTTCTTGACACTCAACAGGTAGAACCATCAATTCAACCCGAGGAAAACGAATATACCCGCCCCATCCCCATTTGTAAAGCCCAACCTTCAGTTCAAGGGCGAGAGGGTTCTGTCAAGCGCCTTGTGTAAATTCGAGTTCGGGCATACTGATGCGTTCAGTCAGGTATTGGTTCTTACGTCAGTATGAATTGTAACCTGACCGCTCTGTTTTCCCCATTGCATATGGGACCCATCGTCGTACAGATTCTGAAACTCAAAACAGATCGCTCAGGTTCTAACCAAGAATTCCGGTCGATTGAAGTGTTGAGAAACTCTGCAGAAGGAATTGTGGTAACCCGCCAACCAGTAGTATTTTTCTAGGACGGAGTGTGCATGAGCTTTCCCGCAAAGAAGCAATGGCCATTTTGCCATTAACAAGGTGAATTTGCCAGAAACAGGATCGTCGTGATTCTCCTTGCGAAGCTCCAATAACCGTTGCTCAATGATGACCTTGTGCTCATGTACCAGTTTCTGGCGTGTGGGGTCACCGTTCATATCGAGAATGCCTAGGTAATTGATGAATGTCTGCCCTTGATCTGTACTTAGAATGCGATCTAGATGTGGGATTGTATCAATCGTCGCAACGTATTGCGCGGCCGAAGCCAAGAGGACTACGCACGGCGAAGTGCCTGACTTTTCCGTCTTTGAGATTTCTTCAAGTATATTGCCATAGACAATTGTGTCGCTAATATGCAGATCCCCTACTCCAATGCCTCCACGAACAAAGTACCCACCAGCGGCCATTCCAAGCTGATAATGAGCAATCGAAAAGCAAGCTTGTGCAAACTCAAACTCGCCCGACTCGCCCAAGAACGGGTACCCCAAGATCAGGTTGTCGGAATGCACTTTGAGTCTCCACTTTATCTTGCTCGGATCATCAAGGTGGGAGTATTCGCAAGATAGAAAGCTGTGTAGCTTCCGAAGCTCCGATTCTTGTTCCCCCCGAACAAATGCCTTTCTGTTAAGCTCCTTGAATCCGAGGATATCGGCGACGACAACAACCGACCGGCGCAATCCGGGAATACCGCCTTCTTTGAAGTAAGGATCGCTCACCAGGTGCATTGGTTATCGCTGTAGGTCGTTGGTCACATCCGATCGAATACATCAAATGCTTCAGCCCCTCTGGGCTAACAGGTACTTCTCAGGTTACTTTCAACGCACTCTCCGCTAGGGACCTTACTTACCTTTCTCAAGTTTCACTCTGAGAACCCATACTTCGCGTTTGGATTGCGAATGTACAATTCCGAAATCGCACGGTCTACATTCCCCTCCTTGCTCATGCCGACTTCGCCGCCCAATCCGGTTTTCGTATGAAACACTAGTTTGTATGTAGTTCCTATCGGTATGAAATTGAAGGAACGTTTTGTCACTTTTTTGTAAACCCATGTAAGTTCAGACACCAACAAGATTCTTGTCTCAAAAGTACGGCGCCATAAGAACCAGGGCCCGCCAAGTAGCAACGAATCTATCCGAATGCCGCCACCCTGTGATAATTCGGTATCGACTCGCTTGCCGATTTCAGCTGGATCCCCGAACCGGCTCAGACTCGACACCAGCGGATGCATTCTTTCATCCTGAACGCGGCGATACAACTTGACAAGATTCCAGGATGGGAACAGCAGTGAAGCAAACAATACGGACGGGAAGATGACCGCCCCTACTCTGCCGTAGTCATCAACGAGCAAGTAAATTATCAATGCGGCTAAGCAAGTATTCGCAAGAAACAAATTGAGATTCGTTTGCTTCATTTCACTTGTCAAGAAACTCTGTGGACCGCGGAACATCGACAGATTATCCCCTGCTTTCGGCATTGCCTAGACCCTCTAGTACTGAATATACGGTTCCCAAGGCCATTGTCAATGGCTTCAGGCTACGCCGGCGGTAAAGTATCGCTACCTAGCGACCGTGCCCCGCAAGATCACCCCCAACTCCCCCTGATCCCCTCCCCGCCCCTTTGAGCGAGGAACCGATTTCTGCGTCAACTACCACCCGCCAGTCCCCCCTCCAGCGCCGGGCCAATTGCCTCAGATTCTCTACTCCCCCTTCCGCGTCGGAATGGGGTCGGGGGGTAGGTCTTTCCCACGCTGTGGGCTCCCCCTTCCGCGTCGGAAGGGGGCCGGGGGGTAGGTCTTTCCTGGCACCAATGCGCCTACTTTTTGATTGCGCTTTCCCCGTTGTCGCCTACATTTCCGTAATGTGCAAAGCATTCTCTTCTTGACGTTAGGAGCGAATCGATATGACAGACATTTTCATCCAATATAACGTGATCTCAATCGTAGTCGGGATACTTCTTGGCTTTGCTGTGCGTCGATTCACGCACTTTCCGGGCGGCTGGATCGGATTCTCTGTCTGCTTTGCCCTGACCATTGCTGTCACATTCATCGATCGATCATGGACATGGGTCACCCCCTGGTTCCGACTAAACTGGGCGCTCTTCGGAATATGCGCATATTTGTCTATGGCATTCCTGTTCAGCCAACTGAAGGATGAACAGAAAATCGCTTCGACGCCTCATGTCAAGCGTCGTCGCCGCGCAATGACGAGTTAAGTCGAAACAGCAGAAAAGAATTGGCGACAGACTATACGCCTGCCGCCAATTCCGACAATCTCAGAAACAGTCCTTAACTAATACCACTTCGGTACGAATTTGTATCCGTAGCTGAGAACTCCGTGGTCCCCTTCGCTCTGGACCCTCCGAAACTCCAGACGCACCTCCATCCCGATTGTGATCTTCTCAACATCGCAATCGGTCATCTGGGCCATCACGCGCGTGCCATCCGTAAGCTCGGCGATTGCCAACCCGTATGGAGCCATATCCTTCCATTGCGCCGGAGCTGTGCGAATCACTGTATACGTGAGGACCTTGCCGGTTTCTGGAAGGGTGACCTTCTCGAATTCGGTATCCCCGGTTTCAGGATCGACAAGGCGCGGCGGGAAGTAGGTCTTGCCGCTCTTCTTGAACTTCACTCCCTCCATGCGATACCGCTGAGGGTATTCGCGCCAATTGCGAGAGCTGAACATAGTCATCACGCCACCTCCAGAATATGCACTACCGACGATGCTCCCGATCCACCCATGTTCTGGGCCATCCCGATCTTCGGCGATTTCGGAATCTGTCGATTGTTCTCGGCCTGACCAGTGAGCTGCTTGTACAGCTCGATGATCTGTGCGATACCAGTTGCCCCGACCGGGTGCCCTTTGGACTTGAGGCCACCCGAAGAGTTGATCGGGAACTTCCCTTCCAGCGAGGTCTCGCCGGCGAGTGCCGCCTGCCCCGCCTTCCCTGGAGCAAACTTGCCGATCGACTCACCCAGAATGATCTCAGCTATGGTGAAGCAGTCGTGTATTTCGGCAAACTGAATGTCTTCTATCTTCTTCCCCGCCATCTTCAGCGCCCTCGCCGATGCAATCGTGGCCGCTTTGATGGTCGTAAAGTCATTGCGCTGCGCCAGCGCCATCGCATCCGTCCCAATTGCCGAACCGGTAACTCTCACGTACGGCTTGCCCAGTTTCTTGGCAACCTCGAGCGTCGTAACGATCACCGCCGCCGCGCCATCGGTAATCGGCGAACAGTCAAGCACTCGCAGTGGATCGGCGATCATTACCGAACTGGAAACCTGCTCGGGGGTCACTTCAAACGGATATTGAGCCACAGGATTCTTGCTCCCGTTCCGATGATTCTTCACCGCCACGGCTGAAAGCATCTCGCGCGTCGTTCCGTATTTCGCCATGTGCGCGTGTGCCATCATCGCATACAAACCGGGGAATGTCGCCCCATGAAACACTTCATACTCCTGATCGGCCGCCGTTGCCAAGGCATAAGTCGCTTCATCCCCGGAACAATCTGTCATCTTTTCGACGCCCGAGGCCATAACGATATCGGAGATTCCCGAGGCGACTTCAATGAACGCCTGCCGGAAGGCCATCCCTCCCGAAGCGCACGCTGATTCGACACGCACTGCCGGGATGCCGCGCACGCCAAGATAGTCTGACAAGAGCGCACCCAGGTGCTCTTGTCCGACAAAAAGACCGCCGGACATACAGCCCACATACATTGAATCGATATGATCGACACCCGATCCCTTTATCGCTTTCAGCGCGGCGCCTACGAACAGGTCGCGTAGCGACGTGCGCCAGACTTCGCCCCATTCGCTCAGACCGACGCCAACAACACAAACTTCTCTCATAGATGAAACCACTCCTAATCGTTCTTTCTGATTTTGTGACGGTACTTGGCGTAGGTGCCGTAATCGACATACGTAAGATTCTCTTCGAGAAGTTTCTTCGTACGAACGGCTTTGTCGCGAACCTCATCGATCCGATTGGTTACTTTCCAAATGAACGCATCCGATCCCGCCCCGGAACCGTATGAACACATAAACACCATCTCCCCCGGCTTGCACACGTCGAGCGTGGCTGTCAACCCAATCGGCGACGCCCCTGAATACGTATTGCCAAGTGTTGGCGACAACCATCCTGGATTGATCTGTTCCTGGGTGAAGCCCAAATCCAGCGCCACTCTTTGCGGAAACTTCCCGTTCGGCTGATGAAACACGGCGTACTTGAAATCCTTCGGCTTCATCCCGGCCTTGGCGAGGATCGCGTTCGACGCTCCCTTGGTGTGTGCGAAGTACGCTTCTTCCCCAGTGAAGCGATTGGCGTGCTGAGGATAGAATTGGTGTTCTCTCCGCCAGAAATCGGGCATGTCGGTCATATACGAGTGCGTAAACAGACACTCGGCGATGAGATGATCCTTCCCCATGATAAATGCCCCGGCTCCGGCTGCTGCTGAAAATTCGAGTGCGTCGGCCGGCGCTCCCTGCGATGTATCTGCGGCGATCGCGAGGGCATATTTCATGAAGCCGGATTCGACATGACTCAAGGCGACAAACATCGCCTCCGAACCGGCCTTGCAGGCGAATTCAAAATCCGCGCAATGGATATTCGGTGTCGCTCCGAGCGCTTCGGCGACTGTCGTTCCCGACGGTTTCACCGCGTACGGATGCGATTCCGAGCCAATGTAAATGGCGCCAATTTCCTGGGGATTGACGACCATCGCCCGGCGGAGAGCATTCCTCGCGGCTTCAACCGATAGCGTGATAGTATCCATGTCCGGCGGTGGCACAGATTTCTCTCTGAGCATCAGGCCCTTCTTATAGCTCTGGGCGTCCATCCCCCACACTTTTGCAATCTCTTCGACTTTGATCCGGTGTCGCGGCAAATGCGCACCATATCCGACAATTCCTGCCATAAGCACCTCGAAACACAAAATGTTAACGGGTCAGAATTCTCTGCTTCTGCCAGAATCCATTGGGGTACTCGGAAAGCCGTATCCCCTGTAACAAGGGGCTAAGATAGAAATCGTTGGAGACAAACACAAGTGACAAAAAGCACAAGCGCGCGCTTTTTCAAACCTTCTCTCTCAAGGACAAGATGAATCTCAAGAAGGACTTTGTGTCAACCGATAATTGATCTATGAGACTGATCTTTGGTGTTTTCTTGCTCTTGTCTGCGCTGGTTCCTTTTGGCGCAGCAGTCCTGGCCGCTGAATCTCGCACCGTTGTCGACAGCAATACTGCTTTCTACGAAGGGGAATCTTATCGATATGTCGTCCCCGCCCCAAAGCCGCTGAAACTGGTCACTGAGCGCGCGGCCCTCGACGGCTATTCGTTCGCCTTTATCCCCCAGAACGACTCCTACGATTCGGCAAGCATGATTCTCGGCGTGAATATCTACAAGATTCGGGGAGCGGTTTTCGACACTGTCTTGTGCCGAGATACAGCCCAGCTAAGAGAGCACTACGGTGACGATATCGAGATCAGCGCAGTCGATTCGATCTTTTCGGGAAGTGGCGAAGAGCTGTCAGCGTTCTACGTCGACAGCAGGAAGCGTTTCCTCCCCAATGTCATGTTCGCGTACTTCGACGGTTCCAGCGAACTGGTGATCTTCGAGCTGGTAATATCCCCCTCGGTCTTTCGCCCCAAGGCGGAAGAACTCTTTATGGCCTGCATACGAGCATTCAAAGCCCTTCGCCGCGGCACGCTCGGAAACCGTTAAGTCGCGGTTGCGACCACATCGGCTGACGCCACACTTGTCACGGCTTCAAATTTTAGTGTTCCCTGCTCGACACCAACTCTCACCACCTGTCCGGGTCTTGCAGAACCGGCCAACACCAGTTTGGCGATCTCCTGAGCCAGCCCCCTGTTGATGTACCGCTTGATCGGACGCGCCCCAAACGTCGGGTCAAAGGCGGACTTGGCAATAAACATGACCGCTTCCTCCGTGACCTCCAACGACATCTCCTTTTCGGCCAGAAGCCTGCTGAGGCGATCGAGTTGAAGCCGGACGATCTCTTCGATCTCCTCCCGACTCAGCGCGCAGAACACAATTGTCTCATCGATACGATTTAGAAACTCAGGCCGCAGGGTGTGTCGTAGAGTTGCCAAAACCGTCTTTCGGATGTTGTCAAACACGACGGCACGATTGAACTCGCCGATACCGGACGATTCCTGTTGGATGTAATCAGCGGCAATGTTCGAGGTCATGATCAGAATCGTATTCTTGAACGAGACTGTCCTCCCCTTGTTGTCCGTCAATCGGCCATCATCAAGGACCTGCAGGAGGATATTGAACACATCCGGATGAGCCTTTTCGATCTCATCTAAAAGGACGACCGCATACTGGCGTCGACGCACCGCTTCCGTCAGTTGCCCCCCCTCATCGTACCCTACGTATCCGGGAGGAGCCCCAATGAGACGAGAAACCGAGTGTTTCTCCATGTACTCGGACATGTCAATGCGAACAATGGCCTGCTCGGTTCCATACTGGAATTCAGCCAACGCCCGAGCCAGCTCGGTCTTCCCCACACCGGTTGGACCCAGGAACAGGAAGGAACCTACTGGACGTCCTTCATCTGACAAACCAGTTCGCGACTGTCGCACCGCTCTTGCGATTGCCGTTACCGCTTCATCCTGTCCGACCACGCGTCGATGCAATTCGTCTTCAAGCCGGAGCAGTCGTACCGATTCCGATTCACTCAGCTTCGCCACGGGAATACCGGTCCATTTCGCTACCACCTCGGCGATCTGTTCCGCGTCGACGACCTCTTTCACAAGCTGCCGTTTCTCCTGAATTGCGGCTAGAGAATGGATTAGGAATCGAAGTTTCTTCTCTGCCTCGGAAATCTCACCATACCTGATCTTCGCGGCGGTTTCGTAGTCAGCGCGACGTTCCGCTTCCATCGACCGCTGCCTCAACTGTTCAATCTCCGCCTTCACGTTGCGAATCTCCTCCACTGCGTCCTTCTCTCGCAACCATTGAGTCTTGAGATCATCGCGGCTGGCATACAGTTCGACCAGTTCTTCTTCAATCGGTTTCAGCCTGTCTCGGGCATCTTTTTCCCGGCGAACTCCCTCCTTTTCAATTTCCAGTTGACGAATGCGCTTCTCCACTGAATCAAGTTCCCCGGGCATCGAATCGACCGAGACTCTCAGTTCGGCGGCGGCCTCATCGACCAGATCAATCGCCTTGTCTGGCAGGAAGCGATCAGCGACATAGCGATCGGACAGTTTGGCCGCGGCCACTATGGCTCCGTCAGAGATCTTAATCCCGTGAAAGAGTTCATAGCGATCCCTCAGGCCGCGCAAGATGGAGACTGTTTCTTCTACCGTCGGAGGCTCTACCAGCACCGGGGCTAGCCGGCGTTCAAGCGCTGGGTCCTTTTCAATATGCTTGCGGTACTCGTCGAGAGTTGTCGCCCCCATGAATCGGATCTCTCCGCGCGCGAGCGCAGGCTTGAGCATGTTGGACGCATCCATCGCCCCATCGGTTGCCCCCGCCCCGACAATGGTGTGCATTTCGTCTATGAAGAGGACTATTGCCCCTTCCGACGCTTCGACTTCTCTCAGAATCCCTTTGAGCCGTTCCTCGAACTCCCCTCGAAACTTCGAGCCAGCGATCAGCGATCCCAGATCAAGTGCAACTAACTGTATCCCCTTGAGGGAGTCTGGAACCTCACCAATGGCGATCTTCTGCGCTAACCCTTCGACGACAGCGGTCTTCCCTGTTCCGGGTTCACCGATCAGGACTGGATTATTCTTGGTACGTCGCGACAGGATTGTGATGATCCTTCGAATCTCGTCGTCTCTACCAATGACCGGATCGAGCTTTCCTTCTCGTGCCATCCGGGTCAGATCGCGAGAATACTTATCGAGGACGCCGAGCTTCGATTCCGGATTTTCATCGGTCACTCTGGTTCGACCTCGGATAGCGGTCAAGGCCTTTAGAATGTCATCGCGTTTGATGCCTGATTCCCTGAGAATTTCACTGGCCCTGCTCCTAACTTCGAGGAGTGACAGAAACAGGTGCTCTACGGACACATATTCGTCCCCAAAAGACCTGAGTTCGCTTTCAGCTTTGTGCAGTACCTGAGCGAGTTCACTTGAGGGATACAGTTGTCCGCCAACCTGGCGCGGCTGTTGCTTCAACGCGCTGTCTACGCGTTCCGCCAATTCATAAGGATCGGCGCCGAGCTTCTTCACAATCTGCCCAACCAACCCTTCTTCTTGCCGGAGAAGGGCCGACAGGAGATGTTCCGGCGTAATCTGCGGATTCCCAGCGGCTTGCGCCATCCGCTCCGAATCAGAGATAGCGTCGATCGATCTCTGAGTAAATCGCTTCAAGTTCATTTTCCTTCACCTACCTTCATATGCTGCTGTGCACAGGGTCGATGGCTGTGAGCAACCCCATCAGTGCATTCGCGGCGAGAGGGCTGATCTGCTGGACCAGCCCTCCACACCCATCCACCTATGACTCTGTTCTATGGCCTCACGATACCCGCACTTCGATTTCCTTCGGCTTGACCTCTTCGAGCTTGGCAAGTGTGATCTCAAGCAGACCGTTCTTGTAGTCAGCGGTGACGCTGTCCGCGTTGATCTCATCGCCGAGACTGAAGGACCGGGAGAACTTGCCGGAGCGGATCTCCGTGCGAACAAACCGCCCATCCTTCTGCTCGGATTTGAATTCCCGCTCACCCGAGACAATCAGGTTTCCGTCCTTGACGATCACCTTGATGTCCTTCTTGTCCATCCCCGGGAGTTCGAAGGTCAGTGCGATGTTGTCCTTCGTGTCCGCAATATTGACTCGCGGCATGAACTCGGACTCAGTGCAGCTCTGATCCCCCATGCAGGCGCCGAAGCGGTTGACGGGAAACGAGAAGAACTCGCTGAACATCTTGTCAACGTCGCGGCCAAACCCAACGCCTGGTTTGAGTACTAAACTTGTCATTTTCATTACCTCCTGTGTAAGTGTTTTCTGTTCATTCACACATAGGGTATAAACAAGATCCGTGCCATACATGTAAGTAGCGATATAATAATAACTTACACAATCAATAGGGACGATCGACGGCATAGGTCTGCCATAATGGCGTTGTTATGCGCCACAATGGCGTCACGATGCTGCCATGTTTGCAGAGCTATGACAATCTGGCTTGATGTTCAGGGTCGAGAATCTACTATTGTCTCGAGAGAATCTCGCTGATCGCTTTGCTGACGGGGGAATTCTTGAAGAGAATTTTGTGGGCGGTTGACAGACGTTCCTGATACATGCGAATTCCCGCGAGCGACTCCTGATCTCCGATCGTACCCAGCCCCCGGATCACTGCAAGCCGAAGATCATCTTTGGAGACACGTCCGGCCGCAAGATTTGACAGTTCAGCCTCATCTTCGAGGAGATGTTTCAGATAACTCTTGGCTTCAGTACCTCCGAGTTTTCCGACCACAGAGACAGTGCGGAGAACTTCTGAGGGATTCCGCCTGGCCACGTCGATCAGGAAGGGAACGGTATCGCTCGAGCCTATCAAGCCGATTGAACCGATGGCGCTTTCGCGGATCTCCTTTGCGGCGTCCTCGGACATGAGGACGAGCAGGTCTACAGCGTCTTCTCCCCCGATCTTCTCAAGAGCGCTGACGATTTCCCGCCGCACGCGGATGTCATCATCTGTTATGCGAAGACGGAGCGGCACGATTCCGTCGCGATCCTTGAGTAGGCCGAGGACGAAGATAGAATTGCGTATGGTGTACCACCGATTGTCGGGAAGCTCCTGTCGCTCTGGATCCCGCTCGAACCAAGTGTCGTCCATGAGAATCCGCGAAAAGACCTTGAGCGATGATTTCCCCATTTCTCCGAGGATTTTCAGCGCATTCTGACGAACTTGACGCACCGGATGGGTAACGATCTGAGCCAAAGCCAGAGCCGCCTCTTCGGAACCGATGGCGACCATAATCTGCCTCAGAAAGCTCACCTGTTCGAAATCGGCCGTCATCAGCTCGGCGATGATCCGATCGATGACTTCGCGGCAATTGATTCTCTCAAAGGCCTTCTTGACTGCCATTGAATCGTACACGGTGACTTCATTGTCAAAGTGTCTCCGCCGCGCCATCGCCGTGGACATATCAGCTACTTGACGATATGCTTTGCCGGCAAGGCACTTCATGCACAGCCGCCAGATCAGCTCGGAGTATTCGTAGGTCTCACGCTTTGTCTCCAGATTCGCGATCACGGTCGAGATCATTTGCCGGGCAACCGACTCATCGATCACGAGATTGAGTTCTTCGATCGCGTGTTCGAGCAGGCCGAGCGATTTCTGCCGAAAGGTGGGGTTGTTGTCATGAAGGAACTGCAGCAGCTGAGAGATGACATCTTCGGCTTTCGCCTGTTGACCGGTTTTCAAGAGTCGTCGAAACGCGCTGCAGAACTCGCTCACTTCATAAACTTCATTGCCGGCCGCAAAAAGTTCCTCGAGAAGGGCGTCCATACGATTAGCTGACGTAACGCGAATTTGACCTGTCTGTGAGTGAACTTCCGTTCCTCGACGACTTGACGCGGACTCTTTCCTGATCTTGTCGTCTTCGAGATCGGCGAGGATCCGTTCGCGCTCCGGGTGCATCTGAATAAGCTTGATTAGCGCCATGTACAGGTCGATGTCATATCCCCGCTCAGGCGTGCTTGAGTCCCTCCCCTTGACGGTTCGCGCCAGCTGCTCGGCCGCCGAGCGGAGTTCCTTTGGAGGGAGGGAGGCTACCCGCTCCGGGAGCAGGTACGAGACAATCGCAGAATCGAAATCGATACCCATTTCGAGGAGTTTCTCTTCGCTCGCGATGTTGATGCCGGCCAGGGTCAGCGGCTCTGAGCCCAGTTGCTCCATGGTCATCCGCTTTACCGAAAAATCATCTTCGACATCGCCGCGGTACTGCCGCTGGGTTTCGAACAACCTGAAACTTAACTCGGTGTTCACGTCGACAGTCGTAACCGCCTGCCTGGCAAGATATGCGCTCATGGCGTAGTCTGGATCGTCGGGTCGGAGACGCGCTACAAAACGTTCGAGAAAGAGGATGAGATCCTTCTGCGACAAGGATCGGTCGAACGTTAGGGCCGTGATGTCGAGTACCTGCATGAACTGGAGAATCTGGCCGCTGAACACGGACTCCTTCAGGCAAATGTTGCAACAATAGAGCTGGCCTCGGAGAGTATTGAAATTGATGTATTTCTTGACACCGAAAATGCGCTTGAAGACCAGGAAGGGTTTCTCGACCGCGCTGCGTCCGAGGGGATGACCGGCGCTGTAGATTGAGAGCTTGCGACATGCCATCGCCAGATCGAGAACCAGCGTGCGCGCCAATTCATTCATTGAAAGATTCAGCAGTGAGGTTGTCACTTCTCTTTTGTGGTCATTCATCGTTGTCTCCATAGCAGATGACCCGCCCTTCCTGAGTTGCTACAAACACCCGCCTGCCGTCAGACACGGGAGGGAAGAACAGCGCTCCACCGGTATTCACTCGAGCGATCTCCGTACCATCGATTTCATTCAACGCGACCAACGTCCCACTCATGGTACCGGCGACGACGATCGTCCCAACCAGCAACGGTGATGAACGCATGACCTCGGTTGTCGCGTACTGCCAGGCCACACTTCCGGTCTGTTTGTCGAGTGCAACGATCTTGCCTCCGCTGTGGCCAACGTATATGCGATCCTTTCCTACCGCCGGACTACTCCAGATCGGACCGTCAAGGTGCGTCTCCCATACGACCGATCCATCTGTTGGCTGGAGAGCATAGACCTGTCCATCAAGATCCCCTGCGAACAGCATCCCATCGGCCGCCACAGCTCCTACCAGCGCTCCTTTGAGACGAGCCCTGAAAAGCTGTTGCCCGTCCGTGGCTTTCAACCCGAACAGATTCCCATTGTCGGCAGGCTGGATTATCATGCCGTCCTGATAACTCGGCGGAGCGACGCACCTTCCCTGAACTTGAACGCTCCACAGCTGCCTGCCGTTTCTGCTCAGGAAACACGTGACCCGCCCCTCTCCAGCGCTGACGATCAGCGTGCTATCTACTATTATCGACCCCGGGGACGCGTCCTTTACAGCGGCGGTCCAGACGATTTTCCCGTCACGACACCTCATTCCAACGAGGCTGTTCTTCGGAGGAGCCAGAGCGAAGTAAAGATTGGAGTCTGCCATCACGACGCCAGTTTGGGGGATGCCTCGAATTCGAATCCTTCCCAGACTTTCTCCGTTTCTCGCGTTGAGAAACCGCAGTTTCTTTCGTGTGCCAGCGTAGACCACAGCATCATGGTAGCAGGTCAATGGACCAGCCGGCTTATCTCCAAGCCTGGTTTCCCACAGCTGTGTGAACGCCCCGGTAAACGACCCAGTTGTCAGCGCGTTATGGGCGTTACCTTGCCCGTGGTGGAAAGGCCAGACAGATTGTCTAACGTGTGGATCAAGGCGAACTCTCCCCGAGCAACTTAGGCTCGTGAGCGCAACGAACGCCGATAGGATCCCGAATCGACAGCAACTCATTAGAAATTCCACCCAAAGAAGAAATCAAAGTCGGTTTTGTTGCTTATTGTCCTATAATCAGTCGTCCGGGAGAAATCAAAACGAAGCAGGACGACATTCGCCAGATTCACTCTCATGCCTGTCCCAAACGATCCGTAGAACCGATCAAACTGATCATCCCAGGCAGCCCCGGTGTCGAAGAAGAGAACGCCGCGGATTCCCTGAAAACCCATGGCTCCGATGGGGAAACCGATGAGGAGATCGTCAATCAACGGAAAGCGCAGCTCGTTCGAAGTGAATAGTATATTCCGGTTATAGAATGCGCGCCGGCTAAAGCCGCGAAATGACCAACTCCCTCCCAGGTAGAACCGTTGGGGTTCGGAACCGGCTGAAGAGAACGCGAACAGGCGATTCGCTAATGCCGAATATTTCCCAAGACGGAAATAGTGTCGAACATCCCCGAAGGCCACGCGATTCAGCACTTTTCCATCGGTTATCGACGACGTGATCCCGACGGTGAGATTGTATCGACGGCCTTCGATGGGGCCGGAGATATCCCAGAGAGCGTTGTCGAAGATCCAGCTGGCATAATTCGAGAGAAGCAACCCCTCGCGACTCGGAAGACCATAACTTCGGTCCTTCTTCGTATAGCGGCCAAACGAGGACACGTCGATCCGCTGGAACTTCGAGAAGGGGTAACTGAACAAACCAACCACGCCCGCCTGACGCTCTGTGTAGTATCCTTCAAAGTCATTGAAGTATTCATCGAACAGGTGATAGGCACCGATTCCCCAATTCAGCTGTCGCTCTCGATTGACATATGTTACGCCGGCATTAAACGACGTGAGGAATTGATCTCTGGTTCGGGCAGTGTTGCTCAGCAGGACATGAAAGACTCGATTCCCGAGGACATCGGAGATCGCCGCCTGGAGTCCCCCAATCGACCCATAGACTGGATCGTAGGCGATCGACGACTGCGCGATATCGAGAGAGTAGTCGGTATTGTAGTGAATTGTGGTGGCGCTGAATTTCTCGTCGATTGAACTCGGCCTCCATCCGTTAGTGTCAGCCGCAACAGCATTTGTCGTCTGTTTTGGAGAATCGAGGAGTGGCATCTCGTAGACCTGGAACATCCGATCCTGATACCCTGTAAAGACGAGCCGCTTCCCATCGCTGAAGAGCCGCGGATCGAACGCTCCAGTCACAAGCGTCGACTGAATCGTGAGGCTGCCGTCATCAGCGAGACGAAAGAGATTGAATGTCCCGAGGCGGTTCGACGAAAAGTAGATCCCGTCTCTTGTCGCCTCCGGCGTCTGGTCCTTGTATTGACCAGATGTCAGCTGGGTGATGACTCCGGTCGCCAACTCAATCCGAAACAGATTGATAGCCCCGCAGATGCCATCATTCCCGCGATCAGACGCAAAGATGACAGCCGAACCATCAGGTGTAAACGTGGGGTCGACATCATTGTAAATGTCCTGAGTAACGGCGTGGTACCGGTTCGCTTTCAGATCAAGCAGATACAGGTTCGAAAGCCCTCCCTTGTCGATTCCTGAAAACACGACCCGGTTGTAATCGGGCGAGAAGCGCGGGGAGCGAGCCGCGATGAGATTTTCACAATTGAACTCCTGCGTTATTTTCATCGAGTGCAGATCGAAAATGTACAATATGTCTCGCTCCTGAGACTGAGATGAAAAGACGATCAGCCCCGAATCGCAGGCGTCTATCCCGGAACGCAGAAGATGGAGTGATTCGAATTTTGTGGATCGTTCTCCTTTGACAAGCGTTCGCCACGATCCGCCTTCTTTGCCTGCTCGTCGCATGTATAGGCCGGTGTATCCAAGGCGATTCGCCTTGAACACCACCCAGTCGCGAAGCCCTTGCCCGTCATCCCATCGAAGCGGAACCCCTTTTACGGCGTATCCGTCGGGAGTAATCACCTGAGACTCCATCATCGGGAGTCCCCGTTCCGCCAATTCGGGAAAGTACTTCTTCTGGAGGGAATAATGCCATTTCCGTGACACTTCGTTGATATCGTCGCCTAGTGTGATGGAAACAATCTGTTCAAACGAAGTCCCTTTGGGCCAGTTCTCGTACAAGCTCACGAGTTTGTCGGGACCGTAGACAGAATCGACGAAACTGCAGATCGACTCCCCCAATTTGTACATGAAGTAGGTTCCCTGTAGAAAGTAGAGGTCGCTAATCGCAGGAATCTGACCGCTGATGACCATATCCTTCACGATCATATCCGCTTCCGTGTCCCATTTCTTCGACCAGCACTCCGCCTGTCCCTCTATGAACCAGAGCGGCGGGTATCCGTAGCGAACTGAAGACTGACGATCGGTTACCTCCTCAAGCTTGGCGATCTGGAAGACATGAACCATTTCGTGATTGATGACATGCACAAAGTCGAAGTACGAGCCGGCGAACGGAACGACCACTCTTCCCTTGAGGAATTCGGTGAACCCCCCGACTGATTCGGGAAGCAAGCCGGGGATGATATTAGTTTGGGAGAAGTGACTCGGGGATGAATAGATGATGAGCGGTATTTTGCGCCGTATCTCGTGGTTGAATTTGATCGCCATGCGGCGATAGGCCGTTTCGGCGATGTCGGCTGCGTAGCGCGCCACCTCAGTTTCGGCCTCGTAGAAGTAGATATGGAAGTGCTCGGTAGTCATCACCTGCCAACCAAAGCGTGTGTATTGGACTTTGTTCTTGCCAAAGTAGAATTGCCCAAAACCGGGCTCGACGGACAGGACGAGAGCCGCAAAGAGGACGATGAGTGATGTAAGCTTACTGCGCATTACCGACCATTCGAATAGAGGAGCAGCAAATCGCTCGTCATGTTCTCTGTCACACGTGCCATAACCCATGCAAGACGGGCGAGTGGTCCGTTCTGGCCAATGGCTCGTTCAAATGAACTCGCGATTCCGGTTCTCATAATATCGGACTCACCTCTGGAAATATCAACTAGAGCCGTATGCCAGTTTCATAGCCACAGCCTCGACAGTGGTCTTTCGAGAGACCGACAACTGATGTGGTGAAACCGATTCTCCTGATTAGAACTGCCCCGCATGACGGACACACCGTATCACGGCCAGCCGAGGTCGACGAATTGCCAAGATAAACGAATTTCAATTTGACGTTGGCCAGACGGAAGGCCCGCAGCAGTGTCGACGGCGGTGTTACCGGACGTTGAAGTTGATAGTCGGGGTGAAAGGCAGAGAAGTGAACCGGGATCGTGTTGCGCACGGATGCCACAAAGTCAATCACCCCCTGGAGATCGTCGTCCGAGTCATTCTCACCCGGGATGATCAGATTGGTTAACTCCAGATGTACGTCCGTAGCCGCTACTCGCCCTATTGTGTCCAATACCGGGTCGAGTTTCCCTTTGCAGATGCGGGTGTAGAATTCGGGGCTAATGCTCTTGAGATCGATATTCATGGCATCGGTGACGGTCAGAAGTTCATCGAGAGGAGCGCAGTTGATGAACCCGTTGGTCACCAGAACAACCTTCAGACCCCTTGCTCGCAACAAGGGGGCAACATCCATGATGTACTCAAACCAGACGACGGGTTCACTGTAAGTAAACGCCACGCCCAGCGATCGACTTTCAACTGCCGTTTCAACAAGCCGCTCCGGAGAGTAGTAAACGGTCTCCGTCTTCCGTTGCGAGATGCCCCAGTTCTGGCAATGTAGACAGCCGAGATTGCAGCAGTTAGGACCGGTCGAGAGGATTGACGATCCCGGATGATAGTGATAGAGCGGTTTCTTCTCGATCGGGTCGATAGCGAGAGTCACCGACTCGCCATAATTGTCCGTAACCAATGCTCCAGCCTGATTCGACCGACTCCGACAAATCCCTGCCTTGCCAATCGGCAACAAACAGGCGGCGGGACAGAGGAGACAGGTGACCGCTCCGCCCCGATGTCTCTCGAAATGAGCAGCGTCTTTGATCATGATTCCAACTTCGGCAGCAGTTGGACGGCCGAATAGAGATCATCGGCAAGCCTTGCCCGCGGTGATCGCCAGAATCCTGCAAGCGAAGGTACATCTTTCTCTCCGTGACCAGTTCTGACGCCGATCGAGACGGCGCCAATGACTGCACCCAAGCACAGGTCGTCCACCTTGTCACCGATTACCACCGATCGTCGAAGGTCAAGTGATAGGTCGATCGCCGCTTGCTCAGCCATTCCTGCCTTTGGTTTTCGACAGTTGCAGGGAAGCGCAAATTCCTGATTGCCCCCCCCTTCAAAGTGAGGGCAGAAGTAGATACCGTCGGGCACAACACCTCTTGCCTCAAGCAGGTCTTTCAACCGTTGATGTGTCTGATGAACTACCTCTAAGGGAAAATACCCGCGTGCAACTCCGGACTGATTCGACACGATCACGATCTTGTACCCTTTTCGTCGCGCTTCCGCGAGCCCGTCCGCAGCCCGGGGCAGCAGCTGCACGTCAGAGGGGTTCGACAAGTAGTGACGATCTTCGATGATTGTCCCGTCACGATCGACGAACAGAGCTGGCGAGCGAGTTGAGCTCGTTTGAAGAAGATCAAGGGCGTGTTCGGCTATCAACTCAGGCTCAATCCGGGTCAGGCAGAAGCGCTGCTCGCGATAACAGGGAGTCTTCCCATGAAACGAGCATGGTCGGCAAGGTTCCTCGACTTCGACTATTCTGTCGAATAACCCCCGCGGAGCGAAGCCCAGTGAGGGATGGGTCGGTCCAAAGATACCGATTGTGGGGGTCCCCACCGCCGAAGCAAGGTGCATAACGCCCGAATCGTTTGCAATGACGAGCTTCGACTTGCTTATGACTGCTGCCAGCCTGTCAATCGGCTGACCTGCTAGCTGGATGAATCGTCCCTCGGGGAGCCTCTTGTCGAGGTCGGTGTGATCAACTCCTTCGCTTTCGACAGTCCAGATGATCCGAGCGTTGGAGCGTCGACAGAGCTCCACTGCTACTTCGGCGAATCGCTCGACTGGCCATTGCTTGTTGGCGTGCGCTGCGCCCGGCGCGATCACGATGGTGGCCCTCGAAGCATCTATGACATCAGCATCGCGTTGATGCATGACCGGAGGGAAAAGCAGTGGGCGCGCACAGAACGCCTTTCCTCCCTCAAGCCCGAGAAGGGCTGAATTATACGAGTCAATCGTGTGCGGAACCTGGGCCCGGTTGCCGCTATGCTTGACAATTTTCCAGCGTTCGAGGCGATGCTTCGGATATGTCACCTTCAGGTTTGCCGTCACCAACTTGCGGGCCAACCATGATCGGAAGTTCCCGTGAAGGTCGACTACGAGGTCAAAGTACCCGTCGTCGAGTCTGACCAGGAGATTGTAGTAGTCCAGAGAAGTCGCATCCTGCGGAAGAGCGAGAATCTCATCGACAGGACTCATCATAGAAACAACCGGCAGAAATCGCTCTTTGGTCAGGAATACAAGGTAGGAGTCGGGGAAACTCAATCTCAGATTGGTGATGGTGGCGGAGGTCAGAACAACATCCCCGAGTGACCCCAAACGGACGAT
This sequence comes from uncultured Ignavibacteriales bacterium, assembly GCA_964540105.1. Taxonomy (GTDB): domain Bacteria; phylum Zixibacteria; class MSB-5A5; order GN15; family FEB-12; genus DATKJY01. The sequence continues at coordinate 38,287 of CAZILL010000003.1, read as the reverse complement.
CAGGATTTTCTGCGGCATTTACCAGAAAAGATACAGACCAAAGCCGCCAGCCACAAAACAATAGAGGGCAAAATACGAGAACTTGCCTCGCTTGATCAGAGAGAGGACAGCATAGACGGCAAGGAGGCCGGAGAGAAAGGAGACAAGCATTGCGACCAGGTACTGACCCATAAGCGTCGTATCAACCGACATGATCCCTCGGGCGTCAAGAAGAGCTGCCCCGCAGATCACGGGAATGGACATGAGAAAGGCGAATTCCGCGGCCTGTTCAGGTTTGACGCCCGAAACTAGACCGGACGTGATCGTAGTTCCGGATCGCGAAATACCGGGCAGAATTGCGACCGCCTGTCCTATACCCATGACGAACGCCTGAGTCAGCCCCAACGGGCGGGTGCCCTTACGAAATAACCGGGGAAGCAGGAGGATGAAACCGGTGATCAGCAGATTGATCGCCGTGTAGAATGGTTCCGAAAACGCCTGTTCAAGAAAGTCCTTGAGCAAAAACCCGGCAAGGCCGGCGGGTATGCTGGCTACAATCAGGTATCCGACAAGGGCGCGCTCCTGGATCATTTCTGTGCGAAAAAGAGAGAGAAACAGCGAACTGATCCGGCGGCGGAAATACACCAGGACGGAGAATAGGGTCCCGACGTGGAGGAGCACCTCGAAGGTCACGCCCGACTTCTTGACCTGTAGAATCGCCTCTGCAAGAACCAAGTGTCCAGATGACGAAACCGGCAGAAACTCAGTAAGCCCCTGAATGGCCCCCAGAAGCGCAGCGTCGAGATAGTTCATTCGTTACACGATGGCTGTTACTTTGAATTCCAACCCTGAGACTGTCCGCATCTACATGACGTTGAAATCAATCCCAAAGAACACTCCATCATTGCCGTCAAACTGAAACTCTCCGTAGAGATCCATCACGCTTGAGGCCGACCACGCCACTCCTGCGTTCAACCCAAACTGCAGATGAGTTCTTGATCGACGCCCATCGATATAGTCATAACCGGTGTCCCAGCTCTGGGATTCTGTGCGAACATTGAATCGGCCGTAGGGGCTGATCGTCCCACCGGCGTCGAGCTGAAACGGATAAGAACCAGTCAGATGACCGCCAACATGAATTGTTGATCCGTGGCCATGATCCGTGAACTCCAAAAGCCCGCCAATAGCCATATCAAGGGGCTCGTTGTGCCGACCTCCTGCTGTCCAGAACTGCCACTTGAAGTCTGCCCCCAGGGTAAATCGAGCAGCGCCGTCGTCTCGGATTCCGAGCTTGAAGCGCCCATCCATGTATTTGGACATACCGTAGGTCAGGTATCCGCTGAAGGATCGGTCATCGGCGAGACCTACCGAGAGGCCCAGGTTGGTCTTCCCCTGGCCAAGCGCTCTCGCTGTCCCGAGCGCGCCGAAGCCTGATCCGACAACGGGCCACGCCAGACAGATCCCAGAGTCAATCGCCACAATTAAGAGTAATAACGCTATTGTTTTCTTCATGTACGGAGTCCTTATCATTGCGATGCCTTCCTTCAACGTGCAGAAACCTATTTGACCCTTATACAAGTGTCAACAAAAACGACCGGAGTATCCTGAACTCCCGCCTCAGAATGGCTTCGTAATTTGCTGTACGGAAAGGGATTACGGGATTATTCTTCCGCCCTCAGATATCGCTCGGCATCTCGAAGTAGCCGCGCTTTATCCAGTTCGGCCGTCTCGGCTGTGCTCAAGAAGTTCGCGAACTCGGCATCCAGGCTGCCAAACGCAGATCGCCCGAACTGCTGCTCGCGTGAGTCTTTGCTCCCCTTCTCAAATAGAAGAGAAACGTGGAACGCCTCCTGCTTGATCTGGTTTATAGCGTTCGCAGGAATAGTCTTGAGTGTCTCAGGGGTGACCCCTCTGATCTTGATGCGGACCATGCTCTTCCCTTTGTCAACCGTGTCGAGTCGCTCTTGTATCAGTCTCACCAATTGGTCCCCCCGCAGTCCCGAACCGTCAACCTCTTCAGCGTCGATCATGGCTCGAGTACTGACTTCGTGAAATGTGACGGAAAACGGCTCAAGGTTTACAGTTACGAATCCCTTCCGGGAATCCCGCTCCGCCTGCGAGAGTCGCTCCGTTGAACCGGCGTAGTATGCTCTTGGACCTACCTGACAATAGTTGTGGAAGTGCCCGAGAGCTGTGTAATCATACGGTTTCATCACGTCCAGCGGGAGCTCGTACTCCCCGAGATCGGCCATTGAGAATTCCGGCATCCCGGCCGCAACCCCGTGCATGATCAACACGCTGAAGTGAGCGTCCGGATCAGGTCGGCAACGGGCCAATTCTTCTCTCTGGGTCTCTGCCGACGAACAGTGCGGCAGCGAATGGAAGCAAGTGCCTTGTATCTCAAGTTCCTGCATCGTCGATCCGGCAACGACTGTCAGGTTCTTAATCTGCCTGTATACGTCGATCGCCGCCCCTACATGGGGTTGTTTGGGAGCATCATGATTTCCGGTGATGATAATGGTTGGAATCCCTTCTGTTTCGGCGAGTCGGTGCAGTTCTCTTCCAGCTATGGCCATAATGCTGTTGAGGGGGCGGACAGCATGGAATAAGTCTCCGGAGTGAACGCAGACTTCGGGCCTGATCGCTATGATCTTGTCAATGGCTTCTGTGAAACTCGAAATGACATCTTCCTGACGAAGCGTCAGCCCGCTCGCTCCGCGCTTTGGATGGCTCTCCCCTGCCCCCAAGTGGCTATCTGAGAAGTGACAGATTCGCATGCACGGGAATATAGTCGCCTCCTCAACGCGGGCAAATCCCTTTCGGGGGAATTCCTGCACACGGGTATTTGGGTGGAGCGATGTTGGGTTAACAACGTCTCATCGATGAATGGTGAAGCTGGGGAGCACCAAGAGCTGTACTCAGCGGAGAGATGGGGCTAATAGAGTCCGTACTTGGCAATGCGGTCACGCAGTGTATTGCGTGAGATGCCGAGTGTCTCCGAAGTCTTCACTTGATTACCGTCGAAGTGCTTCAAGCAGGCTGACAGGACGGCTCGCTCGAGCGCAGATTCAAGGAAGTGGTAGATCTGCCCAGGAGAATTGGCGATCAATTTGGACATTACGGGATCGATGATCTTCTTGAAGGTGTCGGCGTAGTCGTTTTGGAGCACGCTCAGATCAACATCGGACTTCGTGTCGTCCTCGACCAGACTCGGGAAGTCCTCGGGTTGAAGTGTTTCGTTCTTGGACATGACCATGGCGGTGTGGATGTTGTTCTCGAGCTCCCGAACATTCCCCGGCCATTGAGCCTTGGTGAGCAGCTGCATGGCCCTCTTCGAGACGCCCCGGGACGGTGTGGACAATTGCTTGGCAAACTTGTCGCAGAAGTGATCGACAAGGAAAGGAATATCGCCCCGGCGTTCTCTCACCGGCGGAATGAAGATTGATACAACCTTAAGTCGATAGAAAAGATCGACGCGGAACGATCCGTCCTTCATAGCCTGGACGAGCGACTTATTGGTGGCTGCAATAATCCGGACATCAACCTTGATGGACTCGTTTCCGCCCACCCGTTCAAAGCGCTTCTCCTGGAGAACTCGCAGCAGTTTTGATTGCGTCAACATCGACATATCGCCGATTTCATCGAGAAACAGCGTGCCGTTGTCAGCCTGCTCGAACTTGCCTATCCGCTTATAATACGCACCGGTGAAGGCTCCCTTTTCATGACCAAACAACTCGGATTCAAGCAGGGTCTCGGGAAGAGCGGCGCAGTTCACCGACAAGAACGCGTTCCCCTTGCGTTTCGAATTGCGATGAATCGCTCGCGCCACCAACTCCTTGCCCGTGCCCGATTCTCCGAAGATCAGCACGGCGGCGTCGGTCTTCGAGACCTGCCCGATGAGCTTTGCGATTTCTACGATTTCGGGAGATTTCCCAATGATCTCGTCGACACCGACAATCGGTTGCTCCGGGCGTTCAACATAAACCGTCTGGCGTGTCAATGGATTGTACCCGCAGGCATTATTGACGGTGCTGATGAGTTTGTCGATCTCGAACGGTTTCGTGAGGTACTCATAAGCCCCTTCACGCATGGCTTCAATGGCGTTCTCGGTGGAAACAAAGCCGGAGATCATGATCACTGGCAAACCGGTCTTGACCTGCTTGATTTGCTTGAGTACTTCCAGACCGGACAGCGTCGGAAGGTTGACATCAAGCATGACGAGGTCTACGTCGTTATGCTGTAGGAGATACTGGCTAACCTCGGTGCCGTCCTCGAGAAAATTGAATTGATACTTGTCGGCATCAAAGAGATTGGCCAGTGAGTGAGAAACGTCGTGATCGTCGTCAACCAATAATATGTTCTTCATTGCTCTATTTCTTGCCCTCGTCAATTCTATAGTATTATCGGTTGAATCGGAAATTTGTGAAGCAGAAAAAACCGCTTCAGCACTCAAAAACTCAGGCATAACCCATACGCGGTCGTGTAAACCGAAGGGCGTTGCAGGACGGACTATTAGATGGAAGACTGACTTACGGGGATAACTGATCGGGCAGAGGACCTACGGTCTCTCGTCGACCGTAAGGCGCGTCGCTGTGCCGATCCAAAGGAAATTCGAGATCAGGTCGCCGATGAGTCCGAACACAAGGATCCAGAACATCAATTCGGGTCGGAATTTGGCCACAATTATGTCTCCCTTGTCGGCAAGGAAACCAGATACGACCGGGAGGACAAGAATGAGAGACGCGAGGAAAAACAGAGTAAAGGGACGGGCAGCAAACGAGCGGAGCGATAGTCTCAACCCGCCAATAAAAGAGACCCTGTGGATCGCTATCATCGGAATAACGGAATAGAAAAGGGCCACGATCACCGCAAAGATGCACGGCATAACAACGAGCTGAAATGCCATCAGGCGACGTTCATAGCCGATTAGATACCCAGAAAACAGCTGAGGGATCGCGATGCCAGCGATGGTGATCAGACCATTGACGATACACGAGGCCAGCACGAAGTGCCCCCACATGCTCAACTGCGAGCGGATTGCCTGACCCAAGATCGGTTTCGAGGCGGTAAAGTAATTGCGAAAGAGGAGCGCCGCTGTGCCAAGGAATATTCCTTCAAAGAGCACTCCAATGACCAGCTTTGCCCAACCGAAAAACTGTGACAGATACAGATAATGTCCGGGATAATGAAAGAAGCGGCCATGGTCCTTTGTGCTTATCAACGAAGTCCATAGCTCCATGATGCCATAGAAGAAGGGAGAAAGAGCGTCGTAGTGAGCATACAAAGCCGAAAACATGATCAGACCATACGCGACAAGAATGAGCCAAATCCGCCACCGTCCTGACTGTCGGAATGTGTCGAGAAAGAGATCAGCGAAACGGTTGATAGTTACGATGATCGACATAGGGACAACTACCCTTACGGCCTGTTAACAATCACTGCATTCGAGGGCGACGACAATCCCTGTCGACTCATGACGTAGACAATATAGGTATATGACCCAGCGGCACTAAGAGGATCAGAATGGGTTGTTTCCCCAGCAGCGCTCTTTATGGCAATGGTTGTTGTATCTATACCGGTGATCCTGTCAATCATATAGTACCTGAAGTCCTGACCGGTGTACTCGGACCAGCTTAGTTGGGCGGAACTGCCGGCGCTGTTGTAGACACCGGCCAAGAGCACGGCAGCGGGCGGAATCGCCGGGAACGTCCGGGCGTTGCCAACCGACGACTGAGCTTCTGCTCCTGACTGATTATACACGAACACGCGGTAGTAGTAAGGAGTATCGGCCACAAGCCCCGTGTCGACGTAATTGGTTGTAGACCTGTTCGTGATCCCCTGTACAAAAGTCGAATTTGAAGTGACCGTCGGAGTGAGAGAACGATAGATCACATATTGCGCAAAACCACTCTGGTCGGCCTGAGTCCAGCTCAAGCTTATTTCGGATGCGGACAGTGCCGCTACCGTGATCAATTGCACCGGTCGAGGAGAATTGACAATGGTGATCAGTTTCGAGGCGCTGACGCTCAGTGCCGAATTCCGTGCTGCGTCTACAAACGTTCCCCGGACCAATTCGTCGCTGACAGAAGCATTTGCAGGAATTGTATATCGAGCTGAGTACGTTCCCTTCGTCGCTCCTTCATACAGATCAAGGTCATCAACGAGACCGGACACAGAGATCGATGCCTTGCCTCCAGACTCCTTGCTCACAAGAAAGAACGCAATCACGCTGTCGGCCCTGAGTTGTGCCGATGACGTTGGAGTGAAATAGACAGAGTCGATTCTGGCCTGGGTGTCGAGCCGGATTGTGTCGGAAACAGGCGTTCCTGACTGCGCTCCATCGACGAATACAAAGCGCGCATATACCGTCTTGAGTCCGTCGCCGTCAGAGACAGTGAAGCGGACCGGTGGCTCAGCCGATTGAGGAAGGGCGCCGCTCAGCTGAGGGTTCTCCGACAGGATCACTTGTGTCAGCCCAAGTGGGGAGACCAACTCCACGGTAACGTCTCGCTGGCGCGTAAAGGCGTCGTTATTCTCAATCGCAATCCCCAGAATGCCGGCTCGGACCGACACGGGAAGCGACCAATCCCCCTCGATTCCGTCTGTTCGGACGGTCGCCACGCGGAAGAAATATTTCTGGTTTACGAGAAGCCCCGTGATCGTTCGCGCATAACTCGTGGTTGAGTCTCTCAGGACATACGCCTGAGCCGTCGAATCAGCCATATAGATTCGGAAACGACTGGCGGACGCGCTGTCTCTGAGCTCCCAACTCAGAGTTACAGCCTGATTGTCGATCGTGGCCTGGAGACTGATCGGTGCAGGAGGTGCATCGGGCAGCGTTCGGACTGGATTCTGACTGTCGATATACCGCTTGCAACCGAGCCCCATCCCCAGCAAAAGGATGATGCTGCAGACTATCATGATCTTGCGCGTTTTCATATCCTTAGAACCTCTTGGACAGAGTCATGCCAAGAGTTCCGCTACTTGTCGAAGGCGACAGACTTACTCCCTTGACCGAAAATGTGCTGTGATCCTCAGGGAAGAACAGAAGCGCGTCCAATACGTTCAGCCCCCAGATTCCGACAACAGCCCCGATCGTCATGCGGCGTACCTGCTCAGCGTCGTAGGCCTTCTGTTGCGCATTTCCCAAATTTGTGTGAAGCGCGGCCAGCGTCTGATATGTGGCGCCAGCGGCCTTGCTCGAATCATATTTATGCAGCTGATCCTGATAACGGTCGTAATCGCGACTGAATTTGTCATCGGCGATGAAGTAGCAGAGCGCCGCCCCCGCCGCGAGCGCTGTGTAGAGGAGCCCCTTCCCTTTCTCTTCGGAGTAACGTTGTCCCCATCCGGGAATCAACACCGATCGCGCTGCGGCCTTGAAGCGTGATTTCGGAGTCAGGCGTACATCCAGTCCCATCGCCTTCGACGGATCTCCGGTGATCCGCGTTGTGTATTTTTCGTATCCGTGCCTTGTGAGCGTGACGCGGTATTCCCCGATCAGAGTCTGCACAAAAGTTGTGGGTGTGACGCCCGATAGAACAGCATCCCCCGACAGAACAACTTCTGCTCCCTGGGGTGACGACTGAACGGTCAGGGAGCCGGGCGGTGACGTTTGTGCGAAGACCAACAGTGGGGCGAGACAGAAACTCCCCAAGACTGTCGTCAAAATCCGTTTCAACAACATTATCCTCACGCGTAGAGTAGCGACTACTTCATACTACTATCGTCAAGATATTTTTCTTCAACATCGCAGACAAGTGATATTTGATTCAAAAAAAAAACCGCGCGTCGCGCGGCAGCTTCTTCGGAACTTGCTTTCAATTCCTCAGCAGGCTCCTTTACCTGTAACAACCACGACCACCGTTTTGGCCATAATCTTGAGATCGTACCAAACCGACCAGTTGCGAATGTATTGCAGGTCAAATCGGACCTTCTCGGTTACACTCGACAGGGATGAATCGTACCCATTCTCGATCTGCGCCAACCCGGTCAGGCCGGGCTTCACTTTAAGACGATTTTCATAGCCGTCTACTTTGGTTGAAAGATCACGGACGAAATGAGGACGTTCCGGACGCGGACCAACCAACGACATCTCACCCCTGAGGATATTGATGAACTGCGGTATTTCATCAATACGCGTCTTACGAAGGAACGCTCCAAGACGGGTTATACGGGGATCATTCTTTGTCGCCCAGACCGGCCCTGATCCTCGTTCGGCGTCAGCTACCATGGTGCGGAATTTCAGAACCCTGAAAGGACGCCCCATCAGGTCCTCGCTTCGACGCTCAAGGGAACGACTATCGGCAACGCCCGAGTGCTGGATCGCCCGGCGATTATGACGACGGCGATTGACCCCTACTCTGGTCTGCCCATAGAATATCGGACCATGGGAATCGAGCTTGATCAGCACGGGGACAACAAGCCAAACAGGTATGCTCAGTATGATGCCAGTCAAGGAACCGGCAACGTCAATCGTTCTCTTTACAATTCGCCTCACTATCGCTCTCACTGCCCCAGCCCTGATAAGAGATGTAGGCATAGCAAATATATACAAAGTCGTCAGGAGAACGAATAAAATTCCCGTGATCTCACCGATGAAGAACCTAAGGTTCAGGAGAAGATCGTGGGAAGACAGACTCGCTGGCTGCGCGAGCCTCGCGCCCATGACGTCCGCACGGCCGTATCCATACACCGCACGGCTGGTCACCACCGCGGTTTCAGATTGGATATTCGAATTGGTAGTAATTTTCTCCATAGTATGGAATTACTTTTAGCAAATGAACTGCCAAAACCAAGAATCAAGGTGACTTCCGGAATAATTTTCCTCACCTATTGCGAATACATTATCTGTCTTTACGACAATACGTTACAGGAGTAATCCCTGCCCAAACAGGCCATCATTGCCTGTTTGGGTCCGAGAAGAGTGACTATCTCTGGTGGGAAAGGATGAATCGTGGCACAATTAGTGCAAGGGCTTGCGTAAATTGGCACAAAGTAGTAGGGGATAACTCCGAAATGGACTGCACACAATGCGAGGTGTCCGCATCGAGGCTCGGTTTGCGACTTGTCGAGCGAAAAGCTAATTCATCGTCCGATCACGTAAGATACGGAGAAACGGTGCAAGTTGTCCGAAGTGTAATTATCTTTTGGAGTGAACGCGTAATCAAGGGTAACGCTCCCCAATCGTACTCCGCCCCCAAGAGACACGCCCGAGCCGAAGGAACGAATCTCCTGATCTGAGAGATATGTATAGCCGGCGCGAAGAAAGTAGAGATCGTTGAAGCTGTACTCGGCTCCCTGATGTAGGGCCAGCCTTCCATAACGGCGCTTATCCAGCTCGAACGTCGCGACGAATTGCGACCCGAAAGGAGACAAGGCCAAACCCACCCGAGCAGACGTCGGAAGCTTCTCTTTCGTCTTCTGGAATTGCAATTCTGGACCCACGTTCGCAATTACTCCCCCGAGAGTAATCCAACCGATACTGTATTTCACGCCCAAATCTCCCGCGAAGGTGGAACCGCTCACGTCCGCCATCTTTTGGCTCACGTACTTTGCCGTGAGGCCGATCGAGAGATTTCCAGAGGCCTGGAAGCCAAGTGAAACGCCTCCAGCAAGATCGTAGGAGTTCAGGTCTGAGGTATACTCACCTGTTCGATCATATCCCCTGATCTGCCCGTAGCCGAGATAGGTGATCGATGTGGCCAGAGTCACTTTTTCTCCCAGAGGAAAGGCAACAACGCCATGCTCTAATTTCGTATCCTGAAGCCATGAAAAATGCGAAAGCATAACCTCGGTCTTCTCAAGGCCTGCCAAACCTGCCGGGTTCCAATACGCCGCTACCGAACCGCGTGCAGCGGCAGTGTTGGCGTCCCCCATAGCTGAGGCCCCGGCACCCATGCCGATTGCGAGGAAATTGGCTGCGGTCTGTCCGTTATTGGAAGCCGCTATAGTGACCCGACCGACGACCGCGCTCAGGACGAGCAAAATCACCAAACAAAGTCCGATTCTTTTCAGCATCCGTCTATACATCGCGATTCCTTTGCTCATTTAACGACACAGTAGATGATGGCAAGGTCAGTGCCATCGACCCCGTTTCTATCGATCTGAGCAAATCGAATAAGCCCGCCCGGCGGCAATCGTCCCAAGTAATTGAAATACAAACACTTACAAAGAGCATCCAAGAGTCATCAAAGACTTGATAGAACATATTTAGCATGCCAGCCAACGAGGTGTTCTGAGGTTATTGTTCATCAGCTGAGCACAGCTTCTCTTGCTCATGCAGGGAAAGAGCCCAAACACCGTAGTACTTAATCAGTTACGGCGACTGCACCTGAATGTCGCAGCCACCTGAGTCTTGTCGGATGATTGACCAACTTTACTGAGCCCGGAGCGATCAATCCGTTATACTTCCAGAACCGGAGGTAAGCAATGTATTAGAAGTTATCAATATAAAAATGCTAAAAAGAGGAAAAACTTGCCGATGGGGAATAGTTTTCGGAGTCGGCAGCTACTTCGAGCGCTGAGGACCGGACTCGAGACGTTTCAGCATTTCACCAAAACGCCTCTCCCCCAGGACTAGTCCCGATCGAAGGGGCTGCATGCTGGCGATCTCAGCCTCGATATTTTGGATTCTCTCTTTTGTCTCAGGATGTGAACGCGAGAGCTTCTCAAAAACATTGGAAGAACCGGAACCTCCAGCGACGGCAAGAATCTCGAACATAGAGAGGGCGCCCCGCGGGTCATAGCCCGCTTTCACGAGATACTGTAATCCAAAATCGTCGGCCTCACGCTCGTTGTCGCGAGAATACCCCGCGAACAACAAACCCATACCCACATTAACCGCAAGCGAAAGCACCTCGCCGGCGTTATCTCCAAAAACGAGCTTATAGGCGACGGCAACGCCCAGGGTCGCCTGAATTCTCTTGACGCCATGGCGGGCGACGACATGAGATATTTCATGCGCTAGTACGGTTGCCATCTCAGATTCATTCGTCATGCGTCGCAAGAGTCCAGTGTAGAAGAAAATATAACCTCCGGGTGCAGCAAAGGCGTTGATCTGATCCGATTCAATGACAGTGAAGTGGTACTCGATGTCAGTTCTATCGGAGACTTTCACGATCTTCTGTCCGATTTCGTCGAGGTACTTCTGCCAGGCGGTATCGGCGAGAGGCTTCTCAGTTTGCACGACCTGCTCGGCCATTCCCTGTCCGATCGCAACTTCCTGCGCGGGCGGTATGATGATCAGCGATTTTTCTCCGCCCGGGCCAGTCGTTGCGCAAGACAGGAGGATGGACGCGCAAGCCAGTATAAGCAATTGTTGTAGGGAGCTTTTCACATGAACATCCTACAGTTTCGCCTTGTCCGCGATGTCACTGATGATCGGAAGGCGAAAGCTCTTTCCCTGCAGGGCGAAGTAAATGCCAGCGGCCGACAAAGCGGTTGAGAGAACAAGGACCGCTCTGAAGACGAATTTAGCCAGGTCATCGATGAGGAAAAGCAGGGCAACCAGTTCGATCAGGAAGAGCACAACTCCCTGGCGGGCGTGAAAGCGCGCCTGCTTATTATCTTTCCAATTCATATTCATCAAGGGGATGAAGCACAAGAGAGGGATGTAGGACATCATCGCCGCGATGCGATCGTCATCGCTCATCTCCTCGGGCGGTGTGTCAGCGGATCCAGTGTCGGGCTGCTTCCCCTCGAAAGCCTCGGATACTGGGGAGGTCGTTTCGTGATCTTCCGGATAATCGCGAAAGAAGGATTCTGACATAGTTCTCACTCCATGGTCAAGAACTGACTCAAAGGGGCCAGAAGACCTCTTTGTTCTGTTCGGCTACGTTCACGACAATCGGTTCAGTTTCGGGCCAGATTTCGAGTCGTTCTGCCCCTTCATAGAGACCAACACAGAAGCCCAGTGATCCAAACCCTGCAGACCACAGCTTTCGGCGGTGAATCTGAATTTCCAGCAATTCGTCGAGAGCGTATTCGAGCTGTTCCGCTCGTCCACCGTGGTCTCCCTGCTCCACCACTCGAATCTCGAACGTAACAGGTCCCGGCGTGAACAGATTCACGACAAATCGCGGCTCCTTGAGCAAGTCTATGTTCTTTCGATTATGGAAGTCAAGACGAATGTAGAATAGGTCGTGGTCGTAGGCGAAGTAGATCTTCTCTATGTATCGGTCAACGCGATGCATGGCGCCTCCCGCTTTCAGACAATCAAACGAACCGGCCCCGGCCCATTCGTAGAAGTGCGTCAGCCTTCCATCAATGATCGGTGTCAACATCCCGTCGGGCGGGACAGTGTAGGTCACTATGCCCTCGCTGGAAATCGGCCGAAGCAGATCGACCGGTATATCAAGTCCCAGTAATTCGTAGACGGCCACGAGATGGCGTCGAAAGATCTTGTCGAACTGATCATTGTGCTGCCCGCGATGCTCGTCGCCGTACCACCAGCACCAATCCGACCCTTCGGCGATGTAGATCTGAGTCCAGGCGTCGCGCAGTTTCCCCTGGTCGTATTCTGGATGCGCGTCAGCAAACTGCGTTAGGACGTCGCGGGTGCGCAATAGGAGCGACCAGGCAGTATTATCTTCCTGATGGCCGATCCAGATGCGGAAGTTGTGATTGATCCACGATCCTGAAAAGATCGAGGGCAAGGGGCGAGCGGTGATCGTCTCAGCGGCTTCGGACATAGTGACCAGCTCAATGTGGGGATCCTCATGCAAGCTCTGATAGAGCAGGTTGAGAAACTCGGTACCATCGAGCGGGAAATACTCCCAGGCGTTTTCTCCATCGAGTATCACTGGAATCACGGCGTGGTCAAGATCGTCGGCCAGGACTCTTCGAATCTCCTTGAGATGCGCTACGAAATCGGCCACAGCCTTGTCTGCTTTCCACCCGGAATACACGAAACCGATGCGGTCGGACAACCCATGATCTCTGAACAACAGCCTAAGGCCTGAGCTGTGCTCGTAGACAGTGTGGAGGGGATTCGAGGATCGCTCGAGTCCTGATTTGTTCAGGGAATGAAAAAGGATTTCCTCGTCGGTGGCAGTCCAGGTCAGACCGGATCTTGCGATGATTTGCAGAACTTCTTCGGAAACCGAGCCTTCTGAAGGCCACATGCCACTCATTTTCCGCCCGAACAGTTCTTCAAACTTTCGCACAGACATCGCCACCTGTCTCTCGGCATCTTCCGGGTGAATAAAGCGACGATCCGGCAGCTTTATGCCCGGAGACGATTCCAGTGCGACATTGGTATCGCAGAGCAGCGGCAGAATCGGGTGGTAGTAAGGAGTGAAGGAAATCTCAATCCTGTTCTCGTCGAGAAGCTTTCGGTAAGTGGGAATGACGCGCGCGATCAGTTCTATCTGCCATGCCAGCAGCGCCGCCTTGTCCTCATCGCTATAATGCTTCTTCTTTGCGAACAGAGTCTTGATAGGCTCTTCGTCGCGGAACATCGGGTCGACCCAGACAAGATTCGACAATACTTGCAGGTCGCGCAGCTCCGCGGACGAGAAGAGGGCCGCAAGAATGTTCTTCTGGCCATCGCTGCGGCGCGACTTATTGAACAATTCCCAGTAGCGGGAATATGGTTTGATCATGTGTTCCGGATATGCGGAAAAGAATGTATCGAGGATTTCGAGTTTGAGACCTGGGGTGAGATCTTCTGCCCGGAGGGCGGACAACTCCAGGTGTCGGTCGGTTCCCCCCTCAAGGTAGAGATTCAGCTGATCCAAGAGCGAGGGAACGAGATTGAACGTCACCTTGGTGGAGTCGTAGGCCCCGGCTGTCAGGGGCATATCCAGATAGTCTTTAAGGGCGTGAAAACGAACCCAGGGCATCGCCAGCCGGTTTGACCCCGGCTCGCGATAATTGGGCTGATGCATGTGCCAAAGTATGGCGACTTTGATTGGTTTGTTGTCGGACACGAGCGGCCATCACGACTTGGCCTGAGCTCCTGCTTTTTCAGCGAACATTCTCAGGGCCACATTATACGCAGATGTTCCTGAATGCTTGTCCTTAATGACTTCAAGGCGTTCCTTTGCTTTGTCGACGTCCCCCTGCAGCAGATAGCAGCGCATAGCGCCAAGATTGTAGTCGGCGACCAGGGGTCCGTTCGGATACTCGTCCACAGCGCTCATGAATTTCCCGGCCGCGTCAGAGTAGCTTCCCTGATTTTCGTTCGAGGCAGCGATTCCGGCCAGGGCCGCAGCTCGTGCCAGCTTGTCGGTCTTGTATTTCGAGAGATATTCTTCATAGTAACGTATCGCATCGGGGTAATTCTTGCTCTCCAAGCTGACCTTGCCGAGTAGAAACGTCGCTTGCTCGCCGGCGTCGTCACCAGAGTAGTTCTCGGCGACCTGGGTAAGTCCGAGAATCGCCACCTGATTATTCCCCTGACGATAGTCAAGGATGGCGGTGGCGAGCTTCGAGCCTGCTTCGTCATTGGCGCTCGTGCGAGTCGTAAGGTAGTAGACCCCCGCGGTGATCAGCAGACCAACAACCGCAATGCCGATTACGTACAATTGCCAGTTGATCATGAACTGATCTTTCGTGGTCAGCATGAAGGTGGCAAACTTATCTTCCTTGATCTGTCGTTTGGTCAGCTTAACCTTATTCTGCATGTATCTCCTCTGGGCGAATCATCTCAATCTTAGTTCTATCGGAACGTTAGCGCACGAACCTGAGTCTGCCTCGTAACGGTCAATGAGATAAGGTACGAAGAACCGAATCGAGTCATTAGAAGTATCCTGTGAATGTCATCATGAAGCTGTGATCTCGGGTCTTCCCCTCGCTGATAATGGCCGGGTACGACCAATTGAGGTTATCTCGAACGGGATCAAGTCCGACGATCTGGCTGCGGGTCAGCATGGAAAACGTGTAGGCGAAGTCGATATGCACCTGCGACCATTGCAGCCCGATCCCTGCCGACAAGGCATACATCAAGACAGCCTTTGATGATGAAGTCTCAAGCGAGTAGTGAAAGGCGGTGTCAACAGGTTCACCGAGAAAATTATACTCAATCGAGTCAAGATTGTAGACGGCGAGAGCGCCGGTCACGGAAGGGACGGCGGTTGGGACAAACGCAAACCCAGCGCGAAGCGGGATCTTTGGAAACAAACTACTCCCGGTCTCCCACGTGTACTCGGCTCCTGTTCTCAGGACGAACGAATTGCGGTAATCCGGGTCGCTGAAGGAAAAAGAATCGACAGTGCTTCCCCCCGGTTTGATCTTCACTGACTGGCGATCCTGGATCTTGCCGCCCGAGAACAGGCGAAGCTCTGCATCAAGGGCCAACAGGATTTTTTCCGAGGCCTTGTAACCTATGCCGGCGCCGACAATCATGGGGACCTCGATCTTGTAGAGGTTGTTATCCCGATATGTTGTATCGGTACCGTCTCGAATGATCAATCCCGCAAAGGATGTCTTATTAAGGATCGTGGTCGCATAACTTGCGCTGAGTGAAAACGGAGTCTTGACTACAAGGCCCGCGCTCAATCTCTCGCCATTATGTTTCAGGCCAAGGGCAAAATTGACGCCCGAGTACTTGACCGTGTCTATGACGTCCTGGATCCCGATCGCTGTCGAGCGCTGGAACGATCCCGTGCCAAACTCGGGAAAGTTCTCGAAAGTATAGACATTGGTTCGATTCATCACTGATCCACCGGTGTAGATATTCAGAGAAAGACCAAAGGAAACTGACCGGTATATTCTCGTACCGAAACCAAGGTTGACAATGTACGGAGCATTGTGAGTTTTGACTGATCGCTCGTACTTTCCCGGAATCATCTCGAAAGTGCCTGGACCAGTCAGAATAGGAAAAGTGAACTCCGTCTCAAAGGCGCTCTCGTCGTATTCCTCGGTCAACAATCCGTAGGAAGCCGATCCGACGAACTGGTGCCCTCTTATCCTGATCGGAGATACAAATCCGACGTAGCCGATATTCGAAAAGGAACTCTTCAGGTTAACGGTGCTGAGGCCGGAATTGACGTTCCCTCGAGATGCCATCGACCCCGCGGAGAAGCCCATCATCGGCTTCTGATGAACAATCAATCCCGCCGGGTTCCAGCTTCCTGCAGTAACGTCGTCTGAGACTCCAAGATAGGCCTTCCCCATTCCAGCCGCGCGAGCCCCGCTACCGGTGAAATCGAAATTCTTCAGCTGACCGACAGCGCGGTAGACCAACTGTGAATCCAGATTGTATTCGTTATTCGCGTAATCCAGCTTGAATCGACCATACTGGCCAAATGCAGTCGAGCTGAGAACCACAATAATGCTCGCCGCAATTCCGAGTAACCCTTTCATCCCAACCACTCCTTCTATTCTCAGAAACAGATTCTTATCACAAGACGAACCATGTCAACAAAACAACCAACGAATATATGCCTTCCTTCGGTACCCTGTCAAACGATTTCGATCGTCGGAAATGCTGCCTAACCCCCATATTCTTGAACGATTTGTGGCACCTACGGCCTTGCCGCTCCCGTCGGGCAAGATATACCCCCGGCAGGAATTGAACCTGCGACCTGCGGTTTAGGAAACCGTCGCTCTATCCAACTGAGCTACGGGGGCTAATCTCCGAACAGCCTCTGCCTGACAGGTGTGAACATACGGCTGCATGAATCGTGGCGCAAGTTCGACCTCATTCGGAATCATACGAGATCAGATAATTTACATCGTACCCTGATAGCTTCTCATGGTGGGGAAGAAAGGTCAGCCCTATCACGCAAGAAATGCCGACAACCGTTCCGCCCAGCTGCTCTACGAGTTTGCAACCGGCGACG
Organism: uncultured Ignavibacteriales bacterium; assembly: GCA_964540105.1. GTDB lineage: Bacteria > Zixibacteria > MSB-5A5 > GN15 > FEB-12 > DATKJY01. The sequence continues at coordinate 21,521 of CAZILL010000003.1, read as the reverse complement.
AGAGTGCCCCCCGTAGCAATCAGGTCATCGACGACAACGACCCGTTCCCCAGGGATGACGGCATCTGCATGGAGATGGAGCCGGTCGGTTCCGTACTCCAGCTCGTATTCCTGAGAGATCGTCCTGTATGGCAACTTCCCGGGCTTTCGGGCAAGAGCCAGACCGATCTTAAGGCGATCTGCTAATGCGGCACCCAGGACAAAGCCGCGCGCCTCAATACCGACGATCTTGTTCGCTTGTTTCCCTTCGATGAACGCCGCCATGGCGTCAAGCGCCAAACCGAATCCCTTGGGGTCCTGAAAAAGGGTGGTGATGTCAAAGAAGTTGATGCCCGGCTTGGGAAACCCGGGTACGCTTCGTATATACTGTTTCAGTTGTTCCACATTTCCCTCAACGGGTTATTTCAAATCTCTCGAATTTCCCTGTGAACGCTGTCCATTGTACACCCACTTCGGAGACCATGGCATTGGACGGCCCCTTTCCGAGTGTCACAATCAGCTCCTCAATCGCCCCTTTTTCCCCTTCTGCGTGAATCGACACACTCCCACCCTGGTCATTGCGTACTGTGCCCGTAAGTCCCAGTTGATTGGCGTTCACAAGACAAAAATGCCGGAAGCCAACCCCTTGCACGTAGCCCGTTACGACGATTTCAGCGGCGGCGAGAGTCATTTCCTGACGGCCGCAAGTTCCAGAGCCAACCGGACAGCTTCAGCAGGCTCGTCGGCATAATGGATTTCATCACCGAGGTTCCACGCGGACATGGAGATTACTGGCTTTTCGGACAGAAGTGCGAAAGCCATTTCTGTGAGCGTGCCGTACTTTCCTGGCAGGGCAATAACCGCTTCCGCCGTTCGTACCACAATGATGTTGCGGACTTCGCCCAAACCTGTCGGAATCACGTAATCTATGAAGTCATTGGCGTCGGCACTCTGGTCGGTAGGAAGAATGCCGATGGTTGTACCTCCGGCGGCTCGCGCGCCGCGCGCAGCTCCTTCCATGACGCCACCCAGACCGCCGCACACGAGCACAGCGCCAGCCCTGGCGATATGTCCCCCTAGTTCGGCAGCGAGGTCACGAAGTTTCTTGGAACATCTGCCTGCTCCAATGACGGCAATGACTGGCTTTCGGCTCTCTGGCATACACTGAGTCACTTCATTGTACAGCGACGACGAAGTCCATGCGCTTCCAATTTGCCTGATAACTCACTGATTTGATGACCATCCACTAAATATCGGGGCGACTGGATTTGAACCAGCGACCTCTTAGTCCCGAACCAAGCGCGCTACCAACTGCGCTACGCCCCGAATATGCCGATTTCCAAGTTACGGTTTCGCTACGACGGTTGTCAACTGTTTTGTCGACATGCTGACACGACAGGTATCATAACTTGAATTTCTGTTTCGAGAGTCGTTCCAATACTGCACCGTCAGTGAATTCGAGTTTCATTGGTGTAATCGACACGAGTCCGCGTTCAACAGCATCGAAGTCTGACCCTTCGGTGAATTTCCAGGTTGGCTTTCCCCCTATCCAGTAATAGGCCTTGCCGCGAGGGTCTGTTTTGTGAATGACAATATCTTTGTAATGGCGAACGCCCTGCAACGTAAACGTGATACGCTGGTAGGCTCGCCCGTTGTCGGCCGGCAGGTTGATATTCAGGAAGGTATTTGCGTCAAGTTCGAGCGCAGGATAGAGTTTGATAAACCGGCCGACAAACCGCGCCGCGCGAACCATGGAGAATCCCGGCTCATAATTGGCCATGGAGATGGCGAGGGACGGGATCCCCAGAATGGCTCCTTCGATGGCCGCGGCGATCGTGCCTGAATAGGTCACGTCGTCTCCCATATTACCACCGTGGTTGATCCCCGAGACGATCATGTCCGGCCGACGCTTTTTGAACAGCAAGTGAATTCCGAGCATTACGCAGTCGGTGGGTGTTCCGTCGGTCGCGTATCGAAACTTATCAAGGCGATGAATCCGAAGCGGGTGGTTGAGAGTCAACGAGTGCGAACTGGCGGATTGCTCACGATCCGGGGCCACCATATAGACATCGTGCTTTCGCGACAATTCGCGAAAGAGAGCGTTGATGCCGTCGGAGAAATAACCATCATCGTTGGTGATCAGGATTCGTTTTCTATCTGCCATAGCGCCTCACACATCGAGCTAAATGAGCGGACGAGAGTTGTGCCGACTCCGTATTCGTAGACACGCTGTTCACTGCCAGATTCTCCGCCAAAGCTGCTGCGCAAACCTCTGGGTATCTCGGTAGGGACTAATGTAGGACTTCGAGCCGGCATAGATGGTCGAAATCGGTATCTCCTCGATTCTAATGCCGAGTGCGCCTGCCTTGAGGATCAATTCGGTCTCGATGTCATAGCGGGTTGCCAAAAGGGGAATCTTTCTCAGCACGGCAGTCGGAATCAATCGGTAACCTGACTGACTATCACGTATTCTCTGAGACGACAGAACGGAGATGACGAGCGACAGCAAGTTGTTGGACGCACATCTGGCAGTAGGCATAATTCGAAAATTGAGATCCCTGGTACCGATGACTATCCGTTTGCCATCGTCTCGAGCAAACAAGCGGGGCAGTTCCTCGGGCTGATGTTGCAGATCGGAGTCGATCGTTATGACTGACCGGTAACCTTGTGATATCGCAAAAGAGAAGGCGGCTCTCAATGCGATACCCTTGCCACAATTCTTGGCATACGTAACATGCGCCAAGTGTTCTCTCTTGATGATCTCCAGACTGTCATCCGAGGATCCGTCGTTGACAAAGAGCATGTTCTCGTCGCACACGTATTCGCGCATGCGCCGAATGAGCTCCGGCAGATGCTCGGAGGCATTGTAGACGGGCACTACGACCAGGCAGGAAAAACTGCGGTCAGGTGGCACATGGCTCACGACGTTATTCTTCTCGTTCCATTGGTGTGGCCAGGAATTCCATACAAGTATGGTCGGAGCGAGCCGATTCGAACGGCCGACCTCTCGCACCCCAAGCGAGTGCGCTAACCAACTGCGCTACGCTCCGACAGTCGTTTCCACCTACGATACTGACAGTGGAGATACTCAATCTATCGAAAAGCGGGCACAACTCAAGGGAAAAGTTTGCGAAGCTCATCGACTTCTCTCTTGATCTTGCCGATGAGTGTTCGAACGCGGGCGCTGCGGGTGGTGTCGGTTTCAATGGCCGACTCGGCGCCGCGCCTCATGGTCAAGTGCTTGCGCGCTCCGGCGATGGTGAGCTTTTCGGTGTGGCGCAAATGCTGGATGCGATTGACCAGCTCGATGTCTTCGACTGTGTAGAGGCGATTTCCGCCTCGATTCTTCTTCGGCTTGAGCGCCGGAAACTCCTTCTCCCAATATCGAAGGACATACGCCTCAAGGCCGGTCATACGGGCGACCTCGCTGATCGAGTAATAGAGCTTCTTGTTTCCGTTGGCAATACTCATACTTTCCCACCCATGATTCTGATTCTGTCACCAAATTTCCGCCTTCAGAGTTCGTCCCATCAATTCCGCGACAGCCTCTGACGGCGGCCTCTCTCCGAAAAGCACGTGGTACACTTGAGTTGTAATCGGCATCTCCACGTGATGCAGCTTGGCCAACTCATACCCTGAGCGCGTTGTCTCCACGCCCTCAGCCACGGTAGTCATACCGCCGAGAATCTCCTGCAGGCTCTCCCCCTGTCCGATCCGCTGGCCTACGTACCTGTTACGACTGTGTCGCGATGTACACGTGGCGACCAGGTCGCCAATACCTGACAACCCAGCGAACGTCTCAGCCTGGGCACCCAGGGCGATGCCCAGTCGGGTGATTTCGGCGAGACCGCGCGTAATGAGCGCTCCCTTGGTATTGTCACCAAAGCCGAGGCCGTCAATAATACCCGCGGCCAGGGCGACGATATTCTTCAGGGCGCCACCAAGCTCCACTCCGATCAGATCGCTGCTTGAGTACACTCGAAAACCGCTCCCGCTGAACAGCTCCTGGGTGCCTGAAACCGCCGCCTCAGATGCGCCGGCGGCGACCACCGTCGTTGGCATATCGAGGACAACTTCTTCGGCGTGAGAAGGACCCGAGAGCGTCACGATTTCATTCCTGGAGATTCCCAGCTCGCTTGTGATAACTTCAGACATCCGCAGGAGTGTTCCGGTCTCGATTCCTTTGGCCAGATTCACGATTCTTACTTCATTACGCATTTGTCCGCGGATCCGCACAAGCACTGGTCGCAGGTATTGCGACGGCACTGCCAGCACCAGCCATGTGCAGTCCAGAACGGCCCTCGAGGGGTCATTGGTGACATCGATACTCGGAGCCAGTGTTACTCCCTTCAGTCGGGTTGGATTGGTTCGGAATCGGGAAAGGCTGGCAAATTCGTCCTTTTCGTAAGCCCAGAGGGTAACTTCTGCCCCCTTGAGGTCTAGCAGGCGCGCCACAGCCATACCCCACGCACCGGCTCCGAGGATCGTCACACGTTCGGTCATGAGTCTCCCTTTCCCACACTACGCGAGGAAAGCGAGAAGCGGCGCTCGGTACCACGGAGGAGCCTACCGATATTCTCGCGGTGGGTGAACAAGACAACCGCAACGAAGGCTAAACTCAGCAGAAGGTAGATCGAAGCGACAGGTCTGGAGAGCAGGAATTTCTCGATTGCGATGACCGCGCAGAGTGAGAAGGATCCGAGGATCGATCCCAATGATACGAAGCGTGTCAAAGAAACTACCACCGCAAAGACGAGGATCGCGATGCCGGAGGCCGCAGGCAGAAGCGTGATCATGACTCCCAACCCGGTACTCACACCTTTTCCCCCCTTGAATGCAAGGTAGACAGGGAAGACATGTCCGATCACGGCAGCCAGAGCGCTCACGACGAGAAACAGGTCGCGCTGCATGACCGGCTGCGGCACGTTTTGAGCGAGAAGCACGGAACCAATCCCCTTGGCGAAGTCAAGGACGTAAACCAGGACCCCCGCGCGCGGGTTGATGACTCTCCATACGTTTGTGGCGCCGATGTTGCCGGACCCGTGCGTCCGAATATCGGCAACGCCATGTAAGCGCGCTACAAGCAGACCGAACGGGATTGCGCCTAATAAGTAGGCGGCCAGAATACAGCCATAGGTCATCAAGGAGTCCATGCTTTGCGTCTTCCTTCCGAACTCTGCTACTTGGGAGGGGTTTGCCCAGAAGGGGCGGCCGTGTCCACGACGGGAGGAATTCCTCTTGGTTGTTCTGACAGTCGCATAGATTCCAGGTCCGGGTAATAAGCAACCATGGCATCAACAAGCTGATAGATCTCTGTCGAATCGATATTCCTGTCAGTTGTCGCCTTCTGCAGGACGGTCATGAATTTCTGGTACTCGAGATACTGCATCTCAGAGCTGTTTAGTTTCGCGATAAAGGCATCGGCGATTCCGTTGAATTGGGCGGTGTCAACGCCCGGGATTTGCTGGGTGGCCACCTCGACCTTCATCGAATTCATGAGCTGGGCGACGCCGAACTTCATCAAGTCATCACGCTTGACGTAACAAGTCACCCCAATGATAATGACCAGAAGCAAGAGCGCTCCCGCAACGATCAGCCCGATCAGGCATCCCTTTGACAGTCCTTGTCTCTTTGATTCCTCCATGATCCCTCGCTTACGCTAAATGCAATTCGTGAATTGAGTTTTGTTCTGACATAGTAACATGTGTTGAGTCAAGCGGTTTACCGACGAGATTGATGTGTCGGTTCACCTCCCACTATATAGTGGTCGGCCAGTATTCATGCAAGTCTGTTCACGAAAAAAAAGGGCCAGTCTGGCGACTGGCCCTGAAATTACTGATTCTCTCTGGAGGAGGCTACTTCTTGGCTTCCGCCTCTTTCTTGCCTTTGACCGCCCTTACGCCCTTGGCAGGCTTCTTCGACTTCGTGAAAGTCACCTTACCGGATCCTTTGGCTTTTTTCGCTTTCTTGTCCTTGTCGACCGGCTCTTCGATCGGCTTAGCGGTGAGCAATTCGATCACCGATAGAGAGGCGCCGTCGCCGCGGCGTACACCGAGCTTGATTACACGAGTAAAGCCCGAATTGCGCTCACTGAACTGGGGTACGATTTCCGTGTAGAGCTTCTTGAAGACGTCCTTAACGTGAATGGTCTTTGCCACTTCACGCTTCGACGCGATGGAATTCTTCTTCGCCGTAACAATCAGCCGATCCACCACGGGACGCAGCGCTTTGGCCCGAGCATCGGTGGTCTTGATGATCCGATGCAGGAAAAGCGACATCGCCATGTTGGCCAGCATGGCCTCGCGATGTGGTTTCGTGCGGTTAAGCTTGGCGACTTTATCCTGATGTCCCATGATATGATCTCACACTTCTATTTCTTGGAAGACTCTAAATACCTGGATATGTCCATGCCGAACGCCAGATCCAATTGCTCGAGCATGCTACCGATCTCGTTGAGCGACTTGCGGCCAAAATTGCGATACTTGAGCATTTCCGCTTCAGTTTTCGTGACCAGATCGGAAAGGGTCTGAATGTTCGCCGCACGCAGACAATTCGATGACCGGACCGACAGTTCCAGCTCATCAACTCTGGTTTTCAAGAGGTTGCGGACTTTAACAGTCTCTTCGTCCTCAGACGACTCTTCTTCGACCATCACGTGCTCATCCATATGGATGAACAACTGCAGATGATCCTTGACCAGTTTGGCGGCGTAGCTCAAGGCATCTTCAGACGTAATCGCTCCGTTGGTGAAGATTTCCATGATGAGGCGATCGTAATCTGTCTTCTGCCCCACGCGGGTATTCTCGACCTGATATGAAACCTTGGTAACTGGCGAGAAGAGGGAGTCCACGAAGATGGTTCCAACAGGCGCATCGGGACGCTTGTTCATATCAGCGAGGTGGTAGCCGCGCCCGGAATCGACATCGATTTCCATCTCGAAGTCGATGGCATCAGTCAGTTCACAGATAGCCAGGTCAGGATTGAGTACTTCGACATCGGCGTTCCCCTCGAACATTCCAGCTGTGATCTTCCCTTTCTGATTCGACTTGATGCGCAGGGTCACCATGTCGTCGCCATGCGAACGAAGGACAATCCCTTTGACGTTGAGCACGATGTTGGTCACATCCTCATACACGCCCGGGATGGTCGAGAATTCGTGCAGCGCCCCCTTGATGCGGATCGAAACGACGGCTGTACCCTGGATCGAGGACAGTAGAACGCGGCGAAGGCAATTGCCGAGAGTGACTCCATAACCGCGTTCGAGCGGTTCAATTACGAAGCGCGAAAAGTTTTCTGTGGCCGAAGAGTGGTCGCTAACGACCTCCCTGGGCATGGTAAGCGGCTTCCATTTCATCTTATTCCAAACCTCCCAAGGGGTATGAACATGCTTATTTTGAGTACAGCTCAACAACGAGCTGCTCATTGGCTGTGAGCGGGATTTCGGAACGCTCAGGTATACTCAGGAGCTCACCTTCGAGCGCCGCCTTGTTGAGACGAAGCCAGGTGATCTCATCTCCTCGACCAAGTTTCAGGGCGCCATGAATGAGATCAAGGTTCTTGGATCGCTCGTTGACCTTAATGATCTGATTGGGCTTCACCTGATATGAAGGAATGTCAACGATCCTCCCATCGACCATGATGTGGCGGTGGCGAACAATCTGTCGAGCGGCTTTGCGCGAAGGGGCAAACCCAAGGCGATAGACGAGATTATCCAGGCGACATTCGAGGAATCGGACCAGGTTTTCGCCTGTGATTCCTACTTTGGCGTCCGCCTTCTCGAAGTAGTTATGGAACTGCGTTTCGAGAACGCCGTACGTACGACGAATTTTCTGCTTCTCTCTGAGCTGCAGGCCGTAGGCCGAGACCTTCCGGCGCATTCTCTGGCCGTGCTGACCCGGTACATACTGTCGCCGCTCAATGGCGCATTTGTCTGTCATGCAACGCGCCCCTTTGAGGAAGAGTTTTTCTCCCTCTCGTCGACACAGTTTGCAGTTGGCCTCACGATAACGAGCCATTCATTCTCCTATACAAAGATACTTTCTATCCTGCGTTATACCCGGCGACGTTTCGGTGGACGGCACCCGTTGTGCGGAATGGGGGTCACATCCTTTATCAAGGTTACCTCAAGACCTGCAGCCGAGAGAGAGCGTATCGCGGCTTCCCGGCCTCCCCCGGGCCCCTTGACCCAGACTTCGACTTTGCGCAGACCGAGGTCCATGGCCTCTTTCGCGGCGGTCGATGCGGCCATCTGGGCCGCGAACGGGGTTGACTTTTTCGATCCCTTGAATCCGACTTTGCCGGCGGTTCCCCACGAGAGGGTCCGGCCAGCGGTATCAGCGATCGTCACGATCGTGTTGTTAAATGTAGCCTTGATGTAGGCAATGCCATTGACTTCGGCCTGCCGAGTTTTCTTCTTGATTCGTTTCTTCTTAGGTTCTGCCACTGAAATCCTCTATCGAGTCAATTCTCACGTTTCTTACACTTTTCCTACCGGCTTCTTCTTCAATCCACCGACCGACTTCCGTGGTCCCTTCCGAGTCCGAGAATTGGTTTTCGTTCTCTGACCACGGACCGGCAGTCCGCGCCGATGCCGCAAACCACGGTAGCTCCCGATGTCGATGAGGCGCTTGATGCTCATATTGACATCACCCCGGAGTGACCCTTCAACCGTGTAATCGTTTTCAATCACGCGACGAAGCTTGGCGACATCGTCGTCAGATAACTTCTGGACCCGCGTGTCGGGGTTGACCCCGGTCTTTTTGAGGATCTGGTTGGCAGTAAAGCGACCTATCCCGAAGATATAAGTCAAGCCTATCTCAATCCGTTTGTCTTTCGGTAAATCAACACCGGCAATACGAGCCAATTGACTTCTCTCCTTTATTTACAGCAACAATCATCTTAACCCTGACGCTGTTTATGACTGGGGTTCTTGGAACAGATCACGCGCAGAATGCCGCGTCGTCTGATAACCTTGCAGTGCTCGCACCGCTTCTTAATGGCTGATCGTACTTTCAAGGCAGCAACCTTCTTTCACTCGATCATTTATAGCGGTACGTAATCCGTCCGCGAGTCAAATCATATGGCGACAATTCCATCGTCACTTTGTCGCCGGGCAATATCTTAATAAAGTGCATTCTCATCTTACCGGAGATATGGGCAAGCACCACATGGCCGTTGTCAAGTTCCACCCGAAACATCGCATTGGGCAGGGGTTCGATAACTTTTCCTTCAACGGTGATGGTCTCTTCTTTCGCCATACACTCCTTTATGCTAAGGTCAGGATCTCCGGACCATTTTCGGTAATGGCCACCGTATGCTCAAAATGGGCTGAGGGTAACCCGTCAGCCGTGACCACTGTCCATCCATCTGGCATTGTCTTCACGTCGTACGAACCCATATTTATCATTGGCTCAATGGCGATCACCATGCCCGCCTCAAGAACCGGACCGTCCGTGGGCGAACCGAAATTCGGCACCTGGGGTTCCTCGTGCATTTTCTTGCCAATTCCGTGGCCGACAAGCTGGCGAACAACGCCATAACCGCCCCCTTCAGCTACAGCCTGAACGGCGGACGACACCTGGCCTAATTTATTCCCTTTTCTGGCTTTGTCAATCCCTGCCGCCAGACTTTGATACGTGCACTCCATGAGACGTTTCTTTTCCGACGAGACTTCGCCAACGGCAAAAGTGCGGGCCGAGTCACCGTAGTATTTATCAACTATCGTCCCGACATCGACCGAAACGATCTCTCCCTCGCGGATCACCCGCTTTCCGGGGATGCCGTGAACGACTTCATCGTCGATAGAAATGCAGGCCGAGGCTGGGAACCCCTGGTAGTTCTTGAAGGCCGGAATGGCTCCGTGCGAGCGAATGAAATCTTCGATCAGCAGGTCGAGCTGGTTGGTCGTAAGGCCAGGGCTGATGGCCTCTTCCACCATGTCCAGGGCCATAGCTACAATGCGACCCGCACGTCTCATGACTTCAATCTGCTCTTTCGTCTTCAACACTATCACAGTTCTTGTCTATCCTGCAACGCGCAGTAGCTCCGAAAACACACTATCAGGGCCTTCTATGCCGCTGATCTCGATCAGAAGGGATTCCTTCCGGTAAAATTCTTCAATCGGTTTGGTCTGTCTCTTGTAGACCTCGAGCCGATTACGAACGACCGACTCTTCGTCGTCGGGTCGTCTGAGTAAGGGCTCATTATCCGCGTCGCAGTGACCCTTCACTTTAGGGGTCTGTGCCGGATAATTGTAACCCGCATTGCACTTCGGACAGAACCACCGCCCGGAGAGTCGCCTGACGATCTCGTCGTCAGGAACCGCAAACAGAACCGCTCCGCTCAGAACAACACCATGGGCAGCAAGCATGTCCTTCAAACTCTCCGCCTGTGGAATAGTCCTCGGAAATCCGTCCAAAATAAAACCGCTTTTCAACTCTCCGTTTTCAATCTTCGCTTCAATGAGACCTGTGATCAACTGGTCCGGAACAAGTTCTCCGCGGGACATGTACCCTTCGGCCTGTTTCCCCAACGGGGTTCCTCTCCTGACCGCCTCGCGAAGAAGATCACCGGTCGAAAGATGAACCATCCCTTTTTTCTGTGACAGACGTGCCGCCTGCGTGCCTTTGCCCGATCCCGGCGGCCCCAGAAAAACGAGATTCATCCCTACATGGACCTCCCGCGAATCCTACCCTTCTTCATGAAGCCGTCGTAGTGACGCATCAGCAGGTGTGATTCTATCTGCTGAAGAGTATCCAAAGCGACGCCAACCACAATCAGCAGGCCTGTGCCCCCAAAGAAAAAGTTGACGTTGAATTGCCCAATCAGCAACCAGGGCAAGATGGCGATTACGGCGAAGAAGACGGCGCCCGGGAGCGTGATTCGCGTGAGAATCTTTTCTATATAGTCCGAAGTGTTCTTTCCGGGACGAATTCCGGGAATATAGCCGCCGTTCTTCCGCATGTTGTCGGCGATCTCAACCGGATTGAAAACGATCGCAGTATAAAAATATGCGAAGAAAATGATGATGATTCCATACACCAATGAATACCACCACCCACCGGGAGCCAGCCAGACCGAAACCAGGTTCTGCACCCAGTCGGTGTTCGGAAACAGCTGAGCGAACGTTGACGGCAAGAACATGATCGATTGGGCGAAGATAATCGGTATCACGCCCGCAGAATTGACGGACAAGGGTAGGTGCGTCGTTGCCCCGCCGAATACCTTGCGTCCGACCACCTTGCGTGGATACTGGACAGGGATTCGACGCTGCGCGCGGGTCATCATAATGACCGAGGTGACCACGGCAACCATCATGACGACCATCATTATCTCAAGGTAGATCGGTCGCGTGCCGTTCCAGACAAACAAAACTTCATCAACGATGGCGTCCGGAAAGCGTGCGATAATACCAATGAAGATGATCAACGAAATGCCGTTGCCAATACCGCGCTCGGTAATCTGTTCCCCAAGCCACATGATGAAAATGGTCCCGCAGGTAAAGGTCAGGATGGTCAGAAGGATGAACGACCCGTGGGCCATGTGAACGGCCTCAATACCGTTGAAATTGATCGTGGTCAGAAATACGGCCGTGCCGTAGGCCTGCAACGCCGCGATCCCCACGGTCAGGTAGCGCGTGTACTGGGTGATCTTGCGTCGTCCCTCTTCGCCTTCTCGCTGGAGTCTCTGGAGAAACGGCACAACGGCGCCGAGCAGCTGAAGCATGATGGAGGCAGATATGTAGGGCATAATACCCATGGCGAAAATAGTCGCCTTGGCAAAGGCGCCGCCCGCGAAAAGATCAAGAAGCCCGAAAATGGACTGTGACGAGAGCGCCTGGGCGAGTACTGAGCCGTCGATTCCAGGAGTTGGGATATGTCCACCAATGCGATAGACGACAAGCAAGGCAAAGGTAAAGAGGATCCTTCTGCGAAGTTCTTCAACTTTGAAGATCGATTTGAAGGTCTCGATCACTCCAGCACCTCTGTCTTCCCGCCCGCGGCAGTGATCTTCTCGACGGCCGACTTCGAAAACGCGGCGGCTTTCACGCTATAGGCCTTTTCGATCTTGCCGTTGCCCAGAACCTTGAGGGGAAGGGCCGCGGTGCGGATAACGCCGGCCTGCATGAGGGTGGCAGCGGTGATTTCGCTGGAGGCACAGCGGGCGAATTCCTCGATGTTGACCACCTGAAATTCCTTCTTGAAAATATTGGTGAAGCCGTGCTTGGGCAGACGCAGATGAAGGGGCTTCTGGCCTCCTTCGAATCCAACTCTTCGTCCGAAACCGCTGCGAGCGCCCTGCCCTTTGTGGCCGCGCCCCGATGTTTTTCCAAGGCCGCTTCCGGAACCGCGGCCAACCCGCTTCCGGGTCTTCTTCGAGCCCGCCGGCGGCTTGAGTGTATGTAATTCCATCGGTGACCTCAACTCCTCTTAATCTACTTTTTCGACCTTCACCAGGTGCCGAACGGCCCGAACCATTCCAAGAATCTGCGGGGTGTCTTCGTGAATTGCCACACTACGGGGACGCCCAAGACCAAGGGCCTCGATGGTCCGTTTCTGAGGTTCTTTCCGCTCGATGATACTTCTTATCTGCGTCACTTTGATTTTGGCCATTGGTTACCTCGATTCAGTCGCTCACGCTTGCTCGCGGAACGAGTATTCCTGTTCGCGCGTACGCAGATTCTTCAGTCCGTTGAGAGTCGCTTTAACCACATTATTGGGGTTGCGACTACCCAGTACTTTGGCAAGGATATCCTGCACACCCACTGACTCGAGGATGGCTCGCGCGGCGCCTCCCGCGATCACGCCGGTCCCGGGTGAGGCGGGTCGCATGACCACCGTTGTCGCGCCGTAGATTCCGTCGATGCGATGCGGGATTGTTCCGGCGACAAGGTTCACTTTGCCCATTGTCCGACGCGCGGCCTCGGTTCCTTTGCGGATTGCTTCCGAAACTTCAGAGGCCTTTCCAAGTCCAACGCCAACTTTGCCATTGCGATCACCGACAGCCACCAAGGCGGTGAAACTAAAACGGCGACCACCCTTCACAACTTTAGCCACGCGATTGACGCTAATGACTTTTTCCTCGAATTCGAGGTTTTCCGCTTCAAATCTTGCCAATCGTCACCTCATCTATTGTCATTATCAACGCTCGCGTTAGAATTTGAGTCCACCTTCGCGGGCTCCGTCAGCGACCGCTTTTACACGGCCATGGAACCGGGCGCTATTGCGGTCGAAGACTACGGATTCTATCCCTTTCGCCTTGGCTATTTCGGCCAGCTTCTTCCCGACCTCTTTGGCTACCGCAGTCTTGGTGCCGGCGGCGCTCTTTGAATCAAAACCCTTGCCATTGGAAGAAAGCGCAACCAAGGTCACCATCTTCTCATCATCAACGATCTGAACGAAGACGTTCTTAAGGGATCGGGCAACGGTCAGTCGCGGTATCTCCGCAGTCCCATGGACCTTGGTGCGCACCCTCTGGCGTCGTCTTCCCGCCTGCTTGTTCTTCAGTACATTCTTATCAGCCATATTCTCCACCTACCGCAGCTTATCCGGCGGTCTTTCCTGCCTTCTGACGAACCAGTTCGCCGACGTAACGAATGCCCTTCCCTTTGTAAGGTTCAGGCTTACGGAAAGAGCGGATCTTGGAGGCAGTTTGCCCTACAAGTTCCTTGTCAATGCCTTCGATCGTTATCTTGTTTTCCTTTGGTTCGACCGTAGCCGTAATGCCTGACGGGGGTACAAAGATGATCGGATGCGAGTACCCAAGGTACAGTACAAGAGCCTTGCTTTTTGTTTCAGCGCGAAAGCCAACGCCGATAATCTGCAGCTGCTTCGTGTACCCTTCTGAAACACCGAGGACCATGTTCTGGATGAGGGCGCGAGTCAGACCATGAAGTGCCTTATGTTTCTTGAGATCGGTAGGCCGGGTGACAGTAATTGTGCCGCCGTCGAGCTTTGTGGTCATCTCGTGATGAAGCTCACGCGAGAGCGACCCTTTAGGGCCGGTCACCGTGATCTTATGACCTACCAGATCGACTTTGGTTTTCGCCGGTACTGTCACCGGCATTTTGCCTATGCGCGACATGATCGAATCCTCTTTCCTTCCAACCTACCAACAGCGCAAGATGAGTTCGCCGCCGACGCCGGCCTTGGCTGCCTGATAATTTGTCATAACGCCTGACGATGTCGACACGACCGAAATCCCCTGAGTGAAACGGGTGGAAGCGACAATCGCTTCGACGTCCACATAGCGGCGCAATCCGGGGCTCGAAACGCGCTGGATTCCCTTGATCACCGGAACGTCGCCGTGACTATAGCGCAGGTACACTCGCAAGATTCCCTGACGGTTATCGGGAAGGAGCACGTAATCCCGCACGAAGCTCGCCTCTTTGAGAATCCGCACGATCTCCACCTTGAGATTTGACGACGGAATGTCAACGGCAGGCTTGTGAGCCTTGGAAGCATTACGAATGCGCGTCAAAAGGTCAGCGACTGGGTCGGTCATACTCATAACAACGTTTTCCCACTTTCCTACCGGGGGTTACCAACTGGCCTTCACAACGCCCGGTATATTACCGGCCAGGGCCATGTCTCGGAAACAGATTCGGCACAGGCCGAAACGGCGCATGAACGCATGAGGCCGTCCGCAACGTCGGCAACGGCTATACGCGCGCACGGCAAACCGTGGTTTCCGCTTCTGCTTTTCAATCAAACACTTCTTGGCCATGCGTCTCCTATTTCCGGAACGGCATCCCCATTTCCGCAAGTAACTGACGAGCTTCTTCGTCGGTCCTGGCGGTGGTAGTGATGCAGATGGTCATGCCACGAACTTTATCAATCTTGTCATAGTCGATCTCAGGAAAGATCAACTGCTCTTTCAAACCCATATTGTAATTACCGCGCCCGTCGAATGACTTCGGGTTGACTCCGCGAAAGTCACGCACGCGCGGCATGGCGACATTGACCAGCCGGTCAAAGAATTCATACATGCGCTCACGACGTAGCGTCACACAGCACCCGATGGCGACCCCCTGGCGCAGCTTGAAATTCGAGATACTCTTTTTCGCCTTGGTGACCAGCGGCTTCTGACCGGTAATGGCGCCGAGATCGCCGACGGCCGCTTCAAGTGTCTTGGCGTTCTGGGTTGCCTCGCCGACACCAATATTCACCGTGATCTTCGTGATCCGGGGGACCTGCATGACGGAGGTGTACTTGTTCTCCTTCATCAGCTTCGGCTGGACTTCCTTCACATACTTTTCTTGCAGTCTGACCATATCGACTTTCTCTTACACTTCTTCGCCGGTCTTGCGGCTGATGCGTACTCTTACCCTCTTGCCGTCCTGCTCGATAATCTTGGAGGACAACTTTGTCGGAGCGGACTGGGACGAATTCCACAGGGCGACGTTGCTAATGTGAATCGGCGTCTCCTTGGACACAATACCACCCTTCGGGTTGCGTTGTGTAGGGCGCTGATGCTTTTTCTTGCGATTCACGCCTTCGACCAGAAGGGTGCTCTTGTCAGGATTGACGTAGAGCACGCGCCCCGTTTTCCCTTTGTCCTGGCCGGTTCGAATATAGACTGTGTCGTTTTTCTTAATTCGCATTGTCGCTGACTCCTGTCACACCACTTCCGGCGCCAGGGACACGATCTTCATGAACTGCTTTTCGCGCAATTCGCGAGCCACAGGTCCGAAGATACGGGTGCCGCGCGGTTCGTTCTGATCGTTGATAATCACTGCCGCATTGTCGCTGAAACGGATGTGCGAACCATCTTTTCGGCGAACGGTTGATTTCGTACGCACGACGACGGCCTTACACACTTCCGATTTCTTCACCGTTCCGCCGGGAATGGCTTCCTTCACGGCCACCACGATGATATCGCCGATAGACGCGTACTTGCGCTTGCTGCCGCCCAGCATGCGGAAACACATAGCCCGCTTAGCTCCTGAATTGTCAGCGACCGACAATACTGTATATTCCTGAATCACTTCTGTTCACCTTTCTGCGGTCGTCGCGAGAACGAACTACTTCGCCCGCTCGACGATGTCCACCAGTCGCCAACGTTTCAACTTCGAGAGAGGACGGGTTTCCATCACCCTCACCAGATCACCCATCTTGGCCTCATTGGCCTCGTCGTGCGCATAGAGCTTGGACGAGGACTGCATAGTCTTCAGATAGAGGGGGTGTCTCATAGTCCGATCGATCCGCACGATAATGCTCTTGTTCATCTTGTCTGAAACTACAAGTCCAACGCGAACCTTGCGGCGAGCGGTGCGTTTTTCGATTTCAACCATACCGGTCACTCTCCTACTCCTTATTCGCTTTCTTCGTCGCCGCTTCGCTCAGGATTGAGGTTTTGCTCTCGGCCAACCGACGCAACCCTCGCTCGTCCTCTCTTAGGACTGTCCGCACCTTCGCGATATCACGTCCGACATAGCGAAGTCGGAGCGGATTCTCGAGTCCTTTAAGTGATTTGCGCATGTTCAGGTTGAACTGCTCATCCTGAAGGTCGCGCAGACGCTGCTGAAGCTCCCCTCGCGTCATTTCGCGCAGGGTATGGACTTTCGTTATCATACGCCCTCCGTCTCCGTTCGACTCACAAACTTGGTCTTCAAGGGCAACTTGTTCGCGGCTAGGCGGAAAGCATCACGGGCCAGCGGTTCCCCTACCCCTTCGATCTCGAACAGCACGCGCCCCGGCTTGATCACGGCCACCCAGTACTCGGGCGATCCCTTTCCCTTGCCCATTCTCGTTTCTGCGGGCTTCTTGGTTACAGGCTTATCAGGAAACACGCGAATCCAGATCTTTCCGCCGCGTTTGATATGTCTGGTCAGAGCGACACGTGCGGCCTCGATCTGCCGGTTCGTGAGCCAGCACGGTTCCAGAGCTTTCAGCCCGTACTCGCCGAAACTCACCGACGAGCCAGTCATGGCCTTGCCGGTCATACGCCCGCGCTGGGCTTTCCGGAATTTTGTTCTTTTCGGCATCAGCATAGGTTAATTCTCCGCACTCACCATCCTGTACTCAGTTACTTCCACCGGACTGACCCTCAGACGATCCACCGCTGCGCTGTCCGCCTTCCGGACGCCGTCCTCTTGGGCCACCTCCGCCATCGGGACGCCGGACACGCCCACGGGGACGGTTCCTGTCGCGATCGCCACCGGAGTCGCCATGCGGGCGTCTCGGACGATCATGCGGCATCGCATCGGCCGCTTCCCGCTCTGCCTTCATCTCCTCGGCCTTGAACTGCAATCCTGCTTCGAGAATTTCGCCACGGCAGATCCACACTTTGACGCCAATACAGCCGTAGGTAGTATGAGCTGTCGAGACGCCGTAATCGATATCCGCGCGAATCGTATGGAGCGGCACGCGACCATTCTTATATTTTTCAGTACGCGCGATTTCGGAACCACCGAGGCGTCCGCCACATTGGATCTTGATCCCCTCGGCTCCCATTTTCATCGTGGCCTGCATCGATTTCTTCATGGCTCGTCGAAATGAAACGCGTCCCTCAAGCTGACGGGCAATGGCATCGGCAACCAGCTTGGCGTCTAGCTCGGGTTTCCGAACTTCGACGATATTGAGCATGATGTCCTTGTGGGTCAGGAGCTGGAGCTCTTCACGCAACTTGTCGACCTCAGCTCCACGACGACCGATAACGATCCCGGGGCGAGCCGTCAGGATATCCACGGTAACTTTCCGCGGCGCACGTGAAATCAGTACATTCGCGATACCGGCATTATCCAGACGCCGATTGATGTATCGCTTGATCATCATGTCTTCGTAGATCAGATCGGCGAAGTGTCGATTGGGTGCATACCAGCGACTATTCCAGGCCTTGATCACACCCAGACGAAACCCGATAGGATTGGTCTTCTGTCCCAAACGTCTCTCCTCAATACTTTCAATCGAGCGTGACTATCGCGCTCACTTAGCTTTCTTTGTGTTCGCCAACGGTTTTGTGCTCTTGGTCGCCGTCTTCACCGTCTTCTTCTTTTCCGCCTTGGGCCTGACCGGAGTGGCGGTCGTTGCGCCAGCGTCCCCTTCAGCGATCGTCGTCGCCTTAGCCTTGACGGGCTCCGCCGCCTTCGGCTTAGGATGTGCCTTCTCTTCGAGAATAATCGTCAGATGGCTGCTACGTTTCCGATACCGGAACACTCGCCCCATCGACTGAAAACGTATGCGCTTGACCATCGGGGCAGCGTCAACAAAGATATTCTTAACCATCAGGTCTTCGGGCTTTAGGTGAGCTGTTCCTTCAATCGACAGTGCATTTGCCGCCGCTGATTTCAGGGTCTTGGCGATATGATGCGCAGCAACACGGGGCGTGAAGTTCAGAACGTCGAGGGCCTTCTGAATCGGCATTCCCTTCACGAGGCGCGCCACCAGACGCATCTTTCGAGGCGGAATGCTGACATATTTCAGGCGGGCAGATGTTTGTACGGCCATAATCTCTTAGCCTTTCACCGTCGAGCTACGCTCAACCAGCTTGCCGCCATGACCACGGAAGGTGCGCGTCAAGGAGAATTCTCCAAGTTTATGACCCACCATGTTTTCGGTTACATAGATAGGGATGAACTTGTTCCCATTATGCACGGCGAAGGTATTGCCAACAAACTCCGGGCTGATCGTCGAGCGACGTGACCAGGTCTTAATGACCTTCTTGTCACCGCTGCGATTGCTTGCTTCAACCCTCTTGAGCAGCTTCGCTTCGATAAACGGTCCTTTTTTGAGTGAACGGGCCATAGTCTAACTCCGCCTTCAGCCTTTCTTCCTGCGATCTTCAACAAGATGCGCCAACGATTTCTTTTTCTTCCGTGTTTTGTATCCCTTGGTCGGCTTGCCCCACGGTGTACAAGGATGGCGACCTCCGGATGAACGTCCTTCACCGCCACCCATGGGGTGGTCGACCGGGTTCATCGCGACACCACGAACCGAGGGTCGGATCCCGCGCCAACGGGACGCGCCCGCTTTCCCCCAAACTTCGTTCTTGTGGTCGATATTGGACA
Organism: uncultured Ignavibacteriales bacterium; assembly: GCA_964540105.1. Classification (GTDB taxonomy): domain Bacteria; phylum Zixibacteria; class MSB-5A5; order GN15; family FEB-12; genus DATKJY01. The sequence goes on along the minus strand of CAZILL010000003.1, from coordinate 2,537 downwards.
ACTGACCGATAGTACCGTAGCAGTTTGAAGGAACCGTTCGCATTTCACCCGATGGCATCTTCAAGATTACCTTGCCACCCTCGCGAGCCACAACCTGGACGAATGACCCCGCGGAGCGAGCCATCTGCCCGCCCTTTCCAGAACGCATTTCAATGTTGTGTGCGTTGGTGCCAAGCGGCACGCGACTCAAGGGCATGGCGTTCCCGACGCGAATGTCGGCGTTGTCTCCGGAAACAACCGAGTCTCCGACGTGGAGTTCAAGCGGCGCCAGAATATATCGCTTCTCGCCATCGATATAGTGCAATAACGCAATGCGCGCGGAGCGGTTTGGATCGTATTCGATAGACGCGACGCGGGCCGGGATGTCACGCTTGTCACGCTTGAAATCGACGATGCGATAGAAGCGCTTGTGCCCACCACCGCGGCAATACGCTGTGACGCGCCCTTTATTGTTGCGTCCGCCACTCTTCTTCAGAGGCTCCAGGAGAGCACGTTCCGGGACGGTCGATGTGATATCCTCGAATGAGGAGACCGTGCGAAACCTGAGCGACGGCGTTACCGGACGAAATCGTTTAATACCCATATTCAATACACCACTTACACGTTGTCAAAAAGCGGTATTCCCTGGTCTTTTTTCAGACGGACGATCGCTTTCTTCCAGGTTGAGGTCTTCCCTTCAAAACGGCCAAGACGTTTGGTCTTGCCGGGGACAGTCATCGTGCGCACTTCTGATACCTTGACATTGAATGTCTTTTCGACAGCGGCCTTGATAGTGAACTTGGAGGAGCGCTTGTCGACCGAGAAGACGTACTCGTTGTTCTTGCCGCGAAGGGCTGTCGTTCGCTCAGTAGCGATATGCTTCTTGATAATAGCGCGAGGATCGTAGCTCATGCGAACACCTCTTCCGCCTTTGCCAATCCGGCTTTCGTGAACAGGATCACGTCGGCATTCAAAAGCTCGTAGCCATTAGCCAGGGCGGCGCGACAATAGGTCACCTTCTGAAGATTCCGACATGACATGGTCATTTCGCGATTGATCCCCTCGTCGAGTATAAGACATTTCTTGCCGGCGAGGTTCAGCTTGCTGATGATGCCGGTCACTGCCTTGGTCTTTATTTCCGCGAGACTGATCTTGTCCAACACGCGAATCTTTTCCTGGCGCGCCTTGTCGGAAAAGACCGACTTGATCGCCAATCTCTTCATCTGTTTCGGGAAAGTGGCTCCATAGGTACGGGGTGACGGGCCAAAGACTGTGCCACCGCCACGCCACAGAGGGGAGCGAGTAGTACCTGCTCGGGCGCGGCCGGTCCCTTTTTGACGCCACGGCTTTTTGCCGCCGCCAGAGACTTCTCGGCGTGTCTTGGTCTTGGCCGTTCCCTGGCGCTGCCGGGCGAGATAGTTCACGATGTATTGATGAACTACCGCTTCGTTGGGCTCGACACCGAAGACTTCCGGACGTAATTCGACCGAGCCGACTTCGACGCCTTCCTGATTAAGCACTTTCACATTCATGGTCGTTGTCCATTACTTCTTATGATTCGACAGCCGAACTTTCACCAGCGAACCCCGATGCCCAGGGATTGGTCCGTCCACCAACATCAGGTTCTGGTCGGCGATGATTTTCACGATGCGCAGATTGATAACAGTTACCTGATCCTTACCCATTTTTCCGGCCATCCGCATCCCCTTGAACACTCGCGATGGATAGGACGATGAACCGATTGAACCGGGGGCACGCCACCGGTCAGACTGGCCGTGGGTCGTGTTTGCGCCCGAGAAATTATGGCGTTTCATCACACCCGCGAAGCCAAGACCGCGTGAGATTCCCGTCACATCGACATCTTCGCCTTCCTTGAACGCATCGACCTTGACAACCGCGCCTATTTCCAGACCCTGGTCATCGAATCTGATCTTCCTCAAGTATCTCGTCGGCTCCACATTTGCTTTGGCAAAATGGCCGGCCTGAGGCTTGTTTACGAGCTTCTTGCGACGAACGTTGAATCCGACCTCGTAGCCGCTGACACCAGACTTGTTCTTGGCCGTCTTGGCCACAACAGGACAGGGTCCAGCCTCGATCACGGTCACGGGGATCACCTCGCCAGTCTCCATGAAGAGTCTGGTCATGCCAATTTTCTTGCCCAATATCTCTCTCATCACGCTAACCTATCAGGTCTTGATCTCGACGTCAACTCCTGCGGGAAGATCCAGCTTCATCAGGGCATCGACGGTCTGAGGGGTTGAGTCATAGATGTCTATCAGTCGCTTGTGAACGCGAGTCTCAAACTGTTCGCGCGACTTCTTGTCGACATGGGGCGACCGCAAGACGGTATAGACCGTCCGCTTTGTCGGAAGAGGAACGGGACCGACAATCTTCGCTCCGGTGCGGAGTACTGTCCGCGCGATCTCCTTGGTGGATCGATCCAGTGAGTAGTGATCGTACGCCTTCAGGCGAATTCTGATTTTTTGCACTTCCATAGTCTGCCTATTCTCTACGCCAGGATATCGTGGATGACACCGGCTCCAACCGTGCGACCACCT
>CAZILL010000002.1:0-1294894 GCA_964540105.1 uncultured Ignavibacteriales bacterium | reverse complement strand
AGGTCAGCGTATAGGTATTGATCGCGAACGTGGCCGTCACACTCAGATCGGCGGTCACGTTGATGTCGGTCCGTGCTGCCGTCAGTACCCCGTCACTCCAGCTCACAAAGTGGTAGCCGGTATTCGGGGTCGCTGTCACCAGGGTCCCGCTTCCAAGGTAGTCCACCGTCTGTGGACTCGTCCCTACGATCGAACCGTTCGCTCCCGCTGTATAGGTCAGCGTATAGGTATTGATCGCGAACGAAGCCGTCACACTCAGATCGGCGGTTACGTTGATGTCGGTTCGGGCTGCCGTCAGCACCCCGTCACTCCAGCTCACAAAGTGGTAGCCGGTATTCGGGGTCGCCGTCACCAGGGTCCCGCTTCCAAGGTAGTCCACCGTCTGTGGACTCGTCCCTACGATCGAACCGTTCGCTCCCGCTGTATAGGTCAGCGTGAAAGAGTTGATCGCAAAATTTGCACGAACCGCTGCGTCCCCACTGGTCAGGGTGACTGTCGTGCTCAACGCTGATGGGGTTGCAATCGAAGCACTACCGGTCAGCACCGTCCAGCCGCTGAAGGTATATCCCGTTGCCGCTGCAGCCGTAATCGTTGTCGCCACGCCATGTGTTACCGTTATCGGCGATGATGCCGGTACTGTGATTGTGCCGCCTGTTGTCGACGCAACGGTTAGCTGATAGGTCGCCGGTGCTGATCCTGTCGTGAAATTCCAGGTTCCGCTTGTTCTAGTAGTATGCCCATCGTTCGCTGTAGCATACCACTCGTATTGTGTCGAATATAGAAGCCCCGGCCATACGAGAGTCGAACTTGATCCTGATGCCACACCGTTGTTCGTACCGATCAACGAGAACGTATTTGGCGTCATAGAGTACGGAAGGTCGAACTGATGGTCAGATGTTGTTTTCCATTGATCCAGCGTTGGTGAGTAGGTGGTAAAGTGAATCATGTTGTTCGGAGGATCGAATTCCAGGATACGAAGCCATCCATTTCCACCGTTGGCTTCGTTCTGGTAATCTGCCAAAACACTGTAAATAGTGTTTCCGTTGTACGTATCCTGTCGTCTGCCCACACCGGGTACATGGCCAGCGATCATCAGGAACAGATTCGGATTGTCCTTCAACGCGTCGTAGACGGCTTGACCTGGGCCTGTAAAGGATGCAGGATTGCCCGTATTCACGATCGAGTGGTTGACAAGGACACCACGTTTGGTGCTGTAAGTCTTCAAGAGGGCGTCTGCCCAGTCCAATTGCGCGGTTGTCGGATTCTGATCACCTGCGCTGATATTGATTACGATGAACTCCATGCCGCCCGAGTTGAACAATTCGTAGTGATTGTCATTAGTCGACCCGTAGTGCCCGCCGTAATAGGGTCGCCCTTCGAACCGTGAGACAGGGAAGTAATTGTTGTAGAGAGTGGTCCCTGCGGTGTAGTCATGATTGCCCAGTATAATGCCATATGGGATACCCGGAAGCGTGGCATCCAGGAGACTCATAGAGGTGTTGGCATTCCCCCAGGCAGTTGTCGTGTTGTCGTTGGTTATGTCTCCGACCATGCTTACATACTGAATGTTCCGTGCTGTCTTATTGTTGACACACCATTGTGTCTGAGCAGTGAAGGTCGCTGGCGATCCTCCTGCCGCACTGGACGTGTAATTTTGCGCGTCCGGCAGCATAATGAGAGAAAACGCCGCCCCTGATGAAGACGTCGGTTTCCCGTAGTAGTTCACGGACATGAAATCGCCGTCAGGATCAGAGACAGAAACATCCAGTGTGGGCGATGTCGATACACCTGTTGTCCCATTGGCAGGAGCATTCACTGTCGGCAGGTTAGGCGGAAAATTGAGAAGATTGAATGGCGCGCCTGTTGCCCATGAATAACCGGCGCCTGTTATCGTTCCATCGACAGTAGTCCCTGCTGAGCTACTCACGGTTGTCCCCGCCCCTTCGTTAAGCCCCCAGCGGGCGAGAAGACCTGCTTGTGTTGTGCTGATCTGGGAATTGATAGTTGAACGGATTTCCGTAAGTGTTCTGGCGTAGTTCCAAACGCGTGCCTCATCAAGCACTCCCTGAAACTTACCTACAGGGGTTCCCGTCGAACCAATCATCGTGCCGAGAGCAGCATGTTGAATGCTCGCACCCTGTGGGAATATCGAAGTCCCCAGATTGAGTGTGTTTTCCAATGCGCCATCGAGATAGATGCTGAAAACACCATTGGCGAATGTCGCCGCGGCATGATGCCATACATTATCTGTTATCAGTGTTGTACCAACAATCGGATGGTTCTGACCGGGGGCGGTGGAACCTGTTCCTTCCTCAAAATCTGCTGCTATGACGTTGGTGAGCGACTGAATTCCGAGTACATAGTCCTCGTCAACTGTGCTCCCCTCTGCTTCCGGTGACCCCTTGGTAAGGAGTGGGATGATGTCAATCCCTCCGGTTCCGGTCGTATTCGGTGTTCCGGTTCCCGAGCGCTTGAACCACACTTCAACAGTATACGTCGGAGTCGCCACGGTCGGAGCAACACCGAACGTCACGTACGCTCCTGATGACCCAAGATCCAACGCATTGTTCACCTCGGCCAACGTCGTACCGCAAGCCGGAGACGTGTAGGCAGATTGAAGTGAACCGCTCACGGCTCTTACCCTGTAGCAATAGCTCGTCAGAGGATCCAGCGACGTACTGTTATAAGTCACCACATTGGCCGTCACTGTACCCAGGGGACTAAACGGACCTCCCGAACCAGTTGTCGACCGCTCGATCTCAAAACCTGTTTCATTGGTGGCATTGTCCGTCCAGTTTAACTGCAGAACTGAATTCGATATCGGTGTCACCACTAGATTTGACGGAGCGCTTGGTGGAGTGAATGTAATGTTGAATGGGGCTCCGAGAATCCAGCTGTAACCTGTTCCTGTTACAGTACCATTTATCGTCGTTCCGGCTGTGCTGCCAACGGTCGTGCCTGTACCCTCGTTCAACCCCCAGCGCGCAACCAAACCAGTCTGTGTGCCCGATATTTGCGAGTTAATCGTCGTCAAGATCTCTGCCTGACTTCGGACGACGTTCCAAATGCGGGCTTCGTCGAGTGTGCCGTCAAAATGCCCTGTGGCTGCACCGGTAGAATTAAGTGCGACACCAAGACCGGCATGTTGGATGCAGTCTGAGCGCACTGGTTGGCCTACAATTAAGGTTGCCTCGAGGAGTCCATCCAGATACAGGTTCCAGGTCGTGCCACTATATGTCGCCGCTGCGTGATGCCAAACATTCGGATTCACGGGAATAGGCGTGACACCGACCACTGGATGATTCAATCCCGGTGTCGTGCCAGCGGCACCCTCCTCAAAGTCAGCACAGAGCAGACCGTCTGTCCCGCGAATTCCCATGAAATAGTTTGCGTCCACATTGGTACCATCAGCTTCACCGAGTCCCTTGGCGATGAGCGGGATTGCCACCACGCCGCCAGTTCCCGTGGACGCTGTTGCGCCGGTTCCCTCTCTCTTAAACCACGTCTCAATAGTGAATTGTGGTAGTGCAAGAGTCGATGTGTTCCCAAAAGTCACGTAAGCCGTGCCTGTACCGAACCGAACGGCGTTATTCGAAGCTAGGAATGTCGTTGCACACACGGCATTGGTAACCCCGGAATTGCCGCTGCTGTTCTTCGCATACACCCGGTAGCAGTACTGCGTAGAGGCAGAAGCTGACACGTCGGTGTAGGTGGTAACGTTCGCTGCAACTTCTGCGAGCTGTGTAAATATCGACCCTCCGTCAGTCGATCGCTCTATTTCGAAGTTGGTCTCGTCCCCCGAGTTGTCCGTCCAAACAAACATTACCTTTGTATCGGACAAGCCTGTGAGAATCAAGTTCGCTGGTGCCGCGGGCGGCATAGGTGTAAGTGTCGTGGCCGTGGCTGTACTCGTGTAGGCAGACCCCTGGTTGGGGTTGACGGCCCGAATCCGATACCAGTACTGCGTACTGGCAGTCAGTCCTGTATTACTGTATGAAGTTGCGTTCATTCCCGCCATAGCGATCGTCGTGAACGTGCTTCCGCCGTCGGTAGAACGCTGAATCTCAAACACGGTCTCGTTATTGGAATTGTCTATCCATGCAAGGTTGATCTGAGCCGATGAAATCGCTGTAGCTGAGAGGGCCGAAGGTGCAATTGGAGCGGTCGGCATCGCTGGCCATGTTGGTGCATTAACCAGCGTTCCGTTCGGGCTACCCGCAACAGAATTGGTGGCAGTTGTTCCGGAGCCCTCATTGAGTCCCCATCTTCCCAGTAAGCCCGTGCCAGAAGTAAGCTCCATGCCAATACTGCTCCGGATTTCCTGCTGAGTACGAACGACACTCCACACGCGTGGTTCATCAATACTGCCGGAGAAGAAGCCGGCGCCGAGTCCCCCCGTGCTATTCTGGGCTGCCGCGAGGGCAGCGTGCTGAATGCTCGTATTCTCTGGTGCAAAAGGTGAGGCCAGGGTTAGTGTTCTATCAAGAACTCCATCGAGATAAAGATTCCAGGTCTGCCCATCGTAAGTTGCTGCGATGTGATGCCATTCTCCTATGGGAACCAAAGTGACGCCCCAGACCGGATGATTGACGCCACCTGCTTTGTCTTCAAAGTCAGCTCCCACGTACCCGGTGGAAGTAATACCCAGGAAGAAGTTCATATTGACATTGGCGGGTGATTCCCCCTCTCCCATACCTTTGGTAAGCACAGGATAGATATTGGGTCTACCACCCGTGTTGTCAAATCCTAGAGAGCCTGTACTCATTACAACGCCGCCGGCGGCGCGTTTAACCCAAGCTTCAAGTGTAAAAGTAGTCGTGCCCAGCGTGCTTGTCGCCGCGCCGAAGGTGACATATTGATTCGATCCGTTAAACTGCAAGCCCGTTTGTGCTTGAGCCATCCCCACACCGCTCAAGAGCAGTATCAGTGTGATGGCCAGCCCGTTCAAGCCAAAGTGATCTCTTCTGTTCTCGTGTCCTCCCGACGATTTCGCCTTCAACACACCCTGTTTCCTGTACCAAGTCTTCATCTGTACTTTCCCACCTTTACATCTTTGCATTCCTAATACCTTCCAATGAACTCCGCCCTAGACCAAGTGACCGGCGGCAAAGGATCAGACTAAATTACAAGGAGGATGATCGATCTCCCGAGGCTCGCAGGAGTCTGGGATCGCATGATCGGATGATGAATCCTTAAAGAACATCAATTTGAACGAGGGAAGGGCGCTAAGGGGGATTGATGACATGAGCGTTGCTTGACTCACTTGCTGACTGTTCAGATGGAAACATAGTGAACAATCCTCACACCCATCTTCACAACAGTCGCAGATTCCTGCACTCAAAACGCTCCCTGCGATTGCGGTACAGAATGAAAGGAGCAACAGCGCCATGATGCTCAAACGAGCGGCGTGTCTCGATCTCACGCCACCGCTCGATTCTGGCGGGCTTCCCCGCGTGCCAATTCAGTGGGCGAAGAGTGTTTCGCAAACAACAACTCAGGCCAACTGAGGCAGGCAACTCTTAAATCGTATTCTACGAGACCTGTAGGTTTCCCCACCTAAGCAACCGGAACCCTTCCCGCACATCTCCTGGCATGAACACCCCCCCTCACTGGACGTTATTCAATGATTGACTCTGAGCACATCCAAGCCAAGATTATCCACTCGTCCGTTAACAATATATGGACGAATTGCCCCTTGTCAAGCACAATATGTGACAAAAAGGGGCGTTTTTCCACAATGCGGACGTAAAGTATCTCGGTTGTTTCCTGCGCGCAATGTGATTACCATCTTCTCTCCTTCAGAGGGATGGCATCAAATCCTGAGCTATGTGCTCAAAGATCCTGCCCTTGTCTCGTGCCAGATGACAAGGTGTTAATGACATACACGCTTTGCCTCGGCGTCTGGAATACGATTCCACAAGTGCGTTGCTCAAGAAGTCACCTTCACGACGCATACAGGTCAGACTCCATAGTCTCGCAGAAGCGTCAGTTAGTCGTGAGCGGGGTGATGCCATCCTCGATTGGAAGAGCTGATCAGCCCCCAGACGGCTGCCGTTGTGTCATGACCTGCTGCCGAGACGCCGGGGGCAATTCATCGTCGATGCCAGGATTCATCCCCCAGCCCACAATCCCACCCGACGCCAATGCGGCTTCGGCACGATGGCCCGGTACAGCCACCTCATCGACATCCGGATATTGGTCAAACCCGATACCCACAAGGCGCTGGGACAACTCACCACAAGCTGTCGCCTTGAACGGTCACGCAAGGATTTATGCTACCCCGCCCGACGGTAGGAATAAGTCAGCATTACGTAGTCGCCATGTCGCATCTGTGTTGGGTTCGCCCTCAGAACGCGTATGCCATCACCCGCTGTGGTATTTGTCTGTTAGGTATCTGCTCCGACCTCCGGCATTATTGCGCCGGCTCTTGCCACACCTTGCAGTTTCCCCGGATTGTCACAGGATGGCGCCAATTGAGAGCACGGTCACTGTCCGGCGCTACTCAAGTATCCGATGATCTTGGCCAGTAGTCCCGGTGTCCGCCAACCAGTGACTCGCTTGCCGTTTACATAGATCGTCGGCGACGTGTCAATCCCGAGTCTTTTCGCATCGATAACGTCTTTGATAACAGTAGCGCTAACCGCCGCTGAATTCATCGAAGCGATCAAGTCACTGGCGTTGAGATCACCCTCGGCAGCGGCGGCATTCACCATTCCCGAATTAAACCGCTCTCGATTGGCGATTATCCATCGCCAAACTCGCCAATAACCATCCACTCCTCCGAGTTGCCCCGCTGCTTCGGCAAGTCGCGCGGCCTCGCAGGCATGGGGATTGATCTCTCTCTTCACAAGATCATTGCAGGTGCCGTCGAGGGGGAAGTCTCGATAGCAGAATCGGATATCGTTCCTCACCCCCATAATGGAATCGAGTACCGCTATGCCCATCGCATTGAACGGGCAGGTCAAGTCTCCGAATACGGTCACGGTGATCTTACTGGAAGTAGCTCCCTTCGTGTGGAAATCCGTGCGGACACTCACCGGCTGAACAGGCGATCGCTTCCATTGACCGAAAAGAATGTCCACGGCCAGATCAGGCCGATCCTGAGTTCTCGGTTGCGATTTCGCTAGTTCCGACGCGCGCGCAATCGCCGCCGGAATGGCGCCGGCTGACTGCCACCCCTGCACCTGATAGCCGTTCACGAAGATCATCGGCGTGAACGTCAATCCAAATCGAACGCCGTCCTGAATATCGGCCGTGATTAAACTGTCGACTCTTGCACCGTTCATTGCCTCCTCGAACCTTGCACGATCCAGGCCGATCCTCTGAGCCAAATCGAGCGCTTCTGGCACCGTTATCTGTCCGCCACGTCCCAGCAACCAGTCATGCACTGCCCAGAACCCCTTCTCTCCCCCGACAATACCGGCTGCCTCAGCGACTCGAGACGCAACACATGCTCCCGGGTGCATGCTCTCGCCCACGATTTCAGGATTGCACGCCTTGTCAAACGGCCATTGACGAACCGAGAGTGAGACATCGCTGTTTGCTGACATGATCTGACTGATCTGCGCCTCTACCTCCTTGCACAATTGGCATTGATAATCCTGAAAGATGACAATGCGAACGTCGGCATTCGGATTTCCTCGAAGATATCGGCCGCTGAATCCACTCCGTTTCGCTCTTATCGTCTTGTTTTGACTCGCATCCGGCTTGACTGTAAGACTTGGTTTCTCACCAGTAGCTTCATCTACGGGGTCCGTCGGTTGCATCTGCGCAATGGACTCCATCGCGGCCTCATGAGCAGTACGCTCCGCCAAGAGCCTCTGCGATAACTCAGCGACCTTAGCCAGAACCGAGATACCAACAAAGACAAGACCCGAGATGGCGAGCTGCTGCCAGTTCAGTTTCGCGTCACTCCTGACCGTGCGTGAGCGCCACTGAACGTAGCCGACGAGTCCCAGGTTGGCAGCATGTGTCAGAGCACACCACGGACACCAATACCCGTTGATTATGATCACGACGACGAACAGGATTGACACAGCTCCACCGCACATGAGGACAACTCTCAGCAGTTTCAGAACCGACCGTCGCGCCGTCATGACCCACAATGTCAGGAGCGAGGCAAAGTACGCCAATCCAATAAACGCGGTGGGCCACCCCAGGAGTCTTCCCCATTGGCTTTGAAGTGCTCTATCGCATCCGCCTCCTGGTCCGCAACCGGCCAGGTCCAGCGACCAGATGTGTCTCGCAGAAGTCAGAGCAGCTCCGAGGAGCGCCGCCGCGATCAGGGCTGACCCGAGAAGGCGCACGTGACTATCGAGCCAGTGCGTTCTTCGCTCAGGCGATAGTGCAGGTTTTCCCTTCGATCTCCGCTCCTTCTTCATCGATTCAGCGTTTCCTTTGCATTAACTCATAGCCCCGACAAGCGCCTGAAATTCACTTTATACCCTAACCGTTAGCCACTTGCCTCGACGATAATACAGATAAAACAGCGTTGCGCTCAAGAAAGTTGCAGCTACTTGCTGCCACCAAACGAAGACCTGCGAGAGACCAAGCCAGGAGATCCCAACAACAATCGGGAGCACCTGGAAGAGCCAGGAATGAACTATATTGACGATCATGACGGGACTGTTCAAACCGACTCCCACATGAACCTGCTCAGTCATGAGGAGCGCACCATAGAAAGGGAAGCTGATCGCTCCAATTCGGAGAAAGGTCACTCCCTCACGAATTGTCTCTTCCGAGGCGAAGAACGCCTGCATGATTTCGCGCGCGAAAAGAAACACGAGCAGTCCGAACCCGGCCATGACGATCGCGGCAAACCGGATCGATTGATCCCCGGTTCGCTTGGCGCGGTTGAGTTTGCCGCTTCCGACCACCTGGCCAACCAGCGACGACAATCCCAGACCAATCCCTACCAGGATGGCAATCCCCAACCCGGATACTTGCATACCGATGCCGTAGGCAGCTACAACGGCAGTTCCGTACGACGCTACCAGGGGAATAATGACAAGGCGCGAAAGGGAAAACGACATCTCTCCCAGCCAGGCAGGAATGCCGATCTTGATGAGGGTCCACATCGACCGGATTGACACCGCTTCTCGACCGGAGAGGCAAAGTTTCACGCTTGTGCGGTCGCTATAGAAGCAGTACAAGCCGAGTACAAAAGCGGCTCCGAAGCTGACGGTAGTGGCGATTGCCGCGCCCCTGATTCCCAGAGCCGGAAAGCCGAAATATCCGAACATCAGAATGGGATCCAGAATGAGGTTCAGCACGTTCGATCCGAGCATCAGCGCCATCGCCATGTGGGGATTGCCCACCCCACGCATGGCAGTGAAAAGTGAATACGTCGCAAAGAAGACGGGCATCCCCACCAGCATGATCCGCCCGAAATCGAGCGCCATATCAAAGGCTTCACCCGACGCACCGAGCACGTGCAGCGTCTGTTCAATGAGAAGCAACCCGCCAATCGCAAAGACGATTCCGAAGAACAATTTCAGGATCAGAGTTTCTTTGATAGCCTTCTCGACCTTGTCGTATTCCTTTTCCCCATACCGGCGCGAAATGACAGCGATCGATCCCGGGCCAATCAGTGAATTGATAGCGAAGAAGACAAACATGACGTTGTTGAAAAACGTAATCGCCGCCACTCCTGCTTGTCCCTCGGGCAACCGCGAAATCCAGAAGGCGTCAACTAGCGCATAGACGTGCTGCGAGAGAAACCCAAACATCGAGGGGAGGCCCATTTTGAGAATAGAGCCGATCACGGATCCCTCTGTGTAGTCCGCTCGTTTCTTTTGATCAATCTGGGCTACGTCTGGCATATTTTCACCCACTCGCGTTTGAAACTAAAGTAACACAGAATCCGAAAAGAAGCAGTCACAAAAAAGCCTCGAAGAGTCTCCTGTTCGAGGCTTTGAAGTTATCCTGGGGCTGGTCAGATCAAATGAACAGAGGCGCCAGCACCAGCGTAATTGTGGAGAGCAGTTTGATCAGTACGTGCAACGATGGTCCCGCGGTATCCTTGAAGGGATCGCCAACCGTGTCACCAACCACTGCAGCCTGATGCGTCGGATTCTTCGCCTTGCTTCCATCGGCCAGCGTCAGATACTTGCCGCCATGAGCGCCGGTCTCAATGTACTTCTTAGCGTTGTCCCATGCTCCGCCGGAATTGTTCAGAAGCAGCGCTACAAGAATGCCGCCGATAGTGCCAACCATAAGGAAGGCCGCCACCGCCTCCGCCGAAATCATGGGATCATCGTGTGTGATAAAGACCTTGAAAGCGAGACCGACAATGACCGGAGCCGTCACCACAAGAATCCCCGGGAGGATCATCTGTTTCAAGGCCGAACGGGTCACGATGTCCACGCAGGATCCATAGTCGGGCGAGAAATCCGCGGGGAACTGAATGATGTCGTTCTTGCGGGTAAGCTTGGCGTATTGGCGCCTAACTTCCTCAATGATGGACTGAGCCGCTTGTCCAACCGCACGGATACAGAGTGCAGAGAATAGAAACACGAGCATACAACCAAGGAGACCGCCGACAAACACGACCGGCTTTGAAAGATTCACCGCGAATTCAGCCCCTTCGACCGCGGTCATTCCGGCATAGTTCATGACTTCATCCATATACGCCTGGAATAACAGGAAGGCCGCGAGACCCGCTGAACCAATTGCATATCCTTTGGTAAGCGCCTTCGTCGTATTGCCGACTGAGTCGAGACGATCGGTTCGTTCGCGTATTTCTTCCGGTTGGCGCGACATTTCGACAATACCGCCGGCATTGTCAGTAATCGGTCCAAACGTATCCATCGCGAGAATGTAAGCGGCTGTGGCCAGCATCCCCATCGTGGCAACCGCCGTCCCGAAGAGGCCGCCATTGACTCCTGTTCCTTCAGGAAAAGCTGACTTTCCGAGGTAATATGAAACAAGGAGCGCGGCTCCCATGGCCAGCACCGGCAGTGCGGTACACTCAAAGCCGACCGCCATCCCAGAGATAATATTCGTAGCCGGACCCGTCTTAGAGGCTTCAGCTATGCTCTTCACCGGACGGTAACGATACTCCGTATAGTACTGCGTGATGAAAACAAACAGCACCGACGTTATAACACCAACGATACCGCACATGAAATAATGCCACCAGGCATCCGGAGCGCCCGGGAAATCGAGCAACCAGTAAGCACATGCGCCAAACCCAATCATGGCCAGAATAGCGGCGATGAAATAGCCGCGGTTAAGGGCTACCATCGGGTCCTCTTGCTCGTTTTTGAGGCGAACAGCCATGATCCCAATGACCGAAGCGATGATACCAAACGCACGTGCCACCAACGGGAACATCATGACTCCGATTACGCCCATCGATACTTCACCAGAAGATTGTGGAAAGGCTCTTGACGCCAGCGTCGCAGCAAGGATCATCGCCCCGATGTTCTCGGCCGCTGTCGATTCAAACAGATCGGCGCCGCGGCCGGCACAGTCACCAACATTATCTCCCACGAGATCGGCTATAACCGCCGGATTACGCGGATCATCTTCCGGAATACCCGCTTCTACCTTGCCGACGAGATCAGCGCCAACATCGGCTGCCTTGGTGTAAATCCCACCTCCCACCTGAGCAAACAACGCCACAAAGGATGCCCCAAAACCATAGCCGACAATCAACAGTGGGATTCGAGTCGGATCGGTAACGTTCATGATTGAGACTACTGCGTAGAGGCCGGCGACTCCCAGAAGCGACATGGCCACTACCAACAGCCCCGAAACCGCTCCCCCGCGAAGTGCGATCTGAAGTGCATCGTTGAGCGAGGTGAGGGCAGCCGAAGCAGTGCGTATGTTCGATCGAATACTTACCCACATGCCGACGTAACCGGCGATCACCGAGCAGAGCGCCCCGAGCACAAATGACAGCGTAATCCAAAACGCTAAAGAAAGCGACGATTCTACCGGGTCGAATTGACGATGGTCGCGCAGGACCCCGTAGCCGAGGAAGAGCGCCGCGGCTACAAGCGCCGCCAACATAATGATTGTTCTGTTCTGGCGGCGCATGAACGCTTCCGCGCCGTCTTTGATGGCATTGGAGATCTTCTGCATGGCCTCAGTCCCTGTCCCGCGACTGAGCACCCATCTCGCCATCAGGTAAGCCGCGACTAACCCGAACAAGCTGATGCCAATGATCAGACCCAGCAATAAGGTTTCGCTCATCCTACTTTCCTTTCCTTATTTCAAATCCAGCTTCTGTTCCTGTTGATCACACAAAAAAGCACCAAACTGTCAGTGCTTTCGCAATCATGGTGGTGGGGGAAGGATTCGAACCTTCGAAGGCTTCGCCGGCAGATTTACAGTCTGCTCCCTTTGACCACTCGGGAACCCCACCGCTCACCATAGATTCTCTGAAATGACATCCGACGCAGAGGCCGAAAATCAGGCTGTGAACATATAGTCTCGGTGCCGAAAAATCAATCGAAAATATGGGAAGGCCGAAAAAAGGCTTATCACTCTCGAGATCAGGCCTGGCTCCTGATAGGTATATTTGGGATTCCGATCGAAGGCGCTCCTTCTGCCCAGATAGGCCTGTTGACTGTTACCAGCCGATCAGGGTCAAACAACTACAGAGTGCTTCGCAACATCGCGTCAGCGCAGAACACTGTTCACGATCCCGCAAATCTCAGAGACGTCGGATCGAGTGAGCGACGCGTACAGAGGCAGGGTCAGTAAATCCCCGTGGGCAGACAGCTTACTCTTGAACTCGCTACCGTGATAAAGGGAGAGTTCGGGGATCATTCTGTAATGAGCGCTGGTCTGGACACCTGCCTTTGAGAGCTCCTGCACCGTTTCATGGAAGCGCTGCCTGATGAAAACCACCATTAAGTGACAAACTGCCGCCTCCAGATCGCGATCAACAAAGGGAATAATCAATCGATCGTTTTGCACAAGCATTTCGCGATACCACCGGCAGACTTCTCGGCGCCGGTCATTCAAAAGGTCGATCTTCCCCAGTTGGACGCGCCCAATGGCAGAATGAAGGTCGTCACTGCGATAGTTGTATCCGAGCGCCACAACATCGTACCCTGTCGTGCGGCCGGAAAAGCGTTCCCACGTGGATGAAGTCATCGCATGCGACCGTAACAGCTTTACAGTCGCTGCCACTGTGTCAGAATTGGTAACCACCATCCCTCCTTCACCGGTCGTCAGATTCTTGCTCCCGAAGAGACTGAAGCAGCCAACATCACCGATCGTGCCTGCGTGGCGAGAACCACCCCGCACAGAGACAGACAAGAAGGGAGCATGAGCACAATCCTCTATTACAGCCACATTGTGTCGACGAGCGATGTCCATTATCTCGTTCATGCGGCACGAATACCCTCCGTAGTGCATAACCGTTACGGCCTTTGTGCTCGGTGACATATTTCGTTCTATGTCAACTGGGTCAATCGTCAGATCAGCCTCCGAGACGACGTCGGCAAATACAACGCGAGCTCCCGCATAACGACTCGCGTTGGCTGTGGCAACAAATGACAAGGCCGGACAGATTACCTCATCCTCCCGGGAGATTCCCACGGCGAGGTTGGCCAAATGGAGTGCGGCGGTGCCGTTACAGACTGCAAAGGCATGCTTGACCTGCATCTTCGCGGCCCACTCACGTTCAAAGCTCTCGGTCTCCCGCCCCATCGTCAGCCATCGTGAGCCTAGTACTCGGGTGATCGCTTCTATCTCTTCATGGTCAATTTCAGGGATCGACAATGGAATCCGCCATGCGTCATCACGATTCACGCAGGAACACTCCCCGGTGCATCTCGAACAGCGCAGCCGCTTGCAGGTAGTCCTCACTCCGTCCAATGTCGAGCCAGTACCCCCGATGGCGAACAGAATCGACCCGCTCACCACGTTGCAGCATTTTGATCATCAAGTCGTCAAAACCAAATGGTGCGTCGTCAGGTATGAAGTCGATGACCTGCCTGTGCGCTAAGTAGATGCCCATGCTCACCGTCAATGGGCTCGCCGGTTTCTCCTGAAACCCGATGACCGAACCATCCTCCCCAATCTTCATCACCCCATACTCGCTGGTTTGAACGCGATCGGTCACGGCAACCGTGAATTGATGGCCACGGCTAACGTGCTCCTCAAAGAAGTGCGCGTACGGCAGATCGGTCAGGATGTCGCCGTTCATGATCAGAAACTGCTCGGGCAGATCATTGATCAATCGAAGGGGGCCCATTGTTCCGAGCGGTTGCGGCTCGATTGAGTAGTCGATGTCGCATCCCCAACGCACCCCATCTCCGAAGAACGCCTGAATCAACTCAGCCTGATGACTGACAGCCATGGTTATCTGGTGAAAGCCGTCATGAACCAATTGCCTCACGACAATTTCGAGGATTGGTATATCACCGACCGGCATGAGCGGCTTGGGAAGCACAACGGTATACGGCAGAAGTCGTGTTCCCTTTCCACCGGCAAGGATCACTGCTCGCTTTGTCGTTCTCCTCATGATTGCCTCACCTGCCTATTAAAGATACTCAGACATTTGAGTATGTCGCGTCGTCCGGGTTTCTGATCGTCCCGTTCTGAACGGCATGAACGATTTCCTTAATGCCATCGACAACACGTCGGCCAGCCGAAAACCCCAACTCCCGTTGAATCCTCGCGAAGCATACGCGGTAATCGCGAGGGTCCTCTTCGCGCTGAACAAAGCGCACCTCACCCGACTTCTTTCCGAGCTCCCGCTGGATCATTTCAACGAGAGTTCGCTTCTGATAGTTCTCATTCGTGTCTCCGACATTAAACACCCTGCCTGTTACGATCAGCTCGCGCGCCGAAAGGGCAAGCACAATCGCCCGCGCCAAGTCTGTTGTGTGACAATAGGGCCGCCAGAATTGTCCGCCGTACACATCGAGCCTCCTGCCGAGGGCAAGTTCCTTTGAGAACTCGTTGACCGTCAAGTCGAACCTGGGTCGTGGCGAAAGTCCATACGCGGTCGCGAAGCGCAGGCATGTCGTCGCAAAACTCTCGCTTTCGCTTTGGAGAAGATACTGCTCAAAAGCAACCTTTAGTTCAGCATAGAGCGATATCGGGTTAAGTTCCGATGTCTCGTCGACGAACCCGTTGCTGTCGATCATTCTGCCGTAATTGCTGCATGTTGATGCGAAAACAAAGCGCTTCACTCCGTTCGAACGCGCTACCGAACACAGTTGCTCAGAGCCGAAGCCGTTTACTTGTCGCGCCAGTTCTGGCTGACGGCTGCAGGATGGATCCCCGACGATAGCGGCCAGATGGACTACTCCCCACACCTCCCCCATGGCTCTCTTCAGATCGTCAATCCTACAAATGTCACCGACATTGAGCTCAAACCGCGAATTGTGTAGATACGAAAGCAGCGAGCTGCCGCCATACGTCAGGTTGTCGAGAACCCGGACTTGATATCCTTCATTCAGAAGCGCGCCAACCAGAACCGACCCAATGTACCCGGCGCCACCAGTCACTAATATCCGCGGCTTCTTCGACTTCACTTCATCCTCTTATCGACAGTCATGAACTGATGCGCGCGTCTGAGTCAGTCCTCAATCTTGAAGCGAGAATTGAGGGTTTCTTCGTGTCGGATCTCATCTACCTGATCTTGCTTGCCCCAGCCTCGGTACAGTCTATTCGGGGCGTTGAATACCAGTCCATCTCCGGCACCTATGTTCCGATACGCATGCACGACCCCGCACGGAACGATGATCCGCGCCGGAACTGCCTCCCCAAACTCACCCTTCCAGTTCTGCTCGAAAGTGGTTGATTCTGGTCTGTTATCCCAAAGATAGAGCCGAAACTGACCTGGACCGACAAAGGCAAATAGGTCTGTCTGCCCTCTGTGTTCATGCGGCCCACGAGTGACACCGGGCTTGGTTACAGAAAGATAGCACATACTCGGAAGGACCTCTTCTGGGAGCTCGTCTCTTCGATACAGCTCCATCAGCCAACCTCGCTCGTCCGTGAAGCGTGTAAGGATCTGAATCGACACTCCCATCAATGGACAATTCACGACAACAACTCCTGTCGATGCTCGCGAAGAAACTGCTGTAAAGAGCTGCGCCATGGACGCATCGCGCTCAGTCCCGCTCGACGCAGTTCGTCGTTCTCCATTACGGTATAGCGCGGGCGCCTGGCTATCTGCGGAAATTCATCCATCGTGCACGGAACATAATTCACGGTCAATCCAAGGGTTTCGAATATTACCTGAGCCATGCGAAATCGTGAACAACCCCCCTCCGCTGTGACATGGATGACACCCCTCAGTCCACTCTCAATGACTAACATTGTCTGGCGTACAACGTCGGTCGTCCAGGTTGGGCTGCTGAACTGGTCATGGACAATTCGGAGCGGAACCTGAGAGCCCTCCGCCGAAAGCACTTGCTTGCGTGCCGAGGCAATTATTGCCCTGACGAAGTGCTGGCGGCTCTTTCCGTAGACCCAGCTGATGCGACAAGTCGTCGCACTTTCAAGCCTCTCCAAAACTGCTCGTTCACCTTCCAATTTGCTCCGGCCATATACGTTCAGCGGATTCACAGGATCAGACTCACGGTACGGAATCCCTTTTGCGCCATCGAAAACATAGTCGGTCGAAAAATACACAAGTCTTGCGCCATGTCGGCGGCACGCTTCAGCCACGTTCGCCGTGCCTTGGGCATTGACTGCCATCGCCAGATCAGGTCTTGTCTCGCATTCATCCACATTTGTCATAGCTGCCGCGTGCAGAACAACCTGAGGCCGAGCCTCTCCGACAATCTGTTCAACCTGATCTCTGTCAGTAACATCCATCTCCGCCCGGCCGACACCGATCACCTCATACTCGGCGCTCAACCTCAACATGAACTCCTGTCCCAGCTGTCCTCGACAGCCTGTGACCAGTAGTCTACTGACTTTCGGCATCGATCTCTCGTGCGGCATGAATCAGATAGTCACGGTAACTGCTCTCCCCTAATTGATCTATGATTGCCTGCATTTGCCGCCCGTCGATGAACTTCATACGTCGCGCGATTTCCTCTACGCACCCGATCTTATGCCCCTGGCGTCGTTCAATGGTCGCGATGAACTCGCTCGCGTCGAGCAGGCTGTCGTGTGTTCCAGTGTCAAGCCATGCCATGCCACGCCCGAGCTGGACAACTTTCAGTCGCTTACCTTCCAGATACCTCGCATTCAGGTCAGTGATCTCCAACTCCCCTCTGCGTGACGGAGTAATGCCGTGCGCAAACTGAACCACTTCGTTGTCATAGAGATAGAATCCGGTGACCGCATAGTTCGACTTCGCCTTGGCCGGCTTCTCTTCAATCGACTCGACTTCCCCGGAAGTAGCGAACCCGACCACGCCGTATCGCTCAGGGTCCTTGACGTAGTACGCAAAAACCAATGCACCATCCGTAAACTCTCTTGCCGTGCGAAGGAAGTCATAGGTCCCGTAAAAGACATTGTCGCCCAGTATCAGAGCTACCGAGTCGTCCCCAATGAAACGTTCCCCGAGGATGAACGCCTGTGCGATTCCCGACGGCTGCTCCTGAACGGCGTAGCTGAAACGCATCCCTATTGCTTTCCCGTCCCCGAGAAGGGCCAGAAATCGCGGAAGGTCGGATGGTGTCGAAATGATCAAAACATCCTGAATACCGGACAGCATCAGGGTTGAGAGCGGATAGTAGATCATCGGCTTGTCATAGATCGGAAGCAACTGCTTGCAAACTACGGACGTTGCCGGATGGAGACGGGTCCCTTTGCCGCCCGCAAGAATAATTCCTTTCGTAATCGCCACGCGTTTCTCCGACTATCTCCCGCCGTACACTTGCTGATAGTATTCCCGATATTCCCCACTCGTACACGCTTCAAGCCATTCCGCATTGGCGAGATACCAGTCGACCGTCAACTCAAGTCCTTCTTCAAGTGAGCGCGACGGTCGCCAGGAAAGTTCTCGCGTTATTCGGGCAGCATCGAGGGCGTAGCGACGATCATGCCCCGGACGATCTTTTACTAACGCAATCAATCGCTCTCGCGGCTCTCCGCCAAGCCGATTATCGAGTACCCCGCAGAGCGAACCGACCAGGTTGACATTCTCAACTTGATTCCCGCCCGACACATTGTAGGTCTCTCCGGTTGCCCCCTCGAAGAAGGCGATTTCGAGAGCCCGACAGTGGTCCTCAACGAACAGCCAATCGCGGACATTGCGACCATCACCGTAGACGGGGATCGGCAATCCCTTGATCGCATTGCGAATCGCCAGCGGAATCAGTTTCTCTGGGAACTGATAGGGACCATAGTTATTCGTGCAATTGGTCGTCACCGTGTCCAGCCCATAAGTCCTGTGATACGCTCGCACCAGATGATCAGCCGACGCCTTTGAAGCGGAATATGGCGAGTTTGGGCGATAGCTGCTCTCTTCGGTAAATGCTCCCACTCCGTCTGCCGACCCAAACACTTCGTCGGTTGATACATGGTGGAATCGGAACCGACCGCTTTTCTCCGCCACGGCACGAGCCAGTTCCAGCAGGTTGAAAGTCCCCAGTATGTTTGTGCTTATGAACGGCGCGGGTCCGAGGATCGAGCGATCGACGTGTGATTCGGCGGCAAGGTGAATAACGGCATTGATATCATGACGATCGAAACAGTCCCTCAGCCCCTCAAGATCGCAAATATCAACTCGTTCAAAGTGGTAGTTCGTGGCACTCTCGATGGAACGCAGATTGGTCAGGTTCCCGGCGTAGGTCAGGCAGTCAACATTGACAAACAGACAATCCCGATGTCGCGGTATCAGGTGTAGGAGAAGATTGGAGCCGATGAATCCGGCTCCACCGGTAACTGCAATGCGCCTCACGTACTCCGCATAGCTCACATCCACCTCGCCGAATTCGAGTGCTGCGATCCAAGAAGAAAGCCGGCGAAGGGATTTGAACCCCCGACAGCCTGATTACAAATCAGGTACTCTACCAACTGAGTTACGCCGGCATTTTCGTCAGACGAGAATAAACAGACGGCGAGGCTGCATTTCAAGTGGTTTCTGATCTTGAGTTGATCAATCGGCCGGGGGCAATCAAACCTTGCGCTTCCACTTGACCCCTTGCGGGGTGTCTTCAAGCAGAATCCCCTGCTTCAGCAGATCGTCCCTGATGCTGTCGGCGCGGGAGAAGTCCTTCGCCTTGCGGGCGCCGTTGCGTCGCTCAATCAGCTGTTCGATCTCGCTATCGAGCGCCTGGGTCCGCGTTTCGAAATTGAGGACCGTGTCAAACCGGCGCACTAAGGATAACGCTCGATCTCGTTCACCCGCCGACAGCTTCCCTTCCGCCTTCAAACGGTTGATGTCGCGAATGAAATCAAATACGGCCCCCATCGCGCCCGAGATATTCAAGTCATCGTCAAGGGAATCTTCGAAGCCAGCTCCGGCGCGCGAGAGCATCCCTTCGGCCGACCCATCTGATTCTTCCCCCGGGTAGGCCTGGAGGTTGGCGAGAAAGTCGTTGTAGCGCTCAAGGGCGTTTCGCGCTCCATCCAAACCTTCAAACGTGAAATTCAATTGCTGTCGATAATGACTCGCCAACAGAAGATACCGCGCCGCTACACCCGGGTATCCTCGGTGAAGAACATCGCGCAACGTGTAATAGTTACCGAGCGACTTCGACATCTTGCGCCCGTCGACGATCAGGTGCTCGCAATGCAGCCAATAATTCACGAAGCGCTTGCCGGTCGCCCCCTCTGATTGCGCAATCTCATTCTCGTGATGCGGAAACATGTTGTCCACGCCGCCGGTATGAATATCAAACTGCTCACCAAGGTACTTCATCGACATGGCCGAACATTCGAGGTGCCAGCCCGGCCGCCCCTTCCCCAGCTCGGTCTCCCAATACACCGTGCCATCTGATTCGTCCCACGCCTTCCACAAGGCAAAATCCGACACTGACTCCTTCTCGTATTCGTCAGCGTCAACCCGCGCTCCTGCCTTAAGCCCGCTCATATCAAGATGAGCGAGCTTTCCATAATCCTGAAACGATGAAATCTTGAAATAGTAATTCCCGTCCAGCTCATACACATGCCCCTGGTCACGGAGCTTCCGTACGATCTCCACCATCTCTGGGATATGGTCGGTAGCCGCTGGGTAGTGCTCGGCTCGCTCAATTCCGAGCGTATCCAGATCCTCGAAGAACGCGGTGATGAACGGTTCAGTGAACTGCTTCAAGGGAATCTTCTTTTCGTTCGAACCGCGAATGATCTTGTCGTCGATATCGGTCAGGTTCATGACCTGCGTAACGTCGTACCCTTTGTACTTCAGATAGCGCCTGAGCAGATCCTCGAAGACATAGGCCCGAAAGTTGCCGATGTGGGCATAGTTATAGACCGTTGGTCCGCACGTATACATCCTTACCTTTCCGGCCTGTATCGGTTTGAACTCTTCCTTCGAGCGCGAAAGGCTGTTCTTGAACATCAACGGCATATCGAACTCATGCAACCGTCAGCGATTTGACGGTCTTCTGATCGAGTTTCTTGATCAGCTCGGTGACCAGTTTGACGGTATTATCATAATCAGTCCGATTCATCATCGAATTGTGGCTATGGATATATCTTACCGGCGGGCCGATCACGACCGACGGGACCCCAATGCGACTCATATGAATCCTGCCGCCGTCGGTTGCTCCCTTGTCCATGTAAGTAAGGTGATACGGAATCTTGTTTTTCTCTGCGGTGGCGATCACCAGATCGCGAAGGGCCAGGTTGGGAATCATCATCGCGTCGAAAAGCAATACCGACACTCCACCACCGAGTTTTTCCGCCTTGCTGAAACCATCGGGTGGAACATCCTGTGCCACACCGGTATCGACCACAATGCAGACGTCCGGATCGGCCAGGTGAGCCATCGTTTGGGCCCCTCTGAGTCCAACCTCCTCCTGAACCGAGGCACACGCCAACACCGTATTCGGGTGCTTAATCTTTGCCAATCTCTTCATGACATCGATCACGGCCGCACATGCCATCCGATTGTCAAAAGCCTTCGACAAGTAAACCTTGTCGTTTCCGAGAATTGTAAACTGGCTTTCCGGAACGACTGGATCTCCCAACTTGATGCCCAGCTTCTTCTTCACATCGAACTTCTGCTGTACGCCGACATCAATGAACATGTCCTTAATCTCCAGAACCTTCTCCCGTTCACTCTGTTGAAGCAAATGGGGCGGCTTGCTCCCGACAACCCCCAGAACAGGTCCCTTCGACGTGATGATTCGCATCCGCTGCCCAAGCGCGACATGCCCCCACCAACCGCCCAGCGGAAGAAACTTGATGTACCCTTCTTTCGTGATCTCCTTCACCATGAACCCGATTTCGTCCATGTGCCCGATCACCATGACCTTCGGACTGACCGAAGTTCCCTTCTTTCTGCCCAGGATTGAACCCATCTTGTCGTATTGAATCTCGTCGACATTCCCCTTCAGCTCCCTTGACATGATGGTGCGAACGGCATCCTCGTACCCCGAGACACCGTTGGCTTCAGTGATTTCCTTTAGTAGCAGCTCTGTTGAATCCATTACCGTTTCGTCCTTCTCAATCCAAGACTATCGACTCATGTGATGACGCGAATATACTTTGCCAGACGCCATTCCGTCCACCTAAATCTCGATATGGTCAGCCAACTCAGACAACGTATTGACTCTCCTCACGGCTGTCGGCATCTCTTCCGGGTACTGTCGCCCCGGCTTGATCTTCAGGATAGCAGCCATCCCGACTTCCGATGGCCCTTGGACATCCTCAAGGTATCGATCGCCAACATACACGCACTCCTGCGGCTTCACCCCTGCCAACTCGGCGCTGTGCTCGAAAATGGCGCGGTGCGGTTTGCGCATTCCAAATGTTGAGCTGAAAACCGCGAAGCTCAGAAATCGCTCAATTCCAAAACGCTCCAGCTCATATCGATGCGCCCTCTCTGGAAAGACCGTATTTGAAACGAGACCGATGGTATTGTATCGCCGCTTGAGAATCTCTAATGTCGCGATGGTGTCGTCGTAAACATACAGCTGCGCATCGACCGGTTTGTAGTATGCGTCGAAGAATCTCTCGGCCAGAGCCGGATCTGACTCTCCCACCGTATCGGTCAGATATTCTCTGGCAACTTTCACGACATCCCACTCCGCAAGAGTTTCTGAAGCCGTCCTGCGATAGTCTTCCTTGAACGCCTCAAAAGTGCGACCGAACTCCTGGCGTCCCCCCACCTCGTAACCCTCTTTGATCAGGAATTGACGGGCGCTCTCGCTGCAATCCATTTGCAATTGATCCCATGGAACGGCTTCGTACTCAATCAGAGTTGAGCCGAGATCAAAGATCACCGCTTTGGGAGAGAGCTTTGTCGGCATACCTCGTTACCGTCCCAAGGCGGCCTGGATGATGCGATCGACCAACTGGTCGAAGCTAATTCCGGCGCACTTGGCAGCCATCGGCGCCAGCGATAGATTGGTCATCCCCGGTAGAGTGTTGACCTCGAGGCAGAAGTAACCTCCCGACTCGTCGAGAATAAAATCCACCCTGATCAGACCCGCGGCTCCTATCGCTTCGTATACCTTCTCGGCGTCTCGCTGGATCTGCACGGCCAGTCTTGGCTCAAGTTCAGCCGGCGCAACATAATCCGACATCCCTTTGGTGTACTTCGCCTGATAGTCATACAGCTCATTCTTTGGTTTTATCTCAACAATCGGCAGTGCGGAACCGTTGAGAACAGCCACGGTGAGCTCGCGCCCAGGAATATATGCCTCCACTAACACTCCGGGTCCCTCTTGCGTCGCCTTTTGAAGCGCCGCGGTCACTCCCGACGGTTCATTCACTTTTGAGAGACCGACGGTCGAGCCACCCTCATTTGGTTTCACGATAATCGGAAACGCAAACTGCCGACCGATCCGACCCGCCACCTGTTTCAGTACCAGCGCCGAGTCGATCTGATAGAACGACCATTCGGGAGTTGGGATATTCATCGACGCGAACAGCCGCTTGGAGATCGCTTTGTTCATGGCTATCGCAGAGGCGGCCATTCCTGAACCAGTATACTTGACCCCTGCAAGGTCGAGCAGGCACTGAAGGGTACCATTCTCTCCTGCTCCTCCATGCAGCCCAAGAACCACGACATCACAATCCAGCGATGACAATTCACTCAACTGAAGCTGCACCTTCTTCGGAATTTGAACCGACGAAGAGGTAATGTCGGGAAGGGTCTTCTGAAAAGTCCCATCGGCGGCAATCAGACTCCTGCCGTCTGAGGGATCAATCGCCGTGACGGTATGACCAAGATGTTGCAGTGCTTCGTAGATCGCAGCGCTGCTGTTGAGCGAAACCTGGTTCTCGCAGGAGTCTCCTCCCGCCAACAGAAGAATCTTCATTCTATCCTCTCTTCTTCACTGCAAGCTGTTTTCGTGCAACATAGATGACGATCGCGATTACAAGGATCGGCCAGAGTATCAGATTGTATGTCCTAAAGAAACCCTCAATCACTGCAAGTTTTGAAGAAAGCTTACCGGCCACATACATCAAGAGCCCTGAGAAAAGAAGATACGAAATCAGCGAGTAGGCAGTCATCTTGGTGATCGGGTAGCGACCAATACCAGCCGCGACCGCCAGCGCCGCTCGAAATCCCGCCACAAAACGCGAACCGACAAGGAGCAATGCACCCCATCGGGCAAGTTTCTTTTCCAGTCGATCAAGATCATCCAACGAGAGATATCGATAGTTCTTTCGGGCAAGATAGTCGCGTCCATACCTTCTTCCCACTCCATACAAGATCATCACGGAACTCATTCCTCCGACGATCACAACCCCGAGCGTCAGAAACAGATCAAGTCGACCGAGCGCAACCAGAGCCCCTCCAGCCACGATGAACATGTCCCCCGGAAAGGGTGGAAACAGATTCTCAACAAAACACGCGACTGAGATAGTGATATACGCCCAGAATGGACCATACGCGAAGATCATATCCAGATATTGCTCAATCTGTGAGGGTGACTCACCCATTCATTTCAACCAGACATACTGTTGAGGCCGCGATTCCTTCTTCTCGACCGACAAAGCCCAACTTCTCACAGGTCGTGGCCTTGATCCCTACGCAAGCCTCCGAGATAGCCAATACCCCCGCGATCTTCCTCTTCATAGATGATAGATGCTCGCTCAGTCTCGGCCTTTCGGCCATAATCACACTGTCTATGTTTACTATGACACTACAACCGGCGCGCGAAATAAGTGCGGCGACTTCCCTGAGCAGATCCATCGAATTGGCGTCTTTGAACCGTGCGTCGGAAGGCGGGAAGTAGTGCCCGATATCCGGAAGTCCTGCCGCACCCAGAAGTGCATCCGCAATCGAGTGAGTCAGGACATCGGCATCACTGTGCCCAAGCAGCCCCTTCTCAAATGGGATTCCGACTCCTCCGATGATCAGTCTCCTGCCCGAAACCAAAGGATGTACGTCAAATCCGTGGCCGACTCGAAGATTACCCATGCCCCTCCTGTCGTAGGAGCGCTTCTGCTACTACCAGGTCATCTGGGGTCGTCACCTTCATGTTCGTCGAGCTGGGTTCTATCACGCGGACTTTGAAGCCACGGCTTTCAATGAGAGAGGCGTCATCGGTCACTTTAGACTCTCCCGTAACCTGCCTGTGTGCTGACAGAATGAGGTCATACTGAAACACCTGTGGAGTTTGAGCCTGATACAGTGAATCCCGTTCGATCGTAGCCATGACATAGCCGTCACGCACGCGCTTGATCGTATCTGTCACGGGAATGCCCAGCATCGCTGCCCGCTCTCGCCGGGCAAGCTCAACTACGCGATTGATGTCGGCGGACCGGACAAGTGGTCGAGCGCCGTCATGGATCGCAACCAGTTTCGTGGACAGGGGAAGCGCTTCGATCCCTTTCAGCACGGACTCGCGGCGAGTCGCACCACCGATGACAATCTTAGTCACTTTGGAGAATCCATACGGTTCGACGATCTTTTGGTTTGTGTAAAGCAGCATCTCTTCAGCCACCATTACTACTATGTGATCAATGCTCTCAGCCGATTGAAAGCGTCCGATTGTCCAACTCAGCAGCGGCTTTCCACAGAGCAGGCGAAACTGCTTCGGCACCGCTCCGCCAAGACGCTTTGACGCACCTGCGGCTACAATCAACGCGTACGTTTTCATTGTCTGCGAATATACAGGCTCGGTCGAAGGCACAAAAGCACATTATAGAATGAGCATGGCATCGCCGTAGCTGTAAAAACGATATCCCTCACGAATCGCCTCACGGTAACAGTCAAGAATCAGCTCACGCCCAGCAAAGGCGGAAACCAGAATCAGCAATGATGACTTGGGAAGATGAAAATTGGTCACCAGGTGGTCAACAGCTTTGAAACGGTGCCCGGGTTTGATGTAGGTGTCCACCATACGTGAAAAGGGCTGGAGTTTTCCGGTTACCATCGACGCCGACTCGATCGTTCGCACCGACGTCGTCCCGACGACAAACACAGCCCGGCCCTGTTTGCGAGTGTCGTCTATCTGTCGAGCGGTTTCTTCAGACAGCTCAGCGAATTCCCGGTCAACAACATGCTCGTTGATATCCTCGCATTTGACCGGCTTGAATGTCCCCGGACCAACATTCAATGTCACTTCGGCCATCCTGACGCCGCGTTCCTCAAGCTCTTTCAGAATTGAGCGCGTGAAGTGGAATCCGGCCGTCGGCGCTGCAACGGCACCAGTCTTCTCTGACCGAGCAAACAGTGTTTGGTAGCGGCGAATGTCCTGAGGTTGATCACCTCGATCTATATAATGCGGCAGCGGCACATGACCACACCGAGCCACCAAGCGTCGCCTCTGCCGGGCCGAGCCGAACTCTATCTGCCACAATCCCCCTCCGATCAGGCTGAGCAAACGAACCTCCCCCGCTTCATCAAAATCGATAATCTCATTTTCCTTGAGCCGTCGGGTCGGACTCACAAGCGCTTCCCAAACCTCACCCGAGCCTTTTGCATCGGGGCGCACAAGGAACACTTCAACCCGCCCCCCGCTCTTTCGATGCCCCCAAAGCCGAGCTTTAAACACTTTTGTGTTATTCACGACCATACAGTCTCCAGGGTGGACGTATTCCAGTATGTCACGAAATCGCCTGTGCTCGCGTCGTCCCGAATCCCGATCGACAACCAGCAATCGAGATTGATCGCGTCGATGCAGTGGGGCTTGAGCAATCAGGCGCCGTGGAAGCTCATAATCGAAAAGGCTAGTATCCATTGATTTCTAGCGTACAGGGTGCCGCTGACCATTCTTCGACAGGCGCATTGAACGTGGCTTTTCCAGTGATATCCCGGCTGAACGCTGAGTCAGCTGCGAAACAGGGTCAGGCGATCGTGCCAGATTTGAGCCAACAGCCTCTGCTCGTCAGTCAGCTGGCCCTGGATCACTCCCCCTGTCAACAGGTTCTCCAGTGCAGTGAGTGAAACGCGAACATCATCGACGGTCAACACCGTTCCTGTCTCGCGCTTAAGCTTGTCGCGGAACTTGAGTGTCTCGCTCATGAGGATCGCGACCGAGCCCGACGGATCATTCCTCCCTTCCAACACTTGAGCGCCAAGCGACTGCATCAGGAGATGGAGCGCGTCGTTGCTGTTCTTCAAAAGAGCGACTCCTGTGACGAGTTTTTCGGAGAAATTCCTAAGTGCCGGCAGGCCTCCGCAGAGGCCATCCGCCCACGTCTGGTTCGCTGAAGAAACCCAATCTTCAGCAGATACGGTTCAACCATATCAACCAGTGTGTCGATCTCCTCACTCAATGTGGCCGCCAGTGCTTCGATTCCAACCGGTCCCCCTTGGTAGAACTCAATGATAATCTTGAGCATCTTTCGGTCGAGATTGTCCAGACCAACGGCGTCAACTCCCTCGGCATCAAGGGCTGTCGCCGCCACTTCCGCGGTTATCGTTCCATCCGCCTTCACGGTCGCATAGTCGCGCACTCGCCGAAGCAGTCGATTTGCAATCCGTGGCGTACCGCGCGACCTGCGCGCAACAACTTCGGAAGCTTGAGAATCTATGACGATTTCCAGCAGCCGGGCTGATCGCTGGACTATTATTTCCAACTCTTCGGATGGGTAGAAGTCAATATGGTAGTAAAGCCCGAAGCGGTCCCGCAGCGGGGCCGTCAACATACCGGCTCGTGTCGTCGCACCGACGAGCGTGAAACGTTTGAGCGGCACATTGATGACTTTCGCAAACGCCCCCTTATCGACTACGAAATCAACCTTGAAATCTTCCATCGCAGGGTAGATGAATTCCTCGATGACCGGCGAGAGGCGGTGGATTTCGTCAATGAACAGGATATCCCCCTCATTGAGATTGGTCAAAATCCCCATGAGGTCTCCGGTCCGCTGAAGCGCAGGACCAGACGTAGCCACCAATCGCGAACCCATCTCGTTGGCGATGATATGAGCCAGCGTGGTCTTTCCCAGCCCTGGGGGCCCATAGAACAGGATATGCTCCACCGGCTCTTTGCGCCCTTTCGCAGCTTCAAGTAATATGTGAAGCTTGTCCTTTAAGTCCTTCTGTCCCACATAGTCCGATAGGGTCTTCGGCCTCAGCGAGAACTGAACCAGATCCTCGTCGGGGATGATCTGACTACCGGAAACAACTCTCTCGCGCGTCACAAGGCACCTGCCTTAGACTTCTGTTCATTCTTGAAAATGACCGTGATCAAGTCCCCGACCCGATCGATCCCACGGTTGTTCTTGATCGCACTTTCGACCATCTGGACCGCTTCGGCTCGACGGTATTGGAGCTGGAGCAGAACCTCTATCGCCTCGTCGACAAGAGGCAGAGCTGTTCTCTCCGCGACTGCCAGCGGCTCCTCGACTCTAGAAAGCGCAAATTTCGCCGTCTTGCCATGAAGTTCGGCGATAATCTTCTCAGCCAGCCGTGCGCCAACACCAGGAAGGCGCGTGAGCACAGACGTATTCTTCGTTTCAATCGCTGCCGAAATATCCCGTATCGGAATCACCAGGGACTTCAATGTCTTCTTAATCCCCATGCCCGGAACCTGAATGAGCAGTGAGAAGAACTCTCGATCGATGGGGTCCGTAAATCCGACCAAGCGCGGATATTCGTTCGACTTCCTGTCCCCGGCTTCAATGAAGTAGATCGTCTCGAATGTGATCTCGCTCCCCGTTTGTCCCGCTTCTTTCAATCTTTCCGCCAAACCCGACGGGATCATCACTTCGTAGAATAGTCCATGATTCTCAACCAAAGCGTGGTTGTCAGTTACCTCGGTCAATGTTCCCCGGAGCCGGCTTATCATACGCTCACAACTCCGGTATGCCGGACAGCTCGAAAATGGCAGAGCGCTATGGCCAGCGCATCTGCTGCATCCGCGGGTTCAGGAATAGTCGGCAATCCGAGCGTCCGCTGAACCATACACTGCATCTGATGCTTGGTTGATCGACCGTTTCCCGTCAATGATTTCTTGATCCGTGTCGACGCATAGGAAACCACCGGTACTCCGGCTTCTCCAGCCTTGAGAAAGATTACTCCCCGCACATGCCCCATTGTTACCGCCGTAATCGGATGGCTGTAATGTGAGTACAACTCCTCGACGGCTATGGCATCCGGGTGAAACTGGGTGAGTATCGCAGACAGTTCCAGCGCGATCTCGCAGAGTCGCTCTGATAGCTGCTTGCGAGAATCGGTCCGTACCACACCGGCCTCGACAACCGTTGGAGTGTCGAATCCGGCGTCCAGAACGCCATAACCTGTTATGTTCAACCCTGGGTCGATGCCAAGAATCCGCATGGAGGAATTAACAGCGCAGAGACGCCCTTTATCAATAAAAACTTCCCCCCACTGATCAGATGTGATGTGTCTGAACGGTGTGGAGGAAGTTGTGCGAATTAGAATCCTCTCACTGCCCTGCTGCCGGCATCAGGGCTTCTTCTTCTCTTCGATCCGATCATCGATGCCGTTATTGTTCTTGTCGACGAAGTCATCGAACTTTCGGACCTGATCCTTGGTCCTCTTGGAGCTGTCGCCCCCCTTCTTAATCCCTTTCTCTGACAGTTTTCGCCCCTCCTTCTTTTCAGACGCATCATTCTTTGGAGGGGTTGGAGTCGACTCTTTGTCTCGTTTCTCGATTGCGAACAGATTCGAAGAGTCGACCCCGAGAAGCACTCCGATCAGAACTATCACTGCTACTATCTTCTTCATACCGACCAATCCCCGCTCTAAAGCTATCGCTTTGACTTCTTTCCGGAGTCACTGCTCGAACTCTTACCCCCGGACGACGGGGCTGATTTCGGCTGAGACTTTGTCTCACCGCCAGAACGGCGATAGGATCCTTCGGATTTCCCGGGCTCACCGTTCTTGCCGCTTGGGACGACGGTCTTCCGCTTCTCCGAATCCCCGGCGTTATTGTCACGAGACGCCGGGTCCGACCGGCGATAATCAGCGCCCGACTGTTGGCTGCGATCGACTTCGAAAGTTCCCTTGGAAGGGGCATCGGCGGAGCGATCAGTCTCTCCCGTGGACTTTCTGCTTCCGAGGTAACCGTCCTCTGACCCGCGGTACGCATTCCCGAGGTCATCTCCGCCACGCTTGCTCACCGTGCTTTCATCCCGACCCGCGGAACCCTTGTAGTCGTGAGAATTCCCGTCGGCGGATTTGGAGCGAAACTGTTTCCTTGTCGAAAGGTTGTTCTCTCCTTCAAAGCTTCCTTTGGTCTCAAGCCCGCGACCTGTTTCGACTATTTGGGTCGTTCCGTGAACATACTTCTTGTCGCGGCCGAAATTTGATTTTTCAAGATCCCCCGCTTTGGCATTTCCCTTTTGCATGATGCGACCGTTGCCAACGATGCTGGCGCCATGCTTTTCAGCTACCTTGTGAATAGTCTCCGCATAACGTGGATATCCGTTCCTGACCGGGTCGCGGTACCCAACTTCGCGCACCTCTTTGAACTTCGAACGGATCTCCGGACGCGTTTGTATGACAGTTCGGTCGAGTACCAGCGTGTTGTAGCGGCTGACATGAACATCGTGCTCCCAGCAGGCTCCCCACGGATCGTATACCGTGATCGTGTGCCACCCGACCAGAATGCGTGGGATGTACAGCGGAGCGCAGCCCCAGTACATGCCGTTGACATAGATTGCGCCACCCCAGGGGTAATCAATGTAGATGTTGCCACACACCGACCATGAGGGATAGGCAGGATAGAAAATCGGTCGGAAATAGTCGGGTTCCCAATCGCGAACAAAGATCGTCGTTCGATCGTACGCGAATCTCTGTCCTCCATATCGGACAAATCGCGTTCCGTTCAGCCAGTCAAGATATTCGTCGCGGTCGTCATTGTCTCCACACACGAGACCGGAGCCCCGGTACCAATCCGGTATCGGGAACCGCTCTCGGGAGGCAACTGCCTGGATCTGCTCGCTGCCTGCAGGAGCTGTGACTACCAAATCATAGTTGTCACGCCCGCCCGGGAGATTGTAAGTCCTGTCTCCTTCGACAAAATTGTCCTCGTCAGGTCTCGTCGGGAAGAGAAGGTTTACCCTTCCGCGTGAATCGATCGAATAGATCACGACAAACGCATCGCGGTTGGCTCGGAAATTCACGACGATGTTGTCGCCCACGTAGTAATCCCCGTCGGCATGATTCGTCCAGACATCGACGTCGAGGTAACGATCGATCTTAGGACGCCGACCAGATCCATGATCATCGTCGTCGTCATATTCCCTGGATAGACTCTGCGCCGGTGTCGGCGACGCTGCAAGTGCCACAATGAGCAGCACACCCAGGAATGCCAGTTTCGTTCGTTCCATTGTACACCTTCCTTATCGTGAAGAGTTCATATCAACATTGCTCCGCAGATAGTGAGCCCCATGAGCGGGTCTTTGTCGCGGGTACAGCGTTGGAGCAAGTTCAGGATTTCCCTTTGACGTCTGATATGCCCACTGAAACGTCACCGGACCAGAACTGAACATCTCTTTGACACGCACCTTTGCGTAGTGGTCGTCGCGCGTCCAGATCACATAAGTGTGCCCCTTGATTAACTCCACAAACCCCAGGCTCGACCACCCATCGGCAGGAGCGTAGGAGACGTCGTCGAATGCCCGGTTGAGCGTATCACGGTAACCAACGTCTTGTATGTCCGTGAGCGTATCGACCACGTTCAAGTAGAACGCCCCGTCGAAGGTATCGACGTAGACATCAGCGGCGGCGCTGTTCCATCTGACCCGTGTCGAATCTGCAAACGAAAACCCAGATAGCGTCGGCTCCACCTCGTAAGGAAACAATCGCACCGTTCCTTCCGGTCTGGGGGTATCGAACACCTCTTCCGCAGAAAGCTCTGATTCCTGACCGACTCGATCCACCGAGGTCACGGCGTAGTAATACGTCGCTCCATTACTCACGGCATGATCAACGTACTCATAGCGGATCAGATCGAGATTCGGATTCGATTCGGCAGGAACCCGTCCTATCTCACGGTAATTGCTGACCGCCTCGTTCGAGCGCCAGACGATGAAATAGTCCAGATCGGCTTCATAAGGACCAAGGAAATAGACATAAACAGCGCGATCACCTGTTATGCTGAACACTCCCTGCGGCGTTGCCGGTGAAGGATTTGAAGCAACAGGATTGTTCTCGTTGCAACCGGCCGCGAGTACCGCCAGAAGAACTGTCAAGCCATAAACCAAATTGGATTTCATACAAATCTCCTCAAGTGAGTTCTAATTTCCACGTGAATTCATTGCACCTGACATGCCAAGTCCCGTATCTATCAATGCAACATGCAGTTACATATAAATAAGCCGGTCTCGACCCTGACGAATGGCACAATTATTGTGCATGATTCGATGGATGAGCACAGAAATTGAAATGCTCAGGAGCGGTTAGAGCGAATGAGGCCGAGTTCCTTGATTTTGTTTGTCAAGGTGTTGCGATGGATTCCAAGTCGCTCCGCGGAAAGTCCGATGTTCCAGTCCAGCTGATCGAGGCAATTGACAATTTCGTCCTTCTCCACTGATGCCAGCGGGCGGATGGATCGCGCCGATGAGCCTGGTAATGACGTTAAGGAGGAGGAAATCCCCGACAGGTCGATTGCTGTAATTTTGTCGCCCCTCGCCAGGACCAAGGCACGTTCGATTACGTTCTCGAGCTCTCTGACGTTGCCCGGCCAGGAGTACGAGACCAGCGCCCTTGCGGCCTCGGCTTCAATCCCGTCAACATTGCTCCCTATCTTCCGCGCATACTTTTCGATGAACTTTTGCGCCAGAAGCAACACGTCGCCGGTTCGCTCACTCAGCGACGGGAGATGGATCTGCACGACGTTCAGACGATAGTAGAGATCTTCGCGAAACTTTCCCTGTTCGATCAGTCCATGCAGATCCCGATTGGTCGCTGCGATGATCCGAATATCGAGCGAGGTCTCACGCACCGACCCCAGCCGTTCCATTTTTCGCTCCTCGATCACCCGTAAGAGCTTCACCTGTATAGCCGTGGGAATCTCCCCGATCTCATCAAGAAAGAGGGTCCCCCCTTCCGCCAACTCGAAGCGCCCCTGCTTGGCCCGGTCAGCTCCGGTGAAGGCGCCGCGCTCAAAGCCGAAGAGCTCCGCTTCGAGCAGCGTCTCGGGAAATGCGGCGCAGTTGATGGCGACCAATCGCTTGTCTCGTCGAGGGGAGTTTGCATGAATTGCGCGCGCGACCAGTTCCTTGCCGGTTCCCGACGAACCCGTGATGAGGACTGTGGCGTCGCGCGGTGCAACCGCCGTGATCAACTCCCGAACCTTCCGCATGGCCTGCGATTCCCCGATGAGCTCTGTCGTCGGAAACACCTCAGCCAGTCGCGTGTTCATGACCTGATTGTCAATGATCAATTGGTTCTGCGACGCTGCCTTCTCCAGCTTCACCAGGAGTTCGTTCAAGTCATTGACTGGCTTGGTCAGGTAGTCGTAGGCGCCGGCTCGCATCGACGCCACCGCCGTGTCGACCGATCCAAAGGCAGTGAGCACGATTACCTGAACGAACGGGTTTATCTCCTTCAGACGAACCAGCAACTCGAGACCGTTCATCCCAGGCATCTTCATGTCGACCAGCGCGAGCGGAGACAGTATTTCGTGGTATCGCTCAAGCGCGTCTGATCCGTTGGAGGCCTGGGTTACATCGTATCCGCTTTTCGCGAGAAATCCGGTCAATAGTTCACGCTGAGCTGACTCGTCGTCTACGATGAGTAGTCTGATACGCTTCATTCCCCAATTCTACCGTCTCCAGGACTGCAGGGCAATCCAAAAAAGAAAGCCCGCCACAGGGCGGGCTTCCAATTTCAATCAGCCAATATTAATTCGAAGAGCCGAAGAACGTGATGATTCCCGCGCGGATGTCAAGCATCCCCACACTCTCGCCAAACGTGAAATCTTGTCCCTGAAAATGTGCAAGACTGTGCTTGGTCAATCCCATGTGGTAATTGGCCTCCAGAAACAGCCCACTGAAGTCAGACGTATAGTAATGGGCCCCGGCGCCGACGGAGAATGAGAAGTTTGCATTGTATGAGATTTCGCGATACTTAGGCAGTGAATTGTCATACACGAGCGTTGCGAATTTTGGAAAGTCTACCCCAGCTCTAAGCAGCACGTACGGTACCAGATCCGACCCGCTCGGGAAATACCGCTTGAGAGACAACGCGGGGCTATAGATGCGATGATGCTGTGACGGCAATTCAGTCTTACTGTCGATACCGAACTGAACATAATTAAAGCTCAGCCCGAGGACGTAGTGCTGATCGAGATAGTATCCGACGTCAAACCCAGCATTGAGCCCTGACTTGGCTCCAAGCGAATCGTTCCACGATTTCAGGCCGCCGACAGGCATGGATAGACCTCCATGCAGAGCCACTTCAAGAGCGTCATGTTCCTCTGTCTGCACGTCAACGGCCGGCGTTTCCGCCAGAACATGAATCGGCAGACTTGCTGCACTCACGGCGAGAATTACTACCAGGAAAAACTTCTTCATCCTTGTATCCCCAACTCTATCAGAATATCATTCACTTTCTGTTTACTCTATCAATAGGCAACACAAGCACGGTGCCAAAACAGGCAACAAAGATACATGTGAACGAGTGGCTCTGTCAATAGATTATGTGTAAGCAATAAGCGTCGGGGATCATCGGCCCTTCGTCCAGATCATCCCCATATCGGTTGCGCGCCAATCGATGGTCACGGACAGCTCGTGAGGTTCCCCTGGCCGGATAAGAAGTCAACAAGGATCATCACATCGGAGATGTCGATAGTCCCGGAACAATCCGTGTCGCCGGACAGATATGGAACTGGCGCTGGTCCGACCGACATCAGATAATCCACCATCAACATAACGTCGGAGATGTCAATAGTCCCGTCAGCATCTGCATCTCCGACAAGATATGGCTTCCTGACATGAACCGTGTCCAGGATCGACTTTCTGCTCGTTTGACCTTGTGCATCGGTACAGGTCACTCGATATGAGTAGTCACCGTCGAGCTTGTCTGTGAAAGTGTAGAAAGTGTCGGCAATCCCGGAGGCAACGACATCTTCAGCCGAAAAGGCGTCGATATTCACAATATCATCTATGTAAACACCTTCGCGAAAAACTGCGCCGTCAGTAAAGTAGGAAAGTCGAAAGAGAACTTGTTGGCCCGCATAGGCGGAAAGATCGAACGCAGCCCTTACCCAGGCGGCAGAACTGCCGGTGATGCCGTTTCCGTAGTTCATGTTGTTCAGGTCTGTCGACGACGCGAGAGGGCAGTAGAGATTCGTGAAACTGAACCCACCGTCAGTCGACACCTGAGCGTAGAAGTAGTCCCAATCTGGTTCCATATCATACCAGATCCAGAACGCCAGCGAGTCGTTTGGCTTGACCAGATACGGATTCCTGGCCAGGAGCCAG
The DNA here is from genome assembly GCA_964540105.1 of uncultured Ignavibacteriales bacterium. Taxonomy (GTDB): domain Bacteria; phylum Zixibacteria; class MSB-5A5; order GN15; family FEB-12; genus DATKJY01. The sequence goes on along the minus strand of CAZILL010000002.1, from coordinate 1,260,001 downwards.
CAATTGGCCGCATTTCCACCCACGGTTCTCCACGACGACAAACCCGTGTGCTTTCTGGCTGAGCTGAGCGACATGAGATTCGGGCTCCAGTAACCACGATCGATCTCAGCGCTGTCAATAAGTGACTTCTTTCCCCTCAACTCATAGAGAGTATAAGAGGCGGCTACGTTTATGGCATCATGGGATTTCCATGACACCTGGAATGTAGATCCAGCCGAGTCAGGGGTTGCGATAGTGGGCGGATCAGGCGGGCCGATCATGTACGGGTTGTCGGCGATCTTCGCCAGGAAGAGATTCGGCATGAGATTCTCCGCAATAAGCGCCGCGTGGCGACTTACCGGTGGCCAAAAGCCATCACCGCTTCCTCCGATTTCAGTCGTGACCGAGATGATCCTCTGCTTCGTGATCGTATCTCCCCACATCCAGTCATCAGCTGCTCCATTCGTAGGGTAAAGTGTCCAGCTCACATCAGGTGTGTACCCGTTAAACTGGGTCATCGAATCCCCAAGATTCTGGAAAAATTCATCCTTTGCTGTGTAGATGCGATCCTGACCGTATGGCCAGAGGACCAGGTTTGAATAGGTATGGAAGTTCTCACAAATGACGAAGTGGTGAGCCTGGATAAAGGCTCGAACATTCTGGGTCTCCAGCTCAGAAAACGGCCCTGTGCCTCTGAACGTTTCCGAGCTCGGGCTCGGTGACGACCCGTAGTTGTCGTATCCCCAGTCAAAGCCCCAATTACGATTGAGGTCAACGCCATAGCTCGGATTATTGAATCTGCGATTCTTGCGCCACATTCCAGACCCATTGGGATTCGTCTGCTCATTGTAAGCGTATCCATCGGGATTGAACACCGGCAGGAAGTACAGTTGTCGTGTATTCACGAGACTTGTCGCAAGAGCATCTGTCCCGTAATTCGTCAGCACATGCGCCATAATATTGAGCAGCGCCGCCGCGCCGACTGGTTCACGGGCATGGATGAGGGAATTGTAGAAGACCTCAGGGGTCCCGTTGTCGGAGAGAGGACTGCTTGAAATCTTGACGACCCATTGCGGACGCCCCTGTATAGAATTGCCGATAGAGAACTTCGGTGAACAAATGGTTGGATAAAGCATGGTCAAAGAGTCCAGATAAGCGACGATCTGAGAGTATGTGCGAAAGCCGCCAAACGCTTCACCGGGTTGAAAGCGCGCCGCATAGAACGCCTCTATGTCAGGGTGCTCAATCTGGTATGGGATTCCGCGCGCGCTGAGGGTCTGCAGATCACTTGTCTTTGCCATGATGTGAAACTGGCCGTTACTTGCTTCCACAATGTCCAAGCCCAGCCCCAGCATATCCAGATACTGCGGCTTAGTCAGATCCTGTACCAGAATCTGAGCGGTTTTTTCAGCCGCACCCTTTGCTGGTGCGGCCGAGAAGGCCAGCATCGTTAGTACTCCAAGTGCAATTAATACGTTGCGAATACGCATAGTTGTATGGGCTCCTGCTCAGATGATTGCATCACTAACCCGTTCCGGGCCATGTAGACAAATGACAAGTTCGCTCGCCGTAAGTATACGCAATTTACCGAAAAACGCAAACCGAAAGACCCATAGGAACTGCGAGAATCGCAAAAAACCGTTTGAAATTTCCCTCACCCTCCTATTACATTAACCTCTCGCTGAACACTGCGTTTGGAGAATTATGAACGTACTGGTAGTTGGATCCGGCGGGCGTGAGCATGCGCTGGTTTGGAAGCTCAAGCAATCCCGGAAAGTAACTCGGATATTCTGCGCCCCCGGCAACGGAGGAATCTCTCTGTTGGCCAAGTGCGTGAACATCAAAGCGGAAAGCACTCGATCCTTGGCTGAGTTTGCCAGCCGAAATAAGATCGACCTCACCGTGGTCGGTCCCGATATGCCGCTTTCGATTGGGATTGTCGACGAGTTCCGAAGGCGTAAACTCAGAATTTTCGGGCCTGACCGTAAGGCAAGTTTCCTGGAAAGCAGCAAGATCAAGGCCAAGGAATTCATGCAGAAGTACCATGTCCCGACCGCTCCATTTCGCTCGTTTCAAGTGTTCGCGGAGGCAATCGGTTTCTGCAAATCAGTCGAGTTTCCGATTGTGATCAAGGCTGACGGCCTCGCCGCCGGGAAGGGCGTTTCCGTTGCGACCTCTTTTGACGAAGCGGTCAACGCCATCGAATCGATGATGCTCAAAAAGAGCTTTGGCAAGGCAGGTGAAAGAATCATCATCGAGTCTTTCCTGACCGGTCAGGAAGTCTCATTGATGGCGTTGGTCGACGGAAAAACGGTCATCCCGCTGCTCCCCAGCCAAGACCACAAACAGGCGCTCGACGGGGATCGAGGACCTAACACCGGCGGCATGGGTACCTACTGCCCCACGGATTTCGTCACCCCGGATCTCATGGAGCAAATCATTGAGCATATCTTCAATCCGACCCTCGGGGGATTGCGCAATGAGGAGATTGAATACACTGGTCTTCTCTATGCCGGCCTTATGCTGACTGAAAATGGCCCAAAGGTGCTCGAATTCAACTGCCGCTTTGGTGACCCTGAAACGCAGTCTGTACTTCCATTGCTGAAAACCGACCTCGTTGACGTCTTGATGGCAACAGTCGACAAGAAACTCGCCAATCTCCCCAAACTCGACTGGCGAAAGGGATACGCATCGTGCGTCATCATGGCCTCGAAGGGGTACCCCGGGCAATACCAAACTGGCCAACAGATCACCGGCCTACAGGGGATCAAAGACAACAATGCCTTTGTGTTCCACGCGGGAACCCGCCGGGACGGCAATGAATGGCGTGTGAACGGGGGGCGCGTCCTGGGCGTAATGGGATCGGACACAAACCTGAAGCTCTCGCTTGACCGCGCCTACGGACTGGTAAAGAAAATCCGCTTTGATGGCGCTACTTTTCGAAAAGACATTGGTCACCGGGTGCTTACAACCATGACCGAAAAGTGAAGTGAGGATATATGGCTCACGTACTGATCATTCTGGGTTCCAAGTCCGACATGGACTATGCGGAAAAATGCGAAGAGCAACTTCAGCAGCTAAAGCTGACCGCTGACATAGAAGTCTCTTCGGCGCATCGCCATCCATCGCGGACAGCCGAATTGACATCAGCGGCACAGGGACGCGGGTATGAGGTCATTATCGCGATGGCCGGATTGTCCGCCGCCTTGCCCGGTGTGGCAGCCGCTCACTCCAATCTACCGGTCATTGGCGTTCCGCTGCCGGCCGCTCTTGGCGGACTGGACAGTCTCCTCTCTGTGGTCCAGATGCCGGCCGGTATTCCCGTAGCCGCGGTTGCCGTCGGAATGCCCGGGGCAAAGAACGCCGCCGTTTTAGCGGCCCGCATTCTGGCCCTGCATCATCCCGAGATAAGAGCCGCTCTCGAGGCTTTTCGACAGGCGCTTTAGCCACAAACAGCGGGATCAATTCGTCAAATAGATTGTATTAGTATATTAACAGAACAAAAGGAGTACAGATGAAGAATCGAGTTCGTGATGTTGCCTTGCCTTGGAGTTGGGCGATCAGGTCAGTAGCAATTCTTGGTGTTTGCGCATCGGCGGCCTGGTCAACGCCCGAGAAAGCCAAGGAGTTCTTCAACCAGGGGGTCGCGGCTAAACAATCAGGCAAGCCTGAGGTAGCCATCCTGGCCTATAAGAACGCCATTGACCAGGACCCGAGCTACTTCGACGCCTACCTAAACCTGGGGGCCATCTACTTCGAGAAAAGCATGTTTGACGACGCCGTAAAGATGTTCCAGACAGCTACCGAAAAGGACAACAAGAGTGTGGAGGCTTTCACCAATCTTGGACGCGTTGAGCTGAAGCTCAAAAAGTACATCGAGTCTGAAACAGCCTTCAAGACGGCTATCTCACTCGACGACAAGAACCCCGCCCTCCTCAAAGAACTGAGCAAAGTCTATTTCGCTAAGGGGAGCTTCCCCGAAGTCATCCAGACCGTCGAAAAGACGCACGCCATGAATGCAGCTGATGATATGACTTTCTACATGCTCGGTAAGGCGTACGAGAAGGAAGATAAGGTTTCAGACGCGATCGCGGCTCTCAAGAAGTCAATCTCACTCAAAGATAAAAACTACAATGCTCATTTCGCTCTTGGCCAGATATATCTTGGAAAGAACGAGTACGCCGACGCCGCGAAGTCATTCAAGGCAGCGCTCGCCGCTGACCCCAAGGGGTATCGGGCATCATACAACTATGCAGTGGCAATGGAATCCCTGAACCAGGATGCTTTAGACCAGAACATTGCAAACTGGCAGGAGTTTATCCGGGTCGCCAAGACTAACCCGAAGGCAAAGGATGATGTTGCGATCGCACAGCAACACGTCAAAGAACTATCGGATTCGAAGAAGGCAAAGAAAGGTTAGCGCTCAGGGCGCGAACGAAGGTACACGAGGCAGATCCACATGGCTCGAGCTCAGGCTCGGGCCATTTTTCCTTTCCTGCATACCTATGATGGCACCCGCTATTTCAGCAGAGCCATCTTCTGGACCAGCGACGACTTTGCGGTTTGAAGCCGATAGAAGTATATCCCGGACGGCGCCGCCCGACCATTGTCAAATGTGCCGTTCCATGCCGCCTGAAACCGTCCTGACGGCCTGTAGTCAGAAACTAGGGTCGCGACTCTCTGCCCGAGAACGTTGAACACGGACAGCTCCACATTACCCGCTTCCGGCAGTTCGTACCCAATTGACGTGCCGCCATTGAACGGATTAGGATAATTCTGGAGGAGAGCATACTCGCCCGGTACGTGCGAGTCATCCGGTTCAAATACGGGGGTTGGCAGCGAGACGATTAACCCGCCGGGAATGGTCGCCGGCTCGACTTTCAATCCCTCCACGGTCTTCACAAGAGCGGAAAGCGTATCATAGCGTGTCGTGTCAATCGTCCCTCTTCCACTTCGATTGCGAGTCGTGAAGAACATGTTCGCCAAGCGCCTGTTCCCGGGAGGCAGAGGCGCACCGGTAGCGTCGATGGTCATCCCGATCCGACCGCCGGTCAGATCGATCTGCGCGCGTTTCGTCACTGAGGTCGACAGGGTCGGTTCGAAGGCGACCGAATCCGCTCTGACCAATGCCGTGTCGAATCCAACCGGAACGAACACGTGCGTCGCGCTATTGACGAGCACGATGTCGACGGGGATGGGAATCGTCCTTCCGGTAATCCCCGTATAGCTCCCAAACACAATGGTATCCTTGGTTGGCGGAACAACCTCAAGAGAGAACGGCACACGCACTGAGTCACTCGGATTGGTGACCTCAACAAAATCGATGTTAGCCTGATGCACTCCCGTCGCCAATGAGGGATCGGTGACACGCAGCAGGATCGTGTCTTGTTGATCCCCGCTGAGCGATGAGGCCGACAGCCAGGTTGCGTCGCGAATGGCCGCGCGCCATGCCAGCGTCCCTCCACCTGAATTGCTCACGACTACTTGTGTTGCGACGTTCGATGGGGCGGACGTCGTGATGGCGACGCGGGCAGGCGTTACTTGAATCTGGGGGATCGGGTCATAGTTCAAAACGAACGGAACTCTCGCAGTGACGTTGACCGAATTCGAGTCGGCAAAATCAACATACGATATCTGAACTCCGGGGACGATCTGCTCCGGCGCAATCGTCAATCGAACCGTATCTTCCGCACCTCCATTCGGCTTGCTCACCCGCAACCATGGCGCGCCGGACGTTGCATGCCAAGAGAGGGATCCTGTTGTGGCGTTTCGGATTATGACCATTTCGCTCACTGTTTCCGGGTTGCGCGTAGACACAGACACGCTCTCCGGCCAAGTCATGATATATGGCGCTCGATTCTCAACTTTCAGGACAACCCAGACCGTATCCGGTGATCCCGCCGCGCTCGGCGCTGCTATCACCACTGGCACCGAATACGTCCCTGCAGGTTTTCCGATCGAACGGATCGTAACATCCACACTTCCGGGTGTCGACCCAGCAGCGGGTGTCAGATCGATCCAGTTTGCCGTGTCGAGTGCGGTCCAGCTGAAATTCAAGCTGTTGCTGCTGGATATCGCGAGTTGTCCATGAAGAGTCGTGTCCTCGAACGCGTAGCCGGTGAATCTCAACGTGTCCACGTCGACCACAAGGGAGGGAGCGGTGACATCCAATCGGACTGGAAGGGTCAAAGGAGCAGTCGCGTGATCAGTGTCGATGAGACTGACAGTACCGATATGAGTCCCCACCGGCTGAGAACCGTTCACTATAGCGACAACCAAGGTATCGGTCGTCTGTCCAGAAGCAGGCGAAACCATCAACCACGAGGGAGATGCGCTGGCCGTAAAATGAAGACGGTTGTACCCCGCGTGGTCGACTACCAGATTTTGCAGCGGGGGAAGCGATCCATTCAGACCCATGTCAAACCTGAAAGAGCGGGGTGTGGGCATGAGTGACGGATCATTGTACTTTGCGATCGACGCATAGATGTCGTATTGCCCGTTGCGCCTGTCGGCCCAGACGATGTAACGATTTAGCCCGTCGAGGGCTACATCCGGTTGCTGCTGGGCGCTGTCGCTCGTGCTGTTCGCGCGAAAGTTCGGTTCCCGAACGACGCCATCGACATCGATCATCTGACCGACGATATCCCATGACGTTGAGGTTGAGTCCGACCAAATGATCGCCACATTTCCCAGTCGATCGGAAGCTATGGACGGCTCCCGCTGCGCCCGCGCGGTTCCGTCGGTGTTCATCCTCCGGTCCGAGTAAAGAGCCACAAGGTTGGTGTCATACTTTCGGGAATAGATATCAGGATTTGTCGGATAGATGCCATTGCGCCAATCGACCCAGACCAGCGTAAAGTGACCGACCCCATCTGCGGCCACATCCGGAAAGGCCTGACGGGTCGTTCCAACGTCCGAATTCACCTTGAGATTTACTCCGCGCTTCGTTCCCGCCGTGTCGAAGCGTTGTACGAAGATATCGTCATTCCCCCAACGATTGTCGTACCACGTCACGACGAACCACCCATCCGGTGAAATCGACACTCGCGGGGCATGCTGCTGCGCTGTTCCGGCGTCGTCGTTGATCTTGAAGTTGACGCCGATCAGTTCGCCCGTCGAAGAAATTCGCTGGCCGTAGATGTCCCAGTTACGATTGCGGTAATCCCCCCACACCACAACGCCTCTCCCCCACGGTGCGAAATCAACATCCGGATTCTCTTTCAGTGAATCGGGCCACTCGGTTGTGATCTCCCGATTCACTCCCAAGCGGGCCGCGCTGGTGTCAAACCGCTGAAGGAATATATCCGGGTCGAATGGATAGCTGCCGTTTCGGTAGTCCTGCCACACTGAGCCGTAGTTCCCTGAATAGTCAACACCGACGGCGGGCTGTGCTTGGTAGATCGACCCGGTATCTGAATTCACGCGCAGATTTCGTCCCAATGAGATTCCATCGGGCGTGTATCTCGCCAGATAGATATCGTTCTGGCCATCGCGAGAGTCGGTCCATACCGAGATGAACCCCTTCCCGGCAGCGACAGCCACGCGCGGCTGGGTTTGATCGGTACCGCTCGCATCGTCGTTCACCAGAAAATCTGTCTTGTCTGCCCGCGCAGTCGAGGCGAGAACGCACAGCGCGAACAGAAGAGATTTATGCTTCACAAACCAAATGGATGGCAAAAGAAATGCCCACCGTTGTCGGCGGGCATTGTCAACTCTCGACTGAGACTGTAACGCTAAGTATCACTTAAGCTTGATTACAATTTCTCTATCCAGACCATAATTCACAAATTTCAAGATAATCTGCCAAGGCGGAACGATCTGCCCGCGAATACGGGCCACTCTTTCCACAAATCACCTATCTAATTTTCTTTTTGTGACGATCAGCGCGTCTGCGTTTCTTACGCTTGTGTGTGTTGATTTTGTGGCGTTTACGCTTCTTTCCGCAGGGCATTAATCCTCCATACTCACTGTGTTTGCGATTACAACGATAGTTTTGTGATCATGTACTTGAACTCATTGGAAGGCTTGAACACCGGCACTTTCCGATCCGGAACCGGCACAACATCACCGGTCCGAGGATTGCGCGCCTTCCTGGCTTTGCGAAGCTTGATCTTGAACGTCCCAAAGCCTCGGATTTCGATATTGTGTCCGGTTTCGACAGACTTCTTCACCGTATCCAGAAAAGAATCAACAACTACGGCTACGTCTGTTCGTGTCAGGCCGGTCTTTTCGGCCACTTTCTCGACCAAGTCCGCTTTCGTCATTGCGTCCTCCCTCGGCCATTATTCTCTTTGATCATTTGCTTCCAGTGTCAGTCGGTTATACCGATTATCTCATTTCCCAGTCGCCATCCCGATGCAGATAAGCTTTTGGGACAGCGGAAGATACTCTGTGTTAGCCCCAAGAAAAGCAAAAAGTGAATCGCTGTCTACAACTTTTTTTGCATTTCAGATAAAAATATCCGGTAAGTTACTGATATAAAAAGAGTAACTGGGGACCAGAAAAGCCGTTTCCCGCCGCGGAGTTCAACTTCCCGCTGAACTGGCCAATCAGGTCGAAAATCGACAGTTTTTCACGCTTTGGGGGTCTGATCACGCTCGGTTCCCCTTGAATATTCGCCAGCTTGCCGGCCAACTCGACTGCTTGCTGCAGCCCTCCGAGTGTGTCAACCAGCCCTAGGTTGTACGCCTGCAGGCCGGTGTAGATGGAACCGTCCGCGAGCGGATAGACATCGACCTTATCCTTGTTTCGACCCGCAGCCACCACTTCGACAAACTGCTCATAGGTATCCATGATGACCGCCTGGAGCATCTTCTGCTCCTTCTCTGTCATAGGGCGTGAATACGACCCGACATCCTTGAGTTCGCCTGACTTGATCGTTTCCGACCCGACACCGATTTTATCCATCAGCCCTTTGAATGTATGGAACTGAAAAATGACACCGATCGAACCGGTGATTGTTCCCGGGGAAGCGACAACTTTGGTTGCGGCGCAGGCTATATAGTAGCCTCCTGAAGCGGCGACCGACGCCATCGAGGCTACCACCGGTTTTTGTTTCTTTGCCCGAATAATGGCGTCATAAATCTCCTGTGATGGCGCCACCACTCCTCCCGGCGAGTCTATGTGAACAATGATCGCCTTGACAGAACTCGTTGTTGCCCATCGGTCAAGCTGCCTGATCACGACCCTCGCCGACTCTTCGTCAATTACGCCCGACATCTCAACCACGCCTACATTGCCTCCCCCCAAACCAGTGAACCCGCCCCCTTCTTCAGCCAGGCCGATCACGAGGAGAATCACGAATCCGATTGCGAATAGGAACGTTGCGGCAATGATCACGCCGGCGACAATATCACGCGTTCTGGCCATCATCGAATCTCTTAGTTGACACTTATTTTGATGCGATCCCCGATCTTCAGCTGGTGAGGATCGTTGAGATTGTTATTTGCTAAGATCTTCTCGATCGTCGTATTGTACCGTCGGGCGATGTCGCTCAACGTGTCCCCGTCCTTTACCTGGTACAAAACGAATTCCCGTTCCTTACTTCCATCCTGCACGATGAGTTGCTGACCGACATGAATGCGGCTCGTTCGACCCAGACCGTTGAGCACGCGAATCCGTTCGGCTGTAGTTCGGTACCGTTTGGCGATTTCCCAGATAGAGTCGCCGGACCGCACTTTGTGAATCGCAATATTTGGGGCGCTTTTCCCCGAACCGTTACCCTCAGTGGAAGGCGCTTGCGACAGGACAGGAATCGGCGCGGCGGATTCGTCCTTACTGTCCCTGCGGTCGCTTGGCTTCGTCGCCTCAGGACGTCCTGGAATCTTGATCTTCTCCCCGGCGTATATCCGGGCATTCGCGTCAAGATTGTTAAGCCCGCGAAGCTCTTCCACGGTCACCCCAAACGCACGAGCGATATCCCACATGCTATCACCCACACGCACGACATACTCGCCGCCGCTCGCACTGTACGTCGCGTCTCTGGGCTGACGGCTTGGTGTTCGAAGATCACGCCCACCGGGGACAGGGATGATCAGCTCGCGACCGGACTTCAATTTGGTTCCCTGGCGAAGATTGTTCGCTTCCAGAATCGCATATTGTGTCACCCCGAACCTTGAGGCAATCGAGGCAATCGTCTCCCGTCGCTTCACTTTGTATCGCGCAAAATTGGATTCCTTCGGCGTCGGCATTTCGCTGTACGAGGCCCAGAACTTGTCTTTCAGGCCGGATGGAACATGTAGGACGTAATTCTTCGAATTGGGGGGTGTGTAGCTGCGGAGCAACTCTGGGTTGAGCTCCTTCAGATCATCAACCGAACAGTTCAAATGTTGCGCTACCACTTTGAGTTCGAGACAGCGGTCGATTACGACTTCATCCCAATGCAGCTCATCTTCATACTGGATGTCACGGAAACCATACTTTTCCGGCTCCTTCCCGATGATCGCAGCGGCGTAGATCAGCGGTACGTAGTCCATCGTTTGCCGTTTCAGGCGCATCTTCCAGAAATCGTTGGTTCTCTGATCACGAATTGTGCGGGCTACCCGACCCGGCCCCCCGTTGTAGGCGGCCATGGCGAGTTCCCAGTTCCCAAATTTTTCGAACAGTTCCTTCAGGAAAACAGCTGCCGCTCGCGTCGACTTTACCGGATCCTTGCGTTCATCAACCCACCAGTCACGATCCAAGCCATAGAGCTTGCCGGTACTTGCGATGAACTGCCATAGACCGGACGCCCGCGCCCAGGAATACGCGTGGGGATTGAATCCTGACTCGATCAGAGAAAGGTATATGAGATCCTGTGGAAGTCCACTCTCAGCCAAAACCTGCCTGAACAGAGGCGCATATTTCTTGGACCGCCCGAGGTATCTGGCAAAGGCCTCTTTGGCTACGGTCTGGAGATACACGATGGAGTTTCGAACTCGATCATTCATGATCACCGGCAGATCGTAGCTGACACCAGCCGCTTCTCCCTTGAAGACCACCATGGAATCGTCATTGAGTCCCGATTCAAGATCCCCGAATCGGTCCAATAGTGCCGACGGAGTCGCGTCTTCGTCAAGCCTCCCCAATGACCGCAAACTTATTCGATAATCGGCCACAACATTGTCAAGAAGCGTGTTATACTTAATGGCTTCCGGCGTCAACAACGAGTCCGTTTCAATATCGAGGTTGGCCAGCATCTTCAGAGCCCTCTCAAAGTAGTACTGCGCCTCCTCCCAACTTGATTCGCTGTTCGCCGCGTTACCCATCAGGTAGTACTCCTCCGCGAGATCAAAGGAGCGCCAGATTCCGGCCTCGTCGGCAACGTACTCGTCGCCAATGGCAGGATCGAAATCAGACTCGTCACTTCCTGGAGACGATTGCAGATGCCTCGTGTAGATACCGTCCGAGGGCAGATTATGCCAGCTTGTTGTGGAGTCGTCGGCCAGGGTCAGCGACAGCGAGTCCAGACGCGCCGAGCCCGAATTTCCTGGAGTTCTCTTGCCGCCCCGATCGGTCGGACGCGACCCAAAGGACGATTCTGAACCAGACAGACCCTTGCCTCCGCCGCAACTCACGAAGATCGCCAGTGAGATGGAGCCGGAGAGCGCCAAGATTGCGGAAAACCGGGGCCTTATTGTCTTGTCAAATACCATACACATTCCCATACCTAAGGCACAAAACAGAGGGAAGAAATCCTGTAGTTGTTATCGGAAGCAGAGACCTATTCCCTTACCGCCTAATGCGCTAACCTATTGTCATTTAACTAATAGAGACTACAGTGTCAAGCGTTTAATTGTCGCTCAAATCACCGAGAGATGCTGCACTAGGTCCGCGCATAGGGGCTCACTGCATGAATAGAATCTGCAACCGGACTGACGGCGAAACCAGGTCATCTGCCTCTTGGCGTAGCGTCGAGTGTTCTGCTTGATTATACGAAGGGCCTCTTCGAAGGTAACAAGACCGTCAATAAAATCAAGTAATTCATTGTACCCAATAATGTTAGCCGCTCGAATGCGTTCCTTATGGCCACGCTCGATCAGCACGTTAATCTCTTGAAGAAGTCCAGCTTTCATCATAGCGCCAACCCTACCGTTGATCCTCTCGTAAAGAAGAGTTCGATTGGGCGCCAGGCAGAAGTATTCGTATCGGTGCGGGGACTTGCGGTAGACGCCAGTGGCGTTCAGCTCAGACTTCGTCTTGCCGGATATGCGGAAGATCTCAAGGGCTCTCAGAACACGAACTTGGTTGTTGGCATGAATCCGGCCTGCTTCGAGCGGGTCTATCTCCATAAGGCGTTCATACATCTTTTCCGGCCCTAAGCGACGAAGCTCCCCTTCCAATTCTTCGCGAACCGTCATGTCTTCCGACTGGATCTCGACTACGCCGTCTGAAAGTGACCGTAGGTAGAACCCGGTCCCTCCGACCAGAATCGGTTTGCGGCCACGTCCGAGGATTCCGGCAATTGCCTCCGATGCATCGGCGATGAACCGGTACGCCGAATACCGCGCACCGGGGTCAAGAATGTCGATTAGGTGGTGCGGCACGAGTTGGCGCTCTTCAAACGAAGGTTTGGCCGTGCCGATGTCCAGATGGCGTACCATCTGTCGAGAGTCTGCTGAGACAATCTCAATATCAAAGTATTTGCCTAACTCGAGGGCTGCGGCGCTCTTACCCGACGCGGTAGGGCCGCAGATGATCGGGATGACTGTAGGTTCAGACACGGCCGAATTGCTTGTCGAGCTCGGCCCGGGTGATCTTCACGAAGGTGGGGCGTCCGTGCGGACAAGAGTAGCGGTTCTCGCAACGGAGGAGCTGCTCCAGCAGGCCAACGGCCTCTTGGTCGCTCAGCCGATCCCCGGCCATTACGGCCGCCCGGCAGGCCATGGATTGCGCCAGACCCTTTTTCAGGTCATGCCCCTCCCTCCTGAGTGAAGCTATATCATCCAGAAGGTTCTTAAGGACCCGCTCGGGGGCTTTGCGAGCAAGAATCGACGGTATTGCTTCGATGTTTATCATCCGTCCCCCGAACTCCGAAACGACGAATCCGGATTGATTCAGGATCGAACCCGCCTCCTGAAAGATCGCCATCTGGTCCAAATTCAACTCGATCTGAACGGGCAACAGGAGATGCTGACCGACAAGCGCTTGAGACTCCAGACGCCGATAGGTCTCCTCATACAGCACTCGCTCATGAGCAGTATGCTGATCGACGATGTAAAGATCATCGCCGGCCTGTAGAATCAAATAGAGGTCCGAAAATCGTCCAGTCAGGCGTACTCCTGATGACAGCGAGACGGCCGCAAGGTTAGGAGTTGTCGTACGGTCAGCCTTTGAGACAGCCTGAAGAATCTCCCCGGTCTCAGTGTCCACTTGTTCTTCCCCTTTCGGGGCTGCCGGCTGGAAACCTGACCTGGGAGAGTATAGGTCGGCAAGTGACTCTCGATCCAGCGGCTCTCTGTTGAAAAGTCCGGGGATCGAAGGCGAAACACAATTTGGGTTGTACTCTCGGGAATTGCCTCCCTCAAAATGCGGCGAACGGGGCTGCTGCCGGGGTTGGAACATCGGAATAATTCCGTCCTGGCGCAGAGCGCTCTTCACTAATCGCGAGATGCCGTCATGGATCTCCCTCTCGTGGGAAAGTCGCACTTCAGTTTTTGCCGGATGAACATTGACGTCAATATCCTGAGGATCAACGCTCAACAGAATCGCGCCAACTGGGAATGATCCCTTAGGGAGAAGCTCCCCGTAACCAGCAACGAGAGCGTGGCTCAGCGTCGCCGAATGTATGTAGCGGTCGTTAATGAAGATGAAATGACCCCATCGGTTGTTGTGGGCCATATCGGGAGGACCGACAAATCCTGTCACGCGGGCAGGCCCCGCTTCCCCCTCAACTGCTACAAGTGTCTTCCCGACCGCGAGAAGCCCTGTTGTCCGTTCGCGGAGGTCTTGACCTGAAGGCTGCGTCATGACAGTCCGCCCGTTGAGAGCATAAGAGAATCCGACTGACGGCTTCCCAAGCGCCAGAGCCTGAACAACTCTGGAAATGTGGCGGGATTCGGTAGCCTCCGCCTTTAGAAATTTCCGCCGCGCCGGAGTATTGAAAAACAGATTCTCTACTTCTACACGTGTGCCGACTTGCGCAGCGATGGGTTTAACGCTCTGCAGCACCCCGCCTTCAATAACGATCTCGGTACCGGAGTCACTGTCAGGCGTTCGCGACACCATACGGAATCGAGAGACCGACGCAATCGACGGGAGCGCTTCACCACGAAAGCCATACGACGCGATTCGATCAAGATCAGCGTACCCGGCGATCTTCGACGTCGCATGTCTGGAGAAAGCGATCTCGATCTGGTCAGCGGGAATCCCGCAGCCATTGTCGACAATACCGATGAGACGCGTCCCGGACTTCTCGATGGTGATATCAATCCGCGTCGCTCCTGCGTCAAGTGCGTTTTCTACCAACTCCTTGACCACTGCCGACGGACGTTCGACCACCTCGCCGGCGGCGATCTTGTTGATCACCCGTTCCGGCAGCGGCTTGATGCGCACCCGCACGCGCGTAGGGTCGCTCACTTGACTCAACGCATCTCCTCTCGCAAAGACCGCAAGAAATCAAAGGCCTGCACTGGGGTCATAGTCTCGAGCGTTATATTCCTGATCTTGTGCTCAATGTCTGAAGGTTCGGGAGCGAACAGCGTGACCTGCACCTTCTCTTTGTACGCTCCTCGTCCCAGTTCCGATTGTCCGAATTTTCCTGATTCGAGCAAGCGCAGAATCTGCTTGGCCCTGGCGATCGTTTGCTTCGGCAGTCCGGCCAGCTTGGCAACCTCGATTCCGTATGAGTCATCGCATCCCCCAGGAATGATCTTATGGAGGAAGACGACGTGGTCCTCCCACTTCTTCACAGCCACCTGGAAATTGCAGACGGTCGGTGTCAGCTCCGCCATGCCGGTAAGTTCATGGTAGTGTGTTGCAAATACCGTGCGCGATTTTCGCTGATCGTCGATGAACTCCACCACTGACCAGGCGACGGAGAGACCGTCGAAAGTCGACGTGCCTCGACCTACTTCATCCAACAGAATGAGCGACCGTTCGGTGGCGTTGTGCAGGATGTTCGCCGTCTCAACCATTTCCACCAGAAAGGTCGACTGACCGCGAGCCAGATTATCGAGCGCACCCACCCGAGTAAAGACGCGGTCGACCACGCCCAGTTCGACTGCATCGGCCGGAACGAAGGACCCAATCTGAGCCATGATGACAATTAACCCGATCTGGCGCAGGTAAGTTGACTTACCCGACATGTTCGGACCGGTAAGGATTACGATCCTCTTTTCTTCGGAGGAGAGGTCGGTGTCATTGGGGACAAATGATCCCGACGGGAGAGTCGTCTCGATGACCGGATGCCGGCCATTGCGGATGATCAGGCGGGTGTCGTCGAACAGTTTCGGGCGGCAGTAACCCTGGCGAACGGCCAGGTCGGCGAGCGAAGAAACCACATCCACTTCCGCCAGTTGCTCCGCTGTGAGAATAAGCGCACCCATCTGGCTATCGAGATACGCCACCAGTTTCTCATACAGTTCCTCCTCGAGACGGTTGATCTTTTCTTCGGCGGCAAGTATCAGCTCTTCCTTTACCTTCAATTCAGGTGTGATATAGCGTTCGGCATTCACCAGCGTCTGCTTGCGGATATACTCTGTGGGCACTGAGGACACGTTGGCTCGGGTCACTTCGATGTAGTACCCGAAAACTTGATTGTATCCAACCTTGAGAGAAGCAATGCCGGTGCGCTCACGTTCTGCCTGCTGAAGCGAGGCGATGTACAAGCGCGCTTCCCTGATGGAGTCGTTCAGCTGATCGAGCGCCTCTGAATAGCCACGCTGGAAAATACCCCCTCTTGAAGCCGTGAGGGGTAGCTCACTTGCCAGGGCACGGTCGATGCGTTCCACCCTTTCTGTCGCGTAAGGGATAGTGTCGCCGAGGAGCCGCAAGTGACGACTCTGAGCCTCGCCAAGAACTGCCTTCAATTTATCGGCTATCGAAAGTGCGTCCCGCACGCTTCCCATCTGACGAGGGCTCAATCTCCCGATCCCCAGTCGACCCGCCAAACGCTCAAGGTCAGGGAGAGTTTTGGTTAGTTCTCGAATCCGAAAGCAGAGGTCTCGTGAAGTGACCAATTCCTGGACGCTCAATTGCCGCGCTTCGATCGGCGGTAACGCGCGAAACGGCTGCAGCAAATTCGCCCGCAGCCGGCGAGATCCAGCGGAGGTCCGGCACAGGTTGATAACCGAAAAAAGAGAGAGCTGCTCGCCACCGTCGGTGCTGTTTCTCACCAGTTCAAGGTTTCGGACGGTACTATGGTCGAGACGCATGTATTCAGCATTGTCAAAGCGGCTGATCCTGGTTAGATGGCTCAGGTGGTCGCGATGATTCTCGCGCAGATACTGGAAGATCGCTCCGGCGGCGACGATCGCACCCCGCGCACTCTCCATGCCGAACGAATCAAGCGTGGCTGTTCCAAAATGCTGGTTCAAATCCCGCTTCGCGCTTGGCAGATCAAAATGCCAGTTTTCGAAGGGAGTGAGTTGGACCGCCTCATTAGGCAATCCGAGCAGATCGGCCACAACCTCCCTGCCAGAGTCGGCGGGGAACAGTATCTCGGAAGGTTCTACAATCCGAAGCCGCTCCACCATCTCAGCCACGCCCCCTTCATCCACGAGAAACTGCCCAACCGAGAGGTTCAAGGTCGCAATTCCCATCTGCCTGCCGCCAGTGAAATAGACCGCAGCGAGTGATGCCGGCTGCGCGGAATCATCGAGTGACTGAAGGGTGGCAATACCCGGTGTAATGATCTCGACGATATCCCTCTTTACCAGTCCCTTGGCCAGACGGGGGTCCTCGGTCTGTTCTACTACGACAACCTTTTCCCCATTCGCAAGAAGACGCGCAAGATAGCGATCCGCAGAGTGATACGGTACTCCTGCCAGAGGAATCTTCTCGGCACTCCCTTGCGATCTGGAGGTCAGCGCAATTCCGAGAATAGGGGCCGCCTTGACGGCATCCTCGCCGAACATCTCGTAGAAGTCTCCCATTCGAAAGAAGAGGATTTTATCGGGATGCTGATCCTTGATCGCGTGATACTGGCGCATCAGAGGGGTGAGCGACGTCGAATGCTCTTCCGGTCCGGTCAACGAGCTACCACCTGAAAATTCTGCTCAGAAACCGATTCCTCGAGTTTACCTTTCAGTTGTCGGGCGTCTTCAAATGAGCCACAACGCCCCACGTAGACAACCTGATAGGTCTTTCCTGAAATCGTCTTGCTCTCGGTCTCTATCGGCTCTTTGAAAGGCATGAACTTCTTTCCAAATTCCTTCGCATTCTTGGCGCTGAGAAAGACTCCCACTTTCACCGAATAATACGTGCCGGTCACTCGGTTGGCACGCTGCTCAGAGCCCTTGTCTGCGTTAGCAGCCCCCAGCCGTTCTTCGAGAGCATCCAAACCAACGGCCGCGTGATACTCCTCACGCATCAGGTTGACGTAGAGAATGGCATCGTCTGTCCGGCCATCGGTTATGGCTTGCGTGGCAAGAGCATACAGGGCGGGCGCGACACCTGCGCCGGACCGCTGTTGGATCACTTTCTCCAGCGCCTTTATGTTGCCAAACCCTTTGTCAGGGGTGCTGCTCATTCTTGCCTTGTCGACCTCCCCCCACTGTGCTTCCTCCCCCTTTTTGGCAAGTCCAAGATATCGGGTGAGCTCCTTCTGTGCTGCATCAGTCTGACCACGTTGCTCATAGGCGGCTAACGACAGTCGTGTCATTTCCTGTGAGCCGGGGCCGTCCTCTACGTGCTCGCGGTAGTCGCGAATCAACTTCTCAACCCGGTCATAGTCTTTCAGCAGATAATAATATTGCGCCAATCGAAGGTAAATCACTTCTTGGTATCTCTGAATCACGCCCGCGTCGAGGGAGGCGCTCATGAGTCTGACGGCCTTTGCGCCGTCGCGCTCGATCAAACTCTGGGCAAACATGATGTTTCCATCGCGGGTCGCTGCCGATCGGGAATTGGCGAGACTGTCGGATGCCTCACTGAGTCGACCGTGCATAATTAGTGAGTAGGGATCATCGGCAAGAGCGGTTGACGCCAGGAAAACGATCCCCACGAGCAAGGAGTGTGCGTGTCGCATACGGAAGAAATTCATTCTGGCGAATAGCCAGGATCAAGGGTTAACGTCCCTGAGATAGAGAGGCCGCCGAGCTGCTGGCAGCCACTTTTCCTTTTTCGCGCTTGCGCTCAATGCTTCGTCGCAATTGGGCCAGCTTGTTGCGATCCCCCTTCTCAAGGTAAATGCGCACCAATTCGAGAACGGCCGCAGAGTCCTCTGGCACCTCTTCCAGAATCTGCTCCAGGGCATCGGCCGAAGCGTCGAGGTCCCCCTTCTTTTCATGAAACTCCGCGAGTGCGCGCCGCGCCTCAAGGTTCTTCGGGGAGTGTTCCAGTATAGTCATGCAGATGTTCGAAATCTCTCCAAAACGTCCAAGTGCAAACAACGTGTCTTTCAGGCGCTCGATAACCATATGGCTTTGTTCCGGGACTGCTGAAATGAGTTTGACCCAGAAATTCACGGCGTCTTCGTAGCGTCCCTCTTCATAGTAGGAATCCCCGACCGCCAGATACGCCGGCACGTTCAGCGGATCAATCCCAATCGCTTCCTTGAACATAACTCGCGCCTTGTGGTATTCGCGTTTCTTAAGGTACTGGTCGCCCGAGAGCACCTTGTAACGCGCCAGCGGCTTCTTGGATTTATTAGATTCCAGTTTGAGGATTTGCGCCGCGGTTTCGTAGGCCTCTTCCCATTGCTGCGCACGCTCCTGCAGCTTTACCCGCTGTGTATATGCCCAGTGGTTTTCAGGATCAAGGGCAATGAGTTCTCGCAGAGCCGCCTCGGCCGTTGCGGTCTCGTTCAGAGCCAGATAGTCGGATGCCAACTGCTGGAGAATGGCCGCTTTGTCCCCCTTCGTCAGACCGAAACGCAAAGTCAAGTCCTTGTGAACATTCAACGCCCGATCCGCCCGATTGTGCTCCCTGAGGATCTGTCCCAGACGAATATACGCGTCAATATTGTTGGTGTCTTCCGCAACGACTTGGCGAAGCTTCGAAAACGCGGCCTCCTGCTTGCCATCGAGGAGATTCCGCAGCGCCTCCACATATTGCGATTGCTCGGTTGTGTTTTGCTTGCGGTAAAACCTCTCATAGAGGAAGTAGAACGCCAGAGAGCCGAAGATCAGAACCAGGATAAACAGCAGGAATTCAAACATGCTATACCCCTGCGAACGGAGACTTGATATCGGGGATCCGGGAATCGGCGCCTTTCAGCAGTTCTGCCGATTCCTCTATAGGCCGATTGCGAAGAATTGCCACTTCACTTTGCAGCGCTCGAATCCTCTTTCGAGCCGAATGCAGATCAACAGTCTGCTTGATATACATCGTGATAAACAGCAACAAGGAAAGGACCACGCCGGCAACGAAGGACCAGAAAACGACTGTTACCAGAGGAACGTCGACGTAGTTATGAAAGAACGGTTGCAGGTAGACGTCAACCTTCTGGTCAGGTCCAAAGTTGTTGTATGCAAAAGCAATAACGACGATGACTATAAGAAGGATAAGAATTGACCGTATGACCCACATGACGACCTCAGGAATTCCCTATTTCCATATCGACTGTATAGTATAGTGCAACGCAGAGGTCCGTGCAACAGAAAACGGTCGCACCTGAGGCCGTGGAGATCACTCTTTTGTGGGATCGGTCCACTCGAGCGACCCTGCTATCGCCGTTGTCGATTTCATGACATCGTCGAAAAACTGCATCTCGGCCATGACGTGAAAGAGCACGACTCGGTTCACCTTCTTGGTGACGATCAACGCTCCGCCATAGCCACCCGTTACTCTTATCCCTTGATCTGAAGAGCTTGCGGAAGATACCTCCTTCGTATACTTGACACTCCCCTCCCACAACACGCTGGTCTCACCGCCGATAGTGAGGAAGCGCTTGTTCTTCGGAATGATCCCACTTTGACCAAGGAATTCGAACTCCTTCAGCATCTCCTTTTTCTGCTTGGACTTGAATGTCGAGCTGACAATCGAATCGAGAAGCGCCTGGGCAGACATCCCGCTGGTGTCGGCGTAGACTGCAATCCTGGGGATGACGGTATAATCCGGCGAGTCTTTGAACTGAGTGGGAATACCGTAGTTCTTTTGCACGAGCACCATCCGGAGGTTCTCTTCGTCCGTCCCTATCTTTGACTTCCAGTCTGCATTGAGCTTGAGCCTGAAGCCATACTGCGCATCCTGATACACGTCAACTTTGACAACTCCGGCAGCCTCTTTCTTCCTGCGCGCATCGGCAGATGGGATCAGAAACAGCAGCGCCAACATACTTATCGTCACACGTTTCATAAAGACACCTCGCTCAAACAAGTTCACTCAAGGGCCTAAGGTCTTACCCCGAGTGCGTTGCCGTCAAGCATTTATTCCACGTCTGCCCCTCTGATCCCCTTAAACTCACCATCAGACCGCTCTTCAGGTTCTCTCGAATCCTATCTTCTTACGCGGATGCGCCAGCACGTGTTCCAGAACTGTCGTGAATTGAAAATCCGCCAGGAGCCGCTCCAATTTCCTCTCCAGAACGGCCGTCGAGGAATACGTTCTGAACCGCTGCAGCGCACTTAGTCCTTCGATCCGCGGAGGATCGGGGTCGAGCTCCCACGGGTGGACATAAACCATCGCCGGCTCCCCTCTCTCGTTGAGCTTGCGAATCATCGTCCGGGAATACCAGTACGGAGAATGGCGCAGATATCCGCCTCCTGCTAAGGGGAGGTTGTGCCCCAGGAGTCGATACGTCGTGCATGGCATCTCCCACAGCGAAAGGCCTGAATCGAAGGTCATCTTGAACAACTCTCGCGGACTATCCGGAGCGCCATAGATATCATGCTTGATTGGAAAAATTGAACTGTCATAGAGAAATCCCAGTTCCGCGAGGACTCGGTAAGCCCACGCTGTACGACGAGAAATGGACCAGCTTGGTGCGCGATAGCCCTGGGGTTTCGATCCGATAGCCTTCTCGATCGCCAGCATCGCCTGGAGGGTATCATTGCGAAAGCTCTCTTCGGTGAGCCGATCAACCTTGGTATGGCGGTGGCTATGGCACGCAACTTCATGGCCGGCGTCGGCTATTTCTCGTATCAGCGATGGAAATGACTCCGCCACGTATCCAAGGACAAACCACGTTGCCCGCACATCACAGCGCTGGAAGAGATTCAGAAGACGGTGGCTGTTCTTGACAACAGTTGAAGCCAGCGACGGCCACTGCTCGTAGTCGTAACGCCCGGCGAGAGCCTCCACGACAAACCATTCTTCGAGATCGACGGAAAGGATGTTGAACACGGTAACACCTTGAGGTCACGCTTAACGAGGTACCGTATTCCCCGAACTCGGTTCCTTCTTCGTATCCCCGGTCCCCGTACTCTTACTGTTCCCAGTGGGGGACTCGCCTCTCGGTGACCCTTGCGGAGTACTTTTCTTCGAGCCAGTCCCTTTCTGGGAGTAGTTGTATTCCTGATAAGTGGAATCATAATGCGTGGGCAAGCTGGCGTCCACGTTGTTCAACACAACTCCGAGAATCTTGTTGGTCGACGCACCCAGAATGTCCCTTGCTCGACTCACAACATCACGCTGCGTTGAACCCGCTTTGATGACAATGACAATGCCGTCCACCTCAGGAGCAAGGAGCATCGGATCCGACACCGGCAGTATCGGCGCTCCGTCGACAATGACCAGATCGTAATAGAACTTCATTTCCGCGAGGACTTGACCGAGAATCCGCGCATCAAACACTTCCGCAGGATGCGCCGCCACTTTGCCGGCAGTTATGAGGTCGAGTTTGTCGAGGCTCGTCTTCTTGATCATCTTCTTTCCCGGGATCCCGTCGGAGAGAATCTCCGAAACGCCCTGATCACGTGTTGTGGCAAACACTCGGTGCAGGCTGGGACGACGCAAATCGGCGTCGATCAGCAGCGTCTTGACCCCTTTCTTGGCCGCCGTCATGGCCAAGAACGAGCAGACCGTCGATTTCCCCTCGGAAAGCGTGGCGGACGTGACGAGCAGAGTCTTCACCTCACGTTCCTTCGCAGTCTGCTGGATGCTATTGAGAATGCGACGGAATTCGGTCGCCAAAGAACTCTCGAGGTTGAAGAAGTCAGCTACCGATATTGGCTGCGACGGCATGTGAGATGTTATCCTTTCTCAGAAATCCTGGTCACTGCTGAAACAATCGTTTCATGCACGCGTTCCGCCGTATCGAGAGCATTCTTGATGTCGGCCAGCGAGGGCGTTAGCCCCGCCGTCTTCTGATATTGCACAACCCCGCGATGCCAGAACATACGCCCCATCTCGAGGTAGCAGCGCCCCAACTCCGCTTGCAGGTCCACGTAACTTGGGTTCTTTGCGATCTCTGCTGTGAGAAATCTGATCCGATCCTGAACCGCTTCTTCTGATGTAAGCTGCGGAAACAAGATCAGCTTCATATAGAACCCTGCGAACTCCTGACGGTGCCTCTCCTTCTTGTCTTCGCGAATTGCTTTCAATGCCCTTAGGGCGCCCTCAAGTTCCCTCTCTTTGAGGGCTTTCATCGCTTCTTCGAATGCCGGGCTCTTGTAGCCGGGCGTAATCAGCGACGCTTTGTACAGACAATCAGAGATGCCCGCTAATTCCCCAGTCATCTGTTCAGCCCGGTCCTGTTTCTGAACGAGAAGCAGTCGAGCCAGCCCGAGATTGAAATAGGCGTCGCCGTAATAGAGGTTGATGTTGATCGCTTCCTCGAATTCCGTCTGCGCCTTGCGAGGAGCATCGTCAGACAGATAGGCTTCTCCCAAGGCGTTTCGATAATCTGCGTACCGGGGCCGAAGCGCCACCGCTCTCTTCCCTGATTCGATAGCCGATCCGATGCTTCCCAGAACTTGCTCAGCAACACAGAGTTGGTTATAGGCTTGGTGGTATTCACTATCGACTGTAGTCGCGGCCAGGAACAGATCGCGCGCTTCGTGATAGAACCCCTTATACAAGAACGCGGTGCCGAGATGGAACATCGCCTCCGGTCGCCCACCTTGAAGCGCCTTGTGATACGACTGAAGGAGATTCTCGATCTCTTTCTTTTTCTCTCCGTGAGTGAGGTTGACCAGCGACATGACTTCCTGGGGCTTGATATCCTCAGGGTGCGGACAACTTGCGCTCTCCGTGGGAATCCCGTCGACATAGATGGTCGTTGCCACGAGGCCGAGATTGGCGTCGTTCGCGGTCTGAATCAGGTATTCCTTGTTGTTTTCCCGCAGCTTACTGCTGACTCGATATGTTTCCATTGCCGTTACCTGTGATTGTCGAAACCCGGGATTGCATTATTGCGATCCCAATCATCGCTGCAAGACTGTTGCAGTTGTATTCTGGTCTTGGTTCAAACGATCGAGAAGCAGAATGACAGTAGTCGCCGTTCCTGCCAGTGCGGTGATGGTCGCGATGTCAAGGCGTAACCCAAAGAAGGGGGTCTTCTTCGCAGGAACTATGAATGTATCCTCCTTGCGAAGAACATAACGCGCCGGGCGACCGGTTGCAGCGTACTTCTCGAGATCATACTGAAACGACTGACCGAAATACCCATCCTTTGAGATAACTCTCACCTTTCTCAGATCGGCATCGGGTCGATCTCCGCCGGCCAGCGCCAGGGCGTCGAGGATGTCGACGTTATCTTGAAACTGTATCGGCCCTGGTCGATTGACCGCGCCTACCACATAGATGATATTCTTCAGCTCGACACTGCGCGAGAGGTCCGCCCCGGAGAATCCTCCGGGAATGCGGGGGATGTCGATCGTATCCTCACGATCAACCTTGGGTAATTTGTCGACCTGTCCCGAGGCAATTGCCGCGCTGACATTGACCAACTCCACCTTGCCCGCCTGATCTCCCCCCCGAATAATGGTCACCCGAGTCAGGTCCCCTCCCTCCAGAATCCCACCGGCTTCGTTGATCAGGGTCCATAAGTCAGGAATTACCTCGAAAGATTTCTTGCCGGGTGAGCGAAGCAGTCCACTCATAAAAACATAGTTATGATTGAAACCCGTCACCCGCACGACCGCCTGTGAGACACTCGTGTTCAATCGCGTGATCTGACGAATGATGTCTCGTTGGAGTTCATCGGCGCTCAGGCCGGCGGCCTCAATACGGCCGATGAGGTCGAGCGTAATGGTTCCATCAGCATCAACTCGGACCGACTTGTTCAGCCTGGCATCCTGCCAGAAAGTCACCTCCAAGACGTCGTCGGTGCCAATCTTGTAGTCGGCAGCTACCAGCGCGTCACTCAACAGAAAGAAGAGGCACGCGACAAACAGAAACCTCAAAACGTCTGACTTGGCTTTCATGTCCCTATGTTCTCCGGAATCTCATTCCATTAAATCGGCAGATTTCATTGTTTCTTTGAGGCACGAATATACCCCGGCGCTCACCGGCTGTAAAGATTAAAACTGTGCAGGATCAGAGGATGGGAATTCACTGCGTCTGGAGCAGGGAGTCGTATAGCACGTAGGTATCGCGACCTGTTTCCTTTGCGTTAAGCATGGCCATATCGGCCGCAAAGATCAGTTTTTCCGGGCTGGCGGCGTGTTCCGGGAAGACCGCTCCACCGAGTGAGATAGTGCAATTCAGCCGCTCGTCGATCCCCGGAAGAGCATAGCGGCTCGACGAAATCTTGGAATGGAAGCGCTGCATGAATCGCGAACAAGTCCCGCTGTCAGCCTCCGGCATGATGATGCAGAACTCATCGCCCCCATAGCGCGCAATCACGTCGATCGCGCGAACCGAACTTCTCAGAGTCTCCCCCATTTGCTTCAGCATCGCATCACCGGCTTGATGACCAAGACGATCATTGATCGCCTTGAGTTGATCCAGATCAAACATGATGAGCGCCAGCGAGCGTCCGTAGCGTCGGGCACGGTCGATCTCTTCGGTTAGCCGCTTGTGGAAGTACCGCTGATTGAAAAGGCCGGTAAGACTATCAGTATAGGACAGCTCTTCCATCTGCCCAAACAGTTCCGCGTTGCTGTATAGTTCTCTCATAGACGAGCGGAATTGCTCCAGACCACTCCTGAGTTCTTGGTCTGGCCTATCTGAACTGAACACAAGAACGCCCGGACGACTCGCTGACACCGGAAAAGAGGTCACAAACCGCAGCCCCGCCGCCTCGAGCCGTGAAGCCCACGCTGAAATCTCCTGTCGCTCACCCCTGACCTGCTCTATATCCGTAAGGCCAGTATTGCCGAGTAACCGCGTCAATTCCTTGAGTGGCATCGGCACGTCAATGTCGATGTTGTTCGCGATGCCGCTTCGAATCGACAGGGTCGGCAACGATCGGTCTACTCCCTGGTAGAGATAGACGAGTCTCGTCGCTCCCAGCTCACTTTGGACCGCCTCCATCAACTTGGGGACCAGCGTCTCCAATTCGCGATGCCTCACCAACTTCAGAACCGAGTGCCCGGAGAACCCGGAGTTCTCGCCATTCGCGCTGCTCCGGTTTTCCTGAGTTCGTCGCGAGAGCTTCTCGTACCGCGCTTCGTGCCAGCGATTGTGATATGCAACAGAGAGCAACCGTGCCATGACTCCCACCTGAGTGGTCAGTGACGGTATCGTCATCAGGCGCTCGCTCCTGACAAAGTAGATCCCATACAAGTTCTCACCCCAGAATACGGGAAAGAACAGCGAGAGGTCCTGCTCCCTCAGACGCGTGAGTGCGAGGTCCGACAACTGACCGACCAAGACATCGACCGCTCTCGGAGCAAAGTCCTGCCGCATGACATTGATCAACTCAGGTGAGGACTTCAGCCTAAAATCACTGCGATTGAATCTGCGGATGCCATAGTAATAGTTCATTTCGAAAAAGGCACGTTGCTTACGGAGGAACACGATTCGGTCACAATCATAAGAAGATTTCAGCAACTCGGATACTCTGCCCGCGACAGCTTGAATGGAACCTTCAAGACTGTCCGGCTCGATTAACTTGAGGAATCGTATGGGATCACTGTTCCCGAGAGTCCGGGCTCGAATCCGGTCCGATCGGATTCTGGACATCAGTAGATAAGCCAGGATAACGACGAGAACTCCGAGAGTGATTGCCAGGGCACTCTGATTGAGCATCATTTGACCCATATGTGACGTCTCCACACCGTGACACGCAATGTACGAAATCGCGCCGGAGTGTCAACCTAAAAACATTCAAGATAACAACTTAACGATTCCCCCGGGCATATCTGAAACGAGACCGCTTGCGCAGGAGACCTCGTTTCCTGAGAACCCCAAAAATCGCCCACCAGCTCAGCATGGTCGAGCCTGCGCGTCGATTAATCTCTCTTCGCAGCTCTGATATGGTCGCGAAGGGATCGTGACGAACCGCCTGCAGAACTCTCTGCTGCGGAGCGCTCTCTTCGATGATATCCGAACGATGCTCTGAGAAGGAGCCGCGAGATTGAACCGGGGTCAGAAGTTCGTCAACAACTGTTACTCGGGTGAGTTCTTGGCTTTTTTTTTTACGTCTGGCGGCGTGTCAAAGCTGCTGCGGGCCTCCTCCAGAGAGGTATAGGCGTGCAGTACATTGTCGAACTCAAGTAACTCATAGATCTCGCGGACATTGGGAATCATCCCGGCAAGCTTGATATCCCCCGAATTCGCTCGAGCCGCTTTGATATAGGAGATGAATATCCCCCAGCCTGCGGAGGATATGTAGTCGACACCGGCCAGGTCGATTACAATGCAATACCGACCTCGCTTCACCAACGACTCGATGACTTCGTCAAGTTCACCCGCGGTCAGGGTATCGATGACACCGTCGACGCGGATTTCCGAGACGTTCTTATTCGAGCCCGTCTCCAATAGTGATATATTTATCGACTCCATAACTTTCGTGAGAGGTCGTATGACCATTCCCGTACTGCCAATGAACTATTTCGAGCCGATTCTGGCAAGAAAAATGTTCGTCGGTCAGTGAGGTGTGGCGCGAGCCACTATGAAAGTAATATCGTCATTCTGCTTGGTAAATCCAGAGAAGTCGTCGATTTCCTTGATCAGAGATTCGGAGATTCTCTGCGGGGTAGGTGGATTTCGTTCGTTGAGTATGTTCGAAAGAAAACTGGACAGCCGATCCAGGCCATACTGTTTCCGGTCGCGGTCAACTGATTCAGTGATCCCGTCGGTGTACATGATGAAGCAGTCTCCGGCATCCATGTCGATGATCGCTTCCTCCAGGCCGTCGGAGAACTTCGTATTGAGCGTGACATCCACGCCGAGGGGCATACCGGGCGGGTTTAATTTGAGTATCTCCCGCGATTCGGCTTTGTAGTAGAGAAGCGCATTATGGCCGGCCGACGCTATATGCAGCTTTCTGTCCCGACTCTCATAAATCGCCATCAGCACCGTGATGAACATCCCGACCGGCATGTTGCGAACAAGGTATTCATTAACGTTGATGAGTGTCTCTCGAGCTGAGCTGGCGTCGGCGGCGTATATCTGGATCACGGTCCTTAGCATTGACATCACCAGGGAGGCCGGTACCCCTTTTCCGGAGACATCGGCCACGACCAGGCAAAAACGATCGGGGCCCGTCTCGAAAACGTCATACAGGTCACCACCCACCATTGACGCAGCGCGATAAAACGCATCAATCTCCAGACCCGGAATGCGCGGGAGATCACGGGGAAGCAGGGTCTTTTGAATCTGCGCTGCCACTTCGATTTCCTTGGCCATTTTCTCCCTTTCGATGACGTTCCGGCGATCGCGGCTGAGCCGGGTCATCATATCGTTGAGAGCTCGACTGATCTCGAAGAACTCGTCGGCTCCCTCAAGGGGAAGCTCAGTCTCAAGATCTCCCGAGCTGAAGCGGCGGACTCTGTCGGTGATGCGCACGATCGGCCTGACGAAGTAGTTAGAAAGTAAGTAGACTCCCAGTATTCCGATGCATAACAAGGCAGCGGTGACCAGGAGCGCCGTTCTGCGTCCCTGTGACAAGAGCGATTGCAGATGCGAGGAGGTGTAGGTCACGTGAACAAGACCGACGGAATGCTCGCCGACCTGAACCGACAAAGTCCAGAAATTCATGACCTCGCCGCCAACGCCGTATCGCTGCGGATACAACTGCGGCCCGACTCCTGACGGTACCGGATAGGTGTAGGATTTACGGATGTTCTTGATGTCGTCGGAGTGAGCCAGGATGAGACCGCTGTTGTCAGTCAGGACGATTTGCTTCAGCATCGCATTGGACCGCACATAACTGACGATCAGTTCGTCGAACTCGACGTCACTCCGGCGGTTGATAATATACCCTGCCGCCTGATCGGCGATTGTTCTGGTCAGAGCATAAACGGTCTCATCCAGATGAGAGTATACCTCGCGCCTGGTCCTGGAATCAACATAGTAGAAGGCGCTGCCCACAATCAGACTCACGATGAGCATTGTCCACACCGAGAATTTTACACGTAGCGAAAACATGCGCCGCAACAAAGGAGGAGTGGACGTGAGCGGTCGCTGCAAGCGTTTGATCATCCGCAGCTCGTTTAGGCCGGCGGCGGAAATATACTCGACCGAGTCCATAATCTTTTGGATCATATAGAAGCCAAGTCCGCCCCGTCGGCCTGATTCAACCAGCCGCTCGAGATCAATCCGCCCCGACCCCTGGGGATCGAACGAACGGCCCGAGTCAAGCAGAGAGATAGCCATGAGTTTCTTGTAAATCACGATGCGTAGACGCAAAGAGCCGCGCTCATAGAGATATGCGTGACGAATGATGTTGGTTGCCCCCTCTTCGATAGCGAGCAGGACGGCCGACGTATCCTTGCGATCCATACCGGCCACCGCACAGCTTTCCTTTACGATGCGCCGAATTCCGTCAAGGAACTTGTCCTCGGCGGGAAACTCGGCGTTGATCTCTTTGATGGGGCGATTCCACATGTTCAGAAGGTACTCTTACCTCCCCCGTTTACGAACCAAAAAACGTCCCCCAACGGCGGTTACTGCGGCTTTTCAGACTTCAGGCGGAGACGGGCCTGCTCGAGATTGTCGATCGTACTGGCGTTGTTGGGGTATGCCTTGAGGACTTGTTCCCAGACATCGATCGCCTTCTGGTATTCCCGATTTCGCATGTAGCGCAACCCCTCCAGATAGAGCGGCCAAATATCACGGTCGTTCTGGATATCATCGAGAGAAGAAGGAGCCACTTCCGTCTTGGTAAGGCGTTGCAAATAGTCCAGCGCGACCGGATCGTCCGGGTTGACTTTGAGCACTGCCTGAAATTGAGCCGTTGCGCCCTCCAGTCTCCCCTTCTTGAATAACTCGATGCCGAGATTGAGTCGCTGGGCGAGGTCAAGGCTGGCGATCGCATTTGCGCGTGCGAGTCGTATGCCGGGCACGTTGGGGTCAAGCTCGAGGATTCGGTTGAACGCTTCGATCGCATCAATCATGCGCCCGGCTCTGAGGGCTTCATCTGCTCGTCGTGTTGCGGAGGTAATCTCCTCCGCTACGGCCTGATCGATGTCACCCTGTAACCTGCGCGCATCGGTATTGTCGGGTTCCATGTCGAGTACCAGACTCAGAATGTCCCGTGACGCCTGATAGAAGCGTTTGCCGTAGAACATCTGGGCTTGTTCAAGATAGGTTTTCGCAGAACGCGCAAGCTCAGATCTGGACTGTTGAAGTTTTCGATTCTCCTCCTCCTGCGTCTTTCTAATACTCTCGATGGCGTTGATCGCACTGAGAATCTCCTGATTCCCCTCGTCGAACGCCAAAGCCCGCTGATAATAGCTCATCGCCGAGTCCAGATGAAACGCGCGGTAGTTTTCCTCGGCATGCTTCTTATAGAACGCAAACCTGCTGCGGCGTTCCTCGGCGAGGAGCCGATTCCCCTTCTGTTGCTCCTCAATCTCGGTGCGCGCCGCAAGCTCCGATACTGACTCGCCGAAGAGCAACGAGAGTGAAAAGCGATGGCTATCGTCGGTGAAACTGATCACTTTGTAGGCATAGTCGATTCGCAGGTGTCTCCACACAGCTCCGGCGCCGAGGGTTAGATTGTCGCGATCGAATCCCGCTCGCAAGGCGTACTGCTCGAGGAAGAGAAGTTCGGTGCCGGCATGAATCTTCAGTTTGCGCCGTTCGAATTTTTCAGCGTCGAGCGTGATCGACGTTGTGATCGTTCGGCCGAGACGCATGTTCCGCAGAGCCAATCCGCCAACGATCGAGAGCGGAGCTGCTTCGGAAAGAGTGTCCAATCTCAGCTGAGAAGGGATGACATCGCGTATCATAATCCCGGCCGACAGGTCGCGATAGATTCTGGACCGAAAGCCAAGATCAGCTCCGATCCCGACCGTGGACATCGTATCAATCGATTGTCCGACAATTTTCAAGCTCACCCCCAGACTGAAGCTTCGTTCCAGGAGTCGGGCGTAAGACAAGAGAAACTGCCAGTGAGAATACCCGAAAGTTCCCTCCCGTACGAAATCCCGGCTCCGGATGATACCCGTTGTTGCGGAGCGAAGGAATCCGACTCCAAGAGCCGTTCTGCGGGTTACCGGATAAGCCCATAACGCCATGTCAAAGGTGCTGCTCTGGAAGAGCGAAACGTGAGTGAGGGCCAGTTCCTGGTAGTCAACGGCAGTAAGCCCCGCCGGGTTGTAGTACACGGCGCTCGCGTCGTCGGAAGCGCCGGTGAAGGCGCCCCCCATCCCTAACGACCGGGCGCCGGCCCCAATCGAGAACACCGTCTCCTGCCCTGCGTCCTGGCTGGCCAGAAGTGTCGGGGAGGCAGGCACGAACAGAGCCACAAGACCGAAAATGACAAACGGTATTTTCATCACCTTACTACCGCAACTTTCAGGCTGGCGGTCTGTCCGGTCTTCTCAAGACTGATCATCGCAACGTACACGCCATTTAGAACCGAGTCGCCATTCCCGTTACGACCGTCCCACGCGATCGTGTGTCGACCGACAGCCGTACCGTCTGCTCCTTCCGCCGAGCGACGCTCATAGACGAGCTCACCGGCGAGCGTCACAATTCTGAAATCGACGGCCGACTGTGTGTCGAGGTAGTAATTGAACAGCGCGGGTCCGTCAGCGGGGCGATACGGGTTATTCTTGATCATGAATGCGCTCGCAAAGTCCGCCAGGGTACTCGCAAAACCAGCGTCGAGAATCGAACCGTTCGATTGTGCCACAATCGGCGCCGCTCCCCCTTTGAGTGGGCCATCGACATACAGAGCCTTGATGCCACCTGTGTCAATCCTGACCTGCAACCCTCGGTCGACCGGCCGAATCAACTTGATCCTGAACTCGAGATGACGTATGTCTGCGTGCGGAAGGCCAAATGACTGGATATGGAATATGGCTGAGTCGGCTTTGATGGAAATGGAACTGATCTGAGTGTTGTTGTCGTAGAAACCCGTTGCTTCCATGTCGATCAGGTCATGCAAGTTGAACGCGCGATCGGAGCCCTCACCGAGGCGCACGACGATCCGATCCAGAGAAACGTCGGTAAACTGTGATGCCCCGTGATTCGTCAATTGTAGCACGAAGAGTGGTATGATTGACCCGACGACCACCGGGACAGCGTGTCTTTCAACGGCAGACGCCTCCAGATCGCCATTCACGCTCGCCACAACGATCGAGACCGTGAACGCCGAGTCATTGACTTCTGCCGGCAGGTGAGTGTTTACATCAAGCGGTCTCGTGGTCAGAACAAAGCGCAATGTCAGACGGGCGTCGTGAGTGGGTGCGCGAAAACTGAAGGCAACCGGAGAGCGAACATCAATAATCCCTTCAAAGGGGCCGGGCTGTGGAAAATCGAATCCGGACGCCTCAAGACGGTAGTTCCCTTCAGAAACCTCGGCGCTGCCAAAGTTCGCCAGGGATGCGGTCAGCCCGAAGGTCTCGCCAAACCCAACATACTCGCCGGAGGCCTGCTCCAGCGTGTAGCTCAGGGCGAGTCGAGCCGGATCCTGGATTTCCACGAGAGTGACATTGTTCGCCGGCGGCAGAATCACGGCATTCGCAGAGAGCAGCTCAACACTGAAGATCTCCCCGTTGTTCTTCACGCGAGCGGCGGTCACATCGTGGAATACTTCGACCGTGTCGTTTCCCGGTAACGACTCCACTGAGGTGTGAGACTCAAAGGTAGAGGCGCCGTCTGAGGCAAGACGGAGATGCACATTGTCAGCACGGGCTGGTGAGAGATTGGCCACTCGGCATGCGATCTGAAACCGCTGGCCGGTATTCACCTTGGAATCGTTTGGCGATGCCGAGCGGACATCGATGATTTGCAGTGTTGGCGGCCTCACGACGGGAATTCGAGCCGCTCTGCAATCGGTTGAAAACGTCAGATATACCTGTGACAAGCTATCCCGGTAGGCGAACTCTATTTTCACGGAAAGTGATTCACCGAGCTTTTCCTGGGGAATGAAAGGACCCTTTGTCTGAATAGGATTCAGCCCGGGAACCAAACTCCCCTCACTCGATGTAAAGATCAGATCCGTACTTGCAGAAAAACGCTCTCCGGTCACTACAAGTCTGGCGCTTCCGGGCCTGACTTCCAGAATCTCCACAGCGGACGAGGAAACGGAAACTCCAAACGAGTTGAAGATCCCCGCATAGAGTTCCTGAGGTGTCAACGAATTTCCGACATAGGCGATCAGCGGTCGCTGGAGGACCGTGAACGCGCTCTGGAAGTCTCCGTTCGCTGCGAAGACAGCCCCTTTCGAGAACAGACGATACCGAAGACGCAACCCGTAGGTACCGGCAGGGATGGCGCCGCTGTCGATCCTCGCAACCAGATCGCGATACTCGATGATTCCGTTGAGAGTATTCGCAGGAGTCGCTGATCCCTGAAAGAAAGTCGTCAGCGGATTGCCTGAAGATAGTAACTGCAATGTCAATGTGCTGCTGTCAATCGGCCCCGCGAATCCGTTCCTAGCTATATCAAATGAGAAGGGAAAGTCCACTCCTGCGTAGGCACCCCTCGGGCTGATTGAGTTCGCAACAACGGAGAGAGTGACAGGACTGAGAACTGTTATTGGAATCTCCTTGCGGTCGAACACAGAGTACAGCGAGTCCCCGGCGCGATAGTTCGCCCGGAGTTCCAGAACCAGAGCGGTGGAACCCGTAGGAAAGGGATCCCCCGGCAGATCGAACGCGATCGTATCCACCTTGCCATTGATTGAGGCGGCAAAGGCCGTCACGACCGGTTTCCCTCCTGCCATGACGTAGGCCGTGAGAGTTGGCCGCTCAGCCGCAAGCAAAGCGCCATTGTTACTTGCCATCACACGCAATGAGATCGACTGACCTGAATACAGTTGAGTCAGAGGTGCGCCTTGGGTGTTCAGGCAGGCGCCCAATTCGTATCCGCTGAATGCCACGATAACATTCTCGGAGCGCAACGATCCTGCTGTCGCGTACAAGGGAATCTTCCCCGACAGTCCTGAATACCGAATGGAAGCCGGTTGGAAATTGATTACCCCGCTATCAATGAGAGTCGGGTTATTGAGCAGGTTCGGCGTCAATGCCCCCGAAGCAGGAACAAGGAGTATCGGATTTGCCGATAGGTCGTAATCGGTTTTGCGATTGTTGTTTGAATCGAGGAGGAATATCCGGGCGCTCCCGACAAAGGGGTTACCTACGACCTGATCCGGCGTGAGATTCATTATGATCTTCGCCAACGGACCGGGGACGATGCTCACGCTGCTGGATTGAAGGAAGTTCCCGGATATAGAGCCGTTGGCGCCAAAGAGACAGGCCGACACGCGGTAGTTTCCCGTTGCCAGAGGATTCTGGGGAGCGTCCAGCGCTATGCGGATCTCTACTCGTGGGTCTTGATGATCTTCGTGCTTCCTCAGCGTAGTGGCAGCCTTCAAAAACACGGAAAGTGACTGACCCGCGACAACAGCCCGGGTAGCCTTGAGAATCAGGTCGGGTCGGTCGATGGTCAGCCCTACAAGCGATACATGAGTCAGATCGAATTCTGATGGAAACAGGATAGAGAGCCCACCTCCAGCAGCTTCACTAAGCTGCCTGATGGTGACTCGAGCGGCAATCGTGTAGCGTGTTGTCTGCCCGGCGACATTACTCTCAGAGCTAACTCCAAGGGTATGTCCACGAGAGCTCGAAAGAGAATCGGCAAGCATCACGTTACGGAGAGTTCGATCGCTCCATGGAGATTGCTTTGGTGCCTCCGTATGCTCGACAACAACGGCGCTGATGCCCGATGCCGAAAGCGCAAGGCTCAGAAACGCGGCGGTAAGTAGTCGAACTGACGTCACAAAGTAATATTTCACGGCATTACCCAGCCCTGTCATGAGCAAAGCACATGCCCTTGGCGAGAGAGCTACCTGAGGACAGAAGGAATTACTTTCCAGTCCATCATGATTCCCTCGGGACCCACAACGCAAGGCTGGACAACGAATTACAGGATCGCGAGCCTTGAGATTCAGATCCGGACCTGAGCGATCTGAATAGATGTCGTTAGCAGTTTCCCGCGGCTCAAGTGAGGTGTGTAATAGGATGCATAGTTTGTACGATGTTCAGTGCAGGATACAGGGAGTTTACGTGATGGATGGTGCGGTCAATTCGGCGGCGGTGACGGTATTGGCCATCAACATCGCGATGGTCATGGGGCCAACTCCTCCGGGTACCGGCGTAATGTATGAAGCTTTCTCAGCGCAACCTGCGAAATCAACGTCGCCTGATAGTCTATACCCCTTTGGGCTGGACCGGTCTTCGATTCGATTCACTCCAACATCTATGATCACGGCGCCGCTCTTGACCATTTCGGCTTTGATCGTGTTGGGATTCCCCGTCGCGACAATCAGGATATCAGCTCTCCGCGTGATTTCACCAAGTGCACGAGTCTGGGAATGCGCGATGGTGACGGTCGCGTCGGCCTGCCTTCCCTTCTGCACGAGCAGCATTGCGATCGGTTTCCCGACAATATTCGAGCGTCCAACTACTACTACTTCTGCCCCACCGGTTGGAATGGCGTAGTACTCAAGTAACCTGAGAATACCGTGCGGAGTACACGGCAAGAGCTCTCCGTGTCCTAACATCATCAGACCGACGTTATGCGGATGAAATCCATCAACGTCCTTCCGCGGGTCGATCGCTTCGGTGATCTTCAGTTCGTCGATCTGACCCGGCAACGGCGACTGCACAAGAATCCCGTGAATCCGTTCGTCGAGATTGAGCTTCCGCACAATCGTCAGGAGTTCTGTCTCAGTCAAGTTCGCCGGTAGTCTGATTACTTCTGAGTAGAGACCTAAATTCTGGCATGCCTTGGACTTGCTCGCAACATATGTCAGCGATGCCGGATCATTCCCAACGATCACTGCCGCAAGACCGGGCGTAATTCCTTTCGACTTCAGAGCGGCAATCCTCGGTACCAGCCCTTCCCTCACCGCTGTTGCCACGGCTTTGCCGTCAATCAATACCGCGCTCATTCAGTCCTTAATCGGATTCGTCTTCTATGACTTTGCCCTGAACCTTGTTGATGTCGAAGTCCACAACAAACGGTTCAATCCCCTCAGCCCTTCCGCTTTCAGGCTCTATACGCACCACGACTCCTGATATCTTGACGTCGTTCACGGCTGTCGTGAAGCGCTTGGGCATTCCGGTGAGAAAACGTCCCAGCGACGGCCCCTTTTCCATGCCAATGATAGAATCATGAGGACCGGTCATACCTGCGTCGGTCAGATAAGCGGTCCCACGTTCCGTGATCCTGCCGTCTGCCGTTTGCACGTGGGTGTGGGTGCCGATGATGGCTGAGACGCGACCATCGAGGTAGTGCGCCAGAGCTTGCTTCTCTGATGTCGCCTCAGCATGAAAATCCACGAAGATTATTCCCGTGTGTTCAGATATATCGGACACTTCCCGCTTGGCCGTCCGGAACGGGCAGTCGGTCATCGGCATGTAGGTGCGTCCCATCAAGTTGATTACCGCCACTTTGTGCGCGCCGACCAGATCGATGAAGGAACCTCGTCCGGGTGCGCCGAACGGATAATTGGCCGGGCGGAGAAGCTTGGGTTTCTGCTCGAGATACTCGAGGATGTCAACGCGATCCCAAATATGATTGCCCGACGTCTGCAGATCGACGCCATACGAGAAGATCTTGCGAGACATTTCCGGTGTGACCCCGAATCCAGCCGCCGCATTTTCGACGTTGGCGATGACATAATCGGCGCCATACTTCTCCTTAAGCGGCTTTGTCATATGGGCTACGGCCTGTCGACCGGGTCGGCCACAGACATCCGCTATGAACATGATGGTAAGAACGGACATACACAATCTTTCTAAGGCGGCCATGACGATCGAGTCGCCGCCTGCGATAATCGACCGGAAGTTTCGATAAACGAAAGGGGAGTTTACTCAAACTCCCCTCTCTGCGCAAACGCAATCTTGGAATCGACTACTTGGCGAACTCAGTCGCTCGTGTCTCCCTGATCACAGTTACTTTGATCTGTCCGGGATACTGCATCTCGCTCTCTATCTTCGATGCAATGTCACCCGCCAGAACCGCGCTCGCGAGATCGTCCACGGTGGCATGCTCGACAATGACGCGTATTTCGCGACCAGCTTGAATTGCATAGGCCTTGGAAACGCCACGGAAACTGTCCGCCAACTCCTCTAACTGCTGCAATCGCTTCACATAAGCTTCAAGCGGTTCCCTTCGAGCGCCTGGGCGTGCCCCGGATATCGCGTCGGCCGCTTGCACAAGCACCGGGTAAGGGCTAAGCATGGGCACATCGCCGTGGTGCGACTCTATCGCGTTCTTGACGATTTCCGACTCCTTGAAGCGGCCGATGAAATCCGCGCCGATCTGGGTGTGTGTTCCTTCGGTCTCACGATCGATGGCCTTCCCAATATCGTGAAGCAGTCCGCACCGCTTCGCCAGCACTGCGTCCAGTTCCAGCTCCGCTGCCATCAAGCCACAGAGCATGGCTACTTCCTTGGAATGCCCGAGTACATTCTGGCCGTACGACGTACGATAATTCAATTTCCCCAGGAGTTTGATGATATCGATATGTAATCCGTGAATCCCGAGTTCGAAACAGGCTTGTTCCCCCGCCTCGCGAACGATGACATCCATCTCCTTCTTGGTCTTCTCAACAACCTCTTCGATTCGAGTCGGGTGGATGCGCCCATCGGTGATGAGTTTTTCAAGCGCCATACGGGCGATCTCCCTACGGACCGGATCGTAGCCGGAGAGAATGACTGCCTCCGGGGTGTCATCAACAATGACATCGATACCGGTGCATGTCTCGAACGCCCTGATATTTCGACCTTCACGGCCAATGATTCGTCCTTTCATCTCGTCACCGGGAAGATTCACAACCGACACCGTTGATTCGACCGTGTGATCCGCAGCACACCGGTAGATCGATGCCAGTATGATCTCCTTGGCCTCCTTCTCCGCGTTCCGTTCGGCTTGCTCTCGGATCTCCTTGATATGAGCCGCGGCCTCCATCTTGGCCTCGCTGGTCATATTATCCATCAACTGACGCTTCGCCTCTTCCGGGCTCATCTGGGCTATTTTCTGGAGCTTCTCGTTCTGACTGGAAATGATGCCGTCCAATTCATGCTCGCGCAGGCCAATTCCCTTTTCTCTCGCCTGAGTCGCCTTCTCGCGTCCTGAGAGATCGCGCTCTCGCCCCTCCAGGAAATCGAGTTTCTTCTGCTGCGACGCATCCTTCTCGTCGAGCCGCTTTTCCAGTTTGGCCAGCTCTCGACGTTTCTCCTCCATCTCTTTCTCGAAAGTCCCCTTTATCTTCAACCACTCTTCGCGTGCCTCTAAAGTGGCTTCCTTCTTCTTGATTTGCGCTTCCTTGTCGGCGTCGGCGATGATGCGCTTGGCCTCGCTTCGCGCCGCCTGCACGCTCCGCTCGCCCACGCGATGCGAGAGTATCCAGGCCGCTGCAAACGCTGCCCCGCCCACAAGCACAGCCACCAGAAGTGTGATGACTATCGGGTTGTTCATCGGATTCCTCCCGTCCGGTCATTTCCCCGGACGCGTCTATATTGTCAACAACGATGAGAGATAGGAAGAAAACGCACGATGGTAGAAAATACGGCCTGGTCAACTCTCAGAGAAGAGACCGGGCGTCATCGCTTTATCGAGGCGGGTCAACAGACTGTCAAAACCGTCGTTCTGGTTATCCTGAATATGCTCGAGTTGGTCACTGCGCTCAACCAACTCCGACGCAATCGAAAGAGCGGTCAAGATCGCTACCTTGTCGCGGGCCTTCGAGCGGCTGATTCTGGCGACCTCTTTCATCTTGGCGTCAACGTACTCGGCGACCTTGTAGATATGCGCCGGATCACTGACGCCAGTGATGGGATATTCTTCACCAAATATCTTAACGATAACCTTGTTTTCAACGCACGAGTCAGACACTGATCACTCACCTACCATGAATCAGGAAGTTTCCTGTCCTATCCGACTATCTTTCAGACATTTATACCAGTCAGGCGGGCTGGTGTCAACAAAAAACCTCATGATCCAACTACGGCCTCAAGTTCGGTCACATACGAGCCTATCGAAATGAGCTTTTCCTTTATCGCCTGAGCCTGATCATTATCCTGAACGCGCAGCTTGTTCACTTCGAGACGCAACTTTGACAATTCAGACTGCAGTTCGATGTTTTTCACGCGATGCTTCGCGTTCTCTTCCTTCAGCCTCTCAACAAACTGAAGCAACTTATCCAGTCGCTCTTCGAGCAAGGTGATCTTGTCAGCCACGGCTACTTATCCCTTATTTCTGCCATAAACTTACTCTTTACCATCGCCACTATATCTACCTGTACAGCATCAACTTCACCGCTCGACAAGCTTCTGTCGGGCGATCGGTACGTAATTGAGATCCCGACCGACTTCTTCCCCTTTTGAACCTGCTTGCCGGAGTATAGATCAAAGATGCTGACAGCTTCTGCCAGAGCTCCCGCAGTCTCCCTGATGTTTCGGACCAGCTCTCCAACCGGGATTGACTCGTCAATCAGAACGGCGATATCTCTCGGAGCGGCCGGATACACCGGCAAAGGCTCAAATCCAATCAGCTCGCGACCTGAATTCTCAATTGCGTCGATGCTAAGTTCGCTGATGAACAGCTCTTGCTTGATATCGAAACGTCGCGCGATTTCAGGAAGAACCTTGCCTGAGAATCCAAGAAGTGTCTCGCCTGCGTGAACTTCGAAGCTAACGCGCGGATCAAGATACGGTACGAGCTTTGGCAGTAGCACTAATTCGTCGCACCGGAAATGGGTGATCGTCGCTTCAATCGCACACTTCAAATCATAGAAATCCTGCGTGCGTGGCTTATCGCGCCAGGTAGCTTCAGTCGATCCGGTAACCAGGATCGAGAGTCTGTCTTCTTCCTTCCACTCAGCTCCCTCGACAGGCGGCAAGTAGACTCTCCCGATTTCGAACAAGCGCAAATCGATGTTGCGATGAGCAATGTTGTGTCCCGCCACGGTCAGCGCGGTCTGGATCAAACTGTTGCGCATGATATCCAGCTCGTCAGACACGGGATTTGTAATCCGAACTTGAGATAGATCTGGATTAAGCACGCGCGCAGTTCGGCTATCGGCGAATCCGTGCCCCTTGATCTCATCGAACCCGACCCCAGTCAATATCCTGCGAATCTTCGCCTCAACGTGATCGCGGCGATGGATTGGCGTATGCAACGGTCCCAGGTTCCCCACTGCATCGGGAACCGCCTCAAATCCGGTGATTCTCACAACCTCTTCAATCAGATCGATTTCGCTTGAGATGTCGGATCGAAACGTCGGAACCGTCACTTGCAAAGGATCGTTGCCAGACACGCTGAATTCGAGGCTGCCGAAGATGGCGCGCATCTTCTCGGTCGGAATCGAGGTCCCGATTATCCGATTGCATCGGCTCGGTCGCATGGTGACCGCCATCGGAGTCTTTCTCCCGGGATAGCTTTCAGCTACACCGCCCAACACTTCTCCCCCGCATACCTCCTGGAAAAGGCGTGCGGCTCGATCCAGAGCGTACGGAATCCCATTCGGGTCCACGCCCCGTTCGAATCGTGCTGATGACTCGGTGATCACCCCCATTTCGCGGCGTCCTCGTCTGATCGTCATGGGGTCAAAGAACGCCGCTTCAAGCAGAATAGTCTTCGTCTCCTGACTTATCCCTGAATCCACTCCACCCATG
The DNA here is from genome assembly GCA_964540105.1 of uncultured Ignavibacteriales bacterium. Lineage (GTDB taxonomy): Bacteria > Zixibacteria > MSB-5A5 > GN15 > FEB-12 > DATKJY01. The sequence continues at coordinate 1,219,754 of CAZILL010000002.1, read as the reverse complement.
ATCCCAGCCGCTGCGACTCCGACTTTGCCATTAGTGATCAGGAGAATTCCTTCGCTCAGCACATGTTCCTTTTCGTCCAGTGTCACAAACTTCTCCCCATGCCGCGCTCTGCGAACAACTACCTCCGAGGAACCGAAGCGTTCCAGATCAAAGGCGTGGAGAGGGTTCCCCGACTCGAGCATGATCATATTTGTGATATCGACGACGTTTGAGATCGGTCGAATCCCGGCCGTTATGAGCTTCTTCTGAAACCACCAGGGGGACGGACCAACCGTGACGTCCTTGATGACTCTCGCGGCATACCGGGGACATCCGAGCGGATCTTCAATGCGAACTCGGACCAGCGAGTCCGTTCGTTCCGACGACTCTTTGAGAGTGATCTCAGGCCGCTTCACTCTCACCCCCGCCAAAGCCGCCAGGTCGCGTGCAATGCCGATGGCAGACATGGCATCGCCACGATTTGGCGTCAACTCAAACCCGAGGATGTAGTCGTCAAACTCGAGATGCTCGATGAGGGGAGCGCCGGTCCGCGCTCCGGCATCAAGCACCATGATTCCGGAACGATCACTCGAGATTCCTAACTCTGATTCAGAGCAGATCATCCCGCTCGATTCCACTCCACGAATCGTGACCTTCTCGATCTGCATCCCGCCCGCGAGTCTCGCCCCCACGAGCGCGACGGGCACTTTCATCCCGACCGCCACATTCGGTGCGCCGCAGATTACCTGTAAGCGTTCAGAACCGACATCGACGATCGCCTTCCGAATCTTCGAAGCGCCCTCCACCGAGCTCAGTTCCATTACCTTTCCGACCACGACCCCGCCCAGGTGCGTTCCCGTTGGCGTGACTTCCTCACACGCCAGCCCACAGAGGGTGAGCCGATCAGCGACCGTTTGAACCGGCCAGTCTATACCTGTAAGCTCAAGGAGCCATCGATAAGAGATCTTCATAGGACCTTAGTTAAATTGGCGAAGAAACCTGATGTTGTTATTGAAAAACAAGCGAATGTCATTGACTCGATACTTGAGCATTGCAGGTCTCTCGACGCCCATACCGAACGCAAAACCTGTATACTTCTCGGGATCATGCCCTGCCGTCTTGAGAACGTTCGGATGAATCATCCCGGCGCCAAGAATCTCGAGCCACCCAGCAAACTTGCAGACCTGGCATCCGACTCCGGAGCACAGGAAGCAGGACACATCAATCTCCACAGACGGTTCTGTAAACGGAAAGAACGAGGGCCTGAATCGAAGTCGCACATCTTCGCCAAAGAACGACCGGCAAAATGCGTTCAGCGTTCCTTTTAGATCCGCAATAGAGACCCCCTCGCCGACCAGGAATCCATCCACCTGGTGAAACGACACATGTGCCCGGGTCGAGATGTCTTCATGCCGAAAAGTCGCGCCCGGCATGAGAACCTTTATCGGAGGCTTTCTCTTTTCAAGCTCGCGCGCCTGCACAGGTGTGGTATGAGTGCGCAAGAGCCGTCCACCCTCGACGAAAAAGGTGTCGTGTTCGTCCCGTGCGGGATGGTCGGGGGGAAAGTTCAGCGCCTCGAAATTGTAATAGTCGGTCTCAATGTGCGGCCCTCGGGCGATTTCAAACCCCATACCGTGGAAGATCTGACAGATTTCGTCCATGACCTGATTGACGATGTGAATTGTACCGAGACGCGGACCGGTACCCGGAAGCGTCGGGTCGATGCCGGCTGCCGCCTGAGGAGTTCCTATTCGCGACGTCGCCCCTTCGATAGCAACCTCAATAGACTGACGCACCTGATTGGCGCGCGCTCCCGCTTCTTTACGTTCCTCGATAGGAATCCCCCCGAGCTCCTTGAGCGCCGCGGTTAGGCTTCCTTTTCTCCCAAGAATAGCGACCTGAATCTCCCGTAACGCATCGAGCGAATCGGCCTTCCCGATCCGCTCGAGAGCTTCATCTCCGATCGCCGTAACTTTCTCGAGAAACGTCATGACGTTTACCCGATACCGTTACTTTCCAGAGGCAATATTGGCGAGATTCGTGAAGGTCGCCATGTCGCGGGCCGCTATGTCGGCCAGGGCTTTCCGATCGAGAACCACGCCCGCTTTCTTCAGGCCATTGATGAATACTGAATAGTTGAGATCACACATCTTGGCCGCGGCCGATATGCGGGCGATCCACAGCGTACGAAACTCCCGTTTTCTCGTGCGGCGATCCCGATACGCATATCGCATTCCGCGATGGACAGTCTCGAGCGCCGTCCGATAGAGTTTGCTCCGTCCCGCGAACCCGCCACGGGCCCGCTTGAGTACCTTCTTGTGCCTTGAATGGGCGGCAACATTGTTTTTTGCGCGAGGCATAGTAGTATTCTCCGATTACGAATTGTTCAACGATTTCAGTTGGGAAGCATCCGCTCAACGCGATACGTGTCCGCCTTTGACACCAGAGTTGCCTTACGCAGGTGACGTTTGCGCTTCGTGCTCATCTTGGTGAGAATGTGCGTCTTGAACGCTTTGCTTCGCTTAATCTTGCCCGTGCCGGTCCTCTTGAATCGCTTCGCGGCGCTGCGGCGTGTCTTGATCTTTGGCATCGTATCCTCTTCTATTGTTATTCACTTTATCTTTCGTTCAACCGCTCAAACAACACTGCCTTTGGCACCTCCCGGCAGCTCTATTCATCTTCTTTGACTTCCTCGTGATCGAAGCTTTCTTCTTCCTCTTTCGGCTCCTCTTTCGCAACCGCCCTTGTCACCTGAACCTTGCGCATGATCTCCGGTTTCGGGCTCAGGATCATGCTCATATTGTTGCCTTCAAGTTTTGCGGCGACATCAACCGCAGCGACATCCTTGAGCTCCGTGATGACCCGGTCAAGAATTCGGGATCCGAATTCCTGGTGCGCCATCTCTCTCCCGCGGAAAAACACAAAAACCTTAACCTTGCTTCCGGACTCAAGAAACTCTCGCACGTGCTTGGTCTTGAACTGAAAATCATGCTCGTCGATCTTTGGTCGATATCGAATCTCTTTCAGCTGGAAGGTATGCTGCTTCTTCTTCGCCAGTTTGTCCTTCTTGGAAAGCTCATACTTGTACTTTCCAAAGTCCATAATGCGGCAGACCGGAGGACGACTATTCGGAGAAACTTCGACCAGATCCAGCCCCAATTCCTGGGCACGGTCGAACGCCTCTTTCGTCGGCAAAATGCCTACTTGTTCTCCTTGCGGACCAATTAAGCGAACCGGCGATACGCGAATGCGATCGTTTATCCGGATATCCCTTGTGCCGATACAATCCTCCTCATCTATAACATCATCCTATTGTGCAAGTCCTTTGCCGGCGATTTCCGTCTCCATGAGGGCGATCGCCGTCGCAAGTTCCTTTACTCCCAGGTCGCCAACACCGTGTTTACGCATTGCAACCGAACGGGTCTCCACTTCCCGCGCCCCGACCACGAACATATACGGGACCTTCAACAGCTCCGCATCTCGAATCTTCGCTCCAACCTTTTCGGAACGATCATCAAGCGCGGCGCGAATATTCCGCGCCTTTAGTTCGTCGACGACTTGTCGGCCGTAATCGTTGAAGCCGTCCGTGATCGGCAGAACCTTCACTTGAATCGGCGACAACCACAGCGGAAAATCACCCGCGTAATGCTCAATCAGTACGCCGAAGAACCGCTCAATGGCTCCCAGTAGAGCCCTGTGGATCATGTATGGACGTTTATGCTGTCCATCGGGTCCGACATAACTCAGATCAAAACGCTCGGGGAGCGAAAAATCGAACTGGATCGTCGAGCACTGCCATGCACGTCCTATCGCATCCTTGATCTTCAAGTCAATCTTGGGACCATAGAATGCCCCTCCGCCCGCGTCGACCTGATACTTCAGACCGGCTTTATCCAACGCCTTGCGGAGCCCCTCCTCGGCCTTGACCCAGTCGGCCGGATCGCCGATCGCCTTTTCAGGGCGAGTCGAAAGATATATGTCGTAGTCGACAAATCCAAACGATTTCAGGATATGAACACAAAAATCGAGGATCCAGACCAACTCCGCTTCCATCTCCTCTTTTGAGACAAAATGATGGGCGTCATCCTGCGTGAAGCCCCTCACCCTCATCAATCCGTGAAGCGTACCAGCTCTTTCATACCGATAGACTGTCCCCAATTCCGCCCATCTCAAGGGAAGATCGCGGTACGACCAGAGCCTCGACTTGAACATCTGTATGTGAAACGGGCAGTTCATCGGCCGCAGCTGATACTTGCGTTCATCCACATCCATTGCTCCAAACATGCTCTCCGAATAGAAATCGGTGTGTCCGCTTGTCACCCAAAGATCGCGATTCGCAATGTGAGGGCTATACACCAGTTCGTACCCCTGTCGAAGATGTTCCGATCGCCAGAAGTTCTCAATCTCGGTCCGAACCCTGGCTCCACGAGGGAGCCACAGCACAAGCCCCGCGCCGACATCCTCCGTTATGTGGAAGAGCTCGAGCTGTTTGCCCAACGTACGATGATCACGTTTCTGCGCCTCTTCTATCCGCTTGAGGTAGGCATCCAGCATCGTTTTCTTCGGGTACGAGACACCATAAATCCGGTGAAGTCGTTCGCGATGTTCATCCCCACGCCAGTAAGAGCCCGAAGTCGAAGTCAGCTTGAACGCCTTGATAATTCCAGTCCGAGGAATGTGCGGTCCACGGCAGAGATCTTCAAATTGTGAGTGATGATAGAAAGTGACCGTCTGGTCAGCGATCCCTTCCAGAAGCTCTACCTTGAAAGTTGCTCCCTTGTCGCGATAATATTTTATGGAGTCCTCGCGATCTCTGACTTCACAGCGGAAGAGGGCGTCCTCAGCAATAATCTCCGACATTCGAGCTTCAATTTTCGCAAGATCTTCCTGGGAAAAAGGTTTGGGGACTTCAAAATCGTAGTACCAGCCTTCATCGATCGGAGGTCCGATCGCCAACTTCACTCCTGGGAATAACTCCTGAACGGCTTGCGCCATGATGTGAGAACTGGAATGCCAGAACACCTGTCGCCCTTCCGGATCGTCAAAGGTCAACACCTGCAGGGGGGCGCCATTTTCGAGAGGAAAACTCAGGTCGCGAACGATACCGTCAACCTTGACAGCAATGGCATCCTTGGCCAAACGGGGGGATATCGCTTCTGCAACTTTGAGTCCGGTGATCCCCGACTCAAACTCGCGAACTGACCCATCGGCAAGTTCAATCTTCACGAGTGACATTCCTTTATTCTTCCAGTCGGACACGAGCTCCCCAGTACTCTTTTGCTTCTGGTGGCCTCTCGTGGCGAAATGGTGGGCGATACTGGAATCGAACCAGTGACCCCTTGCATGTCAAGCAAGTACTCTAACCATCTGAGCTAATCGCCCGCTTGCTACTAACCTATTGCGCCATAAGCTTTCAGCGCAGTCAATATGAGTAATCAGGAATGTCACACTTGTCAATAACAATTTTCGCGAACAGCAGCACCAAGCAGAGGCGGGGCATAGACTTCATAGCTATCTTCAAAACCGTAAACAGTCGTTAGATGGCAACGATGGCACTGAGACACTCTAGCTACAGAAGGGAACCACATTATTGCCCACTTAGAACATGGCAAAAAAAAATGAGTCCGGAACGTTACGTCGCCGGGGGGGAGGGGGAACAGCGAGCGTGACCGACCGGACTCGTACAACCGAGCATCACTGCGGTATGTCTGTCAAGGATGTCTGCTCAGGTTATGCTATACTGTTTTGCCTCTTTATTCGCACACCTTAGTTGACTACAGACACATATTTAGTAATCATTTAACACATTTGATAGGAAAAGCAAGGGGTATTATCGGGGTATCAATTGGGTTATAATTATACCCCACGATGCAGAGCGCAAACGTATCTGGCGAACTGATATCTGGATGCCCAACGAATTACCAGTAACATATTGCACAACAAATCGTTATACTGGTTTTCTCGGTGTTCTTATTCCACCATTCATCACTTTAGTGTTGAGGAATGTCGCTAGGTTTGTGTCTTCGCGAGTAATATTGAGTTTGCGGCGGATAGTTTTTCTCTGCTTGATAATTGTCTGAACCGACGTGTTCCGATGATGGCTGATTTCCTTACTGCCATACCCTTTCTTGATGAGATCGCATATTTCGATCTCGGCTGGTGTGAGCTGAGGGTACTCCGATTCCAGTACGCGCAGAAACGGTGAGAGAACATCGAGTAGTGAGTCTTTCGCCAAAGAGAGATACTGGCGATCCCCTGCATTGAGGCGGCGGTCAAGTCGATCGAGAACCGGAAGGACTATCCGCTCAATATTGGATTGAATCTGAAGAGCTACACTGTCCTTAGTACGACTGGCCTGCTCGATGACTTCTTGCAAAGCAATGTTTTTTAGCCGAAGCGCCTCACGCTCGACTTTGAGCTGTTCGTTGAGTTCTGCCAGTTCATGCGTGCGCCGTCCGACTTCAACCTCGAGCTCGTTGCTGGCCTCCAAGAGAGTTTCCTGTGCCCGCTTTCGCTCGGTAATATCGACCGTATGCATGAGGATGAAGTCAGGTGGCACAAAGACAAGGGAAGCCTGTAGATACCGTTCTACCTGCGTGAGCAAATACGTATAAGAGAGGTCGCGCCGAAGACTCGACTTCTCTGAAGCCACCGTCCGCATATCATCAAGTATGTCTGCGCGACCGGCGAAGATCTCAGTGGCTTTTTTCCCAACGAGGGTCGCCATCCTTCCCTCGGATATATCGTCGGCGACAGCGTTGAAGTCCTCGAGAATGAAGTCATTGCCGACCCTTTTCCACACATAGGTCGGGACCGGAATGTGAAGGAAGAGTCCGCGGAACCTGTCCTCGCTCTCTTTCAATGCCGCCAGGGTGGACTCGCGATCGGTGATATCCTGGGCGAAAATCGCAATCTGGGTGGTTTTGCCATTTGGTCCCAGAATCGGCACCAGCGTCATATCAATAGTTCTCCCATTGCGCACATCCACGAATCTCTCGGATTTGCCACTTTCGAGAACTCTCCTGACGTATGGTTGCCGATGTGCCCAAACTTCCGGTGGAAACACATCAGCGCCAGTCGCTCCCTTGATACTTTCGGTCGTGCGTCCGAGCCGGGCCGCGCCGATTTCATTGGCAAGTGCGATGCTCCCATCGCCCGCCAGAAGAAACATTGACTCTGTCGAGGCGTCCATCAGCGCCAGAGCCAGTTTTTCACTTTGACGAAGCGAGGCCTCAAGCTCTCGTTGTCTCCCGATATCGCGAAGGGTCACGAGCACATGGCTGACGAGCTGTTCCGAGTAGATTGGATATCGACGTATCGAGAGGTCCAGCTTCTTTCCGTTTACGACGGTTGACCAATCGTCAATCTGTGCCAGTCCGGTGGCAAATATCTCGCGCTGCTGGTCAATGGCCTCTTGAGGAATGAATGGAAATGCCGTTGTTTCGTCTTTACCAACGGCTGAATCGCTGTCCAGACCATACCGGCGACACAGTTCATGTGTTGCACGATTAAGACTCACTACGCGCAGGTTACGATCAAACAGGAGAATTGGAAGTTCGATTGTATCGAGAATGGCCTGTTTCAGCTCTTCAGCGGTCACGGTATCGGTCTCCTTGTGCTGCCTCGCGATGCAATAGCAGTTACGGTATGGTAGCTCATATGCTTAAGGAACACAAGGAGTGGCTCGTGAGTCGTTTCCCTGAGTCACTGAAGACAGCGTAGTTTTCCTGCGCTCTGAGAGGCTTGGTGGCTGCTCCCGACTGAAAGCACGAGCACGTGCCGTGCGACCGCTGTAGAGTGATTCGCATCCCGTCGCTCACCCATTCAAGTCCCCGGTCAGCATGCCGATAACATGCTATGAGCCTAGCTCACTTGTTACGTGATAGGAAAAGACTGACATCGGAAACAACGTCACACAGCGAAAGGATCCGCTCATGCCCTCAAGCAGTCCACTTCAGATAAGCCCGATAATAGAGATTATTCTCGCTACCAAGCCGCAGTCGGTTCTGGATATCGGGATTGGATTCGGAAAATTCGGTTTTCTGTGCCGCGAATACCTCGAGCTCTGGGATGGGCGCGATCAGTACAACGACTGGCGTTGCCGAATCGATGGGATTGAAGCCTTTGAGAGCTACATCACTCCCCTCCAGAGGCAGATCTACAGCAACATCTACGCTGGCGACGCACTGAAAGTGGTGCCGACTCTGGACACCTATTACGATCTCATCCTGCTCGTCGATGTCATCGAGCACTTTTCTATCGAGGACGGCCAGCGGTTGCTTCGCGACAGCTCGAAGTGTGCTCGGGGATGCATTGTCTCTACACCGCTCGTGGTTTCTGCCCAGAAGGATGCCTTCGGAAATCCCTATGAAACTCACCGATCGCAGTGGGCACAGGAGCACTTCGCCGAATTCCCCGAGAAGATCTTCTTTGCCGCACCGCAGTCCCTCTTGTGTTATCTGCGTTTTGATGGCGTGAAGATATCGAACTCTCAGACTACCGCCGCACCGACGCAAGAGCTCGCCCGGACTCGATAGCATCCTGCGACAGAAAACAAAAGCCCCGACTTGCATCGGGGCTGGTCATTCTCACGACGGCTTCGCGGATTATTTAATTCCGGCCATCTTCATAAATGTCTCTGCTTTGACATACTCATCTCTGAGCATTTCACTGAACATGTCAACATCTGGCTCAGAAAGTCCCATAAACGAATACACTTTGGAGTCTATCGCTCCGATCAGGTATTCATCCTCCGCCGGATAGAAAGTCTTCTTGGCTACATAGTTCGCAATGTGAACGATGTGAGCGATTGGTTCGTCGATTTCACTCAACTGTGGATGGTGATGAAAGGTTATCGCCTGAGTCAGCTTACCGGGCAATTTCCAGTGCCCAGCCAGAAGTGTCCCAACCTGAGCATGATTGTATCCCAGCGCTCGTTCTTCGACTTCAAAGGTCGGAGATTGCGCATCTTTCCTTCTCTCCTCCTCGAACTTCCTGTACTCCTCAGGGAGAAAACAGCTCAGGACAATCTTTCCAACGTCGTGGAGAAGCCCTCCCGAGAAGGCTCCGTCCGGATCGACGATACCGCGGCTTCTCAGCTGGCGCGCCAGGATTCGACAGCAAAACGCGGTCGCCAGCGAATGTCGCCAGAATTTTTCCTCGAATTCCTGATCAACTTCCCGCCCTTTGAACATCTCGAGAACCGAAGCGGATATGACCAGATTTCGGATCGCTTCAATCCCCACAATCACTACAGCCTGGCGGACAGAGTCGATTTCCCGCGAGAGTCCGTAGAACGCCGAATTCGTCAGTTTCAGCACTTTGACCGACATTGCCGGATCTTCAGAAAGAATCGAGGAAATCTGCGAGGCTGAGCATTTCGGATCGTTGATCACCTTCTGAATCTGGTGAAACACAATGGGGGGGGTCGGCAGGTTTCGAATGTTCGAGACAATCTGTTTGACCCGGTTGTCCATGGTCGAAGTGGTCATGTTCGTTTCTTACCTCTGACTCAGCTCTGAAGGTCCTCAGCGATACTCTCAGCTATCAGCGTGCGGACCTCGGCTTGGTTGTAGTATCCTTCCACAATGCGCTGGCGAACCTGATCAACGGTGGATCGGCGCTCGGGATTTGAGCCACCTGCGGATGACCGGGCGTTATCCGCGATCTCGGCCAATCGCCGGCGCACATCTCCTGAAACCTCTAGTCGGTCACTCGCACCTGTCTTCTTTTCGGCCGTTACACTCGAGTGCGCCTTGACTTTTCCGACCTGTTCGGGCGGTCGCTTCGATTCAATCGTTCCTATTTTCACTTCCTCACCTCCTGCCTTCCTATTTCGGTGAAGTTCTCCTACTGTCAGCAATTCAACAGGGATAGCAACACACTCCGCGTGCAGCTACTCCTTGCTATCTACAAACTGTGGTGACGGTTCGAATTGTCGCAGATGCTGGAGGATTCGACCACTGCTCTTAAGGTTCTCCAGTTCCTGCTGTAGCCTGTCGCGCCGGTCCTTGACATACGCCTCGTTTTCGTTCACGAGATCGATGTTCTTTCTCACCAGCGTCGAGATGCAATTCGTGAGCTTCTTGACTTCCGGATTTGACGATGCCGATCGGAATTGGCTGGGATATCCGTTCCGGATCTCTGTAAGTTTTTGCTCCGACTCTCTGATTCGCATATGACAGCGTTCAATCTCCGCAAAGGAGTCGAGCAGACATTCGTCCTTGTTGTACTTGACGATGTCGCGCTGCTTGTCGAGCATAATGTAGAGGGATTGATAAAATGAGTACTCCTCATTGAGAATCCGAATCAGGTCCTTCTCGATTCTCTGCAATACGTCTTCTTTCATCATGAACCCTGACTATGCCGATACGGTGAACTGACCGGCGTGTGTCGACGACACTGGCGTGGCCGACACAACATGTCCCGCGGCGTCTGTCTGCCGAAGCTCGCTCCAACCATTGCGCAGGTTCGTCAAGACGCCGATAATATTGTCCGCCTCACTCACCGTCTTCGTCGCCTGGAGCACATTCATCTGGTTGAGCGCGTACACATACAGATGCCCGAGCTTCTCGGCGATCTGTTCTCCTTTGTCAAAATCGAGAGTGGTGTAGAGGTGCATGACAAAGCGCTTGGCGCGCTCGATGTCTTCATAGCCCTTCTGGTTCTCCTGCTGGTCATACTCGTGTCGCGCGTCCATCACGGCTTTGATCGCCCCGTCGTACACCTGGAGTATAAGATCCAGCTGTGATTTCCCGAGAGTATCCACCTCCCGATACGTACCCAACTTACCGTCCATATGGCGCCCCTAATTGTTGCTATTGTTGAAATTCCAATTGTTGTTCAAGCTTGCTAACTGACCGGTCAGATACTGACCCTGGGAACTCAGCTGACCGAGAGTTTTCTCCATAGCGTAATACTGCTTCAAGAGACTTTCACGCCTCGCGGCCAGCCGTTTGTCGAACTCTTCGATGCGTGTCTTGAGCGCGGTCACCTGACCTTCATACCCCTTGATCTTGCGATCAAGAATGCCGTCGCCGCTCCGCGTCATACTACTCACCAGATCGTTCAATTTCGCAGCGACACCTTTGGTTGGTGTAACAGTGCCATCCGCTCCCTCAGCAAGCTGGTTTCCGTCCAGAGTTATCCTCAGTTTGAGGCCATCAGTAGTCAGGTTCCTCTCTTTACCGGTGAGGAATTGGCCGACTCCCTCTGCAGCTTCTCCGTTGATCGTTCCAGCCACGTCGACACCAGCATTGCTCGCGCCGGCCTCAAGTCCGAGCACGCGGTACCCGGGATTAGCAATGCCAGCCATAATATTGACTTTTGATGTGCTTCCATAGGTTGGGCTCGTGAATTGAATATACCCGATGCCCACTCCCGCGCTAACCCAGGATGCCCGAAGCCCGCGACTACCGATCTTTCCGTCGTTGTTGATCTTATCCTGGATTTCAGCGACCAGTTCGTCGGCGGAGGAATAGGTCTTTTCGGACAGAATCATCTCGTCTGAATACAGGCTGTCGATGGCCAGTTTGATGCGGTTGTTTGAATTGTTCAGCGTAATCGGGGTGGTGGCCGGATCGGCGATACTCGATCCTATGAAGGATCCCTGCTGAGCCGCGCGCGTGATATCAACATCATAGATCTCCCCCATTTTTGTCTTTTCACTGGATGACACGAATTCGATATTACTCCTGGAGGTCTTTCCTGCGCTGGTAAAGAGATCCACGACGGCCTGCAAGTCCTCCTTGAGGGCTTTATCGAAGCGCGACGTGTCACGGATAACAAGATTCCCTTTTGCGTCGAACCGAATGCCGATGGCATTCACCTGATTGTACTTTGACTTGATTCCTCGCACAGACCCTGATATCACACTGCGAAGGGAATTCTGAATCGATTGGAGAGTATAGTCGCCGAAGAGAACCCCTGATTCCTTGCTGTCTTTCTTGTACGTATTCTGCGTGTTGATGTAGTCGTTGACATCGTTGTATGCCTTGATAAGCGACGTGACCTTGTCCTTCAGTCCCGATACGTCGAGATCAGCGGCCACATTCACGCTGGTCCCCGCCGGCGATACTTTCTTCGCGGTCAGGGTAATACCACCCATGGCGTTTGCGAACTCGTTCGAGCTCGACGTAATCGTAATTGGCGACCCCGAGCCGCCACTTGTACCAACAGCCAGCTTCGCATCGGCTGCTTCCTGAAGCAATGGCGCGAACGTAGATACCTGAAACTTATCCCCACCGTACAGCGTGCCAGCCCCCAGGCTGAGCTTCAGCCCCTCGGACCCGGAACCGACAAGAGCCACCTCCGCGTCGGCCTGGGTGATGACGATCGAGCCGGAATTTGTGCCGTCGGTCCAATTGAGTGTGATGTTATCGGTCCCGGTCGTCTTTGCGCCCGTACCGGCGACAGTGAACGTGTAAGTCTTGTTTGTTGAACCTGTGAACGCCGCCGTTGAACCGAGAGAAATCACGGCGTTCGATGTCGCATTTTTCGTGATCGTTTCTGGGTTGTCGAAGAGGGCCGTCGCATAATTGAGATTGCTGCCGCCGGTCAGATTGGAAGTCACAATCATCTTGTTGGACTGCCCGGTCTTGTCGGCGGTCAGGATCAAACGATACGCCTTTGATGATGAGCCGTCGTTGACGATTGACGCGGTAACCCCGCCCTTGGCATCATTGATGGCTTTCTTGATTCCGACCAGCGAGTTGTTCGTCGCGTCTATCGTGATGGTTTTTACCGTTGCCGTACCCACGCCGATCGTGATCGACCCGGTTCCAAGCAGGGACGTTGATTGGTCGGTAAATCCCTGGCTGGCCAAAACGTTGTTGCGCGCTACTGACAATACCTGAACGTCATACGAGCCGGTGCTGACCGACCCACTTGTCGTTGCCCCGAGCACTGTCTCATCGGACACCTTGACCTTGAAGGCGTTAAAAGCGGTCGGACGCGCGAGATTTCCGACCTCGGTTGAGAACGCCAGCAGCTTGGCCTGAAAAGCCTTCATCGCCGTGATGATGTTGGTCTTTTCCGTCCCCTGCTTTTCCATGAGAACCGCCGGGCGGCGCGCTATCTGGATGAGATTATCAATTATTTCGGTCGTTTTCAGACCGGAGTTAATTCCGTCGATGGATGACAGGGCTGGCATATACCTTCCTATAAAGAGTGCGACATCAATGTCCCAAAACGCTCATTCAAAATGACAATCGAGGGGGACTTGCGTCCCCCCCAATTGATCGGTCTACTACTTAAAGAGCGACAGAACCACCTGCGGCATTTGGTTGGCCTGCGCGAGCATGGCCGTACCAGCCTGAACCAGAATCTGGTTCTTGGTGAATTCTGACATTTCCGCTGCAATGTCGGTGTCGCGAATCTGCGACTCAGAAGCCGTGAGGTTCTGCGAAGCAATCTGCAGGTTCCGCAGGTTGGATTCCAGAGTGTTCTTCTGGAAGCTACCCAAGGTACCACGAGTCGTCGACACTTCGTTGATGGCGGCATCTATAATCGACTGCGAATCCTGGGCGCCAGCCACAGTCGTCACATCGATTTTCGCCAGCGACGCATACATGTTGCCGGCAAGGTTCTTTCCAAGTGAGGAAGCGGCCATGTTGCGGATGGCGATAGCGGCCGTCTGGCCAACATTGGCGCCAATCTGGAAGACCAGCGACTGGTCGGTGTCGGTGATGGTCTCGGTTCCGCCCTGAGAGGTCAGGCCGTAGTTGACGATCATTGACTGAGTCCGATCAGCGTTGAAAACCGTATTGTTGACGCCAGCTGCGATATTCTGCGCGGGGCCGCCGTCGACACTCACGTTGAAGCGAGCAGCCTTCACGTCGAGCAGCAAGTTGCCAACTTTTACGCCATTCGCTGCGGTGTTTACATCAAAGGTGATCGAGCCGCGACCCGCTGCGCCCACCGCCTTGTTGTACAAGGTCTGAGTGTTGGCGGTGTTGTTGGCATATTTCACTTTCGTGATGTTGTTCGTGTAGTTATCCAGATTGACGAGAGCGTCAGTTCCGGAGATGGCCTGCGAATCAGCAGTCATCTTCATCACGTTAACCAGATTGCCTGTTCCGGCAACACCGGCGTTCAGCTTGATTGAATAGGCTGAACCTTCATCCTGGGTTGAAAATTGGATCTGATTTGTATTCACCAGTGTAGCAATGACTCCTCCGATACCTACTCCAACAGTACCGAAACCGCCGGTACCGCCGGTTGTCATGAGGGCGTTGTTCAGGGCTGTGGTCAGAGTCGTGAAGTCGGTATACGTCGCAGCGGCGACGGTCGCATTCGCGGTCCGGCTGGTATACTTGTCAGTCACGATAGTGAAGTTCAGCAAGTTCGCTGAAGAGCCACGGGTCGATCCGGCAGCCACATCAAAGGCGCCGGTGGTCGCGGTCGTGGAGGTCGCTTCAGCTCTCAGTGAATACTGGGCTCCCTGATTCGCAGTCTTGATGCGCAAGATGCCGGCCGCGGTGCCAGTCGCAATCACTTTGCCAGCGAGAGCGGAGTTCAGGTTGATCTGGGTCTGCAGTTTGGAGGCGATGGTTGCAGTGGTGTCGCCGATGATAGCGTTGATGGTCAACGTCTGGTTACCGGTCGGGGACTCGCCGTTTTCCTGATAGTTCAGGGTGAAAGTGTAGTTACCGGAGCCAGAGGCAATCACTGCCGCTATCGCGCCGGACGAACTGACCATTCCGCTGGTCGCGGTCGCGGCCAGAGTCATGCCGTTGCCCCACGCGTCAGCCAGGTTGATCGAGCCGCTCGTCTTTTTCGCCACGTCAGAGGCCTGAACGACATCCACGTTATGGATCTTCTCGGTCAAATTGTACGGCGTGCCGGTCGTGCTGTTGAGGCTAAGACCAAGCGACGTCGTGTTCAGGGTCGACGTTGGGTCGGCCGTCTTGGTGGCCGTGATCGAATGCGTTCCGGTCGCCAGGTTCGACTGCTTGATTGTCAAGCCGGACGTACCCGCGCTGGTGATGGTAGCGTTGTTGTCTCTGGTGCCATCAAGGATCTTCTTCGTTCCGAACTGAGTCTGTGACGCAACGCGGTCGATCGTCTTGAGGGCGTTGGAGATTTCAGCCTGGTCAGCAGCCAGCTGGTCGACGTCGTTGAACCCCTCGTTGGCGGCGTGAATGGCCAACTCTCTCATGGAGATGAGCAGGTTGTTGATTTCTGTCAGGGCGCCTTCAGCCGTCTGCACCATGCTGATGGATCCTTCTGAGTTCTGAACGGCGCGATTCAGACCGGCGATCTGCGATCTGAACTGTTCCGAAATTACGAGACCCGCCGGATCATCGGCAGCCGCGTTGATGCGGAAACCGGACGACAGCTTCTGCATGGACTTTGACACCATGTTGGTCGTCTGGGCGAGGTTGCGGTTCGCATTGAGCGCCGCCAAGTTGTGGTTAATACGAAGTGACATTTGTCAGTTCCTCCTTGAAAGGATTTGGATTCTTTTCCAATCGTCTTGTTTTCATTCTCAATGAGATGTCACTTCCGATGTATTGTCTTGTTTCGCCAGTGTCAGTTTCCTATCTACACTGCCAGTTCTCCTTTGTGCGTGTCCCTCCTCTTGGATTCGCGGTATGTTTAGCGTTTTCTCAGGTTTCGATTTTCATGCTTCTATGATCGGCAGATCGATTCCATACTTTACCGACAATAGCGGTGATTCAGGGTAACAGAGTACATGTTCGTTCGCCGCTCCCCTTAAACCCCAACTACTCCTGCAAGCTCTTGCAGGCGTTCGTGTGCCGGCCTGAATTCACTGTCAAGTTGAACCGCTCGTCGGTACCCCATAATCGCCGCATCTCTATGTCCCATATTGCGATAGCATTCGGCAAGAGAGTATAGAGCTGACACCGACCCCGGCTCTAATCTCAGGCGCTGCTCATAGGATGAAATCGCGTTTTGAAAGTCTCCTTCCTGCGCAAAGAGATCCCCCAGCAATTCTCGAACTTCAGACTGATCCGGCTCCAGCTCAACAAACCGCGTCAGCTCCGCGACAGCTTCTCGTGTCTTTCCAGCACGGGCGAGCACGACACCAAGGTTACGGTAGACCGCAGGGGCAATCGGCATCTGCTTCAGTGCCTTCCGATACCAATCCTCGGCCGACTGCAGATCCCCAAGCTTGAAGTAACCGTTGCCGAGATCGCAAAGAACGGCCGACGTTGACGGATTGTCTTTCATATAATGTTGATATAGTTCGATAGCTTCCCGGTGTCGCCCCAGCGATTGGTAGATTCCCGCCAGCTCAATCTGTATGTTCGGCTCACTTTGGCCGGCATCAAGCGCCCTTTGGAAATACTCCGACGCCTTCACGGCTTGCCCAAGTTCGGCATGGATTTGCCCGAGCTTCAGCAGAGCTGTCCCGTTCCTCGGGTGCTCTATTGTAACCACCTCATAGTGCCGAATCGCCTCAGATGAATTCTTCTTCTGGAATTCGATGTAGGCTAATCCCATACGCGCCTCCACTGACTCTGGCGAATGCTCAAGATGTTGCCGGTAGCAGAGTTCAGCTTCGACGATATTCCCTTCACTGACATAGTGACGCGCCAGGTGGAGATTCGCTTCCGGGTGAGAGCGATTGGAGGCGAGCGTTTGACGATAAAACTCTCTCGCCTGCGCCGGGTTGCCGGAGTGCTCATATATCAATCCGAGACTGTAACAGGCTGTAGCTCGACTGTTGACATGCATGAGAATCAACGAGTCATTTTCGTTGGTAGCTTTGTATGCCCCCTGCACGTCAAGGTATTTTCGATACGCATCGATAGCGGCACTCCACTCTCCCTTGCGCGCGCGAGCGTGTCCGATGAGGAGCAATGGGTCGAGATAATTCTCCTTGAGGGTCAGGGCACGCTCTGCAAACTCGAGCGCGCGGTCGTATTCTCCAAGATAGAGATAGGTCCATCCAAGCTGGTCCAGGCACATAAGGTGAATGTATCGCTGACCCGTGTCGCGCGGATCGGTCAGTTCGACAGCCCGGGCGGCTGACTTGAGTATTATCGGCGCGTTTGTCGCCTGAACATCCTCTCCCTCTCCGCGAAGAAGTTGAGCGTAGTTGAAAAGCGCGTAGAAATTGTCTGGATTCTCCTGAAGTTGCTTTTCGAGGAGCGCCTTCGACCGTGCCAGCTTCAGCTTCATCTTCTCGGGATCAAGGCCGTACCCATAGTGCTTGATCCGCACGTCCGCGCGCAAAACAGGAGCTCCGGTTGGGATCTGTAAAGTATTGTGAACGATACCGTCATAGCGAAGATTGAGACTCCGGCGGAAGAAACGAACCGAGGGAAGAAAGGTGGTTAGTTCCTCATTCTTCCCATAGACATTGAAAACGTTGATCGAGACATACAGATGTCTCGGATCGTTCAGCACGCGGGCGATCGTGGCGATGTCCTCCGAATAAACTTCCTCGTCGGCATCAATAATGAAGATCCAGTCACATGTCGCGTACTTGAGAGTATAGTTGCGTGACTTCGAAAAGTCCCCTTCCCAGGGGTGAAAGTAGAGTTTGGCTCCGTATGACCTGGCAATTTCAACGGTCCGGTCGTTCGAGCCGGTGTCGACAACAATGATCTCATCGACCCAATCTCGAATCGATGCCAGGCAACGACCGAGCAATTCCTCCTCGTTTCTTACCATCATGCAGGCCGATACGGTTGCTCTGTTCTCAAGAGCCTGCGCCATGATACGGAGTTCCTGAATCTGGCGACCCGACGCCAGTCCGCGTTCGATCACATCCTTAGCCCTAACCTTGTCTTTCTCCTGCATATGGAGATTGGCGAGATTGATGTAAGGCATCTGATTGCCCGGGTCAGCGGCTATCGCCCTCTCAAAGAGACTGATCGCGTCTGCGCTGTTCCTTTCCTCTTTCTGCGCAACTCCCATGAAGTTACACAACTGCGACAGATGCGCGGAAGTGAGCGTGAACGCCGGTATCGAACATGTGGAATGGGCGCCCTGCTCATACAAGACGAGATAGCTTCGTCCTGCCTCGACGGCCGCATCGTATTCTCTCAGCGATAGTTTGACAAAGCTCAGCACATAGTGAAAATCAATCCCCTCAGGAAACTCAGCAACGCCGCGTTGGGCTACCTTTTCGGCCTCTGCGATTCGGTTCAGATTGCTGTATCCGAAGGCCAGGAGTCGATCATAGTCGCCGCGAAGGGTTCGATCTTCGAACGGATACAACTCAGCTAACGGCCGTAGCGCATCTAACACTCTTTCGCCGTCGTATGCCCTGTTCCAGTGATCGGCAAGGGCCAGTGTCGCCGCGACGTCTTGCGGATTTCTTCGCACCCAGTCCTTGAGCTGCGCCAAGGTCAGAGTCTTCGAGCGTGAGGGATCCTCTTGCTGCTTTCCCTTCTTGAGGGTGCGTCGGCTACTTGCCTTCTTCGATTGCGATATTCCTTTGGGTTTCTTTATCATGATGGCCTGACTCCTGAAGCAAGCGAGATTTCTGGTCGATGATGACGGGTCGGGTTCGATGTCATGCCTTAGCGCAAGGGCTCTTGCGAATGAGGCACACGTCGCCCACGTACTTACACTCCGACCAGGTGCTCTCGCCTCGTGACATGCCGTTCAGACGCTTTGTCATCTTCGAGGGGCAAATGCCTGACATGGTATTCCGAATTGACCAGCACCAGTTGCTTGGCGAGGTTGTTTTCTGTATTGATGAGTACGGGCCCCTGCAGATTGACCGAAACCTGATCTGGTTTATCCGATAACGTCATAATCACGTAGGTTTCGATTGACTCGGGACGAGTTACTCGAAGTTCCGCAATCTCGTTCGGATTGACTTCGATTCGATAGTCCGGGTAAAAAAGGACCGGATTCACAACCGGGAACGCAATCATGGCATCTTCCAGAGATTGCAGCCAGAGGAGCGGGGCTAATTCCTCTCTTTCGATCAGACAGAATTCCGTCAGGTGCTCGAAGCCGAGAATCGGTCGCTCCATGATAATGACTTTGTGGTCCGGAATTTCAAGTGAGCCGAACCGATGGCTGGTGATCTGCATGTTCCTATACCCTCATCTTCAGTGTCACTTCAGGAAATCCAGCAAACTCGGCTGAATAATCTTGCTGCTGGCCATCAGTGCCGCCCGATAGCTGTTCTCGTACGAGGCAAGATCGGTAACCACTTTCGGGATGTCCGCATCCTCTGCCTCCGAAAGTAGTTTTGTGTACTCGAGGTTCATATCGATCAAACGCGTATCGGTGCTGCTCAGGCGGATCGCCCGCGCCCCGACGGTCGCGCGATGATTCAGGAGATTCTGGATAGCGTCGTCGAAGTTGCCTATCAACATTCCAGCCCCCTCAGCATCGTTAATCTTGAGCGCATTGTTCAAAACCAAGAGGGAGCCCATCAGATCGCCCGAACCGTAGATCCCCATCTGCTTGGCCGTGCGCCCTGATCCGACTTCTTCGATAGTCAGGCTGCGGGCCGGATCATTGTTGACAATCTCGATCCCTCGGGTCGTGGCGTTAATGCGCGCGGTGACATTCAAGCCTGAGTTACTGAACGCATCCAACATATCCTGAATAGTCACGATACCCGACGCGGCCAGATCGATCGTTGCGGTTGTTCCTCCTTGAGCGAGGGCGATCCTGCTTCTATCCAACCCTACGCGATTTCGCAAGCTCGACACCAAGGCTGTTGTTGTCAGACGAGCGTCCACATCCTGACCGGCGTAGTTTCCGGAGAACCGTGACACAATTCCCAGATCGCCGGCTGTGGTTCCTGTTGTTTCGGCTACCGCAAAGTCGGTGGCCGGCAGAACGTCGTGTCCCGTGAGCAGCGAGCCAACCGCGCCCGAAATGCCGAGATTCTGCGCCGTCTGCTCCATGGCGGTGACATCGGTGATCGTCAGGTTCAGCGAGGGAGGACCATTCGAGTCGGTGATAGCCAACGCGCGACCACTGCCGCTAACGGCCATCGTGACATTGCTCACACCGGCAGCGGCCATTTGCGTATTGAATTTGGTGATGATCTCCCCAATCGTACTTGACCCCGACAAATCGACTAGGAGATCAACGCCGACTCCATTGCTCACTCGGATCTTACCCGGATTGAGATCAACACCGGTTCCCTGGTTCAACTTGGCAAGTTCCGTTGTCGTCGAGATGAGTCCATTCTGAGCGCTGGTGAAAAGGATATTATTTCCTTCATAGCCCAGCTGAGCTGTCAGATTGGTGACACCGGCCGCAGTCAGCTGGGTATTGATGCGAGAGATGACATCGCCGACCGTCACGGAAGGAGCCGGAACGTTCAGATCGATGGTCACCGCCAGATTGCGATTCCTGTCGGTAATGACGAACGTTCCAGGTGCACTTACCCCCTGACCGTTCTTGAGATCCACAAGCGGTGTCGCGGCCGTGATGCCGACATTTAAATCGGACTTCTCCCCGAGCACGGTGAGCTGCTTGAGAAAGACTTCTGCGCCGCTCAGGTTGACGGTGAGGCGACTTGCCGCTTCTATCTCAAAGTCAAACTTCCCGTTATCTCCTTCATAAGAGACACCATTAGAGTACACCGATATCGGTCTGGTCTTGGTTCTGAATCCGGCGAAGATGCGACGCCCTTCGAGCTCGCTGTTCCCCATCTGTACAACTTGGTTGAAGAGCGACTGGATTTCATTGGCCGACGCCTCGCGAGCGGTAGCATCGTATGTTCCGTCCGCCATCGCGACGGCGATTTCCTTGGCCGTGCTGGCAAAATTCTTGGTCTCCGCCAAGGCATTATCACAAGTCGAAGACCAGTTCTGCGCTTCGGCTATATTTTTGCGATGCTGCTCTATGGCGCCGATCTGGTCACGGTATGCAAGGGCGCGCACTGTCCCCACCGGATCGTCTGACGGCTTATTGATTCGTCGACCGGACGACATGCTTGTTTGCAGGTCCATGAATCGTTGCAGTGAGCGCTGCATATTGAACACGACCTGGTCGCCGACCATCCCATTTGTCACACGCATGAGTTTACCCTCTTGGTCACCGCGATTCACTATCAGGGCCGAGTGGTTCCTGTTTGTCAGAGCGACGTTTCGGCGGGTTCTCCTTGTAGTCGATCGCCGCGGGACGCACCTGCTTGTCCCCCTTGATCTTTCCTTTGATCATATTGACCACTCCGAAGAAATCTCCTTTGGATCCCTTGGATGCGTTGCGATTCTCGGCCTGAATCTTGACATAGATCTCTTCGCGGTGAACCACGACCTTCACCGGGGCCTCAATCCCCAGCCGCACCTGGCGTCCTCGAATCCCAAGCACCGACACCTTGATGTCGTCGCCAATTGTGATCGATTCGCCTAACTTCCGTGTCAGAATAAGCACGTGCCCTCCGTGGACGACGCCCCTTTCGTGGGTCGCCGCTCAATTATCGCCCGACAACACCCATTCCGTGGATGACGGTGTCAAGCGCTTGATCCATAGTTGTAATCACCCGCGCGGCGGCGTCGTAGGCATGCTGATACTTCAGCATGTTGGCCATCTCTTCATCGAGCGACACACCCTGAACTGACTGCCGCGAGTTATCTACCTGTTGAACCAGCAGCTCAAAATTGCTGCTGAATGACTTCGATTCCTGCCGCTCGATCCCCAGATCGCCCACCATGTTCTTGTAGAAATCACTGAGCGAGGTCGTATTGGAGGATAGAACCCCCTTCGTCCGCAGGTCGCTCAGGGCGAGCGCCACAAGATTATCACTTGAGAGACCGGACGAAGCGACCACTTTGCTCGAATCCTGATCTATCAATGGATTGACCCGAATCGTGGAAGCCGCCGTATTGGTCGGGTCGAAAAACGGGATACCTGTGCTTCCATCTTTCGCATAGCCCGCGCTGTGGATCGCATTCACTTCCGTGACCAAGGTCTTAGTGAACAGGTCAAGCTGTGCCAGGTAGTTGGGAATGATTGTATCGCGAGATTCCAGCAGTCCGGCCAGCTGTCCGTTCAAGTTAGTCAATCTGACATCTGTTCCCTTCCAGACAAACTTGTGCGTCATGATCCCGTTGTCGTTTGCGACCTTGACTCCGATCGGGAACGAATCAGGACCATCCACAAGGCTCATCCCTCCCATGTAGACAATAGTCGATCCGTTCGGCTTCTCCAGCGAGCGCACGTCGACGATTTTCGCCAGCTCATCGGTGAGCAAATCGCGCTGGTCCCGAAGATCATTGGCCGGCGTTCCACCCAGTTCCGTCTTGGAAATCTCCTGATTGAGGATTGCGATTTCAGCAGTCTTCTGATTGACCACATCGGTCAGGCTCTTCAGGTCGGCGTCGATAGATTGCCGAAGGTTTGATATCTTCCCCGACAGCTGGTGCAACCCGTTGACAAGCTTGTTTGCCTCTGAAACGACGTTGGAGCGGTTACTTGGTGAATCAGCGTTGGTCGACAGCGCTGACCACGCATCCCAGAATTGACCCAACAGGCTGCCGACCGCGTTGTCTTGAGGTTCGTTCACCAGCGATTCGATCTGCGAGAGTGTGCGATCGCGGTAGCTCCACTGTCCGAGCGACTTCTGCGCCTCACGGTACTGCTGCCCCAGAAAGAGATCTCGAATTTGACGGACATTGTTAGATTGAATGCCGGTTCCAATAGATCCCCACGGAAGGGCTTCGGCGCGGGTCGGCGACACTGTCACCCGTTGCCGACTATAGCCGGGTGTGCTGGCATTGGCAATGTTGTGACCGATAGTCTGCAAACTGGACTGGTGCGTCAGCAACGCCCGTTTGCCCAATTCCAATCCCTGGAAAAGTCCCGACATCATGCCCTCCTGTCTAACAGCGCCGTGTTCGCGCGATTGGTCGGCTTTCCGGATCGTGCATAATTCGGCTCAGGACTGTTGATCTGCGATAGCATAGTCATGGTCTTCGCAATGCAGTCCCGCGATTGGTTGATGAGCATTGCGTTTGAGTTCCGCGTCTGTGCGATCTTATCGTTCAAACCGAAGATGACGTCACGCAGCTTCCGCAGCTGCTCGGCTTCTTTGTCGTCGATCAGCTCCAGGAGTCGACTCACCGTCAGGTCTCCGTCAATTGCATTCTGTTGTTTGATTCGTCCGATCAGCATTTCCCGCTGTTGGCTGAGCAAACGACTCTCGACAACCCGCTCGCGCTGTTTTTCTGTAACCGCCTCAAGGCCGGGAAGATCATTCTTCACGAGCATCTGCTTCTGTTCTTCGAGTAGGCCTAGAAATGTCTCAAAGAGCGCAGCTTCCTTGCTGATTACGTTGATCAGTTGATTGATCATGATCCATCATTTCTGTTCAAAGATCGTTCACTAACTGTATCGGCAGCGCCTTAGAGTTCTTTAGATGCGGTGTGTGTGACATTCCTGGCTGCCTGGCGTATGAACCCCGTGACCCTTTGCACGAAATCCTGTGTCTCCTTGAAGGGTGGGATTCCCTTGTACTTGTCAACGTTCCCCGGACCGGCATTGTATGCGGCCAATGCGAGCTTCACATCCTGGTAACGATCCATCAGGTATTTCAGGAACCGACTTCCGCCGCGAATATTGTCTCGCGGGTTGAAGGCGTCCTGCACACCATAATCGCTGGCGGTCGTGTCAATGAGTTGCATGAGCCCTTTGGCGCCCGCTCTTGACACGGCGCGCGAGTCTCCCCCAGACTCAGCTTGTATGACCGATGCAATCAGCGCCGAGTCGAGTTTCGTTTCCTGTGCGGCTTCGTCAATGTGATGACCGTACTGCGAAATGATGCTGTCATGCTTTGAATGTGGCTTCACGATCTTCATGGGGTTGATCCACTTCTGGGCTGGCGGCGACACGTCAATGGTCGGCGGCTTGGGCAGCGGGATTGGATCCGTTTTCACTGGAATTGGCTTTGGTTGTGAAACCTTCGACATGTTGATTGGAATCGGCGCGGCCTTAGGACTCGCCGCTCTTGAACCACTCGGAACGTCGTTGAACTGTGCGACTACGACCTTCTCCATCGATTTGTACAACAGGTCGGCGATCGATCGATTCCCGCTGCTCTTCATCGACTTTGCGACTTCCATATCGAAGAGATCGGTGAATGTCTCTTTGCCCATGCTGTCCCCCATAGGCAGACCTTCGGAAAGAGCGTTCTTGGGAATGGTCTGGCGCATCGTTTTCAGCATGTAGTACGAAAAAAAAGACTCGAACTCCTTCGTCGCTTTGTGCAGGCGTTCCTTTTCCCCTTCCACGGTCCTGGCGTGGATTCGCTGCTGCAGTCCATCCGCTTTTCGTTGCGGCAGGAGAGCTGGAGATGTTGGTAGCTGGAGTTTCATTACATAATCACAAGTTCTGCGCGCAGCGCCCCGGCCTGCTTAAGAGCCTGAAATATCGCCACGATGTCGCGGGGTGTGGCGCCAATCTTGTTGAGCGCGGTGGCCACGTCGGATAATTTCACGCTGGCGTCGAGTTCCACGACACGAGCCTTCTCCTGCGTGACCGTGATATTCGGTTCTTTCGTGACCACCGTCTCCCCCTGGCTGAACGGCTCAGGCTGAGAAATCACCGGTCGCGACTGGATATTCACCGTGATCGTCCCATGAGCGATGGCCACCGGCTCGATCGTGACAAACTGTCCGGTCACTATTGTCCCGGTTCTTTCGTTGATAACGACCTTTGCGGTGGCATCCGGTGTGACTTCAAGATGACCAATGTCAGAAATGAACTTCACGCGCATGAGCGGCGGCATGAGCGAATCCGGGATCGTGACCTGGACACGTCCGGCATCAACAGCATATGCGGTTGTGCCGTATTCCAGGTTGATCTGTTCTGCGACGCGCTGCGCCGTAGTTACGTCTGGATCGAGCATAGATAACATCAGCGCTCGCTCCGATCCGGGAGTTGCCTGCACTTCGGAAGTTACTTTCCCGCCGCCCGGGATACGTCCTACCAGCGTGTAATTGTTTACGATTTTGTTCCCTTCGTCGACCTGCACATTGAATCCGCCAATCGACACCGCTCCCTGAGCTGTAGCATGGACGACCCCATCTGCTCCGGAGAGAGGCGTCATGAGCAGGGTTCCTCCCTGCAGTGAACTGGCGTCACCAACCGACGAGACCGTCACATCGAAATACGAACCGCCAGACATCGCGCTCGACATCCGGGCCGTTACCATGACCGCCGCGATATTCTTGACCTTGACTTTCGCGGCGTCGACAGTCAGACCCATCCTCTGCATCATATTAACCAGCGATTGCGTGGTGAATTGGGTGCCGTTCCCGTCCCCTGAACCGTCCAGGCCGATCACTAATCCATACCCGACCAGATCGATCTCGACGCGATCCTGAAACGTGCAGATATCCTTGATTCGTACTTTGTTGGCTGCTACTGGCGGACAAATCCACAGAAATAGGGTCGTAATGAATAGTATCCCTGCTGGAATCGACATGTGTGTCTGCAATAGTCCTCTCATGCCGACCTCCTAAAAGAACCAGTTCAGTAGACGCGTGAAGAACCCCGGACGGGATGCGGTATTGACATTCCCTTTGCCAGTGTATTGTATTTCGGCGTCGGCTATCTGATATGAGTCGACGGTGTTGTCGGTGCGAATATCGCGCTGGCGAACCACTCCACTGAGGCTGACCGTCTCGCGGTCTCCGGAGACCCCTACGATTCTTGATCCCTCGACGATCAAATCGCCATTTTCCTTCACGCCCACAACGGTGACCGAGACTCTCGCTTTGAGCGATCCGTTTCGCAGGTTCTCACCTTTACCGTCAAAATTGGTCTTGGAACTTGCGTCCATGCTAAACGAGGGTAGGAATCGCAATAGCGGTCCGGTTCCCGGTCCCCCTTTGGTCGTCCCGTCGCTTGACTTTTCTGTCTTCGTCTGGACCTGATTCGTTGCCTGAGTCTGCTCGTAAATCAACACGGTCAGGATATCTCCCACCCGGTGCGCTTTGGTGTCAGTAAACAGGGATTGGCCTCCGCCAAAATCCTGCCCCTTGGCTTTGAAAGCAAACGGCAGCAACAGCAGAACGACTATTAAGAGAAAGATTCTGCGTAAGTTCATAGTGTCTCCTCGAGTCCTATTCGATTATGGAGCGATGATTACTGTTGATGGATCGACAACACGAGCGACGACGATTCGACCGGAGCTCTTGTTGCGTACCTTGACATAGCTGCCCGCCGATCCTCTTTCGAGGGCCTGACCTGCAGCTGTGATCAGGATGCGGTCGCTGGAGCAGACGATCGACACTTCGCGTCCGACCTCAATGTCAGGAATCGACTCGATAGCCCCAGTCGTTAAGATCTGGCCCTTGGCGACATTCCTTTTCAATCGCATGCCGGCGAGCTCGTCAAGCGAGCGCACTGGTTGCTCGATCAGCGCGGTCACATCCATGCGCTTGGAACCGAGATTGTCCGGCGAGAGTACTTGGAAGCGCTGCAGGTTGTCTTCAGTAACCAGTACGTCGGCGAATTTGTGAATTTTCGCGTGCACATTCCCGGTCTCGATGGTCGTGTCCCGGCGCTTGATCGTCGCCTGCACGGTGTACAAACCAAGCGGCTCCTTCTGCGACAGCGGTTTCAGAGCAATCGTCTCCGATCCCAGACTCTGAGCCTTGAGCTGACTAGAGAGGATTTCTATTTGATACCACTGAGAGTCGAGGTGGCATTGGCGCAAGATCTCCTGCTTGATCTGTTCTTCACAGGTTTCTGTACGTGCCGTCACGCCCAGAATCATCGCGATCATGATCTCAATAGCGAGTATGTGACGAATCGATTTCATCGCTACTTCTTTATGTTATTGGCGACTGAGGCCATGTCATCGGCGGTTTGAATCGCCTTGGAGTTCATTTCGTAAGCGCGCTGCGCAACGATCATATTGACCATTTCATCGACAACCTGGACATTTGACATTTCGAGCGCTCCCTGATTAATCAGGCCGAGTCCCCCCTGCCCTGGTACGTTTGTACTCGGTGACCCAGAAGCTGCCGTTGGGATCAGCAGATTCCTGCCCACCGCTGACAAACCGGCCGGATTGATGAATCGCGCGAGCTCGATCTGCGCCAATTGCGTCGGCTCACTCTGCCCGAACTGTATCGCCTGGACAGTGCCGTCAGCACCCACCGACACCGAAATTGCGTCCTCAGGAATCGTGATCTGCGGAAGGAGGTAGAACCCGTCGGACGTTACCAGTCGGCCGTCGGCAGACGTCTTGAACGATCCGTCACGGGTGTATGCCGTTGTCCCGTCGGGGCGCTGTACCTGGAAGAAACCGTCACCGTCAACCGCCAGATCAAGCGGATTACCGGTCTGTGACAGATCACCAGGTGTGAACTCTCGCGTGCTCGACACCGGTCGCGCACCGTAGCCGATGGCGAGGCCGGTCGGGACCATATTCCCTACCGACGACGCTACTCCCGCCTTGCGGTAATTCTGATACAGAACATCCTGGAATTCGATCTTGCTCTTCTTAAAGCCACTCGTGTTTACGTTCGCCAGGTTGTTCGCAATATTGTCCACATTCAACTGTTGCGCCATCATCCCCGATGCCGCCGTTCGCATTGCTTTGATCATATGCTTTCTCCTCTGTGCAGATCGTTCTCTTCATTAACTCCCGGACGCCACTTTCCGAAACAGGGCGTCGAGCGACGAGTCCTGTGTTTGAAGGGCCTTGGCGTTCGCTTCGTACGTCCGATACGCGATGATCATGTCAACCATCTCGCGCACGATGTCGACGTTCGATGTCTCTAGATATCCTTGCCGAATAGTGGAACCAATTGCAGTCGACGTCTGAACGCCTTGTGGCACCACGAACAGTGAGCTTCCGGCCTTATCGAGCTTCTCGAAGTCATCGACAGTCACCGGGACAATGCGCGCAACGGTGGAACCGTCAACTTCTACCTGTCCGGATTCATTCACGGTAACCGTTCCATTCCCTACCTGAATTGGCCCGCTCTCCCCCATCACCTGATAGCCACCCGGGTAGCTTAGAATCCCATCCCCGCTGATGAGAAACGTGCCCGACCTTGTCAACAGGGTGCTGCCGTCTGGCCCCTGGAGTCGAAAGAAACCGTCTCCGTCTATCGCCAGATCAAGCGGGTTGTCAGTGTGGTCAAACGTCCCCGGCGTGTAATCCACGAAGGTCTTGTCAACCAGCGGCTGCTGCCAATCCGATCGCTTTGGCGTCAGCTTACGCTCGGCCTTTGAAAGCTCACGGAAGAACATCGTGTCTTTCTTGTATCCGACCGTGCCGGCGTTCGCGACGTTGTTAGCAATCATCTCCTGCTTCTGCACGCGGGGAATCATGCCGGATGCCGATGAGTACATTCCTTTGATCATACAGTTCTCCGTCGGGGTTGAAAGCAGAGACCGTGCCGAACATGGTGACCAATGGTCAACCTGTTGACATTAAGGGAAGTACGTACGTATCGAAGTCCTCTCGACGCCGACTAAGATGAGATATAATGGAAAGAATGTTGGGGCGAGACGGAAGAGATTTCTGGATGCCAGCACTACTGAGGCATCTTTTCATACTTGGCTTTGGTCTTGTTGATGAGTCGGTTCATAGCCTCGTGAAACCGCTCCTCACTGCACGGCTCGCCATTGCTCCGCAGGTACAGCGCACAGTCCGTCTTATAGCCGAAACACTTGAGGGATTCTGCCAGATAGCATACCCGAACATATTGGCAGCGTTCCGTCTTCTTCATTCCCTTGTTGAGAGACATACTACATCTATCGGTGTTTGGCGTTGAAACGTGAGCGCAAACAGGTACGAACCGAGCTACTGACGATGACGAAAGCCATACGCACTGACGGCTATCTCATCAAGGTCCTTCCGCTCGCTCTGCTCTGCCTCTGCCGCTCGCTTAATGCGCTGCCGTTCCTTGAGTTTCTCGAACATCTTCTTCTCTTTGGAGGCGTCGATAAGCTTGAGTCGACGCTTCTCAGCTTCCTGCTCGAGCCCTCTCAGAAGTTCGGCTCCGCTCCAGCCGTCCCGTTTGAGTTTCGAAAGATATCGCCAGGCTGTTTGCACTTGGGCGGGCGAGAATACTCCCGCCAGGTCATCGCGCTGGCGCTCCATGGTCAACAGACGCTTCGCCTCGATCTTCTCCAGGTGATCGCGCTGAAGATACACCTGCTGTAACGCTGTCGCATGCTCCTTCTGGCGCTGCTTCTCGATGTGTGAGCGGACCTTGAGGAGCGGCTCGAGTCTGAACTTGAACTTCTTCATGACAGAACCGTTACGAGTTGAGAATCCCCTTCAGCTGATCGACAGTCACCTGGTGATCGCATTGCTCGTGAATCTTCTGTCGAAAGAGCTCGTTGAGAGCGTCGAATTTCGATATAGCCAAGTCGATCCGAGCATTTGAACCTTTCACATACGCGCCAATGTTGATGAGATCTTCCGATTCCCGATAGGTGGCGTACAATTCGCGCACTCTGCCCGCCAGGTCGATTTCCTCTTCGGTGCAGACATCCTTCATCAGGCGGCTTATCGAATCGATGTAGTCAACCGCAGGGTATTGGTTGAGCGAGGCTTGTCGGCGCGACAACGCTACGTGCCCGTCGAGAATAGATCGCACCGCGTCTGAGATCGGCTCGTTAAAGTCATCTCCTTCGACCAAAACCGTGTAGAGCCCCGTTATCGATCCTCGCTCACAGTTGCCCGCTCTCTCCAGGAGTGTCGGCAACATGGCAAACACTGAAGGAGTGTACCCTTTGGTAGCTGGCGGCTCCCCAACGGCGAGACCAATTTCGCGCTGCGCCATGGCCAACCTGGTTACTGAATCCATCAGGAGCATGACGTGGTTCCCTTGCTCACGGAAATACTCGGCAATCGTGGTCGCTACGAGAGCGCCCTTGATACGGATCAGCGCCGGTTGATCCGAGCTCACGGCAACAACCACCGAGCGCTTCATTCCCTCAGGTCCGAGATCCCGTTCTATAAACTCCCGTACTTCTCTCCCCCGTTCCCCAACCAGAGCGATGACATTGACATCAGCCGACGAATTTCGGGCGATCATTCCAAGCAGAACGGACTTTCCGACCCCGGACCCGGCAAAGATCCCCATCCTCTGTCCCCTTCCCACGGCTGCGAGAGCGTCAATCGCCTTGATTCCTGTGCGCAATGGCTCGACGATTCGTCGTCGCTGCATGGCCGGAATCGGCTTCCCGTTGATGGGGCGTGTCGTATTGCTGACCACTGCCCCTTTGCCGTCGAGCGGCTGACCCAACCCGCCAAGCACGCGCCCTACGAGCTCATTGGTCACTGGTATCCTGAGTTGCTCAGAAGTCGAAGTGACAATCGACCCCGGTGTAATGCCGCTGATCGAACCATACGGCATGAGCAACAGGCGATTGTCCCGAAATCCGACCACTTCTGCTTCAATATGCGAATTCTCTTCTCTGTTCTCGATCCGGCACAGGCGCCCGATGGATACCGCCGGTCCATCCGATTCGATCACCAGACCGACCACCTGAGACACTTTGCCATACTGGCGAATTGTATTCGTCCGGCTTATCCGGTCACAATACATGTCGTAGGCAATCTGGCTCACCGCCTTTCCTCCACCCCCTGCAGCGCCTCCGTGATAACCTCAAACTGGGATTCAAGTCGCGCGTCAATGTCTCCAGAAGGAGTCTCGATGAGGCACCCACCGGCGTGAACACGGGGGTCCGGCTCCACTCCGATATCTCGAATTCCCGCCGTACTCGCAAGGAATCGATCCAGGTTTCGCTGTACCACAGGCAGGAAGCTCGGATGCACTTTGATTTTCAGTCGCGATCGATCGACAAGCTGGGCGACTGCTCCCTCGATGATCGTTAGAAGCGCATCCTTATCCAGCTCGATTGCCTCGAAAGTCACTTTCTTGCTGATTTTCAGAACGAGGTCAAGAATCTTTTCCTTGGCTTCGATCAACATCGTCTCCCGTTGACCGATCGCATCGCTTATCGCGCGGTCAAATTGGGCGGCCACTTGACGAGCCTCGTCGAGCCCCTTCTGGGTTCCCGACGCAAGCCCCTGTTGATGCCCGCCCCGAAATGCCGCGTCTCGCTCTGCTTTGAGAGTGGACTCAAGTGCGAATACTTCCGTCAACGGAATGAACTTAGCGCCATCGTGGGTCGTAACAAACGACACCTGCGGGAAGAGTTCAGCAAGACGCGCTTCAGCCTTCTGTTCAACCGCCAGATCTCGTTGTCGCTCGCCGATGAAAACTGCAGGCGCTTCCACGCTGTTCCTGATAAGCTTAGACAATAATATCCTCTTTGCCGCCCCGGCCGGAAACTATGACCTGCCCTTCTTCTTCCAGTCTTCGGACCGCCTCAACGATTCTCCCCTGTGCCGCTTCGACATCGGACAGTCGCGTCGGCCCCATGAATTCCATCTCTTCCCGAATCATGACCGCCACCCGCTCTGAAACATTGGAGAAGATCTTATTCTTGACTTCTTCACTCGCAGCCTTGAGCGCGATCGACAAGTCCTTCGTTTCCACTTCTTTGAGGACGCGCTGGATCGAACGATCATCCAGAAGAATCAGGTCGTCAAAAACAAACATCATGTTTTTCACTTCTGCCGCCAGGTCCGCATCTTCGGCTTCGAGCGATTGGAGGATATTCTTCTCAGCGGAGGTATCGATCAGATTCAGTATTTCAGCGATGGCCTTCGCGCCACCGGTCACGGAGAGATCTCGTCCCGATGTCTGGCCGAAATGGGACTCCAGCGTGGCTTCGATCTCCTTGAGAATCTCGGGGGATATCTTCTCCATGGTCGCGATGCGCAGAGCAACCTCCGCTTGGAGTTCAGGAGTGAGCTCTGAAAGCACGGCCGCCGCCTGCTGTGGTGACAACTGGGTCATGACCAGCGAAATTGTCTGGGGATGTTCGTTCTGAAAGAAGCCGCTGAGCTGCTTTGGATCGATGTCCTTAAGGAGCGAGAATCCGTGCGACTTGAAAGATGATTCCAGGCGATGCATGATTTCGCGGGCCTTGCTCCCGCCGACAGCCTTCTCCAGAATGTCCGATGCAAAGTCTACGCCTCCCTGCGAAATGTACTGGCGCGCCATGAAAATTTGGTGACACTCTTCAATGACTTTGGCCTCGACTTCGGGGGGAACGTCGCGGAGGTTCGCGATCTCGATAGTGATCTTCTCCAATTCGCTCTCGGACATCCCCTTCAATACCAGGGCTGCGACTTCTGGTCCGAACGCCACCAGCGCCACGGCCGCCTTCTGCTGAGGAGTCATCTGTTCGTATTCCATTTATCTCACCCTACTCAATCATGAGCGTCTTGATGACCTTCGCCACCTCATCCGGACGTTCTTTCGCGGTCTGCTGCATGGCGTCGACGAGTCGAGGCTTTCGCTTCTCAAGAACAATCGACTTAATCTCTTCTTCAGGCTCGGGCTCTACCACAGCCGCTCTTGGGCGCGCGGCCGGCATGAGCGTGCCTATTGACGAAAACAGTTTCTTGACCTTCTTGCGAACATAGAGGAGAGCCAGGACAATAAGAAGTACAATGCCGACCTTCTTGCCGATTTCGGTGTAAAAGTCGCGCTGGTACATTGTATCGAGCTGCTTCTGCTCTTCCTCAAAGCCCTGTCGATCGAAGGGAACATTGAAGATTTCCAGTTTGTCATCGCGCTTCGGATCGAAGCCGACTGCGTTTCGAACGACCGCCCCAATGCGATCGATCTCTTCCTGTGAACGCGGTTGATACACTTTCTCCGCGCTACCGCCCGCCGCCCCCTTCTGCTCACCATACGTCCCATCGACCATGAGCGCGACGGTCAGTCGATTTATTGTCCCCACCGCATTGACGATGTGCTCAACGGTCTTGTTGAGTTCATAATTGGTGACAACTGTTTCGTTGCTCCCCTGTTCATTGCTTTGGCTGGTGCTGTCGGCCCCTTTGTTGGCGTTGATGGTCGTCGATTTCGTTCGCTCTTCGCTTCTGACTGACGGAGCGTTGGGATCGAACTCCTCTGTTTGTCGTTCGAGTTGCTGGAAATTGAGATCAGCCGTTACACGAACGATCGCTTTTCCGGAACCAAGCACGCCATCGAGCATGGACTGGGCCTTCTCTTCAAGGTACTTCTCGACCGTCTGCCTGACATCCAGCTGCGAACTCGACATGCCCGCCAGGGCGTCACTCTTCTGTCCTCCCGACAAGAGATTTCCGTCATAATCAACAATCGTGATGTTGCTCGGTGTCAGACCCTCCACAGATGACGCCACCAAGTGAGTAATACCATTGAGCTGCTGACGCCCCAATACGGCGTGTCCCTTGAGCTTCAGGAGAACCGATGCCGTTGCCTCTTTCTTGTCCTCTTTGAACAGCCTGTCCTTCGGGATAACAATGTGAACACGCGCCGCCTGTACTTCAGATAACTGCATGATCGTGCGTGTCAGTTCCCCCTCCAGCGCACGCCTGAAATTGAGGTTCTGCAGAAAATCGGTCATGCCAAGATTGTTCTTATCGAAGATCGAATACCCGACTGTGCCCCCCTTGGGGAGCCCCTCGGATGCCAGCGCTATGCGCGTCTTATAGACCTCGCCGGCGGGTATCTCAATCGATGTGCCGTTGTCGACAAGGTTGAACGGGATCTTGCGTTCCGTCAAATACGACACGACCTCTCCCGCCTCGCCTTCTTCAAGATGAGAGTAGAGCCGCCCATAGCTGACATCTCTGAACCATCCCACCGCAAAGACAATGCCGACGATCGTACCGGCAAGTACGCCGAGCGCCATCATGACCTGACTGGATGTCATGTTGGCGACGACGTTCCCAAAATTCTTGAGAAAAACTTTCAGACTCTCCATGGCAATTCCTATTGTCCGCCTTTTTCCGACCATCCATGGTCGAAAGGCACATATCGTTGATTAGATGGGCATCCTCATCACTTCATTGTAGGCGCTCAAGAGCTTATTTCGTATCTCCAGCAGGAGATCCATCGTCAAGCCGGCCTCTTGCGCTTTGATCATAACATCATGAAGTTCAATCGGCTCACCGGACATGAATGCCTGCTGGGCTTGAGCTGACTGTTGCTGCATGTCATTGACAGAATTGAGCATATTCGAAAACAGTTCAGTGAAACTGGGCTGGCTCGTCGCTGGCGACATTTCCTCGAGTACTGTTTTGCCACCGGGCTTTTCAATGAGCCCCGGGACAAGTCGACTTACATTGTTCACTGTCAAAGACACGTCACACCTTTACGTCGATGATCCGCCCGATGTGGACGTCTGTCGCCGTTGTCTCCGACCCATTGCTGTAACCCGGACCAAACCGGCTTCCGTCCCGAAATCTGCTAAATAACAGGTCGAGCGCTTTTCTCTCATCGACCGAGAGGAACTCGGCATATTGCCCCGCAGGGGCCTTGACCGCCATCTTCGAGGTGGCGATTTCCCGCTGCGGTTCAATCGTCACGCGTGCCTCAGCGAGCTGCCGTTCCTGGCTTTCAGGCGCCATAGGCGCCGCCTGCTGATCGCGCTTGGTAACCTGTTGATACGACTGAATGCCTACCGGATCGATTTTCATGCCAGACTCCTCACTTGACTCCAATATTCAAAGCGTCGTTAGCCATCTTCTTGGCGCTCGCAATAGCATTTGTGTTCGCCTCATAGGCTCGACTCGCCGCCATCATGTCCACCATTTCGTTGATTATTTCAACATCGGGCATCTTGACATAGCCGTCAGCGTCCGCTTCAGGATTCGACGGATCGTAAACAAGCTTGAAGCTCGAAGCCGGATCGACCGCCTCACGAGCATCGGTCGAAGGAAGATTGATCTGGTTGCTGATATTCAGAACTTTGCCCGGCAGGTGGCCGTCATTCGTTCGCGCGAGAGGGGTCTGCGCCTTCTGCAGGTAGGAGTCAAATACCCCCGCGTCCTTCTGTTCGCGCACCAGCACCCGTTTCCGTCGATACGGCCCCCCAGCTGCGGTCTTGGTTGTTTCGGCATTGGCAATGTTGTCCGCGACAACGTTCATCTTGCGACGTTGGACCGTCAGCCCACGGGCCGATATGTCAATTGAGTGAAAAATTCCCGCCATATGGTACTCCTATTGGCTCTTGATAGCCTTCTGTAACCCCTCGAACCTGCCCTGGAGGAGTCGTGCACCGACCGTGTATGTCAGTTCATTCTCGACCATCGCCGTCGTCTCATGATCGATATCCACCGAGTTTAGGGTACCGTCCTGGACACGCGTCTTATCTACGTCGGGCGATTTTCCGGCATGTTGCCCAAGAGGAATGTGATTGGGATGAGTGGCAAAGCCGGACACGTGATGGCTCTTGGCGGTGAGTCGGTCGAATTCAGTCTTGAAGTCGACATCTCGGGCTTCATAACCCGGTGTTGCGATATTGGCGACATTACCGCTGATCAATTTGTGTCGAAACGAACTCAGATTGAGAAACTTCTGGAACGTCGGCACCGAAGCCTTGTCGAATATGAATTTTGAAAGCTGGTTATCCATATACTTCACCCATGATCTCAGGCGAAGTTATGCAATCCGCGTGCCGAGTTCCGTACGCCATGGCAAATCCGTTGTCGGGCAACGCATTTCGCCAGAATAACGAGGCACGTCGCACTGGATTCGCACTCGATTGATGGAAAAGGGTTCCCGATGATGCGGAATGAATTTACTGGGGTAACAGGGCGCCGTCGGCGCTGTCCTGAATGACCGCACGCTCGGGGTAGTAAAACTGCGAGCGAGGTTCCTTCGCGGTCAGCTCCATCGTGAGAATGACAAAGTCAACTCGCCGATTCTGGGCCCGGTTTTCAATCGAATTGTTCGGGCGCACTGGACGATATTCTCCGTACCCGAGAGCCGAAATTCTATCCGGAGTGATGGCATCGGAGCCGGTCAGATATCTGACCACTGAAGTCGCCCGCGCCGAGGACAGTTCCCAGTTTGAGGGATAGAGCACGCTCCTGATCGGACGATCATCGGTGTGCCCCTCAACTCGGACATGGTTGGGCAGGGTTCGGATCTTCTCTCCTATCAGATCCAGAACGTCCAGCGCCTTCGCTTCGAGATTCGCCGAGCCTTCGCGAAACAGCGCTGACTCCATGACATGAACAACAAGCCCGCGCTCGGTGATTTCAGTTCGGATCAGCTCTTCCCGTTTCTCCTCCTTGAACCGTTCGTCGATTTGCTTTTGGATCATATTGAGTTCGCCGAGTTGAAGCACCCCGTGACCCGTCTTCTTGTTGTCCGTGTTGTTCTTTATGATGTTGTTGCCGCCCTTCAGTACACCATTGAGAGCCTCAGCCATGCGACCGAACCTCTTCGCATCCACCTGCGACATTGAATACATGACGACAAAGAACGCCAGAAGGAGCGTGATGAGGTCGGCGTATGTGAGCAGCCACCGTTCGAGGTTTTCGTGGCTTTCGAATTTCCTGCGGGAGTGCCGCACCTGCTATACCTCGCCTTGACGGTACTCGGGTGCCACAAAACAGTGAAGACGCGTTCGAATGTTACGGGGGTTCTCTCCCGATTGAATCGCTATGACTCCCTCCATGATGAGCTCGAGATGAGCCATTTCCTCATCATGGAGCATCTTCAGCTTGTCGGATACGGGAAGGAAGAACAGATTGGCCAACCCCACGCCCCACAGCGTCGCGATGAACGCGGCCGCTATCGATCCGGCCATCCTTGACGCATCCGACGTATTCCCCAGCGTATTCACCAGTCCGAGAACCGTACCCAAAATCCCGAGCGTCGGAGCGAATCCGCCCGCCTTCTGGAAGAACACGATACCCCGCTTGTGACGCTCTTCAATATAGGTTATTTCCGTCTCGAGAATTTCCCTCAGGACCGTCACTTCGGTGCCATCAATGACCAATTGAACGGCTTTGCGAAAGAATGGATGCCCGATTCTCTTGAGATCGCTCTCCAGACCGAGAATCCCCTCGCGCCGCGCCTTTTCGGCCAGCTTCACAACGGCATCGATCGCACCCGGGAAGGAAAGGGAGCGGCCGAACATTGCCAGACGCATGAAACTCGGCACCTGTGTGACCGTGCGAATGGATGTGGTCACGATGGTCGCCCCGAGGGTTCCCATGATCACCAGCAGCATCGGAGCTACGAGAAAGATCGCCTCAAGATCTCCCCCCTCCATCTTGAATGCACCGACTACAGCTCCAAAGGCCAGACCTAATCCAAGTAATGTGGCAACGTCCATAACTCTGCGTTCACGTCACACCATGACGAAAATGTTCAAGAATCGCACATGACAGGTCACATCCTGTCAGAGTATGTATCGGCAGGGAAACGCTAATATGAAGGGAGGTTGCACAAGAAAAGAGCCGTCAGGCGGCGGTCACTTGTGCTCCATCTCGTATTCGGCCAATTTGTTGCGGATCGTCCGCGTCGTGATCCCCAGCGCCTCGGCGGCTCTGGTCTTATTCCCGTTGTACTTTTCGAGCGTCTTGAGTATGAGGTATTTGCTGCCCTCTTCCAGCTTCATCGGCACCTTGAGATGCGGCATATCGTCCCCCATCTGCCCGATCGCCATTTCTACCGGGAAATCGTCCTCGGTTAACATATCCCCTCTGGTAATCACCACCGCGCGTTCGATGAGGTTTTCGAGCTCGCGAATATTCCCCCGCCAATGATACTTCATAAACCGGCGCATAGCCGCTTCATCGATCCCCTTGACACTCTTTCCGTTCTCTCGATTGTACTTATCGATGAAGTGCTCGACCAGAAGGGGGACATCCTCTTTGCGTTCATTCAGCGGGGAAAGATAAATCGGAATGACATTCAGGCGATAGAACAGATCCTCACGGAACAAGCCTGCCGAAATGAACTCCTTAAGATCACGGTTCGATGTTGCAATCAGGCGGACATCGACCGCAATTGTCGCGCTCGATCCGACGCGCTCAAACTCTCGCTCTTGGATGACCCGAAGGAGCTTCGATTGAAGGTTCAGTGGCATCTCGGAAATTTCATCCAGGAGGAGTGTGCCACCGTCGGCCAGTTCAAAACGCCCCCGATTGGTCTTCTTGGCATCGGTGAACGCCCCCTTCTCATATCCGAACAGCTCGGCTTCAACCAGATTCTCAGGAAGCGCCGCGCAATTGAGCTTTATGAACGGCCCTTCCCGGCGGTTAGACGCATAATGAATAGCCCGCGCCACCAATTCCTTCCCCGTACCCGACGCACCGGTAATCATGACTGTCGATCGGGCGTCGGCAACAGACTGGATGAGGTCAAAGACCTCTCTCATCTCTTTGGATTTGCCGATGATATTTTGGAATTTGTTGGCCAGGTCATGGCGAAGCAGCTGGTTCTCGGTTTTCAACCGCATCATTTCGGTCACCCGGCCGAACATATGCTCAAGCGTATCAGGAGACACTGGCTTGAGGAGAAAGTCATAGGCCCCCTTCTTGATCGCTTTCACCGCGGTCTCCACCGTTCCATACGCCGTCATGATGATGACCACCGTCTCAGGGCTGAGCCGCTTGATATGTTCAAGAAGCGACAGCCCATCCATCTCCTTCATCTTGAGATCCGTCACGACAATATCGAACGACCGCGCCTTAAACTGGATCAATCCTTCCTCGCCTGACAATACGGAGACGCATTCGTATCCGGCGCGGGAGAGCGTCTCCGTCAGGAAATCATTAACCAGCTTATCGTCGTCGACGACCAAGACAGAATACTTCATCGTATTACTCCAATCGTATCGAGCCGATTCTTGTCGGCATTAACAGCCGAAACCTGGCGCCTCTCGAGGGCAGATTATCCGCGATGATCTCGCCCCCGTGCGCCTTCATAATCTTCCATGCCACGGCCAGTCCGAGTCCTGTTCCACCCTGCTTTGTTGTAAAGAACGGGGTGAATATCTTTTCCATTGATTCGGCTTGGATTCCCGGACCGCTGTCAATGATCGTTGTTTCCACGACAGTTTCGCCAAGCCCGAGTATCAGTCGCTCCGAGTTCTGCCCAGCCAATTCGCTGCGGTCCAGCTTGCGACAACGTATCTCGATAGTCCCCTCTCCGTTCATCGCTTCCACTGCGTTTGACAACAGGTTGAAGAGCAACTGCCGCATAAGCAACGTATCGGCCCTGACCATAATGGGCTCGCGTGTCCCTTCGTCTGTCAGACTCAATTCCAGTACGACATGATCTACTCGTTCGGCATTGTCGCGCTTGAATTGTTCAATCGCACCGAGCAGAAATTCGTCTAACCGAACGTCCTCCTTATTGACTTCATCGTAACGTGTGTAGTTGAGGAGGGTTGTCACCGTCCGATTCAGATTCTCGACTCCGCAGATAATCTTGTCGACAAGTTCACGGCGGGGATCGACATCGGCAAGATCTCGCCTCAAGAGCGCAGCAAACCCGCCGATGCCGGCTAGGGGATTTCGCACCTCATGGGCAATTGTCGCTGCCATCTCACCCAACGCCGCCAGTGTGCTGAGTCTCACCAGCTCCTGTTCCATCTTCTTCAGCTTTGTCAGATCATGAAACACTTCCATCGCGCCGTTTGGTCGACCCTCCTTGTCCTTCAGGATCGCGGTTGACACCGAGAGGTGAAGGAGTGTCCCGTCGGCCAATGTCATCTGCTTCTCGACACCATCCACAGTGTTACCGGTTTCGGCTGAGCGGAGGCAGTTTGCGTCGGGGGGCAGGCCCGCCAGGACGATGTCCCGGTAGAGCTTCCCTACCGGTTCGCTTCCGGATATGCCAAGCAGGACCGAAGCGGCCGGATTGAAGTGTGTTATTCGACCATCCTGATCAACCGCGATTACGCCTGTCGACATCGACTTGAGAATCCCATTAAGGAACTCCGTGGCCGCCAAATTCTGCCTCGTCAGCCCGACCAACCGGGCATTGACTTCGGCCAGCATGTCGTTTTGAGTGGACGACTCCTCCTTCAGTTGGAGATATTGGCGCTGAAGACCATTGATTATTCG
Source organism: uncultured Ignavibacteriales bacterium (assembly GCA_964540105.1). Classification (GTDB taxonomy): domain Bacteria; phylum Zixibacteria; class MSB-5A5; order GN15; family FEB-12; genus DATKJY01. The sequence goes on along the minus strand of CAZILL010000002.1, from coordinate 1,179,913 downwards.
ATTGAAGGATGCGTACGATTCAGCGAAGCGCGAAACATCGGCCGATGTTTCCAGCGACTGTACATCGAACGCAGCCACTCCGCGACCCCTCTCATCCATGAGCTAAGACGTCCTCCATCATGGAGAGAGTATGTTAGCTGGGAAATTCTTTCAACTAAAACTTTTCTTCAGAAGAAGGAGACGATTTCAGCGGCCACATCATCGATAGGGACAATGTGATCCGCAATGCCGGCCTCGATAACCGCCCGCGGCATCCCGTAGACTACACACGTTTGCTCGTTCTGCGCTATAATCACTCCGCCCCGCTGCTTGACGTTTTGAAATCCCGTCACGCCATTTGAGCCCATTCCTGTGAGAATGACACCAAGCGTGCTGCCGCCGTAAACGTCGGCCACTGAGTTCATTGTCACATCTACGCACGGTTTATACAGTGTGGAGGCGGGCTCCTTTGAAACAGACACGAAAATTCGAGCGCCGTGTCGTTTTGCCGTCATATGCTGTCCCCCCGGGGCGATGAGTACAACGCCGGCTTCAACGGGGTCCCCGTCCTGCGCCTCACGTACGGTGACTTCGGACAGGCTATTCAACCGGTCGGCCAGCGATTTGGTGAACATCGGAGGCATATGCTGCGCGATAAGTACGCCCACGGTTAGGTTTTTTGGCAGTTTTGTTATGACCGCCTGAAGGGCTGGAGGACCACCGGTCGAGGAGCCAATTGCGACGATATTTACGTGATGATGCTTCTTGATGGCTCGTACACCGACCGCCGCCGAAACCGCTTTGCCCATGGCAGCGGGCTGTACCGCGCTCGCGGGCGCCTGTGAAATCTTGTTGAACTGCCGTTGGCGATGCCTCGACATGAGCGTCTGCTTTCTCCTCGCGATATCCTTAATCTTCGAAAGCAGATCCTCTTTGATCTTAACAATATCCAGACTCACAAATGACATTTGCTTCGGGATGAAGTCGACCGCCCCCATCTCCAGCGCGTCGAGAGTAGCCTCGGCTCCAGCCGTCGTAAGTGATGACACCATCATCACCGGCACCGGGTTCTTGGTCATAATCTCGCGCAAGGCTGTCAGCCCGTCCATTCGGGGCATTTCGATATCCATCGTCACAAGGTCGGGCTTGAGGAGCTTCGCCTTTTCAACGCCTTCCTCGCCGTCCCGGGCCGTCCCCACAACCTTGATCGCGGGATCGGATTCGAGCATCATCGTGATAGCCTTGCGCATGAAAGCGGAGTCATCCACTACCAGCACTTCGATGGTCTTGATGGGCGTCACGGTCATGCGATTAGCCCGTCAGCGCCCTTTTTTGGCGAGATTGAACAGCCCGATGAGATCAATGATGAGGCGAATCCGCCCGTCCCCGAGGATCGTTGCTCCCGCGACTCCCTCCGTCTGCCCAAGATACTGACCGAGCGACTTGATCACCACTTCTTCCTGCCCGAGGAAGCGATCAATGTTGATGCCAAGCTTTCGTTCCGCCAGGCCAACCACGACTATGTACGGTTTCTCAGCCAGCGTCAAGCCGCCGGTGTTACGGAAGGCAGCCCCGAGGTGGATGATCGGGATGATCTCGTCACGCAACCGAAGAACCGGCCTGCGGTTCACGTAGTAGATGTCAGCCTGCTGGGTCTTTACCGTTTCGTGGACAGACGCCAGGGGCAGAATGAATATCTCCTTATCTGACTCCACAAGAAGCCCCTGAATGATCGCGAGGGTCAGGGGAAGTTTGATCGAGATGACCGTCCCTTCATCCTTCTTCGAATCCAACTCGATCATCCCGTTGAGTTTTTCTATGTTCGTCCGGACAACATCCATGCCGACCCCGCGTCCGGAAACATCCGACACAACCTTGGCCGTGGAGAGTCCGGCCTCAAAGATGAACCGGAACACTTCCTTGTCGGGCATTTTGTCAACATCGGCTCTGGACGTCAATCCCCGCTCTACCGCTTTGTTCCTGATCGCTTCCACGTCCAGCCCTTTGCCATCATCCTCAATCCGGATGACAATATTGGAACCCTCCTGGCTCGCCCCCAGCCGGATTGTCCCCTTCTCAGGCTTTCCTTTGGTTCTCCGGTCTTCGGGGGATTCTATCCCGTGATCACAGGAGTTGCGAATGATATGTACGAGAGGGTCGCCGATCTCTTCGATGACAGACTTGTCCAGCTCTGTTTCTTCACCGGTCATGATTAGGTCGATTTGCTTCTTCGTATCGCGCGACAAATCCCGAACCAGACGAGGGACCTTCGCGAATACTTTCCCGACCGGCAGCATTCTCATTTTCATGACTGCTAACTGCAGTTCAGTCGTGATGTAATTCACCGATGCCGCCGCGGAATTGAGCGCTTGGATGTGCGGGTTTCCCTCTAATTCGGTATTCGCCTTGTTGATTCTCTGAACCAGGCTGTTCCGCCCCAGCACAAGCTCGCCCATAAGATTCATCAGCGAATCAAGACGTTCGACATCGACTCGGATCGTTTGATCGGCGCTGGACTTCTTGTCAGCGATTCCCTTCTTTTCAGGACCCTTGTTCGCCCCTTGGATAGGTCCTCCCGATTGACCACCTTCACTGCAGGCGGGAGCCGTGCGCGTGGGCTCTTCCTTCGCAGCAGACTCGAGGACATTTGTTGCCGCGGGTACCGACGATAAGGGCTGTCCCGCTCTCTCCCCGCCGTCCTGGCTGGATTGAGCTTCGATGAGTCGCGCAATGATGCTCTCCAGGTCAACTGTTTCGCCGTTCTGCTCCCGAACGTTGCCGATCAGGAGCTTGAGAACATCGAGAGATTCAAGGAGAAGATCCATAATCTCGGGGGTTACGACCATTTCTGCTTTTCGGAGCTTATTGAGAATATCTTCCATCTTGTGAGTAAGATTAGTGACTTGCTCAAACCCGAGAAACGAGGATGTCCCCTTGACCGTATGTGCCGCCCGGAAGATCTCATTGAGAAGGGCAAGGTCGCCCGGAGCTGATTCAAGCTTGACCAGGTTCGCGTCAAGAGAGTTAAGAAGTTCGTCAGCCTCTACCAGGAAATCATCGACGATCTCCTTCATCTCATCCAGTTCTTGATCGACACTGCTCGACATGGAGATTCCCGCTACTTCGATTTGGTTCGTTCAAAAAGGGAGTCGATATCCGCCTGGTCCGTCTTCTTGTCGAAGAGATCGGCATGGGGGTCATAGGCTCGCTGCTTCTTGGACTTCTTCCCCTTTTCCGAAGGAGTCTGCGAGGGATCGGCCCCTACGGTCACCAGAATATGCTGCAGCTTGGTTTCGATCTCCTCAAGGAGTGAGGCCGCATGATCCATCTGCTGTGACGTGATATCCTGAAACTGAAGCGCGTCCATGATCGTATAGGCGTCATTCAGATTCGTTTTGGCCTTTTCCTGGATCGCCTGTATGATAGGCAAGAGATTGCCGGGTGTTCCTCCCGACGCGAGTTTGCGAATGCTATCCAGCCCTTCAATCACTTCCGACTCCCGCTGCGTAATCTGCTCGATCGTGTCGAGCATCCGATGCGCGGCGGCCTCGGTCTGCTCGCTGATCTTGTCCAGCTGGTTAGTTGCCTGAGGGACCTTCTGGCGAGATTCGACAAGTGGTGTCTGAAGCTTCCGAAAGCTCTCGACGATGCTATTTATCGAGCGCGATAGTTCGGTGATTTCTGTCTGCAGCTTTCCTTGCAGGCCTTGATTTGTCAACATGTTGCTCTCCTTGCTCATACCCTCTCACCCTCCCAGGACCTGATCGATCTTGGCCTTTAAGGTTTCCGGTGTGAACGGCTTTACGATATAGTTGTTGACCCCCGCTTTCATCGCCTCGACGATATCATCCTTAACCGAGCGCGTCGTAATCATAAGAATCGGCAGACTCTTATACTCGTCCATCGTCCTGAGCGTAGTGACAAGTGTCAGCCCGTCCATTTCAGGCATGTTCCAGTCCGTGATTACGAAGTTGATCTTCTCGACCTTCATCTTCGCCAGCGCATCCTTCCCGTCGCTGGCCTCAATGACATCATCATACCCCGCCCTCTTGAGCGTGTTGATGATGATCCGGCGCATAGTCGGACTGTCGTCTATGGCCAAGATTTTCAATTCTCCCATACTCTCTCCTTATCTCCTGACAAACTCACTGTTCTTACTTCAAATACTTTGACACTTCGTTAAGGAGAAGCGCCGACTTGAACGGTTTCACCAGGTACGAACTTGCCCCCACGGCAAGACCGCGCTGGCGATCGTCGTCCCCTTCCTCCGACGACAGAATGATGATCGGCGTGGCCCGATATTTCTCATTCTGGCGGAGCGTGCCGATCAGTCCGTAGCCGTCAAGGTTCGGCATATTCAGATCGGTGATGACCAAGTCAACATCCTTCGGAAGGTGCGACATCTTTTCGATGGCATCCATTCCGTCAGAAGCCGTCACCACGTCAAATCCGCCATTCTTGAGTGAAAACGACACGAACTTCACCACGGTTGGAGAGTCATCGACCACTAAAATCGTTTGGCTCATATGACCTGTCCTGTATCTTATAGTTGTTGTTCACTTCGTGTTGACCGTCGCGGTCTTGATTTTGCTCAGCAAGTCCATAGCCCGCAATGCCCCGCCTGCAGCGCCGCTTGCCGGTGATTGCGCGGCGCTAAACGCTCTCATCGGCGTAGCGCTGGGGATCTTCGCCGACTCGGCGTCTGACGCTGAGTCCGCCGCTCCCGCTTCTTTCTGATATACCAACGCGTTCTTGAAATACACAAGCTTGAACGCCTTTGATATCCCGTGCAACGTCTCCGAGTGGCCGATATAGAAATAGCCGCCCGGTTTCAGAGCATTGTAGAAACCTCGCACCAATTGCCTCTTTACTTCCTCAGTAAAGTAGATCATGACGTTCCGACAGAAGACCGTATCCATGGCGCCGACCATCGAGATCTTGCGCGGGTCGTTCAGATTCATGTGCGAGAATTTGACCAACGCCTTCACGTCAGGATTCACGCGATACATCTCTCCTACCTTCGTGAAATACCGTTCAAGAAGCTCCGGCTTGAGATTTCGCAGTGTGATTCCAGTGTACTCGCCTTGTCGCGCTTTCTGCAGCACTTGCTCCGAGATATCGTTAGAGATGATCTCCACATTCCAGCCCGCAAGAGATCGCAACCGCTCAAGGATGATAATCGCCAGCGTGTATGGTTCTTCGCCTGTGGAGCAGCCCGCCGACCAAATCTTGATGGTCTTGATCCCACGCTCCTTTGACTTCTCGTTTATCAGGAGCGGCAGGACCTCGTCGGAAAACGACAGCAGCTGCGGTTCATTGCGAAAGAAACTCGTTTCGTTGGTGGTGACCAGATCCATCAAGTGATTGAATTCCCGCAGCGATGTATCATACTTGACATGGTAGAAGTAGTCGCGGACACTCTTCATCTGAAGTTCCGCCATACGCTTGACGAGCCGATTCTTGACTAAGTACATCTTGTTTTCAGCAAAGTAGATCCCGCTCTTTTCGAGGATGAAGTCCCGTATCATCCGAAACTCTTCAAGCGTCATTTCGAGTTCGTTTTCAGTAGTTCCCAACATAGCTCGCCCTCTTTACCCTACCGTTCGGAAACGGCCCCCTTCTAATGGTGAACTGTGGCATCAACTAACTTGTACAGTTGATTGATATTGAACGGCTTGACAATGTAGTCGACCACACGACTGCGAAGCGCCGATACCGCCGTCTCAACCGAGGGATATCCCGTCATCAAGATCACGGGAAGATCAGGATAGTCTCGCTGAACCTCAGCGGTCAGAGTCAGTCCATCCATTTCCGGCATCTTGATGTCACTGAGGACCAGATCAACCTTCTTGCTGCGCAGGATGTCCAGTGCCTTCTCCCCGTTCTCCGCAACGGATATGCTCCACCCCTGACCACTGAAGAAATCGTACAGGAGATCTCGTATCAGAAGCTCGTCATCGACGATCAATATCGAAGGTTGCGACGTCATCGTCTTCCTCCGAGTGACGCCAGCGCCATGTCGGCTGCTTCCGTAACATCTCGATTTCTGTCCGACCGCAGCTTCCCAAGCGCCGGCAGGGCGTTGACCGCTCCCATGTGAGCCAGTGCTTTTGCCGCGGCTATTCTGATAATGTCGAGTTGATCGTCAAGAAACGGGATGATGTATTCCGACAATGACGGATTCCTTAAGTCAGCTATAGCATTGATAGTATGGTATCGCACCCACACATCTTCATCCTTCAGAAGAAAACGTATGTCGCTGACCGCCTTTTCGCCCCGTAACGCGATCAGGGCCGACACCGCTGCCTTGCGTACTGAACTGCTCTCGTCATTGAGTGCGACGACGATCTGATCGGTGTCGCTGATTGGCCCGATCTTCGCCAGCGAACTGATCGCGGATTGTCGAACACTCGGATCGGGATGATTCGTGGCTCTCGACAGTGGCTCCACCACGTCCGCCTCACCGATTAGCCCCAGTGCCATCACAGCCAGTCGCTGCCTGTCCGGGTCCTCGTGATAGAGGTCCGCTGTGAACTTCGCCACGACCCGTGGACCACCGATCACGATCAGCGCTCCGGTAGCCGCTTCCCGTACGTCAGGGTACTTGTCGCTCAGACCCGCGAAGACCGCATCCACATCAGCTTCAGAGCGGAGCCAGCCGATGGCGGAGTAGGCGGCCGCCCGCACGTGGCCGTTCTCGTCAAGGGTAAGTCTCTTCAACGTGTCAAGGACACCGCTATACCCCGAAGCTCCCAGAACATGGGCGATCTTTTGGCGAACATCCGGTTCGGGATCGTCGGCAATGCAAGTCAGACGACGGGCAAGGTCATCATCCACGAAGCATTTGAGTATGTCGAGCAGAATCAGCTTGCCGCTTTTGCTGACCGTCGGAATCCTCTCCACAATCAATCGTCCCGCAGGTGCGCCGACATCAGTGAGCATCTCGCTCACCCGCTTCAATTGACTCTCGTCGAGCGCTTCAATGACGTCCAGCAACCCCTTAATTATGTCTGATCCGTACCAGTGAGATAGGCGCGACAAAGTAAACTCCGTGATATCCTTCTGACCCCGCTTCATGCCGTCGAAAAGGAATCCCGAGAAGCGGTCGAGCGGGAGATCGCAATCGATGCGCCCATTGTTTCGAGCGCTGATGTTGATGATTGCCGACATAGCTGTCTCTGAAATCGAACTATCCTTGTACGAGAGAAACGGCGCCAGATGCGTCACCGACGTCGCCAGTCCGATCTTTCCTATCGCCTCGATCGTGGCAAAGAGGATCATCGGATCGTTGGAGCGCAAGAATCCATACATGTGCTCCAACGTGGAAGGATCACCGATCTTTCCCAGAGCTTCAACCACCTGAAGTCTGATGTCCTCGCAACATGCATACGCCTTCATCAGGCTGGGGATCGCCTGCCGCGATCCGATCTCGCCCAAAGCTTCTGCCGCCGAGCACGACACGTTGACATTCTTGTCTGAAAGACTAGCACATAGCGGTTCAACTGCCTGCTGGTCGCGAATCAAACCGAGAATATCGACGACGAACTTGCGTACGTCATGATCCTCATTCGTCAGATTGTCAATCAAGCTGGGAACAGCATCCTTGCCGATCCGCACCAGGATTTCTGAAGACAGATTGCGCGTACCAATATCCGTATGTTCGAGAAACCGGATCAGGAGCTGCGCTACCGTAGGGCCCCTCAACTTGCTAAGAAACTCAGCCGCTAACTCCCGTATGCCGAGATCGGGGTCCTCCATCGCAATGACCAACCCCGCAATCGCCTCGTCCTGGGAATAAGTGCCAAGCTCCTTTACGGCTTCCTCGCGCTCGAAGAAGTCCGGCGATTGTAACTTCGATAACAATTCGCCGATTCGTTCAACTATCTCACTCATTTGTCACACCCCTCTTGACACGGCGGCCAGGTTACAAAGTTGGCACCGAATGGTAAGATGAGAGGGCCTCTTCCTCCGTGACGAAGATCTCGAAAATGTGCGATAACTGGGTGATGTCGAAGATCTCCTGTACGTACGTAGCCAGATTCGAGAGGGTCAATCGCCCCTTGAACAACCGGATCTCCTTCATGATCGACACCAGCGCCCCGAGCCCGGAGCTATTGATGAACTCGACACTGCCGAGGTTCAAGTGAATCGAGGTAACATTCTTGGCCAGCAGCTTCTTCACCTGGTCCTTCAGGTTTGATCCACTGGCTAAGTCGAGACGACCGCTGACCTGCAAGATCGTCACATTGCCGCTTTCACGAATCGTGATTTCCATTGTGTCCTCCGTCATACTCCTGCTATTTCTTGATACACTGTTTGATTTGTCGCGCAACTCTCATCGTAACTTTCAATCCCCCCGCCTCATTCTCAGAGAAATGTGCCTCATCTGTGTACAAACGAATCAAATCCACTCCCCGGCCTCCCTCTGCCAGAAGATCAGGCGGCTTCTTTTCCCGGATGGCAGATAGACCACCCTTCCCTTCGTCGATTATATCGGCAACAATCTCCGTTTCATTCACCGTGAGGATGACGGTTATCAGTTTAGTGCTGTCCATTTTATTGCCGTGCTCCAGCGCGTTGGTGAAGGCCTCCGAAATCGCCTGTAGAAACCGATGTACAATCGCGGGCTCAACGGCGCGATCAGTCAAGGCTCTCGTGCAATCATCAAGCAAGCGCTCTTCTGATTCCAGCGTCGAATGGTACACAAAACGATATTCAGACATGATTACTCGACTTTCACCTGCAGGATCGTGAAGTCATCCTGAAATTCTTCCGGCGCCCCTTCGCTGAAGCGGTCGACCCACTCTCGGACGCGGAGACAGAACTCCTTCGGACCGAGATCGATCTCGGACGTAAACACCTGTTCCACCCGTTCGCGACCAAACAGGACCCCTTGTGCGTCGGCCGCCTCAGTCAATCCGTCAGTGAACAAGAACAGCCGGTCTCCGCAGGCAAGCGAGCGTTCACCCTGCTTGAATGTAACATCCGGGAACTGACCGACAATCGGCCCACCGTCCGCGAGCTCGCGGATTGCCTGCGCTTCCTCCTCCCAGAACAGGCCTGGGATATGCCCCGCATTGCAGTACGTCAGAAGTCGGGCCTGCATGTCAAATCGGCAGAAGAACAACGTGACGAACATCTCGCGGTCTTTAATGATCTGACTCGCCAGGAGACGATTAAGTGACCCGGCAAGTTCGGAGACCGAGATGCTCGGATTGTTGGCTATAATGGACTTGATGATCCCCGACGAAGCCGACATCACGAGAGCCGCGGGTACACCTTTGTTCGACACATCACCGATGATCACCATGAACTTGCCGTCATCAATCTTGATGACATCATAGAAATCCCCTCCGACATCCCGCGCCGGGAAGTAGGCCGCGCCAACTTCCGCTCCGGCTATCGGCTGCAAATCCTGAGGGAGAATAGTCTCTTGAACCTGCTTGGCAATAGCCATCTCCTGTTCAACTTTCTGGCGTTTGAGTTTCTCCTTGATGAGCATCGAGTTGTCGACTGCCACCGCCACAAAACTCAGCAGCATCTCGAGGATTTCCTGGTCTTCAGGAGTATAGGCCCCGCCGTTGCATTTGTTGATGATCATCATGACGCCAAAACAGGTGTCGGAAGTCCGGATCGGGAGAGAGATAACCGAGTTGAGCAGAATCCCTTCCTCCGACTTCAGATTCAAATCGGAGAGGATGACCGTCTCTCTGGACGAAAAGCAGTAGCTGGGAAGATCAAGACCGTCGCGATAAATCAACGATCGGGCGAATTGTTCACTAACCCCCCAGGAGATCTTGATGCGAAGCGCTCCCCCCTCGTCGATCATGATGAGCCCGACCTCTCCGTCAACAAGACGGATGGCCATATCCATGACAACAGAAAGCACGGGGTCAATCTCATGAAATGAGGTAATGACCGCGCCCATGGTGGCCAGATCCCGCAGCTGCGCCTTCTGAACCTCTAATCGCGCCTCGAGTTGTTCGACCGCTTCGGTCGGTTCGCACGTAGGTACCATGTCAACATGTATCGACTCAAAGCGACAATTGCTGAAGATGTCGTAAGGAGATGACTATGACGCGTTTGGATCGCGGCCGAGTCTACTTTCGTCGAAACTTGAGGCGCAGGGGCACGCCGTCGAAACCGAACTCGGCGCGCAGCTGGTTGGACAGGTAGCTGATATAGCTCTTGTCCACGAGTTTGGGCTGATTCGAGAAGAATACGAACGTCGGGGGCTTGGTTTCTGTCTGCGTCAAATATTTTATCTGAATGTACTTCCCCTGTTTCGCCGGAGGTTTCCTCCGCCCGATTACGGTTTGAAGGAAATCATTGAGCTCCGGGGTCTGGATCTTTCGATTGTACTCCGCGAACACCTGCTTGACCAGCGCCAGAACTTTGGTCACCCGCTGACCCGACAGGGCCGAAATATACATGACCGGGACATACGCGTGCTGGGCGAGAGTTTCTTTCAGCGTCACCGTGAAAGCATCAGCGGTCTTGCTGTCCTTCTCGACCAGATCCCACTTGTTGACCGCAATGACCGCCGCTCGGCGATTCTCGATTACTTCTGAGATCACACGCTGATCCTGGGAAGTAAGTCCATCGACGGCGTCAATCAGAATGACAGCAACATCGCACTCCTCGATCGCCCTGACCGTTCGCAGTGTTGTGTAGAACTCGACGTTCTCCTGAACCTTGTATTTTCTCCGTAAACCCGCGGTGTCCACCAGCATGTACTGCTGACCGTCCACCTCGACTGGCGTATTCACAGAATCGCGAGTCGTCCCGGCAACAGGCGAGACTATCAGACGATCCTGGCCGAGGAGTTTGTTAATGAATGAAGACTTCCCGACATTCGGGCGTCCAACGACGGCGACCCTGATGACCTCATCCGTGCCATCACTTTCCGCCTCTTCAGCAGGGAGTCGCCTCACCAATTCATCAAGAAGTTCGCCGATTCCCAAACCCACTGTGGCCGAGACAGGATACGGTTCCCCCAATCCGAGTTTCATGAAATCATAGATGTCGTTGTTCAACAGATCGTTGTCAGCCTTGTTGGCGACCAGGAGACTCGCCTTCTTCGAACGCACCAGCTTCCGCGCCAACTGAGCGTCACTATGATCCATGCCCGTGTGCGTGTCGACCACCAACAACACCAAATCGGCTTCATTTATGGCAAACTCAGATTGGTCAAAAATGAGCCGCTCCATCTGGTCGCGGCTGTCAGGGATCATCCCCCCCGTATCGACCAATCGAAACGACCGACCATTCCAATCGCAAAGCGCATAATTTCGATCTCGCGTGATCCCGGGAGCGCTGTCAACAACGGCTAGCTTCTTTCGCAGGAAACGATTGAAAAGCGACGATTTCCCAACATTCGGTCGCCCCACAACGGCGACAATCGGCAAACTCATACGCAAGCTTCTCTGATTGTCGCAGCAAGATTGTACTGCCCGACAAGCACCGGCTTCTGCAGTGCCCTCTGAAAGTGCGGCAATGATAGGTTGTCGAGAAACAGATCATCGGAATTGAGGCAGTTCGGCGGCAGGACAACCACATCGAACGAGTCAGACTGCGAGCGTGCGTGCCGCAACAGATCCTGACCGGTCAGAAGACCGGAGACCGTAACCGACTCTCCCCAGAACCGATTCGCAACTGGCTGAAGATCAACATTCAGACCCAGCGTGCCCCGCAGGTACGGAACGATCTCGCTTTCCAAGAACCCGAGCGCAGAATATCCGGTCAAGAGGAGAATCCGCTTGCCGGAGGCAACGCCCTTGAGCTTCGCGCGACGCCTGTTGAACATCGCAATGAACTCGCGCGCCATCCCAATGCCGTTTTCAAACTGGTTCATCTCCTCATAGCTCGCTCGTGTGGGGAACGGGCGTCCCGCGATAACATAGAATTCATCGGCGCACCACACAAATCGGCTGGAATGCTGCCTGAGGATTTTTCTCTGCCGCTCTTCTACATAGTCGATGAGCGCTGCTGCTTCATCAGAAGTGTAGTTGCGAAGGTTCGGAAGATGCTGGCGGTATTTAGTCAAACCCACTGGCACCACCGCGAGGGTCTCCACAGCCGGAAACAAATCGACCAGGTCATCAATCGTTCTCTCCAAGTGAGGGCCGTCATTGACGCCCGGACACAATACAACCTGGGTATGAATGGAAATGCCGTTTTCAGCAAGATACTTCAATCTCGGAACGATCGGCGCCAATCGCTCATTCTTAAGCATACACCGGCGAAGCGTGTCATCCGTCGCATGTACCGACACATACATGGGCGACAACCGCTGTTCGACAATCCGAGTCAGATCTTCTTCGGTAATGTTGGAAAGGGTGATGAAGTTGCCATGCGTAAACGATAGTCGATAGTCCTCATCCTTCACGTATAGCGCCCGTCGCATCCCCTGCGGCTGCTGGCGAATGAAGCAGAAGATACAATCATTCTTGCAGGTCTTGACCTTGTGATCGTCAAGAACGATACCCAGGCCGTCACCACCCAGGTCGTCAAACTGAAATGAAATCGTCTCCCCGTTCGGATCGGCAAACAGAATGTTCACTCGTTCGTCGGCGATGCGAAACCGCCAGTCGATAGAGTCCAAAACCCTGTGACCGTTCACAGACAGAACGGAATATCCGGGGCGCACATACCCAAAGAGCGGCGATCCGGGAGAAACTTCAGCGATCTTCACAGTACCTCGTACAGACCAAAATGAAAAGAGCGGGCGATGGGGTTCGAACCCACGACGTCAAGCTTGGGAAGCTTGCATTCTACCACTGAATTACGCCCGCTAACTAACTAAGAAGTCAATATACACTAATAGCCGACTCACTGTCAACGGACAAGAATGGTCTCCGTTTGTCTCTCGAGCCTTCCTTACTGCCGTCTGCCTGTTAGCCGAACGACAATGATCGAGACTTCGTACAAGGCATACATCGGTACCGCCAGCAGCAGTTGGGTGAACACGTCCGGAGTCGGAGTCAATACCGCGGCAATGATCAGAATGATGACAACCGCGTAGCGACGTCCTCCCGATAAGAACGACGAGCTGATCAGCCCGATCTTTCCCAGGAGATAGGCGATAACCGGCAGTTCAAAGGAAATTCCGAAGGCGAGAATCAGCATTCCTGTAAACGAAATGTAGCTCCCCACGGTGATGATTGGGCTCAGGAGATCCCCGGAGAATCCGATCAGAAACTCAAGCGACCAGGGAAGCACCAGATAGTAACAAAACGACGCTCCCGCAAGAAAAAGCGCCGTCGCGATTGTGATGAACGGCAGGATCATCCGCTTCTCCTTCGCATACAGCCCCGGCGAAACGAACGACCACACCTGATAGAAGATAATCGGCAGAGAACAGATGATCCCTGTTATAAGCGCTACCTTGAAGTAGGCCGAGAACGACCCGGTAACTTCCGTGACATGAAGCTTCACCTTGCCCAACGGCGCGATAAGCCACCGCATGATGGGGTTCGCGAAGTAAAGCGCTGCGAGCGAACAAACGAGAACGGCGCTAACCGCTTTGAGCAGTCGACGGCGTAGCTCCTCAAGGTGTTCCAGAAACGGCATAGAACTTCGGCCATACTGCTCGGGCGCTCTTACGGGAGTATTCATTCGCTTTGGAATTTCGCTGAAAGAAAACGACAAGTCAATTGGAATGCCGTTGGGCGTTCTGACCTGCGAGCAGCTCACTTAGCTGATCGGTGGACCTTGAGTCTCGGGCGAATCCTTGGCGGCGCCACGCGGCTTCCGCTTGCGGAGCTTGTTCATCTCGGCAAGAAACTCATTAATATCCTGAAAATCACGATAGACCGAGGCGAACCTGATGTACGCAACCTCATCCACCTCTCGTAACTTGGCAATGACCAGCTCTCCGATATCCTTACTGACCACTTCCCCCTTCCCCTGAGCGTGGATGAACGCCTCAATCTCGTCAACTATCGTGTCAATCTGCTTGGCCGAAACCGGCCGCTTGTTGCAGGCCAGCTTGATGCCATGAAGGACTTTTGATCGATCGAATGGTTCGCGCCGATCGTCGGACTTGATGACCGTCAAGCTCCCCTGTTCAACGTATTCGTACGTCGTAAAACGACCGTTGCAGTCCAGACATTCGCGTCGACGTCGTATCGCGCGACCGTCCTGCGATGGACGGCTGTCGACAACCTTGTCTTCTTCATGACCACAGTGCGGACAACGCATCGCTCACTCTTTACCAGCCTCGCGTTTCACCCAGGCAACATATTCAGGCAGGGCCGCTATCAAGGGTAGGGCGATGATCTCGGGAAGTTCATATGGGTGATTTTCGATCACGTACTCAGTCAAACGCTCGAACTTTGCTTTCGTGGTCTTGACAATCAACAGCGACTCCTGATCCGTTTGCACAGCATCATCCCACCAAAAATAGGACTCAATCCTGGGCACTACATTCACGCAGGCCGCCAGCCTTTGCTCCACGAGCGCCAGCGCCATCTTCTCCGCCTCGTCACGGGGAATGCTAATGTAAACAATTCGTACGCTCTCCATCACTTCCTCACCTTTCGACCCAAACGTCGTTCTATCGATTGCACCTTACCCGTCAGTCTCCGACGCGCTCCTTCGCGGTCATCAATCGTAATCGTAATATAAACCCGGCTGTGTGTCCGTCGCAGCATCGTGCGGCATTCATTGATCGTTCGCATCACCGGAGTCCATTCCCCCTCAATGAGAGTAGACATCGCCGTCAAGCGGTACGTCAACCCTGAACGATCGATAACGTCGATCACTTTGGCGACCTCCGCCGAGACCGAATCGTCCCTCTTGTCCGTTGGGAACATAGTCAGTTGGAACACCATCGTCATCCCTTTCGGTACTGTTACTCAAACATACCGCAAGGGACTCGGCTAATCAAGTCGATTACCGGAGCGTTAGCAGCTTGAAGTTCACGATTCAAGTCAAAGCGAGAGTACTTCTGTCCGTATGCATCCTTCAATTCGGTTATGCCTCCTAATTGCTCAGGGCTCCCTATCCCTGTATCAGGGAATTGCCAATCTCTGTCGTGAAAGCTGTGTTGCTAACAAGCGTTGGAGCGTTCACCTCGCCGATGGACGCTAGCGCTCCTCTGAGTTCTTCACGTCAGCTCTCAACCAGTTCCTTGATCGATACACCAATTAGATGCGTCCAACCGTCATTGAAATCTTCGAGAGCGAAGTCGGGATTGTCAGACGGAAATGTCTCCAGTCCTTCGTGCGTCAGTCCTAATCTGGTCCCTGCCCCCTCCGCGAATAGTTCAAACGTAACCAGCGAGTCCCCTTCATATCCTTCAAACCGCCAGCTATAGGCCAGCTTCTTCTGGTGTATTACCTCGGTGACTTTGCACCGGTGATCATATGATCTTCCTTCCTTTCCCCCCTGAAACGTAAACTCAAAACCCACTTCCGGTCGGAACTCATCAATCGAGTCCAGGAACCATCGCCTGATTTGATCTCTCTCACTGATAGCCCGCCAAACCCTCTCCACCGGCGCCTGATACACTCTTTCTACAATGACGGAACCTTTCTTCATCACTCTCCCATTTCTGTCTTGAGCACATCGCCAAGAGCATCTACTCGTTCATTCCAGAGATTGGTCATCCTCTCAGTCCAGATCACGAACTGCTGTATGCCTGCGGGATCAACTTGATAGGAGCCCTGCTGTGAGAAACAGAAAAGAACTATGCGGAAGGGGGGACTCGAACCCCCACGGATTGCTCCACTACCCCCTCAAGATAGCGTGTCTACCAGTTTCACCACTTCCGCAACAAGGAATGAATCGTTATTTACCGGAGTCACCGGCGGGCGCCGGAACCGTCTGGCTCGGAGTATTCTGCCCAGCGGCCTGCTGCTGTTGCTGCTGCTCGGCCTGACGCTGCATGTCTTCTTGAGCCTGCCGAGTCACTGCCGACTCGGTCACATTCGAATTCCCACCCTGCCCTCCGGTTCGGGATTGCGATGACATAAACGCCAGAGCTCCACAATTGAACATGAACAGGATCGCCAGGACCGTCGTAGCCCGTGACAGGAACGAAGCCGCTCCGCGTCCGCCAAACACTGCGCCGGACAGACCACCGCCAAACGCTGACCCGGCCAAGCCTTCCCCCTTGCTCGATTGCATCAGCACGACCAGGACGAGTGCCACGCAAACGATCACGTGAAAGATAACCCACGCTACAAACAAAAGACTTACCTCCGTCTAACAAGCATTAATAATCGCCATAAACTCGTCGGCTTTCAGCGACGCGCCGCCCACAAGGGCACCGTCGATATCCGGCTGACTCAAAAGTCCGCGGGCATTGTCACTCTTGACCGACCCGCCATACAAAATCTTGATCTCCTCAGCCGCCGACTGGTCCAACATCGCCACCTGATCCCGAATAAAACGGTGCACTGCCTGCGCCATCTCGGGTGTTGCGGTCTTGCCGGTACCGATCGCCCAAACTGGTTCATACGCCAGCACGGTCCGCTTCAGATCATCGGCGCTGAACCCCGACAGAGTCCCTGAGACCTGCGTGCCGACTACCGTCTCGGTGCGTCCCCCCTCTCGTTCGGTAAGTGTTTCTCCAACACAGACTATTGGAGTCAAACCAGCCGCCAATGCCCCCTTTGCCTTGGCATTTACCAGGCTGTCAGTTTCAGCATGGTATTGCCTTCGTTCCGAGTGGCCCAAGATAACGTAGCTGCATCCGGCTGTCAAGAGCATCTCAGCGGAAACATCTCCCGTGTATGCTCCTCGCAGATGCTGCGACATCTCCTGGGCTCCCAACGCCATATGGCTTCCGTGGAGGAGCTTACTGGCGGCTAAGAGCGACGGATAAGGCGGACAAACAACCACTGTGGCATTCCTGTTTCTTGAGTTGCCCGCCAGAAGCTTATTGATGAGCGATTCGGTCTCCGCGACCGTGCAATACATTTTCCAGTTGCCGGCGATCAGCTTGGTACGCATGTCAAACTGCAGGAACTCTGGTCAAATCAGTCAGAGCCGCAACGCCGGGAAGTGTCTTTCCCTCAAGAAACTCCAACGATGCGCCTCCACCGGTGGATATATGAGTAAGTTTCCCATCGAGCCCGGCTTCACTTACCGCAGCCGCCGAATCCCCACCCCCGACTACGGTGATCGCACCCTTCCGCGTTAACTCTGCAAGTAACTTAGCGATAGCAAGGGTCCCCTGAGCAAACGGTTTATGTTCGAACACCCCCATCGGACCATTCCAGACGACAGTCTTCGCCTCGGCAAGGACTTTTGTAAACAGCTTTACCGATTCGGGACCGATATCAAGCCCCTTCATTCCTTCCGGAATCTTGTCAATCGGAACTACCTTTGTCACTGCAGAGTCAGAAATCTCCGCAGCTACCACAGCGTCACTCGGGAAGATGAGTTTCATCTTTGATCCCTGAGCCTTCGCGATGATCTCACGTGCCAATTCGACCTTGTCGGCTTCGAGGAGAGAGTCACCGATTGCGTACCCCATGGCCTTTGCGAACGTGAACACCATCCCACCGCCTATCACAAGAATGTCGACCTTGTTCATCAGTTGCTGGATGACATCGATCTTGCCCGAGATCTTTGCCCCTCCTAAGATTGCGGCAAAAGGACGCTTCGGATCGCTCAGAGCATTCCCGAGATATCTCAATTCCTTCTCCATGAGGAAACCGGCCAATGATTGTTTGAAGTAATGGGTCACACCTTCTGTCGACGCGTGTGCCCGATGAGCCGAACCAAAGGCGTCATTGACAAAGATATCTCCCAAGCTTGCCAGTTTGCGCGCAAATTCAGGATCGTTCTTCTCTTCGGCCTTATGAAAGCGCAGATTCTCTAGAAGGAGGCAGTCCCCATTACGCATCGTGGCGACAATGTTCGATGCTTCCGGGCCGATGCAGTCCTCTGCAAAAAGTATCGCTTTGCCAGTAAGCTCCCCGAGCCGCTTGGCCACCGGGCGAAGAGACATTTCCGCCACCGGCTTTCCTCCGGGACGTCCCAGATGCGAGCAGGCGATGACCCGCCCGCCGTCGGCAAGAATCTTCCTGATCGTTGGCAGCGCCTCTGTAATGCGACGATCATCAGTTATCTGAAGTGTGTCATTCAACGGCACATTGAAGTCGACCCGCAAGAGCACCTTCTGCCCTCGGAAGTTTATGTCTGAAACACTTACTTTATTCACGCGTAATAACTCCTTTCAGAATTACATCATCCGGATCATATCGACCATTCGACACGAGAACGCCCACTCATTGTCGTACCAACCGAAGAGCTTCGCCATATTGCCGTGCGCCGAAGTTAGAGCAGCGTCGAACACGCAACCATGCGAATTTCCAATAATGTCTACCGACACAATCGGATCTTCGCAGTACTCGAGCGTCTTCGACAGTGGGTCTGTTCCGGCAGCCTTCTTGAATGCTGCGTTGATCTGCTCCGCCGTCGCCTCTTTCTCCATCACAACTGCCAGATCGACCAGTGAGGCGTCGGGTGTTGGAACTCGAATAGCGATTCCGTCCAGCTTCCCTTTCATCTGGGGAAGAACCTCTGCGATCGCTTTAGCCGCTCCCGTTGTCGTCGGCACCATTGAGAGCGACGCTGCCCTGGCGCGACGGAGATCCTTGTGAGGGGCGTCCTGAAGGCGCTGGTCAGCTGTGAACGAGTGAATGGTGGTCATGAATCCCTTCTGGATTCCGAAATTGTCCAATAGCACTTTCACCATCGGCGCCAGGCAATTGGTCGTGCACGAACCGATCGACACTACATCATGCTTCGCCTTGTCGAAGTTGTGCGAATTCACTCCGAGCACAAAGGTCCCATCGTGCCCTTTCGCGGGCGCGGAGATGAGTACTTTGCGCGCTCCGGCGGCAATATGCTTCGATGCATCTTCTTTCGTTGTAAACTTCCCCGTGCACTCCAGAACGACATCTACCCCGAGCGCCTTCCACGGGAGTTTCGACGGGTCCTTTTCGGCCAGGACCGGAATCCTCTTCCCCTCTATAACGAGTTTGTCCCCCTCAACAGAGACTGCACCTGGAAACTTCCCGTGAATCGAGTCGTACTTCAGTAGGTGCCCGAGGGTCTTGGCGTCGGTAATATCGTTTATTCCTACAATCTCAATGTCCGTGCCGCGCGACGCTTTGAGAACTAATCTGCCGATGCGACCAAATCCATTGATTCCAACCTTCATCTCATCCTCCTTGGTGGTACTTTGGTCTCGCCACGAAGCGGGAGCAAGTACTTTATACCCAATGTTACTGTTAATGCGTCATACTTGTGAACTGAAAACAGACCTCGCGAAAAACTGATTGGCATAAAGGATACTGCCGCATCTACACCGACGTTGTTCGCCAGCGGCCAGTCGCATCCTGCGCCGAACACGGCGTTGAAGTCGGTCTGCGAGTCTCCCACGAATCCGTCAAATTGAGCATTCTCACTCACAAACTGGATGTCATTTCGCCCGTGGTACAATCCACCTCCAACCATGAGAAACGGCTGTACAGAAGACGAGCTGTAAGCCAATGGATACAACTTGCCACGGATTTGCACGGGATAGACAAGCAAATTGCCGATGTAGCTCTTCCCTTGATCTCGGATTGTCACATCCCCCCGATTCACAATGCCGAAGGAAACTTCGAGGGCTGCCGGAGGGAAAATTCGATAACCGAAATACGCTTCGAAATAGAAACTGCCGCTTCCCACATCTGTCTTGAATGTAGAAGCTCCGCTCTCTCCCGCTGCCGGCGGCTTCTCACCCCGGTTGCGCCAGACTCCAACCCGGATTCCGGCCTGATTCTGAGTATTGAACCGCGCCACCCCGCTCGGTTTCACTTCCAGGCAGAGGCCGTCGCTTACCGGGAGCGCCACCGCCAAGAAGAGAGCGGCGAACCACCTACCCAAAGAACACCTCGGCTGCTTCATACAGCTCTCGGTCGACCGATTTGAGCGATTTCATCACCTCTTCAAGAGGTATCGACACGATCTTCGTCCCTCGCAGCGCAGCCATCTTCCCAAACTCTCCATTTCGCACCATGTCCGCTGCGTAGATTCCGTACCGCGTCGACAAGACGCGATCAAGCGCCGTCGGCGTTCCTCCTCGCTGGATATGCCCCAACCGCACTGCTCGGCAATCAAACCCGGTTTTGCGCCGAATCATCTCAGCGATCTTGTCCGCAATTCCTCCAAGCCGCACGTTGCCGAACTCGTCCCGCTCATCATCTACTGTGACAGGCACCGGCTCGCCAACGACTTTCTTCAATTTTGTCCCTTCGGCGACAACGATTACCGAAAACTCCCCGCCGCGCCTATGACGCTCCCCAATGCTCTGAATGACTCGATCCATTTCGACCGGAAACTCCGGAATCAGGATCATGGTCGCCGCCCCCGCTATTCCCGACTCAAGCGCGATCCATCCCGTGTCGCGCCCCATGACTTCAACCACAAAGACCCGATTATGCGACTCCGCGGTCGTGCGGATGCGGTCTATGGCTTCGGTCGCAACATTGACCGCCGTATCAAAACCAAAGGTTCGGTCGGTGCCCCACACGTTATTGTCGATTGTCTTCGGCACCGCAACTAACTTCACGCCGCTTGTGGAGAGCTTTGCGGCAACACCAAGCGTATCTACGCCGCCGATGACAATCAGGCACTCCAATCCATGCTTCACCATGTTCTTCTTGATGATCTCTACCCCGTTGTCATCCTTGAACGGATTCGTGCGCGAGGTTTTGAGAATAGTCCCGCCTAACTTGAGGACATTGGCCACATCTCCCGAGGTCAACGGATTAACCGCACCATCTCCCATAAGCCCCTTCCATCCCTCGTGAATTCCATAGAGCTGAAACCCGTAGCGGGCGCTTCCCTTGTGGACAATAGCGCGGACAACCGCGTTAAGACCCGGACAGTCTCCCCCTCCAGTGAGCAAACCCACGTTCATATCATCCTCGCTTCTTCTCGTCCCCTACCCGTCAAATAATCCGCCCTGTTCACGGGTGTCAAGTCATTCCCCCGAAATCGTATGCCCCGCCATCTACGGAGAGTAACGCTGCCATGTACACAGGGGGGCAACACATACTCCACAATGCCTTCTCGGAGTCAACATCATACATTGTCGGCAATATCCTCAAGTTTCGTAGACGACATCCCCCCGAGCGCAGCCATACAAGACTTTAGGTGTCAGCATTGCTCAGTCTTCCACGCTCTCTCAGTATTCAGAGCGATAATAGTCGAGAGTAATAATCAGCCCGACTAACACCCATGACGTGATCAGCGCCGTGCCTCCGTAGCTGACGAACGGCAGTGGCAAACCAGTGACCGGCATAACTCCGAGTGTCATCCCAACGTTGACGAAGAACTGGAAAAAGAAGATTGCCATCGCGCCGAACACAACGGTCGAGGCAAATTTCGACCGGCACTGTACCGCTATTCGCAGGCATCGATAGAACACAAAGGCAAACAACCCCACAACTACTAGCGACCCCCAGAGCCCAAACTCCTCGCTGAGGACTGAAAAGATGAAGTCCGTGTGACGCTCCGGAAGGTAGTCCAGGCGGGCTTGGGACCCGTTCAAATACCCGCGTCCGAAAATTCCACCCGAACCGATCGCGATCTTCGATTGAATGATCTGGTAGCCGGCTCCGCGGGGATCATGTCCGGGATCGAGAAACACGAGTATTCTCATTTTTTGATAGTCTCGTAAACGATCCCAGATCATCGGGGTTATCATCCCGAAAACAAGATTGAGAATCACCATCACAATCGAAAACAGCAGCCCGGGTCTGATCAAACCCAGAAAGATGATCAACACGACAAAGTAGATCGCCCACGACAGCCAATAGAAGGCGGTCACCAGCGATACCAGAGGGGACAAGATCAACAGCAGGTACCAGGGTGACAAACCGGACCAGAACCACAACGCCATCAGCATCATTCCAAAGACCAGCGATGTCCCGAGATCGGGCTGTTTCAGAACCAGCATCATTGGCGCCAGCGCCAGAATCGCCGAAAGGGACAGTCTGCGCTTGGATGCAGGTGGCAGATGCGTGTAAGCAAAGAATCGCGAAAGGGTCAGCAGACAGGCAACCTTGGCGATATCTGACGGAGAAACGCTGAACGATCCCAGCGAAAACCACCGCGAGGCCCCCATCCGCGAACTCCCCACAGCCAGCACCAATACCAGCAGCGCCAGAGAGATTGCATACGCCCAGTACGCCCCCGCCTCGTAGATTCGATACGGAAAGTGAATCACTGCCACGAAGGCCAGAAGGGCGATTGCAAGCCATAGAAATTGTCTAAGGTAATAGGTCTGTTTGAACGCAGAGTCGGCGTAGTACTGCGCAGAGAAGATCGTCACAATCCCTATGACGGACAGCAGAAGAACCGCGGCGATCAGTTTCCAGTCGAGTTGTCGATAATCGAGCGTTACCATCGACTGCTACTCCGAGCGCTGTCCACCGGTGCCTCCACTACGGTGGGTATGCCGAGTTTCTTGAACATGTATGCTTCGATCACTTTGCCCGCGACCGGGGCAGCCACCGCCGACCCGTGACCAGCATTCTCGATCACCGCACAGACTACAATCTCCGGAGCATCGAACGGAGCGTAACCCACAAACCACGAGTGATCGTTCCCATGCGGGTTCTGAGCTGTGCCGGTCTTACCGCAGATCGAGTAATACTTATTTTTCAGCCTCCGTGCCGTGCCGCCCCCTCCCTCAACGACCAACCGCAATCCTTCACGCAAAATCGACAGCGTCTTGTTTGAAAAAGGAAGTTTGAAAGCCACCTCGGGTTGCACCGGACTCACCTCTCCATCCGCTTTGCGAATTGAACGAACGAGGTGAGGTCGGTACACTGTTCCCCAATTCGCGATTCCGCAATACAACTGCGCCAGCTGAAGCGGCGTCACAAGAATCTCTCCCTGTCCGATCGCATTGTTAAGGACCAGCGATCGAGTCCAGCCGTTCTTGCCATACCGCTTATCGTAGTACTTTCCGCTCGGATTCAGACCAGGGGACTCGTTGGGAAGATCAATGCCGGTCTGTTTGCCAAATCCGCAAAGTTCGTAGTAGCGACTCAGGAGATCGACGCCTTCGCGAAGCCCGAGCTGATAGAAATAGACGTCGCACGAATGCTCAACAGCGTGCACCGCTTGAAGCACGCCGTGCCCGCGCTTCTCCCAACACTTGAAATACCGATTCCCGAATTGCATTCCTCCGCCGCAGCCACGAAAGACACTCCCTTCATCGATCAATCCCTCTTCCAGCCCCGCCCCGAGGGTGATGACCTTCGCGGTCGAGCCTGGTGGGTAGAGTCCGTTCATGGGTCGGTTCAGCAGCGGGTGAGTGGAATCATTCATGATCGCCTGCCAGAGACTGTCAGAGATGAACGAGGAAAACACGTTAGGGTCAAATCCCGGGAACGAGGTCATGGCCAGCACTTCCCCACTTCGGGGGTCAATCGCAACTACTGCGCCACAGCAGAACGAATCCAGTGCCTGCACGCATGCGGTCTGAACGTCATTGTCAATCGTCAACAGCAGATCCGAGCCAGCCGTTGGTTCCACCTTCGGCTTCCCCTCGTATTGTCCAAGGATCTCCCCGAACGCGGTCACTTCGATAAAGGCTGTCCCCTCTAATCCCCTGATCCAGCGATCATATTGCTTCTCCAGTCCCTTCTTGCCGATCGTACTCCCGAGCCGATATTCCCCCTTCGGCGCTCGTGCCAGCTCACGTTCCGAAACTTCGCCCACATGACCGGTGAATGATTCCGCTCCGAGCTCGACCCCGTATTGACGAACCTGGTCGAGCTGGTAGTTCACTCCCGGGAACTCCGTATTCTGCTCTTCGAGCACGGCCACTATCTCAAAGGGAATATCGCGCTTGACATCCGACGGCTGGTAGGGGCTGGCGAGATTCTTGCGAATTCGATTGCGCATCTGCGTCGTATCGAACCCCAATAACCGCGAAAGATTGGGGACTGTCTTCCCCTTTGCCTCTTCCGCCGGCACCACCGCCACCGTGTACGAGGGCCGATTACCGACAATCACCCGCTCATCGCGATCATACATGAACCCGCGATGCGACTCAATCGGAACCACCCGAATGCGGTTGTTCTCCGCCAATTCGGCCATTTCCTTGTGTTCGACGATCTGAAGTTTGACCAATCCGCTCATGACGACGATGATCACGCTGGCTATCACCAGTAGCGCGATCTTCTCGCGTCCCTGAAGCGTCAGTCCATGTCGGTCCATCCCGCAGTCCGATGCCTCAGTTTCCTGAGCGCACCCTCCTGAGACCGAATAGCTCACGGCGAATGTAGAAGTAGAGCCAGGCAAGAAAGGCGGTGTAGACCGCTCCAGGAAAGGCGGTTCGCCAGAGCTGATACAGAAACCCTTCAGGCTGCTCGATCAGGACAGTAATGACATTGTGAAGGAATATCCCCACAAAGAGAATCGACAGCTTAGCCACCAGAGAGTCAAGGTTCAGCCGCTCGCGGGCGTGGAACGCCGCGACCGCCAGCCCGGACGTCGCAAGGATCTGCCAGCCCATGAAGTCAGGTGTAATGGCGGTCGCCACCAGCGCGGCCCAGAAGCCGAACCAGAGCGTAGTCAGTTCCGTCCGCGATATCGCCACCGACAGAACTAAGAGAGCGGGAAAATTGATAGCGATTCCGAAAAGCGTCGTCGCTGGTCCCAATACTACCCGAAAGAAAGCGATCACGATGAGCATGAGAAAGTACGGCAGGACTGTCATCGCCCACCCGATTTGAGTACAAAGAGTTCATCCAGCGAATTGAAATCTGCGGCCGGCGCCAATCGCACCCGTGCGAATGGGTCATTCTCCGAGTGATCCACGGCGATCACAGTCCCCACGACGAGGGCGCGTGGGTAGACGCCTCCCAACCCTGAGGAAAGGATCTGGTCACCGGGCTTGACATCGCCGCGCACCGGAATGTTATCTACAATCAATCCTCTCCCCATGACATACTTGGCAATCCCCATCTCTCTGCTTTCCGCGACCCGCACGGCAACGCGGTTGGCCGGATCGGTCAGAAGCTGTACTGTCGAGAAGCTATTCGTGATGGAAACGATGCGACCGATCAACCCTTCCTCGTTGATGATCGGCTGCCCCACCGTCACCCCGTCCCGAGCGCCCCGGTTGATCACCGCGGCAATCGGCATTCGGTCCCCCGAGACCGTGATCACCTCTGCGGGCAGCAGTATGTATCCGAGTGGAGGCTCGAACCCGATGACTGCCCGCAGTCGGATATTCTCGCGCCCTGCTTCTTCAAGCAGCGCCACTTTGGTCATCGCATCCGCCAGCCCCAGCCTCAACCGTTCATTCTCACTGTTGACGGCGATCAGGGCGTCAATTGAGCTCTTGACGCGATAGAAAGGAAAATAGAATACTCTGAGAGTTACTTCCCCGACAACGCTGCTGAGCCCGACGTCGCGGTAGGCGAGCGCCAAGCCTACGATAATGATGAAAACGATATGCAGTTTACGCCAGTACCGGCTGAAGAGATTGATATTCCATCCCATGGGTCACGGCGTCCTGCCGACCAGCACGGTCAATTCACATTGTCAATCAGAGCGAGCACGTCGCCCGGCGACCCTGCCTGAATCAACTTCTGTCGGTTCTCTTCCGACTTCATCAGGAAGCCCAGCCGAGCCATCACGTTCAAGTGCGCCCCGATCGCGTCTTCAGGAGCTGCGATCAGGAAGAACAGATGTACTGGTTGCTGGTCCATGGCGTCGAATTCAACCCCTCTGACGCTCCGGCCGAAGGCAATCACAATTCCCTTCGCCGCTCTCGTCTTCGCGTGCGGGAACGCCACGCCGTATCCAACACCAGTAGTTACCAGATTCTCTCGCTCCCGGACATCTCCCAGAAGTTCTTCGCGATCCTTGATCATCGTGGAGTTCGAGGCCAGATCGACGAGTTCTTCGATCACTCCATCCTTCGTCGTGGCCTTCAGATTGAAGACGATCAGATTCTCATCACAAAATTTGGAAAGTTTCATACTCAAGACCCTTATTGAAACGGTGCTGCTTCATCAACCAGCAGAACCGGAATATCATCCGTAATACGATACCGGAGCCGGCATGAACGGCAGTCCAGACTGTTCTCTTTCTCTTCATACGCGAGTTTCCCTTTACACTTCGGGCAGACAAGCATCGCAATCAAGACGGGTGACAACGGCATAACAGATCTCGTCAAATCTCCCGGAATTCGCCCATGCGACGATACTTCGCGTGTCGCTCTCTCAGCAGTTCCTCGACAGGCTTGCCCGACAGCTCTTTCAGCGCGGTCAGAATCTCCGCTTTGACCAGCGCCGCAGCAGCTCTCCAGTCGGTGTGGGCGCCGCTGGGGGGCTCGGGTATGACTTTATCCACGATCCCCAGGTTCAACAGATCCTCTGAGGTCGGCTTCAGCGCCTCGGCCGCCTCCGGTGCCCGTGCCGCGTCGCGAAAGAGAATAGCCGCGCATCCCTCCGGCGAAATCACCGAATACCACGCATACTCCATCATCATGACTCGATCACCGATCCCGATCCCCAGCGCTCCGCCCGACGCTCCTTCACCGATAATAACCACGACGATCGGGACCTTCAACTCGAACATTGTCTCAATGTTCTTGGCAATAGCTTCCGCCTGACCGCGCTCCTCTGCGGCAATTCCCGGAAACGCTCCCGGGGTATCAATCAGAATGACAATCGGCAGATTGAATCGATCCGCCATCAGGAACACGCGGCGCGCCTTGCGATACCCTTCGGGGTGAGCCATACCAAAATTCCTGACTAATTTCTGTTTCGTGTCGCGACCCTTTTGTTGGCCCACGATTACAACGCGCACGTCGTCAATCGTTGCTAACCCACAGACCATTGCCTTGTCATCAGCAAAAGTACGGTCTCCGTGGATTTCGATGAAGTCTGTCGCGATCAAACTGATATGATCGAGCGTGTACGGCCGCCTGGGATGCCTCGAAATTTGCA
This sequence comes from uncultured Ignavibacteriales bacterium, assembly GCA_964540105.1. GTDB lineage: Bacteria > Zixibacteria > MSB-5A5 > GN15 > FEB-12 > DATKJY01. The sequence continues at coordinate 1,152,950 of CAZILL010000002.1, read as the reverse complement.
CCCGCTGCCACCGGGTCAAACTGGAGTAGATTTCCTCCCGCAGTCGCTCCAGCTTCTTTTCGAGCGACGCAATCTCACCACTGAGCTCGATATTCTCCCCCACGGAAAAGTCTTTCATGCCGGAGATTTTCTTCTCCAGTTCCATGATCGGACGCTCAAATTCTAAGTACGGGCCCTCTGCCATTGGTATCGTTCCACAATCCGCCCTGTAGGGTTCACCGAGGCTTCAGTCGCTTTCTCTGGGCGCGACTCGAACTCGCGACAAAGATAAAGAACCCGATGAAAATAACAACCATAAAAAGAGCCAGAACGCTGATCACTATCACTCTATCCCACACCAACATCCCCAAAGCCGCGAGTCCAAAAAGCACTGACAGAGAACAGAACACGAGGACGATCTGCCGCGGACCAAGACCCGCGTGCGCCAAGTAGTGAAACAGATGCCGCCGGTCAGCCTGCAGGATATTCGAGCCGCTTGCGAAACGCCGCAGAAATGAGCTCGCCGCCTCCAGGAGCGGAACCCCCAATGCCAGCATTGGTACATAGAGCGCGGCCGCCGTATACGACTTCAGTGGTACCACCAGCGATATCACCGCAAAATAGAATCCAATCTGCAGCGAACCCGAATCTCCCAGAAATACCCTTGCTGGAGATCGATTGAAGAAGATGAACACCGATAGGAAGCCGATCAGCGCGATTGCGAAGATCAGGGCGCCCCCAATCGAATAGTTGTATCCGACGATTGCGAGGGTCACAGCTGCTATCAGAGATACGCCCGTGGCCAATCCGTCGAGCCCGTCGATCAGGTTGACGGCGTTCGTCAGCGCAACCACCCACGCCACTGTGATCACCAGTGACCAGGATCCGATCGACAGCTGACCAAGAAGAGGGAGTGAAATCGGATCGACCTGCATTCCCCCCGCATAGAGCGCCACTCCCGCCGTCACTTGCGCGAGCAGTTTTGCCCACGCGGACAACGGCCGCAGATCATCGATCAGACCAATGAGAAAGACGATCGACGTTCCGAGATAGATGTACCCAATCGAGCCCGAAAGCTCGTCGAAAAATTGGTTCGAGATGAATGACGCCACGACGATTGTGATCCACATTACCCCATACAGCGCGGCTCCCCCCAGAAACGACACCGGTCGTTTGTGACGTTTGTGACGTCCCGGAAAGTCATACAGGTCAAATCGCTCACTCAAACGAATCATCGCTGGCAGCAGAACGAGCGCCAGGAATGCGCTAAACAGCGCTGCCAACAACATCTGAATGTTCGTCACCAGGAGTTCCCTCTCCTGAATGGCGCCGTGAGAACGACGAAGAAGAGATTGACAGCCAGGAGCGCCGGCAGCAGAACCGTTGAAAATCCGTTTGGCACATGTTTCAAGAAGTACTTGTACACCGAACCATGGTGGCGCACCGCGCGTGTTACCCTGCCGGCACGACTCCCCTCTCCCCAGTAATGTACTCCTCCGGCTTCTGGCACAAAGAGATTCTCATGCCCGTTCTGACCAAGCCTGAGCGACAAATCGGTATCTTCCATGTACATGAAGAAGCGCGTATCGAATCCACCCAACCGATCGAACAACTCTCGCTTGATCACAACCGCCGTTGCCGAGACCGCCGGCACCGCGATCACCTCCCGAGAATCTCCGAGCGTGTACAGCCTCGACTCCGGCCATACCCGTCCAAGGAGCGATCCACGCGAAAAGAAAATATTCGCAACAGTTGGCAGATTGCGACAGGTCGGCTGGAACGATCCATCCGGATTTCGCAATCTTGCTGATACCAATCCCCCCCTCGGATACTCCGCTCCAACTCTGATTAGTTTCGAAATCGCCTCGCGGTCAAGGCAGACATCTGGATTTAAGAACAACAGGTACTCTCCGCGTGCTTTCGACGCCCCCTGATTGCAAGCTGCGGCAAAACCAACGTTGCGTTTGTTGTGTATGATCAGAACCTGCTCACATAAACCTCTGACAACATCGGATGTGCCGTCGGTTGATCCATTGTCGACCACGATCAGTTCACACCTGTCGACCCCTTGAGATGCCGACAGCGCTTGGAGACATTCGCGGACTCGCGGAAGTGAATTGTGAGTGACGATGACGATGGAAACGATGATAGAGTCCGACAACGACGTCAAGCTCAGTTAAACTTGCCTATGAGTGACTTCCAGCGCAACAACCACACCATCCAGATGGCTTCCCGAACTATTCGCTTGGACATCTTGGAGGTTCCCGCCTGACGCTCATAAAAAACGATCGGGATCTCCTTGAGGCGAAAGCCCTTCTTCCAGGCCCGCATCGACATCTCGATCTGGAATGAGTATCCCGACGACTTCACCTCATCCAGATTGATCGCTTCAAGCACCTCCCTGCGAAAACACTTGTACCCGCCCGTCGCGTCCTTGAGCGGCAGGCCGGTCACCCAGTGTGTATACTTGTTCGCGAAGAAAGAGAGCAACAGCCGCGACATCGGCCAGTTGATCACGTTCACTCCTGAAATATAGCGCGACCCAAGCACCAGATCATGATGTTGTATCTCGCGCAGGAAGTCTCGAATGTACTCCGGTCCATGGGAAAAATCGGCATCCATCTCGAGAATGAAATCGAACTTCTGCTCGAGAGCCCATTTGAAACCGGCGATGTAGGCTCGCCCCAGACCCTCTTTTCTTTCCCGATGCAGAACGCGCACTTTTTGCTCCGCCCCCGCCAATCGGTCCGCGATCTCTCCTGTACCGTCGGGAGAATTATCGTCCACGATAAGGACATGAATGCGCGGGTCAAGAGGCAGGACGGCGTGCACTATTTTCTCGATGTTATCCCGTTCGTTGTAGGTCGGGAAAATAATCAAGGCCCGTTGGGTATGACTCATTCCTTCTCCGGTTGTTCTTTCCGTTTTTCCAGACGTTGCCGTACAACAGTGAAGCCGATAATAGACAGCAAATACAACGATGTCAACCAGGTAATTATCCTCCCCGTGCTGTAACGCGACGAATTGTAGCGAAACGTCACCTGCCTTGCGCCCGATGGTGCCACGATCGCCCGAAGGGCGCCGTACGACCGCTGCACCCTAACCGGCTTCCCATCCACGCTCGCTTGCCATGCATCGTAATACGTGTCCGTCAATACCAGCAGCCTGTTGGCAGAACAGGCGACCCCAATCACGACCGAATCGGCGGCGTGAGATATCACCCACGCTGAATCAGATCCGATTTCATTCTGCACAACCGGAATCTCCGGTTCCTCCTCGAGATACGCGACCTGGCGGAGATTCTCGCCGCCCGTGACAACGAGCGGGTAGATATCCTTCCGATCGTGAAACACTCGATACTGATTGACCAAATAGACTCGCGGATAAGCGTTTTCGTTTCGCAGCAGCTGGACCTGACCGAAAGCCCCTATCGATTTCACCGAATTCGCTCCGAAATAGCCTTCGGGTATATTCATTCCCGCTGGGACGACCAGATACTTCGTCCCCAGCAAGTTCAACACTCGCGGGTTCTGCACATTCGCCAGCTGCGGCCCGCCCAGCAGATCATCGTACCAGCGAAGCTGGTTTCCGTGATAACCAACCACAACTTCAAAACCATGAAACGGAAGCATATCGTCATTTGGCTTGGTCAGGTTCAGCGCTCGAAACGAACTGGTATCCTTCGCCAGCATCTGTGTCAACGGGGTCTCCGACCAATTCTGGGATTGATCAAAAACGTCCACAAACCGTCGATTGAACCGGGCCCCGTCGATAGCCGGTACCAGCACGAGTGCCGCCAGAACGCCCGCGCCTGCCTTTCCGGCTCGATAGAGCCAGATCAGAACAGCCGCCACGGCTACGAATAGAAACGCCAGCCATGCTCCGCTCTGGATTGCCGGCAGATTCCGAAACGCGACATCAAGCTTGCTGAACCCCTGCTGGACTTCGGTCGTCGCGGCCTCACTGTAGAACACTGAGCACCAGGCCGACAGCATCCCTTTTCCGGCGATCGAAAACGCTATCGCCATGAAAAACGAGAACAAAGGAAATCCGATCAGCAGGTATTGCAGGCGCTTTTCTCTCGCCGCGCTCGCTTCCCTCTGGCGATCGACAAGAGACTGTACTCCCATACCAGCCAACATCGACGCCGAGAAGAGAAACAGAAACATGATCATCGAAGGCGCCCGAAGCGAGGCCACTTTTGGAATTGTATAGAAAAAGAGATAGAACAGTGGCGTCGTCCCGCCCAACGCATAGATGAGCGCGAATAGCGCAAGTCCACCGAAGAAATACGCCCCCCTGCGCTTCGAGAAGAAGAGGCCGATTAGCGCGACAAAGATCGTCACCACCCCAGCCGACTCGCTATTGTCCTTGAACGGATTCTTTCCCCAATAATACGTTTCAACTTTCTGCGTGGTCGTTCCGGCGAATTCTGGTATCAGCAGTGAGAACGCTTCCTCCTGGTGCATCGACCACGACGTCGCCCAGTCCCACCCCTGCTTGGTGTCGGCACGAGGCGAAAAATGCGTTGTGTAGAAATACCCGGGATAGAACTGAACCGCCGAAATCAGTAGCCCCACAACCACGGCATAACCGACCAGCAGCCCCGGTCGCAAAACGTTCATGAGCTTCTTGCTCTCAAGGTAGATTCTGACCAGCCGGTAGAGTGTGTACGCGCTCACCGCCCATAGCGTGAAATACGCCATCTGCGGATGCGGTGTCAAAATCACCAGGCCGATCACCAACCCGAGCAGCGAAAAATTGAAAAATGGCTTGCGCTCAAATCCACGGTCAAGGAACAACATCACGAGTGGGAAGAGCGCGGTGACAAAGATCTTTCCATCATGCCCTGGCGACACCAGTGAGATCAGATACCCTGCGAACATGTAACACGCCCCGGCCATAAGCGCCGCCACCTTTGACAAGGCAAACTGGCGGCCGCAGAAATACATAAACAGTCCCGCCAGAAAGATATGCAGAAACAGATTCATACCGAGCATGCGATAGAGGGAGCCGAAGAACTTCAGGATCGAAAGCGGGTAGAAAATATCGCCGTGAAAAGCGTCGACATACGGCATCCCGCCAAAGATGTACGGGTTCCACGACGGTACTGAGCCATGGGCGTCAACTGAATTAACCAACAACGAGCGAAAGAACACGCCGGCTTGAATTTGGTCCGACATGTACAGCATCTTGTCCGAAAACAGAAAGCTGCCAAACAGAATAGCCAGCAACACAAAGAGAAGTGCAAGTACTGTCGGAACGAAATAAGGTGACGTTTCCGGATCAAATCCTGATCGTCTCAACGCGCCGGAACGCGTGCCCGAGATATTTGGCTTCTTGGTCAACGACATCCTCTGCAGATCATTTCAATTTCCTGATACCCTTCCTCATTTCCTGACCAACAGCGCGAGCGCTGCGGCAAGTGACTCGACCAGAATCGACCAAAGCCGCGAAAGAATCGCAAACGCCGCCGCCGTCGGTCCGAGAAACGGGGTCAGCAACGCTCCCATTACAAGCTCGCGCGGTCCAAAACCTCCGGGCGCAAATAACGCCAAGTAGCCGATCTGGTACGCAGCGTTATAGATCCCCGCGCTCGCAACCAGTGCTGGTGAATTGCCTGGCGCGATTGCTTCCAGAAACAACCAGAAGGCCGCTCCTTGAACAATCCAACCAAAAAAATAACCCGCAAACACTTTCAGGGCAACAGATTTGTCCAGTCGAAAGTTGACCGGCGATCTCTTGAGAGCTCTCAACACCCAGTTTCCGAAAGCGAGAATCGGCCCCGGCCAGAATATCACGATTGCGCACAGAAACAAGAGTCCCCCCGTCATCAGGTAAGAGCTCCCTTCGCCCAGTAACGCCACCTGATCGATAAGCATTCGCGGCTCCAGCCAAACTGCCAGCGCAAAGACGAGAAACGAGGCCGGAATCGCAAACATCTGGTTGATCACAAACGACGAAGCCGTCGCCTCTTCCGAAACCCCAACTTTCTTCGCCATATACAGCATCCCGAATACCTGCCAGATTCTCCCCGGAAGGTATCGCCCGAGATTCGCCAGATAAGAAATCCGGTACGCCATGCCCCGACTGACATGAAACCCGAAGCTTGTAATAATCAATGACCATGTGGATGAAAAGATGACGAACGAGGCAATTCCAACCAGAATCGACGCTGCCAGAATCCACCAGTTGATCTCCCACTGATGGTCCCGCACTTCCGCCCAATGCTCCGACACCTGCAGGAAGAGATAGTAAACGATCAGCGCGGTGAGCAATACCTTCGCTGAGAGGAGCAGAACCTTGCGGGCAGACATATCCGACGAAAGCAAAGAGAGGATGTGCAATCAACTAAAGACTGGCGGCGATATCAGGGCGTTCGAGGCTCAGGATCGCTGACCTTTCTTCATCTCGTCGAGAAGCGCCTGGGTCTTTCGACGAAGGTCGCTGATCTCTTCGCGAGCGGCCGCCTGCCCTTCCGACATGAACCCCAGCATGAACAACCCCAGCCCGAGTCCGGCCAGGAGGATCACCAAGTACAACCATTGGCGCTGTCCCATTCCGAGCACATATCGTTCGTAAACAGCGTACAAACCCACCAGCAGCCCCATCATCAGCAGCAACGCGCCCGCCAGTCCAAAATACAGAAGTGGCTTTCTGGCAAACGTGATCTGGAACTTAACGGCCAGCATATCGAGCACGCCGACCGGGATCCGCCAGATCGAGAACTTTGTCTTTCCCGAGTGACGCGGGTAGAGCGCGATCTTAACCTCTTCCACCCGATACCCCTCATTCGCAGCCAGCACGACCAGATATCGATGCCAATCTCTGCGCAGGAAAATACTCTCGACCACGGCGCGCCGGAACGCTTTCACCGAGTTGAGATCATGAACCTTCAGGCCAAACAGGCGCCGACTGAATGCATTGTAGATCGTGGATACGAGCTTCTTGTTATACTTTCCCTGCTTCCATCCAGTGCAGATATCGGCCCCATGAGCAATCGGCGCCACCAGGGCGGGAATATCCTCTGGCAAGTACTGAAGGTCGGCAGGGTAGAACACGAAAACGTCTCCCTTCGACGCCGCAAACCCGGTCTGAAGCGCTTCCGTTAATCCACGATTCCGTTGATGAACCGCCACACGAACAAAATCGTATCGCTCAGCGTTCGCCTGGATCTTCACCAGAGTCCCATCGGTCGATCCATCGTCGACAAACACGAGTTCCCCCGCAAAAGGGGCTCGCGCCAGCATCTCTGAAAACAATCGACAGAACTCGTCAATGTTCCCCTCTTCATTCATGGCCGGAACGATTGTCGAAACTATGAATTGGTATCTTTCCTCAATTGCCATGCGTCATGATCCCGTAGTTCTTCGTATTCCTTCCGGGCCACCTTAGTCGCCGGAACAAAAAACAACACTCGCTCGTATTCTCGAAGCGCTTTCTGCTTCACCGATTCATCGGCAGTTGCGACATATCGATCACGATAGAATCGCGCCAAGATGGAAATAAGAAGGTAGTTTGTCGGCGAAAACTCAATCCCTTTCTTGAAGTACCGCTCCGCTTCGTCGAATCTGCCTTCTTGCCATGCCTGATACCCAAGAAGACCATATCCCGCGAAATTGTCCGGGTATGCTTCAAGGTATTTGCTCGTGTATTGCCGCGCCAGCACGGAATCGCCGATGATGCTGAAATGCTGCATCCCCTCGTACAGTGAAATCGGATAACTTCCCGCCAGTCTGTTGCCCGAACCTGCCGCAATTCGCCAAAGTCGTACTTTTTGCTGTCCCACCAGACAGCTGAATACCAGCGTGCTGTTCTGCATCATCTCTGGATAATCTCGCCTGGCCAGCGTTTCATTCTGCTCGTCGAGGATCAAGTGCGTCACGGGGAAATGGGTAAACAGCGTCGTGTCCGCCCGGGAAACTCCGAACATGTGGATCACCGCCTTGAGCGATGAGCCAACTGTAAGATTCGGTGCAAATGGCCCCGCCAGGATCGCTTCCGGCGAGAGAATCTTCGGCAATTCCTCACTCGTATCGCGAATGATGTAGGTCGCGCGTTGAACCCACGACCCATAGTGCCACACCGATGTGCCCAGAATCAGCGCGACGAGCGTACCCGCCGCACCATATGCTGCTATTTTGCTATACCTGATCCCTCCTCGCCGATACCAGAAGATCGATGCCATGATTCCGGCGGAAATCAAGGCCGACACCGCGGCGATCAGGAAATGCGAATTATCAAAGAAGAACTCTTTGCCCAGCGTGGCCATTACCAGTCCCAAAACAAAATAGACAGGTATCGCGACTATCAGCGCGCACAGAGGAAAGAACAGGACTGGCGTGCGGGCACGGGTCGCCGGCCGCCACGGCCCGATAATCCGTTCAACAACGACCGCCGAGGCTCCCAGGACTGCGTACAATATCACCAGCTGATATCGTAGTGGACGATAATTCCAGATCATCAGTGCTCCCCAGAACGCGACGATCATCGCCGCGATGAACAGATGCCCCGCATTCCAGCGCCCAAAGCCGGTCTTCCAGCCTCTCCATGACACGGCATGATAAGCGACCATCCCAATGAATCCTGCCGCCAGCCCCAGCGGCAGAAACTCCCGTGTGTTGAGCTGCGAGAAGATGCCAAAAGTCAGCAACTTGTAGAAGAAGTCCCCAACCGAATTGAGCGCTTCCGGACTCCCATAGAGCGAGACCGTCTGCTCTTCCAGATATCCCGCTACCAGCGCTTTCATGGGCAGGTACGTAAAGAAATACCAGAAGAGTGTGGTCGTGGTAAATCCAAGGGCAAACAGCCCCACTTTTGTCCATCGTATCCTGGGAAAGCGTTCATCATTATTGAGCATGCGATAGAGGAAGTAACAGCTGAATGGAAACAGGAACACCATCCCGACGATCTTTCCAAAGAAAATTCCCACCCCCAACGCCATTCCACCCAGCAGAAAGGGCGCCCACCCTCGTCCGTACGTTATCAACACCAACCCCAGGAACACCCAGAAGGCCATTGCGTGTTCGAGAAACGGAAGCCGCCCATAGAAGAGGAGATTGAAATCCAGGCCGGCGAACAGCAGAAAGAGCGCAAAAGTCCACTTTCCGGCCACGCGCCAGAGGAAGAGCGCAAACAACATCAGCGCTCCGAACGCGTACAACACCCCTATCAGATTCGACTGCCATACGCCTACCCCCAGAAGTTTGAATACGACAACCGCCAGAGCCGTCACCGATGACTTGAGGAAAACACTGAAACGATAATCATGAAGCGGATTAAACTGCCCGGTCTGGATAAAGTATCGGGCGAATATCGTGTACTGGCCGGTATCCGTATACACATCGGACGAGCGCGACAGCTCAACCGGCGGATCGGCGTCAATGCGATACAGCCGTATCGACAAAATGATCATAACAATCGCTGCAACAGCGACCACATATAGCCTCGACGATGATCGGCCGCGGTCACTTGTCGCCAAAGAACTCCTTGATCCCCTCCGCCACAAACCGGATCTGCTCGTCGGTCAGTTCGGGGAACATCGGCAGCGACAGAATCCGCCCCGCCATCTGCTCCGTCACCGGGAATTCTCCGACCCGATATCCCAAATGCGCAAAAGCCTTCTGCATATGGATTGGCACCGGGTAGTGAATCAAGGTCGAAATCTGCTTCCCCTGCAGGAACTGCTGCAACTCTTCCCTGCGATCGACCTCTACCACGTACAAGTGAAACACCTGGAAATAACCCGGGTTCATGTCAGGGACACGCGCCGCACTTCCCTTCAACAATTCATTGTATCGCTTGGCGACGCGATTCCGCTCTGCATTCCATTTGTCCAGATACTTCAGCTTCGCACCCAGCACCGCTCCTTGAATCCCCTCAAGGCGAGCGTTGTACCCCAGCATGTCGTGGTAGTATTTCCGCTCCGAGCCGTGATCCCGAAGCATCCGCGAAACCCGCGCCAGTTCCGGATCGGAGGTTGTAATCGCTCCCCCTTCTCCGTATGCTCCAAGATTCTTACCCGGATAGAACGAAAAACCGGTCATCCGCCCCATCGATCCCGCCAGACGCCCCTTATATTTCGCACCGTGAGCTTGCGCGGCATCTTCAAGCACGACCAGATTCTGCTTCGCCGCGATCGCCAGAATCGGATCCATATCCGCCGTTCGACCATACAGATGCACAGGAATGATTACCTTGGTCTTCTTCGTGATCGCCCGCTCGATCAACGCTGGGTCAATCGTGCGACTCACCGGGTCGGCGTCGACCAGAACCGGTGTTGCTCCCGTGTGGGCAACTGCTGCGGCGGTCGCGATGAAGGTATTGGCGGCCGTGATTACCTCGTCTCCCGGCCCAACCCCGAGCGCCCGTAGCGCCACCATCAACGCGTTGGTCCCGTTGTTAATTCCAACACACTCGCGAGAGCCACAATAGGTTGCAAACTGTTTTTCAAATTCCGCCACCGCCGGTCCAAGGACATAAGAGGACTTGTCCAGAACCGATTGTATAGCGCTATCCAGATCTGTTTTGATCGATCGATACTGAGCCTGTAAATCCAAAAACGGTACTTGCATATGGTTCCTTCTTGCCAAAAATCCAAAATACCCCAAGTCCCCCGAAAGTCAAGGCTGTTCCCCTCTTTGCAGGCTCTCGGCCGCATCGAAATCGTACATTTTTTCACATACTTCTACCTTTTCAGTTTCGCCAAACACAGTCGCGAGGCTATGTATCATATTGTGTAACAACACCTTAATGTACTGTACCCGCCGTCACGTACCTTATTTCTCCATTATAGAAATACTTGACATTTTCCAGAAATCCTCACACCATACCGCCACTATGAAGACCAAATCGGCACCCGCGATTGCTCGTTCGTCACGCCCACCTAACGTGAGCCGCTTGCTTGCGATCGGCAATGATTCTGCATGCGTTGCGCGACCGTAAAACATCGACTACAACCTTCGAGGAGAAAGTAAATGGAAAGCAAATCATTCAACCCCTTTGCCATGGCCCAGGCTCAGTTCGACAAAGCTGCCGACATCCTCGCCCTGGACAAAGCCACCCGCGAACTCCTTCGTGTCCCGAGTCGCGAATACCACTTCAGCATCCCGGTTCGGATGGACAATGGCTCCGTCCAGATCTTCCGCGGTTTCCGTGTCCAACACAACGACTCTCGAGGTCCCGGCAAAGGCGGGATTCGCTTCCATCCCAACGAAACCATCGACACTGTCCGCGCTCTCGCCATGTGGATGACCTGGAAGTGCTCGGTCGTCGACATCCCCCTGGGCGGAAGCAAAGGGGGCGTGATCTGCGACCCTCACACCCTCAGCATGCTCGAACAGGAGAAGATCTGTCGCGGCTGGGTGCGTCAACTTTCACGCGACATCGGGCCCCTCATCGACGTGCCTGCTCCCGATGTCATGACCAATGCTCAACATATGCTCTGGATGCTCGACGAATATGAGACTATCCACCGCGCCAAACTCCCCGGCCTGATCACCGGCAAACCGGTTGGACTCGGCGGCTCGCTCGGAAGAACTGAAGCCACCGGCTATGGCGTCGTCTACACCGTCCGCGAGGCCCTCAAAGAACTTGGCATGAAAGCGGCCAACACCGTGGCCAGTGTACAGGGCTTCGGCAACGTCGCCCAATACGCCATCCGTCTTTACCAGCAGTTGGGGGGCAAAGTGATCTGTGCGTCAAGCTGGGATCAAGGGGACCAAACCTCGTACACGTACAAGAGAGAGTCGGGTATCGACCCCGACCAACTCCTCACCATCACCGACAAATTCGGCGGCATCGACAAGAATAAAGCGAAATCGCTCGGCTACGAAGTTCTTCCCGGCGACGCCTGGCTGGAGCAGAATGTCGACATCCTCTTCCCATCAGCGATAGAAAATCAGATTACCGGCGATAACGTCGGCAAGATCGCCAAGCGTGTCCGTCTGATTGCGGAAGGCGCCAACGGCCCCACCACCCCCGAGGCTGACAAGGTGATCGCTGAGCGTGGTATCTTCATGATTCCCGATTTCCTTGCCAATGCCGGCGGCGTCACCTGCAGCTATTTCGAGCAAGTGCAGAGTAACATGAACTACTTCTGGGAGAAAGACGAAGTGCTGAGCAAGCTCGATGTCAAGATGACATCGGCTTTCCATGCCGTGAGTGAACTGGCTCGCAACAGGAAGCTCTACATGCGCGACGCCGCGTATGCTATAGCGGTGAGCCGTGTCGCCCAGGCCAGCAAAGATCGTGGCTGGGTCTGATTCTTCGCAGACCTGAAGAATCCCGAGAACCGAGACCCTTCCCCTTCTCCTCGTTGGGGAGAACTGCCCGAAGGGCGGTTGAGGGGCTCTTAATGTTCCGTCACTTTGCAAGTGTTGCGTCAGTTCTTGTCCCTTCTCAAAAAGGGATGTGAACTGACGCTATTCTCATCTCGTGGGTTCTCTACAGCTCCACCACTTGATCCAGCTTCGGTATCAGCGTGCTCCAGCCCCGCTCCTGTTGGATATGCGCCGCCATCGCTTCCGATTGCGACGGCTCCCCATGCGTCACAAACACTTGCCGCGGAGCCTCCGCGAGCGCTTCCAGCCAATGCAGAATCTCATAGTAATCAGCGTGCCCCGAAAGTCCGCCCATCACCACGATCTTCGCTCGCACTTCCACCGGCGTCTTATGAATGTAGACCATCGTCGCCCCGTCGGTAAGTTTCCGTCCGAGTGTCCCCTCGGCCATGAAACCTACGAGAGCGACCACTGCGCGCGTGTCCCCAAGGCGATTCAGCAGGTGGTGCAGAATCCGCCCGCCGGTCAGCATCCCGCTGGCTGAAATAATGATCGCTGGCCCCTTCAGCGTGTTAAGCTCTTGCGACGATTTCCGCTTGCGGTGCAGCGTGACGTTCTTCCCGTTGAGCACACACTCCGCGCCGCCAAGCCGCTCCAAACTGACCGCATGGTACGCTGCGTACTTGATATAGATATCCGTCGCTGACACCGCCATCGGCGAATCGATGTGAATCTGAATCGGTGGAATGCGCTTGTGGGCCACGAGCTCGTTTACCAGAAAGGTGATCTGCTGGGTCCGCCCGACGGCAAATGATGGAATCAGCAAGACGCTCTTGTTGGCCACAACCTCGTTGATAAGATCGCCGAGCGCTGTGTACGGGTCCTCCACCGGGTGCATCCGCCCGCCGTACGTCGACTCGCACACCAGATAGTCGCACCGTGGCGGTTCCACCGGGTTTCGGGTCAATGGATTGCCGTAGCGGCCAATGTCGCCGGAGAACAGAACGGTGACCTTGCGTGACCCGTCGTTGAGCTCGAGCTCGACACACGCCGCCCCGAGCAAATGCCCGACGACATGGTAGCGAAAGCGGAACTCTTCCCCTATTTTCGTCCAGGTGTCGAACGGAACACCGGCGAACCGTCGCGTAACATTCTCCACGTCGTCGACCGTGAACAGCGGCAACGCCACCGGATGACTGGTCAGTTTCTTCTTGTTGCGGAATTCCGCGTCTTCCGTCTGAATGTGAGCCGTATCCAAAAGCGACAGGCTCGCAATGTCCACGGTCGGAGCCGTGGCAAAAACCCTCCCCGCGAACCCGTCAGCTCCGAGACGCGGCAAGTAGCCGACGTGGTCGATATGCCCGTGAGTCAGGACAATCGCCTCCACCGTTCGTGGATCAAACGGAGGCGCGGTCCAGTTCCGCGCTCTCAGTTCTTTCGCTCCCTGGAACATTCCACAGTCGACAAGGATCTTCTTGTCGTTGACGCTGACCAGGTACTTGGATCCGGTCACCGTTCCGGCCGCGCCATGAAACGCAAGTGTTATCAATAGACCTCTCCGGTTAACAATGCCTGCTTTGAGATATGAGAATAGGAACCTGCCGATGGTTTGCCAACTCAAAACTAACGCATAACAGAACTGGCGGCCCGGGAATCACGAACCGCCAGTTTTCAATGCCCTTTGCTCGAGCCTCCTCGAGCACGAATCGTCCTTACTTCAAGAGCATCATCTTGCGCGACTGAACAAACTCACCTGAGGTGAGTCGATAGAAGTACATACCTCCTGCAACTGACTTTCCGGAGGCGTCCGTGGCATCCCACTGAACCGTGTGCTCGCCGGCATCAAATGAGCGATCAACCAGCGTCCGCACCCGCTGTCCGGCGACATTGAAGATGTCGATCTGCACGCGGGCATTCGTTGGAATCGAGAAGCTGATATTCGTGCTGGGATTGAATGGGTTCGGGTAGTTCTGGCCGAGCGCGAAAGCAGTCGGCACTGTTTCCCGAACGCTCGTCGGGCTCATGGACAGGTTTTCGACTCTCTTTCGATCACCGTTTGCGGTCCAGGTGATCGCCGGATACACTTTCGAGCCGTTGACTTTCAGCGCTATGGATTCGCCAGTTTTGGGGTAAGTCGAGGTTGTGGCATTCGCGTCGTCGTGACCGTAGATCGGTGTAAACTTCAGGACACCCGCGTCGTATGTTCCGGAGCCGCACAGGGTCCCATCGGTGCTATGGGCTTCGATCGTCGATCCCGAAGCGAGAGCCCTCCCGTCTAGAGTGATGTTCTTGCCGTAGAGTGACATCCACTCTCTCGAAGGCACAACCGCGCTTGACGGCGCCGAGGCCACCTGCTTGGTCGAACTCCCGCCACCAAATCCGGGGTAACTCAGGAAACCGTCGCTCGTGCTGTTGACCCAATACGCGAACAAGGGGCGCAGTTCAACCAGCGTATTGAAGCTTGTCCCGCCCTTCAGCCAGACAAGGATCAGGTCATCCCATGAGTAGACAATTGGGACAGAGTTGATGATACTCGCCAGCGCGTCCGCCACGGCCAGATTCTGCTGCGGCCAGTAGCTGACAAGGTTCCATCCGTTGAAGATGCTGATGCCGTCGTTCGGATTGATTGGCAGCCCACACACTTCAAGAACTGTGTCGCACGTCATCAGGAACCAATGACCAGTGTGGTAGTCGACAGTCGCAAGGGTCGAAAACTCTTCGTTCGCCGGATCGTAGGTGAAGCCGCGCTGATCGAAACCAAGAACCACGTCGACACATCCGCGAATGCTCTGAATTGCGTCCTGAATCCGGCCGCTATATTCGACATTCCACGAAATCAGGTTCCAGCCGGTTTTCAGATGAATGCTCCGGCACACCTGCGTAGAGAATTGACAAACCTGAATCCGATCACCGTTCGCTGTCCACTGCACGGCCGGAACCGAGAAGACCGGCGCACCGTTGAGGGCAAAGGAAATCACGTCACCGACATCTGCCCCCTCATCCAAGAGTGATGAAGGATCGTCACGATACACTGGCATGAAACCAAAGGACCCGTCGGATCTAACCACTTCCATCCCGCACAGCACGTGGCTTGGATCGTACGCCGAGACAATGTCACCGGGCCTGAGCGGCACACCGTTGAAGGTCGGGTTCGTGCAATAGAGGTTGATCCACTGATCAGTCGGAACAACCAGATGACTCCCCTCGACACAAACCGTGTCATAGCGCGTACTGTAGTTTCCGCACGTATCATATACTCGCAGCCCAACAGTGTAGCATCCGTCGTGCGTATACGTGTGCAAAGGATCGGACACAACGCTCGTGTCCCCGTCGCCGAACAACCACAAGTACTTCAGTCCCGTAGCTGGGGTCGAGCAGTTATTAAACTTTACTTCAAGAGGTGATGATCCGGTGCCAATTTGCGGCGTGAAGCAGGCCGATGGGCGTGGCGCGATGGAAACCATCGTCGTAACCGTACAACTGTCGGTCCCGCAGTCCGACGTCGCAATAGCCATGTGGCGATAAGTGCCTGAAGTGTCTGCAAAGAAACAGAGTTTGTCGTTAGCCCAGGTCCCTGTCCCTCCGGCTATTACTACTGATGTCGCTCCCCTGATCGTAAGCGGGACGCAGACAGTTCCAGGGTTACAAAGCGACACATTGTTCTCGATGAGTGGACAGGAAATGAGTGAGGTGGGTGCGATCTGAATATCCACTTGGAACACGCACGTTACAGAATTGCATTCTCCCTGAGCGGTCACCCTGAACCAAACCGAGTAACTTGACCCAAAGGACTGGAAATTGGGGAAACAGAGTCTGTCGTTGACCCATGCGCCGGGCCCAAGGAGAGTGTATGTTCCACCCGGGCCTGTCATGCTCACTTCAGTCGAAACGCCCAGCGCTCCTCTTACCACTACTGGAACACAAATGTGCGAGCCAGGGCAACCCGTGGTCGTAACGCCGATCGATGAAGGACACTCGATACTCGCCGTCTCAGCATACTTGACAGCCACCGTGAAAGAACACTCGGCCGTTCCGCAGCTGTTGAATGCCATAACTCCGAACGTGTAGTTGCCGTTCGCCGCGGCAAAGAATCTGAGCGAGTCGTTTACCCAGGTCCCCCCTGCCACTGAGGCCGAATCGGCATTAGTGATCGACAAAGGCAATGGCACGGCGATGTTCCCGTCACATGTCGTTACCCTGATCGTGTCCGCTGGACAGGTGACCGCAGGAAGCCCCTTGATCATGACCCTATACACAAACCCGCACTCTGTAGTGCCACAGGAGTTGCCGGCCAACACTGTGAAGTTGTACATACCAGAGCCAGTCGCGCTGAAACACAGCTCTCCATTTGCCCATGTCGCACTCGTCCCGCTAACCGAAACCGTATCGGCTCCTGTAATAGCGAGAGGAATACAAACTCTGCCGGGTTCGCACATTTCCCCGCCGAGCGGCGCGGGTGGACAGGCGATTAACGGCTTGTCTGACTTGTGGACTACATATGTTACTGTGCAGACACTCGCACCACAACGGTTATAAGCGCTCACTGGAATGACATACGTACCGGCGGTGTCAGCCGTGAAACAGAGCTGACCGTTTGGCGTCCAAACCCCAAATGGCGTGCGAACCGAATCCTGTCCGGAGACAGCGACAGGAGCGCAAATGCTAATCGGTAGCACACAAGTTGTGGTTTCGATGGCTTGCTGGCAGGTGATGATTGGGCGCGAACCGACAATCACGTGCGCAGAGACGAGGCATGTGTCAGCCCCGCAGTCGTTCGTGGCGATGAGCGAAGTACGATAGAGACCGGATGTATCAACGTTTATGCAAACAACGTTGTTCGCCCACGAAGCTCCCGGAGCCGAGACTTTGGCCGCATTCTTGACCGGGACTGAAAAACAGACACTTCCGGGTTCGCAAACCTCAAGTATGAACGGATCGGGAGGGCAGGTCAGGGTCGGCGGCATCCCAAAACGAACATTTACACTCACCAAACAGGTTTCCACTACCGAACCACCATAGGCAATCACCCTATGTTCGTAGATGCTCCCCGATGGTGCGCTAAAGCAGAGCTGTCCTGCCGACCAGGTTCCAGTGGCACATTGCACTGAGTCATGGCCGATTATCGGCAAGCTGACACACACTTCGCCTGACTGAGGGATGCACTTACTTAACGCCCCAGGGGGGCAAACAATCATTGACGTGGCCGTAGAGACCGTGTGCGACATGAGGACGATAGCCAGCGCCATGATCGCCACAGCCGCGTGCCTCGTCGCGAGGGACCTTCCATGAGCAGTTGTCTGCATGAGCCTTTCTCCTTCCGACTTTTCTATAGACCCGATTATCATATCTTTCACCGCAAGAACCATGTGAGTTGTATCGAGATTTCTCTCGTCTCCCACAATCGCCATTAAATGATCATCTCTCTTGGCAAGCAACAAAAAAAACGCCATACTAAGCCATTTTTTGATCCAACAAGGAGTGCGTGGAAAGCA
The DNA here is from genome assembly GCA_964540105.1 of uncultured Ignavibacteriales bacterium. Classification (GTDB taxonomy): domain Bacteria; phylum Zixibacteria; class MSB-5A5; order GN15; family FEB-12; genus DATKJY01. The sequence goes on along the minus strand of CAZILL010000002.1, from coordinate 1,135,198 downwards.
AGAATCCGCGGAACGAGCCCCTCCCTTCGCCGGTCGGATGCGACCGACCGGGAACTTTTCCAGACCAAACTTGTCTTCTGATAAAGCGGATTCTAACGAGAACAATTTCAATCAGGTCGGTAGGTTAAGGAGGTAAGCATGCGGATTCTCGTGGTTCTTCTCTTGTCGCTTTCCACAGCAGGGGTGCAGGCGAAATTGCACAAAGAAGTTATCGAGTATCGACACGGAAGCGCGATTCTGGAAGCGTATCTTGTGTACGACGACGATACTCCAAACTCGAGACCGGGGGTTTTGGTCATTCACGAGTGGAAGGGGTTGGGGAACTATGCGAAGATGCGTGCCGACCGGCTGGCCCAACTCGGATATGTGGCTTTCGCGCTGGACATGTACGGAAAGGGAATCAGGCCAGCCACGAACGAAGAAGCTTCAACACAGGCGGGGAAGTATTACAAAGACCGCCAGCTCATGCGATCACGGGCGCAGACCGGCCTCGATCAGCTTCGGAAGCATCCGCTTGTTGATTCGGCTCGAATCGGGGTGATCGGTTACTGCTTCGGAGGGGCCGCCGCGCTGGAACTGGCTCGAAGCGGCGCTCCGCTGGCTGGCGTGGTCAGTTTCCACGGAACGCTGGACACCCCGACCCCTGAGGACGCCAAGAATATCAAAGGGAAGGTTCTCGTCTGCCATGGGGGCTCGGATCCATACGTAACGGCTGACGCTGTCGCAGGCTTCGAAAGCGAGATGACCAAGGCCGGTGTCGATTTTCAGCTGAACATTTACGGCGGTGCCGTGCACAGCTTCAGCAATCCCGAGTCAGGCAATGATCCCTCAAAGGGAGCCGCCTACGACGAACGCGCTGACAAGAGGTCATGGTCTGCGATGCGGCTCTTTTTTGACGAGGTCTTCAGGTAGCGCTGAGCTGTCTTCCGCCGGCAATGAAAGTCGTTTCCCGAGCACGACGCTGCGGTAGTTCGTGACCCCCCACTGAACGTACTCGACGAAGGAGTATCCCAGCCGCATGTACCAGCCTATGAGGTGTTGGGCTGACTCGGCTGTGTCCAGAGCGAGTTCAATGGTGCCGTCAGCTGCCGCATAACTCTCCGCATGCCCGAAGAGTAGCGTCCCGACTCCTTGCCGCTGAATGTTCGGCTCGACGGCCAACTGTCCCAGATGTCCGACGCCCGGCTTATCCATAAACGGCGAGCCTTTCGTTGCCGAAGAGTCGTAATACGTAATGGTACCGACGATACGGTCTTTCATGGAAGCGATAAAGCAAACACCCTGCTCAGCGCGTTGCCGCGTTGTAGCCACGTCCTGATGAGTTGCAAGATAGCGAAGTCCCATGTCGGCCAGCATCTTATAAGCGCGGTGCAGGAGCTGTGTCAGCTCTTCATATGAGTCATCTCCAGCAAACGGGCGGATGATTACTGATGGCTGAGGCTTCATCGGTCTGACAATACCACAGTCGAACTGGCAGCGCAAGGGGTTGGGAATCGTCGGTTTAGCCTTGACGCTGTGAATTCAACTGTACAGATTGACCGCTATTACGGTGAACCGGCCGTAACAATTCGGAACGTGTGAGAAGCGATGAGAGAGATTATTGACAGTTCATTGACATTGAGACCCGAGGAGGCCGTGGTCGACTGGCTCTTCCCGGTGATCCTTCTGGGGGGGAGTCTCCTGCTCGGGCTTATCTTCGAACGCATTGTGATCAAGTACCTGCGCAAGATTGCGGATCGAACGTCGTGGAAGGGGGACGACATTATCATCGGGGGCTTGAAAGGGGTCACGACACTCTGGTTTGTCCTGGCCGGAGCCTTTGCGGCTTCCTATACCCTTCACCTGAGCCCCAGCCCCCTGTTGATCGTCCACAAGGCGCTCACGGTTATGGTCATTCTCTCCGGCACGATCGTACTCGCCCGCATCGTGGTCGGGTTTGTAAATCTCTCGACCGTGAGCGCGGATGGGGCGCTGCCGTCGGCGTCGATTCTGTCGAACATTGCCCGCCTGAGTGTTTTCCTCATCGGCATTCTGATTATCCTGCAGTCACTCGGGATTTCCATCACGCCAATCCTGACCGCCCTCGGCGTCGGAGGTTTGGCGGTCGCGCTGGCGCTTCAGGACACACTCTCGAACCTATTCGCCGGTCTGCACATCATTGCCTCGCGCAAGATTCGCCCCGGTGATTATGTCGCACTGGAGACCGGTCAGGAGGGCTTCGTCACTGATGTCTCCTGGCGCAATTCCCTGATTCGAACGCAACTGAACAATATGGTGATCGTGCCCAACGCCAAGTTGTCGTCGTCAACTGTGACCAACTACAGTCAACCGACCAAAGATCTCGCTTTCACCCTGCAGCTTGCGGTCTCCTACGAAAGCGACCTTGAAGCGGTCGAACGAATCACGATCGCTGTCGCGTCGGACGTGCTGAAGGAGTTGCCGGGCGGGATTCCGGATTCAGAACCGGTTGTGCGTTTCCACACGTTTGGTGAGTTCAGCGTCAACTTCAGCCTGACGATTCGCGCGCAGCAGTTCACGGATCAATATCTCCTCCGTCATGAACTACTCAAGCGTCTGCACGTCCGGTACCGTCACGAAGGAATTCTCCCCCCGCATCCGTCGAGAACGATCTTCATGAAAGACAGGAGATAACCGTGCGCACCCAACTCGCCCATAAGAGAGGTCGCCTGCCCAGATACATTAAGCGGGTATCGAAGAAGGTGGGCATGTCACCCGGTACACTCATGCATGTCGGGGAGCCCAAAGACGAATCGGTGATCGTGAGCCTGATTTACTACGATGAGAGCCGATGCGAAGAGGTGGCGGTTGCGACAGGAGATCAAGCGCTGATTTCACGGGAGAGAACCGGCGTGAGTTGGATAAATATCGACGGCACTCATGACCTCACCATTGTCGAGAGAATCGGCGCACATTACGGATTGCATCCCCTCATTCTGGAAGATATCGTGACCACCGGCCAGAGACCGAAGTTCGAGGACTTTGGCGAATACATCTTTATCACGCTGGTGGCTCTCGAAGGGACCGGAAGCGGCGGCGAAGTGATCTCCGATCAAATCAGCATGGTATTTGGAGCCAACTACCTCTTGAGCTTCCAGGCAAGACCGGGAGACTGTTGGGGACCAGTGCGTGAACGGCTGCGCCAAGGAAAAGGTCGACTGCGCAAGACCGGGGCTGACTACCTCGCTTACTCGCTGATGGACGCCGTGGTAGACAATTACTTCGTGACCCTTGAGAGGATCGGCGAACAGATTGAGCAGCTTCAGGATCAGGTACTGACCGACCCTACGCCGGAGGTACTCGCCGAAATCCACAGCGTGAAGGGGGATCTACTGTACCTCCGCAAATCGGTCTGGCCGCTCCGCGATGTCATCAGCTCCATGCAGCGCACAGAATCATCGTTGATATCAGATCTTACTACGACTTACCTGCGTGACATCCACGATCACACGGTTCAGGTCATGGACACTATTGAAACGTTGCGCGACATCGTGTCGGGGCTGCTGGATATCTATCTGTCGAGTGTCAGCAACCGTCTCAACGCCGTGATGAAAGTGCTCACGATCATCGCCACAATCTTCATTCCGCTGACTTTCATTGCGGGTGTATATGGCATGAACTTTGATGTTATGCCCGAGCTGCGCTGGCGCTGGGGATACCCGGCTATCATGGGCATCATGTTCGCCCTGGGAGTCACGATGCTGGCGTGGTTTCGAAAGAAGGACTGGCTCTAAGGGACTGGGCGTGGATTCGATGCGAGTCGGTTACTTATGGATCGAGCGGATGAACGCTTCGACTTCGGGGACGCCCCCTTGGAACACGAGATAGCCGTTATACGGCTCACGGTCAGTAATTTCGCCGCAAATCGGCTTGAGCATCAGTTCCTTCACTTCACTGAGGTCGGTTGTCTGTCCCATCGCCCAGCCCAGCTTGATGTACGCCACTTCGGGAAGCATATTCTCTGTGGGCACAATCCCTAAACTCATCAAGTCGCGCCCGGTGTCATAAACGAACATGTGCACATAACCCCAAAGGGTCTGGACGGTCATGAACATGGCCACCCCCTTGTCGGCGGCGCGTTTGATGGCTGGATAAATCGGCTTGTTGACGTGGCCAAGCCCGGTACCGGCGATGATGATCCCCTTGTAGCCGTTGTCAACAAGCGCGTCGATGATATCCGGCTGCATGTTCGGATAGTAATAAACGATGGCCACCTTCTCCTCAAAGTGGGGCGCAATGATGACGTTGCGGTCGCGCCGCCGACGATTATAATCGCTCTTGAAGGGAGTAATCTTCTCACGATCGACCATCGCCAGCGGAATATCGCCAATAGTTCGAAAGGTAGAGCGATACGAGGAATGCATCTTCCGCACGCGCGTGCCGCGATGCAACAGGCCGTACTTGTCGGAGGTCGGTCCGAACATACAGACCATCACCTCAGCGATATCCGACTCTGCGGCCGTTTTCGTCGCGTGCATCAGGTTGAGAGCCGCATCCGACGACGGCCTATCCGATGACCGTTGCGAGCCTACCATAACAATCGGGACGGGTGAATCCTGAACCATGAACGCGAGCGCCGCCGCCGTGTGGTGCATGGTGTCGGTTCCATGACCGATCACGATGCCATCAATCCCCTTTCTAATCTCCTCACCGATAGATACGGCCAGCTTCTTGTATTGTTCCGGCCCCATGTTCTCGCTAAAGACCGCAAAAAGCTTTTCGGTAGATAGATTGCAGATGTCCGCCAGTTCCGGTACCGCACCATAAAGTTCTCCGGGAGAAAAGGCCGGAATGACGGCGCCAGTGCGATAGTCAAGACGCGACGCTATTGTCCCGCCGGTGCCGAGCAGTTTGACGTTCGCCTTCCCCTTCGAAATCGGGAATTGCTTCTCCGGAATCTTGTAATGGGCCTCCCGATAACCTACCTCTTTCATGTCCAGAATGGTATCGGTACTGACGCCAACGTTGTAGCCGGACGCAAGCTTGAGGACAATATGCCGGTCGTCATCGTTCTCTGAACGCGGCAAGAGTATTCCGATGAAGTCACCGCGCGTCGTTGTCACGCTCATCTCCGCCCACACGCGGGCCTTGAAGGCGGTGAGGACTTCCACTGCCCGCCCTTTGTACCCTTTGAATATGTCAGTCATGTCCAGACTCCTTCACCAGGCGCTCACTCAACTCTTTCATACACACATTGCCAATGGCGCGCCTGCGGAGATTTCCCATAATCCAACGCCCTTCGGCCTGAGGGTCTGGCGTCGTTCTTATCTCGGCGAATTTGCGCCTAAGCGCCGGTACGTAGCCGAGGACCTGATCCATGGTGTAACGTTGGAAGTCGAGGGTCGTAAGAATCGATTCGAAATCCATATGCGGGTGGGCGTACATCACCGGAACCATCGTTTTCAGGATTTCGTCCTTGAGTCCGCGCGACTTCCCGAACGCGAACAGGTCGTACACCTTATCATAGGTGAAACCGTCCTGATGTCCGGTCTGTCCCTCGACATGTTTGAGCGATTGAGCGAGAAGGGTACTTACGAAGATGGGATCCTGACTGCAGTCCGCGACGATTCGTTGCAGAAGAGTCACGAGATTGCGCTTCAATAGATACGGAAACGTATCTGCCGGCACCCGCCATTTGAGCAATAAATCCATGCGTTCAGCGACATTGATCGGCAACTGCTTGCGACGCTCTTCGATCATTTCATCGTCGATGGAGATCGGCGCGGAATCGGTATCGGGGTACATTCGGTCGGGACCAGGCAGGACGCGCTCGAAGATATTCGTGCCGTCAGCAAGCCCCTTTCGGGTTTCATTGGGAACGCCGAGCACGGCAAGTCGACAGCGCTCCTGTATGACATCTATCGCTGTTGCGATGTCGTCGCTCGGTCCAATGACCAGCACTTGAGCATCATTTTCCTGAGCGCCGAGAAGACGTCGGAACTCACTCCATCGGAGTTCGTTAATGATCGGTTCGAGCGATTCTGAATGAGTCATATTCGGATGTTCTATGCAGGCGATGACTTTCAGTCGACCGCTCAGCTCATCCGCGAACGACTGCCCCGGTTGCGTGAAGAAGGAGAGCACTCCCCGAAATTGGGGGAGATTGACCAACTCCAGGTGGAGCCTTCGTGCTTTGGCTTCGCGGAATAAGGGTTGGTCCATCGGAATGTGATCGTAGTCTATCTCGCGGTGCGAAACCGTCCAGGTTTCGGCACTAACATTTCGCCTTCGAATCTCGTCTCGAATCAAAAGGAGGGCGTGCTGTCGAAACGCCTCATTGTGGGTCAGCGCGGGAATCCAGCGAATATGTGCCACGCCCTTGATCTCAACTCGTGTCCCGCCGGCAACACTAACGTTCACGTCCTCTCGCGCAGCGCCGATGCCGGTGCGGACATGACCCGAACTGCGCGCAACAAATCGTAGAAACTGCGCCGCTTCGGCCGCTTCATCGGGCGTGATCATGTCGGGATACGTGACGGTCTCGATGAGCGGTGTTCCCAGTCGATCAGTGGTATAGACCCGTTGGTGACCAATATCAGACACCTCTCGGCAGGAATCTTCCTCGATGCTCAGCTGAATGATACGCACGGTCTTGTTCCTGAGGGGAAAGGAACCCTCGATGGCTACAATACCGGTGCGCTGGAAACCGGTCGGAATCGACCCATCAAGATACTGCTTGCGCGTGATATGCAGTTCGCCGACAACGTTCATCCTGAGCATGAGGGCGATCTCCACGGCGATTCCGAGCGCTTCGCGATTGAGTGGGAACGGCGGTGTGTCGTCGATGTCGTACGTGCAGGCGGTCTCGTTCTTGATGCGGTACAGGACGGTCTTGCGCGTCCTGAATTCCATGAGCGCGGTGCCATCATACTCACCCAGCTCGCTTAGGGTCGGCCGCATATGTCGGATCAGCTCAGCATCGAAATCGTCCGCCTGTTGATAGAGCCCAGCAGGACAGCGGCAAAACAGCTTCTCTTTGGTCTTCAACTGTTGATGTATTTCGAGACCGCATTTGAAGCCGAGATTCTCGTATATCTCTTTCGTCGCGTGCCTGCGCTCGACATATCCGACAATCTGGCGGGTCAGTTCGTAGTTCTTCTCGGGATTGAAATGGGTGATCGTCATAGTCGGCAAGATCTATGCAGCCGCGACCACAAACTGCTGTCGCTTCGTAAAGCCGGCGGGGTCGGGAACTTCCACCCTATTTGCAATTCTCTTCGACATAAGGATCAGGAAAATAGGTCAGAAGCGGGAAACAGCCAAGTGAATTCTTGACAGACCCAATACGCTTTCGTCAGACCGTTACAGAATGAGGCGTCGCGTAATCTCGTCGGCGAGAAACATCCCTTCGTCGGAGAGGCGGAGACCAACGCTATCTGAAATCAAATGACCTGACTTGATGAGCAGATCGCACTGTCGCCGATCAAGAAGCTCTTCCACGCTGCAATCAAACCGTAGAGCAAAACGGTCACGTTCGACTCCCTTGGCCGTTCGAAGTCCGAGCATGATCGTCTCGATCATCCTCTCTCCGCGGCCTGATTGATCGATCACAATGGGTCGCCTTCCGACATTCAGTCCATGTATGTATTCAGTCACGTTCGCGCTATTGGCAAAGCGCTGGCCATTCATGAAGCTGTGACCGGAGGGACCGAGCGCAAGATAGTCGCTTCCGTCCCAGTAACCGATGTTGTGCCGGCATTCGAACCCCGGTTTAGCAAACGATGATACTTCATAACGACCATAACCTGCCGCGAACATCCGTTCGCATCCGTTCCGATACATCGCGAGTGCGAGTTCCTGGTCGGGCATGCTGACGGAATCTGAGGCTACAAGTCGCGCCAGGTCTGTTCCCGTTTCGACTGTCAGCTGGTAGAAGGAAATGTGCGGGGGGTTGAGATCTATGATCCGTTCAACATCACCCATGAGCATCCTCAAGGTCTGCCCGGGAAGCCCAAAGATCAGATCGACTCCAAAGTTTGTATAACCGAGTCTACTGGCTAAGCGAACCGACCGAAGACTGTCATCGGGGTTGTGCCTGCGGTTGAGCAAACTCAGAAGATTCACCTGGAATGATTGAATGCCGAAGACGGGGCGATTGATCCCAAGCTGCCGGAACGTGCGAAGGTTCTCCTCGTTGACGGACTCGGGGTTGTTCTCGATGGAGAATTCGATCCCTTCGGGGACAACAAAACGAGAGCGCAGTTGCTCAAGCCACAAACCGAAACGTTCGAGATTGACCAGAGACGGAGTCCCGCCTCCGATGAAGATTGTCGAAATCGTGCGATCGGTGATTGAGTACTCTTCAGCCGCGAGATCAACTTCACGACGAAGCGCATCGTAGAACTCCGACTCGAGCTCTCGGTTATAGATTTCCTTATAGAAGTCGCAGTACGAACAGTGATTACGACAAAACGGGAAGTGAAGATAGAGGCCAAAGGGCATCGATTATAGACTGGTCCCGATTCTGCTCCAGCGGACGTGTGACGGAAAGTTAAACAATCCGTACCCGATCCACCGAACAAAATCGATCACGTAGGGGAAATCCCATCCGGGCGTTTCCTTCTCAGGTTCCCATGACCAATACACCAGAACCGCCTTGCCCATAATGTTGGCTTGCGGCACGGTACCCCAGAAGCGACTGTCGCGGCTGTCGTCACGATTGTCCCCGAGCACGAAGAATTCTCCTGCCGGAACGGTGAAGGGCCCGAAATTGTCGCGAAACGACAGGTCACCGGGAATGCTCTTCTTATCGATATTCTTGGCGCCTTCGGGGAACAGAGCAATGGCCCCATCAACATAGACCACCTTGTCAGCCACCTGAACCACCTGTCCGGGGAGAGCCACCACGCGCTTGATATAGTCCTTGTCGGGATTATTTGGGTACTTAAAGACGATGATGTCGTCTGTTTGTGGCGTCTTGCCGCCGTACTCATAGGCAAGCTTGTTGACAAAGATGTAGTCCCCTTCGAGGAGACTGTCAGCCATCGAGCCCGAATTGACCCGGTAGGCCGAGACGACAAAAATGCGAAGAAGAATAGCCGCGACCACTGCAATAAACGCAGTTTCGAGGTACTCGCGCCAAAGAGGCTTACGCTCTTTCCGTCGGAGGAAATTGCGAGCATCCTGCTGACGCTCGATCTGGGTGTGTTCCTTGATGAGGAAATCCTGATCCATACGTATTACATGTTATCGGTTTTCCCCCATAGTTCTTTAGCGCTATGGGGAGTGGATTTGAGTAAGTGACCTCACCCCGTGGACTGGACCAATTTCTGGTTAAGGAATTCGACTGTTGACCTCACCCCGTGGACTGGACCAATTTCTGGTTAAGGAATTCGACTGTTGACCTCACCCCGTGGACTGGACCAATTTCTGGTTAAGGAATTCGACTGTTTGCGGGTTGGTTAAACTCCATTCGGCCGCGAATTCCAGAGGAGAGAGGCCTCCCAGGGAACTGTGCGGTCGGGTCTTGTTGTAATCTGATTTCCACTCAGCTAATTTCTGTCGAGCGTCCTCCAGTGTCAAGAACAGTTCGGCGTTCAGGCACTCATCCCGAAGCCGTCCGTTGAAACTTTCGATGTGAGCGTTTTCCACGGGTCGGCCAGGGCGGATGAAATCAAGCTGCACTCCCCGGCGATAGGCCCAGGAATCCATCTCCTTGGAGATAAACTCCGATCCGTTGTCCACAGTGATGGTCTTCGGCAAAGTGCGGGTTGCGGCGAGGCGATCGAGCACTGCGGTGACCTTCCTCCCGGGTAGGGAGAAGTCAGCCTCGATGATCAGACATTCCCGAGTAAACAGATCAACCACGGTCAGGGCCCGGAACCGTCGGCCGTCATCGAGGGTATTTGCCACAAAGTCCATACTCCAGCGCTGATTCGGAGCCACCGGCATAACCGGCGTTACCCGACAGTGGCTGGCTCGCTTCCGCCGATACTTCGTCCGCACACTCAGACCTTCCTCACCGTACAGCCGGTAGATCCGCTTCTTGTTCACCAGCCATCCCTCCCGGCGCAGGAGAATATGCAGACGCAGGTACCCGAACCGGGGCCGGGCAGCAGCCAACTCCCGCAACCGTAATCGCAAGGCCCGGTCATCCTTCCGGTGTGACGCATAGTAGAACGTTGATCGATGGACCTGCACCAGCCCGCACGCTCGACGACTGCTCACCCCGTACTGCCCGGTCAGGGTCTGCACCGTCTCACGCTTGCGCACGGGCTTTAGAACTTTTTTGACAGGACATCCTGCAACATCTGCTTATCTAGGCTCAGGTCCGCCACCAGTTGCTTGAGTTTCCGGTTCTCCTCCTCCAGCTGTCTGACCTTCCGCAGCTCGGTCACCCCCATCCCTCCATACTTCTTCTTCCAGGCGTAAAAGGTCGGCTCGGAAACCCCCAGCTTGCGGCAAACCTCGACGGCGGGTGTTCCCTGCTCAGCCAGCCGCAGGGCGTAGGCGATCTGCTGTTCCGTGAAGCGTGACTTCTTCATGCGACATCCTCCTTCTCGAAGACCCGCATCCAGTCAAATCCTTAAGCTTCACATTGTCCAGTTTTATGGGAGAACGTCATAAGTATAGGGGATTTGCTGCGATGCGGAAAGAGAGACACAGGCAGGGGTAGATTGGTTCAACCGAACAGCCTGTCTCACTCACTGCGAGGATCTGGGACGGTGAAGGAAAAGCCCCTGCTCTTTACAGAACAGGGGCTTTCATTTAACCCGGCAGCTTTCTACTCTCCCACACCCTCTCAGGTGCAGTACCATCGACGTAGACAGGCTTAACTTCTGTGTTCGGAATGGGAACAGGTGTGACCCTGTCGCTATCGCCACCGAGAATATTTTTCGTGTCGGGGATGGACCCGACGCGGTCACATAGTAGTTCAGAAGATACGCTGATGTATCGCCCAACAGACGGCACAGAGGCGCGCTATTGGGATGCCTTTTTAAGTAATTTTACGATTAAGCCTCACGACCTATTAGTATCACTCGACTGAATACATTGCTGTACGTACATCTGTGACCTATCAACCTGGTCATCTTCCAGGGGTCTTCAGAGGCTTGCGCCTGGGAACTGTAATCTTGGAGTGGGTTTGGTACTTAGATGCTTTCAGCACTTATCCCTTCCCAACGCGGCTACCCTGCGATGCGACTGGCGTCACAACAGGTGCACCGGAGGTTGGTTCAACCCGGTCCTCTCGTACTAAGGTCAAATCTCCTCACAATTCCTGCGCCCGTATCAGATAGGGACCGAACTGTCTCACGACGTTCTAAACCCAGCTCACGTACCACTTTAATTGGCGAACAGCCAAACCCTTGGGACCTTCTCCAGCCCCAGGATGTGATGAGCCGACATCGAGGTGCCAAACCCCCTCGTCGATATGAACTCTCGGAGGAGATAAGCCTGTTATCCCCAGAGTACCTTTTATCCGTTGAGCGACGGCATTTCCATACACTACCGCCGGATCACTAACACCTGCTTTCGCACCTGCTCGACTTGTAAGTCTCGCAGTTAAGCTCCCTTGTGCGTTTACACTCTTGAGCCGATTACCACCCGGCCTGAGGGAACCATTGCGCGCCTCCGTTACATTTTGGGAGGCAACCGCCCCAGTTAAACTACCCGCCTGACACTGTTCCTAAGCCTGATAGAAGGCCCGAGGTTAGATATTCGATAGCATGAGGGTGGTATTTCACCGGTGGCTCCACCGACCCTAGCGGGCCAGTTTCACAGCCTCCCACCTATGCTACACACACAGTACCAAACACCAATGTCAGGTTATAGTAAAGGTTCACGGGGTCTTTCCGTCCCGATACGGGTAAGCGGCATCTTCACCGCTGCTACAGTTTCACCGGGCCTCACGTTGAGACAGTGCCGCAATTGTTATACCATTCGTGCAGGTCGGAATTTACCCGACAAGGAATTTCGCTACCTTAGGACCGTTATAGTTACGGCCGCCGTTTACTGGGGCTTCAATTCAATGCTTCACCTTGCGGCTGACATCTCCTTTTAACCTTCCAGCACCGGGCAGGTATCGGTCCCTATACGTCGTCTTGTTAGACTTAGCAGAGACATGTGTTTTTAGTAAACAGTCACCGCGGCCATTTATCTGCGGCCACTTTCAGCTTCACACGCAGGTATGTCACTTACTCATGGCACTCCTTTTCCCGAAGTTACGGAGTTAAATTGCCTAGTTCCTTAACGTGAGTTCGCCCGAGCACCTTAGGATACTCTCCTCGCCTACCTGTGGCGGATTGCGGTACGGATTGCAGAGCAACTAGCAAAGAGGTTTTTCTTGGCAGCATGTTTATGGTCAGTTCTGGTCTAGGACCACCCCATCACCTCTCGGTGTTAGGACCGTGGATTTGCCTGCGGTCCCCACCTACGGGCTTAGACCGGCACAACCGATCGCCGGCTGACCTTCACTTCTGCGTCACCCCATAGCTTAAAACGTCTCTCTACAAGTACAGGAATTTTAGCCTGTTTACCATCATCTACGCCTTTCGACCTCGACTTAGGTCCCGACTAACCCTGGGAGGTTTAACCTTGCCCAGGAAACCTTAGGCTTACGGTGAGCAAGTTTATAGTCTTGCTTTATCGCTACTCGTTCCGACATAATCTCTTGTCTGACGTCCAGCCCACCTGACGATGAACCTTCAATCGGCAGACAATGCTCCCCTACCGCGCACCCTTACGGATGCACCCAGAGCTTCGGTGTCATGCATAGTCCCTTGAATTCTCGGCGCAGAATCACTAGACTAGTGATCTGTTACGAACTCTTTAAATGATGGCTGCTTCTAAGCCAACATCCTAGCTGTTTAAGTAATTCCACATCCTTTACCACTTAGCATGACTTTGGGACCTTAGCTGCTGGTCTGGGTTGTTTCCCTCTCGGCAATGAAGCTTATCCCACACTGCCTGACTCCCGGAGAACATTTTACGGCATTCGGAGTTTGATTGGGTTTGGTAGCCTTGTGGGGCCCCTAGCCCATTCAGTGCTCTACCTCCGTAAAACTATATTCCGAGGCTAACCCTAAAGCTATTTCGAGGAGAACCAGCTATTTCCAAGTTTGATTGGCCTTTCACCCCTATGCACAGCTCATCACCCAGCTTTTCAACACCGGTGTGTTCGGACCTCCAGCTCGTTTTACCGAGCTTTCATCCTGGCCATGCATAGATCACTTGGCTTCGGGTCTACTCCCTGCCACTAAACGCCCTATTCAGACTCGCTTTCGCTACGGGTGCGCAAGTGTTTTGCTTACCCTTGCGACAGAGAAGTAACTCGCCGGATCATTATTCAATAGGCACGCCGTCAGTCCGGAAACTCCGAAGAGCTTCCTTTCCTCCGACCGCTTGTAAGCACACAGTTTCAGGTACTATTTCACTCCCCTCTCGGGGTACTTTTCACCTTTCCCTCACGGTACTTGTTCACTATCGGTCACAGGTTAGTATTTAGCCTTGCCAGATGGTCCTGGCAGATTCGAACAGGATTCCACGTGTCCCGCCCTACTTGGGAGACTCAAAAGGAGCCATCAGCATTTCGGTTACGGGGCTATCACCCCCTATGGCGGACCTTTCCAGATCCTTCACCTATACAGATGGTTTGTAACTCCACGACCCGTCTGACCACGGGCCACTCGGTTCCCACGACCCCGGAGGCACAACACAGTCAGGTTTTAACGTGCCGTCCGGTTTAGGCTGTTCCCCGTTCGCTCGCCGCTACTGAGGGAATCACTATTGTTTTCTCTTCCTACGGGTACTGAGATGTTTCAGTTCCCCGCGTTAGCTTTGCATGCCTATGTATTCAGCATACAATGATCAGGAATGACCCTGATCGGGTTGTCCCATTCGGAGATCTCTGTTTCAACGTTTGTTTGCAACTTGACAGAGCTTATCGCAGCTTACCACGTCCTTCATCGCCTACCTGTGCCAAGGCATCCGCTGTGTGCTCTTAGTAGCTTAATCGAAAACCTACTTAAAAAAAGAGCATTCCTCTAACGCGCATTTCTGCGCAGCCTATTGGAAGATACCCTTGACGCATCTTCTTTACTACTATGAAGTTTTCAAAGAACCGTGCCGTCGCCAACGCGACTGGCTGTCAACAATTCCTAAAATCGGACTTGTTCCCTTATCTGGAGATGACCGGGATCGAACCGGTGACCTGTGGCTTGCAAAGCCACCGCTCTCCCAACTGAGCTACATCCCCGACAAACTTTCGAAATTCAATGGGCCTAAATGGAATCGAACCATTGACCTCGCGCTTATCAGGCGCGCGCTCTAACCATCTGAGCTATAGGCCCATCACTGAACCCTTTGCTCGCCTGAATGGCGCCCAATTTTATATAAATAACCAGCTAAAGACCGGAATCATCGCTCGTACCTTGGTGTCGCTCGACCTCGACATGTGGCCGACTCTTGTCGGGTCACACATCGTGCTCCTTAGAAAGGAGGTGATCCAGCCACAGCTTCCGCTACGGCTACCTTGTTACGACTTAGCCCCAGTCGTCAGTATCACCTTAGGCATCGCCATCCTTGCGGTTAGGCAAACGACTTCGGGTGCTCCCAACTTCCGTGGCTTGACGGGCGGTGTGTACAAGGCCCGGGAACGTATTCACCGCAGCGTGCTGATCTGCGATTACTAGCGATTCCGCCTTCATGGAGCCGAGTTGCAGACTCCAATCTGAACTGAGGCCGGTTTTGGGGATTAGCTCCACCTCGCGGTCTTGCAACCTTCTGTACCGGCCATTGTAGTACGTGTGTAGCCCTGGGCGTAAGGGCCATGAGGACTTGACGTCATCCCCACCTTCCTCCGGCTTGTCACCGGCAGTCTCCATAGAGTGCCCAGCATAACCTGATGGCAACTATGAACGGGGGTTGCGCTCGTTGCGGGACTTAACCCAACACCTCACGGCACGAGCTGACGACAGCCATGCAGCACCTGTGCACAGACCTCCGAAGAGGAGACCGACTTTCACCGGTTGTCCTGTACATGTCAAGCCCAGGTAAGGTTCTGCGTGTTGCTTCGAATTGAACCACATACTCCACCGCTTGTGCGGGCCCCCGTCAATTTCTTTGAGTTTCAATCTTGCGATCGTACTCCCCAGGCGGGGTACTTAATGCGTTAGCTTCGGCACCGAGGGGGTCGATACCCCCGACACCTAGTACCCATAGTTTACCGCTTGGACTACCAGGGTATCTAATCCTGTTTGCTCCCCAAGCCTTCGCGCTTGAGCGTCAGTATCAGTCCAGAGAGCCGCCTTCGCTACTGGTGTTCTTCCAGATATCTACGCATTTCACCGCTACACCTGGAATTCCACTCTCCTCTCCTGTACTCAAGGCCGACAGTATCAAATGCAGGCTGGCAGTTAAGCTGCCAGTTTTCACATCCGACTTGACGGTCCGCCTACGCGCCCTTTACGCCCAGTAAATCCGAACAACGCTTGTCCCCCCCGTATTACCGCGGCTGCTGGCACGGAGTTAGCCGGGACTTCCTCTGTGGGTACCGTCAGGCACGAGTCAGTTACTACCCGTACGTTTCTTTCCCACTGACAGGGTTTTACACACCGAAATGCTTCATCACCCACGCGGCGTTGCTGCGTCAGACTTTCGTCCATTGCGCAATATTCCCTACTGCTGCCTCCCGTAGGAGTCTGGGCCGTATCTCAGTCCCAGTGTGGCCGGTCACCCTCTCAGGCCGGCTATCCATCGTAGCCTTGGTGAGCTTTTACCCCACCAACTAGCTAATGGAACGCGGACTCATCCCTAAACGGCAGGTTGCCCCGCCTTTGAACGCACAATGATGCCACCGCGCGGTGTCATCCGGTATTAGGCCTCCTTTCGAAGGATTATCCCAGATTTAAGGGCAGATTATCCACGTGTTCCTCACCCGTTCGCCACTTTACTCGCCCAACCGAAGTCAGACTTTCTCGTTCGACTTGCATGTATTAAGCACGCCGCCAGCGTTCGTTCTGAGCCAGAATCAAACTCTCCGTAGATATTACAATATGTTCTATCCATTGAGACATGATTCCAGACGAACTTGAACGTTCGCCTTGTTCATGATTTACAAAAATAATGATCTCGACGATTCTCTCGAATCGCGGACCCGCGACACGAAAACACGACTAATGTTTCCATGTCTCTAGCGTGGTTATTTAGTTGTCAAAGAACAAAACTTTCGCTGCCTCACTTATTTGGCAGACTTGAAGCATAAGGCTCGCTATATCTCGTGTCAAGTGTTTTGTGAGATATTTTTCGTCGGCTCACGCGTTTTTTTCACACCGTGACCAAGCCATACCTGCTTCCAAATATCGGCTTTAGATCATAACGCCTGACCATCCGTTTGTCAAGCCCTTTGGTGAGATTTCTTACGGAAGCCCGATTACCGCACTATTTCGCCACTTCCCTGCCCTGACCACTTCTTCGAATCCTCCCAAATTCTGCCAAAACCGGTACGTCATCTCCCGCCGCCAAAGGGGAAGTGACTCGGCCTTGCAAAAAACGTAATCGCGACTATACTTGTCATGTGCCAAGGCCACAGTTTTCCACGTTTGTCAGATCGCATCGGGCATGGCTGATTCCAGCGGCTATCGTGCTTCTGGCGCTGGTCGTCAGGACAATCTACCTGAACCAGTTGACCGCTATGCCGACGTTCGAACATCCTGTCATGGATGAGCAGTATCATCTTGAACTTGCGGAGCGAATCAATTCACCGAGCGGATATGGACCTGAGCCTTTCTTCAGGGCCCCGCTCTATCCCTATTTCTTCGCGTTCCTGTATCAATTGACACACCATTCGCTCTATTGGGCGCGACTCGTACAAGTCGCTCTGGGGGCACTTCTGCCTCTCATCGTCTATCTTCTGGGGGCCAGGTTCTTTACACGCCCTACAGCCATCGCAGCCGCTCTCGTCGCCGCGGTTTACCCCACATTTATCTACCATGACGTGACGATCCTCATAACATCCCTGAAAACACTCATGGCCGGTTTGATTGTCCTGCAATTATACCGAACCGAACGTAACCTTCGCACTACTGACTTTGTGCTCTCCGGAGTTCTTCTGGGAATAGCGACACTGGCACGACCCAATTTCGCTGTCATCGCTCCCGCGCTCCTCATCTGGACATGGATTATTGTGAAACCTCGAATTGGATTGAAGAGCGCCATAGTCCGCTACGCGCTACTTCTGTGTTCCATGGCAGTGGCAGTCGCGCCGGTGACGATCCGGAACTTTGTCGCGTCAGGTGAGTTTGTGCCGGTCGCCTGGCAGGGGGGATTCAATTTCTTTCTCGGGAACAATCGTCTTGCCACGGGTTGGTCGGCGACGGTGCCAGGGCTCGATTACACCTGGGACGGAGGCTACCGCGACGCGATCACAGTTGCGGAGACGAGGATGGGGAGACCGCTCAAGCGATCCGAAATTTCCGACTTTTGGTACGGCCAGGGCTGGGACGAAATAAGAGCCAATCCGGGTCATTTCTTGGGTTTGGCTGCTAAGAAACTCCGATTATTCTTCACCGGATATGAGATTCCAAACAACGAAGACATGTATGTTGTGCGTCAGTTCTCGCCAGTCATGAAGCCGCTCATGTTCGCGGATTCTATCAAGTTTCCGCATGGCGTGCTGGCCCCGCTTGCCCTGATCGGGATGGCGTTTGGGCTGCGGATGTGGCGGAGATTTCTGCTGTTCTATCTGTTCATCGGATCATACATAGCCTCGTTTCTGCTGTTCTTTGTTTGCGCGCGGTACCGTCAACCGATTATCCCATTCCTGATTCTATTCGCCCTGTATGGAGTCCAGAGAGTCTCTGAAGCGATCCGTCGAAGAGACAGACGTGCCTTGGCAGCAGTGGGCGTAGCGCTTGCCGGTCTCACGGCTCTCTGCAATTACGATCGCCTTGGCCTTGATCCCGCGCGCACCGCAGCGGAAAACAACTTTATGTTTGGAAATGTCTATCTCGACCAAGGGGAACTTGACCGCGCGGCGGGGTACTACAAGGAAGCTGTCGCAAGCGATTCGACCTTCGCTCCGCCGTATGCGAATCTCGGCATCGTTTATTCACGAATTCGACTGTTCGACGATGCCGCGAAGGCGTACGCGAAAGCAATCAATCTGGAGCCACAGACTATCGATGCGTACTACAATCTTGGCGCCATGCACATTGGAAACGGCGATCTGGCAACCGGTGCGGCCTGGCTCGAGAGAGCGCTGAAGGTCAATCCTCTCAGCGCACCGGTACACGCCCTGCTTGCGATCGCGTACTTCGAACAACATCGATTCAGCGATGCCAGGAAGTCGGCCGGTGAAGCGCTCCGACTTGACCCTTCCAACGAGTCAGCGGGAAAGCTGCTACGAGAGCTCGATAGGATGCAGGACACTCACAAGATACCTTAGGATCTGTCTGATCCCCTCCATGCTCACGTCGGCCTGGTCTTCGCGAGGACTCGGAGGAGCTGCAAACAAATCTTCGATCGGCAGCAACTTTTCTGGCTGTTTCCGTGTTTCTTGCATCATATTACTGTAGAATTTGGGAAAGGAAAGAGATGCTGACAGTTACTGATTCCGCGAGCATGGAACTGAGGAAGGTATTCGATGCCGGTAAAGCTAAAGGGCACCTTGTAATCTACTTCCAGGGAGCTGGCTGAAGCGGGCCCTCGTTGGGCTTGGCTCTGGATGAGTCAGTGGATGGTTTGGAAAAACTCGAGTCAAACGGCATTTCGGCATATATCGATCCCGGATTGCGGGAGTTTCTTGATGACTATGGGGACATCAATCTGGACTTCGTCGCCCGCGAAATAGGAAAGGGCGGATATCTCGTCTCTGTTGGTAAGAAGAAGGGGGATTCCTGTGGAGGCTGCAGCTGCTCCTGAACGGGCGGAAATGAAGCAGGGTTGTTTGATTAGGGGCGGCATGTTCCGCTGCCAGTAACGATCGGGCTTTGTGTAACAGACGCAAAGCAGTTGACATCAATTAGAATTTCAGTAAGTTGGACCGACTGATGCCGGGGTAGCTCAGTTGGTTAGAGCGCCAGTCTGTGGAACTGGATGTCGACAGTTCAAATCTGTCCCCCGGTATAGGTTAGGGCTTTTTCCACTCCCAAAGCTACTGTCAAAGAACCTCCGACTCTAGCCTCAGACCTCACGCGAACGTGCTTTACGCCGTCTATCGCCACTAATCCAAATGCGACAGTCATCGAACCGTCAAGCGGAGGGGCAAAGAACACGGCCGCCCCTACAACTGAGCAGAGGCGGCCGTCGATTTCAATAATGGCATTCTCAGGGGCAGAACGGTAGCAGGAGCATTCCAGTCAAGTGATCGATGAGGGCAAAGAGGTCTGAAATGTCGATTGTGCCGTCCCGGTTCGCATCGTCCTCGTCAAGGCAAGGACTTAGCGGCAGACCGGCGCTAAGATAGTCGATCATGGCGAACATGTCAGAGATGTCGACAATATCAGAAGCGTCGCCGTCAACGTTTCCAGTCCTCCCCGCACAGCAGTTCGGAAGCGTGCCACTGAGAGTGATATTGACCACTGTATCTTTGTTGACAATCACCCCGTTGTACGAGCCCTCGGGCAAACCGGAGGCAAGGGTCGGCCT
Source organism: uncultured Ignavibacteriales bacterium (assembly GCA_964540105.1). GTDB lineage: Bacteria > Zixibacteria > MSB-5A5 > GN15 > FEB-12 > DATKJY01. Next base: position 1,115,596 of record CAZILL010000002.1, on the reverse strand, counting down.
GTATACCATCCGATAACTTCCGGTCGGTATCAGGATCTGATAGTGCCCCAGCAGATCAGTCTTATCGATCGGTGTAAAGATCGTGTCGGTTGTTGCGCTCTTGATCGCATCAACGTCTACTCCTGTGACCGGGTTCCCGGCCTGGTCCTTGACGGTACCCGATACGACCACCCCGGCAAGCATGGAGACTACGAGAGTTGTATCCTTGGAGATACCGCGATTGGGAACGCGCACGGCGACAAGTCGGCTGGCCCACGGCGGTTCGAGCTCGAGATGATACACACCGGGTGCGACAACAGTTGTAAACGCTCCAGTGGCGTCGGTCAAGTCACCGGAGAGAGGAACAGAGAAATTTGTCACCGGTATTTTTGCGTCGAAATCGACATTTGCCACCGGGGCGTTCAGATTGTTCTTCACCGTGGCCGATATCAGGACGCCGTTTGCTACGGTTGCGTTCAGGATTGTGTTTCCCGAGACCACGATGTTGTTCTGGACCGCTGAAGCAAGGTGCGAGGCCACCAAGGGAGTGAAATGAACGTTATATGTGCCCGCAGGAACAATGACTGCATACAGACCGGAGGCATCGCTATTATCCCCCGGGGTGGTCAGTTTCACTCCGGTCGACGCCACGTAGACGTCAATGTTAACGCTCGGAACTCCGACATTGCTTGCGTTCTTGATCGTTCCGGACAAGGAAAATCCGGTCTGAAGGGTGAAATTCAGGGTTGTGTTGCTCATCACCGTAACATTCGAAATCTGACTCGCAGCCAGGAACGTTGCTGGCACCGGCTTGGCAAGAACGTGGTAGGTTCCCCCGGGTATCACAAGGGAGTAATTGCCGCTTGCGTCGGTCACGCCATTTGGCGTAAACAGCTTGACACCCGTCGTCGCGTTGATAACGTCCATGTTCACGTTAACCACCGGAACGACGGCAGCATTCGTGACTTTCCCCGATAGCACAAAGCCCCAATACATGACGACGTCGATGTTCATGTCTATCGCAGCGATCACGTTCTGTTGTTCGACCGCGACCAGCGCTTCCCCTCCGACCGGACGCCAACGAATTCGCAGCGTACCTACAGGTATGACTATCTTGTAGGATCCGAGGGCATCGGTTTTATCGCTCGGTGTGACAAGTTTGACCCCCGTCGACTGATAATACACATTCAAATCGATATTGGGTATCCCCACGCCATTGGAGTCCCGCACGAACCCCGTCAGAAAGACACCTGCGGCGAGGGTCGCGTTCACGACGGTGTTACCCGACACGACAACCGGGCTCACAGTCTGGGACACCAGTCGATCCGATACTTTGGGCTCGAAGCCGACTCCATACGTTCCGGCCGGAACACCGGAGATAACGTAATCGCCATTGTTGTCGGTTGATGTCGGCGGGATCGATATCTGAACGCCAAACTCATCGTAGAGTACGATGGTTACGTTGCGTGCAGGCGCCAGCAGATTATCGATCACGTGACCAGAGATCGAGAACTGACCCCATGCCGTCTCACCTATTCCGGCAAGAATAAGAACTGCAAACGCGCAGGCCTGCATTACTTTGAGTACCTTCACTGCTATCACCTCTCTCTTCCTATGAATCACTACTTCTATTTCACTCTAAGCATTTTTCTTGTGGCACTACTGCTTCCCGACTTCAACCTTACGAAATAGGGGCCGCTGCCTGCATCGCCACCCTGGTCGTTTCGACCATCCCATGTTATCCGATAGCTGTCTGGCTCACGGTAGCCACTTACCAGTGTTACAATCCGCTCTCCAAGGATGTTATAGATGGTCATGGAGACATCACCGGCTCGAGTCATGGTATAATCGATGGTCGTTAGACTGCCAAACGGGTTGGGGTAGTTTTGGTAGAGAATAAACGGCGACGATGACGCCGTCCCCGCGTGCAAAGTGAATTGCATCGTGGTATCTGCGCTGATCATTACGGCATTGTGAGCGGCCGGCTCATATCCGGACAGGACCAATGGGTTCAAGCGCACGGTATAGGCGCCCTCTACGAGAGCCGCAACTACTTCACCCAGACTATCGGTCCTGCCAAAAGGAGTGTAGGCGGTGTCGAGAGTGCCTTCGTCAACGAAGTCTAAGTCGACTCCGGGCAAAGGTTGATGAGCATCGTTTTGAACAACCACACGAACTAACAGACCCACATTCATGGGGATCTCCCCGAGGGAAGTGTCACTGGTCAGACTGAGGGACCGGAGGAATCTGGCGACGACTCGGCTGCCGCGTGGTGGAACAAGGAACAGGTCGTAGTTTCCCTTAGGCGCCGGGAACGAAAAGAACCCGGTCGAATCAGCCTGATTGTTGTTGAGGACGGCCTTGATCCCGGTCGTGGTGGACTTGAGGTCGACTTTCACGCCGAGCGGATTTCCCGCCGGCAAAGAGATCTTTCCAGACAGGATAATGCGCTGTTGCTCCCGCATCGTTACTACGATGACAGTGTCGGCTGCTATATTGACACTATCAAGTTTCGCAAGTGCAAAAGGTGTCGTGAGTGGTGGGTCAAGCTGGATCGTATACAGGTTCGGCAGGAGGGCAGCAACCACTCTCCCCTGCCCATCAGTCTTGTCAAAAGGAGTATAGAGTTTCACGCCTGCCGATGGGAGTTTGAAGTCCACATTCACGCCAACTATCGGGGCACCTACCGAGTCCTGTGTTACCACTGTTGCCAGCACTCCAGTCGGGAGCGTTTCATTCCAGGTTCGATCGGCTGAAATCTGAACGCTATCCACCTTGGCTGCGACATAGCGCGAGCCCGCCGGAGGCGCAAAACGCAGTACGAACAATCCAGAAGGCGCGGCCACAGAGAATGAGCCATCAGCGGTTGTCTTGTCGCTCGCGAGAAAGATCTTCGCGCCTGTGACCTGATCGCGTAAATCAACCGTCACCTGAGGAATGCCCTGAGTAGCGGCATTAGTAACTCTTCCGCGAAACAGAAAACCGTTGACCAGCACGAGATCAATGACTGTGTCGCGGCTGATCAGTACTGTATCGAACTGGGCGCCGCGAAGACGGGAACCAGCCAGCGGATTGAAGCGAAGGCGAAAGGTGCCGTTCGGCACAACGATCGAGTAGCTGCCCGATGCGTCGCTCAAGTCATTCGAAGTATACAACCGACCGCCGCCTATGCTGTCGACGTCGATATTGACGCTGTCGACTGGTTGGCTCAAGGAGTTTGTGATGTGCCCTGAGATGACCGTCCCTGATAACAACACAACATTCAGCTCAAGTCCTGCAGCCGGTACCGTGACATTGTAGACACGTTTCCCGAGCAAATGGCTCCCGATGGGTGAATCATACGCCATATTGTAAACGCCGGGGAGGACATTAATGCTGTAGAATCCCCTGGCATCCGTGTTATCGCCCGGCGTGATGAGCTTCACTCCGGTTGCGGCCACAAAGACATCAAGATCGGTATGCGCTACAGGGCGACCGGCTTCGTCAGTCAGGAAGCCCGAGATCGCTGCCGCTTCTGCAGAACGTGCCACCAACGAAGACAGCACGAGGATCAGTATGAGCAAGGGGCGCAGTGCAATGTAGTCTCGCATAGGTTTGTCGCGTCAGACCGCCAAATTCAGGTTCAACCTGATCAGCGTTGCCTTTTCAAGTCGCGGTGAGAACCCCTGTCCCGGTGTGAATCGCTCGACCACAAGCGCTGCTCTAAGGCGGTTCCACAGTTTTGGTGACCCGATCACTACGGTCAGCGCCCACCCCAAATCAGCGCTGTCGCCGTTCGGGCTGACAATCAGATTCGACCCTTTGATGAGGTTTTCGGGGACCGTCTGGCGGTAACGGTGGTACATCACATCAACGGAGCTCTCAATTGTTGGGCGTATGCCAACACCGGCGCTGAGAATCCTGAGGTTGGAGAGCTCGGGATTCAATATCTCCCCGTAGTACTTGAACGCCGCCACACCGCCGAATCGGGCTGAGTTATCCTGGTATCCTGTCTGTCGGAACCGCTTGTCGGTAGAATCGCCTCGATTCGAGTCGCCGCTTCCGACCGCGTAACCCAGAGTCACATGCGGAAGTACTTTCATGGTGCGACCAATGACTGTCGCGCCCATGTCAAGAGCCCAGGCATCAAGATTCCTGCCCTTGTCATTTCCCCGCATAATCGCGGCGTCGGTCCACGGTTCTACGATCGTGCCGATCCGTCCCAGGTATCGCACCCCCCAGTAGACTGGTTCGCGTCTTCGTGTTTCATCGGAGTCCGATCTGGTCAGCAGGTAGGCAGATACCGCGTTCTTTCGCGTCAGCTGAAACTCGACTCTCGCGAAGATGTCGGTCCAGCTATCATAGAGAGAATCGACGGGGTTAATCGAGGATATGAAGGCTGCCTCGGCGTTCCATCGATCGGCGTGATACACATACAGGCGGACGGCATCTAGATATTCGTCGAATAGCCACTCGCGTGGTTCATCGAACCGCTGTCTCCCAATACGCACGGACAGACCCATACCACCTACCCTCTTGAGCAGAAGGTTCAACCGCGTGACCTGCGCGATCAGATTGTCTGAAAAGCGATCCCGTTCGTCGGTAAACAGGAACTTCTTGCGAAAACGAACTTCGGCTTCGGTCTCGATTCTGTCAGTCCAGCACCCAATCCCTTTCAAGCGAAGGTCCGATTGAGTATTGGAGGCATCTGAATGAATGGTAGTGGACAGATCGTATTCGCGCTGATCGAGCACGTCCTGTCGAGCGTCGGCGGTGAATAGGAGCTTCTCACCGACTTTCAGCCCGTCAACCATCCCGAGCTCATAGTCATCGGACCAGTCTTTGAAAATCTTGCGCTCCTTGTCGTCGAGCACGCTATTCTTATCGTTGACGTCTGTTTCGGTGGTCAGAAGAATGATCAGCCCGTACATGTCGAGCGTGTCGGGCGACTCTCCGTTGATCTGCACGCGATCGACTGTCCCCTTGATCTTGTCACTATCCTTGACGTCTGAAGTTTGGATGCTCACCGCTTCCCATTCCCGATCGTCACTGTCGATCTTGCAGGTAACCTCAATCCGTTGACCCTTCTTGAGCTTGTCGAAACTTGATTTCGCAGCTCCTTCACCGAGAAACTCGGTGTCCCCTTCGATTTCGATCCTCCGCCCAAAGACCCTAATAGTAGTGTCAGTCTTGTTGATCATCTGAATTGTCCCGCGCAATTTTGGACGACGCGGGTTCGGTAATTCTTCGATATCAACTGCTGTGAAACAGCCTGAAGTGTCCCAGCGCCCCTTGATCTCATACGCTTTCCCAGCCTTCGCCCGCAGCTGCATATACTCTGGCTCGGCAGCATAGGTGGCGCCAGAGTAGAGGAGTAACGCAAGCATCACTGCCCATCTGCCATTTGAAAACATCTGCTTCATAGCAACCCTCATATATATCCCGGTTAATGTTTTTCGACTTGACTTGTATCAAGAGAATTGATCAGACGCTCTGCCACTGGTCTCCATCTGGGGCGAAGTGAATAGAGTAGCGTTAACCTGATCGCGGCTACCCTCCGCCACCATTGAACATCACCCAGGGATGTTCCTTGACAACCATAGTTCTCGAGGAAGAGGTCCTTTCCGTGATTGATTTCGGACGCGTGCTGCGGCATCTGAACAGATCGAAAATCGAGGTGAGCCAGGAAGTTCCCGACGTCTCGAGCCGCGTCACCAAGCGCCATGTTGTCAAAGTCAATGAGCGTCGCCCGACCGCCTCCATACAGCACCTGCTTGTCGTAGAAATCCATATGCAGACGTACTGGCGCGCTGTTGGTGAGGCAGGGGAGCTGAGAGTCCGCAGTATCGATCTGCTCTCGCACTCTGTCAACGAGAGACGGTCGCACAGCCCCGACGCTGTCAGCGAGTGCGCGGAGCTGTTCCAACTCCATTGATGCCGTATGTCGAGACAGATCCGAGGCCGGATGTGAATGCAGGGCGCTGAGAAGTTGCCCTGCCTCGCCGCATCCCGCAATAAACTCAGCACCTGACCCGATAAGTTCGTGAACAGTCTTTCCGACTGCGAATTCCATGAACACAAGTCCATCATCAGAATTCAGATCGTATATCTCGGGGATCGTCATTTGCTCTCGACCGCCGGTCTCCAGCATAGCACGCAAGAGATTGGCATGCCTTTCGCTGAATCGCTTCGCCTTTCGCGGATGCATAGCTTTTGCAACAATGACAGTAGCTCTCCCTCGATCATCGGTTTCTGCAAGCGTAAGCTTCAATACTGCCCGCCGTTCGAGTCGATAGGCAAGCAGCTCCACAGCCAGCAATTCCCCTTTGTTTTGTGAAACAGCACAACGGTCAAGACGGTTCCTGAGCTCTTCACTCCATGTGGAAGGAGATGCGATAACCCTGAGGATAGGTAGGGACGGGTCGAACGGGAAGATCGGAATGACAAGATGAAGGTCATTGAACAGAAGGGTGCTCTCAGGCTCAGTCGACGCATACTTCAGGGCCTGCTCCGAGTCAGGAAACAGCTTCCCCCAGAGAACTAACTGGCCACCTGTCCCTGACGTGCTCTTTGCAGACCGAAGTCGATATTGTATGACAAACTCCCCGTTGACTTGCGGAAAGACTCGTGGGATTTCGAGCGCATTGAAATCGGCCACAGACAACCCCTTTCCATCCAACTGCGGCCACAGTCGCTTAAACATGTCCGCGGGGTCCGTCGCACAATCGAACCGGTTAGGCTTTACCTCGTTGCCCATTATACCAGCTCCCCGCATCGAATAAGAATCAACCGAATCTTCTCTTTCCAGCCCGGCTGAAGTGTTCTGAAGGGTGAGATGGCGAGCAGATAGAGACCGAATAGAGTCCAATTATGCAGTATCTCAGGGTCGACGGACTGTTCGCTTGCCTCGCTGTAAGCGGCAAGGAAGCGCTGGGAGATGGCTGCGCGATCAATTGGAAAACCGATTAACTCGGCGACGTGCAAGTGAGCAAGGAAGTTGCCAAGATCGGCGACCTGATCCCCCATGTAAGAGCGGTCAAAATCAAGTATGCCCGACGGACCATTGACTCGATCCAGTACCTGCCCGGGGTGGAAATCACCGTGGACAAAACCACGATTGCCATGGTCGGTGTCGGCAAGATGCAAGTTCAGGGCAGCGGCCACACAGTTCACGATCTCTGCCATTTCCGGAGCGGCGGCGATCAGACCACCGGTCGCCGCGTCTACATCCTCCATCAAGCTCTGCCGTGAGCGAGTCTGGACGTGCAAGGCGGAAAAGCGATGCAATTCTGCAAGGCTCTTGGCCGAACGCTCGATGGCCTCTGGCGACGAAGCGCTTGCCTGGGCGTTCAGCAGGGGCAAGCCGTCAACATGATGCATGAGGAGCAGTCTCTTGTCGCTGACATATGACATCGGCTTAGGGACGACCAGACGCGTGCTTCTGACCGTAGTCGCGTACAGTCTTGACATCAGATCGAACACCGCAGCACCTTGGTCGTCGGCGTACGTCCGCAGGTACAACCTGAGGTTGTGCTTTTCGGTTCGATCCACGTGGCTTACAACCCGCGTCTCGATTTGGAACACGGCACGCTTCTCGGGCTTGTACCGAATAGGGCTGACGACCAGACGTGAGTCAGATATGCGATATCGTTCGCGAGGATACTCCGAGAGTCCATCGTGAAGGAGGCGTACCAACTTGCGGGGGTCAAACACTGTCGGGAGGCCGGTCAGTGAGGTATCGTCCGCCATGGCGTAGACAATACTGTTCAGGCCAGGCAGGGCGATCGGCGCCGCGAGCCATTCTCCTTCGTGTCTGCGTTTTGACTCTACTTTCGATACGGCAAGTTTGTAGTCTTCCGCCTTGTAGCACTTGGCGTAGATCCACTCTTCTGTGCGGGTTTCTCTGCTCGGATCGCCTAACGTAACGCGATACGAAATCACGCAGTTGGTCGAAGGTTTGTACCGCACGTGGAGAGCCTCACACGCGACGATCTCCTTGTCTGCAGCCTGATTGAGAGTATGGAGAATCCCCCTCATCGCAAGCGGATCGAGAAGTGTGGAAACTCCGGGCAGGGCGGAATCATGAATCATGTGATCTGCGGCGAAATTCATCGCTTGTCGTGAGTTCATCGGTCTGTAATCAATAAGAGCTGGGGGTTCAATCGGTCAACTCCTGCTCAAACACCTGGTTCGGTGCGGAAGAGGCCTGCTTGCCATTCAAGTCTCTTCCGGCGGAAACATAGTGATAGTATAACTGTCCTCGCGCATGTAAGTCGGAAGGAGTCCCTTCCTCGACTGCCTCACCGTCTCGAATCAGTACGACCCAATCGGCCATATCCAGATAGTGCAACCGATGGGTGATAATGATCATGGTACGGCCGATTCTCATCCGCTGAAACACTTCCTTCGCCTGTCTTTCGGAATGGACATCGAGTCCAGTCGCGGGCTCGTCGAATATCATGACTTGCGATTTACGAAGAGCGGCGCGTGCAAAACTGATCCGCTGGCGCTGTCCGCCGGAGAGAGTCACCCCCCCCTCGCCCACGAGCGTCTCGTACCCTTCCGGTAAGTGATCGATGAACTCAGTCGCGCCGGCCATCTCGGCCGCGGCGACAATCTCTTCGGGTGTGGTCTTGCGTTTCCCAAAGGCGATATTCTCCGCGAGCGACATCCGAAACAGAAACGTCTCCTGCGCCAACGACGAGATGTTCTTCCTGAGACTGTGCGCGCCATATTCAGTGATTCTGCGGCCATCCAGCCAAATTGCGCCTTCCTTGACATCGTAGAGTCTGAGTACGAGTTTCGCGATCGTAGACTTACCAGCTCCTGTCGCGCCCATGATGACCGTTGTCTTGCCGCCGGGAAGGTGGCAGGAAAGATTGCGCAGGACAGGTCGATCCGGTACGTATGAGAAGTTCACGTTTTCAAAGCGGATGTCTCCCTCGATCTCCTTGGCTGACAATCCATCCTCATTTTCCGTAACTTCAGATTTCATTTCCAACAGTTCGAGAATCTTCTCGCCTCGAACAGTTGCCTTGGCCATCCGACTGGTCTGGCGGGCTATTCCTTTGATTGGTGAGTAGATGCCGCGCAGATAGGTAAGAAACAGGACGAGATCACCAGCCGAGATCTGACCCGATATGGCCTTCCTCGCCCCGATCCAGAGCACCAGCGCAGTCCCGCCGGCGACAATGAAATCGATCGCACGTTCGTAGTTTGCAGCCATGCGCGTCGAACGAATATTGGCCTTGATGTCGCGCCCTACCGACTTGCTGACCAGCTTCTCACGGCTTGACTCTTGTCCGTAGCTCTTGATCTGGCTGATGCCGGCCAGACTTTCCTGGACCGAAGCTACGACCTTGCCGTACATCTCTCTTTGCTTCTTGGCGAGGGAGCGGAGCTTAATCGAGAAGCGAAACGCGGAGAAGATAAACACCGGGACAATCCCGACGACGACCAAACCCAAATGCCAGTCGAGCCAGAAAACTACGCCGAAGATACTGGCGATCAGCAACACCTTTGTGGCCATCCCGATGATCGTAGAGACCATCAGATCTTCGAGCAAGCTGATATCGTCGGTCAGGCGGGTCAGCAGATCTCCAGTTTCGCGGTAGTCGTGATACGACAGTGGCAGCCGCTGCACGTGCGCGAAGAGTTCGCTTCGAATGTCACCGACCAGCATGTGTCCAACAGTCTTGGCCAAGACCGCGTGGAAGTAATTGCATATCCCTTCGAGTATGGCAAGAGTGACGACCGTTACTGCAGCGATGGCGATGATCGCAGAGGGGTCGAGCTCGTTTAGCGGGGCGAGAAGCCAGTTGCTCTTGGCTTTTGTGTTCGGAAGGAGAACGAAATCGATTACGACTTTAAGCGGCCAGGGGCGTAGCAGCGCGAGCAGGGTCGCTCCAAAAAGAGCCGTAATCGCAAGTGCAAGGCGCGTGCGATGAGGGGCAAGATACGGCTGGAATCGCTTGAAGATGCGATAGACCGACGAGAGTCGAATTTTCGGAAGATTATACTGTATCCGCATAGTTCGATCTGTACCCCGCGCTTCTCTTTGAGCGCGCATTGTCTACGATTGTCATAATATCCTGCATCCGTCGCGTCCACGAATGATGCTGTTCGGCATCGGTTCGTGCCTGACGGCCGAATCTCTCCCGAAGCGCCGCATCATTCAGAAGGCGTTCGACAGCCTCGGCCAGCGGTCCCGCAGCGCCCGGTTCTACTAAGAGTCCGTTGTGGCCGTCCGTTATCACCTCAGTGAGCTGACCGATGCGTGACGCCACAATTGCCCGACCGGCCGCCATGTATTCGTACACTTTGAGCGGAGAAAAGTAGAAATTGTCAAGTTTTGGGTAAGGAGCAACAACCACATCCATTGCGCTTAGCAGCCCAGGCACCTGCTCGTGGGAAACTGCACCTGTGAACACGACCCGGCTTGCCAGGCCGTATTCGGCAATCTGTCGTTCCAAGTGTTCCCTCATTGTCCCTTGTTCACCGACAATCACGAGCGTGACATCGTTGCGCTTGCAAGCCAACAGCCCGAAGGCGTCCATCAGGATTTCAACTCCGTGCCAGGGTCTGACCGAGCCGACGAAACCGATTCTCATCGACTCACGCTCTCTGTCGGGCATCCTGCCTTCAGTCCTCGCGCCCGTGAAGAGTCTCATGTTAACTCCATTTGGAACAACAGTCACGTCCGCTTTTGGGACAATCGAAAGAATATAATCCCGAACACCCTGTGACACGGCAATGATATGATCGGCCGAGGAGAACAGAGCCTGCTCAATGGACCGAGCCAGATCCACAAGCGTCAGGTTGCGGTGCGAAGAGGCTTCGAGGACAAGGGGGGCGTTCACTTCCAGCACGTGCGGCACGCCAAGTTTTCTAGCGGCCAGCGACCCCGCAACGCCAAACAGAGAGTAACGCTCATAAATCACGTCGAAACCATGGCTGTTCCACTCGTCAAGGACAGACGTTTCAGCGTCGCCATTTCTATAGAACTCCTCCAACTCCTGAGAAGCCACGGCTCCTGGCACGACATCAGTGAAGCGCTCAGAAGGAACCTGCGATCTGCTTTCTGGGATCAATTTGATTTCGTAGGGAACCTTGGCGACGGAATGTTTGTCCCGCCGGGCGGCCAGCAGGGTCCCGGCGTATCCTGAGTCGTAAAGCGCTTCCATAAACTCAGCGATATGGATCGCAGCCCCTTTTGTTCCGCCGACCTTGATCCCTCGATCGAGGCTCAAGTAGAGGATATGGTTGCGCAGAATCGGCATGGTGTTATCGCGGCGCTCCCGAAAGAGCGACAGTCTTGCCAAAGTCTCCTCGACGAGCGCTGTCATCGATGTAGTTTCGTAGAAGGGTGCCGACGTTTCTTCTAATGTCGAATTTCTCCTCGGCCTTCTTTCTGCCGGCGACGGCGTACTTCGCGCGAAGATCACGCGACACGAGGAGTTTGGCCAGTTGGTCGGCAAGTGCGACCGGATCATCAGGCCCGACCAGGATTCCGTCCTGGCCAGAATCGATAATCTCCGGTACACCCGAGACAGTCGTTGATATGGAAGGCAACCCACACGCCATCGCTTCAAGGAGAACGGTCGGTAAGGCGTCGGCGTTGTTATCCTCGGTTACTGTGCATGGCAGGCAGAACAGGGTCGCACGTTGCATGAGAACTTTTACTTCGTCAATGACGAGCGCGCCTGAGAAAGTCACATCGTCTTCCAGACCGAGTTCCTTGCTTCTTTGAGTCAGCGACGCCAATTCAGGGCCGTCCCCTACAATGACACACCGAAACGAGACATTTCTCGACTTGAGCAAAGCGCAAGCATCCAGCAATGTCGAAAAACCTTTCTTCGGGACTAACCTCCCGACTCCAAGGATGAGATTCTCATCCCGTTCGGACGGACTGACAGGCGTAAACTGATCGAGACCGATGCCATTGTGAATGACACGGATTCTCGACGGGTCGACCTCCGGCGCACGTTCGGTCAGATAGCGATGGTTGAAATGGGTCACGGTCACGACAAAACTCGCGGTGTTGAGTTTTTCGCGCAGGAGATGGTCGTCCATCGTGTAGACGAAAATGTCTTTCGCGTGGGCCGTGAAGCTGTATGGAATCCCCGTAATCTCATGCACAAAATGCGCGATTGTGCTTGGCAGACTGGCGAAATGAGCGTGCAACCTATGCAGGCCGAGAACTTCCGCTTTGGCCGCGATCCAAGCCGACGACCAGATCTGATCAACTCGAGACGAATCCCCGTCGCGCAGCGCATCTCCCACGAGTTTGAACAGACGCTCACGGTGACGATCAAGCAAGGGCCATTCCGGGCTGATCCAACTCTGCCACTTCTTCGGGTCGAGATCCTCGAGGTAGAACACCGTCGCCTTCAAACGGGAGACCTGCTGGTGAAACCGTCCCTCGTTCGGCTTCTTGAGCGAAAAAACAACAACTTCCGCTCCCTGTTGTTCCAGTTCGATGATTTCATTGAGGACAAAGGTCTCGGACAATCGTGGGAACATCTTGACCACGTAGCCGATCTTCAAGCGGGGGGACTGGTGATTCATACTACCTCTCTCTCACAACCGTCGCAGCGTGGATCGTTTCGGCAATGATTGTTGCAACCTGGGTGGCGCCGTTCAGCAAGAACGGCTGTCGCTTACGGGCTTCCGCCACACTCTCCCGGGAGTCGTTTAGCAGCCGCAGGACTCTTTCGAGCAGGTGCGAAGCGGTCATCGCTTCTGGTTCCATCATGTCAATCCAACCTGCGGCTGCTAACAGTTTCGCCCGCATCAGCTGCTCATCGCGGTATAGAACGCGCGGGATAATCAGCGCGCGGCGGGCATGGCTTAATATTTGTGTGATCGTGTTGTATCCGGCCGTGGCAACCACTAGATCACTCTGGGCAAATAAAGGGCTGGTCGAGGGAACAAATCTCTCAATCTGGACTGGCAATGATCGAGCGCGTCGTTCCAAATCCGCGTACGTCTCATTGTCGACGAACGGTCCCGTAACCAGGACTGAATCGAAGTCAATTTGATCGCGATGTGTCTCCACCATCTCCAGAAAGGTACTGAGTATCTCGCTGGCGCCGTCTCCTCCCCCGATTGTCACCACCACTTTCTTTCGATCGCGTGCCTTCTGGGAAGGGGAAGTATCGTTGTTGTCCTCGTGCTCCCCGATGTAGTTGCAGAATCGTACCTTGGATTTAACCGCCGGCGGAAAACGATAGGCCAGAACCGGGTCGAATATCTCCTGTGGTCCATAGATGAGAATCGTATCATAACTCGAAGCCAGAAGCTCATAGACCCCCTGGTCGTGCCACAACTCCCGCACAGCCGCCGGGTCGTCGATAATGTCACGCAAGCCAAGCATGCGCACACACGGCAGACCGCTCTGACCGATCCACTCAAGCGCGGGGAGCATCTCCCCTTTCATTCCGGACGGCGAGTGATCGACCAGAAGCAGATGTGGCCGGTACTCTTTGACCGTTTCCAGTAACAGTGCGCGACGGAGTCGAATAATGCTTTCGTAGCGGGTCCCCAGCGAACGTGCTTCGTAGGTCTCCGGTCCGATCTTCCGTACCGCCGGCAACTTGATATAGTCCACTCGTGCAGGGAGTTCAAAGCGGTGTACAACAGGTGATCCGGTTACAATCAGGATTGAAAGATCGGGGATCGTTTCAATCAGGGCTCGCGATATCTTCAGGCAGCGCTGTAAGTGTCCAAGACCAAAGGTATCGTGTGAATACATCATCATGCGAATTGTGGTGTCTCCTGACGCACCCTGATTCAGATCCAGGGCCGTGTCCCTGGGTGTGGTCGCATGCCCGGCGGTGGTAGTATCTCGTTCGCGATTCATGTTAGAATTGCCCCATGCCCGCATACCTGAATCCAAATCGTGTCACCTGCTCGGGCGCCAGGAGATTGCGGGTATCGACAATACAGCAGGCGCGCATCGACGCCGCAATTTTGCGGAAGTCAAGCAGCTGGAACTCCTGCCATTCGGTCAGGATAAGCAGACAATCTGCGTCCCGGGCAACCTCGTATGACGAAGTCATAAGCTCTATCTGTGGCAGATATTTATGGGCCTCAATGTGCGCCTGAGGATCAAAAGCCTGTATGCGAGCTCCGCTGGCAAGGAGTTTTTCGATCACCGGAATTGCTGCCGAGTCTCTCATGTCGCTTGTATTCGCCTTGAACGAAAGGCCGAGCACGCCAATCGTCTTTCCGCTCAAATCTCCTACCATGTCGCGTACTTTGGCTACGACGGTCTCGAACTGCCTGCGGTTCGACGCCAGAACGGCGTCCCCTATGATCAGTTTGTAGTCGTTCGCTTCCGCCAAACCGGAAAACTCCAACATGTCTTTGCCAAAGCAGGATCCACCCCAGCCTGGTCCCGGCTCGAGAAATTCCGGACTGATGCGGGGGTCCAGCCCCATCCCCTGCGCAACGTCGAGAACGTTTACGCCGAGTCGATCGCAAAGACCCGCCAGTTCGTTTATGAAGCCTACCTTAGTCGCCAGGAACGTGTTCGAAGCGTACTTGATCATCTCGGCGGTCTCGTTGTTCGTGGTGAGAATCGGAACGGGGTTGATCATCCCGAGACGATAGATGTCGGTCACCGTGCGAACCGCGGCTACGTCCACCCCTCCGATCACGATCCTCCGTGGATAGAAGAAATCATGCACCGCTGAACCCTCGCGGAGAAACTCGGGATTATTCACAACAGCTGGCGCGTTGCCGTTGGAAGCGGCTCTGAGAATCGCCTGGGCACGACTGCCAGTCCCTACCGGAACCGTGCTCTTGAGAACAACAATCTGTGACGAATTCGTATTGGCTCCGAGGGTCGCGAGAACCTCCTCAAGTATGCTGAGTTCGGCCCGTCCCGTCGCTGAAGATGGAGTTCCGACCGTTACAAAGATTGCTTTCTGGTTGGTCACGGCATCGGCCAGATCACTCGAGAAGGTAAGCCGCCGACTCTTGATGTGCTTGGAGACAAGTGTTTCGAGGTCGCGCTCGTAAAACGGGATATGGCCATTGATCAGACTTTCAAGATAGTCCTTTCTCTTTTCGACGCAGATCACAGAGTGACCGAATTCCGCAAATCCGGCAGCGGCCACTAAGCCGACGAAACCAGCTCCGACAACACAGATGTTCGTCCCGATCGCCGCATTGCCGTGCCCTTGGAAGTGATCGCCAGAGCGGGGCGCTGCCGCTTCCGATTTGCTCGTAACCGGATTCTCTCTGTTTGTTTCAATACTCATGATTCCTCAATCTTTACGTTATAGGAGGAGCGATTCATGTCCGGAACGTACGCACATAGCGAGCCAAGACGAAAACAAAGGCATAACGGGCTACAACACAAGAGATTACGAATACCAAGAGACACGGCTCTCTCATTGACAATCGGGGATTAGCGGTTCATATAAACCGATCGGTTTATATGAACCAAACGAAGGAATCTTTCATTCGAGATTATGCTTCTTGAGCCGGTAGCGCATAGCCTCTCGTCCGAGAGATAATTTCTTCGCCGCGAGACTGACATTTCCAGCTGACGCCTCAAGGGCCTTCTGCAAAAGCCGTTTCTCGACTTGCTCAATGTCGAGTCCTTCGGGAGGGAATTCTACTTCAATGTCGACATTTGATCGGACCACCATCTCCGGTTTGGTCGCGTTCGGCAGCCCGAGTCGCTGGCCGGTGATAATCTCCTCGTCACTGAGAAAAGTGACTCGTTCCATCAGTTGCCGAAGTTCACGGACATTTCCCGGCCAGGCGTACTGGGTCAGGTATCGCTCCGCGTCGGGAGTGATGCTCTTGCTCCGGTTGTACTTTTTTCCGAAGCGGGTGAGGAAGCGAAGAGCAAGCGGAACGATGTCTTGCGGGCGCTCTCGCAGAGGGGGCATCGACAATGTAACCGTGTTGAGACGGTAGAACAAATCCTCGCGGAACTGTGCCGAGTTCTTCAGGTTCCTGTTCGAGGCGGCGATGATGCGCACGTTAAGCGCGATATCCCGCAATCCACCCACTCGTCGCAAACCCTTTTGTTCGATCACCTGCAGGAGCTTTACTTGGGTCTGTATGTTCAGATCTCCGATTTCGTTGAGAAAGATGGTCCCGCCATCCGCCGCTTCGAAAAGCCCGCGCTTTGATCGGTCAGCGCCGGTAAATGCTCCCTTCTCGTACCCGAACAGTTCGGCTTCCTCGAGACCGCGTGGCAGGGTCGTGCAGTTCACTTCGATGAACGGCTGATTCGATAGCTCCCCCTGGAAGTGAATCTTCCGCGCCACGAGGTCTTTTCCGGTCCCGGTTTCCCCGGTGATGAGGACGGGTGGATGATCGGCTGCCCGCGGGAGTTTCATCCCCACAAGGCGATGAAAGATAGCGACCACTCCCTGCATTGCCGCAGACTCGGCGACAAATCCATCCTCATCGGCTCGTTCTGCCTGAATATCGTGATAGTAGAGTACAGTTTGTCGGAGTCGCGCCGCGTCGATCGCCCGATCAACGGCCAGGAGCACTTCATCAGTGTCGAGAGGCTTGCGAAGGAAATCGGAAGCTCCGGAGCGAAGCGCCTCAACCGCGGCCGCCATCGTCCCATGAGCGGTCGCGATGATGACGGAGATGTTCGAGTCGAACTGGCGAATCCGTTTGATGGCTTCGAGGCCTGACATGCCAGGGAGCTGGATATCGAGCAGCACTAGATCGGTTGGCATCTGTTCGAGAAGAGTGAATCCCTCTTCGGCCGAACCCGCGATGGCACAATCATGCCCATGAACAGTCAGTGCTCGGCGCAGTGACTTCGCCAGAAGCGCTTCATCTTCAACAATCAGTATTTGCGCCATAACTCCTCATCAGTTCGGTCGATATCGCTCGACGGTTACGCCGGGTTTCCATGCGATCCAGGAAGGGTCAACTGCACCGAGGTGCCCTTCCCGGGGTGACTTTCAATCTCGATCTTCCCCCCGTGCAATTCCAGGATTTTCTTTACTTGCGCTAAGCCGAGTCCGGTTCCGTTTGGCTTGTCGGTCACGAAGGCTCGGAACAATCGTGGCATCATCTCGGGCGCCACCCCTTTACCGTTGTCTGAAATGCCGATGTGAACTGTAGGCGGTTCTCCGGCGCGGTTCTCGGCAGAGGTCCGCACCGCGATACGCCCTGCCCCTGATTCACGGGCGTTCGTGATGAGAGCGACCAAAGCTTGCTGCATGAGGGATGGGTCAATGCTGATCTCAGGAAGCTGGTCGCCCAGATGCGTTTCGAGTTGTGTATTGTTCAATCTGCAGTTCGGAAGTTCAGACTGTGTGACTTCGGTAACCAGAGTGTTGACGGTCGTCGTTTCCAGATGCAGTTTTGTTGGAGCGGCAAGTTTCAACAACCCCCGCATCCAGACATCCATGCGATCGACCGATTGGACGATGTCCGTCAATGAAGAGATGGTCTCTGTCTCAGTTGTTGGAATCGACTGCATGGTTACCTGAGCGGCGGCCCGGATGCCGGCCAGTGGGTTGCGAAGATTGTGAGCGGTGTAGGCCACGATCTCGCCCAGCGCGGCGAACCGCTCCTGATCGCGAACGGTCTGCTGTAGTTGTTTCAGAGAACTCGCCATGCCGTTGAGCGAGGCGGCCAGGGCGCCCCATTCGTCGCGGCTGGTTATGTTGGCGCGGGCGTCGAGATTACCGGTCGCGAAGGTCTGCGTGGTTTGATGGACAATCCGAATTGGTCGCACAACCCAACGGTGACTCAGAAAGATCATCAGGATCAGTTCCGCTACCGCAAGCAGCACGGCCGCCAGAATGACGAAGAATGCGACACGGCCGGCGGCAATAGCCTCTTGCATTCGGCGGGTAACTTCGGACCGATAGAATTGGTTAAGGGCCGACACGGCCGCCGTTACCTCATCCGAAATCTCGCGAAGACGGATATGCGCCTCGTTCGAGGTTACTACAGGAGTCGTATCGGACACCTGCCGGAACAGGCGCCTCCCCATCCACTCCAGCTCGGCATGCACCTCTTCCAGGGCCTGAATATAGTCGGCTTCCCGATCGAGCGTCAGAGTCTTGCGCAGTTCAGATAGTCGGTCGTGTGCCAGTCGATTCGCCTCGTAGAAGCGTTCATCCGATCGTTCGACTTGGCTCAGGAAATCCAGACCCGAGCTGATTTGGCGAAACATGAGAGTTCGCACGGTCTCGGCACACTCGCGCTGGTCATTCATGATTTGAAAGTCGTCAGAGGCTCGTTGCCACCGGAAAACCGCCAGTGTCGACACTGCGCCCATGGCGACCAGCAACATGAGCATCGTAAGATACGAGAACAGAAGTCTTGATCGGATCGTCATAGCTTGGACCGTGCGTGCATTAGGACCGAATGTCAACGCACCATCTCGCCCGTTCGGAGGTCACTCGCCGTAATGATCCCGAAACCACAGACAGGTGCGTCGCAGGCCAAGATCGAGCGGCGTTACCTTCTTGACACCGAGATACTTCTTTGCCTTCGTGGTGTCGGCCAGCGTTCGGGGGTCATCTCCAGCCTTCTTCGGGGCGTATACAGGTCGAACCTTGGTGCCAAGCGCCTTCTGAATGAACTTGAGCAGGTCATTCACTGAAGTCTGCTTACCGGAACCGAAATTGATGACCTCCCCGACAACGTTCTTCAACACTGCCGCCTTGGCGAGCGCTTTCACCACATCCCCGACGAAGATAAAATCGCGTGTCTGCCGGCCGTCACCATAGATTGTCGGTGTGATTCCCTTCAAGACCCGTGTTGAAAACGCAGGTATGACGTTTGCATACTGCGAGCGCGGATTCTGCCTGGGTCCATAGACGCTGAACAACCGGAGGGCGACTGTCTCCAGTCCGTAGAGCCGGAGATAGAGTTCGCAGAGCTGCTCACCGAGGAGCTTTGTGGTTGCATACGGGGAGCTCCCGCGCAGCGAAAATGTCTCGCGGAAGGGAATGCGAGCCTCGCTGCCATAGACCGAGGCCGATGAGATAAACACCACCCGCTTCACTCCGGCAAGTCGGGCCTGTTCAAGCATATTCCATGTTCCCCGAAGATTAACATCAAAGGTCGCCAGAGGGTCGGCCACCGATTGGGGTACCGAGGAGACTGCGGCTAGATGATACATGTGGCTGACTCCCTTGAGTGCCTTCCGAGCAGCCGAGACGTCCCGAATATCCCCCTTGAGAATCTGAATATCCTTGGCACATTCCTTTAGGTTTTGCCGAGTACCGGTTGAGAAATCATCCAGAACGCGAACCTGGACGTCCTGCTGCACGAGCTCGCGGACGAGGTGACTGCCGATGAATCCGGCGCCGCCGGTAACAAGCGCGCTTTGCCTGCTCATGAGTGTCCTCCTTAACTATGAAACAACGACGATTTTGGTTAACATAGCTGCGCTTCTCGATCTGCGCAACCCGAGATTTGAAGAGTGCTCGCTCTCGATCCCACCGCAAGAGAGAATGGGATCGCTTGCAGGCTGAGCGTCTTCACAAACGAGGAGTTAATCGCTCGCCTTGTGGCGCTGGAGTCCAAAAGAACAAAATGAGGTCGGGTATCTTGGCGATACCCGACCCCGAGGGAGAAGTAGAAGTCCTCGCTGAATTAGAAGTTCAACCTCAGCGAGAAATACTGGTTGTCGGTGAATACTTTGGTTTCGGTCCACGAGTATTCAAGACTGACTTTCGTGCTGCCGACAGGATACGTCAGCCCGCCGCCAAACGACACACCATACAGATAACTGTCCTGATTGGAATAGTTGTAACCGGCTCTCAGGAAGTAGCGCTCATTGTAGGCATACTCCGCGCCAGCCTGCCACATATCTTCCGAGAAATTGTTAGAGCGGAAGTTGCTGGAAACCGTCGCCTGGTTCATCCCTTCGTTGAGGAACTGGTAAGAAACGCCCAGTGACAAGTAACTGGGCAGATCGAAACTGGCCGAGTTCGGCGCCGCTTTTCGATCTCCAAGAAGACGCTCAAACCCCTTCCCTTTGAATTTCATCTCAGGGCCATAGTTCTTGATCGCTATCCCCATGGTTACGCCACGCCAGCGGGGATCGTACATAAACCCGACATCAAAAGCCAGGCCGGTGGCTTTCGCTTCGAAAATGCTCTCGTTGATGATCGAGCCGGTCGCGCCAAAAGCGACGTTCGCCGTCATCTGCTTGGCATACGACACGCTCAACACCGTCAGGCTCGGATTGAACGCACGACCGGTGCCATCGGGGTATTCCTGTGTGGTCTCGTCCATGTTACCGATCGAAACCACCTTTGCGGTGAAGGCCAAAGTGCCAAACGACTCGATGCCGGTCGCGATGCCGCCGAAATTGACATCGATATCGGCCATATACGGTAAATGGCTGAACATGGCTTCGGTTCCTTCAAGCGAGGCCAAACCCGCCGGATTCCAGTAGACAGCCTCCAACCCATGGCTATTGGCGACGACCGTGCCACCCATAGCCGTGCCGCGCGAACCGACCGGAATAAGCAATTCCTGTCCGCCGGCAGTACCGATTCGCCTTGAGTTGCCTGCAAAAGCCGAAGACAGACTCAACACAAGGAGAACCATCACGAATATCACAATTCTGTTTTTCATCAGCTAATCCTTCCTTGCCTAGTACTTCTTGATTACTTCGGCTTCGGTGAATACCGCCATCTTGCCAACCTTCTGACCAAGGCCCGGCGCATCGACCACGTAAATGTAGATTCCCGAAGCGACCGGCAGGCCGCTTTCCGTGGAAATATCCCAAGTCTCAATCGATGTGCTCTGATCAGTCTTCCGGATCGTGCGGACCAAGTCACCCCCGAGAGTGTAAATGGTAATCGTGCACTCTTTCGGTAAATGCTGGAACTTGATCTGCCTGTTCGTCGCCGCCGGATCAAACGGTCCGAAGAGGTAGTACGGATTCGGTACGGTATTGATCTGGCTCAGCGCTTCTTCACCCGACGCCACTTGTGACGGTAACGGAGAAGTAAAGGTGAATACATCGACTTCCTTTACGGGCTTGGTAGTAGTGATTCGGAAGGTTGTACCTGCCTCTGGCATCGGGGCTGCAAATGGGGGCGCGGAACCTCCGTTCCAGCTTACCAGCACCGTTCGCGCGAGAACTTCGTGATCCTCTCCGGGATAGGAAGTGTCAACAATCTGACTGGCGGCAGCGTCATAACCGGCATGGCCAGGGGCAGTATTTGCAGGCTTCAGCCAGTAAATCCAATCCGTATACGGATCGTTCGTGCCGCCCGAGGCCGAGTGATCGTCCGCTCCATAGCTGCTCAAGTTGTAGGTGCTGTCCGCGTCTACATCAAGTATAGAGGGAATCATTCGGTAATCGTCCGAAGGATCGTCCGGAGTTGCAATCCCGATGTTCCATAACTCGAATGGCACAGCGATGGGGGCATTGCTGCCAGACTCAAAGCCAGGATTGCGCCACGCGACACCGCCAGTGGCAGTGAAGCGCATCTCGAAATCGTAAGATCCGATCTCTCTGAAGTTGCCACCGTCACGAGTGACACGAGCGAGGAACGGGCCGTACTCCGCGCGCGTGCCATTGTCGCCAGTATGAAAAAGCCATCTGGATCCGTTTGTTTGCTGCCGCGTCGTCGGCTGCAAACTCGGGAATCCCTGGAAGTCGGCAGCGCCCCCTTCAGGCGGATTCAAGACTCCGCTCGCGTTGGAGATTACTTCGAAGTTCTTGAAATCGACTGGCGGACCGGAGACCTTCACAAGCAGTCCGGCAACAGGCAGGTAGTCCTGCGAGCCTGCTGTCATGTTGGTTTGGTTCTTCAAGACGGTGTCGTCAGGGTTTGCCGTCGTATCGATCAGGTTCCAGACTAGACTGACAGCATCAGGATCCGGGTCGGTATCTCTGAACGTCACCTTGTATGTGTGGCCGGTCAAGGCCGATGGATCCAAAACCAGTGGCTGAATAACCCCGTCCGAAACGCCAGTCACATGGGTAACCGGCAGCGTCTCGCCGTAGATGAACGGATATCGGAGATCACCGGGAGCCCCCTGAGGAGTGGCGGCCACCTGCGTTACGCTACTCAGCATATTGGGGAAGCCGGCCGGGTCGTAAGAGTACGCCTCGACCTTGAAGTAATACTGAGTCAGATTGTTGATCTGACCTCCCAGGATAAAATCCTCTTTGACCGCGAAATGGCGCTGAACTGGATCGTCAGTCGCATTCTTCACAACGCGCACTTCGGTCAGACCAGAAATCGGATCGATGACAGTGTCTTTAATCTTGACGCCCGTTCTCGCGAAATTGGCGATCTGCTTCCACGGACCCGCCGGAGACTCTCCCTGATAAACGGTGTACCCTTCAAACGGGTAGTCGCCCGGTGAGACTTCGGATGTGTCACTCCAGTTCAGGGAAACCACCCCGTTCAGACTCGCGACTTTCACCTGCGGAGCAGCCGGCGGATTGGGAACCCTGAAGTCATCACTGTAAGCGTTTTGCGCAAACTGATCGTAATACTTCATGATGGAGATGGAGGACTTTCTGTCCACTCCCTGTCCAACTACGATCGCCGCAAGGATTTCAACACTATCACCGGGTCGGGTACCATCACCGGGTCGAAACGTGATCGGACCGGTACTTTCGATGAAGCGACGATCGCCGGGATCGAAGTCCAAATCCCCTTTGTTGGACACCGGATCACCGGGGAACACGAACCTGGTACCATTGGACAACGGGGAGCCGTCTCTCTGGAGCCCCTTGATATAATTATACGATTCATTGTAGTCGTTGGGATCGGTGCCGTTCTTGTACCAGATGAACGAGCTCATCCCGAGGGTCTTCTTCCCTGGCCAGAGCCGGCCCCACGCCTTGGCGGTGTCGGAATCTTCGCCATCAACCAGCGGTCCCTGGAAGAAGTCGTAACCGAGGCAGGGTGGGTTGGAACCGTAGTCGGCATCACGATTGTTGGCGTTATAGATGTAGCCAACGCTCAGCAGGGTGTCGCATCCGACGTAGTCGTCGCTCGAGCCGCCGAGATCGGGATCAGCCCATAGCGAGAAATAGCAGTCCTTGATTACCCGGTCGCCGCGATTGAAGACCTGGAACTTGATGAACACAATGTTATTAAGCGGCCCCTCGCGCTTGAAGGCGAAGGTCGTCTGCCTAATCTCGATGCCGAGAGGTTTGGTACGTCCGGCGTCGTTCTGATGGCTGGTGGTGTCGTCGCGATCATGATACACAGTCCAGCACATCTGATCGCCAATCATTGCGGGCTTGTTACCTGCTGTGACCGGAGCTCCCTGGGTCTTGGGCCAGTTCGTGTAATCGCTGTTCGGATTTCCTTCAAGACTGTCTGAGTACAGCTTGTATACCTTGTACTCGGCCTTGTCCACAAAGGTAGCCGCTGTTTCCCAGGGTCCCTGCCAGTATTCGCTGTTGTATTCAGCGACTTTGACTCGAACTTCCCCCGTAGCTGAGTCGACGCCTCCGATCCAGAGACCGGACGCATATAGAGGCGAGGCTACCTGGGAGCCGTCCTCGATGTACTGGATGCCGTTATAGGGGAAGAAGGTCCCATAGTCGTGGCCGAAGACTCCCGCCAGATCCCGGCCAAACGATCCCTGGTTAGTCACGAACATGAAGATATTGTTCGCATCGATATAGCCTTCGTTATCCAGCGTCGCCGCGGTTCTCGGCGCCGACTTGACACCCGTCGGCGGGGCGGCAATTGCAGGAAGTGCAACGAAGAGCGTGAGCAGTACTGCTAAGAGTTTTACTTTCATACTAATACTTCACCTTCCCTTAGAATGACGCCCGCAGGCCAAACAGTATCTGGCGCGGCGAGTCCCAGTTTCTGGGGTTATCCTGTTTGAGTTTGTATCTTGTGTCGCCGTTCTTCTCGGCGAATGTACGTCCCTCGGCAGTTCCCAGCCAGCCGGTCTCGTCCGGCGTGCCCGTTGTTTCATAAACTGCCAGCACATTGTCTCGGTTCAACAGGTTCTTTACCCACAAGTAAGGTGTCACTGAATACTTGCCCACTTTGACCACGCGTTCAAGCTTGAGGTCGATGCGGAAGGTCCAGGGCAAATTGGCTGAGTTAATCGGTCCTGTCGGTTTCGGAGTAAACGCTGCAAGCGTGATCGCGTTGTCAACCAGAATAGGCGTGTACGGGGTGCCGCTCGCCGCTGTCATAAGGATGTTCAAACCCGTGTTTTCAAGCAGGCGCACATTCCCGAGCTTTGGCCCCTCCCCCTCGCCCGCACGGAGGTCGATAATGCCCGACACTGAATGACGTTGCTCATAATCCAACGGAGCCGTCATCTTGGGCGGATTGTCCGGGCCCTGCCAGGCCACAATGTAACGGCTCTGCGCATAGGAACCGGTGCCGCTGGCATATGAGAGCGTGTACTTCAGATTAAGGGTGAGGTTGTGCGTGCGCCGCATATTGACTGCAATATCAAGCCCTTTGATCGTGCCATAATCGGAGTTGGCAAAGAAATCATAGGTGTTCGGAGTTGCCGGGGACTGGTGATAGATCTGGGTGAGGTCCTCGACATCCTTGTAGTACGCGGTGACCTCGAGCGCAGTGTTTTCACCGAGCTGATGCGTGATCCCCACTTCGTACTGGGTGGTCTTCTCAGGCTCAAGGTTTGGACTTGAGAACGGATAATACGAGCCGCCGGTTATCCGAGCCTCAAGAAAATCATAACCAAGGTAGAGTCGACGCAGGTCAGGACGCTGGTAGAATTTGCCATAGTTGATATGGAGCTGCGTCTTGTCGCTGATTGGGAAAGCGATCCCGATCCGCGGTGAGACCTTCGTGAATTTCTTGCTCTTGGTGAGATCGCCTGGATCCAGCGTGTCGATCCTTGTCAAGCGCCCGGGATCGAGAGGATGGGCGACATCAACAATCCGAAGAGCTTTGTAATCGAAGTAGTCGAAGCGAACGCCGGCGCTGATGATCATCCCTTGCCAATCGAAGCGATCCTCAGCGTACAGCCCGAGATTGATCGGGTGCTTGGTATCGTTCTTATAGCTCTCGTTGTCGGACTCTTCAGCAAAGGCATCGTAACCGTATCTGTTTACCAGACGAGCCGTGTATGACTGAGTCGGATCAACGCTCTCGAAATAGCGAAGTGTATGTCTTTGGAAATCGAATCCAGCCTTCAGCGTGTGATGTTCGGTAATGCGACTGGTAAGATCCCCTTTGACACCTATGTACGATGACTTGCGCTTCAGGTAATTCCTCCAGTAGGACTGGGCGACGAAAGTCGTATCTCCGTCCTCCGGGGAGCCGGGCACGATCGTGGTATCCAACAGGCTCTTCTTCACCGTCACCTCTGCGGAGTCCATGTAGAACAGACTTTGGTCATCCTCTTCAGGATTAGCAAACGGACGATGGTAGGCCGCGAGGTCCTTCCACAGGGTTGCGTCCCCGCGGAAACGCTCGGTGGAAAAGTAGGATAGACTCAGATTGTAGAACGTGTTCGCATTCAGAGTGTGCGTCAACTTGGCGTTCAGACCGAGGTTCTTGTCTTCGTACTTGGGAGAATGGTTCGGCAAGAAGATACGATCATGACGGAATTCCCGCCAAATATCGATCGACCCGTTACCGCTCAAACCGAGCTTCATATTCGGGGTCACGTTATAGTCGAGTTTCCCCTGATACGACCATCCACCCTGACTGTTGCTCGGGAGCCGTTGATAACTTTCACCGAATTTTTTGTCAAAACCATATTTTTCGAAGATCTCTTTAGTTCGCGATGAAGGTTCGCGATCCCCAAACCAGCGGCGCTCACCGGAGAGGAAGAAGTACCCCTTCTCGAGACCCGGGATCGGTCCACTGACATCAGCTGAGTAGAAGTTCTGGTCGAAGCTGTTCTTCGCGCCAAGGACGTTGTCGGTTACTACTTCAGCGTTGCCGTGGTACACGTCGCTTCCGGAATTCGTCACGACGTTGACAATCCCCGACGCCACGTGACCGTACTCGGCAGAGAAGGCGCCGGAGACAACCGAGATTTCCTTGATGGCATTGTTGTTAATGTTCGCAGTGGAAATACCAGACAACGGATCCTGCTGGGAGAACCCGTCGACATAATATGCAACCTCAGACGGTCGACCACCACGAAGGTTCAACTCGGTACCGCCGCCACCAACTGTTTCGCGCTGGCCGCGCTGGCGGATATCGACGTTGGACTTCATGCGCACGACGCTATTCTGGATCCCAACCACCTGCTCAAAACCGCGTGTCGGCATCGACAGAAGTTCTTCACGCTTCACAATGTTGATCGACGTCGTTTTGTCCTTCACGACCAGTGGCCGCTCAGCCGTCACCTGAATGGTCTTACCGATGTCGGTTACGGCGGAGCTCAGTCCCTGATCCTGGTAGGTGGCCAGGTCCGCGGACACTTGAACGTTGGATATCGCTACTTCCGCGTAGCCAACGATGGACATCTTGAGTGCGTAAGTTCCGACCGGAACGTTGAGAATCGTGTACTCACCCTGGGTGCCGGTCATGGCGCCCATGGTCGTTCCGACCACTGAGACAGATACTCCGACCAGTGGCTCCTTGGTCTTCGAGTCGGTAATCACGCCCATGATCTTGCCAGTCGTCGCAGCCATAGCGATACTGGCAAGAAGCCACAAGACGGGCAGTACGAGAGCTAGATGTTTTAGTTTCATGCTCCTCATTCCTTGGGTTTATGTGTTCTGAGAATTAGCCTCTATGTGAAAAACAATAGTCATGAGAAAAGAAATCATGCGCATACCTCCTGGTTAGCCTAAGACGTTCCCTGTCATAGCCTTTCTTAGCTCAACTGGCATAAGCAGGCCTCAGAACCTACTTTGTGTCAACAAAAAATCGCCAATCGGCAACTCTATCATGTAGTTGGGTGACAGCGGGAACCAAACGAGGCGTCGTGGTCGACTCGCACGGGGCTCGAAGAGGTAGTCCTATGAACAAACCCCGCCGATCTCTCGGCGGGGTTCTTCACGTCAGTGGATTCGCACTCGACGGAAGCTGGTTTAATCCCCGAGGCAGGTGTGACTTACGTCCGCTTCGACCAACCGTTCGAGGTTTGGCCCCTTCGGGAGCGCCTTTCGTTCGGGCTCGATCTGTTCGAGCGTGCGGGAGTCGTACAACCTGCCGTTGACCATGGTATACAGGAGGTTTTCTGACTGGCGAATATCGGCCAACGGATCGCCGTCAATCACGATGAGATCGGCCAGTCGTCCGGCCTGAACGCTGCCAAATTCTCCGTCAAAACCGAGGGCTCGGGCACCCATCCAGGTAGCGCAACGCAGCGCCTCGTGGTTAGACATTCCTCCCTGCTGGAGCATCCAAAGCTCCCAATGAACGCCAAGGCCCTGAAGTTGACCGTGAGCGCCAAGCTCAACATTGCCTCCACGCCGAATGATTTCGGCAGCCGTCTGCGCCAGCGCAAAGTGGTGGTATTCCGAGTCTGGAGCCATGGTGCGGCGGATCGAACGCGGGTCAATCACGTATCGCGGAACAAACTTCGCCAGCCGCTCATTTTCCCACACATTACTATGTTGATACCAGTAGTTCTCGCCCCAGAGGCCGCCATAGCCGACGATGAGGGTCGGAGTATAGCCGGTACCGAAGCGGCTCAGCAACCGCAGTTCAGGGTCATATAGCGGGGCGACGGGAACCGGATGTTCGAGGGTCGTGTGGCCGTCGAGAGTCATCGTCATCATGTTGTTCATCGTCGACCCACCCTCGGGTACGATCATCACGCCGAGCTCTCTTCCTGCCTTGATGACCATCTGCCTTTGCTCGCGGCGCGGTTGATTGTAGCTCTTCACAGCGATCGCGCCCCATGCGGCGGTCCGCTTGATGGCGCTGAGGGCATCTTCATACTTGTTGATCACGGTTTTGAAACTCCCCTCCGCGCCATAGAGAATCGTGCCCGTACTATAGACACGCGGCGCCAGCAGCGTTCCCTGTCGCTGCAATTCCCCTTCGGCGAAAATCATCTCGGAGTAGTTGCTCGGGTCAAAGGTCGTCGTGACCCCGAAGGCAAGATTCGCCAGAAAGGCCCAATTCTGCTGGGAATAGACTGACTGATTACTCGAACCAGTATGCGCGTGGATATCGACAAAACCCGGCATCAGGGTCTTTCCTGCGATATCGACTACCTTTGCCTTTGGCGGGATCTTGATTTCGTCGCGCCTGCCAACTTCGGCGATCCGGTTTCCGGTAACATGGACGACGCCATTATCGATCACGGACATGTCGTGCATGGGGAGTATCCGAGCGCCGACAAGATAGAGTTCGGTGTTGGGAATATCCGCCTCTTCCCGCCAGCCAAGCTGCGAGACAGATGGCTTTGCGGCCAATGAAGAGTCCTTGTCTTTGGCAGCGGTCGATGTCGTGTCTTTCGCGAACAGAGCTTTCAAGTCGACACTGAACAACTCGGGACCAAGGGACCAGTGAAGCTTCTTACTGTCGGCAGAGAAACTCAGATAGGTACCGCCGTCGGTCGAGAGTTTCTTGATCGGAAATTCGGTCATGTCGGGTCCAACCTCGAGCTTTGTGCTGACGTGAGGGTACGGAATGACATAGGTCTGCCAAAGCTCCTCGAACGCCAGCCATTTCTCATCGGGCGAAAGGCAGAAATCGGAGGCTCGTTGCGAGGTCACGTGAACACGGCGATCAGACCCAAGGAGATCAACACTGATCAGAGCGCTCTTTTCCCCTTCGTTGGACTTCAAGTAGACGCGTTGTCCATCGAGGGAGAAGCGCGGCTCACGTCCTTCACGGGTGAGCAACCGCGGAGGTACTTTCCCTGCGGCGTCGACAATATAGATCCCTTGTTCTTCCTGCCAAAGCCGCCCGCGATACCCGTCGCCCCCTCCTCGATGGTACACGACCCAGCTGCCGTCGACTGAGAACTGCGCGCTGACATAGTGACCCGGCTGCGAAACGAGAGTCCTCTCGTTTCGGCCGTCCGCGTTCACGATTCCGACCGTTCCACCGTCGGTGTCGCTCCAGGTTACATATACAATCTGCTTGCCGTCGGCGGACAGAGCAGGGGCGAACTCGTAGTGATCAGTCTGGCGTGTCAATCTCGAAGGCGTATTAGCGGAAAGTGGTCGGTGATAGAGATAGCCAAGAGCTTGAAAGAGTACCTCGGCGCCAGAGGGTGTCACTTGCGGCCAGCGTATCGCCTTGACAGGGAAGGTTGACTCCCCGACTCTTTGCGCCACGCGTACCGCTTTGGCGATGATCTGCTTGACATGAGCTCGAAACGGAATCTGAGTTGGTGCGCCGGTGGCGACCTCGATCCGCCAGATCTTCCCTTTAGCCCAGATAACGATACTGCGGCCGTCGGGAGTCCAGCCAAACCCGGGATAGACCCCAAAAAGCGACCAGGTTTCCTGCTGATCTTCGCTGAGACCATCCCAAAGTTGTCGTACCGATCCGCTCTGAATCTCAAAAGTGGAAAGGACAGAATTGCCGCGAACTCGCCTGACAAACGCCATTTCCCTACCGTCAGGGCTGATCTGCGGGCGGCACGCCCCGCCGTTCAGTCGGACGAGATCGTCGATCTCGCCGGTCTGCAAATTGAGCCGTCGTATGACATAAATTGTAGCGTGGGGATCTTTGTTGTATTCGAAGGAAGTCCCGGGGGACATATCTTCCGACCAGTAGAGGAACTTTCCATCGGGAGAGAAAACCGGCTCGTTGGCGTCCATCTGATCGTTCTTTCGCTTGGTCAGTCCGATGCCTGCTCCTCCCTCCGGAATCCTGTACAGCCACATCTCCCCTGCCCCCATGCTTCGTTCGCTCGTGAAATGCTTCTTGGCGGCAATGTATTGTCCGTCAGGGTGCCAGCAGGGATTGTTGAGCAGCCTATAGCTCTCCTTCGTGATCTGAGTACAGTTGCTGCCATCGATATCCATCAGCCAGATGTTGTCGCCACCGCCACGGTCGCTGGTAAAGAGGAGTTTCTTGCCATCGGGGCTGAAGCGGGGTTGCACTTCATACGGGATTCCTCCCGAGAGAAGTTCGGCTTGTCCGCCCGAGAACGGTATCTTATAGATGTCGCCTAACAGATCGAAGGCGATCCATTTGCCGTCGGGCGAGACATCGAGGTTCATCCATGTCCCCTCGACAGCGTCGAATTCGATTGTGTCGCTTGGCTGCTGGACCAAAGCGACATCCCACTTCTTCTCGGACGAGTCCTTTTCATTCGCGGGCTTGTCCTGGGCTAAAGCCGGCACGACCGTGAGGACGAGAGCGCTGAACGGCATGAGAGATTGTCGCAGTATTGTGATCACCTTAAACACCTCCACACTGAGCCACGTTGTTCGGGCTGTCTTCACACGCAGCAAACTAACCTGCTGGCGGGGAGGAGCCCGTGTCTCTTCTTGGCAGCAAGTTACTTCGGAATAAAGATGAGCGCAAAGATATTCACAACGAAGGGCTGGTCGAGATTGAGTCGGAATCAGGTGGAATTCATCTCCGCACGAGGCGGCTGTGAACTCAGAGGCTAGCGATGACGTCGATCACAGCCTTCGCGTCATTGATGATATAGAAGTGTATGCACTTCGTCCCGGAATTGAGCAGTTCGCGGCATTGCTCGGTGGCCCATCGGACGCCGATTTCCTTGACATGTCTGGGGTTCGCATGTACTTCCTCCACCAATTCATCTGGCAAGCTGATATGGAAGTTCTTTGGCAAGCTGTTGAGCTGGCTGACACTGCTGAGGATTTTCAAGCCGGGGATAATCGGCACCGCGATCCCGGCTTTGCGACATCCGTCGGCGAAAGTGAAGTAACTCCTATTGTCGAAAAACATCTGGGTGACAACATAGTTGGCGCCGCAGTCGACTTTCTGTTTGAGAAAGCGGATGTCTGTGGTAGCGTTAGGGGATTCCTCGTGTTTCTCCGGATAGCTTCCGACGCCGATGCACATACTGATCGGTTCGGAACCGACCATGTCCTCAATGTACTTCCCGGAACGGAGGTCGTTGAGTTGCTCGACGAGTTCGGAGGCATAAACGTTGACCGTTCGACTGCTGTCGACCGGCTTCTTGTAGTTGGGTTCGTCACCGCGAATGGCCAGAACGTTGTGTATCCCGAGGTAATTGAGCTCAATCATCACATCCTCAGTCTCCTCGCGTGTAAACCCTCGACAGAGCAGATGAGGGACAGTATCGATCTTGTATCGGTTTTGGATGATACCGCAAATGCTGATCGTGCCGGGGCGCTTTCGGCGAATACGGCGTTTGATCGTCCCATCGGTCAGCTCTTCGTAGTACGCCTCGGCGGGATGACTGGTGACATCAATGAACGGTGGGTCGTAGGGGTAAAGCTGGGCCACAATGTCGAGGATGTCGCGAGCACTCTTGCCCCGAGCCGGTGGGATGATCTCGTAGCTGTACAAGGGTTTCGAGGCGCGGTCAAGGTGCTCGGTAACAAACATTTCAGAAGCCTCTCTCGTGTGTCCCTGTTGACTTGGCAGGCAACGACTGTATCTCTGTGGACCTACGGTTGACCGAGGAGTAGCCCAGGTTCGGGGAAAGCCACCGCTCGGCATCAGAGACAGTAACCCCTTTTCGGCGAGCATAGTCCTCGACCTGATCACGCCCTATTTTTCCCACCGCGAAGTAGTGCGAATCCGGGTGCGAAAGGAAGTAACCGCTGACCGAGGCGGCGGGAAACATCGCGAAGTTCTCGGTCAACTTGATGCCAATTCGGTTTTCAACATCGAGCTGCTTGAACAGGGTCTGTTTCTCCGTATGATCCGGACAAGCTGGATATCCGGGCGCCGGACGAATCCCGACATACCGTTCGGCGATCAGATCCGCAGGCAGGAGCTTCTCCTCAGGAGCGTATGCCCAGAATTCCGTGCGAACGCGCTCATGGAGACGTTCCGCGAACGCTTCGGCAAGTCGGTCCGCAAGCGCCTTGGCCATGATCGCGCTGTAATCGTCATGATCTCTCTGGAATCGTTCCACCAATGCGTCGAGACCAAACCCCGCAGAGACAGCGAACATACCAAGGTAGTCGTCCAACTCGGATTGCCTCGGAGCGACGTAATCGGCAAGACAGCTATTATGCTTGTCTTCCGATTTGGCCTTCTGCTGGCGAAGGAAATGAACCGTGCATTGAATGGAGGAGCGCGAATCGTCAGCATAGATTTCGACGTCATCGCCATCGGAATTCGCGGGGAATAACCCGACGACGGCTCGAGCTGTAAGCAGCCGTTCGGCGCAAATCCGCTGCAACATGGAGTTGGCATCATTGAATAGAGTCTGAGGGTGGTCCCCCAGGTGCGCGTACGACAGGATATCGGGATAGCGTCCAGGTAACTGCCAGACCACGAAAAACGGCGTCCAGTCGATGTAGGATACCAACTCGGTAAGGGGGTAATCGTCGAAGACGGTGATGCCGGTGCTGGCGGGTCTCGCGATTTCGAGCTCTTTCCAATTTGGGTGCGTTCGACGACGTCGTGCTTCTTCAATGGGGACCAGAGTCACTGACTCTTGTCGTCGAGCGTGCTCAAGTCGAACTTCATCGTATTGTTTTCTAACGTGTTCTACAAAACTCCCGGACTTGGTCGTGTTCCTCAGGTTATTTGCGACTCCAACCGCTCGTGAAGCATCTGAAACATAGATCGTCGGCCCACTATAGTGTGGGGCTATTTTCACTGCCGTGTGAACGCGCGAGGTTGCGGCCCCTCCGATTAGAAGTGGAATAACAAAACCGTGCCGATCCATCTCCTTGGCAACATGGATCATCTCGTCAAGGGAAGGCGTGATAAGACCGCTTAGTCCGATGATGTCGGCTTGTTCACGTTGAGCAGTTTCGAGAATCTTGTTAGCCGGCGTCATGACCCCGAGATCGATGACCGTGTAGTTGTTGCACCCCAGCACGACTCCGACAATGTTCTTGCCGATGTCATGAACGTCCCCCTTCACTGTCGCCAGTAGTATCCTCCCAGCAGAGCGACTGCCTCCCTGACCCTTGTCTGCTTCGAGGTATGGTATCAGAACGGCAACGGCTCTCTTCATCACGCGGGCACTCTTGATGACCTGAGGCAGAAACATTCGCCCGGCGCCGAATAGTTCACCAACTGTGTTCATGCCGGTCATGAGCGGGCCTTCGATAACTTTGAGGGGACTCCCGTGAGCGCGATACGCTTCTTCGGTGTCGGCCTCGATGAAGTCGACGATGCCGTTCACCAGGGCATGACTCAAGCGTTCATCGACCTGCGCGTCACGCCAGCTTAGATCTTCTTTCCTGATGGTTTTTGCTCCGCGCACATGGGAAGCCAGATCGAGCAATCTCGACGTGGCGTCGGATTGCCGATTGAGGATGACATCCTCGACAACCACGCGAAGTTCTATCGGTATATCGTCGTAGACGGGAAGCTGACCGGCGTTTACGATGCCCATGTCCATGCCTGCGGTGATGGCGTGGTAAAGGAAGACCGAATGCATCGCTTCTCTGATCGCGTCGTTTCCACGAAAAGCAAAAGAGAGATTGCTGACGCCGCCACTGATCAGGCAGCGCGGAAGTGTCTGCTTGATTGTTTGGACGGCTCGGATGAAATCCAACGCGTATGCGTTATGCTCCTCAAGGCCGGTGGCAACAGCGAAGATATTCAGGTCAAAGATAATGTCTTCGGGCGGAAGGCCAACATCCTCCGTAAGAACGCGGTAACACCGCTCACATATGGCAATCTTTCGCTCGTAGGTCTCGGCCTGACCGGCCTCGTCAAAGGCCATGACGATGGCGGCCGCACCGTAGCGGCGAACAAGTTGCGCTCGACGAATGAACTCTTCCTCACCGTCCTTGAGCGAGATTGAGTTGACGATCCCTTTCCCCTGCAAACATTTGAGACCTGCTTCAATAACCTCCCAGCGCGAGGAATCGACCATGATCGGAACTCGGCTAACTCCGGGGTCGGAGGCAATCATCTGCAAGAATTGGGTCATCGCCGTTGACGAGTCCAGCATCGCTTCATCCATGTTAACATCGATGATCTGCGCTCCGTTCTGCACCTGTTGGCGGGCGACCTCAAGGGCTTCCTCATACTTCGATTCCTTTATGAGCCGCGCGAAGCGGGACGATCCCGTGACATTAGTCCGCTCACCGATGTTGACGAAAAGCGAGTCGGGACCGATCGTGAGCGGTTCCAGTCCACTCAATCGTGTGCGTGGAGTAAGGGCAGGGAGCTTCCGGGGGGCAAGACCTCGAACTGATTCGACCATGGCTCGAATGTGGTCAGGGGTTGTTCCGCAACAGCCACCCACAATATTGACAAAGCCGGCGCGGGCAAATTCACCAATCTGCTTAGCCATCTGTTCGGGGCTGTCGTCGTAGGCGCCGAACTCGTTAGGAAGACCGGCGTTAGGATAGACCGACACATAGGTGTCAGAGACAGAAGACAGCTCGTCGAGATACGGTCGCAAGGCCGCCGCCCCGAGCGCACAGTTCAACCCTACGCAAATGCAGTCGGCGTGACTCACCGAGATCCAGAAGGCTTCTACCGTTTGCCCTGACAACGTTCGCCCGCTGTTGTCAGTGATGGTTCCAGATACCCATAGAGGCAAGCGCATCTGAAGAGAATCAAAGAGGGAATTGATCCCAAACAGGGCCGCCTTAGCGTTGAGAGTATCGAAAACTGTCTCGATGAGCAGAAGATCCACCCCACCGTCAATCAATCCGCGGGCTTGCTCAGCGTAGGCTGCGGCCAAGGCGTCGAAAGTTATGTTACGAAACGCCGGATTGTTGACGTCGGGTGACATCGAGCAGGTCCGACTGGTCGGCCCCAAACTCCCTGCGACGAAGCGAGGGTGGTCAGGACGTCGCGTGGTAAACTCGTCAGCGGCACGCCGTGCGATCTCAGCGGCGGCACGATTCATCTCATAGACGCATGCTTCGGTGCAATAGTCAGATTGGGAGACTGCCGTACTGTTGAAGGTATTGGTTTCGATAATGTCTGCACCAGCCTCGAGATAGCTGCGGTGGATTTCCTCGACTACCTCAGGGCACGTCAGGGATAAGAGGTCGTTATTGCCACGCAGATCCACCGTGTGGGAAGCAAAGCGCGTAGACCGGAAATCTGATTCTGTCAGATTGTATGATTGAATCATGGTTCCCATGGCGCCGTCCAGAACAAGAATCTGTCGCCGGAGACGACTGCGGAGCGATTCGAATCGTTTGCTTTGCATCTCAGTATATTAGCTTTAATGTGTCCACTATCAAAGATAAATCTCCGTTGGCCGGGGCTCGGGAACTGCAACCTAACCTTTTACTGTTCAGGAAGAAAGATCGGAAGGAAGGCGAAAACCCGTTGTTTGAAAAGACTGCGCTATTTCGTATACTTCATACTGATACTGCGACGTTGGACTTTTCCGCTTGGTACTTCGTCATGAAGGGTATCGATTTTCTCTTTTGAGAACTGATAACAAACTATGCGACAATTGGGTGCAACTACGTTCTGTCTGGCTTCTATTCTAATTGTGATGCTTTTCTTCATCGGAACCATGGTGTCCGGTTCGGAGCTGATGACCGGAGCTGTGCCGGGTAAGTACATTGTCAAGCTCAAGGCGGGCGCCAAATCAGACCATGCCGAACAAGTTCTGAGTCAGCAGGGACGAGTTGAGAGGTTGACTCAACTGCGTATGCGCCCTGATCTTGCCGGTGCATCGGTTTGGGGTCAGTATATCGTCTACTACAGTGCGAATCAAGACGAATCACCATCCACAGTCGCATCCCTGGTCGGGAGCAGTAATGTCGAATTTGTCGAGCAGGATCGGTATCTCGAGTTTTTCGACTTCCCCAGCGATCCTCACTTCTCCAACCAATGGTATTTGAATAACCTGGGCCAAAAATATCTCGGTATGAATCGCCTTCCGGGCGTGGGCAACGACACGCAGATGGTCAAGCAGGGTGTGGTTGGCAAGGACATCCATGTGGCGCGATATTATCAGACGCCTCCGACCGCGACCACGAAGGTGGTCGTGGCCATTGTTGATACCGGAGCCGACCTCAAGCATCCGGATCTATCCGGACGGTTTTGGAGGAACCTCGGCGAGACTCCAGGAAATGGGCGGGACGACGATCACAACGGCTTTGTGGACGACACGCTTGGCTATGACGTTTCAGGTGACATCCCTACGTTTCTTACACCGACGGGTGACAATGACCCTACGGATATAGTTGGGCACGGCACTCATATCGCAGGGATCATCGGCTCCAAGGCCGACGGAAGAGGAGTGGTGGGCGTTATCCCATGGGCAGAGCTGATGATTGTGAAGATCAGGCCTAACGCAAGCAACGCAGTGGCCGCGGCGGGACTGATGTATGCCGTCAATTCGGGAGCACAAGTGATCAGCGTCAGTTGGGGAACGCCATACGAGTCGCTGGTTCTTAAGGATGCCATAGATTTTGCTCGGCGAAACGGAGTATTCATTGCCATCGCCGCGGGGAACACCGGTAAGGCCGACGAATTCTATCCAGCGTCTTTTGATTCCACATTTGCCGTGGCTGCCGGGAACTCGTCCGGCTTCGTGACATCATTTTCGACCTATGGCCGCCAAATCAGCGTCGTAGCCCCGGGACAGGACATCTTGTCACTGCGGGCTCAAGGGACAGATATGTATGCCGCCGGAGGAGAAGCAGCCACCCGCATCGTCGGACCGGACTCCCTGTACTATCTTTCGGATGGAACCTCAATGGCGGCCCCAATGGTTGCCAGCGCAGCCGCTTTCCTCCTTTCGTTGCGCCCCGACTTGAACCTAAGGCAAGTCGAGGGGTTACTGCGCATGGGCGCTGATGACATGCTCGATCCATTGGATCGCGGCGACACACTGGTTGGTCGAGACAGCATAAGCGGCTATGGCAGCCTTAACGTTGAACGATCTGTCGATCTCCTCACGCAGGGAGGAATTGCAATCGCTGAACCTCAGCGGCATGGGCGCTATTCCGGGGAAACTGCCATAGTTCTGAAGCGGATTGCAGGTTACACCGGCGCATGGCGGTTGGAGTTTGGCTTGGGGACCGTTCCTGACTCGTGGCAGGTTGTGACGGAAGGAAGTTCATTCTCGGTTGATTCGATCGTAGTTCCCTTTGATCATCCTGAGCTCAACGGCCTCATTTCGCTGCGCGTGAGCGACGATTTCGGCAATTACGGCGTACTGAGCATTACGTATGTGAATGAGACGAAACTCAAACTGACTTCTCCCCTTTCCGGAGAAATGATCAGGTTTAGTACACCGATTTCCGGGTCGGCTCACGGTCTCGATTACGATTCGGTCGAGATTTCTTATCGTACATCGCGGGGAACAGTCGGGTACTTGCTGAGAAGCTCACGTGAGTTCTTCGATACGCTGCTGTACACGTGGAATGTCTCGGCAATAGACACAGGCAGTGTTGTCCTGTATCTGAAGGGCTACTTTGGAGCGGCGGTAACTATTGACAGCTCCACAATAACCGTTGTGAACGCGTACGCCGCCGGATGGCCGCAGCCACTCCCCGGACGAGCGTCGCTCTCCCCGGTCGCCGCCGATCTGGACGGTGATGGTCGGAAGGAGATCATCGAAGGAACGACCGCGGGGATGTATGTTTTTCGAGCGGATGGGACACTGTTTCCCGGGTTTCCGATTCTCAGGGAGAAGGACATGCGGTGCATCCCTGCTGTGTACGATGTCGACGGGGATCACAGCGACGATATCATATGTTGTAACGAAGACGGAATCCATGTTTTTCGAGCGGACGGAACCTATGTCCCGGGATGGCCGGTGAGTTGTGTCACCGGCTGGACCGCGTACGGCTATCCGAACCCAACGGTCGCTCGACTGACCCGGGATGGAAATCCAACCATTCTGATCGTGAATGAAGATGGACAGGTACTGGCATATCGAAGCGACGGCCATCCTTACTTCTATTCCCTCGGAGGGAAGTTTGCCCTGCTTGGACCGGATTGGACAGGCGCTTATCGCTATGGCGGCAATTTCATCACCTCCGCAGATCTCAATAATGACGGTCTTGTAGACGTTGTGGCATCCCTGTCGAGCCTGAGCAGCAAATCAGGGACCGCCGTATTTGATGGTCGCACCGGCCAGCCGTTTGCCGGACTACCGCAGCCCCAGGTTGTTCAGGCAAGTATCTCCTATGGTGGGGTTCTGGCTGACCTCAACGGCGATAGTCTTGCCGAGATCATTGCTTGCGGGTATGGAGCCGATCGGGCGCGGACAATATGGGTTAAGACTCAGGGGACGGAAGATCTCCCCGGCTGGCCCGTAACGATGCCGGAAATTAGCGGTTGGCGCGGAACCTACCCAATTGTTGCCGATCTCGATCTCGACGGTTCTCCTGAAGTACTCTGTACATTCATGGAATTTGATATCGGATCGCTCTACGTATTCCGCTCAAACGGAACCCCGTATCGCATCATTGCCGGCCGTCCGCGTGGTGAGGTATTCCAGGCCCCGATGACCTTCGGGAATCCAATCGTGGCGAACATTACCGGTGATCAGTATCCGGAGATTATCTTCCGGGGCGGCTACGCACTTCCCA
This sequence comes from uncultured Ignavibacteriales bacterium, assembly GCA_964540105.1. Taxonomy (GTDB): domain Bacteria; phylum Zixibacteria; class MSB-5A5; order GN15; family FEB-12; genus DATKJY01. The sequence continues at coordinate 1,077,126 of CAZILL010000002.1, read as the reverse complement.
GTACAGGCTCCGAGAAGCTGATAGCGCTCGACTACGAGGGAGCGCTCATTCCCGGATGGCCCGTTGCCACTTCGGCAAAACTCAGCCAAGTCATCTCGAGTCCATATGCGCCCCTCATCGATGATGTTGACGGCGACGGGCTGGTGGAGATGATTCTGGCGGGTGACGCAAACGAGATTTTCGTATGGGACCTGGAAGCCTCTTCTGAGGAAGGAAAGAACTTCGGTCGTATCCTCGGTGATAACTTCAATAGCAGCATCTACGGACTCCCCAACACGATAATCGACACCTCTCCTTCACAACCAAACGTGCCCGTTTACTTTGATCTCACCCAGAACTACCCGAACCCATTCAATTCGGCGACGAGAATCGCTTTTGCCTTGCCGGAACAAGCACACGCTGTCCTCGACGTTTTCAACGTGCTTGGCCAGAAGGTGGCCACGCCCCTCAATGTCCATCTGCCGGCAGGCAAACACTATGTCGACTTCGACGGCGCCACCCTGGCGTCGGGAGTCTACTTCTATCGACTCAAGGCGGGTCCCTATCAGGAAGCCAGAAAGATGGTTCTGCTCAAGTGAAGCGGTTCACCCTTGCCCTTCTTGCTCTGGCCGCAGGTGTCACACGCTCGGAAGCTGAGATTCCCCGTGACCCTGACTACACACTGCTGTGGAACAGCTTTACAACGGTGACGGTTGTTGATAGCTTCGCGGTTGTGACCGCCAACGACGGCCTTGAAGTGCTGAAATTCGAGCCGAGCACGTCACTGTATCGTTCGGACACACACATCCTAACGAGTTCGAAGGGGCGCGATCGAAAGCAGTACGGTCCGCTGCTCGTCGTTCGCACGTACGATGACCTTCTCCATTTCTACGACCTGTCTCACTTGCCGGAGTTGCTCCCACTGGGAAGTGTCGACATCGGGGTCCCGTATTTCGACTTCGCGATCAGGGATCAAAGCCTGTATCTGGCGTGCGGATTCAAGGGAGTTTGGCGCTATCAACTGAACGACTACCGATCGCCGGTCTTCGCCGACTCCAGCATGCTCGGCATCCATTGTATGAAAGTAGATATTTCGGATGACGAATTGCTCGTCATCGACGATTACAACGGGGTGCTGCGCTATCGATTGACGAGCGGAGGTTTTGGGCAATTCCTGGACTACATGTACATCCCGTTTGTTGCTCGGTCAATGGTTCGCCGGGACTCGACACTGGTCATTCTGGCCGGCGTCGATCAGCTGTGGGTTGCGCACTACCACGCCGACGGTTCATCGCGTCTCGACAGCGTCAACCTCCTCTTCGAACCCCAGAGCGCATACGTTACCGACACCACGATCTTTGGCGTAGGAGGGCCGGGGAATCTTGCAGCTATCGTGAACCGGTCAAGTCATAGCGTCTCCTACCGAACGCTGAAAGGGCAACCCGACTTCCAGCGTCAGGGAGCACTGCGAATTCGAGGCAAACGAACCGACCTTGTAGTGCCCGGTTCAAACGACCTTCTGACTTACAGTCTGGACGACATCGCCTTCAATGCATCTCCAACGACCGGGCTCGAGCGACCCGGACCGATCAATTCACTTCACATGAGGGGGGGGCTCTTGTTCACCGCCGGCGTATCAAACCCATTGGATGTTTATCGGATCGGCGCCGACGGGTCCCCGACATACGACACCAGCTATTTCCCCGGACTCTCAGAAGTAACAGGAATGGACCGGAACGGTGACACCCTTTTCGCATACTACCCGACTCTGAAGCAGATTCTTGTGCTCGTACTGAGCTCGGACACGCTCGTCCTGCAAGGTTCGATTCCGGTCGGAACGGACGAACTGACCTCTGTCAAGTTCTCGCGTCATGCAGGTGACACCATGAGCGCGATCATCGCCCCCCGTGGAAGCGAGATCGATATCTGGGGCATACCTGACTCCGGAACAGTCGTGCTGACGTCGACGATTCGAATGTTTGGGCGAATTTCAAAGGTAGTGACGGCTGATTCGTTCATCGTGATAACAACCAACAAAGGGCTCTGGATATATCGTCTCTTCCCAGACCTGACCGTCGCTTTTCGGAATCGGATCGACCTGGTCGATCAGGCCAATGAAATCTGCTGGTACAACAACCGCCTGTTTGTCTTTATAGGCAATGATCTGACTCTGTATCAGGTGATGACAACCGGAGAATTGGTTCCGGAACTGGAGATGCACATTCCGACCGGCGTGTACAATTCGGTTATCGCTGAGCGGCGAATGTATACGGTAGGACCGTTCGGGATGACCGTGCTCGACGTGAGTAGTCCCGTTCCGACGGTTCTGGACTGGGGCGGGCGAGGCGGTTCGCTTATTGCAGTGGAGCATGGCATCGTCGCCATCTCCGATGGCTCTTCAATACACCTTTTCGATCTGCGAGGAGTTGGCCCAAACTTCACGGGTCGGAATCGGACAATTCCGAGTGATCTTTCACTCGAACCAAATTTCCCAAATCCCTTCAACGCCGTGACCACGATCAGCTACAGTCTCAATGAGCCATCGAATGTACAACTCGACGTATTGAACATTCTCGGAGAGCGGGTCGCAATACTCACGGATATGCCGCAGACGGCCGGCTGCTACCGTGTCGAATGGAACGGCACCAACCAGCGCGGTCACGAAGTAGCGACCGGAGTCTACTTCTATCGGCTGCGGACAGATGGCCGACAGGTGGTCAGAAAAATGCTGTTTCTGAAGTGATGCCCGGAATGTGGTCGAGCGATATGTTCCACGCTGCGGCGAATCGCAGAGTCCTTGTCCTCGCGACTGCGATCCTGGTTCTATCCGTTCAGCCACTTCGTGCCGGAAAGACATTCCACATTACGACGCCACTCGACACCCATGATCTTGTCCCCGGAGACGGTTTATGCAGCACAGCAGACGGTGACTGTTCCCTTCGGGCGGCGCTCGAGGAGAGTAACGCTCGCGGCGGCGGTGATACTATCCTCATTTCGTCTCAGAGGGTATGGATTAAGCTGTCCCTTGGTCAACTCGAGATCAATGCGCCGAGGACTATTGTTGCCGGCAACCCAGGAGAGGTTCGGATCGACGGCATTGACAATCCGTTCGCATGCGCAAGCCTGCGGATTTCCTCTGACAGCAATGCGGTGTCCGGAGTAACCTTTCGGCGAGCTCGTGGGCACGCGATAGTAATCAGTGGGGCGTACAACACAATCGGGGGGACGTCAGTCCTGCACCAGAATCAGTTCATCGACAACGGTCTGGATGTCGCGGAGGCGTACGCGATCGTGGTCGCGGGCGAAGGCGCTTCGCACAACCTCATTATCGGCAATCAGATCGGGATTGGTGGCAATGGGACAGAAGTCAGACCGAATGCGAACGGAATCCTGATTGGCGATAAGGCACATGACAACCGTGTCGGTCAATGTGGTTCTTCGTTTTCCAACTTGATCTCCGGGAATCGCGGCAACGGGATCATGATAACCAACAGCGCTCACAGCAATAGCGTGATCAACAATGTGGTCGGCCCAGATGTCAATGGCGATGATGGTCCCGGAAACAGCGGAATCGGCGTTGTCGTAGAGCGTCGCTCTTGCGGCAACATCATCGGAGGGAATGCGCCGGGGTGCGGCAATTTGATTTCGCTGAACGGTCACTCTGGTATTGAAGTCTCCGGTGCAGGGACAGACCAAAACATCGTATCCGGGAATTTGATCGGGGTTGACGTGAGGGGGAATCGCGTCATGGGGAACGGCGAAGCGGGAGTGTTGATCATGTCAGGGGCGGCCGCAAATATCATAGGGTCGACGGACGGTGGCGGCGGTAACCTCATCTCTGGAAACGGACGGGACGGGATTCGCATTGTCGGAGCGGGCACTGATGGTAATCAGGTCGCAGGGAATAGGATCGGGCTCGACAGTCGCGGCTACGGGGGGATCGGGAACGGGAACCGTGGCGGTCACGGGGTTTCTATTAGTGGCGGCGCACAGCGTAACGTGATCGGCTCAGAGCAGCGCCACAACGTCATTTCAGGCAATGACGGAGCTGGAGTCTGCGTTTCCGGCGCCGGCACGAGCTTCAACCGTATTGTCGGTAACTTCATCGGTCTTACTGCGCTGGCCGATGGCACTCAAGGGAACGGGTGTGGCGTGCTGATCGACGATCAGGCGAGCGACAATGTGGTCGGCGGCGGCAGTCGATGGGAACGAAATGTCATTTCCGGAAACGACCTCTATCCTTTCCCCATGGGGGCCGGAGTCGTGATTACCGGCAGCGGCTCGTCGCGTAACAGGGTGATAGGAAATCTGATAGGGACCGATACGACGGGCACACGCTCAGGAAGAAATCGAAGCGCCGGTGTCGTTATCGGCCTCGGCGCGAGTGAAAACGTGATTGGCGGCAGGGACAGCCTGGCCCGAAATCTGATCTCCGGTAACGGCGCGGATTTACCCGCGGTTGCCTTTGGACGCGGTATCTCCATCTACGGCGACAAGACTGCTCGTAACGAGATCGTCGGCAACTGGATTGGGTTGGCCATCGACGGCGAGTCAGCCTTGCCGAATAACGGACATGGTGTGGCGATTGCCAGCGGCGCAAACCGCAATGTGATCGGAGGATTAAGCGCGGTAGACGGCAACAGGATTGTCTCGAACAAAGGACACGGGATCCTCGTTACCGACAGCATGTCGCGCCTGAATTGTATTCGGTATAACGAATTTCGGAACAACGACAGCCTCGGAATCGCGATCCGCGGCAGAGCACAGGACGGAATCAAGCCGCCGACAATGTCAGTGATCTCCCCGGGAAAGATTACCGGTCAGGCGGCGCGAGCGACACTAATTGACCTCTATCGATCTGACGGTGATCCATCGGGAAGCGGAGAAGGGAGTGCCTTCGTCGCAACGATCCGAACCGACGTGAACGGGACCTTTGAACTCACTGATCTGCCATACACGCACGGAGAATTCGTGACAGCCGTTGCGACCGATTCCCTGGGGAACAGTTCGGAGTTCTCGGTCAATGTCGGACTCGATGCGACGACGCACGCGCAAGATTTCTCCTCGCTTCAACCAGAATCGTTTGGATTGGATCAGAATTTCCCAAATCCTTTCAATCCATCCACAATGATTTCATATACTATTCCCTTTTCTGCCCCCGTAGAACTCAGAATCTTTAACGTCCTTGGGGAAAAAGTGTCCACCCTGACGACAGGAGTGTCAAGCGCGGGAAGGCACTCTGTTGTGTGGGACGGAACGAACGACCGAGGCGGACAGGTGGCCAGCGGCGTGTATTGGTACCAGCTACAGAGTGGAAATCAGCGAGCGACGCGCAAGATGTTGCTCTTGCGTTAGGCTGACCGATACCCCTTCATAACGACTTCCACGATGCGCCATTCCTCCCGTGTGACCGGTTGTATCGACAACCTGCTCCCTTTCCTGCAGAGGACCATGTTCTCGAGTCCCGGTGTTTCTTTCAGGACCTGAAGCGGCAGTATCTCGTTGAGCTTGGATTCGAATTTGACATCGACCATATACCAAATCGGGTTCACCTTCGAAGCCCTGGGATCGAAATGGTCACTGTTTGGGTCCCAGGCTGTATGATCAGGATACGCCGCACGGACCACGATACAGGTGCCCGCGATTCCGAGCGGCTTGGTCGAGCTATTGTAGAACAGAACCTTGTCATTGAGTTGAACTTCGTCGCGGAGAAGATTCCGGGCTTGAAAGTTTCGCACGCCGTCCCAACAAGCCGTTTGTCCTGGCGACGACTTCAAATGATCGATAGAGAAACAATCGGGCTCCGACTTGAACAGCCAGTATCGTCTCATGAGGAACTCCCTTCCAAGACAGTTTTCCGATAGAACCAATTCCACGTGCATCAGGTTCCCTCAATTGTCGTGTAATTGCAATGGCGACAACAAATTACCTGTTGACAGTGAGTGTTGTTTGCATATATTTCATACGTTACTCTGAAGTACTCGTGTACCTCGACCGAAAAACAGAAGTGAAGCAACCAGCGTAAGGAACAATTGATGACACGCATTACTCATCTGGCCTTGGTGACGAGCCTGTTCGCCGTGGCTTTAGCGGGAACTGTTAACGCCGATCTCGACTACGCCGTGAAACTCAAGACTGGGGATCTGAACCCATCGAAGCTGAGGCTAGTTCCTCCACAGGCAGCGGGCCTGATCGACAAGCATGTCATTGTCCAATTCGACGGACCGATCATCGACGCTGAACGGGAGCGTCTCGGCCGGGAGGGAATCAAACTCCTCGAATACGTCCCCAATTTCGCGTATACCGCTACTATCACGAAGAACTTCGACCCATCAACCGCTTCTTTGAGTTCACTGCGCTGGTATGACCTTATCCACCCCTTTCAAAAGCTCTCCCCCTATATCACATCCATCGGCATAGGTGACTGGGCGCGCCGTGGGGGGGATAAAGTGCAATATGTTGTCGTTATCCATCGTGACCAGGACCCAAAGCTCTGGGCCGCTTATTTCCAAAAAGAATACAATGCCAGTCTGGTCGGGATAGAGCCGTCAACTAACTCCGTTGAAATCATCGTTGCCGAGCCGGCGTACAACCGCATTTCCGAACTTGATGCAGTCGTCTGGATTGAACCGGCCGCCCCGGAACCGATTGAGTACAACAATCTGTGCCGAACCAATACCGGCGCCGACATAGTGCAGGCGGCTCCCTACAGTTTGAATGGCTCGGGAGTGACAGTCGCAGAGTGGGACGGCGGCTCGGTGGACAACGGACATTCAGACTTTCAGAATCGCGTGATCGTATTGGATTTTTCTCCCGTATCGACGCACTCTACCCATGTGGCGGGAACCGTGTTGGGTGCAGGGATACAGTCGTCGGGAACATATCGCGGGATGGCGCCGGGGGCAATGCTCGCCAGCCAGCAGTGGTGGAATAGTGCGAGCGAAGCCGCGGCCGAGTACGCGGATGTAATCTCCACTCGTAACGCTTCAATCAGTACGAATTCCTGGGGGTATGGTGTCGGAGACCCGGCCACACAATCGGCCTGCATCGGCATGATGGGAAACTACTTCACAGAAGACGCTACGCTTGACAATCTGGTTCGCGGATCGGCCGGTCGACCCATTACGATTGCCTGGGCGGCTGGTAACGAAAGGTCAACTTCTACCCAATACTGCGGATCGCTGGGCTGGTCATACAACACGATCGGCGCCCTCGGTTGTGCCAAGAACGTCATCACGGTCGGCGCGATCACGTCCAGTAACAACTCCATGACGTCATTCTCTTCGTGGGGGCCAACCGACGACGGTCGCCTCAAACCTGATGTCGTTGGGCCCGGCTGTACCGTTACCAGCGTAAAGCCCGGAGGCGGCTACACTTCGATGTGCGGTACCTCGATGGCGACTCCCGCCGTGGCTGGTGTTGTCGCCCTGATGCGTCAGGCGTGGAACCAGAATTTCGGAACTGCTGAGCCGCTGCCGTCGACATTGAAGGGGATTCTCATCAACACCGCCATCGATCTTGGCAATTCCGGACCCGATTATCAATTCGGCCATGGTAAGGTGGACGCTGTGAAGGCATGTGCGAAGGTAAAGATCGGAGCCCCTTCGTATCAAGAAGGGATCATCGCAACCGGAGAAAGCCAAGTGTACGACTTGACCGTCCCGAGCGGCACCGCGCGCCTTAAGGTGACTCTGGTGTGGGATGATCCGGGCGGTTCGGCTCTGGTTAGTAAGGACCTGAAGAACGACTTAGACTTGACCTTGATCGATCCGTCACAGGTGGATCAACTCCCCTGGATTCTCAATCCGACTGTTCCTGGTCAAACGGCGACAAAGGGGATTGATCACACCAACAACGTGGAAACGGTCGAGCTTGTCAATCCCCAACCGGGCCTTTGGAAGGCCAGCGTGAAGGGGTTCAATGTACCTGCCGAATCCGCCCAGAAGTATTCGATCATCTTTACCCCCGACAGCCTGTACACTCCTGGGAACAATCGGGCCCTGGCTGTCTACGATGGCGGCGATCAGTCACTGAACCCAGGGAGCTTCGCAAATGTCCAGTTTTGGGTGACGAATGTCGGCGCGGTCACGGACTCAATGCATGTGACTATTAGCGACAGCGCCGCCTGGCTGCAATCGACGGTTGATACGAACGTGACACTGCTGGCAGGCGATTCCGTCTACTTCCCGCTCGTATCTCACATACCCTCGACCGCTCTCTTCGGAGATCGAAGCCGCGTTACCTGCAACAGCGTCAGCAAGACGGACCCGCTGATCAAGGCCATCGGAGACGTGGTCGTCGCCTCAGCGGCGGTCCATGTCATTTCCCTTAGCCAGCCTCCGGACGCTTTTGTCAAGTCGCCTCAGATCTACACGATCGGACTCACGGTGCAAAATCTGGGGAACGCCACAAACACCATCACAGTCACTCCGTCTGAGAAGCACGGCTGGCCCTTTAGTCCACCGAACAAGGCAGTGACGTTGACTCACGACAGCAGCACAATCATCTACTTCGCTGTCGACATACCCGCCGAGGTCGTCGATTTGACCGTCGATTCGGTGAAACTGAAGGTCACGAGCACCGGCGGGGTGGCCGACTCCGTAATCTTGAAGTTGACGGTCAACAATCCCTTCCCTCCCCCTGCTTTGATCCTGCCTGATACACAAGCCTATATGATGAGTCGAACCCCCACGTTCACCTGGTCGCGGAAACTCGGTACGAGCTTCTCTCTGCATCTTTCGACCGACAGCATGTTCGGCAATACGGCACGGTACTATGGGGGACTTCTGGACACAGTGTTTACTATCCCTTCACCAGATGGACTGAACGATGGTCGCTATTTCTGGGCGGTCCGTCTATACAGTGGAGCCGATTCTTCATCAATGCAGAGATATTCGCGGCGCTTAGTCGTCGACAACGTTCCCCCTGCTCCCGTGTCGCTCATTTCACCGGCCAACAACTTCTACGATAGTTCAACCTATGAGACATTCATCCTGACCGGGACGCCAACGGCGCCGCCTCTGTTCAACAAGGCACCGGAATTCAACGTCATTCAACTGGCCGCCGACTCAGGCTTCACGATTAATATGCGCACATATAATCAGGCGGTGGACTTCTCCTATCAGATGCCAGATACGCTGCCACAGGGGCGATGGTATTGGCGGGCAAAGAGGGCAGACTCGGCAGGGAACGAGACTCCCTACTCACAGCATCGGGTTTTTGTCCACGACACGCGGCCCCCGGGCGTGCCGGCAGCGGTAAGGCCGACCAGTGGAAAGACCGTGGGAGGGGACAATGTTGTCATTAAGTGGACCGGTGATCCGCCAGTGTCGCACGACATTTCACCGGAGTTCTACATCCTCCATGTTTCGAACATGCCTAACTTTGGGGAGTATGGCATTTTCATAGATTATGTATACGCGGATAGCATGGCCATTCCCGCCGCCTTACTACAGAGTGGAGTGACCTACTACTGGCGCGTTAAATCGATCGATTCCGCGGGACACTATTCAGACTACAATGCCCCGTCGCATTTTGTTTATCAGAATTTCATCTGCGGCGATTGCGACTTCAGCGGCACAGGTCCGGACATTTCCGACTTGATGTACCTGATCGATTACCTGATCTATGGGGGTAATCCCCCTCACGTGCTTGAGTCTTCGTCAGTCGACTGCAACATAACCGTCGACATTTCCGACGTGTTCATCATCGTCGACTACCTTTCGGGAGCGGTCACGAGCCTCTGTTGTCCTTAGCGCGCCCAAATGCCGTACATTCTTGAGACCAGCCCAGAGGCTGGTCTCTTTGTTTCTGTCGTCAGAAAATGATGGCGACTTCTGGTTGTCACCCACTATCATTTCCATCATGGGACGACACAACTCGTTACCAACCGAAGCTGAATTCGCGCGCATGCGATCTTGCATGGTCGAGGAGCAGCTCATCCGGCGAGGCATTGCCCGACGTGAAGTCCTTGAGGCTCTGCGCCGGGTCCCCCGTCACGTGTTCGTCCCTCGGGAACTTAGGATGGAGGCCTATGCCGATGGACCCGTCAGCATCGGCTACGGGCAGACGATTTCTCAGCCGTATGTGGTTGCGTCGATGACCGAGCACCTCGACCTCACGCGGCAGAGCCGTGTGCTTGAAGTCGGGACCGGGTCAGGGTACCAGAGCGCGATTCTCGCCGAAATCGCCGCCTCGGTGCACACGATTGAACTGATACCCGAGCTTTCTCTGCAAGCCGCTGCTTTGCTGGCCGACCTGAGGTACCGGAACATCGAAGCCCGAATCGGGGATGGAGCCGAAGGATGGTCGGAGTCCGCCCCCTTCGATGCTGTCATCGTGACCGCCGCGGCCAGCGAGGTTCCCGAAGCGCTGATCTCCCAGCTCGGCCCGGGCGGAACGATGGTCATTCCTGTTCAGGAAGAGTCCCCCAGAAGACAAATCCTGACGCGCATTCAGAAAACCACCAGTGGCATTGTACATGAAGCTCTTTACGAAGTTCGTTTTGTGCCTTTTGTGAGACATCGCTAAGTCACGACCTCTGCCGTTGCCCGAACCCGGCAATCAGGGTGCCATGCGCATCTTTGGTCTCTCTGACCCTTTACAGACAATGTCTGTCCTATTATATTTCGTTGTAGAAACAATTCTCAGCGCCGAGAAAGGAAACCACGAGATGCATTTGAATCGTTTTGCTGCCGCCGCCGCGATGTTATTCGCGATTATGGCCGCCGACACCGCCCTCGCCGCCCGACGTATCTATACCCTCACCGGGCTCAAGAGATCAAGCGAACAAACGGCTGGCCAAAAGCCCACAAGCCCCGGGGATACAGAAAAACCGTTTTCCGAGCTCATCAAAGATCGCGTCGTGATCCCAGGTTTGTTCACGTTTTATCGCGACACCGCGAGCAACGGCCTGTACATGGCGATCAAATCGACCCAGATCGACCAGATCTTCCTGTGTGGGTCGACCATCTCTCGCTCTGAAGGAGCGTTCTTCGACAACGGGGCCATGGATGCCACGTTCCCGTTCTACTTCAAGCGCGTCGGCAAGAAGATCATGATGATGGAGAAGAATTTACGCTTTCGAACCGATTCTTCGGCGGCGATGAGAAAAGCCGTGGAGGCAGGTATCTCCGATCACCTGTATGCCACCGCGAAGATCGAGTCGAAACCGGACTCTTCCGGGACAATCCTCGTGGACGCCTCCAATCTCTTCATTCGTGATGCCGATAATGTGAATTACTTTGTCGGTCAGCTCGGTCAGACCGGCATCTCTTTTGACCGTGATAACAGCTACTTTGAGTTGGTCAAGTCCTTCCCTGAAAACACCGAGATCGATGTTAAGCTTCATTATCGCACGAGCAAACCGATCGATGCCGTCACAATGCAAAATCCCTACAGCTTGTTCCATACCTACCACTACTCCCTGTCCACCATGCCGGTTACCGACTATGTCCCGAGAATCGCTGACGATCGCGTGGGACATTTTCTGACGTTCTATCAGGATTACAGCGCACTCAACGCGGAGACACCATATGTGCGCTATGTTGAACGGTGGAACGTCAAGAAGAAGGATGTCGACGCAAGGATTTCGGAGCCCGTGGAACCGATCGTTTTCTGGATCGAGAACACGGTACCGAAGGAATATCGCGGAGCGGTCGCGGAGGGGATAGAGTTCTGGAATCCGGCCTTCGAACGGATTGGCGTTCGGCATGCGATTGTCGCCAAGGAGATGCCGGATACCGCCAGTTGGGATCCTGCCGACGTTCGCTACAACACGGTGCGGTGGATTCTTGCTCCCGGCGGTGGGTACGCGGTTGGGCCGCATCGCTCGAATCCGTATACCGGACAGATTTACGACGCCGACATCCGGGTCTCATCGGATTTCATCAGGTATATGTTCATGAACATGGCTCGATTCATCGGACCGCTGTCGGCCGACGGCTCCGTGACAGAGCAGGACAATCTCCAGGAGTGGAAACGCCCGCAGAGTGTGCGTCGAAGTCCATACGCCTGCGAGTACGGCGAGGAATCAGCTCGCGAAGCAGGTTTTGGCCTCACGTACTTGCTCAGTTCGATTGGAGACTTCGCCGATAAGGACTCTCTGACGAAAGAGTACATTCACGCCTATATTACTGAGTTGATTGCCCATGAAGTTGGTCACACACTCGGCTTCCGCCACAATTTCAAGGCATCAACGGCATACACACTCGAGCAGGTAAACGACCCGGAGTTCACGCGTCTGCACAGCACCGGCGGCACAGTCATGGATTACACGCCGCCGAATATCGCGGGCAAAGACCGGAAGCAGGGAGAATTCTACGCCTCAGTGCCCGGCCCTTACGACAACTGGGTGATCGAATATGCCTATCGCGATTTTGGCGCGAAGACTCCGCAGGAAGAGTTGCCCAAACTGAAAGAGATCGCCTCGCGCGCGGCCGAACCTGAACTGGCCTACGGAACGGATGAAGACGCGTTTGGCACCAGCCCGCGTTCCATCGATCCGATGTGCAATCTCTTCGACTGCGGAAACGACCCTCTCAAGTACGCGGAACACAAGATCAAGCTGACCCGTGAGCTGTGGGGCTCGGCAATAAAGAAGTTTGAAAAACCGGGTGAACGCTATCAGAGGATATTGGCTGTCTTCCAGGGTGGATGGCGATCGTACACGGAATCAGCGCAGCTGGCTCCCAAGTACATCGGAGGGCTTCGCCACCATCGCGACCATGTCGGCGACCCGAACGGCCGGAGCCCCTTTGAGCCGGTCGCGGCATCGGAGCAGCGTCGAGCCATGGCCTTTCTAGCCCAGAACTTCTTCGCCGCCGACGCGTTTAGCCTTCCGGCTGAATTGCTGAACATGTTGCAGGCGGAAAATCTGGAGGATTTCGAAGGGAGCGCCTTCAGGACTTCCCAGGTCGACTATCCCTTCCATCAGATGGTCTTGAACGCTCAGCGAGGCGCGATTGACAAACTTTACAGCACGTTGACTCTCGGCCGTCTCTTGAATAATCAGGAGCGCGTGAAGCAGGGTGCCGAAAAGTACACGATGTATGATATGTTCGCCGATCTGCGTAAGAACATTTGGACCGAAGCCTTCACACCTTCCAATGTGAATAGCTTCCGGCGTCCCCTCCAACTGGTCCATCTCAGCAAGGTCATTGAGATCTATCTGAGTCATCCAGCCCTTTATCCTGCCGATGCCCACTCTCTTGCCGCTCACGATCTTGACGCAATTGAAACAGCGGCAAGCAGAGCCCTTGGGTCATCGGCGCTGGATAACATGTCTCAAGTTCATTTCAAAGAAGTGCTCCGCCAGATCGCTGCCGCCAAGAAGGCTCAACGTCAGTTTTCGGCGGGGATGATGCTTGGTTTTGGCGGTTAAAACCTGGTACCTCGGTTATGGGAGCTTCAAGGGCTGGGCGAAAAACCCGGCCCTTGCCGGCATCGGAAACGGGAAAGGATGTGCGCATGAATCCGGTTCTTGAGTTTCTCAATAACCATGTATCTGTCCGGCAATTCACCAGGGAAGGCATATCTACAGAGGACGAGCACGCGATCATCACTACAGCCCAACGCTCTCCAACGTCGTCCAATATTCAGGCCTACTCGATAATTTCGATACGAGATCAAGAGCGCAAAGACGCCCTGGCGATGCTGGCGGGTAATCAGGGGCACATTAGTCAATCATCGCTGTTCCTGGTCTTCTGTGCCGATCTGTTTCGGCTAAAGCAGTTGAATGTGGAACGCGGCTACGCGTTTTATGGCGAATACACTGAGACTTTCCTTATCGCGACAATAGACACCGCGTTAGTCGCCGGGCGAGCCCTGCTTGCCGCGCAGGGACTCGGTTTCGGTGGGGTCATGGTGGGCGCCATCCGCAACGAACCGCAACAAGTGGCGGAGTTGCTGCAACTGCCGGAACTCGTCTATCCAGTGATGGGCATGTCGCTTGGATATCCGGCAGCGCCCGGAAAGATCAAACCGAGGTTACCGAAGGATGCCGTCTGCTTCAGTGAACGCTACCGACCGGAGGGCATGGCTAAAGAGATTCAGAGCTATGACGACGCGATGTTCCAGTCCGGGCTTCTCGTCGGACGCCAGGTTCGGGCCGAGCAGTACCCTGAGTTTTCGGGACGCTATTCGTGGTCGGAACACACAGCCCGCCGGATGGCCGACAACTCCGCGCACAGCCTTCGGCCGCACATGTTGACCTTCCTGAGGCAGCGCGGCTTCCTGCTCAAGTAAGACTATTTCTGCTTGTGGTTGTTGTCGCTCGCGTTGAAGAAGAACTTGATGTAGTTCCAGGCATCGAGCGCCTTGTCGGCGTAGACAAAGAGCTTGAGATCCTGCTCGTCGATTGTCCCCTCATTGACTAACGCCTCGAAGTTGATAAGTCGCTTCCAGTATTTCTCTCCGAAGAGTACGATCGGGAGCGGCTTAGCTTTCTTCGTCTGCACCAGTGTCAGCGCTTCGAATAATTCGTCGAGGGTTCCGTATCCCCCAGGGAACGCGACCAGCGCCTTCGCCCGCATCAGGAAATGCATCTTTCGTATTGCGAAGTAATGGAATTGGAGGCAGAGATCTGGTGTTATGTAGGCGTTCGGCTCCTGTTCCATCGGCAGGGTTATGTTGAGACCGATGGACTTGGCTTCGGCGTCGAAGGCTCCCCGGTTGGCAGCTTCCATGATCCCCGGGCCGCCGCCGGTCACGATGACGTATTCGTGGCGCTCGCGAATCTGGCATTCGGAGGAGACCAGTCGCGCAAATTCGCGGGCCTCGTCGTAATAATGAGATTTCCCGAGAATTGATCGGGCAATGGCCAGCTGCTTTCGGAGTGAACTGTTCCTCGGGTCCGAGGCCACTTCCTGTTCGAGTTTTCTTACATTTGTCCGCGCCTGTTCGGGTTCGAGAATACGTGTCCCGCCAAACACGACGATGGTCGATTGTATCTTGTGTTCCTGGAATACAATCTCAGGCTTGAGAAGTTCAAGCTGAAGCCGGACCGGCCGCAATTCGTCACGCTGAAGAAAATCGATGTCCTTATAGGCTATACGGTATGCCTTGGATCGTGTGATCCTTGATTTCATCTTGGCCTTGGAGCGATCTACCTTCACGATTATCTCCCTGTCTTCGATATGGGATGCCTTGCCTGAGCGGCGCTGTCAGCTGGCGCGTGGGGAATCGACAAATCTACTTGACCAAACCCGCCGTGAACTGCTCGAGCGGGACACCCATCGGGACGCCAAGACATATCCCCACCGACTGAGCTGCCTTGATCCAGGGATGGTCAGCTGACACTTTGCGCATTTTGCCGGCAGCGTCGGCGATAGGGATCGAGGTGATCTGGTTCTTCTGGAGCGCAACCATCCTGTTGCATTCATCACGCATCACGAGATGAACAGCCTCGACGCCGAGTTGAGTGGCCAGCATACGATCAAACGCTGACGGCGGGCCGCCACGAACGAGGTGACCGAGGATGGTGACCCGGCACTCGATGTTGAGAATCCCTTCGAGTTGGGCCGCAATCTGGTGCGAAATGCCGCCCAGCCTAATGGTGTCAGGTGAGTTCTTCACTTTTCGGCTGATGACCATGGCCCCCCCGGCCGGTTTGGCCCCTTCGCCGACCACGACGATTGAAAAATTCTTCCCCTGAGAGGCACGTAGCCGAACCTGCTCGCAGACAGCATCGATATCATACGGGATTTCGGGAATCAGGATGATGTCGCCACCGCCGGCAATACCGGCGCCCAGCGCGAGCCACCCGGCATAGCGTCCCATGACCTCGACAATCATGACGCGATGATGTGACTGGGCCGTAGTATGAATCTTATCAATGGCCTCGGTCGCGGTCACCAGAGCTGAGTCGAATCCGAAAGTGACATCGGTGCCGACGAGATCGTTGTCGATGGTCTTCGGGACACCAACCACTTTGAGCCCCCTTTCCACCATTCCGGCCGATGCCGCCATAGTTCCATCCCCGCCGATCGCTATCAAGGCTTCGAGTCCCAAACGCTCAAAGTTCAGCAGACCCTGAGAGGACCGATCCAGGTAGACATAATCGTCCCCTTCGAGAACGGGATACCGGAACGGATCGGCTCGATTTGACGTGCCGAGAATAGTTCCCCCAAGAGATAACAGTCCGGAAACATCTTTGGCGTCGAGCAATCGAAATCGGTTTTCGATCAACCCTTCATAACCGTCGAAAAACCCGACCGTCTCGGTGTCATAATCGTTTTCAGCGGTCTTGACCACTGCCCTTATAACGGCGTTAAGTCCCGGGCAGTCTCCCCCGCCGGTGAGGACCCCGATTCGTTTTCTGCTTTTCTTCATAACTCTATGATACCATTATAGAAAGTGTTAAGAAACTAATAATTGGCATTCCGAGTGACATTTGTTATCATATTCGGCAAGTTTTCCTGTGCCTTAAGTCTGGCCGTCAACTATGGAAGAATGGCGGTGACGTGAGGTCGGTCCGATTCGTCAACCGAGCAGAGGTAAACTTGTCGCCGAGGAGGTCGATAACATGGGTAAATGGCGGGCAGTCTCTTCCGCACCTGTGAAATCGAACAAGGATGTGATATGCGCATGAAACAACACTTAGAACTCTTGGTTCTCCCCAAACTCCCGCAACGAATTAGTGCCCTTCAAGAGTTGGCCCATAATCTCTGGTACTCCTGGAATTGGGAGATCGTCAGGCTGTTCATTCGTCTTGACCCTGACATATGGGAGGCTTGTTCGCAGAATCCGGTCAAGATGCTCGCCCAAGTGCCCCAGGAGAAGCTGCAAAAAGCAGCGCAGGATGAAGTCTTTCTGGTCAGTCTTGATCGCATCTATAACAAGTACAAAGACTATTTGGAACGAAAGAAATGGTTCCATTACAAATACGGCGAGCTCGAATCAAAGACGATCGCCTATTTTTCGCTCGAGTACGGTCTGGACACCGGTCTTCCGGTCTACTCCGGCGGATTGGGCGTACTGTCCGGAGATACCCTGAAGTCCGCCTCCGACCTGGGGCTGCCGATGGTCGCGGTTGGCCTCTTGTACCGCTACGGATATTTCCGTCAGTCCCTGTCGAGCGACGGATGGCAGCAGGAACGGTACGAAGAGAATGACTGGTACCATATGCCGGTAGAGTTGGTCAAGAACGAGAAGGACGAACCGATCCGAGTAACAGTCGATCTCGACGGCGCACCGGTGCAGCTCCAGATCTGGAAAGTCCGCGTCGGGCTGATCCCCCTGTATCTCCTCGATGCCAACATTCCCGAGAATCCAAGCAAATCGCGCGAGATTACTTCGCTTCTCTATGGTGGCGACAAAGATAACCGCATTCGACAGGAGATCATTCTCGGTATCGGCGGGGTTCGCGCCCTGCGCGCGATGAACATCGAACCCAATATCTATCACTGCAACGAGGGGCACTCGTGGTTCTTGACGCTTGAACGGATGCGTGTCTTGCTGCAGGAGAAGGGGCTGACCTTCCAGGAGGCCTCGCAGTACATTTGGTCGAGCACGATCTTCACTACTCATACCCCCGTACCCGCCGGCAACGAACGGTTTGACCCAGTCCTGGTCCATCGCTATTTGGGAGACATTGTCAAACAGCTCGGAGTGTCGTGGAAAGAGTTCATTTCGATAGGCCGGGTGAATCCGGCCGACGAAGCCGAGTCGTTTTGTATGACAGTGGCAGCGCTCAAGTATTCCGCCTTCGCCAATGGCGTTTCTCAGCTTCACGGGAAGGTCTCGCGCGACATGTGGCACAATATCTGGCCCGAGCTACCCCGCGAGGAGGTGCCGATCCGAGCCATCACCAATGGCGTTCATCCGTCATCCTGGATCTCCCACGACATGAATGATCTCTACGAAACATATTTCGGACCGCGCTTCTCAGAACGTCCGGGCGCTCCCGAAGTCTGGGATCGGGTTGACAGAATTCCGGATGTCGAATTGTGGCGCGTACACTGCAAACGCCGTGAGCGCCTGGTTTTCTTTGCCCGGAAGAGTCTCAAGCGTCAGTTGGCGAGGCGCGGCTCATCTCAGACTGATATCCAGAAGGCCGAGCAGGTTCTCGATCCGAACATCCTCACGATCGGTTTCGCCCGTCGGTTCTCGACCTACAAGAGAGGGAATCTCATCTTCTCAGATCCCGATCGTCTGGCTACCATCATCAACAACGAAAAATGTCCGGTACAGTTCATCATCTCCGGCAAGGCCCATCCTCTTGACGACCCCGGCAAAGAGATCATCAAGAAGATTGTCGCTCATATCGACGAAGACCGATTCCGCAACCGCGTCATCTTCCTCGAAGATTATGATATCAACGTCGCACGCTATCTGGTACAGGGGTCCGATGTGTGGTTGAACAATCCGCGCCGACCCGAGGAGGCTTCAGGCACGTCGGGGATGAAGGCGGCGGTCAATGGCGCTCTGAACATGTCGATCCTTGACGGCTGGTGGGACGAAGGGTACGAGGAGATGACCGGCTTCAAGATCGGCAATGGTGAGGAGTATTCGAATCTCGATGATCAGAATCGCCAGGAATCAAAGGCCCTCTATCGAGTCCTCGAACACGAGGTCATCCCGATGTTCTATAATCGCAACGGCCGCGATCTCCCCTTCGACTGGCTGGCCCGTATGAAAGCCTCAATCCGGATGGCCGGTCAGCGCTTCTCGGCACAGCGAATGCTGATGAATTACACAAATCAATTCTATGTCGCCGCCTTGAAATCGGAGGCCGACATGTCGGCCAACAACTTTGAGCTTAACCGACAGGTCACAACCTGGATTGATCGCATCAGCAAGAGCTGGGACAAAATCTCCATCAAAGATGTCTATATCCCCGATCTGGAACCGACCGTTCACGTCGGCCAGAAAGTACCGGTAAAAATGAAGGTCTTCCTTGACGCTATTACGCCTGAGGATGTCACCGTCGAAGTTGTCACCGGCCGCCTCAATTCTCAGGGTGAGCTGCTGACCTACAATCCTGCCGGAGCGATCCTCAACGGTGATCATCCGGGGCAGCCGACTGCCGATGGCGTCTACAATTATTCGGGTGAAGTAGAATGTCGTGAATCGGGACGCTTCGGAATATCGGCGCGGGTAGTACCTAAGAACACCCTTCTGCTCCATACTCGAAAGCCGAAGCTGATCAGCTGGTGGTAGCCCGCCGCTGAGTCGACTCCCGCAAGTGAGTCCAGGGAGCGCATCGCGCTCCGGAAGCAAGTTCGCGCACAACCAACAATCGCTTGACAGTCATGCGAGCGCCTCCTTAATTCGCGCGTAGTCTGACACATACGCGAAACCATGGAGGAACGCATGATCACCAGGATCAGAACACTTTCGTTGTCGTTGACTTGTCTCTTCCTGTACGCCGTGCCCCAGGCATTCAGTTTTGACTTCACGGCGCTTCAGAATCGAGTAAAGGAACACACTCTCAAGAATGGCCTGAAAATACTCGTCATGGAGAACCATGATGCGCCCGTGGTATCATTTGTCACCTGGGTGAACGCAGGATCGGTGGATGACCCCAAGGGGTACACCGGTCTGGCTCATATGTTTGAGCACCTGGCCTTCAAGGGGACTACCACGCTGGGCTCGAAAGACTATCCCAGAGAACAGACCTTGATCAAGGTTGAAGACTCAATCTTCATGCTGCTGCGCGCCGAACGCAACAAGGGCGGACAAATAGATTCCGCGAAAGTCAAGACCCTCGAGAAGAGCTATGAAGAGGCACGTGAGGCCTCGTATCAACTCGTCATCCCGAATGGGTTCGGCAACGTCGTCGAGCGCGAAGGCGGGGTCGGGTTGAACGCGGGTACTTCCAACGATCAGACCGTCTTCAATTTCAGTCTCCCCTCGAATAAGGTTGAGCTGTGGATGGCGCTGGAATCGGAACGGTTTCTCAATCCTGTTCTGCGAGAGATGTACAAAGAGCGCGACGTGGTCGCAGAGGAACGGCGCATGCGCGTCGAATCGAGTCCATTCGGAAGACTCATGGAGGAATTCATTTCGATCGGGTTCAAGGCTCACCCCTATGGTATCCGTGGCATCGGCCATATGACCGACATTCAGTACTATTCACGCCAGGAAGCAAGCGCCTTCTTTGAGAAATACTATGTCCCGTCGAACATGGTCATTGCCATCGTCGGTGATGTCAAGACCCCCGACGTCTTCACAATGGCTGAAAAGTACTGGGGAAGAATCGCAGCGCGACCCGCTCCTGAGCGTATCGCAACTGTCGAACCCGAACAATTAGGAGAGCGACGAACTGTTCTTGAAGACCCGGCACAGCCGATCTTCATGGCCGGGTGGCACGTTCCCGACGGTTTGCATCCCGATATGCCTGCATTGGGCGCCCTTACCGACTACCTCGGTACCGGCCGGACATCGATCCTGTACAAGAAACTCGTCAAGGAGAAGAAGATTGCAACGAACGCCAATGCCGGCGCTGGTTTCCCGGGAGATAAGTATCCCTCGTTGGCCATTGTCTTCGTTATGCCCTCCGCAGGTCATACAGCGGAAGAGTGTGAAGCCGAAGTGTATGCCGCGATTGAAAAGGCGCAGACCGAAGTGATTCGTGCGGAGGAATTGGCCAAAATCAAGGCCCGTGCAAAGGCCACATTCATTAGGCAGCTGGAAGGAAACGACGGCCTTGCCCAGCAACTGGCCTACTATCAGACCCGATGGGGGGACTGGCGTGAGATGTTTCGAGAGCTGGATCGCCTCAATGCGGTAACCGCTCAAGACGTTCAGCGAGTCGCCAAACAGTACTTTACAAAGAAGAACCGGGTGGCGGCCCTGATGGTCACGGTGAAAAGTTAGACAGGAGCGAAGGAAATATGAGATCAACAGTAATTCGAATTATCGCGGCCTGCACAATTGTCGCTATGACAGGATTTACCGCGACCGCACAGGACGTCAGCAAACTACATTACCCGCCGCTCAGTCCTCTCAGTATTCCCAAAGTTGAGAAAATCACCCTCGACAACGGAATACGACTGTACTTGTTGGAAGACAAGAGTCTTCCGCTCTTTCATGTGGCGGCCATCATGAATTGCGGGGCGTACCTCGAAGCGCCGGAAAAGATCGGCCTGGCCGATGTCTGCGGGGAGGTGCTCAGAACCGGCGGGACGGCAAAATGGACAGGCGACCAACTCGACGAAACGCTCGAGAGTGTCGGCGGGAGCGTCGAGACCTCGATCGGACTATTGACCGGCAGCGCCTCTGTGAACGTGCTGAGCGACTATCGGGATCTTGGGCTCGAGATCCTGTCGGAGGTGCTCCGACGTCCTGCCTTCGCGCAGGACAAGATCGACCTCGCCAAGGTTACTCGCCGCTCGGGTATTTCGCGACGCAACGACGACCCGACGTCAATCGGACGGCGCGAATTCCGCAAGATGATCTATGGACCTCAATCAGTCTATGCCCGACACAGCGAATACAAGACGATTAGCGCGATTACTCGTGAGGACCTGGTCGCCTTTCAGAAGAAATATATAAGTCCCGAGAACATTCAGATGGCGATCTGGGGAGATTACAAGCGCGCCGATCTCATGGCAGCCGTGAAGAAGTATTTTGGGGACTGGCCAAAGGGAGGAACACCGACCCAGAAACCTCCCAAGGTTGACTATCAATTTGTCAACAAAGTATGTCTGGCTGAAAAGGGGGATGTCAACCAGTCCAATATCTATATTGGCCATATCGGCGGACTCATGACTGATCCAGATTACCCCTCTCTGATCGTCATGAATAGTATCCTCGGCGGCAGTTTCGGAAGCCGACTGTTCAATTCAGTGCGTTCACGCGAAGGATTGGCATACGCTGTCTTCGGGGTCTACAACGCCAACATTGCCTACCCTGGCATGTTCTACAATTTCGCGTCAACAAAGTCCGGCACGACCATCAAAGCTATTCGTGAGATTATCAAGGAGATCAAGCGGATTCAGACCGACCCGCCAACCGCGGAAGAGATGACTCTGGGTAAGGATGGGTATCTCAACTCGTTCGTGTTCAACTTTGAGAACAAGGCTGAAGTAGTCACACGGCTGATGTCGTACGATTATTACGGACTGCCGGATGACTTCCTCATGAAGGAAAAAGAGGGGGTCGAGAAGGTGCTTCCCACGGATGTGACCAATGCCGCAAGAGCAAACATCCATCCCGACGGTCTGCAAATCCTGGTTGTCGGCAAGAGCGCCGACTTCGAGTTGCCGCTTGACAGCCTCGGCATGGGACCGACACAGAAGATTGATATTACTATCCCGAGCGCCGAAGAAAAGAAGAAGCTCACGGTCACGCCTGAAAAACTCAGCAAGGGAAAGGAGTTGCTCGACAAGGCTGTCGTAGCGCACGGCGGTTCGGCAGCGTTCGCTCAGGTGAAATCGGTCGCTGTCAAGGGGACTCGAACGATAGTGACCCCTCAGGGTGAATTCACAGGCGAAGTCGAAGGTATTACCGTCTATCCCGACAAGAGCAAATCTGTGCTGACGATCATGGGCTTCAAGCAGGTTGATATCAGGAACGGCCAGACTGGCTGGCGCACCGACCGAACTGGGAATTTGGCCGAGAAATCCGCTGACGACGTGAAGGACAGCAACGCCGGTGCGGCCCGAAACACCATTGCCCTTTTCATGGGTTCAGCCAGTTCAGCCTACGACGCCGTTTATGACGGGTCGGGCGAGGTTGGCGGCAAGAAAGTCGAGTATGTGGCAATCGCTGACAAGGGAGGTGATCTGATTTGTCGGCTCGGATTCGATGCCGCGACCAATCAGCTCGTCTCGAAGTCGTACACGGGAAAGAGCGCCGGTGGCGAAACCGCTCTTGAGGAAACCTATGCCGATTACAAGACTGTTTCTGGAATCGTTATGCCTATGAATACGACCACTATGGCGGGAACACAGAAGGTTTCGACTATGCAAATCAGCGACTTCGTGGTGAATGGCGAAGTGCCGCCGAACGCTTTCGACAAACCTGAGTAAGCGGTATCTCCAATCCTGTGTGAAGAGAGACCGGTCCTATGGACCGGCCTCTCTTTTTTCTTGCTAGTCCCTCCGTGGACATTCTGTAAGCTGCCACCAGACAACAGGAAAGGATAAACCGGTACGATTCCAATCTTTTAGGCCTTGGGCAACTCGCTATCGTGGGGGGGAGTGCGCAAATCCGTCCCGCTCCTTTCAGCCTTTGTGGCGCGCGGCCCTAAGGAAATGTAACTGTTGGGCTTGACAAGCATTTTGGTCCGGGCTATACTTGTCAGATCAGTGGAACCATGATTGGAGCATGGAGTTTCCGGTTCAGCCGGTTCGCAAGTGCTCAATTGGGTTTTTTGTGGGTTGGTTGAGCGAAATCAACACGTGGTGCGTCTCTATATACGAGTGTTGATGAATAGAGAAATGAGGAAGGATGGTATGGTGACTAGATTGGTTCGACGCGTTGTTCCCGTAGCGCTTCTCTCCCTGTTGGCTGTTTCGGGAGCGCTTGCACGCGCTAATTTCGAGGCCTCTGGCGGGGAACACGGAGACAATGGTCTACAGGCCGGGACCCGTACGCAGCTCCAATCGGCCGGTCACAACGTGGGCAAGATCGTCTTGACGGTTTCGAATAACGGCCAGTTCGGCTCGTACGGAGGCGGCGGGGAAATCGACGCCTTTACTGGCCTCGCGATTCCGCCCTGCGAGTATCCGAAGCGTGGTGGTTCGCGTTATTTGTTTGTTGGTCTTTTTTGGATTGGCGCTGTCGTAGGAAGGGATACACTCGTCTCGACCGGTGCCGATGGGTGGACCCCAAACATGTTTGAATTTTACCCTGACGAACCCGGTGTAGGGGAGATGAGGAAGCGCTCCTCCGACAAGAACGACAGGTACTACAGCGGTGACGCTGTCTCCGATCAGGATTACATCGCAGTGTATACGGACACTTTTACCACGTCTGGCGGCGGCGTTGCACTCGACCCAGATGGCATCACAAAGGGACCGCATAAACCGCTGGGAATCGAGATTACCCAGAACAGCTACTCGTGGTCCTATTCCTATGCAGAGGATTTTGTACTCTTCGACTATCGTATAAAGAACATCGCCCAGAACCGGCTTCGCAACGTCTACATGGGTATTTATGTCGACGCTGATGTTTTCGGCCAGGGGACAGATGGCAATGGTGGGGCGCAAGATGATGCCTGCGGTTTCCGACAGTCTCTACCGACCCCGAAGCAGTTTTCGGGAAGCTGCGACTTCCTCGATACCGTGAATATCGCGTACATCTTCGATGTCGACGGTGATCCTGAAGGTACAAACCTGCACGCCGCGAAGTCAGTTCCCCATGTGACCGGTACGCGCATCGTGCGCACCCCGTCTGAGTCGCTGGATGTGTCTTTCAATTGGTGGTTCCCCAACAACGGCGATTTTGGTCCTCAGACCAAACGTAAGTATCGCCCGATGGGACCCGGCGGCGGGCTTGGCACTCCGGTCGGCGACGTGAACAAGTACCACCTGTTGCGTAACAAAGAATTCGACTATGACCAAATCTTGGTGGGCAAAATCCCGACGAACGACTCTGTTTGGTTTCCGCCCCTGCCGCTTGTCACCCAAGCCCCCTACCTTGGGGCCGACACTCGCTACCTGCTCTCGTTTGGACCGTTTAATATCGACCCAGGGCAGGAACTCCCGCTCTCATTTGCCTATATCGCGGGCGAGGACTTCCATGTCGATCCGAAAAACGTCACAAACAATTTTGCGAAGGGGGATGTCGATACTTACTATAAGAACCTCAGTTTCGCCGATCTTGGGCTAAACTCCACGTGGGCGTCATGGATCTATGACAACCCCGGGGTCGATACTGATGGTGACAAGTACTTCGGAAAGCGCCGGTTCTGTGCTGATACCACAGGCAGTGGTGATTCTATGGTCATTCGTGTGGACACGTTCTGGTATGAAGGGGATGGGGTTCCTGATTTCACGGGAGCAAAGCCCCCGGAGTCGCCAAAGATCTGGGTGACGGGTTCTACGTACAAGCGCGGGAATGTGGATATCGGCAAGATAGACATCAGGTTCAACGGCGCGAAGTCGGAAGCCAGTCGTGACATCTTCTCGAAGGAATTGGATTTCGAGGGATACAATGTCTATCTTTCACGTGATAATAGGAGTTCCAGCTACAGTTGGCTCGAAAGCTACGACAAGCGTGACTACATCAAGCGGACATTCGTGCGCGGACGCACCGGGCAGTGGCCGGTCCTTGAGACACCGTTCACGCTCCAGCAATTGCGCGATCTCTATGGACCCGTTGGAGACTCCACCTGGGATCCTCTGGAGCTATTCAACAGCGAGGCACACGCCTACAAGAATAACCCGTACAACAGACCCGGCTTGAACGATGCCGTGTTCTACTTCGAACCGCAGGGCGCGAATCGAACCGATCCTTCGCAAACCAGGATTCGCAAGATCTACTCGGACACGGTCGCGTATCCCAAACCGCCCGACGAGTACTTGCTTGCGAAATGGGATCCTGATTCGACGTACTTCGGGACGCTCGACTCCATCACCCGGGAGATGTATTTCACAGACGATAACTACCTGAAATACTACGAGTACCAATTCACCATTGACAACCTGTTGCCGACTATTCCCTATTACGTCAATGTCACCGCGTTTGACTATGGATCGCCGAAGACCCAACTCGGCTCGCTGGAAACACCGAGAGACAAGAACCCTCTCGTTACCTTCGCCCTTCCAACCTCAGAAGCGGTCAACCGCGAGAATCTGAAAGCGTATGTGTACCCCAATCCCTATCGGGGAGACGCAGGTTATCGCGAGGACGGATTTGAAGGGGAATCGAGTCGGGTGAGAGTGAAGTATCAGGGAGGCGTTCGCGCCGACAAGGCTCGGACAATTCACTTTGCAAACCTCCCCGGCAAGTGCACGATCCGGGTCTTTACCCTCGATGGCGATTTGGTGAAGCAGATCGATCATGATCCGGGCGTTGATGACTGTAAGAATTTCCCCGATGATTGCCAGGGATCTCACGCGGTCTGGGATATGATAACGCGCAACCTCCAGTTGGTCGTCTCCGGTATGTACTACTGGACCGTTGAAGACACCCACGGCAACACACAGGTCGGAAAACTGGTGATCATCCTTTAGAACACCCGGGAATGGCTGGATTCGAAGACTTGATTGGCCGCCGCAAGACACATCTTGTGGCGGCTTTCTTATTGGTCGGAGCCTGTGCCGACGGGTACGCCCGAGAGGGGTATCCCCTGTCAAAGGAGAGCTCTGGAGCCAATTCCCGCGAGACCGCCGCCGGGACCAGACCGAGGTTGCTGTACGCCGCTCACAATCGAGGGAAGATGCAGCTGGCGGTTGCGAACAACGGCACGTTCGGAACCTCAGGCGGCGATATCCAGGATCCGATTACAGGCAAGCGCGTCCTTTCCTGCATCTACCCGAAAGGAAGCGACCTTGTCTATCTCTGGGTGGGCGCCTTCTGGATTGGCGCAGTGGTCGGTCGGGACACACTGGTCTCGGTCGGAACCGAGGACTTCTATATAACGAACGAGTTCTGGTCTGATACTCCTCCGTTTGATGAAATTCAGTATCGCTCACTGGATATCAACAGTCAGTTCTATTCACCCGAGGCCCTGTCAGAAGAAGATATCATGGTGGAATACGCGGACACAAACAGGACGGTCGGATTAGTGGCTCAGGACCCGACCGATCAGCGACCGCACATTCCGCTCAACATAAAGGTCAAGCAACGTTCAATGGCCTGGAGCTACAACTACGCTGACGACTTTGTCCTGTTCGATTACCAAATCGAGAACATCGGCCTCAAGCGGCTTCGAGACGTCTATATGGGGATTTGGGTCGATGGCGACGTATGGCACACAAGCCGATACGGCCCTGAAGGCTGGAATGATGACATCGTCGGCTTCCTGCACACGTTTCCCGCCGCTGAAGGATGCGGGTTCGAAGATACGGTGAATATCGCCTACCACGCTGACAACGACGGTGATCCGGTCGGGAGTTCATGGGATTACCGATCGCCGCGCCATGCCGTCGGGGCACGGGTAGTGCGTACGCCGTCAGAATCTCTTTCGTACTCCTTCAATTGGTGGATCATTGACTATGGAGGCACTGCCCATGATTTCGGCCCTCGTAGAAGGGAGACAACCACGGATCGATTCCGTGATTTCGGCGGAAGATTAGGGACCCCTCTGGGAGATCGCAATAAGTACTACATCCTGAAGCACAAGGAGTTCGATTACGACCTTCTCTTTACGGGTGTCGACCACAGCACTCAAGGCTGGCTTCCTCCTCCTGTGGGTGCAGGTGATCTCGCCCGCGGGTGGGATGCACGCTATCTTTTGTCATTCGGGCCGTTCAACATCGACCCAGGTCAGAGACTCCCGATCTCATTCGCATGGATCGGAGGGCAAAATATCCATTCCAATGCGGAAAACTTCAAGAAGTCCTTCAATCCAAGCGACCCCGAACTCTTCTACAAGACGCTTGACTTCAGCGATCTGGCCGCGAATTCACGCTGGTCAAGCTGGATCTATGATAATCCCGGTCTTGATACTGACGACGACAAGTATGCAGGCAAGTTCAGAGTCTGCGTCCGAGACTCCGTCTTGGATAGGATTGACACCCTCGACAGAGGGGGAGTGATCGTTATAGACACAATCTACCGCGCAGTTCAGGCCGACACTACGTACTACGAGGGGGATGGTGTTCCTGATTTCCGTGGCGCGAGCCCTCCCCCAGCGCCACGCCTGCGGGTCATAGCCCGGGATGGCGAGCTGGTTGTTCGCTGGAATGGATATTACTCTGAGAATACTCCTGATGTCTTCTTGCGGCGGATTGATTTCGAGGGGTACAAGGTATATATAAGCCGCGACGAACGCCCCTCCAGCCTCTCCCTTCTGATTTCTTATGACCGCGAGAATTACAATCGTACATACCTCAGGCACGTGCGGAACGACAGTGTTGCCTGGGTCATGGAAGATGTCCCGTTCAGCATCGATTCTCTCAGGGCTATGTATGGGGACTCAGCTTTTGCACCGTTGAGATATACGTCCTCCCGCCCTCTGGTTCGGGGAGACTCACTGTACTATTTCACCCCCACGGGATACAATTTGTCGGACTTGTCTGACAACCCGGGTAACATCTATCGAGCGTACCCAGACATGACTAAACCTCCGACCGATTCGTCAAGCTGGATAGATGAAGAGGTCACGTACGAGCATGGAGCGCGATTGCCAAAGTACTATGAGTATGAGTACCGCGTGCCTAATCTCCTGCGCACTATTCCCTATTACGTGGCTGTAACTGCATTTGACTATGGCTCGCAGAAAGCCGGATTGACAACCCTTGAAACGAATCCACTCAACAACATGATCAGAGAATTCCCGATGGTGACCGCCGATTCGGTCGAGGCGCTGAATCTGAATGCCTATGTCTATCCCAACCCCTACCGCTCTGACGGTAGATATGAAGAGAACGGATTCGAGGTTCGCGAGCCGCTGGTCCCTTCTGGGCGAATGCATCGCATCCACTTCGCCAATCTGCCGCGAATCTGCACTATCTCAATCTATTCTCTCGACGGCGATCTGATTCGCGTTCTGCACCACAATTACCCTGCTGGAGGGGTCGGTTCCATGCACGAGTCATGGGATGTTGTTAGTCGCAACAATCAAGAAGTCGTGTCTGGCATTTACTACTGGGTTATCGAATCCAGCGCTCGCACACAGCTGGGTAAGTTCGTGATCATACGGTGATCACTCTTTGTGATTAAACCGATCGGGCAGGGATCTTCCGTAGATCCAGTACCCGACAACCGAGACCAACGAGAGTGACGCGATCAGCACCCATGCCAGCGATGGTTGGCTGCCAAAGTGATCAAGGAAGAGCCCTCCGTAGAGCGGACCGAGTGACCAGCCCGCAGTCTCAAAAAAGCCCCGTACGCCCATATACCGCCCGATTCGGCCGGCTGGAGCCAGCCGGGAAGTCAAGGTCATTCCTGGCGGCGAGACGATCACCTCTCCGAGTGTAACCACGAAGATGGCGATTACGAAGCATTCAAATCCGGCCAGAATCCCGACCATCCCGTAGCCGCAGAAGTAGAGCAGCGACCCGACAGCCAGTTGCGATGTGAACGTGAATCGTGACAAGATGCGTGTGACCGGCACCTGGAGCACCACGACCAAGAGACCGTTGAGAGTGAACAGCGAGGCCAATTGAACTTCGGAGATATGGACGGTGCCGACCGCATAGACAGAAAATGGTGCAATCAATTGCGCTATCACCAAGTACAGAAACAGCGATAGCACGGAGTGAATCGCCAGCCAGCGATCATCCTTGATGGCAAGAAGGTCGGAGAACTTGAACTTATCCAGCGGAGCGACGATCGGCGGGACTTTGAGGAAGTATCGAAAAATGAGCGCTGAACCCAAGGTAAGGACCGCGGAAAGATAGAACAGCCACGAGTAAGAATTCCTGGCCAGGAATCCCGCAATTGCCGGACCGACCGCCCATCCCAGGTTGCTTGCCGAGCGCGCCGCCGCGTAAGCGTATAGACGCTTCTCAGGGGGGACGATGTCAGAGACAAGCGCGTTCACCGCGGGCATGAAGATCGAGCCAAAGATGGCATTGACTGTAAAGAGAGCAGCTATTGCCCAGAATCCCCAGTGCCAGGCAACAGCGAACCCCAGGAAGAGGAAGGAGAGCGAACGTATCGTCTGCGAGTGGATCAGTAACCATTGGCGACCGACCCGGTCGGACATTTCCCCTCCGACCGCCTGAAACAGAGCTCGCACGATTGCCATCGCTGCAAAAAAGTACCCTATCTGCGAAGGCGTGAGCTTGAGTTCCGTATTGAAGTAGATAGACAGGAACGGGATTGAACTGGCGAAGCCCATGGCCCCGACGAACCAGCCGAGCACAAGGATCCAAAAACTGGGACTGAACTGATGATAGAAGACCCGGACGCGCTCCAACATAATGACTGCCAATATATGACGGCGACAAGCTATCCAGAAAGGAAATCGAAAGGGAGTCGCTTCTATTCACCGAAGCGGCGAACCAGTTCGTCGGCGATCCGCTCGAAACCGTCAATCGGATGAATTCCCCACCCCCTGTCGATCATCTCAATCAGCCTGTTTGACGAGACGAGCCGCGAAATCAACTCTCCGAATTGATCGCAATGTTTGTCTTCAATGTCGATGCCGACACCATGTTCGAGAAGAAGTGCTCTGTTGAGAGGTGAGAAGGGGCCGATCGATGGGCCCACTATGAACATCGGGAGCCCAAGCCCCATCCCCCAGTTTGTTCGCTCGTGTGAAGGGGTCGCCAGATAGTCGAAGTGCGCAAAGAAGCGGGCGGTGAGTATGCTCTCCTCCCGGCGTGACGCAAACTCGACTAATAGTGCCGAAGGAATCACTACCGGAAGCTGGCTCGACGAATCCAGATGGAGAAGAGGCATAGATCGATCACGGAAGAGCATTGCCGCCGCGTTCGCGAGTCGACCATGTCGTTGTGCGAAGATGATGACTTTCCCCCGCCTCTCCACCGCGGAAGCAGCGGCTCTCACAATTGTATCCACATGCGCCTTTGGTTCGGCTCCCGATGAAAAGAACGCTCCGGTCAGACTCTCCCCCGTTTCAACCCGAAGCCGTCTCTGGCGATAGACATCCTCAGCCTGCCTTACAAACGGCGGTTCGATGCACAGTCCTGAGACGAACACCCTTTCGGGTTGATATCCGGCATCGAAAAACCGGTCCGCTGCCTGCTGGGTCGGGACGATAACGAGGCTTGCTCCAAGAACCCTTGCCTCTTCCGGAACAACGAGTTCTCCGTGCTGATATATGAGGTCCGCGCGACGGGCGAGCATCCCTACCAGACTCGGATGCGAGACCAAGACCGTGTGCCAGTCAGAGAGCCGCTTCCTGATGTCGCGCCCCATTAGCTCGATGAGCAGGCTGCGTCGATTATAGTCGTTGGTTTGGCGAAGACGATTGTAGAGCGCTCCTATCACCCGCGACGACGCCCCATACCTGTATAGCCATCGAGCCGTTTTCCAGCCCGCGAGGGCAAGACCACGTGAGATTTCGAAGACGTCTAGCTCCGATCTCACCAACCCGATCTTTCCCCTCCGGATCAACCCGTCAGCGACACCATCAAGATAGAATGGATGCCCCCTCCCAACGTTGGCGTACAGAAAGAGAATCTTGCCCGCGATAAACTACCTCACCCGGTTGTCCTCGGCGTAAACAGTCCGAGCAGGTTGCCGAACGGGTCGGAGAAATGCCCGTACCAACCGGTGCCCGGAATCTCCGTTCTCGCTACCACTTCGGAACCCCCCTGCTTCCTAATCTCAATAAGAGCGGCGCCGATGTCTTCGACCATCACATAGATAACCACTCCTCCGCCCGGCTTGATCTTCTCGGCTCTATAGATTCCACCGCTGAGACCGTCGCCGCTGGAGAATGTCGAGTACGGTATCGATGTCTCGTCGGTGAACTCCCATCCAAAGACAGTCTTGTAAAAACGGGCCGCTACCGGAACATCACTTGCCCCGAACTCGACATAACAAATCGGCTGTCCCACAGGTAACTCCTTTGCGAATGTGCGCGCTTCTGATCCCGACTATCGGGGTAAAGATATGGTATCTGTTTCCACCGCTCAACGACGATTGTCGCGCCACCTGCCACATTTTTCATGCTCCACCTCGGGGAAACTCTGTATACTGCATGTACAAACTACGTTTGATTGAGCTGAGGTGCCGAATGAAAAACCCTTTGTGTGCCATCCTTAACGGTTGTCTGATTCTAACAGTGTCGTTCATCGCATCCTGCAGCACAGATGTCAGCGGGCCGGGAGGAGATGGTATCAACCTGATCACCAATGCGAGCTTTGAGGAGAAAGGGAAACAATCGCTTGCAGCCTGGTTTGTCAATGATAGCAGTGTCGTACACTTCGCTACCGATACTCCACCACAGGGAGGAACATGGGCGCTGTCGCTTGGTCAAGGATGGGTTCCATCTGAAGGGTATGTTCGAACCACCTTCCCCATTGCGGCTGGCCGGCAGGTCCTGCAATTCACACTCTGGGCCAGACTCGTCGGGCACGATACCATTGGCACGTTCAGTCTCGGTACAATTCACAACGGCGTATGGCTTCCGTCTCGGCAAGGGGGGGTCGATTCTGACGCCTGGAAATTGTATAGCCTCATCGACACGCTTACAATAGGCGCCGGTGATTCGCTGGCAGTTAAACTGTCGGCTGGGTCAGCCGAACTTGCCAGACCTACCTCTGTGCAGTTCGATCTAGTACGGGTCGAGAGGATGAAATAGGTTAGACACAACTTTGGCGATGGCAGCGGAGAGTGTCCGGCGAAGACCGGCCGCTCCGTTCGCATCCGTCGCGCCCTATGAGAGACTGGCCAGTGACTCGGCGTCGATTACCTTCGACAGATCCAGGAAGATCAGCAGGCGATCTTCGAGCTTTGCCACTCCCTTTATGTACTCGGCATTCACTCCGGTGACAATGTCAGGTGGGTTTTCGATCGTGCTGGTCTGCAAACGAAGAACTTCTGATACCGAATCAACAACCATGCCCATAATGTTGCCGGCAATGTCGACCACGACAATGCGCGTGTTCTTGTCGTACTCCTTCATGTCGAGGCTGAAACGCTTGCGAAGATCGATGATCGGTATCACCTTTCCTCGAAGATTTATCACTCCCTCGACATAGCTCGGGGCCTGCGGAACGCGCGTGATTTCAACCATGCGATTGATCTCCTGAACTTTCAGGATATCAACGCCAAACTCTTCAGAGCCTATATGGAAAGAGACCAGTTGAAGTTCGTCAGACTTACCAGTACCATTCTTTTCCTTCATCGTCGTCGTCTCAGTTTTCATATCGTTTCCCCTTCCTCATAGCCTAGACTGTCTCGAATGATCCTCTCTACCTGAGCAGCCCACGGGTTTTCGAATCGACCTCGCGACTGCCCCCCTCTCTCCCATATATCGGAGTATCTACTCTGTTCTTTAGGAACGGTAACGTTCTTGTACTTACCTGTCTCGCAACAGATTAAGAGGTTCCGACAAAGGCGCGGTGACGCTGGTCGAACAAAATGACGGCAATTGCAAACAGTTGAGCCGTTCATTATCTTTACATTCAAAGCGTTCTTTTGTGCATCGTTGAGGAGAGAAGAAATGAAAGACAAACGTAACGAAATACTTGCCCGTCAACTTACAGGTTATTCGCTCAACCTTCAGAAGGGTGAAGTGCTGTATCTCGAGATCAAAGGGAAGGAGACCCTGGAACTCGGGAAGCAGATCATCCGGATCGCGACTGAAAAGGGGGCTACGACATTTTGGTACTACAACGACGAATCCCTCTTGCGACAGTGGCTCCACTCAGCGACAGAAGCGCAGTTTGCTACACAAGCAGAGATTCACCTGAAACTGATGGAGCGCGCTGACGCCTATATCGGACTTCGCGGTTCAGACAATCCCTTCGACCTCGCTGATGTCGATACCAAGCAGACCGATCTTCATAACAAGCTCTTCTACAAGCCCGTTCATCTGGAGGAACGGGTGAAACGAACACGATGGGTCGTGTTGCGTTATCCCAACAATGCCATGGCGCAGCTGGCGCAAACCTCCCAAGAAGCGTTCGAAGACTTTTACTTTGATGTCTGTTGCGCCGATTACGCCAAGATGTCCAAAGCCCAGGATACACTCTTCAAACTCCTCGACGCCACCGACAACGTCCGCGTGGTCGCACCCGGCACCGACATCACTTTTTCCCTCAAGGGTATCCCGTGCGTGAAGTGCGATGGCCATCGGAATATCCCGGACGGCGAAGTGTATACGGCGCCGGTCCGTGACTCCGTTAACGGCACAATTCGATACAACACTCCGTCACTTTATCAGGGCGTTGTTTACAATGACATTACGCTGACGTTCGAGAAGGGTAAGATTGTCGAAGCCACGGCGGATGCCAATGGCGACAAACTGAACAAGATCCTTGACACCGATGGGGGCGCCCGGTATGTCGGAGAATTCGCCATCGGAGTCAATCCCTATATCCTTCACCCCATGAAAGATACTCTGTTCGACGAGAAAATCGCGGGATCGATTCACTTCACCCCCGGCCAATGTTACGACGAAGCCTACAATGGCAACCAGTCGGCCATTCACTGGGATCTTGTGCTCATTCAGCGTTCTGATTACGGTGGCGGAGAACTCTGGTTTGACAACAAGCTCATTCGCAAGGATGGTGTCTTCACTGACACGGAGCTTGAAAGATCGTTTTCAAAAGAGAGTCTCAAACCCTCCGAACTCTAAAGGATCACCAATGAATATCATCGATTTCGCCCTGCAGATGGAGCTTGACGGCAGGGAGTTCTACGAGAAGCACGCGCGGAACATGCTTCAACCAGAACTGAAGAACATCCTGCTGACCCTCGCCGAAGAAGAACAGAAGCATTACCAGTTCTTCCTGAAGCTCAAGGAACATGATTTTCGCGGCGCACAGGAGGAACTCTCGACCCCGGTCACGGCGATCTCCACAGGCAAAACTTTATTTCGGAGAATGACTGAGGAAGGCACGCATGGGGTCTTCGACGAAGCTGCGCGCGGTATCTGGACTGAAGCGCTGAAGATCGAAGAGAAAGTTGAAAAGATGTACCGCGCGGAGGCTGAGAAGGAAACCGACGTAACCCGAAAGGTTCTCTTCACTCGCATTGCCGACGAGGAGAAGACACACATTTATTTGATCGACAACATGCTGTCGTACATGACCGACCCGCAGACATTCGTCGAGAGCA
Organism: uncultured Ignavibacteriales bacterium; assembly: GCA_964540105.1. Classification (GTDB taxonomy): domain Bacteria; phylum Zixibacteria; class MSB-5A5; order GN15; family FEB-12; genus DATKJY01. The sequence goes on along the minus strand of CAZILL010000002.1, from coordinate 1,042,332 downwards.
CCCGCTGCAAGAACTTTCTCAGCTGGGAAGGGCGATAGGATCGAGAGCTCTCGGCCGATAGCGACAGCTCCTGCTCCGTCCGCCGGTTTGCGCGGACCCCTGACCCTCATTCCGTTCGGATTCACAGCTGCTCTCTACTTCGCAGGGGCATTCTGTCCCGGCATCGCGTGCTGGGGCTTCGACTTCTATGGCTGGTTCCCTCAGGCATTTCTCCTCACCTCGCTCGCCATTGCTGTCCCGCTTTTCGTAATTGGGACGATTCCCAAAGGAGCGAAGTACGTTGAAGCATCGCTAACCCACGCAAGCTCGATGACAACCAGGCGAGGTCAACTGCTTCTCGGCGCCGCACTATCAGCAGCGCTTCTGTTCCTCTTTATGAGTCTTCGAAGCCAGTCCCTGTTATACGGCGACGGCTACATTGTTCTGCATGAGTCAACCCGATCCCTGTTCGCCCCGTTCAATAGCGTTCATGATTACCTCAAACCACTCACGATCATCGCCTACCGCGCTGGACACGCTCTCTTCAGCGAACCGCTCGGCTTTGATCCGCAAACAACCTTCAGCCTGATCAGCTCACTCTCAGGGGTTGCGACGTTCTGGGGACTCTTTGCGATGGCACGACTGATACTGCCAAACCCTGTCTCGCGGTCATTACTCCTTCTTGGCGCACTTACCAGTAGTTGTACGATCCTGTTTTTTGGATATGTCGAGCATTATCCGTTCATCACCGCCTCACTGATGTGGTTGCTGGTCAGCGCGGTTTTCGTGATGAAGTCCGGTCGAGGAGTACTCTGGGTGGTGATCATTTCCGCTCTGACAATCGCCAGCGATGCCATGCTGACGCCTCTGGTCATTCTTGTTTCAGTGTTTCTGCTGGGGCGCAGGTTGACTCGGCACTCCCAGGAGCAGCTCTTTCCGTATCGCCTGAAAGCCTGGCATTTCAACGCAGCAATTGTTCTCTCGTCACTGGTGACGGTACTGGTTGTTCGCGCGCTCAACCTACCGTTTCTGATCGTTCCGCTTGCCCCGGAGCCGAACAACCCGTACGCTGCTCTCACCGCGGAGCACATTCGTGACCTGGCCAATCTTGCGATGTCGGTAGCTCCAGTGGGTGTGGGGAGCTTAATCGTGTGGTCATTCATCAGAGAGAGGCGAAGCCGCAGATTCGATCCGATCGCGACCTTCCTTATCTCTGTATCAATCCTTCTCTTTACGATTTCATTCTGGCTCGATCCACTCCTGAGTGCAGCTCGTGACTGGGATCTGCTGTCGTTTGTAGGATTCCCGCTATCGGTGACCGGTCTCTATCTCCTGTTGCGCGATCCTTCGGGTCGTACGGGCACTGCCAACCTGCTGCTACCGGCGTTTACGACTATGCTGGTTGCGCTTGCGCCAAACATCGCGGAGAAGGGGAATCTCGGACTTTCAACGGCAAGACTTGATGGCATTCTCTGGCAGGACCTCCATTATAGCGTAGAGTACGATCGCGGCTATCGAAATGACTCGTGGGGATATCTCCTGTTCGAACGGGCAGCGCGTCCCGATCTGGCGATCAAGTGCTATCGCCGGCTTATCGAGGCACGCCCAAACGAAGATGACTATCTCTACACGCTGGGTAAGGTCTACATGAAGAATAGACAGTACGATTCGGCGGCATTCTTTCTAAGAGAAGCTCTTAGACTTCGTCCGAGAAATGGCACCTATATGGCAACGCTCTCTCAGGCTGAGAGGCTCTCCGGGAACACGGTCGTTGCTGAACAGCTTGCCGAAAGAGTTTCAATGATGAAAGGTTCCACCGCCGAGGCTGAGTGCGCGATCGGGGTCACGCTTGCCGGGGGCCAGAAGTATGCGGAGGCGCTGGAGCATTTTCGTAGTGCGTATGAATTCGCGGGAACCTACGAGCAGGCTGCTAATATGGCCATAACCTTTGGTCACCTGGGACAAGACGATTCAGCCTTGGTCTATTTTCTGGAGGCCGAGGAACTTGCTCCGCCTGGCAAGCAGGCGGATTTCTGCCGGGCAGTATTCCAAACTCAGCTGAGTCTATCGCAATACGATGCGGCTCGGCTCACGCTCAGACGGTATCGCTCTCTCGCTCCCGAAGCCGCTGACTTAGCCGCTTTCGAACAAGAACTTGAGCGGCGAGCAAGGCGCTGATCGGGCAACAGTTACAGCTCCGTGACCAGAACACCCGCAAGGACAACGCTACCCCCAATGAAAAATGATAACGGCGGCTGTTCACCGAGAGTGAAGAAAGCGACGCTCGTGGCAACAATTGGTTGAATGTTGGAGAATACTGCAAGCCGCGACGCCTCCATGAAATTCAGAAGCCAATACCAGATCGTGTACGCAACAACCGAAGTCGCAATGGCCATATAGAGCACCGTCAACCAAGCCGCCGGCGTAGTGTGGCTGTAATCAAATTGGACAGCCCGATAGAGGCCGAACGGGAAGTATATGGCGGTTCCGGCCGCGAGAGCGTAGGCGGTGGTTCGTAGCGCCCCGTACTTCTCGACCATCGGCTTGCCGTAGATCGTGAACGCGGCCCAGGCAGTGACCGAGACCAAAATTATCAGGTCTCCTTTCAGGTACTCGGTCCCGATCTTGATCGCCCCACCCGCGATTGTGATGAACGCTCCACAAAGCGCGATCGCAATTCCGAGGCCTCGACGCCAGACGAGACGCTCCTTCAGGATATATAACGCCATCAGAAACACCCAGATTGGGGTAGTAGCGAAAAGGACTGAACCATGCCCAGCGGCGGTCATCGACTGACCCCAGAGATACCCGGTTTGGTTGAGAGGTATGATCAGGAACCCCAGTCCCATCATCTTCCAAAAGTCACCTCGTTCGACAGGAATCGCATGATTCTTGAATCTGACCAAAGCGAGCAGCACTACTGCAGAAATGACGTAACGATAGAATGCAAAAGTGAACGGTTCGATGATCGCGAGTCCATACTTCGAAATCGGAAAGCACAACGCCCCGATGAACTGCTGAAGTAGGATGAAAGGGAGTAGCAACGGGAGGCTTCGACTTGACTTTGAGTTCATTTCATAAATGAGAATTAGAGGCAGTTTGGTTAACAGAAGTCTCTGCGTTTGCGTTGACGGCAGTTAGCAGGCGTGGGCTCAGCGCCGCAACCAGCACTTCATGAATGTGCCGTATTCGTTTATGGCATAATGCATTAGATGAGCGAGCGACGCGCGCCTCCATCCACGGCAATTGAACTCCCGGTAACATAGGCGGCTTGTTGGCTTGCCAGAAACGTGATGACCGAGGCCAGTTCTTCGGGCTTTCCTAATCGTCCTGCCGGTACAGATTGCCCTAAAGCTGCGAGAATTTCGCCGGGGCTCTTCCCGGTTTTCGCACCCCTCGCTTCGGCTAACTCGCCGAGACGTTCGGTCGCAGTGTATCCGGGGCAGACGCAGTTTGCCGTAATTCCGAACTTGGCGTAGGTATTCGAGATTGTTTTGCAGAAGCCGGTCAGCCCGGCTCGAAAGGTATTGGACAAAATCAGATCGTCGATCGGCTGGATCGCGGCGATCGAAGTGATGTAAATCAACCTTCCCCACCTCTTGGCGACCATGTGCGGCAGAACCTCGCGCGTGAGATTTATGGCCGAGTACAGTGTGAGCTCAGCGGCCTTCTGCCAGCGCTCGTGGGTGTGATCCTCGAAAAACCCCTGTGGCGGGCCGCCAGCATTGGAGACCAAAATATCGAGCGGACCCGCGTCGTGAAGGACTCGCCTGAGGTCAGAGTCCACGGCGATGTCTCCAATCGTACAGTGTGGTCGAACCCCGGTCAACGCTTGAATGTGGTCTGCTGCTTTCTCAAGCCTGTCCTGGTTTCTCGAGTTGATGACAACTTCCACCCCCTCGGCCGAGAGAGCCAACGCTGTAGCTGCTCCCAATCCCGAAGAGGCGCCGGTCACCAGCACCCTCTTGCCTCTGATCTGCAGGTCCAAGTGTAAGCCCTATCTCTTCACGCGCGAAAGCTCGTCGGGCAGCACTGCGGCCGTACGACAGCCGCGTTCGAAGTCGATCACGCGGAAACGTTCGTTAGGTGAATGGATGTTGTCATCGTTCTGGCCGAATCCAATAAAGATCGTATCGATCCCCAGAGAGGACTTGAAATCTCCGGCAACTGGAATAGACCCGCCCTCTTTCATGAATACAGGAGCCTTTCCGAAGCCCGTTTTGATCGCGCGTCCAGCGGCCTCGAGCCAGGGACCGTCGGTCGGGACAACAACTGCTCCCGCCCCACCGTGAAAATTCATTGCCACTCGAACTGACTTCGGGGCAATTTTCTTCAAATGTTTCTCGAGCTTCTTCGCGATATCCCTGGGATCCATATCCGGGACCAGCCTCATCGTGATCTTTGCCGAGGCCATGGCGGGAATGATCGTCTTACCCCCCTCTCCCTGATACCCACCGGTGATCCCATTGACGTCGAGCGTAGGACGCACCCAGGTGCGTTCGTAGGTGGTATACCCTTTCTCGCCTTGTAGCGCGGAAACACCGAGCATCTTCTTGTACTTCGCCTCGTTGTACGGAAGCTTCTTGAACTGCGCTCTTTCCCATTTCGTAGGGAGCTTAACGCTCTTGTAGAATCCCGGAATCGTGATCTTCCCATTCTTGTCATGGAGCGAACCGATCATGGCACACAGAACATTCACCGGATTAGCTATCGCCCCGCCAAACGCACCGGAGTGAAGGTCTCGATCCGGGCCGTAGACAAACACCTCAACGGACGAAATTCCCCTGAGGCCGAAAGTGACGGCCGGAAGCTCCTTGTTGAACTGTGACGTATCCGAGACGACGACAATATCCGCCGCTAACATCTTTGCGTTGTCTTTGATGAATTTCGAAAGGTTCGCCGTCCCTCCCCCTTCCTCTTCACCCTCGATCAGCATCTTCACATTGACGGGAAGCGAGCCGGTGCTCTTCAGGATCGCTTCCAACCCTTTGACGTGAGCGAAGGTCTGCCCCTTATCGTCGCACGATCCTCGCCCGTAGATATAGCCGTCACGAACCTGTGGCTCGAATGGAGGGGTGGTCCAGAGATTAAATGGTTCCGCAGGCTGAACGTCGTAGTGGCCGTAGTACAGAATGGTCGGCAAGTGCTTGCCGGCCATGTATTCTGCGGTAACGATCGGGTGTCCACCAGTGGCGTGTATCGCGGAAGTAAGGCCTATTCCGGCCAGATGGTTCTTCAGCCATTCTCCGCATGCGGCCACGTCTCCCTTATGTTCAGACTTGGCCGACACCGATGGAAACCTGAGAAACTCAAACAAATCGTTCAGTCTCTTTTCCTGTGTCTGCTCAAGATATTCGAACGGCGACATCAATCAGCTCCTATTCTATAGTGTAACTTGATTCTGCGAAAATATAACGGGGCTTTCCCAGAGTGTAAAGGTTTTCGCGACGATTGCTGGTCCCGACGCACCAAATGTCAGGACCGTCACTCCCTCTCAGCGTCGATCGGTATCGGATGACTCGGGTAATCATGTCCGATAACTGGAACGAGCAGTCGAGGAAGATCAGGAGGCAGCAGAACTTCCTCAGTAGCCTTCATGTCTGCCATGTTCCACCAGCGACAGGCTACAATCCCATCATCAGCGTGCCGAGTTGTGTCGATATGTTCTCCGGCAAACCGCGCGACGAAATATCGCTCCATCACATGCCTTAAACGATTTCCAATCGTTAGCTCCAGTTCTCTTGTCCATACACACGGACCAATTTCAACCCTTGCCCCAGTTTCTTCCAGAATCTCCCTATGCGCGGCCTCTTCGAAGGTCTCACCCGCTTCGACCCCTCCGCCCGGAGGTACCCAATACGCAAGGAGATTAGGTCTTCGCGAATCGGCGGGCTTTTCATTAACGTACTTGACCAACAGTACCTCATCAAAGTCGTTGATCAGTATAACTCTTGCGCTCTGTCTGATCGCTACCATCGGCCCATAGATCTCATGTTGCGTCGATGGATGTAAATCTGGAATTCCGAGCGAAGATAAGGCGCGCTGTAGAATCCCATCGAGAACCGGTCGATCTCACAGCTGCGCTTTGAACCATCCCGCCGGGTCCTCGGCGAACTGTATGCAGGAGAGAATGACCTTGGCGTGCATCGCCTCTTCGTCAATCAGCCACTGGTAGAACTTCCGGATATTGGGATCGTCGGTGTCGCTGATTTGCCGAGCGTAGAACTCCTCCGCCCCGTTTTCGAACTTCAATGCCGTGCGATACGCCTCGATGTCCGGAAGTGTCGCCTTGATTTCGTTCTGCAAGTCGGCCAGACGTTTGTTGAACTCGACTAGCCGTAGATCGGCATCACTGACCCCGACCTCTGGCACAACAGTTCCGTCGGTGAGTTCGAGGGATCGATAGAATTCACCGATCCGTCGGATATGCTTCTCTTCTTCGGCGGCGAGGAACTCAAAGGTCCGTTGGGCAGCCTTGCCGCTAACTTTGCGGGCTCCCTCCAGAAAGAACTCTCGCCCCTCCTTTTCGAGTTGAAGTGCTACTCGAAGTGGCTCCAATAACTCATTGAGGTTCTTTCTATTCACAGGTGACGGTATTCCTCTTTTGATCTCATCCTAATAGTCCTGCTGATCGAGGATCATGACCGCAGCCTGCAAGATCGCAGCCCCAACCAGAACCGTCGAGACAAACGCCCACCAATCGTCAACCGGTCTCCCCAGAGCCAGCTGGAAGCCCGCCTGTTCAACCGCGCTTGCCTTCGGTACCAGATAATACAGAGTATCAACAACATTGCCTGCAGTCGGTGATTCGAGAGCTGCCTTGATCGCGTCATGATAGCTAAGTATAGCCGCTGCGACCCAGACAAAGAAGGCTGTCATGATTGACATCACCGTAGAACCAGAAAGCACGGCGGCACACGTCGTGATCGCAACCCACATGGCGAGCGAGACTCCATACATGGTAAACAGGAAGAGAATTCTGAGATCAGGCGGCTGATGCATCAATGAGACGAGACTGTAGATGATCAATCCAGAGCCTCCGACCATCGAACCATAGGTCACAAAGACGGCAAACCACTTCCCCATCAAGAGTGAGCGACGGGAAATCGGCTTCGATAAATAGTACTCCGCTCGTCCTTTTTCCAGCATGGCAGGAATATGCCCCGCCGAGGCCATGACCGCCAGAAAGAGTAAGAACGACAGATAGGCCTTGAACATGCGCAGAATAGGATCCTGAAGGGCAGCTGCTATGCCAGACGGATCCATCCCCTGCGACTCAATGTGCAGATTGAACTCGAAGCCTCGACTGAGCATGACGACAAAGGCGCCAACCAACGTTATCGCCCCGAACAGGTAGGTCATCTTTCGATCATGCGCTTCAAGGAACGTGTCACGGATCAGCCCGTTCATTGATTATCCTTTGCTCGATCTTGGGCGACCGATTCGAAGAAGGACTGTTCAAGCGAGATCTTTAGCGGCTTTACCGATCGAATTCTGATCTGCTTGTTTCGTAGCAAGTCAATCACGGAATCGAGATCAGTTTCCTTGTTCAGTTCCACGATCAGTCGATCGACCGAAATGAACACGCGCCGCCCAATCTCTGTCGGCAAGTCGACGCTGTTTCCCCCGATATCAGCCTCGATCTCAAACTGACTTTGTCGACTGGTCAGCTCGTCAACGGCTCCGACTCGAACGATCTTTCCTCGATCAAGAATCGCAACGCGATCAGCCAGCGACTCCACCTCGGAGAGAAGATGTGAGTTCAGGAGGACAGTCTTTCCTTCCTGCTTCAAACGTTCAATGATTCGGCGAATCTCCAATTTTCCCATCGGGTCGACGCCGTCGGTCGGTTCGTCGAGCAGTAAGAGATCAGGATCCCCGACCAGAGCCTGCGCGAGCCCGATCCTCTGGAGCATTCCTTTGGAGTACTTGCGGAGATTTGTCGTGCCCCACTTTTCCATATCCACAATCTTCAGCAATTCTTCGCAGCGAGCCTCCATCGAGGAGCTCTTCAACCCCGTCAGGTTTCCCGCATTCTTCAGCAATCCAATCCCCGATAGGTGGGCGGGAAACCGGTGATTCTCGGGAAGAAACCCGACGCGAGATCGGGACTGCGGGTCGGACGGCTGGCTCCCGCCTACGGCGACATAACCTGATGAAGGGTGGGTGATCCCAAGCAGAATCTTGACGAGCGTCGTCTTGCCGGCTCCGTTTGGACCTATCAAACCCATTATTTCCCCCTGTTCCACGCTGAACGAAACGCCGTCCAGGGCGGTAATCCCCTCCCTATTCATGCCTCTTCGGTAGACCTTGGTGAGATTCTCTGTTTCAATTACTCGCATCGGCAGACTCTCTCTGTACGAGGTTGTCCGATCTCGCACACGTGCTCAATTGTACCGATTTCGCCCCCTTTGAACAAGACCAAAAAGAGGCTGGCAAAACTTGACTTTCTGAGTCGAATTGGCTATATAAGACGCCTTAGTGGAACCATTTAGCCCGATCTTGATTATAATATCACGATGCTCAAAACAACCGGAATACTTGTAGCTCTTTCAGTGGCAGCGGCGTTAGTGTCGGCTGAACCGAAACTTGATGTCGACCGCAGGAAATTTGACTTCGGCCTGACTTCCCAGAATTCGACGCTCGTCGAGTTTTTCTGGTTCAAGTCTGTCGGGACCGACACGGTCAAAATCCGCAAGATCACGACCGGCTGTGATTGCGCTACGATGCCCCTCGAACGGGACATACTTCCGCCCGGCGATAGTATGTCGATCGGGTTCTTCTGGAAGACCTATCGGAAAGATGGCAACACGGGACGATATCCGTTCGTAACGACCAATGGAAAGGGGGATCCGCTGCAATTGTCTTTTACGGCCAGCGTTGTGGATGCTCTCGATGAAACGAGGCCGTTATCGTTTTCGCCATACAAGGTGGAATTGTCGAAAATCGGCGGCAGATCGATTGACACGGTCCTGCTGGAAATGAAGAACCACAGCGACAAGGATCTGGAATTGAGACTGGCCTCTTCTCGGTTTCCGGAGTGCACAATTCTGTTTCCGGACACAATCAAGGCGGAGCAGACGGCTCACTGCACGGTCACTCTTAATGGACCATATGCCGATCAGGAGTTTGAGCGATCGTTCACGGTATTTATGCAGAGTTCAGATCAAACCACAGCACGGTTTACAATCCCGATCAGAAGAAAGATATACGGCAAATAGCGGACGACCCAATTCCCATGAAAACAGAAAAAAATACAACCATACAACCACAAGGTATTTGGCGGTAACCACCTATGAAGAACAGAAATCTCATTGCGGGGTTGTTGGCCGGAACGGTCATGTGGGCCGGTCAGGCTTTCTCCGCACCTCGGCTCACGATGCCTGAGACGACATTCGATTTCGGCCTGGTGCCTCAGAACTCGAAGATCGCGCATGTGTTCTGGCTGCACTCTACAGGCGAAGACACGCTGAAGATTATCCAAGTCGTCCCTGGCTGAGGATGCACGCGCGCCCCCTTGGAAAAGGAGGCCATTGCTGTCGGTGACAGCACTAGACTTGAGATCATCTTCGATACAAAGAATTACAGCGGCCCTGTTTCGAAACGGCCCAAGATCGAGACCAACGAAGGACCGCCCGAGAAGTACGTTCAGATTTCGTGCGCCATCAATGCGCGACCCGATTCGACGTACCCGATCATCATCAAACCGTACAAACTTGATCTTACCCAGTTCGGAGAGAAGGTTCGAAACGAAGTCAAGTTTACGGTCGAGAATGTTTCTGACAAAGACGTGCAGCTGACAGCTCCCAGTATCCCGGAACAGTTTCTGACTGTCAACCTGCCCAAGGTCGTTAAGGCAGGTAAGACCGCTGAGGCGATTGTCAAGTTGAAGAAAGAAGCTACGGACAAGGAGTTTGAGAAGTCGATAACACTTCAATGTAACGACGAAAAGAGCTCCCGCTTCACCATTCCTTTGAAACGGATGATTCGAAAGCCGGGCCAGGACACGGCTTCGGCTCCGGCGGCAACAGCCGGACACTGAGCGATTCCGAAGCGACAGAAGAAGGCCGTCCCGCCATCACGGGGCGGCCTTCCTCAAGCCCACGCTCATTGGACGTGTTGAAACAGCTTCGCGGTGGATTCACCTTCTCCCCGCCGGGGAGAAGGTACCCGAAGGGCGGATGAGGGGAGTTCTTCAACACTCGCTTTTTTGGAATAACCTCGACTCGCATCTCCGGAGCTTTGTGGAGTCCCTGATTAGACTGATTCTTGATCCACTCTTGAGTGAGGATGCAAAATGAGTACGCAGAAAATGGGGACGGTCGCCATCCTCTCCCTCCTTGCCCTGGTCGGCCAGGCATCGTCGGGACCAAAACTTACGATCAATAAGAGCAAGTTCAATTTCGGCTTCGTGCCTCAGAATTCAAAAGTCGCGCATGTGTACTGGTTGCACTCTACCGGAGATGACACGCTCAAGATCATCGATGTCATTCCAGGATGCGGGTGCACGAAGGCGCCGCTGGAAAAGGACAGACTGGCCCCGGGGGACAGCGCCCGACTGGAAGTTATCTTCGACACCAGGAACTATGTCGGGCAGATAAGCAAGAGTCCGCTCATTGAGACCAACGAGGGTCTGGAAACGCATTCAGTTCAGTTTGACTGCGTGGTCAAGGTGCGTCCGGATTCGACACGTCCGATCGTCATCAAACCACACAAGCTTGACTTTGTTCAAGTCGAAGGGAAGCCTCGCAAGGAACTTCAATTCACGATTTCAAACGTATCTGACAGGGAATTCAGCATGTCAATCGAGGATTTTCCCGAACAATTCGCGACCGTCGAACTGCCGGGGAGCATTAAGGCCGGAGAAACTGTTCAGGGGAAAGTCAATCTCAAGCCCGAAATGGCTGAGAATGAGATTGAGAAATCGTTCACGCTACAGCTGGGTGACGGGAGCAGAAGCCGCTTCACGATACCCCTCAGGCGTGTCATTATCAAACCTTCGGTTGACAGCGCAGCTACTCCTGCCTCGGATAGCAAGTAGCGCTGCCTATCTGACGTGATCAATAGACGTCGAACATCTCTTCCTTCAAACGCTTTGCCCAACCGTTATCGTAGCGCTCACCCGGCGCATTCGAGTGCACCAGCACGAAATCGTTATACCCCTGTCGATCCTGAAAGACAAAGACCGTCCCGCCTTTGATACTGCGATAGTGCCAGATGACAAATGGATTCCCCACCCTGGGCGATTGGACCTCATCCTTCTGATCCCACTTGCCGTAGACAATGTAGATTCGCCCCCGATCGGTGTTCCATCCGTTGGTTCGGGCAACATCAGTCGAAAAGCTGCGTAACGCATACTGATATCGTTCGACCATCTCCCCCCGACCGACAACCGATGTTGCGCCCTGAACCTGCCGGCGCTCTCTCCAGAATTGATTCAGGAAGTTCGCCTTGCCGCTATCTGTCAACTCATTGAGCGCTGTCTTGTCGTTGGGTGTTAAAAGGGCTGAGGTGAGATTGATCTTGTCGCCCAAACTCAGCGAGTCGTAGGCGTCTTGCTGCGACCGTTTCGAGAGCATCGAGGCAAGGACGGTGTCGTTGATGATCCGAAGCGGTAGCTTGATCGAATCCTGAAGACCGGAAGCGGGGTCATCGGCTGCTATTTTCAGCGTGTATGAACCGGAGGGCAAGTTGACAATGTCGAGCGATTGCGTCACAACCGCGCTGGTTCCCGGCTTAACAATGTCTCGGTAGCCATAGTCGCGGACTAACTCTCCGGTAGCTCCGTAGACCGAGAAACTCATTCGATACATACTCGCTGTCGATGAGTCAAACCGGAGATTGTACAGCTCGGCATAGGCATATGCAGTGCTGTCTCCCGCCTTGTAGACACCGAGCGGATCATAGAAGATCCTGTACCCGTTGCGCATCAACTGCGGCATGGTGCCAGCGTCCGAGTCTTTCATGTAGGAAATGCGGTACGCCAGCGTTCCTCCGGCGAGTTCGAGCCGGCCCTTCTGAGGGGGAGCGACGGCAAAGGGATCAAGGGTTACGTGCTGACTGCGCTTGCTGACAGCATCGATAATCAACAGCCGTGCCGCGTAGATACCGCTTCTCAAGCGGGCCGTCAGTCGATTGAACAGGGTAATGCCGCTCTGCTCTGCGTCCGCCATGTCGTTCACTCGCACTGAGAAATAGGTACTAACCGAATCAACCGGAACTCCTGCGGGATTAGTGATCGTAACCTGGGCGAAAATTCTCGCGTAGTAGCCGGCGTCGTTCGAATCCGGTCTGAAGAATTCGTAGTCGCTCCGATTCAAGGTAAACGGAAACTCCACGACTGAAAGAGAATCCACGAAGGGGTTATTGTACACGAGCGCCGAGACGTATACCGTCAGGTTCTTTCCCCCTGCCGACGGCGCGACTGCCTCTTGCGCGTGCGTCACGGGTTCATAATCTGCAACGCAGAGAGCGAGCATGATGGCCAGGGCGACGCGCATGGCTTAGAAATCCGGTCGCTGGTTCAAGCCATCGTAGGGGTATTGTAGTCGATAATCGCCATCGTCATTCCTGTCGACGAATGCGAATCGCTTGTATTGCCCCTGCTTGTAGTAGTGCCAAATCTGGTACGGTACGGCCGACGGAGACATCGGGACATCGTCGATCTCGTCCGGCTCTCCATACATGATATAGATCCGTCCTCGATCTGAGCGCCACCCTTCGGTCCGCATGTGGCGGAACTCTCGGTTGGCGTAAAACACGCGTCGATAGAACTCGCGCTTCATTTCGTTTTCGCGCGTGCCGGTGGTAGGGTCGCGGGCCAGCCAGAAAGCGTCGAAGGCGGCAATCCGTTCTTCCAGCGTCTTCAATTTGCGAATCTTATCTACCTCGGCACTTGTCGCTACATAGCTCAACTGATCAAGCGCGACTTTGAAATCGTGCCTGAGGAGTCCCTCTTGTGTCCAGACAATGGTGATCGGTTCACGGCGTTCATCCAGCTTCTTGTTGCGGAGCGTGCGCAGGTAGACTTCCAGATCGTAATCGCCCGGTCCGAACTCGCCCACCGAGATATTGCGAAGTTGTCGCAGAGGCTGTCCTCCGGGGAAGACATGCTGCGTGTCTCGATACACGATTCCCCGGGTGCGGCTTCTGATGATCGTTTCCATGATCAGTTTTACGGTAGAATCTGACCCGGGGTAAATCTCAACATAGCATAGCAGGCGGCTGGTGTCGGCTCCCCCGTACATTCGCGAAACAGACGGAATGACGGCGAGATTGGTCTTGAAAAACAGGTTGGCCGAATCTGTGCTCGATGATGCCGCCTGAACGAATTCGATATCAGAAAGTTCTGGCGAAGAGCCACGAAACGACGCCAGCTTGATGTCAGCGTCATTAACAAAGACCGAATTCCCCTGCTTGTCCTTGAGCGAAGTGTACAGCCTGTAAGTACCATAATCGAGCTGAAAATTGAGCTGGCTGGTGCGGTAGTCAAAACGTGAGGTCGTCTGTTCCACGGAAGCCACGCGGAAGGTCTTGTCCTGCTCCACGGTCTTTACCTGGTGCCCTTTTTCGTCGAGGATGATTGCGGTTAGTTCATACTCCGCGACATATTCATCCCCCTGCTTTACGAATTGCAGCCCAAAATTGAATATCTGATAGTATACTTCCAGCCGCGACTCCCCTTCCACTTCGCCGCGGAATCCAGCCCAGTCAACGACCATGGTCGGCTGGATACTTGGGTGGGGGATTCCCGGGCGTCCCTCCTCGGTCAATGCGGGAACGCCGAAGGCGAGGGCACCGCACAAGACAATCAACGGAAGTTGCGACCTGAAGTTCATATCGGTATGACGTTCATCTCTGTGGTTTCAGTTCAGTTTCAATTAAGCCTGAGGAGAGAAAAAGGCAACAAGAAAAGCAGTAGCGGCGCTACTCGTAGCGGAGCGCCTCGATCGGATCCAGTTTGGACGCCTTGATGGCCGGATAAATGCCCGAAACGAGCCCAACGGACACAGCGACGGTGAACCCGAGAATGATCCAGAGGATCGATACCGAGAGCGGAAAACTCAGGAGCATGTTGACAACCAGTCCGATCGCGATCCCAAAGAGGACGCCAATGATGCCTCCTGTGCCGGACAAGGTCATGGCTTCAGTCAGAAACTGCAGGATGATATTGGCGCGCTTCGCGCCGATCGCCTTGCGCACCCCGATCTCGCGGGTCCGTTCTGTCACCGAGACCAGCATGATGTTCATCACCCCAATTCCGCCGACCATCAGACCAACAGAGGTGATGACAATCATGGCGAGGTAGATATACTTCGTTATATTGCCGATGAATTCCTTGAATTGCTCCTGGGTCGAGAGGGCAAAGTTGTTCTCCTTGTTAAATGGAACCTTCCGGTATACGCGCAGGGCATTGATGATCTCTTCCTGGGCTTTTTCCATTTGTGCCGTGCTTGCCGCGCGCGCTACAAGAAAAAGCTCCTTCTCCCACGGGTGAATCTTCTCAAATGTGGAGAGCGGCATGACCACGGTCCCATTCAACTGATCATTGCCGAAGCTCGACTTGACCTTTTCCATCACTCCGACAACCTCGAACTGATTGCCGTTCACTCGAATCAGCTTCCCAAGCGGATCATCCCCCTCAAAGAGTACGTCCGCCATGTCACCACCAACCACGCATGTCATTGTCCGGAATTGTTCGTCGGTCTCGGAGATGAACCGCCCGGAGCTCAATGATCGCGCATTCACTTTCAGGAAGTCCGGCCAGGTCCCCATGAGAGCCGGCCGGCTGTATTTCTTGTTCTGGAACTTGACCTCATTCCCACCGGACTTGAAGTAGAAGTTCTCCGGCGACACGCCTTCGACGGACGGACAGTTCGCCTGAACCGCGAGGGCTTCGCCAACGGAGATCACCGGTCGGTTACGCTCTTCGTCGGTAGCGTCATCATGATCGACGTCAGGGGCGAACTTCGTAATCCAAATAACATTCGAACCCATCTGGTCGATCTCCCCGTCCATCGCGCCGTTGAGCCCGTTGATTATCGACGCCATCCCGATAACTGAACTCACTCCGATCATTACCCCAAGAATCGTCAATCCCGCCCGAAGCTTGTTGGCCCGTAACGATCCGAGCGCCATCAGGATCGAATCCTTGATTTCCACAGTGGTGAGCATCATATCCGATTACTCATAGCTCAGGGCCTTGACCGGGTCCAGGCGTGCGGCCTTCATGGCAGGATAGATTCCAAAGAAGAGCCCGACTCCAGTCGAAATGGACAGTCCGGCGACGATGGCCAGAAGTGACGGAGAGATTTGCATATC
Organism: uncultured Ignavibacteriales bacterium; assembly: GCA_964540105.1. Lineage (GTDB taxonomy): Bacteria > Zixibacteria > MSB-5A5 > GN15 > FEB-12 > DATKJY01. The sequence continues at coordinate 1,027,032 of CAZILL010000002.1, read as the reverse complement.
CATCAAACCGACCAGTGCGCGTGCGATAAAGAAGCCGAACACGATGCCGATGAGCCCGCCCGACAATGTCAACAGGACCGATTCAAAGACGAACTGGATAAGAATATGTTTCTGCTTTGCACCCAACGATTTCCGTATACCGATCTCTCGCGTCCGCTCGGTAACAGAAACCATCATGATATTCATCACCACAATACCGCCGACTACAAGCGATATCGACGAAATACCTACCAGACCCATCCGAAGTATGCGGGTCAGACTGTTAAGAATATCGAGAATGTTGTCGGCCGTCATCATATCAAAGTCATCTTCTTTGTCGAACGGGACATGGCGTTGAGCACGCAAGATCGCCCGCGCCTGATCCATTGCTTCCGGCAGCTGCGGCACGGAGAGCGCCTTGACCACCACGTTGAGCCCGCGACGCGGCTCCCCAAACTGACGCGCAAAGGCCGACAAAGGTATATATATGAAATTGTCCTGGTTGTTTCCGAACATTGCCCCGCGTTTCTTGGCGACACCGATTACACGATACTTGTGCCCGTCGATGAGAAGGTCCTTGTCGAGTGGATCAATCCCTTCGAACAGCGATTCGCGAATCTGCTCGCCGATATACGCCACCGAATTCCCGTAGATATCTTCCTCGTTCGAATGAAAGCGACCCTGAGTCACATCGAGATCAACAATCTCAATGTAGTTCGACAGTGTACCCCCGACGATTACATCCCTCAGCGCATTGTCTCCGTACTTGATGCGCGCTCGCGTAAACGCTCGGGGTGCGATCTTCTCGCAGAGCGGGCATCCTTTTTCAAGCAACTCGACCGCCTTGCGGGTGATCGGCTTTCGCTTCACTTTTTCGAAGAACATCTCATCGGACGTCACCACGCCCATGCGCTCAATAATGAAGGTCGCCGGCCCCAGACGCATCAAGTCGGCAGCTATCGCCCCTTGCATCCCTTCAAGTGCGGAGATGATCGTCATCACCGACGTAACGCCAATGACAACCCCAAGCAGCGTCAGACCAGAGCGGAGCTTGTTCGCTAGCAGAGCATCGTATGCGACCTTGAAAATGGCACCCACAACCATCGTCTGCGTTCCCCGCTAATGAACCTTCCGCACTCGGGCTTCATCGCTCGCTATCAGACCGTCGAGGATTGACAGCACGCGATGAGCATGCAGGGCGATATCTCGCTCATGTGTGACCGTGATGATAGTATTCCCCTGGGCATGGAGCTCGTCGAAGAGTTTCATGATCTCCTCAGAAGTCTTGCTGTCGAGATTGCCGGTCGGTTCGTCCGCGAGAATGAGCGACGGATTGTTTACCAGGGCGCGCGCAACCGCGACTCGCTGCCGTTGGCCGCCGGAGAGTTCAGTCGGCTTATGCAGCATTCGGTCGGACAGATGTACTTTCGCGAGCGCATCCTTAGCCATCTCGGTGCGTTCGCGCGACGAGGTTCCGTTATAGATCAATGGGAGTTCGACGTTGTGCAGGGCCGTCGCTCGGGGCAACAGATTGAAAGTCTGAAAGACAAAACCGATCTCGCGATTTCTGATCGTGGCCAGCTCGTCGTCATTCATCTTGCTGACCTGCTTGCCGTTGAGGGTGTAATGCCCCTGGGACGGCGAATCGAGACAGCCAATCAGATTCATCAAGGTAGATTTGCCGGATCCCGACGGCCCCATGATCGCCACATACTCCCCCTTGTTGATGCCGATGCTCACTCCTCGAAGTGCGTGGACCTTCTCCACACCCATCGTGTAAGTTTTCCAGAGGTCATTGGTTTCGATCAGTGGCATGTTATGGCTTCTTCTCGCTGTCCCGTGGACCCATCTCTTTCATAACCTGGACCGGCTCATTCTCCTTGATAGTCCGAAGCACGCGATACGGCCCAGTAACCACCGAGTCGCCGACCGCGACACCAGCCAGCACTTCGATATTCCGTTGATCTGCAATGCCGGTCGTCACTTCCACAAATCGCGCCTTTCCACCCTTAATCATGTAGATCCCTTTGAGATCCTTGCGGATGTGATCCCCACTTCCTTTGCGGGCGGAGTCGCTCGAACTCTCTGCTGCTTGAACCTGGCTTATGCCCACTGACGAGGTCTCTCCCTGCGTACGCGATTTCTCAAGAGAGTCGATATCGAACGAGCGGACGGCAATAGCGCTATATGGCACAGTCAGCGCCTTCACGCGCTTGTTGGTCGTAATGTCGACTGTGGCCGACATACCCGGGCGAATCCGTGGATCGGCGTCCTTGAAAATAACCTTGACCTTGAAGTTCGTAGACTGATCCTGTGAGCCCAAACCCTTCAGGATGGCCGTGTTGCCGATCTCAACGACTTCTCCCACGAAGGATGTATCTCGAAAGGCGTCGAGCTGAATCTTGCTCTGTTGTCCGTTTGAAATCTTGGCTATCTCAGTTTCGTCAACTTCCACCTCAACTTCGAAGACATTCAGATTCGAGATCGTGACCAGCGTCTTGCCTTGGGTGAAGGCAGTCTGCGCGGCGGCGATCTCCCCTACTTCGCAGTCGACTAAGGTCACGATACCGGGCATCGGAGCGACGATTCGAGCTTTCTGGAAGTTGTCGAGTTGCTTTTCGTAGCGCGATTCCGATTGCCGTGCCTGCGCGGTCATCGCCTCGTAACCTGCCCTCGCATTCATGTAACTGTAGTTGGCATTATTATATTCAATTTCAGACGTGAGCTTGTTGTCGAAGAGTCGTTTCTGACGATCGTATTCCTCCTGGGCCTGCCCCAGGCTTGTTTTGGCCCCACTCAGGCGGGCACTGATCTCATTCACTGCGTAACGGGCTTCATCGAGATCCGAACGTAGCTGAATAGTATCGAGGACGACCAGAACCTGACCGGGCTTGACCGTGTCTCCTTCTCTAATCGGAAGCGAGATAATCCGACCATTCACCTGAGATGTGATATTGACCTTGGTTTGCGGCTGGATGCGCCCTGATGCCGACACTTTCTCTACCACATCCCGCTGGGAGACTGTCTCGGCATGCACTTCGATCCCCTTCTTGGTCGACATCGTGAGGTTCAGGATCACGATTCCGACCACCACTACGACACCGCCGCCGATGAGCAGTAACTTCTTTTTCGACATAGCTGTGACCTTACTTTCTCTCTTACATCTTGCCCATGGCGTTTTCGAGATTCGCGACCGCAAGATTGAGATCAAAACCGACCTTTATGAGGGCAACTTCAGCTTCTTTCAATGAGACCTGCGCGTTGAGCAGGTCAAGAATTGTGGCTGCGCCCAGCTTGTACTTTTCCTGAGTGATTTTCAAATCTTCGGTGGCAGCAGCTACGTTCTCTTCGGAAACCTTCTTTTGCTCCTTGAGCTGCCCGATGTTAAGGTAAGCGGTCCGTATTTTGCTCGCGACATTGTTTCGCTCATCGGCCAGCTGCGCCCGTGCGTTGGCGCTCGCTATCTTGGCCTGCGTGACACTCTGTTCGCGTCTGAATCCGTCGAAAATGTTGAGCGACGCCCTGAAGCCGTAGGTGAGAGATAGATCGCGGGCGTTCTTTGTCCAGAAATAGCCATACTCGGCAAAAGGGGTAAATGTCGGCAGATAACCCGATTTCGCAAGAAGTTCTCGCTTTTTCGAGGCGTCAATGCCTCGCTGACCAGAGAGCAACCCGGGCTTATGTTCTTGACCGAAATCCAGGGCATCCTCGAGAGTGCCGTCGTATTGTCTGACGATGTACTTCGACGAAAACTCCTGTTCCTGTCTTGGGTCGAGTCCTATTGTGAAGGCGAGATCGCTTTTCGCGTTGATCACGTTATTCGTGGCTTGGAGCTGGGTAAGGCGATCCTTACCATACTGAACCTTCTGCTTTAGCACATCGGACATCGCCGCGGAGCCAAGATCGAATTTCGACTGGATTAGCTTCAGCTGTTCTTCAGCCCTCTTGACCGCTTCTTCCTGCACGCCTGCGCTCTGGACTGAGGCCAGGTAGGCGTAATACGCCCCTTTCACCGAGAGGATCAGGTCCTGCTCCGATGTCAGGACGTCCAGGCGAGAACGTTCGTACTCAAGTCGGGCTGCTTCGTAACTAAGCCATGTTCCGGGAAGCGGTATCTCCAGGGCTCCGGAGACATCCCAGGTCTTGGACGTGGTCGTCAGATCGGGCAGTTTCCCCAGCGCCGGCCTTCCACTCCTGATAAGGAGTGAGTCACCGCCTCTAAAGACGATGGTGTCGATCACCGGTATCTCGTACATGCCATAGCGTTCCCAGCTCTTGCTCTTGCCGTAGGCATATGTCGTGCTCAGCTTCGGCAAGAACGCCCCCAGCGCTGCCTGCCTGCCCGCTCTGGCCAGCTCTTCCGATCCTCTGGCGGCGATGATATTGGCCCGATTCTTGAGCGCCAGTTCGATGCAATCATCAAGGGTCAATTCCGCCGACCAAACCGGTGGCGCGCTCGCTGCGAGCATCAAAGTCAGAACACATAGGATACGAATCATCAACTTCATCTATCTCTCCTTTAACTCATCAATTTCCACACACCGGTGAAGATCACATGAAGAACCGAAAGCAACCCAACCGAGAGCAGCGACAAAATGTATCCCCTCTTTCGCGGCACCCCATAGATCACGGAAAGGCCTATCCCGATAACAATAATTTCCCAGATACCGAAGACATCGATCTTGGACAACGCCGTGTACGCGAAACTATCTATCCCCTGGTCAGCGGCCATAACGCCCAGAGAGAACGGTGCCATCAACGCATCTTTGGCGAGAATGATCGGCAAGCCGATGAGCATGCCGAGAGCGACAATCCACTCGCCATACAAGGCGACCGAAAACAGCTGCTTGAATGACGCCTTTCCGGCGAACACGAAATTCCCCCAGAAGAAGGCCAACGCCGCAGCGACAAGGACAACAACTGCGAGCGTGATCGACCCGAAAATCACGATCTGGTATTTGATCACGCCTTCCATCTGCGGGGTCAAAGTCACACCCTCCATCCTTTTTTGTGCCTCAGGCGAACTCATCTGCATCGCGTAGATGATATCCTTGGTAAGCAGGAAGAAGAGAATAGCGGCCACCAGCATCATCACGAGCGGCACAAGCACTTTCGGCTGTGTCTTGAGTTGTTCGAAGAACGCGGCCGGCCTGACGATCACGTCGAGCAACCCGCGAAACCCCAGCATACGATCCTTTGTCGCAGGCACACTCTCAGCAACATGAAATTCCGATGTCATAGATTTTCCCTCATGATTTCCATAAACGATCCATGGTCACGAAAGTTTCATATTCAATTTCGTACAAATTGGCAGAACTCACACCCGCTTGGTCAGACTGACAAGAGAGCAGTCTCGACCGTGACTCTGCTCTCTGGCCATCACGCGCGATGTGCGTGTTTGTCTTCGAGTTGCTCAATATATTTTTCAGCCGCTACTGCCGCGGTTGTGCCGTCACCCACTGCATTCGTTACCTGGCGCACCAGCTGCGAGCGCACGTCGCCGCAGGCGAAGATCCCTTTGATTGACGTTTCCATCTTCTCGTCGGTGATGATATACCCGCCCTGATCCTTGCGCATCGCCTCCCGGACCAAGCCGGAATTCGGGCGAAAGCCAACGTAAACGAAAATCGCCCCGATTTCGAGGGTCGATTTTTTGCCGGTCTTATTGTTCTTCAGTGACAGGCTTGTCACCTGATCTTCATCGCCGTTTATTGCTTCCACTACCGTATCCCAGAATATTTCCACCTTGGGATTGTCAAAGGCTCGTTGCTGAACGATCTTTTGGGCGCGAAAACTGTCTCGCCGGTGAATGAGGATGACTTTAGAGCCAAACTTAGTAAGGTACGTCCCCTCTTCGACGGCAGCATCGCCGCCGCCGACGACCGCGATCACTTTATCTCTGAAGAATGCGCCGTCGCAGATAGCGCAGTACGAGACCCCTTTCCCCGAATACTCAGCCTCGCCGGGAACGTTCAACTTCAGCGGAGACCCACCGGTGGAAAGAATCAGGGCTTTCCCTCGGTACGTATTACCCGACGCACACCGAGCCACCCGGTCCTCGCCGTCCACATACACTTCCTCAACTTCTTCCATCTCGATTTCCAGCCCGAACTTCTTCGCGTGCTCCGTGAATCGCATGCCCAGTTCAGCACCGGTAATGTGCTCAAAACCAAGATAATCCTCGACATCCCCCGTGACGGCAATCTGCCCCCCCGGGAGATATTTCTCAAGGCAGACCGTCCTGCGCCTGGCGCGCGCCGAATACATCCCGGCACATAACCCCCCAGGTCCTCCCCCGACTATGACCACATCATATCGCTTTTCTTGCGCCATCAATTTCTATCCTCTCCATCCAAAAAGTTTTCAGACCTGCTATCGATCACCAGTCAACCCCCTTCTGTGCCAGAATCCCCTTCCTATATGGGTGCTTGATTTCTTTCATCTCAGTCACCAAGTCGGCTCGTTCTGTCAACCAGTCGGTCGCCCCGCGGCCGGTGATCACGAGATTGAGCTTTTCGCCCCGTGCTCCAACAATCTGCTCCAACTCCTCCTGAGTTACCAGACCAAGACTGCGAGCCACGTTCAATTCGTCGAGGATGACCAACTGGTACTGTCCACTCGTCATCTTCTCGATCGCCAACTCCACGCCCTTCTGCGCCGCCTGTCTGTGCACCTCGAAGCTCTTGTCGTCGTCGACAATCCCAACGAACCCCTCCCCGATCACGTGGAGCTCGACATTTGGTTCGAGTCGTTTCAAACCCTTCAACTCCCCGTACTTCCAACTCCCCTTAACGAATTGGATCAGACAGATCCTCCAGCCGTACCCTATCGCCCGTACACACATACCAAGGGAGGCCGTGGTCTTCCCTTTTCCGTCGCCGGTGTAAACTATTAACAGGCCTATACTTGTCTCTTTTTTCACGTACTCTCTTTCTGTTCACCAAATGTACGTTGCAGAGAGACTGCGGCAAAGCCCTTTTTCCGGCCTTTCAAGCCCACCCCCTTTTGGCGAAGAAAGGGCTATTATTTGTGAAAAAAATAACATTCGCTATTGACAATGCGGTCTATTTTACGTATCTTTTTCTCCATAAGGATAGAGCTCACCGGAATTGTGTGATATCCGGAGAGACAAAGACGAAGGACACTCTAAACCTATTACAAGGTAGGATGGTATGCAGTTCACAAAAGCCGAAGAATATGGCATGTTCGGGGTCCTATATTTGGCTGAGAAAGACCGCAATACAGTGACGCCCCTCTCGGAGATTTCCGAGACCCAGAACATACCAGAGAAATTCCTCGCCAAGATATTTCAATCACTCTCCAAGTCCGGCATCGTCAGATCGCATCGCGGCGTGCACGGCGGATTCACCCTCGCCCGAGATCCGAAGGAGATCTCGCTCAAGGAGGTTCTGGAGACGATTCAGGGTCCCTATCATCTCATGAAGTGCATCAGCGACATCAAGAACTGTGACAACAATGGCCACAGTTTCTGTGCCCTGCGCGAGGTGGTGATGGTCGCGGAACGGAAGCTGGTGTCGGTGTTCGAGCAATACACTCTCGCGGACCTTGTCGAGTGGCAGCGAAAGAAGATTATGGTTCGTTGAGATCCCCAAAACAGGGGTCGTAATTTCGTTTACTTTGAGAAAAAAATCACTTATCCTGTGCTGACCGCTGAGGTCAGTAAGGAGTAAGTGATATGTCAGTCAAATCGGACCTATGGATCGTTGAGATGGCCACGAACCACTCAATGATTGAGCCGTTCTCAGAGAATCAGGTCCGAAAAGGTATTAGTTTTGGCGTCTCGTCGTATGGATACGATCTCCGACTGGCTGACGAATTCAAGCTGTTTTCGACCGAGGGCTTGTCCGAGATAGACCCAAAAGCCGATGCGGCACGCAGTTTTTCCGACGTGACGGCGGACTCGATACTGATTCCAGCCAATTCCTTTGCGCTGGGGCGCTCGCTCGAATACTTCAGGATTCCCCGCGATGTTATTACCATCTGTTTCGGGAAATCGACCTACGCCCGATCTGGCATCGTGGTCAATGTAACCCCGTTTGAACCCGAATGGGAAGGCTTCGCCACGATAAGCCTGGCCAATACTGCCCCGCTGCCCGTTCGAGTTTATGCCCATGAAGGGATCGCGCAGATTCTGTTCCTTCAAGGCGACCAGCCCTGTCAAACATCGTATAAGGACAAAAAAGGAAAATATCAGAGACAGACATCCATCACGCTGTCAAAAAAAGACTAAGAGAACCGATACCTAAGAGTATCTGTGTGTTTTTCTTGTGAAGAGAATCAGGAGTTGATTGTATGCTGAGAGAAGCCGTGGAGATAAAAGAGCAGCGCCCCGGATCGCGCCTTTCAAAACGTCGAATGGTCACCATTGATGGCAACAGCGCCGCTGCGTATGTCGCTCATGCCACCAACGAAGTTATCGCGATCTATCCGATTACGCCGTCTTCAAACATGGGTGAGATTTGCGACGCCAAGTCGGCAGCACGTGAGAAGAACCTGTGGGGCACAATACCCATCGTGGTGGAAATGCAGTCCGAGGGCGGGGCCGTGGGCGCTGTCCATGGCGCCCTGACAACCGGCGCCCTCACGACCACCTTCACTGCCTCCCAGGGCCTGCTGCTGATGATTCCCAACATGTTCAAGATCGCCGGTGAAATGACGCCTACTGTCTTCCATGTATCGGCCCGCGCGGTGGCTACACATGCCCTGTCGATTTTCGGAGACCACTCTGACGTCATGGCGACCCGTTCCACCGGCTTCGGGTTGATTGCGTCAGGCTCGGTGCAGGAAGTCATGGACTTCGCTCTGATTTCACAAGCGGCATCCCTTGCGAGCCGCGTGCCATTCCTGCACTTCTTCGACGGCTTTCGTACGTCACACGAAGTACAGAAAGTCGAGGAACTCAGCTTCGACGACATGCGTGGAATGATCGCTGAGGAGCTGGTCGCACAACATCGTCAACGCGCCCTCTCCCCCGACCACCCGACGATCAAAGGGACTTCACAGAACCCGGATGTCTACTTCCAGGGACGGGAGAGCGTCAATAAGTACTATATCGCGACGCCGGCAATAGTGCAGGAGACTATGGACAGGTTCGCCTCACTTGTCGGCCGACCATACAAGTTGTTCGATTACTTTGGACACCCTCAGGCCGAACATGTCATCGTTGTCATGGGGACCGGCTCAGAAGTTGTCCACGAGACCGTCGATCATCTTGTTGCCAAGGGTGATAAAGTCGGCATGGTCAAAGTTCGCCTCTACCGTCCGTTCTCAGTGGAAGCCTTCGCGCTTAGTCTTCCGACTTCCGTAAGGAAAATAACTGTTCTGGATCGCACCAAGGAGCCGGGCTCAATTGGTGAGCCGCTCTACACCGACATTCAGACGGCTGTTAATGAGGCGATTGACACTGGCATCGCCCCGTTTACAGCACGCCCGCTGATTGTCGGAGGGCGCTATGGCCTTGGCTCGAAGGAATTCAATCCGGCCATGGTCAAGGCTGTCCTCGACAACATGAAGCAGGAGGATCCCAAGAACCACTTCACTGTTGGCATCAAAGATGATGTCACCTGGACGTCACTGGATGTTGATCCCGCTTTCGAAATCGAAGGCGACAACTTCCGTGGACTCTTCTATGGCCTCGGAGCGGACGGGACCGTGGGAGCAAACAAGAATTCGATCAAGATCATTGGCGAAAACACTGACTTCTGGGCCCAGGGATACTTCGTGTACGATTCGAAGAAGGCGGGCGCAGTCACCGTGTCCCACGTCCGGTTCGGCAAGGAGCCGATCCGCAAACCGTATCTGATCACACGGGCACAGTTCGTGGCCTGCCACAATTTCTCTTTCCTCGAGAAATATGAGATGGTGGAGCAGTTGACCGACGGCGGTACTTTCCTGCTCAATTCCCCGTACGGCCCCGAGGAGGTATGGGACAAACTTCCCAAGGAAGTGCAGAAGGCGCTGATCGACAAGCGGGCCAAGTTCTATGTCATCAACGCTCTTCGTCTTGGCAAGGAACTCGGACTCGGTGCGCGGATCAATATGATCATGCAGACCGCATTCTTTGCCATTTCAGAAATTCTCCCACGCGACAAGGCGATCGAGGCGATTAAGAAGGCCATTGTCAAGACCTACGGCAGCAAGGGCGAAAAGGTCGTCAACATGAACTTCGCCGCCGCCGACGCCGCCGTGGACGCTTTGAAGCAGGTTCCCTACCCTGATGGCGTCACCTCGACTCTCTCGCGTCCGCCGGTAGTGCCAACTTTTGCGCCCGAATTCGTTCAGTCAGTGACAGCCGAGATCATCGCCGGTCGCGGCGACAATCTGCCGGTCTCGGCCTTTCCTGACGACGGCACCTACCCGACCGGAACCACCCAGTACGAGAAGCGAAACATTGCGGTCGACATCCCGGTCTGGGAGCCGGAGATCTGCATCCAATGCAATATCTGCGCCATCGTCTGCCCTCATGCGGCGATCCGCCCCAAGGTGTTCAATCAATCGCATCTTGACACCATCCCTTCCGGATTCAAGTACATCAAAGCGATGACCAAGCAGTTCGAGGGAATGTATTACTCGCTGCAGGTGGCCCCCGAGGATTGCACTGGGTGTGTCATCTGTGTGAACGCCTGTCCGGCCGTTAAGAAAGGTCCCGACGGCGCGAAGACGAATTTCAAAGCCATCAACATGGCGCCTCAGGCTCCGCTGCGGGAACAGGAAGCGCGTAACTGGAGCTTCTTCCTGAACAGTCTACCCGACACCGACCCCTCGTTGTACAACATCGAGACGCCAAAAGGGTCGCAGTTCGTCAAGCCGCTGTTCGAATTCTCCGGCGCTTGCGCCGGGTGCGGCGAGACACCGTATGTGAAATTGATGTCACAACTGTTCGGCGACCGTGCCCTGTGCGCCAACGCAACCGGATGCAGCTCAATCTACGGCGGCAACCTTCCGAGCACGCCATATTGTCAGCGCGCCGACGGCCGCGGGCCGGCCTGGTCCAATTCACTCTTTGAAGACAATGCTGAGTTCGGCTTTGGGATGCGTCTCACGGCCGACAAACTCAAGGAATATGCACTGGAGCTGGTTAGCGACATCGCTCCGGCCATGTACAATGATCTTGCGCATGCCGATCAGTCCAATCAGGATGGTATCGAAAAGCAGCGCGCACGGGTCGCAGAGCTGGTCAATCAGCTCGATAAGATGAATGGATCCAACAAGCTGCTTGCCTTGCGAAACGTGGCCAATTTCCTCGTGAACAAGTCTATCTGGATCATCGGCGGTGACGGCTGGGCCTACGATATCGGCTTCGGAGGGTTGGATCATGTCCTTGCCTCCGGGCTCAATGTCAACGTGTTGGTTTTGGACACGGAAGTGTACTCGAACACGGGAGGGCAGATGTCCAAAGCAACGCCTCGCGCTTCAACCGCACAATTCGCAGCCGCCGGGAAGTCGACGCCAAAGAAGGATCTTGGGCTGATGATGATGTCGTATGGCAATGTCTATGTCGCTCAGGTAGCCGTCGGAGCCAGCCACAATCAGACCGTTAAAGCCTTTGTCGAGGCCGAGAAATACAACGGTCCTTCACTCATTATCTCCTACGGCCATTGCATTGCCCACGGAATTGACATGGGCAAAGGGCTCTCGAACGAAGAGATGGCGGTCAAGTCCGGCCATTGGCTGCTCTATCGCTACAACCCGGCTCTGATCGATCAAGGGAAGAATCCGTTGCAGCTCGACTGCAAAGAGCCGACTATCAAGTTCGAGGAGTATGCCTACGCCGAGAATCGGTACCGCTCCCTCCTGGCTAAGGACGCCGATCGAGCCAGACAATTGATCGCCGAAGCTCAGAAGGATTGTGATCGCCGCTGGAATTTGTACAGGCAATTGGCAGGTATGAACTACCCTAAGACCACTTAGCCGCCTTTCGGCCTCAAAACTGCGAACCTTCTGAGGGCGGGTAATTTCTACCCGCCCTCTCGCTTGTAGTAAACGCCCTTCCCCAGGCAAATCAAGAAGAACGCGAATCGTTCCGATAATCAGAATACTGTAAGAAGCGTGCTTGATATCAGGAGGAAACATGCGTTCCAAGTTCTATGTGCTTTCCGGGTTGTTCTGTCTGACCGTTCTTGCGGCGTCAATCACGGCGCAGGAAACAGAACAGAGTATTCTGAACCGATTCCTGCAGAAAACCGAGGTTGAGCAGGTGAAGCATTCAAGCTGGTTCTCAGCCAGCTTTACGCTAAACAGAATAAACCGCAACAATGACTACAACAGTTTCGCAACCTATGAGTCGACCCATCTCCGAGGCGGTTCACTCAGCTGGCTGGATATGGGAAAATCTCTCGGCGTGGACTTCGGCTATCCAGTCCTATCGAAACTGACCTTGACCGCCGGAGCCGAGTACTGGCTGAACCTCGGCCAAACAATCAACGGGGCGATAACGTACACGCCCACGAACTCGACGATCCAGAATCCGTCGTCGCAGATCAGAGTCATGGGAATCAATCTCGGGGCTCAGTATTACCTGCTGAATCCCCCGACGACTGCCGACCTGCTGACCAAGCCGTCACTGCGGATTGGCGGAAACATCGGTTTCTACCAGGCCAACTGGGATCTGTGGCCCGAGTACCGTAGTTTGAACCTGGCTACGTCAACCCCCGATGGCCCCAACATAACATTCAAGGGGAGCGCTCCGGCATTGATCTTCTCCCTCGGAACTGACTATCCTCTCAAGAGCTCCGGCTGGGCCCTCTGCGCCGATCTGAATTACCTGTATCTGAACTTCAGGAACGTGGCATGGTATAACAGAAGTGATCAGCCCGTTGTTGCCACGTATGCCGGTACCACGGACAGCCGCGTCAATCTGGCGCTTTCGGGGCTGCGAGGTAAAATCGAGATCAAGAAATTCTTCCGATGGTAGTTATCGTCTCGAACGGCGATTCCCGTTGACAGATGGCGACCGGAGTTTATCTTGAGCCAAGCCACTGAACAGGACAGGAGAAAAGCACATTGAACAAGAAGAATCTGCGCGGCAGACTCATCCTCGCGACAATGACCCTCGTCGGGCTGACCGTTGGGGTCAACTCCAGCGAAGCTCAGAAGCTATCGAGCGCTCAGGCCGGGACGATTTCAGCACCCACCGGCAAGATAGCCTTCATTCGCGAAAAGAACATCTTCGTGATGGAAGCGAACGGGGCAAATCAGACTAAGACCTGCGAAGCCGGCAATGCTGATGGACGTCTGAGCTGGGCTCCCGACAATAAGCGGATTGCATTCACTCGATCAGGGACGGTCGATCTCCGAGGCCCGGACATGCTCGGCGGTCGTCACAAGGTGTATGACCTGTTTGTGGCTTATACTGATTCGGCCAAAGTCGGCAACACTCTTTGGTGGAATCGACTGACAACTGATCTGGGAAGTCGTGACGCAGAATGGTCGCAAGATGGCAACAGCCTTATCTTCTTCAAGGATGTCAACGCTGATAAAGCGTCATCGTCCTATCCCAACTACCAGATCTGCATGACGAATGCCGAGGGAGGGGATTTTCAGGTTCTTCGCAAGGACTGGGCGACGATGACCGAATTTCTGACCTATCCTTCAATGAACTCTGAGGGGACAATCGCCTTCGTACACATGTACAACAACAAGCCGCAGGGCATGGTCGTTTTGCCGAAGTCGCGAATGATGCTCTCTATCGATTCGATCGGCCTCCTTTCAAAGAAAATGCTTGGCTGTATCGCTCCGAGCTGGTCCCCGGACAACAAGTGGATTGCTTACGTGAAGAGCGACATAAATAAGCCGGGGATCTTCATTACGAAGCCCGATCTGTCAGCTCAGTATTTGGTCTTCGAACCACCCGTAGGAACTTCGCTCTACACGATGGCTCCGTCGTTTTCACCAGATTCCAAGTGGCTCACCTTTGCTACCACAGACGGCTCGATCTGGATCATCGATATCACGGGGAATTCTGCCAAACGTCTGACCGGCCCCGGTCTGGACATGGCGCCCGCCTGGTCAAAACCTTCGAAGAAATAAGCACTGCCAGCCGTAAGTACAAAGGCCGGATGAAAATCCGGCCTTCACTTTTTGTCCTATTTTCTCTTTGAAGTTGGCTGAACCGGTTTCCAGTTTGCGAGCAAATCAACGAGAAGCCGTACGCCAATACCGGTCGTTCCTTTCGGCACATATGGTCGACCTTTCGGTTCGGTGTCGACATAGGCAATGTCGATGTGCGCCCAGGGCCAATCCCCGATGAAATACTCGAGAAACGCCGACGCAGCCAGCGTGCCGGCGGGCTTTCCTCCGGAATTGACCAGATCGGCAATCGATGATTTCATCTGCTCACGGTAGTCGTCCCAAATCGGCATTTCCCAGACCCTCTCGGCGGTCCGAGCAGCCGCCCTCCTGAACTGATCCATCAGACGAGAATTGTTGCCGACGATCGGAGCTCCGGCATATCCGAGCACATAAAGAGCGGCGCCGGTCAACGTGGCGATATCAATCACTGCCTGGGGATTGAAGGTGTTGGCATAATCGAGAGCATCCGCGAGTATGAGTCTCCCCTCGGCGTCGGTATTGATGATCTCAACCGTAAGCCCCTTGCGGGAGGTCACAATGTCTCCGGGGCGCGTGGCCGTGCCGGACGGCATATTCTCCGTCAGGGGCAGTAGCGCCACGAGATTCAAAGGGAGCCTGAGTCGGGAGGCAGTAATGATTGTGGAAAGCATGACGGCCGATCCCGTCATGTCTCCTTTCATCTCATGCATATCGAGACCCGGTTTCAGTGATATTCCACCGGAATCGAACGTGACCCCCTTTCCCACCAACACAATCGGTTTCTGCTTGTCACGCCGACCGCTATAGCGAAGGATCACAAACCGGGGCGGTTCCGCTGAGCCCTGAGCGACTGATAAGAGGCAACCCATCTTCTCGCGGGCAATCCCCTTCTCGTCGAGCACCTGACACTCCAACGCATGCTGTTTGGCGAGTTCCTGGATACGCTTGACGTATGTGCGCGGGGTTAGCACGTTCGAAGGCGTCGCTGCCAGCAGTCGCACCAATGTCTGCCCTTCGGCGATGATCCGACCCCGCTCGACCGCCTCCCTGAGCTTTTTCAACGCGGCCTTGCTCTCGACGGCAAAGACAATTTCGGCAATTCGGCTGCTGTCCTTGCTCGCCTCGCCGGTCTTAAACAGCTTCAACGAGTACGATCCCAGCAAATATCCTTCGGCGACTGCGCGGAACATCTCGGAGTCGTTTGATGAGCCCAGAAATAGCGTCGCCTGCTTGCATGAGATCAGACTCTTGTGCCTCGAAGCAGTTCCCATCGCCCGGCGATAGGTGTCGGGATCGATCTTTTTTTGTTCCCCCACCCCTACCAGCAGAATCCGATCGGCGAGATAGCCTGATGGATGGTAGATCGTCGCGATCTCCCCTTCTTTACCGACAAACTCTCCCGACGACATAAGCGTGGTAATCGAGCCGCGCGTCGCCTTATCCAATAGGGTCAGGCGACGGTCGGTGATCTTCCTGTCGAACCTCGGTACAAACAGGACGATCGCTTCGGCTTGAAGTTTCTCAAGTTTGCCAGTTCTGCAAGTGTAATTCATATTGCTCCTCCGATTAGATACGAATCTCGACGTGTCAAGTGCTCAGTATTCTGCCTCAAGATAGGCTCGGTAATTCCGTTCGGTCTCAACCAGATTGTCGGCTCCGAATTTCCTCAGGAATGCATCAGCAAGAACAAGAGCCATAGCCGCCTCGCACACAACGGCCAGGGCCGGAATCACGCAATTATCAGTGCGCTCAACCATCGCTCTGACCGCCTTCTTGGACACCACGTCGACAGAGTGGAGCGGTTGGTTCAAGGTTGAAATCGGCTTCGCGGCCACCCGGACAACAACATCCTCTCCATTGGTCATCCCGCCTTCGAGACCGCCGGCATTATTCGTCTTGCGGAAGAACCTCTTCTTCACCGGATCACCGTCGCGGGAATAATAGATTTGATCATGCATGTTCGAGCCGCGACGCGCGGCGCTCTCGAATCCGAGGCCGATTTCGACTCCTTTTACGGAATGGATCGCCATCATCGAGGCCGCCAGTTGTCCGTCAAGACGATGATACCACTGCGACAGACCTCCTAGCCCGACCGGCAGACCGCGGGCGATGACTTCCACAACCCCTCCCAACGAATCACGATTCTTCTTAGCCGCACGAATGGCAGCTATCATTCTGAGTGCACTGCTGGGATCCAGGCAACGTACTTCCGAAGCTTCGCTGATGGCAGCTATTTCTTCGAAGCTCCAGCTGTCATATCCACGACCGACAGCTGCTTCCCCGATGCGAACCACGTGCGATACACACCGCACTCCGAAATGCTCGATCAATTGCCGAGCGATGGCTCCAACACCCACGCGCGCCGCAGTTTCGCGAGCTGACGCCCGTTCAAGAACATTGCGCAAGTCGTGGTGATTCCACTTCACCCCGCCCGGAAGATCGGCATGCCCCGGGCGAGGCATGGTTGTTTCAAGAGCCAATCGTTTCTTCTTCAGACCAAGATCGGAAGCGACGGGAGCGGACGGATCCATAATCTCCTTCCAGTTCTCCCAGTCTCGATTCGCAATGACAAGCGTGATCGGTCCCCCCATCGTCTTGCCCGAGCGGACCCCAGAAAGAATCTCGGCCCGATCTCTCTCGATCTTCATCCGCCCGCCCCGCCCATACCCCTTCTGGCGTCGGCTTAGTTGAACATTGATCTGCTCGAGGGAAATCGACAATCCAGATGGAAGTCCATCGATGATGACTGTAAGCTGGGGGCCGTGCGACTCACCAGCCGTCAGATAGCTCAGCATGTCGTAAGGTAATTGGCCGCAGGAGAACGGTCAACTATTCAGTTATTGGACTACGACGTGGTTCCCTTGCCAGCGACCTGCCGGTCGCCGTCGAGAGCATCTTCGGCCATGCGCCTGCTGATACGATCGTCGATATTCATTGCCTGAGACATGCTGTAGAACACGACATCATCGATCGGTGAAATCTCTTTGATTTCCGCCAAAACTGCGACAATCTTGCGAATGCTCCTCTCGATGACATCAAGATTGGCAGATAGGGTGTCAAACAGTTTCTGTGTTTCACCCCGGTCGTGAATCTGCCTCATGATCTGAGAACGCCCATAGATCGCCATGGTTGCGTTGTTGACATAGTGGGAGAGCGTCGCTATCGAGATGTTCTTTGACTCAATTGCCCCTCGGGTTCGTTCTTCTATGAGCAGTTTCTGACTCAATTCCTGGCGTTCACGGAACAGATTCTCGAGCATCAGGTAAATGCTCCAGATCTCAGTATTGGCGCGAGTCAAAATCTCCTCTATCCCACCGATGTCAATGTCAAGATAGCTCGCCACTCCGACGGTGAGGGAGTGCAGAGTCGAAGAGACGCTCGCTACCTGCTGCTTTGTGAGCGCGAGTGCGTCGGAGAGCTTGCCGATTAGGAGCAGACGTTCTTCCATATGCAGCAGGTAGCCGGAACTTGTGTCTTGATTAAGCAGACAAGCCAACCGTAGGATATTTGTGGTTGAATGACCGGGGGCAAAATTCGCCGATGAGTGGTGCTCGGCGATGGCGTCGCAGATCTGATCCGACAGACGCCAACGTTTCGCGAGGTGAAAGCCAACTTCACAGTGGTCAATTCCGAACAATTCAACCTCGGCGTCGATTATGTTACCGGTCTCGACCATTCGTTTCAGAACAATATGATACTGTTCAGGATGATGGATCAGGAAGAATAGCGTGCCGATTTCATGCAAAAGGCCGGAGATGAAAGCTTCCTCAGCCATCCTCGGAGCTGCGAGCTTTGCGATCTGCTCAGCGGCCGCCGCAACAGAGAGAATGTATGCGTAAAATTTCTTGCTATCGATGCCGGCCGACGCTTCTACCTTGGCGGCGTTGAACACCGACGTCGATAGCGCCAGGCACTTGACCGTTGTCATGCCGAGAACCTGCACGGCCTGATGCACAGTCGTAATGTCAGCCAGGCGATGATAGAAGGAGGAATTGGCAAGTTTGATGACTCGACTGGTCAGAGCCGGATCCTTCAGGATGATCTTGGCCAGCGAATCTGAAGTGAACGTCGGCTTATCGATCTCCCTGATGATCTCCGAAAGCGCCTGTGGCAGCGAAAGCAGGTCATCGTGCTGTCTTATTTCATCTATAATCCCCAATTTGGTAAGGGCCGGAGGATGGGGAGTAGTCGTTGATGGCGACTTGGCGAAAGACGTCCGGGTACGGTTCATGTTATCATTATCGACATGAACCGACAATTATTTATGGAATAGAGTACCCCTCAGGCTCTGCTTCGGGGAGCCGCGGCCGAGCGTACGATATCGGTCAATTGCTCAATCCTGAAGGGCTTGTAGAGGACCTCTGAAATCCCCGCCTGTGTCAATTGCTGTGGATCAATGCTCGCTTCCCAGCCGGTCACAAGAATAATGGGGATCGTCGGGTGGATTGCTCGAATCTGTTTCGCCGTCTCCAGTCCCGACATGTCCGGCATGGCGAGATCGGTCAGGACGATGTCGAAGCGCTCTTTTCGAGCCAGTTGCACTCCCGCTCGACCCGAAGTAGCGGTCACGACTTCGTACCCAAGCGACTGGCACATAGCGGTAATGAGGTCCAGGATGATGGTTTGATCGTCGATAGCCAGTATTCTCGTGGCCCGTTGGCTTCGCTTCTTCTCCTCACGTGCGACTGCAGTCGTTAAGGGAAATCTGAACGAGAGATAGGCAGGTGTTGGAGACGACCGATCAAAGGCATAGTGACATGACGATTGTGCAACGTGGAGTAGATACACCTCGGCTGGTCGCGCACGGAACGCCTCGTCGGCGAGGTGATATTCACCAAAATCAGCCACGCGCTGTACGGGCGGGAAATTGCGTCGATGCCGAGAAATGTCAAAATAGAAAAAGCCCTCTTTGACATATGTCGCCAGCGTCAGTTTGTCTTCATCGGCAGCGGTTGCCGCGAAACGATCAAGCAGGCTTTCGAGTAGCTGCTGCACTGATTCGCCCGACATCTTGATCAATCCACGACCACCTAGCGTGCAGTCTATCTCTCGAGGACGCCCCCCGGCCATATGGAGATTGCCGGAGATACACACCCGCCTGAGAACTCGTTCGATTTCGGCGTTGAATAATTCCTCCTCGTTGTCGGGCGTGTCACCGGAGCTTTCTTCGGCTGGACGGGCGGAGAGACTCTTGTGGGCAAACTGGACAGCTTTCTCGGCCTCGGAGGCGATCGTTCGCAACTGAAGCTGCAGCTCGCCCGGCAAGTCGTTCCGACGGGCGGCAAGATCCGCCATTCCGATCACTGCTCCCAAGTGATTGTTTAGCTCGTTTATCGCCGACGCTGACATGTCACCTGACGGGACGATTGAACTTGATTCCCGTTTCATGGAAGCGATCGTTAGTCGGAGTGAAAACAGACCGGCCGCCAGCGTCAACATCCTCTCCCATTCATCCCGTTCGGTCCCGGTTGCGGAGAAATCGAAAACGACAGCTATTCCCACGACTCGTTCGAGTTGCGCAAGTGGACAGATGCCGACAAAGGACGGTGTCCCCTGCTCCCCAAACAATCTCTGAAAACCGCCGCGATTGATCGGTTCCATATTCGACAACAGAGCCTCGACGCGATCTCGCCCGACCACAAATCGAGGAGTTCCCATAGCCGCAGCCTCGCCAATGAACGACTCGCCTGCCGAGATCGCGATCTCTTCGAATTCGTTTGTCCGAAGCCGCACTGAACCTCGGGGAACGTAGGTTTCATCAGCGGTTCTGACCAACATGACTGCGCCGATTGATTCCGGGAGAAAGCCGGCAATCTGACGCACGAAAAAGCCGGGGTCGCGCTCGAAGTCGGTTCCTCTCTCCTCGACTCGCAACAGTTTGACGATCTTGTCGAACCCAATACGGCTGCTGATGTCGCGGCGCGAAATTTCGCGGTAGTCAAGCAGGAGTCCGGCGATGTTCGCGAAGAGTTCGAGGTCCTTGAGGTCATGGTAGTGAACGGCGAACACGCCAGAGTCTCTCCGCAAGAGTAAGGCATCCTGTCCGGCCTTCCCCGGCACCGGATACAAGAGGGACGACAAGACTACGCGGGAACGTCCACTTTCATCCTCGCTCTCCTGATTGATGATCAGCGGTTTTTTCCTGTTCATGGCGTCAATCAGGGCCGTACGGTAGTTTTCCGAAAACTCTTCAGACGGCTCACTGCTCCCAACAAAGTGAAGTCGGGCGTCGCGCACTTCAAGAACACCCGCCGATGCACTCGCCATCAGGCCCACGAGGCTTCGGCAGAATCCGGCAAGCTGGTCCCGACTTGTCAAAGCGGCGACCGCATCGTTCAGCCGTGCCGACATCGCGTCGTGATCGCGCGACATGCGCTCCACGTCACTTCGAGCTAACGTCAACTCCCGAGCCAGTCGAGCTGATCGAATCTTCTCGGAAAGCCACTCTGCCACTGGTGCCAGGAATCGAACCTCCGTGCGACCGAACCTACCGGTATCTTCCGCCAAGAGGACAACGGCTCCGATCTTTTCAAGCCCCGATATCAGGGGAAGGATCAGCGACGCGTGGAAGCGGGACTCGGCAAATTCGCCGGACTTGCCAACGAACTCGAATCCACCAGCGAGAAGAGGTTCACCCAACTCGACCGCTTCATCGAGCAGGCCGTGGTCGAGCGGGTAATGCTCCAACGACGCAATCTCGTTCTTCTGTAGACCTTCAAAAGCGCCCAGGACGAATTGTCGCTTGCCTCGATTGATTAGAAATACGGCTCCGGCACAACCAGTGAACCCTGAGAGAATCTCTTTCAAGGTCAGGTTGAGCAGTTCCAGCAATTGCTGTTGGCGGCGCGAATCATGCTGGAGATTCTCCAGAATGCGCAATCGTTCCTCACGCGTGACAATCTGCTCCCGACGATCTTCGTCCGACCGGGCATAACGGGATAAGGCGGCGACGATGAGATAGAGCCCGAGCGCCAGAACGAGAAACTGCGTGAGGTCAATCCACCGATAGGCCGTGATGACAAACCAATTGCCATATCCCGTGGACAGCCGGACAGTCTGCCACGAGCAGGAAATCAAGATCAGAGCGCTGCCCGATACGAAGCCCAGCCGTCCGGCGCTGTTGCCAGCTGAGAACAGGCGAAGCCTCGCAGCCACGACAATGAGGCACGCGAGAGCAACCCACGGCGCAAGAATCCCAGGCAAGGCGGGGAGCATCATTGGACCTGCGCAATCTCGGCATGAAGTGTGAACGCGTCGGCAGCTGTGATCCGCAGGGGCACGATCGAACCTTCTCTCAGAGGACTAGTCGCGGAAAACAGCGCGGTCTTGTTCCCTTCGGTTCGGGCGCGCTGCTGTTCTGCGCTGCGACGCGAAAAACCCTCAACGACTCCGTAGCGGAGTTCTCCCAACTCGCGCTGATTTCGCTCATAGCTGATTTCCTGCTGGAGCGCGATCAGCGTGTTGAGCCGCCGAATTTTGTCGACTTCGGGAACATCATCGGCGTATTGGGCTGCGGTTGTGCCGGGGCGGACCGAGTAACGGAACATAAAGGCGCCGTCGTACTGGATGGTGCGAACCGCTGACAGCGTTGCTTCGAATTCCTCTTCCGTTTCCGTTGGAAACCCGACGATGAGGTCGGTCGTCAGGGAAACATATTCCAATTTGGCTCGAATGTACTCGACGATCTTCAGGTAGTGTTCGACGGAATAGATCCTCCCCATCTTCTGAAGGACGCGATTCGCTCCGGATTGCAGTGGCAGATGAATATGCGGCATTAATTTCGGTTCATCTGCAACAACGTCTACCAGCTTCCTTGACAAGTCCTTTGGGTGCGACGTCATGA
Source organism: uncultured Ignavibacteriales bacterium (assembly GCA_964540105.1). GTDB lineage: Bacteria > Zixibacteria > MSB-5A5 > GN15 > FEB-12 > DATKJY01. Next base: position 1,005,140 of record CAZILL010000002.1, on the reverse strand, counting down.
AACGAATTCGAGGCACATCAGTTTCTCTCGCGACCAGCTTCAACAGGTCGGGAAAATCAAGGTCGCCGTGGGAATAGCTGTTGACATTCTGCCCAAGCAGGGTCACTTCAACGACCCCTTCATCGGCCATCTTCCTGACCGCATCAACAATGTATTCTGACGAATGGGAACGTTCCTTCCCTCGGACATACGGCACGATACAATACGTGCAGTAGTTGTCGCAGCCTCGAGAGATCGTCACGAATCCAGAGAATGGCGTCTCCTTGACGGGCTGAATCATGTCCATGCTTTCATGACCAAAGGCGGTCATGATCGACTTCGCTCCTTCGCGTTCTTCGATAACGTCGGGGAGCTCGAAGACGCGGTCGGTCCCGAGCACGTAATCGACATACGGCGCCCGACGGACCAAATCTTCGGCCAGTCGCTGAGCCATACAGCCGACAACCGCCACCTTAAGATCAGGGCGCTGCTTCTTGAACTGGTAGATCTCCCCCAGCCGACCAAACACCCTTTCCTCTGCCTTTTCGCGTACCGAGCAGGTGTTGAGAATGATAAGGTCCGCCTGCGACTCGTCGTCGATTCGACGGTACCCCCGGGTAATCATCGTCGCCGCGAGGGTCGACGAGTCCGCCAGGTTCATCTGGCAACCGTAAGTTGAAATGTGAAAGGTCTGCGGATGTTTCTTGGTTGTCACGGTAGTATTCCTGAGTCATCTGACCCGCATCGACATTACATGCGTAATGTTGCCGATTTCACAACGAAAAGCAACAAAAAGCTCCTGCGCCGACCGGTTCCTTTGCCTCTGTCATGAATCGCCGACCGAAAAGAAGAAGGGCTCTCTGCGCGGCGAGAGCCCTAAATTGCTTAGATTCGGAATCAAACCTGAACTTACTTACTGTACGCATCCTATTAGGGGCGCGGGGCCGATCAGTGCCAGGTAGTCCACCAGGTAATTGACATCCTCAATGTCGATCACGCAGCTGCCGTTTACGTCGGCTGTGTTTAGTGCAGCCGGCGGTGTTTCTCCCGGGAGAAAGAGATAGTCGACCAGAGCGAGAAGATCGCTGATATCAACTAGCCCGTCGAGGTTGATGTCACCCGGGGTCAGGGTTCTGGGAGCGATACGAATTGTATACTGGGCGGAATCAGCATACGAAGTCGACGTGCTTCTGACCTTGACCATGAAGGTGAAGCTTCCGGAATCGTCGCATTTTCCAGTTACTATCCCTTTGTTGTCAATGGTGAAGCCGGTCGGCAGCGATCCGCTGAGGATACTGTAGATAACTGCCGCAGGGGAAGAGTTTCTGAACTGAATCGTGTCGCGATATTGAGCGTATTGGAGACCTTCCGACAATTCGTCGTTGGTGGTAATCAGGAACAGTTCCCAGGCACGAGCCTCGGTGTACTTCAGCACCCAATTGGCAGGATCGAGGAGGACATTATAGACGTCCTTTGAGGAGTGGAACTTGAAAAACGTCTGCGGAGCGTCGCACTTCAGCTTGATCGTATCTCCGGTCCCATCTGAATGCGCAAAGTAGGTTGGGACTGGCATCCTGAACACTGTGGGAGTGGTCGTTTGAACTTGTTTGACAACAACGTACGAATTGTATCCGCCGCCAGTTGCAGATTCGGTCATCCAGTACCAGCGATAGTTGGGGCGGTAGGTTCCGTAAATCCAATCCTGGAAGAACCAGTGAAGATCCATCCCGGTGGTGGCCTCAACAAGGTCACGAAATTCCTCGGTTGTGGCCGACCCGTATTTGTACTGCGAATTGTAGTACGCCGTCATGGCGGCGTTGAACATGGTCTCACCCAAAATACCCCTGAGCATATGGACAACCCACGCCCCCTTATCGTAGACAATCGATCCAAAGATCACGTTGACTCTGGTCGTGTCGTAAATATAGATCGTGCCGCCTCCGGCAAAGTCCATGGTGGTCATATACGAGCGATAGGCGTCCCAGCCATCACGGTTCAGGTAATAGAGTGCCTCGGAATAGGAGGCAAAACCTTCGTTGAGCCAGATATGGCCCCAAGTCTTGCAGGTGATCATGTCGCCCCACCATTGGTGGCTCAGTTCGTGAACCACAACCGCCTCAGCAAATCCGAACGACGATCCGGTCATGGAGGTCATGGTCTGATGCTCCATCCCACCCCCCCACTGGAAATTCGAATGCCCATACTTTTCTCTCAGGAATGGGTAGGGGCCATAGGTCTGCGCCAGGAGCGAAATCGCCTGGGGTGTTATCCCATATCGCGGTATCGAGTACTGGTACTGGTCTGGATAGACGGCGTGCGTGAGTCTCATTGAGTCCTTGCCGGCATTGTAGCGATACCAATCAGTCCAGACCGTATACACCGACACGGCGACAGAGAACAGATAGGAGACCATCGGATATCGGACCGAGTAGAAATAGGTCTTGGTATTGGGGCTGGAGAGAGTGATCGAATCGAGCGTTCCGTTGGATCCCACGTAATACTGTGAGGCGACTTCGATGGCAATGTTGAACGAATCCGCTTTGTCATCCATGCGATCTTTACAGGGCCACCAGGTCCGAGCAAAATACGGCTCCGACAGCGAGCTCATTACTTTGTAACCCAGACGAGTCGTGAACGAAAAGGCCTGGAAACCTCCCTCTATCGGATGACCGTGATAGTAGAAGACAAACGAAAACGGGTCGCCGATGTTATAGGCATGATCCAAGGTGACCGTCACGATGTTACTGGCCCGCGTAAAAGCCAGTGGGCCGACAGGCGAGACGATCGAATCGACCAGCATATTGTCGTAAAAATCGATCTGAATCTCGTTGACGTTGTCCTGCGCCGCAGTGGCGGCAAAGCCTACGTGGCCATAGAGGATGTTTGTCGTGTCGTTTATCCGAATGAAGATGTCGTAGAACTTGACGTCGTAATTCGTCTGGGTACTGACAGCCGGTTGCTGCAACGCCATTGGACCGGCCTGTTTGTCAATCAGGGCCCGTGACTTGGTTTCCCACATCTGCTGGTGAATTTGAGCGGCTGTGGCGCGATCCCAGTCGGTGTTGGGGATAGCGTCGCCAGCGATGACGGACGATACGAAGGAAAGGACGGCGGTAAGGGTAGTGAGGACCCAGAATGTCTTGGCTGTCGGTTTCACCTGATGCCTCCAGGTACAAAGGTTGCGGGACCAATCTGCAGCGAACGACCGCTTGGCAACCGTTCTCTCACGACAAGATACTACAATTGGATGTTTTGTCAATGTCAGAAGCCGCCCAGACGCTCCTCCAAGTGAAGAGCGCCGCCAGAATGCTGGCGGCGCTCGGTCAATGTCTCAGGGGGATTGTGTCTTACGGGTTTCCGCAGGGGGGTGGGCCGATAAGAAACAGGTAATCAACCAGATAGTTTACGTCTTCTATATCCGCGATCGAGTCACAGGTCACGTCACCAACGATGTACTCCGGTTGGGGCCCGGGACCGACACCGCTCAAATAGTCAACAAGATAGAGTACATCTGAGATATCTATATATCCATCCCAGTTGTTGTCGCCATGGAACCTCCAGATCTTCATGATGAGGACTACAGTTTGCGGATTATTAGTAGCGTCTGGAGCCACGACGTAGAACGAATCGGTGTATGTCCCCAGAGTATAGCCGGTCGGGTCTACCAGCCCCCTGACAACCCCTCCGGAATTCCCGGAAGAGACAAGCGGGGTATACCAGGGAATGCTCTCCGAATAGCTCCACGGCATACAGCCCCCGTTCGCGTTCCAGATCTCCGCCTCGGCGATCTTCAATCCCCCATCTTCCTGAGATGGAATCGTAATAGGACTTTCAACAATCATGAGCTCCGGAGCAAGGTCGGGAGGCGCTTTGGTATACTTGACGATAACGAACTGCGGAGAATTGATGGCATTCAGAGCCGTGACCATGATTGTATCGTAGTATGTCCCGAGCGGCAGGGAGCTGATGAAAAGCGACTGTAGTCGGAAGGTCTTCGGGGCGACACCCTGCACAAAGTCCATCGTGAAGAATGGGGACTCATGAACAAGGTTCACGACCACGGGATTGTCATGCCCGAAATTGCTCACCTGGAATTGATCCATAGGATACAACCTGGCATAACCGGGCGAACAATCATACAGTTTGAACTTAACAGTATCCTTGGAAAGATGCAGGATTGCCGGTCCAGCTACGTAGTGGAAGAGAAACGCGACGGGATAGGGTGAATTGGAAGCCTCCGAGGAATACACGAACAGGGTATCGTAGTAGTTGTTCCCCTCTATTCCTCCAACTGTCTTGAACTCGACATGCACATTCTGGGGTGTCGCGCCAGAGCTTGGAGTTACCGTAAACAGACGCGTCGAGGTGACCTTGATACTGTCAAACTGCATCGGGCCGCCGTTGGCGTTTCTCACCAGGAGGTCGCGCGACAGGCCCGAAGATATGCCTGTGTCGACGATGATGTAATTGAATGTAGAATCAACGACAATCATCGGGAGCCCAGAGGCGATGTTGAAGCGGACCGGAATCCTGACGGGATTATTGGTCGCAGCCGGGTCGAAGACGACGATGGTGTCATAGTACGAACCCAGAGGAAGTCCGGTCTTATCGACCGAAACCGTGATCGCGGCCGAATCGACACCGGACGCCGGCAGCACGCTCAACCAAAACTGGTTGTGACTCAGACTCCAGTTCAGCGAGCCTCCTCCGACATTCTTCACGGTCAACAGAGCCGGCGCCGGGTTCGATCCGGTGGACACAGCGTTGAAAAGGAAGGAGGCGGGCGTGGCAGAGATCGTCGGTGGCGGGTTAACGAGAGTCAGGCGCACGAATTTCCACTGAGGAGAATTGGGGGCAGTCCCCGACTCGATCTTAATCGAATCAAAGTACACGCCAGCGGTCAGACCGGTAATGTCGATCGACGTGGTGATCTGCCTCGGAGTTGATCCAGATGCCGGGGATTTGATGAGCCATGGCGCTAACTCGGTCAGGGTAAAATTGAGAGGAGCGCCGCTCGAAGAAATCTGAAAGAACTGCGGGGCTGGATTCCCGCTGCCGATGGTGGCGGAAAACTTCAGCGTGTCAGGGGTGACGACAATGTTCGGCGGTGGAACATAGTTCGGGTCGTGGACGACGTAACAATGCGGACCCGACCATTCTGGTGTTCTCTTAAGACCACCCAGACCGGCCCACTTCCATGTTCCGCCCGGTCGATAGAAGGCGGAATCAATGCAGATATGCTTGCCGTGCGATGACGTGCTGACCTTATAGGCCGTAACGGCAAAAGCTGTATCGTTGAAGGGCGCGGCCATACCGGTAAGCGCGATCTGGGCGCCCAGAAGACCAACGGTATCGGCGTCGTGCCCGTCACCACTGAAACTTGTCAGATTCATGGTTAAGTCGAAGTTTGCCTTACCGAGAATTGCCACACCCGGCGTCGGGTCTCCTGCCCGCCAGCCCACGGTGTCCATTCTTGTGCTATCCCAGGTGGCGCCGTCGGTGGAATACACACGAAAGCCGTTACTAACGCCGAGGTTGAAACTGTCGCTCTTGTAGCGAAACATCCATCGAACGTTTTGACCGACTCGAATTGTGTCGGGCGCGAGAAGACCGGTCACTCTGTCAAGCGAGACGACAAAGTTGTTGGCGTTCGGACTCGCCGGAGTCTGCGCGCTCGACGAGGCGGCGCAGAGAAGCGCCAACGCAAGCAGGAAAAGGGATACCGTAAACCTCATCATTATGCCTCCATGCAGTAAAGTGTGGTAAGACAGCGTTTATTCTTCGAGTGGACTGAACACGGCACCGGGTGCGGAAGAAAGGTCGTTGATGTTTGGGCAAAGTCGTTGCAGCAAATCCAGAGCGTCGGTTTACATTCTTCTGTTTTCACGACAGCCAACAGTGTTGCATCAAAGGTACTAAGAAGTTCCGTCCTGAAGCGGTGCGGCCCTAATATCTATGCCGCAATATATGGCTACTGGAGGCGCGATGTCAAGCTGGAAATTGGACCGAACACATGCAGTTTGTCGCATGCGACGGTGGGAAGCAGGGCTGTGATCAGCGACGACGGCGCGGCTGCGCCGACACACGTCGCTGTTGAGGAATACGCGACTTTTTTCGTCGCGCCTTTTCGATCTCCTTGGCGAAGATCTTTTCAAGAGTGTAAGTCGAAGGAGTGAAATTCAACAAACAGAGCTCGAACAGCTGATCGACGCGTTCAATAAAGTTGAATTTCGTCTTTCGGATAATGTCGCGCGGGAGCTCCTTGATATCCTTCTGATTCTCTTTGGGCAGGACGATATTCGCAATACCGGCCCGGAAGGCCGCCGAAATCTTCTCTTTGATTCCGGCCACCGGCAGCACTCGCCCACGCAAGGTCACTTCACCAGTCATGGCGATGTCGTTACGGATCGGGCGCTCTGACATAACCGAAGCGATCACCAGACAGACAGTCACGCCAGCCGAAGGACCATCTTTGGGGATCGCACCTGAAGGAAAGTGAATATGGATATCGAAGTCATTGAAATCCCCGGAATCGATCCCGAGCATATCGGCCTTGGAACGGACATAGGAATGGGCAGCCTGTATCGACTCACGCATGACTTCACCGAGCGAACCGGTCGTGATGATCTGACCTTCCCCCTTCATCTTTAGCCCTTCGATGAACATTAGGTCGCCGCCAGCGCCGGTCCAGGCGAGGCCGGCCGCTGTGCCGATCTCCGGCTCCTTCTCGGCCTTCTCCGGAATAAACACGGGCGTGCCCAGGTACGACTCGAGGTTCTTCTCAGTGATATGCCATGAGGCTTTCTGTTTGTCTACCTTTTCGAGGGCGATCTTTCGGCAAATCTTCTCTATTTGCTGAGAAAATCCGACGAGGCCTGCTTCCTGAGTGTAACTCGTGACAATTCGCCCGAGGACCTTCTCGTTGGCTTTGAATTCAGACTTATGAAGGCCATGCTTTTTGAGTAGTTTTGGAATGATGTATCGTTTGGCGATGACGATCTTCTCGCGCTCGATGTAGCCTGGGAGGTCGAGAATCTCAAGGCGAGGTACGAACTGCTCAGGGATTTCTTCATAGCTGCGAACCGAACAGATGAAGAACACGCGACTCAGATCAAATGTCACACCGAGATAGTTGTCGATGAAGCGGGCGTTGCGGCGCGAATCAAAAACCTCGAGCAGCGCCATATTTACCGACGAATCGTTTTCGACGTTGAAATAGTCCAGGTCCTCGATCAGGATAACCGGATCGCACGATCCGGCGTCGCGCATGGTGCGGATTATCTTCCCTGGGGATGCGCCCAGGAAGGTTCGCGGGTTCCCTTTCAGATCGGCCACGTCGGAGACACCGCCAACCGAAATGCGAATGAACTCTTTACCGAGTGCGCGGGCGATAGCCTTGGCCAAGGATGCCTTCCCAGTTCCGGGAGCGCCAACGATGCAGAGGGCCGGCCCCTCGTCTACGCCATGTAGCAACTTGCGCACAGAAAGGCGCTGCATGATGTGCTCTTTGAGCTGGACCGGTCCGTAGTAGTCGGTGGAGAGAATCTTCTCGACATCAGCCATCTGGTAGTCTTCAGGAGTGTACTTGTTCCACGGCAGGTTCAGAATCCAATTGAGATACCCCTTGGTAACGCCGTACTCGGCGGAAGCGGGTGAGAGCTGGCTAAGCCGGTCGATTTCAATCTTGGCGCGGGCGACTACCTCGGCAGGAAGATTGGATGCGCTCTTCAGGAGATTTCGAAAACGGGCCGCTTCTTTCTCTTCCGCGAAGTCCTCGCCAAGTTGCCGACGAATTTCGTTGAGCTGTTGGCGCAAGTAATACCGTTGCTGGTCCTCTTCGATCCGTTTCTTCGTGTTCTCGTTGATATTGAGGAGGGTCGCAACGCGATTCAACTCAGCGTTGAGAAGGTACAGCAGGCGTTCAAATCGAAGTTCCAGGCTGATCGCTTCCAGCAATTCCTGCTTCGCCGCGAGAGAAAAATGGAAGACCGCAGACACACGATCCGCGAAGAGGGACGGGTCTTCGACGTTCACTTTCAGGACGTTGGAGAGTTCCGGGGAGTAGATCGGATCGAGATGAGTGATCTCCCCGACGACCGAAATGACTTCGTCGACGCGAGCCTTGATGTTCTTAAGAACAAACGGCGGAGTTTCGATTCCATAGACGGTCGCTCGTATGAACGGTTCGACGGCGACGACCTGATTGATCGCGACTCGTCGGAGCCCTTCGAGCGTGACGATTTTCGAGCCCTGCAGCCCGTCCTTGATGTCGCGAATAATGGTCAGGATGCCTACCTGGTGGATAGGTGGGGTATCGGGAGTACTCACCTCGGCATGAGAGTAGGAAGCCACAAACTCCTTCTTAGCGAGTGAGCACTGTGTCAGGAGTTCGAGGTTTTCCGGGCGGCCAACCTGAACGGAAAGAACCATGCCGGGGAATAGCACGCCAGTCATGAGCGGAAGAACCGCATATTCGACTTCGAGGTCGCTGGTTACAATCGGGAGTCGGTGCTTGCTTCGAATGATCATCGGTTTCTGCTATTTCTGTCTATATATCGGCTGGTCTAGGGCTTTCCTCAGCAAGAATCCGGATTCGACCGGGATTGTCAATGTCATTGTCTGATATCTCTAGGACGTGCCTTTCCTGCTTTTGGTTCAACAACTTAGCGAAGCCGAAATACCCTCGGTCGTCGGTTTGCCTGGAGTAGTTCGAGTCAGCTGCTGCAACTCGTAATCGGGATGAGACCGCAGGTTGTCGAGATTGATGCGAACCCGATTGGGATCGATGTCGAGCCGGTAATAGCCCAGCCGATTGTTTTCGAAGATCGGCCAACTGGAGCGCAGACCGAGGTTGATTTCGTTTTTCATCCGGTACAAATAGCGCGCCTGATTGAAACCCACTTCGAGATCTTCCTTATAGACCCAACCAGTTTCGTGGTGCAGTCGAGACCAGGCCAGCTTGGTAAAATATTTAAACGATTTACCGGTCAGGCGCAGCGGGAAGCCGTTGATACGAATCAGATAACGATCTCCTTCATAGGCGCCATCGATCTCAATCGAGTCCGGTGTGGAGCCGGTCAATTGACCGGGGGTTAGATACGGGGCGTTCATGGAATCCTCCTTTGTAAAGGATGCAAGTTTATGCTGGAGACGCTCCAGCTTTCGGGGTGGTATTAACGTTGCGAGTTTATCGGCGGGCCAGCCGCACAGGTCGGCCACGGAGATAATTCCGGCGTGATGCAGGGCGATGCAATCGGCGCGATTCAACAGTGAACCGAACTGTTCGTACAGGTCACAGAGTTCGACAGGAAGTCCGGCGCGCAAACTGAACGCCTGCAGACGAAGGGATTCGATGGCAGGATGATCCCGGGTTACCGCCTGAAGAAGCGCGGCCAGCGCGGTCGCCAGATGCGCCACGGTTTCACCCAAAGCAACAATTTGGCCGAGATGCAGCTGGTATTGTTCTTCCAGACGCGGCACCGGTGTCAGACGACACCAGTCGTCGAGAAGCAAGGCTGCTTTCAGAGCGGCGGCAGTATGGTATGCCAATGGTTCTTTGCGATGCTGTTCCGGGAGCAGATAGCCGGCCTCCTCAACAGAATAATCAAAGCGCTGATAGAGTAGCTTCACGGCAGCGTTGCTCATCTGTTCCCGACGCGACAGCATACCGGCCGGAATATCCCAATCAGGAGAACTGAGCAGGAGCGCCAGCCAGCCAAATGGAGTAGCGGGTAATTCGACCTGACTAGCTCGCAAGAAATGGGCGGCTTGCCTGATGGAGAGACCAGCGGTAGCGACGGCCACCCCGACAGTAGTGGCCGACAACTCACCGCTATTGGCATCGCGGGTAATCAGGCCGAGTTCTGTCAAGCGAACCAAAGCGGGTTGCAGCTGGTGATTGGTGGCTTGGCCGCAGAGGTGCCAGAAGGTCTTTTCAAGAAGCGTGCGAACATTATTTTCACGGGGAGCCAATCCGGCGACAATCATGTGCAAGGCCCAGTCTTCGAACGGTATAGATTCGAAGGCTGATTCAAAGCGATCCCACTCCGTTGGCGCGATGTAGGTGTTCCAGAGGATATCGCGGTCGAATTCCGTTTCGGCCAGAACAACCGCCCGCCCCGGCTCTCCCTGCTGGAAGCCGAGTCGACCGGCTCGTCCAGTCATGTTGTCAAATTCGGCGCGAGTGATCGGAACCAGCGTGGGGCGACTGCCATAAATGCCGGAGGCATATTTGACGGTCTCGAGATAAACGATGTCAGCCGGAAGATTAACCCCGAGCGCCAAGGTGGTGGTTGAGAAAAGAACCCTAATCTGTTTATCAAGAAAGGCTTGCTCGACGATCCTTCTTTGCGCCACGGAGAGATCGGCATTGTGAAAGGCAACCCCTCGACTGAGTGCCTGACAAAGAGAGCGGACAAGAGCCGATGGCTCCTCATCCTGAAGCTTCAGTACGGCTGAATCAGCCGACGGCCAATTAACCGAGGCCGCAAGACGGAAAGAGAGCTCGATGGTGTCACGGCGGGATTTCATAAACACCAAAACGGATCCCCCCTCTCCCTTGATCTGTCGTAGCAGCAGATCGCCAAGATTGGAGTCGACCTCTTTGAGACTGAACGACGCGCTACCGTCAAGGCCATCATTGTACGAGCGATATTTGAGCGATCCGTCAACGGCAACGCCACGAATCAGATCCACCGGACGTATGGAATCTTCCGCTATTTCTGCGTTGAGCCAGCGAGCCAGGCGAGCGGTGCCATGCTCTCCGATTACGGCGGTCATGGCCAGAAGCGTTGGGTGATACGCTGAAGCCAGTATTTTGGTGATAAGACGTTCCAGCAGAGCGCCACGCCCTGGTTCGACGATCATTTGAAGTTCATCGATCACAACCAGCGCGATGGTTTGCAAAACGTCCAAACGCGCGGTAAGTAACTGCTCAAATTTTTCGTAGATCACCATTGCAATCTGGTAGCGGCCATCGGCGAAGCGGCGATCATTTTCGGGATAATCACCGGTCACTAAAAGGGTTTCGATGCCAAGAGAGGAGTAGGAATCTTGAAATAGACGGAATTTCTCTTCGGCGAGTGATTTGAGCGGAAACAGTAAGACCGCTTTTTGTCGAGCAGAAACGGCGCGCATGGCAGCCATCTCCGCACAGAACGATTTTCCGGCCGATGTCGGCGCGGCAATAATCAGATTGGGTAGCGAGTCGCCGCGCATATGTGGCTGTCCCAAGAGTCCCTTACGGATCGCCTGTTTCTGCACTGGAAGCAGGGTACTTCCCTGACGGGCGCGCCAGAGAGCGGTGACACGGGGTGAGAGACCGTAGCGCTCAATATCATCTAATTGCATAGTATGTGCCCCTTTTCATAGAGATCGATTTTCAGCCCGAGCAACTGCCAAAGCCACAGGTGGGACAACTAAAGCAGGCCCCGGAACGAATCATACCGCTCCCGCACTCAGGGCAGGTGCCGGCATTGTAGAAGCGAAAATCGTCATCGCGGTGGTGATGATCGGAACCAACGCTTCGCGGGAATACGGCGGTAAGATCAGTTTCGCTATATGCCCCATAGACTTGGGTTGGTCGGTGTGCTTTCGGCGTTCCGTGCTCAGCATTTTGCCAAACCATGACGACTCTCCTTTTTGCGATGGTGGTAAGTGATACTGTTGTCCTTGAAACAAGGATACTGCACATTTGTGCAGTTGTCAAGGGGAAAATTGATCGGAAGTATGAAATAATTTGTATTTTGAAGCGGCGGGATAAGCTACGGATCACACAGGGTCGGAACCTCTTCTCCTGTTTCGTGTTACTAATCGTAACTATATGGACCGAATAAAATGCGACAACAATATGGTCCAACCAATCAGACTCAGAGAAACATGGAGGTAGCATGAGAGCAAGACAGTTAACAGGTCACTGTTTAGCGTTGGTAATTCTGCTCCTGATTGCCGTTGATTCTCAGGCGACAATCCATACGGTGAGCATGTCCGGTATTACATTCAGCCCGTCGACGGTAACGGTCAGGTACGGCGACACTGTGCGATGGGTCTGCGCATCGGGGTTTCACACCACCACATCAACCGGAGGCTCGGCGAAAACGTGGGATTCCGGCCTGATGAGTGCAGGGACAAAGCACGACGAGATCTTTCGGGCGGGTGACGGCAGTGGACCTTTCCCGTATGAGTGCATACCTCACTCGGGGCTGGGCATGACCGGCACCGTCCGGATTGATCAGGCGATGAGCGCAAACGATCTTGATCATGAGATGCCGGCATCATTCAGCTTGGCGCAGAATTACCCGAATCCATTCAATCCTACAACCACAATCGAATACAACCTTCCGGAACGATCTCATGTCGTGATCGGCATCTTCAATGTCCTCGGCAGGCAAGTGCGGACGCTCACCGATGAAGAGAAGCCGGCTGGGAATTACCAGACGGTCTGGGACGGGACTGACAGTAACGGACAGCCAGTCGGATCAGGCGTGTACTTGTATCGGATCACGGCCGGCGATTTTGCGAGGAGCAAGAAAATGCTCCTGATGAAATAGCTTTTGGTTCGAGCGCGACGCTCACCACGAGAGTGAACAAAGAAACGGCGGTCGCCTGAAAAGGGAACCGCCGTTCGTGTCTGTGCTTGGGATTAGGATGAATGCTACTCAGTCAGCTTGAACTCAACCTTGTAGGTTACCCAGCAGGCAACAGGACGGCCGTTTTGGATGCCGGGCTTGAACTTGTTCTTGAATGAGGCTTTCACCGCGGCCTCGTCGAGGGATTGCGTGCCGGAGGTCTTCGCGACCTGGGCATCGCGCACGTTGCCATCTTTGTCGACCAGAGCCTTCACCCAGACCAAGCCGGTCATCCCCGCCTGTTTGGCCAGACGCGGGAATTCCGGAGTCTCCTGGTAGATCATCTCGGGATATACCTCGACCGGAACGAATTCAGAAGCGCCGGGGAGATACTCCTCTTCCTTAATGTCGACCACGATGTTCTGATCACCGGTGTTTGCACCAAGATCAGGAGCGACGATTTCGGCCAGCTCCTCTTTGGTTGCGAGGACCACGTCCTCATCCTGAACGTCTTCATCGGCGACCGGCTTGGGAATACCGATCTTCGGGGCGGCGACATTAGGCTGGGTCACCTGCACCTGCGGAGGTTTGCGCGCCAACGTTGGAGGCGGCCCGAGCTCCGCAATGGTCTTGATCACGTGGCCTGTTGAGAATACCTGCTCTGAACTGCGGATAACAGAAATCAGCCAGCTTACCAGCAAGATGAGCAGCACGAGCGACACAGTCGCAATGGTACCGGTCATCAGGTTCCTCTGGTATGTGGATTTGAGTTCATATGCGCCGTAGGGGGAGTACAGCGCATCGTTTGAATACGCCATTATAACTCACCTCGATTCCGAGCTTGGGTTGTAGCTTCGCTAATGATTTTATCGTCTTTGTCTTCCCAGTCGCCAATAGCATAGCGATAGGAGAATTTCTTGTCGGACGGAATCTGTTCAACTTTGACCCCGAGCTCCTTGGCAGTAAACGCGTTCCAAGAGCGTTCGATAAGGTCGATTTCATCGAGAATGCTGACCATGTCGTTGTATTTTGCCTTGCGGCTGATGAGAATCAAAGTCGAGAGCTTGGGGTTCTCGCGATTGAGACTAACCAGCAGGGCGCGAAGGGAATCGGCGTTCACTACATAAAGCACTGAGTCGGGCTTGTCCTTGCTGCTCGGAAGTGGACGCGGCAGACTGTCCTGGGCAAAGCCGCGGTTCCACCAGTAGCGGCCGTCGCTGTCTACACGGATGCTCAGTAGATTCGAGGCTTTGACTTCGATGTCTTGATCAAGATCTTTCGGGGGAAGGTTGATTTCCATTGCTTGCGGCATGGCGAATACGGTTGTCACCATGTAGAATATCAACAACAGGAATGCGATATCGACCATTGGGGTCATATCGATGCGAATGGCGATGCGTCGTTTGGGACGTCGTAGCCCCTTCTTGTGACCTTTCTTCTGTCGTTCTACTACATCACCGGCCATAGAAAATCACTTCCTTTCGCCTGTCCCGTGCTGTCGGGTGGCAGGCAGAATCTATCGGGCTTCGAAAGCTACGCTTTCTTCTCCACTTCGTTATCAGTTACGATGAGGAACCGTTCGAGGTTGTTGTCCTGCATCGATTTCATCACATCCTGCATGACACCGAAGGTGGCGCGTCGGTCGGCCTTAATGACGATCAGTGCCTTGATGTTCTTGGCTCGGGCTCGGTTAATCTGCTCGGCGACACGGGAGGATGAGGTGGTGATGACCTTGCGAACAGTCGACATGACGTCACGACCGTCGATATTCACAGTCCCTTTTTCGACATAATCGACGTAGATCGAGTCATACTTGGAAACAGTGATATTGATGATATCCTTGTCTGGCAACTGGATCTGGGAGTGTGACTTGGGGAGCTCGACCGCTCGGGCTTCCGGTGGTTTGAACTGTGTGGTTGCCATATAGAAAATCAACAAGAGGAAGGCGATATCGACCATCGGCGTCATGTCGATGCGAATGCCTATCCGACGTTTCTTACCCGACATGGTCTACATACCTTCTTTCGACTTCAGGATCTGCATGACCTCGAAAGTGGCCTCGTCGGTCGTGTAGTTGAAGGAGTCTACCTTATTAACAAAAAAGTTGTAGTAAAAGATTCCAATAATACCGGAGATCAGACCGCCGGCCGTGTTCACGAGCGCTTCCGAGATACCAACGGCGAGACTGTTGGCATCGATAACGCCTCCCTCAACGTTACCCGTCGCAGCGAAGGCGCGGATCATTCCGATCGTGGTTCCCAGAAGTCCGATCATAGTCGCGATCGACGCGATCGTCGAAAGGGCGATAAGATTGCGCTCGAGGAGCGGCCCTTCGAGGGCGTTTGCCTCTTCAATAGCCGACTGCGTGAGCTGGATACGTTTTTCAGCGTTGAGTGATTTGTCGCCTCTGGATTCGCGATAGCGCTCGATACCGGCACGAAGCACGTTGGCGGTTGTGCCGCGCTGTTTGTCGCAGGCCGCCAAGGCGCCGTCGAAATCGTCGCTTTGGAGCATGGTCACAAGTTTCTTGAAGAAGACTTGAACCGAGCTCTTCCCCTTGGCGACAGCGTAAAGCGAACGATAGCGTTCTATGATGAAGACTAACAGCATGCAGAAGATACCTATAAGAATCGCCACCAACGGGCCGCCCTTATAGAGCGAGTGAACGATGGCATTGTCTGAGGTGCGGAAGACGCCATAGAAGAGGCCGAAACCGATGACGAAGGCGGCGACGGCGTTGAGCGTGACAAAAAGCGTTTGTTTAACCACGAGTACAAACCCTCCAGATTAGCATATAACGTTAAATTTCTATTGCCTTGACTGCTTGTATGATGAATCCGCACAGAGACACCAGCAAACCCCACGAGAGGGTTCCAAGAAACACGCCCGGGCCATAACTGGTGCCAAGGCTCGTGAAGGTGCTTTGCGCGGAGAAGCCATACTCGGCTCCGAAAAACGAGAAAACGAACGCGGCGGTCAACAGGATGACAGGAATCCAGTTGAATCGCAGAAGCTGCTTGAGTTTCAGCGCCACATCGTCCGGGGTTCCCTTGAGGGTAAAGAGAGCTTTGAGTGTCCGCACGGGCAGGATGGCGCAGGCGAGGGTGTAGCCGAGCATAAGGAGGGCGGTGAGGATCAGGATGAAGCCTGAGGAGAGCATGTTTCCTACTGTATCACCGAAGGCGATCAGGGCGCCGATCCCCCACATGGTGCTGGTCTCTTTGCGGACTTTCTGCTGGGAACGCAGAGCAGAAATAACCTCGACCCCTTCCTCTGCCGCATTTTGCGGGGTTTGCCCGCTGACTGAGGTGGTGGCCGGTTTCTCCACTATTTCGTTGTAAGCGGAATACCAGGGGAGAAAGAGGGAAAGAAGAATCAACACGGAAGTGATGATCAGAACAAGTCGTTCCAGAGAGGATACCCGCTCAATGAGAAGCGAGCAGTGATCGCGGATGAAATCCCGCCGTGAACGCTTGTCAACGACGGCCTTGACGAAGTTCTGCTTTTCGGCGTCACTCTTGAACAGGTCGGGTGGTTTACCCGGGAAGACGTCGAAACCGATATAATGGAATCGCTCGTCCGGAGAAATTCGTCGGGCGGAAGGTTTTGCATTCTGGTCAGCCATCATGACCCCTTAACGGTAATACGTCATTCATCAATTGAATTCGAAGCGGGTATCGCTTTGCCCCTTCTTCGCATCCTTATTATTGGCGTCACACTTAAGCACCCTGCCATACCACTCATAGGCAGCCTTGAAGTCAGCGTTGGCGCCGGCCTTGTCTCCGGCCCGTTCGACGGCACGGAGATGATAGGCTTGGGCGACCCAAAGCACCAGATCGACATCGGCGCAGGCGCCCTTCGCCTTCACGATACAATCGTAGGCATCGAGGAGGTGAGTGAGAGCTTTGCTGTAATTCTTAGCGCAGAGACCGCCGAAATAGGCGAAGCCAATAGCCCGCTTTGCCTCACAACTCCTGGGATCGAGCGTGAGCAGCTTCTCAAAGTACTTGAGCCCCCCCTGACAATCTTTCAATTGAAAGAGATAGGTGTTCCCGGCCAGAGTCAGGACCTTGGTGTCGGTTTGGAAATACTTCAAGTAATTCTCGAAGTACTCTACAGCAACCTTGAAGTAATTCCTTGTCGAATCGACCGAAACGGCGGGCGTGGTGGTGTCGGGTGAGATGATCGGGTCGTCGAGTGACATCCCCTCGTCGGCGGTCGTGTTTCCAGCAAGATTGAGCGCACAGAAACCGGCGTTCTTGTAGATCGGAGAAGAGGAAGAGTCAATGCCAAGAGCGATCCTCTTTTCGTAGTACTCGATAGCCTGTCCGTAGCTTTTCAGGCTGTGGTAGGCGACGGCGGCATTCTGGAGAAGTTTCTTCTGGTTCGGGTCGAGTTCAAGAGACTTCTTGTAATATGTGACGGCGCTGGTGAAGTCCGACGGCTTCCGATAATAATAGGAATCTCCGAGAAGCTGATAGACCTCCGCGAGCGATACCGAGGGGACATAATCCTTGTTCTGGCGACCGACCCAATCGAGGTGTTTCAAGAACATCTCGGCCGACCGATCATAATCCTTTGTCCCCCAGAAGAGAGCTTTGCCATAGTTGAAGTAGATATCCCTCGGTTCATAGGGGATGGCGAGCACCTGCTCATAGTATGGGATAGCCTCTTCAAAGCCGAACAGGTTGGCATAGGACATGGCCATTTCGAAGTAGGCTCGGACAGTGGTCGAATCGGGCTTGGCGTGAGAGAGCTCGAGGTACCTCTTGTAGGACCCGATCGCTTCCTTGAAACGATTTGCGCGCTCGTCGCGGGCAGTGGTCGAGAGGCCAGCCTTGAAATAAATCGATCCGGCCCGCATCCACGCTGGCGCGTGCGTGCTATCCTTGGTCAGGACAATGCGCAGCTTTTCGATCGCGCAGGTGTAGTCCTTCATTTCGAGACAGGCTTCCGCCCAATGGAAGTAGACTTCGGTGGAAGCAGTGTCGGACTTCAAGGCTTTCTCGTAGTAGCCAACGGCAAGCGACGGAACATTCTGGAAGAAATTAGCGTCGCCAAGATGAACGAGATAACCGGGGTTGGCGGAGTCACCGATGAGCGCCTGACGAAAGGCCCGGTCAGCGGCTTTATAATCCTTTTTCGCCATCATGACCAGACCGTAGCCGTCTTCGAACCTATCGCGCGCGTCTTTGAACTTCTTGCGCCCTTCGTCCATCTGAGCTTCGGCGTTGGGCAGGTCATTAAGATGCAAATAGGACAAGCCCAGGTAGTATTGCGATTCACTATCCTTCTTCCTCTTATCGAGCGCAACGAGGAATTGATCGCGCGCTTTCTCATACTGGCCGCGCTCGAAGTAGATTCGGCCTAAGGTGTAGTAATTGACTGAGAACGCAGGGTCGACCTGGATATCTTTGTTGAGCAGATCAATGGCCTGGACGGTGTCGGCAGCGTCGAGCGCCGAGCGAATAGGCGGTTTGACATCCTGGGAAAGGACTGCTGTGGCCAGCGCGATCAACAGAAAGAACAGGATCGCGAAACGCGTCGTGTCGAGAAATGATCTATCGCGAACAGTCATGCCAATTTCACTCCTAACAAAGACCAGCAAAATAGGGAGAGAGTAGTCAAAGTCAAGCGCAAATTTGTGATGTTAAGAATTGGCTGACCAACGAGAACGTTGAATGATACGGCTGCGGCCAGAACTCTAACTTGGAGTACAACGGCAACAATCACGGTGGCGTCAAGGCACCACAGTACAACCGGCGAAATGATATCCGAGAAGAGAGCCGACAGATAAAGTCCTGTTGTCAGTTGCGAAATTGCTGATACCATATCGAGCCACCAAATCGCTTTCGCCATTAACTCCTTCCTTTCTGTTATACCCGCGATCTCGTATTTCCTTCACCGGCAATCGAATAAAGAGCCATCTGGCTTTAAGGGACAAGAACCGTGCCAGCAGACTCGGCGGTTTGGTACGAGCCCCCTAAATCGTTGACAGAGCTAACGTTGAGACATTGCTAAGATGAGAGTTGAGTGGCGGACATGCCTTGAGCGCAGCTACTGCGACGGTGGAGAGTCACTAGAAAAGTTAAGAGCGTGTGAGATAACGGGATACTCAGCGAGGTTGAGCGTAGGTTATGGAAGCCAGGAGTAGCTGATTCGTACTTTCTTCAAATCGAGGGCTACGAGTTTGATGAGACCCTGAAATGGAACGGGGCGTCCCTGGAAATCAAGTGCCGGGTAGAACCGCAAGCGACGAGAGACGATTTTCTCAATCCGACTTCGTTCAAGCGGATCGGGCGAGCTGCGGATGATTCTTGGGTAGCCGGCGGTGTCAATGGACACATGAAGCGACAGCGAGTCGCGAACGCCATAGCGGAGTTCCGGGAAATCCTCTTCCCCCTGTTGAGCGTGGCGCGGGAGCGGCTCGGACATCAACTCAGCGCTGTCCGCCAGAACTCTGACCATGTATTTCTCGAGAGCGGGAAGCTTGGCTGCGGCCTTCGGAGTCCAATACTTCGTAGGATACCTGATCGTCGGAGACATCACGACGAGCAGGAAGCATGACGACGAGACGTTTTTCTTCTGGATTCTGGCTGGCTTGAACGTTGCCCAGTTCACAGCGGAGAGGATGAGATCGGCGAAGTCTGAACAGTTCGTGCCGACGATAGAAGATTTCTTGACCCGCCCGTTCTGGTCGAGTTTGAGCCGGAGGAGGGTATAGCGATAGGAGGTTGCTGTGTCGGGTAATTTGAGGACGCAGAAGATCGGTGGGAAGCGCTGAATCGACGGAACTGTACAGCCGTTTGTCTCAAGTGCCCGAACATAGCGTTGGAGCGAGGGGACATTGGAAAACGAATCGACCGGAAACAGGATTAGTGGTCTCGTGGTTTGCGGCGTTATCCAGAGATCGACGGGGAGATTCAAGGAAGCAGGGATAGTGTCGCGTCTGCCTGCCGAAAACGAGAACGATCTCAAGAACGGTTCACACCACGCCACGAGCGGAGAGTCGGCGGAAACCCGGGGAGTGATAGCTCCGAGGGAGCCGAGGCCATCGATCCGCAGGTCAAATGTGACAATTCGCTCGATCTTCGTCGCCGGAAGGCTGATTCCGAACGTATCTGGGGAAACGCTGATTGGCTGCGGGAGTGAAAGATTTAAGTAGGTTCTACGACCGACGCCAAGGGTACTGTCCGCGGCGGAGGGTGCAGTCGGCGCTACGAGGCCAAGTAACAGGATGGCAGAAGCTGCCGAGGCGCACGACTTCCGGAAAAGCGCAAGTTGACTGCGCGACAATGAGATCAGAATCGGCGATTGCAAGGGCATACCAGAAAGATTATACTCGCTAAGGGATTTGGCAAAAGGATTCTGCATCGTGCCTACCGGACTGCAACTAACAAGGAATATCTTCTCGTTTTGGGTCACACAAGGGATCCGACTCGGAATTGGTTTTTTGTTTGTGCCGTATATCGCCCGCACACTCGGAGGGGAACGGTACGGGATTTGGGTGATCCTCTTTCAGGCAATCAACTACCTGAGCTTGCTCGATCTCGGCATCCAGCAAGGGTTGGTACGATTCGTTTCCCTACACCTGTCGCGGCGCGATTTTGGGAGAATCAGCCAATTACTGAGCACAGCAGCAGTTCTTTACGGCGCAATCGGAGCGCTGGCGCTCTCCGGCTCCTACGGGTTGTCGGAGTTGCTGCCGCTATTTATGACCGGAATAAAGAGCAGTTCCCTTCAGGAAGCTCAAGTGGCCGCGATGATCATCGGCGGATTTATAGCGACTCGGTTCTGGTTCACGCCGTTTGCTGGGAGTTTGGGTGGTTTTCAGCGGTACGATATTCAAAACGCCCTTGATGTTGCGGAAGAGATCGTTCGCACGCTGGCGATGGTGGTCATCCTCACTTTGGGAATGGGGATAGGCGCGCTGGCGTGCGCGGTCTTCGGCGCCGGGCTCTTGCGGCAGGTAGTCGGAGCATTACTGCTCAAGCGACTTCATCCTGAAGTTAAGATCAGTCTGAAACTGGCCGACCACGAGACGAGGAAAGAACTGGTAGGTTACTCGAGGGTTGCGCTCGGGATCACGGCGGGTTGGTTATTGATCTTCAATGCGGATTCTCTTCTGCTGGGGGCCTTGGCGTCGCCTGTAGCTGCCGGACTGTATGCTCCCGGCGCGCAGGTTATTCAGTATCTTCGGCAACTGGTCAACACCGTTGCCGTGCCGCTAACACCGGTCATGTCGCATCTCCACGGATTGGCGGAGTCAGAGCGAGTGCGACAGCTCTATGCGAAGGGCGTAAAGTGTGTGTCGTTTGCAGGCGCGGGGGTCACAGTCGGAGTGATACTCTATGCGAAACCATTCGTGGCGCTTTGGCTGGCGCCTGACTTTGCCGTGTCCGCCGAAGTGATGATGATACTGGCATCCGGCACGATCTTTCTCCTGCCGCAGGTAGTCGGGTACGCAGCCCTGTTTGGAACGGGTAAGCACGTCTATATTCTATGGACTCTGGTCATCGAAGTGATCCTCAAATTCGCCCTGGCAATTTGGTTAGTGCCAGCATATGGGTCTGTTGGGATGGCGATCTCGTCGGCAGCCCCGCAGGCGATCCTGTACATCACACTCTTCCCCTACCTCGCTGGAAGGGCGCTTGCTCTCCCCTACCTCGGGATTCTGCGCTCAATGGCCTATAATGTAGTACTCGGTGGAAGTACCGCACTACTGGTTGGTCTGGGAACTCAGAGAATCGCTGCAGCAAGCAACTGGCTGCGGTTGGGTGCAAACGCGGGCGCCATTCTTGTTACTCTCGGAGTGGCAGGTTGGTGGCTAGTGCTCGCTCGGGAGGATCGAGATCGTGTGCTCGGTTTCTTTGACCAGCGAGCAAGGTCCCGACCCTGAACGACATGGCTCTGCGGGCGCCGGAGTAAGAAAAAGCCGCTGTCAGCGTCACCGACAGCGGCTTGTCGATAGAGATTGACGTCTCAATAATTGACGTGAAGTTCTTCGACAGCAGTGACGATTTTCTCGACGTTCGGCAGACAGGCGTTGTCGCCATCGACGCCGTAGGCCACGCGAGAGTCGATGGCCGTGAGCAATCTGACCGGCGCTTCCAGATGGAAAAGCCCTTCACCACTCGTGATCACGGCCGAGATCGTAGCCGCGGCGCCGCCGTGGAAGCGATCCTCGGTGACAATCAGCACCTTACCGCAATCCTTGGCAGTCTGAATAATAGCCTGCTCGTCCATCGGCCGCACGGTACGAAGGTCGACAAGGCGGACACGAATCCCCTTCTCGCCGAGGATTTCGGCGGCCTTGCGACACATCTGGAACGTCGCGCCGTAGGTAATGATGCCTATGTCGTGATTCTCTTCGAAGTAGACTTTGGCGACGCCGAACGGAATCAGTTCGTCGATACCCGGCAGTGAGGTTTCCATCGGAACCCCCTCCCAGTCGCGGCGATTGTAGAGTGCGACTGATTCGCAGAAGAGAACGGGATCGTCGGTGGCCCAGGCAGTCTTCAGCAGGCCGGCGGCGTCGTGGGCATTCGACGGAACTGCGATGAGCAGACCGGGGATATTCATCCAGGTGCCAAGGTTACCTTCGGAATGCCAGAACGCGCCCGCTCCCTGCTTGTAGCCACCATAGGTCGTACGAATAACCATCGGCATTCTGTACAGGCCGCCGGAGCGCTGGTAGGTTGTGCAGATCTTGTCTTTGAGAACCTGGTAGGCGGGAGACATGTAATCGAGAAACTGGATTTCCGGCATGGGGCGGCGTCCCTGGTAACAGTGGCCTGCCGCTCGGCCGAGGATTCCGATTTCATCGAGCGGTGAATTGAAGCAACGATGATTACCGAATTCGCGCTGGAGGTTTTTCGAGGCGAGAAAAACGCCCCCCTTCCCCTTCAGCTTGGACTGCTTCTCCTTTTCTTCGATCATGTGACCTGAGAAATCGGCCACATCCTCACCGAACATCAGGACATCCTCGGTCAGCATGAACAGATCGAAGAGGGTGTAGTTGATTGCAAAGCGCATTGTCATGGGTCCGACATTTTCTGGTATTTCGGGACTCGTGAAGTAGCCATGCTGGTGGAACTCTTTGAACTTGGCGGAGCGATCAACCTTGCTCGCGGCGCGGAATCGCTGCCAGGTCTCCTTGGCCTTGTCGAAATCATAAGTCGTGACGAGGTTCTTGATCATCTCCGCGGTTTTGGGTTGGTAGGAAGCGACCGCCTTGGCAGAGAGCTCGGTCATCTCCGTGTCCAATTCGTCCCAAATGGCGCCAATTTCTTTGGGGGTGATCACGCCATCTTCGATGAACGTATTGCATGTCTTCAAAATGCAGTCATTGTAGGTGTGCCAGTCCTGCTCAACCGGATCCATGTAGAACGACTGATCATCGGAACCGGAATGCGACCCCTCGCGTGTGACGCGGATATTCATGAGGACCGGTCCCTTGCCGGAGCGCGTGTAGTCGATCGCTTCAGCAGCCTTGGCGAGTGCATCTTTTACATCGGTGCCATCGACCTGCATAATATTCAAGCCAAAGCGCTGAAAGCCGCCGAAGGGCGTGGTGGGATCCCCCTCGGGGAATTGCTCTTCAACTGAGACCGAGATGGCCCATCCGCAATTGTAGATGGCGTAAATGGCGCGGGTCTTGTAGAAGACCGAATAGAACACGGCGCGGGCGAATTCGCTTTCAGACGTGGAACCTTCACCGATGCAGCAGAGGGTAACAGCATCGGGAGGGAACGCGCCGCCCGGGTAATGCGACAGCTTGGACACTGGTGACGGGTGGGCGATAGCATCGGCAATGCCGGCCGCCTCGATAGCGTGAGAACCCGTGGGAGAGGCCTGCGGAATGATCGAAAGATCGGGATAACCGGGATGGGCGGGAATCTGCTGACCCTTATTCTTGGAACGCGGATCGCCGATGGCTTCGAGCATCTTGTCCCAGATGGTTGACCCGCGATGGAGGTCAAAGGCCTTGTTGCGATAGTAGCCGACAAAAGGATCGTTGGTGCGAAGATTGTCGGCAAAGGCGACATCCATGAGTTCCTTGCCGCCGCAGCCGATGAAGAAACGATTGTACCCCTTACGGAGCAGCAACTTTTCTTCACGCTCAACGCGGCGGGCGGTGAGCATGCTGCGCAACATCTTCTTCAGCTCGGCGGGCGTCTTGCCTGAGTACCCCTCGAGCGGCTGATTCTCTTTGGCTTTGGACGGCAATTTGCCGTCGTAGTTTTTGATCTTATCGATCAGGTTCAAGACTTCCAACTGGTACCCTCCTTAAGGTCCGTTACGGTCGCCAGCATAATATATATAGACCGTTGTTGTTGACTATAACCGAGTTCTGTTTCAAAAGCTCCCGCAAAGATAGCGGCATTGATAAGAAAAAGGCAACCCGATTCTTTGGGGGATTCGAGCTTCGGCGCCCTCATCTCCGATGGCACAAGTTCCCTTTTTCACTTGTGCCGAAAGTCAGACTTGGTACCTTAGTTCAGTCCGTCAAGCAGTTAGTGGAAAGGATACATACCGTTATGAAGTCGATTTCAAAGGCAAAGAATAAGAAGCGGCCTGTTGCCGCCGAGGATCTGTTCAACTTGAGGATTGCGACATCAGTGAGCTTATCGCCGGATGAAAAGCGAATCGCCTATACCGTCGAGCGAATAGACAAAGAGGACAACAAATACTACACCAATATCTTCCTGTATGATCTCGGGCGCAGAGAGAGTTACGCCTTCACAAACGGGAAGCATGTTGACCAGAAGCCATCCTGGTCCCCCGACGGCAGCGCATTGGCGTTTGTATCAGTGCGAGAGAAGAAGACCGGAATCTACGTGATGCCGTCGGGTGGTGGAGCGGAGCGGCGGATTGTCGAACTTGAAGCGTCAATAGGGGAACTGAACTGGACACCGGACGGAAAATCACTGGTGTTTGCGCTGAGATACAACGATTCGCACGAAATTGAGGACGAAAAGAAAAAGAGTGAGCCGCCCGTGTACCGGCATATCACGCGCCTGTTCTATCGGCTCGATGGCATGGGCTTTGTGCCGAAGGACAAGTTTCAGATATATGCTCTTTCAATAGAAAGTGCCAAACTGCGGAAAATTACAAGCGGCAAAAAAGACAATCACTCTCCCGAACTCTCCCCTGATGGCAAGCTCGTGCTCTTTGTGTCAAATCGTTCCAAAGACCCTGATCGCGAACTCCTGCGCGATGATCTCTTTGTTGTGCCGTTTGCGGGGGGCAAAGAGCGACGAATTGCAGCTCCGGCGGGACCGAAGGGAGCGCCTCGTTTTTCACCCGATGGCAAGATGATCGCCTATATCGGGCATGACAACCCGCTTGATGCGTGGGGGGTGACGAATCTTCATGTCTGGACGGTCGGCACATCCGGAGCGCCGAAAGCGAAAGATTTGATGCCGACGTTTGACCGAATGGTGGTCGATCAGGGGATCACTGATTCGGACGATGTGCATGAAAAGGCGCTTCTGTTTTGGGCGCGCGACAGTCGACGCCTCTTCTTCCTGTCGTCTGACACCGGTGTGACCAATCTGTATTCAATTCCGAGAGGTGGTGGCAAACCGACGAGGCTGTTCAAGGGGAAATGTCACATCAAGAATTTCAGTGTGAGCGGTTCGACACGAATCGCCGCGATGATTCACGCGGACTTGACCAACCCCTGCGAGATTATGACCTGCCCGACCCAGTACGGCGGAGAGAAGCAGGCGGTCATCTGCACGGAATTGAATAAGTTTCTGCGCACGGAGGTCACACTCGGGAAGACGCGCGATCTGATGTTCGGCTCGTTTGACGGAACCGAAGTTCAGGGATTTCTGGTCACGCCGCCGAACTTCTCCCCCACGCGAAAATATCCGGCAATCCTTGAGATTCACGGCGGGCCGCGGGTTCAGTATGGCTATTCGTTCTTCCATGAGATGCAATTGCTGGCGGCCAAGGGATATGTCGTGTTCTACACCAATCCGCGCGGCGGCTCAGGGCGGGGTGAGACATGGGCCGACGCGATCGCCGGCGGGTGGGGGGATCTTGACTACAAGGATTGCATGGCGGCCGCTGACTATATGGAGCGGCTGCGGTACGTCGATCCAAAGCGGATCGGGGTGACCGGAGGATCGTACGGCGGCTATATGACGAACTGGATTATCGGACACACAAACCGATTCCGAGCGGCGGTGACGCAACGCTCAGTCGTGGACTTGTTGTCGTTTTTTGGGTCGTCAGATATTGGCTGGAGTCTGGAGCGGGAGTTTGGGGGCTTTCCATGGAGGAACAAGGAGAATTACGAGCGCTGTTCGCCGCTGAACTATTTCGAGAAGGTAAAGACGCCGGTGCTCATCCTGCATAATGAACGTGACCTCCGCTGCAACATCGAGCAGGCGGAACAGATGTTCACGCGGCTAAAGGTCCTGGGGAAGACCGTGGAAATGGTACGCTTTCCCGATGAACCGCACGGGCTGTCGCGTCATGGGCGGCCAGATCGACGGATAGCAAGGCTGGAATGGATATTGAAGTGGTTCGATCGCTATATGAAGCGATGATCCGGTAAGATCGTAACGATCATGATGGGGAATGGCGTCGCTGCTATTCCCCTTTGTTTTTCTTGTTAATCCAGTTCTCCTTCAGGAACTGCTCAGCCTCGGCCATGGTGCGGAAGGTCTGCGATATTTCTTTGGTGCCGCCGGAGGTGAACATCTCGTTGAGCTGGCGGAAGGTGCTCGGATTGTTGAGCACATAGAGTGAGAGGGCGACGTCGTTGTTGCGCGACCAGTCCATATGCTCGCCGATGACCTTGATCATGTCGGGGTACGAGGTCTTCCAGTTGGTCAGGTCGACCAGTTTCGCCCATGGTTTGCCAAGGATCGGAGCAACTTCCTTCTTGAATTCCTGGTGATAGCTGCGCGCGGTCTCAGCTTTCCAGATGCCGTGAATCTTCACATAGATTACGCGGTTCTTCTCATCGACGTTGAAAGAGTATTCGAAGCTCCAGTCGGTCATTTATGATCACCTTTGTTTTTCTGACAGGGTCTTGCGACACCACTTGGTATGAGGTTCACAGCTTTGGGATTCAGTAGTCGCTACATGTGCCAGAAGTTCGTTCCGCCGAGGCGGCAAAGACTTCTGCCCGAACAGCCCTAATTAGCAAGAGCAAGGTACACTTGCTGTCATTGGGGCACAAGAAAAAAAGTGCGGGGATCTGGGAAGGACCTCTCCCCGGCCCTCCCCGACACGGGGAGGGAGACCCATGTTATGGGCAGGGAAGCCTGACGCAACGTCATTATCCCCCTTTCCCCCATTCCCGTGTCGGGAAGGGGGTGCAGGGGGTTAGGTTACTTATACACACCTCGGCAATTCTGCGAAGCACGCCGTCCAAGTCATGCAGAACCTCCTGATTCCGAAAGCGGATGACGTGCAGTCTTCGCTCCGACAACTTCGCGTCACGAATCGAATCTTCTTTCTCTTGATTGTCGTGCACGCTCCCGTCGAGCTCGATCACGAGACCATGTCGATGACAATAGAAATCCACGATTCTGCCGTCGATCACCTGTTGTCGGCGAAAATGGACGCCGTTGAGTCGGTTGGAGCGAAGATGTTCCCACAGGATTCCTTCCGCCCGAGTCATGTTCTGCCTGAGTTCCAGCGAGCGTTGCTGAAGTGTTCGGGTGAATTGCTGACCAACGACAATTTGGGTGGCAGGGGGCTTCTTTATTTAGACCTCTCCCCTGCCCCCTCTCCGATTCGGAGAGGGGGATTACACTCAGCCTTCGCCGCTGGGCCGGAGCCGGTGAGGAAATCGACCATATACATGACATCCGATATGTCTACTGTGCAGTCGCCGTTGAAGTCTCCGACAAAGAGCGGTGTGATCGGGATGCTGGAGACCAGAAAATCTACCGCGCTCATAAGATCGGAGATATCGACAGTATGCGAATGGTCCGCGTCCCCGGGTTTCCAGGTCCAGAAATCGCGAACCGGCGCCATCATCTTCAAACCCGTTCTATCCTGTGCAGTCACGCGCCAGTAGTAACGGGTTCCGAAGTATAGCGAATCGGTGAGGGTGAACTGGGGTTGGTTCAGCGAGTCTTTGACATACGCAAAGGAGAAGTTCGCGCGATCAGAGAGTTCGAGCTTGTACAGAATTGTGTCGAAGGGATCTGGGTCGTATGTCTGATTCCAGATGCAGGTTGGGAGCATGTTGAATTCCGGCCAGAGGCCGCTGTCGACGGGAGATTTCAGCGCGAAAGCGATTGGCGGCTCGGGTGTGCCATTGACGTAGAATATGCTCCAAGGGGACCATGGGCCATATTCGTGGCCGTCATACGCGCGTGCCATCCACCAATAGCGACAGTTCTCGGATAGCGAGGTGATGATCTGCCCGCCGGTCGAATCAGTGCCGCTTGCTATTCCGGTGAGAGTGATAGGCGGCCCGGCGACGCAATCAGTATCGTGGAACCCGTTAAATTCGTACGTCAACAGATCCCCTTCGGCGTCGGTTGCATTGTGCACCCAGAGTGTGGGGGTGTTGGTGGTGGCTACCGAATTGGCGATGGGGCGAATTTGCACTGGGGTCGAGGGGAGGGAGTTCATGCGGAATGTTGTCTCGAACCAATTGGACCAGAGAGGTCCGTTGAATACCCGTAGTCGCAGATAGCATGACTGGCCGTCGACCAACGGGCTTCCGTTGTAAGTAACGAATGTATCCGGGCTGGTAGAGGGCGCAGGGTTCCAGTCTTCTGAATAGACCCAGTCGCTGTCCGAGCCGACCCCAATCTCGAAGCGCGTCTGAGGCAACAGTTCCGGATCGACATACTGCCATAGAAACAGAGGTTGATGACTTGTCAGGTTTTGATGCTGAGCCAAGCCATCAATCGTGAGTGCCGTAATCTCAGGTGGTCGAATGACGTTGGTCACAGTGATGATTACGAGTTCAGAGTCTGCCAGCGTCCCATCCGAGGCGATGAAGAGAACGTCGTATGATCCAGCCTGCTGATATGATGGCGTCCATGAAAACGAGCCGGCGCCGTTGCCGCTGTCGACGAACAGGGACCCGACTGGTGAGTTCTCAATAGTCAGTGTAGGGATTGTCAGATTCGGATCGTGAGCATTTATGCGAAAGGTTAACTGTTCACCTTCAGCCACGCTCTTCGCACCGATGGGACTTAGGACAGGAGGTTCAGGACCGCCGTGCAAAGGAAATGCCCCCATATCATTGCGACTTCCATCGGGGTCATTATATGCAGGATCGGGGTCACCAGCATCTACGCACGGAGAAGTGGACTGCAAACGGTAATCACCTGTCGCAAGGTTCACGAATTGAGGGTCAACTGACAGATTCCCATTGCCGGACGAGTCCCCTTGGACGTCACAGTATCTTACGTCGCATGCACGGACAATCTGATCCGAAAAATTCCCCCATACAATGTTGTTGCGAATTACACCGGGGCAGGGCATGTTTATGTTATAGGAGAAAGCGATTCCACCCCCCCAGTTATGGGCTGCATTATTTACTATCGTATTGTTTTGAATGTCGCAACTGGAATAGTAATAGAAAACGCCGCCACCTACAGTCGCGGTATTCCCCACAATGAGATTATTTCGAATGGTAGCCGTAACCTGAAAGCAGTAGATGCCGCCTCCTTCCACTGCGCCTGGACCAGCGGAAGTGTTATTCCTAATGACATTGTATTGGATACGTGGGTTTGCTCTCCATGCGCACAATCCCCCGTCCTGGTTGTCTTCAACAATATTGTGCTCGACCACCGTTTGCGAATTCGCTCCGCAATAAATGCCGCCTCCGGCCGCGCTGCCGCCGATACCGTGTCGAATCGTGAAGCCCGCGATCTTACTCGTGCTATCCTGGCCCCCGTTAATCTTTACTACGTTAGCCACTCCGCTTCCATCGATGATCGAAGAATTTATGAAAGTTGTGTCCTTGGTTGTGAGATATCTTGAACACAGGACAATGTTGCGTTCCAGTAGGTCGAGATTCTCGTGGTAGATCCCCGGAGACACAAGTACCGTATCGCCATTGGAAGCCGCGTTGATTGCCGCCTGAATCGTCGGCTGATCGGCTGGAACATGAATCGTGGTGGCGGAGACACTCATAGCTACGCAAAGAGTGATGATGAGATTGACCAGTAATTTCACTCTGCCCTCCCAAAGGGTGTACGTGTTGATAATATCGTAAGATATCTATGACCGGCGATTTTGTCAACGGTTTATCGAGCGGGAATTGAAGACCTCTCCCCGGCCCTCCCCGATACGGGAAATGTTGAAAACTCCCCTCACCCGTCGCTTCGCGACACCCTCTCCCGACTCAAGAGCGGGGCGAGGGGGGTGTACTTAGGATGAGCGGGTTTGCGTCACGTCACATCCCTATTGAAAAAGGGACAAGACCCCTCTTGAAGAAGGGGCAGGCGTGACAACGCTTCGATGCGCTACAACACGCTCGCCCGGAGTTCGAGAGTGATCCGGCGGCCCGGAGAAGGGTAGTCGCGGTCAGTAGTCGAAAAGCCGAATTGGTCCGGGCGTTTCTGATCGGTGAGATCCTCGGCAATCAATGACACAGAGAGGGCGTTGCTGAGGCGGGTTGTTACTGCCGCGCCGATGCTGTAGACGGCGGAGATCCGTTTCGGGTAGACGCCCCAAATGAGAAGATGACGGTCGGAGGTATAGATAAGATTCAAGTTGGCGGTAACACTGCGAGTGGGTTTGACATCGAGGCCGGCACGCCACTTGAGGTTCGGGACATAGTAGGCGGTCATAAACTCGCCCCGGTCGTCAGTTTGGCGGGCGCGCTGATAGACGCCGCCAAGAGACAGAGAGAGTGATTCGTACGGGCGCAGACTCACGCTCAGGTCGACGCCGTGACTGACGAAACGATCGATGTTGATGTAGTTGGTGGGGGAATCGAAAGGCGACTGAAGTCGGTCGATCTCGGCCGAGCTAGTGATAACAATTGGGACGTAGCGAATAAGCGAATCGACGCGCTGATCAAAGTAGGTGAGTTCGGCAGTGACGGTTCGGTTCGGGCTGTTGTACGATGCTGTCGCAACGAGCGAGCGGGCAGTCTCGGGGTTCAGCTTCGGATTCCCGGTGTTGTACGGTTCGGCGGAGAACTGATCGGCAATGCTGGGGAGCCGGAAAGCGTAGCCGTATCCGAGCTTGAGCCGCAGGTTACGTGTCGGTGATACGACGAGGCCAGTGTTGTAAGAAGGCTGAGTGCGGCGATGGCGGGTGAACTGGAGTCGACCGCTGATGTCAACGCGAACGGCGGAGGTGAGTTCATAGGCGAGGTCACTCCAGAGGTCGAACTGGTTTTGGTTGTGCGACCAGTTGTTGGAAACGTAGTCGCCGGACGATTCGTTCCTGACGGAACCGGAAAGCCAATCGACGCCACCGGACGTGCTGACGCGGGCGCGCTGACGCGAGAGTCGTGCGCTGAGACCGGAGGAACGCTTGTTGGTCACGGATCGATACGAGTAATTTGTAGCGACATTGTCCGGGTACATGGTAAAGGTGAGGCGCTTGGTTTCGTGAAAGAGATCGAGCTGGAATTCACCGAGGGCAGGGGTGGCGACGCGATAGGCGGCATCGAGGGAATAGTTGCGGTCGGTCTGGTTGTCGTGCAGATAGGAAGATTCGGCGCTGTCGAGCTGCGGGCCGGGGGTGCCGAGAGTGTCGGCGAAGTAGCGGGCAGAAAGTGAGATGCGGCGCTGCCCGTCGCGCGAGAGATAATCGCTTCGCAGTCCGGCAAGCAGGCGTCGGGTTCCGGAGTTGGGGCGGGCGTTGGCGGCGCGTTCATGTTCGATGAAGCCGCCCAGTCCGATTAAGCCGATCTTGCGGGAAGCGTCGAGGCGGTATTGATGGTGATTGAAAGAACCGTGACGAGTGGTGAACGACGCTCGGTCGGCCAGCATGGAACGCGTGATGAGGTTGACAACACCGCCGACTGCGTCGGAGCCGTAGAAGGCGGATTGCGGACCCTTGAGCAGCTCGACGCGCTCGAATTCGTCGGGGCTGAATTCCCCGAGGGAGAAGCCGCCGATGGAATAGTCGCGGACGACGCGGCCGTTATAGAGCAAGAGCAGGTGGCGGTTAAAGGCGCCCCAGTTGGAAAGGGTGGCAACCGAGCCGACACCGGTTGACTGCCGCAGGTCGAGGCCGCCGAGACCGCTCAAGGCCTGCTGGAAGCTGGTTTGTCGGCCGGCTTGATCCAGGTTCACAATGGTGGCGGGCCAGACCGATTCGGCGGCAGTGAGGCCGCAGCGGTTAGCGGTGACGACAATGGTGTCGTTTAGAGGGATGGTGGAAAGCGTGTCGCCTGTGTTTTTTTCTGATCGGGCTCCCGTCGCGCCCAGAGTCAGAGTCAGCAGGCCGGAGATGAGAATGCGCCGCATGGCGAACTCCTTTTCTTGCCACGAGCGCAGTGACGATCATGCGGCAAGCCCACGCTTCCGGCAAGATGAGAATGATATGACCTCGGCAGGTTTCCTGACTTGCGGCTTCAAACCTCTCGCGAGCGCCTTCCCCGTGCGATCACAGGTGGCACATGCTGGCGAGGTAGCCAAACACAGTAGCGGGGCTGCGACGGACTCTCACCGTCTTCCCTATTACCCGTCCGCAGTGGACGGCACCGAAGCGTTGTGGGGGAATGATGTCGGGTTTTGGGGGTGGTGTCAAGGGGAGAAAGCGTTCGTCTGCTCCGTGCAGACTTCCAGTGACTTAGATGAACTATCCACATGCTGAGGGGCGTTCGACTATTCCCTTTTCGGGCCGCCTGCCCAGAAAAACTCTCGACAGCATAGCAAGAGTTCGGCATTTGTGAGAGCTCCCGAAACGAACTTTGTCGCGCCGGCACGTACGAACAAGTATCCACAATCACTTGCAGTTGAGTTAGAGCTTATCGTGACGCCATGCGATAGCAATGAATCCTCGATACCCCGCACCGAATATATGAGGTCATTCACAATCTCGTCATCACTGCAACGAAGCTGCAGTTTCAGTTCCGTGCTCGTTGGTATTTGCCTTCGGCTGCAGTCAGTTGCACACCCTGCCACGACTGTTAGAAAGACAACTCCCACCAGGTGTATTCTCAATTGTCCGCTTATCCTGTTAATCTGGATTCTTCTCAGAGTCTTCTTGTGGCGGTCAGTTTCGAGAAGGGTCATAGCGCCTCCAGTGTTTCTGCCACGAGTCTTGCCACACCCGCTTGATGATCGCCGCTTCATCATAGAGCATCGCCCTTGCTACAAGCACGTTTTTCCGCTCGGTTTATCCGAATACGCAACACAACATAGACCGCTAACCAAATAACCAAAGAATTGGCAAGACAGCTCCAAGCGCATGTCACGTCAAAAAAATTGCCAGGCTCTTTGTCAAAGATATACCATTGGAGCACGTAAATTAGTGTACCTAGGTAGTATAGAATGGTGGGCATCACATTGCCTCGCTCGTCGAAGAGAAAAACAACATCAACTACCATGAGTAGGAAGATTGGCAGGGAAAAAGCCAATGACCACTTCAGGCTTCTTAGCCAGAGGCGGTCAGTTTTCAGAAGCGTCATACCGGAAAATGGTGGTGATTATCGTCGGCTTAGTCAAGACAAAAGAAATGCTGACGCGTCGGGAATCGAAAGACTTGCTTATTGGTATTGGATGTAGATCTGGTGGTGGCGGTAGTCGACGGTGATGACGTGGGAGTTCAGGAAAGTGCCACCGAGGATGCCGTCGAAATGGGCGCGAGGGAAGGCCGCTTTCCAGGTCGTGAAATCAGAAATGATGGCGATCACGCTGGTTGAAGTGGCGGCGTTGCCGATCGAGAGCTTCGGAATCGAGAAGGTTGCGTCTGAATTGATGGTTGAAAGAGAACTGCTCCCGGCGGGTGTGAGGCCGAGCTGGGCTGCGAGAGAATCGGAAATTGAAGTGACACTGGCGCAGTAGTCGAGGATCATAGGACAGGTGAACCGGTCGCTTATGGTGACATCGACAAGGATCAGGTGGCCGGCCATACGAAAGGGGATGGTGCGGTACGGTTTGCCGGCGAGGGCGTGCGGTTCATCGGTGCGAATTTCGAGACGTTGGCGCGGGTAGTCGACCGTAACGTAATACTGCTCGAGTATCTGCAATCCGAGAAGGCCGTCCGGGTGGCCGCTTCGTTTGTCTTTAGAGAGAGCGGCAAGATCGATAATGGTAGCGGGGATTTCGGTCTGCATTGGTAAGTCTGCGATTTTGAGCGAGCGCAAGGTGATGGGAAAAGCGCTGGTGGTTCCGTCAACGCCAGCCACAGTGTGCATCTCGGCGACGGGAGAGCGGCGTAAGCCGAAGCGAGCGGCGAAGCTGGAATCAAGGTAGAATTGGTCGGCGCCGGTATCGAGCCCGAACTTGGCGTGAATCGTGTCGTTGATGACGATGTCGATTTCGACGAGCCCCCGAGCGGGATCGAAGGGAATGACGGCAGCATAGGGACCTGCAGCGAGGAGGACAAAAAGGATCAGGACGGCCGTTCGGCACAGAAGGACGTTTCGCGAAGTGAGATTGTCAGGGATCATATCTCAGTTATCGGCGAGACTGCTACCGAAATTGAGAAAAGCTCGGAGCGATTATTCCAGCCAAACGAAGCGAAACAGAAGCACAGAGAGGGTGATCATCACGACCGAATAGGCAATCAGACCTTGAAAATACATGGCGGTCTCGTCCATCGGCTTGCCGCCCATGATGATCGTGGTAGCTCCGACGAGCAGAAGCAGGATCGGCATGAGAATGGGAAATGAGAGGACGGCGAAGAGGGCACCCTTGACTGAGGCTTTGGCAATGATCGCGGCTACCAGTGTGGTGGCGGCACAGAGGCCAATGACGCCGAGCAAGAGGACGAGAAAGAGAACACCGACGTTGCCAATTGGGGCGTCGGTGAACATGTAGAACATGGGCGTGATGATGGCAGTCATGACTGAGAGCAGGATGAAGTTAAAGAGGAGCTTACCGAGATAGATGGCGGTCGGGTCGGCGCGGAGTTTGAGGACGAGCGAAGTCCCCGCCTCTTCCTCACGGACAAACGCTTGCGACAGGCCGGACATGGCAGAGAAAAAGATGATAGTCCACAGGAGGGCGGCAAGCAGTTTCGGGGGAAGACCGGCCTGGCCAAGAGAGTAGGAGACCACGGCCAGCGTGGTAATGCCGAACATGAGGATGGCGTTGATAGCGTAGCGTGTACGCAGTTCCAGGCGAAAGTCCTTGGCGAAGACGGCAAAGGCCTGGCTAACCAATCCGACAGAGCTGCTCGGCACGGCGCTGCTCCTCTTTTTCGTTGGTGGCGATGATGAGGATGGTTGTGGAACGGTGTTCGTCGATGAGGTCGAACACGATCTGTTTGCCGGCTTCGTCGAGGTTGGACGTGGGTTCATCGAGAAAGAGAAAGGCGGGGGAATTCAGAAGCGCGACGGCGTACTTGAGGCGCTGTTTCATGCCGGAGGAATAGGCCGCGACAAAATCGGAGCCTCTCCCCTCGAGTCCGACCCGATTAAGGAGACCGTTGATCTGCTTGCCAGTGACATGACCGCCCGAAACGGTGGAGAAGAAGGTCAGGTTCTCTTCGGCGGTGAGGTGGTCATAGAGATTCAGGTACGGAGAGACAAACGATGTCGCGGCACGGATCTGGGAGTCGTCGAGGATAGAGTTATCTTGGCGGTAGGTGACGCTTCCGCGTGTGGGGCGCAAACTCGCGAGAAGGAGCATCAGGAGCGTGGATTTGCCGGACCCATTGGGACCGACGACCGCCATAGATTGGCCGGTGGAAAGTTCAAAGGAGATGTCGGTCAGGACTTTGCGCGAACCGAAGCGTTTCGAGAGATTCTCAACTGTCAGGCGATGCATGGCGGGCAATTAAGACCAGAGGCGAGAGAAAATCAAAGAAAAAACGGGGCTGAGCGCGAGCTACTTATCAGCTTGCTTGGTGCGGTACATCCGGACAACGGGAAGGGTGAAGCGAGTTCGCTCTTCATCCCCCAGCTCGACGGTGAGGGACTCGCGGAAGTCAGCCGTGATCGCGTTTTCGCGAATGGTTACGACACCCTCTACACTTGCACCAGCCTTGACGGATTTGGGGAGAGTGACGTCAAAGCTCTTGAAAGCGGTGTCAACGAGAGTCAGGGAGCACTCGTTGGGGCCGGTGTTCGCGACCGCGAACCTGGCTTTGCGACGGAGCTTGTCGAACTGGGAGACGTCGATGATGAGCGGGTTAGGCTTAACCACTCCGACCGGAGTTGAGTCGGTGATCATCTCAGCATAGAGTTTGAGGAAGACCCGATCCGGACTGGCGTTGGTGACGAAAGATGGGCGCTTATCGACGAAGCCGCGAAAGTTCCTCGTGTTCAGAGTGATTTCAAGGCGAGTGCTATCGCCCGGAGCCAGGAGCGAATCAAGTAATGGGGCCTGCGTGCAGCCACAGCCGGGATCGACCTCGATGATGCGAAGTGTATCCGTGCCGATTGACTTGATCCAGAAGGAATGAGTTACAACAGCTCCCTGTGTGGTCTTCCCAAAAACGAAAGTGTCGTCGGCGACTTTCATTTTGGGGGCGGCAGATGCGGCGGTCGTGATCAACAGCGCAAACAGCGAGGACAAGGAAGCGAGACGAGTCATTGGGGAGAATCCTCAGAAAATCGGGTGAAACAAGCGGCTCCAGCGTACCTTCTGCGGGAAGTGAGCAGCGTTGTAGATGAACAGGCGCGGCACGGAGAGGGGGTCGGCAATAGAGACAGACGGTGACTGATACTCACTGTCGTCCCACGACCAGTGTATTACCAACGCTTTACCCAGAATGCGATCCCGTGAGACCGCTGACCAGAAACGGGAGTCGTAGGAATTATCGCGATTATCCCCCATCATAAAGTAGCTGTCGCGTGGGACAATATAGGGGCCGAAATTGTCGCGGCTGAACTGGCCGTCGGGGCCAAAGGGAAAAATCTTTTGCTGTCCAGTGGCCAGGGTGTCCTGATGTTTCGAATGCTCGGGATCAGGGAATAGCTGATGGTTGACGTACAGGACTTTATCCCTGACTTCGATGGTATCTCCCGGTTGGCCGATGCAACGCTTGATGTATTTGGTGACGCCGTCACCAGGGAAAATGAAAATGACCACGTCGCCGCGTCTGGGATCCCGAAGCGCGGGGAGGCGCCAGTCGACCAGCGGAAGTCGGGCGCCGTAGATGAATTTGTTGGCGAGAAGGAAGTCACCGACCAGGAGAGTATCTTCCATCGAGGCCGAGGGAATCTTGTAAGCCTCCACGACTGAGGTCTTGATGACCAGCGCGAGGAGAATGGCGATAAGGGTCTGTTTGGTATTATCCCAAAAGGACTCTGCGCCGGAAGGTTTGCGACGACGGGTGGAATCGGCTGCCGGAGCGGCTTTCTTCTTGTCTATGGCCATACGGCGGTAGTCCTTTCTCAACGGCTCCCGTTTCGGTGGACCGTCTCAACATATATACGCTGAAAGGCCGAAGAGGTTCTCAATATCCTCTGACCATTCTCAGGATGTCATTATAGGTGACAAAGATGATCATGACAAAGAAAAAGGCGATGCCAATCTGCTGGGCAAGGGTGCGGGACCGCACTGACAGCGGGCGACCGCGCAGGCGTTCGACTGCCAGGAAGACGAGGTGACCGCCGTCGAGGATCGGGATGGGGAGCACGTTGAGGACGGCAAGATTGACCGACAGCAGAGCCATGAAGAAGAAGAGGTTGGTAGCTCCCTTTTCCGCCTCTTTGCCCGATTGCTGGGCGATGAAGAGCGGACCGCCGATCAGCTTGGCGGACACTTCCCCAGAGATAGCTTTCTTAACGAACTTGACAGTTTCCCAGACGATCATGTGGGTGGTTACGAAGCCGCGCTGAACGGATTCGGTGAAACTGTAGTAGCTGTAGCCCTGAACCTTCTGAGTGAAGCCGATTATTCCGATCGAATCAAGCCCCCCCTTGAGGGCCGGGATTTCCTCGAGGTGAGTGGTGAGGGTGGCGTTCATGGTGTCGGCGCCCCGCACCCAGGTCAGCTGGAGCGGAGCGGCGACTTTCTTATTGATCCTCACGCGCAAGGAATCGAAGTCGGAGATAGGGTAACCGTCGATGCCGATGATCTGATCGTTGGTCTGCAATCCGGCCTGAGCGGCCGGGAAGTTCTCGGTGACAGTGCCAACGACGAGACGCTCATGATCGAATACGGGGCGTCCCCCAAAGAGAAAGATGCCGACGAAGAGGGCGATGGCGAGAAGGTAGTTCATGAAAGGACCGGCGATGATGACGAGAGCGCGCTGGCCGATCGATTTCGCGCCGAATTCGCGGTGAGAGACTGACGCCGTGGTGTCAGTCGCAGCGTTCTTCGCGGACTCCTCGTCGGGGTTTTCGCCGAGCATTTTCACGAAGCCGCCAAGCGGGATGATGCCAATGGAGTAGGCGGTTTCGCCGACGGTCTTGGTGAAGATGTACGGCGGGAAACCAAGCGAGAAACGTTCGACTTTGATGCCGACACGTTTCGCGACGATGAAGTGACCGAGCTCGTGGATAAAGACAAGGACACCCAGAACAAAAATGAAGGAAGCAATATTCATGAGCATACAACATTCTCCGCGAGTTTTCGGGCAGTCGCGCGGGCGGCGCGATCAGCTTCGAGGATGTCATCCAGCCGCGGTTTCGAAACAACGGGAACGGCATCGACCGTCCCGGTCACAATATCGGCAATTTCAGTGAACTTGATCTGTCGATTCAGGAAGGACTCAGCGGCGATTTCGTTGGCGGCGTTGTAGATTGCAGGGGCAGTCCCGCCCGCCTCGGCTACTCTGAAGGCCAGGCGAAGGAGCGGGAACTTATCGTAGTCGGGTAGTTCGAATGTGAGAGACTTAAGGGTGTGCCAATCGATTTGTCCGTACTCTGAACCAACGCGATCCGGCCAGAATAGCGCGTAGGAAATCGGCAGGCGCATATCGGGCTGAGAGAGCTGGGCGATGACTGATGAATCAACATACTCGACCATCGAGTGGATGATCGACTGAGGATGGACGAGGATACGGATCTTCTTTGACGGCACGCCAAAAAGGGTGACGGCCTCGATGATCTCAAGTCCCTTGTTGACCATGGTGGCCGAATCGATACTGATTTTTCGACCCATCTTCCAGGTGGGGTGATTGAGCGCCTCCTCCACGGTTATGTCGGCAAACAATTCGCGCGGGAGAGTTCGAAAGGGACCGCCGGAAGCGGTCAAGATGAGCCACTTGACTTCGTGCAGGCGTCCGGCATTGAGTGCTTGCCAGATTGCGGAGTGCTCGGAGTCAATGGGAAGGATACGGGCTTTGGTTCTCTCGATGATTGGCGGGAAAAGCGGACCGCCGGTGACGAGAGATTCCTTATTGGCGAGGGCGAGGTTTCTGCCCTGGGCGAGGGTCTCCAGCGACGCTCTTAGACCTGCCGCTCCGACAATGGCGTTGACTACGATGTCGACGTCGTCCAGTTTGGTCAGTTCGATGAGCGCGCGCTCACCGCTTGCGATTGTCACCGGTTCGTCGGCGAGGGCCGCGGAAACTTGTGCGGCGGCGTTGGGGTCGGTCAGGCAGAGATGTGCGGGCCGGAATAGGCGGTACTGCTCGATGAGAAGCTCGGCGCTGGCATGAGCAGCGAGCGCCTTGACGACAAAACAACCGGGGTGGCGCTGAATGACATCAAGGCAGGAACGGCCGATAGAGCCGGTTGAGCCGAGGACGACGAGTGAACGAGGGACCATACAGGGTTCTAACGAGCCGTGGGCGCCCGAGTTCCACAAATGCGCTGTCCCTAACTAAGAGGGGCAGCGCATTTGTTAGATGACTCGGTGAATTTACTTCTTGACCGGCTTCCCCTCGGCATCGGAGAGGTACGCCTTGATGAGGTGCAGATCTGTCTTAGGGCGGGACTTCTCCCCTCCTCCGGGCTGCATGACTGTTTCGACAGAACCGATCTTGTGGAGAACGTCGTACCCCTTTACCAGCTGACCGAAAATACTGTACTGGCCGTCAAGGTGTGGAACTTTCTTGAGGCAGATGAAGAATTGGCAGGAGGCGGAATTAGGATCGTTGGTGCGAGCCATGGAGAGAGTTCCTTCCTCGTGGGGAAGTTTGCTGAACTCGGCTTTGAGAGTATACTTGGCGTTTCCTGTGCCGGTGCCGGTCGGGTCTCCACCCTGGATCATGAAATTGTCGACAATGCGGTGAAAGATGGTGTTGGCATAGAAGCCATCGGCAGCGCGGGCGGCGAAGGAATCGGCGTGCGCTGGGGCGACATCACGATAAAGCTCGAGGGTCAACTTCCCTAGGTCGGTCTCGAGGGTGACGAATTTGTTCTTCGCGTCGCGGATAGGATGGCGCTTCTCGGCCGGTCCGGAGGGCGTCTTGGCGGATTCGGATTTCATCGTGGTTTCCTTTTGCGGTGCGTTGCCCGTTGAATCGGCGGCCCAAAGAGTTGCGCCGAGCAACGAAGCGGCGATGGTGACGGCGGTCAAGGTGTTGGTGATCATGCTTATCCTTTCGTTCTGTTTCTTTCGTGAATGATTTGCCGTGAAATTATCTTTCAGGTGCTGCATCTGTCAACAAAAAGGGAGAGTGTGTTAGGTCACCTGCGGTATTGGCGATAAGCGGTCGAACTTACGAGGGGAATAGTCTCTCGCAGTTGCGCTCGGCGCGTAAGGGCAGGGGGCGCGATGGGCGGCACAAGGTGCATTTCGAAAGCGGTCGTGTCAGCGGTTGTGCAGTAGATGTAGAGCGCCCCGGAGAGGTAGGACAGGACGATCGCTGCGGGTGGAGTAGGGTCGACCCAGATGCTGTCTGCGGGGCCGTAAGCCGCGCGAATGTCAGAGTATTTCGAACCGAGGCCGATCCCCTCGGCAGTCTTCCCCTTGTACTCACCGTTCGCTCCGCTGTTGTTGACGATCAGTCCGACGACTTGCTCTGTATCTTCAGCAGCATTGTTCTTGTTCTTGTCTTCGACGATTAGGACCAAGCCCAGGGTTGATTCGTAGACGACATAGGTCAGATAGAAGTTCGGATCGACATCAATCGCCAATGGCGGGCCGTTGAAATTCTTCACCATGGCATATGTATCTCCGGTACGGATATACTGCGCCTGAGAGTGCGAACCAATAATGATCGTGTTAGCGCGCATGACGAGATCAACAGAGTCTCTCGCAGGCAGAAGAGCGCGAAGCGAGGCATGGCCGAGGAGACCGCTGAAATTGTAGGTGACGGTGGCATTGCCGGTGGGGTCGGTCTTGGTGGAGTCACCCGGCGCAACTGATAGGACGCCGTCACCTTCCAGCAGACGGAGATGGATCCGGGTGTTGCCGACCGGGTTTCCGCTTGAATCGGATGTCTTGAACTGAACAAGCGGGGTCTGGATGGTCGACTTCATCAACCCTTTATAATACTTGCCGTTGACCGCAGTGAGCTTCGAAGGGGAGCCAGACACGGGAGGGCTGGCGGGGTCCTTCTTGCAGGAAGTCGTCACGACAAGAATGCCGGCAAAGATAATAAGGATACGAGCGGGCGTGTAATTACGGACGAGCATAGAATCTGAGACTCAGACCGAGGTTCAGGTACTTCGGGCGATAACCCGACGCCAGCAGGTCGATTCTGTTTGTGGAAGCGATGGTGGTAAAGGAGCGGCTGTCCTTCGATTGCCAGACCTTGAATTCCGCGCCAAGGGTAGCACCGAGAGCCAGATTGGCGTCGTACTCCGAGGCGATTTTCTTGGCGGTCTGACCGGTCAGACCGGCGGCAAAGGAGACACCTGCGAACGGAGTCCAGGGACCATTGCTTAGGATTAGTAACTGGTAATTCGCTTCAAGGTGAAGATCGTACTGATTGAAACTCGGTGTCGATGATCGAAAAGTACCTGTTCTCAACTCCTCGAGGAAACCATCGTTGATATTGATGTGGGCGTACTCGAAGCCGATCGAGTAGAGGATGTGATCCTGCCACAACTGGCCGAAGCTCAGACCTATTGAATAGGTGGGATCATAGAGTTCTTTGGTGGAGAGTTTGATTGGATTGTTGTCTCGGTCAACAAAATCCACCGTGCCGACGCCGCCGTAGTCTCCGTGCGGAAGGGCCAGACCTCCACGGAACTCAAGCATATTGAGATGCGAGGCAACTTTGCCGATCGCTTGAACCTCTCCCCCAACTATTGCCAGAGAGAGCCCGACGATCAGAAGTGACTTAAGAAGTGATTTCATGTTGTCTCCCAACATGTTGCCGCCAGCGATCATAGGGCAAACATAGGCTGAGTTCTGGTTCGAGTCAAGCGGCAACGTTTCGATAATCCATAATTCCTTGTACGCAGAATGCTGAAAACAGCCGATTTACTTCAATGGGATATACGGAATTGCGAATGGTCTGTTTTATCACTTGCTGGAATACTCGATAGATATATACTTGAGGCGGAATGAAAGATTGTTACTATTTTCACAATAGAGAAGAGATGACATGCCAAAGACAAAGATTGTAATAGTTGGAGCGGGGGTGATGGGACAAGGACTTGCAGAGGCGATTTCCATCACAGGCAATGAGGTAACCCTGCTTGACCGAACCAGCAAATTGGCGGAAAAAGGGGTCAAGAAGATCGGGGAGCGAATCGACCGCGAGATTGAACGCTGGGGATACACCAAGTCGGAGAAGAAGGCGATCCTCGCACGAATCTACCCCTCGTCGGATGTGACGGTAGTGCAAGATACCGAGATCGTGCTGGAAGCGGTGTATGAGCGACTGGAAGAGAAGCGAGCTCTGTTTGCGAAGCTCGACGCTATTTGCGCTCCGGAGACAGTACTGGTGACGAACACCGGCACGCTGTCGATTTCGGAAATTGCAGCGTCAACGACGCGCCCGCAGAAAGTGATTGGGATGCATTTTCTGAATCCAGTGACCAAAATCCCACTGGTCGAGATTGTGAAAGGGTTGAAGACTGACGAAGCCACATTTATGAAAGCGGTCGAGTTGGCTGAAATGCTCGAGAAGAGATGGATTACAGTCATCGAGTATCCCGGCTATGTAACCACGCGGATCATAGTGCCGCTGTTGAACGAGGCGATGCATGTCCTGATGGAAGGGGTGGCGTCGGCGGAGGATATTGACGAAGCGATGAAACTCGGGTTCGGTTTCAATGTGGGGCCGCTCGCTTTGGCGGACATGATGGGACTCGACGTCGTAATGTCATGG
This sequence comes from uncultured Ignavibacteriales bacterium, assembly GCA_964540105.1. Classification (GTDB taxonomy): domain Bacteria; phylum Zixibacteria; class MSB-5A5; order GN15; family FEB-12; genus DATKJY01. The sequence goes on along the minus strand of CAZILL010000002.1, from coordinate 962,349 downwards.
ATGATGAACATGCTGGAGGAACTTTCGGATCACAAATACAATCCCTGCCCGATCCTGCGTAAACTGGTTCGTGCGGGACACCTCGGGGTGAAGACCGGCAAGGGGTTCTTCGAGTACGATGCCGAGGGGAACCGCGTGAGCGCTCCGGCGAAACGGGCGCTGGAGGCGGTGCGATGAAGATTCTGGTTCTAAACTGCGGATCGTCGTCGGTGAAGTATCAGCTGATTGACACAGAGACTCAGGTAGCACTGGCCAAAGGGTTAGTGAGCCGGATCGGCATGTCGGAATCGGTACTGACCCACAAGCCGTTTGATCGTCCCGAGGTGAAGGTCTCAGCGGAGATCCTGGATCACATCATCGCGATTGAATATGTGGTGTCGATGCTGCTTTCGGCCAACCACGGCGTGATCAAGGACAAAAGTGAAATCGGGGCGATGGGGCATCGGGTCGTGCATGGCGGAGAGGAGTTCACCGATTCCGTGTTGATTACACCAGAGCTGATGTCGACGCTCCGTTCGTTGATCGAGCTGGCGCCGCTTCACAACCCGCACAATATCCGAGGGATCAACGCCTGCATCAAGACCCTGCCGAATGTGCCGCAAGTGGCAGTGTTCGATACGGCTTTTCACTACAAGATGCCTGCGCATGCGTATATCTACGGAATCCCATATCTGTTTTATAAGAAGTACAGCATCAGACGGTACGGATTTCACGGGACGTCACATCAGTATGTGAGCGAACGGGCTGCGGCCATGCTGGGACGTCCGAGAACGGAACTGAAGATGATCACCTGTCATCTGGGGAACGGCGCGTCCGTGGCGGCGATTGATCGCGGGATTTCAATTGACACCTCGATGGGGTTTACGCCCCTCGAAGGGCTGCTGATGGGGACTCGGTCGGGAGACATGGATCCGGCAATCATCCTGCACATAATGGCTCGGGAGGAGTTGTCGCTGCATGAAGCCAGCACGCTGCTGAACAAGCACTCGGGACTGGCGGGGATTTCGGGAGTATCGTCGGATATGCGCGAGATCGTCGACGCTGCGGAAAAAGGGAATGTCAACTCGAAGCTGGCGCTCGACATGTACTGCTATCGACTGAAGAAGTATATCGGATCGTATACGGCGGCTCTCAGCGGGCTGGATTGCGTGGTATTTACGGCCGGCGTTGGGGAAAACTCGGCGATCATCCGCAAGCTGGCGTGTGAGAATATGGAATATCTGGGAATACGGATTGACGATAACAAGAACAAGAGCGCGGTCGGCAAGGAAATGGATATCTCGGCAGAAGGAGCGACGGTTCGCACGCTTGTTATTCCTACGAATGAAGAGTTAGTGATCGCACGCGACACGCAGAGGATTGTCGAGGCTGCGAGTAACCTAACCTTCTGAGCCCTCTTCACGACACGGGAATGGGGAAAAGAGGCAGACGAGAAGGTCTAAGAACCTCTCCCCTTCAGTTCCTTATGCGGGAATGGGGACCCACAGCGTGGACGTTCCGGAGAGGTTATTTGAGCAGAATCATCTTTCGGGATTGAGAAGAGCTGTCGGCGTCGAGGCGGTAGAAGTAGACACCGGACGGAACGGGCGCTCCAGATATGTCAGTGCCGTTCCACGAAATGCGGTGCCGGCCTATCGGAAGTCGCCTATTCAGAAGGACCTCAATGCGTTGACCCAGAGAATTGAACACTGAAAGCTGTACCAAACCGGGCGTCTCCAGTTCAAACTCCAGAGTAGTCGATGAGTTAAACGGATTGGGGTAATTTTGCTGGAGTACAAATCTCCCAGGAATCTGTTCATCATCATCCAATACGACATCAGTTGCATGACCGTCCCAACCTGCAAAGATGTTTACCTCGCCGTACCACGTCTCGGGGTAATTTCCCGTCCTCGACCGAACGGCAAAGTCATCAATACCGTCACCCGTGAAATCACCTATGCCTGCCACTGCCTCGCCAAATTGATACTGCCAGCCCGGAACCATGTAGTCCTCGATCCAAATATCAGCGGGCATAAGCGCGCTGACATCCTTGCCACCCAGGTACAGGTGTGCCTCATAGCGCGAAGCCACGTTGTCAACGTACCCAATGATGAAATCAGGATATCCATCGTGGTTCACATCACCGGTACGATCAACACTTGTCGGAAAGAAGTAACCGAAACCTCCGCGATACTGGTTCACGACAATGTCTCGGGTGCTGTCAAAAGACGCCGATCCCAAGTAAACGCCGTCACGTGTAGAGTCTCCACATATGAGCAAGTCGTCATAGCCGTCCTTGTTGAAGTCGCCAACGTTGAACAAAACATCACCGAAGAACGACGCTGAGCCAGTAATGGTCAGATCTACAACTGTGTTGTATGCCCGAGCGCCAAAGTAGATGTGCACTCGGCCGGGAACATTGTCGTTAATTGCGACGTGAGAGGAGACAGCTATGTCACCAAGGCCATCGCCGTTAAAGTCCCCGGTGCACAATGTCCACCCAAACATCGGGCTGGTGTCGGTTATCGTGTATTCGGGAAGAGAATCTACCGTAACGCCTACTCGGTAAAGGTCAATGGTGTCGGAGTACGCTCCCTTGTCCCTCATCACCGGCAACTCTAATGTTCCGTCGCCGTCAACGTCAAGTGCTTGATACGCAAATGAGTTGTGGTTGGGTATGACTATGTCAGGGGTGCCGTCGAACGTGGAACCGCCCAAGAAGATGTCAAAACTGCTCGGTGATTGAAGCGGCAGATGCAGCTGTCCAAAATCAGTAAATCCGTCTCCATCTATGTCTCCAACGCGGTCAAAGGCCCACCCAAAATAGCGGTAACTGCGATCCACAATCCCGTCCGTTCCGGGACCGCCACTATATATAAAACACCGATTGGTATCGAGACCTCCCTGCCATCTAGTTACAAGTAACTCATCCCCCGGTCTGCCGTCGATGTTGCCCAAGCCGAGCATCCGTTTGCCGAAACTTTGCAGCGGGTCAACATCGCGGATCACGAGCACTCGCTCGATCGAATCCACTTTCGCACGAGTGGAGACAATCGGCTTGATCCAGTCGGCAAGAGCTGGAGTGCATACACTCATCGCAACGAACGAAGCTGCCATCAATCGCGCAATAAGCAACAGCACCAACGGCATTCGTCTGAGCAAGGGAAAGCGAATATTGTTGAATGTCACGCGCCCTCCAGCATTTGAAACCCGCCTAAATATAGCGCCAACTCGTCTTTTGACCAAGAGAAAAGGGGGGGGGGGCGATCTGCATGATCGTTGGAACGGTACTGGCCGTGCCGATCCCTCTCAACAGAAAGGCCGGCTCAATCGGATGAGCCAGCCTTCGTCGTGAGTGTTAGCGCTCAGATTGCTACAGATTCGCGATGATGTTAGTCCCGAACTGCGAGGTGCTGACTTTGGTCGCCCCGTCCATCTGCCGCTCGAGATCGTAGGTAACGGTCTTCTGGGCGATGGTTTTCTCAAGGGCGCTTTCGATCATCGTCGCGGCCTCGTCCCATCCGAGATACTGAAGCATCAGGACCGCGGATAGAAGAAGTGAGCCGGGATTGACCATGTCCTTGTCGGCATACTTCGGCGCGGTGCCGTGAGTAGCCTCAAACATACCAATGTAGTCCCCAATGTTGGCACCGGGAGCCATACCAAGGCCGCCGACCTGGGCCGCGGCGGCGTCGGAAAGATAGTCGCCATTGAGGTTGGGGGTGGCGAGAACGTCGTACTCTTCGGGGCGAATCAGGATCTGCTGGAAGATGGAGTCGGCGATACGGTCTTTGATGAGAATCTTTCCTGCAGGAACAACGCCGTTGTGGTTGGCGTAGACCTCGTCCTCGGTGACGATCTTGTCGCGGAACTCTTTCTTCGCAACTTCGTAGCCCCAATCACGGAAGGCTCCTTCCGTGAATTTCATAATGTTCCCCTTGTGAACCAGGGTGACCGAACTACGCTGCTTGTCGACCGCAAACTGAATAGCCTTGCGGACCAGTCGCTTGGTACCGGTAACCGAGATCGGTTTGATTCCGATGCCGGAGTCGGGGCGGATATTGGTCTTCATGGTCTTGTTCAGCCAGGTGATCACTTTCTTCACTTCGGGGCTTCCCTTTTTCCACTCGATACCGGCGTAGACATCCTCGGTGTTCTCACGGAAGATGACGATGTTGACGCGCTCAGGGTGCACGACCGGTGAGCCGACGCCCGGGAAATATCGAACAGGGCGGACGCAGGCGTAGAGATTGAGCACCTGGCGGATAGTCACATTGAGAGATCGGAAGCCGCCGCCGATCGGGGTCGTGAGTGGACCCTTGATGCCGACGTAGAATTTCTTGATGGCATCGAGGGTCTCTTTGGGAAGCCACTCGCCATAGAGGTCGTTGGCTTTTTCGCCGGCGTGGACGTCCATCCAGGCAATGGACTTGCGATTGTTGTAGGCTTTGGCAACAGCGGCATCGACCACACGCCGGGTAGCCTTCATGATGTCGCGACCGATGCCGTCCCCCTCGATCACCGGAATGATCGGATGGTCTGGGATGACCAACTTCCTGTTCTTGACCGTGATCGGGGTCCCGGTAGTCGGCACGGATATATGTTTGTACTTGGGCATGGTCCTTCCTTTAGTAGCCAAGAATCTTCATGTGTTCTTTGTAAGTGGCCGCTGATTTCTGCAACGCGGAGAGTTCGTTGTCGGCCAATTTCAGGTCGAGGATCTTCTCGACGCCATTGGCGCCCAGAATGACTGGCACCCCGATATAGATATCCTTGATTCCGTACTGGCCGGTGAGCATGGCAGAAGCGGCAAGGACGCGCTTTTCGTCGTTGAAGACGGAACGGACCATGTCGACCGATGCCGCCGCAGGGGCGTAGAAGGCCGAGCCGGTCTTGAGCAGGCGGACGATTTCGCCGCCGCCATCCGCGGTGCGATCACAGATGGCTTTGATGCGATCAGCAGAAATCAGTTCGGAGATCGGAATGCCGGAGACAGTCGTGTAGCGCGGAAGTGGGACCATAGTGTCACCGTGTCCACCGAGAACCATCGCCTGCGTGTCGGTCACGGCGACACCGAGTTCCATGGCGATGAAGGTACGGAAACGGATCGAGTCGAGCACGCCGGCCTGACCGAAAACGCGATGAGTCGGGAAGCCGGTCACTTTGAACATGTGGTAGGTCATCAGGTCGAGGGGGTTGGATACAACGATGACGAAGGCCTTGGGAGCATATTTTTTTATATTCTCCGCGGCTGAGCCGACGATTTCGGCATTCTTCGTGAGCAGATCTTCGCGGGTCATGCCGGGCTTTCGAGCCAGACCAGCAGTCATGACGACAATGTCGGCTCCGGCAATGTCTTTGTAGTCGTTGGTGCCGGTTACGCGCGAATTGTAACCGCGGACGGGACCGGCCTGGGTCAAGTCGAGTGCTTTACCCTGCGGGATTCCCTCGAGAATGTCGACGAGCACGATGTCTGCTAGATTGGCTTCAGCCAGGTACAGAGCACACGAGGCTCCAACGTTACCGGCGCCGATTACAGCGATCTTCTTGTTCATACTTCCTCACTGGAAAAAGTGTTATGACTAAATGATACAGGTGTCTCATGACGAAGGACAGTGTGACCGGCGTCGTAAACCACGCCAAGTCGAAAGTGGCGGCGACCGAGAGCCTTTGTGGCGAGGAAGGCGCTTAGATCGGAAACCGGCTCGTAGAAGACTCTCCGGACGTCAACATCCTCGAGTCTGGAATGCAGACAGACATCCATACGTGCTGCGAGCGCGTTCACTCGCGCGAGCTTGTGGGAGCCGAAGCGGAGAATGCCGTCGGCGGGGAGATTCTTTTCGCGATCCCAGGTGTCGGCCTGGTCGAAGAAGTGGTTGGATCCGATCCCCTCACTGCACTCCGAAACCACGATCACTGCGCCTCTGTCGCGCACTGCGGCACGACTATTCTCAAGCGCCTTCTGGGCTTGATAGAGATTGCCGTCGAGAGGCGGACGAAGTTCACAAACGAGAGCATCGTATGGTTGAGAAACGGCGCGGGCGTAAAGATGTTCGGCGAGGCGGGTCGCGTTCGTGAAACTATTCTCAAGCGCACCGATAAAAATACCGGCGATCTGCCCGCGAGTATCAGCTACAACTTGGATTGAGCGAATCCTGTCGAGTTCGAGAAGAGAGAGCAGGGAGTTGAGGTGCTCGGCGACCGGATTCCCCTCGAGTTTCAAGGGAGCGCAATCAAGAGAGACGGCAAGATTGTGATTACGCTCGATAGTCGCAAGGTCGCACAGTCCGGGGAAGAACGATTTGCGCCCCCCGGTGAATCCGGCGAAATAGTGGGGCTCGACAGAACCTATGACGAGAATTCGATCATAGGCGAAGACGAGGCGATTGATGTGCACTTCCCCCCCCAACGAATCGACACCCAGCTTGGTCATGTTTGAGGGATCGCTGGCGTCGTGGTAGCTTAGGCGCTCTCTGACGCGCGCACCGAACGGGCCAAAGATAGCCCGCACGTGTTCCTTAGTTGGAGCGGTGTGGGTGCCGGTGGCGATCAGGAAATAGGCTCGGTCGATGAGACCGGGCTGGAGGATCTCCAGCCACTCGAGGATGAGCGCGGTCGGCGTGTGGCGATAGCCATCATTCACGATGATCAACGGCGAGGCTGCGTTCAGGAAGGCGTCCGTGCCGCTTGCATTGAGCGCGGATCGGAATGCGGAGAGGTCAACCAGCTTGTCAGCCGGAGATGGCATGAAGCGATCAACGGTGGCGTTGGCCGGTACATCAAAGCTCAAGGGTTTGGCTCCGTAGGTCACTGTGATTTCCATACCAACCGACTTCGCATGCTGCTCGATCCTCACGCAAAGAAGAAGGCGATCTCCTTGGCAGCATTTTCATCTGAATCCGAGGCATGCACGGAGTTCTTTTCGATGTCGCGCCCGATTTCACTGCGGAGCGTGCCGCAGGCGGCTTTCGCCGGATCGGTTGCGCCGATGAGCGCGCGTAAATCAAGAACAGCGTTCTCCTTTTCGAGAGCGATGGCAACAATCTGACCGGAGGTCATAAACCGCACCAAGTCGTTGAGGAAAGGTTTCCCTTCGTGCACGGCGTAGAAGCGACGCGCGTCTGGTTCGGTTAAGGTCACGGTCCGCATGCTGACGATGCGAAAACGGGCGTGCTCAAGACGAGTTATGACGTGGCCTATTAGATGTCGCTCGGTAGCGTCGGGCTTGATCATCAGGAGGGTTTTGCTCATATCTTCTGTGTTCCCATTCGTTAACGTTTCTTGATCTTGAGACTTTCGCTAAAGCCAATGTCGATGGCTTTGCGATTCTTCTCTTCGGTGCCGCGCGGAGCACGTGCTAAGACAGCGCTGGTCAGGGATTCGCGGCTGACGACATCAGTGAGTGCTGCAATGGCCGCAAGCGCGATCACATTGGCCACCATGACATGGCCAGCCTCTTCACGAGCAAGACGAGTGAACGGCAGACCGTAGTAGTTGTCTGTCGGGACCTCGGTCACAAGGGTGGTATCGATGATCAGCGTTCCCCCCCCCTTGAGATCGCCGTAATACTTGTCGAGCGCTTCCTGAGTCATGGCGAGCAGAAGATCGAGCTTGATCGCCTTGGGGTAGAAGATTTCATTCGATGAGATCACCACATCGGATTTTGAGGCTCCGCCGCGCGCCTCGGGACCGTAGGATTGGGTTTGGGAGACATTGCGCCCGTCGCCGCCACCGATGGCTTCCCCCATGATGACTGAGGCAAGAATCATTCCCTGCCCGCCGGAACCGGAAAGGCGCATTTCAAAACGATCCTGAGGAATTTCGATCTTATCGAGAAGTTTGGGGGTCATGACTTACGCCCTCCTGTCTGTACATCAACTACGTGCTGATATTCATCGCAGAATTCTGTCTTCTGAACCTGATGCATGACACCCATGACGATCTTCCCCTTCAGGTCATCGGGGGGCATGTCTTTGGCTTTGGCGAGCGTCACGGCGTTTTCCCTAAAAGACTTGATCATGGTGACGGCGTCGCCGGACTTGTTTAATCGGCCAAAATATGTATGGCAGTTCGAAATAGCCTCGACCAGCGAGAAGCCGCGATGTTCGATCGCCTGCATGATCATCTTCTCCATTTGCGGCGCATGGTACACGGTCGTGCGCCCAACAAAGGTCGCGCCTGCGGCCTGGGCAAGGCTGCAAGGATCGAATGGCTTTTCGGAGTTGCCATACGGCGTGGTGGTCGACATGGCTCCGGGAGGAGTGGTGGGGGATCCCTGGCCGCCGGTCATGCCGTAGATGTGGTTGTTGATGAGAATGGTCGTGATGTCGATGTTGCGGCGGCAGGCGTGGATGAAGTGATTGCCACCGATCGCCAGTGCGTCGCCATCGCCGGTGATAACAATGACCTTCATGTTAGGCTGGGCGAACTTGACGCCCGTGGCAAAGGCGAGGGCACGACCGTGGGCCGTGTGCAGTGAATTGAAGTCCAGGTAAACCGGCATGCGACTGGTGCAGCCGATACCGGAGACCATGGCGACTTCGTCGCGCGAGAGGCCGAGGCGATCAATGGCACGAATGAGCGCCCCCATGACGACGCCGTTGCCGCATCCGGGACACCAGACGCTGGGGAACTTCTTTCGCGGACGCAGGTATTGCAGGATGACGTCGGATTTCTGTTTTTCCGCTATTGCCATTAGAGCACCTCTTCGAGCTTTTCCAACAGCTGCAGCGGCGTAAGGATTTCGCCGTCATATCGTTGGATAGTGTGAACGGCCATGTCGTGGGGAAGGACGCGGCGGATTTCGTGGACTATCTGTCCCATGTTGAGTTCGGCGACGATCACCTTCTTGCAGCGCGAACAGAGTTCGCGAATCCGTTGATCGGGGAACGGCCAGATAGTGTAGAGCTGGATGTTGCCGACCTTGAAGCCGGCCTTGCGGGCGATGGAGGCGGCCTGCAGCGCGGTGCGCGCGACGGTGCCGTAGGCGATAAAGGCGACGTCGGCGTCATCCATCATGTCGATCCGGAGTTTTTCGATTTCGGCAGTGTAGTTTTCAATCTTGTACTTCAGCTTGTCGAGCTTCGGGGCGATTTCGTCGGCGCGGTTGGTGCTGAAGCCCATCGTGTCGTGGGTGAGACCGGTGACGTTGTAGCGATACCCTTCGTTGTAGCTTGGCATCGGAGAGATCATGTTCGGAGTCATCTCAAAGGGAACAAACTGTTCGGGCGCGACAGTCGGTCGAACGCGCGAGAAGACTGGGTATTCGCCCGGTTCGGGCAGGGTGATCATTTCGCGCATGTGGCCGATCACCTCGTCGAGTAGAATCGTCACCGGAGTGCGGAAGCGCTCGGCGAGATTGAAGGCGCGAATAGTTTCGGTGAGGGTATCTCCAACTGAGGAGGGGGCGACGGCGATAGCGGTGTAATCGCCATGCGTGCCCCAGCGTGCCTGCATCGTATCCGACTGGCTGACTTTGGTGGGCAGCCCGGTGGAAGGACCACCCCGCTGAACATTGACAATCACGCTCGGAGTTTCGGTAATATAGGCATAGCCGATGAGCTCCTGCATCAGCGAATAACCGGGCCCGGAAGTCGCCGTCATCGATTTGAGTCCTGAGACCGAGGCGCCAACAACGGCGGCGATAGAAGCGATTTCATCTTCCATCTGAATGAAGCGACCACCGATCTTGGGGAGTTCGCGGGCGCACCCTTCGGCAACTTCGGTCGAGGGAGTGATCGGGTAGCCGGCGAAGAAGCGCAGTCCGGCATAGATGCCGCCATGCACACAGGCGATATTCCCCTGCATGAGTTTTCGTTTCTTGTCCGCCATCATGCTGTCCTTTTCACTTGTAGTTTGACGTTATGGCGAAATCAGGACAATGCTCCCAGCAGATAGAGCACTGAATGCAGTCGTCCGGACGGGCCTGGATGGGTTTACCGTCCCGATCCGGTTCGAAGACCGTCGTGGGACAGAGAGCGATGCAAAGGTTGCAGGCCTTGCACCAGCTCATGTTGATATTCAAAGGGGCCGGACCCTTGGAGTAGTCGTATTTGCTCTTCGGAGCCGGTTTCTTACCGACTTCGCCGACCTGACCAGAGTCAGTCATTGGATACCTCTATCGTGAAACAGGTTTTCTTCGGAACGCTGGGCATGGCTATCTTCGTTTCTTTCCACCGCCCTTGGATGCGGGTTTCGACTTCTTCGACGGTGCACTCTTACGGGTCGTTGAAGTCTTCTTTGCGGCTGTCTTCTTTGCGGCTGTCTTCTTCGGGCTTGGTTTCTTTGCCGCTGTCGAAGTCTTGGCGCTTCTTTTCTTCATCAAGTCTTTCAGGAGCGTGGGAATCTCTGTTGGCGATCCTGCAACTGGAACGCCAGCTTTGTTGAGCGCCTCGATCTTTTCCTTCGCAGTTCCAGAGCCGCCGGAAATGATGGCGCCGGCGTGTCCCATTCTCTTACCGGCAGGAGCGGTCTGGCCCGCGATGAACGACACGACCGGTTTGTTGACCCTCTTCTTGATGTACTCGGCGGCCATCTCTTCGTCGGAGCCGCCGATCTCGCCGATCATGACGATAGCCTTGGTTTGTGGGTCAGCTTGAAAGGCCTCAAGGCAGTCGATGAAGTTGGTGCCAATAACCTGATCTCCGCCGATTCCGATGCAGGTGGTCTGACCCATGCCGGCGAGAGTGAGCGCCCAGATCGCTTCGTAGGTAAGGGTCCCGGAGCGGGATACGACGCCAACAAAGCCTTTCTTGACGATTGTGCCCGGGAGAATCCCGACCTTGGAAAGTTCGGGCGAGATCAACCCAGGGCAGTTCGGGCCGATCAGTCTGGCTCCGTGCGCTTTGACGTACGGAACGACTTTCATCATGTCGTTGGCCGCAACCCCCTCGGTCACACAGACGACGAGTTTGATCCCGGCATCGACCGCTTCGTAGATGGCGTCAACTGCAAATGACGGGGGAACGTAGATGACCGACGTGTTGGCGCCGGTGGCGGTCAATGCGTCCTCCATCGTATTGAAGACCGGGATAGAGCCGACCTTCGTTCCCCCCTTGCCGGGAGTCACTCCGCCCGCCACGTCGGTGCCATACTTCTTCATTTGCTCGGCGTGGAAGGAGCCGTCACGTCCGGTGATACCCTGTACGATCACTTTCGTCTTCTTGTCTATGAATATAGCCATGTAATCTTTCCTGCCTTACTCGTTACGCCGTTGCTTCGTCGCCGGCCATCGTGATTGCTTTCTTGACCGCCTCGTCGAGGGTGTTTGCGGTCGGGAGTTTCACACCGGCCAAAATCTTCTGCGCTTCCTTCTCATTGGTACCGGTCAGGCGAACGACAATCGGCACGTTGAGTTGAAGCTCGCCGAACGCCTTGACAATGCCCGTGGCCACGTCGTCACAGCGCGTGATGCCACCAAAAATGTTGATGAGAATGGAACGAACGTTTGGATCGCTGAGAATGATACGGATCGCGCTGACAACCTTCTGCGGGTTGGAGGAACCGCCGATATCGAGGAAATTCGCAGGTTCCGCGCCGTAGCGCTTGACGAGATCCATGGTCGCCATGGCCAGACCGGCACCGTTGACGATGCAGCCGATAGTGCCATCAAGCTTGACGAACGACAGATCGGCTTCGCGGGCGGCAACCTCGGCTGGGATTTCGGCGTCGAGATCGCGCATGGCGGCGATATTCTTCTGGCGATACAGAGCGTTGTCGTCGACGTTCAGTTTGGCGTCGAGGGCAATGACGTTGCCGCCGGCGGTAGTGATCAGGGGATTGATCTCGACAAGCGACGCGTCGCATGACCAATAGAGATCATATAGCTTCGCGATAATGGCGGCAGCCTGGCGAACCTGATTGATGTCGCGGTAGAGCTTGTAGGCGAGATTGCGCGCTTGGTAGGGACGCAGGCCATGAACGGGATCGACGTAGATCTTGTGTATTTTCTCGGGTGTTTTAGCTGCGACTTCCTCGATATCCATGCCGCCTGCAGCCGAGACCATGATGACCGGTCGCTTAGAAACACGATCGAGGATAATTCCGACATACGCCTCGGACAGAATTTCTTCGGCGACGGTCACGAGAACTTTCTTGACCGTGAGCCCTTTGATGTCCATCCCGAGAATGTTCTGAGCGAGGACGCGAGCGGCTTCGGCATTTTCGGCGTATTTGACCCCGCCCGCCTTGCCGCGACCGCCGACATGAACCTGCGCTTTGACCATTACCGGTTTGTTGTACTGCTGGGCGAGCGCAAAGGCTTCGGGTGGCGTGGTAGCAACCTGGCCCGCCGGAACGGGAATACCGGCTTGGGCAAAGATTTCTTTCGCCTGATATTCGTGAATCTTCATCTATGTGAATCCTTATCGTTAATTGTATGAACTATCGTCGGGTTTGATCGAAGGAACTCCTGAGCATAGATAGTCAGTTTTTCGCGGGTGTTGTCTTCGGGTTGGTCCAGGACCTTTTCCATGAGGACGTTCAGAAGGTCGCCGACAGTCGGGCCGGGCTTCAGACTGAAAAGCGTCATCAGATCGCTGCCATTGAGAGCGAGATCACCGAGACCAAAGGGGGGCTTGCGGGAGAGTTCATCACGAATGGCCTGCTCAAAGCGATCAACGTCATCGGTGACACCGCCCATCCCCTGCGCGACTACATCCGCACGCCGGAGATCGAGCAGCTCGAAGATGAGATCAACCCCGACACGCTTAACGAGACGGCGCAGTCCTTTGTCGGTGACGTCGGTCGTGAACATGTGACGTTCAACGAGCGTCGACACTTCAGAAGTGAGTTCTCTCGGGAAGCGCAGGCGGTACATCACGCCTTTGGCGGTTCTGGCGCCGGTGGTTTCGTGGCCGTAGAATGTCGCGCCTTTGTCGACAACGCGCTTCGCTTGTGGTTTGCAGATGTCGTGGAACAGAGCCGCAAGGCGCAGGCGGAGCGAGGGGCGGCAAGCATCGACGGTCCGGATAATATGTTCAAAGACATCGTAGCGGTGATAGCCACCGGGCTGATCGACACCGACTGCGATGTCCAGTTCGGGAAGGACTTCCCTGAGGAGGCCGGAAGTCTGCATGAGGCGGAACCCTTCCGATGGAGACTGGGCGAGAGTGAGGAGCTTGGTCAGCTCTTCCGCAATTCGCTCGGGGCTGACGGAGGTTATCAAGTGGGCATGATCGCGAAGAGCGACAAAGGTCGACGGTTCTAGAACAAAACCGAAGCGAGCGGCAAATTGTACAGCGCGGAGCATCCGGAGGGGATCCTCGGAGAATGACACCGGTGAAGTCATGCGCAGATGGTGATTCTGAAGGTCAACAAGACCATGCAGCGGATCGACAAGCTCCTCGTTGTCAAGGGCGAGAGCCATGGCGTTGACAGTAAAATCGCGGCGAGCGAGGTCGGCTTCAATCGGAAGTGCCGGATCGAAGTCGACGCTGAAGTCAGTGTGGGCCAGACCGGTCGAGTGTTCTTTGCGCGGGAGCGAAATATCGAACGTGTGGGGTTGACCCTTGCGAAGCTGAGTAAACTTAATGACTCCGAAGCTTCGCCCGACAAGGTCAACGCGGCCGTAGGTTTTCAGAATACCGGTGAGATCGTCGAAAGGAATGCCGGTGACGAGGTAATCGCGATCCTTGACATCCTCTCCCCTTTTGAGGAAGCGGTCGCGGACGCAACCACCGACCTCATAAATGCGGCCTCGCTTGAGGATGACATCGATCGATTCCTGGGAAAGTCTACACATATTCAATCAGGCACGATCCTTGTCCCCGCGTGTCCATTGACGGCGGCGCGGGCATTGGTGAATGACGATATGGTAACCATTTCCCCGCCGTTCTCCAAAAACTTTATGGCGGCGAGAATCTTGGGAGCCATTGAGCCCGCTGGAAACTGGCCGTCGGCGTAGTGTTTCTTGATCTCTGACAAGGTACAGATCTCGAGCGGCCGCGGCTTCGCGCTGCCAAAATCGAGTGCGACGTTCTCCACGGAGGTGAGAATGGAGAGGATGCCTGCGCCGATTTCCCGCCCGATGAGAGCGGAGCCGAGATCCTTGTCGATGACGGCATCCATCCCTTCCAGAAGGCCGCGTTGATCGACGAATACGGGAATGCCGCCGCCACCCCCGGCAATGACGATGACTCCAGAGTCGACGAGCTTCTTGATCGTTTCCGCCTCCACAACTCTCAGAGGTGTCGGGGAAGGCACTACCCGTCGCCATCCGCGATCGGCATCCTTTTTCATTTGCCACTCACGCGTCTTCTCGAAATAGCGCGCTTCTTCTTCGCTGTAGAATTGGCCAATGAACTTGGACGGGTTCAGGACGGCAGGATCATGCTCGTCGACGATGATCTGAGTGATCATGGTGACCACGGGGCGGTTGATTCTCTCGGTCGTGAGGCGATTCTGAAGGGACTGCTCGATCATATAGCCCATGCCCCCCTCGGTGTCACCCACAAGGACACCCAGCGGGAGGATGGGAGCCTTGTCGCGCGCCAGTTCGACGCGCAGCAGAGCGTTGCCGACCTGGGGGCCGTTGCCATGAGTGACAACCAGATTGTAACCGTCGCGGGCAAGCTCGACGATGACATCGAGCGAGCGCCGCGTATTGGCAAACTGATTGGCAATCGTGTCTTCCTGATCGGGTTGGGTGATCGCGTTTCCGCCCAGCGCTATCACCGCAGTTCTGGATTTCATAGTGCCGTCATGCCTTGAAGTGAGTGGGTCACGTTGTCACCGGCCGGACTTCTTGACCTTCCTGGGGGTCGCCTGATGTCCGAACTTCTGTTGCAGAACAGTTGCCAGATTCGGTTGCCCGATCTCCTGCAGACTGTAGAACACGCGGACGAAGGGCTTATTGATCTTGATCAGGCGAGTGAGATCGATTGGGGTGGCAATGATCACAAGATCACACTTGGTCCGATTGATAGTCGCTTCCAGGTCCTTGATCTGCTTTGCACCGTAGCCCATGGCTGGAAGCAAAGGTCCGATATTAGGATATTTCCTGAAGGTATCCGTGATGGATTGAACAGTAAAGGGGCGCGGATCGACGATTTCCCTGGCTCCGAGTTTATGAGCCGCTACGACCCCGGCGCCATATTTCATTTCGCCGTGGGTCAGGGTCGGTCCATCTTCAACGACCAAGACGCGCTTTCCCTTGATCAGCTCCGGTTTGTCAACAGCGATGGGGGAAGCCGCTTCGATGATCTCAGCGTTCGGGTTGTATTTGCGTACATTGGAGCGGACCTCGGCTACATTGTTCGGAATAGCAGAATCGATCTTGTTAATCACGACCACATCGGCCAACAACAGGTTGTTTTGCCCGGGATAGTAGGTCAGTTCGTGGCCGGGGCGATGGGGATCGACGACGGTGATGTACAGATCGGGCTGATAGAACGCCATATCGTTGTTGCCGCCATCCCAGAGAATGACGTCGGCCTCTTTTTCGGCCTGACGAATGATGACTTCGTAGTCGATGCCGGCATAGACGGTGACGCCATTGACGATATGGGGCTCGTACTCTTCCCGTTCCTCGATCGTACATTTGTGTTTGGTAAGGTCGGCTATTGAGCCAAAACGCTGGCAGATCTGCTTGGTCAGGTCACCGTAAGGCATGGGGTGACGGATGGCCACGACCTTCTTGCCCATGCCCTGCAAGACCGAAGCAACTTTGCGGGTTGTCTGCGACTTACCGGAACCGGTACGAATAGCACAGACCGCGACCACCGGCTTTGAGGACTTGATCATGGTCGGCCGGCCCCCCTCGACGGAAAAGCGCGCGCCTGCTGCCATCACGTATGCAGCTTTTTCCATGACGTACTGGTAGGGAACGTCGGAGTAGGAGAAAACGACCTCGTCGACAGCGTGTTTCTTGATGAGGCCGAGCAACTCGCTTTCATCGTAGATTGGAATTCCTTTGGGGTAGAGTTTACCAGCCAACTGCACAGGATACTTGCGACCCTGGATGTCGGGAATCTGAGTGGCAGTGAAAGCGACCACCTCGACACTGTCATTGTTGCGATACAGCGTGTTGAAATTGTGGAAGTCGCGCCCGGCGGCGCCCATGATTATGATCTTACGTTTCTTGCTCAGCATGTGAGTCTCCTAAATCTTCTCGTTTCTGGTTTATCCCTTCTCCTTCTGTCGATTGCCGGACGGGCGTCATATCGACGAGGAGAGCCAGATAAAGAGGACAAGGTACCACAGACGATGAGCCTCAGAATCGGAGAGTATGTATCTCGCTCTGGACATTATGACGAGCAGTTCCTTTTCGATGTTGTCTTCATCACAGGTCGGCCATCTACTCAGTCAGCGTTGTCGATCTGGGCACGCTGGATAGTACCGCTGAAATCGACGTAGACTGATTTCCATTCACTGTACACATCGAGCGCGGCCGTTGCTGCCTCGCGATGGCCGTTACCGGTCTCCTTCGTGCCACCAAACGGGAGGTGCGTCTCAGCGCCGATGGTCGGGGCATTGACATAGAAGATGCCGGTATAGACATCGCGCATGGCGACATATGCCTTGTTGATGTCCTGGGTGTAGATGGAAGCCGAGAGACCATAGATCGTGTCATTGGCCAGTTCGACGGCTTCATCGAAGGAGCTGAAAGTTCCGATGCTCAGGACCGGGCCAAAGATCTCTTCTTTCCAGAGGCGCATGGTACGGGTAACGTCGGTGAAGATTGATGGTTGAACGAAGAACCCTTTGTCGTACTCTTTGCCGGTGAGACGCTCCCCTCCGGTAGCGAGCTTCGCTCCCTCCTTCTTGCCGATTTCGATATAGTTCAGCGCGTTCGTAAGCTGGGCCTGGTTCACACAGGGGCCCATGTTCACGGATTCGTCGAGCCCATTTCCAACTTTCAGTTTCCGCGCCCGCTCGACCAACATCGGGATGAATTTCGCGGCGACATCCCTGTGTACGATAAGACGACTGGTCGCGGTGCAACGTTGACCGGTAGTGCCAAACGCTCCCCAGAGGGCCCCTTCAGCGGCGAGCTCGAGGTTGGCGTCGTTCATCACGATCTGGACGTTCTTGCCCCCCATCTCGAGGCAGGAATGTTTGAACTTCGTCGCGCAGGCCTGGGAGACCTTGCGGCCGGTATCCGTCGATCCGGTGAACGAGACGATTTTCACGCGGTCATCGTTGATCAACGCGTCGCCAAGTGTGCCGCCCGATCCGGTGACAAGGTTCACAACACCGGGCGGAAGTCCCTCCTCTTCACAGGCCTTCATCAGATTGACAACAGAGAGAGGGGTGTCGGTGGCCGGCTTGATGACAACGGTGTTACCGCAGATGAGCGCGGGCATCATCTTCCACGATGGGATGGCCATCGGGAAATTCCACGGCGTGATGAAAGCGCAAACGCCGAGCGGCTGGCGGACGGTCATGTTGAATTTGTTGGGAAGCTCAGAGGGTGTGGTCATGCCCAGGAGTCGACGCCCTTCGCCGGCCATGTAGTAGGTCATGTCGATCGCTTCCTGAACATCACCGCGTGTTTCGATGAGGATCTTCCCCATTTCCCGGGTCATGTCACGGGAAAACTGCTCTTTGTTATCTGTCAACCGGGCCGCGATGCGGTAGAGGATTTCGCCCCTTTTGGGGGCGGGAACAAGGCGCCACTTCTTGTAGGCTTCGCTGGCGGCATCGATTGCGGCCCTGACATCGTCAACTGTCGATTTCTGGAAATTGCCGACCAGTTCGTCGGTGTTGGCGGGGTTTCTGTTTTCGGAGGTTTGTCCGGAGCGAGAGCTGACCCATTCGCCGTTTATGAAGTTTTTGTAAGTGTGCGACGTGTTCATATCGAAGTTCCTTATCTCACCAACAATGTGTTGTCAGCCTTCCGTTCGAGCGGTTGTGAATTTATTCACAGTACGCCGACATAAAGGCTGTAATATATCCTATTAGGGGATGATGTCAACGGCTTTTCCGGACTGCTTCGCCCGGACATCTCGCTATCTGGCAGTTAGTTACGCCGTGGGAGCAGGGAACTTCGAACTACGTCCTTACTTCAATTGGAGACTTTGCCACAAATACCAGCAGGCGATGGTTCGATATGGCTTCCACCGCTCTGCGAATTTCTCGAGATTAGCGGGTTTGCCGTCGACGCCGTAGAGGTTGCGCACAGCTGTTTGCAGTCCGTTGTCGCCGAACGAGAACAGATCAACTCGCCCAAGTGTGAACATCAGATACATTTCGGCGCTCCAGCGGCCGAGCCCCTTGACAGTGATGAGAGCGTCGACAACTTCCTCGTCGCGCATGACATGCAGCCGCGAGAGAGGAAGGGAGCGGGCTCGGACTTTGTCGACCAGATCTCGCAAGTAGCGAATTTTCTGGGGCGAGACGCCGACGCCGCGGAGAGCTTCATCGGAAAGGCGTTCGATGGAGACAGCGCTCAGGCGGGAGCACTTCGCCAAACGTTTCAACCGCGCAAAGATTCGGACGGCGACCACGGTTGAGAGCTGCTGGTGGATAATGATCTCAGCCAGAGTGTGGAAGCCGCCGGGGCGATGGTTGAAACGGCATGGGCCGGCCTGCTTGATGATGCGGGCGAGAACCGGATCGGCTGACGCAAGGCGCCGTTCGGCGCGGCGGAGCGCACGCGGCTGGAACATCAAAGGGACTTCGTTCACGCTCCATCCTCAGAACTGTACGTTGCAAGAAACCGCTTTCGGAAGGCGGAGAAAGCTCCCTGCTCGATAGCCGAGCGTATGCCGCGCATGAGATTCTGAAAGAAGTAACAGGAGTGATACGAAGCGAGGACCATCCCAGTAATCTCGGACTGGTTGAACAGATGGCGGAGATAGGCGCGGCTGTAGCGGCGACAGACGCGACAGCTGCAGTCAGGGTCGAGCGGGCGATCGTCACTGGCATACTGCGCGTTGCGGTAGACGATCTGTCCGTGGGAGGTGAAGACCGCGCCGGTGCGGGCGTTACGAGTGGGGAGAACACAATCGAACATGTCAACGCCGTGAGAAACGGCCATGAGAATATCCTCTGGATAGCCAACTCCCATAAGATAACGCGGCTTGTCGGTCGGGAGATATTGGATAGTGTGGGCCAGGGTCTCTTCCATCTCGGTCTTTGACTCGCCCACGGCAAGCCCGCCGACGGCGTAGCCGGGGAGATCGAGAGCGACAAGCTGTTCTGCCGACTGGGTGCGCAGCGTCTTATAGACAGAGCCCTGTACAATGCCAAACAGGGACTGCGAACGTTCTGGGGATTGACTGTGCGCGATGAGACATCGCTTGGCCCATTCGAAGGTTCGAGCAACACCGACTGAGGCGTCTCGCTCGCTGGAGGGATACGGGACACACTGGTCGAAAGCCATGATGACATCGGCGCCAATCGCATGCTCGATCTCCATGACGCGCTCGGGTGTGAAGAAGTGCCGCGAGCCGTCGTGGTGTGACTGAAACTCGACACCGTCGTCGGTAACTTTCGTAATCTCTTTCAAGGAGAAGACTTGAAAACCGCCACTGTCGGTCAAGGTGGGTTTGTGCCAGGCATTGAATTTCGCCAAGCCCCCCTGGGCCTTGATGACTTCCGTACCGGGGCGTAAGTAGAGATGGTAGGTGTTGCCAAGGATGATCTCGGCGCCAATCTGTTCGAGATCTTCTGAGGTCATTGCCTTGACGGCCCCTGATGTGCCGACCGGCATAAAGGCGGGAGTCTGCACCCGACCGTGAGGCGTGGAAAGCTCTCCCCTGCGCGCGGCGGCATCAGTGCGGGTGATGGAAAGAATAGGCTCTCTATTCAAGGGCGGAACTCAAGGCGGACTGAATATCTTTCACGCCGATCACACGGAGGGATTTGTCGTGAAGGTGGCTGCGGTTGGAATGCGGAATGATAATCGTCTCAAAGCCGAGCTTTGAGGCTTCGGCCGCCCGCCGATCGATCAGGGTTATGCCCCGAACTTCTCCCGAGAGGCCGACTTCGCCGACAACCATCGCTTTGCGCAGGACGGGCTTGTTCAGCAGCGATGAGGCGATGGCAACCAGAATGGGGAGATCGAGCGCAGGTTCAGAGAGCTTGAGTCCGCCGGCCACTGACACAAAGACGTCGTGAGCAGACATAGGGTAATCACAGCGCTTTTCGAGAATCGCCAGCAACAAAGCGAGTCGTTTATTGTCGATGCCGCCGGCGACACGCTGCGGAGTACCGTAGTTGGCTCGTGAAACAAGCGCCTGGACCTCAATCAGCAGGGGGCGGTTCCCCTCGCAGATCCCTGCGACCACAGCCCCCGGGCGGGCTTCGGACAGATCTCCGGCCAGGAAGAGCGAAGAAGGATTGGTGACCTCGATGAGGCCATCGGATGCCATCTGAAAGAGACCTATTTCGGCGACCGACCCGAAGCGGTTCTTGGTGGCGCGCAAAATGCGATAGAGATGCGCGGAATCTCCCTCGAAATACAACACGGTGTCGACCATATGTTCGAGGACCTTGGGACCAGCGACAAGACCATCCTTGGTGACATGTCCAACCAGGAAGAGCGCAAACCCTTTCTTCTTGGCCAGGGTGATGAGGCTCGAGGCGGCCTCGCGAATCTGCGCAACCGTGCCCGGAGGAGAATCGAATTGCGGTGAGGCCACGGTCTGAATGGAATCGACGAGAATCACCGCATACTCAGTGTTCTCGATCAGATGTACAATCTCGTCGAGAGCCGTGACATTGGCAACGGTGATGGCGTCACCTGAGACATTCAGGCGATTGGCGCGAATCTTGATCTGCGACAAGGATTCCTCGCCGGAGATATAGAGCACAGCGAGACCCTGCTTGGAATAGGCGTCCGCGGCCTGCAGCATGAGCGTCGATTTACCGATACCCGGATCGCCGCCCAGGAGAATGGTCATTCCGGCCACGAGCTGTCCACCGAGAACGCGGTCGAATTCCGCGAGGCCGGAGCGATGGCCATCAAGTGATTCATCCGAAATCTCGGCGATCGTTCTAACTTCAGCAGGAGCTCGCTTGTGAGCGGCGCGTTTACGATCAGGGAGTCGTTCTTCGATGAGGCAGTTCCATACAGCACATTCGCGGCATTGTCCCTGCCACCGAGGGTGCTCGGCGCCGCATTGGGAACAGAAGTAGGCAGTGCGAGTCTTGCGGCCTTCAATCATCAGCGAACCTGTATGGGACCGTGGGCCTGACCGGTGATAAACTGGCGTACGATCGCGTTGTCGGTCGAACGAACCTGATCAGGGGTCCCGTCGAATTCGATCTTTCCCTGATACAGCATGACGATGCGGTCGGCGATCTTGTAGGCCGAGCGCATGTCATGGGTGACGGCAACTGACGTCACACTGAGTTTTCGGTTCAGTTCGCGGATCAGGTCGTTGATGAGATCGGCAGTGATCGGGTCAAGCCCAGTCGTGGGTTCGTCGTAGAGCAGGACCTCCGGGCTATTGGCGATAGCGCGCGCCAGACCGACCCGCTTGCGCATGCCGCCGGAAAGTTCAGCGGGATAGCTCTCAGCCGCTGACGCAAGTCCCACGAGGTCGAGTTTCTCGAGAACGGTATCGTCAATTTCGGATTGGCTGTAACGATGCGACTCCTTGAGGCCGAGCCCCACATTCTCGGCGACGGTGAGAGAGTCGAAGAGGGCTGCCGACTGGAAGAGCATGCCAAAGCGCTGGCGCATGGCCGCAAGCGAACGCGAATCGAGCGAGCTGATGTCCTGCCCGCAGAAAGTGACCGACCCTTCGTCGGGTTCCAGCAGACGGACAAGATGTTTGAGTAGAACCGATTTGCCACCGCCGGACTGACCGATGATCACGATCGACTCCCCTTTGCGAATGTCGAGCGTGACACTATCCAGCACCAACTGCCGACCGAACGATTTCTTGAGATTGCTGATGAAGAGGTACCGATCGTCCATGGAGTTCAGATACGGAACATGAGGATGGCGAAAATGAAATTGAAGACGAGAATCAGAACGGACGAGATGACTACGGCAGAGGTGGCGGCGGAGCCAACCCCTTCAGCGCCGCCGCCGGCATGAAACCCCTCGTAGCATCCGACCAGTGCGATGAGCAGCCCGAAGATGCCGGCTTTGGTCAGACCGTTTATGAAGTCAGTTATCTGGAAGGAGACGCGGAAGCCGTCAAGGAAGGTTTCCGTGGAGACGTTGACACCCAGCACAGCAACGACCAATCCGCCGAAAATGGCGATGAAATTTGCAAAGACAACGAGCAGTGGGAGCATGAACATGCAGGCCAGCACGCGCGGCATGACCAGGTATCGTATCGGGCTTATACCCATAGTCTCAAGAGCGTCGATCTGTTCGGTGACGCGCATTGTTCCCAGCTCGGCGCTGATGCCGGCGCCGACGCGACCGGCGAATACAAGCGCGGAGAGGACCGGCGCGAGTTCGATCACGACGGCCTTGCCAACAGCCTGCCCCAGATAGCGCAAGGGTGCCCCTATGAATTTGAACTGATAGGCCGCCTGCCAGGCGGAGACGGCTCCCACGAAAATCGAGATCACAATGATCAAGGGGAGGGATCGCACCCCGATAGCGTAGAGTTGTTCGAAGATGAGTCCGAGCGATCGAGGGATATCCTTGACGGAGAGAATAAACCGGCCGAACATGATGCAGAGCCCGCCGACGCGGTTGATGAAATTGACGCCGCGCCGTCCGATGGTAATGACACCGTAGTCCATGTGATCCTACGCCACTCGTTAGAACGGGGTCTCGGGGCCTGTGGCGGGGGTGACGTCATGTGGGACTTCGCGATACCGCGCCGCCGTATTTTCAAAACGCGCGATTTCCCGTTTGAATGTCAAGTGAACGTCGCCAGTGGGGCCGTTACGTTGCTTGGCGATGATGATCTTGGCAGTTCCGACTTTGTCCTGGTTCTTGGGATCTTTCCGTTCGTCGTCGGAGAGATAAAACTCAGGACGATAGACCAGCATGACCACATCGGCGTCCTGTTCGATAGCCCCGGATTCGCGAAGATCGGCCAACTGGGGGCGTTTTTCACCCCCCCGCAGCTCAACGAGCCGCGAGAGCTGCGAACAGGCTATGACGGGCAGGTTGAGTTCTTTGGCGAGCACTTTCATGTTTCTTGAAATGATCGAGATTTCCTGCTGGCGATTCTCGACGCGACCGGAAGCGTGCATCATCTGAATGTAGTCGACGATGATAAGACCGACATCATGCTGAGCTTTGAGTCGCCGCGCCTTGGCCCGCATTTCGAGTGAGGTCAGGGTGGCGGAGTCGTCGATGAAAATATCGGCCACGGACAGAACGCCTCCGGCGCGAGTGAGCCGATTCCACTCCTCGTGATCGAGCTTGCCTGAGCGGAGTCGGTGCTGGTTGATTTTGGATCGTCCGCAGAGCAAGCGCAGGGCGAGTTGTTCTTTTGACATTTCGATGGAGAAGATTGCCACAGGTTTCTTCAGATTGACCGCGACATGTTCAGCGATGTTGACCGCGAGCGCGGACTTTCCCATCGACGGGCGGCCAGCGATCACAATGAAGTCGCCGTTGTGGAGCCCCTGAGTCATCACGTCAAGGTCGGTGAAGCCGGTCATGATTCCCTCGGGCTCTCCTTCACCGGACTGGAACGACTCAATCTGCACAAAGGAATCGGCGATGAGCTGCTTGAGCGGGACGAATCCCTGGCGCAGACGACTCTCGGAAATGTCGAAGATGTTCGCTTCCGCACTGTCGAGCAGACTGTCGACCGGTTGCTCCTGGGAGTAGCAACTGCGGGCGATCTCGGTGGACGTCGAGATCAGTCGGCGCAGGATCGACTTTTCGAGCACGATCGCAGCGTACGCTTCAACGTTCGCGGTGGAAGCAACCGATTCTACCAGATCGACCAGATAGACGCGTCCGCCGATCTTCTCGAGAGAGCCCTCGTTTAGAAGTGCGTTGGCGACGGTGGTGATATCGGATGGTTCGGAGCGATTGTAGAGATTCAGCGCAGCACGATAGATGATCTGGTGCTTCGGGAAGTAGAAATGGGATTCGTTTTCAATGGTCTCGATGGCCTGGTTGAAGGCATCGGGGTCTTTCAGGATGGATCCAAGCAACGCCTGTTCCGCGTCGAGCGACTGCGGCGGCTGCAGGTGGTCGGACTCCTTTTGCGTTTGCGCTCGGTATGCCATCAGCTGTTTCCAGAATCTATCCCTCGCTGTCGTAGCGAGCCTTGAGCGTTTGCATATCCACCCAGGTTTCCTTCTTGTATTCAGGGAACCGAAGAAGAGCGGCGGGATGGTAGGTCACAAGCAGCGGGATGCCTTCGAATTCATGCCACTTGCCACGCAGTTTTCCCAGTGGAGTGGTGGTGGCAAGCAAATTCTGGGCAGCTATTCTTCCGAGCGCGCAGAGGAGCTTCGGTTTGATGATGCGGATCTGTTCCCGCAGATAAGGAATGCATTTCGAAACTTCATCAGGTAGGGGGTCGCGATTACCCGGCGGTCGGCACTTCAGGATATTGGCGATGTAGATGTCTCTTCGAGAGAGTTGGATAGCAGCCAGAATGCGGTCGAGCAGCTGACCGGCGCGTCCCACGAATGGCTCTCCCTGTAGGTCCTCCTCCTGCCCGGGGGCCTCGCCAACAAAGAGCAATCGGGCGGAGGGATTGCCGACTCCGTAGACAAACTTGTGTCGAGTCTGGCCGAGGGGGCAAAGTTGACATTCGCAGATCGCAGCGTGGTGCGATTCGAGTGAATCGAAAGAGAGGCCGGAAGCAGCCGTCAGAACGCTGACCTCGTGATCACCTGTACTCAACTGTGAACCGAAGGCTTCCACGACCGGAAGAATACGTTCGGCAGCTGAAACCGGATCGTGCGAGGTCCGCGCCGCGAGGCGTGCTTTCCTGATCACGACTTCATTCATCCCCATATCAACCTGGGACTTGAGGGCGCGAATTAACAGCTCTCGCGGTGTGGTTGGTTTGTCGGTCATGATCGCGTGCCAGATGCCGGTTGCAGCGACGACCACAGCGACGTCATCCGCGCAAGAAGTCGGAAGGAGAGTTCCCGCTTTGAAAGAAGCGGCCATTGTTCAGGCGGGTTGTCAGCCGTGAGGATGGTCACCCGGTTCGTGTCATACTCGAAACCAGCGCCGGCCTCGTTAGGGTCGTTGAGTACAATCAGGTCGAGGTTCTTCGCGATGAGCTTCTTTCGGGCATATTCGACGCCGTTGTCGGTCTCGAGCGCAAATCCGATAAAGAGTTGCCCCGGTCGCTTTGTTCGACCTACTTCCTTGAGGATGTCGATCGCAGGCTGAAGCGTGAGAGTGAGCGGACCGTCGGCACGCTTGATCTTGTGCAAGTACGGCTCTTTGGACGTGAAGTCAGCGGGAGCAGCAGACATAATCAGGCAGTCGGTGTGTGGTACGTGCTCGTTCACAGCGGCGAACATCTGCTGGGTAGTCTCGACTGAGATGAACTTTACGCCGGTTGGCGGCCGCAATGACGTGGGTCCCGAGATCAGTGTCGTATCTGCCCCCAGATCAAGCGCAGCCTGAGCGAGGGCGTAACCCATCTTGCCCGACGACCGATTTGAAATGAAACGGACAGGATCGAGTGGTTCCCGGCATGGACCGGCAGTGATCAGAATCTGCTTACCGGTCAGCTCTTTTTTTTTTGCCGCCGACTCCAGGAGCGCTGTGACGGCGGAGAATAGTTGTTCCGGTTCCGGCATGCGACCGACTCCAAAGTGATCACAGGCCATCTCCCCTTCCGTCGGCTCGACGAAACGATATCCAAACTCGATGAGAGTGCGGTAGTTGCGCTGAGAGATCGGATTGCGCCACATTTGGGGGTTCATCGCTGGGGCAATCAGCACCGGCCGCGCCGTGGCACAGATGGTAGTCGTCAGCAGATCATCGGAAATGCCGTTGGCGATCTTGCCCAGGAAATTGGCGGTCGCGGGTGCGACAACAAAGAGATCCGGCCACTCGGCGATATCGATATGGCGAGTGGCAACATATTGACGGGACGGAAACAGTTCAGTCAGGACAGGATTGTTCGAGACGGTTTCAAGAGTGAGCGGGGTGATGAACTTAGTTGCGGCGTCGGTCATTATGACCTGAACCTCGATCTCGCTCTTGCGCAGGAGTCGAACCAAGCTCGGAATCTTATAGCAGGCGATGCCGCCGGTCAGACCGACTACGATTTTGCGCTCGTGATGTGACATACTCAGTTAATCTTCAAGGACGGGTCGATTTGTGAGTCGAACAGTGAAAACCCGTTGAGCTCACCAAATTCGCCGAAGACTACAGCCGACGCAATCACTTTGACCTGATCCACCGTCACCAGGCGGGGACCGAATACGCCGCCCCTTTCGATGACAGATTCGAGCTGCTCGTCGTCAATCAGATCGAGATTCATGAGCCGGACGAGAAACCCATATGCCTCGGTCGAAAAGAGACTTCGTTCGAAACCGGTAAGAATACGATTTGAGGAATGCTGTTTGGGGAAGCTGGAGTAGTAGGTCTCGTGGGAGCTTTCGTAGCGATCCATGACCCACGAATAGGCCGAGGAAATTTCGCTGTCGGAATAGCCAAGATTGCGCAAGTCAGGAGAAAGATCATCGACGCCCGGCAAACGCCCGTGGTTTTCCCGCATGTGATCCATCAGATAAACGACTATTTCAAGTATGCGGTTGCCCATAGATAACCCTTCTCGTGTTCTCCAGCAGATAAGATAAGACGAGCAGTTGGGACGGTCAAGCTTGAATCGGGGGAAGCGCAGAAAACTACGGAAGGGAGGGCCAATCTGGGAGTTCGAATCTCGGGCGAGTTAACTCGTTGACACTCGCAAAAATAACTTCGACATCGATGGTCTCGGCGAGTTTGAGAAAGAGGGCTTTTGGTCGCTCAATCTTGAAGCTGTCGAGGTTGAGGGAAAATCTTGCACGCACGACCAGACGTTGAAGATCGTGCTCAATGTTATGCAAACTGATTTCAAGTGACGGCGTAACCGCTCGCTTGTGGCCATGGATGTAGAACTCCCCTGACGCTCGGGCAGTATAGGTAGTGTCGGGCTTGATGATCGAAGGAAGCTCGGAGACTCCCGAGAGCCTGAAATAAGCGTACGGATAGGTTTCAGTGTGCAGATGACGCTCACGCATGTGCTCATCACGCATCTCTATTCCTGTTTTCAGTGCACGCAAGTCGACACGGAGTATCCCTGAATCGGGTGTCCCGGCATTGGAAGGGTCAAAACTGAAAGAGCCGTCGATCGCGCAGGTCTTCCCCTCGATAAATTCAAGTTTAGCCGTGGAGCGGAAGGAGACCGTGTCAGATGATACGTTCCCCTTAACTTCGAAGCTCGCTGCCGCACCGGTCGACACAGAGCACAACACGAAGATGCTACACACGAAGCGGCGGACTCGAACGGAGATCAATTGTCCTTCGCCCCCTGATCGATCCAATTGCGGATCTTCTGCTGGTCGGACGCTGACAGAGCGGGTTCGTCCTTGGGCATACGAATGCTGTTAGGAGATATACGGCGTTCAGTGAGTATCCGGTAGAGGCGGCTGGTTTCGGCGCTGTTGGGGACGACGAACGAACTATTGGTACCGTTCGCGAATCGAACGCCATTATATGTCAAAGAGCCGAGATTAAGCCCGCCGCTACTTGAACCGCCACCATGACATCCATTTCGAGCACAATTCGCGGTCAGCAGAATGGGTCGAACATCGTTCAGGAACGAGGCGGTAGCTCCAGCCTGATCAATACGGCAGACCGCGGCAGCGCGATTAATCCTGGCGTGAGTCGGGGCGCTGATCAAAAGCTTGAAGACTTTGTTGGCGGCATAGGGAGCGTCGACCTTGGTCAGGATCGGCAGGACAACACTGAGCGCACCAGCGGCGATTTGGGCGTCGTTGTCAGCGGGAAAGTAGTCGATGTCGGACAGGGCACTGCTGTCAGCGGTCGTGTAGCGGAAAGTAACTGCTGCAAGCGGTGGCTCGTCCAGAGAGACAACGAACAGCGCATATGCTCCCTGGACAATAGCGGTGTCCGCGACGGAAAGGTTCGGCAGGGGAGCAATACGACAGAGACCGGATGGACGCACAACACTGGCTCGCTCAACCCCGGAAATGACGAGATTGAACACGGAGTTCGTTCCCGGTTGCGCGTCGAGCCTGGTCGGCACGTAGATCACAGTCCCGGTACTTCCAGGCGGGATCGTGTCGACGCCTGCCGTTGCCTCATAGTCAACGCCTGAATGGGCGATGCTATCCGCGGTGGTGTAGTGAAAGACTATCGCCGTCGCGCGATGCTTGTTAAGTGAAATCGTAAACTGGGCGGTATCCCCGGCTGGTACCGCCGAAGCATCGGTCACGGTGATAGTCGGAATCTCGGTCAGCCGGCATGAGGCAGAACTTCGGACGATGGCTGCCCCATCGGCCGCGCTGATAACCAGCTTAAAAGCCTTGCCGGCCTGTAGCGTCTCCCTGGTGGGGATTCGAATAGTGGCTCTGAGGCTGCCCTTGGCAATAGTATCTACGCCGCTGACCGCATCATAATCGGTTCCCGCGACGGCGCTGCTGTCGACAGTCGCATAGTTGAACACGACATCGGAATCTCTGTGAATGATGTTCAGCTCAATGACGATGGAAGCTGTGTCACCATTAACAGCGATCGTGTCGCGGGCGATCAATTCAACATTCTCATAGATGAGACAACCCCTTGTGGCGAAGCCGAGCTTGGCGTTCTTGGGGGAGCTTATGACGAGCTGGAAGGACTTACCATGTGCATTGATAGCGGAGGCGATGGTTGGGACGGTAATTGTCACTTTGGAACTTCCGCGCGGTATAGTCGCGTTGCCGGCGGTACGAACGTAGTGCGTGTCAGCCTTGGCCGTCCCGTCGGCTGTCTCATAGTGGAAGGTAACATCAACGGAGTTTGTCGTCGACAGGCCCACTTCAAATGAGGCCGCCTGCCCCTTGAGCACCTGCATCGGGAGTTTAATGTCAAGGGTCGGGTCAGTGGTAATACTGTTGCCCGAATTCGGCGAGGTTGAGCAACCCAGGAAGAGCGACAAGAACGAAGCCGCTATGGCTAAGAGCAAGGGCATTGTGCGTTTCATGATTTCACCTCTCTATGATATCGCGATTCCGCAGAGCGTTACGGCATCAATAGCCAAAATGTACCTGCAGAAAGAACTGATTTTTCTTGCCATTGACTGTGTTGTCTGTCGGCTCAGAATAGACAGTGTACGAAGGTCGAACCTGGACAAACGGGAGCGGATAGAGTTCAAGCGAGAAGCGCGCAAACTCGCCGGTGTTACCGGAGAGACGTCGATCGAGGTTATGGAAGTTGTACTCGGCGACCAGATAACAGCCGTACTCAAGCCGAGTAGTAAGATTGGCGTAGGCGGCGACCCGACGGTTATCGCTTTCGACGAGATCGAATTCGCCGGTGGCGGTGAATCTGTTGTACGAAAGCCCCCCAAAAAGAGCCTTGGCATGGGGCAACGAGAGATAGGAGCCATCCACTCTTTCTGAATATCTCAGCGAAGCACCAGCCATGTAGCCAATCTGGCCAAGTGCGCCCGCTCTATATATGTGCAAACCGTAGATACCCTGGCCCAACTGGTCGAACAGCTCAGCGGCGATATTGAAGCCAGAGACTTCAGCGCCAAGCGAAACGCCATCGAGATACAAGGACGGGGTGTTTCCGGTCGCCGTACGGTTGAAAGCAGTATGATCTTCGTTGCGTAAGCCGAACGCCGGGTAGAAGTGTCCGGCCTTGACGTAATATCTCTGGTCATGGAAATAGAGCAGGGCATAGTTCTCCGTGATACCTGACGTCGCGCCAAAACGCAGGTGATAGAATAGACTCTTTAGTGGCTGTACGGTAACGAAGGCGTCGGTCTGCATGCGAAAGACAGAGCCGTTATCCAGTAACAGATGGCGAGTGTCGAAGCCAATAACCAGACTCTCCCCTATGCGTGGCTTCTTATAGTGTGAGGCGACAAGCTTCTTTGTCTGTGGAAGGCAGAGTTCATTGAACCCAACCGAAAAGTTGGCGTATTCGGTACGCGCTCCGCCCCCGTTGGGGTTGATGTGACAATTCGTGCAGGCCTCTCCGTGTTCTACAGACAATCGCGGAAAGGGATACACTGCGGCTGTGAGGATCAAGATGACAGGCACGATCAGTGCCGCGAAGCGAAACAGCAATCGAGATTTGAATGGAATCTGCATGTATTTGATCACGTTCATGCTTTCTTCTTCCGTCAGCAAGTTGAGCAGCCAAGCATATGCGTGGAACAGGTCAGATCAGAAGCCGATACAATCCACAGCACATTACAGTATAGTTAATGGACCCGGCCGACGCCACTGTTAGATTGCGTCATCTTGGCCCGGCGCTAATGCCTGAAGTGGCGGATATCGGTGAAAACCATGGCGATCTGGGCTTTGTCAGCGGCGGCAATGACTTCCGGGTCCCCTTTCGATCCGCCGGGCTGGATGACCGCAGTCACACCGGCTTGAGCGGCGATCTCAAGTCCGTCGGCCATAGGAAAGAAAGCGTCGGAAGCGAGGACGGCCCCTTTGGCTTTCTCCCCGGCCCTCTTAATCGCAATATAGCTGGAATCGACACGCGAGGTCTGACCCATGCCGATACCAACCGTGGCGAATTTCCTGGCAAGCACGATGGCATTGGACTTGGTGTGCTTGACGATCTTCCAGGCGAAAAGAAGCGAGGAGATTTCTTCTGCGGTCGGAGCCCGCCGGGTAACAATACGAAGGGAAGACTCGTTGGTTTCGGCTTCGTCGGCTGTTTGCACAAGCAGACCCCCGAGAATCGGACGATGGATCACCTGTCCGTGGCGACGCCCCCCCAGCATTTCCGGAAGCGACAGGAGACGACGCGTTTTCTTCGTACGCAAGAGACTGAGCGCCTCGGCCGTGTACCGCGGGGCAAGAATGCATTCAACAAACGGGGTATCGTGCAAGATGTGGGCACAGTCGATATCGACTTCTCTATTGAGCCCGATGATCGAGCCGTACGCGGAGAGCGGATCGCTCTCGTAGGCGGCGCGGTAGGCTTCGGCAATGCTCATGCCCGTGGCCGCCCCGCACGGGTTGGCATGTTTGACCACACAGGCGAATGGCTCATCGAAGTCAAGAAGCATGTCCAGACAGGAGTCAAGATCACCGTAATTGTTGTACGAAAGTTCCTTTCCCGACAGAATCTCTGCGCGGACCAAAGTAGGTGACTGATAATCCGGACTGGCATAGAGCGCGGCCTTCTGGTGGGGGTTTTCGCCGTATCGAAGTTCGGCCTGTCGGGTATAGTCAAGCTGAAGATTCGGCGGGAATTGATTAATCTCCGCACCGGTGACTCGGGAGAAGTAGCCCGCGATGGCGGTGTCGTACGCGGATGTCAGGGCAAACGCACGAGCAGCGCAGGAGAGTCGGAAAGCGAGGGCGGTTGAACCTTTGTTGGTTTTCAGTAGGTCGATGAGCGGGGCGTAATCTGAGGGATCGACCAGGATCGTAACGCTCTCGTAGTTCTTGGAGGCGGCGCGAATCATCGAGGGACCGCCAATATCAATGTTCTCGACAATCTCCTCGTGAGTAGCGCCGGCTTTGGCAACGGTCTCACGGAAGGGATAGAGATTGACGACGACAAGATCAATGCCGCGATAGTCGGATTGGGTCATCTGCTCGACGTCGCCAGGGTAATCGCGGCGATAGAGAATTCCGGCATGAATCTTCGGGTGAAGGGTCTTGACGCGGCCATCGAGAATCTCCGGTGAACCGGTGAAGGTCGACACGGAGACAACCTGAATACCGGCGTCGCGGAGGGTTCGCATCGTGCCGCCGGTAGAAATGATCTCAATACCCAGACCGCTCAGCTCGCGGCAGAAGGGAATGAGTCCCTCTTTGTCGGAAACAGAGATGAGGGCGCGCTTTATGATTACTTGCTCGGTCATGGTTATACTGTCCCCGTGAGTAGTCGCTGGGCTTCTCGGTACCGCGCGGCCGACGCTTTGACGACGTCGTCCGGAAGTGTTGGCGCGGGCGGTTTCTTGTTCCATTTGATGCTCTCGAGATAGTCGCGTATCGGCTGTTTGTCGAATGAAGGTTGGCTGCCACCGATACGATAGGTGTCGACCGGCCAGAAGCGGCTGGAATCCGGTGAGAGGACTTCGTCTATGAGCAGAAAGCGGCCATCTTTGAAGCCGAATTCGAGCTTTGTGTCGGCGATGATGATACCGCGCGTGAGGGCGTAATCGGCCGCCTTCTTGTAGATCGCGAGCGATCTCTGACGGCAAAGCTCAGCGGTTTGCGTGCCGACCTGTGCGACGAGCGTCTCGAAGCTGATGTTTTCATCGTGGCCGTTGTCGTTTTTTGATGACGGGGTGAAAATCGGCTCGTGGAGTTTCTCGGATTCGCGCAATCCCGATGGGAATGGGAAGCCATGGACAGTGTGTGATCCCTTGCGACGAGCTTCCTGAAGTTCTTTCCACATGGAGCCTGAGATGTAACCCCGGACGATACATTCGGCCTCGATTCGCTCGGCCTTGGCAACGATCATCGAGCGGCCGTCAAGAATGTCGTGGTACTTGCGGAGCGGCTCAGGGTAGCGGTTTACGTCAGCGGTCAGCAAGTGATTATCGACGGTATCCGCAAGAAACTCAAACCAAAAGAGCGAGGTCTGGGTGAGGACCCGCCCCTTTCCTGGAATGCCGTTGGGCATAACAACGTCAAAAGCTGAGATGCGATCCGAGGCGATAAAGAGCAGCGAATCGCCGAGATCGTAGATGTCGCGCACTTTGCCGCGGCGCAGAAGCGGGTACTCCGTAATGTCGGTGGTCAGAACAATCTTTTCCATTATAGTTGGTATTCTCCTTTGATCAGTTTTTGCAGTGCGCGTGGGTAGAGTATATGCTCTTCGCGCAAAACTCGCTCGGCGAGTGAGTCGACCGTGTCGCCCGGAAGAATTGGAACATGAATCTGCTCGAGAATAGCGCCGTGGTCGTAGACTTCATCGACGAGGTGAACGGTCGCGCCGGTTTCCTTTTCACCGGCGGCGAGCACGGCCTCATGGACGTGGCGGCCATACATCCCTTTGCCGCCGTACTTCGGCAGGAGCGCGGGGTGAATGTTGGTGATGCGCTTAGAAAACGAACGAACGACTGCACTGGGCAGGAACTTCAGGTAGCCGGCGAGGGCGACGTACTCAATCTGTCGAGCCGATAGCTGCTCGAGGAGCGTTGCGGCCGACAGATCGGGTGACGGGTAATCATATTCTCTGAACACGAAGGTATCAATTCCAGCGCTGATTGCACGCTGGAGACCGTACGCTTTGGAGTTGCTCGAAACGACGAGAACGATACGCGCGTCGAGTGCACAATTAGATGCGGCTTCGATCAGTGATTGAAGGCCGGTACCATGGCCGGAGATGAAGACGGCTAATCGGGCAGGATGTGAGGCCGAGACATTCATGTGTTTAGGATCTCGTTCAAGAGACGGTTGACAACTTCGGGATTGGCCTGACCCTTGGTGGCCCTCATGACCTGCCCGACGAAGAAGCCGAAGACGTTGTTCTTTCCCGACTTGAGCTTGGCGACATTGTCAGGGTTATCGGCTACGATCTTCTCGATTAAGGGGCGCAACGTGGCATCGTCGGATACCTGCACGAGGTTCTTCGCTTTGATGATCACCGTTGGTGTTTGCCCGCTGTGTATCATCTCTTCCCACACACTCTTTGCGATTTTCCCTGAAATCTGCCCCGACGAGATCAGTTTCAGGAGTTCGGCAAGCAGGGCGGGGGTGATCTTGTAGGTGGCTATGTCGTCGCCGGACTCGTTGATGACGCCCAGAAGTTCGGTCTGAATCCAGTTGGAGGCGGCAACAGACTCTGCGCCACAGGCAACAACCCGCTCGTAGTAATCGGCGAGCTCACGGCTGTCAGTGAGGACGCGAGCATCGTATTCGCGGGTTTTATATTGGGCGACAAAGCGAGTGATCTTCTGGTCGGGAAGCTCGGGGAGTGAGGAGCGGGTCTCGGCGATCCAGGCATCGGAGATAACCAGGTTGACAAGATCGGGTTCAGGGAAGTAGCGGTAATCGTGCGATTCTTCCTTGCCGCGCATCATCTCGGCTACCTGCAGTTTTTCGTTCCAGAGGAGTGTGGCCTGGACAACTTCACCGCCGGATTTGATGAGTTTGATCTGACGTTCGATTTCGTATTTGAGAGCGCGCTCGACCCCTTTGAAGCTGTTCATATTCTTGACTTCCGTGCGCGTGCCGAAAGTCGTCTGGCCGGCCGGTCGAACCGAGACATTGGCGTCGCAGCGCAAGTGCCCCTTCTCCATGTCGCCGGAACAAACGCCGAGATATTGCAGCGTCTGCTTCAGCGTCACGAGATAGCCGTATGCCTCTTCCGGGCTGCCTATATCGGCCTCAGAGACAATCTCAATGAGCGGCACACCGCAGCGGTTGAGATCGACACGGGTGCACGGTTCGTTTCTTTCTGGATGAAGCGACTTTCCCGCATCTTCCTCAAGGTGAATCCGAATGAGCCGGCACGTATGCAATTCCCCGCTTGCGAGGCGATAGTTGATCTGCCCGCCGAGTCCGATCGGTTTGTCGAACTGCGAAATCTGGTACCCTTTGGGGAGGTCGGGATAGAAGTAGTTCTTTCGGGCGAAGATGGAACGATTGGCGACCGTGCCGCCGGTAGCCAGAATAGCCCGCATGGCGAATTCGACGGCTCGCTTGTTGAGCACGGGTAGTGCGCCCGGAAGGCCGAGACAGACAGGACAGGTTAGGGAGTTGGGCGGTTCTTTGTCGTGGGTGCGGTAGCCGACCTTACAGCCGCAGAAGATTTTACTGTCGGTCAACAGTTGGGCGTGGACTTCAAGCCCGATGACCGCTTCGAATCCATCGTATATCACCAAATTTCTGTCCTTTCCTGAGTCCGGAAATATAGGCGGGGTGGGTGGAAAGTCAAATGGTAGGTGGGGTGCATAACCAGTCGAGGGATTTCTTGTCGACAAATTGCCAACTCGTAGATTACATTGCATCCTCTGTCGAACGGAAACGTCTTAGGTTCAGATGCTACGGTATCTTCTGTGAATGATGGCACAGGGAGGAAATGATGCGGATTCGCACTCCATTCTTGCTAGTGATCTCGGCTGCTGCCGTAGTGTTCTCAGCAAGCCCTCGCGCCGTTGCCGATGGCACTCTTTGGCATGGCCCGTTCACCTACCATCTGGAGGTTTCTCCCCTGCTTGTAGTACCGGGAAATGTCACCCTGACGCTCACCGTTAGAGCAAACGAGCCGTGTCAGTCGGTCACGTTATCAGTCCTGACAACGGACCAATTGACCTGCTCTGACCCAGCCACAATGTCGGCATTCTGCACACAAGGCGATTCGGTGAAGTTTGC
The DNA here is from genome assembly GCA_964540105.1 of uncultured Ignavibacteriales bacterium. Taxonomy (GTDB): domain Bacteria; phylum Zixibacteria; class MSB-5A5; order GN15; family FEB-12; genus DATKJY01. The sequence goes on along the minus strand of CAZILL010000002.1, from coordinate 927,012 downwards.
ATTGCATCTGAACATCCCCTCCATGGACACGTGTGGTATCAGAGTACAAATCAAGGCGGGAGATTTCTCGGAGAAGCCGGAGTACTGGTGGGCTCCGAGAGATGGCGGTCTGGAGCTTAAGGGAGGTGATCTTCGCGCTTATGCGAAGATGCTCTATCCGAAACCCCGAATCATCACAAGTCAACAGGTATCACCCTTAACTGATTCGCTCGTCAACGCCAAGGAATCAAATCCTCCAAGCGTAACAACAGCTGATTCTGCCTTGCCGCCTCCTGTTCCGGACAAACGGCAAGCCGAGCAAGATTCGCTAATGACAGCAAGAAGGGGAGATACGACCATTATTTGGATTCAGGACTCCCTGGGATACTCCATTCCAGTTGCCAAAGAACTTTTCAAAGCGGGAACCCCTCAACGAAGACATTATGACGAAATGCAGCATCGCTACAGTTTGGAGAAGACGCCGCTGAGCAATGCAAACGTACAGGACATCATCATTGACGGACAAATATGGACTCGAAAGAAAGGAGAGACCCGTTTTCACCTGGCCAAGTTCGTGGTGCCCGGCGCCAAAATAGATATGCCTCTCCCGCCAGGGCTCGACACAACGGTCTTCACCCTTCGATTTGATTCGTTGACAGTACATCAGAGAGATTCGCTCGTGATCGCATTTGGCGTCAATGCCCGTGAGGATTCAACCGGTCATTTAATCGTGACGGCGAAATGGCCGGTTGTCGAGCTACTGAAGGAAGCGCATTTTCTCTATACGATCATTGCAGAGAACGGTAAGGCACGTCCCGGAATACCGAGGGTCGGCGAAAAGAAGTCTCACTAAGTGGTCGGGTGGCCAACCATCCAAGGGAGTGTTGAAGAGCTTCCCGTCGCTTCGCGCCACCCTCTCCCATGCATGGGAGAGGCGAAGGGTGGGTCACTTCAGCCTATTTGCAAGATTCAAGGAAGCTCTTTAGGTCCTGATTGAATTTCTCCGGCGCTTCAATATTGAGCATGTGCCCAACGCCCGCGTACTCATGGTAAATGCTTCCGGCGATCCGTTTGTGAAGCTCCTTCGCCAGCGGCACGAAGACCCTGTCCTTCTCCCCCACAAAAATGCAAGTCGGCACTCTGATCGCATGGACGGCGTCAAGATCGGGCGGTGACGGCGGGTACTTACCGCGCATGGGATCGGTCCAGATCGCGCCGGAGTGGTCGTTGACCATCGCGGTCATAAGCTCCGCGTGGACAGCCCGCTTCCCTTTGTACCACATGAGGGTCATCCTGAGCCACTGCCCTTTGCCGGCTTCGAGCCCTTTGGCCTGCACGATGTCATCGATGCGCACGATCTTCTTCCCCATCTGATAACCGGCGGCTCCGGTGTCGACCAGCGTGAGCGACAGGAGTCGCTCTTGATGTTTGAGCGCGAAGCCGATGGCGGTCGAACCACCCATCGAAAGGCCGACGAGGTGGACTTTAGCGAGTCCCAGATGATTGATAAGGGCGATGACATCGGAGATGCGGTCGGCACGGCTGTAGCCGGTTGGCGGAGTGTCGGAGAGGCCGTGACCGCGCGCATCCTGAATGATCATGCGGAAATGATTTGACAGGAAGGGAACCTGGTCGCGCCACATGCGCCGGTCGAGCGTGAAGCCGTGCAGGAATACGACAGGTTGACCGGAGCCGTGTTCTTCGTAGTAGGTGCGGACCGAACTATTGGCGATGTACGGCATAACTTAGTGAAGTTGTTCCAGAAGACGAGCGATCTGAAAGAGGCTGAGTTCGTCGAAGTGGCGGGCCATGAATTGGACGCCGACCGGACGACCATCGGGGACAGCGCCAAACGGGATTGAGATGGCTGGGTTGCCGGTTAGGCTCGCGGAGACGGTGTAAACGTCGGAGAGATACATGGTGAGCGGATCGGCAATCCTCTCCCCCAGCGCGAAGGGGGGTGTTGGTGAGGTCGGGCTAATGATCAGGTCGACCTGCTGGAAAGCGGTTTCGAAGTCACGGCGCAGGAGTTCGCGCACACGAGAAGCCTTAATATAGTAGGCATCGTAGTAGCCAGAGGAGAGCGTGTAGGTGCCGAGCATGATGCGGCGTTTGACTTCCGGGCCAAAGCCACGGGCGCGGGTATCGGCGTACATTTCGGCCAGCGATTTGTCACCGCTTTCGCGCAGACCGAACTTGACGCCATCAAAGCGCGCCAGATTGGCCGAAGCCTCGGCACAGGCGATAACGTAGTAGATCGCGATCCCCTTGTCGGTCGTAGGCAGTGAAATCTCGACGAAAGTGTGGCCGGCTTTTTCAAGCACTGAGATCGCGTTGCGGACAACATCGTGTACGTGCGGATCGAGCCCTTCTCCGAAGTACTCTTTGGGGATGCCGATTCTGAATTTTCGGTCGCTGTCGATCTGCGCAAGATAGTCGGGGTGATCGAAGCTCACGGAAGTCGAGTCATTCGGGTCACGGCCGCAGATGGTGCTATAGAGCAGGGCGAGGTCGGAGGCGTTGCACGCAAAGGGGCTGATCTGATCAGTCGATGACGCGAACGCAACGAGTCCGTAGCGCGAGACGCCGCCATAGGTCGGTTTCAAGCCGAACAAACCGCAGAACGCGGCGGGCTGGCGGACCGAGCCACCTGTTTCGGAGCCGAGCGCGAGCGGGACTATCTTCTGAGCGACGGCGGCAGCTGATCCGCCGGAAGAACCGCCGGGGGTAAGGTCGTGGCGTAGCGGGTTTCGTACGGGACCAAAGAACGAGTTCTCGGTCGACGAGCCCATCGCGAATTCGTCCATGTTGGTCTTGCCGATAATGATCGCGCCGGCGGACTCAAGATGTTTCACGACGGTGGCATCGTAGGGGGGAACATAGTTCTCGAGGATATGCGAGCCGCAGGTGCAGGGGTAGTCGGTGTAGGAGATGTTATCTTTGATGGCGATCGGGACACCGGCGAGAGGGAGTTGCGCGTTCAAAGTGCGAGAGGCTACGGCGGCATCAATCGCCTGCGCCCGCGCGAGAGCTTTGGTGTCACAGAGAGTGATGAAGGCATTGAGATCGCGACCGTCGGTGGCGGCCAGGTTGAGCGCGTGTTCGGTAAGTACGGAAGCGCTCATTTTGCACGAGCGGACAGCGACGGCGATTTCGGTGGCGGTGAGCGATCGGTAGTCGAACATGTAGGGAAATATAGGGTGTCCACGAGACGTGGCAAACAGGATTGTGCTGATGTTCAGAAAGGCCGGACTCGTGAGAGACCGGCCCTTAATCACTTGAGCGAAAGAGACGCGACGAACTACAGCAGGGAGAGGTACTTACCGATTTCGTAGTTACCAACATGCATGCGATACTGATCCCACTCGATGCGCTTGTTGGCGATCAGCTTGGAGAAGACATGGTCGCCGAGAGTTTCTTGGACGAGCTTGGAAGATTCAGCGAGATTGATGGCATTTTCAAGCGAGTCGGGAAGGGTATCGATATTCATCTTCTTCTTCTGTTCGTCGGTGAGCTTGAAGATGTTCTCCTCAACCGGCTTGGGGAGCTCGTAGCTCTTTTCGATTCCCTTGAGTCCGGCGGCCAGAATGCAGGCGAAAGCCAGGTACGGATTGGCGGCGGGATCGGGGGAACGGAGTTCAATGCGGGTCGCCTTTTCTTTACCGACGCGATACATGGGGACACGCACGAGGCTGGAGCGGTTGCGACGCCCCCAACTGATGTAGACAGGGGCCTCGTAGCCGGGAACAAGGCGCTTGTAGGAGTTAACCCACTGGTTGAGCACGAGCGTGATTTCTTTGACGTGATTCAAGACGCCGGCCGTGAAATGGCGGGCCGTTTTGGAGAGGTTATATTCCCCTTTGGGGTCGAAGAAGAGATTCTTCTCTCCCTTGAACAAGGAAACATGGCAATGCATGCCGCTGCCGTTTTCGCCGAAAATCGGTTTGGGCATGAAACTGGCATACAGATCGTTCTCGAGGGCGACTTCCTTGGCAACAAAGCGATAGACCTGAGCGAAGTCGGCCATCACGAGCGCTTCCTGATACTTCAGGTCGATTTCATGCTGACTCGGGGCAACTTCATGGTGCGAGCATTCGACGCGAATGTCCATCAGCTCGAGAGCGTTGACGGTCTTCTTGCGAAGCTGAGTGCCGATGTCGACGGATTCGTAGTCGAAATAGCCAGCGGTGTCGAGAACGGTGGTTTCTTTGTCGTTCTGGAAGTAGAAGTACTCAAGCTCCGGGCCGACAAAGAAGGTCCAGTTCTTTTCCTTGAGTTTCTCGAGCTGGCGTTTGAGCACCCAGCGCGGGTCGCCGTCGTAGGGGGTGCCATCGGGGTTCTGAATGTCGCAGAACATCATAGCGATCTTCTCCCCCGCGATCTCCCACGGGATAACGCGGAAGGTCAATGGGTCAGGGATCGCCATCAGGTCGGACTCGTCGATGCGTGCGAATCCTTCGACCGAAGAACCATCAAACCCCTGTCCTTCTTCGAGCACCTGTTCGATCTCGGAGCGGGTAATTGACATCCCTTTGATTTTGCCGAGAATGTCGGTGAAGCAGAGGCGAATGTAGCGCACGCCCACTTCGTCGATTTGCCTTAGTACATCTTCTCTTGTTCTTGCCATATATCTACTCCTGTTAGAAAGTTCCTGCCGGAAAAAGCCGAAATCTATGGTCTGTCCGACCGGACGCAACCTAAAATCTGCCCGATATTCTCAAAATCTGCGCGCGAAGAGAACCGGCCCGGGGATCGCCCGCAGTTGTCGGTTTATCGGCTGATCGCGGTTCCGGCTGAAGGAACAGACAGGGATTCTGTTAGAGGTCTTCGAGCTTGAGGGTAATCGTGGTCTGAATTGGTCGGAGTTGGCGAGTCGAGATACCCGCCATTTGGAAAACTTTTCTCGCCGCCACGAACTTGTCGTCGTGAGCGTACTTGTCAGAAAGATAGACGACTTCCTTGATCCCGACCTGAATGATGAGTTTGGCGCATTCGTTGCACGGGTAAAGAGAGACATATAATGTGGCGCCGTCGAGGTCGGGCTTGTTGGCAGCGTTGGTGATCGCGTTCATTTCGGCATGGCAGACATAGGGATACTTGGTGTCGAGGTAGGCGCCGTCGCGAGCCCACGGGAGTTCGTCATCGGAACAACCAGCGGGGAAGCCGTTGTAGCCAATGCCGATGATCCGCTTATTCTTGTTGACGATGCAGGCCCCGACCTGAGTCCCCGGGTCTTTGGAGCGGTGGGCGGAGAGCTGGGCGACGGCCATGAAGTAGTCGTCCCAGCTGATGTAGTCGGTTCGCTTTACAGTCATGGGGGTGAGTATAGGGGTAATATAATGTCAGGTCAAGCCCACTGCGTGGGGACAAGTCCGCTGCGCGAGTGTCGAGGGTTTGTGATCAGAAAAATGGGTTCGTTTTCCATAAGTTTCATTTTTCATGACATTTCTTTGGTGGTGATTTTGCGTTGGCCATTGGATCTGGGTCTCGTGATGGCTGTTTTTCAATCGTGGGCATACGCGTTACCTCCACATGGGGGAGCGAAAAAGAGATCAGGGGTGAATCGCCAGTGATTTTGCAGGGTCAGCTGAGTGCAGGTTTACGGACAGGGGGTAACGTCGCTTATTAAGGTAGGTCCGTTTGGCCACGGCCGTGCCTCCGCTTACAGTCCGATCCCCGCGAGCATACGCAGTTGAAACCCGGGTTTACCTTGATCAACGCTCCCAACTTTGAAGGCCGAGCCGATCGCTACCCAGAAACGCCCTTTGCCGTGGGCAATTACGGGGCCGATGTAGTGGCCGCTTTCGCTCCCTTTCGCTTCGATCCCGAGTCGTAGCATGTCGTTAACCCCGTAGTTCATGCCAACGGCGTACTCAGAATTGGCTTCGTTTGAGTCGGCCAGTTCAATATCCAGAATCGGGTTCAGGGCGATGTTGAAACGTCCGAAATCTCTGGCGAGGATCAGCTTGGCTTCGAATCCGTGGACGGCGAAATCCGGCACGCCCTTGTATTCGAGATACAGCACCGGGTCCAGAAAGTACTTCCCCTTCTCACCAATGCGATAGCGCGCCCGCAGTTGGAAACCGTCATACGTAAGGGATTGCTTTGGGGCTTGCGAAAAGACCTGGTAGATCGCGAAATCAAAACGGTCAGTCATGCCGACTTCGAGTTCGAACTTATGCTCGGAGCTGGCCTTCCCTTCGAGGCTGTCTGTTCCCGGAGCAGAGATAGTGAAGTAGGATTCGATCTCAGCTTCGCCTTTCGGGACTGTGTGATATTCGTAGGTCCAGACATAGGAGCGTTGATCGGCGGTAGCAGCGCATGGTAATAGTGAGACAAGAGCGAGCAGGATAAATAGAGCAACTTTCATAGCGAAGTCCTTTCGCATGTTTAGTGGTTCGTTCGTGAACAATAATTAGATAAAACGGCGGCGGGGGCGGAAGGTTCCGGGGGAGCTCATCCCTTCTCGCGCCACCAATTGCCGATCTTTGTTGTGAAGCTGAAGGTTCTTATCTCAGGATCGGTCTTGTACTTAGCCAACCAAGCTTTGCTCGTCTTCCAACTCATGCATCTCTTTCCGGGCGGGCAGAGACTGACCAGATGGGAGGCACTCAGAATGTGCACAAGAATCGTATCAGATTCATCCACTACGACTGCGAAGTACGGCTCGCATCTGAAGGCATCACACGCTGCTCTTAGCTTATCCAGTTGATCATTAGGTATGTTGACTGTAGTGCTTTCCGTACCGGTGTCTCGCGAGCGTGATTTGACTGAGACGCCCATAAGTTCTTTCGTATACGGATTGCACGCGATGATGTCAATGCCAACGTGATCAACGTAGGCGCACTCGAACCCGTATTTCGACAGCCAGTAGAGCACAAGGCGCTCGCCAAAGTCTCCCGTGATCTTAGAGTGACGTGAGCTCTTGGAGATCTTCATACGCGCTCGATTGTCTCCAAACTAATCAGCATTCCCTGCATCAGAGGTAGTGCAAGTGCAGATTATTATTTCAGAATCGAATCTCTACGACGTCGCCTTTCTATCGAGGAACTTCTGGAAGGAGCTGAGGAGGTCGATCGGGACCGGGAAGATAATCGTCGAGTTCTTCTCAGCGGAAACTTCCACGAGCGTCTGCAGGAACCGCAATTGCATGGCATCGGGCTGGGTGGCAATTACGCCGGCGGCGTCAGCCAGCTTCTGTGAGGCCTGGAACTCACCTTCCGCGTGAATGATCTTTGCGCGGCGTTCGCGCTCAGCTTCGGCCTGTTTGGCCATGGCGCGCATCATCTCGGGCGGCAGATCGACATTCTTGACTTCAACTGTGGAAACTTTCACGCCCCAGGGTTCAGTCTGGGCGTCGATGATATTCTGCAGCTCGAGATTGATCTTCTCTCGGTTGGCAAGGAGTTCGTCGAGCAGCACCTGACCGAGAACCGAACGGAGCGTAGTCTGGGCGATCTGATTGGTGGCCTCGAAGAAATTGGCCACGGATACCACGGCCTTGTTGGGGTCGATCACCTGAAAGTAGAGCACTGCGTTCACTTTGAGCGACACGTTGTCCTTGGTGATGACATCCTGCGGGGGGACGTCGTAGGTGATGACGCGCAGATCGACACGTTTCATCTTGTCGACGATCGGGATCAGCACGATGAGCCCGGGCCCTTTGGCGCCGATCAGACGGCCGAGACGAAAGATGACGCCGCGTTCGTATTCGTTGAGAATCTTGAGTGTGTTGACCAGAATGAGCAGGGCAAAAAAGACAATTGCTGCCAGTACGGGAAATCCCATATCAGTAACCTCCTGTTACGAGTTTAGCTTTCTTACTTTCAGGGTCAGGCTTTCGACTCCGACCACTTCGATCTTATCTCCGACCGCAAGCGGCTGGTCGGGTTCAGCTTTCCAGAGCGCCCCGTCGACATACACGAACCCGTCGGCATGAGCGACGCCATGCTTGCCGATCAGCGCGTTCTGACCAAGGAACGGTTTGTGACGATTGGCTTTGACAACCATAAAGAGGACGGTGATGAGCGTGAGGCCAATCAGTACGGCCATCGTGAGCAGGACCGACCAGGAAACTCTCAGGGTAGGGTCAACGGTGTCGATGAGCATGAGACCTCCCAAGACCAGAGATACAACACCGCCAACGGTCAACAGACCGTGGCTGACAACTTTTATTTCAACAATGAACAGGATCACCGCCAGCAGGATGAGCAGAACACCGGCGTAGTTGATGGGCAGGGTCTGGAAGGCGTAGAACGAGAGGATCAGGCTGATCGCGCCAACGACGCCCGGGAGAATGGCGCCCGGATTGTAGAGTTCAATGACGATCCCAAGCCCGCCGAGTGAAAACAGGATGAAGGCGACGTCGGGCGACGTGATAATCTCGAGCAGTTTCTGCACAAAAGTGTGTTTGATAGTTACGGTTCGGGCGTTGGTGAGGTTCAGCGTCTTCTTGCCATACGGGAGTTCGGTCTCGCGTCCGTCAAGTTGGCGGAGCAGATCGGTGAAATTCTCAGCGCGGACATTGATGACATTGGAGTCGAGCGCGTCTTTGTCAGTGATTGAGACAGACTCGCGCACGGCACGCTCGGCCCACAGGGCGTTGCGGCCCCGCTTGGAGGCGGCGGCTCTGATCTGGGCGACGGCATCGTTGGTGATTTTTTCGTTCATGATGGAATCGACCTTCTGACCTTCACCCGAGACCGGATGGGCCGCCCCAATATTGGTCGAGGGGGCCATGGCCGCGAAATGGGCGGAGTAGGTCATGTAGACTCCGGCTGATCCGGCGCGCGCGCCTGACGGCGCGATGTAGATGCAGATAGGTATCGAACTGTTGAGAAATCGTTTGCAGATCGACCAGGTCGGTTTGGTGAAACCACCGGGGGTGTCAAGGATGACTACGAGTAGTTCGGCACTGTTGTCCTCAGCTTTCACGAGGGCGTCGGCAATGCGATCGTCGGTGACCGCTCCAATGGCGCCGTCGATCTCAAGACGATAGACGAGTCGTCCGGAACTGACGCTCTCTCCCATACTTCGGGGAAAGGTCGCAGTGTCTGGAGACGAAGCGGTGGAATCAGCGGATGCGACATAGCGCAGGGTCAATGAAAGCAGTGAGCTCCCCATGAGGAGTACTGACAGGATGAGGATGATTCTTTGTTTCATAATTGTTCTCAGTCGCCCGGAAGCAATATGCACAAGTGTGTAGTCTGGTGTCAATGCAAATAAAGCGCTGAAGCCAGATGGCAGCGAGGGATCAGAGTTTCAGCGACGCATGACAGTATTTGATCTTCCCATCGAGGATGGTAGCTGCGGGTGCGAGCTGGTACAGTTTCGATGGCGCGGTCCTGGTGATGTCTTCGTCGAGAATAACGAGGTCGGCAGGATAGCCGGGCAGGAGATAGCCGCGACAGTGCTGTTGTCCGGCGGCAATAGCCGGGCCGGCAGTAAAACGAAAGAGGGCTTCTTCTATGCTGATTCTCTGATCGGGATAAAACAGGTCGCGACTGGATTGCTTCGCACGACGCACAGCAGCAGCAATGCCGGCGATCGGGTCAAGCGGCTCGATGGGAGCGTCAGATCCGAAAGCGAGGTCGATCCCCTTGTCGACCAAGGTACGAAAGATGAAGGCGTTGGCTCCACGTTTTCCCCAATATGTGCGGATGAGATCGATATCAGACGGACAGTGGGACGGCTGCATTGAGGCCACGACGCCGAGTCGTTTCAGACTCGCGATGTCGGCGCGTCGGATGAGTTGAAGGTGCTCGATGCGATGACGTGCACCGAAATGGAGACGCGGGGCGGCGCTCTCAAGAGCGTCGAGGACGTTTGAGACAGCGTGATCACCAATCGCGTGAACGGCGCAAGGAAGACCGAGCCGGCCGGCTTGTTTCATGATCTCAGCCATGTCGTCGACTGAAGCGGTCGCAATACCGTAGTTGTCTTTCGATCCAAGATACTTCTGAAAACAGTGCGCGGTCTGGCTGCCGAGCGAACCGTCGGCGAAGAGCTTGATCCCAGCAATGCGAAAGAGCTCAGTTCCTGTGCCATAATATGTGCGGCTCTTCAGGAGAGCCGGAAGCAATCGGGCGGCCGGGTAGTAATTGACTCTCAGCCCGACCGACTGGGTTTCGGCCAGCTCCTCAAAGAACGGCAAGGCGTCGGGGCCATCGAAGGAGTGCACGCCGGTGACCCCCTTCTTGTAAGCGTGATCCAAAGCGAGATGATAGCGGCGACGGATCTCGGCGCGGGGCGGTAGTGGAATGCGACTGTGGACCGGCAGATAGGCAGGGCCCTCACGCAAAATGCCGATCGGCTCGCCGTCGGAATCGCGGACGATCACACCGCCGTCGGGATCGGGCGATGTCCGAGTGATGCCGGCAATTTCAAGCGCGAGGCTGTTCACCCAAGCCGAATGCTGGTCTTTGGAGAAAATGAAGGCGGGACGTCCACCGGTAACGGAGTCGAGCAGATAGCGATCCGGCTCGAGTCGACGATTGAAACGGTCGGGCGCATAGCCTTCGCCGACCACCCATTCGTTTGCCGGCAATCTGGAGGCAAAGCGCTGGATCGTTTCAAGACAAGCGTCGATTGTGGGCGGAGCGTCGAGAAAGACTCGACCCAAGGAGAGGGCGAAGTAGTACAGATGGGTGTGAGCGTCGACGAGTCCCGGAATAATGGTTCGCCCGCGCAGATCGCACTTGGCGTAAGAAGCAAAGTCGGGGTCGTGCTGTAGATTATTGCCCACAGCGGCGATGCGGTTCCTGTACAGGGCGATAGAATTGACACAGGCGGGCTCGGTCTGAGTGTAGATGTTGCAGTTATAGAACAGGGTTTTGGCTTTCAAAGCGGTCTCCTCTAACACGGGTATCTCCCTGACGTTTGGTCAGGCCGATCCGGTCGGTCTCTTCGAGAATCGGGATGACATATTTGCGCGTCAATCCGAAACGCTCGCGCAGTTCGGTTACGGCCATATTCGGCTTGCTTGTAAGGGTGGAGCGAATGAACCCAATGAACTCGTTCCAAGCTGAGCTGATAAAGATGAACTCGGAACCGCACTTGTATCCTTCGCCGCTCTCAAGGATATACTTGATCGCGTGCTGGTGGTTCTTTCCGGGCGCCGCAAGGGCCGCCAGCGAGGGGGGCGCGTACGGCTGTTCGCTCAGGAGTGACATGATTTGGTCGTGCGCTTCTTTGATCAGTCCCTTGAGACTCATGCCACGACCGGCCAGATCGTAGCGGTCGGCGGAACGCACAAGCAGGTTGGTGGACAGGAGAAGGTCAACCAGCGGGCGGGTGGCGTCGGACGAGTAGGGAGAGAATTGCGCGAGTTGCTCAAACGAAACTCCCTTGAGATGAGGATTCTCTTTCAAGTAGTCGGAGAATCGTCGACCGAACTGATCGATCGCCTGCGTTGAGGATTCTGGATGATACGCCCACTGCTGAAAGCGCGCGGCTCGGCGCGTCTTGACCAGCGAGTCGAGGGTCACCGCAATCTCGTCGGGTGAGAAAGCAGATTCGCGCAGGAGTCGGTCCACTGGAGCCATGCCGAGTTTGATCAATTCGGAGATTACGTAGGCGTCGAGCGTGCCCGCGCGGCGGGCTTCCAGATAGCCAAGGGCGGGAACGTCCTTGCGACGCGGGAGATGAGCCCTATGATCCAGCACAACACCGCCGCCCAGTGTGACCATTGGCGTTGGGAGTCGGAGGATATACCGGTCGCTGACGAGCGTGAAGAGCGGCGTGTCGGGGCGAAAGAACGCGACGCCGCTGCCTCCCGGACGAATGGGTTGATCGGAGTAGATTCGAACTTCACCATCTACTTCAGAAGTACCAACCAGAACTTGGACACGGCGGTGATCCTCCAAGGGAAACGGCGACTCCGCGAGAAGATCGACCGATAGCGCCAGAACCGGATGCTCTGTGAAGAAAGCCAGGTCGATGCGATCAGTGATAGCCCCTCCACGGACGAGGAGATCCTTGTCAACCCCGGTCACGGCGACAGCTGTTCGCTGTCCGGGGACAGCAATCTGGATTTCCTGATTCTCGGAGTGAAGAGAGCGAATCTTGCCGACCGCTTGTGATGGCCAAATACCTACGTTCTGGCCGAGGGTGAGGGACCCACCCCGAAGCGTGCCGGTCACGACGCCGCCAATGCCGGGGCGGACAAACGATCGATCGATGTAAACTCGCGCTTTCCTGCGGTCGCCCCGGGCAGGAATGGCGCCCGGAACTCCGTCGAGATGTTCTTTGAGTTTGTCAAAGCCGTCGCCAGTCTGTGCGGAGACACGAAATCGGGGAGCGGTAGCCAAAAAGGAACCGGCGAGTCGACTGGTCAGATCCTGATCGAGCAGATCGAGCCAGTCTGAATCTACGAGATCGGTCTTGTTAATGACGATTAGGCCGGAGTGCACACCGAGCAGTTTGACAATCTGGAAATGCTCTTGGCTCTGCGGCATCCAACCGTCATCGGCAGCCACGACAAGCATGACGATGTCAACACCTCCCGCACCAGCGATCATGTTCTTGACAAGTCGTTCATGCCCAGGGACATCGACAAAGGCGATATGTTCACCGGCGGGCGTGTGGTAGAAAGCAAAACCAAGATCGATGGTCATACCGCGTGCCTTCTCCTCAGGCAGGCGATCGGGGTCAGTACCTGTCAGACGTTTGACGATCGATGACTTGCCGTGATCGATGTGCCCTGCGGTCCCGACGACTATCATGGCAGCGACATCAAGCCTTGACAATGCAGGCGCGTATGGACGAGATGAGGGCGGGGAAATCTGCTTCGTCGACCGCCTTCAGATCGAGAATGAGGCGGTCATTGTCGATGCGACCAATGATCGGAGTCTCGCACGCGCGGAATCGAGTCAAGAGCTCGGATGCTCTGTAAACAGAAGAGAAGACGATTCCGACCGAGGGGATTTCGGATTCGGGCAGGGCTCCACCGCCGACATACGCACTGGTCGCCTCGACGCTTAGGCCGTGCGGACTTCCGAGTTCGCTCAGTATCTGCTTGCCGCGCCGATAGAGATCGGAGACCGGTACCGCAAGGAGTGACCAGAGTCTGATGTCAACCGTGGCGGAATCGTTGAGATACGAAACCAGAAGGCGCTCGAGCATGGCGAGGACGATCTTGTCGACGCGAACCGTTCTAAAGAGAGGGTTCTTCTTCAATTGCACGATGAGATCTTTCTTTCCGACAATCAGTCCCGACTGAAGTCCCCCGAGCATCTTGTCGCCGGAAAAGCAGGTCAGATCCGTGCCTGCGCGAACTGACTGCTGAACCGTAGGCTCCTGATCGGTGAGAAGTTTCGCAGTCTGGGAAAAGAGGCCGCTGCCAAGATCGTTGACAATCGGGATTTTGTGGCTATGACCAAGCGCGACGAGCTCTTTGAGAGGTACTTCATCGGTGAATCCCGCTTGCACAAAGTTGCTCTTGTGCACTTTGAGAATCAGACCGACGGACGGCTCAAGGTTCTGCTCGTAGTCGGCGAGGGTAGTAATATTGGTCGTTCCAACCTCGCACAGTCGGGCGCCGGCCCGGCGAAGGATGTCGGGAATCCGGAAGCCACCGCCGATTTGAACCAGCTCGCCGCGCGAAATAATCACTTTCTTGCGGTTGGCGAGGCTGTTGACGATGAGAAACAGAGCGGCGGCACAGTTATTGACAACAGTGGCACTCTCGGCTTCGGCCAGTGTCGACAAATAGTGCTCGCAAGCAGTACCCCGGGAGCCGCGCTGACCTGTGGTGAGATCAAATTCGATGTTGCCATAGCCGGTAACAGCATTTCGTACGGATTCGAAGAGAGAGTCCGAGAGTGGGGCGCGACCCAGGTTGGTGTGGATGATAACGCCGGTAGCGTTGATGACCCGACGAATCTCGCGTCGCTTGGCCAGAGACAACGCATCCGTGATGGAGGTTATCAGGGATTGAACGGTAATCGGCTCTGCACTCTCTTTGAGGCCCTGCTTGCGTGACGCCACCACAGATTTGATGACTTCAGCGGCGATAGGCCTCGGAAGAGCGTCGATCAGCGGCATTAGCTCATCGTGCTGAAGGAGTTCCTCGATAGATGGGAAATCGCGGGGCTGTCTAATCATTTCTTGGGCCATGTCGACGGATTGTAGATGATGTCGGCCAGGACGTGCCCAACATTCGCCAGCGCTTGCGGGCTACATTTGTCGGGAGTGTCGCGCTCGGTATGCCAGTGCGGATAATCAAAATCAATTATATCAATAGTGGGAATTCCGGCGACATTCAAGGGGAGATGATCATCGGTAACAGCGTATTTCACTGAGTCGATAAAACCCGTGATGTGTAGTTGCTGTGCGGTGTGCCAGACCAGATCGTTAAGCGGTTTGTGGAAACGTTCTGAGTATTGCTCGCGATAGATTGCCTGATCTTTGTCGCCGACCATATCCAGGACGATTGCGAACGCGTAAGTTTCTTTCGGTGTGCTTGAAGCGAAGTGCCGCGACCCGAGGAGGTAGTAGTCAGTGTCTCCTTCTTCACCCCAGTCTTCGGCATCCACGAGCAGGAGATCGACGTTGACAGCAGGAGGTTCTGTAGCAAAAACATTCGCCAGTTCCATGAGAACGGCCACACCGGAAGCTCCGTCGTTGGCCCCAAGCAGGGAATCGCCTTTGCGGGCGGGGTCGGAGTTGTTCTCAGTGCGCGGTCGACTATCGTAGTGGGCCACGAGAAGAACGGTCGTTGATGCCGCGTTCGCAGGTCGTACGCGAGCGATCACATTGACAAGCGGCTTGACTGCGCCTGAGTAAGGATCGATGAAAGTCGCGGATTGAGAATCGACAGTAAGGCCGAGCTTTATGAAATGGCTGTAATAGGAGGCGCGGCAATTAGCCCAAGCGGCCGATCCCGGGACTCTTGGACCAAAGGCTACCTGTTGATTTACATATGAAAGCGCTCGTTCGCCATCAAACTCGGGGGGAGTAACATGGGTCGCCGAACAGGCCAAGAAGAGGATTGTCGCCTGCAAGATGAGAAGGCCGGTACCACGCACGTGGGGAATAAGAGTGAAACGCGCGGAGGTGTCAAACGAAAAGATGTCAGAAACGGAACTCCGCCCAGATCTGAAGTTGGCGAACGTGGTTCTTGCGCTTGTTGTAGGCGTCGTTGGTATCCTGCCAGGTTCCCTGCAGTCCTCCTTTCAGTTGCTGACTGAAACTGTAACTGATGACAGGGTTGACGGAGAAGTCGGAGTTATCGGTGTTTTTCTTGAAGCGTTCGCCTGCAGCCCTGGACTCTCCGTAGCGAGTACTCTTTCTCACATTGACATCGATGCTCATCACCGAGTTGAACTTCAGCCTCCCCAGGAGAGGGATGCGCAGCCCGCCGGGCGCGGTGAAGCTGTAACGAGCCGTAAGGGCTACAGAGCTTTGGCGGGTTCGGGACTCCGTTTGCAGCGTTCCCGTGGTCTGGTTGTAACTAAAGTCATTGGACGAACCAGTGCCGTACGAGCCGGACATTGACAGCGAGCGAAACACTCGGAAGGTGACGGACAGGAGCGGACTGCGATCGGTAGAGATCGATCGACTCGTGAGATAGCCGGCCGAGAGGTCGCGTTGCTCTTTGGTCTGACGAGTATAGGATGTTTGCGGGGCAAACACCGTAATGAACCGATTGACAAGATCTTTGACAAAAGGGAATTTCGTGAAGCGATTAATGCGAATGCTCAGGTCGGGCCAGCCGGTGCTGACATTCTCGTAACGACTTCCCTGCCTGATGAGATCACGCGTGATCGCTCGGCGAAAGCGCACATCGGTGGACAACCCGCCCAGGAAACCGAAACCTGAGGAGAGTTCGTAGTTCTCGCTCTCTCCGGCAGTCACGGTCTGGCTGACGCGGACGGTAGGGACGTCTGCGAAGCGATAGAGTCCGAGTCGGTACCCAAAATTGGGGCGATCCTTGACTCCGGGAAGCGAATTATTGTAACCCGTGCTGTAGCGATAGCCGATCGGCTGTATCCAGCCGGTGAGAAAGCGGAGGAGTGACAAAGGGTAATCGTACAGAGGTCGGCCGGTCTTTTTCACTTTCGCGGCCGAGGAATCGATAAAGCCACGACCGGTCGCGGAGGCTGCACCCGGTTGTGAACGATCCCCGCCGAGGAAGGAAAGGTGGCGAAACGTGCCGGAGACCGACCATGAACTCGACAGACTTGCGGCACGGGAATCGGTAGGGCGCTCGTAGCGATCGGTGTACGTGCTGCTAAACTGGAATCCCGTAGTAAGGAAGGTGAAGAGCTTCGGATCGTAGGTAGACGAGAAGTTCTGCGAGTAGTTTGTTTCAATACCCAGACGAAGTTTTCGTATCGAAAGCGTGACCAGATCGGGATCGGAAATATCGCGCACAGTTTGGTAGCTGTAGGTAGCCGAGAGGTTGTCGAACACCTTGTAGTTGAGGTTGGTCTGTAAGTCCATGGTTCGCCTGAGGGAACTCACGGTGTTCCTATTGATATCGGTGGTGATGGAGAGATCTCGATTGAACCGTCCGGACCACTGCCAGGTGGTTGGATAGAGTCCAAGCTTTGACTTTGAGATTCTCTTCAGGATTGGGATCGGCTTCGCCCAGAAGAAAATGGGAAGAACAGGCGGTTTCTGCACCGCCATGTCGAAGTTTCCGTTGATATTGTAATTCTCGCCGAGCATCAGCGGATTCGTGGCCGATCGGCTCGTGCTACGTCCGTAGGAGAAGCTGGCGCTCTGGCGATTCAGAAGCAGATTGAAGAGCGGGTTCCTTCCCTTCCGGCTGAAGGCCTCGTTCACGCTGAAATTGTGAGTTTCGATCGTGCTCTTTTCAGAATCGCTGGCCGTTTTCGGAAGAATGATATCAGAACCCGTGCGCAAGAGCGGGATCTTGACATCGTTGAAGTAACTGTAAGAAACCGGCAACCGAGGGGTCCAGGATCGCGGAAGGAACTTGTCCAGGTTCAGAGTGACGCTGTAGTCATAGGTTATCTGAGTGCTCCCGCTACCGAGGTTGTCACCTCCGCCGCCACGGGTCGCAGCTGAAACACCACGGAAAAATGGGTCACGCTTTAACCATGAGGCATTGTAGGTGATGAGATCCGCGAACGATCCGTCGACATGCACGCGCCCGGCGTTGCCGCGGTCGCGGCGCACGTCGGTGACGCGCAGTTCATCGAGCCAAACCTGACCGGAATCAGCGACGCCGATGGGAGCACTGGCAGAATCGACAGTGATGCCGGCGGCAAAGTAGATGACATCGTTGATGCTGGGCGCCCCCTTCACCCGATACTTCTCGGTCGATTTCTCCGACGACACTTTGAGCGCGGTTAACTCGTTGAAGTCGATATTGACCTCGTTGCTGTCGTTCCATCCCGGGCGGAGCTGGGTAAAGTACTCATAGTAGTTGAGTGAGTCCCGACCAAGTCGAAAGAAGAAACGTGGCTGGCGTGATCGGTCGACGTGCTCATCTCCGTGCACGTACATTTTCATCCGACGATAACCTGTGTATTTCTCGACGGAGAGGAGTCGCTTGACCACCATGCCGGTATCACCCGAACGAAAGTTGTTATACACGAGTGCCAACCCCCGTTGGGGCTCAGTGACGTTATTGGTCTTGTCCACGACGTCTGGGACGTCATCGGGCTTGGTGAACGTGCCATCCTCGGTGCTGACCGAGGCGGCAAGAAACCGCGCCGTGTCAAGGGAGCGCGGCTTCGAAAGCAATGTGTCGGCCCAATTGGACTGTACGAAGTACCACGCGGCAATTTCCACGCTAGCGGTTTCAGGTTGCTTGTCGCGGGGGGTTTCCATCCAGACGCGCACATGCCAGATATCTGACCACTTGGGCGATTGAGTCGAATCGTCTCTGACGATCTTGTCAAGCGCGGAGGAATCGCGGATTGGTATCCGATACGTGTACCAATCTCCTCTTTTGGAGCTTTCGATCCGGAAGGGACTGTTGGATAAGTCGATCTTATACGAGAAATAGCGGTTTTCAGTGCTGAGCACCTGCCCGAGCTTCTGTTGGTCAGGTTTTCCGATGACGGCCGGATCTTTCAGGTTTCCTTCGGTTCCGTTCAGCCAGTCATAGAATATGGGAGAGTTTGGATCTCTTATCAGCGCCTGAAATGTATCGGCGTTGCAGTTCGCGACCGGGCATTTCCCTTCCCCCTGAAAATACCAATTGTCACCGCTTGGGTCGTGAAGGGTGTCGTTTTGCCAAGTCGTGTCACCATTGATGACCACATATTCCTGCTCATCTGCCTTGCCGTCGAGTCCAACGTCTTCGAAGTCGTCAATGCGACCCTTACTGCTGGTGTCCTCAGTCGCGATGTAGTTCGGATCGATGGTCTCGGTAATTTTCCCGAAGTCAAAGTGAAGGACACCTTTGTTTCCCTTCAGGCGTACTTCGAAGAGCTGGGCCCGCTTGGGATCAACGCGCGAGGCAAAGTAGGTCATGATTCCGGCCCAGGAGGGGGATGTTTCCGGTCGATAAATCATGCGAAACGAGTTGATCGTTCCCTCGCCGGGCGCCTTGTCGCGATTGTAAACGGAGTCGACTTGCACGCCTCCCAGTGGGTTATGCCACAGGAGCTTGGCGCGGGCATATTGACTTTCTGATGAGTTCCTAGGCACGAGCTGTTTCGGGAGAGACGATTTGGTCCAGTTGGTGCGAGTCATTCCCAGGCTGAGCTGCTCCACCGCCGATTCGAAGTCATCTATGTATGCGGCGTTGTCGACGTTCGGGTTGGGGCGGGACTGGGCCACTTCCGCCGAAAAATTGATCGCAGATGGCACCTCGGTGGTGACCAACGGGAGGGCATCAACCGCCTTGGTCAGGAAGCTGGGAGTTATTCTGAAACGGGTGTCGAAATCCATAACGAGCATCTCGGCGGTTTCCTGACCGACACGCGGTTTACGATCCTGAGCTTTGTCGGACTTGTAGAGAACGGTTCCGCCGAATTTGAAATTCTCGCTCCACTCGTATTCGGCACGCACACCGAGGAGAGTCTTCTTCTGAAGGGAAAGGAATGGAGCGTATTCAAAGTCGACATTGACTACCGCATTCGGATCGTTAGCTCGGGGCGTAAGCAAAGTGATGGACCCAAAGTTGTAATCGATACTGTAGTCGGTGCCGCGTGCCAGCGGCGCCCCATTGAGCGTTACCCGGTCCGAGCCTTCGATGATGTTCACTTTGTTGAGGCGTATGAGAGAGCTTCGAGCTTTGCTCGACAGCTGGATATAGTAGTGGCTATTTTGAGTCTTCTCCGTCGTCGAGGTGTAGTGATAGATACTGGGAACTTTCTGGATCAGTTTGGCCGTGCTGGTACCGTTCTCGTCGGAGAAAGTCGTATCGGAATTAAACGGATACCGACTGGGGAAGATCAGTAAGCCCCAGTCCGGGTTGTAGATTTCTCGGCGATCATCGACTTTATTATCCGGTGTGCGCACATTGCTGTTTCCCTTGTATTGATCCAGACCGAAAATCCTCAGATAATTTCCCTGCGATTGATCGTTGGCAGTCTGGTAATCGAGACTGGATGTGGCCCCTTCATTGTTGGGGAGTCCTTTGAATACTTTAACGTCAAGATCAGCGATGTTAGCGTTCACGGGGACATTGTAGCAGTTGCGCCACATGTAATCGTAAACCGGGTGACTGGGATCCGTTTGCGCCCGGCTCGAGTAGATCATTTTCAAGACCATCGGCTTCTCGATCGCTGACGAGTCGGTGATGCTAATGTCGCCGAAGCGTGTGAGCTTTCCCGCGTCTGGACCGGCAGAACGCCTAACTTCCATGAATACTCCAAAAGAGTACATTTGGGTCGACTTGAAGTAGATGTAGTGCTTATTGCCGATCGAATCGTCGCGGACTTCGTACTTGGACTGATCAACTTCCTTGACCTTGTATCCCTTGACTTCGACCTTCGAGGGTTCCATCGCACTGGAATCCTGCTCCAGATTGAGCGGATTGACGACAAGTCGGGCTTTCAAACGGGAAACGTCAGTTTCCTGGACGTATTCATAGACAATCAACCGCTCGATGCGATCGTTGGGATACAAGCTGTCGGGCCCGAGTCTTCCCCCTAAATCGAAAATACGCGCCTCCGTATTCTGAAAATCTCTGATGTACTGCGCATTCTGTTCTCCCGACGATGAGATGGTTGAGCGCTCCGAGGAGCCCTTTTCCTGCGACATAATGCCGGTCAGGGAGAGCCGACCAACCTTGGCGACAGCCTTGAACCCAAAGAGGCCATGAATCTGACCCGAGTAGCCAACGAATTGGGTGTTCGGCAAGTCAAGAGTGGTGTTGCCAGCTTCAACAGCTTTCAGAATGTCGTCGTCGTCCCCTTTGTATCGAATAATCAGACGGTTGGCGAGGGGGATATCGGTCTGGCTATCCTCGGTCACCCTCACGCTGATCTTGCTGCCGATCGTCCCCTCAATGCCGAACTGGTAGGCTTGTTCCATATTGAGGGCAGGGAATTTGCTTTGACGGTACAGATCGGTGCTGGCCGCATCGGACCACTGAGATCGTCCCGAGAATGAGATTCGGCGATAACCAGTGACCTTGAGGTTCCCACCCCCTTCACCGAAGATTCGATCAAGTCGTTTGGGGAGTGCGACACCGATATTAAGTCCCGAACGACCGGCTTGCGGTTTCTGGTCAAAACGGGATCGACGGACGCTCTCCATGAGTTTGTCGGTGTTTCCTTTGGCGATCCGGTAGGAAAGGAACTGTTCGGCATCGACAGCGGCTGGGATGAGCGAGTAACCCGGGCGATACTCTGTCTTGAAACGGAGCTGCTTGTTCTTGAAGTCGGCGCTCTCCAGTTTTCCCGAGAAATTGAGATTAGGTGAAAGTAGCGGGTGCGTCTTCGGATTCAGTGCGGCGGAAAAGGGATAGAGTATGTCATCGTAATAGGAAACAACACGATCGGGGCTGTCAAGGGTGGCCTGGAATCCGATGACCGCGTGGGCTGATGGGGTCAACAGCGCGACCATCAGCAGTAGGGTGATGTGTGTCAGCGTGCGATTCGACGCCGGCAAGTTCACAAGTAACTCGCTTCTCTTCGTTCAAGTCAGTTCGTTAAATAAGGTTCGATATGGTCTCCTGTAATCAAAAGCTGCCGACCTGAATGACCTCCTCCTGGAGATCAATGCCAAATCGTTCCCGCACCCTCGCCTTCAATATATCGGCCAGATTGCGGATATCTTTGGAGGTCGCGTTGCCATTGTTGACGATGATATTAGCGTGCTTCTCGAAAACACCCGCTCCACCGACCCGAAGCGACTTCGCACCAACTTCTTCAAGCAATCGTCCGGCCGGGAGCTTTCCGAACTTCTCCTTTGGATCGGGAATATTCTTGAAGAAGCAGCCCGCAGTGAGTGCATCGTTAGGATGCTTCGATTCACGCAATTTCAGAATCTCAGACACCTTATCGACAATCGCTTGACGCTCCCCGTGCTGCAGCGCTACTCGGACACCGACAACGACTTCGTGGGTGGACTTGAGATAGGAATCACGGTAACCGAATCGGCAATAGTCCGGAGCGACGGTCCGTACAGTCCCGTCATGGCCAACGATCGTCAGCTCCGAGATAGTGTGTCCTATCTCGCCGCCGAAGGCGCCCGCGTTGCCGTAAACCGCGCCGCCGACAGAACCCCAGATGCCCGCGAGGAACTCGATGCCGGTCAGAGAGCGCTCAGAGGCAAAGTTCACTAGAGCCATCAGCTCTTCGCCGGCGCCACAGTCGATGTGGGTTTCATCGACAAGAGCAATTCCGGTAACGTCGACCTTGATGATCAGGCCGTCATAACCGTCGTCGGAGATGAGGAGATTGCTTCCTCCTCCAATGACAAAAAACGGAATCTCAAAGCGGGTAGCAGACTCGATGGCTCTCGTGATCTCCGATGCTGAGCGGGCCGAGAGGAAATACTTGGCCCGTCCGCCGGTCCGGTAACTGGTCAAATCGGCAGTGCTCTTGGCAAACTCCAAGTTTGGCCCAAAAGCCTCAATGAGAGTAGCCATCGGTATGGCGGGCGTACGTTGTTCTACCATCTTATCCATTCACAAAAAATAGCCGATTATCGACGCAAAATCAAGCGAAATTGGGGTCCGGTTGTTCTCCAAACCGTCTGCTCGCAAGGTGTTATACCATGGAGTCAAGCGTTCAGACGAAGTTGGACTGAAACTCAGCTCTTCTTTTCATTGTCGGCCGGAGAAGCGTTGGAATTGAGCGTTGGGTTCTCCGCCGGAGACGCCTTGTCTTTTGCGGTCTCGTCAACGTAATTAAGCCTCAGCTCGAACACAATGTGGTCGAGGAACTTCTTTTCATCGGCAGTGAGATTGCCGACTGTCTTGCGCTGGATCATCTCAATCAAGTCAATAGTCCCCTTAGCCGAATTCAAGTCGCGCTCGATTTCACCGCTCACGGGCGACATGACTTTCCCCATATGGAGCGCTGCCGCTGACTGCAATGAGAGAATGAGCTGATAGAAGGGCATGTCGATTGTATCGTCGTTCATAAGTCCTCCAGAAGGTCATGTCGGTGAGGGGCCTATCCCCCACCGAGGGGAACATCGCGCTCCCCTGCTTGCGCCGAGAGGTACTGATAAAAGGATTGATACGCTATGTCAAGATGGTTCTGGTTCTGGTGAAGCCGTTCGAGCAGAGTGCGGGCGGACTCGAGGAGATCGCCATCACGACCGAGATTTGCTACGCGCAGTTCAGGCAGGCCGGACTGGCGCAGGCCGAAGATTTCACCCGGTCCCCGGAGCTCGAGATCGGCTTCGGAAATAGCGAAACCGTCGGTCGTGCTCGCAAAGTAGTCGAGACGGCGACGAGCCATATCCGACAGCGGCTGATAGGCCAGCGCGACGACCGTGGCCTGCCGCTCGCCGCGCCCGACCCGTCCTCGGAGCTGGTGAAGCTGCGCAAGCCCGAATCTTTCGGCTTGTTCGATCACAAGCACGGTGGCGTTAGGATTATCGAGACCAACTTCTATTACGGTCGTAGCGATGAGTACTTTGAGGGTCCCTTGTCGGAACTGCTCCAGAGTCGCGTCTCGTTCTGCAGCCTTTATGCGCCCATGAACCAGACCTACCGATACGCCGCGCAGCGGGCCGGCTGAGAGCTCATTGAAGGCGCTCTCCGCACTCTGAAGATCGGACTGTTCCGATTGCTCGATGAGTGGAAAGACGATATACGCTTGTCCACCGGTGGATACCTGGTCACGGACGAAAGCATAGACCTTGTCGCGGGTGACGGCGGAACGCCAGACGGTCCGGGACGGCCTTCGCCCAGGGGGAAGTTCGGGGATTGTGGATATATCAAGATCGCTGTAAAGTGTCAGAGCCAGAGTTCGCGGAATCGGAGTAGCCGTCATGACCAGAAGATCGGGGTTGTCTCCCTTGCGGTAGAGTCTGCCGCGCTGCTCGACTCCGAAACGATGCTGCTCGTCGATGATAACCAGCCCGAGCCTCGGAAAGGTGATGTAATCATAAATGAGGGCGTGGGTGCCGATGAGCACGTCGATGTGACCGTCGGCGCAGTTGGCCGCAATCTGTTTCTTTCGCGCCGACCCGAGACTCGCTGTGACCAGCCCGACGCGAACACCCACCGATTCGCATAGCTGCTTCCAGTTGCGGTAGTGCTGGTCGGCAAGAATTTCAGTAGGGACCATGAAGGCGCTCTGGAGATTGTTCTCGGCGGCATGAACGCAGGCCGCGAGGGCAACAACAGTCTTGCCGCAACCGACATCTCCCTGCAACAACCGGGCCATCGGATGAGGGGACTGAAGGTCGGCGAAGATTTCGTCAATTGCTTTGCTCTGTCCATGAGTTAAGGAAAAGGCCAACCCTGAACGGAATTGATCGACTTTGTCGGTAGCTGGCTGATATTGGTGAGTTTTGATCACGACCTGCTTCCTCCCCTTGTTGGGGTAGACGAAGAATTGCAGTTCGAGCAGCTCGTCGTAGGCCAGTCGCCTTCGGGAGAGTTCGATCTCTTCGCGCGACTCTGGATAGTGAATGGCGCGCACCGCATCGTGGAGTTTGGGAAGGTTAAGGCTAAGCCGCTCTTCATCGGGCAGCGGATCGTGAAGCTGATCTGATAGTTGATCGAAAACGACCGTGGTAAGACGTCTCATCCCTTTGCTGTTTAACCCGACCTTTGACAACTCGGCTGTCTGAGGGTATATGGGGATTATGCGCCCCGCATGAATCATACGGTCACTATTGTCCTCGAGACGTTCCAGATCGGGGTGAATGATCTGCGTGCCCATGAAGGAACTGACCATGCCGGAGGCAGCATAGATCTGTCCCTTTTCGAATGTACTGCGCCAGTAGGAGACTCCCTGAAACCAGACTAATTCGATCGAGCCGGTGCCGTCATCGAGAATGACCTCGTATCGTCGTCTCTTGCCGTATAGGAGGCCGTGGGCTTTGACGACGCCAATGACAGTTACATACTCGCCGATGCGAATCTGGCCGATGGGGCGAACAGAGGTTCGATCAAGGTAGGCGCGAGGGAAATAGTAGAGGATATCTGCGACGGTTTTCAGACCGGCCCGAGTGAGAAGCTCGGCTTTCCGAGGACCGACCCCTTTGATATACTGCAGCGGAGACGAAGTGGTCAGGTGCGGCATGCCGGAAGAAAGAGACACGGCACGGCAGGGTCAATTACTTTCGAAAGAAGTGAGTGCGGGCGTGATTCGCGACGAAGCCCATTCAAACCTTGGCAAGCGCCTTACGATGTCTCCTGGAATGAATGCCGTACATCCGGTCGGCGGCCTGTACATGGTTCACCAGCCAATTGCGGATCGTGTAGACGACCTCTGAAGCAAGTACGCTCTGCCCATTGTTGAAGCGATTCTCCAGATCTATAATACTCCGACAGATCTGTTCATGCTGCTCCTTGTGCTCCGAAAGTCCGGGGAAGCGAATCTCCTGCATAAGTCGCTCTTCGGAAGCGAAGTGTTTATGAGTGTACTCCACTAAGCTGGCCAGGACCCGGCCAACGGCTTCCCGGCTATCACCATTCTTCTCAGCGATCAGGAGGTAATTGGCAAGACTGATCAGGTGCTGATGCTGTTTGTCCATGGCGTCGATCTGAACAGAAAAGATCGGGCTCCAGTTGAGAAGGTCAGGGGAGCCGGCAGAGCGCTGCGCCGGCGTTCTTTTTTGCGATGCCATACCAGTTATATCGGACTATCTGTCTATCTTGTTAGACGGCCAAAGAACATTATCTTCGGATAGACTTTGAATGCGTAGCCCGAGAAAAAAACGCATCGAGTTCGTCTGTTTAATCTTGCAAGATGGAGAGATGGACTGTTTATTGGGGTTACAGTAGAAAGGAGGTGGTCCTATTATAACAACAAATCACACTGAGGTGACTGCTACTTAGTCCCGCCTCGACAGATTAGTGTTGGGGCGACTGAGTAAATCCCAACAGATCTACCTGCCTGGCAATCATAGGGTTGCCAGGTATTTTTTTGGATGCCGGTGATTACCCGGTGAGCTCTTTCATTCCTGCTGAAGTGATAATAGAAGTCGTGCCCGAGAGGATTCGAGCACGACTCTTGAAGTCTGTTTTCTGGAAATCAGTTCTTCGGCGGACCGGACTTGACCGGACTCGGGGCCGGGGCGGGTTTCTGTTTCTTCGGCTTCTTTGTTTCGCGACGCCCTTTGTCTTTCCCTTTAGACATGATCATTCTCCTTCTCTTACCTTTCCAGCCATTATCAGCCGGTCATTCGAATAACAGATCAAAAATGCAGTTTCGGCGTCAATCAGCACAAGAAAAAAAACCTCAAGAGATTTCACTCTGCCTGAGGGAGGCCAAGCCGTCAAGCCTTGATAGGTAACGACCGATAGTAGAACATGAGGACCTTTTCTTATGATTTCCGGTCGGATATCGTATGGCAGTTTCTAAAGAGTTGAAGGCCGCCGTTCTAAGTGAGCTTCAGAAATCCAACCCTCTGATGGATCTGGATGCGGTCAAAGGGGAGTTCCTTGAGTGGCTGGCCGATCTCAAGTTCCCGGGTCTTGCGGAGGGGAACGGATGGGAAAGGCGGCTCAAGGTCTTTCCGGCTTCGAGTGAAGAGTTCGGGCTGACGACCGGCCGAAGGGTTCGCCTGGCCCTTTCGCTGCGAACGAAGGTTAATCGCTACGCTATCACGATCACGGAGACTCTTGACCTACCCGGTCGAGGAGTGTACGTACTGGCACTCTTTAACGACTGGCAGCAAGCAGAACGCCAAAAGATCCAGAATCTTGAGCAACGCTACCTTGGGGAGTTTGACGATCGCCTGCGCGCCAAGCATACGCTTTGGGCACAGACCTTTCGGGCAGGTGAATTGCGTGACGCACTCAATAGTTGTGCTTTAGCAATCCTCGGAAACGAGTTGACTGAAAAGCAGGATCCTGAGTTGGAGAGCGCACCGATTGAGAAACGCCCAGGCGGCGTCGCACACTTCCCGGTCAAGTCAAGTGACTAACCACAATTAATCTTCGCACGTATTTCTTCGCGAGCAGTGGAATTCACACTCGCGAGGTCAAGAATACCTCGATGAATTGGGATGGATTGGGGTGTTTTGACCTCGCGCAGGTCAATCCGGAGAATCTGACTTGCCATAACCTGTTGTTACACAGGGCGCGACATGGCTGTCTCTGAGCCAGCATGAACGGCAAGCGAATTGCTAATTCCGATCACAAGCGAGGGGGCATCCCGTCCTGAGGGATACCTGAGCTGAGAGGGACGTGACGGTAATTCCAAGTTGTCGCCCGATTCTTCTCGAACGCGTGCAGAGCGTGGCGTGAGGGGTGGGATCATGCAGATTCTGCACGCACGCCATAGGGTCGAAGCGTCCGGCGGTGTTGGCTATCGGCACCGCCGGGTGATTTGATTGCAGGGTTGGTCGCGTGAGAGAATTCCCTTCTGAACAGACTCCCTTCCCGGCGTTCTTTACCAGGTTCCTCTCTGAATCAGAGCTTCTTAGAAAACGAGTTCGTCGGCAAGCGGGCAGACCGCAAAGGTGGCGCGCAGATGTCGTTCTTTGCCGCGTCCAGTAACGTCGAGAACTTTGAGAAGGGCATGATACCCCTCGATCGTTTGCAGCAGGACCCAGGAACCAGTCTTCACCTGCAATCTGTCTTCTTCGGTAGTGACCTGATGACCGCGAAGGTATTGCCGGACTTCGGCAACTCCTCCTTCTACGGGAAGCAGGGTCAACGTTGTCTTGCGCAGAAAACCATCAAGCCGACCGGGTGAGGCCAGGTAATCTCGACCATCCTTAGTGAAGAAGAGGATATCGTTATCGGACGCGTCGGCTCGGACATACCGGTTCTTCAACAGGGAATATCCATCGTGATCCGATTGAAATCTGGCAGCCAGATCGATTGAACCACGAGGGCCACAGACGGTCGTCGCGACATTCGAGGGGACGGATAGAGAACGATCTGGATAGATTACACGGACAAAGGCGTAGTACTTGACGCCATTTTCGAGGTTGTCAGCCTCGAAGCTCTCGAGATTATCGTCTGGGTTAGTGTCTCCCGGGTAAGGCACGAGGTTAAGCGGCTTGAGAGTGTCAAGAGCTGCACTGACAATGGCGTCGCCTGAGATAGGTGCACTGAATGTGTAAATGTTGTATCCGCTCATGAGTCCTGCCCCAGCCTTAGCCCATATAAGAGTCATCTTGCCGTCGCCGGGTTCGACGACGAGATCAGCGGGACGGACTGTCGCACGTGCTTTTTCGGTCGGTGCCTCTACCGCTCTCGGAACAGCCGGTCTCGGTGGAGCGCAAGACATCTGGAGGAGCAGGTATGCCATGACCATGATCTTCGCAGAAGGCAGACACCAGTTGTAAATCAAAGCCATGCGGGGCCTGGGAGATGAAGTCAAGGTAGTCGGTCCGCTATGACCTAACCGATCTTTCTTTCGGGTGGACCGTCGTAGGAATAAGGTAGTGGTCCGAGCTTTCGCATCGGCTTTTCGCGTGTCATTTCTTCGTAGGCATGGGCCAAGAGCCCGGGGACTCGGGAGATGATGAAGAACCCTTTACCCAGACGCCAGTCGAACCCCATATCGGAGATGACAGCGGCAATGGCTCCGTCGACATTGATTGGCAGTGGCTTCCCGAGCTTGACGCGAAGTGTTTGCTCAAGGGCTTTCATCAACTCGATGTGACGGCCGCTGAAGCCGTGCTGAGCCGCAATCTCGAACAGCTTTCCGGTCCGAGGGTCAATGGTGTGAAGCCGATGGCCAAGACCGGGCATTCGTCGTTTTGACTGGTCAAGCCAATCGGCAAGCTGCGCGGCCAGAACCGTCACGTCGGCGCCTCGCGTGACCCATTCCTGCAGGATCTTCGCGGACTGTTCGATCGCCCCCCCGTGAGTATCGCCGATCACCAGCACTCCACCTGCGAGCGCGGCATTCAGAGAGTTACCTCCGGAGAGAACGGTGCGCGTGCCAAGTACCGAAGGCGGTGAGGCACCATGATCTATTGACGACACAAGGATCGCATTCATGAGCGCCGCTTCGGCTTTGGTCGGGAGTTCTCCCTTGAGGATCAGGTAGACAGCCTCGGCGTACGAGAGCTTGTCCATAATGTCGGCAATGTCATAGCCACGGACGCGGATCTTGCCGGGGCCTATGTCGGTTATCGCTGTCTTCCAATCGTTTTCAGTCATTGTCACCTCTGTGCTCACCTATGTGTCGGTGGAGGACTTGCTCACTCATGCTCACTTGCTGATTTCTCTGTGGTCGTATCGGGAGGAGTGTTTTCTAGCGCGAAGTTTAACCAGTTCGATTGTAGCGAATCAATCGGTTCGTAAAAGAGCTCCTGTACCATCTGGGGAAACGACGCCTGCGACTCAAACATCGTCTTCAATCTCGAGGCTCCATAGTTAGCCAGGATGTAGGCGACAAAGGACGCAGCCTCGGCTGATTGTAAGCGCTCGGTGTCGCTGTTTATGGAGGTGTCGACGGCAAGTTTTTCGAGCGGGATGAAGTCCTTGCTCTTCACATAGCCGCTTGTCGACGCGTGGTAGTTTTGACCGGAGAAGTCGAACAAGGCAATCATCCCATGCTGGAGAAAGATATGCTTCGGCATAACTGTGCTGAAATGACCCATCAAGTATTGAACTAACGTCGGACCAAGATAACTGGGGAGCCAAAAATGGATGATCCCGTTTTCGACGAACGGATACTCTCTGCCAGTCATCTCACGCCCCTGTCCGTAGCCGGTATAGTAGATAACAGTCAAAGTGTCGGCAGGGATTTCTATTCCAAGAAGGTCGCACACTCTCTTGGTCGACTTCTCATAGTTGCCTGCAATCTGCGAAAAACTCGTATCAAGAGGGTGACCCGGCGCATGAAAGATCCGAACGTTCTTGCCTTCAAAAAAGATCCAGCCGGCGAATTTCGGGTCTTCAAAAATGGTCTTAGGTTTGCTCCCAGTCGTGCAACCGAGCAGAAGACAGAGACCGGAGATGACCACCAAAGAAAGAACCACGGTCATTCCTACGGGGCGAGCGATGAGGATGGTCAATCTGAGTCCTCCGACATGTGCAACTTAAGTGGTGGCGATTTCTTATAAGCCAATATAATGTAATAGTATAGTTATGCAAATCAGACGTGTCAACGAGAATCAAATCGTTAATTATTTCACAATACCAGCTTGACTTTGGCGACCATTTCAGCGATATTTTCCATTAGAGGCAATTATGACCAGAACGGTTATCTTTCGTTTGAGCTGGGTTGTAAGCGAATAGCTTTCAAGAAGATTGACGCGGTCGCCGAGTGATGGAAAACAACGACAGTCCGGTTTCTCCCATTGAATTCAAGCAAGTGATCGTCGTTGTTGGTGGCTACGGGAGCGGTAAGTCGGAGGTTTCAGTCAACCTCGCTCGACATCTTGCCTCCTATAGTGCGGCTAAAGTCTCAATCGCCGATCTCGACATAGTTAATCCCTATTTTCGATCGCGGGAGGCGGCCGCAGAACTTGAAGGATGTGGGGTTTTCTGCCTCATCCCTGCGGGCGGGCAGCTCTTCGCCGATCTTCCGATCATCATTCCGGAAATCAAAGGTGCGATTGTCCGGAATACAGGTTTTCTCGTTCTCGACGTGGGGGGTGATGACGTCGGTGCACGAGTCCTGAGTTCTTTGGCTGACGCGTTTTCTACGGAGACCTACGACATGCTGCTGGTATTGAACGCGAAGCGACCGTTTACATCGGACATCAACGGGTCAATGAATATGCTCAAGGAGATAGAAGGGGCATCACGTTTGAAGTTCACGGGGATTATTTCGAATACGCATCTGATGAAAGACACTACAGCAGAAACAGTACTCGAAGGGTTCGAACTGGCGCGCGAGGTGGGCGCGCGCTCAGGTCTGCCGATACGATTCATGAGTGCAGAGAGATCGCTTTGCGAGAAGCTCGCTATGCGCGACATAGGCGTTCCCCTTTTCCCATTGGATCGAGCGCTGGTCAAACCCTGGGAGCACAAGGCGCGCACCTGGACTGACAAGAGGCTGAGAATACACTGATGCCCGGCATTACGATCGACAAGAATCACTGCAAAGGATGCGAATTGTGCGTGCGGGCCTGTCCGCAACAGATACTCTCGATGTCCAAGGAGATTACCCTGCGTGGATACTTCTACGCACAAATGCATGATCCATCGCGCTGCATCGGATGTCGGATGTGTGCGATCACCTGCCCGGATGCGGCCATCGCTGTTCACGCCCACGGGCAAATGTATGTTCTGTTCGACTATTGAGATGTGAGCGGGAGTAGCATGTCCAAAGTTCTGATGAAAGGCAACGAAGCAATCGCCGAGGCGGCTCTTCGTGCCGGCGCCACCAACTACTTCTGCTATCCGATCACGCCTCAGACCGAAGTCGCAGAGTACCTGGCCAAGCGCATGCCAGAGGTGGGAGGCGTATTTCTTCAAGCCGAAAGCGAAATCGCTGTAGGGAACATGCTGTTCGGTGCGGCGGCAACAGGCAAACGCGTCTTTTCGTCGTCGTCGAGCCCGGGGATCAGCCTGATGCAGGAAGCGTTGTCGTATATGGCTGGGGCACAGCTGCCGTGCGTTGTGGTCAATATCATGCGCGGTGGCCCTGGGCTGGGAGGGATTCTACCCGCACAGTCAGACTACTTTCAGGCGACCAAAGGGGGCGGGCACGGAGATTACCGCATCCTCGGGTTGGCGCCGTCGTCGGTTCAGGAAGCAGTTGACCTGACCATGCTGGCCTTTCATCTGGCGGACAAGTATCGCAACCCGGTGATGGTTATCGGCGACGGGATGATCGGCCAGATGATGGAGCCCGCGGAGTTCCCCGAAAACTATAGCGAGCCCCCCTTGCCGGCAAAGGACTGGGCAGCGACGGGCGCAAAGGGACGCTCTCCCCTGATCGTCAAGTCACTGTTTCTGGATCCACTTGCGTTGGAGCAGAACAATGTGACCCTGCACCAGAAATACGAACGCATGAAGGCCCATGAGACTCGGTGCGAGCTGTACAAGATTAGCGTTGAGAATCGCATTCTGGTCGTCTCGTATGGCACCATGGCGAGAATCTGTCAGACAGCTATCGACGAGCTGGAAGCAGAGGGGATCTCGATCGGCCTCTTTCGACCGATAACGCTCTTCCCCTATCCTGAGAAGCAGCTCAAGACTGAAGTCAACAAAGCGAACATTGAGACGGTGTTGACGGTCGAAATGAGTATGGGGCAAATGGTCGAAGATGTCGAACGGGTGACAGCGGGCGCCCGGCCGGTGAAATTTTTTGGACGCACAGGGGGAATTGTGCCATCACCAGAGGAAGTCAGAGAGCAGTTAAAGGCCTTGGTCGGCACCCACAGACAGACAACGTCGAAGCGCGGAGGGGTCTGAACATGGAACCGGACAAGACCACGTTCTCTCGACCAGAGTCGCTCAACGATGTCGTGACACACTACTGCCCTGGATGCACCCACGGGATTATTCATCGATTGGTAGCGGAGGTTCTCGACGAACTGGGGCTTCGCGAGCGTACTGTGGGCGTGGCACCGGTCGGCTGTTCGGTGCTGGCCTATAACTACTTCAACACTGACTTCCTCGAATCGCCTCATGGCCGCGCGCCGGCGCTGGCGACTGGATTCAAGCGCTTGAGGCCTGACATGATCGTGTTCACTTATCAAGGGGACGGCGATCTGGCCTCAATCGGCATGGGAGAGATCGTGCACGCCGCCAATCGCGGTGAGAAGTTCACAACGATCTTTGTCAACAACGCCATCTACGGTATGACCGGCGGCCAGATGGCCCCCACAACGCTGCCAGGGCAGATTACGTCGACCTGCCCGATGGGGCGCAATGTCGCCGATACGGGAATGCCGATCCGGATGTGCGAACTGCTGTCGACGCTGGTCACACCGGCATATCTGGAACGAGTTTCGGTGCATCATCCGTTGCAGATCATCCGCGCCAAGAAAGCAATTAAACGAGCTTTCATGTATCAGACCGAAAACCGGTGCTATTCGCTTGTAGAAGTGCTTTCCACTTGCCCAACGAATTGGGGGGACACTCCAACAGAAGCGACCAGCTGGCTTGCTGAAAACCTCATACCGTATTATCCAATGCGGGTCTTTAAGGAACCGGAGAGTACCGCGAAGGGCTGATGACACAATTCGAAGTGACAATGGCCGGTTTTGGCGGGCAGGGGGTCATGGTAGCGGGGCAGCTTTTGGCCTACGCCGGAATTAAAGAGGGGAAGAATGTGGTCTGGTTGCCGTCGTATGGACCTGAAATGCGGGGAGGGACAGCCTATTGTACGGTGGTTGTGTCCGAGAAGCGAATCGGGTCGCCGATTATCAACACCCCGCAGGCGATCTGTGTGTTTAACCGACCATCGTTCGACAAATTTACGCCGCGCGTGCGGTCAGGGGGGCTGGTCATGGTGAACTCGTCGTTGATCAACGCACGAACAGACCGAACCGACGTGACAGAGATTCTTGTCCCGTGCAATCAGATGGCGATGGTCGCGGGGAGCGCCAAAGCCACGAACATCGCCATGCTCGGGGCGTTTGTGGGGGCATCATCGATCGTTGAATTCGCGACGCTTCAGGCGATTGTGGAAGAGAAGCTCGGAAAGAAGAAGGAAGTCTTGGAGATCAACCTGCGAGTGCTTGACGAGGCGTATCGACTGGGCGCGGAATCAGCGTATGCAAGGAATCAGGCGTGAACCACGATCTGACGAAACTGCCGGAGATCATTGCGCGCTATCCGCAGCGGCCCGAATCGCTTATCATGATTCTTCAGGAGATTCAGAAAGAGTATCGCTATCTCCCGTGCGAAGCTCTGACTGAGACCGCCAAGTCGCTTGGACTTCCTCTGAGCAGGATCTTTTCCGTGGCGACGTTCTACAATGCCTTCAGTCTCAACCCCAAGGGCAGGAACATCGTTCGAATCTGCGTTGGAACAGCGTGCCATATCCGAGGGGCAAGTCTCATTCAGGATCAGATCGAACATGCGCTGAGCATCAAAGCGGGCCAGACCACACCCGATATGGAGTTCTCCCTCGAGGTCGTCGCATGTGTGGGGGCCTGCGCGATGGCTCCGGTGGTCATTGTCAACGAGCAGTACCACGGGTCGGTCAAGATCACTGGCGCTAAGAAGCTGGTGAAGGTGAAGTAGGATGATTGTCACGGACCCGGCGCATCTTCGAAGACTCCAGAAGGAATACAAAGGCGCGCTCGACCTATTCCCGAAGAAGATCATTGTCTGCTGCGGCACAGGTTGTCTGGCCAACGGTGCGGCCAAGCTGGTCGAGTCGCTGCATGATCTCCTCAAGAAGAGGAATGTGAAGGATTTCTCGGTTGAAGGGATTCGCGAAACCGGTTGCCACGGATTCTGCGAGCAAGGACCGCTGGTTGTCATCGAACCGCAGGGGACGTTCTACACGAAGGTGAAGCCGAAGGATATTGAAGGGATCGTAGAGGCATCGCTGGAAAGAGACGAAGTTCTCGATAAGCATCTATACACCGATCCCGTGACTGGCAAGAAGATCGAGCGGTATGGGGATGTGTCGTTCTTCTCGCACCAGCATCGGATTGCGCTTCGGAATCTCGGGAAGATCGCGGCGCATGATATCCGCGACTACATTGCGGTCGACGGCTACCAGGGACTTTGCAAAGCGCTGACCTCGATGACTCCTGACGAGGTCATTCAGGAGATAAGTGAATCGGGTCTGCGAGGACGCGGCGGCGGCGGCTTTTCGGCGGGGAAGAAGTGGCGGACGTGCCGGAACGTCGAGTCGGATACGCGCTATGTCATATGCAACGGCGACGAGGGGGACCCGGGGGCGTTCATGGATCGAAGCATCATGGAGGGGGATCCGCACGCGGTACTGGAAGGGATGATGATCGCCGCCTATGCGGTCGGGGCCACGCAAGGCTACATCTACGTTCGCGAAGAATATCCGCTAGCTGTCATCCATCTGCAGAAAGCCATCGAGGACTGCGAGAGGTGCGGTTTGCTCGGCGAGAAGATTCTTGGGACCGGATTCTCCTTCAGGGTTCGGATCAACCGCGGGGCGGGGGCGTTTGTATGCGGGGAGTCATCCGCTCTGATGAAATCGGTCGCTGGTGAAGTCGGAGAACCACGGGCAAAATATGTCCGCTCGGTGGTGAAAGGGTTGTACGACAAACCGACCGTACTGAACAATGTTGAGACCTTTGCCAATGTGCCGGTTATTATCAATAACGGAGCGAAGTGGTTTACGTCAATCGGGGTGCCCAACAACAGCGGAACGAAGGCATTTTCACTCGTCGGAAAAGTGCGCAACACGGGATTGATTGAGGTCGCCATGGGGACAACGCTGCGCGAAATCATCTACGACATCGGTGGAGGGATCCTCGAAGGGCGCCCGTTCAAGGCCGTTCAGACCGGTGGACCATCGGGCGGCTGCCTGCCGGCGTCGGTGCTCGATCTGCCCGTGGATTTTGATTCGCTGACATCAGCGGGGTCGATGATGGGCTCCGGCGGGATGATTGTCATGGACGACAAGACCTGCATGGTCGATGTGGCCCGCTATTTTCTGTCGTTTCTTGTGTCAGAGTCGTGCGGCAAGTGTGTCCCCTGCCGCGAGGGACTGTACCAGCTTCACGAGTTGACTGTTCGCGTGTGTAACGGTTTGGCAGAAGAAGCTGACCTGGATAAGATGGAGCAGCTCTCGAAGATGGTCGTGATCGGGTCGCTGTGTGGGTTGGGGAAATCGGGGCCGAACCCGTTACTATCGACAATCAAGTATTTTCGGGATGAATTCGAAGCGCATATCAAAGAGAAGCGCTGTCCGGCTGGAGTTTGCAAGGCCCTGATCACCTACACCGTTGTCACCGAAAAGTGCACGGGGTGCCTGGCCTGCATTGCCGCGTGCGCGTACAATGCCATCACCGGCGAGAAGAGACAGCCACACTACATTCATCAAGACAAGTGCGAGAAGTGCGGCGCCTGCGTAGTGGTCTGCAAACACGACGCGATCGAGGTGGCGTAGTGAAGAGTATGGTCACAGTTACGATAAACGGAAAACTGGTCAGGGCAACCGAGGGGGAAATGCTCCTGACGGTCATTCGTCGGGAAAAGATCAATGTACCCGCACTCTGTCACCATGAAGCGGTCGAGCCGTATGGGGCGTGCCGGCTCTGCATGGTCGAGATCACCAAGACGGAATGGAAAGGGTGGAACGATTATGTTACATCGTGCCTTTACCCTGCCGTCGATGGCTTGATCGTCCAGACACACAGCCCGACCGTGATTGAACTGAGAAGAACGATTCTTGACCTCTATCTGGCGCGCTGCCCGGAAGCGGCACTGGTCCAGAAGCTGGCCGCCGAGTATGGTCTGACGAAGACGAGTTTCGAGCCGGTGCGCGAGCCTAACGACTGCATTCTCTGCGGACTGTGCACGCGGATCTGCGATCAGATGGGGTTCGCGGCGATATCGGCGGTCAATCGTGGGCATGGACGGGAGATCGCCCCACCGCTTCGCGAAGCGCCGCCTGATTGTGTCGGATGTCTGGCGTGTGCCCTTAATTGCCCTACAGACTACATCAAGTTCAGCGATCAAGGGGCCAAGCGTGAAATCTGGGGGCGGTCGTTTGAACTTCTGACCGATCGCAAGACAGGCCAGACGACGATCACGAAAGAGTTTGCGGAGTATCTGGTGGCGAATCGGAGTATTCCGCATGACTACTTTGATCTGAGCGACGAATCACACCGCAAGGAGCTGGCGCTGGGTATGGGGAAAATTGCGCAGTTCTCACGAGAGGAGAAGGCATGAAGTCGCGCTTCATCGTCACTCCGGAGCTCTGCACCGGCTGCCGCTCATGCGAGTTGGCCTGCTCGTTTACCCACGCGATTGATGGTGTGCGGGGTCGAAGCCGAATCTATCCGCTTGATGCCGGCTACAAGGACCTCTATGTGCCGGTGGTGTGTCTGCAGTGCGACGATCCTGCGTGCGTCAAATCGTGCCTGGTCAACGCCATTTCGCTGAACGACACGACGGGCGCGTACGAAATCAATCATGCAATCTGCGTCCGCTGCATGGCGTGCGTGGCGGCTTGCCCGTTTGGATGTTCGCTATTTGATCGCCAGCAGAATCTCGTGGTGAAGTGCGATCTGTGCGGCGGCGATCCGGCCTGTGCGCACTTTTGTCCGACCAAAGCGCTGGTCTATACTGAAATCCCGGTCTTGAAGGTGAAATCGGTCGGCTGACTTCGATCATCGCGATTCGTCGGCGTTCCCTCTCCCCCACCGATACTGTTTACAACCTCTCCCTTCTACTGTATGTTGGAGGCGGAAGTGGATGTCGTCTGGTGGCGGTCCCGGCCTTCAAAGCCGAGCGGGGGGCAAGCATATTGTCCCTGGTGGGTTCGATTCCCACCCCTTCCGCTTTTGTGACACACGCCGCCATCGGCCGCACATCCGACTTTGCTTCTCTATTGACATAGCCTGCGAGATCTCCGTTCTTGTGATGCAACAGACCACAATCAATCTCTACGGGAGGTTCATGTGTCAGGCAAACGTTCAATCCTACTCATCGCGACTCTCATCACGACAGCATGCGGAAGCGATGCCTCTTCGAGTATTCGCCAGAAGAAACCAGGCGAGACGACCGCCTCGGCGAATCAGCGTGAAGCCACGCCAACAATCTACGGCATCGCCTTTGGTTTCTTCGGTGCCGCCGATGTTACGGTTAAGCTCAGTTCTCCGACTTCCGAGTACAAATGGGGGCTCAAGTCCGGTTACTCGGTAGCCGCTTTCGTGGACTTTGGTTCTCGCTCGTGGACATCACTCGGGTTGTCTCTGGAGACACATCGAATCACGCCGGCGGACATGGATCTTGCGAAGAACATGCTGGACTTGAGTCTGAACCTGAAAGGGAACTTTCGCTCCAGCAAGTGTGGCCTGGTCGTGAAGCCATGTGCTGCCGTAGGTTTTGGGTATTTGCCGTCCGCTCATTACAGAAATTACGAGATCAGCAGCAGCAGTTTCATCGTCGTGAAAGGATTCCTCGAATTCAGCCGACTCGCCACAGGGCGCAGGCCGGGGCTGCTGATGCAACTTGGTGTCATCGCCGCTCCGTACGGGAGAGCGTCTGAAAACGATCGGAGAGCGAGCGTTATCTGCAAGCCTCGACTCCTGTTGCGCGCGGGAGTTGTGTTCAAGTAAGGATGTCCGAGTGGAGAATCCCTACGACGATCGCTATCGCAGCTCCAGCTACTGGGATGAAGAACCAACTACCATTGCCAAGCGCTTCGTGGAGTATCTGCCCACGCTGAAAGAGGCGTTTCCGTCGGAGCGGATCAGGATCGTTGATCTTGGATGCGGGGACGGTCGGGACGCGATCTTCTTCGCACAGCAAGGAATCGAAGTGACAGGCGTCGATTCATCTCCAACAGGGCTGGCGCAGCTTCGGGAGAAGGCAGAGCGGGTGGGTTTGGGATCACTGGTGCGATGCGTGCAGGGGGACCTGGTTCGCTACCGGCCAGACAACGATTATCATGCAATTGTCTCCTCCGGGGCTCTTCACTATGTGCCACCAGAGTCTCGAAGAAGCCTATTCGAAGATTACAAGAGGCGAGTTCTCAAGGGGGGGCTTATTGCCTGCACGGTGATTGTCGAAAAGCCGTTTGTGCCTCCAGCACCGGATGCCGAGCAGGGAGTATCCCTCTTCCGGTCCGGAGAAGTCCTGAGCTATCTCTGGGATTGGGAGATACTCTGGTTCGTGGAAGAGATCAAGGATTGCCAATCGAGCGGTGTGCCGCACAAACACGCCTTTGATCGGGCGATTGCGCGGAAGGGATGAGGGCCGGGAGGGCAAGCGTATTGTCCCTGGTGGGCTCGATTCCCACCCCTTCCGATGAATCCTCCTGCGTGTTACGAATAGCGCTGCAGGTGGTGTTCTGTGCCACTTCCGGTCTATCGCCAGTACTCATATCTTGACGTTTAGCCAAACTCCCGTATATTGTCCTTGCTAGGACATGATTATGGGTGAGCGATGAACAGAACTATTCGTCACGCTATCATACTCACATTAGCAGCAATGCTGATCGTCTCGAACGCTGGCGCAGGACGGGGCTTCATTCATGAACGCACCGTAATTGTCCCCGGGATGACCCACCCGATCCTCAACATGAAGTTTGCGGATATGGACAAAGACGGCGTTCCGGAACTGCTGGCGTCCGACTCATCGACAGCGGTCCTCTATTCAATATCACAGAACAAAACACTGTTCACTAAGACTGTTGATTCAGGGTACACGATTGGTTCGATTGAACTGGCCGATGTCAACCGGGATTCCGCAATTGACGTCACATTTTCCTCCTCCATCGTCCTGCCAATATCGTACCCTGCGTTTTTTGCCAACCGGATAGACGTCTATGACGGTGCTTCAAGGTTCGCGCATCACGATTCCGAGCTCTATATCGCGCTGGCTGACGATTGGCGAAGCCCTTTCACAGCAGCAGTTGACATTAATGATGACGGGGTTAACGAACTCCTCTTCTCGTACAGCACCACCGGCGTAACAGGTCCGTGGTTACCTCTGGTGTATTATAATGGCGGAAGAACACTCCTGTATCGTAGTTTCCCCGAATCGTTATCGGCTTCTTCGGATCTCAGAACCTTGAGTCTAAGATCGATGCGACTTACCCCAAGTGGAGTGATCGCGCTGTCAGAGCTCTGGTATGGCAGATGGAACGATGGGGGCCCGGTGCCGCTTTACAACGTACGGGCCAGTTCTATCGCCTCCGTGGACAGTTCTCTGATAAGTTCGGGGATCGCGACTCAAGGTCACGAACAAAGGTGCCTTTCCGAGTACCACGACGACTATAGAAACAGAGTGGACTGCTTTGGTAGGCTGTACTTAGGCGGTGAAGGAGACGAGCTCCTGACTACGTATTCCCATGTCTACCGTTGTCCGCTGGAGAATCGATACACGATCGCGGAAAGCCTGAGCTTGTGGGAACTGACATCACCGGATTCAGCCCAATTGATATGGTCACGGGATATTACCGGCACTTCCTACCATGATTTCGCCTTCATGCCCCAGCTTCCCGGCCATTTCTTCGCTTTCACCGGAGATACGCTCGTGATGTTCAATGGCACTGATGGCTCGATTCGCAAGACGCTGACCGACACTCCGATTGGTACGAAGCGTTGGGACACGACGTTTCCCGACAGAGAGCCGCATTTGATTGCTACCAAAGGTGACACGACAGACATATACAGGCTCGATATCGCGGTCGAGGCTCCAGAAAGCACAGTCGGCCATATGTTACCTGGCTCGCTCACGCTGGGCTCGCCTTACCCTAATCCATTCAACGCGCAAATGTCGATCCCGGTGAACATCAGCCACCGCGGACAATTGGACATCGTTGTGTACAACCTGCTGGGGCAAGCCGTAGCAACTCTGTTCGAGGGTGAAGTAGTGTCGGGCGAGCACAGATACATCTGGGATGCGACCGGGAACGCGTCGGGTCTCTATTTCATCCGCGTTTCATTCGAAGGCAAATCACTGACAGCGAAGGCTCTCCTGCTAAAGTGAATCAAAGAGTGCTGGCATTCGGTACGCTGCAAACATCCGATGCATTTGATCGGGCGATTGCGCGGAAGGGATGAGGGCCGGGAGGGCAAGCATTTCAGGGATAACTGGCTAAGTTCTCATGTTTCGGCAGGATGAAAGCTGACAGTGAAAAAACACCAAACAAAGTGGACGACTTATGCGTCAAGGTGTTAGATCAATCTGGATTGCGCCGGAATGGCGAAGGAAAAGTCATGAGATTGGAGAGTAAAGTGCACTCAAGTAAGTTGATCACGACGGTCTTAGGGGTAGCGTCAGTTTGTTGTCTGTTTGCGTGCTCGGACAATACGACTATAGTGAGCAATGTCGATTTCGGCGACCCGGTCAGGGTTTCCGGCGAGGTGCGAGCGTGGCGATGCGGGATACGGGATGGGTGGAATAACAACGGTGATCTTCGCTTCGGGGTAGCTACCAAAGACACGGCTACGATCATCATTTCGTATCCCAACGGATGGAAAGATACGGCTTATACAGACACGCTATCCCGTTTCGAGCGGGTTGTCAGCAAAGGGCTGCATCAGCTGATTGTCGAAACTCGGTATAGTTGGCCCGATACCTTTCAGATTTACTTTGACCAAGATACGGTCGTGAACTTGGACATTGTGTACGATGTGCTGGATGCATCAAGGGTTGGTGTGACTTTCCCTTATCCCATACCATCTGAAACGCTTAGTGTAAAGCAGGAATGGGAAATCCTGAAAAGGCTTAACAGCAAGCTTCAGTATAAGTTATCTGTCCCCCCCGAAGTGCCACAAGATGTCGATCGCAGCTCCAGAAGGCTGGAGTACATGGCGTATCGAATTGTATCCTATCGAATTCCAGTGGCCAGTCGACGAATACACACCCTAGATGTCTGGAGAGAAGGGTCCAATATTCTGGCGGCCGATTCGAGTCATGCGATTTCGCCTACCCCGATGTACATCGAACCGCCGTACTATTTGTGTATGGCGCAATAGTCGACGATCAGGTATCAGGCACCGTCAGATCGAAGCAATCGGCATCTTCTGCGGGTCGTCGATCAGAATCTGCTCTTTGATCGTATACGCTTCCGCGAATTGCACGCGCGCGAGTTGCCCGAGGTGGCGGGCGCGTGTATACATTAGATCGTAGATATTGATTCCGGGGGAGAAAATGTTCCTGGTATCCGAAGCAGATCCCTCAGCAGGCGCTATGCTGTTCCTGAGAATCTCAGAGAGGGGCGCCGCAGATCCAAACTGGGAACGGTAGGCGGCCACCGCTTCGCACTTTGCTGCGAACACGTCGGATATATCGACGAGAAACGAGTGATCACCGTTACGGAAGTATGAGGCGTAGATGATCTTGCGTGGGCGAAACGGCTCCAGCGGGAGATCGAGTTTTTTCAGACCGGCAAGAAAACAGGCGTCGTAGCCGAGTCGAGTGCAGGCGAGGTGATCCGGGTGGCGCTGCTCCCAATGCGGCAAGATGACGAGTTCCGGGCGGGTTTCGCGGATAACGCGTGCGATGCTCAGCTTGTTGAGTTGATTGTACTCAACGGCGGCGTCTTCGATCTGAAGATTCTGGCGATACGATAGCCCCATGATCTTTGTGGCTGCAGCCGACTCGGCGGAGCGGTCGTTGGCGTCGCCGTGAGTGCCTGCTTCGCCGCGAGTGAGATCAAGGGCGCCGGTCTTGCGTCCCAGTCGTCCCATTTTGATAAGCAGGCCGCCGCAGGTGATTTCGATATCGTCGGGGTGGGCGGCAACGGCGAGGATGTCGAGCTTGACGATCTCAGCCACGCAGCACCTCATCGTAGTAGCTTTCGTACTGGGTTACGATCTTGTCGGCGCTGAATTTTCGAGCGACGGTTTCAGCCGCAGCCTTCTTGAATTCCGCGAGCCGCTCCCTGTCTTTGAGCAGGGCGATGGCAGCGCGCGACATCGAGATCGTGTCGCCGACGGGCAGGAGGAACCCGTTGCGGTAATCTTCGACCACCTCGACCAGGCCGGTGCCGGAAGTACCAATTACCGGCACGCCGCAGGCGAGCGCCTCAAGGGCGGCGAGCCCGAACGACTCTTCTTCGGAAGGGAGCAAGAACAGATCGGCGCAAGGGAGCACGGCTTCAACCCGACTCTGATTTCCAAGGAACGTCACTTTGTCTTGCAGCCCTTTCTTGGTGATCTGTCGGCGCGCCAGCACGGTGTCGGGTCCTTCGCCGATCAGCAACAATCGCGCCGGAAGCTCGGTCGAGACCTTCTCGAATATGTCGATCACGTCGAGCGTTCGCTTCACGGGGCGAAAATTCGAGACATGGGCGATCAGGTATTCGTTGTCGGCGGCAAATTCGGCGCGCTTGCACTGTGTGACGCCGGGACGAAAACGTTGGCCGTCGAAGAAATTGTGCACAACGCGAATCTCCTTCTTGATCTTGAAGACATCGCGAGTCTCGTTGGCCAGATAATTCGACACCGCGGTGATGCCATCGGAGGTGTTAATGGAGAACTTCGTAATATCGAAAAAGGACGGATCCGAACCTACCAGCGTGATGTCGGTGCCGTGCAGAGTGGTGATGATCTTGGGAAGATGTTCGTTTTGGGACTGAAGGAGCTGCTTGGCCAGATAGGCAGATGTGGCATGGGGGATGGCGTAGTGGACATGAAGCACCTCGAGCTTATATGCTTTGGTCACGTCGGCCATCTTGGAAGCCAGGGTGAGTGTGTATGGGGGCTGCTTGAAAAGGGGGTAGGCCGTGGTCTCCACGCCATGATAGAACACATTGGCCTGGTAGCGGTCGAGTCGAAACGGCAGGGCGTAGGAGATAAAGTGGACTTGATGCCCACGCAGGGCAAGTTGTTGCCCGAGCTCTGTGGCTACGATTCCTGAGCCGCCGGCGACCGGGTAGCACGTAATAC
Source organism: uncultured Ignavibacteriales bacterium (assembly GCA_964540105.1). GTDB lineage: Bacteria > Zixibacteria > MSB-5A5 > GN15 > FEB-12 > DATKJY01. The sequence continues at coordinate 884,046 of CAZILL010000002.1, read as the reverse complement.
CAATCAGCATCTACTGGTCGTACTCCGATAGTGAAATGAGTTGGTGAGCGCTTTGTTCAGCATCTATCTGATCCAACAGGTAAGATACAAAGCCGGTTCCATAACGGGCAAGGAAATAGGTGACATTCAGCGAGCGTTCCTGGAGACCATGGTTGGGATAGAGAGTATGCCAGAGACGATAAATTCGCTCGCGGGTTTCCTTTGATCTCTTCTTGTGTGATGAGAACAGTTTTGCTTCAAGCGCCTTCAACGAGAAATCGATCTTGCCTAAGCTCTGGCGGGCAAATTCGTCAAGCGTCGGATCAAAGGTCAGGGTCGTGACTGTAAACGATTCAAAACGACTCTTGAAGTCGTCGCGCAGACTCGTCACGTTGGCTTCAATGTCGTGAGGGAAGGTTGCGGAGAGAACGCGATTGACAACTTGCTCGACATCGCCGGTGAGCTGTTCGAACTCGATTCCCGCCTCCGACATGAATTTCACGTGTCGTTTTTCGACGACCGTGAGTGATGGGCGGTGTGAATGGTGCGGGGCCGGAATCTGAAGAACCTCGAAGAAGTGATTCATTTGTGCCAGATAGGCGATCTCGGCAGGTCCTCCGAGTTGACCAACAACAGGAAACAGATAGGACTGGAGGAGCGGTCGAGTCAGGGCATCGGGGGAGAAACGTTGAGGCTCCTCGGCAATAAGAGAGTGAAGTTCCTGTTTCGTATACACTCTCTCCCCGGCCGTGAATTGCGATCCGTCGCATAGGATGGGCTTACGCCCATTGTCATTTATGAAGAGGAAACAGGACTGTTCGCTCTTTTCTACCTGCAGGTGATAGTGTCGCGATTCGAGCTGCTTATTAGCTTCTGCAAGTGTCTCGTGGATCGCTTCGCGTCGGTCGAGTACGCGTTGGAAGAACGGGGCGGCCAACTGCTTGACCTGCGCGTCGTACGGGCTGAATAGAACGAGTCCGGTGCCGGCGGTGAGGCGCGACATGAGTTTGCCAAAGGCCGTTACGAGAGTCTCGTTGGCTCTGTAGCACTGGTCGATCAGAGCGTACATTGATGCCGTGAAATCGGTATCGCCGAGGCATTCGTGAAGCGAGGCGTGCATGCGAGTGAGGGCGTCGGCATCGTTCAAGGGAGTTTCTCCCATAGGCAAGGCACGGTCTTGAACCGCGTCATACGAAATCCTGAGTGGTTCCGAATCCCGATTGATGAGCCAGGTGTGATTGGCCTCAAGGAAATCGTGATCATCACCGGCAATCCAGAAGACCGGGATTACGGAGCGGCCAAGCCGCTCTTGATAGGTCCTCGCGCGTTTGATCACACCGAGCGCTTTGACAAGAGTGAGCAATGGTCCACCCAGCAGTCCAGCCTGCTGGCCGGTGAACAGGCAGACCGATGACGCATCCGCGAGACGTTCAATCGAAGCGAGCGTTTCCGTCGATGAGCCATAAGGCATGTTCTGTTGATTAAGGATCTCAACGAGGGCGGGCCGATTGTAGCTTGAGGAAGCTACCCAACGGGCGGAGTCCTCAATAGAAGGGGACACGAAAAAGTCTCTGGCCGATTTGTGATCGGCCAGAAAATCAAGATAGAATGGGCTGTATGCAAGCGATCTGGACGGCGTTATGAACCTATTCCCCAAGCAGAAGATCCTTTCCGTGCCTACCTGGTGCTGTCGGTTGCTTCCGACGGAAGAAGCCGACAAAGTCGTCAATGAGTGTGTAGACGACGGGCACAACAACCAGCGTCAGCAGGGTTGACGAAATTACACCGCCGATGACAGCTCGAGCCATCGGCGCTCGGAATTCACCTCCCGGGCCAAATCCCGTCGCCAATGGGAGCATCCCGAAAACCATTGCGAACGTGGTCATCAGAATCGGTCGTAGCCGAATCGGGCCGGCAATCAGGATGGCTTCAGTTCGTGCAACACCCTTTTCTCGCTGTTGTTTCACAAAATCGATTAAGAGAATGGCGTTCTTAGTGACTAACCCCATCAGAAGAACGATCCCGATGAGAGATTGCACGGAAAGCGAGGAGCCCAAGAGGCCGAGAAATGCCCCCACCAGCGACAACGGCAGCGAGAGCATGATTGAGAACGGATCAGAGAACGACTCATACTGTGAAGCCAGCAACAGGTAGATAAAGATCACGGCAAGGGCAAGGGCTTTGTAAATGTTGGCAAAAGATTCAGCCATGATCTTTGACATGCCCGTCGGTTCGACAATGTACCCGGGGGGTACCTGCATCTTCGCTACCTCCGCCATGACCTGATCGGTTATCGTCCCCGCAAAGGAACCGGTCTGGACGTTGCAGTTCACGCGCACTTCCCGCTGCCGATTGAGACGGTTGTACTGGCCGATGGCTTCTTCTTTGGAGAACTTAGCGACTCTGTTGATCGGTATCAGCAGTTTTCCACCTGCCGGTAGTTCGGTTCGGCTGAGGACCAAGATGCGACCGATGTCATCCGCCGATGAACGGTAGGGTTCATCAAGACGCACGCGAACATCGTACTCCTCCATACCGTCTTTGAATCGGGTTACGACATCCCCTTCCACCAAAGCGCGAACGGTCAGCGGTATCGCAGCCAGACTCAGACCGAGATCGTCGGCCTGTTTACGGTCGATAACAGCCTGCAATTCCGGCTTTCCTTCTTCGAGGGTATTGTCGATATCGACGGCGCCGGGAACGGTGTTCATGATTTTCTGTACGCGGCGGGCCATTATGGCAAGTTCAGAGAGGTCTTCGCCGCGAATCGATATCTCAACCGGTTTCCCGCCCCCCCCCTGATCGTGACCAAGGCTTACTCCGGTCTTGACGCCGGGTATTCTCGCGATCAACAGCCGCACCGAGTCCATGTATTGTGTCGCGGAGAGAGGGCGCTCGGCCCGGTCGACCAGCTTGAACAGCACGCTCCCCTTGGTAACCGGATCGTTCGAGGCGCCGATAGTGACAAACGAGGCTGTAACCTCGGGGATATTCCTGACGATCTCTTCGATCTGAGCAATTCGCTTGGCAGTCTCGACGAGAGTTGTGCCCGGAGGAGTGTCGATCGAAACGACGAAGCGCCCTTCGTCGGACTCGGTGAGGAACTCTTTTCCGAGGAACTGAGTCGTCCACAAGGCAAAAACAAATGAGCCAGCAGCAATCAGAACGACCAGCCACCGCATTTTCAGGGATCTGGCCAACAAGCGCTCGTAGCCGGGTTTCATATAGTCAAAGAAGCGATTCCAGTAGTTGAGGAGGGCACGCAAGCGTAGCCACACTTTTCCGAACAGAGAGGTTGGACGTGAGCTGTCGCCATTACCGTCGTGCTTGTGTAACCATCGAGCGGAGAGCATCGGCGTCAGCGTGAAAGCCACGAACAGCGAAATGACAACCGCAAAGGCCACCGACATCCCAAACTGATAGAAGAATCGCCCGATGATCCCCTCCATGAACGCCACTGGGATGAAAACAACGACGATGGAGAACGTAGTCGCCATCACGGCCAAACCGATTTCGGCGGTCGCCGCATAGGCGGCCTTCCAGGCGCTCTCCCCCTCGTCGATGTGCCGATAGATATTTTCAATGACGACAATGGCGTCGTCAATGAGCATGCCGACAGCAAGCGAGAGGCCAAGAAGAGTCATGAAGTTGACGGTGAATCCGAGCGACTTCATGATCGTGAAAGTAGCGATCAGAGAGATCGGGATGGAAAGGCCGGCGATAATGGTCGGGCGAAGATCGAGCAAGAACATGAACAGGACAATGACGGCCAAAGCCATACCGAATTCGATGTTGAAGGTGATCTCGTCGATCGAGTCCTCGATAAACTTGGAGTCATCCTGTACGATCTCGATCTGGATATCGGGCGGCACCTCGTTGCGAAGTTCTGCGACTGTCTCCTTGACCTTGCGAGCCATGTCAACGGTATTAGCACCGGACTGCTTGTTAATGCCAAGAGAGACCGCCGTCCTGCTATTGAATAGAGACAGTGAACGTTGTTCGACGGTTGTATCGGCGACGGTGGCGATGTCTTTCAAGTAGACCGGTATCCCGTGATGGTTCTTGACGATGATGCTGTTGAAATGTGACACGCGCTCGAGTCGTCCCATAATGCGGACGAGATATTCTCGGGCGTGCTCATCAATCCGACCGCCGGGGATATCAAGGTTGGCAGCCACGATCGCGCCCCTGACGTCATCGACGGTGACGCTGTACGACTCCATTTTGTTCGGATTGAGCTCGACCTGAATTTCCCGCTCTGAGCCGCCGATCAGACTCACCGATCCGACGCCGTGAATCGTCTCAAGTCGCTTCTTGATGGTGTTCTTTGTGAACTCAGTAACTTCCTTCGGAGAGCGCTGACCAAAAACGGCCACCGAGATGACCGCACGAGCTTCGGGATCAAACTGGCTCACTGCCGGTTCGTCGATATCGTCAGGAAGGTCAGCGCGAATTCCCGCCACCTTCTCGCGGACGTCATTAGCCGCTTCGAATCCACTCTTCTCAAGTTCGAATTGGGCGAAGACCAGCGAATATCCCTCGCGAGAGCGCGAGATGATCTCCCGCACACCTGAGATTTGATTGACGGCATCTTCAATCTTCTTGGTGACCTGGCTCTCGATTGTCTCCGCAGCCGCCCCTCGGTAGACCGTGACAACCGTAACGAACGGAAAATCGACTTTGGGCATCTGTTCGACCGAAAGCGAATCGAGGGAGAACAAGCCCAGGACAACCAACGCCAACATCATCATGGTGGTGAAGACCGGACGTTTGATGGCAACGTCAGAGAGTTTCATCGAACACCTTCGTTCACGTCGGTGACGTTTATCCTGGCGCCGTCATCGAGATACGTCTGACCAAGGGTTATGAGCGTGTCTCCGTCGTTGAGTCCCTCCGTTATGACGATCGAGCCGTCAAGGTCCTGCCCCAGAACAACTGATCGCTTGTGGGCTACCCCCCCCGACGAGGTGAAGAGAATCGACCGATTATCGAGCATGATCACAGCCCCGCGCGGGACGATAAGTACGTTCGCAAGATGGTTGGTGATGGCGGAGATTCGAACGAACATCCCAGGCTTGAACGTGTGAGCCGGATTGTCGACTAAGGCTTCGGCTTGAAAGGTCCTGGTCATGGGGTCAGCCGACATGGCGATATTGGTGACTGTTCCGAAGAGAGTATCTGTCAACACATCTGAGTACACCTTGATCGGTACTTCGGGCTTGAAGAACGCAACATCTTCAGAGTTGATGCCAAATTTGACGCGCAGACGCCCGGTCGTAGCGACAGTCGCGAGCTGTTGACCAACCTGCACAAGGTCGCCGACAGAGACCTTGATGGATGTTACGGCGCCGCTGATCGGCGTGCGGATTTCGACGAGACGGCTGACAGCTTCATAGTTGGCTTTGCCGACCTCGTACGCGGTCTTGGCGCCATCCCGCTGCGACTCCGATACGGCACCTTGCTTGTACAGAGATTCCATCTTCTGGAAGTTCTTCTCGGCGTTCCTGAAGACGGAATTGGCCTCGTCGTAGCGCGTGCTCGAACCGCTCTTGTCGAGGGTAATCAGCACCTGATCGGCGCTTACGGACTGCCCTTCGCGGACATGGATGGTGTGGATCGCTTCCGGAAGTCTGGAGTAGACGACCGCCTGCCGCTCACCCTCAAGAGAACCTGTGTACGTCTTGACTATGTCATGATCGCCCCGGTGCACGACCATCGCTTTGACTGCCAGCGTTCGCGACGCCACTTCGGTTTTTTCCGGTCCCTTGCAGGATAGGGCCGACACGAACAGCGTAATGGCGAGAGCGATCAACCTCATTCGTTTCGTTTGGATTCCTGTCATTGTTTTGCATCCATGTCTAAAGTTGTTGCTTTCTTGAGTGCGGCCTTTGCTTGACGAAAGAAATTCACAGCGGCAACCCGGGCTCGGCGAGATTCAGTCAACGCGGCCTGGGCAGAAAGGACTTCCAATTGTGTCCCCTGACCCGATTCAAAGCGAAGGTTGGCGATGCGCACCCCCTCCTCTGCCTGCGCAATTGTCTCCCCTTGTATGTCCAGTGTCTTCTTGGCCTGGATGACACGGTTGTACGCTTCTTCGATCTCCAGCCTTACGTCATCTTGTTGTTGCTTGTCGGCCAGAACGGCCTGGGCGTTTTCAGCCTTTCGATAGGACACCTCGCCTGAGATTCTCCCCCCTTGAAAGATCGGTATTTTGAGGTTCAAACCGGCAGTATACGACTTCGAGACATTGCTGTTCAGTTTGAAATCGTTGGATTGCGACTGAATTCCGAAGCGAACGACGGCGTCCAGAGAAGGCTGGTATTCCCCCTTCGCGACCTTGATCGCCTTCTGGGTCAATTGGATGAGGCGCCGCGACCGGTCGATTTCGGGGCGATGCGCAAGCCCCTTCTGCACGAGTTCTTCAAGGGATGGGAGATTTACAAGGGAAGTATCTCCCTGCTCTTCGAGCAAGAAGAGAGTATCCCCAAGACTTACTCCCAAGAACGCTTTGAGCCGCTTCTCGGATAACTCCACTTCAGATTCCCCGGCGAGGATCGCGGGTAACAGATTTGATTTCTCAACTCGTGCCCGAAGCAGTTCGAACTGCGAGACCATCCCTTGTTTGTAAAGCTTCTCGACAACGTCAAGATTGTGACTGTTGGCTTCGAGAGCTTTCTGCACAACCTCCAGGTTCGCCTTGGCAAGGGTAGCGGCATAGAAGAGAACTTCAGCGTTGTAGACAACGGCCGCTTTTACCTGTTCTTCAATGTCGGCGGAGTATTCGCGATACAACTTGGAGATCGCCAACGCATTCAGCGCCTTGGCTCCCTCCCACAGCGGTTGACGGATCGTCAGTGAAGTCCCGAAGCTGTTTCGGGCTCCGGCCTCAATTTTCTGGGGACCGTCTGGAGTGAAAAGAAAGAAGGATGGGATCACAAAGTTCCGCGTGTAGCTGCCATCCACGGTGATATCAGGCAGGACGCCAGACCACGCCTTTTCAATCTGCGCTTGCGCCTTGCTGACATCCTGCTGTGCGGAAAGGAACTGACGATTGAATGTGACAGCGCGAACGCGGGCGTCGGCAACGGTCAGGGTCGTCGCGCTCCGGCTCGTCGCTGCCAGTGTGCAGAGCGACGCGGCGATGACAAGGACGCCCCTTCGTATTTTCCAATAGCGCCCGATTCGACATCCTTCGTCCGGCTCGTTCTTTACTGTATGTATCATGCGGACTTACTTCTCCTGCTCTGAAGCGGTATGGGGAAGAGCGTTTCAAATAACAGTATCTGCTTGGGGATTTGCACAGCCGTCGGATCGACCATATGGCGCGCTGCCAATCCGTAGAAGAGTGAAAAACTGAAGACGGCCAGCTGTTTCAACTCACCTCTGCTCAGGCCGCACCTTGGATCGATGAGGCTGGCATAGATTTCGAGCCGTTCTCGATAGGCAATTTTCATGAATCGGCGCGCGCGTGGGACCTTCATGGCCTGAACGCTGATATCAAGCAGCACCCGATAATCCGGATAATCCATTTTCTTGCCGAGCTCAAACATCAGGCGGAACGCCTGGGCCGGGGTCAGACTCTTCGGCGCCAGCCGCTTCGCGAGACGGCGATAGCTCTCATTGATTCGCTTGATGAGAGCAAGGAGAATGTCTTCTTTGCTCTTGAAGTGGAAATAGAGCGCCCCTTTGGTTAGGCCCGCGGCGCGGGCTATCTCATGAGTGGATGTCCCTTGATATCCCCGCACAACAAAGAGTTCCGAGGCGGCATGGAGAAGCTGCTCCTTGCGGGTCTCCGCGGGGAGTTTAGGGCTTTGACAAATCCTGCTCACAACACTCTGCCCGGTTTTGTATCCAATTCTCCAGTCGTTGATCGGCAGATACCTACCAGTCGGTATCTATATGGCGACGGCTCGCAATCCTGTCAAGATCATTCGACGAAGAAAGGGGAGAGAAAGTTTCAACGCCGAGGTCATTTCTTTGAGGCCCGACGCGACTGACGAACCGAGCCAGCTCATTGCTTTTCCTCCTCGATATACAGACCTTCGTCCGTGACTTTCTCCGACAGGCGTTCCTGTTCGGCCTCGGGACGAATCTCTTTCAGGGAAATGCGTTCCAGTCGCAACGAAGCAAAACCCATGAGGAGTCCCGGAAGCAGGTCAAGCAGGTGCAAACCCAACGCAAAAAGAACGGCATCGGTTCGGGCGATTGAAAACGCGACCAGCGAGGTGCTCACGACGACTTCAAAGGTCCCGGCGTTTCCAGGCGTAATGGGGATCATCAGCGCAATTGAATTGATCACCATGATGGCCGCCGCAGCGGCGATGGGCAGATCAAACCCGAACGCCTCGAACATCAGGTAGATGACCAGCATGTGGGCGGTCCAAGCCATAAGAGAAAAGAACAGGGTACCCGCGAGATGCTGGCTTGACCGAAGGAGCGCAATCCCCTTGACGAAGGAGCGTATGAATTTCTTGGTGGTCACGTAGACTCCCGGCCAGCGGGGTGCAAGATGAGCCCGCAACTGTTGCTCCAGGCGCCGTTGATAGTGCAGGATGACGTAGAAACCAATGAGGACAGCGGTTGTCACTCCGGCGACAACAAAACTGACTGCCCGATATTCCTGCGGGAAGACAAAGGCCAGTGAAGTAAAGAGCATGAAGATGATCAGGCTGACGGCATCAAAGAGAATTTCGAGAACGATGGTGGAAAAGATGAACGTCTTACGGAGCTTGAGCCTTCGGGAAAAAAGGAGCAGACGACCAACCTGCCCGGTCAGCATGGGCATGATGATGTTCATGACCTGGCCTGCAGAATACAGCACAACTGCGCGCAGCATGCTCAGCGCTGCCTGCCGTGTTATCATCATCTGCCAGCGCAACGCCCGGAAGATCACAAACGAGAAGGCGGCCAGAACGGCGTACAGCAGAAAGCTGTAGCGGACGCGAAGGAACAGCGACGACACTTCTTGCAGATCGATGTCTTTGACGCACCAGAAGAGCAAGCCGACGCCGATCAGAATACCCCAGAACTGTTTTCGCTTCAGGAAGCTGAACATACGACTATAATCCCACCCTGCGCATAGGCAAAAAGATAGAGGCAGTCGTTGTGAGAGTCAATCGAATAAAGGCTGCAAGAGCCGCGGTAACTGCTTAGATTTCAGCTACTAAGCTCTTCTTGATCCACCCGCGGCGCATGTTCTCGAACAGAACGTTGTAATACTCGCCGGATTCGGAAAGAACCTCGACTGTCAGACCCGCGGCCCCATGAAGTTCGAGCTCCGATTGATCGGTGGGGCCAGTGTGGACAGGACTTTCCTGCGCGATGATGACAGCTCGGCGCGTGAGATAGTCGTGGCGATACTTGAATGTCGTGATCGACGCAAAGAGGGCAACCAACGCTAACGTCAAGTAGGTCGCGCCTCTCAGGAACGGCAAGGCTAACCCCAGCCCGTGGCGTAAGGCGAGCATAACAATCAGCAGTACAAAGCAGAACGATGATATCCACGCGAGAGTGGTGAGCCGATAGGGATCGAGGATTGACGTCAGCACGCTACTAACGGGGTTTAACTGCATCCCTTCGATTTGGACACTGGTGAACTGTCTGGCAAACTGGAGGTTGCTGCGGATATCCTCGTTGGAAGGATCGATCCGTTTTGCCTTCAAGTAGTACAGAATAGCGAGACCGAGATCCCCGTTCTTGAAGTGGGCGTTGCCGAGATTGAAGTAAAGGGGAGCGGACTCCAATCCCTGGGTGACGATGCCGGTATAGAGCCGCGCTGCCTCTGCATACTGCTTGCCCTCGAAGGCTTGATTACCCCTCGCGAACTCGTCGGCCGGGGTGGCTGATGCTGCCTGGCAGACGGAGCACAACAGTGCAAAGATGATGGCGATAGAGCGTTTATCCAAACTTCACCTCCTCCATGCGCACCATGATACTCTCCGCCGACGAGAGCGCCGATTCCAGATCCGAAGCGGACATTGAAGTCGGGGCAAAACGCGCGAAATCGCACTGGCGCAGGAACCGCGTGACATCATTGATGAGATCCGAGGTCGCCTCCATGTCGGCGAGGAGTTCACCTATCTTGTCACTCATCAGACCGTGCGGAGAGACGTTCAGTTTGTCGGCCACGTACGCTGTAACGACGAGGCTCAGTTCGCCGTAGAATTCCTGCGCTGTCTCAAGTTTCGCGAGCGAACGCGCTTTGCCTAATCGTTTGCGAGCGCCACGTGACGCACTCCGCGAACGAGCATAGCCGATATCCGCTGAAAGCCGGTCGCGTCTTCTGCGCATGACCACCAAGCCGACCAATACCGCGACCGGCAGTCCGTTGGCGAGCAGGTATGCCGGCGTGAGGATCACGAGCTTGCCAATTGGCCTGAGATCGCCTGCATCACTCTTGATGTACCGTATGTCCTGTGCCTGGCTGCCAATGATCGCTGCGGGGGACGAATAGGGAATGTCAGGTGACGAAAGGTAGCCCTCCGGTTTCGCCACGGAAATGCTGATCGGCTTTGTCATCAGTGTTTCGTAGCGACCGCGATCGGGATCGAAGTAGTTGAAGGCCAAGGCGGGAATCTCCAGTATCCCCGGACGTTTGGGCATGAAAACTTCCTCATATACCTTTGTCCCACTCAGGCGATCGTTGATCTTCGCGGAGCTCTCATTGCTTGACGCGCGGTAGACGCGGAAATCCTGAAGATCGGGAATTTTTGGCTCGGCAATTGACTTGATGTTTCCGGCACCTGCGATTTTCACTTTGACTGTGACCGGTTGATTGACTTCAACCTGAGTCTTGTCGGCGAGGACACTGATATCGAATTTGCCGACCGAGCCGCTGAAATCAGCCGGCTGTCCTTCCTGCGGAAGCGGTCTGACCTGAATCGTGATCGGTTGAGAGGCGGTCGTGATCTTCTGCCCCTGGGCAAACATGTCCCCGAACATATCGAATGGATCCCGACGCTGCGCACGGGCCGCGACCGTTGTGCTGATGGCCGCACGACCAATGGTCAGCTCGCCGGTTTGAGTCGGGAAGAGCGCATACTTGCGCTCAATCACGCGATAATTGCGGCCGCCGACCTTCTGAAAATAGGGGGAGCTGTTGCCAAGCACTTCGGTCCAAAACCCTGTCGTCGCAGGTTCGTCGAGTTCGGGACTGCTGTAATACTGCACGCCAATGAAGAACTTCAACGTGAGCGTGACTTGCTCGTTGACGAACGGAGTCTTCTTGTCGACCACCGCTTCAAGGAAGTAGTCTCGACTGTTCCCCTGTCCGTCAGCGGCCCGCGGTTCCGAACGAGGTGACGCGGACTTGGGTTTGTCGAGAACGGTCAAGCGGATCGGGTCGGCGTCGAATCGCTTGCCGTCCTTCATGACGAATATTCCCTGTAAATTGATCGTTCCTGGTTTGCGCGGGATGAGCAGGAAGCGGTAAGTAATCGAGGCGCTCACAGCTCCGTTGACAATATTGATATTACTTGCCTGACCCTGAGAGTACACTTCGACAGTCGACAACGTGGGCATTTGCAGTTGGGGAAAATTCTGGTCCGCGCCTGAGACGGTGACCTCGAGGACGCTCTGCTCCTCTACGCCGACGGTGTCCGGACTGAGTGCCGCAGCAATCGAAACGTCTGTTGCGGAGATTCTCCCCGCCGCCAGCACGACAGCGGTTAGCCCAAAGAGGATCAAACGGCGCCAGATTCCGATGTGACTACCAGTCCTTACCGACATAGTCCCCTTTGACGGTTTCACGCTTGATCTTCTTCTGAATGTCCTTCTCATCGTCACGCAGTGCATTTAGTATTCGTTCGGCATCTTCTTTGGACATCTGCTTTGCGTCTTTTTGTGCACGCTGCTGCTGGTTCTCGTTCTTCTGATCCTGCTTATCCTGTTGATTCTGCTTGTCTTGTTGATCTTGTTGATTCTGCTGGTCCTGCTGCTGCTGTTGCTGCTGGTCCTGTTGCTGCTGATCCTTCTTCTCCTGATCCTGCTTGTCCTGCTTGTCCTGCTTGTCTTGTTTGTCCTGATCGTTCTGCTGTTGCGGCTTAATCTGCTCTTTAAGCTTCTTTCTCGCAAGTTCAAGATTGAACTTCGCGTCCTGGTCCGCCGGGTTGGCCTTGAGGGCATTCTCGTACGAATTGATAGCCTTCTCGAAATCCTTCATTCGGAAATAGGTATTCCCAAGATTATAGCTGGCGTTCGATTCAAGCCCAACATCGGTCGTTTTCATGGCGCGATTGAATTTCTCGACCGCCTGTTCGTAATTCCCCTGACCGTGCAGCGCACCGGCTATGTTGTAATCGAGCTCAGCCGATTCCGGGATTTCGGTTTCGGCGTCGTGGTAACACTCCAAAGCGGTCTTATAGTCCCCGGTCTTCATTGCGGCGTTTCCTTTGCGGACTTTACTGACGTAGTCTTCCGCAAAGGCCGAGCAGGCCGAGACCGTGACAAAGATGAAAACCAGCAGATTCTCACGCATTGCCGGTCCCCTCCATTGGTCGCTTCCTCTCCGAAAGGAAGAACTCTCCAACGATGAAAATCAGGGCAAGGAGCAACGGCCACTGGTATCGATCGTCATACTTGGTCACAAGCGTTCCTTCCAGATCCTTCTTTTCCATTTTACCAATCTCCTCAAAGATTCGATCCAGTTCCATTTCACCCGCCGAGGCGTTGTAGTACTTTCCTCCGGTCGCCAGAGAGATTTTCTGGAGCGCTTCTTCGTCGAGCTTTGAGATGATTACTTCTCCGTTGTCATCCTTCTTGAACCCAACCTGATTTCCGCTGCGATCCAACACTGGAATGGGCTGCCCGGCGGGATTCCCTATGCCAACCGTATACACTTTGACGCCGTCTTTCCGCGCCTCTTCAGCCGCCTCCTGTGCGCCCCCCTCAAGGTCTTCCCCATCGGTCAGCAGCACCAGAACCTTGTGCTTCTTTTCCTGCTGATCGAACGACTTCTCGGCCACCTTGATCGCAGAAGAAATCGATGTTCCCTGGATCGATACCGAAGTGTTATCCATCACAGAGAGCAGAAGCCGCGCGGCGCCGTAGTCGAGAGTCAGCGGACACTGCACAAAAGCCTCGCCCGCGAACGCGACCAGTCCGATCCGATCCCCTTTGAGTCGGTCGATAATACTCCGCAACTCCTGTTTGGCTTTGTCCAGTCGACTGGGCTTGATGTCCTGCGCGAGCATCGATGTGGAAACGTCGAGTGCAACGAAGATATCGATTCCTTCCCGTTTCAGCATTTCCAGATGCGTGCCGAACTGCAGACGGGCGACGGCAACGACAATGAAAACGAGGGCCAATATCAGGAAGGTGGCCTTTGTTCTCTGTCGGGCAAATGATATGTACGGCGCGGCTTTCATCAGGAGCGGCAAATCGCCGAATCGGGAAAGCAGACGCTTCTTGCGGGCTATCGCCCAGAACATGAAAGCGCCCATGATCAGAACTCCGATCAGGAGCAGGAAATTCATCGGTTCCGCGAAACGCATTACGGTAATCTCCTCCGCCGCTTCTTCATGGCAACTTTCTGAAGTATGTATTCGCGAGGATCAGTTCAAGCGTCAACAGTAGCAATCCAGCATAAGCGAAATACTGAAAGAGTTCCTTGTACTGGATATGCGCCGATATCTTGATCTCGGTCTTCTCCAGCTCGTCAATGGTGCTATAGATCTGGTCAAGTTCTTCACCGGATCGGGCGCGATAATAGCGCCCTCCCGTACGGCTGGCGATTTCCCTGAGACTCTCTTCGTCGATCCGGACTGGTTGATAGACATACCTTTTCCCGAAAATTGGATCCTGATACGGGAACATGGCGTTGCCAGGGACACCCACTCCGATGGTATATATCTTGATATCCATGGCTTGAGCCAGATTGGCCGCCGTTATTGGGTCAATCTCGCCGGCATTGTTATCACCATCGGTCAAGAGAATCATCACTTTCGATTTCGCGGTGGATTCCCGCAGTCGATTGACGCCGGTTGCGATCGCCATGCCGATGGCGGTGCCATCGTCGACAGTGCCGATATCGACCTGATCGACGAAATTCAATAAGACGCCATAGTCAACAGTCAGGGGGCACTGCGTGAACGCGTGGCGAGCGAAGACCACCAGGCCGATCCGGTCATTCTTGCGCTTGGTGACAAAGCGCTTCAATTCCTCTTTCGCTACATAAAGTCGGTTGTTCGGTTTGAAGTCCTCAGCGAGCATCGAAGAGGAAACGTCGAGTACCATCATGATGTCGATCCCCTCGGAATTAACGTCGGTCACCTCTGTTCCCGAGCGCGGGCGGGCAAAAGCGACGACGAACAAAGCTATGGCTGCGATCCGCAGCGTCGGTAACAGTACGCGAAGTCTCTGGCGGCTGGTGCGACCGGCCCGCTTGACAATGCGGATGTCGGAATACTTGAGCGTAGCTGATTGGCGACGCTTGCTCCGTTGAAACAGGATCATCCCGACGATGACTATAAAACCAAGCGAGAAGATCAGGAACGCCGGGATGGTCGTATCGACGACATCGAACACGTTGAGGCCGAATCCGGAGAATTCGAGCGCGCTCATCATACCTCTCCCCCACCTACCGGTTGCTCCGACTGCGGCGAATCAGCCTGGTTGATCTGCATCCTCTGGCGCTGTTCGAAATCGACGCGTACGATCTCAACAACATCATGAGCCGTACAAAAATCGGCCTCGATCCTCTCAGACTCGGGCACATACTTAGCGAATTTCACGAGATCTGCGTGCCGGAGGAAAGACGCCGTGTTCTCCAGAAGGTAAGCGGGAAGGGTCATGTCCCTGAATTGCAAGAGAAACTCCTCGGTTGTCATGTCGAGCACGGTGATGGCATACATACGAGCCAGATAGCCGCGGACAATCTCGGTCAATTCAATGTAGTACTGCTTGAATTTCTCTTCCTCGATCAGGCGACTCGTCTTAAGGAGAGCCAGTCTTTCGAACGCGATCTCCCAGGGGGGGCGCAAATCCACAGCATCGACGGCGCCTTTCTTCCGGCGAAACTTCAGCCAGAGCAGCAGAGCGGCGACCAGGAGGACAATACCGGCCACTCCCGCAAGAACATATGGCATCCAGTTTCGCTTGAATTCGTGTGGGTTCTTAAGTGGTCGGATGTCGGCCGAGTCGCTCGCATTCTCAAGCAGAGAAAGCACATTGATGGAAACGGCCTCGGCGAGCATCACGCGGGCAGTACTGTCCGGCATTCGGAAGAGAATCGGTAGCGCCGGGATAATGTACTTGCCGGTGGTGAAAGTGCTGAGTACAAATTTCGTCTCACTTCTGATCCGCCCGTCGGGGAGCTTGGTCTCTTGATCGGGTTGGTAGTCCTTTACATCAAAGGCCCCTAAATTGGCGCCGAGTGGCGGTGGGACAAGCCGAATTGTGGAATCGTGAATGATCGTCACCTTGTACGTGATCAGATCGCCGACGTAGACTTCGGCCAGATCCACAGACGTACTGATTTCTATACCGGGGATTGAAGCCGCGGTATCCGAGATCGGTTCGGCAAACAGCGAAGAGTGGCCTGCAAATGCCAACAGGCTCACAAGAACGATGAGTAGTGGAACTGAATTGCGAGACATGGAACCTGCGATTATCTACCTGATGTTCTGGTCGAGAAACTCGACCTGCTCACTCCGAGCCAGCTTATCGATATAGATCCCGAATGCCGCCTGTGCCTTCTCAGCCTGATAGTCGAGAAACACCTGAGCCTTGACGGAGTCATACGGGGCATTCTTGTATCGGGCATCTTTGTTGGCGACGTAGAAATTGCGAACATCCTGGGTGTCGATCTTCACCTCGGGCATGACTTTCTCGATAACGTACTTATTCACGACAAGATTCTTCGCGAGCAGCTCTCTCTTGCGCATAACTTCCTGATCGCGATCGTACCCTTCACGCAGGGCGGCGCGATACATGAGTTCCGAGCCGACATATTGCCGAACGAAGTTCCGTTTCCCTTCAGGTGTCACGAATTCTTTTTGCATGTTGGGTGGCAGGGTTTGTATCTGGCTTTCAACCTCGGATTTCCAGATAGGTGTGCCGCCGATGCGGGCCACTTCTACATCGCCGCTCTGCTTCGCTTCAGCCTTGATGTCGGTGGCAGCCCCAAGCTCGCGCCGGGCATCGACATACTGTCCCATCTTTTCGAGGCAAGCGACCAGATTTTGCATGGCTTCATTGTTGTATGAGCCGTTGGCATCGTATCCGCGTGCGCGCACATAGTAGGCCGCAGCGTTTGCATAGTCCTTGAGATCATCGAAGTAGATCCGAGCGATCAGATAGCTCAAGGTACCGCGCTGGACATTATCGAGTTCGTCACCCGACAACACCTGCAAGTATTCCTCTATCGCCGCTCCGTAGAGCTTGTTGTCGCGGAGATCTCCGGCCAGCTTCTTGCGCAGCTCGATCGATACTCCTGCTTTCTTCTCAGCACATGAAAGTAACGCGACGAACGTGGCCATAACGATGACAAATGTCAGGAGCCTTTCCAGAAACTTCCCTCTCATCAGTGCCTCCTCTCTCGCATCTTGAAAAAGTTGATCAACGGCACGATGTATGACTGATCGGTGCGAATGTTGATGAAATCCAGATTGATCAGTTGGAACCCTCGACGCAGGGCTGAGAAATCCTCCCGTGCCCGAGCTGAAAACTCGTTGCGAAATTCCTTGGACCCGGTATCCACAAGGAGCACTTCACCGGTCTCAGTGTCTTCAAGCTCAATGAGCCCCAGGTCGTCGAAACCGGTCTCGCGCGGGTCACTCACCTTGACGGCAATGACGTCGTGCTTGTTGTTGGCGATCTGAAGGGGTTTATAGAAACCCTCGGAAAGGAAATCCGAGATGAGAAACACAACCGACTTACGCTTGATCACCCGATTGAAGTACTCCAACGCGCCGGTTATGTCGGTGCGAGTTCCCTTCGGCTGAAAATAGAGGATTTCGCGAATCAGGCGGAGTACATGGGCGCGTCCCTTCTTGGGTGGAACAAATTTTTCGATCTGGTCGGTAAAGATGATCAACCCGACCTTATCATTATTCTTGATGGCGGAAAAGGCCAGCAGGGCGCACAACTCGGCGGCAGTGTCATTCTTGAAGCGTCCGCGGGTTCCGAATCGCCCCGACGACGAAGCGTCAAATAGAAGGACAACGGTAAGTTCTCTCTCTTCGCAGAATTTCTTGATATAGGGAACTCCCGTACGAGCCGTAACATTCCAGTCGATGAGGCGAATTTCATCACCGGGTTGATAGAGACGAACCTCCTCGAATTCCATCCCCTGTCCCTTGAAGGTTGAGTGATACTCTCCGGAGAAGAGATTGTTGACCAGCCGTTTGGTCGAGATTTCGATACGGCGGACTTTCTTTAGAATCTCGCGAGGGATCATAGCGTCGACTTACGGCACTTCAATGGCATCGAAAACACGTTTGACAATGTCGTCCGAGGTGACTTCTTCCGCTTCGGCTTCGTAGGTCAGAAGTACACGGTGTCGCAGAACGTCGGCACCAATAGCCTTGATGTCTTCCGGGGTTACATAACCCCGCCCCTTCATGAAGGCGTGCGCCTTGGCGGCCAGATTGAGGTATATCGTTGCCCGCGGCGACGCGCCAAAGGCAATCAGACTGGCGAGATCCCCGAGACCGTACTTTGCCGGTTCGCGGGTAGCAAAGATGACGTTGATGATGTAGTCCTTGATCTTTTCGTCAACGTAAACAGAGCGAACGACGGTGCGTGCCCTGAGAATGTCATCAGGAGCGATGACACGGGCCACATCCGCAACGCCGACCGCCGTGTTGCGATCCATGATCTCGCGCTCTTCCGCCGGTTTGGGATAGGTGATTTTGAGCATCAGCATGAAGCGGTCGATCTGGGCTTCGGGAAGCGGGTAGGTTCCTTCCTGTTCGATAGGATTCTGGGTCGCAAGAACGAGGAACGGTTCGTCTAGCTTGAAGGAGTTTTCTCCAATCGTAACCTGACGCTCCTGCATGGCTTCGAGCAACGCTGACTGCACTTTGGCAGGGGCACGGTTGATTTCATCGGCCAAAATGATATTGGCGAAAATCGGCCCTTTGCGAACCGTAAACTCCGCCTTCTGCGGGTTGTAGATCATGGTTCCGATCAGGTCGGCTGGCAGCAGGTCAGGGGTGAACTGCAGACGGCGAAACTTTACTTGAATGGCATCGGCAAGCGTCTTCACCGATAGCGTTTTCGCCAGTCCAGGTACCCCTTCGATCAGGATATGCCCATTGGAGAGGACCCCAACGAGTAACCGTTCGATCAGATATTTCTGTCCGACTATGACCGAACTGATCTGGCCGGTGAGTCGATCCACAAAAGAGGATTCTTTCTCTACAAGTGATTGAATTTGCTGAATGTCAGTGTGCATGGCACCTCCGCTCTATCGCTATGCTGTTAATGTCTCAAAAAACTGGCGAACTTCTGCTTCCAGTCGAATGGTCTCACCCGGGGCCGGCGTCGCAGGACTGAATTTTTCCCGATCAGCACGAAGCAACCATCCGCATATTCTGTCCTTCTGCTGATCCGGCATCGAGCTGGAATCAACAACTCGTAGAATCTCCTCCATCGTCAGGCCGGAAAGCTCTACCCCGTGTTGTACACGAACATACCACAATAAGTTGCGATAGAGAAGGGTCTGGAAACGCTTCAGGTCGCCTCCCGATTCTCCCTTTGCCGCAGTTAATTGCTCGAGGAACAACTCAGCTGGGGACTTTACAGTCTCACGAGGTTTCTTGTTACGCGCCCTGACATAGAAGACTGCGCCCGTTCCCGCCGTGACCAGAAGACCAAGGACAGCGATAACGGGAAGGGTCAGCCGCTCCCTCCAGCCAACTCTCTTTTCAACTGGCGGAGGGAGTCCGATAGTGACCCACATTCCCTCGGTAACAAGCTCCCCCGGAACAGAGTCAGGCCAGGATGCATACGCGATTGTGATCGGCTCAATCCGCCCCTGACCAGAACCCGTAGGAATAAGTGTGTATCGAAACTTCTTGGTGGTAATCTCCTCCTGAACGGCGCCAACGGAGCTGATCGTAGAAGAAAACTCGCGCACTTTGAGCTTGTCGAGCTGCGGCTGGAGAGGGCGATCAAAGCGATAAGCCGATTGCGCTCCCCGCCAGGAGATCGTGATAGTCAAAGTTGTTGTCGAATTATAGGGGATTTCGGTTCGCTCAAGCGCCTGAGAAACGCTGATCTCGCCGGCAGTGGAAGAAACTGCAAGCAACGCGCCCAAACTCAGGCTCCAAAACAGACTTCCACATGCCCGGATTCGACCCATATTCTTACCCTTGTGAAATGTTTAGCCGGTCAAGAAACCAAAGCGTAACTGTTTGTCAAGTGTTTAGTTACGGTCCTGCCTCAACCATACAGGGGAATTATACAAGTAGAATTCGCGTAGGTTGCAACTACTATCGGGCTAAGAAGAGAATGATGATGCCGGCTGGCATTGCCATCTTTAGCGACGCTGAAGCAACGCCCACTGATCGCTTCGTGCGACTGAACATCATCCACAACATTATGGCGGAGAGCGGCAAATCGAAAAGAAGAACAACCGCGACCGAGTAGAAGCTTCCGTACCAGTGTTTAATGATCGGAACAAACGTGACACTCACCAAGAAGAGCCAGATTAGGCAAGCAAGAGCCTGCGTACGGGTAGCGCCAAGAACTTGCGGCAGCGTAACGACTCCTTCCGCTCTATCCCCCTCAACGTCCTCGATATCTTTGAGCAGCTCCCTGGCCAAATTCATCAGGAAAGCGAAGACTGATGCAATGAGCGGACCGGGAAGTTGCAGCAGAGAGCCCTTCCCTGCAACTGCCGCGCCGGTTATGAAGATCAAAGCCCCGAGAGCGGCAACGGCGATATTGCCAACCAGCATGACTTTCTTCAGATAGTGATTATAGACCATCAAGAGAACAATCGCTCCGGCGACGAAACCCGTCGCCGCCACGCCGACAAATCCGGCGACAAGGAGTGCAAGGAGATTGCAGGTAAAGGCCAGCCGTCGAGCGAATGGGACCGTGAGCAGCCCTCTGACAAGAACACGGTCTGGGCGATTGATGCCATCGATACGTAGATCGAGAATGTCGTTGGAAATATTCCCCGCTCCACATACGAGGGATGCGGCAAGGGCTGAAAGCGCCATTGCTGACATTGATCGAATTCCTCCCGCCATGTGAGCCCCGACAAGAACTCCGGCAGCAGCGATCAGACAATTTGGGAGGCGAACAAGTCGGGCGATTGCAGAGAGCTTCGACACGCGCGGAGAGTAGCTCGACACGAGAGCCAAATCAACAACTATAATCCAGCGGAGAACTCAAGTAACAGCCTCGGCTCGGAGAGCGCTACCTCAGGATTCCATCCGAGCGAAAGGCGGAGAAAGCTCGCTCTGTCGACGATGGCAAACCCGACCCCATAGCCGTTGCGGAAGAGCTCCTTGACCGTCGACCCTTCGATTGACCCGCTTGACGGTCGGTTGATATACGCCGCATCGCAAAAGAGAAAGAGGTATGACGAGTGGAACCTCACCCGAGGTTCCACTGTTGCGAGGACGGTTCGCTGGGCGGCGAACTGATCATTGCGAAAGCCACGGAGAGTGAGTGCCCCGCCCACAAGATAGAGCTCGGAGAGGGGTGGCGTACTTTCCGACGTCTCAAGGCCTTGATAGCGGGCACGCAGGCGCGAAACAATCGGTCCGGCCAGGCAATGATACCAGTCGAAGCTGGCGGATGTTCGTGTTTCACTAAACGATGTGCTCTGGGTGGAGAAAAACGAACTGTCGGGTCGATAGCTGCGATGGGCATAGGCGACACTCCAGGAAAGGGCTACCCCGCTTACGGGATTCTGGACCAGTCCAAACGATGAGCGGCTGCCTGTGACCTCCGCCGTTACACGATTGTAGCCGATCTCCCGCTGAGCAGGCTCAACACGCTTCCAGCCAATCCCGACGCCTACGTCCAGATGATCAGCCAAGCGAGTGGTCTGCTCAGCAGACATTGCGAACTCGTAAAATTGATTGCGATAATCGCGCGTGGAGACTTCAGCCCGGAGTTCACCGATTCCCAGCAAGAATGAAGGTTGAACATAACTGATCGACAGCGTGTTCTTTCCCAATTCTCGCCTCTCCGAACGAAGCGAGAGCTGTCTTCCATCTCCAAAGAGATTCTGCAGCGTAAGATCGACGTTCCAGACCAGACCGGTTGAATTGTCGGGCAGATAGCCAGCGCCACCAAAGAAGCGGAACTGGCGCTTCTCTGCAAAGGTAAAGACCAAGTCGGCTTGTGTGTATCCGGGGCAAGGCTCAACCGTAACCGGCAAGATCGCTTCCAGAAAGGGTATCGCAGAAGCGTCCCGCTCTACTCGTTCAATTGCCGTTTGGGTGAGCAACTCGCCGAAGTCGTTTCGCAGGAAGCGGTCGACCAGTCCCGGGCGGCTGTACCTGAGCCCGTTGTAGATTCTCTTTCTGATCGTCACGACCGGCCCGGGATTGATCTTCGCCGAGATTGAGAGATCGTTGCCGGCGCGCGTCGTTGAGTCTATCGAAGCGCGAGCATAGTAGTGACCGTCGACTTGGTAACGGGAGAGCAGCGAGTCGGCAGCCGCCTCGAGGGCCAACTTCGAGAAAGCTGTTCTTGGATGAAATGCCATCGTAGAATCATGACTGACACGAACCGTCTCAAGCCTATAAAGAGGCCCGGCCGAAACAAGGATCGAGTCTCCCGATTGTCTTGCAGTGGCTTCGAGATAGCCAAGCTCAATCAGCCAGAATGCGATCGAATCCAGCGCCACCGTGCGTGGTACGCTGCTTCTGAGCAGCCGATCACTACTTCTCAATAGCGCCTGCTTTTCAACAGGCGGCGTGCCAGTGAAGTGAATTGTGGATGAGTGCACTTGACAGACGCTCAATAGTACTGCAGATGCTGCCCAGAAGACTGACTTCATGACTCAAAACTCCGTAACAAACTCACCTCGGGCAGTAATCCGCGCAGCGCGGTCGTCTGCGGAGCGACCGGAAAGTGTGATGTTGAGGCGCATCCCTTCCCTCATTCGGTAATTGAGCGCTAAAGACCAGTTTGCTCCCCGTTGACCAAAGTGGTTATCGGTGAGTTGATAGGAAGGATACTCTGTAACCCGATCGAGAATCTGACGAAAGAGTTCGACCGATATGCGTAGTTCCCCCCGCTGCCTCAGTCGACTACGTATGTCGGTGATGATTGACAGAATGCGCGACTGTTCGTCATGGCTGGATGCTGCCCTTCGATAACTCAGGCTGGCTCCGTACTCTCCGACGTCGAGCGTCCGTTTGACTCCCGTACGAACTTTGTAACCGCTGATGTCGCCGCCGCTGCTGAAGTAAGCATCGCGCCGCGAGTGATACAGATCAAGGGCCTGATCGCAATACAGCCTCCCCAGAGCCTCTTTGAACATGAGTTGCAGTTTCTGGTCTCGACGTTGCGCAGTTTGAGATCCGAGGCGACGTTTCTCGAGTTCCTCTGAGGCCTCGAGGTTCACGAAGTGAAATGTGCTCCAGCCAAACAGGTGAAGGTCGCCGGCATATCGTCTCGAAAGGTACAAATACGCCTCGGATTCGTCCGAATAGAACGGCAGCGCCCAGATCCAGGGTCGCGTACCGGCCGGTAGCAGTTCCTCTTTGACCTCAGAGGTGAAGTGCATGGAGACGTCGCGCCAGTCCTTGCTGAATTGGAAGTTCTTCTCTGCGCGACGCACGCGAGATTGAGCCGACAGAATCTCCTCGACCTGAACGAAGTTGCCGTCAGGATCGGGTACATACCGCCCGTTGTCGAGAATGTAGTTCCCGCGTCCTGAGGGCACCTCCAGATAGCTGATTCCGCGCTCACTTCTCAGTTCATCGGACAGTGAGATCGCGGCATTCGCTGCAAAGTTCTTCTGCGGATTCGAATAGGTCAGGTTGGAGCGCGCCAGGAAACTCCCCTGCCGACTACTCAATAGCTGCAACCATTGGTATGAAGCGTCAATCTGATATCGGAGGTTTCCCAGCGCCCGCTCCGAGCGCGAGGTGATGCGCTGCCTCCGAAGGTCAGTAAACCAAGTGGTCGAAAGGCTGTCCTCACGGTAGTACTCGTAGCGCAAACGCTCGTGGCCAACAGTAAGATTCGCGAAAGAACGCACAAACCGCGTCCCTTTTGGCAGGCCAGAGTAATAGTGTTCCCGTGAATCGAGCTCTGCCCCTATTTCGATGGAATGGTCTTGACTGAACCGATAGGCGACGGTCGCCGCGTAGCTGTTCGCTTCTCCCGGCAGTGAGGCGGAATCGGTAGAGCGGTGAGCCGCAACGGCCCGCCATGACAGATTCGACGTGAAGTGTGACAGCGGTCTCAATACGATCCCAACGCTGCCTGCTCGCGATGAAAAGCCCCGGCCGTAGGATAACGTGGAATACGATGGGGTGATTGCCAGTGCACGAATCAGATGGAACTCACCCTTGAATTCCTGCCATGTTTCGGTAGAAGAGGTAGTACTATCGGAAGTCGGGACGAGGAAATCCCGAACGAGGTCGACCGGCGAGAAGCGCTCCCGAGATCGGAACGTTGGTTGACGATAACGGCGACTGAGGCTGATCGAGTTGATCTGCTCCCCAGATTGCCACTGTCTCGCATACGAAGCCAGGTACGCTCGACCGGTCTGCCGCGTGCGCGGTTGACTTGAGAACAGATTATCGTCGAATTCCGTCTGGCGATAGTCAACTGTGAATCTCCCCAAGTCGCTCGGGCGAAAACTCGCACGAGCACGATACGAATCGAGTCGCTCAGGCTTGGTGAGGATGACAATCGGCAGGTAGTCCCCGGAATCCCGCCCGGCGAACTGATAGTTCCCGGCTCCAAAGAAATGATACGAACCGCGACCAATGCCTACGTACGTGAAGGTTATCCGATAGGTGCCATTCGACGGACCAACGTAGCGAAAGACTGAGTCTGGAAGAAGCTCAGTCTCCAGTTCGTAATCGCCTGCCGTGTCCTGAACGACGCCGGAGCGCGAAGCAGCGCTGTCGGCGCTGTTCTCGAGAATCTGTCTGTCGGTTTCAGACAACCCGATTCCGATCGACTGGTTCCGATTATCCCCCTCACGCGTTGCATCCACAGAGAACGCGAATAGGGAGTCCTTCGCTTGAACCGCGCCGCCTACTTCGGCCATTTCCATGCGATACGCGTCTAACTGTGGCTCAAAGTCGACCTCGAAGCGACTTCTGCGGTCAATCGGATGGCGGCTGCTCAAGGTTATTCGACCTGCCGGGTAATCGATTGAATAGTCCTTTTCGATCCCTCGCTCCAGCTTCTGACCGTCAAGCCAGACCGTTTCGGAATTCGGAACAACAGGAGTAATCTTGGACCCGGAAGCGATCTGATACGGTCCCTGAAAGCCATCGAGCCCTGGAAATGAGATGGTTTGAAATCTGCCTCTGGGTCGGGCGATAGCGCCGTGCGCCTGCCATTGCGGATACGAAAGCGCAATCGAGAAGCCTGAGGCCTGCTTATTCCCCGACTTCTGAGAAGCAGCCATGTCGATATCACCGACACGTGCCTGTAGGTGTGATGATTTCAACTGGAGATTGACTTTGTCGAGCTCACTAAGTCGGCTATTGGAGGTGCCGTAGCTGGGGTTGTAGCCCCGATCAGAAATTGCACCGGTGAGTTCGAACCCGGGTGACAGTTCACCGCTAAGGCGAAGATCAAGGGATTGGCCGAATTCAGCGTTCCCCGAAGTACGCGTGGAAAAACGAAACGACTTGGCTCCATCGATCCTGACCCCTTCGCCGAAGAGACCGGGATTAGCGCTTCTGGCGATCGTGGGTTCTTGTGGGACGACCGTGGGTCGATCAGTCGCTTCAGGTATTGGCCGACCAAACGATTTGAGCATCCAGTTCGGCCATTCATGATAGATGATCCGCAGGGTGTCGTTGGGGGTGCGTTGAATCTGAGCAAGTTCGAACAGGTTCTCACCCGCGCCCAACCGGTACTCCGTGCCACGAGCGAGGAGCCGCCCGTTCATGTATAATGTGTCCGAATTAGAAAAGATGCGACTGGCTGGAATCAAGAACCGGGAGGGAATCGCCGAACCTACCAGCAGAGTGTCGGTCCGGGCAATGGCCATCTGGGTGAAAAGGCAGCCGCACGCCGCAATCCTGCACGCCTGTGCGAACCAGCCCCTGTCCATTTCACCCGGCTCTTACGGAGCAGCAGAGATTGTTTCACATACGACGAGACGGTTGTTGCCACTATCAGCGATGACTATCCGTCCGTCGGACATCACTGCAATATCGGAAGGAGCACGAAGAGCGGTCGAGTTGCCGTTCAATTGCGGGCCTCGCTCCAGCACGAAGCGTCTTTGCTGATCGTAGAGACTCAGGATACCGAGCTTCTGATCGAGAATCCAGAGGTTCCCGGCGCGATCATCGGTGACGGCAACGGGAAACTCGAATCGGGGATTTTCCAGGGTCCTCGTGAAGTTTCCGTAGCTGTCGTAGAAAACGATCCTGCGGTTGCCGGCATCGCACACGACATACTCGTCGTCGGGGCCCGTGATGATCTTCTCGGGGTGGAGAAGCTGTCCTCCGCTATAACCGAAGTCGCCAACAAATCGGTCAAAACGGCCGACGTTATCAAACGTAGCAACGCGACTCTTCTCTCGATCCGCTATCCACAAGACGCCGTAGATGGACGACGCGACGCCGGTGGGAGCGCCGTACTTCAGAGCATCCTGTTCATCATGCAAGTTCACTTCGTCGACGTACTTGAGGTTTGCGTCAAGACGAACAACGCGCCGACTTCCCGGATCGGTGACCCATAGGTTCAAGCGGTTGTCGACTGTTACAAAGCGCGGCTGGCCGAACAGCCCGGGTTCACTCCCGAAACCACCTGACTCCCTGACCGGCGTCAGATCGCTGCCGAACTTGAGTATTCGATTGTTGCCCGCGTCGCAAACGTAGAGTGCACCTTGATCATCGGCGGCGAGCCCCGAAGGGTTCTTCATCTGCATGCCAAGGATAGGGCCGGAGATGACTTGCTTTACAAGTAGTTCGGCAGGTCGTCGCACCGTGAGCGCTGTGGTGTGATCTATTTTCGACGGCGGCTTGGTGCAGGACTGAGTAAGCAATGCCAGCAAGGCGAGCGTCGCCGGGAAAGGGGATCGCCGCATGATCAGAACGGTGCACGCCACGTGAGGGTCACCTGATCATTCCGGCCAAACGGATCGAAATCGAGCGAATAATTACCCAGATCGGTCAGCGACGATGAAAGCCCCTTGCGGGAATTTCGATGACGCAGCTCGCGATAGGTGTCAATAACGCTGAGAGCGCGGTTGACGACCATAACGCCGATCATGAGTCGGGCTCGATCGAACGCTCCCCGGCTGCGATTCTTCAGCAGCCGATACGATACCTGATCGGCCGGATCCTGCCATCGCCAGTGATTTTCCGGCGTGTCTGGAAGATATGCGCGTTGTGGGTCATAAGCACGCCCCAGTGAATTGTACTGGTCTATGTCCCAATAGAAGCCGACGATGTCCTGAAACCGTTCGGATTTCCCATTCAAATCTGCTCCCGCGCGCTGGCGGGCAAATCGGATCATGTCTTCCTCGCGCCAGTGGCCAAACAGCCGAAACGACGCATAGCCAATCCATGAGAGCGCTTCACCGGCGAAGAAGAAACGAGCGCGGCTTCTCTGTCCCAGATAGAACTGTCCCGCCCCCGGCACAACCGCGGAGAGCAGAAGCGCCTTTGCGGAAGACTTGCGTCTTGTCCCCTCATCGCTGGGCTCTGTTCCGACGGCCTGGCTTGGGCGCCGCGAGCTGTCTGAGAGCGCCGCAAATCGCGGGCTAAGATCTCCCATCCGCTGGTGAAACTCTTCCTGGATGGTGAGCGCCGGATAACTTACCTGTCCGTAAAGTGATCCGGCGCAGCAACTGGCAGTCAGTATGATCGCCCAGCGTTTGAGGGAAGTGCAGTTCATTCGCTTTCTTAGAATCGATATGTCAATTTCAGAAACGGGGTGTCGCGCTTAGCGCGGTATGACTTCAGCGACGCCCGAACCTCTACTCTGCTGAACTGCTGCTCGGGCGCCAGACCGCGATTGTGCCTGTTGACCGTGAAGAGCGCCTCGAAGCTGCTGATGATGCGGTTGGCCATTGCCAGCATAATCATGGCTCGAGATTGTTCGAACTTCTTGTTCGCGGAGTGGCGCATATCTTCATACGTGAGGCGGTTCTGGGAATATGGAGTCGACGCCGGTTCCAGAATCCGGAGTGGCGGATTCTGCACGCTGTAGTCATCTATCTTCTTACCGTTCAATTCGGCGTCGTCCCACCCCCATGCAAACTGGTTGTATTTGCCGGTCATTTCGAAGTACTGCTGTGTTTCAGTGTCCGGAAGATGATGGCTGATTTCGGTTTTATCCGTCGGGATCTCTTCGTCGTCGGCAAAACCATAGGTCCACAACAGGTACTTCTGTTCGTACGAATCTCGATTCCAGTGGGCGCGATTAAACGCGTTGAACTCGTCGGTCAGTTCATTCCCTTTCTTGTGCGATGAAGAAGCCAGCGCCCAGAACGCAACATCCGCCCCGAAGAAGAGGGCCGCCTTGACGCGACTCCCATAGTAGAACTGTCCGAGGCCGGGTATCACCAACGACATGGCGAACGCTTTCGGGGCGGACTTGCGTTTCCACTGCTTGGATGATCGATTCGAGACGCTCTCCGACTGGTCCACTTGATGAGTTGACGCCGATGGCTCTTCCTCGGACAACATGCGAACTCCTTGATAGCGCATCTGCAGGAGTTCCTGAGACATGCGAGACGAACTTAGCTGCAGTTCCCTGCCGGAAACCCCAATAGTTCCAAAGGACACGAAGATCACAAGAAGCATGCATGTCTGAAGTCGCATCTGATATCCTCTCATCTGATGATGGCCACGTCGGTGAATACTGATTTCGTGGTTCCGGAGAACGTTGCTTCAAGGCGGCATCGATAGACTCCCGGTGTCAGGTCCGAACAGTTCCAAGTCTGAGAGTTCTCGCCCGCAGCCCTTGTCCCATCGAACGATGCCATCCTCTGACCAGATAAGTCATACACAGTCACCGTCACTCGTCGAGCCTCCTCCCCCAGGAAGTATCGAAAATTGGTTGATCCCGTTGTCACGGGATTTGGATAATTGTAGAACCGTCCACCGAGATAATCCTGCGGGTATTCGCTCCGTTCGTGCAATTTGTCCGCAGGAAAAGTGAAGCTGCCGGATGGATCGTGACCGCCCATCGGCCAGTAGTCGGCCGAGCTATCGCGGTCTATTTCCCAAGCGTAAAACCATCCATCGGCGCCCAGGTAGCCGAGCTTCCCGCCGGCGGAATCGGCAAATACAACGCACGAGCCTGCCCCTTTCTCGCCTGCTGAGAGCGGGAAGCCGGCCGTCCGGCTGTAAACCTGAACAGCTGCAGGCAGATCGGCTGAGGAAGTGCCATAGGAATGAATTGCGCCGGCATCGTTCGGAAAAATCAGCTCAGAGCGGCCGCCCCGGGAGATGTCAGCGCTTACGGGTGAAGCAATAATGTCAGAAGACGGAAAGCGGTCATCGACAGAAAGCGGGAAATTACTCTTCAGCACGAGTTTGCCGTCGAAAGCGTAAAGAGCGTTCGTCCCACCTACGATCGCATCCGGAAGACCGTCATCGTCGACATCGCCCACAATCGGGTTGACGGTCAGGTGATAGCCGCTCGCTGATTGCGCGAGAACTGTAAGCAGCGGCGGCTCGCGCGTTGTGTCGACGCTTACACAGATGCCGTCGCCGTCGGTAGTAAAAGAGACAACCTCTGGAATGGAGTCTCGATTCATGTCAGCGGTGATCGGACCAAGGCTGAAATTGTCACCGAGGGAAATCGAATCGAGTGTTGAACCCACGACGAATAGTTTGCTGTTTTGCTCGCTCCCGGCCATAACCACGAGTCGATTGCCGATTCTGCTGATTCCTTGAAATAAGGGCGCGTCTATGGTCGCCAGTAGGACCGTTGCACCGAGGATGCCATCCCGTCGATAGACTTTTCCCTTGTCGGTGAGCACATAGAGAATGTTCCCGAACGACAGGGCTACTGGTTTACCGTCTGTTGCGAACTCTTCTGTCGCCAGATCTGCCAACCCGTCGCGATTATCGTCAGTCGGGACATATAAGACTACTCGACCAGCGGCGGGTCCGGTGCGATATCCGACCGCAACAAACTTGAGCAGCCCTTTTTCCGCAAAGTCACCTGTGACCGGACCTGATGTTATTGTGTCATTCGCTCCCCCGACAATAGCAAAGGCTGGCACGACGCGAGGCGTTCCGGCGCTCATGGTTGACTTGACAATGTCGGCATATTCCGGGCACGTAGTGCAATTTGTGCGCTTGCGAAGATAGTTCTCGCCTGCAGTCGTGAAAACGGTTATCAGTCGGCGAGCCGCGGCGATTACTTCCGGTTGGCCGTCGCGATCGAGATCATCTACAATCGAGGACAACGGATAGACCGGGTAGCCCGCTCGCACCGGGAAGCCCGCGGCCAGCATATCGGTTTCGACGTCGAAGAACATCACGCTATCGAGAAGAATCGGCTTCGAATTGCCCGGTGAGGTATAGAGCTCACGGGTGATGCCGGTCACGCTGACATGGGTGTTGTTCCCCCCGTTGTCGAGCGCCGGAGGATTCGTGTTGGGGGTGAACCGCGTGACGAGGTCATCGCGAAAACAATCCCCAACGTCGCCATACCCCTTGCGATAATACCCGCCGAAATTCACAAAGCCGTCCGCTTCAACCAACGAAACAAACCGGCGGTTGGGGTCCCATTGAAGGGTATTGTCCTCGAAGTTGTTTGTGCCATTGTCATTGTAGTCGAGACCGGCCACCCCTTCATCCACGCGATAGATCAACATCCCCGAGCCCGGCATGAGAAAGTCATATTCTCCGGTAAACTGACGACGCTTGTTGGCAGGTCCGAGGATCACGTTCGTGGTCGAATCGACACGGGTGACCGTCGTGTCGCCGTCGGTGTCGATATTCCGATTCTCGATGAGATAGTATTCGTTTTCGGAGATCGGCACCCGCGCTATCTTGAGCCCGCGCGACGCAATCTCGGCCGCCACCAGCCGTATGTCCGAGCCGTGGCGGAAGTCAGCAACCGAGTCGAATCCGAGATAGGCTCTCGACCAAGCATCGGGATAAACCGGGATCGCTCCAAACACCTTGCCGACCGTAAATCCTTCGTATTCGATCCCACTGCCAAAACCGTTGTTATCCATGAGGCAGAAATCCCCCAGCTGAGACATGAAGCCGCGTGTGTTGTACAGGTCGACAAGGCCAAGCTGATGGCCGAATTCATGGGCGAGCACGGCATTGAGGGCAGTGGCGCGATTATCCTGGCACGCGGTCTCAGGCATCATGACTGCCTTCCGAATATAAGTCCGACCGTCGTCGACCGGGATGGAGTCCTTGAACTTAATGAATCCCGTGAAGAGATCAGCGCAGGTCTGAGGGAATCCGATGTCGTTTTGGCGATCAGAACCGGCGTGGAAGATCACGATCGCCTGGTAGCGCGAGAAGTCGATCTCAGGACTTGAGTCCGCACCATGGATGCAATCCTTGAAAAACTCCTCGAGACCGACCACGACTGAATCGAACGGACAACGACCGTAATAACTCATCGGGTGGGGCAGCGTGTAGAGCGAGTCGTTGCGCTTCGGGAAGATGTCCCACACCAGGTGGTATCGCCCCTGTGAGACCTGCAACCAATACAGATTGAGCGCGCGCATGTGGGAGCTGAAATAAGCGGAATCGTGTGGTGGTGGATCGATCCAATGCCCGATCGTATCAAAATATCTGGCCGAATCGACCGCATTGGCGAGAGGGCGTGAAAGATCCATGCGCCCGCGTCCAGTACTGTTCGGGTCGTCCTGCTCCTCATACTGAAAATCGAAACGCAGGACAAGTACCCGGATGATAGTGTCAAATGACGTCGACAAAGCCTGTTCCGGCAGAGACCATTGAGCCTTGCGAGTAGAGGTCGAGGAGTTGACATCCCCTATGCTGGGGGTAAGGCAGCGATGAACGACATCGTTCTGCCCCTCGGTTGGTGGCGTAACGCTGCGTCTACCGACCCATACTTTGTCTTCGGCCTCCGCCGACATCGCAACGACAAGGCCGATGACCAGTGTGAGCACAATCGTCCTATGTGTGCAACTCACTAATCGCCCTCAGAGAGAATGTTTACGGCCAGACAGAAATTGATGTCCTCAATATGTTCGACAGCGCCGAATTGCTCTGGCTCGGAATATACGCAAAGTCAAACCGGAAACGATCAAGAAGATTCAGTCCGGCTCCAAGAGTGAACACCTTGATCTTTCCTTCATTATCGTAGATATACCCGCCGCGGGCTGATATGAGATTGGCGTACGTGTATTCGAGACCCGTATTGATTACAACATCATTTAGGGACTTGCTGAGCTTTACGTTCTGATCGAGCCCGACCAGAATCTTGTTCACATCAGCAGCGAGAGTCAATCGATTGTACTCGGATTGAATGATCTTATAGGCGAGCCCAACCGCCAGATTGCGCGGGAGATGATCCGACTGAGCGGCGTCGATGTACGAGATCTTGGGCCCCAGGTTGGTCAGAGAAATCCCGACGTTCAATTGTGGGAAGACCCTGTAGAGGAGTCCCAGATCGACGGCAAAATCAGTCGCTGTCCCTTTGCCGCGCTCGATTCCGGCTCCGGCATCCGCGAGTTTTGAATAGATGAGCTTGGCCGAGATGCCCAGCGAGAGGTTTCGGGAGACCGAAGTCCCATAGGAACCCGTAATCGCCGTTTCGAACGATTCGAACGTACCGACCACTGTCGGGGTACCTTCGGCCGTCCGGCTGAACTTGCCGTAGGATATGAAGGTCACGTTTCCACCGAACGTACCCCATGTCTCCGTGCTCTTGACAAACGAAGAGTACGCGTAATAGAGATCGCTGGCCAGCGCCGGCAACCACTTTACGTACATGAGGGAGATCTCGGGACGTCCATTCGCCCTCGTCACCAGTTTGTCGGGACCGGCAAACCAGTATTCATCCTGCACGATGGACAGGCTTGAGCTGGGTTTGCTGCCGAGATCGTACAAGTCAGAACGACCCCATTCGACGCCATCGAATTCAAGAAGACCATCGTCGGTGCCAAAGTACACTCGGTCGTTGCGCAGCGCTATTCGGTGTACCGCCGACGCCGCCGGGTTCTTGTACACGGCCACGGCTTCGCCGCCATGCATGGAATCTGACGAGAGGTTATTGATGATCCGAAGCGCCTCGGCATACTTCAGTGCGGCGGCGGAATCGACTGCTCCCCGGCTTGCGACTAAGTCGTCCACTGACTGGTTCTGAACGAGGGTGTCAATTCGATATCCCGGAATTCCCCACAGACCATCCTGGTTGTACATGACACCATGATCTGTCCCGAGCCACACTGTTCCATTCAGCCCTGCGGCCAAGGCATTCACGGGACTGTTGAGCTTGGCAACAAACGGCACAAGAATCGTGTCTCCGGGCTTCAGGGTAAGGTTCGTCGCCGGAAGCTGCGGATTGAGCGCCGAGAGTTTCTTGATGTAAAGCTCCGCTTCCAAAGCGGTCCCGTACAGTGCGAATTTTCGAGCAATTGTCTCGGGAGTCTCATCCAGAGCGACCGTGTAACGGTAGCCCGATGACCAGCGCTTTCCATCGTAGTTGTAGATTTCCTGATCAACCACGGCATAAACGTCATTCGACGACCGCGCTCCGAGAGCGGCCACCCGACCGGCCGGAGCGCCGGAGGTCGAGTCGAGTTTCTCGGCCGTCAGGCCATTGAAGCGAGCGAGGCCGTTGTCCGTCCCTATGAACGTGGCGGTTCCGGCAGGCTCGAGACAGGTGATGTTGTTTGACGGTAAACCTTCGTCCGTCGTAATGGTCTGCCACACGCGTCCTGTATAGCGGATTAATCCCTGGGTCGTACCGACCAGGAGAATCTCACCGTTCGAGGCCAGGGAGGTGATGTCCCCCTCCAGAATGACCTGATACGGAAGGGTGATGGTCTCGGGGATGAAGCGTGTTTGCGTCTGCTCAACGGCGAAGTTAATCTTGTCGGCTTCCTTGGCCGTCAGCGCACTGTCCCGCATAGCTCCGGAAAATAGATCCCGTATCTCCTGCACTTTCTCCCAGTTGAGTCGACACTGCACGTAGCTCGAGAGGAGTGTGTCAAAGCCGTTCTTCAGAGACTCATTACCGCTGTAATCGGCGGGGACTACGGTCATGACGCTATCGCGAAGGTCAACCAGGCTCTTGTGTGTGCCGCGATTGTTGACAACGGCGACTCGGTTCAGTATGCGCGCCAATGTTTCGTCATCGGAGACGTTGAAATACTTCGAGACGATTCCCGCGACGGTCTGATCGGTTCGGGTGTTGAACACTTCTCCGAGATTCCAGTTCTTGTTGTCGTAACGAGCAAGTCCCTGGGGTGTGACCGCCCAGACATCATATGCCAGGTAGTTGCTTCCAGAGCGCGCTTTCAAGACCGCCATGTGCGAGATTGGACGAAACTGGGCCGGAATTCTGGACGACACCCACGAGCTTGCCAGCGGGTAAGCCCCAAGGC
The DNA here is from genome assembly GCA_964540105.1 of uncultured Ignavibacteriales bacterium. Taxonomy (GTDB): domain Bacteria; phylum Zixibacteria; class MSB-5A5; order GN15; family FEB-12; genus DATKJY01. The sequence goes on along the minus strand of CAZILL010000002.1, from coordinate 850,394 downwards.
CGGCCGGATTCCAATGGGTGGCGGTGGCATCATCGGCAATCGCCACAAAGGCCTCCCCCATACCGGCCGCCCGTGCACCGGGAGCGATGCGTAGGAACAGGCAGGCAGCCTGTGAGATCGAGGCGCGCGCATCCTGAGTCGCAGTCAAGATGAGACTGCATCCAAGCAGGGCAAGGACAGCGAGTTTTGCTTTCATCAAGTTCTCCACGAATTATTAGTTAATAACAACAACTTTCCCAAACGACTCTACCGACCTTCCACCCTGAAGTGGTTGTGCTGTGGCCTTGTAGATATAGACTCCACTGGCTACTCGATCCCCGACGGCGTCATGGCCGTCCCAGACTATCGAATAGTCGTTATTTGGATAATTATCGGCAGCCAAACCCTGCCTGACATAGGTCTTGATTTTTTTGCCCGAAAGGGTAAAAATTTCCAGGCTAAAGCGCGTGGCCTGATCGGTCAGCTCGAAGTAGAAAGTCGTCTGAGCTGACATCGGATTCGGATAGTTTAACAGATCAATGATCGCCAGATGTTGCTGCGCTGTTAGTTTGAGAGAAAACTGAACCGACGATGAATTGTTGGCGTTGTCCCAGGCCTTGATCTTGAACTGATGTTCGCCCGGCTCAAGCTCCGACAGCGAATACTGCAAGTGCCCCACAGCGTAGGTGCCCACTTCGTAGGCGAATAAGTCGGTCACGTTGATCATCTTGTCGGCTCGTTCATCGACCTCCAGGGTGATCCCATGGGCAAGACCTCCGGCGAGATTGACTCCCGAAGAGTCGCTGATAGTCAGTTGCAACACTTCGTTAAGTCCAACGGTCTCGCCACCAACCATATTGGCGCGATCACCGACTGAGAAACTGATCGCCGGGCCGCTTGAATCGGTTGTCGGGGCTACAGCCGAAGATACCGGGATAGAATCGGCAACCCCTGCCGCGTCCACGGTGTCAAGGACAGCGTAGGCGGAGATCCTGGCCCCTTGCCCGCCATACCCGATATCGAGCGGGGCGATGAAATCGAAACTGAAGCGTCCGTCGTTGATCGGCGCGCTGCCGCGGAAAATCGTCGGTCCAGGGAGATTGTACGGAACGCTCTGAACGACTGCCCCTCCGGAGTTGAGGAGGCGATGAACGCGGTGACGCTCGGAATCGAAAACAGTAACCTTCAGAGTGCCGTCAAATCCGACCGGAGCGCCGCTGTGATCCGTGACGGAGCCAGTGATCGACATCTTCTTCAGCGCCGTGAGGCTATCCCGAAAGGGATCGAAGCTAACGTTCAGAACCGGCTGACCAAGCCGCAAGTAAGGATCGCCGAAGTACGCATAGCCGCGATCATTCTGGATCTGCTGCGGAATTGAACCGCCTCCATACTGGCGTGTCATTTTGGCGAGAAACAACGACTCGCCGATGGTGAGAGACTTGTCGGACATCATGTAGTCGTAGATCTGTCGATTCAGCTGAGCGTTGTCATAGGAGAAGACCAGCCGCATGGCGGAGATGACGCCGATCGCCCCATGGGCCATGCTCAGCAAGTCTTCACCCATTGACTCTCGACGAGGATCATCAAAGAAACCAATCGCGCAGGAAGCGGCAATCACTAACGGAAGATTGTTATTATTCAGTCGGCTCAGGTCGCTCGTCCGGGTGAAGACATGTTCATGCGACCAGACATCAGGATTGCCGTGACCGACATAGTTGACCAGAAGGCTGCCGGCGTTGAACGCCTCGACAATAGCGTCATTCACGGCGGGCTTCTGTCGATTGACAAACGGGTAATCCCACAGATAGATCTTAGTGCGATTGAAATTGCGGGGAAGGTGTGCCTGCTCCAGCGTTTCCGTCTGGGTGGTGTGGTAGGTCTCGTCACTCTCCGCGCCAAATTCGTCATCGGCTACCAGAGTTACGGCATTGCGCCACGCCCCGAGGTTCGCAGCCGATTCATAGGTCTTGATCTTCTTCGTAATCATAGCAATTTCGCTAACGCTCTTGACCGGCCAGCGTGCTGTCATCATGTCATACCCACGATCGCGGAGCTTTGTGCGACTGGTGTCGCTATCGAGAATCCCGTACTTTCCGAAATACACGTAATTGTCGTCTCCATACGTATTGCCAATTGAACTGACTTCCATTGGGTTGATGTACGTCGGCACGAGATTCGGAACAGAAGTCTCCAAGTGATTGAGAAAATCGTAGTTTGCATCCCCAACGAAAAGGACAGCCGAGGGAATAGGGGCCGGATAGGCGATGCGGTTTTCATAAGCATATTTCAGGAAATCACGAATGGCGGTCGGATCAAAGAGCCCGAACGAGAAGTTATCCATGACATCTTCTATCGCGACTATCCTGATCGCGTAACCCTGGGCGCTCCGATAGGCCGTGTATTCCCCCAAAGCGCTTGTAAAGCTCTTCGGGGTGATTATAATCAGGTCAGTCTGACTCGAAGCGGCTCGCAGATCGGATGGGTGAGCCTGCGTAATCGAAACCGGCTTTACAGCTGCTGACCGACTTGCGCAGTAGAAGCGATTGGCGTTCTCGGCAAGAAGATCTGCGTCGAACGACAGGACTCCGTTGCTTGAGACAGCACCGGTGACTTCCTTCGGGTGGAGCGGATTCGATACCTCCAGAATGATAGGGCGCGAGACGAAATCATCAGCGATCTGGATACGGCCGCGACCACGTGCCTCGCCGAGAGCGATGTCGAGGCGGTCGTTCTCCGGAACAAGCTGGCGATGATACGAACACTCAAGATTGTCCAAGTAAGGAGAAACAGCCCTCGAAATGGGAGACAGAGACACTGTGACCTGGTTGAGCCCGTTGATAAGACTCCGCGAAGTCATTGAACAGCGATAGGAATCAGCGCTGTCCCGGACCGCTCGTACTTGATTGACATCGAGTTCTATGAACGGATATCCGGTTCGACCGACTACAGTGATCCGGGCTGAGTCGGAAGAAATGGCTCCCGGGGCGCCGAAGAAGAAAGACACCCTCGTGCTGTCGCTCCAGTACCACGTGTAGAAATTGTCGACGTGACTATCACCATCCTGCATCAGAAGGTGATCCTGCTCGACATGGACCTGACTCCAGCAACTCGAGATTGTCGTGTCGATTGCACCGCCGAGGGATCCGTCAACATCCTGCATCCTGATCCTTGGCGCGGGGTAGTCGCCTGAGACCGTCAGCCAGTAAATATTGTTGGGTGTGTAGGGGTTCGAGACAAACCTTGGAGCTGAATCGGCTCGGTAGATCCAGCGATTCACCGCCTCACCGTAGAAGAGAATCTGGTCTGACTTACCAAATAAGCCGTCACCACCATCCTCCACCCTAATTGCAATCTCATTCAGTTCGGGCCTTGGGCGTGAATTCAGCATCTCAAGCGGCAGCCCCCCGCCAGAGAAAACTCGGATAGAATCAGACTGGAGATCGGCAAGCGACAGTCCCGCGCCCTCGAGCTCTGCGCCCGTAATTCGGCACAGACCTGACTGGTCGATGGCGATCTTGTACCAGGTATCGCTGCGAGAGAAAGGACCCTGCTCTGGCTTGGCGATCTTATCCGAACCTACTGACGGCACCAGCTGGGGCCAGGCGATCATGTTCTCAGCGTTGATCACGGAATTCCTGAGCATGCGCTCAAAGAGGGGATCAGGCGTGATGATGCCATCGGCCAGCTTCAGCCCGCCGTCAAGAGCCAAAGTAACTTCGACCTCCTGATAAACTTCTCCCGAGAGAATCGGGCTTATTTGAACAGCCACAAACTCGCGGCCTCGGATTTCAAGCGGGTGCGAAAGGGAAGCCAAAGGGAGATTGCGAAGCGACAGCCCTTCGCCGTTTAGCGCATCGACTGCGATTGGCATCGGAAGACGTTTTGTTGCGCTCACGATTCGAGCCGAGGCCCCCGAAGGGATGGCAACCTGCACGGTCTTCACACAGGCGATGACCGAGCCGCCGGATCGGATCTGGTCAAGACCCGTCAAGTCGGCCGATACAATTACCTTGAAACGAACCCCCTGCGCGGTCGATGACAGCAATTCTACCGGAGATCCCAAGGCCCTGACGGACTGGGAAGAAATAAGTGTAAGAAGTGTTAAGACGTACAGGAAGAGACAAAATTCACCTCTTCCCGGATTCTGAAGAGAATGCGGCTTTCGATCGGAGCAACCTATTGCACGGCCAAGTGGTCGATTCAACTAACGTACTCGGTATTTGTTACGATTCTATTCTTTTCGTTAGCTGTGTCGCTATAGATTGTCTCCTGTTCTTATAAGCCGGTTCATAATAATAAGTTCCCGCGCAATTGTCAAGATCAGGGCGGGAAATACGTTCAGTTGATATGCAATTTGCCGGCCGAGTTGAAGCCTCTCCCCTCTCTATATGAGTATAGTCATACCAGACAAGTACTTAACTGAGACCAACACGTCGTTATTGAGCGATCCGGGCCCAGTTTCCCCCGGTTGTTCGTGAAATCTTCTTCACTTTTTTCTCCCTGTCAGACCCAGATGAGTCGAAAGTGATCAGCCAACCTACTGAAAACGCCTCACCTCCTGTTCAAGTTCCGAGCTGAATCGGGCGTTGTCGCGGCTGAGCGACCCGAGTTTCTCGTCGTAGCTGTCCGGATTCCCAGTCGGAAAGAAGACGGCATCGCAGACCCTGAAGAAGTTGTCCCGAAGCTGCAGGAGTTTAGTGAGGACTCGCTCGTCGAAAACCCCACTCTGCTTGATTTGATCAATCCCGTTTTCGACCACGGCATCATATCCCTTCATCACCGGCTTCTGGGCCTCATTCCAGCGTTGGACTGTCGCTTGCATTTCTGTGTCTTCGATTGGTTTTCCGCGTCCGGAGGATCCCTGCCGCCACTGCTCAGAGACACTTCGCCCATATCGGAAGTAGCTGGCCGCGACTGAATCCATGAGGGTCCTCACCAAACTGATTTTCTCGAGCGGTGGCGCCGCCTGCAGGCGCGTGGCCCATTGCACCTGGAATTCTTTGGCTCGTACCTCCGATGACTCTTTAGCTTCGTCCGCAGTCTGAGATCCGGTTTGGATTTTGATACATCCGGCGCCAACCACAAAGGAAAGCAGGACAACGGAAGAAGCGATATAGAACGCGCGCATATTCACCTTTCACCCTATCGAGCCAGATTCACTTCTTCCGCCGAGAGTTCTGCGAGCTCACAGGTAAAGTGACGGAGGAACTCGCTCTCTTTCGTGATTCGGAATCCGTGAATGTCGGACTTCTTGGTCACAATCCGCTCGGCAACCTCGGCCACATAGTCAATGTGTGAATTGGTGAAAACTCGTCGTGGCAGTGCCATTCGGACAAGTTCCTTCTGTGACGTGAGTTTCTTACCCGTGCACTGATCGATTCCGCCAAACATGAGAGTACCAATCTCCACAGCGCGTATTCCCCCCTCAAGATAGAATGCGACGGCCAACCCCTGCCCGGGGAAGTGCTCGGGCTGAATTTGAGGCAGGAGGCGGCCGGCATCGACAAAAATCGCGTGACCTCCTGTTGGCTCAATGATAGGCATCCCCGCTTCTTTGATCTTTTCACCGAAATAATGGACTTGCCCGATACGGAAATCGAGATAATCGAACTCCATGACCTCGCGCAGGCCAACAGCCAGTACTTCAAGGTCACGCCCCGCCAGCCCGCCGTACGTCGGAAACCCTTCGATGAGCACCATCAGTTCCGTGATTCGCTGGTACAGCTGTTCGTCGTTGAGGGCGATCAAGCCTCCAATATTCGCCAGTCCGTCCTTCTTGGCAGACATCAAGGCCCCGTCGGCAGCTTCGAACATCTCGGCCGCGATCTGAGGGATACTCACTTCGGCGTAACCCGCTTCGTCCCGCTTGATGAAGTAGCAGTTCTCGGCGAAGCGCGCGCAGTCAAAGTAGAACGGAATACGGTAGCGTCGGCAGATTTCCGACGTCTCATGGATATTCGCCATCGAGACCGGCTGCCCCCCCAACGAGTTGTTAGTGACGGTCATGATCACCATCGCAATTACGTCAACACCATGTTCCTTAATGAACTCTTCGAGCTTTGCAGTATCCATGTTCCCCTTGAACTGAAGCGGATCGGTTGATCTTGACTGGGGACAGGGCAGGTCGACAGGGATCCCTCCCTTATGGAGCACATTGCCACGCGTCGTGTCAAAGTGCGTGTTATTAAGGACGAATTGTCCCTTCTTCAAAACAGTGCTGAAGATCAGGTTCTCCGCTACTCGACCCTGATGGACCGGTATGACGAAACGTTTACGGAAGATTGTCTGGACAGTGCTCTCAAACGTGCGAAACGATCGTGCTCCAGCGTAGGACTCGTCCCCCATCATAAGGGCGGCCCACTGCGCGTTGGACATGGCGCCGGTACCGGAATCGGTCAGCAAATCTATGTAAATGTCGGCGGCATCAAGCTTGAAAACATTGTATGCAGCTTGCCTTATCTTCTGCTCTCGCTGCTTCCGATCCAAGAGCCTGATCGGTTCGACTGCTTTGATGCGGTAAGGTTCTGTCGGTTGACGGTGATACATCGATTTCTCCTTTCTTTCACGCGTACGGAATGCTCTGCGACCGCTGAGAAAAGAGAGTATCTTAGGTGTGATCTTTGATACGGCGGCGATGGTAATTGAGCCCAAGGTGCACTGGCAGTGTCATGATTCGCCACATGAGAACTACCGCACTTCCTTCAGCTTGAATTCGGGAACAATGTGTCCTGTGACAAGATCACGATTGCTCCGAACTTCGGGTTTTTCATAACGATAGAGCTCCGGATAATCTCCCATATTCCGGAGAATCCCCAGTTGCTTGAGCGCTTCAACGCAGATAGCGCCCAGCGCGCGAGCGTTGCCGTCATGAACTTTGATCGCGATCCCGATTGGGGGATTCGAGAACCCAATCCCTTGAAGCCCCTCAGCCCCCCCTTTGCAGACAATCGTGCCATGAAATGAGATCATGAGGTTGTAGTCGAGTCGCTTCAGTCCTGAGACCATATATGGCGCTTGGGTAATCGCGTCGCCTATGCGCTTTAACGCTTTTCCAAGATCATTTGGACATCTGTCCGGATTGGCGAGTTTCATAAAGCCCAGGGCAAGGCTGGCCAGCGGGAGGGGGTAATTGGGGGCCGAACATCCGTCAGTGCCAATATACATCTTCTCCTGATCATACTCGCAGATTTCCGCAATCGTCTTCTTGATCAACTTCTGGGACTTACTCTCCGGATCGAGGTAGTCTTCGGCAGCGACCCCCATGAAGCGCGCCAGCGCCAGAAAGCCCGAGTGCTTTCCCGAACAATTGTGACGCACCGGGTCCTTATCCTCACTGTCTCGGGGATAGAGGTTTTCGATCTGCATATACAGCGGTAGATGTGCTCCGCACTTCAGATCTTCCGGTCTGTTCCCCGCCCGCTCAAGATTGGACTGCACTACCACACGATGTTCGTCGGTTCCGGAATGCGATCCGGACATGATCGCCAGTTGTTCATTGGAGAACTTGTAGTGGTCGGCTGCGCCCGTCATAACCAGTGGCGCCAATTGAAAGGGCTTGATCGAGGATCGGGTCATCGTAACCAGATACGGATCACCAAGAGCGTGAGTCAGCGTGCCTGCGCCGTCCACCACAGCGATGGATGCGTAGTGGGTAGCCTCAACGCTCCGCCCGCGATAGATCCTCGCACCAATCTCAGGCTCATTGAAGCTCGTCCCCATGGCGTATGTGTCTCTCAATGTTGCTCTTACCTTCGTTCCGTTCGGGCAACCGCCCGCGAGATACCTTGTCGCAGGTTAATTTACGAAGAGATTGCCATAAATGCGCAGATATCTTGCGCGATAGCGTAAATAATGACGGTTCCAGCTGGAGGTGGCTGCTATACGCCCAGCCTCTTCAAGGTCACTGGAATCTCCTTGAAAGTCCGGCAGGGGTGTGCACCCGCACGAGCAAGGAGCTCCAGTTTCTCCTTCGCAGTTCCCATCGATCCTTCAACAATCGCGCCCGCATGCCCCATCCGTTTCCCTTGGGGTGCGAACATACCACCGATCATGGCAAGTACTGGGGTCTTCATCTTGGGAATGACCGCCGTCGCCCGCTCCTCATACACGCCGCCGATCTCTCCGCACATGACAACTGCTTTCGTCTTTTCGTCCTGTTCGAATTTCCAGAGTATTTCATCGAACGTGGAGCCCAGAACCGGATCCCCGCCCAGTCCTACGCAAGTCGTCTGACCGTGGCCAGTCCGGGTCAGGGTGTCGGCGACGTAATAGGTGATCGAACCCGAGCGCGAAACAGTCCCCACACGACCCGGCGTGAACGCGATGTCCGGCATGATGCCCAGATTCGCCTCGCCGGGAGTGATGATTCCGGCTGTGTTTCCCCCGATGACAGTGGCCTGATGACGAACCGCTTCTTCGCGTACAAACAGCATATCATGAATGGGAATATGTTCGGGAACAACGACAAGAAACTTGATACCGGCGCGGATCGCCTCAATCGCGGCCTCCTTCACAGCCGGCGCAGGCAGAAAGATGACCGAGACATCGGCGCCTGTCTGCTTGACACACTCGGCGACCGTATCAAACACGGGCTTGTCGAGGATGACCGTCCCCCCCTTGCCCGGAGATGTCCCGCCCACGATTGTGGTACCATACGCGGTCATTCGCTCGGCATGGAACTTACCGGCCGATCCTGTTATGCCCTGAACCATCACGCGACTCTTCTTGTCTACCAGGATAGCCATCACCGCCCCCGTTCCTGAGCGGCCAGCTCGACCGCTCGTTTAGAAATCTCTTCAATGGGAGTTTCGATCCCGTGGAATTCAACTTTCGCGAACAGAGACGGATCTTCCTGTTTGGCTTGCTCGAAAATACGGACACCCTCCTGCCACATGTTGCCAGTCATGCGCATGACGATCGGCTTGGATAGCCCGTGATTCTTGAGAAATATTACTACCCCGCGGGCAAAGTCGTCGCACCGGCTAATCCCGCCAAAACGGGCGCCGAAGATCGCCTTCACGGCCGGGTTCTCGTCGAGCAGGACCAGCATTTGGGCGATGCGCTCCGGTGTCGGACCTCCTCCGGAGTCCATAAAATTGGCCGGTTTGCCGCCGTAGTAGTGGATGAAGTCATTCCCCATAATCCCAAATCCCGCCCCCCCGGGGAACATACCAATATCACCATCAAGATCAAGATACGGGATCCCCCATTCTGTGGCCTGCTTCTCACGAGGGGACATCTCCCCTTCTTCGTGACGTTTTTCAATTCCCATGTCGCCAAGTTCCCGGTGGCGAAAAAGCGCGTCGTCATCTAACGATACCCTGGCGTCGGCCGCAATCAACTTCATATCTGAGGTCAGGACCAGCGGATTGATCTCCACCAATTTGGCATCGTACTTCTTGAACATGTTGAACAGAGCGACAATAATATCAGCCCCGCTTCGGATCAGCGCGGCCGGAATGTCGATCTGTTTCGCGATCGCCAACGCTTCAAAACCGTACAGCGGCTCTTCGATTGAGAGCGATTTCTTGACGATTCGCTCCGGATGCTTGGCTGCGGTCTCCTCGATGTCGACGCCACCGTCACCCGAGGCAATAACCACGAGTTTGTAGTTCGCGCGATCTATGGTGACACCGACGTAGTACTCCTTGGTGATCACGAGTTTTGGCTCCATCAAAAGCTGCTCGACAGGATACCCTTTGATCGTAAGAGCAAACAGCTCCTGGGCGATCGCGTGAGCCTGTTCGGGATTTTCGGCGATCCTTATTCCGCCGGCCTTGCCTCGTCCCCCTATCAGCACCTGGGACTTGATGACCACTGGACACCCGAACTGCTTGGCGGCGGCGTAGGTCTCATCTGGCGTTTTGGCCAAGCGACCCTCGGAAACCGGGATCTTGAACCTCTTGAAGAGATCTTTCCCTTCAAACTCGAATAATCTCATAAGTACTGTTCCCCAAACGAAGTATGAACTTTCACCAACGTTACATCTTTCACAAGTCAGGGCAATGTACAGGATTCGGGTTATTTGTCAACCGGAATTGGAGCGTGTATCGCGTTGACTGGCAATTGGTTGCAGGGCGAGCCCCCTGCCTTGACTACCGGCGCTTGTGCCCGTTGATCTTCTCGCGGGTCGATTTTGATTTCGGAAGCGAATCAACCGATTCTATCGGATCAGGCTTTCCCGACGGGTAGCGAAACGCCACACCGCCGTTATGAAATTCGATGCACTTCAGCGGGGGATTGGTGGTCGAGAGCTTCACACACTGTCGAGGAGCGCCTTTGTGAGTCGGAAACAAATTCTCAGAATCGAGCAGAGTCACTGGGAAGTAGTCAGCGACGCTTGCGGAGAGCGCGAGCTTCTCGCCCGAGAGACCAGAGATGCAGTTATCCGTGCACTGTTCCCAGAAGAAGAAGATGGCGGCCGTAGTCTCCGGCATCTGCAGAACATGATGATTGCTGACCATCAGCCTGACCAGCGAGGCCGCAGAGTCGAAGCCAAAGCAGATCGGCCGCGAAGTGTCTGACGGCATCTGTGCAAGTCCAACCGCCTTCCATAGTGTCTGAGGGTAGTTGCTCTCCGATCGTGTTTCCAGACGTCGTGCTGTGAAATAGTCCCACCGGCACGAATCAAAAATCTTCCCCGGGATGATTCCCACTATATCAACAAACCGACTGTTGCAGGCTATCTTGAGGTCGAATCCCGCCGCCGGGAATTGGAAAGTCTCGAGTGAAACATCAAGAGTATCCATGATCCTGCGATCGGTTATCTCGCGCCGATCCACGCGGACAATCAGCCGGGGCGACTGATCCTTTGCGGAATCGCTCGCGACTGGTTCACCAGCCCTTGCGCTGATTCCAATCGTAGTCAGAAACATCGGCACGGCAAGACAGACGCTGAATCGAAGTATCAATCTCGTTACGAAGGACATGACTTCCATTCTGCTTCAACCAGCGAACCAGCCCTGAGGCACAAAAGAGAAACCCGCCAACAGGCGGGTTTCATGATCAATCCTTCTTACTTCACTACCTTGAAGTGGTACGGCCCCTTCCAGAGCGCTTTCATACCCTGACGATTGTCCGTCGTAATGAACTTCCATGAATTCGATGGCGGATAGAAACAAGAATCGATCACCAGTGTTCCCGGCTCCGAGACAACAAGATCCATCGAGAGATTCTTGGTCATACCTTGCGGATCGAAGGTCTTCTTCATCGCACTGGCAAGAAATCCGGCTACATCTGGCAACGTGCCATCCCAATCCGTTTTGGCGACTTTGAGTCCGGTCAGGTCCCAAATAGAATTATCCTGCCAGCCGTTGTATCCCTTAATGTCGCCGTTCTCGTTGATCCCCTTGCCTGAGTCGGACGGGTGAGTGATCGTCTTTATGTCTGCTGAGGAAACCTTCAGCCCGGCGGTAAAGCCGCGCACATGCTTGTCATTGGCGAAATAGATGTCGACCGAGAAAGGCTCGCCGGCCTTGACCGTGCTGTCGTTGACAACTCCCTTACCGGAGAGCTTCAGAGCTATGGCTAACGGCTCGCCAGTCTTCCCTGTCTTGGGTGCGTCTTTCCCCTTCTCTTCAGCCCAGACGATTCCCGCGGCAACGAGAAAGATAACGACCAATGCCGCTACTGAACGGATGAACTTGGACATACTGATTCTCCTGTTATGTTAGCAAATTGCACAGTTTTCTCTTATACCGTAATATCGGCAGAACGAAACCATAATTCCACATTGTCTCGAAGTCAAACATTTTATCGATCCGGCCCGACCAACAGGCTTCCTGTACAGTGTGCGAAATGCACGCTCGACAAGACCATTTTTCGTTTGACTCAATGGGTCGGTAGGCCTATTTTCCGCGGACTATTTGAAAGGGACCACGATGAATACAGTTCTTTCGAGCAAGGCTCAGAGCCTTCCTTCCCTTCTGATCGGAACCTCAGTTGGAAAAAAAATCCTTATGGCACTGACCGGTTTTGTCGCTTTCGGGTATGTAGCCGGTCACATGCTCGGCAATCTTCAGATCTTCCTGGGCCAGGATCGGCTAAATGCATATGCCGAAGCTCTCCACTCGCTTGGACCACTCTTGTGGGTTATTCGCATCTTCTTACTGGCGGCCTTTGCAGCGCACATTTGGCTTGGTACCGTTCTCAAACTCGAGAACATGGCCGCTCGGCCGGTGTCATACGCCAAGCCGATCACAGTTCAGGCTACGTTCGCGTCTCGCACGATGATCATAACCGGACTCACGATTCTGGCTTTCTTCGTCTACCATATCCTGCATTTCACCGCCCGTGTCACCAATCCCGATTTTGCGAATCTAACCGACGGTCATGGTCGCTACGACGTGTACTCGATGGTCATCATGGGATTTCGCAACGGATACATTTCGACTTTCTATCTGATCGCGGTCGGCTTTCTGTGCTACCACTTGAGCCACGGCATCGCCAGCATGTTTCAATCAATCGGTTTGAACGGTCAGCGTTGCGAAACGCCTCTCAAGAGACTCGGGACGGCGATCAGCATAATCTTCTTCGTCGGCTACGCTTCGGTGCCGACAGCGATTCTGCTCGGGTTGGTGAAACTTCCCGGGGAGGCTATGTAACATGAAACTCGACGCAAAGATTCCCTCCGGGTCCCTTGCAGAAAAATGGGATAAACATCGGGCTGAGATGAAGTTGATCAATCCGGCCAATAAGCGGAAGTACGATATTATAGTGGTGGGTACAGGGCTCGCAGGTGGGGCAGCCGCGGCCTCACTCGGTGAATTGGGCTACAACGTGAAGTGCTTCTGTTTTCAGGACAGTCCGCGCCGCGCGCACAGCATCGCCGCCCAAGGGGGGATTAACGCTGCCAAGAATTACCCAAACGATGGGGACAGCATCTACCGCCTGTTTTACGACACGGTGAAAGGTGGAGATTTCAGAGCTCGGGAAGCCAATGTTTATCGTCTGGCGCAAGTCTCAAACAACATCATCGACCAGTGCGTTGCGCAGGGAGTTCCGTTCGCACGGGACTACGGCGGACTCCTATCCAATCGATCGTTTGGCGGTGCGCAGGTGTCTCGAACATTCTATGCTCGAGGTCAGACTGGTCAGCAGCTTCTGCTTGGGGCTTATTCTGCTCTTTCCCGACAGATCGGGTTGGGTCAGGTCACGATGTATCCACGAACGGAGATGCTCGACGTCGTGGTAATTGATGGCCACGCCAAGGGAATTATCACTCGGGACATGGTGACCGGCAAGATCACCGCTCATACCGGTGACGCGGTCGTGCTCGGGACCGGCGGATACGCCAACGTTTTCTACCTCTCGACGAACGCTAAAGGGTGCAATGTTACCGCCATTTACCGCGCCCACAAGAAGGGCGCCCTGTTTGCAAATCCGTGCTTTACGCAGATTCACCCTACCTGTATTCCGGTCAGCGGTGACTACCAGTCCAAACTGACGCTCATGTCGGAATCGCTGCGCAATGACGGTAGAGTCTGGGTTCCCAGAACGAAAGGGAACAAGCAGAGCCCAAGCCAGATATCTGAGAGCGACCGGGATTACTACCTTGAACGCAAATACCCAAGCTATGGCAACCTGGCGCCGCGCGACATCTCCTCTCGAAGCGCCAAAGAAGTGTGCGACGCCGGCCTTGGTGTTGGCGAGAGCGGACTCGGCGTTTATCTGGACTTTGCCGACTCGATCAAGAGGTTGGGCAAGCACGTTATCGAGGAGCGCTACGGCAATCTGTTTGAGATGTACGAACGGATTACCGGTGAGAATCCGTACGAAACCCCGATGCGCATCTATCCGGCTCCGCACTACACAATGGGCGGACTGTGGGTTGACTACAATCTAATGAGTACGATTCCGGGCCTGCACGTAATTGGAGAGGCCAATTTCTCTGACCATGGAGCCAATCGCCTCGGTGCCAGCGCCCTGATGCAGGGACTGGCCGACGGCTACTTTGTGCTTCCGTACACAATTGGCGACTACCTGGCCACACACGGCAAGGTAAAGGTCAAGTCCGATCATCCAGAGTTCAGGAAGGCTGAAGAGGAAGCGGCCACGAGGACAAAGAAGCTTTTGTCAGTCAAGGGTAGTCGTTCGGTCGACTCCTTTCATCGTGAACTTGGTACACTCCTGTGGGAGTACTGCGGGATGGGACGAAACGACGCCGGACTTCGCAAAGCGCTCAAGCGAATTCCTGAAATCAGGGATGAGTTCTGGAAAAACGTTACGGTCCTGGCCGGTAACAACGAGATGAACCAGTCGCTGGAGAAAGCGGGCCGGGTTGCTGATTTCCTTGAGTTCGCGGAACTCATGTGCACCGACGCTCTCGACCGCACTGAATCGTGCGGAGGGCATTTTCGCGAGGAGAGTCAGACTTCCGAAGGGGAAGCGCTTCGCGACGACGCCAATTTCTGCCATGCCTCCTGTTGGGAATACTCCGGGCCGGGCAAAGCCCCCGTCCTGCATAAGGAGCAGCTCGACTTCGAAACCGTTCATCTTGCCCAAAGGAGTTACAAGTAATGCGTCTCACGTTGCATGTTTGGCGTCAAAAAGACGCAACTGATAAAGGCCGGATGGAAGTCTACAGGGCCGACAATGTCAGCTCCCATATGTCCTTTCTCGAAATGCTTGATGTCGTCAACGAGGAATTGATTGCGAAGGGCGTCGACCCAATCCACTTCGACCACGATTGCCGCGAGGGGATTTGCGGGATGTGTTCCATGGTCATCAACGGGATTCCGCACGGTCACGAACCTGGCACAACGGTCTGCCAATTGCATATGCGGCACTTTAAGGACGGCGATGCGATCTACATCGAACCGTGGCGAGCACGGGCTTTCCCAGTGATCAAGGATCTCGTCGTCGATCGGTCCGCCTTCGACCGAATCATGCAGGCGGGTGGTTTTGTTTCTATCAATACCGGCGGGACACCTGACGCGAATGCCATTCCGATTCCAAAGGATGACGCCGAGAGCGCCATGGATGCCGCCGCTTGCATAGGGTGCGGAGCCTGTGTCGCGGCCTGTAAGAATGCCTCGGCCATGCTGTTTGTCGCGGCCAAGGTTTCGCATTTCGCCTATCTTCCACAAGGCAAGGTAGAGCGCGAGAATCGTGTCCGGGCCATGGTTGCGCAGATGGACAAAGAGGGATTCGGAGCCTGCACGAATCAATACGAGTGTGAAGCTGTCTGCCCCAAACAGATCAGTGTTTCGATGATCGCCAAGATGAATCGCGAGTACGCCCGTTCACTGCGCAAGTGAAAGAGCTTACTTGCGGGCATACACATGGAAGCGGTCGAAGCTGCGTTCGAGGCGATAACAACGACTGATCACATCGGCCAGCTCCGGGTCGGGGTCATCGAAGATCACGTACAACGCCGGTTGCTTCGACTCTAATGCCAATCTCAGGTCCTCGTTCACCGGCATTCGATAGAATCGCTTCCGACTGCTGTCAATATCCATACGATAATCGAAGCCGATGAATTCCAGTCCTCGAATCGACGCTCGCCCCGAAAGCGCGGGAAGTCCAGCCCATTCGGAATAGAGCGGTCCCGGCTGCGGATACGACGACACAAACGCGGATAGCTCCCGAACATTCTGAAGGCTGTATGCTCGTTCTCGGTACCGGGTACCAGCGATAAACACTACAACAAACGGGACGAATCCCAACAAGTAGACTCCTCCCAAAATCCATCGCACCGTCCTGTTCGATGACCACTTGACAAGACGCCCGGCATCATCACTCAGGGAAGGAAGGCCGGCTGAGAGTCCAAGAAGCACGAACGGAATCACTTGCTCGAAATACTGCTGATGAATCGGGCTGGGCAGAACATATATGACGGAAATCGCTGCCGCCATACCCGAGGCCAGTCCGCCCGGTGTTTGAACAAGCTCCCTAATCTTCAGTGGTCTTTCACTACTTCGGTAGAGTGCGATCAGAACAAAAGAGAGAAGAACGAGTATCTGCGGGGAGATGACCAGTTTCACAAGGGTGAACAATCGTTGAAGCAGGGCCTCGGGAACCGTCGCCTGTGAATCCCGAAGGAGATGAAAACCGAGATTGTCAAAATAGAAGCGGGAAAATTCGGAGCGATATGTGAGCAGTATTGGGAGTAGGACAACCAGCAGTCCGACTGAAAACGACAGGACTGCTTTGATCTTCTGCTTCCGGAAAGCAGAGATCACGGCATATCCGTAAAGCGGGATCAGACCCGCAAACACGAGCCGGAATCCGATGGCGACCCCAAGACAGATCGCCGCTGCCATGACCCACTTCAATCGGCGCGCACTCATCATCCTGAGAAGCATCCAGAATCCGGCCAGCAAGAACAGATCAGTCCAAGGGTAAGTCTTTGCCACTGAGTGCCATGAAACGACCAATCCGGAGCAGGCGTAGAGGCCGATCATGGCAGTTGCCACTGTGCGTTGCCGGGCGACCCGTAAAGCAAGTATCACAAAGCAAATCATGGCGACCGACGAAACCAGCGCACTGATGATTCGGCTATAGTACAAAGTTTCAAAACCATGCCCGGCAGTGAACGACAGTACGTTCGCCAGAAGTGGCATCTGTGGGAAGAAGAACTCTACGTATGGCACAGCTCCATGCGCCACCTGCTGCGCCGCCGAGAGATAAAAACCCTCGTCGACATCTATGCTGCGTGTGAATACGAAGAGAATGATCAACGCCATGTGAAGAACTATCAGTCCGAGAATAAGCAGGATGGTTTTTTTCGAAGAGATCATATCAACAGCGTGCGTGTGATGATCCTGAATTCGTGCATCGCTGTCTCCGAAGGCGCGCACTTCCCCCTCAGAACTCAGTGAAACAGGGCTCTGAGTCGCGCAAGCGCCTCTTCACAGTCGGAACGGGACACATCAAGATGCGTCACACATCGGAATTTCTTCCGTCCAAAGGGAAGCGCCCATACTCCAACATCTTTCATGCGCGCGCAGATCTCATCCGAAGTTCCGTCAGCTGAAATCTGCACGACCACGATGTTGGTCTCCACTCGGCTCAGGTCGACTGAGAATCCCGGAATCGAATTGAATCCGTGCGCCAGCAGTTGAGCGTTGGCGTGATCATCGGTCAGGCGGCTGATATTGTTCATTACGGCATACAGTCCTGCCGCCGCCAGAATGCCTACCTGACGCATCCCTCCACCAAACAACTTCCTCTCCCTCCGGCACTTCTCGATGAACTGTTTCGACCCCAGGATCATCGAGCCAACTGGCGCTCCCAGCCCCTTCGAAAGACAGACAGAGATTGAATGAAACGGCCGAACCAGCTCTGCGAGCGAGCGTCCGGTTACCACGTGGACGTTCCAAATGCGCGCGCCGTCGAGGTGTAGGCGAAGTCCAAATTCGTCGCACACGCGTCGAACCTCGACGATCTCCTCCTGCGGAAGAATCGTTCCCCCGTGACGGTTATGGGTATTCTCGAGAGCCACTATTCTGGTCTCGGGGATGTGAATCCCTTTGGTACGAACGTTTTCTCTGACAGTAGCAGCGCTGATCATTCCGCGATCTGTGGTGAGAAGATTAACCAGCAATTGCGAGTGAATAACCGGACCGGCACACTCATAGTTGACAACATGGCACTCGCGATCGCACAGAAGCTCCCAACCTCGCTCGGAACCGGCCTTGAGGGCAATCTGATTGGCCATTGTTCCGGACGGGACGTACAGCGACGCTTCCTGTTCAAAAAGCGACGCGACATGTCGCTCCAATTCCTGAACGGTTGGGTCGTCGCCGAGAACGTCGTCGCCCACTTCGGCAGCGGCCATCGCCTGGCGCATTGCTGAGCACGGCTTTGTGACCGTGTCGGACCGTAGATCGATCGTTTTCATGAGTCCCAATATACCAAAACACCGAGGTCGATAAAGCCAATTCCTGTTCCGCCATCCCCTCGCGCACAAAAAAAAGGTCGCCCGTTGATGGACGACCCAAGTCTGGTGAATGGTGAGTACGTTACTGGACTACTGTGACGTTGTGAGCTTTCGGTCCCTTGTCGCTCGAGGCTACCTCACAGAAAACTTCCTGCCCCTCCCGGAGCGTCCGATACCCCGGCATGTTAATGGCAGTGTGATGGACATAAATGTCCTGTTCCGTGCCGTCGCAAGTTATTATACCCCAACCCTTTTGGTCGTTGAAATACTTTACCTTGCCTTTTGACATGAACTACCTCCAATGCTTTGGTGGCGTTTGAATCATTCCCGCTCTCATTAGCTATTATACGCATTCCGCTGCCCCGACGCTACAAAAAACTAACAGAAGAGCGATGTTTTTTGAATGATAGTCATCGACAATCCCGATAAAATCGGTACAGAAACGTTATCATCAACGCCGAACGGAAACGCTTCGACAAGCGTGGCTATGAAGGCTCCGATGATCGCGATGTAAAGTGGCAGGCCGGGGGAGGCAAAAGCAACAATCAGTGTTCCGAGAAGGCAACCAAGCGAGCCCTCGAGTGATTTGTTTCGAAAGCGGTGAGCGCCAAATCGGCGGCCGATGACGGCGGCAAAGGAATCTCCGACGATGATAAACGCAAGGGCGGCAATAGCTATCGAGCGATCGTACATGGCGATCGTCGCACACGCCGATAGCAGCAGATACGTCGCTCCTGTGAAATCCCCTCGTTTTTCGTGCTCTCGGACTATCGGCGCGATGAGTCCCTTAACAAAGCCGCTCCACAAAGCCCAGTTTCTAAGACGGGCGATATCGATCGCGACCATAAGCCCGGTCGCCACGACCATGACCGTGAACATCTGCCATTTCTGAAGATCCAGAACATAGTAGCCGATCGGAATAGTCAAAGCCCCCATATGGGTTGCTTTGCGAGCTAACTCCCGTCGGAAACTGATCTGCTGAGCCGGTTCCCCTGTGCCGACAAGCATATCAGTTATTGCGATCGATGAACGGCTTCAGGTGGACCGACTTCAACTGTCTCGGGAAATTCACATGATACTTGCCAAACAGACGATCTCTGTGGGACAGGAGCTCCTCCTCCCGATGCTGGAGCGCGAGGCGAGTAGTAATCTGGGTTCGTGCGTGCTCAAAATCCTGGGCATCAGATCGCTCAAGACACTTCATGACAGAAAAAGAACGGCCGTGTCGTATCGGATGCGAGATGTCGCCGATTCCGAGCCCCACCGCCGCGTTGTAGAGCTCCGGAGACAGATCACCCGGACCAACAGGCGTCGCACCCTTGTACTGGAGACTTACTTTGACGCCCTCAGTGGGACTCTTCGCCAACGCTTCCAAATCGATTCCAGACATCGCCTGATCGCGGAGGAACTCTCCGTAGACAGAATCAGAACACACCACCCGCTGAATGGTCAGCGGTTTCGCCTTCACGAATTCGTCAAGATGGTCGTCGTAGTATCCCTTGACCGCGGAATCACCCGGCGCCCAATCGATGGTGTATCGCGTTCGCTCCAGTATTGAGCGACACGCCCGGTGCCTCATGAAGTACTCCTTCTCCCTGACAGCAGCCGTGGTGTCGAGTCGTTCCGATCGTGCCGCATCGGCGATCATGAATCGTTCCGCAATGTTGCGGAGCATGATTTCCTTGATTGCGCGCGTTGTCTGCGGAACGTCGTAGGCTCGACGATAGTCCTCCTCGTAGTTCTTGACATACTTGCAGTCGATGGTGTCGGCCTTGTTCACGATCGCCGCCCACAACGAATCATCAGCCAAGTATATGTCAGCGTCCATGATGGCATCATTCATGTCGACCACAAGCGACGCGCGGAGGCTGTCAAGAAGTCGACGACCGATCTGGTTAGACTTGACTGTCTTCAGCGAATGCAAGACCGAGGTGTAGACATCGGGGCGATCGAGGGGCAACAGACCGGCATAGACCCGGTCATCTACATACAGGATATGCCAACCGTCGCGGTCACGGTATGGTTGGGAGTATTCGCCAGCCTTGAGGTTGAAGGCGACGGAATCGAAGGGGGGATGATATCGACCGCGGGGAACCCACCCGACAAACCCGCCCTTGTTTTTGGAATCTATATCGTGAGAATACTGAAGAGCGACATTCTGTAAGGGCTCTCCCATCTGGATCAAATCGTAGAGGGTGAACGCGTAATCCCTGACCTGGGCTTCGAACTCCTCCTTATCGAGAGAACGATAATGCAGCGAATCCCGGCCGTCCCTGAGCACTGAGGGAAGCACAAGGATCTGGAAGAGTTTGACCTCATCGTCCGACGAAAACAGGTCTGCCCGACTCTTATGAAACCCGGGAATCTCGGAGCTATCAACGGCAACTTTGCTGTACACGTTCTTCTCCAGATACACCTGGATCAGGAGCGATTGGTACTGGAGGCGGTAATCCCACAGATCGTAGTAGTATTTGCTCAGATCGAGCTGATCGGCCTCGAAGCCCAGGAGCGTGTCGACTAAGAGACTATCGCGAAAGCCGTCGATCGCTGCACGTGTTAGATAACCGCCTGTGAGCTGCACATCGCTCTTGTTAAGCTTGGAATAGTACTGATCGGCGGTCAGCACATAGTCGTGATCGGCCGTCGCGATTGGGAAAGTGGAAGCAGGGGCTGTTTCTTCGCTCAGAGCGGGAGGGGATTGACACGAAATCGTGGTCAAGAAGAGAGTGGCGGCTATTGTCAGAAGAAGAAAGAACGAACGCATCATCATAGTCTCCGTCGGGGGTCAATCAAGGCTCACAAATTATACAACGAGGGGAGAAAAGCAAGCCCAAAAAGATCAGGAGTGAGTGATCTGAAGAGCCGGGGCGTCGTTGCCGTAGTGTTCGAGAGGAGTATCCTGCGAGTATCGCTGCAGTTCGAGAACGAACGCCGTCCCCTGCCCGACACGAGAGTGTACATGTGTGTTCACTCGCAGGGCTGCGCAGATTCTGTGAACAATCGCGAGTCCCAGACCCGTGCCGTGTTTCTTGGTCGAGTAGAAGGGTTGGAAGATTCTTTCGAGACGAGACTCCGGGATGCCGGGGCCATTGTCACTAACCGAAAGAAGAACTGTTCTTGATGAAGTTCGCGTCTCAAGCTTTACGACAACCTCTCCCCTTTTCCCCTCAAAAGCCTCGCAAGCGTTCAACATCAGGTTCATCAGCAACTGCTTGAACAGGTTGCCATCGCCGATGACATACACGATTGATTCCGCACTGTCAAAGCGGATGCTCACGTTATCCTTGAATTCCCCCTGATGATACAGCAGCTCAATGACTTCGGAAACAATGTGGCAGAGTTCAACCTTGTCGTACGTGGGCCGATCGACCCGGGCATACGACAAGAAGTCCGAGAGGATTTTGTTGAGCCGCGAGGATTCTTTGATGATGAGATTCATCAGGCGGGCGTTCTCACCCGTTAGTTGCAGTTCATTGTTGAGAACTTCGACCGACCCGGAAATCGCGGCCAGGGGATTTCGGATTTCGTGGGCAATCGACGCCGAGAGCTCGCCCACCGCGGTCAACCGGTCGGCGGCGCGTACTTTCGCTTCAAGCGCCTTAGCCTCGGTGAGATCGGAGAAGATGGCAATCACGCCTCGCACGAGACCACTTTCACCCATAAGAATCGACGTGGAAAGTCCAAGCGGAATCGGTATACGATCGGCATTAATGATTTCGATCTCGCGGCGGGGGTGCTCTATCCCCTGCTGAATTCCTTCTTTGAGTCGTTGGGCAAGAACCGGCATTCGTTCGGCAAAAGCCTGCTCACATGCCAGCCCACGTACCTCCTCTTCCCGATACCCCAGGATGCGTTCGGCAGCATGATTGAAGTAGATGACGTGCCCGCTTGAATCGATGGTCAATAATCCGGAGTTGACATGGCGGAGAATATCATCCGTCTCCAGCCGGGCCAGCTTGAGAGCGTGTGACGCGTCGGCCAGGCGCTTGTCCTGGCTGCTGAGGCGTTCAGCGAGATAGCCGGAGATGAATGCGATGAGAAAGAAGATCAGAATATGCAGAAATATCGAATAGAAGACATCGTCCTGGCTGGCGAAGATCGTTCGCAAGGCCTGCACATTCATTTCGGAATCGGAAGACTGGCTCAGCCCCAGCCAGATGATGAAGGTATATGCCAGAGAAACGATCGAGGCCACGACAATTGTCCCCATGAGGCGATAGGCGAGCGCCGCCGATACAATCGTGAGCAGAAAGAGCGCCGAAAACGGCGAGTTGACGTTGCCGGTCGTGTAGATGATTCCGCCCTCAAGCGAAATCTCTAAAAGGAATTGAATAGCGACAAGAACATGGGTGACCCGCGAAAGTGAAAAACGCCGTTCAAGAGCGAAAGAGAGCGTAAAGGCCAGTGTGCAAATTGAATAGCTGATGACCTGGAACTGAAGGTAACGCGGATAACCCATCCAGACCGCCACCACGGCCATCAAGATGACGTAGGACGCCAGCCTGAGGGGCAGAAACCAACCGAGTCGACGGAGTCGTTCTTGCTGTTCCATAAAACTAAGACGGCACCGGGGCGGCGCCGTCTTTCTCATTCATATCCCTGATCAGAGCCCTGACATTGACACCGGCTTTTGCAGCCAGTGTGCGTCGTGATCAGATCTTTCCGATAATGTCGAACATCGGCAGGTACATAGCGATCAGAATACCGCCGATGATAATACCCATCAGCACAATAATTATTGGCTCGATAACAGAGGTCAGCGCAGCCACTGCATCATTAACTTCTTCATCGTAGAAGTCAGCGATCTTATTCAACATGTCGTCCAGACCACCGGTCTTCTCACCGACGCCGATCATCTGAATGACCATGGGCGGGAAGACGCCGGTCTCCTTCAGCGGTCCGGTGATGGTTTCTCCCTCGGCGATGGCCAGCACGGACTTGTTGATTGCCGCTGCCACGACAAGGTTACCCGAAGTCTTGGCCGTAATCTCCAAAGCATCAAGGATGGAAACGCCGGAGGCAAGCAGGGTGCTCAAAGTCCGGGTGAAGCGAGCGACCGACGACTTTCTCACCAGATTCCCAAGGACCGGCATCCTAAGGAGGATGCGGTCGAAATTCAGCGCTCCGCTGGGGGTCTTCTTCCAGTACACGACGCCGACAACCAGCCCGATAACCCCAAGTGCGAGATAGACAATATTGGCCTTGAGGAAATTGGACAGAGAGAGCACGACCTGAGTGGGACCCGGCAGTTCGGCGCCAACACCTGCGAACATCTTGGCGAAGACCGGCACGATGAAGGTCAGCATCGCGATCGTAACGCCCGTGGCGACCACAACGATCACCGCCGGATACATCATCGCCCCTTTAACTTTGCGAATCAACTTGTCGGCCTTCTCGCGATAGACAGCCAACCGAATCAGGATGGCGTCGAGGGCACCCCCAACCTCACCCGCTTCGACCATGTTAGTGTACAGCGGGTCAAAGACTTTCGGGTGGCGGGCCATGGACTCCGAGAGGGTCGAGCCTCCTTGAACGCCGCTCTTGATCGCCCCGATAACCTTGGCCATCTCCTTATTCTCGGTCTGCGAAGAAAGGATTTCGAGACACTGAACCATGGGGAGACCGGCGCCGATCATGGTCGCGAACTGGCGAGTAAAGCGTGAGATTTCAACCTTCTTGATGCCTGTGCCAAACTTGATGCTTATCTCCGGAGCGCGTTTGCTTATCGACGACACCAGGATGCGGTTTCGGCGCAGAAGGCGCTCAAGTTCCCCTTTGCTGTTAGCCTTCAGGGTCCCCTGTACGGCGGCTCCGGCTAAGGTCTTGCCCTTGTATTCAAAGACCGGCATGATCTATTTCCTTTCCTGCTTACCCATCATGAATACGCCGGCGTCTTCTGCCGGTTCAGCATCTCGCTGAGCTCCTGGGTGTTGTGACTGTAGCTCATCGCATCGTTTATGGTTATCCGGCCGCTGGTGTAGAGTTCGGCCAGCGACTGATTCATTGTTTTCATCCCGAATTTCTGTCCCGCCTGGATCATGGAATACACCTGGTGCACTTTATCGTCGCGGATGATGGCTCGGATGGCCGGCGTCGCAACCATGACCTCCATAGCCATCACGCGCCCGCCGCCGACCTTGGGAATGAGGGTCTGCGATACCACTGCCTGAAGCGAGAAAGAGAGGGCTACTCGAATCTGCTCCTGCTGGTTCGTCGGGAAGACATCCACGATCCGGTTGATGGTCTCGGCACAGGAGTTGGTGTGCAGTGTCGCAAAAGCCAGATGCCCGGTCTCGGAGATCGAGAGCGCAGCTTCGATGGTTTCCAGGTCGCGCATTTCACCAATCAGAACCACGTCGGGATCCTCGCGAAGGGCGTACTTCAGGGCCGCGGAGAATGATTGCGTGTCGGAATACACTTCCCGCTGATTTACCAGCGCCATCTGATGACGGTGCAGGTATTCAATCGGATCCTCAACGGTGATGATATGGACAGGACGTTCTTTGTTGACCTTGTCGATGATCGCCGCCAGAGTAGTTGATTTACCGGAGCCGGTCGGGCCGGTAACCAGCACGAGACCCCGAGGGAGCTTGCTGAACTCGGCGATAACTTTGGGCAGCCCGAGTTCGTCGAAGGTCTTGATATTGTACGGTATCTGGCGAATCGCGACGGCGACATTGCCTCTCTGCATGAACATGTTGCAGCGAAAGCGACTCATCTGCTCAATCCCAAAAGAGAAATCAAGCTCCGAGTTTTGTTCGAATTTCAGTTTCTGCTTCTCGTTGAGCATCGAGTACGCGAGCTTCTTAATCTGCTCCGATGTCAACAAGTCCTGACCACTGAGTCGTTGCAATCGGCCGTCGACGCGCACAACGGGCGGGGCGCCAACGGTGAGATGTAGGTCCGACGCACCCATCTTGACCATGTGTTCGAGTAATTCACGCAACGACATATAAACAGTCTCCCAGAGCCAGGTTCCGGTTGTTTTCGAGCAGGAATGCTTACCCTAACTATATCGGCGCCGGGCGAGGATTCTTGATTGAAAACTTGTCGGGGGTGAGAGATAACCTGTTGATGGATAACAGGGATGGCAGACACAAGCCTGAACGATCAGGCGGTCGTAATGGCGAACACTTCCTCTATCGAGACCATGCCGCTCTTCATCTTCTCTACGGCTGCCATACGTAGGCTGTACATGCCTTCCTCGATACCGACCCGGCGAAAATCGGAGTCGGAGGCTTTGGCCAAGATGAGGTTCTCGATGGCAGGAGTGATCGGGAGGACTTCGAAGATACCAATTCGGCCGGACTTTCCGGTATTGCCGCAATCGTTGCACCCGACGCCACGAAAGGCCCTGATATTCCGCAGCGATTCTTTTGGGACCTTGAGGCTGTCTACCTGCTCCTGAGTCAGGTTAATCTCTTCCTTGCAGCGTTGACAAATCTTGCGCATCATACGCTGAGCCATGATAAGCTTGGTCGCCGAGGCCACCAGGTAGTACGGAATCCCCATGTCGATGAGACGGGTGACCGATGATGGTGCGTCGTTGGTATGAAGCGTTGAAAAGACAAGGTGGCCGGTAAGAGCGGCTTTGATGGCGATCTCGGCCGTTTCGCTGTCACGAATCTCACCGACCATGATGATATCCGGGTCCTGCCGAAGGAACGACCGAAGAGCCGCCGCAAAGGTCAACCCGATGTCGGGCCGAACCGCTACCTGATTGATACCATCGAAGTTGAACTCCACCGGATCCTCCGCGGTCATGATGTTGACATCCACGGTGTTCAACTGCTGAAGTGCGGAGTATAGGGTCGTGGTCTTTCCTGAACCGGTTGGGCCGGTCACCAGGACAATGCCGTACGGCGAGTGGATCTTCTCCTCGAACCGTACCAAATCCTGTTCACGGAACCCCAGTTGGGTCATGTCGATGCGCAGCGCCGTCGGGTCGAGAATTCGCATGACAACTTTCTCGCCGAAGATTGTCGGCAAGACCGACACGCGGAGATCAACCGTGCGTCCACCAAACTTGATCTTGATGCGCCCGTCCTGCGGGAGTCGACGCTCAGAAATATCCAGGTCGGCCATAATCTTGATACGCGAGACCATTGCTGCCCGGTATTTGAACGGCAGAGGCGCCATTTCCTGAAGATCACCGTCGACGCGGTAGCGGACGCGAACTTTCTTTTCATACATTTCGAAGTGAATATCAGACGCCCCCATGCGGATGGCGTCGCCGATGATTGAATCAACGAGCTTGACCAGCGGTTTGTCTTGAATGGCCGACAGGAGGTCGGTCTCATTGAGCCCTTCGTCAACGGCCACGACCTCGAGGTCCGACTCTTCCAGACCCTTCACGATTTCCGACAGGCCGCTGCTGTCGGCGTAGAGAACGTCGATCGCCTTCTCAATCGCCTTTTCCGGGGAGATAACAGGCTGGACGGTGCAACCCGTTATGAATTTAACGGCGTCGAGAACGTAGATATTGTTCGGATCGCTGATCGCGACCAGTAACGTCTTGTTGACGCGGGAGACGGCGATGACTTTGAATTTACGGGCTATGTCAAGCGGTATGAGCTTAACGACATCGGGGTTGATTTCGATGTCACTGAGCCGAAGAGCGCCGATCTTAAGGTGTTTTCCGACAAACGAAGCGAGTTCGTCTTCTGACTGCACGGCCCCTATCTGCACCAGAGCTGCGCCGAATTTCTCTTTCCGTTCCTTGGAAATGGATAGAGCTTTATCAGCCTGTTCCTGGGTGATCTTCCCAGCACTGACGAGCAAGGCGCCGAGTTCTGCAGACATCTTAGGGGACCTGTACGACCTGTTTGTACGCTGATGATATCATGGGTCCAACCATACCCCCGGATATTCCGGGTCGGTCAATCCTGAAAGATATCATCAAGTCGGTCTTGGGCAACCGTAGCGAAATTGGTGTTCACCACCGGCTTGGAGTCCGTCTTCTTGGTGATCTGTCCGAATACCGCGGCCAGTTCCTGAGCGGTTTCCCTCGCGTAGAGGCGGACCATTCCGATCGTCGTGCGGTCATCAAAGATCACGACGAGGATGGATCGTTCGCCGACGATCGACATGTGAATGTGATCTTTCTTCCCCTGGTGGAACAGCACCGAGAATTCGGGCTCTCCCACAAGGCGGGCGATCTCTTTTGTGGAGGCGAAGCTGCCGGCCAGAAGCGCCGCCAGAGCCGTTGTGTCCAGTGAATGGGTGAATCCTTGGCGGGTAATGAGATGGCCATCTTTATCCACGACAAGCGCGCACTTGGCCTCGGCTCCCTTGATCATCTTACTCAGAAGGGCATCGATCTTGTTAATCTCTTCTTCATAAATGATGAGTATATCTTCTGACATTTCTGCCTCCTTGTTATCTATTTCAATCCGAAGAGACGCGCAAAGAACCCGCGTTTCTTGGTAACCTTCTCATGTCGACGCTTCAAGAAAGGAGCCATATGAGGCTGAGTCGGTTCAGTCGATGAACGATGTTCCGCGATCTCCTCGGCTTCATGGTTGAACGCATCCATCTCAGTGACCACCGATGTGTGCCGGGGCGCCGGAGAGATTGTCGACTCAGCCTCGAGCGGATAGGGATGTGGTTCGGGGCTTGGGCGGCGTCCGCTGCCAGGGTACGGCCGGAAGGCCGCTGGCTCGGGGGTTGACGTTTGCGCTGGCGCGGCCACGGCTACAGGCTCCGGTATCGATACTCGTCCGCTGTCGGCGGGCGTGATTCGTTCTGATGTCATCGCAGCCGGAACCTCGACTCGCTCGAATTGAGGGGTCGGTATCTCGGCCGAAGGCACCAGTGAAGCCGACGGTCGCATGCGGGCGGCCCCGATATTCTTGGCTTTGTCGAGAACGAGTTTGATCACCAGTTTCAGCGTATCGAATATCCCGTTTCCTATAGTCGCGGAGGCTTCATAGTAGGGCCAACCACGTTTGTTGAGCTGAGCGTTCAATTGATCGACCGAGAGCACGTTGGGCAAGTCCCGTTTGTTGTACTGGATGACAATCGGAAGATCTTCCACGGAATAGCCATATTCGGCCAGATTCTCTTCGAGGTTCAACAGTGATTCCAGATTCTCATCCATCTTGTCGGGTTGACTGTCGGCGACAAACACGACACCGTCCACACCGCGCAAGACGAGTTTGCGGGTCGCATTGTAATAGACCTGCCCAGGAACGGTGTAGAGCTGGAACTTTGCGGTAAAGCCGTTGATATTCCCGATGTTGATCGGAAGGAAATCAAAATACAAAGTCCGATCGGCTTCCGTGGCGAGTGAGATGAGTTTGCCGCGAGTATTCTGAGGAACCTTCGCATGAACGTACTGCAGGTTGGTGGTCTTGCCGGATAATCCGGGGCCATAATAGACAATTTTACAGCTGACCTCGCGTGCCGAGTAGTTAATCGAAACCATATGTTCTTTCCTACGCTAATGACTGCCTGTGCTTAGTGAGGCGATTTTAGCCTGCCGACGGCGTTCTTGATCTCCAGTCTGATCAAGCCAATGTTCACGTTCTTCTCGGTCGTGACCACCAGGATCCCCATGTTGGCGTCCGTGAAGAACAACTTGGCGTCGTCCGCTTCGATCGTCACCTGATTGAGGGGACTCGTGTGCAGCCGATCCAATGATTTCTGGATATTGGTCGTAATGGAAGCTGCCAGAGCGCCAACGGTCTCACTCTCAAACCCGGCCTCGAGGTCTGCTGCGATCACGATCCCGTCATTGCCAACCACCATCGAGCCGGTGATCCCGGGCGTTTTGTTCAGATCATTAAGTACTTGATACATGTATTCTCTCCGCGTTAGTATCCTGTTTTTGACCGAATCGATCGGTGACGTATTTACGGATCATTTCCATCGCCTGCGTGGCGCGAATGCTCAGGGTGTCATCGGCGTGCCGCTCGGCGAGAACCATCAACGTGCAGACTGAATCCCTCGCGATCAGGATTCGCTTATCCTTGAGCGTGAGATCGAGGCGATCGGGCGTTCCCAAACGAGTCCGATCGAGAATGCGTCTGTTGGCGTCGTGGAATAGCAGCGCCAGCGGCGCCCAATCTTCGGGATTGAGTGTGCCCCGCTTGAAATTCGAAAGGAGCAAGCCTTCGTTATCAACCACGACTGCCAAGAACACTCCCGCATGTTCTCCGAGATACCGCGTCGCCCGTTCAAATCCGGTCACTTCAGAGTGTTGTAGAGGAGAGAGTGAGCTTTCGGGTTCAACGATAGGTGGGCGGGAAGCTTCAAAGGTCTGGGCCGTTCTCGAGGTAGCGGTCTCCTTGACAATCCCCTTCTCCTTGGAAATCGCGATCGACGTATGGCTGGCCGTCGAAACTGGGTTCGATGTCGACGGACGATACGAACTGCGGCGCCGAAGCTCGGATGACTGTCTGGACGATAATACTGAGCTGAGCGCAAAAGGCGTCGCAACAATGTGGAGCAAGAGAGCCGGCAGATAACTGAATATCCCGAGCGTCATGGTCACCGTTATGTTCATCGAGTACATCACCGCCACCAGCAGACCGAAGACAGCGCCAACAGCAATACGATAGACCAGACAGGCCACCGCCGCTTGAACTACACCGATAAGTGTGTTGCGACGGAAGAAGATGCC
The DNA here is from genome assembly GCA_964540105.1 of uncultured Ignavibacteriales bacterium. Classification (GTDB taxonomy): domain Bacteria; phylum Zixibacteria; class MSB-5A5; order GN15; family FEB-12; genus DATKJY01. The sequence continues at coordinate 820,911 of CAZILL010000002.1, read as the reverse complement.
GGCCACCAATCCATAGAACACAAACTCGTATCCCAGATGGATCATCGTATCCCTGGCCAATTCCGTGCCGAACATGTGCGGAAACATGAGCATCGGCACAATCCACAACACGAGCGTGATCAGCACGACCCGACTATTCACTGGACCATTTGCTTGCATAGGTAACTCTTGCCCTATCTGGCTTTGTATTTGTCCACGAGAGACGCGATTCGCATGCGAAGCGTCCCGAGATTAATCTTGCTATTGCCGACAAAAAGGAACAGTCCGTCAGCGACGTGCAAAAGATAAAACACCTGCTCGACCGTCTCGATCAATGTAGTGCGAACCCGCCCGAAAGCCCCTCTGACGAGCGCCTGGTTCAGGAAGTGATCGACGTCGCCCAGCGCCGCGCTGCACACATTCGGATCGAGGTTCACTTGCCATTCAGATTCGACTACCAACCCTTCGACATTTATGAACAGAGCCCCTTCGATATCCGGGATCGCCACTCCCGCCTGCAGAACATCCTTGATGTCAAGCGTCTGGCTCGTGGCCTGGACAGCCGACTTGGGAACTCGCGCAGACTGGTTTCCAGTATCAAACCCCGGGGGCGTCTTGGATTTCATCAGTAAGGCTTGCTCCTCAGGAAGCTTCAGGGCGATATCCAGAAGTTTCTTGATCTGTTCGTTCTTCGAATCTGTTTGGTGCAGCTTTCGAAGCAATTTGACGGCCGCATTGAACTCGCCCTTATAGATGTAGATCTCCGCGAGGAGAAGTTCAATTGCGCGACCATTCCCCTCGATTTCGATCGCTTTCTTCACTTCTGCCTCAGCCCAGTCGTACAGCCCGCGATCGAGGTTAATCTTGGCCATGACGACATGAGCGGTCCCGTACGACGGGTGCGTGCGTAGTCCCGACTGGCAGACTCGAAACGCTTTCTCCAGGTCCCCTTTGCAGCGGTGTGCTTCTGCCAGCGCAGCGAAGATCTGAGAGTTCGGATCTACATCCAGAAGCTTTTGGCACTTGTCGATTCGTTCTTCGAGTTCGGTAGCCATTTTGTCTCTATCTACTCTGTTAAGTCACTGCAAGACAACCGAGACCGGTTCTTCGGTTTTTCGGTATCACTTAACAATAAATCCTACAACCGATTGTGTCAACTCAATTTCAACCCTAACTCAAGACCTTCTTGGTCTCGAGTAGCCCAAATGAAAACAGGCCAGTCATCATGATGAGCGCCATTGGCACCAGGAATCTCGGAACGGAGAAAACTCCAAATCCGTCCAGAAGCTGTGTGAACTGGCTGAGGCCGAGCACAAAGAACCCGGCCGCAAAGAACAGCCAGCTGCGGCTCAGTTGTCCTCCCCTGACGAGACTATACACCTGCCAGCAGAAATACACGCAAGCTCCTGACGCCAGAAGAACGAGAATGGTCAGAAACAGGGGTGGAGCGGTAGTCACCGCTACGGTTTGAGCAGGGGGAGTCTGAGCGGCAACGCTCACATTCGCGAAAGGCAGGAGCGCCATCATTAGTGCTGAAAGAACGCTTCGTTTCATAGTTTATCCTCGCATCAACTTCACAATCTTGTCAGCTCGCTTTATGGTACCATAGATACTCTCGTCAATGCTGTAGCGCTGGACCAGATCTCGTCGAACCGCCAACGGTTCGGAGATCTCTTTCTTGGCGCGATTCACCGCTTCCCTGAAAGCGCCGGTTCCGAGCAGCTCATAGACAAAGACCAATTGCTCCGAGAGCATTCGCTCCAAGTGGCTCATTGTTGTGTGGTAACGGGTTTCCTCGGGTAAGGCTTTGACGGCACTAAGGAACTTGTCGAAGGGAGGCTTCAGCTCTGCGTGCGGGTCAACGCCCGGAAAGAACGTCAGCACGCCGCTGCGATATTGCGCCGTGAAAGCGGAGAAGCGGCTATTGCTATCACCAAGCAATCCTTCGACCAGAGTTCGTATTCTAAAGAAACAGTTGTTATAGAGATAGAAGATGACCGAGAGCGCCGCCTCCTCCAGATCTTCCTGCTCTTCAGGACGTGCCTCGCGACGCCCCGCAACTTCCACTAAACCGTTGATGATCAATTTGTAGATGGCCCGACACGTCACGAATTCGCCCACTGGCGACAGGTCGATCAATTCGGGAACGATTCTCTCACCGTTGATAAGAGACAGCAGGCGGAATTCGTCGAGCGCGAGAACGACCTCGTCGTTGTTAGCCTTGGGGGACTTGTTGATCCGCAACAGGACATCATCGGGGGGAAGCACTTTCTGGATTTCCAACCACTCGTCGATGCGACGGGTCCCTTCCATGATCACGCTCATCGTGCTCAGCTCGATCAGGAACGGGGCGTTTCTCGGCGCCGATCCTTCATGAAAAATAAAGTCTCCCTCGGTCCATGAGAACAGGTTGTACACGATCTCTTCAATCTGCAACTTGAGACACAAGCCGATCTCTTCCTTGTCAAAGAGGTTCATATCCATCAGCGTCGTGCCCAACTGGCGACCGGTCTGCCGATGCAGCGTTATGGCCCGCTCGAGATCAGTTTTGGAAATCTTCCCGCGCTTGAGCAGCATATTTCCCAAGAGATCTTCAGAGCTGTTGAGCGATGAGGCGAAAATGATGTTGCCGTCACGAAACGCGACCTCCTTCTGTCGAGTCGCCGTTCGACACTCGAGAATTCCGGATTTCTTCCCGGTGGCCAGCAACTGCAGGATATCGGGAAACGAAACCGTGCGCAGATTTCCTGACAAGCTCATGTTCTCACGGCCCTGTTGATCATGATGAAGAGTTCTCCTGTATACCGCTACTTCTGTATCTGTATCGGGTAGAAGGGGACATTTCTTTATTGTGAAGCGGGAACAGCCAGGCGAGCAGCGAACGCTTTCAGCTACTCGGAATAGGGTAAGGTCAGATTCCCGCGACGGTCAAGATCATAGACATAATCAGGAGCGACGCGGTCCGGATACGGATCGTTACGGTCTATGTTCGGGGGGTGGTACTGTATGATTCTTGAACAGACGACCAAGTCATAACCAGCCTTGCGCGCATCCAGCCAGTCAGTCGCTGAGGGTTGCCAAGGTCCCCCAATGACCATAACTGCACCTCTCCCTTCTACAGGCGGAAACTCATGTGAGCCAATCTTGCTCACGAATTGGAAATCCCGCCCAGCCGTGTGGAGCCGTATTGCGCTATTCGATAGGTAATAACCGGCATGCTGTGTGGATTCAGACCTGTCTCCAAAATAGCATACGGACAGCGTCTGCTCCCTGCGAGTGCTGTCGGCTGCCAGGGCGTCCTCAATCATTGGTCTCAGTTCGGACCGGATGTAGAGCGTATCGACTCTGAGCCGTTCCGAAAGATTGAACAGTTCATCGACCGCATCGTACGACACTGAGAGCACGAAGAGACGTCCCAGATCGGTGACCTTCCGCTCGCTCAGAATCGGGAGAAGAACGCGCTGATCGACCGGGTATTCCTTTCCGACGAGTCCTGTCAAAATGCAATCCGCAGGTTCGCCTGCCGCTGTCGAAACGGTCGCAAGAACTCCACCGGGGACGGAGGCGATGTGCACGAAGGGAGCCGATCCCTTTACAACACTCTCGGCAGCTACGAAAAGCCCGGCATTGAGCATCACGCAGAAAGCGATCACGCTTATCCGCCTAAACCGCTTGTTGCTTATCGCGAGCGCGAGCAGAGCCGGAAGCGCGAGTGCGCAGAATACTGCAAATAGCTCAATCAGGCGGTCAGCATGGCTCTCGAGGCGGACGACTCCCCACTGCTGCTCACCCATCGCATTTGCCACTCGCAAGGTGGCGCGAATAAGCGGATCAACCAAGGATCCAATGAACAGCCCAAGCGTTGGCCAGATCAGGTTGGCTACAAGGATGAGCTGGAGGCCAATCACACTCAACGAAACCATCGGGACCACGAGCAGATTCGCCAGCGGGGAGATGAGCGGAATTGCTCGGAAGTAGTAGATAATGATCGGTGCGGAAGATACCTGAGCAACGAAAGAGACAACAAGCGAGAGAAGTGTCCAAGAGAGCCAGCGGCTGCGGAACAGAAGTCGGTACCGCGACATACCTTGGGGATCGGCATTATCCACCTGCCGTGACGGATTACCCACAAAGCTGCCAAGTAACGGGGCAACTTTCGGGACGATGAAAATCAAGCCCCAGGCCGTCGCAAACGACAGCTGAAAGCCGACATCAAAGAGCTGGCCGGGCTGGACGAGGAGTATGAGTAAAGCGGTCAGGCCGATGATATTGTTGAGATCGTAGCGTCGGCCGACGAGCCGCGCCAGAATCACAAGGGTGGCCATGAGAGAAGCGCGAATCACCGACGGTTCTCCATAACAAATCAGCGAAAACACCAGGACGACCGCCAGCAGCAGAATCGATCGCGTGACGCGCGACGTGCCGAACGGTCGCAACAGGACGGAAACGACCAGAAGTAAGAGCGCGACATTCGAACCGGAGATGGCCAGAAGATGAAGTGTTCCCGTGTCCCGAAAGCGGGTATAGATTTCAGCGGGGATATCTCGCGTTTCTCCGATCAGGAATCCGCATGCCAGCGCTGCCGATTCAACTGATAGATTTCGCTGTAGGGATTCCTTAATCGATTCCCTCAGGCGATCAGCCTGGTGAACAAGTCCGTAGCTGCTGCGTCGATCCACGCGAACATCAAGCAGAGTAGGCAAATACGCGGTGCCAAAAATGCCTCGAAGTGCGAGGCGTCGCTGATAGTCGCCCCGGGAATCGTCGCTTCCCTTCAGTGGGTAGATCCTGCCGACGAACTCCACGGCATCGCCTCGTTGCAGAGCAGTGGTCGTATCGGTCACTTTCAGCAGTATGGCGCCGGTCACTTTGCGGCCAAAGTCCCCCCTGATCGAGTCGAGCTCGATTCGAACATCGGTGTACGTGGATCGGATATCAGGCCAGTCAGAAACCTTCCCAAAGACCTGATAAACCTGCGGCTCCCGGATTATTCGCGCGACGTGATGTGGCCCGAGATCATACGTGCCCGAACTGAATTCGAACCCGGCCGCGCTACCGATGCACACGGCCAGAGCCATCGTGGCCGCCTTCAAGCGGCGTCGATACGCTGAGTAGATACCGATAACAAAAGAGAGGATGGACAGAAAGAGAAAGAGCCAGGAGCTGGCATGGGTGATGTCGCCGAGCATGATGCCGGCAATCACAAAGAGTAGGACAAATGGACCCGGAAACAGCCGAATCATACGCCATCATGATGTGGATCGTCGACGCAGCAGTTTCCGCTTCAAAACAGCCATTTCCTGAATGCCCATGAAGGAACAGAGCAGCACGTACAACAGAACGCCCGCGGTCGGGGGAACCAAGGAGTGCGCGACACGGCCGGCGAAGCTGTCGGCGCTGACCAAGACATCGATGGGCAGAAATTTGGCGATAACCATGGCAATCGCGGAAGCAACCGAGATGCGAACAAAGTTCAGAAGGATTTTATCGTATTTTACCGGAACCCCTTTATCTGACAGATAGTAAATCAGGAGCCCGGAATTCACGAGCCCAGCCACCGAGGTAGCGGCCGCCAGCCCGGCGAAATCCATCAGTTTCATGAGAGGGTAATACAGCGCCAAATTTACAGCGACGGCGATGATCGAGCACTTCATGGGGATGCGCGAATCCCCGAGAGCGTAGTAGATCGGTACAATCACTCGCACCGCGGCAAAACCGATGAGACCGTACGAGTAGTGCAACAGCGCCAATGCTGTGTTGGTCGTATGAAGCTCTGAAAACGCTCCGTAGTGATAAATGAGCTCAACAATTTCCCTCCCCATCAGTCCGAGGCAGAACGCCGAGGGTACTATGAGCAGGAAGTTAAGGCTGAGCGCTTCGTGGAAGATTTTGGCCAGTTCTTCCATGTTCCCTCTGCTGGCGATCTCTGAGGCTCGCGGCAAAGCGACCGTCCCGAGCGCCACCGCAAAGACCCCCAGTGGGAAATGCATCAGTCGGAACGAGTAATTCAAGTACGAGATCGATCCCTCGGCCAGAAACGAAACCAACAGTGTATTCACCAGGATGTTGATCCGTCCCGCGGACAGCCCGATCATCATCGGGGTAAACAGCTTCATCATCTTCTTCATGCCATCATCAAAAAGGCTGAGCCGGAAACGGAATCGATACCCGATCTTCCATAGCGACGGCAGTTGGATCAAGATCTGCCCAATTCCACCCACCAGCACGCCGATCCCGAGAGTGTACACTGGCATATCAAATTCGTGATAGAAGAACACTACGGTCAGGACGCTGCCGACGTTGAACATCGCCGGAGACATGGCCGGCAAACCGAATCGATCAAACGAGTTTAGCATCCCCATGATCAGAGCGGAAATAGAGACGAGCGGGAGAAAGAACCACATCATGCGGGTCAGGTTGACAGTCAGGGCGAATTTGTCAGCTTCGTCAGTGAATCCGTGTGCAGTGAGGTAGATGATCGTCGGGGTCGCGGCAATCCCGAGGATCGTCACGATTCCCAGGACCAGGGCCATGGCAGTGATTACAATGTTGGCTAGCTTGAACGCTTCCTCCTGGGTCTGTTGCACCAGGCGTTCCTTGAAAACCGGAACAAACGAGGAGGAAAGCGCCCCTTCGGCAAAAAGATCTCGCAGAAGGTTCGGGATTCGGAAGGCCAACACAAAAGCGTCGGTGGCCATGCCGGCTCCGAAATAGTAGGCCATCACCTGCTCACGAAGCAGACCGGAAACTCGGGAAAACGCGGTGCCGGCGGCGACAATCCAGGTTGATCGGGCTACCGAATTTTTGGGTGCCTTATCTGTTGACAAACCGATTCCGCCGTTTATATTACGCACTTAGTTTTGTTGCAACCAATTGAAAGGAATTGCCTTGCCTAATCACAAGTCGTGTGAAAAGCGGATGAAAACCTCTGAGCGGGATCGCGTGAAGAACCGAGTGTTCCGTTCCAAACTCCGCTCAGCTCTGAAAGACCTTCGCGGCGAGAAGGATAAGCAGCTGGCGGCCACAAAGTACCGCGAGGCGTCGAGCCTGCTGGATCAAGCCGCCGCCGATAATTTGATTCATAAGAAGAACGCCAGCCGCAACAAGTCGCGCCTGGCGATGTTTGTGCAGAAACTCGGTTAGGGTCCTTCCTCTCGTAGTTCAGAAAACGACTGTTTGCCCTGTGGCCAGCTGGCTGCAGGGCTTTTTCGTCGATGGATTGTACCCTGAGGAGCGAGTGAGCTGAAATCGATTCGCGGGCTATGACGTCGCACAGACTGGCCAACATGGCTCAATCTATCGGCTCCCGGAGAAGGGATACAACAATAATTTTTCAGCGATTGAGAATGTAGACTTGACCTTCAAAGAAGGTGGTCCGATAGGACTGCTCCCTGAAGACAATCAGGTCGCGCAGGAAGGTCTCCTTTTCTTCGGACGGCATCTCGGCCCGAAGGATTGATACGGGGAAATCGATATTGAAGACGCGCGAGTCAGATTGAAGGCGAATCACATTCGGGGGAAATAATCGTTCCGACGTCGCAGCGCTCTCGATGTCCTCAAGTGTGAAGGAGGGCATCGCCAACATGCCGCTGTGGGGAACAGCACGGAAGACGGCGTCAGCCCGCTGTCGGCGGTCAACGATCGGCACATAGCGACCCTGCTCGAGGATAGAGCGGAAGAGATACTCCATCGGCAACGGGCAACCGACCCGCGTGGAGTTTCTAAGATAGAACGATATCGGCGTGCGATATGGAAACTCGAAGGGTATTGACATATATCCGGTCGGGATTGCCTCTGTGGGAGCGCCGATCGCCATCTGATCAGGATGTTTCGACACCAGTCGAAGCAGGTCCTCATACCCAAAACTGACTAACCCGAGCTTCGGTGAGATCACCCGAATGCTCTTGCGGGTGCAGACCTGAACCAGCAGGTGCGGCAGCCCCGTCTCCGTGAGCGCTCTCAATTGCTTGGAATCATCAAGCAGGATAAACGATCCGTCCCCCAAGTCGAGCACGGGAAGCGGGTGCCGCACTGTTCCGTTGTCGTCAACTCGACGCTCGTCATGCTGATCCCGCTCCTGGGGCCATTCGAACTGAAGGACTCTGCTCGCCTCGATGATCCGGACCTGGGAAAGCACATTCGTTTTCACGCTCTCTGTTAGAGCAAGAGCCATGCCCCTTTCCGATGCGGTCCCCTAACTTGTTGTCAATCAACAAAGAATTTGCCGACACGAGCTGCTGGCCGCTCAGGCTCTGGCGGTTCGGTTGAGAAAACAGAAGGTTCGCAGGCGACGATTTCACAAAATGTGCAAGGGCAGTAACTCCGGTCTACTGACCTGCCGACATTCGTGCGCACCCTGCGCGAGGCGGTTCCCCACCGCCGATGAGATAGTCAACGATAAAGAAGATATCGCCGATGTCAATTTCACATGATCCATTGGCATCAGCCGCTTCTAATCCAGCCGTAAGTGGGAGACTAAAGGCGAGGTAGTCGATCAGAATTACGAGGTCGAGAACATCGCAATACCCTGATCCGTCGAGGTCACCGTTGGGGCTCTCCGTTCCCGATTCATGGAAATAGGTGCGCGCCGCTGCGATGAATGCAGAAGCTGTGGTCGGAGTCATGTAGTAGAGCGGAAAAGCCAGCAAAATCCGACGCCCCTGAGGAGAGTCATAGGCAATGCCAACTGGCGCGCCTTCGCGAGCCGGATCGGCAATACTGGAGTGATAGGTGTAAATCACTTGTGCCCCTGGCCGCGCCATGAGCGAGGGGATATCTCCCATGTTGCGCATGCCGCGTGTGGTATCCAGTTGGATCGTAGGCCAGCCAAACTGACCTTTGGCCGCGACAAAATCTCGTGGATAATTGACAGAAAAGCTCTGAAGCATGAACTGATCGTAGAGCAGGTTCCCCGGCGCTAATGGGGTGACTGCGCAGAACTGGCGGATCGTCTCGTAGCCGCCCAGGAACAGATTAGTCGCGAATCCCGTGTACCACTTGAGATTCTCCCGGCTGTATGGCAGCAGCTTCGTTACAATGTCGTCGTCGAACCAAAAAATTGAAGAGTACTGAGCCGCCTGATCACGAGTCAGCGCCTTGGATATGGAGTCGACGACTATTGAATTGCGAAGGGCTGGACCAAAAACTGAGTCACAGAAAGCAGCGTGTTGTGCCGCCGAGGGGTTGAACTCACTGTCTTCGGTATATTCGTCGACCACGAGTATGCCATGATCGAACGTGGCCTTTGTGCCGTATGCATCACCGGAGAATGCCGATTCGATCCCATCTCGATCAACAGCCGTCAATCGGTATCGATAGCGAATCCAGCGGTAGGCCGAGGTATCGAGGTAGGCAGGCGCGGTTAGCCCGCCTCGCACGAGTCGAAAGTCTTCGCCAAAACCGCCGCTCCGATACAGATCGTAGTGATCCATGTCGGCTTCGTGATTCCGATCCCAGGTCAGTGAAACGCCGTTGGGTTGCGGTTCGGCCATGACCCTGCTCGGCGCTCGCGGAGCAACCTGAGAAATCTCGGAAGCTTCAGTGGCATAGACTGGTCCATAGCCGGCGGGGGTCGTTCCTGTCACGGAGAGATAGATCCGTCGACCTCCGAACGGACCGGTGATAAGTTGCGAGCAGGCTCCCGCCGGAGCATCGACTGAGTGCGTGTAGCTGCCTGCCACGTATCCATAGCGAACCGTATAGCGGTAATCCGCTCGACAGTCTGCCCAAAAAATGCGAAGCCCCTGTCCGTTCCCCTGATCGATGACGCTATCGATCACAATCGGCGAAGCGGCTTCCGCAGCGTACGCAACAGTCGCGGCGGCCATTTTGACGACATTGGTCAAGTACGGGAAATTCATCTTGGACGTGGAATCGCTCGGCCGGTGATAGTTCGCGGTGTTGAAATCTCCTTCAATGGCGAAGCCGATCGGGAACCCTTGTTGGCTAAAGGCGAAATGATCCGAATTCCCCTGAAGTGGCTGTACTACGGGAATGAGGCCCGACACTCGATATGCGGCGTCGATCATCGTCTGCATGTACGCCTTGTTGGCGCCCGCCTCAACATTCGTGTTCCAATAGCTGTCAGTCGTGAAACCGACCATGTCGAAATTGAACATCGCTTCGACCTTGACGCCGTTCTGCCTGAAATCCCGGGCGGCGTAGGTTGAACCATAGAGCCCGAGTTCCTCAGCGTCGAACAACATGAAGACAACGCTCTTACGGAGCGGGATATTGGCCAAGGCGCGGGCCAGCTCAAGCACTACGGCCGTGCCCGAGGCGTTATCGTCCGCGCCCGGGGCATGGGTGAAGGCGGTGCTGCTGTATGAGTCGTAATGCGCGCCGACAACGATGATCTGATCCGGTTCTGCCCATCCGCGCTTGACAGCCTTGACATTATTCGCCCACCGCCCATAGGCATTCAGGTACAGACAGGGTTGAAGACTGACGTCGCTGTATCCCCAGCTCAAGAAGCTGCTCTGAAGCCAATCTCGCGCTCTCTGCACAGAATCGGTATAGACATAGCGCGTATAGAAGGCTTGTAGACTGCTGACGTCACTGTTGATCGAGTCTTGACTCACTCGGGCAACGACGGAGTCGCTCGGGAAGTCAATCAGGGACTGCGGCACACCGACCAGCGGCGGATCAAGGATAATTGGAATCGAGAGCTCGCTGAGCGCTCTTGTCTTCAGTCCGGATGTCTCCCGAAGGGTAGCTGCTGACATTGAACTTCCCCAGAGCAGGGAGATGCCGTTACCAAGATCCATCGCGGTGCCAAGTGCGGCCAGGGGAACAGACTTGCCGGCTGTGCCGAGCGAAGGATAGACAATAAGCGCCTGATCGGGATCGGCGTTGAGCAGGAGCGTCTCGAGCTTAATACCCTGTCGTTCCAGTTGTGCCGACTGCTCCAATGTCACACCAACGAGAAACTTCGAGTCGATTCGCAGGAACGCGTGGTCGAGAACGCGGCTCACAGCGGTCAGGTCGGATTGAGTCTCTACCGCTACTAATTTCAGGTCATCAGCATTTGCCGACACTGAGAACACGAACGATAGTGCGGCGAAAAGGTACGGGTGGCGAGCTTTCATCATAACCTCCAGAGAAGACATGCTGGCCTTGACACAAAGACGTGCAAAGACCTCACAATGTGCAGGCTCAGAAAGAGAGTCTTCTGCCAGAAGGTAAGGGTGGCAGTGAGAATGTCAAGAACGATGAGGGGGATCGAGCTACAACTTGATTCCGCGCTGAAATGGCTTGATGGAGTTCTTCTTGCGATCATTCCAATCCGGTTTCAGGACCGGCAGCTGGGCGATCGGAACGGAGGGATAATCGGCTGGGGACTGAAGGCAGCGATTCTTCCGGGGTTCGACATATTCGACGCTGACCGCGACCCCCTTGGTGTACTCGCGCAAGAGCAGTTCTCGTTCGGACCCCCTCGCGAGATGTCTCCCCTGTCCGGTGAACGAGAAGACGAATTCGGGATTGGACGAGCGGACAACGACACTGTCGATCTTCTCCTTTGCCAGGTAGGTTTTGAGAAACCGCAAGAGCGAGAAGAAGGCGCCAAATTCCAGGGCGATCTGATTTCCCTCTGCCCGACAACGAAACAGGATTCCGAAATCGGGAAGGGCGAAGATGATAAGACCATGTGAGAAGCCGTTCTGTTCGAGAACGAGGTCGATGTTGGTGTTTATGACCGACGCGACGTAGCAGGTCACGGGCTGGATCTTCTTCCCCATGCTCACCCAAAGATGCAAAGCGTGTGCCATCGTAGGGGGAGTGTCGAAGAGTTCCCCTCAACCGCCCTTTGGGCACCTTCTCCCCATCGGGGAGAAGTGAAAGGGTGAGGTTATTTGTCGATTCGCAGGGTAGTTCTCAACGCGAGCGCGAATTGCGAGATCTAGTGCCGGTTCTGCGAAATGGATTGCAGTATTACTGCTTTGATTGAAGAAGGAGCATCTTTAGCTCCGGCTTGGCCTCGATGTACTTCCCCGTCCCCTCCGCTATGATATTGCCATCCGGATCGGTTACAACTCCGGTCGTGAAGAAGGTCCGCCCCTTCCTTCCGGTGATTCGTCCGCAATACGTCAGACTAACGCCGGTTTTCGCCGGTCGGCGAAACCTGATCGTCATCTCAGCCGTCACGGCGTAGATCTCTTCGGCAAGGATCGCCTTGATCATGACTTCATCAAGCAGGGTTGCGACAATCCCTCCGTGATGCATTCCGCGATACCCTTCGAACTCCGGTGTCGTAACGACGGTGGTGGTGGCACAGCTCCCGTCATGAAAAAACCGGGCCTTCAGTCCGTTGCTGTTCTCCTGGCCGCACACAAAACAGCCTCGATATGCCAGAATCTCTTTCATGATCTGTTGATACGACAGCGCCGATTGGCTGTCAATAGAAAGACGAAAGCCCGGCGTACGGCCGGGCCTTGCTGACTTCTTAGCGCCCTATACGCTATTAACGATTGCACAGGTTCGTTGTAGAAACTTTGACCACACTCCCGGACGTAAGGGTGGCATTCAGAATGCCATCGGTTATGGATCCGGTAACTGTCCAGGCGGAGGTGGCGATGGCGCCGCTCCCGACCTGGTGGGTGAGGTTGACGTTTACTTGTAGTGTTCCTGAGGACGGGCATCCGTGGTTCCAGCCATTGCGAGTCCGGGAGAAGGTCATATTGGTGATGGTCGCCTGGATGCTCACTGAACTGCGAACACTCACCCCGCTCACAGTCTCACGAGTGTCGACCACGAACGTGCTGGTGTCGTTGGCGGTCGTGGTAGAATACGTAAGACCGGTGAAGTGATGAGCCCCGTCGACTACGTATTTCTTGAATTCACCGGTTGTGTCGTTATCGGCGTACTGCCAGTGATGACGGATGGTCATCGTCTGGGCTCCCTTCGGTCTGGTCTGGGTCACTCCACCGCGCGTGAACTGAATCGAGTCACGGTACTTGAACGTAGCGCTCGTCTGGAGACGGTCCCCGATAATGACCAGCCAACCATTGTCGCTCTTGATCGAATCGGGGTTGATCGAACCGTATGACGGCGGCCATTGTTCGTCCGGATTGTCGTTAGCCAGCAGTACCATCCGAAGAGCGTTCGACGACACCACCAGAGTGGAATCAAGAAAGCCGTTGACACGATCCTGTACGACCGCGGCTTTAGGGTCGTCGGCACCAGTGCCGGTCGATGTTTTGTCGTCGGAACAGCCGAGCAAGCTGAGCATAACCCCTGCGAGCAGGATGGAACAAAACACGAAGAGTAACTTGCCGGAACGCATACTGCGTCTCCTTTCGTTAATGGTCGTTCTTCGTGAGGGTCCGCCCCATCGCTTCGGTCAGGAGAGCAGAAACACCATGATCGCCTTCTGAATGTGCAATCGGTTCTCTGCTTGATCGAAGACCACTGACTGAGGGCCGTCCATAACCTCATCGGTTATCTCTTTACCCCGTTCCGCCGGCAGGCAGTGGAGAACAATCGCCCCTGGGTCAGCGCCCTTCAACAAAGAACTATTTACTTGAAAATGCTTAAGTTTCTTTTCCTTCTCTTCTGCCAAATGCTTCTGGCCCATCGAGGCCCAGACATCGGTATAGAGTACATCGGCACCGGCTACTGCTTCTTTAGGATCGGAAGTCAGGAGGACACGACTCTGGGGATTCTTGCGCGCCCGGTCGACAAACATCGGATCAGGACGGCAATCCTCCGCGGTGGCGATGCGAAGGTCCATTGGTATGAGCGAGGCCAAATTCAGCCAACTGTGGGTGATGTTGTTGCCGTCGCCGAGATACGCAATTTTGTATGTCCGCCGTGGTTTCAGATGTTCCAGAATCGTGAAGTAATCTCCCAGAATCTGGCACGGGTGAACCAGATCGGTCAGGCCGTTGATCACTGGTACGGACCCGTGTTTCGCGAGCCCATCGACATCGGACTGCTGGAACGTGCGGATCATGATCATGCTTACGTAGCGAGACAACACGCGAGCCGCGTCGGCGATCGACTCCCGCTTCCCCAGCTGGATTTCGCCGTCTGTGATGTAAATCGGGTGTCCCCCCAGCTCGAAGATTCCGACCTCGAACGAGATTCGCGTACGCAGCGACTGCTTGGTGAAGATGCAGGCGACCGCCTTTCCGGCCAGAGGTTTGGGGGCGATCTCTTTGCGTTTCATTTTGCCGCAAAGCTCAAAGATCTGATCAAGCTCTTTGGCCGAGCAATCTGTTATTTGGGTTAACGACCGAGCCATGGAACCTCCATTTGTCATTGATTGGCGCGACAATTTTCCGCCGAATTAACCCGATGACCGCCACAAAGTCAAGCGAGCCGGCACCGTTTCAATCGAGGGGAACTCACAAGAAAAAAGGGTTGACAGCCAGCAGTGTGACCGCTATGTATTGCGTAACCTAATTGTCCATTTTGGTTTGAAGACCTGCAATTAGGGGAGATTCAACACAAATTAACTCGCTCTTGTAACGGAGGTACGCTGTGTTCAGAAGAATCGCGATCACACTCTTGATCGGTGCCATGGCCCTGTGTCTCGTGTTTGCGTCGGGGTGCACAATAGCAAAGATAGGCGGACGAGGGGCTGCTCCTCTGATGCTCAACAATCCACCTTCAAAAGTACAGGTGATCGAACACTTCAAGGTTTCCAAGATGAGGGTGTTCGATTATACGGGTTCTTATGATGTCTCCGAGATCATTGCCGATAAGCTAACCGAATCAAAGGCGGACGCGGTGATCAATCTGAACATAGTCCTCAAAACGACCGTTGGAGATTTCTTCGTCAATCTGATTACTCTCGGCATCGCTTCGGCGAGAACGATCATGGTCGAAGGGGACTTAGTCAAAGCCCCGAGCGGACTTGGCTCAATCCTCGACGGAAAGACCATCCTTGCTGAGGCTGCGAATCAGGGTGACTTAACGGCAGCCCTTGAGAACCTTTCAGCATCGGGAACTACTATTTCCGGAATTTTCCATCAGGACGGAAAATTCATTCTGGTGCAGTAACTGAAGGGCATGAGTCGGGAATTGGCTCCGTCACAATCCCAACTTAGGCAACATAACGCTGACGGAACAATCTGCATTTCGTCCGGCGCTTTCGAGGTTGGAGAGCGAGCTCTCAAGTCTTGATTACGCCGGACGAATTTTTTCTTGGGCTGACACTGCCTGAGGTCAGGCTATCAGACATCGCCCCAGCTGTTGAAGAACTGAACTGATTTTCGCAAAACGCTTGCCAACCGAAACAGTCTCCGCCTTATTACGTATTCGAATTAGGTATGAGTAACTTCAACGGCGGCAAATAGGTATGCGAGGCAAAGTCAGTCTGGGAGGAGTGATCCTCATTATCATCGGAGTGCTCCTGCTCCTTAACAGCCTTCACATCCACGTCAGTTCGTTTATTGCCCCTCTTATTCTTCTTTCCACAGGCATCTGGCTGATTTATCGCCGCCGCTCGCGGGAACACGCGGGCGCGCATTTTCAGTACACGGTACACAGCGGAACCGCCGATCCGGGAGTATTTCACGGTGCGACAACCAACGCCCCAACAGGACCGGACCCAGCTGTGTTCGATCAGACCTGGACCGCCACGCCCCCCCATCTTGAAGGGAGCAAGGTCAAATACAGCAAATTCATCGGCGACATGTATATCGACTGCAACAATATTTCGTTGCAGAACGCCGAGGTCTCAATGTTTGTCGGTGACCTCCAGGTCAATCTGCGCGGGGCGAAACTTGAGACCGGCCTTAATCGGCTGATCATATCGAGTTTTGTCGGTGACGTCCAGATTTTCGTGCCGCAGGCAATGGCGGTCTATGTCCACTGCTCAGGGTTTGCCGGTGATGTCGATGTGCTCGGAAAACGCACGTCAGGTTTCGGGAATAACTTTGATAGCCAGACCGACAATTACGCCAGTTCTGAATCCAAACTCTATATCGCCACGAATAATTTCATCGGGGATATCCGCGTCTACCAGGTATAGGACGCTAGAGGATATACCGACTCAGGTCCTCGTTTTCAATAATCGACGAGAGCCGCTTCTCTACGATCGCGGCGGTTATGGTGACTTTCTTTTTCCGTGCCGGAGGCTCGAACAGGAGGTCCTCAAGAAGAGTGGTCATCACCGTATGCAGTCGTCGCGCCCCGATGTTTTCCGATTCCGTGTTCACCCGTTCCGCCATGTGGGCGATCTTCCGGATCGAGTCGGGGGTGAACTCCAGGTCAATACCCTCAGCTTTCAGGAGTGCCTGGTACTGCTTCACAAGCGCCGCCTTGGGTTCGACCAGAATCCTCTCGAAGTCCTTTCCCGTTAGCAAATCCAACTCCACCCTGATCGGGAAACGCCCTTGAAGTTCAGGTATGAGGTCGGAAGGCTTGCTGGCGTGGAACGCGCCCGCCGCGATGAACAGAACATGATCGGTATTGACCATTCCGTACTTGGTCATGACCCCCGACCCTTCGACAATTGGCAGGATATCGCGCTGAACCCCTTCGCGGCTGACATCGGGGCCGGTCTTCGAGTCGTCTCCAACGATCTTGTCGATCTCATCGATAAAGATGATGCCGGTCTCCTGAACGCGATCGAGCGCCATTGACACGACCTCATCCATGTTCATCAATTTGTTCAATTCCTCGTTCATGACGAACTTGCGCGCTTCACGAACCGACATCTTGCGCCGCTTGGTCTTCTTGGGAATCAGGCCAGAGAACAGCTCCTGCACATTCACCCCCAGCTCTTCCATACCCATCGGTGAGAAGATCTCCACGACCGGAAATTGACTTTGGGGGGCGTCGACCTCCACCTCACGGTCGTCGAGCTTTCCTTCGAATAACTTCTGGGCAAACTTCTCGCGGGTCGTTGGACTAACTTCGGCGGATGATACTACATTCTCAGACGACGCGTCATCGCGGGGAGCGCTTCCAAGCAACAAATCAAGCAGGCGCTGCTCAGTGGCGTTCGCCGCCTTTTCGCTCACATCCTTCGACTTCTCGATCTTCACCATGTTGACCGCGATATCGACCAGATCACGAACCATTGACTCGACATCCCGGCCGACGTAGCCAACTTCAGTGAACTTCGAGGCCTCAACTTTGAGAAATGGAGCCCGCGCCATATCGGCCAGTCGCCGCGCGATCTCGGTCTTCCCGACACCGGTGGGACCGATCATGATGATGTTGTTGGGCATAATCTCGGCGCGCAGTTCTTCCGGCGCATTCTGCCGTCGCCATCGGTTGCGCAGCGCGATCGCCACTGATTTCTTGGCGCGTTCCTGACCGATGATATGTTTATCCAGATGCTCGACTATCTCACGCGGAGTAGGGTAGCCATTCTTCATTTGATCATTTCCACCTTGATGTTCTTGTTGGTAAAGACGCAGATGTCGGCCGCAATTTCGAGCGCTTTGTGGGCGATCTTGTCGGCGGTCAGTTTGGGGTTGGCAAAGATCAGCGCGCGCGCCGCCGCCAGGGCATACGATCCGCCGGAACCGATGGCGACAATGCCGTCGTCTGGCTCGACCACGTCGCCGTTGCCGCTGATCAGGAAAATATGTTCTTTGTCGGTGACCGCGATCACCGCTTCGAGCTTCTGGAGGGTTTTGTCGGTTCGCCATTCCTTGGCCAGTTCGACTGAAGCTTTGGCCAGGTTCCCCGAAAACTCTTCGATCTTCTTCTCGAACAATTCGAAAAGCGCCAGTGCGTCAGCCGCGGCTCCGGCAAAGCCAACCAATATGGCGCCATCGCGCATCTTGCGAATCTTCACCGCCTTCGCTTTCAGGATCGTGTCGTCAAAGGTCACCTGACCGTCTCCGGCCATGGCCGCTTTGCCGTTATGGATCAGCCCGACAATGGTGGTGGCATGAAGTTTCATCGTCTCCTCGTCATTTCTTGAGTCCGGAGCGTGGGTGTGCAGTCTGGTAGACGCGCTTCATCGCCTCGGCCGTGACATGGGTGTATTTCTGAGTGGTCGACAGCGATGCATGCCCAAGGATTTCCTTGATCAGCATCAGGTCTGCACCATTTTCGAGCAGATGCGTAGCAAACGAATGCCGCAGCGTGTGGGGGGTGAATGTCATGCCGACCCCCTGAGCAAACTGCTTTACGCGTCGGTCGATTGACCGAATGGACAGGGCCGATCCGTCCCGATTGAGCAGCAACATTGGTGACTGTGAACCGGTCAGAACGCTATAGCTCGCACGTTTCTCAAGATACCCCTTGAGCTCCTCCAGAGTTGTCTCCCCGACCGGAACAACCCGCTGCTTGTTCCCTTTTCCCACTGTGGTAATGAGACCTCGCGCAGAATCAATATCGCTCACTTTGACGCGCGACAGCTCCTCCCGACGCAGACCGGTTACATATAGGAGAGCTACCATAATGTAGTCGCGCCACTGGATGTAACCATCGTTGTCAGCACTCCCCTTTGCGCCTTCAAACAAGTGGGCAGCTTGATGCTGAGACACAAAGGCCGGAAGCTTACTCGTGTATTTGATCTTTGGAATCTTGAAAAGATACTCTCGTGACCGTGTCTTGGCCGCGACGAATTTCTGAAAACCGGACAAGGCGCAGAGAAAGCGCGCCAGACTCCGATTCGACACCCTTTCGTCCATGCGTCTCTGCAGGTACAAGCGCAGGAACAAGGGGTCGTTCTTGATCGATCCGGGGAGCAAACCGTGTTGCTGTTCCAAGAATTGAAACCATGGGGTGAGGTCCCGTCGATACGCTTCAACCGTTCGGCTCGATCGCTTCTTCTTGGTCGTCAGATCCTCAAGGAATCCGTTTAGATGCTTCTGAAACATTGCTCGAAAGTATCCAAAACAAGGGGCAGGGTCAACAAACGGTTTTGAGCCTCTAGCCCGACGGTAATTCAGTGCTCCTGGCAGCGAGACTAGTGCGAAACCAACAAGGCCAGGTCAGCTGTGACTTGGCCCGTGCGCTCAAACTGAGATTCGTAGATTGATGTTCGGCTTACGCCACCGGCTTCTTTTCAGCCGTCTCTTCGGCTACCTCATGCCCGCACTGGGGACAGCGAAAGAACTCCCCTTTAGCCTTGGAAGTTTTCTGCACTAGGTAGGCATGCTGGCAAACTGGGCAGGGTTGATTAACCGGTCGATCCCAGCTGGCGAAATCACACTTGGGGTACTTGCTACAACCGTAGAACAATCTGCGCCCCTTGGTCTGCTTCTCCTGAAGTTGTCCATCGCAACCATCCTTCGGACATGCGATCCCGAGCGTAATTGGCTTTGTGTTCTTGCATTCGGGGTATCCCGAACAGGCCATAAAGCGCCCAAACCGACCGCTCTTAATGACCATGGCGGAGCCGCACTTCTCGCACTTTTGATCGGTCTTGCTCTTCTCTTCTTCTTCCGGCAGGGGTCGAGTACTCTTGCAGTCCGGGTACGCCGAACAGGCGAGGAATCGCCCGTTGCGACCCCACTTTATGACCATCGGTGAACCGCATTTCTCACAATCGATATCAGTCACTTCGGTAAGCGCCATCTTGATATCTTCGTGCTTCCCTTCAAGACTCTTGATCGTCGCACTGAACGGCTTGTAGAAGTCCCCCACAACTTTCACCCAGTCGTCGGTCCCGTCCTCAACCAGATCGAGCTCTTTTTCCATGGTGGCGGTGAAGGCGACGTTGAACAGACTCGGGAAATTCTCCACCAGGATCTTATTCACAGCCACTCCCAGATCGGTGGGAAACAGCTTGCGCTCTTTCAGTTCGACATACTTTCGATCCTTGATCGTCGAAATGATGCTGGCATAAGTCGACGGGCGTCCGATGCCATCGGCCTCCATCCGTTTCACCAACATCGCTTCCGAATAGCGAGCGGGGGGGCGTGTGAAGGACTGGTTCGGGGTTAGCTCAACGAGCGTCAGCGTCTCCCCTTCCTTCAGGGGCGGAAGTGACTGAAGTCCATTCTCGCCGTTCCCGTTTTCGTCGGGCTCTTTCTCTTCGTGATAGATGCGCAGGAATCCGTCAAATCGAAGCGTCTGTGCATTGGCGCGAAGCAGGTAGTAACCGGCCTCGATGTCGACCGTTTCCACATCATATTCCGCGTTGGTCATCTGCGAAGCTACGAATCGATTCCAGATGAGCATATACAGCTTGTACTGCTGGGCCGAAAGGTACTTCTTGACCTTTTCCGGTTCGAATTCCATGTACGTGGGGCGGATGGCCTCGTGCGCATCCTGGGCGGATTTCGCCCGGCCGTATTGATTTGGCTTTTCGGGTAGATATTTGTCACCGTAGGTTTTCTTCACATACCCGCGCACACTGGCCAGGGCCTCCTCGGAGACGCGGGTCGAGTCCGTTCTCATGTAGGTAATCAGACCCGTCGGACCCTCCTTGCCAAACTCGATCCCTTCGTAGAGATGCTGAGCGATTGACATCGTGAGTTTTGGCGAAAAGCTGTATGCTTTGGCCGCTTCCTGCTGGAGCGTCGAGGTTATGAACGGGGCGGCCGGACGGCGTGTCTTTTCCGATTTCTTTATCTGCGAGACGACATACTCGGATTTCCCAAGATCGGCGAGAATCTTGTCGGCTTCGTCTTTCGTCCTGATGACGATCTTCTTCGGCCCATCCTCGCCGCCTCTTACAACGGTCTGATCGCCAGTCTTGAAAAGCTGGGCCGAGAACTTCTCTTTCTTGCGCGCCGCCAGCAGCGCGGTAATCTGCCAATACTCTTCCGAAATGAACTTGGCTATTTCTTCTTCGCGTTCACACACCAGTCGCAACGCAACCGATTGTACTCGACCAGCCGAGAGATTGCGCGCCACTGTCTTCCACAAGAACGGGGAAACCATGTAGCCTACGAGACGATCGAGCACACGTCGAGCTTGCTGGGCGTTGACGAGATTAAGGTCGATTTCGCGGGGATGCTTGATCGCCTCGGTCACTGCCGATTTGGTGATTTCATTGAAGGTCACACGGACGCACGAGGTCTTGCTCCCCTTGAGGCTGTTGGCAACATGCCAGGCGATTGCCTCTCCTTCACGATCCGGGTCGGGAGCCAGGTAAACCTTGCTTGCCTTCTTCGCAGCTTTCTTCAGCTCGGCCAGAACCTTCTCTTTCCCCTTGATCACAATGTAATCCGGGGCATAATCGTTCTTGACATCAACGCCCAGTTTGGACTTGGGGAGATCGACCAGATGACCAATTGTGGAGAGGACCTCAAAGTCCCCGCCCAGAAAGCGGGTCAAAGTGCGGGACTTCGCGGGGGACTCGACAATGAGCAGATTCTTGGACATGAGCTGTTCCTACTGTTGAGTTAGCATGCTATTATGTTATTACATCGTATCGGAACGCTCAAACTTTACCTTACCCTCAACAAGATCTCTCAATGCGACGATAGTGATCTTGCGCGCTTCGATGTCGACCGTGCTCCCCTCTTGCATCTGCGCCAGGCGGATTAGCCGCTGCGAGTTAAGGTGACGCGCATGCTGGGCGGCGACAATCACAGCCTCGTAACGATTCGTTGTCATCTTGTCGACATTTTCAATGTTCAGTAACTTCACTCAGTGCTCCTCTCTGTAAGCAACAGACTTAACCTATGATCTTCTGTATTTGTTCCTTGCGGATGTTCTGTCGGCGTGTGTGATGCGCCCGCACGATGCTGAGTACATCCTGCACAGCTGTATCAAGATCTTGATTGACAACGACATAATCAAACCGGTGATACAGTTTCATCTCCCCTCTCGCGTTCTCAAACCGCACTCGAAGCTGTTCAGGTGTTTCGGTCCCGCGTTGACGAAGACGTTCGCGCAGAGCCCCAACAGATGGGGGCAGGACAAAAATCGTGATGGCCTCAGGATACTCCCGCTTAATACGCAGAGCTCCGTGAACATCAACGTCAAGCAGCATCACCCCTCCGCGCTTTCGCACTGTCTCGAGCGGCCTTCGGGGAGTCCCGTAGTTGTACAAGTGAACGCGACAATGTTCCGTAAAGAAGTCCCTTCCGACCAGTCGAGCAAATTCGTTATCACTGACAAAAACATACTCGCGCCCATCCCGTTCTCCCACGCGCTTGGAGCGTGTGGTGTATGAAACCGAAAATGTCCAACCCTGGCGTCGTCGAGCTCGCGAGAGGAGTTTTCGGCAGATCGACGTCTTTCCCCCGCCGGACGGAGACGAAATGATGACCAATGTGCCCGGGCGAGTCAGAACCATGGGAAGCTGCGGTGTCCTGCTACTCGACATTCTGAGCCATCTCGCGAAGTTTTTCTACTTCCTCCTTCAGCGAGATCACCAGAGAAGTGATATTGAAATCGGAGCATTTGGAACCGATGGTATTCGCCTCGCGGTTCATTTCCTGCTGAATGAAATTGAGTCGCTTGCCGACCGGCTCCTTCAGGCGAAGCGCTTCATGATACTGCTCGATATGGCTAAGGAAGCGGGTACATTCTTCGCTGATGTCGGTGCGGCTGGCAAAAATCGCGACTTCCTCCTCCAGCCTCAAGCCGTTCCGCTGGGGTGGATCGAGGAGTTCAGCGATTCGCTCGGCCAATTTCCGACGATAGACGTCAACTGAGTTGACCGTCTTCTTCTGGATTTGCGCAATCACCTTAGCCATCGCCTCCAGGCGTCGCTGCATATCCGCCGCCATGGCCCGTCCTTCTTTATGGCGCATCGCGACCAGGGCCGTCATGGCTTTTCGAATCACTTTCTCGATCCCGCGCCAAGCTTCATCAAGGTCCAGCCGCTCGCGATCAGGCTTGGCCACATCGGGAAGAATAAGCAGGTCGCTGATGCGAATTTCGCCGGTCAGCCTGAGCTCCTTCTGGAGCGCGCGCATCTGTTTGACATATGCCCGAACGGCCGCCTCATTAATGTGGTAACGATCCGGAGTGTCAGCTGATTCTTCCAAACCTACATTAACAGTCACTTGGCCGCGCTGTGCATACTCGGCAACCAACTCGCGCACTTTCACTTCCAACGCAGCATACTGCCGCGGCAACCTGACTGTCAGGTCGAGAAAGCGGTTGTTGACACTGGATGTTTCCGCCGTAAGTAGTCCCAGTTTCGTCGATAGTTCAGCTCGACCGAAACCGGTCATCGAATTCATCATAACCTGTCCTTATCGAAGTTGCCAAAAAAAGGGAGAACAGGGCGATTGTCAACCGATATTCTCGGGACACCGACCAAAGGCAAGGCTAAACGATTGGCACCGTTACACGAACAGTCGTTCCGCGGCCGGCCTTGGAGATCACCCCCAAGCCTCCCCCTATCGCAACCAGCAGCTGGTGCGCGATGGCCAGACCGGTGCCGCGGCCGGGAATGGTCTGAACTCTTGGATCGGGAACACGATAGAAGAAATCTGTGACTTTCGAGAGATACTTGGCGGGAATTCCGGGACCGGTATCCGCCACGGATAACACACATGATTCGCTCGTCAACTCGGCGCTGATCGTCACGTCAGCCCCCTTCTCTTCAGCGAAACGGACAGAGTTCGAGAGAACCAACCGCAGTACGGTTGCAAGTTTTCGAGGATGTGTCGCTATTTTCGGCAAATCATGATAATGCACTCGAATCGGAAGGGTTGGATGCAAACTGGTGACTTCCACAATTGCTCGGGCAGTCAGCAGATTGAGATCGATGATCTGAACGTTCTCGGTTTCGTTCAGCAAGGTAACCATGCTCGAAAGATCGCTAAGCATTCCGAGCAGTCTATCCATCTTTTCGCCGAGCGATTGCAGGTACAGATTCCCATCCCGACCAAGCTGGTTGAAGAACTCGTGGCCAAGTTTCTCGGCTATCCTTGTAGCCGCCATCAACGGCGACTGCAATTCCGTCAGAATTGATGAGAACCCGGCGCTGCTCATCTCCCTCAGGGCCTTGTCATCGCTGGCTGAAAAGAGGGGCATGAGAATCATCTGGAGCCCATCATCGGCGATGGAGTCCGCTTGTTGTCGCAGCGTTACGCGAACTGTTTCGCCGTCCGGAAGGACAATGTCCGAGGTGGCAGAAATTGCGCGTGTTCGTCCCGGCGAAAGCAGGAGATAATCGAGGAGTCCGTTCACAATCTCAGGTCGATTTCGTTCTTTCAAACTCTCGACAATGTCATTTAGCGTTTCGCCGTTTTCGGGACTGCTCAGCATCGTGGCAAAGGCCATATTCCAATCGGTCACGGTTCCCAATGACTTCGCAAAACAGACCCCTATCTGCAAGTCGTCGCACATCCCTTTGAACAGGTCTCTGTCCGTCATGGCCGGGCGGTCTTCCCGTGCGAGCGGCGCAGGTTTGGCGAGTAGCCGCACGAGCAGACGAACAAAGAGCTGCACCCGAGTAAGAGTTCTCCGTATCTGCTGCGTATCCTGAGCCTCTGGGAAAACCAATCTCAGCAAGTGCGATTCATCACGGCCTATAGAGAACATCTTGACATACTCATTAGGGGCGACTCCGTCTCGTTCGATCGCAAGGCGGACCATCTCGTGATCGGTGAAGTCGTACTCGGTCCCGTTCTCGGTCACCCATCGGTGAAGCGAAGCCAGTTCGGGCGCCACTGAGAATCCAAGTGCTTCCGGTTCGGTCGGTGATTTACAGGCCAGAGGTTCGAGCTCCCCTCGCGTGACGCGATAGACCAACACCCAGCTCGCCTGACTAAGATCAGAGAGCAATCCGCAGACTCGCTTCCAGTCATCGAGCGAATCACTGTCGAGAAGCTCGGCAATCTGTGATTCAATTTCCGGTAGTTCAACGGACACCGGCTCCTTCTTCTCGGCCTGCACCTCGGTGTTGATGATGATCTGGAAGTTGACCGGATTACCTGCGATGAAATTAAGAGAAATGATAACAGCGGCGTGAATCTGCTTGCGATCGGGGCCTACGAAACGTATGTGCGTGCTGTCAAAGAATGATTCGTAATGATTACGCTTGTGAAGAATGAGGCTGATGATCTCCTTGTCGGCCTCATCGACGAAATCGATAAAGAACTTGCCGAAGAGATCCTCTTTTGTATGGCCGAAGAGCTGCTCACTGGTATCGTCGACAAAAACAAATCGCCCTTTGAGATCGATCTTGCAGACTGCGCAACGAATCACGCGCGAACTGAAATCACCGGTCTTGGTCGTCATCGAAAACGTCTCAGTCAGTCTTGAGCAGCTTAAGCAATGCTTCACCTCGGTCGGTTACAACGTGCACGATATAGACGCCTGCAGAAGCTCTTGCACCGGCACCATTGAATCCGTCCCATTTGATAATGGTATCGGACGGCTGGCCGGCGATGTTGACTTTCTCCCAGATCTTTTCTCCTGCGATATTGAAAATTGTCACGGTTCGATAAGGTCTACTGGTAAGGCCTATGAAGATTTGAACACTGTCCGAGAAAGGGTTTGGCCCGAACCGCAGGCCCGGAATATAAGTGACTACCACCAAATACGTTGTGTCGGAGGCAGAACCGACCGACGCCACCAGACCAACAACTTGTCGGCCTGCCTGTGAGGCTATTCCTTGAATCTCCAGTGTCCCGGTTCCATCATGAGAGTCAGTAAGAACTGCGCCTTCGGGGAGGTTGAACGCGCTCAGAACGGCGCTGTCACGACTGGTTCCCTGAGTCCTGATAGCGACAATCGCCGACTGGCCAACTTCGATCAGGACAGAGTCAAGCGGCATAATGGCGACAATATCATCGAAGAACGTTGCCACAAAGTATGTTGTGTCCGCAAAGAGACCCGCGGTCGCCACCAAACCGATTCGCCACCTGCCAACTTGTCCAGTAGTGGCTGTGACTTCGAGCGTACCGGTTCCGTCGCCATGATCGACGAGTATCCCCCCCGCGGGAAGGTCGAACGCGGTAATCGTAGAGCTGCGTCTCGCTCGCCCAGAGGTCGTGACCGGCAAAGATGCTGTATTCCCGACTTTGAGCGAGATCGAATCGATCGGAACGACACTCACGATGTCAGCAGTCTTTACGGCGTTAAAGAGGCCGTACCCGTAGTCGTAATCCGGGTTCAGAGCCCGGTCTCCGCTCTTTCGGATCAGTTCCAGCAGATCCCCCACAGTGAGCGTGCTGTCACTCTGAATTGCGAGCGCGGCTCCACCGGCGACAAGGGGCGTCGAGAGTGAGGTTCCGCTTGCCCATGTATAACCACCCGATGCGCTGGCGGTGAAGACCTGAACGCCCAACGATGTTATATCCGGCTTGACGCGCCCATCGGCCGATGGGCCCGGAGATGAGAACGAAGCGTAGAGCCCATTCGATTGGACCGCTCCGACCGCGATCACTGAATCGCCGTCCGACGGAAATCCAATGGCTCCCCACGAATCATTCCGCGAATTGCCGGCGGAAACCACGACGAGGATATTCTTCGAGGCGGCGATATCGGCCGCCTGAGTAATACGCGAACTGTTCCCGTCAAGCTGACTCCTGGTATAGCTTCCACTGTCCTGAAAGACCGTGTACCCTAAAGAGGAACTGATGATATCAGCTCCGAGCGAGTCCGCCCATTCAGCTGCAGCAATCCAGTTATCTTCCTCGATCTTGATCTCTACGCCACCGCATGTTATCTCAGTCTTCGCCAGGGCAAAACTCGCTCCGTAGGCAACGCCGATGAGGGTATCGGGCACGTAGGCGCCGATCGCTCCAAGGATGAGCGTCCCGTGAGCATTCTGCTGCGAGCCCGAACTGCATCCGGGATCGTCAACGGCGATTTGATGGTTTATGAAGTCGTAGGTCGCGACGATAGTCGTCGAATCGAACGCACGGTGGCTGTTCTTGAATCCGGAGTCGATCAAGGTGATGAGCACACCTCGTCCGTTCAGACCGGCCTGATGCAACTTGTCAGCGTGCACAAAGCGATTCTGAAGCTCCGAGTTTCCATACGTAAGTCCCTCGATCGTAGCCTCTGGCCAGACCCGGGGATCGGCTGGACGGCGCAACGTCGATACGAGATCAACGTTCCTGACAAAGGGGAGCAGTGCCAACTGCCGGATATAACTTGATCGGGTCTCCACGGACACGGCCTTCAGCCATCGCGACACATGTTGCACCGTGCCGCCATTGTGCTCGATAGCGGCAACGACATTCGTCGGAATGACGTAATCGGTCCAGTCAACAAGATGTCCCCTCGGATCGACCTTGGCGCGCCGCGCTCGCGCTTTGTCGGTCAGGTGGATCGGCGTTGGCACAATTGCGCTGGAATCAATGTCGAGCCAGAGCCGCACGATAGTATCGGGAGACGAACTGACCAGGGCCTGCACGACCCGCGACGAGAGCTTCTCCGATGGAGGGAATTCGGCCGCGCTGCTTAGCGAAAGAAGAACAAGAAGCATCGCCGAGCTCACCAATTGCGAACTGAGTCTACTCACTGATCTTCATCCTTCGATAGGGAGGATAAAGCGCTGCCTTTGGAGAATTACAGGTCGAGCTCCGATCAAGCTGCAGGCAATTGTTGGCTCGATCTCTGTCCGGGAAGTATTGGTTCGGGTCGATGGTCACGCTCTTCGGTGAAAACGCGATATCGCGTCTGTACCGCGCGAATGAGCAGGTGTCGCTGACGGGAACTGACAGCGTATCATAAAGCGTGTCTCCCTCACTTCTCGCGATTCCGATCTCGACCGGGAAGCAAGCCCCCCTGACGACAAACGAGAGCGCTCCGCCTTCAGGTGTTGTCCGGTATTCAAGAGAATCAAGCGCGAAGTCGCAGCCGGTTCTGGATAGTGACGCCACTTTGGGAAGCCATCCTGCGTCACCCGGGGCCCCTTTGCGTACGCCCTTTTCGAAGTCGTCGTAGGTGCAGAAGTTCTTCCTATTGTCGGCGACAAAGAACCTCATGGCGTTTGATAGCTTCCGTTCGCCGACACAAAACCGGAGCATATACAACTCTGACGGGATAGTAACCTCTGTGAGATAGTCATGGAAACTATCCGCCGATTTTCTTTCTGAACGTCGATCGGTGCTCCACTGCTTCCAGCGGTCGATCCCAAACCGGTCGCGAACAGCCACTAGAGCCGCATATTGTGCCAAACCGTAGTTGTACCCAGAGGGCTGTGAGCTGTCACCCCCTATCATCGGCGGTATCCACTGTTCTGCCAGCGGCGCGGCAAGAGCCTGCCAGAGAAGGTCGGAGCCGCGTGTGGCGACCGGCACCCCGATGAGACCGGAAGTAGTCGAGTAGTGGTCGCACTGTTTGTCCAGCAATACAGTTACTCGCGGGGAAGGGAGTGTGCCGAAGCTAGTCCGCAGGATCCGCGCTATACTGAGGATATGATGTGCAGCCAACGACAAGTGCTTTGCGTTGGCGCGATGATAACAGAGGTCGATCGTCCGACCATCCCACAGGATGCGATCGATCACGAGCTTTCGCCCTGCGACAAAACCAAAACCACTCTCCTTCATCACCCGCCAGGAATACGTCTTCTGTCCGGAGGGGAACATCGGTCGTGGACTCCTGCCAGCCGATTGTCCCGCATCGCCGGTTATATCCCAGATGATGGTATCAGCGGTCGACCGAGGAACGACACCGTAGACTCCTCTTTCGTTGATCAGGTGTCCGGTCCCTACAAGAGTGTAGGCGCTGTCAACAGTAAGGGCGATGTTGATCTGGGCATACTCGCCAAGGAGAACGGGATCATCAGGCGAACCCGGAAGGAACCATCGCCAGTCCTTGTGAAGACACACGGTCGGGTAGAAACCACTGAAGATCCTCGGAGCATCGTCCTTTCGAGATCTTGACGGATCGCCGTTCAGACGCGATACGAAGCTGACAAGAAAGAACGCTTTGCCGTCAGGTGCGAGCGGCGAGTCAAATCCTATCCGAATGATCGCGCTGTCAGGGGTCGGATACGCTAAAGCCTGCGGCACGCCGTTCAACAAAATACTGTCGACATGACAATGACCAAGTGTCTGCTGAAATTGCTGTGACTGAAAGTTGAGCGGAAGCGCAAAAAAGACCTCTCGGAGCCCGCTTGGCGAGAGATTACGATACTCGATTTCCAGTTCCCCACGAACAAGAAGGGACTCGGGTACGACCGAGCCGTGAAGCGTGTAGACTGCTTTCAGGACTTCGGGCACTTCTGGCTCTGGGATAACGTCAAGGCCCTGAGCGCGCGGCGGTCTCACTGAATGGGGCAGAACGAGGAGACCTGCCAGAAGAATTGCTGTGACTGCAGTGTGTTTCATTGGAGAACCTTTGCCAGAAATTCTTTTGTTCGCGAGTGCTGCGGGTGAGAGAAGAGTTGCTGTGGCTTTCCCTCTTCGAGAATCCTGCCGTTGTCGAGAAACAGCACACGCGAGCCCACTTCGCGCGCGAAGCCCATCTCATGCGTCACAACAAGCATTGTCATTCCTTCTTTCGCCAACTGTTTCATGACCTCAAGAACTTCACCAATCATCTCGGGGTCAAGTGCAGATGTGGCTTCATCAAATAGCATGATCTTCGGATTCATCGCCAACGCTCTCGCAATGGCGACTCGCTGCTTCTGTCCGCCTGAAAGCTGGCCCGGGTAGGCATCGACCTTGTCCGCCATTCCGACCTTTCGGAGGATCTCAAGCGATATCGCCTCAGCCTCGTCGGCGGAGCGACGTCGGACAACCTTCTGCGCCAGACTGACATTCTCCATGACAGTGAGATGCGGAAACAGGTTGAAGTGCTGAAACACCATCCCTACTTCGAGTCTGATCTGGTGAATCTGCCTGTGGCTTCTATTGATCAAGAAACCGTCGATTTCGATCTCCCCCTCAGCAATCTCCTCGAGCGCGTTCAGACACCTCAGAAGCGTCGACTTGCCGGAACCGGACGGCCCAATCACACAGACGACCTCCCCCCGCTCAACGTTCAGAGTAATGCCGTCAAGCGCGGTGATCGACCCAAAACGACAGACCACTCTGCGCATTTCGACTATCATTTCTTCTCCATCCCATAACCATGGACGGCCACTCGTCGCTCAAGTACGCGAACCACACGAGTCAAGGTCAAGGTCATGATGAGATAGATGATGCCCACTACCAGCCAGGTGTGAAAATCGAGGAAATACTGGGTGGCATATTCGCGTCCGGCACGCGTCAGCTCTCGCAGGCCAATGATTGACACGAGCGAGGAGTCCTTGAGACAGGCTATGAATTCATTGGCTGCGGGAGGAACCACGATGCGAACCGACTGAGGGAGGATGATATGACGCAAGGTCTGCCAGCGGGTCATTCCAAGCGACATGGCGGCCTCATGCTGACCGAAGTCAATGGCCTGAATCCCCGACCGAAAGATCTCTGCGAGGTATGCCCCGTAGCAAACTCCCACTGCCAGCACGCCGGCGATGAACCGATCCAGGTTCACAATCTTCCCCAGGCCGAAGTAGAAGAAGAAGATCAATACCAGGAGAGGCACTCCTCGGAGAGTATGAACATACGAGCCGGCCAGAATCCTGACGTAGCGGTTCGGCGAGAGGCGAAGGATGCCGAACGTCACGCCAAGCATCAGGGCTATGGCGTATGCCAGAACGCTTATCAGGATAGTCCAATGTACAGTTTGGATGAGATAGTAGAAAATCTTCGAGAGAATCGATAACTGATCAATCAGCCAGATCAACATTGTTCCTTTCGCAGCGATAAAGCTACGCTATGAAGAGCTGCGGGTCAACAACGACGCTGAACGGGGGCTACTTCTTCTTGATCAGCCCCTGGAGGAAGTCACCGACGTTTTGCTTTACCCCCTCGGTCGCCTTCTTGTTCAGAATCGACATGTCGAGCTCGGCTTTGGGATTGGTGACGGTACCTGAGATCCTGATCGGAACATTGATCCGTTGAGTCTTCTGATCGGTCGCGAGGCTGGCCAGTCCACCCAGAAGCCCTCCCTTTCCGAGCAAGCCTTGAGTCAGCTCGCGTGTCAGCAGGATACTGCCTGTGTAGCCGATCTCATCGTTGAAACCGTAATAACCCCCAAGCTGAACATCACCGACCGAACCTAGACTCGTGCGAAACTGATCCAGAACAACCTTCCCGTCCTTTATCGCGATATTGGACTTCAGCGATCGAAGCGCTTGCTCTTGCGAGAAGGGCTGCCCGGTCTGATCGATGATTGACTTGAGCGCCGTGAACAAAGCGCCCGAAGTGACCAGCTTCCCTTCCTGCATCCCCCCTACTCCAGTCAGGCTAAGAGACTGCAGGAACTGCTGTGGTTCCCACCCGACAGCGTCGTAATGTCCCCCGAAATCGATCTTCCCGAACAGAAATCCGCCGAACTTCGAAAACCGTGAGATGAAGTCGTTCGCTTCGATTTGTGTCGCCTGGAATTCTCCGATGTATCTCGGCTTCTCAAAATCGGTCAGATCGATTGTGGTCTTGCCGGCGATCGTGCCTGTATACGCTCTCGCCGTGACATCGTAGCAGTCAATTTTACGGTTGTAGATCTTCATCTTCCCCTTGATAGCGGTGAAGTCAATCTTGCTGTACACGAGGGTGTCGATCTCAAAGGTCCCTTGACCGTCGACATCCGGAACGATTATGGTGCGAAGAGAATCAAGGGGCATATCGAGCTTCACCGCCCCTGAACCGGGGACCGCCTCTGGGAACAACTTGTCAGAATCGAATCGGTGCGACGAAAGTCTGAACGCGAAGAACGGCTTGCTCATCTTGGATCGATCGAGGTTCTTCAAGGGTAACAGGTAGGGGAAAGGCTTCGCCAACTGTCCGGAAAACGACGCATCACTTGACTCGAAGCGGACCGCAAGTTTGTTGACCGTGATCGTGTCCGGAGTCAAAGCAAGGTCCGCATCCAGTTGCGTAATCGGTTCCGGAAGGAGCGCGTCGCTATAGCTCGCCTTATTCACCACCAAGCGACCACGCGGACGGATATTCTCGAGATCGCCGGTGTTCCCGATCACGCTCAGATCGAAACTCAATCGACCCGAGAGGACTGGCTGTCGCTTCTGTGGAAGCACGGAATTCAGCGCCGCCAAATCGAGCTCCCCGGTCAGCTCACCGTCGAGCCCGGGATGGATGTCGCGTACTTGATTGGAGTCCGCCAGAATCCACGCGATCAGGTTGTCAATACGTCCGGTGAACTTGAGATCAGCAGACCTCGATCTCGCCGTCAGGGTACGGACACTCACCAGCTTGCGATCGAAGTAGGCGTCGAGACCGAATGTATCCAGCGGTTCCGGAAGAAATCGCGAACTGTACCGCCCCTGCATAACCTCCACATCACCGGAAAAATCCATGTTTCGCGGGTCTTTGATCCGCCCGTTGAACTTGACGTCGAACCGAGCCTGCCCCGATAACTCATGGCGGTCGGTGACCGGAAGAAACGGTTTCAGAAAGACAAAGTCGATGTAGCCGGCGAGCTCTCCGTTGATGGCCGGATCCTTGAAGTTTGTTACGACGAAACTCCCTTTGAGCGGGCGACCGTCGAACATCCCCTCCTGTATGCTCATTCGTACGTTGTCCGTCTTGACATCGACAATGGCTCGCTTGAATTTCAATTCCCCGCCCATGTCCTTTTTCGCGAGGAGCATATTGGTGATCACGGCGGTGGCAGAGTACTCAAACGGGCGTTCAACTCTGCGCGCACTGTAGTCGACACTGGCGTCGATGGCAAAGTCACCGCTGACCCGAAAACTCTTGAGCTGTTCCAACCGTTGTGGGGGGAGCATCTTGAGCACTTCCGAAGCCGGGATGCTCTCGGTCTTGAACTTGGCCTGCGCTCTGAAATTGCTGTCGGGGTGATAGAGATCACCGCCCAACTCGAATCGCAAGCCGGCAATGTTAAAATCGGCCCGTTCTACCGACAGATGTTTCTGCTCCAGATCGTACGTGGCCCGATAGTTCAGCCCCAGGGAGAGGGTCGGAAGACTGAGCATCGATCGGATGCTGACGCTGTCTACTTCCACCCGTCCGGACGACACATACACACCCGGCCGCGGGTTCTCCATGGCCGTATTCAACTGCACGCCGCTCAGTTCAAGTGCAACCCCGGAACTGTCATTGCGATAACTAATGTGACCGTCGCGAATCTCCAGTTTCTCGAAGCTCACCGCGGCCGCCGCCGCTTTTGTCTCCGCAGGAATCGACTTGGCTTCGGCGGGCAACGCGGAGTCAATCGTGACGAAGGAGAAGTTGTTCTGACCATCCTCTGCTTTCGCCATGGTCATAAGAGGACGGTCGATCACGAATCGATCGATGCGGATCGACTTTGATAGGAGCGGCAGAAACTGCAGCTTGATGTCGATGTAGTTGGCTTGAAGGAAAGGTGTTCCGTCGAAGCCGGACGGATTCCCGACCGTTACTTTGTCCAGTTTCACTCCCAGCCCCCCCCAGAACGAGAGGGAAACATCATCGATACCGATCGGACGCCCCAAAGCGGAGCTCCCCTTCTCTATGGCATACGCTTTGGCTTTTTCAACAGGGAAGAACAGTCTGGCGCCGATCATCAGAACGATGATCAATGCAACCAGAACACCGATCCCCCATACGAGTATCTTGAGCAGCGTCTTCACACGTGTACTTCTCCGACTTCCAGAAGGTAATTCGCCCCGACATAGTAATGATCCCGATTCTGCGGTTCAAGCTAAAACAGAGATGCACGTCCCTGCTGACATCAAGGGAAACCGAGCGGTGGTATGTGAAAGCGCACTCTACCCCGCTTGGATCGCGGCGCCGAATCGAGACTAAAACGTTAGCTGTTCTCCCGGTTTCAGGATAACAACGTTTGTGTCACTGACCTTCTTCGCGAACTCTTCGGGTAAAGCGGCAATGGCAGGAAACGTGTTGTAATGAATAGGGACTACGGTCCTGGGACGCAGAAACTCGATCGCTTTCACCGCGTCGTCGATCCCCATTGTGTAATTATCTCCAATTGGGAGAAACGCAACTTCGATGTTGTTCATCTCTCCAATCAGCTTCATGTCGTAGAAGAGGCCGGTGTCCCCCGGGTGGTATACGGTCTTGCCGTCGATAGTCACGAGAAACCCCACGGGCGGTCCGGTGTAGATATTTGCGTCCGCTCCATAGCCGCCCCCGTGGTGGGCAATGGTCAGCTTCACACGCCCAAAGGGAAACAAGTGCGATCCCCCAATGTGCATGCTGTGTACTGTCGCTCCCTGACGCTCACACAAACTCGCCAATTCGAAATTCGCGATGATCGTCGCCCCTGTGCGTCGGGCGATCGCGATCGCATCTCCAATATGATCGCCGTGCCCGTGCGAGACCAGGATGTAGGTCGGATCGACATCGTCTGCCTTCATGGTCGCTACTGGATTCCCGCTGAGAAATGGGTCAATGATAATTCGGTGCTTATCGTGAGATAAAAGAACGCACGAATGACCGAGAAACCGCGCTTGTGCCATACCTACTCCCTACTGTTCGAGGCCTCTTTGTTCATCGCCAGCCTATTCGATAATTCCTCCCCCAAGGAGCACGTCACCTTTATAAAACACTACCGACTGGCCAGGCGTAACAGCCCTTTGGCTGTCCGAAAACGTAATCTTCACGTCACTCGGTGTCAAGGGTGTTACCAGCGAAGGCGCCGCGTCATGAAGATAACGGATCTTCACAAGCGCTTCAAACGGGGCAGGATCGTACCCCTTCGCCACCCAGTTTACGCTTCGAGCATTCAATTCATCGCGGAAGAGGCTGTCGTTTTCCCCGACAACCACTTGCCTCGTATCGGGGTCTATGCGCTGAACGTAGAGCGGCGTCGGATAGGTTACCCCGAGTCCCTTCCTTTGTCCGACGGTGAAGTTCGCTGTGCCCGCATGCCGTCCGAGGATCGCACCGGATTCATGGACAATCTCCCCTGGTTCCAGCCCGCGCCCTCTCTTCTGCTCGTACTCAACAAGAAAGCGTCGGTAATCGTCGTCGGCGACAAAACAGATCTCACGTGATTCCGGCTTCATCGCCGTCCGCAGCTGATGCTTCTGAGCGATCTCGCGCACTTCCGTCTTGCGCAGACCACCCAAGGGCATCAACGTTCGAGAAAGAGCCTCCTGGTTCACCCCCCATAGCACGTACGATTGGTCGCGTGTTTCGTCCGCTCCGCGACGAATCTGGTAGCGGCCGAGTTCATTCTGTTCGACAATTGCGTAGTGCCCGGTGGCGATGGCGTCGCAACCCAATTCCTCCGCTTTGCGCAGGAAACCGTTCCATTTTACATCGGAGTTACACACGACGCATGGATTCGGCGTACGACCAGAACGATATTCTGAGATGAAATCCTCGATCACGGTCTCCTTGAACTGCATGGACATATTTAGTACGTAGAATGGCGCCCCGATCGCATCGCACACAAATCGACAATCGGTAATCGAGTCGATCGTGCAGCATCGCCCATCGCGATGAGTGTCCCCGCCTACGTCGGCATAGTCCCACAACTTCATGTGTGCCCCGATAACATCGTACCCCTGCTCTTTGAGCAGGAAGGCGGCAACAGAAGAATCGACGCCGCCGGACATAGCGACCAACACCCGCTTACTCATGGCAGGCACAGCTCCCGCATCGCATCGTCGGCTCTCCGTCTGTCAGATTTCGGATCACTTCGTTTTCGCATGGGATGGCGACATATCCCTGAGCCGTTTCACAATTGGCGGGAGTACGTCGAGGAGGTAGTCGATCTGCTCCCGAGTGGTTGCCCGTCCGAGAGAGAAACGTATTGCTCCGCGGGCAATGTGTGCACTGACACCCATGGCCGTGAGAACATGCGACGGTTCGGTCGCGCCCGACGTGCACGCCGATCCCGACGCTACCGCCACCCCCTCCATATCAAGCGAGAGAATCACCGGCTCTCCTTCAAGACCGGCAAACGAGATGTTTGCAGTCTGCGGAAGTCGTTTCATCCTTGGACCGTTCAGGTGTGTATCAGGAATCGAGCGGAGGATCGAATCGATTAAGTGGCTCGTCAGCTCCGACATCTTTGTGGCGTCCCGATCGATTCGCTCGGCGGCAATCTCCAATGCTTTGGACAGACCGACCGCACCAGCCACATTCTCTGTCCCCGGCCTGCGTTTCTTTTCGTGGGAGCCGCCATAGAACAGCGGGGTTACTTTTATCCCTTGTCGCACGAATAGGGCGCCTGTTCCTTTGGGACCATAGATCTTATGGCCAGTTAGTGACAGCAAGTCCACCTGCATCGCACGCACGTCGACGGGAATCTTCCCAATTGATTGAACCGCGTCGGTATGAAACAGCGCCCCTCTTGAGTGCGCCGCGTCTGCAAGTGATCGGATATCTTGAATCGTGCCCACCTCATTGTTGGCATGCATCACCGACACCAGCGCCGTTCGGTCTGTGACCATCACATGCAGCTGTTCGGCCGAGCAAAACCCTTCACAATCGACCGGCAACAGGCTCAGGTCGAACCCCCGCTTGTGATGCAGGTATTCCGCTGATTCCAGGACCGCATGATGCTCAATGCTGCTGACCACAAGGTGAGGGCGGCGTCCTTCGGAAGCGTACGCCGTTCCCATAACCGCAATATTGTCGGACTCCGTCCCACCGGAGGTAAAGAAGAGTTCAGCTGGCTGACAGTTGATGAAGGCTGCGATCTTCTCACGCGCGTTTTCCAGCGCGACCTTGCTTTCGCGGCCAAATTGATGTACCGAACTGGCGTTTCCGAAATGCTCACGGAGAAAAGGAAGCATAGCTTCAACGACCGCCTGATCGACGGGTGTGGTGGCGTTGTGATCAAGATATATTGGGTCCATAACTAATCTCCACTTGAATGACACCAATGACGCCGTCGACGCCTCACGCTCGACGCTCTCTCTTGCCCGGAAATATTACTACCAATTAGAACGCGTACAATATAGTAAAGTGCCAGCGATCGTCAACGCTGAAGTGTCGGGTGGGGATAACGCGCGCATAGTCAATTCGGATTGGACCCGCAGGAGAGACGAGCTGGATACCCATCCCCACGCTTAGGGCCAAGGCGTTCCAGCGCATCTCGTGAGCGCTGCCAAATCCGTTGCCCATGTCGAAGAAGAGCGATTGCCACAAGGGGAGCGTCTTGGCCAGATTCCGCAGACCCGGTATCATCTGGTGAACCTGAAGGGTTCGCCAGCGGAACTCCTGGTTGAAGATCATGGTAACGTTGGAGCCCTCTTTCGGACCAAGGGAATTCTCGAGAAAACCGCGCACCGAATTTGCCCCTCCCTGGTAAAAGCGATCCTCCCGCGGTACGAAAGTGGAGGTTCCGAAGGCATGCACCAACCCTCCCTTCACGTGAGTGGCGGAGATCCACCCTGGCCAGACAATCTGGTAGGTTGCGTACGACGCTTCGTATTTCGTAAAGCTGGCATCCCCGCCGAGAATCCCGCCGAAGTACTGAGCGGTGACGTCGAGAAACGACCCTCGATCAGGAATGAAGATATTCTCCCGACTGTCACGACGGAATTGAAAGTAGAATCGTCTGCGGTTGGAGACTCCCTTTTCCTCAATCGTGACAACCTGCTGGTCTGCGGGCACTCCGGAGATTCTGACCGATTGATACTCCAGCCCCAAGGCCCCGAAATAGTCTCGGCCAAACTGACGCGACGTTGCCGCTGATACTGACCACGACTCGATCATGTAAGCCTGCGTAGCCGAATGTACTCTGGGGCGATACCCTATGGTAAAGAGCAGCGGCATGCGGATGGCCAGAAACCAGGGTTCGGTGAAGCGAAAGCGATATTCGTGGCTCAGTAAACGACTATCATGCCCGATCGCAAAGCTGTAGAGCGCCGTAAACTCAGCCGTCCGCGAACCGATGAGGTTCCGCTTGCCAAAGCCAATCGACGATCCCCACAGTAGATCGCGAACTGTCGATTGCGAGGCGCCAGTCTTTACTGTCAGGTAGTGCGGCTTCCGTTCTCGAACCCGGAGCAGGAAACCAGGGGCCAAACTGTCCGAAACATGTTCGTCAAGCCCGAGCTGCAACGTGCTGAAATAGCCGGATTCATAGAGCCGCTGCTGGGTATCGAGAATGTCCTGTCGTCGATATAGTCTCCCCGGCGTAATCTTCAATTCACGTCGGACACAGTACTCAGGGTAGAATTGCAATCCCTGCACGTTGACGTCACCGAAATGCACCTTCGAGCCCGATTGTACGGAAAATGCGATCTCGCTCCGACTGGGATCTCCGAGAGTGTCCAACGCATACGTGATCTCGGCATAGGGGTATCCGTCGTTGGCCAAATGTGTCTTCATGTCGAAGATCACCTGATGAATCACGATCGGATCAATCGGCATTCCGCGTTTCAACCTACCCTGTAACTTGGCGAATCCCGCCCCGAACTGCGGCTCGTAATCACCAGTGGTCTTTCGCTCACCAATTCTGAATTGCCGTCCCTCGTCGATCGTTATTCTGACTTCAGCCGTAGAATCTTCCCCGACGGGAGCGATTTCCTCAGTCATGGTCATTCCGAGGAATCCTTCTTTCAAGTACAGGTACTTGATCTCCAGACTGTCGCGAGTCTTGGTCTCCCGTTGCACACGAGTACGCCGTTCCCCCTTCAGCGCCAGCCAGAAGCTCCGCTCGCGGGAATAGAGTCTCCCCTTGATCTCTGACACCTTAAAGTAGTGGTTGCCTTGAATGAGAATGGAGCGGATTATGGGCTTCGACCGAATCCACTTGAGCTCGTCACGTTCTGCCGCATCCACTGTCGCCTGAAACATCACAAGGACAAGCACGGCGAGTAAGGCACTAAGTCTCGTACGCACTAAAACTCCACGTGCAGTTTCAGATTCAATTGGTACAACGCCTGGTCGTCTCGGCCCCCTTCGACTCGCATCGATTTATTCAGCCGATATTCAAAGCCGAGTTCCTGTCCCGAACTTCCTGAGAGCGCCGATCGACCGTAGATGTACAAATTGGGGGCCGTGTAGAACCCAAGCGTCACCCGGGACCTCAGCGGATCAAGTTGCCCCCGCTCGTAATTCGGATCGATCTCGAAGGTCTCCACGCCAAGACGACTCAGCTCTTTTGTTCCAATCTGGGAGACTTGCGACGACACCAAGCCGGTCAGGCGCTCTTCGACACGACTGAACTTCGGGGTCGACGCTGTGTCGCTGGTCGCGTAATTGGCGACCAACAACGGCAGGATATCTTCGCGACGAAACAGCGAATCCGACGTCAGGTTGAGGTCCGGCGTTTCCAATGTACCGGTGATATGCAGGCCGAGGTCGATCGGTTCCCGTGACTCATCATTGGGGCGTGACACGCCTGGAATGCGAGTGAACGCGGTAATATCGAGGGTCGGGTTCAAGCGGGTCGTGTTGTCAAAAATGACCCTGCTCCCCGGTTCGATACGAAAGGTCTTGTCGAAAAGAAACCCCTTCCCCCTCAACATCTCCATCTCGCCGATAAACCGGTATTCTCCGCGTTCGCGAATTACGTTGAGCGAACCGGAGAATTCGGCGTCGATGTCCTCATTCTTGATCCAATAATTCGATAAGATGTCAACGTTGAGATTAACGTCCCAGGTGTTTTCTCCGGAGAAGATAACCATCAGCGGCGAGCCTTCGTTCTCGGACGCAAACTTGGCTCGGTATCGAGCTGATATGACGGTCAGGTCCCCCGTAACAAGCGGCGGGGAACTTCCCTCTATTCGCATATCCCCCTCGATGATCCCCTGGATATCGTCAAGCTCATAGCGGAAGGGAAACTCCCGCGGAATCGACACATCAAGATCATACACGAGTGTGTCAAGCGCCTTCACCGTAATGGTTCCGTCGATATTAGCATAACTCCGCCCGTCGGGTCGCCGCTTGTTCTTGACATATGTGACAACGTTATCGATCACGATCTGGTTGTCATTCATGGTGACTCCCGCCGAGTCGGTGTAGAGCGAGTCAACCAGATCCAGATACTTCAAACGCCCGTTCTTAAGGTACCCCTGCCCCTCCAGATGAGGCGACGACGGCGTGCCAAACAGCCTGACATCGGCGACGAAATCCCCGTCCAGTTGCTCCACTGTTGGCAGAAGAATACTTACCAGGTCGAAACGGCGGTCGGTGGCTGCAAACGAGACGTCGATGGAGTCATCGAGCAGCTTCCCTGCTGACAAGGAGCGAAAGGAGAGATCGACTCCGAAATGCCCCGACACTCGGTATTGCCCCGGCCCAGAAGAGATGGTCAGGCTGTCGATCGTCACTTTCCGTGCGTCATAGGATGCGCCGACCTTAAGATCCCCCACGTTCAATGACTTGTACACCAAGGAATCAATCCCCCCTCGCACAGAAAAGCGTGGGGAATCGAACGTGCCGGTCAAGTCTGCGCCGAAGCGAGCGATCCCGTCAAAGGGAATATCCTCGCGTACGAGTCTCCCCCATTCCTTCACTGGCACATTGTCGAAAAACAACCTGAGGTCCATCGATTCATCGTAATTTATCCGGCCCGATCCGATCAATTTGGCCGCGCTCCCCACGAGGTACAAGCGCGTGATCTCTACCCCATTGCTGTCCAGCAGCGCGCTCTGCCGTTTGTCGTTGGTGATCAGCTTTCCCAAAGTCACGAGATGAAGTGTGTCAAGTTCCAGTCGCATTGGATTGGAATTGTAGACCATTTCCCCTCGGCTGGCCACGGCTCCACGCGAGCCGTTCAGAAATATCGTATCAAGTGTCGCGACCCCGGAATCCAGTGCCATCGTCGCGTAGGCCGTATCGTACGGGCGGTTCCAGAGTGTCCCGTTCATCAGGCGCAGCGACACCTCCCCCTGCTGACGTGACAGGAAGCGGTCGATGTGATAAACGGCCCACGCGCTGTCGGCGGACATATCGTAGAGCCACAGAGAGTCAGACACGAATGTCCCTGTCAAATCCGGGTCGC
This sequence comes from uncultured Ignavibacteriales bacterium, assembly GCA_964540105.1. Lineage (GTDB taxonomy): Bacteria > Zixibacteria > MSB-5A5 > GN15 > FEB-12 > DATKJY01. The sequence continues at coordinate 780,213 of CAZILL010000002.1, read as the reverse complement.
TGGTCAGTCCCGTAAGCCTTGCTTCGCCATATCCTCGACCTCCCGGTCGATTGATGAAGAGCTTCCCCTTATAGCGATCGAGGTTTTGCAGATTCGCGAGAATCTCCAGATCGATGTCCCGAGAATACTCGACCTTCCCTGACACACGAAAGTCGTTCTCAAAATACGTAACCGCGAACCCGTCTTCGAAAAGGAGGGAGTCCATTGTGATCGCCAGAGCCCCCTCTGCCGATTGAATCGGGTATCCGCCGAAACTGGATTCATAGAGATTTACTCCCACGTCGAGGCGAAGATCATCGTGACGAAACGAACGTCCCCGAAGGTCAATATCGCCGTTAAGGTTCGAAATAAAACTGCTCTTGGCCACGCTCTTGAGGTTGAAGTTTCGTATCTTCGCCTGCAGCTGGTACCGCTCCCGGGGTGGCGAAAAGTCGATTTCTCCTTTCCCGTCGATAGCACATTGATCAAAGACGATTCCATACAATGTATCAAGCGCCAGTCTGCGGTCGGTAAATCGAAATCCAACAAAGAGATTCTGCAGGCCAGCGAAAAGAAACCGCCCCCCCAGCATCGCCGTCCCCGTAAACGAGGCGTTCGCGTAGCTTACGTTGCCGTTGGCATCAATCGCGCCGTCGAGCCTGACTCCGATCGCTTCACCGAGTTCTCCCACATCGATGTTGTCCGCGTCAAACTGCATCTGGAATGATGGCTGATCGATGCAGGCAAATCCGTTGAGACGGACCTGCGTCCCCTGTTTCGATACCAGCATATTCTGCACAAGGAGTTGTCCGTTGGTATACGCGAGTCTCCCGCTCATCGTAGAGAGCGCCAGGCCGGTACGATTGGACTGAAAACTCCCCTGCTTCAGATTCGCCGACAGGGCACCATCCTCGCTATGCAGCGCTGAAGAGAGATTGATGTCCGAAACAAGCAGCGTATCCCGCCCTTTGACAAGTGTCACTGAAGAATGTTCAAGCAAGAACAGATCAACATGAAGCGCCGGAAACTCTGTTTCCACACTGTCGCTCCGGGCCGTTCCTGGCTGGGGGAGACGAATCGCTCCGCTGCTGTCCTGAAAGAGCAGGATCGATACCGAATCGAGTCCAAGGAATGACAGCCGGTAATTCTCATGCCATAGATTGGAGAGTGAATATGTCGCCGTCACTCGGCCAGCACGGAAGATTGGATAGCTTCCGATCGAGTCGCGAACGGTGACGCGCACATCCTCAAGGATCAGGCCATTCAGGAGGTCGCCTCGCACTTGCCCCAACTCTATGGTGAGCGGAAGCTGCTTGCTCACAAGGCTGGTTAGTTTTTCGCTGATGATGCGTTCGAAACCGTGAAGTTGAAACAGGTAGTAGTACGCGGACACAACCGCGACGACTACTAAGGCAAACGCAATTAGTATCCCTTTCACCCACCATCGCATCAGCTGATCCCCAGTCTGGCAAGAATGGAAAGAGCTGAATGGTAACCCTTGCCGGCGGCGTCCCCCACATCATGAATCACCGCGCTAAGAAGCTCCGGCGAGGCTCCAACTCTGAGCGCCCCGCGCATATGGGAGTGCAGTTGCGATTCGCAATCGTCGACCATGAGGAAGGCCACATTTCCGATTTCACGTTCGATCGAACCCAACCCCGGGCGCGAAAGGACTTTCCCGTACCCCTCGACAATCATCCACGAAAACAGTTCGGGACTCATACTCATTACCTTGGCTTTCAAGGGTTGGTAGGCGTCCCCATAGATAACCTTGCACAGCGCGTTCCCTCGCTCGAACCACTCGAGAGCCTCCAGAGCGCTAACCGGAGAAGGCTCTACGAATGGAGTTGGCTCCGGCCAGACACTGGCAAGATGCTCGACCGCGATCAGCATCCGTGGAAATCCGAGAAACAAGTACGACTGCAAGGCTAACTCATAGAACGCCGTTCTTCTGACGGTACGCTCCCTTCCGAGCTCAAGTGCAGCGGTCATCGCCGGAGCGTCAGAAAGGGCGACAGCAGCGGCATAGAGTCCCAGAACTCGTTGGAGCTCGGGATTCTCACGGACGCGAAGGTCGGATATGCGGGTGCAAAGACGAGAATCGGGCGCAATGCTCATGCGGGCATAATATGGAGAACGAGTGCCCCGAGGCAATTCTAATCTGACTCACCGAACCTGCCGGAGTCGTTCCTCCAGACCCAAGACTTCCCGCTTCAAGTAATCAAGAACTTGCTTCAGCGAATCCGGAGAAGGAGAACTGGCGTCGAATTGCTCGACGTCGAAAAAGCCCGAGGAATTTGTAAGCCGCTTGCTTCCCACCTGTAATCTGATATCGTAGTACGAAGAGTGGCGCACAAATTCGAAGTCCACGACTGTTCCGGGGCTCGTCTTGCGAACTTGTTGCGACAACTCCAGCGCTGATCGAACCGGATAGTGGTTGAAGCCTATGATGAGATCCCCTTTGTTCAGACCAAACACGGCAGCGGGCGATGACGGTTCTACGTACGTGACTACAACGCCACGGTCGATAATCTGTCCGGACTGACGGCCTGAAACTGTTTGTGCTGCTGGTAAGTTCATGTCAAGCCCCGGGGTCATTTCAATATCAGCAGTCGAGACACCAATATAGCCTGCTTCGCGATCCCCATGGACAAGCAGATAGTCGACGATCTCAGACAATCGGTAGGCGGGCACGCCCAAAGCAACCTGATCTCTCTGCCCAATCACGCCCACAATCACGCCGATCAAGAGGCCGTTAAGATCGAACACCCCGCCACCCACCGACCCCGACGTTACTGGCACTGTAAACTGGAGAGTTCCGTCCGTTCGAGCCCCGGCGCAGAACCCGATGGCCGGCGACGCCCGCATACCATAGGCGTTCCCCATGGCAATGACCATCTGACCGGCGCACACCTGTCGTTCCGAACACTGTACGGGATAGCCGATGGGACGGATCGCTTTGATTATGGCCAGGTCACTGTAGTGGTCAATCCCGACAAGCTGCGCGGCAACTGGCTGGTTGTCGACGCTCACCATTATTCGATCCTTGCCGGCGACTGTCGTTCCCGCCACCAGGATATGACCGAGGGTGTCGCAGACAATACCCGACGAGACATAACGCCGCCCCGACTCCTCTCGTCCTGTGCTCATTGATGATCCGGACAGAGTCCGAGAGCACTCAACTGTGACTACTGATCGAGAAAGGTCATAAATGAGGTCATTCATTCCCGATTCGATCGAGGTCAAGGGACGATCCGAGGCAGCTGCGTCAAGGGAAAAAAAGACCGCCAGGAAGGACATCAGAAGTGACTTGCCAGCGGTCCGTGAAAGCGAAGTTAGCATTTTAGTATACCTTCTGATCCTCCTGCACACGAGTAGGAGCCGCCGTCTGGTACACGCGTACAATCGGACGCACCTTGAAAAACAGAATCCCGGACTGCGGCATTACCATCTGAGACGGATAAGCCACCAGGGATCCAAAACCGGAGCTGCCGGACAACTGGCCTGAGATCCGGTTCGCGCGCTCTGAGTGAGCCAACTGGGCGCTTAGCGACCAGTCCTTCTGAACATTCACTGTCTTCGTCATATTCGGATTGTGCTCCGGCTGAGCCGTCAGATAGGAATTATCCAACCCGCCGTTATCGGAGATCGAGGCCAACCCGGACGGCTCTGGGAAGTGACCAGACTTGAAAAATGTCACCGCTACGAGCACAACCGCAAACGTCGCCACAAAGGCGGGAATCACCTGACGCCACATCAGCAGAGGCGCGCGGCGCGGTACATACGAACGCGTGCGCGTCTCGGAGAACCGTTCATGAGCGATGCGATTGAGGAGTTTGGTGTTGAAGTCAGTCGACAGAACAGGTCCGGCTAACCGTTTGGCCCCGTCGTGAATTGACACCAACAGCGTTTCCTCTTTTCGGCACGTGGCGCAAATCGAAAGGTGCTCCCGAACTGCGACCACATCTCGACCGATCAGTTCGCCGTTAGAATATGCTGACAGGAAGGAGCGTGCTTTTCGACAACGCATGACTGTCCTCCAATCTCGGCTGCAATTTATCGCGAAGAATCAGGCGGGCTCGATTGACCCGGGACTTGACCGTCCCCAACGGAACCCCGAGAGCCTTGGCAACCTCTTCATAGGGCATTTCCTGAACATCTCGCAGGAGAAACGCCGTACGATATTTTTCGGGCAACTCCTTGACGGCGGAGTCGATCATCTCCGGTATCCGAGTCGGGAGTTTCATTTCCACGGCTATCTCGCTTTCGTGCCCCTGCATATCCCCAATATCGAAAAACTTGAATTTCTTGCGTTTCCGAAGTTCATTGCGAGCTAAATTCAGGCAGATTGTGTAAATCCAGGTCGAAAAACAGTGCTGGAAATTGAACGACTGCCGGTGTTGGTATACCCGTACAAACGTCTCCTGTACAATGTCTTCCGCTTCTTCTGTGGACGACAGCATCCGGCTGATGACATTCATGAGACGATCCTTGTACCGATCAACCATGGAGTTAAACGCTACCATGTCCCCCTTCTGAACCGCTTTCATCAGAGTAAAATCGATTTCTTTCTCGGTCTCTTTAGCCATGCCTTATCCTTACGTCAGGTTCTATCAAATGATACCCAGAGATCTGTCGAAAGTTCCCTCTGATTATCGGTTACTAGCTGTCGTAGCAGCCTTCCCAGTCGGCAGTTTGTGCTCAAACCGGCATTCCAAAGTCCCGGGCGAATATTTGCACGACTTATTACGCAACTCATTGCTACAACAATCCTTACCCCAAGCACCTCTATTGACCTCCACGTCTCTACCCGACTTCGGTGAAGAGTTCATTGCCCTGAATGGCTGCCAATCAGAAGCCCAGAATCTTCGGCCTCTGTCCCCAGTCAAACGTCCGGGCAACCAACAGCGCTGTCCCTCGTGGATTTCTTTCCGCACCAAGGTCTATTTTTTGTCCCGGGCGGTAATGACCTTGACGGTGCCCGTTCCCGTAAGCAACCTCACTGCCGCTCCACCCTCACCCTGCTTCACCACACAGCGAGTTGTCTTATATGTATCTTGTGGATGAAGTAGGGACGTGGAAGTCTCCGTGCACGTGAACGGTGATTCCACCAGGCCGGCTCCCTCGTTGCAATCTATCGTGAGTGTGAAGTTCTCACCGAAGTCGGGAATATCGAGCGTGACTGCATTTGACGTCGACGCGACATGCAATGCAGAATCGGGTAGTTTGGACAAGGACAAAAAGACTTCGCCGCTGGCCGACACGCATCTGATATCATGCGAGATCTCCCCCCCCGTAACTCGCAGGGGCATGGAGGTTGTTGTGAGTCGCACCGATCTCGACTTAACACCTTCAGCGGAGAGTCTCCCTGTTGCCGAGTGCGACACAATTCTCCCGCACACAATAGAATCAAGGCGTATATCCCCCAGCGCTGAATGACAACCGATCGCCTTCAGCTGCGATGATTCCGGTACAGAGATTAGCCAATGGGTCCTGGCCTGAGCATGCTCTTCGCTGGTCGTTTCCTTTATCGTAAGGACACCTTTGGTGGAATCGACAGACGGTCTTATGGTTGTCGGCTTCTTGGGGTCGTTTTCAAACTCAACCGTAAACGTCTCCTGTTTGCCTGCGCGAATCGTGACGCTTCCAGTGATAGTGTTTGCTGCGATACTGTGAATCCCTTCGAACGACCATTCGTGATGAAGGTCCTCCGCATTGACGACAGCCGCAATTGCAGTCATTAACATCAAGTACCCGAGGAGAATCACTCTACTTCGCATGTCACATGCTCCTTCCTGTTTGTTGAGAGTTGCATGACTCCGGCAGCATCGCTCATTTGTGACTGTAAACATCTGTGCTAAGGTACTTTACGCCGGAGTCTACCATCAGCGTAACGATCCTTGCCTCCGGTCCCATTCGCTCAGCCACTCGAATGGCGGCAACGACATTTGCTCCCGAGGATGTTCCCGCAAGGAGACCCTCTTCCCGGGCCAAACGCCTCGCCATCGCTTTGGCGTCATCTGTTTTGACCGCAACAATTTCGTCCACGAGGCTTGGCTCCCAGAGCGGCGGCGTATAGCCAATACCTACCCCTTCAATCTTATGAGGTCCGGCCTGACCACCTGAGAGTACCGCGGATTCGGCCGGCTCAACGGCAACTACCTGGAGCCTTGGATTGTAACGCCTTAGCACAGTCGCCACCCCTCGCGATGATGCCGCCGTGCCAACGCACTGAACAAAAGCATCAAGTTGACCCTCTGTTTGCTTCCAGATTTCTTCAGCCAGCGGATAATACCCTACGATACTGTCAACATTGTTCAATTGGTCAGTCCAGAAGGTGTTCGGCCTTCGACTGATTTCTCTGGCAGTTTCGATCATATCCAGAATCAACTTCTTCGTAGTCAGTCCTCCCTGGCTAGGCACCAGAGTCAATTCGGCGCCGAGCGCGGCCATATGTCTCAGCTTCTCTTGGCTGAACGCATCCGACGTGACAATATGAATCCGGTACCCCTTCGCAACACAGATCAGCGCGAGTGATATCCCCGTGCTCCCCCCCGTATACTCTACAATAGTGTCCCCCGTCCTGAGCCGCCCGTCTTCCTCGGCCCTTGAGATCATGGCTTGGGCCGTTCGATCCTTCATGCTGCCTGTCGGGTTTTCCCATTCGAGCTTTACAAACACTTTCGCGCTCCCCGGCGGCACGACATGACTCAGCTGCACTAACGACGTGTTTCCGATGGCCTGGAGGATATTGCCGTTGATCATCATTGCATTCACTTTCCTTATACGTCAGCCGCTAAGTTATACGGCTGAGTTCTGATCACAAACCAGAATCGATATGGATTTCGTGGATGGCATCTGATCTTCCTTCTGCCTCACCAGGGGCGTGCTCTGGCATCGGACTGCTCAAGTTCACTCGAATCGTCCCCTTCGCTGGCTGGGTACGCCACCATTCATGGTGGGTTTTCTTGCGTACAGGAGTCAGGATTGGTGGCGTTAGGTCTCGTCGTTCAGTCGGTGACTAACATTGTAGTCCAAAGTATCTCAATCGCGGCCCTCCTGTCGAGGTCCTACGCACCGTCCGGAATTTCCGGCTCGACTAACTGCGCAAGAAGGACCAGTGACTCCTGCCAGCCGAGATAGCAGGCCTCAGCCGGAATGATTTCGGGAACCCCTTCCTGGGTGATGGAAACCTCGGTGCCACAGAAGACTTTCTTCAAAACAACTGTCGTCTGCATCTCACCCGGCAAGTGTGGATCGTCGAACTTATCCGTGTTACGAATGCGTTCGTTCGGTACAAGTTCAAGGTAGGATCCTCCGAAAGAGTGGCTGCTACCTGTAGAGAAGTTCGTGAAAGACATCTTGAAGGTCCCCCCGACTCTGGCATCAAGATGATGGACCTTGCCCGTGAATCCGTTCGGCGGTAGCCACTTGACCATTGCCTCGGGATCGAGAAACGCGCGATAAACACGCTCGGGCGTTGCGCGCAAGACGCGATGAAGTCGGATCGTGGTTTGCATTGTCCGTTATCCTTTCTCACAGTCGCAATTGTGAAGCTCGCAAACAAGACAAAAGGAAGCCAAATTACCACTATTTGTCAAGTCGGCGGCTCGCCTTGGTGTCCAAGCACTCATGGTAGGTTTGAATCTTACTCTAGACAGGTGGCCCACCGTTCCTGTTGGGTTTCCATCTGCTGTCCACAGGAGATTTAGCGGGGGAGCAGGATTGAATGACTTCATTCTCCAGCAGAAAAAGGCTTTGACCGTCTAGATGCCGGAGGGAATCCCGAGAAGCCGGCCGCCTAGAGTAATGCACTGTCTGTAAAGCTCTCTGCGTATTCCGTATGGCTCCAGCCACCATTTCTCAAAGAGCACTTTGCCGATGTGCCATGACTTGCCTATCTGCTTCAGTTTGACTTCCGGCGACGGCTCCGCAAAGAAATTTCCGTACGCGAATCCAGCCAGGTCCTCACCAGCTTCAAGCATGCAATATCCGTCACCACAGAAGCTCACGGAAGATTTGCGTCCCAGGACTTTTGCCGCAATCTGCTGTGCCACGACCGATGCTTGAACATGTGCAAACACTCCCGCTTTGGGCAACATAAGAGGTACATCGGGCTTCCATCGGCCGGGAATCGGGATCGATGTAACGTCACCGACAGCAAAGACGTTTTCCACTTTAGTTGCCAGTGAGGCGCGATCTACCGGAATCCAGCCACTCTCATTGGCCAGAACGGATTGCTTGACAACCTGTGGCGCTACATGTGGTGGTATAGCCACAAGCAGGTCATATCCGAAAGAGCGCCGACCCTCAAACTCCAATTGCCTGGCATCCGGATCAACAGACACGAGCCTGTGAAGGGGATGATACGATATTCCTCGGGCAGAGAGCATTTCTGTCGCGGCGGTGCCGAGTATGGGTCCAGCCACCGGCATTGGTTGTGACTCCGGTGTAAACAGGTGAACAGTAGCTTTGGCAGAGCGGCCCGTCTTTTTGAGGAAGTCAGCTATGAGCATGGCTCCTTCAAGCGGAGCGCCCGGGCATTTGTACGGCATCGAGGCCACAACGAGGGCGATGCTACCGCCATGAAAGTCCTTTAGAGCGGAATGCAGTCTGGCAGATCCGTCCAGAGTGTAGTATGTGTGCGATGCCTCTTCGAGGCCGGGAATGTTTCGAGTGGCCAGCTCGGCTCCAAGCGCTACAATTAAGTAATCATAGTTGATCAGTCCACCACCTGTTTCGATTGCAGATCGGTCGGTGTCAATTGCATTGACCTTTGCCAGGACAAACTCTACACCCGACCTAAGAAGGGATCGCGTGGGTCGTACGACTTGCTCCGATTGGCGAGTGCCATTCATTACCCACAGAAATGACGGCGGGAAAGCATGTACCTCGTTTCGCTCAATGAGTATCACGCGATGATTCTTTGGGAGTAGTTGTCTGATTTCATTGGCGGCTACCAAGCCGCCGATTCCGCCACCCAGAATGACCACACTCTTATTATTCATCCTGACACCCTCCTGACCTACAATTCTAGAACACAATGACTTTATCTGCCCAGATGGTCCAGTCGGTTAGTTCCTCCATGGAACTGCGATGCACGCCTCCGGCCAGATCGGCTTCAGTAACTCCCCGGGCATCTATGCACGAACCGCACACGCCGATTAGTACCTGTGCAAGAACCAGGCTTTTGATCATGCGCTCCAAGTTGTAGTACCCATTGGGCGTTTTTTGGCCGGCCTTTCCACAGCCAATCGAGTCCGCCATGAGAAACACGCGAAGTTCCGCACCTTCCCGTTTGCTGAGGGAGATTGCCAATCTCAAACCGTTATACGAGCGCTCTGTGCCGTACGGTGGATCGTTGAGGACTATCAGGAACTTCACCAAAACTCTCCTTCTGGCAAATTGACGATACAGAATCGGGCTGTCATCACGCTTGCTATTACAGCGATCCCATTAGGACTTTACTTTCAACACGAGAGTGCGTTGGAAATAGCTGCCGATCACTCCTTCCTTGGCCCTTCCCTTGACTGCGTCGCCCTTGGTCATCATAACCTGCAACAATACTTTGCCCTCAACAGCCTCCTTCCCCGGGAGAAGTGTCATCGGCAGCAGTGTAATATCCGCGTCAGGATACAATTCAGACTTGTCGCCAACCAAGCGACACGCCATCGGCAGATTGACCTCCCATCCAGCGGGAAACTTCGTCAGTGACGCTGAGTCAATCTTGTTGGAGTCAACGTAGATCCACGCGTTCCGGTACGGCGGTTCAACCCCTTCCTTCGTGCGGTAACCGATAATTGTGCTCAGCGTGACTGCCCTGCTACGCGGTGCTTCAATGAGGAACGATCCGTCCGGCTGCTTCAAGGACTTCTTCGTTTGCTGATCGATCACATCGATAATCAGGTCAGGGCCTTCTGTCCAACCACCGTTGTTTACATGACAACTGAGGCAGTTCGGGGATTTCCCGAGGATTCCAACCGCCGGCGGGTAGGCCAAAACAGCCATTGCGGCGCCGAGCGCGATCACCACAACCACGAGCGCCAATGAGACTCTTGCCAAAGTACCAAACCTCCTGTTATCAGTCCATTAAACCGCAGTAGCTACTCGTACTGCGAACTAGGTTCTCTTTCATTTTCGTGTATGGAGGACGGTCTCCACCGGCAGGCCAGCTTCCTTCCATTCGATCACTCCATCTTCGAGCCTTGACGCTCTCAGCCCTTTAGATCGCAAGAATGAGACGGCTTCCTGGGCTAGGACGCAGTATGGCCCCCGACAGTATGCAACTATCTCTGTTTTAGGAGAGAGATCCTTGAGCCGTTCTTTCAATTTGGAGAGCGGAACTGACTTCGAATATGGCAAGCGACACGCAGCATATTCGTCTTCGGGCCGGACATCCAAGATGACAACCTCTCCTGCTCGGGCGCGCCTAAGGAGATTCCTTCGATCAATGGGCTGGAGAGGAACGGATGCGCCAAAGTAATCGGAGATGATTCGATCAATTTCGGCTACGCGATTCTCCGCGAGCCGTCGGAGCCCCCTGAAGAAATCGCAGACCCCGCTATCGGCAAGACGGTAGAACACATACACGCCATGTCTTCGGCTGTCGACAAGTCTCGCCATTCGAAGAACCTGTAAGTGACGTGAGGTGTTCGCAATCGACATCACTGACTGTTCAGCAAGCATTTCCACGGATTTTTCGCTCTGACAAAGCAGATCGAGAAGCTCCAGCCGCTTTGGACTGGATAAGGCATGTCCAAATCGCGCAAACTGGGCGTAGAGCTTGTCTTTTGTGTCTCTTGCTTCACTCACGGCAATATTCTCAAATAATCAATTGACTAATTGACCATAAGAACCGCGAATAGGTTTCGCAACTGAAAATTTTGCCCTTTGCCAGAGACCAGGAACTACATTTGGGGCAGTTCAGTCTGACCTTCGGGTTCTCGCTACGGCTGTCTAACTAATTTGGCGAAAGGGAAGACCGGAACCAATAATGCACAGAAGGGTTTAAGCCTCGAACAGATGGTCATCGGCCATGACTGAAATGGCTAGTCTTTTAGTGGTGGTAGAAGGCACTTTTGATCTTGGTTTACGCGACTCAGAAGAGTATCTTCGGAATATGTCTACAGTCCCTTACATGAAAAACTGGACGATAGCCCTCTTCGGAATCCTGCTAATCGCGGCTTCTCCGATTCGTGGGTTCAGCGTGCTTTGCATCAGTGAGCTTGGCCATTTGGAGATCGAGGTAGTTGGATCCTCCTGCTGCAAGCAGGAAGCCACTCCGACCATGCCGAACGCATCGTTTGTAGCTGAGCCAACGGATGAATGCGGTTCCTGTGTCGATGTATTGTTTGCGCATGAAGTGACAGCGGTATCCCTTAACAACCTGGCAACTCGACCAGCTGACAGACTTTTCGGCCCCCTCTCCAATGCGTTCGCCCAATCCGCCGTTTCTCCATGTGATTACTGCACACATTCCGCGTTAGCACAACGCGATTTCCCAATAGCTCCCTTATTGCATTCCCAATTCTCCGCCGTCATGCGCTGCTGATTCTCCAAGCTTCCACGTTGATACTTGTCTCCTGAACCGATCAGGAGCCTTGCCATGGAGTTTGACATGGCAAACCTATTAATAGCCTGGAGATTTGTTGATGTACATTCGAACGTTATTATTTCTCATAGTAGTGGTTTTTGCATCCGTCGACCTTGCAAAAGGGCAGACGGCTTCGGATAATCCAGCACTTTTGCCGCCTATCTACGTGGAATCCGGTGTGCAACCCAACGCTGCTATGGAAGCAGATTCAGTCCTCACGTTCACTGAGGCACTGCAGTTGATCGTGGCGCGCCATCCGCAATTGCAGGCAGCCACCGCTCAAGTTGCCGCCGCGCAAGGTCGATTACAGCAAAGTATCGCCCGCCCCAATCCTGAACTATCGGCGGAAGTCGAGGACTTCGGCAGAAAATCCGAGTCCGGTCCGGCTCAGACTACCATTGGCATTGAGCAGTCTTTTGACCTGTTTGGCAAACGGGGTGCGCGACGTGCCGTGGCCGAGGCCGAAGTCAAGGTGGAGGTATTCGCCGCCCAACAATCGCTTTTGGAACTCTATCAATCAGTGGCCGCAGGTTTTGTTTCTGCACTCGGAGCTCAGGAGAATGTTACGCTGGCCCGCCAACGCCTAGACCTCGTGCAAAAGATCGAAGACGCGGTAAGCGTGAAGGTCACCAGTGGGGCGGTGCCGAAGGCCGAACTGTTTCGTGCTCAGTCTGCCACCAAACTGGCTGAGATAGAACTGGCGTCCGCACAGGCAACGGAAATGCAGCAGCGCCTTGCACTTGCTACATTCTGGGGTTCCTCAGAGACGAACTTCCGTCTCGAGGGTGTGCTCGAAGAGTGGTTAGCTGTTCCGAGCGCTGATAATCCAGGCCTGTTGGTCGATGGTAATCCGGAATTGGCCGGTCTTCAAGCCCAAGTACTAGCTCGACAGGCTGACATTAGACTCGCACGCGCAACCGGCAAACCCGATGTAAATCTGGGTGCAGGGTATCGACGGCTACACGACGACGGGAGCAATTCCTTTCTGGTTTGGGCTGGTTTGCCATTGCCACTTTTTGATCGCAACAAAGGTGGTCAAGCGGAGGCACAGGCCAAATTCGATCAGACAAAAGCAGAGTTCACTTCGACGCGACAGCGGTTGGAGGGAGAAGTGCGACAGCGGCTTGCTATTGTCGAATCGCAACGAAATCAAATCAGACTTCTCCGTGACCAGGTGATCCCGCCGGCAGAGCAAGTTATGGAGGAAATGAACAACGCGTATCGCATGGGATCACAGCCGTTCATAAACGTGCTCGATGCACAAAGGATGCTGGCAGAGCTACAGGGTATGCTGATTGAAGCACTCGTCACTGGGGCTCAAGCTGCCGTAGAGATCGAACAATTAACTGGTCACCGCTTGAATCCGGTGAGGAGATAGGTCAACATGAGAGCCCGAATACTCCCATTCATACTTGGAATTGCCCTCGCTGCACTCCTTTGGGGATGCGGCTCAGACAATGAAAACACTGCGCAACAACACAACGACGAGCCAAACACAAAAGCGTCAGTCGCCCCAGAACACGGTGGCGAACACGGTACACATGGTCACGAAGGTGAAGAAAACGCAGTCTCCCTTCCCGTGGATGTTGCGCAGAAGATTGGCCTATCGCTTGATACCGTGCGACTCGGTCGTCTCGAGCGTACTGTCGAATTGCCGGGAGAAGTTGTTCCTGATGGTGACCATGTAGTACATATCGTTCCGCGATTCCCAGGCATCATAAAGAAAGCCCTCAAAAACATAGGGGACTACGTGCAGTCAGGCGAAGTGCTGGCAACTATTGAGAGCAACGAGAGCCTTAGTCTCTACGACGTCGTTGCGCACGGGTCAGGCAGGGTAATCGAGAAGCATGCCACGGTCGGCGAGTTTGTGACCGAGGAGCGCGATCTCTTTGTCATCGCCGACTTATCGGACGTGTGGGTCAACATTTCGATCTACGGCAAGGACGCCCCGGAAATAACTGTTGGTCAATCCGTCCGCATTGAGGCACTTGGCGGAAGAGCCGTAACGAATGCTCTTGTCAGCTACATTAGCCCGGTCTTTGACGAGCGGACGCGAAGTCTCGTGGCCCGCTCGGTCATATCAAACGACAAGAATCTCTGGAAGCCTGGCACATTTATCAAAGCATCATTTGTGCTTTCTGCTGACCAACCATCGCTGATTGTATGCAAAGAAGCTGTGCAAATTGTAGACGAAAAGCCGTGCGTTTTCATCAGCGAGGACGGCGATGAATTCCACCCTGTGCCGGTCACAACGGGTGTCCAAGGGGTCAGGCACACTGAAATTCTCTCGGGACTTGCAGAAGGAAGCATCTATGTCTGTAAAGGGGCATTCGAATTGAAAGCCCAACTCACCCTGAAATCCATGGGCGGCGGTCACGCCGGACACGCGCACTGATGAAGGGCTACCAGAATGTTAGACAGACTCATTGAACTCGCCCTGAAACAGCGCATCCTGGTGATGGTTATGGTTGTGGTCATAGTCGGGATTGGCCTCTACCAATACACGAAGTTGCCGGTCGACGCCTTTCCGGATATATCGCCCGTCATGGTACCAGTCTTTGCTGAAGCCCACGGCATGGCGCCGGAGGAAATCGAACGTCTGATCACGTTCCCAATAGAATCGAAAATGAACGGGTTGCCGGGCGTGACCAACATCAAATCCACGTCCGCCTTCGGCATGGCCGTTATCTATGTCTATTTCAATGATCAGACCGAAATGTACTTTGCTCGGCAAATCGTTGGTGAGCGGCTGGCCAGTGCGATGGCTGAATTGCCGGCCGGACTTGAGCCGCCAACACTTGGTCCCATTTCCTCAGGCCTGGGGCAGATCTTTATCTACTATCTCACGGCTGACAGCAGCACCGATCTGCAGGGCAAGGACAAGGGGACTTTCCTGCGAGAGGTAAACGACTGGATCGTTAAATACGGCCTCCAAACCGTGCCAGGTGTGACCGACATTCTCTCCGTCGGTGGGCACGTCCTGCAGTACCAGGTTGCAATCAATCCATACGCGCTTGGCAAATACGACATCGCTCTGGAGCAGGTGGTAGAAGCTATTGAGAAGAACAACCGCAATGCTGGCGGGCAATTCCTGCTTCTTGGTTCCGAGGAGTACCTCGTGCGCGGACTGGGTCTCGTGGGGAGTCTCGACCACATCAAGAGTATTCCAGTAAAGTCCGTGGATGGCGTACCCGTGAAGATCGGTGACATCGCGGATGTGAATTTCGGAAAAGAAATTAGGCGCGGTGTCGTCACCAAGGACGGAAAAGAAGAAGTAGTGTCGGGCATCGTGCTGCAGCTCTACGGAGAGAATACTTCGGAAGTAATCAAGCGCCTTTACGCCAAATTACCTGCAGTTCAGTCGTCGCTGCCAAAAGGAGTCACCATCGTTCCTTATTACGAGCAGGCCAATATTGTCGCCAAAGCCAATGAAACCGTCAAGAAGTCGCTTCTTGAAGGGGCAATACTCATTACGTTGGTCTTGTTGTTATTCCTGGGCAATGTCCGCTCGGCACTGATTGTCGTGATCACTTTACCGCTGTGCGCCTTAATCGCGTCTTTGATGATGGGCGTTGAAAAGATGTCCGCCAACTTGATGTCGATGGGAGGGATCGCCATAGCCATTGGCATGCTGGCCGATGGATCTATCGTTATGGTTGAAAACATTCATCGTCACCTGTCGGCAAAGGTGAATGGCGTGCAGAGCAAACTAACCGTGATCCTGCAGGCGGCACACGAAGTCGGCCGCCCCATAGCCTTTTCAATTCTTATCATTGTACTGGTATTCCTGCCTCTCTTCACGCTTGAGGGAGTCGAGGGGAAGATGTTTTCCCCGATGGCTTTCACAATATCGTTTGCACTACTGGGCTCAATCCTGGCGGCATTGGTTGTTGTTCCGGTGCTGAGCATGTACTTCCTCAAAGGACATGAAGGCAAAGAGTTCATTGTTGTCCGCAAACTCAAGGAAGGCTACAAACCGCTGTTAGAATGGGTGCTTCGCCGGAGGATCATGGTAGTAAGTGTTGCGGTTGTAGCGCTCGCGGCAAGTCTATTTTCGGTGCGTTTCTTGGGTACTGAATTCATCCCTACTTTGGAAGAAGGTTCCATCCTCATCGGTGTTACCATGACGCCCTCGATTTCGCTTGAAAAAGCCACCGAAACAGTGATGAAGCTCGAACAGGTAATCATGCAGTACCCTGAGGTCAAGGAAACGGTATCACGCACTGGCCGCCCGGAAGCAGGGAGTCATCCGCATCCGGTAAATACGGCTGAAATACATATCGAGCTCAATGACCCGGCAACCTGGAAGCGCTTCAAGAGCAAGAAAGAGCTTGTCGAATCCATTAACAAGGAATTGGCTGTCTACCCGGGGGTCGCGCTCAATTTCACACAGCCTATTCAGAATGCTTTCGATGAACTTATCTCAGGTATCAAGGCGCAATTGGCCATTAAGCTCTATGGCGACGACCTCGTGACACTTCGTACCAAAGCCGGCGAGATAAAAGAGGCGATTGCCGAGATCCCCGGTTTGGTGGATCTCTCACTCGAGCAGAGTTTTGGTCAGCCCCAGGTTCAGATCACGGCTGATCGCGACGCTTGCGCCCGGTATGGCGTTAGTGTTTCAGAACTCCTGGAAATTGTGGAACTGGCTGTTGGTGGAGAAGTGATCGATCAGATCTATCTGAGTTCACGTCGATTCGGCATTCATGTCCGCTACCAAGAGCAATATCGTAACGACCCGGAAGCGATTGGGAGTCTTCTGGTGCATACTGACGACGGCCGGGCGATCCCATTGGCGCAGGTTGCGGACATCAAGAAGGTCGTCGGGCCGATTCAGATCAATCGCGAAAACAATCAACGTCGCTGGGTGCTGTCTGCCAACGTCCGCGGTCGCGACTTAGGCGGTGTTGTCACAGATATCCAGAAGCAGATTAAGGATAACGTGCAATTGCCGCCGGGCTATCGCATAGAATACGGCGGCCAATTCGAAAACCAGCAGCGCGCTATGTCACGGCTTGCCGTGATCGTGCCGCTCACCATTCTTCTGATCTTCTTCATGCTATATATGGCCTTTAATAAAGTTCGCATCGCGACCCTCATTATCACCAATGTTCCCTTCGCGCTCATCGGAGGGATCTTTGGGCTGTTGTTGACCGGAGAATATCTTTCTGTCCCTGCCGCAGTTGGCTTCATTGCCTTGTTCGGCGTAGCGGTACAAAACGGCGTTGTATTGGTCTCGTTTATCGAATACTTGCGGAAAGAGGGGATGGCGTTTAGTCAGGCGGTCGTGGAAGGAGCAGTGATGCGACTCCGGCCGGTACTCATGACAGCTCTCGCCGCCGCCATGGGATTGGTCCCTTTGCTGTTTTCCAAGGGAATAGGTGCCGATGTGCAGCGCCCCTTGGCTGTAGTGGTAGTGTTCGGACTGGTCAGTTCGACGCTGCTAACCCTCTTTGTCATTCCCGCGCTCTACACGTGGTTTGTTCCCAGGTCCCACCAGGCTGAAATAGAAGTGCCAGCGGAGTAAGTATGTGTGGCAATTCACAATCAAAAGGAATATGCAATGAAACAGATAATCGCTTACGTCAAGTCTCATAAACTACCAGCTGTCGCCCTGGCTCTGCAAAATACCCAGGGCTTGACCGGTATGAGTTTTTCGACAGTGCACGGATTCGGTCGCGGCAGGGCAAAAGATGCCCGTCAGAAGATAGTAAGGGACCTCGTCGATTTTGTGGCCATGGACCGTATGGAGATCTTCTGCGGGGACGAAATGGTTGAGCAAATAACTGAGTCCATCATAAGTGCAGCGCACGAGGGACAACGAGGCGATGGGAAAATCTATGTCTGCGAAGTTGTCGACGCCATTCGCATCGGAACGAAGGAACGGGGTGCGGACGCTGTGTGATTTTCCTAAAGCCGGCCGTGCGAATGTGCGTTGGCTACTTCGGCGGACGTATTTACCCTGAGGTCACGGTGCTACCGCTGAAGGTCATCAATCTCCCGCTAAACAGAGGTTACCGTGGGACTCTGACGTGATCACAGGCTTGACTTTTGAGTCTTGTTAGCAAACTCGAAAGCAGTAGGTCTTCTTAGTCCTTAATGAAGCCGTAACTGATTGTAGTGCAGTGTTAAAATGGCGGGGGCAGGATTTGAACCTGCGACCTTCGGGTTATGAGCCTGCGTCGTACTTTGAACAGAAGACAACACCGGACACTAACCGACAATAAGGACAACAACTTAGGTCGGTTCTATTTGTCCGGTGTTGTCCATTATTACGGCCTGTTTCGGGTGATTCTGTTAGCAAACTGTTAGCAAGGGGTGTATGTCAAACTTGGAAACTCGAACACCAGACACCCCACTCGCATTTGACGTTAGTCGGCTGATTTTCCGAATATCCTTTGCCACGCGCTCTTATGCCCCAATCCGATCAGCCCCATTCCGATATTATCGAGGCCCCGCACCATGACATAAACGCTTCCAAGCAGCTGCAAGATCGATGCCGTTTGTAGGTCGCGTATGTCGAAGTCAGGGATAAAAACTCGAATTGCCAGGACTACACCGAATACAAACTCACTACTACCGTATGCAAGGCGCTGTCTTGACCGAAACCAATACATGACAATGGAGACTATGACAATACCAACAATTATTCCCCAGACGTTGATCGAGCTTAATGCCCAAGTGAAAATCGGCTTCAAGCTCCAAGCCAGGAGGCCTGCAATTATAGGAAATGCGAGTGTAACTAGGTGGGTTAGGCGATGAAATTTTCCGGCTAAGCTCTTCAATTCCGCGTCTCTCAATGTACCTTCTGCTGCAATTTTATCCGCTCCGAATGGCAAGTACGTAAGTATTTGACATTTGGTAGATTCGTCAATGACGTCCCCGTCTGTGGTCGTCACATAAACCTCATCTTCTCGATGTACTGACTTCACCCAACTGGCAAGCACTACGGTCGACGCCCTCTCAACTCCAATGCGACTTTGAACGCTCTTCAAATGCTCTTGAACGTCCTCCGGTATCTCTCTTAGCAGGCTCGAATCCATATCCACTACCACAAGCGACCCCTTCGTTTTCGCTTCTAGCAGCAGGGTGTGAATGGACTTGTGAATTACCGACCTTTCAGTAGCATCTATCAAGCGCTCGTACCAAGACCGAGCGATCAGAACCTTGACCCTGGTATCCAAAATTGTAAGCAGAAATGGTCTCTCCATGACTGCTGAGTAGTCTACGATTATATACTTCATATAGTTGCTTTAGTAACAGCCATGCCATCGGGCATAGACAATGCGAGTCGAGATACCATCATTACGTTGTAACCATCACCAGTGACGCACTCCCGAATAAAGGGGACGCCCGCCATGCCGTCGCTGGAGGCATCGTAACTGCTAGTTTGCTGACCCACTGTAAACCGTATAATATTCCTTGTGGTTTGAAAGTGCTATGACATTCTTTCCAAGAACGACAGAATGAATGCAGGCTGGTTGAGCGAGGAGCATATGCAGTTACTTGAATTTGAATTCGCATTCGAACGAATAGTGAAGACTACTGTCCAAAACCACTTTCCACTGGACTGGAAGGAAGATGTAATAACTCATACCTTGCTGAAAGAGCTTAGGCAATACAATCAGAACATCGAAATATCCGACGCCCTGTACCCAGTTGAGATCGAATGGGAAGTCTATAAATTTCACGGCAGGAGAGAAACTGATCACGGCGACATAGGAGTGTTAGTCTCATATAAGTTGCCGACTGGTTCTGTCGTTGAAGGAGCGGGATTCATTGAAGCAAAGTTACGCGATCGCAATTCGACCAAATTCATTCAGGTTCGCCACCAACAGATCGAACGAATTCTGTCCAGATCACCTTACTCCTTTCTAATGCTCTATGATTACAACCCAGTTGCTGTACAGCGAACTCCATCTGCCTTCGATATTGACCATCCACTCTTCCACGAATCTAAGCTGTTCCGTCGTCACAATGGCACCGACGTGACTCACGCACCCCTCTTACCACTTCGGCTGGCTGCTGAGCTAAACCAGTATGACGATGGCTTGTACCGATTCTGCACTTCCCCATCACGGCAATTCACACGTCGGTTCTTCAATCTCCACGATCTAGATTTTGGCGAGAGTGCCGTACAGGCGGTCAAAGGGTTTCCGGGCGATCTCGGCAGCCCTAATTATGTAATGGTAATTCGAGCTGCTACAATCGGGCAAGAGTTGCCGGAGCGATTCGTTCCCAACGAAAACCTCTTTGGTAGCTTGGAATAACATGAGCTGTTAGGAGACCCTCAGCAAAGAGGAAGATCAGAACTCGGATACGTCAGCGACAATTCTATGAGCTGACGTTTTCAATATTATCTTTCCCACCCACGCTTTTTCACCTCACCATACCATTCGGATCGCACACGACCAAACACACGCTTGTCCTGAGGTTAGTCAGGGTATCACAGAGTCTCAGATACCCGTCCAAGGTAGTAGCAAGTCTCCACCTTGACGCGCGGCGACGTCGCTCCGGCTGATGGACGGACATTGCCGCCCACAGCCAGGAAGCGCGTCTTGGCCTAAAGGCTACTCCTGCCCTCTGTGCCACTAAGGGCGACCGGCAGGACAAGCCGACGTGCGTCTTGCCAACTTAACAAACTCAAGCGCCGGAGAAAGGACTGTCAAACATATGGCAGCCTATCAACAGATTATCAAAAGTAAGCTCACCTCGATTTTCGAGGAGTCGCGCAAGACGGGCGACTGGGCGGCGTGCTGGTTGCGCGTAAACCAGCTCGTCACTATGGAGAGTGACCGTTCCTTCAAGAACGGGATTCGCTGGGCGAAGCGGAACCGCATCGGGCGGTTTCCGGTCCAGTACCCGCTGCAGCGCGTAAACGACGACGTGGTAGAGGAAGAGATTGAGGTGCAGTAGTAGCACCAGGCGGAGCGGGACGCCCCCGCTCCGCTTTTTTTTGTTCGGTGAAAAATCTCCCACCCTCGAAACACAATCCAAATTCCGTTATCCACAGACAGTACCCGGATTCGGTTATTGCAGTCGTTTTTATCAGCTGTAGACTGACAGCTACAGACTGAATAGAGTTTTCAGTCTCTCGCTCTTTCAACAAGCTCATTCCAATTCACCAACCCCAAAATTGATCGAGGAGGATTCAATGTCCCGTACTACAGTCGAAAGGCCTGATCCGGTCGCGCAGCAGCCGCCGTCGAATCAGGAACCCCCGCGAACCGTCACGGATGGAGTGCAAATGACCAAACGTCAATGCGGCTGCCTGAACCGGCAATTGCGAGAACGCGGTCTCAACCAAAGCGAAACCGAGGCCTGGTTATGTCAGGCCGCCAACATCGACGCGGTAGGCGAGCTAACGAAACGGCAAGCGAGCGTGCTCATTGAGTGCCTATTTCGTCTAACCGATTTGCTGCCTATCCCGAAAGAAAGCGAGGCGCATCATGACTAACTTGTACGACGCCCATAGACAATGGGCTATCAGGCCGCCGGACGAGCGATTCGATTCCCTGGAATCGCTCCACAAGGCCGTCAATTCCCGGCGCACGGCATCGCACGAAGAGGTGCGCTCAATCATGAACATCGACATTAAGACGGTCGGAGGAGGCGAGCTCGCCGTCAATGGCGGGACGCCGCCAGCATTGCTCACCAATTGGTCGTTCGGGCAGTTGTGCTCCATGACCGGCGCACCCGCACGGTATTTACGGACGCTTCCGCCTGAGCTCGTGACTTTGTGCATCCGTCACGCACTGGTGAAAGCCGACTCGGAATGTCGGTTGCTGTTAAGGCAACCGGAGGGCGGGAACGGCATGGATCACCTCGTTTGTTCCGCTCTTACCGGCCCCGGATACGGCAGAATCTGGGACTCCTCGGTTGTCGAGTATCTCATGGAAGCGGTCGACGGCACCGCATGGCGCGTGCCTCCGGCGCATCCGTTGGATGGCTCGCAGAACGCCGGACTGTACGCTTCCGACCGGGACATGTTCGCCTTCATGGTAAATTCGGAGGACGTGATCGAAGTCGGTAACGCCAAACTCGGACGAGGATTCTTTTGCTGGAACTCCGAAACCGGCGCGGCGACGTTCGGCCTGACCACGTTCCTGTACAACTACGTGTGCGGCAACCACGTGGTCTGGGGGGCGGAAGAGGTGTCCGAACTCAGGATCATTCACAGGCACAAAGCGCCGGAGAGATTCATTCAGGAGGCGCTGCCGACGCTCAATCGCTTCGTCGAAAGTCGAATTGGAGCAAATCAGATACGAGACACGATAACGCGGGCGATGGATACGAACATTGGCGGCACTCTTGAGGAAGTGCAAGTTCGATTGGGTCCGGACCAGTTTACCAAGAAGGAGCTTTCAGACGCTTGGGAGACCGGAACCGCCGAACACGAGGACGTGACGACCCTGTGGGGTATGGTGCAGGGATTGACCGCTACGGCTCGGATGAAGGTTTACGCGGACCAGCGTGTCGATCTTGAGCGCAGAGCCGGGAAACTCCTTGTGACGGCTTAAATTCAGACGAGAACCGCACGGGGAAATCCATTTTGACTTTGCTTTGCACAGTATTATCCTACTCACAGGAGATAAGGCACACGAACATAAGGAGCCAGCTATGGCAATAGAGACAGGACATTCACCCGCACCGTGGACTTGGACCGATTACGGAGTTCTCTCGGACGCGAATGGTGAAGCGCTCTTGGACGTCGAAGACTGGAACGTGGCACCTGAAAACGCCATAGTGCTCGCGATTGCCCCTGAGCTTCTGGCGTGGGTGTCGAAAGTCGTATCCGAGTATCCGGCTGCTCTGCCAAATGAGGAAATCGACGCAGGGCGTGCCCTTGTAAAGCGTGCGACCGATCCAGTTCAGCATTCCTAGCAATCTAAAGGCAGTGCTCTTTAATCGGAGGCTGGATATTGTTCCAGCCTCCTTGTTTATTTTCCCTATCTCCAGCAGTTTGTGATTGACAACCCCTGGGAAAAACTGCTATCTACCTTGAAAACGAGGAGTGACGTGAAGCGACCGCTGCTTATACGCCGAGTCCCGGAACAGGTCCAGAGTTGGATCGAAAGGGAACGGAAAGAACGCCTGATGACCAAGCAGGAGTTCTTGGTCAGTATCTTGGAGGAAGCATCGGTGACCGACCAAGACCGACTTATCTTACGCCGACTTGCTGACGTTCCAGTGCGGACGTTTCCAGCACCATTCACGTTTGTCGACTTGTTTGCCGGTATCGGCGGCTTCCGGCTCGGATTGGAACGCGCCGGAGGGCGCTCCCTGTACTCTTGCGAGTGGGACGTCCACGCCCAAAAGACTTACAAAGCATGGTTTGGCGAGATCCCTGTAGGGGACATCCGGGAGATAGACCCGAAGGCCATTCCTGACCATGACATCATGGCCGCAGGTTTTCCCTGTCAGCCTTTTTCCATTGCCGGGGTGTCCAAGAAAAAGAGCCTTGGCAGAGCGCATGGATTCAAGGACCAGACACAAGGGACTCTTTTTTTCCACTTGGCGACCATCGCGGAAATCAAACGCCCACCGATTCTTGCTCTGGAGAATGTGAAGAACCTGATTTCCCATGATCAGGGACGCACGTTCGAGGTCATAAAGTCCACGCTGGAGGAGCTGGGTTATCGGGTCTTCTACAAAATCATCGACGCTTCGGCATGGGTGCCGCAACACCGCGAGCGCATATTCATCGTGTGTTTTGACAAGAAGGTCTTCGGCGAAGAACCTCCATTTGTTTTCCCCGAACCGCCCAAGAAACGACCGCCGACGCTCAAAGATATTCTGGAACCCAGTCCCGACCCTCGCTACACATTGTCCGACCACCTGTGGAAATACCTTCAGGAGTATGCCAAGTCACATCGAGAGAAAGGCAATGGCTTCGGCTTTGGCTTGGCTGACATCAATGGAATCTCGCGAACCTTAAGCGCCCGCTACTATAAGGACGGCTCCGAGATTCTTATTCCGCAAAATCGCGGGAGAAGCCCGCGCCGTTTGACCCCGCGCGAGACAGCGCGCCTCATGGGCTTCGACGACAAACTGAAGATAGTCGTTTCCGATACTCAGGCGTACCGTCAGTTTGGTAACGCCCTTGTGCCAGGGGTCGCGGAAGCGGTCGGGCACGAAATCGTGAAAGTGATTTGCTGGCAGTTATCCAGAAACGGCAACGGCTGCCTGTTGAAAGGAAAGGGCTAGTAGACGCAATCTATGAGAAAGGGGAGGCTTCACTATGCCTTCGCCATATGCTGATCGGGCGATAGCCGACGCCACACGATTTGGCAACGCCCTCTTGAAATTCATCTCGCCCAACAATGTGGGGACCACGGGAAGCCACGAGTGCGGCTATTATCTTCCAAAGTCCGCTTGGGGACTCTACACAGATCATTCTCCCGACAAAGGCGTCAACTACGAAGACGCGGTAGCCATCACCTGGCAGGACGGCAGGGTTACCGATTCGCGCATCAAGTGGTACGGCGTCGGTACGCGAAGCGAGTACCGCCTGACTCGCTTCGGGAAGGACTTCCCATACCTCACTGCCGGAAATATTGGCGACTTGCTCGTGCTTGTTCGCTCCGGGGCCACTGCCTTCAACGCATACGTCCTCGATCTGGAAGAGGACATAACTGAAATCCAAGCGGCACTTGGCGTCGAGCTTACCGGCACATGGGGAATCTACAAAGCGGGCGCAGAAATTGTCGAGGATATCGACGACTGTCTTGACCGACACTTCCGAGCGTTCTCCGCTTCCCAAGAGAGTTTCCCATCAACGACTGCATTTTCCGGTCAGGCCCTGGCTGCCGTCAAGGACTGCGTAAGGGAGTTCGTTCGCGAAAGCGCGGATAAGCGGTTACTGCGACTTATGGATGCTGAGTACCGTTTGTTCAAAATGGTAGAACGGCGCTTATGTCAAAATGACGTCCAGCGGCTGTTCAAGTCCATTGACGATTTCTTGGCGACGGCGGCGACCATTATGAATCGGCGCAAAGCGCGAGCAGGGAGATCATTGGAAAATCATGTCGAACACATTTTGAGAGAAGCGGCTATTCCTTTTGACGTGCGCCCGGACATCGATGGAAAGCCGGACATAATAATCCCAGGAAAAGTCGCGTACGATGATTTGCGCTACCCAGTTGAAAAACTCATCATGGTCGGGGTGAAGACCACTTGCAAGGATCGCTGGCGGCAGGTGCTCAACGAAGCGAAGCGCATCAAGATGAAGCACCTTCTGACCATGCAACCCGGCATATCCGGTGCACAACTGAACGAAATGCATGAAGCTAATGTCTCCCTGATAGTCCCGGAAGCATTTCACAAAGATTACCCTTCAGGGAGTGCTATGAGGTTATTGACGGTTGAGCACTTTGTCACTTCGGTGCGCCAGACTTTGGGTACTTGAATGCCTGATGTCCTAACTCCAGAACAGCGACACCGCAATATGGCGGCAATTCATTCGAAGAATACCAAGCCGGAAATGCTTGTTCGCAAGATTGCTCACTCCTTGGGCTTTCGATACAGATTGCATCGAAAGGACCTTCCAGGAAAACCAGACCTGGTTTTTCCTAGAAGTAGGAAGATCATATTTGTGCATGGGTGCTTCTGGCACATGCATGACTGCAAATATGGGCGGGTTACGCCACAGACGAATGCGGAGTTCTGGCAGAAGAAGCGCAGTTCGAACGCTGCCAGAGATGAAGTTAATCGGAGCAGCTTGACAGAATCTGGCTGGCGGGTTATGACAGTGTGGGAGTGTCAGACGAGAAATGTCGAGAGCATAGAATCAAGAATAGAATCTTTCCTGAGGCGCAAATAGATGGGTAGTAATGGGGTTGTCGAAGTGTTCGGGGCAAATTTGTATTCTGCCGTTCATAACTTAATCATCAGCCTCATTTTGCTAAATTATTAAGGGGAGTAACTATGGCTAATTATCTGAAGGGGTCAGAATGGCGCAAATGGGACTTGCACGTTCATAGCCCGGCATCAAATGGTTATATCGGATCATGGGACCAATTCGAACGTCAGATCAAGGATGCGAATTGCTCCGTCATCGGTATCAACGACTATTTCTCTGTTGCCGGATACAAACGCACTATTGAGCGAATCACGTCTGGTGTGATTGATATAGGCGACCGAGTTCTGTTTCCTGTTGTAGAATTTCGAATGCAAGATGTACTCAAGAATCGCCACACGGGTCGCAGCGGCGTCAACATAAACTTTCACATTATCTTTGATCCGCTTGTCCACATAGACAAGATCGAGACGTTTCTCAAGTCGCTTGGCGTAGACGGTGCGCAGATCGCGGAGAGATACGATGCCCCGGAGTTCTTGGAGAAAACTGCTCGTGTCCATTTTGGGACTGACGTGCTGGATAGGCTCCGCCAAGACAAGGAATTGAATGGCCACTTCCTAGTTTGGTTACCATATGACGAGTACGGCGGTATAGGAGACATCGATCCTCAAAGCGACGATTGGATTAAGCGGGACTTCATCAAGAAAGCAGACTTCCTGGGCTCGTCAAACGCGAACCAAATCGGCTTCTTCTTATGGAAGTCGCCGCTGGACGGTGACGGAAATCCCAAATTCTCTGACGAGCAATTTCGACAATGGTTCGGTTGCAAAAAGCCATGCCTAAAAGGTAGTGACTCGCACGAACAATCGTACCCGATTGGTCAGCTTCGTGATGAGAAGTCCAATCCGGTCGATAAGTGTTGTTGGTTTAAGGCTGACCCTACGTTTGAAGGACTTAAGAGAGTTGTAAGTGAGCCAGAAGGCAGAGTCTACATTGGTGAACGGCCGCCCAAAATAGCGGCTGTTGAGAATGATGCAGCAAAGTATATGACCTCGATTGCCGTGAATCCAGAAGCGGGCACCAATTCGCCGTACTGGTTTAGCGACACCATCCCACTCAACCCCGGTTTAGTGGCGATTATTGGCCGCAAGGGCACTGGAAAAAGCGCTTTAGTGGACGTCATCGCATTGCTCGGGAACAGTCACGTCGATCCTAAGGAATTTTCGTTCCTGAAAGATGACAAATTCCGAAAGACCGGTGCGGCTTCACGCTACTCCGGTCTCCTAACTTGGCAAGACGGGAGCAACCCAAAGCGACTCTTATCTGAAACGGTCGACATTGCTACGCAGCCCGAACGAGTTCGGTATCTCCCTCAAGCGTATGTTGATCAACTGTGCAATGAAGTGGGAGTCACTGAGCAGTTTCAGCGTGAAATAAACAAGGTAGTGTTCTCGTATTTGCCGGCGACAGAGCAGCTCGGCACATCTTCCCTAAAGGAACTTGTTGAAAAACAAACTGACGCGATCAACTCCACTATTTCCATGCATAGGGAACGATTGAGAAAAGTCGTTTCGGAATACGGAGAGCTGGAAGGCAAGAGAGACCCTGCCTATAAGAAGCTTATTGCCAATAGGCTGGACGCCAAGAAGAAAGAACTAGAAACAACAACCCTTCCGATAGAGGTCAAGAAGCCGTCCGTAGAGCCGAACCAGCCGACTAGAGAACGCATCGACAGTCTCAAGACTCAGTTAGCTGAAGTGGGAAAGGCGATTGAACTCGCCATAGCCAAGATTACGAATCTCAACAACACGCTTGGTCGTGTTTCAAACGTCAGGGGCTACCTCAAGCATCTACAGCAACAAAGGAACACTGTAGTAAACTCAATGGAGGCGGATCTAAAAGCACTTGGTATTTCACAAGGCGACCTACTTGTATTCGAAATCAAGACGGAGAAGTTGGACGAGCTCGAATCCGCAACCAGGAAGGAATTGGTATCTACCGAGACCACTTTGGGCCGAAAGGAACTCGACGCACCGCTGCCGATTGAATCTACTTTGACTGGGCTTCGTCAAGGTGAAGAGGCGACGTTACGTGGCCAAAGGCGTCTCGCTTCGATTCAGCTAGCGTCAATCACTCAGCAGTTAACTCGGGAGCAAAAGGCCTACGAAGACTACCTGAAGAATAGGGCTCAGATTGAGGACAAGAGGCGGAAGCTCCAGGGAACCGACGGCGACCAATCGCTGACGACGATTAAATCCTTGGAGTTTGAATTGCAGTACATTGAGAAAGAATTGGATCAAGCGATTCATGTCAAGGTCGGCGAGGTCTATCAAATCTGCGATGAGGTTTTTGACACGATTGCGATGAAGACTTCGGTACTCGAATCCATATACCGACCACTAAGTGAGTTTGTTGAGCAGGAACAAGCCTTTCAACGTCGAGCCCAGAGCGTGTTGACATTTGATGTTGCGATTGTCTGCGACAAGGACAGATTTGCTCAACGATTCTTATCTTTAATCGATCACGGTCGAGACGGCTCGTTCCAGGGACGAGCTCAAGGTCGAGACCGGCTGATCCGCCTTCTTCAGGCCAGCAGCTTTGGTACAAAAGAATCGGTTCGGCGATTCCTTAATGAACTGTTGAAAGTCTTGAGAATCGACCAAACCGCAAAGCCTGAAAAGAAAATGGAAATTAGCAAGCAGCTTGTACCGAGCACAACCAAGCCAGAATTCCTGACTTGGCTATTCGGACTGGACTATATCGATGTACAATATCGCGTCAAATTCAACGGCAAGGACCTGAATGCAGCCGAGTTTTCGCCTGGGGAACGAGGTGCAATTTTGTTGATCTTCTATCTCCTAATCGACAGGGACAACATTCCTTTGATTATTGACCAACCCGAAGAGAATCTCGACAATGAATCGGTGTTTCAATTGCTTGTTCCGTATGTCAAACGAGCAAAAGAGAATAGGCAAGTCGTCATAGTCACTCACAATCCGAATCTAGCGGTAGTGTGTGACGCTGAACAGATTATTAGTACGGAAATGGACAAATCCACAAATGAAATAAGGTATAAGTCGGGTAGCATTGAAGAACCAGCCACCAATCTGCGGATCATTGATGTTCTGGAAGGTACAATGCCTGCGTTTCGCACACGCGACGGAGCGTATCAAAATAGGAATCAATAACACTGACGTAAGTTATTGCGAGTTATGTCACAATACTATAGATCACAGCGCACCAGAAACCTATACGACCCGGCCTCAAAAGAGCCATATCGTCTAAGTAGATCACAAATTGACCTATTCATGAATTGCCCGCGTTGCTTCTATCTGGATCGTCGGCTTGGTGTCGCTAGACCCCCAGGATATCCATTCACACTCAACTCAGCTGTAGACGAACTTCTCAAACGCGAGTTTGATATCCACCGCGCCAAAGGCACTCAGCATCCGTTACAGAAGAAATACAAAATAGAGGCAATTCCTCTGGCTCATGAGAAAATTGACGAGTGGCGGGATGCCTTGAGGAGGGGAGTCGCTTTCCATCATGAGGCAACTAACTTTCGAGTGACCGGGGGTGTTGACGACGTTTGGGTCCGCCCAAATGGAGAACTTATAGTCGTTGACTATAAGGCGACTTCAAAGAAGGAAGAAGTCAATCTGGATGCTGAATGGCAGATCGGCTATAAACGGCAGATGGAGGTCTACCAGTGGCTATTTCGCAAGAATGGCTTTCAAGTATCAGAAGTCGGCTATTTCGTCTATTGCAACGGAAATAGCGATGCTGAAGCCTTTGACGGAAGACTCGAGTTTGATATCAGCGTGATTCCTTATAATGGAGACGACAGTTGGATTGAATCAGCGCTAAACCGTGCCCATGAGTGCCTGAATTGCGATCAAATACCGCCAGCATCACCTGACTGCGACTATTGCGCATATCGTCAGGCCGCCATCAAGTACGAGGGCAGAAGCTAGCATACCATCTTTGCGAAGTACAATCGCTAGGGGAAAGTCATGGCCGACAAACCACAGGTTACAAAATCATTTCATCCCCTCCACTTTGAGGACTTGGATCCGCATCGGTTCGAGGATCTTGTCCGTCAACTCATTTATGACTTCCGGGACTGGCACGACATAGAGGCCACCGGCAGAGTTGGGAGCGATGAAGGCGTTGACATTCGCGCTTGGGAGAAGGCACCTCCCGAGTCTACCCACGAAGTTGAGGACGACGGCGAAGATGAACCCGTCATTGAGGGAAATATGTGGTTCGTTCAGTGCAAGCGGGAGAAGGAACTCGGGCCAACCGCCGTCAGGGGCATTGTTCGAACTATGGCGAAGGGATCTCCGCTTCCATACGGCTATATACTTGCTGCTCCCGTCAATTTTTCAAAGAAATCCTACGATGCGTTTCGCGACGAATTGCGGCAGGTTGGGGTAAAGGAGTTTTACATCTGGGGACGAGCCGAGCTTGAAGACATGCTGGCGATGCCAAAGAACGATCATGTGCTCTTTGCCTTTTTCGGCATATCCTATACAACCAAGAAGCGCACACGCATCACTGAGATTCGTTTCCGGGTTAACACCAAGAATAAGCTGCAGCGCATCCTGGGAGACGACTTGGACGGCAGGGAATTGAATCATGCGGTATTGTTACGTGATCTAAACGATGTGCACTATCCAAACGATAGAGTATACCCGGACTTTGACAAGCGACCGCGCTGGGAAGAATATCGGGCGCTCGCTCTGCAGCCAGACGGGCTGGTCCTCTTCTGCCGCGAGCACTTTGCCTCTTACGATAAGCAAGCAAAACACTTTGACTACACTGACGCTTTCAATCTCGTCCAGAAGGAGCCGCGAACACACTGCTGGAAGGACGACCGTGAGCAATTTGACCTGCAAAATAACGTCAGGTCCTGCTGGAAACACCTGCCACGACAGCATCAGGCCATATTCAAATTGATTGGACTAATTCCATTCGAAGACATCGCCTTTGTTGACGAGAAGGGTGATAGCGCAAATCCTTTCCTACACATTTATGTGGATTTCAAGTACGGCGGGTCACCGTTGGCACGAACGCGCCAATTTCTCGAATGGCAGCATGAAAGTATCGATATCCAAGCTGACCTTAAACGGGTGGAAGTTTTTCCCAAAGAGTTCGCGCCATTTGTTGTCGGCACGGTGTACGAGGACAAACAGCTAACCCTATCTCTTGAAGAACTCTCGCAATTCAAGCGTAACCCTGATTACTTCACGACCCTCTTTGATGTTGAAAAGAAGTATTCGTATCTCAAGCAACGTGATGCAATCTTCGTGACTACCGCCGAGACAACTACCGACAGAATGTATCTTGAAGTAACTCACGAGTACCGAACGACCGTTGGTAAGTACCTTTCCGGAATCCCTGGAGCGCTCCCAAAGGATTACATCGAACGCCAGGTTGGTCATGTTGTGAAAGAACCCGATAGGTTACACGTCTTTGAAGTTCAGGCTGTCTACGGATGGCAGATTAGTCGATGGCAAGCTGGAGAACAATAAAACAACCCCATCTCTAGATAGAGCGGGGTTGGTCAATCGTTAAATAGGATTCCTCCTTACTTGAGCAAGAGCATTTTCTTCGTTTCCACTGCTTGGTCAGTGGAGATTCGATAAAGATAAATTCCTGACGAACAGTGTTCGCAGTTCCATAGAGCAGAATGCTCTCCGGCTTCCTGCTTTGCGTTTACCAGCGTCGCCACCTTCTGTCCTAAGATATTGAAGATATCCAGTGAGACATGGGTAGCTGCCGGTAACGTGTAAGAAATGGTTGTAACAGGGTTGAAGGGATTAGGGTAGTTCTGGGAGAGGTTGAACGAAAGCGGAAGTGTCTCGTCGTGCCCACCCACGGCGATCTTCGGTGTACCGGTTTCCTTACCCCAGTCGTCATACCAAGCATAGGAGGGATACGGCCCATTTGACTGGCTGAAGCTCTGTGCTGTGCCGAAGTTGTTGAAAGCTACGAACCATCGGCCAAGCGACGGGTCATAGAGTCCAATGTCATGAGGACCGGAGGAGAAGTTGCCAACCAGCGGCGTCAGTCCTGAACCCGTGCCCCAGTCAGTGAGCCACGACCCGTTAGTGGCAGTGCCGCTAGCGACGTCAAATCGGTTGTACGTGCCGTAGTCGTTGTAGGCCACGTACCACCTCCCATACTGGGATTGGTAATACGCGATGTCCGACTTGCCGTCATCATTGAAGTCACCGACCAGAGGAGAGCATCCGCTACCACCCCAGCCTGTGTACCACGACTGGTAGGTATAGGTGCCATTGGCCTGGCTGAAGCGGTTGGCCGTGCCATAGTCATTGAAGGCTATGTACCATCTGCCATTCGCAGCTTCATATAGTCCAATGTCGGTCTTGCCGTCCCCGTTGTAATCGCCAACCAATGGAACAAATCCGCTGCCAGTGCCCCAGTCGGTGTACCAAGACTGCTCCGTGTAAGTGCCGGTGGATTGGGTGAAACTGTTGGCAGTACCGTAGTTGTTGAAAGCTACGTACCAACGGCCATACTGTGGCCGGTATACTGCCACGTCCGCCTTTCCATCGTTATTAAAATCGCCAACCAATGGAACAAATCCGCTGCCAGTGCCCCAGTCGGTGAGCCAGGAACTGACGGTATATGGGCCGTTGAGTGGGGTGAAGTGATCTCCGTCATTCCTTGCTACAAACCACCTACCGTACTGAGGCTGGTAGACGCAGATGTCAGTCAGACCGTCGCCGGTGAAATCTCCGGTTAGAGGTATGTATTCTCCGGAGCCAGCGCCCCAGTCATCGAGCCAGGCATACTCTGTATATGTGCCGTTGATCTGACCAAATGAATTTCCCTGGTTAGCGGCAACATACCATTTACCGGCAGAGGCTTCATACAAGGCAACGTCGGTTAGACCGTCGTTATCAAACCTACCAGTGAGGGCAGTGAAGTCCGAACCAGAAGGATCGGCGTTTGCAACCGTCACCGAAAAGTACCCATTTGTCGAGCTCCAACCCTGCATGATTGAGCCGTCCCAGACCGGACCAAAGTAAACGTTTTGAGTGCCTGGTGAGGCGTCGTCTCTAATCTTGCCCGTGAAATTGAACGTTGCGTCATTGCTGGGCGCAACGTTTGCCTCAGTGAAAGTTGCAGGAGCATAGCAGGAATTCCAGTCAATCACGTTATCAGGGTAGCAAGTGCTAGTACTGGGGTTATAGTCAAAGTAACTATATCCGATAGTCTTCCCACTATTGCAGGAACCCAATTCCACGTAGTTATTCTGACCGCCTGTTTTGCTCCAGGTAGCCGTGCCAGTGTTGTGAAATTTGATCTGGCAGGTGATGGTCTGACCGGGAACGTACGGGCCGGATGGAGAGATGGACCTGGAGACGTAGGAGCAGGAGTAGGTGTACATCGTAGGTGGACAAGCTGTCCATGCGTAGTTGGTCCCACAGTCTCCACCATTTGGAGGATAATTCGCTGCTACAGAGTAAATATCATAAGGATCCTTCTTATTTCCAATCGACCCTTCATGATATTCATAGTGAAGGTGAATCACATCATTGGCAGCTCCTGTTTTCCCAGCAACTCCAATGATTTCACCTTGGACCACGGTCGTAGGCGTACTGGGACTCAATGGTGAGCTTTGAAGATGGCAGTAGAGAGTATAATAATCCACTCCATCAATGGTCTTGTGAATGCGAACATAGTTGCCTAGCCCGCCGTTGCAACTAGATTCATTGTCAGAGCAACCACTAAAATAGGTCGCTTGACCATCATGACTGGCGCACACATTGAAAGCTTGCCAGCTACGTTGGTAATCGATACCTCTGTGGGTGCGATTTTCCCCAAAATCGTACTCCCACCCTTGTTGCAACGTCACGTTGTCTTGACGGAATGGCAGTGTCATGAATTTCGGAGTTGCATGAATGCTTTCGGCAATCACGATCCCCGCAACGAGCATCATAAGTCTTTTCAGGTACACTCTCGTACCCTCCTTTCATGAGTTGGTTGAATTGGTTCAATATCGGAATTTCTACGACGTCTTTGTTGGTTGTCAAAGTGCCAGTAGTAGCTCTACTGTAAACGGATTGTTTCTAAGAGATTATCGAAGATGTCTGATTGAAAGCTGTTGTCTTTTACTGCGATACGCACGTCTAAGAACTTGTAATCCCTATTTGTAACGGGAAAGAGTGCGATCTGATAGGTGAACGATCCATTGTCGTTACTTTCGTACCGCTGAAGTCTCGTAATTGCATAGCCTGACTTGAGGGTCACGTTATGAATATTTGAAGGGGTTAATGTGACTGTATCACCACCGGGCGGGATTGGTTTCTCGTAGTCGGCAAGTGTCGCAGTTGAAGGCGTAAAGATTATGGTTTCCCCGAGACCAAACTCATACCAGGGTCGAGCACCGATACCTATATATGCGTTTGCGTAAGTAACAAAGTCACTTTCTTGTTTACTCGTTAGTGAAGTAACGACAACGTAGTCATCGACCACATTCTTGCTATCCGGATGTCGAATTGCAGCAAATGCTCTCATATAGTCTTCCGCCGTTCTCCAATTGTCGGGGTACTTAAAGCTGTAATGATATGTAGCATTATCGTATGTCTTCCACCCAGTTGTATCCACCGTCGTATTTGTGTTACTGGCACTGTTTGAGTTGGTCACCGAATTCGTGTTCTGCGTAGTGTTGTTATTAGAGTTGTTGTTAGTGGAAGAATTAGTGTTAAGATTTGACGCCGCATTTGCATTCGCGGTCCCATTGATATTGGTTGACTGATTTGAATTGGAGCCTGCATTGGCATTGTTCGTGTTCGAGCTGCCCTTTTTCAATAAGAAATAGCCGCCTACTCCTAGAATGAGAACGATGACTATTATTACTACCCATGCGACGGCCTTGGGCATTTGATTAGAAGGCTTCAGTACGTTTTGTTGGGAATCCATAGAGCGTGTTAGGTTAATTATCTTATGCCTTAATCCTGACATGGTGACAAAATTTGTCAAGCAATAGCCAAAATCCACATGCAGAGAAGGGGATTCATTGAATTCACATACTTGGGTGCAATGCTGTGGTGATCTACTATCCGTCCGCGGGTAGTATGAGTGGATAAGTTCCAGTCGTTCGATGGGGTAAGTTAGGAATATTGGCCTTTCATGAAGAAGGTTCGAACGTCCTCTACGAGCCCGAGCCAATCGTGAACACCGCTCTCTACAGGAGCGGTTTTTGCGTCTACATAGCCAAGCTTTTGAGGTTCGAACATGAACTTTCGCGCTGAACAGTCCCTGAGTGTATTTTGGATGAAGTGGAATGGCTTTTTGGGCTCGATTCGCAGTATTTTGTCCACAAGAACGAGGTTCGAACCGATAGACTGAACAATGTCTCTCTTTTCGATTTCTGTGCCCGTCTCAAAAACTTCCCGTGCCTGACACGCGAAATCAAATGCCTCCTCTCCGCGACGAACAATTTCGCCAAATCCCTTATCGCTGTTGGCAAGCACTTCCTTGATTCGAAACGTCTCTTCCTGAAGCTCCCGACGCTTGGCTAGATATTCATCGTCCGTGATCAAACCCCGAATCTTACAATTCAGCAGCTCATCTATTTCCTTATTGCAGGTGTTGAGTCTTGTTCGTTGTGCTTGTATGGCCAGTTCATTCTGTCCGTTGAATTCGCTCTCGAGGCCTTTAAGCCTCTCGACGCACCAGTCTCGAAGGCTTTTTGTTATCGTGATTGTGCAGAGAAAGGAAATGATCTGCTCCCGAAGTACCTTCTCGTCTATATACTTCTGATTGCATTGAACCTGTCGCTTCCGTTTCGTGCAGTGGTAGTAGATATAGTGGTAGCCGTAGCGATTGATTCTGTGTTCGGCAGTGACTGCGCAACCGCATTCCCCGCACCTGATAAGGCCGGTGAACGGGAACGTGTGGCGTTTCGGTCTGTGTCTGCTTCGCTGGCCAAGTATTTCCTGCACGCGATCAAATTCGGACTTGGAAACCATAGGTTCATGGCTTCCCTCGAACAGTTCGCCGTTAAATCGAATAGCCCCGTAGTAAAAGGGATTGGTGAATATCCTGTAGATAGCCGAGAACGCTACCGGGCCGCCGCCAACACGTTTGAATACTCGAGTTCGCAGGCCCAACTGCTCGGTCGCAATTCTGAGAACACCCTTGACCGAATAGCTATTCGTCAACATCAGGTCCCACATTTTGCGGACTAAGGAGAACCGCTCTGTATCCTTCACGATAGTCTTGCTCTCTTTGTTATTCAGGTACCCGAATGGGGCTAAGCCCGTTTGCCAGCCTTGTTGAATCTTTGCTCTTTGGCCACGTTTGACGTTATCAGAGAGATCGTCTACGTACTTTTTTGCCATACCGAATTCCAGTTGCATCCAGAACTTGTCGTTGCCCGTATTCACAAATGTCCGTTGCGTCGTAAGAATTTGCTTCAGACTGGTTTGTTCAACCGCCCAAATCAACGCCCCGCCATCTACGGGGTTACGGGCAAGCCGATCCAGTTTCCAGCAGAGGATTGAGTCGAACTTTCCGCGATCGACCAGCTTCAGCAGATCATTGAATACTGGACGCCCCGGCGCTTTTGCGGACATAGATTCCGTGAATACTCTGCCTACTACAAGTCGCTGGGACTCAGCAAACGCTTTGAGCTCATTCACCTGAGAGTCAATCGAGAGAACTTGGCGATCTTCAGATTCAGTAGATTTTCTCGCATAGATAGCGATTTGTCGCATATGATTGTGGTTATCCACAGACGACTTCATGGTATCAGGCACTTGGCGGTTGGGGCAAGCTGATGGAAGTTCGAACCTCTTTGCGCCGTTGAGCTGAGCGTGCAAGAAGCCGGTAAAGGTTGAGCAGCCGAGAGCCCATTTCCCACGCTTCACTATCCGGCAAGTTCACGCCGTACTCCCGGAAATAAATCTCTTTGAGTTTGTCTATATTTTTTTGGTTTAGCGGCATATTCGTATTGAATTGGCAGTATATCCCAAGAGCAGATTCTTGTGCAGTGCGAGAAAGTGATCCGGAGTCGGGCAATGCCTGTGGATATAGGGGGTTGACCGAAAGAGCGGATAGGGTCTACAATCTCCGGTCAAGATTTTCTTGAGGGAACCCTGAAAAATCGCCCGAATGGCTATACCTAGCAGAAATCGGGCATTTTAGCGTCTTTATACATTTGTCTGTCTAGATATCCACAGCTGCTACCCGCTGACGGGTATTGAGGGTGTTTTGCCTTAGGCTTACGCTGGAGGAAACAAAAACACAAACACAGACAAAAACAAGAATCATATGTCCCGCGACAATCGCACAATCGAATCGAACGATATCCGGAGGTATCGCCACAAGCGGCACCTCCGGCTGCGGGACGTTGCCCGTTTGGTCGGTCAGGAAAACATCTGCCATATAGCAGATTGGGAAAAGGGCAGGCGGACGCCCACTCTCGAAAATGCGCTTCGCTTGTCGGTCGTGATCGGCTGCCCCCTGGAAATTCTCTTTCTCAATCGCTTCCGCCGGATTCGAGAGGGGATCGCGGCGAGATTTCCGGGCTATTCTCCATTCAAAGAGTACTTATTCACTAACAAAAACAAACATGGGTACAACGCATCAAACGCGTGAAGTTCCGCCGGAGGGTCAGATACCGTTCTCTCCGAAATCTCCCTGTGATTTATTGGCGCTTGAGGTCGCAAGCGCGCTCAAGGATGATTCGCACTTGCTCCTGTACCGGACGTATTGCCAGCGATTCGACGAGCAGATCATCCGTCGTGCACTGGACATGGTGAAGCAGACGCCGGACCACAAGATCAAAAAGTCGAGAGCCGCTTTGTTCATTTTTCTTCTCAAACAATATGCGTCCGCAAAGGAATAGGATTCTGGCGATAGATCCCGGGACACGCGAAATGGGGTATGCCAGCTTTGACGGAGAAGAGCTCGTGGACTACGGCATCAAGTCTATTCGACACGGTCGAGTCACGGAGGGGTTGTTGCTCACAGTCGAGCGCATCGTCAGCCGCATGTTCCAAGAGAAGCAACCCTTTGCATTGGCTATTGAAAAGAATTCTTTTTCCCAAGTCCGGCAGAACTTACGCCTGTCGCTGGCCATCGGTCGGATCAAGGCGGTGGCCAGGCGGCATCGGGTGCGGGTCTATGAATATGACCCTCGCACCATCCGAAAAGTCGTCTGCAACGACGGCAACGCCACCAAGCGGGAACTGGCCAGAACGGTAGCGCTCAGGTTTCCGGAAATGCGGGCGTATCTGGAATCCAATCGCCGCTGGCGGGAGCGCTACTACCAAAACTCCTTTGATGCAATCGCCTGTGGTTTGACCTTTGTCATCCTCAACAGCACCTTCACAGCTTCCAAATGGAATGGCGCATGAGGGCTCGTAAACGTGCTTCCAGCACGATTGCTTTTCCTTACACCAGGAGGAAAAGTCATTTCAAACGGCATCCGAAGTGCTCCGTCTGCCGTCAGAAGATCGAATTCGGGAAACTGTGCTACTACTGCCGGAAGCGGAGAACCTCGTAACTGAACGGCTTAGTGGTCAGAACATGAGGTTCTTGAAACGCCCTGGCGGTAGTACACCAATAATCCCCGGTTCAGCCACCGGCTGAACCTTTCAGAATACGCCACCCTTTTTGACGGGTGGCTAAGAGAAGAAAGCGCGCGCACCCCGTCGGGCTGGGCTCCCGTCCTCACACTTTTCCCTTGCCAAAGCAGGCTCCATTGAGCCTACTTACGAAGTAGAAATGATCGCCGATGATTTCTACTTCATCAGGCACGTAAGTGCCTGTAACATAAGGGAAAGTGTTCGTCGGTCTCCGCCCGACTAAGCTCTCTTTTCTCGACCCCTACCTACCTGCTTCCGTGCGAACGGGATATTAGCGGAAGCAGGTAGGGACCGAGGGGTCTCGACTCCGCCCGAGCCGGTCGGCTGACCGGCTCGTTCTCCGGGTCTTGTCCCGCTATGTGAGGGAGGCCTCGATATATAGTGTGCGGGACGGCGACCAAAGCGAGCTTAGTCGGGCGGGCTCAAACCGCCGTGCCGCTCACCCTGCCCCGAAGCGGGTTGGGTTCGCGGGGCGGACGCCCTTCGGGCTTTTGGCCCTCCGACGGGGTGCGCGCGAAAACGGATGTGAGAGGAGTCCTAAAGGACGAAAGAAACATTGGAATATGACACAAGAAACCCCGGAGAAACCCGCCCGAAAAAAGCGACTGTCGAGGTACAAGGCCGACAGGACCGCTTTCCCTGAATTTGAGTTGAACTCAAGGGATAAGGAGATACTGGAGTTTGTCTTTTTCCACCGCTTCCTTGACACCGAACTTCTGTGGCATTTGATGCAGACCGACCAGCCGGAAGCGGTGGAAAAGAAGATTGGAAAGGACGGAAAGCTGAGACCGGCGAAACAGGGATTCGGGATGCAGGCCCTGTACAGAAGGCTTCAGCTTCTGTACCACGCACGCTACCTGGAACGACACCACTTGGCCGATCAGCCCATTGGCAGAGGACACGGGTCGCCGCGGGCAATTTACGGAATCGGGCCGAAGGCGTGCGTGCCGCTGGCGCAGAGGCTCGGAACCACGCCGGAAAACATCCGTCAGGTCGTGGATGCTAATAAGGTGAAGTCACCCTTTTTGCGGCACGCGCTTGAAACCGCGAAGCTACGAGTCTTGCTGGAGCTTGCGTGCAGGAAGACCAAAGGCGGCGTGCGACTCCTTTTTTGGGAGCAGGGCCTGCATTTGCGGGATTCCGTAACCGGGAAGAACGAATACGGGGATGACGAGCGGTTCACGGTCTGCCCGGACGCTTTCTTCGCTCTTGAAGTCGAAGGAAAAGGCAGGGCGAACTACATGCTGGAAGTAGACAGGGGAACAGAATCTATCGTGTCGACAAAGGGGAGTTCGGACATCAGAAGGAAACTTCTTGGGTACAGGTGGTACCGCCGCTACAAGAGGTACCAGACAAGGTACTCGTATCGGATGTTGCCGGACGGAGAAGTGACGGGAATTCGCGTTCACGAGAACGGAATCAACATTGACGAATTGCCGCAAGAAAACATGATCACCGGATTTACGGTACTGTTTCTTACGACCGGGAACGCGGTGCCTGAACATCCCACGAGAGGAAGAATCGCCAACATCTTGTCGGCGCTGTCGGAATTCGGACCGGACTTCAAAGCGACTACGCTTTTCTGGTTCTGTCCGATAAGCGAATTTTCTTTAGAGAATCCGGAAAGCGTGTTCACGCACGTTTGGAGAACGGCGCATCCTGAGAAGGGGTTGCAGAGCCTCATTGAATAAGACTGGGGCGGCAACCCCGCCCCAGAGATTCCGCCGACCCCGCCGTATGGACCTTGATGTCCCGTGGGCGCGAGGAAACGCTAAGTGGTGCAGTGATTTTCTTGGTCGGAAGGCGGTCGCCACCATCACCGGATCGCGCCGACGCGGAATTGAGGGACGGAGCACTTGCCGTCGGTCGCTTCTTTTCAAGGGATCGACCCATTTGCTTCCTGTTGGCTATTAGTGTCTCCTGTTCGGGACTCTAGCAGTACGCGGTGAAATTTCTCTCTTGTACCCACGACTTTTCACTTGCAATTCGCAGATAAGACCATCATTTTATTCTTTGGATGCCACCACAGTTGGACCCTCGCCATCCTCTCTTGGTTGATGAGTGTTCCGACAGCTCGTTGTGAAGTCTAACGAGCTTCCAATTGATTGTTGGACCAATCAACTAGGAGGTGGCGAATGTCCCCATGATATTACTGGCGTCCTAACGGACGAATAAATTTCCATCACAGCTACCTATCCGATTGGGCAAAAAAACAGCCCCACACGTATGTAGGATTCCTCAGATTTGCACTCGCGGGAAACCCACACGTTACAGGGCTGTGCCATCCGATAGATGGTTGATCAAACACTTCCGGCGGAACCGTCCGGGGGTTCCTTGGAAAGATTCATTAGCCATTCTACTTGACTAATGTGGAAACTGTCAAGTGGGACCTAGCAGGTGTTCTTCCATAGTAACTGGCCGCTGTTCGGTACGCCGAAACATCTATTGATTGAGAGGTATGAAAAATGAATACGAATTATGATGTGAGTCAGAACGACAACTTTACAGAAAAGTTGTTAGGTCTTGTGTTCGTTGGCTTAGCTATCTATGGAGGATACACAGTCTATAAGAACATTACAAAATCCCCTGAACAGCGCCTCCTCGAAGCTCTCGGGCGCGAGCTTCACGATTTGGATCTCGGCTACGCCGATAACGCGCGGGAGATTCCATACGAAGGAGGGCATGATGAAGAGTAATGAAGTTCTCGCGCGGGCGAGACAACTCCTGACAATCTATCGGCAGATATCAGGCGACCACGTAAAGCATCGCAACGAGACATCGGTCAAGTTCGGTGAGACTCGTCATTCGGTGAGCCGACATCAGCTGGGGATCGCTCAGAATCGATTAGCTGTTCTGGCAACGCGCTCACGCATTCGACGATTCCTCCCGGCGAAACCCGCAAGTTCTATGGAGGGGATCACCGGGCGCGAGCGTCAGACGCTGGCTCGAATACACGCCAAAGAGAACATCCGCGCCGCGGTCGGCAGACGTTTCAGGGAGCAGGCTAAACAAGCGGCCATTGATCGCGCCAATTTAATCGTGGAAACTCAGAGCAGTCTGCCGCCGGATATGTGGGAAGCAGTCATTGAGGACTACGACCGCCGCCTCTACGAGTCCAGAGAGGAGGACGCCTCATGAAACCGTTCTGTATCGGACACGATGAAACGACCGGGCGCAGCATTTTGCTGCGTCCGGTGCGTGATGAGTTCTTTGCCCACGGTCTCTGCACGGGTGAGACAGGTCTCGGTAAGTCCAAATCCATGATATCCAAGGCGAGGTACTGCATAAACAACCGTATTCCGGTCGTAGTCGCCGATCCGAATGGAGACGCCTACTGGGACTGCGTGCGGTACATCACCATGCTCCATCGGGAGCGCGACGCAGTGCTGATCGACGCGAATCAGGCGGCTGATCGTTACGCCTTCTGTCTTAATTTTTTGGTTCGAAATGGCTTGGATTCCGCCACGCACGCATCCGGCATGGTCAGGGGAATCGCGAAAGTGTTCGAAGAACAAGACAGCGGCACCCGTCCTCGGCTGGAGCGTCGCGAGCGTGCGACCCTCGTCGCACTTATCGAAGCCGGATGCACTCTCGCAGATATGTTGAGTTTCCTCTCGCTCAGCGACGACAGATTCCGTCATGAGGTTCTGCAACGAGTCAGTAATCCGTATGTCCGCGCCGAGTGGCAGGAGTTTGACGCCATTTCCAAGCGAGCGGACAAGGAGAACTTGATCGAAAGCACCCTCAATCGCGCGGCCAAGATTATCCTAAACGACCCGGTTCGCCGGGTCGTGGGATCGGAATTGTGCAACCTGGACTGGCAGGAGATTCGGGCGAAGCGCAAGGTTGTGCTGATAAACCTTCAGCCGGTCAAGGTATCGCGCGAGTGTCAAAAGCTGCTTGGTATCATGATCTTGGACCACCTGGCCAATTACGCTACGCAGCTCACGCGGCGCGAATCGGACATGATTGTTCTCGCAGACGAAGCTGATGAAATCACGTCTCCGGATTTTGCGCTTTGTCTTCAGGAATTCCGCAAGCGCGGCGTGTTTCTGTGGCTCTATTTTCAGTTTCTTGAGCAATTACGCGCCAAAGACGACACACGAAAGCTGTACGCCGCGGCTATGTCGTGCTGCCGCACGAAACTCGTATTCGCGGGAAGCTACGAGGACAGCGCGCTCATCGCCCGCGAACTCTTCCCAGGAGAATTCCGAGGGGATTTAGTGAAGGACACCATCCACCGCACGTTGCTTCTGCCAAAAGAGAGCCGACGAGAAATCGTGGGGCGCTCGGAAGGCGAAAGCGACTCGACTACGGAAACTGACGCAGAAGCGACTATCCGAAGCGACGGATACAGCGACATGAGCTTTGACGGATACAGCGTCGGTGAGGGGCAGTCGGTTGGCGGGCTTAACGGCGAATTATTCCAGTTCTCCGATCATTCAGGGAGAAGCAGCGCATCAGGTTCCGGTTCATCATCAATGTCTGGCCATTCAACTTCTCACTCGACTGGACGTAGCGTCGGACATAGTCGTTCTCAATCCAGCACAATCGTTCCTTTTTATGAATTTGAGAGAGCGAAGGAACTTGCGAGTCGGAACTACTACAGCGTCGAAGAAGAGTTGGAAAAGAGAATCGCTCGGATTCAATTGCAACCGATGCGCCACGCCCTTCTGAAATTCGGAAACCGACCGGTTATGGCCATAGTGACTGCATTCGTCAAACCCGCGCGGGCGTGGCCGAAAGACGTTGAGCGAACTCTGGATTGCAACGCCAAGCGCTACGCTCTGCCTGTCGCTGAAGCTGACCGTGTGATAGAACAGCGTAAGCAGAAGCTTCTGACTTCTCATCTCGTTTCGATAGAGCGCGAAGAGGAGGAAATTTCAGAACAACGGTGGCAGCAGGCGCCACTGGTAAAGAAGAATTCGAGGGACACCTAATATGGAACAGCTATTGAGCGTGGAGGAGCTCGCCAAGAGACTCAGGGTACCTGTCTCGTGGGTATACGACCGCACGAGGCGAGGTCACCCAGAGCGCATTCCTCATCTTAAAGTGGGAAGGTACGTACGATTTTCGGAAGCCGAAATAGCAGTGTACCTAGAATTGAGAAAGGAGCCGAAACTGTCTCGCGAGCATTGTGTTGCCGTAGGCGCAGAGTGATTGACATTCACAGTCAGTCGCCTTAGCTTTCAGCATCATGATACAACTTTCGAGCACACTGAGAATACTGGAGGACACCAGCAATGGCGTTCCTCCGGTGTTCGTCAATTTTCCGGAACCATTTAACCTAGCCAAATGGAAAGGAGGTGAAGAAGAATTGGCACAAGGAAGCATCGTCAAACGCTCTGATACTTACTCCATCGTATATCGAGTGGGCGACAAGCAGAAGTGGGAAGTTGCAGGTCGCACAAAGAAGCAGGCTGAGAAGCTTCTGGCGAAACGGATCGGCGCAATGAACACCGGCATAATGCCGGAAGAAACGAAGGTCCTTTTCAGAGACTTCGCGGCAAGGTGGCTTTCTGACTATGCAAAGGTGTCGGTCAAACCCTCCACCTATGTTAGTTATGAAGCGATCCTCAGGCTGCACTTGATTCCAGTATTCGGCGACCTCAATCTCGACAGAATCAGCGGAGCGCATATCCAATCGTTTCTCGCTGAGAAGGTCTCCAAAGGGGGATTGACCCCCAAGTCCGTTGCGAACATCCTGATTCCTTTGAAGGAAATGTTCAGACACGCACTTCACTGGGGATACGTCTTTCGCGATCCGACAATCGCCGTCCGGCGACCCAGAGTCGAGCAGGAAGAGATGGATTTCCTCAATCCTGAAGAAATTTCGCTCTTGCTGCAACACGTCAGGCCGC
Organism: uncultured Ignavibacteriales bacterium; assembly: GCA_964540105.1. GTDB lineage: Bacteria > Zixibacteria > MSB-5A5 > GN15 > FEB-12 > DATKJY01. The sequence goes on along the minus strand of CAZILL010000002.1, from coordinate 736,353 downwards.
AGCATTTCACGCTTCACCTGACGGAGGTCCTGACTGGAATGCGCAGGGGCGAGTTGCTTGCCCTACAGTGGGGCGATATCGACTGGCGCTCAGCGCAAATCTGCATCAGGCGGTCGCTCTATAAAGGGACATTCGTTTCTCCGAAGTCGCAGAACGGTGTTCGGCGAATAATTATGTCCCCAACATTGCAGCGGCATCTTGAACAGCACCGCTTGCGCACTCAGCGATTTGATTCTGACCTCGTGTTCTGCACGGATCAGGGCAAGCCGCTGGACCCGGACAACGTTGTGAAGCGGGAGTTTCAGCCAGCACTCGACAGAGCGGGACTACGACGCATACGCTTCCATGACCTGAGGCATACTTTCGCGTCACTTCTGATTGCGAATGGAGAGAACATCAAGTTCGTGCAAAGCCAGCTTGGGCACGCCAGTGCCAAGACCACACTGGATCGATACGGACACTTGTTTCCCGGAACGCAACAAGAGGCGGCGAAGAGATTGGATTCAGCAGTTTTCGGAAATTCTGTTAGCAAACTGTTAGCAAATCCGATTTTCGAAGAAAATCCCCCCAAAAAAGAAACCTCCGAAGTCTCTATCACTCAGAGGTTTGAAATTGGTGGCGGGGGCAGGATTTGAACCTGCGACCTTCGGGTTATGAGCCCGACGAGCTACCAGACTGCTCCACCCCGCGATCATTTTCTCGCGACCGACGAACGAACCGCCGAAGTGGCTATCGTTCACCGTGTGGCCGGACTGCCTATATACAGGCCACCGCACGCCCTGTCAAGCTCTGGTTTGACTTTTTTGTCGCGACCTGCCAAAACTTGAATCAGCCGAGACATCCCTGTCATCTGTCTTGAGGCTGATCGTGACCTGAGCGGCGTCCCAGCGACCACTTTAACAACGGTGGAGTCACAAATGTCGTAACAACAACCATGATCACAACCGCCGAGTACGTCCCCGCACTGACCACTGGAGCGCCGTCCAGAACCAGCTTCGACCCGATTCCGATGAAGATCAACCCGACTTCTCCACGAGGGATCATCCCAAGACCAATTGACCACCGATCTGTCACTTTGTCCCAGATCGCGAGGGAACAGGCCTGCTTTCCAATGATGGCAGCCAAGGTCACAGCTCCGGCGAATCCGAGGATCCCGATCTGTCCAAATGTTGTCAGGTCGACGAGCATGCCCATTCGAACGAAGAAGATCGGCACGAGCAGAACCGCAATTGGGGAAATCAACTCTTCGAGGTGACGCTCCCCTTTTGAACGAAAATCAGCGAAATGCACATCTTCAAGGATTAACCCCGCCGCAAATGCGCCTACGATCGGGGCAAGCCCAATGAGTCCCGCAACATAGGCCATTCCAAAGCAGATCAGCAGGCTTATCGACAACAGCACTCCGGTTCCTCTTAATCTTGCGCCGATCTTGAATATCCGTGGCGTCACGAGGAAGCCTACTACCAGGGCACCGACAGTGAACATCAGAGCCTTAGCGACAATCCAAAGAACCATCGTCGACTCCACGCTAACAGCTGCACTCGACGCGGCTGCTGTAATCGCGCCGACAACCACTGCCAAAATGACCAACCCCATCACATCATCAATGACCGCCGCTCCCAGAATGATTTGGGCCTCCCGTGTTCTGAGCTTTCCCAAATCTTTCAGAACTCGAGCCGTCAGACCGACCGAAGTGGCGGTGAGGGTCGCACCCACGAAGACATGCACATAGATCGACTCGTCTGGTAAGAAGAAGCTCGCCACTCCCCAACCCAGTAAGAACGGGATAATCACACCGAACAGGGCAACCATGAACGCGATCGGACCGACCTTACGCATTTCTGTTACTGATGATTCGAGCCCGACCGTGAACAGAAGAATGATCACTCCGAGCTCACCAAGAATCTCCAGCTGCACGCTCTCCTTGAAGCCCGAGAACTCACCGAACCCGATCAAATGCAGATTGCCGATAAGCATCCCGAGCAGCAGTTCCCCAAGGACAGCCGGTTGCCCGATACGTTCAAAGAGATCTCCCCCAAGTTTGGCGGCCAGGAGAACGACTATCAGCTCAAGCAGAACCCCAAGTACGTCACCAGAATTCCCCGATTCCGATGGCGACCCTGATACTTCACTCGCCAGGAAGCCGACAAAGAGAAAGAGTAAAATTACAAACAACCGTTTGGAAGTGAATAGCCGATGCACGCCTTGTCCGCCTTGTTACGTTCTCGAAAGTATGATGTCGGCCCGGCTCACAACAAGCTTTTTCATCGTGGAATGCCCCTCCATCCGGAGTGTGCAATCGCGTCATTTCGCGGTCTTTAGGAAACTGCCAAAAAGTCGATATAGACGGTATAAAACAGATACGGCGATTGTCTGGCAAGTCCGCCGAGACACGCCAGAAGTGTAGAATATACCTATGTTCATTTTTATCGGTACGGCTGTCGTTTTAGCAGGAGTCATCGGTGGATTTGTGCTCGAGGGGGGGAAGATCATGGCCCTCTCTCAACCGCTGGAACTCATGATCATCGGCGGCGCCGCTCTCGGCTCGATGCTCATCGCTACACCCCTTCCCATCATTAAGAACATCGTAGCGCAGGTCAAAGGAGTCCTTGGCGGCGGATTGCATAAGAAGGACTATCTCGATCTACTGGTCATGATGTACGAAATCTTCAATGTAGCCCGCCGCGACGGCTTGGTTGGGCTCGAGAATCATGTGGAACATCCCCAGGATAGCGAGATCTTCAAGCGATACCCGAAGTTTCTGAAGAATCACCATGCTGTAGCCTTCTTCGCGGACACGATGCGGGTGATTATTTCCGGTTCCGTCCAACCCCACGATCTTGAGGATCTGATGGAGGGGGATATTGAAGTCCTCCATGAAGAAGAGCTGAAGCCGTCTCAAGCCCTCAATTCTGTAGCTGATTCACTGCCGGGACTTGGAATTGTCGCCGCAGTGTTGGGTGTTGTCCTGACCATGGCCGCTATCGACGGTCCACCGGCTGAAATTGGGCATAAGATTGCCGCCGCTTTGGTTGGCACGTTCATCGGCATTATCGGCTGCTATGGTTTCGTCGGTCCTCTTGCCGCGAGTCTCAGCCATCGCACCCATGACACCAAACAATATCTCGGATGCATGAAACATGCTCTGCTATCGTTTCATAAGGGCGTGGCGGGCGTGATTGCCGTGGAGTTCGCCCGGCGTTCTCTTTATGATGAAGTGCGCCCGTCATTCGTCGATCTCGAAAAGGCCTGCAACGAGGCCAAGAAAAAGTAGCCGACATGGCCGAAGAATCAGTTCAGCCAATCATAATCAAACGCAAGAAGGGTGGACATGGCGGACACCACGGGGGGGCATGGAAAGTTGCCTTTGCGGATTTTATGACGGCCATGATGGCCTTTTTTTTGGTCATGTGGTTGGTCGGTCAGAAGCAGGATGTCAAGGAAGCGGTCGCTGGTTATTTTCGCGACCCGGGTAAGTTCATGCAGCAAGGACGATCCGGCGTACTGAAAGGTTCAGCCAAAGCGATCAAAGCCGGTGAACAGGCCATGGGAATGATCAACGCTCCGGCGGGGAACAAGGAGATCATCCCGACCGCCGGTGAAACAGAGCAACTCTCCCTCGCCGCTCGGAACATCCTGAAGAGTCTCGAGAGCGAGGAAGCCTTCAAACGACTCAAGAAGAACGTCAAGTTCCAGATGACCTCCGAGGGGTTGCGGATTGTCCTGAATGAATCGGAAGATGCTCCCGCGTTCTTTGAGCCTGGTTCTGCCAAACTGCTTCAGCAGAGCGCCGTGATCCTGATCACTATCGCTCGTGAATTGGGGAAACTTCAGAATCGACTCGTCATGGAAGGGCACACCGACGCCAACTATATCGGCCAAACTGGTTATACGAATTGGGAACTCTCGGCCGATCGGGCGAATGCTGCTCGCGAACTGATGGAGGTGTCGGGTCTGGCGACAGGGCAAATCCATGAAGTTCGCGGCTATTCCGACAGATTCCCGATGATTCAATCGAACCCGCAGGATCCCCGCAATCGGAGGGTCACAATTCTCGTTCTCTACTCCGCCAAAGAGCGAGAATACGATCAAGTCGCTATAGGCGACAATCTCACGACCGACATCACTGGCGAGTAATTCCGCCGGCCTGGGCCGAGTCGGTCGAAGCTCTCTCTCTTTTGTCCAACCATCACTTGGGTTAAAGACCAAGCCGCACTATATTAGCGCAAAGGATAATCAGCACCCCGGTCATAGTTTGGCTGGGGCGGCGCTGTTTTGCATGTGATGAAAAACATCGAGACCGGCAGAGTGATCGAATCGAAGGGGGGACAACTTGATCATGTCCTTGGCGTATGGTCAGACTACGACCCTGTCAAACGCGTACGTGACACAATACTGTCAGGCTCGTCACGCAAGATTCCGGTAAGCGGGCTCGCGGGGTCGGCGGACGCTCTCCTGATTGCCTCCCTCTGTCGAGCGCGTTCCCAGCCGATTCTGGTCGTCACCCGCCGCGCGGAACTGGCCAGCGACATTTTCGAGGACCTGCAATTCCTGCTCGGTGAGAAATGCGTCGCTCACTACCCGTCACGCCAAATCCTGCCCTACGATTTCCGTGCGCCGGTTGGGGAGATCATGGGGAAGCGGATTTCGACGTTGTCAGGATTGGTCGATCAGTCACTTTCCGCCGTGGTCTGCCCTGTTCGTGCGCTCATGGAACCGACCTTACCGCGTGCCGTACTTGAAGCAAGTCAGGTTGACCTTCGGATTGGAAGAGAGGTCGATCTCGAAGAGCTTGTTAATCGGTTGATTCGGCTTGGATTCCATCGAGCCTCGGTCGTTGAAGAGGTCGGTGATTTCGCGCGTCGTGGCGGGTTGATCGATTTCTTTACCCCCGGGGCCGACGCGCCTGTCCGAATCGAATTCGACGGCGATCAGATTGAGACAATAAGGGAATTCGACGTCGGCACCCAACGCACTCTGGCGCAAATCGAGCAGGTCAGGATTCTACCCCGTCGTGAAGTTCCGATTACCCAGGAAACTCTCGAAGAACGATTGGTCGCGCTGGCCGATGCCGACGCCGACTTCATCAGGGCCCGCTATCTCAACGATCCCGAACTGCCGGGGCTCGAGTGGCTGTCGCTCCTCCTGGGTCAGGAGCGTGGTTCGTTTCTCGACTATATTCCACCCGATGCCGTCTTGTTCTTTGAAGGCGAGGAGTCGCTGCATCTTGAGGCCGAAGAGGTCCTGAAGGAAGCGCGCATGCTCTATAATCGTTTGCTTCCCCGGTTTTCGCGACTTCCCCAACCTCACGAGTACTACCATCCTCCTGATGAATTGTTCACTCGCCTTGATTCGTTTCAGACGATAGACCACCGGCCGTTTCGTGGCGGGGACCACGAAACAGTCCCCTTCAATTGCCAGCCGCATCCATCACTTGCCGCCCGACTCGATCTGCTGGCGCACACACTGACCGAATATCGAAGCCTCGGTATCTCCTATTTGATCGCCGCCGACAACGATTCCCAGGCGGAACGACTCGCAGAGCTGATCGCACAGAAAGTCGACTTACCTCACCGACCTCACATCGAAACGGCGAATCTCCGGGGAGGTTTTGTTTGTCCCGATGGCCGATTCGCGATTCTGACTGATCATGAGATCTTCAGCCGGCATCACCGACGCACCCGCAAGAAGAAGTTCAAGGAGGGGGTGGCGATCGCCGACTATTCGAGCCTCAACAAGGGAGATCACGTTGTTCACACGGATTTCGGCATCGCCCGCTACCTCGGGTTGCAGACCTTGCTGGTCGACAACCGTCATCGCGACTGCCTGTGGCTCCAGTACGACGGCTCCGATCGTCTCTATGTGCCGATAGAAGAGTTCAATCGGGTCTCGAAGTATTCCGGCAAGGATTCTGCCCCGGAATTGACCAAACTCGGCGGTCCCGGTTGGGAAAAACTCAAGGAAAAGACAAAGAGGGCCATTGCTGACATGGCGGCCGATCTGGTAAGACTGTACGCTGAGCGAAGAGCGCGTCCGGGGTACGCCTTTGGTGATGATTCGGTTTGGATGAAGCAGCTCGAGGCCGCTTTTCCGTACGACGAAACCGTCGACCAGCAGAAAGCTATCGATGATGTCAAGCGTGACATGATGCTGGAACGTTCCATGGATCGATTGGTCTGCGGCGATGTCGGTTATGGTAAGACCGAAGTGGCTCTGCGCGCAGCGTTCAAGGCGCTGGATAGCGGTAAACAGGTGGCGGTGTTGGTTCCGACGACCGTTCTCGCCCAGCAGCATTTCGCCACCTTCCGAGAGCGACTTGCTGACTATCCTTTCGCGATCTCACTCCTCTCACGCTTCAGAAATCGGGCTGAACAATTGCAGACGGTGAAAGAGATCGCCGCCGGTACAACAGATCTGGTCATAGGAACCCATCGCCTGCTCTCGGCCGATGTCGCATTCCGCGATCTTGGGCTGTTGGTGATCGACGAAGAACATCGCTTTGGCGTTAAGCACAAAGAACAGCTGCGCCAGATGAAAGCCACCGTTGACACGTTGGCTATGACCGCCACGCCGATACCGCGCACTCTCCAGATGTCGCTGTTGGGTGCGCGCGACATGAGCATCATCAACACGTCGCCCAAAGACCGCCTCCCCATCCACACCGAGATCGTCGATTTCGATCCGGAGATCGTGACCACGGCAATTCTGCGCGAGATCGATCGCGGCGGCCAGGTGTTTTTCGTACACAATCGTGTGCAGACAATCGATGCTATGTACCATTATCTGAAGAAGCTGGTTCCAAACGTCGAGATTGCGATTGCTCATGGCCAGATGCACGAACGCTCCCTAGAAGGGATCATGTTAGCCTTTCTGGCGCGCAAGTTCGACGTCCTGCTCTGCACCTCCATTATCGAATCAGGCCTTGATATTCCGACGGCCAACACGATCATCATCAATCGCGCCGACCGATTCGGTCTTGCGCAGCTGTACCAGATTCGCGGTCGGGTTGGTCGAAGCGCCCTCAGGGCATATGCATATCTGATCACTCCACCCGTCCGCCTGCTCGGTCAAGACGCTATCAAGCGCCTGAGGGCGCTGGAAGCGCATTCCGACCTCGGGGCCGGCTTTGCCTTGGCGATGCGGGATCTTGAGATCCGCGGGGCCGGCACAATTCTCGGCGCCAGGCAGTCGGGATACATCGAGGAGATCGGCTTCGATCTGTACAATCGACTGCTCGATGAAGCCGTGGCCGAACTCAAGGGAGAGCAGGTCACTGCCCTTCCAGAGACTAAGCTCGAAACGGATATTGAAACGTACCTCCCCGACGACTACGTCAATGACCGCCAGCAGAAAGTCGACATCTATCGCCGTTTGGCGGATGCTCGCAATCTCGACGAGGTCGAGAAGATTCGTGAAGAGATCGCTGATCGTTTTGGACGACCGCCGCTGTCGGCGACCTGTTTGTTCGACGCAACCGCGGTCAAGATTGCAGCGTCTATCCTGGAAATCGAGAAAGTGAAGATACGCAGCGGTATCGCGAACCTCTTTTTCAGCGAAGACCGTAAATTGACGCGCAACGAGGTTGAGGCGTTTCGTCGCGGTACTCCCTACCCGATGGAATTCTCTCTTCTGGGCGCAGCACGCATCATGATCGACCTCACCCATGTCCCTGAAGCTGATCGGCTCAGCCACCTGCGGGGAGTGATGGGCAAAGTCGGGTAGGTATGAATAGAGAATTGGGTGAGTGGTTTATGGTTGTGAAATGATGACAGTGATTGATATTTCCAGAACTATGATTTCATGGAGGAATCGATGAGCGTCAAGTACCTTATTCTAACTGCGGGTTTTGTCGGGCTTGCATCCGCGGCGTCGTTGGCACAACCAGGTTCCGCGCCAGACTCAGCAATTCATGGTGAAAAACACCTCAAGAACATAAGGCAATTAACTTTCGGTGGCCAGAATGCCGAGGCCTATTTCTCCCACGACGGCACGGAACTGATCTTTCAGACCAATCTTGATTCGCTCCCCTGCGATGCGATCTTTCGAATGAAAGCCGACGGCTCTGATGTCCGCATGGTGTCGAACGGCAAAGGGGTAACAACCTGTTCGTTCATTGCTCCCGACAACAGCGCGATCATCTATGCTTCTACGTACGAGGGAGGTGAGAGCTGCCCGCCTCGGCCCGACATGTCGCAAGGGTACGTCTGGGCGCTGTACAAGTCATATGACATTTTCAAAGCTGACCCTGACGGTAGTAATATCCGCCGACTGACTGAGACTCCCGGCTACGACGCTGAAGCAGTCTACTCTCCGAACGGAAAACATATTCTGTTCACGTCCGTGCGAACCGGCGACCTTGAATTGTTCATGATGAATCTGGACGGTTCGCATGTAGAGCAGTTGACCAACCTCCCCGGGTATGATGGCGGCGGCTTCTTCTCGTATGACAATCAATGGGTCTGCTGGCGGGCGTCCCGACCGACGGGTGACACACTCAAGGACTATCAGAAGTTGCTGTCGCAGGGGTTGGTGCGGCCGTCACATCTGGCAATCTACATCATGAACGTGAAGGATCGGAAGCCCATCCAACTGACCGGTAATGACGCCGCCAACTTCGCTCCATATTTCCATCCCAACGGAAAGCAGATCATTTTTTGCTCCAATACGAACGATCCCAAAGGTCGCGACTTCGATCTCTATCTCATCGACATTGCCTCCCGTAAGATCGAGCAGGTGACCTTCAACACATCTTTCGACGGGTTTCCGATGTTTTCCCACGACGGGAAGAAATTGGTGTTCGCGTCGAATCGAAACGGCCGTAAGCCTCACGAAACGAATATTTTCATCGCCGATTGGGAAGATTAGAAGAGGAGCGGGTCACTTCCCGCTATTGTACGTCGTGAGTACGAGGCGGGATTCACCGACCGCCACGCCGCGTCGATCGCTCGTCATGAAGAGATCGAACAAGTGGTCCTCCACGCCTGACACCTGCGCTTCCCACGTGGCTCCACGGTCTTCGGTGTGGAGGATTGTGCCTCGGTCGCCAACAATCCATCCTGTGGTTTCGTTGATAAATCGCACTACGTCAAGCCGCTCTGTCGTTGGGGTGCTCTGCAGGCTCCACGTCGTGCCACCATCAGCAGTATGGAAGACCTTCCCGCTTGTCCCAACAATCCAGCCCTCAGTTCCCTGGAAAGTAATACCCCAAAGGTCGGTGCCGACAAACTCCGCATCATGAACGCGAACCCAGCTGCCGCCACCGTCAAAGGTGTACAGTAGGAGCCCCCCGTTGCCGACGATCCACCCCGTAGCCGAATTCTGAAAAAACAGGTTCCCGAGTGGCAAAGAATCGACACCGGCGATGACCTTTCGCGTCCAGCTTCTCCCGCCGTTAACAGTCTTTCCCAACAGACCCCTCGGTCCCACCGCCCAGCCCGTATCTGTCGTGAGGAGTTTCACTTTCCAGAGCGATAACGTCGTGTCGTTCGTGACCCTGTCCCACGTCACGCCACCGTCGCTTGTTACATAACTTCGTCCTCTGGTCCCTACTGCACAGCCGTGAGCATTGTCGATGAAATCGAGTCCGCCGATCTCGGTCCCCCAATCGGTCTTCCGTTCGTTCCAGGTCACGCCTCCGTCGGTGGTTCCATAGATGATACCGAGCGGCTCGGGCGCGTTGGGGATAAACCCGACCACCAGTCCGTGCTGGCTGTCATGGAAATAGATCCCGTGCAGATTGTTAATTCCGAAAATGCGTTGCGGATACCAGGGAAGAATGCGCAAAGAGCACGAGACAGCAACCGGTGAGTTGTAGGCATCAGGAGCGGCAAAGGACACGGTCTGCGTATATGTCCCGGACCTCAGATTGGTGGAGTCGATCGACGCCACAATTGTATCGGGTGTCCCGCCGGAATAGACTGAGAACAGAAGCCAGCTCTCCGGAATAGTCGCACTGAAATGCAGAATGCCGCCCCCGTTGCTTAAGAGAGTGAGCGTTTCCGGAAATGGGACTGGGCCACTGGTAGGCATATCGAAGTAGAGGCTCGTCGGAACTATCCCGAGCGCTTCATTTACCGTGAAAGTCACCACGATCTTTTGGGGTGAATTGGTCGCCTTTGACGCACTGATCACAAGTGTATCCGTGTAGAGACCGGCAGTCATCGACGCCAGCGGGAATGCGGAAATAACCATCGTGTCCGGAGCTATACCAGTTGTGTTGATACTCAGCCAGCGAGATGTCCGGGTCGCCTGAAACTCGAACTTCCCCAACCCGGCGTTACTGATCTCCACGTACTGGAGCGGTGCCGGGCTACCACCGGCATTTGCGGAAAAGTGAAGACTACTGGCGGACAAGACGATCACCGGCGAATTCGGATCATAAGATTTCTGTTGCGAACAGCCCGCCCCAAGGCACATGAGCGCAACACTTGCGAACAGCATGAACTGGCGGAGAAGATATCGGGAGAACGGTACAGTGTGTGTCGACATAGGCTTACATCTTAGTACGTTTGACCATAAGATATGTCAAAAGAATAATGAACGAAGACTGAAAATAAGGGGGCTCTCCCTCGCCGTCACACTATCTTGATCCGTGGCAGCGGAACGTGTACGTGCCCATTGCCGCGCCCGCTACCCTCATATAATGGGTCAATGCAATCCAGTATATCCCCAACAATTATCTTCCGCTTGTACGTCGGCCGGAAACGGGATTTCACTGAACCACTTAGCTCACGGGATTGCAGGATTACGCGAGACTGAAGACAGTTTCTTCAATGGCAACCTCGTAGCACACCATCGTGCGAAAACGCGAGCGTCAGCGTGATCAGTCTACTCCTACGCAACTCGCACCTTGCTTCCGACTCAGCACTAATCTGGCGGAGGAGGTAGGATTCGAACCCACGGTACCTTTCGGTACAACGGTTTTCAAGACCGCCGCTTTCGACCGCTCAGCCACTCCTCCGGTCTGACAAGCATCACGCGAGAATCCACACAAGTTAGAAAAAACTACTCGCAAGTCAAGTCCCCCCGTCGAGTTCGGTTCTCTCGCTTTGCTGTCACGATAACAAGGATAGCGACATGTACTAAAGAGCCGTGCTGGTTGGATCGACAAAGCAACGCAGGCAGCAATGTCAAAGGACGGTAGAATGAACCCGCGAAGGGTCAGTGGATACGCGCTTTGCGAAGCGCCCGCGCGAATTTGCTCTCAGATTGTTTCTCGAAAGGAATCCCCAGGGTCGCGAACAGTTTTCGCAACTGCGCCTCGACCGAGTCGACCCGTGAAGGATCGCTCAGCTCGATCTCCAGCTCGTAATCGACCGACGCATCGCTGTACTCAGTCTTGTCGATTTCCAGGATGTAGTTGTAGTCGCCGATTCGGAACAGCTTCTTCTGGCGTGTATTGTCGAACTGGATCAAGCGGGCCAGATGCACGTTCGGAAACTCGTTCCTAATGAAACTGATTGGCATAACATCGAGTGTGAGCACATCGGTCTGGAGCGCGAGGACTGCGAGCGCCTCACCACGCCCGATCTCGGCCTCAATCTCCTGTCGGATAACGGCCAACCCAGCTCGTGTCGGGATACTCTTGACAGTTACAAGTCCGCGATGGTTTTCCACACGCACACGCAGCGCCCACCCCCCCTTGGCTATTCGTCGATCTTCAGAGTCAAAGAAGCCGTTGATCTGGTGTTCTTCGCTTTCGATCTGACCGAGAAACCCGACAAGCTTCAGGTAGTCGGTGAAAGTATCAAGCTTGATCTTGATTTCAATTTCAGTCTTGTGAAGCGCCTCAGCCATACAGATTTCAATATATGCCAAAACAAGGACATCATTATACAATAAAAAAAGCGTCGATCAACCCAACCCGGATTGATCGACGCTGTCGGATTATCGACTGCTTAGACTGTATACAGCTCAGTTATCTCGTTGTTGTCCGAGGCGTTATACACCTTGAACAACTCCTGCGACATGGTCGTATCGCGAACCAGATTGATCTTGAACTTATTGATTTTCATCATTCGTTCGATCCGATTCGTCCCGTTGTCGGATAGAAGCGAGGCTAAATTCGGGTTCACGACAAGATGGAACTTGTCGTACTTGCGAGCGCCGTTGGCACGCACAAACCAGCGTTCGATCTTGGTCGCCATATTCTCCTTGGAGACTATTCGACCCAAGCCATCACAATGCGGGCAGGGTTCAGACAGCGTGTGCATGTGTGAGGGGCGCACTCGTTCACGGGTCATTTCGACCAACCCGAAATCAGTGACCGGATTTATCCCGCGCTTAGCGCGGTCGTTCCGGAATGCATTCTTGAATTCCTCGTACAGCCGTCTGCGGTTTTCCCGGTTGTACATATCGATGAAATCAACGACAATCAGACCACCGATGTCACGCAGTCGAATCTGCCGCGCTGTCTCGCGAGCCGCCTGCAGGTTGGTTTCGAAGATTGTCTGTTCCTGATCGCGACTGCCGACAAAGCGTCCGGTATTCACATCGATCGTCACCATCGCTTCGGTCTGGTCGATGATGATATAGGCTCCCTTCTTGATCCAGACCTTACGCGAGAGCATTTTCTCGATCTCGGGCTCCAGCTTGTACTGATCAAAGAGCGGCTGATTCCCTTTGTGGAGTTGCACACGATCCTTGAGATGCGGCGCGACCTGGCGGGCAAAGCTGATCACTTTCTTGTAATCTTCCCGATTGTCGACCACGATTCGCTGGACATCGTCGGTGAAGACGTCGCGGATCATGGAAACCGTCATCTCGGCCTCTTTGTGGATAAGCGCTGGTGCCGGAAGCGTGTCCGCTTTCCGCTTCAGTTTCGACCACAGCTTGAGGAGGCGTTTGATATCGGCCTTAAAGTCATCCTCACTGCGTCCTTCGGCCTCGGTCCTGATAATGAGTCCGAATCCTTCAGGGCGCAGCGGAGCGACCACTTTCTTCAGTCGCTTCCGTTCTCCCCAGTCCGTGATCCTCTTGGACACATTGACATGGTCGTCATCGGGCACAATTACCAGATACCGTCCGGGAATAGAGATTTCTGAGGCCACTCGCGGCCCCTTGGTGCTGATCGGCTCTTTGATTACCTGAACCAGAATCTCCTGATTGCGCTTCAGCACCGTTTCGATGCCCGCCCGCCGCGTCTTTCGAACGATTTCAGCAGGCGTCTCCTCATCATCTTCAGAATCATAGCGGCGGTTATAGTCCTTGCCAATGTCCGAAGAATGGAGATAGGCGGCCTTTTCCATGCCGATGTCGACAAAGGCGGCCTGCATCCCTGGCAAAACCGTCTTGACTTTGGCCTTGTAAATATCGCCAACCATCCGTTCGGTATCCGGGCGTTCCACCTGGAGTTCGACGAGGTTATCATCCTCGAGGATAGCCAACCGCGTCTCGTACTCGGTGGAATTGATTAGTATCTCCCGTTTCACTTGTGCTCCTTAATCCCCCCTCAGAGTTTCTCCCAGTACTTCTCCCGGCTGAAGTCTGAATCCGTTGATAAACGACGTGCCGTCCATTTCGGCCTTCCCCTGTGGGACAACACGTGTCAATTCGATGACTGACTGGCGGCATTGCACCAGCAGTCGTTTCTTGTCGGGCAGTACGGCGCCGGGACGCAACCGCTCCGATACACTTGTCTCAATTCGCTTCGCCTCGAGAATTTTCATTCGTTGGCCTCGAAATAGCGTGTACGCTCCAGGACGGGCCGATAACCCACGGATGAAATCCCGAACCTTCTCGGCGGGAAAGCCGAAATCGATCACGGCGCTGGCAGGTGTGATCTTCGGCGCGGGACACGCCGACGAGCTATCTTGCGCAATTCGTGTTCGCTGACCGCTCTCGATCAAGTCAAGCGTCCGGATCAGGAACGGTCCGGCCATCGCGGAAAGCCTCGTGTACAATGAGTCAAAGATTTCATCGCCGCCGATCTCGGTCTTCTCCTGGAGAATGATATCACCAGCATCAACATCCTTCGTGAGAAAGAAACTTGTTAGACCGGTTTCGGACTCCCCGTTGATAATGGCCCAGTTGATCGGGGCGGCACCACGATACCTGGGAAGAAGCGAGGCGTGAACGTTAATCGCCCCCAGTTTTGGCAGCGTGAACAACCGTTCCGGAAGAATCCGAAACGCAACAACCACGAACAGATCAGCACGGAGTTCTTCAAGCGTTCGATACAAATCGTCACTCTTCAAACTCGGCGCCGGTATGACCGGCAGGTTGCGTCGCAGCGCTTCCTGCTTGACCGGCGTGGACAACAACCGGCGACCGCGTCCGACCTGTTTGTCAACGCCCGTAACAACTGCGAGAACCGTATGCCTGCTGGCAGCCAGCATGGCGAGCGGTCCCCGGGCGAATTCGGGTGTCCCCATGTACACAAGGTTCATTCGAATTGAGGCTGTGGCCGGCAACCCGCCAGCGGCGAGTTCCGATTCGGCTGAAAAGAGCGCGGGGCTACGATGCGGCGGCCAGTTTCCTGAGCCGCCCTCTTAGCAGGGTCCTGGCAATTGGCGAAATAAAATCAATGAACAACTTTCCCTCAAGATGGTCGTATTCGTGCAGGATCGCTCGCGCCGCCATCCCTTGAGCGGCGTGGTCGAAACGACGACCATCGAGCCCTGTCGCCCGCACCAGTACTCTGGCCGGACGCACGACTTTCTGGTAAATCCCGGGAAACGAGAGGCACCCCTCCTCCAGCTCGATCTCCCCGCTGGCCTCGATGATCTCGGGATTAATGAATACTTTGAGGGTTTCATTGAGGTCGACCGCAGACAGATCGACGATAAACACGCGTTTCAGCACACCGACCTGAACGGCGGCCAAGCCAAGGCCCTGAGCTTTCTTAAGAGTGTCCACCATGTCGGACACCAAATTTTTCACGTCCTGGTCGACCACGTCGACCGGTTCCGAAACTTCCCGCAATACCGGGTCGCCATACTTGACGATCGGTCGCTCAGCCACGCCTACTCCTAAAACTGTTCCTGCGACACTATCGGTCTACCTTGCCGGATATAGAGCTCTTCAAGAACTCCAGCTTGGTTTCCTCGCCGATCTTGAGCACGACACGATTGCGCTCTTCGTCGATCGCGAAAATGGTCCCAAACATTCCACCCGAGGTAATGACTTTGTCGCCTTTCTTAAGTTCCGCTAAGAGCTTTTCCTGCTCTTTCTGTTTCTTTCGCTGGGGGCGGATCATCAGCAGATACATGATCGCGAACATCAGCCCGATCCAGATGATCATCATCAGGCCGCTTCCGCCACCTTGCTCCTGGCCGCCCGCCATGGCGATTAACCAATTGTGGTTCAAAAAACTACTCCTATGTAGGTTACACTATATGTCGGCCATCAGTTCAAAATCTGAACAGCCGAACTGTCGTTAACCAATATAGTTTTGCCCATCCGAGAAACCAATATAATAATGCTAAGGATCATAACCTGCGCTCGGGCACGATGGTTCCACCTGTTTCCGAGCCGCGGAGTAGATCGAGGACCGGTTGTTTTCGACAAATGCGAAGAGCAGACCGACGCCTCAGGGTCTCCGTTCTGAGACCTTATTTTCTGCGGACAATCACCACCGGACGAGTAACGAAGGCTTGACCCCCAACCGGCTTGGAAAGGTCCCACTCATGCCACCACCCGACGAATTCGAAATCCTTCCGGTTCTCAAGAAAGAGAAGGAACTCTTGAGGGAAAATGGCCCGGTTGCGCTCCACCATTTCGAATGATTTCTGCCGGCCGTGATCGTTGACATCGACTGTCCAGATTTCTTCATACATCTGGTTCGCGGAATCGATGAGGCGAATCTTGAAACGGGAATCCACCTTGATGCCATCCCGCTCCTGTGACATGTCCGAGGCAACCTGTGGGATAAGGGGATCGTTGAACTGAACGCACCAATCGAGGAAATAGAGCCCTCCCGGACGAAGCGCGCCGGCCATGCAATCGAAGTGATGCACAAGATCAGCGTGCCCGCCAAGATAAAGGGAGCCAAGCATCACGTAGGCGAAGTCAACGGCCTCGGGAAGCTCAAAATTGACCATATTGGCCTCTACAAAAGTCGGTAGAGGTGTCAGGTGACGCCATTTATAGGCGGCATAATCGAGCATGTTACGGTTATTGTCGAGACCGAAATATCGATAGCCGCGCTGGGTCAGCTCTCCTGAGTGAGGGGCCGGCCCGCAGGCGATCTCAAGGACACGATGGACGGGTATCTTCGAGAACCTCTTGAAGCAAGACACGATGAAGTCCGTCTCCTGCTTGATGTCACGAAACGAAAAAGCAATTTCGTAATACTGCGGGTAGTCGTAAAGCATGCACCACCAGTTTCTTGAATCTTTATCCATTAACGGCTCGCTGCGATCATCCCTCTACTCTTTGATCCCCCTCAGCGGTCACTTGAGCCCATAATTGTATAAAATCTGATTCATCGGCTTTGCCCTGCATGTGTTGAAAAGCTCCCTGCCTCAGTCGCTTCACACCACTATCCCCAGAGCGTACGCGAAGGTTCGCGTAAGACTCGAGTTGTTATATACTTCTGACTTTGGTTTGTATTATATTCCCGCGACAATGAAACGGTCGCCACGGACTATCCGTAGGCCAATGAGAGACTTGCGTGCACGACGAAGACAGTCTGATGATTGAAGAGGCGCTGGCGGGAAAGCAGAAGGCCTACACGTTTCTGATGGAGAAGCACCGTCCCGCCATCTTCCATATTATCAACAAGATAGTCAGAAACGACGAAATCGCCAACGATCTGGTGCAGGAAACCTTCATGAAGGCCTTTGGAGCGCTTGCCTCGTATCGATCGGAGTACCGCTTTTCCACCTGGCTATACAAGATTGCCGCCAATTCGTCGATCGATCACCTGAGGAAGAAGCGTATTCAAGCCCTATCGCTCGATCGTCCGATGGAGACGGCCGACGGTACGGTCGAGATCGAGATTCCCGACTATTCCTATCACCCGGGCCAGGATCTTGAGCGAAAAGAGCAGAATTTCGGGATCGAAGAGGCGATCGATTCGCTTTCCCCGAAATACCGCGAAGTCATCATCTATCGTCACAAGGATGATAAATCCTACGAGGAAATAGCCGATTTACTGAATATACCGGTCGGTACGGTTAAGGCACGGATATTCCGCGCCCGAGAATTGCTCAAGAAGAAGCTGAGGCACTTGTAGACCCAGCGCTTCATAGGTGAGGTCAACATTAATGATGCCAAGATTCGGTTTCATAACTGCATCACTGATCGTCTTTATGTCCGCATCGGGGCTGTTGGCGAGGGAATTCACATATCCCTTTCAGCAGACTATCCCCACTCGAGACACTATCCATTTATCCTTGACCAGCCAGAAGGGGACGATCGAGATCTCCGCCCATGACTCTCCCAACGTCGTCATCACCGCCGTGAAGAGAATCTCCTGCCCCGATCAGCAAGAGGCTGCCGAAGTTGCTGACCATCTGGAGATTAAGGTGGAACCATCAAAAGACGGTGGGAAACTGGCCATAACTGTCGCCATGCTCGACGTCAAGGACCTGAACCGCTCGTTGTGGAACAAGGTCTTTGGAGGCGGCCTGGACTCGTACGGCAGCGTCGACTTCTCAGTCGCGGTCCCGATCCATTGTTCCATTTCAATCGACAACCTCTCAGGAGGGATTGCAATCGCCCAGACTGTCGGAGATGTATCCCTGCGGAGTTCCGCGTCAGATATCCATCTCACGAGTGTCGAGGGGGCCGTGACCATCGACAACGGAACCGGAACAACGATCGGGGAATTGCTTTTTGGACCGGTGACCGTCCGCCAACCCACTGGGACTATCTCGCTGCAGTGGATTGAGGGAGACGTACGCGTGAAATCGCTGTCCGCCAATATCGAGCTGCTTCAAGAACGAGGGGCAGTAGACCTGACAACCTCTCGGGGCGATGTCAGAATCCAAACCAATCTGAATAGCGATAGCGATTACTATGTCGAAACTGAAAGTGGCGATATCAATCTCCTGATTCCCGAAGAGTCTTCGGGCAGGCTCGCCGTCACATCGACAAAAGGGAACATCAGGACAGAGATTCCCGTAGTTGTAAAATCGATGACCCGCAACCGCATGGTCGGAGAGATCGGCTCCGGAGGAGTCAAGATAACGCTGAATTCAATCTCGGGTGACGTCAGAGTCGCCGAATTTCAGTAAACCGTTTCTTACATGGGATGTAAGATGAAGCTTTGTATTCTCATAGCGGCACTATGGATGTCGATGGTCGCCGCGTGTCAGGCGGGGACTGACATCGACGCCAGTCGAGCAGGGGCAAGCTCCAACCCTACTTCCGACACGTTATTCAATGAAATCGAATTAACTCCTGAGGGGATCACAGCTACCGATACTCTGGGTGGGCGCTGGACATACAACTTCGAGCGGGATCTGTTCGTGCCCGAAATCGGGTCTCCCCACGCAAAGCGCAGAGGGTCCACCAGAAGTGCATCAGAAGTAAAAGCCCTGCCAGTACATCAACGCTGTACAGAAGAACTTACCGTCAAAAGGTTTCAAACCCGAGTTGATGTCGGCTACGGACAGTATGTCACCGGTAATATCATTGCCTATGGCAAAGTGACTGTAAATGGCTGGGTGAAGGGAGATGTTCAGTCGATCACTGGGCGCGTTCTGGTCACGGGGGCAGGCCAGGTGGATGGAACAATCAAATCGCCGGAAATCGAAGTTAAACCGGGCGGTGTCGTTCAAGGGGACAAGATCATTACCGACCCCCTTATCGATTTCCCGACCGACGCCTTTGCCAAATCATATTCAATTGACGGATTGATCATCGTTCTGAGTTTCACCGCTGGCCTGCTGCTGCTTGGCTTTCTGGCGGTCTCGCTGGCCCGGAAACAATTTGACACCTTCCGGTGCTGTATGACTCAATATAAGATCAGGACTTTTTTCCTCGGGCTCGGGCTCTTCTTCTTGCTTCCGTTTATCATTGGCGTTGTCGCCATAACGATTGTTGGCCTGGTCGCCGTTCCGTTTATCCCGATGTTCTATGTTCTTGCCGCCTTCCTCGGCGTGGTCGCGCAGGCGACCGGGATAGCTGAGCGCATTGGTAGACGATTGGGCTATCCGGCGTTGGGACCGATGGCCAATTCGCTGGCCGGGACCCTGGCGTTCATGATCATCTGGTTTGTCGTCGCAATCCTGCTAGGAGCGGGAGACTCTGTCTCCAGAGGGTTCGGTACGTTCTTCCTCGTCGTCGCGATTCTCGCGTCAACGGCGCCAGTTTGCGCCGGCATCGGCGCGGCTGCCCTGACTCGGTTCGGCTTTCGTGAATATGTAAGCTCGCGTTTCCAACGATCATTCCGGCGGCCCGAGGTTCCGACGCCGCCCCCCCCACGTACTCCCCAGCCCCCCTCGGTTAACGCACCCTTGTCAGCCTCACCCCGACCATCACCTGGAGATCAAGAACCCCCTTTGCCCCACGGCGGTCGCTGAGCATTCCCGAAACAAAGATTCACCCGTCATCGTACCTGATTCAGGAACGCACACGAGAAAGTACGGAGGAATCACTATGAGCATCAAGCGAACAGCGGCTTATCTGCTCCTGTTAACCTCAGCGAGCTTCGCCGGGACGGCTGAGAAGAGATCGGAAGTCATTTCAGCGCAGGGGGTAACGCGCGTTGATCTGTCATGCGAATTCAGCGCAGGCACATTCAACATTACACCCGCTGATTTCGAGGAAAGCGCCAGACTCGACATCGACCGCGATCCATCCGAAGTCAAAGAGACCATCGAGTACGCGACTGAAGGAGGCGTTCAGAGCATTGACCTCCAGAGCGAAATGCGCCGGCACCTCCACCTCGACAACTTCCGCAATCGTTGGAACCTGCAGTTGTCCCGTCACTATCCGATGAGGGCCACGCTCAAGCTTGGTGCGTGCGACGGTAACATTGATCTTGGCGGAGTTCCGCTCACGAATCTTCGTGTTGAGGTCGGCGCCGCCTCAGGAAAGATCAACTTCTCCGACGAGAACCCTGAACGACTCATGAACCTGCGCATTCAGGCGGGCGCATCGAGCCTTGATCTGCTCAATCTGGGAAACGCCAACTTCGACCGCTTCGAGTTCTCAGGCGGAGCCGGGAGCTTCGATATGGATTTTCGCGGCGTATACCACGGGGAGTCAAAGGCCAATCTGGAGATCGGTATGGGCTCGGCAGACATTATTCTTCCCAAGGGATTGCCGGTGCGCATCGAGACCGACGGCGGCCACTGGTTTTCTTCAGTGGACCTGCATGGAGGCAACCTCGACGAAGTTGAAGATGGTATATACGAATCACCTGATTTCGAATCAGCCGAGGATCGGCTGATTCTCGATCTCTCGGTCGGCATGGGCTCGATCGACCTCCGGTGGAGGAAGTGATCGCTGCGTCCGCATGGATCGGAATCTGTTTCCGCCCAATGAGCTCGCTGTCGCCGCCTTCAACGATCCTTCCGCGCTGCATATGCGAAGGCATCAAAGTACCGACGCAGGATAGCCTCCGAGGAGGCGAACTCGTTTGACCCCTGAAAAAAGTCCACGAGTGCCTCGTGGAGGCGGGTCAATTCCCGCACGCGAGCCAGATTCCGAGGATCTTTGACGGTCAGAGCAAGCAGTTCCAGCGCTCGCTCGTAGGCCAGTATACTGTGACTCGGATTCCCCTTTTCCTGCCAATTCAATGCCCGCGACACCTCACTGCCGACGTTCGCCATCTGCTCCAGAAAGGACAGAGTACGCCAACGGCCGCCTGCAAGTTCCGTGTGCCGAAAACTCACGACTGAATCCTCATGCCGATGACATCCACGATCCTCTTGCGTATCTCTTCCTTCTCCACTCCGCGTGTTCGATTATTCTGATAAGGGCGTACGTTGATCATCGAATCGAACTCTATGAAATTCTCGTCAGGCTCGCCTGGATACAAGTTGATCCCCCACAGATCCTCCTGCCCCGATCCGCGCTCAATGAGCAGCGCCTCCAGATCGGCGTGCAGCTCAGCATCGAGGGCCACGATCTCCAGGCCTATATCAACAACAGCTTTGATCATGGTACCGAACAGACCACCTGCCAACCGCCGCAGTTCCTCACGTGTGATCGAATCCGTGACAATTCTCACAAAGCAAACTCTCCAGAGGTTAGTTTCCACATGGATAATGAATATCGGTGAGATAAACAACGACTTCATCTCGAACCACGGCGTCCCGGGTGACCGGGTCCTACGCTTGAGTTGAATTTCGCCTCATCCGGTCGGGGCTCTGCCGGTCACACAGGGATGCCTGACCGTTTGGTATCTTCCTCACAATAAACTTGTTGCTGCCACAACGCGCGGGGCATATACTCCGGCCTTGCCGGCCTGCGCGGAGGCCAAACTATGAACTATGGTGTCTTGGCTGCGTTATGAGCGGCGAACAGGAGTAACAAAGAGGATTTCATGAGATTGAGAGTGCTATTGGTCTTCCTATCACTATCCTGGACAGCACCGGGTCTGCTGGCAGGTTCTGAACCGATGCAGGAATCGATTTTCCAGGCCCGCGACAAAGTTCTGCCAGCGCTTGTGCATATTCAGCCAGTCGTCAAAGACTACAATACCGGCGAACTGAAAAAGCAGGAAGTAATCGGGTCCGGGGTCATTTTCCATGCCGACGGATACGTGGTTACGAACTATCATGTCGCGGGAAAGGCTGAGCGCATCATCTGTACCCTGAGTGATAAGGAGCAGGTGAGCGCCAAATTCATTGGCGGCGACCCACCAACCGATGTAGCGGTGATCAAGCTCGACCTCGAAGGATACAAAGGGACCATTCACATCGCCGATTTTGGGGACTCTGATTCTGTTCAAGTAGGTCAATGGGTGCTCGCGATGGGGTCCCCGCTCTCACTTTCACGCACCGTTTCCGCCGGCGTGATCTCGACTAAGGATCGATATTTCACGACCGATGTTCGCCTCCCGTCCGGAGAACAGACCGGAAGCTATAACCTCTGGATTCAGACCGACGCGGCCATCAATCCCGGGAATTCCGGTGGACCGCTGGTCGACATGCATGGGCGGGTGATCGGTATCAACTCCCGAGCGACGTTGTTCGCCAATAGTATCGGCTTTGCTATCCCGATCAATATTGTTAAGGAAGCGACGCGGGCGATCCTCTCAGACGGGAAAGTGACCCGCAGCTGGATCGGCGTTCATTGCCAGGCGCTGCAGGAATTGGAAAGCTACTTTGGAACCAACGGATCTTCAGGCGTGCTCGTCGCCTCAATCGATGCCGGTTCACCCTCCGAAACGAGCTTCCTGCGAGCTGGAGACTTGATCCTTGAGTTTGATGGCGAACCGGTCTCGGCCCGCTTTGTGGAGGAACTCCCTGCCTTCTATAAGAAGATTGCCAGTCGTCCCGCAGGCACGGTGATCAATTTCAAAGTTCGGCGTGGGGATCAGGAGTACATGGTGGCGGTCACGACCAAGCAGCTCGGGGATTTGCAGGGGGAAGACTTCGAGTGTCCCGATTGGGGGTTCACCGTCAAAGGGATTACACGTCAGATGCAGATTGAAAACCAACTAAAGGATAGCATTGGGGCGTACGTCGTGGGCGTTAAACGAATCGGCGTAGGTGATGCCGGGGGTCTCCGCTCGGGCGACGTGATCATCAGCGTCAACAAGAATGGAGTGTCTGAGTTGTCTGGTTTTGTTCGCCTCTACGGAGAATTGTCACAGTCCAAGACCGAGAAGATCCTACTCACGATCAAACGGGGAGGGGCCAGCCGACTGGTCGTTATCAAGGCGGATTCCAAACGAGGAGCTGAAGCCCATGAATAGTCCTCTTTCTCTTCGCAATCCCCTCTTTTTCATAGTGGGCGTTCTTGTCAGTCTGACGGCGGTGGGATCAGGCGCGCGTGCCCAGACCTTTGATTTCGCTCGACTCGAACAAGAGGCTCGCGAATTCACAGTCATCGTCAAAATGAAGATCGAGATTTCGTTCGGCATGCAGACCAATGAGCAGGAGGAACGCTCGCTGGGCACGATCGTCACTGAGGACGGGCTGTTTGTTTTCAACGGATCCTCGCTGGCCACTCAACACTCGTTCTCCTCGATGGCCGGGCTGACCATGAAGACTACCCCGACCAAGATCGAAGTAACGACACTCGACAATGAAAAATATCAGGCCGAGTATGTCGGCCTGGATCGATTTACAAAGCTGGCTTTTGCGCGCATTTCAATGGACAAGAAACCGAAATTCAAACCGGTTCGATTCCCCCCCGATCAGCAGTTTAAGGTTGGAAGCTGGCTGGCGCTCTACTCCCTCTTACCGGAGTTTGTTACTCCGCCCATTACGGCCGATATTGGCATGGTCTCCAGCCTTGTCGAATCCCCTGAGAAGTTTCCCCTTACAGTTGGCTTCAATCCGACGCAGATGTCCTGCGTTCTGTTCGATGAGAAGTCGTCACCGGTCGGTCTGCTCGGAATGCTCATGGATCCGACCTCCGTCAATACTGACGCCGGAGGCATGATCGAGTCCTTCAGCCAGTACGAAATCCCGCTCATGGGAGTCATCACCGGAGAGCGCGTCGCAAAGATGATCAGCGTTCCCCCGAAAAAGGGGGAAATGGATCGGGCGTGGCTCGGGATATCGCTTCAGGCCCTGACGAAGGACATCGCCGAGTTTCTGGGCATCACCTCCCCGGGCGGCATCATTGTCAATGACGTGATGAAGAACTCACCCGCCAAGAAAGGGGGTCTGGCCGTGTCCGATGTTATCGTACAGGTGAATGGTCAGCCGATCGATATCGACGCGGAGGAGAAGGTCCCCTTCTTTCAGCGCAGGATCGCGGAGATGAGCCCCGGCAGCACAGTGGAGTTCCTGGTGTTACGTTTTCATGATCACGCTATCGATACCATCAAAATCGCGACTACCCTTGAAGCGGCTCCTTTGGCAGCCACGGACGCCCCCGTGTACGAGAATAAGACGCTCGAGCTCAAGGTTCGTAACCTTGTCTTTGGTGATTACATGGCGCTCAATGTCGACGTCGGCAGCCTCACCGGGGTCATGGTTTCCGAGTTGAAGTCGGGCGGACTCGCCTCGGTCGGTGGTCTTGAGATGGGAGATGTAGTTCAGAGGATTAACGAAACAGCCATTGCTTCGGTCGATGATTCAAAGCTGGCGCTGGAGAAGGTCGAAAAGGAAAAGCCCCGCGAGATTATCTTCTTCGTTTGGCGAGACAATAAGACCATGTTCGTCAACGTAAAGACCGACTGGAAGCAACCATAGCGTACCAGTTGCCATGAGGCTTGCGGACGTCAACCGGGCAGTAGTCACCCCTCTGCGCGCTTCATTATAGTGGGCCTCTCAGGCTCACTCTGCAATCTGTTTCCTTGGTAGGTTCCTTTGTGCCTACATACTTGTACAAGACCCAGAACAATGTGCAACCGCGTTCACGCTCTCAACTTGCTTAGTTTCGGACTAACTGCCCTATGATCATAGGATTATAGCCGGTGACAGCCCACGTGTTCGTGTTTGAAGGGGGATTCGGTTTCTTATCTCGAAACGGCATAGGGTTTGCGCAAAGGGGTATAGGAAGTCAAAAAGACTTCGGAAATGTTGCATGAAATGATGGAAAGAGTATATTTCGAAAGGAAGGCTTGATGAACATGAAAGCTAACGTTCTCATCGTCCTACTGGTGACGGTCGTAGCGCTGTCCGTATCGGCGACACCGATGGCCTATAATGGTATCGTCTCGATTGACTCTGCACGCGCGAAGGCTGGCGACCACTTCTTCGTGAAGGTTCGCCTTCTCAACAACAACATCAACATCGCGGGTCTGACTGTCCCGTTGAGATACGGCCCGAATCTCACCCTGGATTCTGTCGTTCTCGACAGTGCCTTCATAGACCACAACTATTCGGCTTACTCAGTCATAGACAACGGCGCCAAGACAGTTCGAGTTTCGTATATCCTCACCAACTATGTCAGCCCCTTGCCGACCCTCAAAGTCACCAATGGCGTCATCTGCGAATTGCGCTTTACCATGACCAGCACACAGGCGACAGCTGTGGATTCGATAAATTCGTCCTACAAAGCCAGTGCCACTACGACGGTCTGGACAAGGATTGAACTCGCCGATAGCAGCGGCATGACGTCGTACCTGCCGATCTTCCGCAGAGGTGAGATACGATCGCTCGTACCCATGGACGTCGACGATAACACCGACAATCTGCCCGCGAGCTTCAGCCTCAGCCAGAACTATCCGAACCCATTCAATCCGTCGACGATGATCGAATACTCTCTCCCGAAGGCAAGTTTCGTGAATCTCGAAGTGTTCAACGTGCTTGGTCAGAAGGTCGTGGAACTGGAAAACCGCCACAAGGACGCGGGTGTGCATCAGGTAATTTTCAACGCCAGCGACTATCCGAGCGGTGTTTATTTCTACCGATTGAGCCATAATGGCGGCTCCGAGACGAAAAAAATGATCCTGCTCAAATAAACCATTGGGCTGATTCTGCCGATTTAATGAGGGATGACCGATATACGGTCATCCCTTCTTTCTTTTTGCAGCGAAGTGGGCGCAATGGTTCAGACTACAACAACTGAAAAGCAGGTCAAGTTCGGGGAGTATGTCCTGACCGGTAAGATCGGTCAGGGGGGGATCGCAGAGATCTTCAAGGGGCGTCAGGAGTCCTTAAACCGTGACGTAGCCATCAAGATCCTCTCAATCAGTCTCACCAGTGATCCCGATATCGTCCGCCGTTTCGAGCGAGAATCGCTGGTGATCGCCAAGCTGAACCATCCGAATATCGTTCATGTCATCGACAAAGGGAAGGCGGGCGGGCGTTGCTATTTTGTCATGGAATTCGTGGATGGCACATCGCTGCGCGAGGTGATTGACTCGGTCAAGATTCCGCTCTCGGCCAAGCTGGAGATGTTGGTTCAGGTCTGCAAGGCGCTCGACTACGCCCACAAGAACGGTGTCATACATCGGGATATCAAGCCGGCCAACATTTTGATCGACCGACAGGGAAACGCCCGGGTAGCGGATTTTGGAATTGCCCAGATCGTAGGGACCCCCGAATGCGAAATGACGTCTGCTGATGTTGTCCTCGGGACGCTCTCCTATATGTCACCGGAGCAAAAGATCAGTTCTACAAACGTCGATCAAACCACCGATCTGTACGCGGTCGGGGTAATTCTCTACGAAACTCTCGTCGGCAAGAAACCGCTGGGGCGCTTCAAACTCCCGACCGAATTCAACGCGGAGTTGCCCCAGGCTTTTGACACCATTGTGTCCAAATGCCTCGCCCAGGAATCAAAGGACCGCTATCAAACGGCGGTCGAACTCAAAGACGCCTTACTCGATGTCACCAGCGCGATTCGAGTCGCCAAGCCCGCCGATGACTTGTCGCTGTCCGGCGCGGAGTCCTTCATTGGGCGATGCCGATATCTGGATACAATCAAGGAAACGAGATTCGGAGCCACGATCCTGGTGGAAAACAGGGTCAACAAGCAGTTATACATCCTGCGCAAACACAACAAAGGGGAGATCGGACGAAAAGAAGCGAAACTCCTTTCGTCGCTCAAGCACAAGAACATCATCGCTGTTCATGGTTCCGGTGGGGATGCACGGTCAACCGTAGTCATCTCGGCCTACGCACCGGGTGGATCGCTCGCTGATCGTATGGCGCGCCGCTATGAATGGCGGCAGGCGATGGAGATTATGGCTGACGTTGCGTCCGGACTCGATTTTGCCCACAAGAACAACATCGTGCACGGCAATCTCCGTCCGTCGAACATTCTCTTCGATGCCAACGAAGAGATCAAACTGACCGATTTTGGCATGCCCGTTCACTATGACAACTCCGGTAAGAAGAACTGGTATAGCGCACCCGAACGGAAGTCGTCGAAGGTCGCCGACATATACGCACTCGGCGTCATCGTCCATCAACTGATAACAGGCAGAACTCCGGAATACGATGCGACGGATACTCTCCGGCTCAATGACGTTAGGACCCGACTGCCCGAGCCAGTGACGGCGATGCTCCGCAAACTGCTCGCGGTTCGCGTCGGGCTCCGCTACAGCAGTTGCGAGGAACTTCTGATCGATTGGGAGAACTTCAACCGCCTCTGCCAGGATGAAGAATCGAGAGCCGCGCTGCCACAAGCCGACGAGATCGTTCCTCGCCGTCGTCTCCCGTCCTGGGCCTTTGCCGTCGCCGGCGCCGCCCTGGTCATCATTGTCTACCTGATACTGCGCTTCGCCGGCGGAATCTGACGTTGGCACTATCCAGACACAAACAGGATTAGTACGATTCCTCGGTCGACGGGAATTTTCCCTTGCGAACATCGTCGATGTAGCGAGCAATGGCATCGCTGATGACCGGAGTCAGATTTGCGTATTCGCGAAGGAACTTTGGCTTGAAGTCAGGGTCACGAAGGCCGAGCAGGTCGTTGGTCACCAGTACCTGTCCATCGCAGGCTACACCAGCCCCGATTCCAATCGTGGCCATTGTCTTAAGGGCGGCGCTGATTTCGGCGGCGATTGAACTCTCCACGAGTTCCAACACGACGGCGAAACAGCCGGCCTCCTCAAGCGCCAGAGCAGACTCCATCAGGTATGCCTTCGAGCGTTCCTCGCGCCCCTGGACTTTCGGTCCGCCGAAGCGGTGAATCGACTGCGGGGTCAATCCGATATGCCCCATAACCGGAATCCCGCACTCCACGAGCCGCCTGATCGTTGCCACCATCTCCAGCCCCCCTTCGATCTTGACGCCCTCAGCACCACCCTCTTTGAGAAATCGACCGGCATTCATGATTGCGATCTCGGTCGACGGCTGAAACGACAAAAACGGC
The DNA here is from genome assembly GCA_964540105.1 of uncultured Ignavibacteriales bacterium. Lineage (GTDB taxonomy): Bacteria > Zixibacteria > MSB-5A5 > GN15 > FEB-12 > DATKJY01. The sequence continues at coordinate 708,513 of CAZILL010000002.1, read as the reverse complement.
ATATCGGCCACAATCAGCGCTTTTTCAGTCCCACGCGCGACCGCCGAGCAGTGCGCGATCATGACGTCCATCGTGATTGGCAGGGTCGAATCAAAACCGTGAATGACATTTGCCGCCGAATCCCCGACCAGAACACAGTCAATGCCGGCGCGATCCAGAAGAGACGCGATGAAGTGGTCATACGCCGTGAGCACGGTAATCTTCTCCCCCTGTGCTTTTCGATTCAGAATCGTCTGAATCGTGATCTTCTTTCGAGGCTTATTGACTGACATGATCCTGTTGCGGCTTTCGGGCCAGGTCCCCCGACGGTGAATAGTATCGCTTTCCCATCATCGGTTTTCGTATCTGCTCTATGAGGTCGTCGAAATGTTCCGGTGTGTTCACAAAGTCGATATCGTCGGTCTTGACAACCAGGAGAGGCGTTTCAGTATAGTGGAAGAAGTAATAATCGTACGCCTTATTGAGTACTTCAAGATAGTCATCGTCAATTGGCTTCTCAAAAGTGAAATTGCGACGCCTGATCCGTTCCATCAACACCGGCGTCCGCGCCTGCAGGTAGATCACGAGATCGGCTCGAGGAATATCACGTGACAGCGCGGGAGCAATCTTGTTATACAAATCCAATTCCCGTTCTGACAAGGTGACTGAAGCGAAGATCGAGTCTTTGGCAAACAGATAGTCGGCGACAATACGCTGGGCGAACAGATCCCGTACAAGCAACTGCTGCTGCTGTTGGAAGCGGGACGCCAGGAAGAACAGCTGACAGGGAAACGAATATCGTTTGCGGTTTTTGTAGAAATCGACCAGGAAGGGATTCTCGAACACTTCTTCGTTGAGCAGTTCGGCGCCGATCCGTTCCGCGAGCATCTTCGCGAAGGTTGTCTTCCCCACGCCGATCACCCCTTCCACGGCGATATAGTTTGGCTCAAACGTTTCGAGCGACATGTTCCCTGAACAACAAAACTGTGCGACGATCACGCTCCGACAGATACGACGCGATCGGGTTTCGAGTTGTCGGATGAGTTAACTGCGGGTCGATCTCCAGCAGCGGCACCATGACAAAGGGGCGATCCAAAAGGCGTGGATGCGGTACAGTCAGCTTCTCGTTCTTGATGATGTGGTTTCCGAACAGGAGGATATCGCAATCAATCGTTCGCGCCTGCTTCATCCCTTTGTCGGTTCGCCCTAAGCCCACTTCAATTTGTTCAAGAGAATGCAGCAACTCCAGCGCGGGGTATTGAAAGTCTCCCTTGACAACCTGGTTGAGAAACGACGGATTCTCTCCTTTCATCTCGCGCGCTTCGGAGACATAGATCGAAGAAGTCGCCGTTATTTCAAAGCCTTCCAGTTCTGTCAGAGCTCTGAGCGCCAGTTCCAGATTCCGTTCCCGGTCTCCCACATTGGAGCCAAGCAAGAGATATACTGTTTCAGCCATTTCTACTCCTTACCGTGACATCCTGTCCGAATCAGTCAGTTTCGACGGGTCACCTTGGTAGCGCGTGACTTCGACTTCGATATGTTTCATCCTTCCAGCGACGGGCGGATGCAATTTGCGGACTTTCAAAGTTATTCGATAGATGGGAAATTTGTCAAGAATAATGGCTGCAAGTCGGTGCGCCAGTCCCTCGAGCAGGGCGAACGCGGTTCCTTCGACCTCATCACGAATCAGGGCGTAAACCGCGCCGTAATCAATCGTATCGGCTAAGTCATCGCTGCGTCCCGCTTCGGCCAGATCCATCTCGAGCTCGCAATCGACTTCGAAAATCCGACCGGTCTCCTTTTCCGCGCTCGTAACTCCATGATAGCCGTAGAAACTGAGCCCGACCAACCGAATGACATCCTTCATTCGTCCCCTCCCGCCCGAAGAAGCTTCAGGCGCTTCTGCACTCGAGCGGCTGCGTCGGCGTACGCCTTCGGTCCCGTCGTGAGTGCAAAGCGAAGATACCCTTCCCCCTTCTCGCCGAAGCTTGTCCCCGGCGCGACCAGAATGCGACTGCGCCGATAGAGCAGGCGCGCCAGCGTAGCCGCATGGCTTCGACGATCGATCCGCGCCCAAATGAACGGAATGGTAGCCTCTCCTTCACTCTCCAGCGACAAAACCGAGAGCAGATTGCTCGCTTCCGCCTGTGTCTGCTGAAATAGCGACCGTGCCGTCTTTAGCCCCTCGCTCGAAGCCTGACGCATCCCGCGCAGCGCGAGGTCCACGAAGTAGTCCGGAATTCGTACCGGAAACAGCGATGACGCCGTGCGAATACCGGCGATGACATCGCGATTACCGACAGCAAATCCGAACGGCATGGGGGGTAACCCAAACTGGTAAGAGAATGAATACAATTCGACGCTTACCTTGCGCCCGGCCTGAACTGCCAGCAACGAGATCGGTTTCCGACCAGAAACCGCTTGATAGGCGGCGTCATTGACAATCAGGATATTCTCCCGACCGGCTGTCCAGATGAGTTCTGCCAGTTCCTTTTCGCCAAGTTCCGATCCGGTCGGATTATGAGGGGAATTCAGGAATAGAAGGCGAGCGACACGTCCCAACTGCGTGTTGACTCGTGCGAAATTCGGCTGCCAACCATTCTTGGAGGAAATAGCGTATCCAACTGGTTCTCCGCCGCATGCGATCGTGACTTTTCGATAGAGGGGAATCCCGATATCCGGTACGAAGGTAAGATCCCCCTGGTCGACAAAGGCCAGCGCCAGGTGAAACAGGGTCGAAGAAATACCGTTCCCGATGAATACCTCGTGGGTGCCGGAGAGTTTGACCTGATGAGTGGCGGCCATCCATGCTACGATCTCTTCTTTGAGATTATTCAGCCGCTCTTTGGAGGCCGGTTTCAGTGACGCCATGGAGAGTGTGTCGTGGGCGGTGAATTCCACCGGCCATTGAAACGAGGCCAGGTCGAGAAGGTCGGTTCTCTTCAGAATTACGCGCTTAGATTCCTCGGGAACGAACGAGAGAATCTCAGGGGGGAGTTGATAGAGCCGGTTAGCCCTGTCAATGACAACCTTCTTTACTAACATCTGGAGCCATCCCTACGACTGTTTGTCCCAGGTTGCATCGAGCCGCTTGCGGATTGTCTCCAGCCTCTTGAAATCGTCTGAGGGGATATTGTTGACATTTCCAAGCTGTAATGCCAAGTGGACTACTTTGGCGAAATGCTCCACGCTTTCGTGGCGATTATACGCCTCTTCCAGAGTCCGTCCGATTGTCAAAAGGCCATGGTTGCGTAAGAGGAAAGCATTATACGCTTCGATATAAGGGGCAAGCGCTTTGGGCACGGCATCAGTTCCCGGAGGTGCGTAATCGGTCATCGGAATCCCGCCGATTGCCACGACTACGCCCGGCAGGATATCCTCCGCCAGGCTTTTCCCTGACACAGCGAACGCGGTCGTATAGGGAGGATGGGCGTGGACGCAAGCCTTGATCTCGGGTCGCTGCTGATAAACGAACAGATGCATGGCGATTTCTGTCGACGCGTTTCCGGCCCCCTGAAGCTTGCGACCTGCTATATCAACAACCACCATATCGTCGGGTTGAAGTCGCCCTTTTGCCAATCCAGAGGGGGTGATCATGATGCGATCGTCATCCAGCCGGACCGAGATATTGCCGTCGGTACCGGCGATCAGCCCCTTCTCGGCTAACCGCTTCCCGATCTGAGTCATCTCATTCTTCATGGAAAAGGGTGACAACATAAGCGTCGCAAGCTAAACGCTTGCCCCTGAATTGTCAATAAGTTACGCGAGCTGGATACTTGGCGCTGCCCAGGGCCCACTTGATTCGGCATCGTTTTCCTCCTGTTATAGGACATGAGCCTTCGGTATCAGGTGCCGGTAAATCGCTATTTCAGAAGGAATTACTGAATCTCTATGGATAGAAAAACGTTATAACAATAAAGTATGAACATTTCGTGCTTTTTTGGGTTGACAGGTCGTATGAAGAACCGTATTATACTTGGCTAAACCAGCTGGAGGAGTTCTTGGTTTTGAATCAATTACCCCCCGAAACAAGACCACCGCAACGGAAGGGGTTGGTTGTCATCGGCGGGGTGGCGATACTGTCTGTTCTTGTCGGTCTGGTAATTTCCTCGCGCCTTGATCTGCCGAGCACGACGCTCGCCCAGGCGTCATCCAATTCCGGGCAGATCGGCGCATATCCAGTTGTCACTCGCAACGGCGAACAGGAGTCTCCCTTTGTCCAGGTAGTCGATCGCGTGCAGAACGCCGTGGTCAATGTCTCGGCGCGCACAGAAGAGAGGGAAGTCCCGTGGTGGTATCATGGCGGGCACTACGGCGCCACATCATCCGGTTCCGGCTTCTTTTTTCGTGACGACGGCTACATCCTGACCAACAACCATGTGGTTCGTAACGCCACCCAGCTGACCGTTCGCACTTCCTCCGGCTACGACTACGACGCCAAAGTAGTCGGGGCCGATTCGCTGACCGACCTCGCCGTCCTGAAAGTGGAACCGCAAGAGAAGATTACGGCGATCCCATTCGGTGATTCTGAAGGTCTCAAAGTTGGCGACTGGGCCATAGCTATTGGCAATCCGTTCCCCCAGCAGGGGTTGGACCGAACCGTTACGGTGGGCGTCATTTCTGCTAAAGGACGCAACAACCTTCAGTTTGGCGAAGAGACGCCAACCTTCCAGAATTACATCCAGACCGACGCCTCCATCAATCCGGGCAATTCCGGAGGACCACTACTGAATCTACGCGGGGAAGCGATCGGCGTCAATTCGGCCATTTCAAGTCCGAGCGGCGGGTCGGTCGGAATCGGATTTGCCATCCCGATCAACATGGCGCGAGCCGTTGTACCTGATCTCATCGCATCCGGCAAAGCCAACCGGGGTTGGCTCGGAGTCTGGCTATCAAACCTGACTGAACGCGAGGCTAAACATCAGGGTTTGACGGCTGTCAAGGGCGTCATCATCGATTCAGTCTTTAGCGACTCCCCCGCCGAAAGGGCCGGGATACATCGCGGAGATCTCGTGACGTCTTTCAACGACAACGAGGTTATCAATAGCAATCAGTTCTCCGTTCTGGTTTCGACCGTCAAGAAGGGTGAAAGAGTGGCGCTGGATGTTCTCCGTGAGGGTGAAAAAGTACGCTTGTTTGCCGTCGTGGCAGACCGGGACGCCTCACTCGCGTCGGTTCGCCAGCGTGACGCCGATCAGAATCTTGATCATGAAACCTGGATGGGCATGGAGCTGGTCACCTTCACACCTGAAATCGCGCGCGACCTGGGGATCAGACATCTCCCCGGGGTTTATGTCGCCCGGGTCTATCCCAGTTCCCCCGCTGATCGCGCGTCGATCTCGGAGGGGACAATTATCACCCAGGTGAATTCTCAAAACGTAGAGGCGCTTCGCGACCTCATGGGTCTGGCGCGCAGGCTCCCCAGCGGCGAAGTCCGCATTCCGTTGATCGTGTTTGAACCGGATGGTTCGATCGCTCGGAAGATTTTACGACCGTAATAGGAATTTGGGATCGAAGCACGATCATGCCGACATGATTCGCACTCGATCCTCGACATGAGTCTTATAGAAGGAGAGAACAATAACACGTGGCTAAACAATCCCTAAAGTATCGCGATGAAGACCGGTCGCTCGACCTCTATCTGCGCGAGATCGGGGAAACTGCTCTCATTAATGCCGAGGAAGAAGTGCGTCTGGCACGACGTATCAAGCAGGGCGACAAAAAGGCCCTGGAAAAATTGACCAAGGCCAATTTGCGCTTCGTTGTCTCGGTGGCAAAACAGTACCAGAACCAGGGACTCTCTTTGGCCGACCTGATCAACGAAGGGAACATCGGCCTGATCAAAGCGGCCAAACGCTTCGACGAAACCCGCGGGTTCAAATTCATAAGTTATGCGGTGTGGTGGATTCGCCAGGCAATTTTGCAGGCATTGGCAGAGCAGAGTCGCATTGTGCGACTACCCCTGAATCGTGTCGGTACCCTGCACAAGATCGGCAAGATTTCGAGTCGACTGGAACAGGGGCTTGGTCGAGAGCCATCGCCTGAGGAGATCGCCAAAGAGATGGAGCTTTCCGAAGGGGAAGTGTCCGACACGCTCAAGATTTCCAATTCGCATTTATCGCTCGACGCGCCCTTTTCGGTCTCAGAGGATAATTCGCTCATCGACATTCTCGAGGACGAATTCCAGCCGTCACCCGACGAGGCGCTGCTGAGCCAGTCGTTGCGCGTGGAAATCGAAAAGGCGCTCGACACACTGACGGCACGCGAGTCCGAAGTGATCAACCTGTATTTTGGGCTCAACCATGAGAAGGCGCTCACCCTCGAAGAAATCGGAGCGCGCTTCTCCCTGACACGCGAACGGGTGCGCCAGATTAAGGAGAAAGCGATTCGGCGCCTGCGCCACGCTTCCCGCAGTCGCTCCTTAAGAGCGTATCTGAACTGATGATTTGAAGTCGCTCGTCATTTAGAAGCCGCCTTGACGAAAGGCGGCTTCTCTTTTCCGCGGTTCACCCTTTCGCCCGACGCCTTCGCCGGACTACAACGGCACCGATGAAGCAGATGCCGATTCCCGCCAAAGTTGTCAATGAAATCGCGCCGCCCGCACGAACATAGCTGGAAGAGTATACGAACTCTACCCGATGATCTCCTGCGGGGATTGCAACCGCGCGGAACGCGCCGTCAACTCGGAGCGTTTGTGCCGGGCGTCCGTCGATGTAAGCGTGCCACGCCGGATAGTATGTATCTCCCAGAATGAGAATCTGGTTGGTTCGGCATGAAACCGCAACTGTGATGGAATCCGCTCCGTAGTAGTCGATTCGCGCGCTGCCCACTGAATCAGGCGAGCGTTGAATGGGAATCTCTGGAGCCTGTTCCAGCAGGGCGACCTTCCTGAGGTCGGTAGTTCCGTTTGCCGTTTCAACCATGGCGGGCCATAGGCTGTCCATCACTCGAAACGAGTCAACGAGGAAGGCTCGCGGAAAGGCGTTCTTGTTCTCGAACACAAGGCAGTCCGGAAACACTGCTACTGTGTCAAGTGGGATCGGTCCCAAAGTATCAACATTTAGCACATCCTGGGGCTGATTAGGAAAAACAATGTATCGCGTACCGGCCAAATTCGCAAAACGAGCATGCAGCATGTTGCGCGCCGGGTCCTCGCCGGACAGCCGGTAATACCACATTACCGGGCGGCAGCTGAGCCCAATCGTGCCCTGAATCGGATATGATCCAATCAGATAGGAAGCATGATTCAACGCAAAACCGACCGCTCGTTCGATTCCTGCGTGATCTCGAAGGTAGGTAGTCACCGGTTTCGGCTCCCAGTACACAGCCGGGTCAATCAGTTTGATGCAACGCGAGACAATGCCGGACGCTGAGAAGATGACCAGTGCGGCCAGTCCCAGTGACAGTAAGAACATGCGTTTCGTCCGCGCAAACAGCTGAACCAGCAGGTAGATACCGACCAGTACTACCAAGAAGCGCCACAGACCCTGTTGGAGAAAAGGGAGATTGTTGAGCGCAGCTTCCTTCATTTGTACCGATCGCGGCGATGCATCGGCCAGTTGGGGATAGAAGAATTCCGCATAGTAGCCAAGGAAGCCGCGTCCCTTGAGAACCATCATGATACAGAGCAGGAACAGTGCGCCAATCGCAATGAGAAGTCCTCTGTTCAAACGATTCCTCATCCGCGAGCCGTTACTGAACGCCTGTTGAATACTCTCGACCCCCATCCCCGCGAGAACCGCTCCTGCGAACAGCGCCACGAACATTGCCGTGGACGGGGAACGCATCTTTCCAAGCAATCCGAAATGTGAAACGAGAAATACGAACAGCGACGTATGCTTGCCGAGCGCGTAGATGGTCACAGCGCCGGCGACAGCCAACCACCAGAACTTGCGCCTGTTCCCTGGGATTGCAAGCCCGACCAGAGCCAGTATGACCACTGCGGCGCCGAAACTCTCCGAATTATCCTTGAAGCCGTTTCGCCCCCAGTAGGTGCTTTGGCCGTTGATTTCGTCAAGCCCGCAGAATTCGGGCAGAGCCAGCGACGCGACCTCTTCTGGATGCAAAGAAAACGCAGAAGAGTAGTCAACGTTTTTTCCTTCGTACGCTCTTGGGGATTCGTTGGGGATGTAATGTGCGCTCGGCAGCCACTGAACGGCGGACAGTCCAAGTCCTGTCACAATTCCAACCGTTACCAGTGATGAGCGAAGCGGCACACCTGCCGTCGAACGGGTCGAAACAGAGCGGGCCGCGCAACGCCAGAAAGCATATCCTGCTGCGAAGACGACGGCGTAGAGCGCCATTTGCAGATGCGGGGTCACAACGATGAGCGCAAAGATGACCCCAAAGCCGATTGCGTCCTTGAGGCGCGCGTCGCACAGCACACGATCCAGGAACAAAACCATCAGAGGAAACAGCGTGGCCGCGAATATCTTCCCATCATGCCCCGGCGCAACCCACGAAAGAATCAACGGCGAGAAGGCGTACGCCATCCCGGCCACCAGAGCCGCAGGAGGGGATAAGACCAGCTGGCGAGCCGCCAGATACATGAACAAACCGCTGGCAAGGAAATGGATCAGGAAATTGAACCCAATCATCCGAGGTACGTACCCTAAGTAGTCAATCAGCTCAGGGGGGTAGAAAACTGCGCCACTAATGGACTCTATCACGGGCACCCCCCCGTAATCGTAGGGATTCCATCCGGGAAACTGCCAGGTCCGCAGGAAAAGTTCCAGCATCATTCTATGGTGCGGCAGGCCGAGCCCCAAAACGTCGACCGATTTCAGCATCTGATCCGAGAAAATGAAATCCCAGAAGAGCCATACCAGCGCCCCCGCCAGACACAGGACCGTGGTCAGGGCATATCGCCGACCGCGTACTCTTGGTTCATCGAACCAGGCGTTGAGCCGCCGACCAAGATCCCATCGTCTATCGGCGCTTCGCACCAAACTCGCTATGGCTCGCACACCAAAGACGAGCGCCACTGCCCCAAGTACGGCCTCCGCGGCGAGCCCTGGATAGAACAACCGCGAACCCTGCCATTTCGTGAAGCCGATCATCGACGCATAATACAGGTAGATCAAGCCGAGTATGGCGGCCGGACGGAATCGACGAAGTACAAGCAATGCGAGAAAGCCGAATACGGCGAAGATGAACGGTCGATTGGCTGTATTCAGATAATTCGCCCAGGGATGCACATGCGGCGGGAGTATGCCGAGATGCAGCTCTTCCCTCGCTTTGAGATTCTCCCAGACAACTTTCGTATACACCGAGAACATCTGAATGGGAGATTTCCGCATAACTTCGAGAGTCTTCGATCTCATCAAATGGTAGTGCTCTGCTAACGACAGCGCGCTTCGACCCTCTTCTGCCACCTTCTCCTTATACCAGGTGTCCCCTATCTCCCGATAAGGCACGCCGGTCTGAGCTTCGAGTGTCAACGCAGCGACATTGGCTGGTCCGCCGGCTGAAGTCATGGCCAGCGTTGGGATACCATGCACTCGGTAGTTACGAGCAGCCCAGCTGAACATGATCGCCAGAGAGATTGACACACAGATGATAGCCTGGACCATGCGCTTCCTTTTCTCGCTTGCCGAGAGACGACCGTCGACAGAATTGCTCCGCAACAAGAGCGCGGTGATAATCAGAAGCGGGATTGGCCAGAATTGACCGATTGTGCGAGTCAGTACCGCGATCCCGAGTAATAGACCCGAAGTGATGAAACGGATCCAGGAACCTCGCCGCAGAGCGTCAAAATAGAGCACAAGCGAAAGGAGGAAGAGAAGCAGATAGAGCGTATCGGAGAGGATGACGCAGCTGAGACTCACTGACGTGAGGGAAAGTGCCGCGATCATACCCGCGACGATGCTGACGGTATAGTCTTCGAGTATCTGACGGCAGAGACGATAGACGAGAAGGCAGGTCACGCTCGAGAGGATGATCTGCGCCAGCAGGATCGGCAAGGGAGACTCTCCGAACACTCTTAGGAGCGCAGACAGATACGCCGGGAATCCCGGCCCAAACATGAAGAGGATGTTTTCGGCTGAATCGGAGTGTGCGAGCAGCGCACGAGCCGCTCTCATGTAATTGACAGTGTCGGGAGTGGCCGAGAAGAAAGAACCAAGACCGGAGAAACCGACCGCAGTCCAGAGCATTGCCGCACGAGTAAATAGCGCCAGGCAGAAGAGGCCAACGAGGTCCCACCGCCACTTCGCTGGGTTGAGCGTCGTTTCGGATAGGTTCGTCATCTTCAAACGTAATTCTCCCCGTTGATGTCCGCCGTCCCTGTTCGAAGTACACGGTATCCACGACTGCTTGAGATGTCAAGCATCAAAACGCACTTCTGTCCCGCGCTCGCTCCCATAGTGTCAGGTACAGACCGGGAAGTCCGCCCTGTGTCAGTTCAAATGCTCGAACCTTGCTTGACTTATCGTTGGTGCCCCGGTCTGAGTTTGTCGCTCATTTTCGCACGTATCCGTACCGGTTTCCCAATGAGCCTGACCGGGAGTTGCCCGTTCAAAGGAAACCTGACAGTCGCTCTTGTGGGTTCGAGCCCGGATAGATCCTGCTCGTGTTCCGCAACTATCGGCGTCGGAAGGTAGAGTCCGAATACAGAAGACCCTTTGACCTACTTGCCAAAGGGATCGAATCTGAGAATCTGGCGGAGAGGCTGGGATGCTCCACTGCTTAATTCATGCATCCCATTGAGTAGTCGCCAATTATCATGTAATACGCGTTGAAACAACGAGTTACACCTTATAGTCTGCTTGTGCCTCTTTGTGTCTAGTTTTATCGGTCTTATGCAGTTGTGGTCACGAGATGGTCACAAACGAAGCTGCTAGATGCCGCATACAACGGTAGAGCCATGCTAACAAAGCGACAAGAGACATCAAGTACGTCACCTGCCGACCCGAAAGGAGTGAGCAAATCTGCGGCGCACTCAGAACGAGGTGATCGTCGTGACTAGATTGACGTGTTGTGACGTCCCCAGACCCGTTTCAAAGGAATAAGCAAAACCGGTCTGTAAATGGCGCTTGAATCGCCAGCCAAAACCGAGCGATACGCTCTTCTGTCCAAACCCATAGTCAAGGCGACTCTCGGAACGGTAGGCACCTAATCCGCAAAAAGTATAGAATTGTCCACTCCGTTCCCCAAAGTAATGGTACCATCCGATGGCTCCGAGCTGTCCCTGCATCCGCGTCACGGATCCCTCTGTTCGGAAAACCACACCATCGAAATAGATTACAAGTTGGTCATGCCTCCAACCTCTTCCAACATAGATCGTACCGGCCAGTCCCAAGTAGGAGCCTGCTCGGTTCCCGGAACGCGTGATCACAGGAGCCACGCCAACCCCAATCCCAAAAACAGTTCTACAGCTTCCGCAATCCTTCGCAGGTCCGCCACTTGCACAAACGAGCGTCATGATGATGAGCATGACATACACTCGAGAAGATTTCACATGCACTCCTCCGTGCAAAACACTCTCACATATCCTGCAACTCGACAAATGCGCTCATAAGGGTTCGTGCGGTTCGCTTCGCGAAAAAGGGTCAGCAACATGTACTCCATCGTGCAAATCCTGACCTTCCCCCTTCAGTTGGTTCGGTCTGAACCTTACAGTTTCAAGCATGATCGGCACTGACGGTCATTCTTGTGTAAAGGACAGTCACAAACGAAACGTCCCAACGGAGGATCGCACTCCGCCGGGACGTTATCGTAGGCATGAGCGAGTGTTACTTCAACAGGACCATCTTCTTTGTGTCAACAAAGTCGCCCGCGGTCAGGCGATACAAGTACACGCCGCTCGCCATTCCAATGCCATTCCAGTTTGCAGAGTGGTGTCCTGCATTCACAAACCGGTCAACCAATGTTGCCACAGATTGACCGAGCATGTTGAACACTTCCAGTCTCACTTGCACTGCTTCCGGTAAATCGAATTCGATCGTAGTGACCGGGTTGAAGGGGTTGGGGTACGCATCGCCCAGGCTATACTCACTCGGGACTAGTCCCGCATACTCATCCGACAACCGGGCGGAAGTGGCGTCCAGTCTCCTGCTGAAAACTACCATGAACTTCACGCCATCTATGAACAGGCCGGTGACTCTGAAATCGTACGTGCCGGGGACTGGCGGACTCCCAATCGTCTTGACGACTTCTACGCGGTTGAACGCTACCTCGAGAACATCCCCTGTAAGACCAGGCATCGACGGCCTGATGCGCGAAAGACCGTTGAAGACCGGCACCGTTCCGTTCAGGCGAAGAGTTGCTGGAGCGATTTTAGCCGCCGAGTAACCTTGCGGAAGCGATCCGAGATAAGCTCGTATCGTCCCGTTCGGATCAGATGTCAACCATGAGCAATAGAAGACAGTCGGTAGCACCATTGCTTTTGCCTCAAGCACACGCTCCTCGATCTGATAGACTGCCTGATTGTTTGATTCATTGAACTCCTCAACTTCGCCTGCCGGATCAACGCGAACGAATATCCTGCGAGGAAGCGGGCTTGCGACGGTGTACGGCACCTGCACGGTCGCAGCGCCCCCAGGCACCATAGATGCAATCACCTGATCGTCCCCTATCTGATGCACCGAAATATCTGGATCTCCATCGTAGAACCGCACTCGAACGTTCAACATCGGCTCAGACAGATGATCGCAGTGGACCGCAGCTGACACCGTGATATTCTCACCTGGCACCGGCCACTGCTTGGAGACCGTCACATCTGTGTTCGCAATGAATGCATCGACACTCGATGTCCAGATGGTGACGTAGGATTGCGCCGGATTCGATGTTGCACCGCGCGAATCGGTCACCACAAGACCGACGCGTCCGGAGTAGGCGTTTGCGTAGGTCTGCTGGCAGATCGGAGTCGTGCAGTCTCCAAAGGCGCCATCACCGTTCAGATCCCAGGAATATGCCACTATGGCGTCACTCTGTGCCACATCAGGATCGAAGGACCTGGTACCATCAAAGGTGACCATGCCGCCCACTCGAGCTGCATACGGTCCGCCAGCGTCAGCGACAGGTGGATGGTTCACGTTATTGCCAATCGTAATTGTATACTCAGTCTCGTTAACCTTGGCCGGATTATCATTGTCCAGCACGCGCAAGGTCACGACAAAGTTTGCTGAAGTGGCACCCACAGGAAGAGTAAACGACGGGGAAACGAATTTGCCGGCCCCGTCGGGAGCACTCCAGTTGACTCCGTTGGACTTGTCGAAATCCCACAACCACTGCGTGATCCACTGCTCCGGACAACTCCCGTAGATGTAGGAAGCGCTGCCATCAAGCGGCAGAGGCACTCCCGACGGCCAGGAATTCGGTCCTTCGATCGCTGCGACGGGATGGCAGCCGACTATCGTCTGTTGGAGGACCAGCAAGGACCAAGCGGTATTCAGAAGTCGACCGTAGTAAACCGCAGCACGATAGTCCCCCCAACCACCGTCACTATTTTGCACACCAATGAGTTGCGAAGCGTAGAGACGATACCAGTCTATGTTTCCGATCATCGTTATGGGAGCTGGGTCACCGCTGGCGTTTCGAGCGATGCGACAACCCTTGGCGACTGCATAGTAGTTGTACAAATTGAGATAGTGGGTCCCATCATTCCAGGCTCTGTATAGATAATTCACAGCCCTGGTCACTCTCGAGTCAGTAACGGGAACTCCAGCATAAGCTAATTCGCAGAGCCCCGCCCCAGTGACACCGATCCCGCCGTATGCCCAAATTCCATCAGTATACGAGAAGGCTCCAATATTGCCACCGCTCTGCCATTGACTGATACTGGTCCAGTAGAGGAGCTGAGATTTGACAAAGCCCGGAGCATGGATACCCCAGTTGGTCTCAGCAGCTTCAAGGCCTATTGTCGGCCACTGGGTCACGGAATTGTCGGACGAGCCATAGTTCGGGGCATAGCGCCACCCACCCCGGTAGTAACCCTCATTCTGACCCCATGCTAGCCAGTCCACCAGGTCGACCGCTATGTCGAAATAGGTACGCCCTCGAACGCTGGCGCCACCCGTCGTCGCAGTGAGTGTCGGCGCGCTGCTTGTCAAGGGGCCACTGCCCACCAGAGCCATAAGCACCATTGGAACCGTGTATGGAGTGTTATCAACCTGAAGTCCGATGCCGTTGTGATCGGAATTCCCCGGAGCAGTCGCCTCTGGATCGCCATAGGTCTGTGGCCCTACTGAAACTGGAGATAACGTACTCAGGAGATAGTTAAGTCCAGCCTGCACACACTCCGCGTAAATATCCTCGTCTAGGTCATTGATTGGTAGATGGTTGGCATTCTCAAACGCGAGAACCGCTTCAGCAGAAGCAGATGCATAGTAACTGCCCGCGTATCCAACCCAGTGGCCCGATGATTGCTGATTCAGATAGAGCCACCGCAGACCATTCTCGACTGCCGCGTTCACTTGCGATTCGAACGACATCGGCTGCACGTCAATACTGACCGTATCGCGATCGATAGCGCCGAAGGCGTCTCTGACTGTCAGTACCGCATCTTTTGGCCCCATGGTCGAATACGTGTGCGTAACTGCGATGTACTTGGAATTCGTCACTGCTCCACCCTGCGTTGGTGTTCCGTCACCGTATTCCCACGTGTAGGTATATGGCGCCACGCCCCCTTTCACGTTTCCCCAAATGGTTAGTACTCGTCCTGGCCAGGTAAAGGAATAAGCCGATCGTGGGGGGCTGCCCGGCATCACATTCACACGCAATGGTGAGCCAATGGCCACATTCACCTGAACGTTACACGTAGAGGTCCCGCAGGGATTGGTGGCGACAAGGCCAAAGGATTTCAGCCCCGGTGTTGTAGCCGTAAAGCACAACTGACCGTCCGACCAGGTGGCTCCACCAACAGTGACATTGGTGTAGTTTGTAATCGGCAGTGCCACGCATGCATTGCCCGGCGCATCGATCAGCACCGACAGCGCGCCGGCGGGGCAAATGATCGCGGGTGGATCACCGAGAGTTACGCTGGCTGTCAGATCGCACGTCGTCGATCCACAGGCGTTGGTCGCGGTCACGTGAAAGTCCTTGAGTCCAACGGTAGTTACGTCAAAGCAGAGTTTGTTGTTACTCCACGTAGCTCCGGCAGCGGTGACTACTGTCGCCAATGAGATTGGCAGGTCGATGCAGACATTGCCAGCGGTACACATCGGCACACCAACGGGTCCCGAAGGACAGGAAATCTGTGGTGTCGTTGCAACAGTTACGTTGACGGTCACCTCACATTCCGACATCCCGCACCCGTTCTGGGCGCTCACCTTGAACGTCCTTGCGCCCGACTCTACCACTTCGAAGCAGAGCTTGCCATCCGCCCAAGTCGCATCGTGTACGGTCACACCCGTCGTGTTGGTAATCGGCAGATCAATACAGACTTCGCCGGTAGCGCAGACTGTGAGATCGACTGGAGCCGATGGACACACGATAGCCGGCGGAGCGCAGACTGCCATCGTCACCGGAATCGTCACCAACGGGTTGGCAGGATCGTTGGTACTGATCTCAAGGCTGCCTGTGTATTGGCCGACAGCGCGACCTGTCGCGTCGGCGGTCACCGTAATCTCTGCACTTGCCCCTGGGGCTACTGTTCCGGAAGCCGGACTTGCAGTCAACCAGGTATCCTCAGTCGTCAGCCGCTGGTAGTAGTCCCCTGAATAGAGATCGGGAAGGAGAAGAACACCGACCGGATAGCTCCCCCACCCAGCCCCTTGAATCTGCTGGCCAAAGCTCACTGGAGTTGGAACGGCGTCGTTGTTACGATAGAACGTCACGTTCCCCCCATTCCAGCCAACCGCCACGAAATAGAACTTGCCGGGGGTTAGGCGAACACCGATCGGCCCTGACGAATAGAAGGCTTCTCCGGTCCCCGCCTGCGAAGTCACGTAGCTGAAGACCTTTGCGAATTCTCCGTTGGGATCATCAGCTTGAAAGACCACATAATCAAGCTGCCGCTCGCCGGTGAAATTGAGGTACGGCTCGATCTTGGTTAGCACAGTCCGAGTTGTCGCCTGATATATGTTTCCGCGATAGACCTGATTCCCGAATGAGGGCATGGCGGACGAGCCGACTTCCGTCTGTGTACTGGGCACCCCACCCGCAAGATTGGGAGTTATGGTGTAGGTCAGGCTGAAGCACCCAGATGAAACCGCATTAGTCAGTGTCAGGTGCAGCGTTGACTGATGATCAGTTCCGACACCAAATCGCAGCAGACTTTGAGGAGTTTCAAGATTTCTTTCGCAACATCGGACCGCACAAGAATCGCAGACGTTGGTTGGGTCCGGGAAATTTGGACACAGGTCACAGACGTCTCCAACACCGTCATGATCGGCATCTGCTTGATCGGCATTGTAAGTCTCTGGGCAATTATCCTGGGCATAAGGAACGCCATCTTCGTCCCAGTCCGTAAAGCCTACAAATATCGCTGGCACGCCTGTATTGAGATCGATTGAGTCTGAAGGATATGTAGAGAAGTCCGTAGTGTCGAACTTGGCGAATAGTCGATCCCTTTCCGTCAGAACATCTTCGAAAAACGGGTCATTCTCCAGTATTTGAAGAGCCTCGTAGATCTCGTGGGTACTGAGTGCGTTCAATTCTTCAGTTTTTGTGTTTTCTGCAAGTTGTTGTACGTCAAACACGTTAGGTGCGTCGTCCATGATAAGAGCAATGAGTGCCTTATAAGTGTGCCTTATAGTGGCAGCTCCATCAACCCAAGGGCAGTCTTCGTCATCGACCTCTACCAGTTGTCCGTCTACCTGCCTTTGACAGGGCGATCGGTGTCCAGAGGTTACTTGATAGAAAGTACCAAGCCTGTAACCCAGAGGATCCAGGAATTGCCTCTTCCCTTCATAGCTAGTAGGACTGTCCTTATTCAATTGATCATGGTTTGGATACATTTCGATCAAGAAGTGACCGGTTGTGAGACCATAGAGTGTAATGCCATTAGGTACCAGCTCGTTGACCATGAATACACTCTCCCCCTCATAGCGGTTCGCATTCTTCCAAAGGGGGATCTGGGTCGAGTTCTGCCACATACCAAAATTGTATTCAATATAATTTGAATGAGTATAAAAGTCCTGAATAGCATGGAGAGCATTGGCAAACCTAGTCAGACCATGGGTAGCTATCATTGTGTAAGTGGGATCAAACGAGCCCGACATCCTCCAATGCAGGAGGTAATTGCGTAGCATCTGCTGGGCTTGATACATTTCTTGGTCAACATATCTCACCCCTGCAAGGATTTGGCCATTGTCAAAATGATGCGCGCTAAACTCCAGGATTGCCTCAGTGCTAGATGGTGGATTATCCGGAACTCCGGGAATCGATCGGTATACGCTCTCGCAATAGCCACTACTCGTACAATCTTGAAAGTCCGGTCTCCCTACTTCTCCGAGCCAAGACCAATTCGTCGGCCCACCCGAAGTGAGGTACTTTAACGTCTTGTCCGGTACCGTGCCTCGAAGCGCAACTTCCGTAATCCAACAGTGCCTCTTGGGCTCAAAAGCTAACGCATTCGATATCAGGACTGCAGTAGTCAATGCCGATAATACGAGGGTGATACCCGCAAGCCTATGTAGATTTGGTTCATTTGGCTCTTGACGCCGTGATCGGTTTTTCACAGTTGCTCTTCCTTCCTTTGTCACAACTTCAAAAAGAATAGACAAGGCTGAATCTGCCAATCCTCCACTTCTCCCAAGCATAATCCTCTTATGCAGCCACCAGATCGGCAAAGGTAATTCCCCAAAGCTCCCATCCAGATCGCGCTCGGACAAACAAAACCGCCGCGTGCGACCCGCCAGTATTAATAGTTCTTGTTCAATCGGAAAGTGGGCATCAAATGATGCGATATCGAAGACACAACCCACTACAAAAAAACTATATCATCAAAGGTAATTTAGGCGTATTTGTCAAGAACTTTCTTCTCAATTCTCCCCTTGAATAGTCGCATGCGGCGCCGCAACTCTCAACTCAGTTCTCCCAAGGCACGAGAGTCGAAGCTTGCACATCCTCAAATGAACTGGCGCCGGTCATAGTCTTGGTCCTTTGACATTGGGATGAGGTGTGCCGATCCTGTTTTGCAGCTTTTCGTATGCCCGTTTCCTTGGCCAGCAAATCGCCGACCATACAAGCGCGATCGTGTAGAAATACACCATGCAGGAGAACGCTCCCGCACGAAAACTCGCCAGAAACGCAATCAGATAGACGACATATATCAGGAACATCTGAAACACGCCGATCGAGAGATATAGGTGCCATGGGGTTTTCGACGCTGAAGTGCCTTTTAGATACTTCGCGCTCTCCCTCCGTGATACTAGCAGGCCGATGAGAGGGATGGCGGCTGCGGGAATTAGGAGAAGATACCCCAGAACATCACAATCTGGGTCGAACAGATCCCCCGTGGGGTTCAGGATCTTATGTCCCCATAGGAGCAATAGCGCCGGCAGAATCCCCAGGACAACCCATGCAACCATGTTCAACTGGCCTGTGTTGCGTACTATCGTTTCAAGTTGTTTCATACTCCCATTCTCTCGGCCTTGACCCCGCCCGTTGTCAATGATCTATGGCACGATAGCGTTTGCGGAAGATGACATCAACTGTAAGTCTTCAAACAGTGATGATCACTCCACCCTGGGACAGATCAGCTCCCAAAGTGCTTTCTGTTCAACGTGTTCTTGGTTACCCTTTCCAACGTCACCCAGAATCGATGCAGGTAATCATCTCGCTTGCATGAACACTTCTCCGGCTCCGTGCACAGAGACAAATGCAGCGGTCCCTCAACCGCTTCGATGACGTCAAGAAAAGAAACTCCCCGTGCTGGACGTGCCAAGTGATATCCTCCGTTTGACCCCTGAATCGAGACAAGAATGCCGGAAGACACCAGCTTGTTCAGTATCTTGGCGAGGAATTCCCGGGGAAGTGACTCCGCCCGTGCAATGGTCGTGATCGAAGCAAGTCTATTCTTGGGAAGGGTGGAGAGATGATATACCGCCCGCAAGGCGTGGTCTGATGTTCGTGATAGTCTCATCGAAGGATTTCCTTCCTCAATGGCCGGGGATCATTGTTACTCTGATCAATGATATTCCTCACGACACTGATTGTCCAGTTGATAGTTTTGCTCCGAGCAGTTCATGCGCCACCTTCTTCACCAAGCGCTGCCGCCCCGAGGCCGGCAAGCGCCTTTCTTGATAACGTCAGCCAACGGGGACGGCAAACCTTTGAACCGGAAAGCTGCGACCCCGAGGGGTAGTGGCCCCGCCCTTTTTCAATAACATGTGGGAATCAGGGGCCCCCGTCGGCTGAATGCGGACAGAGAATTGAACTCCCTATCGGCATTACACAAGAAGAAGGTGGAGGGTTGTCATCTGCAAGACCTCCAATTCTGGCCTATACATTTGTGTGTTGAGTTTGCTGTCCGTTGCCGGAGGTCGTTAACGATCGAAGCAGAGAGAGCGTTATTGCGTCGGCTGGGCAATGGTATTGGCGTCCCTTCTGTTGTAATCGTAGACAGTATAATCGCATTATTGCTTGCGCGGATTGAACTGTGGTTACATCTTCAGTCCGTTGGCTTTTTCAGGCCGTAAACCAGAGAAACACATGTCGCCGGAAGGAGGAATCAAGTATGAAGCGAGCACTGTTGTCAATCACTCTCGTTACCGTGGCTGCAGTCATTGGCGGCCGGCAACTGTCGGAGGCGCAAAAGACGCGTCCGTACAGTTTCTTTGTCAATGGCAGCCTGGGTTTTGCTCTTACGCCAGACCAGTTCAATAGCTACTACAACATGGGGTTCGGCGGCGGAGCGGGTATTGAGTATCCCGTTTCCCCAAGCTGGTCGATTCTGGGCCTGATTGATTTTAAGACTTTCAAACCCTCCGACAGCAGAATTGAGAGTTGGTGGTCCGACCCTGGCGAATGGCCCAACACGGCCTTCCTTACGTCTAGCGAAGGAGGCGTGACAGCGACAACAATTGGGGTCGTATCGAAGGGGACCTTGAAGTCGAAGGGCTCTACTCTATTCCCTTACGTGAAAGGAGGCTTTGGTCTGAGCTTTACGAGCGCGAGCCAGGTGAAGATCACTTATGTGAACGATTACCCTGGATCAACCGAACAGGTTCACTGGGCATCTGTAGATGGGTCAAACACCAATATTTCCATACTCCTTGGGCTAGGCTTAGAAAAAACTATCGCCGGTGGAACTGCGTCGATCTTCCTGGATGCTGGCATTCACATGATTCTGTATCAGGATATTGATCCGACGCTGGCACCGATTACGTTCGGCGTGAAGTTCTGAAATTGTGGTTAGCTAACAGTCCCACTCCGATCTGCTTCGCATTGGCTCAAATCAGAAGAACCTGCGTCGCTGTGTCCGAGTGGTCTGACAAGAGACCTCACACCGTAGATGAAGAAAGCGAAATCGGAGCAAGAGAATTCGTGCGACGGGATGGCATTCGTTGTCCTGCGGGTGGCTTCACTCTGAGCGATTCACAGGGCACCGCTGTTCGGTTATCAATGGTCGACCGAACACAAGAGTTTCTGAGGATTCTGCTAAAGGCTCTTCTTGATCGTGCTGGTTGGTGCGTTTACGGACACGCTGGCAGAGCCGTCTCGTCCCGAATCGGAAATGACATTCAGAATCGTACGGCAACGCCAACGTGCAACAGAAGTAAGTCAGTCCTGGATCTGATCAAGTCGTACTTAGCGATTCCGTCCTCACGTCGGATAGATCCTTCCTTGAGGTACTCAGCCTCGCCGCCAAGGATGTATCGAAGTCCGCCATCCAATAGGACCTGAAACTTGTCTCCCCCATCTTCGCTTCCGCCCTCGTATGTCTTGACGACCACACCGCCGCCAAACCCGTAGGCGAACACGGCGTCATCGGCATTTGTAGAGCTGGCGATGCTCTCGCTCGGATTGTCAGAACCGCTGATCTCCGTTTCGGTAAACAGGTAGTTGAATCCAAGTAAGGCATCCACATAGGGCCGAATCTGCCCATCAGGTACCTGGCCACGGAAAATCAGGAAGCCGTCAAGTATGTTGTTTGAGGTTTCAACTCTGACAGTTACATCCGGAATAGTGGTCGAAAAACGCTCGCGCCGACTCTCGTTTCCGTAGTTCATGTATCCGAGTTCAACTCCGATCGCGAATGGACTCCGATTCGGAGAGTGGAAGAACTGACCGGCAATACCATAGGCGTCCCCGTTAATTCTGCTTCTGAATTCCCCCTGCGGAAAGCCAGCATTGAAGCGTAATCCTCCCGTGAAGTTGTACTGGGCAAAGGCCGCATGGCTACTCATCATAGTCGCCGTCAAGGCAACCGCCAGCCCGATCACTGGATTCGTCAGTTTCATCAATTACCATATCCTTTAATGATCTCAGTTATCAATTCCTTGACGTCCACAGTCGGACAATCAGAGGGTTGTGCATTGAAACATATGATACTTCGGAAGGCACCGATTGTCTAGCTTGTAGATCCTCTCAGAGTCGCCTATCGCTGACATCCGTACCATTGGCTTCGTGCAACACCTCAATTTCTCAGGTGTGTTTCTCCTCTGTCAATTCGAGCAAAGTCGATGAAAGTCAGGCAAATACGAGTCGGCGAGGAGGCTCGGTGATGAGTATCAGCGGGGAGACTACGCGGCAGGTTGGCGACGCTCTTCCGAGGTGAGTTAGGAACTGATTGAAACCGAAGAATTAGCTTGCAGTCCTAATGTAATATTCATAGGTTCACATTGTCCATCTAATCACTTCGTAACATTTTGAAAGGAATTGACCATGACACGACGTCTCCTCACTCTTACAACCGTCGCCCTTGTGCTCGCCGTCGGTTCGGCGGTACTGGGCCAGACAATCAACAAAGTACGGACCTTCAAAGGCACATACACCTGCATTGCTTGTGATTTCAAGAAGACGAATGGCGCACATTCCCAGTGCGACATCTATGGGCACTCATTCGGTCTTCGACTGAGCGATGGAAGCTGCGTGCATTTCCTTCGCAATGACCATTCCGTAGATCTCCTCAAAGGGGGCGGCCGCTCTGATTTCGAGATCACTGTCAGCGGCGTGTACGATCGGAATGCTCGCACCATTGACGTTCAGAAGTACTCCATTGACGGTATTGAGACCGCGTGGTCTCCCGATCACCAGAAGATGGAAATGGTTGTATCTCACAAGCAGTTGCTCTCAAAGGAAGATCGCGGTGAGCACTCTGATCAATTGACCCAGAAGTAGAGGGTAAGTACCTTCGCGTAATGATTGACCCTGCGGGGCACCACACGCAGAGGCGTAGAGTGCATCGACGAATCCCACCCGGGCGATTATAAGAGCCTCTGGCGGTATCGCCAGAGGCTCTTCATGATTCCTCCTGCTTCCAAAGACAAGGTCACCAAGAACAGGTCTTAGCAAGAAACCTACCCCTGTCGGACGTGTACGGAACCGCTGCACGCCGCACAGACGGAGGCAAGAACGCTTGACAGTTGGCCGAGCACATGCTTGAATACTCCAAGAGTTCAAGGGATATTGAAGTAATGAAGACAACGTGCAGACAGATGAAAGCCACCTTTCGCAAGAACGAGGCAGCCTGTGCTCGGGTGGTGAGCCTGTCTAAGCTCTTCTCCAGCAAGTGGCGCTTCGAGATCGTCTGCCTCCCAGTAAGAGGTGAGTTCTGTGGGAATGGAGTCTCTGAGGTGGTTAGCAAGGACAAGACGTCAAATACTTCTCAACACTCGAAGGTGCTAAGGCAGTTTCCGGAGGCTGGAAGGAGATGAAGACGATCCTGATCGTTGGTGCCGGTACCGGCGGCACCATGATGGCGAACCATCTGTGCGGCAAAGTCGATCTTGCCGAGTGCAGAATCGTGGTCGTTGATCGAGATGCCACCCACTACTATCAGCCGGGGTTCCTATTCATGCCATTCGGGTTGTACTCGGCGGGTCAAGTAACGAAACCCAGACGCAAGTTCATCCCCGCCCGCGTGGAGTACATAGAGGACCAGATTGAGCGAATCGACGCCGACCACAACACAGTTCTTATGGCGACTGGAACGGAAGTCAATTACGACGTGCTGATTATCGCCACGGGAGCCGATATCTCACCGGACCAAACCGAAGGCATGTTAGGCAGTGACTGGCGTACGCGTGTATTTGATTTCTACACCTTCGAAGGTGCTTCGGCCCTGAATTCTGCATTGAGGACCTGGAAAGGGGGGCGCTTGGTCGTGCACATCTGCGAATTGCCGATCAAGTGTCCGGTAGCGCCGCTGGAGTTTACGTTTCTGGCTGATTGGTGGCTCACCACGCGTGGTTTGCGCGACAAAACTGAGCTGGTTTTTGTGACCCCAATGGAGGGTGCTTTCAGCAAGCCTGTCTGTGCAAGGGTGCTCGGTTATATGCTGACGGAGAAACGCATCGAAGTGGTTACCGAGTTCAACATCGCCCGAGTGGACAACGACAATCACGAGATCGTCTCCTGGGACGAAAAACGGGTGCCCTTCGATTTGCTCGTGACCGTACCGACCAACATGGGTGACTCACTGATCGAGCGTTCTGGGCTTGGGGATGACCTGAATTTCGTTCCAACTGACCCGAACACCCTGCAATGCAAGAGCCACGCCAACATCTTCGTGATCGGCGACGCAGCGGATGTTCCGGCCTCAAAGGCTGGTTCGGTGGCGCACTTTGAGACGGAGGTGCTCACTAACAACATATTGCGCTTCATGAGAAGTGAGCCGCTTCAAGGAGACTTCGACGGCCACGCCAACTGCTTCATTGAGTCCGGATTTGGCAAGGCCTTCCTGTTGGACTTCGGCTACCAGGTCGAACCCGTCGAAGGCAGCTTTCCATTGCCGGTCGTCGGTCCATTCTCACTCTTGAAGGAAACCCGCATCAATCATTGGGGCAAGCTGGCGTTCAGGTGGCTCTACTGGAACGTATTGCTAAAGGCTCGCCCAATGCCTGGTATCAGCAATCGAATGAGCCGCACCGGTAAGCTGATCCCGATGGAAGGCGCGCAAGCCGACGCTTCAAACTAACCCCCCAGCGCGGAGAAGGAATCATGGCGATAAGGACAATCGGCGGTGCGGCCATTGACGTCGACGAGGACGGACACTTGAGCGATCACGCGCAATGGAATCGCGACGTGGCGATTGCTTTGGCGCAAGAGCTCGGTATCACCCTGACCGCCGCCCATTGGAAGGTTCTCGACTTCATCGATAAGGATTTCAAGGAAAAAGGCGCGGTACCCGGTACGCGCCGCATGAACAAGGTGGGAGGAATCCTCACGAAGGATCTCTACGCCTTGTTTCCGGACGGGCCGATTAAGAAGGCGGCCAAGATCGCCGGTTACCCGAAACCCACAAGTTGCGTCTAATCGGAGAATGGTACAGTGACAGAGCACGACAAGATCACGAAGGTATCGATCATTATTTCGCGTGGATCGCTCGACGGCATATACCCGGGGCTCATCATGGCAAATGGGGCACGCACGGAAGGTATTGAGGCCAACGTTTTCTTTACTTTCTTCGGACTGTATGCAGTCCTCAACAAGTACATGGGTAAGATCAAGATCGCCACGGTGGGCAATCCGTCGATGCGGGTGCCTGATGCCAAGGGTGTCCCACTCCCCACCATCCTTGGGGCGTTACCCGGCATGTCTGCGTTCGCAACGTGGATGATGAAGAGAGAGATGGCAAGACTCGACGTTCCGGAGATTCCTGAATTCATCGAAATGATTCATGACGCTGGCGGCAGACTCTATCCGTGCAAAGCCACCGTGGACATGTTCCATCTGAGCAAGGACGATTTTTGCCCGCAGGTCGAGAAGGTCCTTACCGTCGGAGAGTTTTACGAGCATGCAGCTGGGGGAGAGATTATCTTTACTTGAGATGCAACGGTTCGACAAACGCTTGAATCAGCAGCCCTGACCTCACTCTCCCCAAACTTCTGCATGCTCTTGCATTCCGGTCACGCTACACTGTGCGATCGCGAACGAAAGTCGATGGACGACAATACAATACATCGCAACGAAAAGGAGTGTATTGCGGCCACACTAGTCAGCTATTGCAGTGTGAGATAGCTTTTTCTATCAGGATTGGGGGAAGAAATCGCTTGACAGAGTAGAGCATAGTGTCGATCTTCTTGCTGAAGACTCGACGTTGATAAAGTAAGGATCGCTCCACGGAGTAGTGTTGAGCGGAAATGGAGTCTTCCGAGAGCAATAAGCTCTCGCGGTTGATGACACCCCCGGCAATTCTGGGGGTGTTGTTTTGTGTGTCTTGCGACCACCGGCAATGACCACTGCATGCTCCTAAAGTTGTCTAACAGCACAAGAGCCTCTGGCGCCACTACCAGAGGCTCTTGTTGGCTGTCCAGACTGACTATTCTACGGGCACAGCGGCAATCCCCTCGCCCCGCTCAGAAAATCGATCAGCGCAAACAGATCGGAGATGTCAACCGTGCCATCCTTAGTAACACTGTTTTCGGCCGGACATCCCGAAAGAGGGACACTGGCTCCCAGAAAACTCACCATGGCGCAGACATCGGAGATATCAATTACCCCGTCAACGGAACCGTCGACGTTCCCCGTTGTGCCAACACAGCAGCTCACCTCCCAGTTCTGCCAGAACCCCTGGGTGAGCTTGTAGCTGGCTGATGCAGCCGCTCCGATCGCCGTCTGTTTGATCGACGCATCCAAAACATATGTGCCCGACGTTCCCCGGCGACCACCGCCATCGATCACCCACCACGTGATCTTATTACCGCTTAGGGCGGCACTCAGGGCAAGCGTAGCCGCCGACTTGAGCTGAATTGGCTGTGCAGGTGTCGACTCTGTCTGATGTGGCTCAGAAACCGCGGCAGTCACAGTTGATGATATTCTGTTCGCGCGCTCATCATGGCTTGCCCGGTGTTCGTACGCGATAGCGGATGAACCCGCGATCATCGAGCATAAAATAACGGCGATTGAGTACTCTCTTCTCATATTCTTGACTCCATCATGCTGCCTTCCCGCTGCCATAGTGAATATGGTTCATTATACTCCCTGATATACTCTTTGTCCAGTGAAGAATTCCTCTGCGGATCTCCTGGAAGCTCAGCAGAAAAGCAAGCTCCGACCGGG
This sequence comes from uncultured Ignavibacteriales bacterium, assembly GCA_964540105.1. GTDB lineage: Bacteria > Zixibacteria > MSB-5A5 > GN15 > FEB-12 > DATKJY01. The sequence continues at coordinate 682,425 of CAZILL010000002.1, read as the reverse complement.
CTGACGCCGAGAGAAGTACAACCAAAGGGCCCGCCGTATAAAAGGCGCTCGACAGGAACCCTTCGGACAGAATCCTCGTTTCATAGTGGACATGAGGAGGAGCTTCAGCCCAGAGGCATCCTTCCGAATCTGACACAACAATTCACACTGCAGGACATGGGTGACTGATTTAGACAGCATCAACTATAAAGACCAGGAGACCAGTGGCATAGTCATTCTGGCGCCCAACGCCGTCATCTCGCACTACAGAATTGCCTCCCGTGTGGGCGCCGGGGGGATGGGGGAAGTGTTCCTCGCTGACGATCTGCAGCTCAAGCGTCGAGTGGCGCTCAAATTTCTTTCGCCAAACCTCGCCACTGACCCCAATCTGAAACAACGCTTCCTCCGCGAAGCGCAGTCGGCGGCAGCCCTCAACCACCCGAACATCGTTACTGTATACGAGGTCGCTGAGTTTGCCGAGCGTGTGTTTATGGCAATGGAATTCGTTGAAGGAAGCACGCTCCGTGACCTGATCGACGCCGGCCAATTGACGCCATCACAATCGCTCCAGTTACTGCTTCAGGTTTGTGACGGACTCCAGGCGGCCCATCTGGCCGGGTTCGTACATCGGGACATCAAGCCCTTGAATCTGATTGTCGGCCTGGATGGCCGGGTCCGAATTCTGGACTTTGGGTTGGCCAAAGTTGTCGGCGATACCCAGCTGACACAGGCCGGAAGCGCCATCGGCACGTTTCAATACATGTCTCCCGAGCAGGGACAGGGGATAGAGGCGGATCACCGAAGCGACATCTTCTCGCTTGGCGTCGTGCTATATGAAATGCTCACTTCCACCCTTCCCTTCCAAAAGATCGGCATTCCCGCAACGATTTATGCCATCATAAGCGAAGAGCCCCCGCCCCTTGCCCGGCATCGCTCTGATCTGCAGATCGGGCTACAGGAAATAGTGGGCAAGTCGCTGGCAAAGTCTCCAGAGAACCGGTATCAATCGGCAAGTGAAATGGCTGATGAAATTCGCCACCTCCTCGGCTCGGAGATTTCCGCAGTCCCCGCAGGCATAACGCGCGTCATTCCAGTCGCGGCGCCCCAGACCATCTCACTGGCCGTGCTTCACCTGCGCAACCTCGGATCAGCCGACGACGACTTTCTCAGTTACGGCATCACCGAGGATCTCATAGTTGACTTGTCACGAATCGGCTCTATTCGCGTGGCCCCGATGCGCTCCGTGATGAAATACAGGGACAGTGATGACGATGTCACTGAAATCGCCTCTCGCCTGAACGTCTCCTATGTCCTCGATGGGTCGATTCACAAGTCAGTCACTGCCATTCGCGTGTCAGCGCAGCTTATCGACGTCCGCGACGGCAAAGTGCTTTGGGCCGAGCGATGGGAGGAGCCTGCGGCTAACCTTCCGCGAGTCAAGAAGGCCTTGGCCGAGGGTGTTAGCGGCGCGTTCAATATCGGGTCGACCATTGTCAGAAAGGCTGAAGTGGCTGTTCCGGAAGCCGAAAACGCGCAGGCCTACGAGCAGTACCTGAAGGGGAAATTCCTTTTTGACCGCAAGAAGGACAAGGGTGACGTAGTAGCCGCCCTGGACTGGTATCGAAAAGCCCTGCAACAGGAGTCAGGTCTCGTGGCGGCGAGGATTGGAACTGTTGAAGTTCTCATGTATCAGGGAGCGTTCGAGGAGGCTCAAACAGAATTATCGCGAGCGCTCCTTGAAGCAGAGAATCAAGGCCTGCGGGCGGAACAAGCGACTCTGCTTCGACTGCGGGCAAAGCTGCTCGTAACCAGATCCGATTGGGAGAGAGCCTGGAAATCTGGACATCAGGCGCTGGCGTTGGCTCGCGAAATCGGTGACTTGGCCGGGGAAGCGGAGACGCTTGGAGTGCTTATCTCAATCCTCCAGCCGCAGGCAAAGTTCGACGACGCCCTCCTGCTGTTTGACCGAATTCTTGAAATCTCCCGCAAACTGAACGATCAGGACAAGATTGCGGAGGCTCTCAAGAACATGGGGGTCGCGTTCGCACGCAAAGGTGACTACACGAGGGCCAACGAGCTGTATGAAGAAGCTCTCAGTGTCGCCCGGTCAGTACAGAATCTGTCTATGGAGGCCGCGTGTCTTTCCAATATCGGGAATGTCCATTACTTCAAGGGGGATATGCAGACGGCGGTCCGGTTCTATGGCGAGGCGCTCTCGATCAACAGCAAGCTCGGTGACCAGACTGGCTCAGCGCGTCAGAGTCTGAATATGGGCCTGATCCACCTGCAACAGGGGACCATGGAGGAAGGTCTGGAAATGCTCTCCACAGCAGCGACCTTTTTCGAAGCTCTGGGCGACAAAGCTAATCTGGCGCTTACCCTGTCCAACATATCTCAGGCCCGTCTGACTCTTGGCATGGTAGCGGAAGCCCAGACAGCAGCAGAACGCTCGCTGGCGCTGGCGCGGGAAATCGGTCATCCTCTCGCTGAGAGCGCAGCTAATCATCGACTTGGAACTATAAGCGCCTTCCGGGGCGAACACGGGTCCGCGGCGCAGTACCTTCATAAGGCGCTAGAGACCGCGCGCGCCTCCGGGATAAACCGAAACATCGCCGCTCTTGAGGTCGAACTGGCCGCATCTCACTTCCGACAGGGGGATTATGAGGCCGCAAGGAACCATGCCACTCGAGCCAGTGCGCTGGCGAGAGAAATAGAGGACAAGACGACCTTGTGCTCCGCTGCCTCCTACCTGGGCGCTCTGACGGCAGTAGGTGGACTGCTTCACGCCGGAAGCAAACAGATTCGCCAGCAACTGACTAAGGCGCTGGACATCGGCGATAAAAGCGTTGCGCTACAAATCCAGCAATTACTTGGGGAAACCCTGTACCGGTACGGAAAAGAAGCGGATAGAGAGGAAGGACGTTCGCTGTTATTGGACGCTCTCGCACAGGCTGAGGCATCGAAACAGGTGCCTGAAATCAGAAGACTCCAGGCTGTTCTAAACTCTTTTCAAAACTAACTGCGCCCCTCTGCTTGAGGGCAGAAGGACGCAGTTGAAAATACACGTGACCAGCATATTATCTTTGTGAGGCCGCTGCCTGCTGGTGGAGCTTGGCCTCCAGGAGTTGTCTTTCCAGAATTGCGGCCTGACTCTTTGCCCTCACTACTGCAAGTTCAAGCTCCCTCAGGTCTGTCTTGTAGTACTGATTGATCACCACGGATGCGAGACTGTCGCTCACGTTCGGCCATGTTACCGGTGTGGTCTCAGTGAATTGGCTTGATTCCTGCGACGTAACAAATCCTGAGACGGCGCCATAGGACGTGGGGAAATAGGTGGCAATCAGAGTGGGACGTTCAAGAATTGTCGACGCCCCGGCGCCATTCTGAGGGTGAGCCAATCCCTCAAGGAAAAACGTGTGAACCCCGGCTGGCCGGAAGTATACCTGGTCAACTCCCAGATCATAGAAGTGCTCCTTGTTTGGCGAGTCGTTCTCGCCCGGTCCGGCTTCACGCGCTGAGGGCGAAAGAGACGAACCTGGTGTCTCGGTGATCTGAATGTACGCCTGATTCCGTTGAGACGTGCCGCTGAGCTTGAGAGTTGCTGCACCGCGAAGCAACACGTAGCCCGGAGACGGCAAGTTGATAGCGACCTGGGAAAGCGTCTGAGGAATGGAGGCATGCTGTGCCAACGAGACCAGATTGGAAGAAACTGCCGCCGCTATCCCTGGTTCGTCCAATATCTCCGGCGCCGAAATGCTGCTGTTCGGCAGGTTGACCACCGAGTCGCCAGCCGGTCCGGCTATTTCGAACTTGCCCATCGGTGAATCAGTCCCTATGCCAACGCCGCCTTGAGCTCGCACAATGAACTGATCCTCGCCGGTGGCCGCAAAATCGGCATCTTCGTGATCCGCCCACACAAAGCTTCCGTGCGTGACCGCTTTCGCGCGTCGACCGGCGGCAAACGACCAATCTCCCCCCGCCACGTTGCTCTCCCCACCGGCAGCCATTGCATGGTTGCCCGACGCAGTGTTCTCCGACCCACCAGGGACAGTCGCATAGGGACCGGATACCATATTGTGAGCCCCGCCGCCAACCGTTCCCCCTTCTGAAGTAGCAGTATTACCATGTCCACCGGCGACCACAGAGACGGTTCCGCTGGTCAGATTGCTCGACCCGCCGCCGATCGTGGATGAATCCCCTTGCGCTGAGTTTTGATAGCCCAGAACGCTCGTCTGTGAGCCGCTGCTGCTGTTCAAGCCCATGGTAATCTGACCGGCTCCGACTATATCGCCGTTGGGAGATACGATCAGATTGGTATCCTGCTCTGAAGACCCGAACACAATTATCTGCCCGCCGCTCATTTCCATACTCTTGCGCTCACCCACGGCGCCAGGTCTGGCCTTGGAATCAACCGGTTCATATAGTGATATGGAAGGTTTTCCAAGAGCGGTACCGGGATACGACAGGCCTCCCTGACTTTCCCCAAACCCTAGGACAATCTTCCCAGTGCCGTTCGGTTGCGTAATGACAAGGTCACCGGTGACGTTTCCGGCGGACGAACCATCAAGCGTCGCCACCCGCTGTGCGTAACCGACAGAAGTCAGTTGACTCCGAGGCAGGATAATTTCTGAGCCGACCACGACCTCGAGGAAGCGGGTCGGACCGCTGAAGATGGAATCCGCGAAGGGGACTATTGTACCAAGCATCACTGAAAACAGCCCCTGAGAAATCGGGACACTCGGAATGGATTCGCTCCAGATGATGCTCCCTCCGACTGGGGCATCGTAAATCGAAAAAAGGATCGTATAAGCGCTGTCGGTGACCGGTGTCCCAGCGGCGGTTGTCAGTCGTCCCTGAAAATTGATGAGATTGGGCACAGTGCTATGACCGGCGCTCACCAGCGCCAAAACCAAAACCAACCCGGTAATGCCGTGTTTCAGACGTTCCATGAGATCTTCTCCTTCTATCAGAATGGATTGGTCGGGCCACCGTGACCGAACCGTATGCTGTAGCGTCAATATAATAAGATGGAGTTATGCGGTCTGTCAATACTATTTTAGAGCAATTGCGACTTCGATGCCTCTCATCAAGTTAGTCGGATATGGTGCCTGAAAGACTGTGGAACTTCTGACTTCGGTTGACACTTTCTTGATTGAAAGTAGATTGCCTGAATCAGGAGATGAAGGATGTCGAAAACAGAGCGGGATATCAAAGAGAAAGCTACGGGTTGTGGAGTACGTCAAGGCACACGGAAATATCGATCAACAACAGCCTAGGTAGAATCTCATGGCACTGGCAAACACTGGGGGAAGCCGTTGCTTCTGCACTTTCCGGCGGAGATGTTGTCGCTTTTCCTGGGACATATACTGGTGCAACAACGATTACCAAGCCCTTAACGATAAGAGCAACTCACGGGGGTGCGATTTTCAAGTGACAGCCTTGGTGATTGGCTTATTGCGGATCGGAAAAACTGTGTGCCCGGTACACTGAGCCCATGCCGCTATAACCCATGACCGATTCAAAGAACGTCACTCCACGGCAAAGATCTTCCTAAGCAGCTTCTCCAACTTCCCCTCCTTCGAACGTGTCAGTCGCATCGCAAGATCGGAAATCTCTACCCCCTCAAGGGCGTCTCGTAAATCAGCCACATCAAAGCCTGTTGCCATGAGAGACTCCAGCGAGACCATCGGCGGCTCGTCGGGATCAAAGGGTAGCCCAGAATCATCGCTCTGGTGCCTTCGCTCGTAGTTTCCCCATTTCTGTTGCCAGTCATTTAGGAATCGGTACGCCTGTCGGTAGCTGTTGGGATGGACGTACGTGTAACAGACCCTGCCTCGGCCATGTGTGCGTGCTTGGGAAGGGAAAGGGCTGGGCTTGAGATCATCAGCGTCGTCAAGCAGGTTGTCCGGCTGTCCGTATAGAAGCTGAAGGCTGGGAAGGGATGTTAGCGTTCTCAAAGCCCTAACTCCTTAATGTCGATCTGGCGGGTGGTCCGACCTGAGTCAGAGAGGCGCTTGAGCCACTGGTCTATGGCCCTGAGATCGAACCGGACAAGCCGGCCAAGCTTGACATGGGGGATATAGCCCTGATGGGTCCACTGGTAAATGGTTGAGAGCTTGACACCGAGGTAGTCGGCGATCTGGTCGGGGGTAAAGAGGTGATCCATCAGCCCCTCAGCCCACCGACTTTCCGTTTTCCGATTTCTCTTCTATATATATGGGAAAATCGGGAAAATGAATCGCGAGTCGATAGAAGGCCGTCTTGCCACCTCGACCGGCAACCAGCTTGCGATCCTCTCTTTCCACATCCCCCCTCTCGACCATCTCGTTCAGCACTCGGATCAGAATCTTATCGCTGATCTGTAATTCCTGAGCCTGCTCCAGTAGCTGCGGTCTTGACAGCCACAGACCGCCACCAAGAGCTTTGTTCAGGAACTCGGTCGCTTTGGCGGTTCCTTCTGCGTTCTTGATGGTCTCGTGATCCCCCAGAACACGGAGGCAAACCGACCCTTCAATCGGTTCCTCGAGGACAATGTCAAACGACTCAACCGGCTGAGCGAACCGTGACTTCGAATGCTCAACGACGATATGGTCTTTTCCCTTCTTCAGGGAAAGCAGCGTGTCAACAAAGGCGACCTTTTCGCTGGAACCGCGAAGAGAAGAATCACCAGACCATTCCTGCAGGCCCGGCTTGCGGTGATGGTCGGCAATCACGACCAAGCAGCCATTTTCTCGGACTATGTCTTTGACACCGGAGAACACTCTCGCCATATCAGTGGCTGAGTTTTCATCAGCACCGTGGAGCCGAATCAGAGAGTCCATTATGATCAGGTCGGGTTTGAAGGGCCTGATGATCTGTTTGAGAGTGTCAATCCCCTCCTTGCGAAGAGATATTCCCTGCCCGACCAAAAACGACAGGTCCAGACCACCCGCTATTCCCTTTGCCTTCAACATCTTGGAGAGGCGAGTCAGTAGGAGCTGCTTTGATGACTCTTCGTCGATGTAGAGCACTTTCCCATTCTTGACTGGGAAATGATCAAGCCAGAGCCCCCCTCGGGCGCACTCGATAGCCAGATCGAGAAGCATCCATGTCTTACCGGCCCCCGCCGGACCTCCGATGATCGCTACTGCTTCGGAAGGAAAGAGTGCTTCTACCAACCAATCAATTTCGCAGTTGGGCTCGGCCATCAGGTCTGTGAGGCTGATTGGCTGGGGGAGAGACTTCGTTTCTTGCTTCTCAGTATATATAGTGTTAGAAACGTGAAACGATGTTGAAGACGGGTAGCGGCTGCAAATACCTGAGACTTCGCCGGCCAACTCGGATATGGGGAACCCAACCCGGTCAGCGTGCGGTCTCAAGAGACTGATAATATCCTGTTCTTGCCAACCGTCTCGATGAAGCCGACCTGCGATCTTGGCGAACGTCGCGTTCCGGTTCCCTTGGGTCAGGTTTGCCAGAGCCTCGGCGATCCAGCCCAGGCCGTTCTGGCTGGGTGGCAGATGCCCTTCTTGTCCCTCTGTCTTGGACAATGAAGCAACCAATTCAACCAGTTCCGGTATCGGCTCGTACTGGACTTCATAGGTCAGATCCGCCTTGGCTTCTCCGTGTGGGGTCTTGGCTTTCTCCTTGATCTGTTCGATGGACCAAGTTGCAAACTCCTCATACGACAGCTGAGTCTTGTAAAGGCCGCTCTTGCCGTGTTTGGTGTTGGGAACGCGCCAGAGCCGGTTCTTCTCATAAATTGAGCGATCAATCGGCACGTTCTTGGCGATGGCCAAAGCTATCCGCTTGATCTGGGCAGGTAGGTCTACCGAGGGCACCAAACCAAACAGTTGAGACGGAATGCCGATGTGGAAACCCTTTGAGCCGGAGAAGTAGATCAGAGCGGACTCGGATGCGGCCGGTGAGATTGTTTCAAGGTTGGCCAGGATCTGTCTGGCGTCAATCAGAGCAACCTCCGAACCAGGCCGGTCGATGTCGAACCAGACGAAGTCGCAGAAGCACTCAGGATGGTTAGTGCCTGATACCGAGCCTGTCTTGTTCGCATAATCCAAATACTCATATTTGAAGCGAAACATGGACAAGTAAGAGTCCTCACCAAACGCTTGCGAAGAGATCTCCTTCACTGAAGTCACGTGATTTCGGTTCGACGGTGATCCAATGGCGGAATCTACATACCCGTAGTTTTCAAAAATGATCTTAGCTTCCTCTGCAGCCGCAGGCTCCATTCATATTCCTCCAGTCAAGAGTTCTGCTCGCTGAGCGAGCGTTCACCCCTAATGGCGAAATTTCGTTGGGCAGATTATTCCCGAGCTTGAAGTACAGCTCCGGATGCCTAAGTCGTTGAAATGAGAGCGAAAAAAGAATGAAAAATTCTGCGAAATATCAGATCATGCTTCGGCGAAAGTTCATCGACTCTTGCCAAAGCGATGATCTTCGAGGAGAAATATCGGCTTGTAGCTGTGAGTTTTTCTGTCATACACGATAGGATTATTGATGTCAGGTCGAATGAGCATCTTCAATCGTCGGTTGATTTCCTGAATGGCCTTTTTAGTCTCATCTTGAGGTCGGGCATCAGGCTTATTGGCAAACGAAATGCTCCCCAGCTCAGCCATCCGAAGAAGTGTCTTCCATCGAGAATCAGGCTTCTCCGCCTTGCGACCGTCCTCGAAGCCTATTTTGACAAAATGAAAGTCCTGTTTGGTGCCGCGTGCAGATATCCGCAAAGTGTCGTTTGAGATGAATGCGATAATCACTTCTTCCCAAGCAAGGTCTGGCATGAATTGAAACGGAGTCTTGAAAAGAGCTTGGTTTGGAGCAATTCCATGACTCAGTGAGAATATTAGATGGTCGCCATAGGCCTTTATTTCTCGCTCGAACACACTTCTTACCCTCCTAGGAGGTCTGAATTCGAAATTAATTCGGTCAGGTACGTCAAGGTGCAGATAGCGCTCAACCCGGGAGGAATAGTCTATCCAGAACTTTCCCAACTCAGCATCGAATCCCATCAGGTCGGATGTCAGCTCCTCCATGAACTGCTTACCGTATTGCTTTTCGGTATCAAAATAAGAGCCTCCTGGTAGCCTTTTCGCACGATCTAGAATGCTGTACACGAAGTAGTTTTCGTACTTTTCAGTAATCTTACTGAATTTGCCGACGCGCAACTCCATTTCAAAGAACCCTATCACATAAAGCAGTGCGGATATCCCACCGACATCACAATGATCTTCTAGCGCATAATCCAACTCAAGGCACAAGGCAATCTCATCAGCGGCAAGACTGTCCCCAATAGCACTGAATGCGCCCTCAATGAGCCCACCTGGGTCACGATATTTCAAGTACGTGGAAAGGACTTCGAGCACTTTGACTTTTACTTCAAACAGTTTGCAGCGGAGTTCTGCAATCCGTACATGCAATTCGTGGGTTCTTATTTCGGGATGAGAATCGTCCGAGGGTCCACCTTGAGAAAGAACCGATACCCGAAACATCATCTCGGGATATAGCAACCCAAAACATCGGTCTAGGAAATGAGATCGACAGAAAATCTTCGGAGTCATTCCATTTTCTAGCAATTTATCTCTGAAACGCTCCATATGGTGAGACATTCGCAACATAATCTGGGGCCAGCTACCCAACTTCTCAAGAGGACTGTCCCTTCTGAATAAATCTCCCAGCCTCTCAATGACACGATACTCTTCAATTTCCGCGAAATGTGACTTCTCATCTACATCGCCAACGTACTCGCCTTGGTCATAGCATTCAAGTCTTTCGTCTCCTTCAAAACCCAGGAGGGAATGAAGGCTATGCAATCTCTCTCCTGTCAGCGAGCCGTCAGCAAGTTCTTTGGCTATACTCTCCTCAGCGAATACGTCAAAAACCGCAGACGAAAGAGACGCCAGGCGATCCTCGTAAATGGAGGGATCGACCTTCATCCCAGACAAGTGCCTCGCCTCCAACTCAAGGGCTTTCCAGACAGAGTCGAGAATCTCCTTCAGGTAATCAGGTACGGGGAATTCGTCACCTGGGCGAAATCCATGATCCGGAGAAGAATTCCGAAGATATGCGAACATTGGCAGCAGTTCCCTCTCGTGTTTGCGACGCCGTCATCGATGATTATAGCGAACTTGTTCTGTTCACGTCAATCCCGATTCAGGATCCCCTTGACAAAATTCCGTTGCGTGGGTATCTTAATACATAATCAAGAATTACGCCTGTCGGGAGGTACTATGAAACATTTGTTAATTCTCATTATTGCTTTCGGCATCGCTGCGTCTGTTTCAGCCACCACCATCCACGTACCTTTAGACCAGCCGACGATACAGGGCGCCATAGATGTGGCGGCGGATGGGGACACGGTGTTGGTGGCACCGGGGACGTATGTGGAAAGCATCGATTTGCTTAATCGCAGTGGGCTTGTATTGCGATCCGAGAGCGGATCTGGTGGAACGGTTCTTCGAGCTGTTTCCAACTCCAGTACTATCGTTACTATTTCCAATCAACTGGATAGTACCAGTGTCATTGACGGTTTTAGCATACGCAATGCTTCTTCGGGCACAGGTCTCTACTGTTCAGGTAGTCCGACAATTCGGAATTGCCGTGTAGATTCTTGCGGGACGGGTATTCGCCTTAAGTATTCCATCGCAAAGCTCTTGTATAATCAGATTTGTAACAATGGTGTGGGGATAGAATGTAGCGACGGAGGCAGTGGAGGAGTCGCCGAAGTAGCATTTAATCAGGTCGTTGGCAACCTTGGTAACGGCATAATTATGAGTTGGCAAAGGGCCTACACGCATCACAATGTCATCTGCAATAATGGTAGCTATGGGATTCTCAGTTACGTGTACAACCAACAAATAGTGAATAACACTATAGCTGGCAACCTCTACGGAATTGGATCATACAATGGGGGCCATTCCATATTGAACAATATTGTTGTGTCGAATCAATTGCTTGGGATTGATGCTCCAAGTTCCACGATCGCATACAACGACGTATGGAACAACGGATCGCAAAACAATCCGGGTGTTGGCGGTATCTCCACCGACCCGTTATTCACTGACCAAATTACTGGCAACTACGCCCTCCAATCCACATCACCTTGTATAGACGCAGGCGACCCCAATCCAATCTACAACGACCCCGATGGCACCAGAAATGACATGGGCGCGTACCCGAAGCTGCAGACTGTCTATCCTTACGTTTCCTCTTTGAACGTTGTAGGAGAGTCTCAATTCAATGTAGTATCAAACCAACCGACGTTTTCGTGGACGTTCTATTCGCCAGGTGGAACCGCACTTCATCAATCTGAAATAGAATTTGGCACAGACGCGAACTGGGATAACGCAGAACTATGGGATCCCGCCCCGATAGCAGGTCCAGCCGCTCAGCTCGTCTATTCGGGTGTCGCGTTGACCGACGGCCAGCTCTGCTATGTGCGGCTTAGAGTTGAGGATTCGGCCGGTTGGTCATTGTGGTACAACTCGACCTTCAGGATGAATTCCGTTCCTCATCTCCCCACACTGATTAGCCCGAATGCGACAATTGTCGGGAATCATCCAGTGCTCACGATTCAGAATGCGACCGATCCGGAAGGTGATCCCCTCAAGTACGATTTCGAAATATACTCAGACAGCGCTTTATCGACTCTTGTCATATCACAGGCGAACCAGCCGCAGACTTCAGGCCAAACGAGCTATACCGTTTCCACCGCCCTGCCTGACAATTTGCGCTACTGGTGGCGGGCCAGAGCCTTTGACAGCTTCGAGCATTCAGCCTGGACTTCTGCGAACAGTTTCTGGGTCGACGCCGTTCCAGAGCCGCCCGCAGCACCCGTGCTGACTGAGCCACCTCCACCAGACGGCAAACCGGTATTCACTGTGCTCCCCACCCTTAAATGGGCAGCTTCCGCTGATCCCGATCCGTTCGATACAGTGCACTACAAGTTGGAACTGTCCATCAGATCTAACTTCAGCATGAAGATGGTGGTCGACTCGATTGCCGCGAACTCTCTTACACTCGCCGATTCTCTTGACTTTGGCGCGCACTACTGGTGGCGTGTAACGGCTAAAGACAAGACGGGTCTGACTGCAATCTCTATGGTCAAGGACTTCTGGACTTGGATCCCCGGAGACGCGGACCACTCTCACTCTGTCGATATTTCCGACCTCATGGCCGCTGTTGATTTCCTGATTTCGGGCGTACCGATCACTCCCCTCTTTGTCGCCGACTTCAACGGCGATTGCACCGTTGACATATCCGACGTCATGTATATGGTTGATTACCTCACAGGTGTTGGACCGGCGGCGAAGGAGGAGTGTGCGCAATGAGGGGGTGACGAGTTCTCGATCCCAATTGGGTCGAATTTTGGTGAAGAACACTGAAAGCGTAAACAAAGCCGCTTCCCCTTAGGAGGAAGAACGATGAACAGAGTCCCTTGCTTTCTAACCGTAGGACTGTTGGCGCTTCCGTTTGCTCTGCCGACTACCGCGACGTTTGCCGCCTGCTGTGTCGGGACAACAGGTAATGTTGATGGTTCCTCTGATTGTATGGTCGACATTTCAGATGTGTTCGCCATGGTGGACTATCTGAGCGCGAGCATTCCTCTCTCCAGCTGTTCTGCCGAGAATGACGTTAACATCGACGGCACAGCTGATATTTCCGATCTGTTTGCTCTAATTGACTATCTGGCCGGGGCAGCGGCATTGCCAACTTGCCCATTTGAAACAGGCACAGTAGCCGACGTTGATGGCAACGTCTATCAGACGGTGACTATCGGCACGCAAGTGTGGATGGCCGAGAATCTCAGAGTGACCCACTATCGAAATGGCGATCCAATACCCAACGTAACGGATCCAAATGTGTGGGATGGTCTTACAGCCGGAGCCTATTGCGAATATTATAACGACGTAAACAATGTTCCTACTTATGGCCGTCTCTATAATTGGCATTCTGTATCTGACGTCCGCAATATAGCACCTGCAGGCTGGCATATTCCGAGCAATTCGGAATGGGAGATGCTGGCTCATTACGACTGTAGCTACCCCCTTGCCGGGGGGAAGATGAAAGAAGTCGGAACCACGCATTGGCAGAGCCCCAATATGGGCGCTACTAACGAGAGCGGTTTTACCGGTCTGCCTGGTGGTGTCCGTATTCTCAGATTTGGGCTTTACATGGGGTACCTCAGCATGGGAGCGTCATCTTCCTTCTGGTCTTCGACTGAGGCAGGTAGCGGCTACGCATGGTACCAATACCTTTCTTACAATAATTCATATTTTGTCAGCAGTGGCTTCGGCGATAGAGTAAGCGGATTCTCGGTCCGCTGTGTGAAGGACTGATTGACCAATTGAGCGATTCAATCAGCGCTTAAGCGGGCAGGGAGATTCGTAGGACTTCAAAGCGAATGCTCCCGGGTTCCTCTCCGTTACCAACGTGTCTAAATCCTGATTTCTGTAGCACCTTCTGAGATGCCAAATTACGCGCAGTTGTATGCGCAATCACTCTGCGAACCCGCGGGTCGGTGAAGGCATGGACGACGAGAGCCAAGACCAGTTCCGTCGCATAGCCGTGACCTTCACACGCAGGCAAGATAGAAAAGCCGATTTCAACGTCACCGTTGTCATCCGGCGGACCAAAAAACCCGCCTGCGCCCACCAATACCAAATTCTGCTCTGGGCCATCCCGCAGGATAGCATACCACCCATACCAGCCGACGACGGCTTCACCGCACTCTTGCAGCCGATCACGGAAGAACTCCTGGGCCTGACGATCATATTCGCCCGGAGGCCAGTCAGGTTCGACTTTGGCATCTAACATGGAGGCCAGAAGTTCGGTAGACTCGAGTTCAGCGCTAACATGGTCGAGTGTCGCTGCCACCAATTCGAGCCGGCTTGTAGATATCGTCGTCAATTTCGATTCGTTCATTTCCAATAATTCGCGGGGACTCAGAAGCGGCGAAGAGTCGCTACCGCCCCTTGAACGGCAGCTTAGTCACCGCATTGGCCAAATGATCGGGCGCTAAGTGAGCATAGATCATTGTAGTCTCAATATCCGAATGCCTCATGAGCTTGCTGACCGTCGGTAGGTCAAATTACTACAGCGCATCAAAACGGCAGTTTGTTGACGGCATCAGCCAGGTGGTCTGCTGCCAAATGAGCATAGATCATGGTGGTCTGAATGTCTGCATGACCCATCAGCTTCTTCACCGTCGGCAGGTCAACCCCGTTCATCACCAGGTGGCTGGCGAACGTGTGTCTAAGCGTATGCACGCGAGTCAAATTCTCAATGCCAGCGCGCTTCGCAATTGTGATCAGTTTCTCTCGCAGCTTGGTTCGCAGCTTACTTCCGTCGGGTGAGCAGAAGACGAATCGGCTCTTGATCTTCCTGGCATTCTCCTTCTGCAGTTGACTCAAGAGCTGATGAATCCCATCGTTCATCGGGATATCCCGTTCTCCCGTCTTCGGCTGCCAGTCCTCCTTCCTCTGGATCCTGATCTTACGCCGCTTGAGATCAACGTCGCTCCATTCCAGATGCTCCAGTTCGGCCTTCCGCATACCAGTGTTGAGAAAGGTGAAGTACACTCGATAGAGCTCTGTCGGACATGCCTTAAGAAAATGCTGGCACTCTTCTTTGGTCAGAAACCGGGTCGGTTTGGAGTCGCTGACTTTCAGTTTTACGACCTGGCGGGTTGGGTTGTCTCGCAGGAATCCCCACTTGATGGCCATGTTCAGCATTGTCCGGAGTGTCCCCACTTCGAAATTGATCGTATGAGCTCGAGCTCCCTGTCGGGTGTGGACGGTAACATCGTCATCCGAAGTGATCGGGTCACCGTTAGGATTTACCCAGCTGCTCTTTCGATACACGGCATAGCGATCAATGAGGGCAGGGGTAATCTGCGAGACAAAGACTATTTCTGGCGAGTCTTTGAGAAACGACTGAAAGTGATCCATGACGGCTTTGTAGCGCTTGGTAGTATTAGGCTGATGATGTGTCTTTGAGTATTCTGCGAATTGATCGAGGAACTTGCCAATAGTAATGTCAGTCCTGGCAAAGCCGAACTCCTGGCGGGCAGCTTTGACTTCGGCATCCTTTAGAGCCAGTAAAGCTATCTCTTTGGAGGGTCCAATGCGCTTGCGGACGCGTCGGCCGTTCACGCGCAGATCGACGTACCAGACCCGTTCACGCTTGTAGATAATGCCCATGCGAAGACTCTTTCTCGTGGTCACATCTTGGTCACAACTGCTTCAACGAGAAAGATACGAAACCTTAGTCTGTTGTCAAGTAAGAAGTTAGACGTTGATCCACTAATCTGGCGGAGAGGTAGGGATTCGAACCCTAGATACCCGAAGGTATAACGGTTTTCGAGACCGCCGCTTTCGACCACTCAGCCACCTCTCCGGCTCGCGTCACCACAAAAAAAAGCGGAAGGCTGCCATCCCGACGGCCTTGGCAAATCTACGCACATGTGCCCCGTTCTGTAAAGCGCTAATGCAACCCGAGGCGGGAATTGCCCCCTATGAGGTCATCAGTCGCCCTTGCTCGACCATCGCCATCTGTCGCTCAGCGAGCTTACGGATCAAACCATGGCGCGGACGAACAATCTGGAACACGAGAAACGAAAAAACCACAAACAGCACCGCCTCGTTGAACCGCCCGGTCAGAAAAAAGAAGAGATATCCGTAGATCGAGATCGACGCAATCAGCAGAAAAAGCGGTCGGCATCGAACCTTGTACGCTTCCATGAAATCATCCTCAAACGTCTCCCGCCGCCGGATCATCGGCTGGCCAAAGAGCTTCCCCCGATACCAGATCGCAAATCCCCCCTCGGCGATTGCCATCGCGCAGAAGACGATAAACAGGGGATTGGCGCTCTCCCCGAGTGTATCCGTAACTCCGTGGTTGTTATTGATGTAGTAACAAACCATCAGAAGAGCCATCGGGATCAGGATATTGGTGACCATCCCCAGATACAACGGGCCCACGACAATTCGGTTAAGATCCAAGTCGTCGACCGAAAAAACTGAATTCATGCCACCTCCTGTGTCAACGTCAATTGATTTTCTCTTTTCCCTCGCGAACAGTTCGAAAGAACAGACGCATAAGATCAGCGACCTCCGGTTCCAAAACCCCGCCGACAATCTGACAGCGATGGTTGAGGCGTGGGTCCGATGGAATCTGAAAAAGCGTATCGCAGCCCCCGAAGCGCATGTCCTTTGCCCCGTAGACGATCGTCTTGATCCGCGAGAGCACCGCCGCACCGGCGCACATGGCACATGGTTCAAGGGTCGTAAAGAGCACGCAGTTCTCCAATCGCCAATCACTGAAATGGCTGTATGCCGCCGTCAGCGCAATGATCTCCGCGTGCGCCGTGGCGTCGTGAAGCGCTGCGGTTCGATTGTGCCCTCGACCGATGATCTTGTTCTCAAAAACAATTAGTGCTCCGACCGGAACTTCGGATTCCTCGAGTGCAGCGTGTGCCTCGCTCAAAGCCAGGTGCATGAAATCGGGGTACAGGTGCGGATCCATGCGCCAAATATAGACCATGGAGAGGCCAGGTACCAGCCTCTTTTTCTCAACCACCGACTGCGATCAGGGAGAAGAATCAACTACTCCGAGTCGGTTCCTCTACCGGAACCTTCCCCTGCCGTCGGCGACTGAACTGCTGGAGTTTTCGTGATATTTCGACGTTCTTGAACGGCTTGGTGATGTAACCGTCGGCCATCTTGGCGGCCTCTTCATGGCTGATTTTGCCGGCATGACCGCTGATTAAAACAACCGGCAGTGACGGGTGGGTCCCCTTCACTCTCTTCAGTAGATCAACCCCCGACATCCCCGGCATGACAATATCAGAGATAACAATGAACACATTATTACTTTCGAGCAGCGTGAGCGCCTCTTGTCCGTTTGAGGCTATAAGAGAGCGGTATCCTTCCCGCTCAACAACTTTTTGCAGCAACTTACGGACAAAGTCATCATCGTCCACGATGAGGACCGCGCCATCGCTGGCGCTGATCGCCTTGGATACCTTTGAAAGGAATGTCTCGGGGACAATCGGCTTGGCGACAAAGTCGCTCGCGCCCAGCTCAACGCTTCTCACCACAACGCTCGAATCGCTCAACGAAGAGCAGATCAGAACCGGAATTCGACAGTAACGAGGAAGTCCCTTAAGAAAACGCAGAAATTCGAAGCCGTTTTGCCCGTCCATATGGACGTCAAGTACGATCAGGTGAATCGGCTTGATGGTGTCGAGCTTCTGGATCGCCTCCTTCGGCGTTGTAACGGGAACTGTTTCGTATCCCTGGGAAGTCAGGCACTCAGTGATCTGGGTAACTGACTGGCGGTCATTATCGATAAGCAATATCTTCACGGTGAGGCAATCCTTCCTTCAGCGTCTTCCCCAACTCTTCGAAATCGTGCCGGATGGAGCCAAAGAATCACTTCAGGCAATCCATCATAATTATGATCGGCATTGGCCAAGGTTGTCTTGACTTCAGGGACTTCACTCCATAGAGGGAGGAGGATCGACCTTCTCTGCGGGAGATTCCTCAAACCGTCGCGAGAGAGGTGTAAAGAGGACTGCAATGAGTAACAATCCGGGCAGGAATATAGGCAGGTATTGGGCCGCCAGCGGGACTTCGACACTTGGCTCACCCGGAGGCGTTTCGGCAGGATGCCCATGCTGACGCCATCCCCCCCTGCCATCTGGCTTCCAGCAGTCCTCTCCTGCAAGAAAACCGTATGACGGACCATATACCACGTTGAGAACAAACGACGGCGCCAGGTAGAGCACAATGACGCCAATGAGCAGGAAGAGATTACGACGCATGCTAAACGGTAGCGCGGCCGCTTCTCCATGTCAAGACATGTCCCTGCTTATATTTGTTGAGAATCGAGGCCGACTGCGGTATGTTCTCACCGGATAAACAAAGGAACCCGGAGCGATTATGACTCATCCCTGGCACGATGTGCATCCCGGCGAGAACATCGTCGAGAGCTTCTTTGGGATCATTGAAATCCCCAAGGGTAGTAAGAACAAGTACGAACTGGACAAGAAGACCGGTCTTCTCATCGCTGATCGCGTGCTCTACAGTTCGGTGCATTACCCCGCCAACTATGGGTTCATCCCGCGAACGTATTGCGATGACGGCGATCCACTCGATATTCTCGTGCTGGCCCAGGAGGAGATAACCCCCTTGTGCATCGTGCAGTGCAAAGCGATCGGTATGATGTCAATGCGCGACGAGAAAGGGCAGGACGACAAAATCATTGCTGTGCACGCCAATGACCCGGCGTACAACATCTACGAGGATATTTCGGCTCTCCCCCGACATGTTGTCAAGGAGCTACGGCGCTTCTTTGAAGACTACAAAGTGCTCGAACACAAGGAAGTGATTGTCGACAACCTCCGCGGTCGAATCGACGCCAATAATGCCATCAAAGACGCCATAAAAATGTACTACGCGAACATCGACGAGATCAAGAGGCGCTACAGTGCCACCTGACGCGAAGAAGACCTTCCCCACCCATCCGTTGCTGATCGGTAAGAAGCTCTATCTTCGCCCCGCCACTGCCGAAGATATCGCCAACACCCATCACTGGTTCCTTCAGTCGGACAGCCAGATGATCTTTTACCGCCCACACCAGTTGCTGACCGCCACTGAGGCAGCTGAGTTGTTCAAGCGTCAGGAGAAATCACCGGATCGCCAGGAGTTAATCATGGCTCGTCAGTCCGATAACATGCCTGTCGGTCGAATCCGATATATCGAGCTGAACACCTATAACCGCTCAGTGGAGCTGTTTGTGCTCGTTGACCCCGACGAGCAGCGCAAAGGGCACGGTTCCGAGGGAATCCGAATCCTCTGTCATTATGCGTTCCGGTTTCTTGACCTTAACCGTATCTACGGCTATGCCTGCGTGAAGAACAGCGCGGCGATCAAACTCATCGAGCATCTCGGCTTTAGGAAGGAGGGAACCCTCCGGAACCACTTCCTCTTCAACGGGGAGTATCAGGATGGTGTGGTCGCGTCACTCTTGCGCTTCGAACTCGACTGGTAATCCCCTTCCGGCTGTCATGCCTCAGCCACAAGAAGATCATTGTTGTGTGTCGGTCTTCTCTCGATACATTCGCCGAAGTTGAAACGTGCTGTCGATTATCCCCGCGATGAACGACTTCACCGAATCGCTTGCGGTGGGCCAGATATCGACCCGCTGGAGCGGATCGCCGCTCACATCGAACAGGCGAGCCCCTTCAAGATCGGAATAGACAAATCGCCTACGCTCCCAAAAGATTCCGAACCCTTCATGATCCCATTGCCTGATATCATTCGTGTTCAGGGCAATGCTGACTCGTTCAACAGATACCGGTTTGAATAACGATTGTCCCCGCATCTCGGCATACAGATTGTTTGTATCGGTGAGGGCGCTCCCCCCCAGGAGATCGACCAGCGTCGGAACAATGTCGAGATTGGCCACGATCCTATCGCCATTGGCCCTCAACTGCTCGACGCGCTCGGGCTGTTCCACGAGCCATCGTGACGGAACACGCACGAGAAGTGGAATGCGCATGATCTCGTCATAGAAATTATAGAGCCGGTGCAGCCTTCCGTGCACGAGACTATCGGTGTCTCCGTGATCGGAGGTGACGATGATGAGTGCGTTCGCCAGCAGACTGTCGCTCAGCAAATTGTCGTGCAGTTCTTTCAGCGATTCATCGAGAATCCGAGCGCCTTGCAGATAGCGAGAAGCCGACGCAATCATTGGCGGCAGATGAGGGCTGCTCTGTTGGACCGGATAGTGGAGAGCATTAGAATTGTAGACGGCGAGGAAAGAAGAATCTCTGGAGAGCTTTCCGATCTCGCGGCAAAAGACCCGCATGGCGTCGATCTCGTCGATTCCGGCGTCATTGATTGCCTCGCCGCCAACCTTCTCAGCCGGAAGGAACAGGTCTGGGCCGGGGGTCTGATAGAAACTTTCAAGATTAGCCCAGCCAAAAAACTGCGCGCTGACGAACATCGTTCGAAAGCCGGCTGCTCGCGCCCAGTCCCACACTAACGGCATCGTGTGAAGTTTGCGACTCGTTTCATATGGCGCCACCCCGGTCAGCAACGAACTCATGCTGACGTCCGTCGCGCTCGAATTCGTGAACGCATTTCGAAACACGACAAACTGCCGCGACTCACTTGCTATCCAGTTCTGCAGGAAGGGCATGGTTGTATCATTCGACTGGTTCGGAGAGAAGGCTTTCACACCGAATGACTCGTTGATAACCAAGATGATCGCGAGACTGTCGTGGGGAGCGAAGGGAGACACGGAGAGCCTCTTGACGGCCGCCAATGGTCCGCTCCGACTCGGATTCTTGAGCGCCAGCGCGGCCGACGTATCGATGGAAATGTGCCTCCCCTTGAACTCAAGTCGCGCCTGATTGAGAATGATCAGATAACATGCTCCCGAAAGAAAGCAGGCCGCGAGAGCGAGCTTCCGCGATCGGATAGGAATCCGCCGGCCGGACGGTATCCACACCCAGACTACAAGGCCCCAGAGGATCAGAAAACCGACGGCGTTAACATTCAACAGGTACGTGCGAACGAACGTGGTCAAATAGAGCGGATTGTTGGAAACAAACTGTATCATCGAACGAGTCACGTATTCACCAAACTCCGCATAGGTGATCGCGCTGGCCGTCAGGAGAAACGCCAATATGAAGGAAACAGTGATGACCCAGATAAGGCTTACGACTCGATGCAGGAGGCGCCTGACAATCTCCAGGAAAAGAAAGAGCATGATGCTGAGCAGGACGGACAGCACAAAGATGCGAGGCTCCCAGACTGCCGCCGGTATATGCCAACGGCTGATAATCAGGTCCGCCAGTTGGAACAGAGCAAGGAGCCCCAGCCAGCCATGCGGTAGGCGGCGGCTTATCGTCGAAAGGGAAATCATGGGCCGGACTGCCTTGAACGATCGGTCGAATCGAGGCTGTGGATCAGATCTAAGGAGTCGTGGCCGGTGGTACATCGATAACAGGAATCTCCGGCTCCGGTCTTGCAACCGATGCGCGCAAAGTAGCTACCGTGCCATTGAGTCGCTCCAGTTCCGCACGCGCTCTGGCCGCGAAGTCTTTATCGGTTGAGGCATAGAGGACCGACCGCGACACATTGATGACCGCCGTCTTGCGGAAATTGTCAGTTCCGAGAGTTGCCGCCTCTTCGAGCGAACCACCCTGTGCGCCCACGCCCGGTATCAGGAGTGGCATATCCCCCGCTATCGCGCGGATGTCCCGCAATTGCTCGGGATGCGTGGCGCCGACAACTAATCCGCAATTCTGCTCCTTGTTCCAGTAATTGACCTTCTCGGCAACCACCTTGTACAAAGCCTTCCCCTCAACTTCGAGCAGCTGAAAATCCTTTGCTCCCGTATTGGATGTCAGGCAGAGCACGAAGACTCCTTTCTCTTTGTACTCAAGAAACGGACGGAGGGAGTCATAGCCCATGTACGGATTCAGCGTTACCCAGTCCCCACGAAAGCGATCGAAGAGCGATTCGGCATAATAGGTCGCCGTGTTGCCAATATCACCGCGTTTACCATCCATGATAACCGGAATCTCTTCCGGAATGCGATCGCGAATCAGCCGCAGGAGCGATAACCCCTCGGGTCCAAGCCCCTCATAGAAGGCGAGGTTCGGCTTGTAAGCGCAGACCTGATCAGAAGTGGCATCGATGATTCGATGAGCGTAGTCGAACATCCCCTTTATGCTTGTCGCGAACTCCCCAGGCATCTTCTTGGGATCGAGATCGAGTCCGAGGCAAATCATGGAGCGATTCTTCTGTTGTATCTTCTGGAGATTCTTGAGAACTGGCATTAGTATTTCCTTACTTTACCGACAATATCTGCAACACTGTGCAATTGCTTGCGTTTCATGTACTCTGTTAGCCCGGCCACAATCTTCACGGGCGCGTCAGGCTCAACAAATAGCGCCGTTCCCACCTGAATAGACGTCGCCCCAACCAGGAGGAACTCGACGACGTCAGCTGCCGTGGCGATGCCGCCGATACCAATGATGGGGAGCCGGCATTTACTGTAGACCGCATCCACCATTGCCAGCGCAATCGGCTTGATCGCCGGACCGGTCAGTCCTCCCTTGTTGTTCGTCAAGCGGGGCCGCCAGGTTTCTATATCGATCGCCGTGCCGAAGGCTGAATTCATGATGGCGAAGGCATCCGCCCCCCCTTGCTCCGCTGCCTGCGCTATGGCGACAATGCTGGTCACGTTCGGCCCCAGCTTGGCGATGACCGGCCGGCTGAACACTTTCTTGACTGCGGAGAGTGATCGCTCGGTCATGACCGGATCGGCCCCGAACTCTATCCCGCCCTTGTCAACATTGGGGCAACTGATGTTGAGCTCGATCATATCGACCCGCTCGATGTCATTCAGTCGCGAGCAGACCTCGACATATTCCTGGAGCGTCGAACCAGCGACATTGACAATGATCCTCGTCTTCTGTTTTTCCAGAAATGGGATCTTGTCCGCTATGAAACGATCAATTCCGACGTTGGCCAGTCCGATCGCGTTGAGCATCCCTGAAGCCGTCTCAGCCGTGCGTGGAGGGGGATGGCCCTCGCGTGGCTTGAGTGTGATCGACTTGGTGACCAACGCTCCGAGTTTGGATAGCGGGAACACCGTTGCCAGTTCTTCCCCGTAGCCACAGCAGCCTGAGGCGGTCATGATCGGATTCGCAAATTCAACTCCTGCGATCATTACTCTCAGGTCCGGTTTCACAATCTCACCTCGCCGATATTGAAGACTGGCCCCTCGCAACAGACTCGAGCGTAACCGCCCACCGTCAACGGGACAACACAACCGAGGCACACGCCAATACCGCACGGCATGGGCGCTTCGAGCGATACCTGTCCTGCTATCTTGTAGCACAGACCCAGATCGTTGGCTGCTTTCAGCATCGCCTCCGGCCCGCAGGCATACATGCGAAGCTTCTTGCCCGACTGACTCTTGATGAATTGCTCTGCCGGTCCCGTGATATAGCCGCGGGTACCGAGTGAGCCGTCGTCGGTCGTGGCGTGAAAGTTCACTCCCAGCTTCTTGATCCGTGCTCGTTCGACCAGATCTCCCTCGGTCTTCCCGCCATAGAAGAAATCGATCCTCTGGGCATCATGCTTCCGGCTGAGAATGGCCTTAGTGAGAAAAAGCAGGGGCGGGAAGCCAACGCCGCCCGCGACCATGATGACATGTTCGTCCCTCTTCGGCATAGCAAACGGAATCCCGAGTGGTCCGAGTAGATCGATCCTGTCTCCGCGGCCGAGGAGCGCGAGCGCCGCTGTTCCTCTTCCGAGGACCCTAAAAATGATCTCGACCAGCCGTCGAGGCGGGTCGACATTCGCCACCGACATCGCACGCCGGAAAAGCAGATTTGTCGATGGCAGCCGTAGATGGAGAAAACTCCCCGGTCGACACTCGCCCGCGCGCGAATACGGGCCAAGGAGCATTGAATAGTATCCGTGGTGAAGGTCACGTTTCTTGACGACGACCGTTTCTTCACACGACGGGTGATTCATCGCAACTGCCTCGGCTTCTGTATCACGTACTTGTACACATACCACTTTCCGCGCGGATCCACGGTCGACGGCGCGTTCTCGAGTCCGGCTGCCTTTCTTGACTCCTGCCCGGAAACGTCGGCGGGATTAAATGTCATGGATCGTATCGTAAGATCTGCGCGCCGGTCAATCTCGCTATTGCCTGAAGGCTGCTTCAGAACATCATCGATAACTCTGCCGGAGTAATCAAGCAGGATCTGGAACGCGCAGGTATACTCCGTCTGCGGCTGGTTGTACGCTTCAGGAGGAAACTCGAACGGGACCTGTGTCTCAATAGGGGGTAATTCCAGAAGAATCAGTTTCTCTCCTCTTGGCCCCGCGTAGAGTGATTCAAGTTTCTCAGTCAGACCCGATGAGCCGAAGGTCGTATCCGGAGCCTGCTGTGCGAGCGTGTCGGAAAAACCCGCGGCCGCGCTGTCCTGAGGCGATCCTTCTTGCTCCTCTTTCTTCTCCCTGGGCTTCTGCTTCGCAAGTGCATCTATCCGGTTCAATCGTGCCGTGATCTCGCGCGCCTGAGGGACTGCTGGAAAGGAATCGACGAACTGGCGATACGCCTTGATCACCGAGGAATCTCCCGGGCTCTCGTAGTTTTCCTTCACCCAGATGAGATTATAGCGGGCACGGACGTTCAGATCTGACTCGGGAAAGCTGTCGGCCACATACTGGTAGTAGTAGCGCGCGGAATCAATATTCTTCGTATCCACGAGAAAATTCTCTGCCCGTGTAAAGTACTGCTGAGCGTAGCCTGTGTCCGATTCCGTTCCTTTGAGCCCAAGTAATTCGTTCGCCACAGACACGAAATCCGATCGCGGATAATTGGCCGGTACCGACCTCAGGATTGAATCAGCCACGACCGTGTCAGCCAAATAGTCCCGATACATCTGGGACAAAGCAATAATTGCCTTGGGCGCAATCTGTGACTGGGGAAAGCGATCGATCAGATACTTCAATTCATTGATGGCGGAATCCGGTTTGTTTAGCTGAAACCAGTAGAGCTCGGCCAGCATGTACTGGGTGCGCGCCGCTGAATTGATCCGCTCCTTCAATTTTTCGATCGCGAGCGACGTATCCGCAGTGGCGGAAGTATCTCGCTGATACTCTAGGGCAAAAGTGTCGAGCTTGCTGATGTCGGTCGATCGCTGAATAGCTTCCTTGCCTTCCTCGACGAACGAACTCGCCTGCGATGCCTTGTCATAGTAGCGCTTGGCGCTTCTCAGATCATCGTAGTCATACTGATAGATAAGCCCGAGGCGATAATATGCCTTGGCCTCCCAGTTCTTGTTAGTTGTCTTGGTCGCCACTTCATTGTAGGTGTACTCGGCCTGATCGAGATCACCCGTATACTCGTATCCTTCAGCCAGAGTCAGCTGAAGTACGCCGAGCGAGTCGTAGTATAGCTGGTCCCTGGCGAGGGTGTTCAGATAGTCCTGGCCGACGGCGATGCGCTGCAGACGGTACGAGCAGACCGCCGCACGATACAACGCCAGATAACGATCGTTCTTTTCGAGCTCCATGCCGAGCAATTGAAGATACGCACTTAAGGCGTCCTGAAAGCGGAAGGAAGTGAAATAGTTATCCGCCATAAAGCGCTGGGCCTCTCTTCTCTCGATGTCGTTTCCAAGTGAATCCCGCACCGCTATAAAGTAGCGCTCCGCTTCAACGTAGTCCTTCAGATCGTTGTGGTACCGTCCAAGCGCCATGGCGGCCTCGGCCTTCATCGGGCGATCGTAACCGGCCTGAAAGATTTCGTTGAAGACATCAATTGCCTCTTTCAGCTCGCCCAGTTCCAGTTTCGTCTTGGCCAGGTAAAGATTGGACTCCTTGGCGTATTTTGATGTCGGATAATTCGTCATGAGCTCGCGGAAACGTCGCTCCGCTTTGTAGAACTGTCCGGTATGGAAGTACGACACTCCCAGAACATATAGAGCGTCATCGTACCATTTCGAGTTAGGAGAAAAATCCACGACCTTGAGCGATTTCTCGATCGCCGTGGTGTAGCCGGGTTGTTTTGACTGTCCGGTCTTGCGACGCTGTGATTCCGCTGAGTCGAACGCCTTGCGTGCGTTGAAAAACGTGTTGTAATACACGCACCCGCCGATCAGAACGATCGCCAGAAGCGCAACGACCGCATTAAGTGTGCTTGCGACCACGCGTCGTGTCATAACTGACTTTGTCCCACCATGCTCTGATTATACCCTGATTCAGTTCCAAAGGTGATCGGTTCTAATGCACACATGTCGATTGCCTGAGCTCGGTCATGAGCTGCGGAAGAAACTCACCCGACGGACAAGGAAAGCGGTAGTCCACGATGTCACTGAGCGCAGTTTCCTCCGGATTCACTTCAATCAGGATCGCTCCTCTCCGCTTCGCGACCAGGGGGAGCGTTGCTGCCGGATGGACAAGGGCCGATGTCCCCACGCTGAGGAAAAGGTCAGCCTCTTCCGAACGTTCAAAGGCCTCATCGATCACTTCGGTCGGGAGCATCTCTCCGAACCAGACGACATCCGGGCGAATCTTGCCGCCACATCGTTTGCATCGTGGGATTGCGGCGGGATCGATTTCGGCGGAAGCGTCAAAGAGCTGCCTGCAATCCATGCAGATATTCCGATAGATATTGCCATGTAATTCAAGAATCTCGTCGGATCCGGCCAGTCGATGCAGGTTGTCAACGTTCTGGGTGACGAGCGTGTAATGCTGAAACCAGCTGCGCAATTCAACGAGGGCGTAATGCCCTTTGTTCGGCTTCACTTTGCCCATCAGATCGCGCCGCCAATTGTACCACTCCCAGACAATCTTGGGATTCGCCATGAACGCCTCCATGGTCGCCAGCTCTTCGGGTCGAAACTTCCCCCACAGCCCTTCCTTACCGCGAAACGTTGGCACACCGGACTCGGCGGAGATCCCCGCCCCAGTCAGCACGACGCAGTTCCGCGCCTTCAGAATCACCTGTACAACGTCACCGAGCACGCGACCAAGATAGTCTGAGAGGGTCCGATTGCCAACGCAATTGTTAGTGTCGAAGCCGTGACTCATGCTCCGCCCCTGAAAACCCTCAACACTCCTCTTATCGTGGAATCATTCGAGAAGGCGGTAGGTCGTGTCAGCTCTTGTCCCTGCTTCGGCACGGATGTGAACTGACACGTCGCTCCAACAGGGCGGAAGTCCCGCTATCGCGCCGCTACTGCACTCGTTCTGAAGACACTATCCAGAACAGACCGCATGGCGCCGGCGTGTAACGTCATTTTCAGGAGAACGGGACGCTCGCTCAGCTGTAAATGATAGATGCTGACAATCGTGGTCCCCTGATACACTTTTTCGAACCCGCCTTCGGAAAGCGATACGGTGAAAATCGGCATGTACCAGAACTCAACCGGCTGTTCTGTGGCGATCGCTGCTGCCAAACCACGATATTCATCGACCATCGCCAGCCCATGAGCCTTCTGTCGCATCCCGACGGCGTCAAGATACGACGGCGACGGGCGCGTGTTATCAACGACGATATACCGATCTTCAGCGTGCCCCGCCTGAAACGTGAAATTGTTCTCTACTGCGAAATCTACCGCAAGGCTGCGCTGATCCCGCGTCGAGAGGTCGTATTCGACACTGATACCTTCCGACACAGCATCGAACGAGAACCTCTTCACCACTCTCACCTCAGCTCGGCCGTCATGCGCGCCGACATGCCCATTGCGGGAAAGCACGACCTGATTTCTCGCGGCGTGGATTTGGAATTCGTACGGTTCCAAAACGAAATCCCCGTCATCGCGAAACGTCCCGCTCCGAAACGACTCAAGCGTCGTATCGCGCGCGAGAAAGTGATCGATAAAACAGCGTTTCAGATACCAATCCTCGATCAGAACCCGCGACAGACCGGCCTCCTTGGCCAACACCAGATCGTGGATCGACGCTGTCTGCGACGTGGAATTGTCCGTCACGGCCTGAGCCAGTTTCCGGTGATATCCCTCCCGGCGACGGGTAAGGGTATCAGTCAGGTCGAAGCCATGTCTATTGAGGGCCAGATCAAGGAGAATTCCACCTCGATCAGGAGCGAAAACAGCCGCAAAGCTCTCCGTCTGTGCAACGACTTCATCGAAACCGTCGGCATCGTAATCCAAAGTAGTGAATCGGACACCTGACTCACCTGAGACTCGCCTTAGTTCGGCGTCCGCCTCGATCATCGCGCCATAGACGGCCTGACGAATGTGCGGAAGATAAAGCCCTCCGAAAACCCCGTGCCAGTACGGACAGTTACACTGCGAGGCGTACAGCCGATCCTGGGCTACCCGCAGTGCATCCTCGCCAACACCCGGCTTGTTTCTCACGTCGGCAAGCTTATCAGACACAAACAACATCTTTTTGTGCATCAGGTTGGCTTCGTCGTACTTCGCCAAGAACGCCCGCCAGTGCGCCCCCCGGACAAAACGACCGTACCGTTCGAACTCCCCCGAATCCTTCAACCAATGCTCGAATTGCTCATACTCGACATACGCGTGCTGGGGCAACGACCAGTGAAGCATCTCCTCGTACGACGCCGACGGCAGATAGACTCGACCAACAGGCTTGGCGTCGGCCGCGACATGCAGCGGCACGACTTCGAGCCAGTCAGCGTTTCGACCGAGCGCGTCGAAGAACTGCTCGAGCCACCGATCCTCATAACAGTGCGCATACGTCTTCGGCCAAACCCCGAACTTTTCTCCGTCATCGGCATACACTGCGATTCCGTCCGGCCTCCGCTCCGCCTGTCTCTTCAGTTCTGTTATGACTTCGTCGACCTTGCCAAACGGTATCAGGTAGCGAAGTCGTTTCTGAATCGGCAGGAGCTTCACGGTTTCCCCTTCATGCTCGGTAACGAACGGCCCCGTTAGCTGCGACAGCTCCATGCCAGTGAACAGAAAGTGGGTGTCATCCACTGGCAGGAATTCTACACCGGCATTGGCCAGGAGCTTGGGCAGGTGAGGCTCCCAGACGCGCTCAGTGAGCCACAAGCCGCGCGCTTCTACCTCGAAATGGCGGCGCAGATACTGGCTAAGCATGCCAATCTGCCCCAACCCATCGCGCTCAGGGATCGCCGTCAGGATCGGTTCGTAGAACCCACCGGTCAGTAATTCAATCTGGCCGCGGTCGAGAAGCTTGCCGACTAACTCGAAATACTCTGGATGCGCTTTCTCCTGCCACCGCCAGAGAATTCCTGATTGATGAAGCGATGTTCTGATATGTGGAAACCGATCAAGCAGACGCAGGAACGGCACATAGGCACGTTGGTGCGCTTCTTCGAAAACCGCTTCGAAGTTGCCGACCGGCTGGTGATTGTGAATTCCGAAGGCGAGCTTGAATGTAGCCATGGTCAGAATATCCCTACTTTCACATTGATGTACTTCTTCGGATTGGCTTTGATATCCCTGATCAGTTCGTCGAGATTGTCCGCGGCACGGCGCAGATCGTCGTACAGTCGCCGATCATCCAAGAGCAGGCGCATGGTGCCGTCCTGATTGTCCAGCGCCGCGGCGAACCGCTTCGCCGACTGTGACAGGGTGTCCAGCCCCGAAGCAAACATCTCCAGCTTTCGCGACGTTCGCTCAACTCGCGTCAGACTCGAGTCAATCAACAGCCCGTTTCGCGCCAGCAGCCTGTTCACGTCACGCGATGCATTCAGGAAATTATCAACGGTCTGATCCAGTTTCCCCTCATTTCGCGTCAGATACGACGACAACGATTTCGACACCTGCTCCAGATTGGCCACCGTGTTGTTGAACTTCTGCAACGACGAATCCGACGCCACCGTTCGCTTGAACGCCACGACCAGATTGCGAAGCTCGGTGATCATCTCGCCCATCAGCCCCATCACTTCGGGGATTCCCGTGTCATACTTGCCGTTCACAACCGCCGCCGTGTCGAATGAGATGCTGTCGACTCCGGGCGCTATCGCGATAAACCGCTCCCCCATCAGGCCCAGGTTCTTTATCGTAATGGTCGCATCACGTTTCAGGTTCACGTCCTGATAGATGAGCAAATCGACCAGCACCCCTTCATCCGTGAGGGTCAGCCGATTCACCTTCCCTTTCAGCACCCCCGAAACAGTCACCCGATCCCCCTCGGCCAGAGAGCCGACATCGGTGAACTTCACTCTCACCACCCGAGCGTTCCGTTCGAGCTTGTATCCCTGAAGCCAGTACAATGACCCCATCAGGATCATCAGACCGAAGAGGATGATCACTCCGACGCGAAATTCTACATTACTCTTGGAAGCCATAACCGTTACATCCGATTATCGGTAAGTTACTGTAATTTTTGAGCTTACCAAAGTGGATCCGCGTCCAGCGAGGATGCGATCGCTAGATAGTTTTCGTGTCGAAATCGACTGATCGTTCCCTTCTCCACCGCCTCCTTGATCGCGCATGCCGGCTCATGCGAATGACTGCAAGGCTGAAATCGACACGCGTGCAGATAGCGCGCGAAATCGGGGTAGTACTGAGGAAGATCATCTTTGTCCAGATCCCAAAGCCCCAGCACCCGCAACCCCGGGGAATCAACCGCAAACCCACCGTTCGGAAGCGGATAGAGCTCGATCGAGGTCGTCGTATGCTTGCCTCGTTCCGAATGCTGAGAAACTTCCCGTGTGCGTAGATTCAATCCCGGAATAAGGGAATTGAGCAGAGTCGATTTCCCCACTCCCGAATGTCCGGCGAAGAGCGTTCGATGCCCCTCAAGGCAGGCAGCCAGTTCCGCAAGTCCATGTTGAGTGGTGGCCGAGACCGGCACGACCACGCAATCAATATCCCGATACGCGGCGATGATCTCGTCGAGGTCGCTCGGTTTCTCAAGGTCCATCTTGTTGAGCACGATGATCGGTCGGAGCTTCCCGATTGCCCCGGCGATGAGGAACCGATCGATCAGTCCGGTCTTCAGCGATGGCGACGTTATCGACGCGACAATCGCCAGACAATCAAGATTGGCTGCGATCACCTGGCGGCGTGACTCATGCCCTTTCGCGGGGCGGGAAAACGTGCTTCGACGCTCCAGAACCTTGTCGATGATCCCCGTCTCGGCATCGATGCGCGTAAAGAGCACATCATCGCCTACGGCGGCCAATGTTGTGCCATCACGCGCAAGTTTGACCTTACGTCGCAACTCACACGCGACTCGTCGATGATCGGAAGCCAGAACATCGAAAAACCGCCCCCTCGCCGCCACCACTATCCCTCGTTCCGTCTTCTCCATTACTAAGCAATGTACCGCTAAGCTCCCCGGCTATCAAGCGCCAGAATCAAGCCGGAGCGACTGCTCCTTCCCTTCCCACGCCCGTCGCTTCCCACCACCCTCTCCCAAGCATGGGAGAGGGGTCAGAATGTTGCGTCAGTTCTTGCTCTTGACTTGTCACGAGTGTGAACTGACGCTGAACTTCATAGTTGCGTCACGTCTTGCGTTTGACCTTGGCACGAAGTGCCTGCCCTTACTCCAACAGGGGTGGCATATCGCCAGTCACGCTAAGTACTCAGGCCACGCACATGATCGTTGACCCGGAGAAACGCTAACCGGGGCTTGATTGGGCAACACCAATAATGCGTTCGGTACCCCCCAGAGGAATTGCCCGATCGTAATCCCCTAACAGCTCAATTACTGAGAAGCCCGAACGGCGCAGGCAACCTATGAGCTCATCTGGCGTCCAGCAACGCATCACGAATTCGCAGCTGCTGCGTCTGGTCTTGCCATGGGTCTCTATCTCAGAGACTTCTCTGATCGCCAACTGATGCCGCTCCGCCTCGAGACTCGTCTCACTTCGAAAATACACGCGATCCCTCTCGACAGTTAACGAGACTTCGGTGATCGGGTTCTGACGCTTGACCAGAACAGTCTGGTCCCAGTTCCGGACATCGAGCAGAAGGGTTCCGCCTGTAACAAGTGAGCTTGAAAACGACTCAAACGCTCGAGCGCGATCCTCGTCCGAGATAAGATCGTTGAGTACTCCGCGGCACAAGATTGCGTCGTAACCATGCCTTTGCTCCAGTTCCAGGAGGTCTGCCACTTCAAACCGAACTTTCGACCCGTCTGAATTCGCTTTCAACTGAGCCTGATCAATCATTTCGGCGGAGATGTCGACACCCGTTACCTGATATCCTAAGCGACAGAGATAAATCGCGTAACCACCGGTGCCGCAACCTGCGTCAAGAATACGCGCGCCTAGTGGGACGTGCAGACGCTGAAGTATCGAATGGATTGCCTCGCACCATTGTGGCAAAGGCTTCCTCACGATCAGATCGTATGCCCATGCCAATTCAGTGTACAGAGGACGTTTCATCGCTCCCAAGCTTACAACTCGCTCCTGCAAACGGCAATGGACTTGACGTTCATCCGGCCCGCCCCCCCTTAGCAACAAAATCACCCCCGACTCGTGTGCAATCCCCGCCCCGCGCATCTTTATGAAAGGAAGAGCTGCGGCCGTTACCAACCGTGAGTACACACGATGCGAGCTGTCCCCGCACAGTGCGTGCTAAATAATACAGTTGGAAAACGAGCCCATTTTCTCACGCCAAATCTGAGACATTCGCGCCAACGAACAGATCCACCTCACCCACCCCGCGCCGTTCGCCTCACCCTCTTGATGGGTAAGAGCGCACCGAGCGCAACCGTAATCTATTGCATATCATGAAGTTACGAGGCGATGCACCAATCTGGCGGAGAGGCTGGGATTCGAACCCAGGGACCCCGTAAAGGGTCAACTGCTTAGCAGGCAGCTGCCTTCAGCCACTCGGCCACCTCTCCGATCTCAACTACGTGTGATCAAATGACGCGCCAATATACCGTCAGGTCGCGCTCGCGCCAAGCTCTTTTTGGGAGTCTCTGATAGAGAGAGGGACTAACAGTCAGATGGAGCAGAAGTCAATGGTTTTTCAGGTCGGACATCATGACCTGACTGCCTTCCATGGACAGTTTACAGCCCTTGACTTCTTCCAGAATCTCTCGATACACAATGCCGAAATGTGCCCGCACACCCGGATAGATCGTTTCTTCGGCAATGATCCGCGCATCGCGCAGTTCCTTCATCTTCTCTTCGATTTCGGTCTTCTGATTCTGCATCGATAGCAAATTGTCCGGCAGGTCTTTGTGGAATGCTTGAAGCTGATCCAGCGCTTTCTTCTTGTCCGGGCTCAGCTTGCCATCCATTTCAAGGCGGACAAGCCCGTACAGAACCTCTTTGATTCGCTCGCTGTCAGCCTTGAGCCGTGCGATCTCCTTGATCGTATGGTGGTACTTCTGCCACAATTGAGCATCATAGGCAACAATCAGATTCGTGGGTGTTCCTGACTCGGAGCCGAGCACAGACGCGCGGATCTCCTTGCCAGCCTTCACTTCACCACCGACGATCTTCCCCTGCTTACCCTTGACCCAGACATTCCCTTTTGCGGTGATATTGCAGTTGATCAGTTCCCCGCCGACGAAGATATCTCCGCCGGAAACCATCTTCTGGCCCTCGGCGAATTTCACGGTGATATCCCCTTCGGCCTCAATGTGCCCCGACCCGTTCCCAAAGAATCCGCCTTTGACAAGGATGTTCCCCTTTGCGAGGATCGTGCTATCTTCGACATTGCCGCCTACCTCCACGTTGCCATCGACCGTGATCTTGAATCCGGCGTTCACCTGTCCGCTAATTTTGACCGAACCACGACAATCGAGATTCCCGACACTGATATCAACGTCGCCGTTTATCGGGAGCACATCTTTAACAGAAACCTCACCGGCACGAAAGACAATCGCGCCTTCCGCGGTAGCGATCAGCGACAAGCCATCATCAGACACTTTTGTCCCTTGTCCGGGCTTGAACGGAAAATCACGTCCATCCGCGGGAGGGATTTCCTTGCCCAGAACATTCTTGCCGGCTATTCCAGGCGTGGGTGGTTTCTTTGTGACCAGCACGGCACCGACAGTTGTGTTCTGGATGAAATTCATGTCTCGATAGTCGATGCGGCCATCGGCATCCTCTTTCGGGGAATGATGATTGGAGGTATCGAACGCATAGATAAGCTCCGCGTTCTCTCCCTTCTCGGGGGGAGTCCCCACGGCGGCCTTAATGGGCGTGTTGAACACTTTGCTGTTTAGGGACTCTTCGATAACAGCGTGATCTACGCCATGAACAACACCGGCCACGTTCATCTCACCTAACACGTCATCGACCGTCAATTCCGGCTCGCTCGGCTGAGGAGGATACAGCACAAGCATGGCGGTCATGTTATCCTTGGTGATCGTTGTGCGTGTCCGCTGTCGCGTGGCCGTACGTGTCTGATCAGTCATCTGTTCACGCCTCTAAAGACCTAGCTCTCTCCGGGACGGCGCAGATGACAGTTTGCGCCAGTAGGCCCGCTCCACGACCAGCGAGATTTCGTAGCTCTTGAAGGGCTTGGTGATGTACTCGTCGGCTCCCAGGAGAAGTGCGTCCTTGACCGTGAAGGCGTCTCCATAGGCGGTCATCATAATGACGCCCAGATCGGGGAACTCCATCTTAACAGTCTTCAGCAAGCCGAAACCGTCAAGCCGAGGCATCTTGATATCCGAAATGAGAATATCCACCTTCTGGACACGCAGAACTTCGAGCGCCTGTTCTCCGTCTTCAGCGTTAAGGACACTGTAGCCGTCGCGGGACAGAATTTTTTCGAGCAGATTCCTCATCATGCTCTCGTCATCAACGACGAGTATGGTAATAGCGCTTTTCATGCTTGCCGTGTCCTCACGGTTGTCCGGCCTTCCCCCGCCAAACGATTCACCGGAATGAGTATCCATTGCGTGACTTGCACCACCGTCACTGTCCGAGTCGCGAGACCAACTCAGTGACAAAATCCTCTAATCGGACCGGCTTGTACATCACCCGGCACGCCCCCAGAATGCCCGCCTCGTGCACGAGTTTCTCGGTCGCGTTGCCGGTGACGATCATGACCGGAACGCGCGGACACTTTTCCTTGATTGCCCCGAGCGCTTCCAACCCCGACACCTCGGGCATGATCAGGTCGAGCGTGATCAGATCATAAGGTTGTGCGATTGCCATCTCGATGGCTTCTTCCCCACTCCGGGCCATGTCGATTTCAAACGAATTGGTCAAGGCGCAGTAGTCGCGAAAGACCTCCCGGACCCAGCGTTCATCATCAACGATGAGGATCCGAAACGGCTTTCCCCGCTCCGTGACCAGGTGATTGAGTTTTTCGAAGCAGTCTTTGTTCATAGCCCATTTGCCGACAGATATCCGCGAAAGCAAACGCTCCTTCGGATAACCGGGGCATCCTTTCCTATTATCGGTGACCTAATCCATATCCTTAACTCGTGGTCTTCCCTCTCTCCTGGCTCGGCGGGAGGGATCTCCCCTGCTATGGCATCATCCCTTTGACTTGGGAGAGGCTCTGCAAAATCGTTCCACACTGCCCAAGCAAGGAACGGAGGCGGGTCTCGAGACGGTCCTGGTCGAGATTTCCCGACGGAACGTCGTAAATCATTCGTTCCATGTTCCGTGCTGCGTTCAAGATCAGTGTCATTTCCTGAACGACCCGGACGGTACCGTTTACAAGCTTGATAAACTCCGGTTCCATCCGGTTCAAATCCTGCGAATTGGTCTTCGCCTTGGCCTTGGCCAGATAGATCGCCAAATTGAGCGCCAGCGTCTTCACTTCTTCACCGAGATTGTCCACTTCAGTCAGAAGGTCAAGATCTTGTCTGTGCTTATTGTCTATTGATGGATTCATCGCTTCCTCTCTTCTCCTGTCCACGAGGCAGGGTCAACAGCTATCCAATGACTTTGTCCGGCTGCTGTTTGTTTCTCCGCAACGGATCGCAGATTACTTCGCCGATTCGCAGCGCGGCCTCCTCAATCCGGCGCAACCTCGAGATCCCCTTCTGATTAACGATGGTCTGCTCCTCGAGGAGGCATTGGACATTCCCGACTATAACAGACAAGGGATCATTGATTCGATGATTTTGAACAATCAGCAGGTTATTGACTTCCGGCGACAAGAGCGGCGATTGCTGACGCTTGCTGCTCTGAAGTTCTTTCTCCAGTTGATCCAGTTTAGTTTGAGACTCCTGCCACTGCTCTCGACACCACCGCAACTCAACGAACGAGGCTACGAGATTGCTCACGCTGACGAGAGTGGCCAGCGTATCGTCATCAACCGCCTTCGGATGATCATAGGCGAGGTTCATCGCACCGAGAGTATGGCCGGTTCCAGCTAACGGCAGGGAGAGGATCGTCGCAAAATCAGTTTCCGGATCGAAGTCAGCGTTTGTTGATCGATCGGAGAATAGGATCGGCTTATTGTACTGAGCTGTCCAACCCGAGATACCGAGCCCCTGCCCCATGGCCAGAAATCCTAATACGTCGACTCGCCGACCGACCGTCCATGCCTCGACAAGGCGGTCCTTTTCTTGATCGTACAGAAAACAGGTTGCGGCACAGTATGGAGTCAGGAGCTCAAGCGACTCCGTAACCTCAGAAAGTACTTCAGCGATCCTGTCGGCCGAGCGGCAGCGATCGCTCACTCGCACGAGGAGATCGATGACCGATAGGTGGGCACTCACAGGTTCAGTCCTTGGTTTTTTGCGTGAAGAACTCACGGTCGTGACTCCCAGCGCTTCCCAGGAGCGCTCGTGTTCTCTCGACCAGCATTGTTACCAAACCATCCTCAAGCGCAGACACAAAAAGCGCTTTTTCGGGCGCGCGCAGATGAATATCTGGATCGTCTCGGTTGTCATCCATACTCCCCTGAAAGACCGCCGGCCCTCTTAATTCATGGACGAACGGCTCGGCCGCCAGCAGCTTTCCCCGCTGCACATCGAGCAATCGAAACTCCCCCTCAACGATCCCCACTGTTTCCCACCGGTGAAAGAAGAGCGGCAGTTTGAACCCTTTTCGTCGATCGATGCGTTCGCTTTGAATGGTTACAGTGAGCAGGAAATTGGACTTCTGAAAGCTACGCGTTGCAGGAACGCTGTCTGCTTCCTCCAACGGCACGTCCGGTTCCGACGACTTGACAAGGCGCGTGCGCATTCGAGGATCACGGCCAAAGTGGGTCTCTAGTTTGTCTGCTATCTGTGACTCAGCCCAGGGAACGGGAGGCTGTATGACTTGAATGTGTATGACCCGAGGCAGCGAAGCTGAATAGGCCACGCTCCACAGAAACAGGACGGCCATTACGGTTGCAGCCGCTCTAATACGCATTCTGCCTGCCTTCGGTTCCGGAGATCAGATCCTGGCGGACGTACTTGCTCAGCACGGTGCGCACGGTTGTGTTGAAATCACCGAGTTTGTTGGACAACAGTTCCATCTCCGCGGCTGAGAAGATGTCGGCAAGGTACTCCCGGTTGATGAATTCGATCCCCACCAGAAAGCTCCCCTCATCGACATCCGATCGCTTAACCAGTCCGAGCACGTTATCAAGCGTCTCGACGTTCTGTACGGTGAAGCGCATGGCAACGACATCTCCTTCGAGAAGCTGCTGATCAACGTCCACCAACACGCCGCCTCCTGAGATATTCAGGATCATGCCGTGAATGGTATGTTGGTCCCCTTGAGGCCAGAAATTGCCGCTCGTGTCACGAAGCTTATTGAGTGACATCGGCGACGAGATTTCCAGTCGCAGGAAGCGACGCTGCTCGTCCCGCTCTATCTTGAATGGCTTGAGTACAGCCACCGTGCTGTTGTCGGTCATGACTTCCTTGATGAACTTGATTTTCGCTTTCTGCGTCATACTTCTCCCTGCTCCAATCTTATGCCTTGTGTTGGCGTCCATGCTTGTATTCTCTTGTTTAGTTGCTCCCGCTGCCGCGAGCTATAGCTTAGCACTACTGATGGCAGCTCGTGAACGTTCGCCGGAGCTGCCTGAGACTTGAACTTCTCGCTAATGAAGAACTCAATTCCCGAGTGAAAACGACCGTTCTCTGCCGCAAAGCAGTGTCGTACCTGGCCGATGATCAGCGGCGGAAAGAGGTCGGTAGTCAGAGTGATGCTCAGCAGAAGAAAGATGTCCCGTTCCAGAATGCCGGGCACAACGATCAGTGCCCCGCCGCTTGAAAAGTTCACGATTTGTGTTTCAATCCACCGCAAGCGGGGCAGGTTCTTTCGAACAAAGGTCGTCGCTGGAAACGCGGCCAACCGGACCGAGGCTTCGAGATTGATCCGGCGATACTGCCGCTGCGAGAGGGGTGTGACCTTCTCGTCCAAGTGAAGTTGGCAGCGCCCGCCGACAGTTCGCTTCAACTGCGCCCGCACCGAGACCTTCTGCCCTTTGTATTCCAGGCGCGCTATGACTGTCTGGCCATGCACAAGATTGTCGATCACGGCTGCGCTCGCGCTGCCGTCGACGACCAGGAGACGGTCGTGCGCGGACGTGACACGTGCAGGGATCTCCTTACCCGGAAACTGCTCCGAGTAGAGACTGATCTCATGCCCGACTAAGTGGGATATGTCAAGTCGAAGGACATCGACTGATTGAGGTTCTCGATACACCGACGGCTCGGGCTGATGAGCGCTCACAGCAACCCCTTCTTCCGAAGCTCGATCTGAGTAAGAAAGATGTATGAGACCAACTTGTTTTGCGCGTTTCGATCGAAGGAGTGGAAGCTCGTGGGCATACTTTTCGCCACGTCCGATCCGAAGATGAGGTCGAGCTGATCGCTGCGGACAAACTCGACACCGGCGAAATGCTCCCGGTGGCGAGTAAGGGTACGGCGGATCACACCGGCGAGCGGCTCAGGAACGCCCAGGTCCTGAAGAAAGTCCATGCGCAGCACGACATGCGTACCAGCGGGTAGCTCGGATTCGAGCTTGAATTGAATCCCACCTCCGCTGATATCAACACTCTGAGTCTTGTACCACGTGAGCTGTTTCTCGTAGCATCTCCAATCGACAGATTCGTCCAGGATGGCGTAGGCCAGCTTTCGGATCAGTTCGACTCGAACAAACAGGCGCCGTTGAACGCGCTCGAACTGCCGCGGCGGTGACAGCAGAAACTGGCTCGCGGAAGAGGGACTGTTCTTCTTGATTACCGAGCGAAACTCGTACACCGCGTCAGCTCTGGTCACCATGACGTTGACTGAGACTTCCGCACGGAGAAGCGAACTGCCGCCCAGGAACTCCGGGTCGGTGATAACTATCCCGTCCTTGAGAACATCCTGAACACGAGCCAGGTATCGACCCGCGGTCGGTCCTTCGCCTACGACGATTTCAATCCGTTCCCAGAGTCTGAGCTGGGTAGGATCCTGATACGCTTTCGTCTGCTGCATTTACTCGACCCTGGATCTCCAACTCAGACCGGTTTGCTCGCCTTGAGATTCGTGCGCCCTTGCTCTATCGCCAGTTCAAGAATCTTCTTTGCCAGAGCGATTCGGGATTGATCGTTACGATTCTGATGAACGAATTCCTGGCCGGCCTTGATCGTGCTTGTGAAATACTGGCGGGCTTCGTCGTAATCACCGATTCGACGCGACAATTCGGCGATCAAATAGGACGCCTGAATCTGCTGATTCCCGGGCGCGATGTCGCGGCCGTTCGCGAAGGCTTCTTTGTAGAAATAGACGGACTTCTCCAAGGCTTCCCGTTCGTTGGTTACTACGCCCGACCACCCCTTGCGGAGAATCTGAAGAAAATCGGCGAACGACGTGTACTGCCCGAACGGCTGATCATGTTCGCTCGTACCGAGCAAACTGGAACGATAGCTATCAATCAACTCCTTGATCGTGTCGAGTCGCTGACCGACCACACTGAGATCGCTGCGCAGCTGCCCTAATTCCTGATCGTAACGCCCTGAGTACGCAAGCATCTGGGCCTTGATATCAGTCCCAAGTTGCGGCGAATCGAAGTGGTTCCGGACAACCTTCGTAAACCGTTCTGCGTGATCGCCGCAGTCAATCGAACTGGAGCGGACCCGACCATGCGCTTCTTCGATCTCGTGCATCAGTCCCTTGAGAGTCGTCAAACTCGGGTTTTCATTGCGATCCATCTCGCGGAAAACCCATCCGATGCGCAGGTAGAAGCGACCGATGTCAAGCCGGCTGTAATGATCGGCCAATTGCTCATCAAAGATGGCCAGATGGAGTTTCAGGATAGCTGATTCGTTCGGGTAACGGTTCACGTCGGATTTCTGACCCATTGATTTGACGACAGAGTCGGCCATGGACAACTGATCAAGGTGCTTATCCTTGACCGTCTTGAGGCGATAGGTTTTGAAGTTGTTGTCCGCCTTCCAGTCTTTGAAAGCGGTTGTAAACTCCCGCGTGTAATAGCAATTGGTGCAGGTCGCGGTGAAAAATACAAGCGGATTATACGCCTGATAACGAGGGAATCGCCACTTGACATTGAGGGGACAGAAGTCGGTGTCGCGCCCCTCTTCGGCATACGCGCCGACGCGAATTGTTTCATACTCGTTGATTGTCTTACAGATCGGACACTCAACTTTGAAGATCAGGAACGGGCTTTCCATTGCCATATATGTTCTCCGCGGTTTCAGAAACTATCTGTTGGCCAACATCGCCAGTTCGCCCTCCGAAATCGGCAGATTCCTGCGGATCCCTTCCCGCGTCGAACCAGTCGCCAGCATCTCCCTGGCCATGCGCATGACTTCCGATCGGTTGCGACGATATCCGTCGGAACTGACTGCCCCAGCGTTACCTGAGGTATCTATTTCTATATCGGCAGACTGTCTCAAATTCACGAACTCGATCGGCCGCGATTCTCTCTTCGAGGCCGGATTCGTCGACTCGGGCTGGTTGAACCGCTTCGGACCGGTCTGAGCAACTTTGGCCAGATTAGGGCGGCGAAACATCGAATACATGACGACCCACGCCCCACCTGCGGTCATCGACATGGCGACATTCAACCCGATGTCTATGAGAAGTTCTCTTGGGATATGCATAACTCTGCGTCCTTCCTATTACGCCTTGATATCAACGTGATTTTCAACTCTCTCCGGCTTCGACTCGACCCCGTTCTCATCGGGTTCATCGGCCGAGCTGCCCGCCTGCGGTTCTTCCCGACCGTCCGTCTCTGCCTCTTCATCCTTTTCCTGCCCAGTCTCAACACTATCTTCCTTATGATGCCTTCGCTCCTTTTCGAGCTCTTCAGCGAGTTTCTCCTGGAGAGCGCGAGCGAACTTCCGCTCTTTATCGCGCTCGGAATGACTCAACTGATGCACCCTCTCGGATTGCACATACGGTGTCGCTTTGTCGACCGGGTCGATGGAACTGTCCATACTACTGACTCTTTCCTCTGCGTCGCCTTATGCCGTCAGGGCGAATTTCTCCCGAACCATACCACGGAGCTTCATGACCGCACGGGTATGGATCTGCGACACTCGTGATTCCGAAATCGACATCAGCTCACCAATTTCTTTCAGTGTCAGTTCTTCGTAGTAATAGAGAGCAATCACGAGTTTCTCCTGTTCAGTGAGCCGATCCATAGCCACCACAAGAAACGATCGTAGCTCTCCCTTTTCGATTTCTCCCAAAACGCTATGCCCGACCAGGTCCTTGATCGTTTCAATGCGCGGAACCTGCCGATTGTCATCCTCGCGATAAATGATCTCATCGAGAGAGAGAATCGACGTGCTCGAAACATCGTCGATGGCCAGATGCAGCTCGGACTCAGAAATCTTCATGTGTTTGGCTAACTCCATCTTTTCCGGCGGACGTCCCAGGATATTTTCCAGGTGAACGACGGCGCGATCAATCTCGCGTGATTTCGCGCGGGTTGAACGCGGTACCCAATCGAGGGCCCGAAGCTCGTCGAGAATGGCGCCACGGATACGCGGAACGGCGTAGGTTTCGAATTTCACTCCGCGCTCAGGATCGAAATTCCCGAACGCCTCGATGAGACCGATAACCCCTGTGTTGACTAAGTCGGTCAGTTCCACCGAGCGTGGAAATCCCATCGCCATTCGAGCCGCAACGGTCTGCACCAACGGCAGATACTTGCCAATCAATTTCTGCCGCGCTTCTGGTGTCTGGACCTTCTGATAACGCGCCCAATCCCGAACCGTGACGTCCCACTTCTTGGGTTTCTTACTAGTTTCGTAGACCACGGCTCGTTCGACGGAGACGGTTTTCGGTTTTCTTCCGCGCTTGGCAGGGCTTTTCGTAGCTGTACTTACCATACGTGTGCTATCCTCTTCTATCGGCTGCTGCCGCAGGTTTGAATATTGTTCGTGAGAATGACTCCGACTGTGTGGTCGCTTCAAAAGCGCTCTGCGGTGCGATTGTCTCCGCAATGCGATCGAGCGCGAGCGACGCTGGTGCGTCGGGAGATTTTTGCGATATGGCCATCTGCGATGCGACCGCGCCCCTCACCGCCGTGTCCTCTGGGATGAACCCCAAGTATGTCGGCGCAACGCCAAGAAAGCGCTCCGTCATCGCCATGAACTTGGATTCGATATAGGTGGCCTCGTCTTCAGACTGAGCGCGATTGATTACGAGGCGGCAGTCGCGCTGCCGGCGCGTCTTACTCAGGTGCTTGAACAGTCCGTAGGTATCGGCGATTGATGTCAGTTCCGGGACGAGCACGAGCAGATTCACATCTGAGCCATGAGCGAGCTGCGTCGAGCGATCAGACTGCCCCGACCCGTGGTCGATAATCACGACATCGTAGGACTCGGCGTCGATCCGCAGCCTTTGGACAAACCGCTCTGCCGACTGCTTGTCAGTGTTGTCTGACGCTGCAAGAAGATCAAAGCCGTCTCGGATTGTCGTGATTGCTTCAGCCAGTGAGAGGGTCCCATCTGCGTATTGTGCAACGCCGTAGCTGATCGGTACATTCGCCAGGATATGCAGATTCCCGCCACCGAGACTGGCATCAACAAGCAACACGTTCGATGACTGACGATGCAGGCAGTCGGCGAGATTGAACGCGATAACTGACTTCCCGACCCCTCCCTTTCCCGAGAGGATCGAAAGCAGGCGGCATCGAGTCTGTCTGCGGCGATCGCGACCGCCAAGACTGGGACTATTCATGACACACCCCCAACTTCAGGATCTTTCGCGCGAACAGC
The DNA here is from genome assembly GCA_964540105.1 of uncultured Ignavibacteriales bacterium. Classification (GTDB taxonomy): domain Bacteria; phylum Zixibacteria; class MSB-5A5; order GN15; family FEB-12; genus DATKJY01. Next base: position 639,836 of record CAZILL010000002.1, on the reverse strand, counting down.
GCTGGATCTGGGACGTTCAAACTCCCTACTCCGGCAGGTGAGTTTGTCACGAACGCCAGCGGCAGTCCTGTTTCTTGCACCGCGGTCATAACGCTCCCCCAACGTTCAGTGAGATCAAGCATGGTCATGACTAAGTGGGTCGGTTGGAAGGGCATGATTCGCTTTGCGAAGTCCGAGATGTCGGATGAGCGAGTCAGCGCTGAAAACACGACAAGTCTATGTGTCGGTTTGATCGCGAGAATCGTCTCGAGTAATGGCTGAGTCTGTGCCTGCTGTGTCGACAGTGAAGGGGAGTCAATGATTGCAACGCCCTTCGTCCCAAATGACTCCCGTGTGTCTCGATATTCAAAGGCGCGTACCCCCAGAATGTCGGCGTAACTGTGCATCTCCTCGCACGCGCCGATTTTGACATCATCCAGGGTCGTCAACGTCGTTTGTTGCTTCTCCTTGAATACGAGATGCGCCGCGAGCTTCCCCATGGCCGACGTCTTCCCGCTCCCCGCAGCGCCGAGAAAGAGAACCCGGTCGCCGTCCTTGAAGGACAGCCTGGGGAGCATGGACAGTGACAACTGCTCGGTCAAGTGATCGAGGAGTGCGCTTGCCAGGTTGGGGCGTCCCGCTGTCCTCTTGGTGATCGACGCGAGCGAGGCTTCGATGATCGTCAACGATATATCCGAATCCAGCATCGTGCGACGGAGCTCTTCCCTCTCGGTGTCCGAAGCGCTTGTGGTACGTACTGCCACCACACTCCTCGTCGCTGAATCGTTCAGGCGATTCCGTTGATCGCCGCTCATGCCGCGCAACACTTCAGGGGTGAACGTCCTTACCTGCCGGGATGGTGCAACCACGCGGGTTCGCGTCGGGTGAAGAACCGCCTGCGAATCCGACAGGATATTCGTTGACTGCTCGATTGTGGGATTGTCCAGACACGCGGTGATCTCGATAGAGCCTCGCACTCCCTGTCCGGCCACCTGGCGCGTCTTCAGCACCACGGCGTTGATCCCCATCTCCGCTCGAACTTGTTTGAGCGCCGCTGCTGACGAATCGGCTGTGAAGGTCTTGATCAGCATGCTACAACCTCACCGTTCCGGTCGAGACCAGTTCGATGGTCGGGAGAATCTCGTTGTAGGAGACAACGGCCACCGTAGGATGGCTCGCTTCGATCAAGCGACGAAGGGCAAGCCGAATGTTTGGCGAACAAAGACAAACTGGTGTTAGCCCACCCGATGACAACCGCAACGCCTGCTCCCCGACGTTCTTCAGAAGCGCTTCGGTCATGGCCGGATCGATAACCAGCATCAGACCCTGTTTCGTGTTCTGTACTGAATCCGAAAGCTTCTGTTCAACCGCCGGATCGATGGTGAACACATTGATCTTGCCGGAACTGTCTTTATAGAGTTCTGAAATCTGCCTTTTGAGCGACATCCGGACATATTCCGCGAGGACATCGCTATCTTTGGTCACGGCGGAGTAATCCGATGCTGTCTCGACGATGGTCGGCAGGTCGCGAATGGGAATCCGTTCGTTTAGCAGGGACTGGAGAATCTTGTGCAGGGTTCCGAGCGAAATCGTCTCAGGAATGACCGAATCAACAAGCGCTGGGTAATCTTCTTTGAGGGTGTCAACCAGGCGCCGTACATCCTGCCGCGTCAGTATTTCCGGGGCTGAGGCGCGAACAATCTCCGTCACATGAGTCGCGAGAACTGCTGAGGGCTCGACAACCGTGTACTGTCGGGCCTCGGCAACGTCCTTGAGAGTCGGAATGATCCAGGTGGCATTCAGACCAAAGGCTGGCTCACGAGTCGCGAATCCATCGAGATCCTCTTCTGCGTACCCGGGGTTGATGGCCAGTAAGTGGTCGAGCATCAGTTCGCTGCCGGCGACCCGAATCCCCTTGATCTTAATCTGATATTCGTTGGGTTTCAAACGTACATTGTCGCGAATGCGAATCGGCGGCACCATGATTCCGAGCTCGGTGGCCAGTTGTTTGCGTAATGTCGAAATCCGAGTCAGTAAGTCCCCTCCCTGATTGGGATCAACCATCGGGATGAGCCCGTAGCCGATCTCCAGCCCGATCGTATCGACCTTCAGTAGATCTTCCGGTCGCTCTTTAGGCTCGGCCTGTCTGGTCTCCTTCTTGTGTGCTTCTTTTTCCTCAACGATCACGCGCGCCTTCTGCGCCTGCGAGGTCATGTAGCCGATTCCGCCAACAAGCCCACCGAGAACCATGAAGGTCAGCGTTGGCATCCCTGGTACGATGCCCAGGAGCAACAGAACCGCCGCGGAAACCATGATGGCCCGCGGCTGGCGCGACAATTGATGGGTGAGATCCGCGCCCATGTTCGAAGTCGACGCCGCGCGTGTGACGATGATGCCCGAAGCGGTGCTGACCAACAGCGCCGGAATCTGGGTAACCAAGCCGTCGCCAATGGAAAGAAGCGTGTACGTCCGGAGCGCGTCCGTGATGTCCATTCCCTTCATGGCAACACCGATGACAAATCCGCCAATGATGTTGATGAGTGTGATCAGAATCCCGGCGACGGCGTCTCCGCGCACAAACTTCGACGCGCCATCCATCGCTCCGTAGAAATCCGCCTCACGTGCAATATCTTCGCGGCGGGTGCGTGCTTCCTGTTCGGAGAGAATGCCGGCGTTGAGATCGGCATCGATAGCCATCTGTTTGCCGGGCATGGCATCCAGCGTAAACCGCGCGGCCACTTCCGAGATTCGACCGGCTCCCTTGGTGATAACGATGAACTGTATGACCACCAGGATAGCGAAGATGATGAAGCCAACGACGTAGTTCCCCTGGACAACGAAGTTGCCGAAGGAATTGATCACTTCGCCGGCGTATCCACTGCCGAGAATTAAGCGCGTCGACGCGACATTGAGCGACAGCCGCATCAGGGTCACGATCAGCAGCATCCCCGGGAAGACCGACAGATCGAGCGGGCGGGTAATGTAGAGTGTGGTCAACAAGACCACGAGCGAAAACGTGATGTTGAACGCCAACGCAAAATCAAGCAGCATCGCCGGAATGGGAATGACCAGAACCGTGATGATCCCGATCACAGCAACCGCCAGCACGATGTCTGAACGGCCGGCGACCAGTGTCAGCAGGTTTGGTTTGGGCGTGTTGTGTGTCATGTCAGCTCAGCGCCTTTCCCTTGAGGCGATACACATAGGCCAACACTTCCGCCACGGCCCGATACAGCTGATGAGGGACGATCTGACCGACATCGCACATCTTGTAGAGCGCCCGAGCCAATTGCTTGTCTTCGATCACGGGAATCCCGCTCTCGATTGCGATCTGTTTGATTCTCTGCGCGATCAGTCGTTCTCCCTTGGCGACCACGTACGGGGCATTCATGCGCTCGGTGTCGTACTTCAGCGCCACGGCCAGATGGGTCGGGTTGGTGACCACAACGTCGGCTTTCGGAATCTCCTGCATCATCCGCTTGCGGGCCATTTCGCGCTGGATTTGCCGTATGCGCGACTTTACCTGGGGTGAACCTTCGGTGTCTTTATATTCGTCTTTGATATCCTGCTTGGACATGCGGATCGACTTCTCGAACTCGTACTTCTGATAGAGATAGTCGAGCGCAGCGATGATCATCATCGCGGCCCCGATCTTGATCGCGATAATGAGGGCAAGCTTCCCCATCTGGGCGCCCATTTGCGGGATGGCCATGTCGGACAGCGCGAAAATGGCTTCGGCCTCACCCACAATGACCTTGTAGGCGACGATACCGAGCACGATGAGCTTGATGCTGTCGCGCACGAGGCCGACCGCTGATCGCATTGAGAACAGCCTCTTGAAGCCGCCGACCAAGTCAAGTTTGTCGAGTTTCATCTCAAGCGCCTTCGTGCTGACTTTGAATCCGACTTGGGCCACGTTGGCAACAGTTCCGATTGCAAACAGCGCCAGGAAAACGGGCGTCATGATGACGAAGAACCTCAGAATGTTATCTCCCAGAACCTTTACGAAGGTCGGGTCTGACTTCGCGATGAGCGGGGCGTTTGAAAGGGTATAGCGCAGAATCTGCTCGGACTGGCTCACGAGATGCGGACCCAATACCAGCAGGCTGGCGCAACCCATCAGGATGATCGCCGCCGAGTTGAGGTCCATCGACCGGGCAACTTTCCCTTCCTCGCGCGCCTTCTCACGGCGCCGTGGTGTTGCCTGTTCTGCTCGATCCTGGAAATTTTCTTCAGCCATGATCGCTTACGCTTTCCCCATGGCCATCAGGAGATGACCCAATTCTTCGTTGAGATAGCCAACAGCCTTTTCCAGCACGAAAGCAAATACAGGCAGGGCCATCGCCATGATTCCGAGCCCGACGGCCACCTTCAGTCCGAACCCGACGATGAACACGTTCATCGTGGGCATGAGGCGCGAGAGCGAACCGAGGGCAACGTCGGTCAACAAGAGGGTCACGATCACCGGCGCGGCAATCTTGAGGGCGATGACAAACACATATGCGCTGTAGCCGATGATCATTTCCGCCACCGATCCTCCGAGCGACACATGGCCGGGCGGGAGAACGAGATAGCTATCGGCAAGCGCGGTGATGAGCAGATGGTGACCATTGAGAGCCATGAAGATGAGCGTCGCCATCAACACCCAGAACGTGCTCAGCACACTGATCTCACCGCCGGACTGCGGATCAACCACGCTGGCCATCGTGAAGCCGATCTGGTAGCTGACCAACTCACCCGCTCCCTGCACGCCCATTATCAGCAGTGAGAAGAGAAAGCCAATGCTGGCGCCGACGAAGAGCTCTTTCAACGCGACTGTAACGAGCTCGCCAAACGTTAGTACGGCCGGGATTCCATTGTTCGAAAGTGTCGACATGAGAATCAAGGACAGCACGACCACGAGCCCGACTTTCGCCGAAGCTGGGAATGATTTGTGTCCGAGAATGGGGGCCAACAGGAACAGTCCTGATGCCCGCAGCATGACCAGGAGAAAGAGCTGGAGTTTGTCGGCGGTATAGTTTACAAATTCGAACAAGTCACAACTTCCTGTAATTCCGGTTTATCGACGACCGGTTATCACAAAAGCTGTGCCAAAGTGAAACGAGAGGAGCACTCTCGGTAACTCGTTGTCTTAAGGTGTATTACGAGCGGCTCGCAATTTGCGTTGGGATGGGGCCATTGATTCTGTGGAAAAAAGTACCAGACCTGTGGGAAATTGGTTCAGGATTACGGGAGAGCGAAAGCTGCTCTCAACCAACGAGATTCGGGATCATTTCAAACATATGCCGTGTGAAATCAGTGACCATGTTGATCATCCAGGGAAGAAAGACCAGTAGCGCAAGCGACACGGCCAGAATCTTCGGCACGAATGTGAGCGTCATCTCGTTGATCTGCGTGATCGCCTGAAAGACCGAAACGATCAGTCCGATGACCAAACCAAAGCCCAGCATCGGAGCCGCGACAAGCAGTGTCACGGTCAACGCCTCGCGGCCAATGCTCACTATCATCTGTGGTGTCATATACACTTACTCCGGCGCTCAGGTGTGAAAGGATTCGACCAACGACTTGATCAGCAGGTACCAGCCGTCGACGAGAACAAACAGCAGAATCTTGAAAGGCAGCGAGACAATCACCGGCGGCAGCATCATCATCCCCATCGACATCAACACCGATGCCACTACCATATCGATAACGAGGAAAGGAATAAATATCACGAACGCAATCTGAAACGAAGTCCTCAGTTCTGAGATGACATAGCCCGGAACCAGCACGTGCAACGGGATATCGTCGGCGTTCTTTGGCGCTTCTATCTTCGATAGCTTGACAAAGAGCGCCAGATCCTGCTCGCGCGTCTGCGCCAGCATGAACTTTCGGAACGGAGCAACCCCTTTATCAAAAGCTTGTTCTTTAGGTAGTTTCGATTCGAGATAGGGTTTTATCCCCTCGTTGTACGACGTGTTGAAGACCGGTGACATGACGAAAAATGTAAGTATCATCGCCAAGCCGATCAGCAGCTGGTTGGGCGGCATTTGCTGCGCTCCGATGGCATGCCGCAGGAATGACAGCACAACCACAATCCTTATGAACGAGGTCACCATGATCAGGATCGAGGGGGCAAGGGCCAGCACGGTCATCAGGATCACAATCTGCAGCGTGACCGAGAGATCCTGTGGATTGGCGGACTTGCCAATCTCGACCGAGACTTTGGGTAATGTCTGGGCAGACGTCGACGACACCCCCAGACAGGTGAAGACCAAGAGTAGAGCAAAAGTAACGATAAGCGCTCGGGTCATATCCTATATTCTTTCCGCTTCGTGAACGCAACATCCTGTCGCGCATCTTTGGCATGCTCTCACAGGAGCATCCTTCATCACGAAACTACGTTAGATTCAGAGCAAGCTGCTTCGACTCGCGGCGCCTCCCATATCTTTCAACCGATTCGAAGCCGAACGAAGCATGTCCCCAAAACCTCCCGTTTGCCGCGAGGAGTCAGCCATGCTCGTGATCGTTTGGGTCTTCTCCGAATCCAGTTCGGTTAACATGGAAATCTGATTGTCGGTCACGCCGATCAATACGGATCTATCGGCTACTCGCACCAGCGACAGTGACTTCTTGGGATCGATATACGCGGTCTCGAGAATCTCCAACAAGTGATCTTTGCGGTTTCCGGTATAGCGTCGCCCCATCAGTTTCTTTAGAAGGTAGATGGCCAGGTAGATGCAGCCGATGACCACGACCAAGGCCGCCAGCATTTTGATAATCGACACTGTTGCCGCTCCGCTGCCAACCGACGTCCCCGCCGGTTTATACGCCGTGCTGTCGGCCGTAACCTGAGCCTGATCGGCGTAGACAGAGCTCTGCCCTGTTCGTCCAACAGTAACCAATAGCAATCCTACAAAGGCAATGGCGAGCACAACTGCGGTCGTCATTATCCGGCGACGTTTCAGGCGATCAATCGTTGCCAAGGGATTTCAACCTCTCTTCGCGTGTCACCAGTTGTGTCACCCGCAAACCAAAGTTCTCATCCACAACCACCACTTCCCCCTTGGCCACTACCTTCTGATTCACGAGCAGATCAACCGGCTCACCGGCCAGCTTGTTCAATTCAACGACTGAACCCGGGCCGAGGGCAAGGATGTCGGCGATAGAGAGTCGTGTGCGCCCCAGTTCGATCGAGACCGGCAGGTTGACATCCATTAGGAGGTCAATATTGCGAGATTGAGTCCCGCTCCCGGGTTGCGACAATTGCTGAAACTCTGCATTGGAAACCGACGCCGAGCCGAAATTGATATCGTCCGCCGAAGCTGACCGCTCTTCCTGCGGCAACCCGTCGAGCATCGAGAGCATCGCCGCTTCAGCGTCTGCTTCGGAACTATCTGATTCGTTTACGACGCCGGCATAGCCGCTCGCGTTCACCGCCGAGTCCCCCGCAGATGGGCTCCCAGCGTCGGCTTCCCCTACCGGACCGCCTCCGGAGTCCGATCCTGCTGCACCCAAAGCCGCGGCTGCCGCTCGATCTACATCTTTGTCTTCAGTCATACCGTTTGCTCCTCTGACGTCCTGTCATACACCGAAAGAATTTGGAGCGCGCGTTTCTTTCCCGCCAGACCGGGTCGAGCGGTAAACTTGCGCTTACGATTCACGCTCACTTCTATTGGCCACTGAATCTTCTTCTCCGAAGGGATGATGTCTCCCACTTTGAGTTGAAGAAAATCGCGCATCTTGATATTCGTATCCAGTAGGATCGCTGCCACTTCCGACTCCACTTCATTCAGATTCCCGACGTTCACCGCCCTGTCAGTCTCGACATTCTTGCGCTTCGTAGCATCGATCCAGTTCTGCGCAGAGAGTTTCGAGATGATCGGCTCCAGTGAAACATACGGGTAGCACATGGTCAAAAGACCGGTCGACTGGAATAACTTGACCTGGAACGATATAACCACCACGGTCTCACCGGGAGGCACAATCTGTATGAACTGCGGGTTCGTTTCAAAACTGATCTGATCGATCTTGACGCCGACCAGATGCTCCCAGGACTTTTCGAGCTCAACGTAGAGCCGATCAACCAGGCGTCCCATAACCGAGCGTTCAATACCGGTTAACTCTCGTTCCGTCTCCATGATCTTACCGTGTCCACCGAACATGCGGTCGATCAACGAAAACGTGAGGGTCGGGTTGAAGTCAACCAGACAGACTGCATCCAGTGGTTTGGCCGAGAATGTGTATGTGCACGATGGCGCCACGAGCGACATAATGAACTCGGAATAGGTGATCTGATCCACCGATACCAGATCAACATCGGCGACCGAACGGAGCATGGCCGACAGGATCGATCCAAAGTGTCCAGCAAAGTTGTCGTGCATATTCTCGAGTGTGCGAATCTGATCCTTGGAGACCCGGTTCGGGTGCTTGAAATCATAGGCCACGACCGAGCGAAGCTTTGCATCTTCAAAGCCATCGGATGCTTTGTCGCTGTCCCCCGCGGAAACAGTCGTCAACAGGGCATCAATCTCATCCTGGGAAAGTATCTTGGCCATGACTCCTGTCCTTATTGCAGCACAAAATCCGTGTAATACACGCCAGCGATATCAGTGCTGCCAAGTAGTTGCTCCAGACGCTTGCGTATCTGAAGTCGCATCAGCTCTTTTTGTTTCGGATCGGTCAGATCTGCGACCGTCTTTGAGGAGAGCACAGTGATCAAGGCGTCGCGAACCTGCACCGCGTGCGACTCCACTTCGGCGAGCAGCTCTTCCGTTTTCAGATCAATGCCAAACGACACCGAAAGAAAGCGCGAACCGCCCGTTCCGGCTGGATTGACAACGATGTTTTCCACTTTGTAGACGAGAGACTCGCCCCCCTTTCCTTCGCCGTGCTTCCCTGACTCCTTCTTTTCCTTGGCGCCCCCATGCCCGCCCTCAGTCTTCTCGGCCGACTGTTCTACTTTCGCCTTCTCCGCTTTCTTCCCGGAGGCGTTGTCTCCGGATGAGGCTGATGGTTTGAACACGAACAGCATGAGCGCCGCGCCGATAACGACCGCGCCCAACCCGATTCCGCCGAACAGGAACAGCTTCTTGTTCGATTTCTTGGCCGGTGCAGCCTGTGCTTCGGGAGTTGCCACGGTCGTTTTTTCGTCTTTTTCCGCCATGATTACTAAACCTCGGTTATCCGGTCGCGGCTCGGGCTTATCCCCCGAGCCGTCGACTTGCACTTGAATTCAGCCACCCGTTCAATGATCTCATCAATCGTCTGTTTGACCATGATCTTCTTGCCGGTCGTAAGCGAAATGATCGTGTCGGGGATCGACTCCACGAATTCGATCAAGTCCGCGTTGACGACCAACTCACTGTCATTGATTCGGGTGACCTTAATCATTTACTCTATCTCTTCAGATTCACCAGTTCCTCAAGCATGTTGTCGGACGTCGTGATGATCCGCGCGTTCGCCTGGAACCCACGCTGTGCCGTTATCATGCTGGTGAACTCTTGCGCTATATCGACCGAGGAGGACTCGAGCGCTCCTGAGGTAATGTCCCCAGAAATCGTCGCGCCCGCTATCCCCTCGACAGCTTCGCCGGAGTTGGCGGTCGGGGCGTACATCGACTTTCCGGCCTTTCTCAAACCGGTCTGGTTGGTAAAATCAGCCAGCAGAATCTGCGCCAGCACACGCGTGACGCCATTGGAGAAAATACCGGATACGTTGCCGCTCTGGTCGATCGAGACCTTTTCCAGCATTCCGAGCCCGTAACCGTCCTGACCAATGATCGCGGCCGTGTGTGTGCCAGAGGCAAAGCCAGTGAGGCCGTCAAAATTTGCCGACGTTCCCGCCCTAAAGGAAACGGTCATTGGTCCGCCGCCATTGTTCGGATTGATCGTTGTCGCAGTCGCACCACCAAAGTAGTCAAAGGTGTTCAGCGATCCATCGGAGTTGAAGGAGACGAATCCCTTCTGTCCTGAGGTGATCGCCTCGCTCCCCAACGTCGATGTTTGCCACTCCCAGCGGTTGTTCAGCAGCGATTTGAAGAACTCGATGGTCAGTGTGTGCTTTCCTCCGAGCGAGTCGTACACATTAATAGATGAGGAATGCAGAGTCGGGTCAGTTTTCACTACGAGCGGGTTTACGCCCGTAGCGCTCAATCCGGCCACGCCTGCTTCGACCGAGACTCCGCCTCCTCCGAGTCCGCTCAATCCGGTTACCAAGCCCGTGCTGGCATCGGTGACAAGACTCAAGGCTGTCGTTTGCGGTCCCGCAGCGGGACCATAGCCACGATCCGGGGTGAAGGTATCTTGTGCCGCGATGGTTGTCGCTACGCCCCCGGCAGAGGCAAGGCTTCCGCTTCCCAAGCCGAAGACAGCGGCCATGATGTTGCCGGCGCCAAACGGAGTCGACGTGAAGTTATACTGGGCATGCGCACCGGCTTTGGTTCGAGTAATCTGAATCTGTCCGGAGTTGACGCCGCTGGTCAGCAGCTGCGCCTGCATTCCGTTGATCTGATTGGTCTGATTGATGAGGTCGGCGACCGTCGAGGTGGCGCTCAGTCCGCTTATGATCTGCGTAGCGCTGCCATCGACTGAAAAGCCATAATTGGAGAAGTCAGTTACGCCGAGACTCCCCAGGGTCATACCGAGCGTCAATGGACCTGTATGGTTGCTTATTGCGATGTCGTTCGTGGCCTGCGCTCCGGTGATGGCGATCGAGTGCGTTCCACCCACACCATTGGCCGCAGTGCCACTCACCGAAATGACACCCGAATTACCGGCTGTCACAACAGACGCCTTGGACGTAGTCGCTGACGAGTCAAGGTTATTCGAGAGGGTTACGTAGTCAGTTTCTTTCGCCGGATCCTGCTGTCCAAACGGCATCGTTATCTGACCCGTTGTTGCCGAGGAATTAATCGTGCCATCTTTATCAGCCATCTTCCCAAGCACAAACAGACCCGTTGCCGGATCCACAAGATTCGACTCAGCGTCAAACCCGAAGGCACCGGCGCGCGAATACGATTTGTTGCCGCGGTTATCGCCGAGAATGAAGAACCCCGATCCCTGAATCGCCAGATCGGTGATCTGCCCGGTCGTCTCAAGTCCCCCCTGAAGGAACAGATTGTCAATCGACGCCACCTGCATCCCCAACCCTAACTGAAGTGGATTTGTGCCGCCCGTCACGGCGTTGGGTCGACCGGCACCTTTGAAATTCTGTACGAGCGCCTCCTGGAAATTCACGCGCCCGGTTTTGTACCCAATGGTATTCACGTTTGCGATGTTGTTACCGATCACGTTCATCTTCACCTGATGATTCTTCAGACCGGATACTCCGGCGTACAATGATGCCATCATAGCGAATAAACCTCCTTGCTACACGGCAAGGCTTCCTCATCACACATGAGGACCAGCCTTTGATGCGTTGTTCTTGTTATGTAAGTTGTTGTACTCATAGTATCACTGCCGAGTCGATCGAGGTCACCACGCCTTCCCGCAAGTGCTCGCGGTCAAACGCGGTTACGATCGTGCGATTTCTTACCGACGCCACCATGGCGACGTCGTCGAAAAGGATGAGAGTCTCTTTCGAGCCTTTGAGCGCAGCCTTGTCAAGCGCCCCGGCTACTTGCGACATTCGGTCGTCGGTGATCTCGATGCCACGGGAATAGAGCCGTTCGCTCGCGTGCTTAGAAAAGCTCACGCCCTTGCTGCCTGCTAATTCCTCTGAGAACATCTGTTGAAACGACTCTTTGCTCTTAGTAACGTGCGCCTCCGGCTTGCCCCTTCTGACGATTTCCACCAGATTGACCGGTTGCTGATATGCTGTAATCTTCACACCACTCATTTCATCGTTCCTTCGGTTTGTGCCACGTGCTGCTCACCAGGTGCCAGGTTCGCCGACTGACGTGATATCCCCGAGCGCAATTTCCACGCCATTGATATTCACAAAGGCGCTGCCGTCGCGATAGAGAATCTGTTTCACGATCCCGGTCAACGACAGATCCGGCTTGAAGCTCTGACTGCCAGAAACGGCTGTCGCTTCCACTTTGTAATAGCCATCAGCAACATGATTTCCGCGAGTGTCGGTTCCATTCCATGTTACGGACCCGACCCCCTTGCTGACATTCGTCTGATGGAGAGTCGCGACGGTCGCCCCACTGGAGTCTTTGATAACAAAGTCGACCGCGGTCGCCGATTGCGGCATCGTATAGGAGATGACCGGTTCCTTGTCCTTGGTGACATAGATGCCACTGAACTCCGCCTTCACGTCCTTGCCGATCAGGCTCGAGGCCATCGCATTATTGATGGACTGCATCTGGAGCATGCTAAACTTGTTTGTTGAGGCAATCCCTTCGGAAATGTTGTTCATCTGCTCCAGTGACGCAAACTGCGCCAACTGTGCTATGAACTCCTGGTCACCGTCTGGTTTGAGCGGATCCTGGTTTTCAAGCTTGGTTACCAACAATTGGAGAAAGTCATCCTTGCCTAAGGTCTGCATGCTGCCCGTATTTCGAGGTTTGCCATCATTGCCGGTCGCTATGGGGGATATGAATGACATATGCTCACTCTCCTACGCGTAAAGGTTTACACCGCCGGCCGCAACGTAGCTGGCCAAAAGGTGTGACGCCGCAGGCGCCATTGATACTGGTAACGGAATGTCTTCACCCGTGAACCGTGCCATCTGACGTTGCGAACGGAACCAGTCGGCCTGACGGTGGAAGAACTGGTTGTGAGCGCCGCCCCCCTGAATGCTCACTTCAATGCTGTCGAGTCGAATCCCCGCTCGTGCCAATTGATCAGTAAGCTGATCAATCGAATTCTGTACGGCCAGCTTGGCCGGAAGAGATTCCACGGTCAACCGCGCGCTCAGCGAGTTTTCGTTCATCACAAGGTTCAATCGAGCGGGACCGAGATGCTCGGGGTCAATCTTGAGTGTAATGCTCTTGGCGCCGTGCTTAACCGCTTCGCTCAGGTTGTCGGGGAGTGTAAATCGCACAGCTGGTTGATCAATTCTGTCGGTTGACAATCTTGTCGTGAGAAGGGTGCGATCGGGGCCGAAGCCGAAGAAATCGTCGTTCATGAAACCGGTCTCGTCGTTGTCGATTGACCCTTGATGTGCGGACCGAAGTGTGTCACCGAACATAGGCTCGGATGTGATGCCGCTGAGAGTTTGACCGGCTTTCGCGTCGGCCGTGGACACGGGATATGACGCGACCTGCCCGGTGGCGATGTTCGCCGCCGGAATAGGCGCCGCTACCGTAGCGGCTTGACTCTTCACTTGATCGCCAGAGACGACAGCAGTGAGAAGAATCGGTTTGGCGTTTGCGTTGCCAATCAACGTGATTTGCACCGCTGATTTCAAGACCAGGGGCACCTGACCGCTGCCTGCTTCAGTGGGTTGATGCTCAACGATCATCTCTTTGAGTTGAACCTTGGAGAGCAACTGCTCGAATTTCGAGATACCCAAACGATCTGTCACAAGCGGGATGCGGTCGGCGGTCTTCATCGAAGCAGAAATCGGATTGCGCGTAAGGGAACTTAGCGAGGAATCGCTTTCAAGAGCGCCAATCGGTAAGGCTATTCTCAGCAGTTCGCCGGGGTTTGTCTTGGAGCGCAATTCGAGCTTTAGAAGTCCATTGGAAACCTCGCTCTTTACAATTTCCCAGGCTCCTTCACCCAACTGAGTGGTGGCGTTAAGAAGCAGGCCGTGGACAGCTGAAGCGGAGATCAAACCCGAAGGCAAACGTTGAGGTTGAATGTCACAGCTACTTATCGGCGAAGCAGGCTGAGCCTCTTGCCCAGTCTGTGAAAAGAGATCGGAGTCAGCAGAACTCAGCGCGGCTGAAAGACCAACTGTTGGTTGCGTGGGTGGTGCGGCCCCGTTCGGGTTGATCGTCAGCAATTGCTGCAGACCGATACCGGTAAGCAGGAGCGCCCCGGCGAACTGGTCTGTCGCCTCGCTCGGCTTGCCGGTCACATTTGTAGTTACCCCGCCGGGTGATTGAATAGACTGAGAACCCAGAAGACCCAGGATATCGCCGAATGGGATCACCTCGCCGCCAACCACCTGAAGAAGTTCAGAGGGCTGCCCAACCGATCCTGAGACAGCGCCGTTCTGTGCAGGAATACCGAAGAGACCGGGGAGCATTGAGGGGAGGCTGTTTGCGTTTTGCGACATTACTTATTCACTCGCCAAATTGATGATCTGTTTCGTGATGTACGCTGCCCGCGGCGGCGGCATGAGAGACAGAACGAGCGACGCGTTCTTCTGCTTCATGCGCGGCAGAACAGCAACAATGGTCGTGTCGTCGAGATTGGCCATGAGTTTGGCGACCGCGTCAGGTTCCATGCCGTCGTAGAGCTTGGCCACGCTGGCAATTCGTTCAGCTGATGCCTGCTCGATTTTGAGAATCTTCTGCGAGAGTCTCTGCTCCGACGCTTCGATGTCACGCTGACGCTTGTTCAGTTCGGTCTCGCGTGAGGCCAGCTTGTGCTTTTCCTGTTGTAGCCAGCCGGACTGTTCGATGGAATCCTGAGCCTTCTCCTCGGGCGCAGCGGTCGCAGCCTCGGATTCGGACTGCGCCTGCTGATCAGCAAATTCAATCGCTTTGAGCATATTCTCCAGCTCACGCGCTGAATCGGACATGGAGTCTGGGATCAGGGGAAGCGCTTCGGAGTGAATCGAGTCTTCGTGGTGAGTGGCCGCTTCGTCGCTGGTATTGTGAGCGATACTCGAGTCGGCGCTCTTCTCTACAGGTTGTTCAGTTGAACTTTCGGAGGCTTTGTTCTTTCCGAGAAAGTGAAGCGTCCCGTAACTGATTCCACCAAGCAGAGCCAGACCAGCCACACCGAAGATAATGAGCCGCGGCATTCCGGATTTCTTACCGTGCTTCACGTCGCCTGCTTGTGCGGCGTCGCCGGCCTCTTTCGGAGCTGCCTGAGCGCTTTCTTTTTCTTCTTTAGCCACAATTGACTCCAACGAATGCTTTTTATCCGAGGGATTGCTAAGCAACGGCTGTGCCATTCGCATCGCGTAACACTAAGACAATGCGACACACACGCTTAGGATAGCGATGAGGTTTGCCTGACGGCTATGAAATGCCCGATGCGGGAATGGAATTCCCAAGAAGGTCGGAAAGAAAGACCTGTCACTCTGAGGCTGGAGAACACTGTCAGCGGACAGCATTTCATTCAGACAATGCGAGAATGGGACTAGTATGAATTCCGTCGCGGCGGCGTTGCTAATTTCCAACGCCGAAATTGTTGATCGTGACTCGTGGCTTAAGGATAATGGCTAATAAGTCAATGAGCGGCCAGACCAGGAAGAAGAAGCTGTACAGAACCAGGACAAAGAGTGGCACGCCCGTTCGCTCGATGATATCGAAGCAGTCCCCTGCCCGATATCTGGCAATCGGCCCGACCCCGAGCACTTCCACCAGGATGAACAACGCCAGTAGCAGCGAGTTCTTCCAAATAGCCAAAGCAGTAATTGTATTCATGCTCGTCCCTCTCCTTTCTATACTCCAAGAATGTGAGAGGCAAAATGGCTGCCAATCTCTTTTTCGGCTTGGCGCTTAGAGTGCTGGTTTAAGGAAGTCCATGAACTCAATGTCGAATAACATGGCGCGTTTGCGCCTTGTTTTGGAGCATGGCTCTGCTCTGCATTCTCGTTCACAAATGCTATGCATGTGCCCAGCATTTATGTACGCTCTTCTCCCCGAATAGCGAATAGGAAACGGTTATTAGGCGACTACGTCCCCTTCAACATAGTCCTGGTGCGCTCTTGTGACTCTAACGCGAACAATGCTCTTGCCGCTGTCAACATACGAAGGCAGTTTCACTTTGAGATAGTTGTCCGAAATCCCCCAGAAGGGCTGGTCTGGCTGCTTCTTGTGCTCGGCGATGACATCAAGGGTCTCCCCTACCTGCCTGGACAGGGCATGACTGCGCCGTTCGTCCGAAATCGCCGTGAGGATTCTGTTTCTCTCTTTGATTAACTCAGCTGGGACTTTGTCGGGCATGCGCGAGGCCGGCGTTCCGGCTCGATCCGAATAGCTGAAAACATGCAGGTAATCGATGAGCCCTGATTCCGCGAGGCGCTTGGTATGCAGGAAATCGGCCTCGGTTTCCCCCGGAAACCCTACAATGACATCGGCGCCGACAATGGTTCCCGGCTGAGCTTTCCGAATGTCGTTCACCCGTGATATATACAGCGCCTGATCGTAGGGACGTTGCATCAGCTTGAGAATACGTGACGAACCAGACTGAAGCGGTAAATGCATGTGATGACAAATCCGGCTGGAAGCGTCAGCGTAGACCTGTACAAGTTCCTCCCGAACGGTCTGCGGCTCAAGCGACGAGAGACGAATACGGTTGACCTGGGTTTGCTCAAGGATAGTCCGGCAAAGAGCCGCGAGGTTTTTCATCTGCGGTTCAACAACCCGATTCTTGTAGTGGCCAAGGTGCACGCCGGTAAGGACAATTTCCTGATAGCCACTCTGTACGAGGCTATTAACCTCTTCAATGATCTGTGAAGCCGGGCGGTTTCGCAGTCGACCACGTACCGTGGGTATGATGCAGAACGAACACCATTGGTTGCATCCATCAGAGACTTTCAACCAGGCGCGATTGTGACCAAAGAAATCACTGATCGCGGTTGAGCAACTGGTGTCCGGCTCGATTTCAAACAGTTCCGGGAATCGTCGAGGGAGAATCTGCGCGATCTTCTCCTTCTCACTGTTACGGACAACCGCATCGACACCGCGAATTCCCGACACCAGCTCGGGATCCCCATCGACATAACAACCAACGACCACAACCCGGCCGTTTGGGTTTTCACGCGCGGCGCGCTTGATCAATTGGCGACAATCGGAGTCGGCGCGATGGGTGACGGTACAGGTGTTAATAATGTAGAGATCGGCGCTTTCGTCCTGCAAGGCGCGACGAAACCCGTAGGGATATAACTCGGCGGCCATCTTCTCCGATTCATATTGGTTAAGACGGCAGCCAAGCGTCTGCAATGAGATTTTCTTCAGGCGCGAACCAGGCATGGACTAATATAGGCGATGAAGAGCGGGTGGAAAAGGGGTGAATCGGCGACGAGGGCATCTTCCCTGCTGATGCCCCTCGACACCGTAGATCGAGCCGGGCACTCCCGGCTTCGATGACGATCTCGGTGATCCTGTCCTACTCTGTCACCTTACGGACAAACCGGTAAGACGGCTACCGCACTCAGATAGTCGATCACTGCAAACAGATCTCCGATATCGATTGTTCCATCAATATTGACATCGTTCTCGCTCGGGCAGCTCGACAGCGGGATACTCGATCCCAGATAGTCAACAACCGCAAACACGTCGGAGATATCGACCACATCATCAACCGAGCCGTCCGTATTCCCAGTAGTGCTGATGCAGCAGCCCGGTCCTATATAAGCGGCGAATGTCCGGGAGTAAACGTCCCAGCCCCCCGCCCGCTTTGCCCGTACTCGCCAGTAATACACTGAGTCGAGCCCCAGCGATGTGGGAACAAAGAACCTCGGTGAGGTCATGCTGGAGTCGCTGTACATTGGGGACCGCAAGTCATAATACCGATCCAGCTGGAACTGATATTTGATCGCACCGATTGAGTCAAGCAGACGACTCCAGTCGAAGCCGGGGCGTTGACCGTGGGTCTTTACACCATTGCTCGGAGAGATGGACGACACCGCCTCCACCTTATAGTAGAAGATCAGGCTGTCAAACGCGGCTGCGTCGGCCGTCTGTCGCAAACTCCCCCAGGCATTTGTGTAATCATTGAAGACACGGGACTGCAGTTGATCTGAACCGTCGAGGCGAATGTCAGTGGTAAATACCGGCCCCGGAAACGGGATTCCAGGGTTCGGGTGGATGACGACAATATATTCGCCGTTACCAACATTGTAGTCATAAAGACGCTGGTCGACTTTTCCATCCCCGTTGAAATCTGCCCGCCCGAACGCGGAACCCGCCACCGTGCTTTGCGATCTCGAAACCTTCCGCCCCTGCGGATTTATCTCAGTGATAGATATATTGCCGTACCCAGTGCAAACCAACTCCTCCGGTCGTATGGGATCCGCCGGCAGCTGACTGATCGCGGTCAGGACAGGGCTCCCCGCCTGCCCGCCGATGACAAAGTCAACGCTGCCGCTTCGATTGAGGTCCGCCGCAACCAGCGCGAGTACCGGATTGGTACCCAGCGGCGCTTTGAGGGTGTCGGTTACGCCGCCTGTTCCGTTACCCGGAAATATCGTCAGGTTCTTGGCTGTGCTGTTCACCATGCAGATATCCAGATTCTTGTCTTTGTCAACGTCAGCCACCGAAAGGTTCAACACACTTCCCACAATCGGAATTGCCTGGGAAGCAATCACACCACCCGTTCCATTGCCTACGATGAGAGTAACCACGCTGG
The DNA here is from genome assembly GCA_964540105.1 of uncultured Ignavibacteriales bacterium. GTDB lineage: Bacteria > Zixibacteria > MSB-5A5 > GN15 > FEB-12 > DATKJY01. Next base: position 621,456 of record CAZILL010000002.1, on the reverse strand, counting down.
TATCATTGACACCGGTCGAGTTCCCGGTCACCAACGCCACATCTGGTTTACCGTCTTTGTTCAGGTCGACATCAGATGAGATCGCCGCGATGTCATACGCTCGATACCCGACCCGAACGGCGGCCGACTTGGTCATCGTTCCGACGCCACTATTGAGATAAATGCGAGCCGAGTCGCCGCTCGTGGCGATGATGTCATCTTTTCCATCCTTGTTGAAGTCAGCGGTGGCGACAAACTCAAGCGTGAACGGAAGGGTGTAATTCGACGGGAATTGCCCAAGGCCATTGCCAAACAAAATCTTGCCGGGATTGATGATGACATCTTTCTTGGCGTCCCCATCAAAATAACCAGTTGCGACCGTTGGAAAGGTCGTAACGCCCGGAGAGTAGGTCAATTGCGAAGGAGACGGTGTTGTGATCTGGACGTCGAAACTGCGATCTCCACGATTTATCAGCACGTAGACGTTAGTCGCGGTCCGGGCCACTATATCCAGAAAAGCGTCGTTGTCCATGTAATCCACCGCTATGGCAGCAATGGTCATGGGCAGCATATTGATCGGTATCTCCTGCGTGCCATCAGGTTTGCCGAATATGATATACACTCCGCTTGAACTGCTCCCTGTATAGACGATATCAGGGTTGTTGTCATTATCCATGTCGGCCTGTTTCACAAAAAAGACGTCCGCAGTCTGACCGGACGGGCCGATATTGAAATTGGGGTCGCAGACATCCCCTATCCCGTTGGAGTTCGCGTCGGCCTGATCCGCATTAGATAGGTACGGGCAGTTATCGGCGTTGTCTGGAACGCCATCTTCATCGGTATCAAGGTCTGGACTGATCTTTGAGACGAACGCATCGACATCGACGTGGTGGCTGGCGTCGTAGGGGTTTGCGGTTGGGAAGTCAGAGGAGTATGTCCCGCCCGTTACATATACACTTCCGGTCCCATCCAGTGCGATGGCGTTGCACCAGTCATCACTGACCGCTCCTCCCAGACGACCACTGTAGAGCAGCGTCGTCCCGCTTGCCGCAAACTTCGTGATGAAGCCATCCACGTTATCACCTGGACCCGAGAAAGGATACAGGAGTGGGAATTCTGGAGATTTCGTCTGCCCTGTTACATATGCGATCCCCGTCGCACCTTCGACGGCGATGCCGGCACCCTGGTCATTGCCACTGCCACCCAAGTAGGTGCTGTAATCAAGGCCTGCCCCGGAAGGGCTGAGCTTCGCGACGAAGGCATCAGTCTTAGCACCCCCCCCGAAGTAGGTTGCGTCATATGCGTTTACAACCGGGAAATCAGCGGATTGTGTCGATCCGGTTACATAGGCACTTCCCGAACCGTCGACAGCAATCGCATAACTTTCGTCAGGTCCACTGCCTCCCAAGAAGGTACTGTAAACGAGCGTGTTGCCAGCGGCGCTAAACTTTGTCACAAACGCATCGCTCCAGTGCCCATTGTAGGTGGCATCGTACGCATTCGCGGTCGGAAAGTCGGAGGCTCCTGTGTACCCGGTTACATACGCGCGCTCAGCCCCATCGACAGCTATACCAGTCACGTGATCCCACAGACCTCCCCCCTCGTCGCCTCCAAGGTATGTGCTATACACCAGACTCCCGCCACTTGGACTGAACTTCGCCACGAATCCATCGATGGGGCCGGTCTTGACCGCGTCAAATGGATTTGCGGTCGGGTATTGGGTTGATGTGGTCCACCCTGTCACGTAGGCGCTTCCAGCACCGTCCACTGCGATAGCTTCCCCCTCGGCTTGACTAAGGTCGCCGGGACCGGGAAGTGTCCCAAAGTGAGTGCTGTAAACGAGACTATTACCTGCCGGACTCAACTTCGTCACAAAGGCGTCCGAACCTCCGTTAGACAAATTGGGATCAAAGGCGTTAACGGTCGGGAAATCGTTGGACTGAGTGTAGCCGGTTACATACGTACTCCCCGCCCCGTCCACCGCAATAGCTCGACCCCAATCCTGATTGTTGTTACCTCCCAGATACGTGCTGAAGACCAGGCTGTTGCCGCCTGCGCTAAGCTTCGTCACGAACGCGTCTTCCCACGTATTGTAGGTTCCGTCGTAAGCATTTACAACCGGGAAATCGGCTGACGCTGTGGTCCCTATAACATATACGCGCTCAAGGCCGTCGACTGCGATGCCGTACCCCTGTTCAATCCCACTCCCACCCAAATACGTGCTGTAGGTCAGAACAGGATCGATGACCAAAGACAATGACCGATTGTAGTCAGCCCCGACGCTGAAGCCGAACGTGCCGTCCGCTTCAACACGATAGGTCCCCTTGATTGGAATCCTCTCTGTTCCGTCAATCTGGTACACGTATGGAGCACGTTCAGTCACTGTTCCCCACGCGGTCTCTATGACCAGATCGCCGGCGGCATTCACCGCGAGTGACTTAGCTCCTTCGTAGTTGATCCGCACCTGCGAGTAGTCCGCGCCGGGGGCGACGATGAAGTCATACTCCATCTGGCGACCGTCACCGTAATACTTCAGATCAATACCGGAGTAGATATTCTTATAGCTGACGCAACTGTAGTTTGGAACATCGGTTCGCCATTGAGATTGGTCATTACCGATAAAGTAATTGCACTTGTATTCAAGTGGATTCTCACCGTCAAGCTTTGGCTTCGGATTGCAGCCGACAAAGCTCGCCTTGATCATCATGGTCTCAGTTTTGTCAGGTGGGTGCAGAGGATCGACAATGTCAGCCGCACTGGGCACGGCTGGGCGAGTCGATGACGCAACGCGGCGATTAAACTGGTAGTAGGCACCGTTCGGGGTGAACCACATCGTTGCCCTCCCGGCATTGGCGCGATAGATAACTGAATCCGGCCACTGGCCTTTGTTCTCTGTGAAGGCAAGTGACACTGAGCTGAGTCTACCCAATGTACGGGTTTTGAGGTCATTGTGGTCCGCAGGCGCCAGGTCAGTTGCAGTTACCATTGCTACTGACAACCAGAGCAACGAACAGCCCGTGGCAATCGTGATCCTAATTGGGTACATGTTACTCTCCCTCGTGCAATCGGATAATGATGATCAATAGAACGACAGAGCAATATACAAAGTTGATCGTTTTTGTCAACTACAAAATAACAGCGAGGGCGTCCCAGAGCAACTCCCCGCGGTGTATACTCATGGATCCCGTGGAGCGGTGAACTGGAGGATGTGGCGAGCACGCTCGCCACACCTCATCGAAAGGCGAATTCCAAGAAGAAACGAGCCCGTTTCGGGGACCATCTATTTCAAGAGCACCATCTTCTTCGTTTGCACAAAGTCCCCGGTACTCAAACGGTATAGATAAACGCCAGAACTGACCTGCTGTCCGTTATCGCTTGTGCTGTTCCACTCGATCGTATGGTAGCCTGCATCAGTCATTTCGTTCACAAGCGTGCGCACTTTCTGCCCGAGGACATTGTAGACAATTAGGGTTACGTGCCCGGCTATCGGCAACCCGAACTCGATTCTGGCGGTCGGGTTGAATGGGTTCGGGTAAGCGTCCCCCAGGGAATAGGTTTGTGGTATGTTCCCCCCGGCCCGGGTGGTTAGTGCTGACATTGCCACCCGCGCCCCATACCCTTCCCAGATTATGGCAGGTGATGTCGCCACACCGTCGACGAAGAGAATCACCGAGTCCAGAGGGCGAGGATATCGCAACGACGTCGCGTCGCCAGACGCGAAACCATACACCGGCGTAAATCGTAACTTCCCACTTGCATACTGTCCCAGACCGCACAGAACACCCTGGTCCGTGCGGAACTCCAGAGCGGCGCCGTCTCTGATGTTCGCGCCGTCCAATGTCAGGTGTGAGCCGTAGACCGACATCCATTCGCGCGACGCAGCAATCTGCAATCCCTTCGCAGGTGGTTTGGCTGACTGGTACATGACAGGATTGGACGTAAACCCGGGATAAACAAGTTGATCGTCGTTCGAAACGTTTATCCAGTAGCCGAGATTGGCTCTCATGGAATCGAGGGTATTGGACGCACCCATCCCAGGTCGATAGATCCTGATGCCGTTCTCAAAACTATAAGCCATCAACAGATTGGGGTCAAGCGACGCCAGGGCGTAGACGGGGTCGTACGTGATTGCAGGCCAGTAACTCACGAGATTCCAACCTGATGACACCGTTATGCTGCCGGTCACCGGACCTCCGCAGACTCTGAGTAGCGTATCACAGAGCGGCCTGATGCGAACCCAGTATCCATGACGATAATCAACGGAATCGAGCGTGGAGAATTCCTCGAGGTCCGGATCGTAGGTGCGCCCCTCCCGATCGAAGCCGAGGATTACGTCGACGCACCCTCTGATCTGTGACAGCGCGTCTCTAACATGCTCAGCGTAGGAGACATTCCACGAGATAAGGTTCCAGCCCTCATGCAGCCGTAGCTCCCGGCACTCCTGTTGACTGAAGGCGCAAACCTCAAGGCGATCCCCGTTTTGACCCCAGACAACAGGGGGAGCGGTTGTCACAGCGGTGCCGTTGACGGTAAAGCGAATGATATCTCCCGGGGTGGCTCCTTCGTCTTCAAACGTATGGATGTCATCGCGGTAGACCGGGACAAAACCGAATGATCCCGAATCTCTTGCCAGACCGATGCCACAGAGCACGCCGGTCGGGTCGTAGGCTCGAATTGTGTCGCCCGGATGGAGCGGCAGTCCATCGAGCGTCGCACTCTGGCAGTAAATGTCGATCCACTGGTCGGTCGGGTGCACAGGGTGCGCGGTGAGTATCTCCTTTAGGTGTGTGATCGAGGCCAGGCGGTTCTTGCCTTGGCCAACCGCGATTTTGAGCACGAGCTGCTGGCTGTCTCCCGGAAGAAAGATCAGAGGTCCGAAGGAGACCATGAGGCGGCGATCGGACGGGTTTATGTCTAGATCACCGACGCCAGCGACTGGATCTCCCGGACAAGCGAAGCGCGTTCCGTTCGCGAGCGGGTTTCCATGACGATCAAATCCCTTCATCAAGTTGAAGGCTTCGAGTTTGTTCGTCGGATCGGTGCCGTTTATATACCGTTGGAAAGAGGTCATACCCAGATTGCGGCGGTCGAGGATCGGTTTGCCGCAGAACAGCCCCATGCCGCCGGTATCAGAAACAAGGGGACCCGCTATGACACGCCCGCCCCAGGCGGGAGGCCGGGTTCCGTACACGGCGTCGCTGTCGCTCGCGTTATAACAAAAGAAGAGATTCCGCGAGGTATCGCATCCGACCAGGTCGTCAGTCGCTCTGCCCAGATCGCTGTCACACCAGAAGCCGAGATAGAAGCTGTCAATCTGGTGTGCGCTTCTGTTGTACAACTTGTATTGAACATTGACGACATTTGCCTCGCCGATCTCCATACTGGCCCACAAGGTTTGATGCACTTCAATGCCCATCGGTGAACTCGAACTGGTGTTGTTCGTGTGCTGACTGGGGTCGGCGTCGTTGAAAACTGTCCACAAGTTCTGATCCCCCATGAACAGCGGCTTCCCCGCACCGTCGATGGGGGCTCCTTGATCGGCCGGCCACTGGAGGTAATCCTGATTGGGGTTAGTCGCCTGGCTGTCCGCGTACAGACGGTAGACGCGGTATTTCGGGTCTGTATAGGCATCGGAAACAAATGTCCCGTTCACCATTGGTCCGGGAGTATACTCGGCGCTGTACTCAGAGACCGTAACACGCAGGTCTCCGCCAACCTTTCCGCCGAGCCACAGACCGGCTGAATATACGACTGTCTTACTGTTGGCGCCGCTGAGGATGTCGGCGATTGAACTATATGGAAAGTAGAATCCGTCGGACTTTAGGAGCGCTTGACTCCAATCGCTGAACAATGATCCATCATTGCCCACAAATCCGAGGATTCGATTGGCGTTGATGTATGCGGCGTGGTCTATAATTGTCGTGTTGGCGGGGTGGACAATCGGGTTCGTTCCTGTGCGCGGCAGCGCCGATATGGATGACGCGATAAGGCCCGATATCGCTATGACAATGAGTGACCGCATGGGTTTCATTCGTTCCTCCATTCGGGTATGACCCTGATCTGTTATTGGCTGATTTCTTCCTCTCAAGCGAGACCTATTGGCTCTATTAGACGCCGTGATGCTTGCTCATGGGCAATATACTCGCTATTACGGAAACAGTCAACAGTATTCTGGCGTTGTTCAGATCACATTTCTGCCTCGCTCCGGGAACCGAAGAGGGAATAGAGCACGGGCAGGACGATCAGCGTAAGGGCCGTGGAGGTCAATACCCCCCCAATCACCACCGTGGCCAGCGGCCGCTGGACCTCGGCTCCGACGCCTTGAGAAACCGCCATCGGGATGAAGCCAAACGCTGCGACCAGTGCAGTCATAAGAACCGGTCGAAGCCGAACCAACCCGCTCTCCTGTACGGCGGTCACCAAGTCGATCCCTTCGGCCCGCAGTCGCTTGATATGCGACACAAGCACAAGGCCGTTCAAGACGGCTATTCCGGACAACGCTATGAATCCGACACCCGCCGAGATCGAAAACGGCATACCGCGCATGACCAGGGCCAGCACGCCGCCAAGTGCTGCCAACGGTACACCCGTAAAAATGAGAAGTGCGTCGCGAACAGATCCATAGGTCCAATAGAGTAGACCGAATATAAGCAGCAACGCCAAGGGGACTACGACAAGGAGCCGATTCTGCGCTCGTTGAAGATTCTCAAACTGGCCACCAAATCGAACAAAGTATCCCGGTTCCAATTTGACATCCGCGCCTATGCGGGCTCGCAGTTCCTCAACGAATGATCCTACGTCACGTCCCCGCACATTGCACTGGACGACGGTTCGCCGTTTCCCCCACTCCCTTGTAATCGTGGAATACCCCGGAGCGAGAGAAGGGGTCGTCACCCTATCCAGAGTAAACTGAGCGCCATTGGCCATAATCGGAATTCGCTCAATGTCTTCGGGCACCGACGCATAGAGGGAATCCATCTTTACAACCAGATCAAAGCGACGCTGCCCCTCGAATATCTCTCCGGTGTGAATTCCGCCGATGCTCCGGATATAGGCAAGGATTTCATCAGCGGGAATGCCGTACCGAGACAGGCGGGCTTGGTCGACTTCGATTCGGAACAATGGCTGTCCTGTCAGTTGCTCCACTGAGATATCCGCGCTCCCCGGGATTGTCTTGGCAAGAGCGACAATCTCCTCCGCCTTCTTCTCAAGAACTTCCAGATCGTCGCCGAATAGCTTGATGCCGATGTCGGCCCTGATTCCGGCGATCATTTCGTTCACCCGCATTTCAATGGGCTGAGTGAAGACGCGGTTCATCCCCGGCAGATCAGCCAGTTCGGTATCAAGCATGGAAACAAGCTCGTCCTGATTCCTCGCTCGTGTCCATTCAGAACGGGGTTTCAGGGTGATGAAAATGTCGGTCAGTTCCAAACCCATCGGGTCGGTTGCGAGTTCGGCGCTACCGGCGCGTGACCAGATTTGGTCAATTTCATCCGGGAATCGAGCCAAGAGGAGACCCTCGATATTGGAATTGTCGCTTGTCGACTGTTCGACAGCTACCCCAGCCAGACGAATAACATTGATAACGATGCTCCCTTCGCTCAAGCGAGGAACGAATTCCGAACCAAGCCGCGTGGATAGAACGACGCCGACCAGAAGGGCTGCAATCGAAAAACCCATTACAGCGTTTCGGCGTCTCAACGCCCAGGCGATAGTTGGCCGATATGCTTTCTGCATCCACCGTACTACCATCGGATCCCGCGCCTTGATCGGGCGTGTCAGAAAGGTAGCTATCAACGCGGGAATGACCGTGAAAGACATAATCAATGAGCCAACCAACACAAAGACAACTGTCAACGCCATCGGTCGAAACAGCTTCCCTTCCACGCCCTCCAGAGTCAGAATGGGCAGATAGACGAGAATAATGATCAACTCCCCAAAGAGGGTCGGCTTGCGAACCTCCATGATGGCATGTTTAATCACATGCAGTCGAGACCGACCTCGAGAGTCGAGAGACAGTCGCCGGACGCTGTTTTCAACCTGAATCACGGCGTTGTCGACCGCCAGTCCGAAATCGATGGCTCCCAGGCTCATGAGACTGCCGATGATACCCGCTCGCGACATGAGATCGAAAGCAAAGAGCATGGAGAGCGGGATTGCAGACGCGACGATTAAGCCTGCCCTGAAATTGCCCAGAAAGAGAAACAGAATCGCAACGACAAGGGCGGCGCCGTAAAACAGGTTATGTTCCACGGTATCCAGCACATTGTCTACCAGGTTGGTCCGTACATACACTGGCTTGACCTCGACGCCGGGGGGAAGGGAGGATTTGATTTCCTCGAGCTGCGTGGACAGCCGTCTGGTCACCTCATGTGAGTTCTGGCCAGTTATCAGAAAACCTATGCCGAGAACCGCTTCACCCGCTCCCTGGTAGGTAACACCGCCTCTCCGAATCTCATGACCGACGATCACATCGGCGACATCATGAACGTGAACCGGCACGCCTTGTCGTGTCTCAATCACAAGAGCTTCGATTTGCTCACGCTTGCTGACAATACCTACCCCCTGCACCACTGTTTGCTCACCACCGCGAACCATCTGGCCGCCCGGGACGTTCGTGAGGCCGTTGCGAATAGAGGCAACGACTGCGGACAGCGTGAGGCGGAATTGCACAAGTCGATTGGGATCGACGACGATCTGGTACTGTTTTTCGTACCCGCCCCAACTATTGATCTCAGCGACACCCGGTGTCGACTGTAACTGAGGAGTGATTATCCAATCTTGTACTGTGCGGAGATCAGTCGGCTCTGGGGTCTTCCCGATCACGACGTATTGAAAGATCTCGCCCAATCCGGTCGAAACGGGTCCAAGCTGTGGCACTTGAACTCCATCGGGAAGCTCAATGCTGACCAGACGCTCAGCCACCTGCTGACGGGCAAGGTAAATGTCGATATCATCCGTAAATACCAGTGTTACCTGCGCGAACCCGAATTTGGAAACTGAGCGAACCTCTGTTAATCCGGTCAAACCTGAAAGTTCACGCTCGATGGGAAATGTGATTTGTCTTTCGATTTCCTCAGCCGCCCAGCCCGGAGCGGTGGCATTCACCTGAACCATGACGGGCGTTGTGTCGGGAAAAGCGTCGAAGGGCATGCGTACAAATGCCACCATCCCAAGGATACAGAGCGTAAGCGCCAGACAGAGCACTACCGCTCTCCGTCGCAGCATGAGATCGATGAGTTTTTCTATCATAGTCAACTCACGATTTAGGAGCCACATCGCAGCAGCCGGCACCGAGGCTCCCTTTCTTCAATTCAGTCTTGAGAAGGTAACTACCGTTCACAACCACCATGTCACCGACATGAAGGCCCGAACTTACGTTGTAGTAGCCGCGATTACCGCGAGAGACAGTCACCTTGCGTGGGCGGTATCTATCAGGCGCCTCCTGCACGAAGACGACATTGCAGCAACCTTCCCACTGAACCGCATCACGCGGGACAGCAACAGCGCCCGACTGCGATGAAATCGGAAGCGTTAAGCGACCAAACTGGTGAGCCTTGAGATCGAGCGAACCATTTGCGACTTGTGCCCGCACTATCGCCGACCGTGTCAGGGGATCAACGTATTGGGCCACCCAGATCACCCGACCGCTCACCTTGTGCAAAGCGTCTCCATCAGTCGCGAACTCGACGACTTGGCCCCGCCGAAACAAGGACAGCTCTGACTCGCGTACCTGTGCCTCTATCCACAGGATCGAGGGGTCCCCGATCAGACCGAAATTGGAACCGGCTGCAAGAAGTTCTCCCTGTCCCGCTTTGCGCTCAAGCAGAGCTCCACCCCTGGTTGCTCGCAATAGCCATCGAGGCGAAACCGAGTGGCGAGACTGGATTGCCTGCATATCGTCCGGATTCAGTCCACATGCTTCGAGCTGCCCGAGCGCTCCGGCAAGACGCGCCTGGGCGGCCTTGAATAGGCTGGTGATCTGCTGGGTTTCCGCTGTGCTGATCAATCCCCTCGCAATGAGACTGTCAGCCCGCTCGAACTCTCGTTGCCTCAATTCCGCTTCAGACAACGACTCCAAGTAGTCAGATTTAAGACGCGCCATTTCCGGCGATTCCAGTTCCGCGACTGCTTGTCCGGTCAGCACGTCCTGTCCGGGCTCCACCAACCAACGAACAACCAACGCCGGTATTGTCGTAGTTATGACATAGGATTTGGTTTCATCAAATAGAACCTCTGCCGGAGCGTCCGTCGAATGAGTTTCGCTCACTTCCACGGCCGGTACCAGAGTCAACCCCGCCCGATGGGCGGTCTCTGCAGAAGCAAACTGGATGATCGCGTCATCGGTCGCACAGCGCGCTCCGTTCCTGGGGAAGAATACTGACGGTTTGTATGTTTCCTGCGCAGCAACCTCAATCTTTGGCTCTTGCGCAAAAGTGAGACTCGGGTTGCAGAGCCGACAGTGGGATTCGGGCAGATCGTGCTCAACACACCAATCCCCCTTCGCCTTGAATACAGAGATAAGCGCCGGGTGACACTCGGTGCATTCCGATTCCGGCACGCGATGTTCAGCGCACCAATCCGGCTTGAGATCTTCTTCGATCTTGGGGTTTAGGGTCGCATCGGTTTCTGGCACTGTCAGGGCTGTGCTGTCTGCAACTGAGGGGTTCTGTGCGTTCCCGGGCTCAGGCAGAGAGTAGCTCGAAAAGCTAAGCCATCCGAGCAAGAGCCCCGCGCCCATCCCTGCTCCAATTAGTGTAACGCTCTTCATGTTCACGTCTAATGCCTCCACGGACTTCGAAAAGTCCAAACTGCTTCATTCGTCACTCGCGGCTAAGAAAAACGCCGGTCGCGACAAAATCAGTTTTTGTTGCTGTGAATGTATGTTGCGGCGAAGACGATTCGCCTGTCGGATTAAGAACTGAATAAGCGTGGGGGGCGGTCGATGTCCGAAAACCAATCCCGACCCGGGATTACCTGAGAGGGCAGGAATATTTCCCCGCCCAGCTGGTCATAAAGCTCGGAACTGGTGGATGTCGGGAGAACAAAGGACGCGGTTGAAGCGCAATGACAGTCCTGGCAATCGCTGCAATCACCGGAGGAGCAACAGTCGTCGCAACTCAAACTGTGATCATACACCGTCGCTACTGCCGCCAGAACAAATAGCAGCAGACCTACATACAGCAGACAGCGCTTTTTCGCTAAACTCATTAACAGCGTTCCTCTGACTCCTGTCCTATAATACTATATCGGTCCAGATTGTCAAATCCAAAAGCGGCCCGCAACCAGAGAATACAGCAAGCGATCTGACGCTTCACTGAGAACCTGAGTGAATTGCCATAGGTTATTCTCTGGCTACGAGTCAGCGTACATCCGACGCTGATGGACCTCTGCTCGTCACCGACTAAGGTAAGACGAACTTGCGGTGCGCTTTGTTTACACGGAGCTTCTGACCGTGCAGAGAAGCCCCATTCATTCCAACTATCGCGGCCTGCCCTTCACGATCGAGAGCAACGTCAACGTAGCCAAAGCCACGCGATCTTCCATCCGAAGTTGTCTTGGCGATATTGACATGCCCGATATCACCGAACTTCTGAAACGCCAGCAGGAGATCCTGCTCGACAGTCTCGCTCGCAAGATTGCCAACAAATATCTTCATGATTTCCTCCGTTCAAGGAGCACGCTCGCCGGGTACCGGCAAGCGCCTCCATTGAAAACGTGATCTTCGCTATTGCTCGACTGCGTCCCTGGGAACTTACCAGGAGCGATTGAAGCCTCCGCCACTCCGGCCTCCGCCGCCTGTACGAGTATCCGTGCGGGGGCGAGCTTCGTTGACATTGAGCGTACGACCGTTGAGATCCTTTCCGTTGAGACCCGCAATCGCCGCTTGTGCGTGCTCTTTGGTAGGCATCTCAACAAAGCCAAAGCCTTTCGGTTCGCCGCTGAATTTGTCCTTGATGATGTTGACCTGTGCCACTTCGCCAAAAGTAACAAAAGCCTGACGAAGGTCTGATTCGGCCGTCTGGCCGGACAGGTTTCCCACGTAGATGTTCATAAAATCTCCAATTTCCCTGCCCATCGTGACGAGATTTTCTAATTCCCGTGCTCCGAAGGACAGACTAGTTCACGCGCGTAATTGCGCCGATGTCACCGGACTAACGATTTAACAAGGGTTGGTCTTCGAAATCAAAGCTTGAGAAACGATTAATGAGGGACATACGTCCATTACTTCAGTATGTCGACATTCTTGACCCAAGTCAACACATATTTTGATAAATATCCAGGAGCGAATTCCCTCACTGCAATCTGATCATTGACAGAATCCATCCATTTCCGTACGTTCGCGCCTCTCGGCAGAAAGGAACAGACTCATGATTTCCAATGGCGTGGTGACCGTCATGATCTCAGACATGAATCGGGCGGTCGCCTTTTACACCCAGACTCTTGGACTCGAGCTTGAATTTCGCGCCGGCGATCATTGGGCGCAGATCAAGGCCGGGGCGTTTACGATCGGCTTGCATCCTGCAAATCCCAACGGGAAGGTTCCCGGGAGTCGTGGGGCAATCTCGATTGGATTTATCGTATGCGAGTCAATCGATACCGTTGTTCAGCGACTGCAATCGAAGGGGGTCAGGTTCGATGGCCCAATTAAAGATGACAAGACCGTAAGGTTGGCGTTCTTCGGCGACCCCGACGGGAACGAACTCTATCTTTGTGAATACCAGAAACAATGATGCGCAACGTGTTCCCCCTCTCGGCCGCCCCTCTCCCCGAAGGGCAGCCGATTACCAGGATAGGGAAGGGGGTCCTTGTTCGGAATTATCAGTACACCGGGACGTCGCGTAGTTGAAAATAGATTTCACTCGATCAACGATCGCACACGCAGCTCAGTCTTTTCTCCTTGAATGCGTCTGTCTATATAGAGAATGCGAACCGAGTGCGAAATTCGGACGACGCCGTGCAAGAGAATTCGAGACAGTCCTTCCCTGAGTGCATTCCTAGGCTATTGTGTCCTTGACAATTGGACTCCAGATTATGTTCTTTTCGAGCAGTTCAGGGCAGTCCATAACCTTGAAAGTCCATAACAACGAATAATGATCGAACTCGACGATTCATGCCCCGCCTTTCTTCATCTGTTGAGCAGTGATCCCAAGCGTGCCTGTGAGATGTTTTACCTTTTCGCCAGGGGACTCCTGTCAGCGAGCCCTCCCTGTGTGATGCGGAGTATCCATCCCGACGAAAAGAACGATCTGATTCACGATCTCATCGTGCACTGCGTGAGGGACAACTTTCGGGTGCTGCGAACCTATCAAGACGAGGGAAAGCCGTTTTCGCGATGGTTCAAGCGGGTTGCCTCTCGGAAGGCACTGGAGCAGATGCGAGAAAAGCAAAAGGGTTTGGCTCTGTATTCGGAAATGGGAAACGGTCATGCCAGAAGCGATGAGTCGAACGACCGGCAGCATGCCGCTTCGGCCGAATTGCGGGAAATGATCAGAGCGACTAACGAGTGTATTGCCCTGCTGACACTGAAATGCCAGATTCTCCTGAGGTCGGCGGCCGAGGAGTGCTCGCCAAGGGAGATGACCTTGCTCCTGGGACTCCCCCCGCAAGAGTCAAAGAAGGTCTCGGATGATCTCCGCCATTGCCGTAAGAAACTGGCCGCGCTGTTGGCGGAACGCGGTTTCGACACAACCTTGAGCGATCTGTGAGATGAATGCAAAGAAGAAGATCAAAAATATGTTCTCCTGTCCGAAAACCGCTTCCTCTTCTCATTTAGATAGTAGAGACGACGGGCGTGCGGGAGGGGGAACGGCAACACATGGACCCGGATGGCCAGATGGATGAGGAAAAGCGGGATCTGGACAGTGATCGAGATTCTGCCATTGACCGGCTGATTCGTCGCGCAAACAAACTGACACGACCGGAAGTGGAGCGACCTTCGCCCGAGGTTGTTGACGCCTATCTGCTCGGAACAGCGACGGAGGAACAGAGGCAGAAGGTTCTTTCGACGCTGGCGAATTCGTCGTCGTTTCGGAGGGAAATCCTTGCGGAGGCTATTGAACTCGATGAACTCAACAGTTCTGAAGTTCGGGAGAGACTCCGGCAGATGGAAATTGAGGAAGGCTCAGATTTGATGCCGGTTACATTTCTTGATGCGGTGTCGGAGCGTCGTACTCCCCCAGTGGAATCGACATGGGAGAGATTGGGAAGATATTTGACGTCTCGTCGGCTGGTTCCTGTTGCCGCAGCGACAGCGCTTGTGCTTCTGATCCTGATGTGGAACCGCGATCAGGAGGGGCCGAAGCCGCAGCTGATTACCGAATTGCAGTTGGCCTCGGCCGGTGTGCCGAAGGAACTGCTGATTACTCTTGGAACACGTGACGCGACCATTACTTCTACTGCGACGAGCTTTACTGACGCGGATTCCGCTGCCCTTGCTGAGTTGCGGCACCTGGTATATCTGAGTCCAAAGGACTACGAACTTCATGTCGTAGAGAAGATCAAGAGAGAGCAGGTTCTTGTTGCTGGGAAAGCCTTACTCTTGAGGTTGGTGAAGCCTGATGGAAGTCTGATTCAGGAATTCAGGGCGACAATTCCTGGGTCCACTTCACAGTCTTCAGAGCCGGTCAGGGCCTGGGCCTTGGGACTGCCCTCGCGTGATCTGCTTTCCCGTCCCATGACGTCAGACACATGCACCGTTCACTGGACAAGAGAGATGGGTACGGAAGGCGCGATCACATTTACATATGGGTCTGACGGTGTTTATCATGCAGTTGTCGGAATTACATTCAAAATGCCCTAACATTCAGGGAGGTATCGTGTGAAACTGGTGAAATTCGTCATCGTGTTCTTGTCGGCAATCCTGACACTCCCTGGGAAGGGGGTTGCAGCCGAATCCTGGAAGCAGCTCCTGAATCGAGCGGATTCACTCTGCCAAGCAGTAAAATACGATTCTGCCGTTGTCATTGGAAACATAGCTCTCGAGAAAGCACGGGCGGAGTTCGGTTCTGAAGATACGACAGTGGCACTGGCGCTGCATCGGCTTGGATTCTACCACTGGTACCTCGGACATTACCTTGAAGCCGAGTCGTTGACTATGGCTGCGCTCAGAATCAGAGAGAAGGAGTATGGAGCGGAGCATCTGGATGTGGCGGCATCTTTGAACAATCTCGCAAACGTCTACCGAGGTCAGGCTCGCTACAAGGCCGCTGAGTCGCTGTACACGCGAGCGCTGCAGCTACGGGAAAAGGCACTCGGTCCAGATCATCTGGATGTGGCAACTTCATTGAACAACCTCGCACTCTTGTACGTGGATCGGGGAAAGTACTCAGATGCTGAGACGCTCCATCAGAGAGCGTTGACAATTCGGGAGAAAGCTCTTGATCCCAATCATCCAGATGTGGCAGCTTCACTTAATAACCTCGGGAACCTCTATGATCATCAATCACGCACCGCAGAAGCGGAATCGCTTTACAACCGGGCGCTGTCAATTCGGGAGAAAGCACTCGGTTCAGATCATCCTGATGTGGCAACATCGTTGGCGAACATCGGAGTCCTCTACTCTCACGAGGCGCGGTATTCCGAATCTGAAGCTTTGCACAGAAAGGCGCTGGCAATCAGGGAAGCAACTTTCGGCGATTGTCATCCGACCGTCTCGAGCAGCCTCAACAATCTCGCCAATACGTTGGTAGATGAGGGACGGTTCGCTGATGCTGAACCACTGTACAAAAGGGCTCTGGTAATCGATGAGAAGGTGCTTGGACCTGATCATTCGCGTATTGCCGACGGATTGAACAATCTTGCTGTCCTCTATATCATGCAGTCACGTCAGGAAGACGCAGAACCGCTCCTCAGAAGATCGCTGGCGATCTACGAAAAGAACCTCGGATCCAACCATCCGAATCTGGCGGCAAGTTTGAATAATCTCGGGCTTGTGGACTTCGACCTCAAGCGCTACTCCGACGCCGAGCCGCTTTTCAAAAGAGCGATTGCAATTGACGAAAAGGCGCTTGGTCCAGAGCATCCGTATGTGGCAGGCGACCTTAACAACCTGGCTCTTGTGTACAAGCTCCAGGAACGCTACGCTGACGCTGGGAAGCTGTTCGAGCGAACGCTGGCGATCTATGAAAAGAACTATGGGGCGCAACATCCGATGGTATCATGCAACCTCGCCAACCTGGCAAACACATACGTAGAGCAGGGCCGCTACGACGAGGCTGAACCGCTTCTCAAAAGGGGGCTGGCGATAGACGAGAAAATTCTCGGCCCTCAACATCCGGACGTAGCGCTTAAGTTGCGTAGTATTGCCATGAACCAGCGTCGCTCTCGCCGCCCTGGACTGGGTCTCGCTGAGGCAAAACGAGCATTTGATATCGTACTGCGGAGTTTTCGCGACAACGCGAATGTTCTCGCGGAACAAGATGCTCTGAAATTCTCACAGAGCGTGAAAGTTGAGTCGGGGACCTATTTCACAAGCCTTGTTGACTTGCCTGCTCTTCGTCGCGACCAACTCGATGAGGGCGCCCTCGTTATTCTCGAGTCAAAGGGGATCGTCTCCGATGGAATAATGGAGCGTGAGCGGGCGTTCGCGACTGAGAAGGATTCAGTCACACTGGCTTTGGTTGCGTCAGTTCGTTCCACGAGATCCCAGATCGCTCAGATGTACGCCTCGGGCCCTGAGGACGACACGACCGGAGGGTACAAAAGGGAACTTGATTCTCTCTCGCGAGCGGCTAGTGACATTGAGGCTAATCTTTACCTACACAGTGCGAGTTTTCAGCGCCGACAGCAATCAAATGAGATAACTGTCGCGAGCATCGATTCAGCGCTTCCTTTGAGTACTTCTCTTGTCGAGTATCTGAAGTGGGACTACTGTGATCTCAAGTCTGACTCTTTTGTTCCCCGTTATCTGGCGTTGGTCATGAACAAAGGGAAGGACCCGGAGATCGTGAATCTCGGAGATGCTTCGGGAATCGAAGTGCCGATTAGTCATTATCTGAAACATATGAAGGGGGTTGCCGCTTCCGGTAGAATCCCCAATGCTGCCGACATGGCGGAGTACCAGCAGATCAGCCGTACCGTTTACGAGAAGATCTGGAAGCCACTGGAAAAGCGCTTCAGAAAGGGTCAGACGATTCTGGTCGGTCTCGACGGTTCGCTGAATTTGCTTTCGCTGGCAGGTGTAATGGATGACAAGGGAACCTATCTCACCGAACAGTATACGCTGCACCATCTTTCTTCGGGCCGCGATCTACTGCGATTAGAGGAGAAACAAGAAAGCGGCCATGGCCTCTTCGCCTTAGGGGACCCGGACTTTGATGCTTCTATTGCAGACCGAGCGAAACGTTCAAGCGAGCAATTGTTGGCGATCGCAGAGGGTGTCGAGGGCCGACTTACACTGCGGAATGTCCGCTCAGGGTGCGGAGTACTCTCGGACATGCAAGTCGCCGATCTTCCGTTCACGCGCACTGAAGTTCAGGAGGTAAGCGCTCTCTGGCCGGGCAGGGGACGTGACTCAGCTGAAGTTCTGTTCGGTGCACAGGCAAGTGAGGACATGTTCAAGACCCATGGTCCGGGCAAGAAGGCAATTCATCTGGCTACCCATGGATATTATCTGACCGGTCAGTGTGCTGACAAGATCGGCAGCAGTCAAGCCTCCTCATCGGATGGGGGCACTCCATCAGAGAATCCGCTGCTGCAGTCGGGGTTGCTGATGGCCGGTTCAAATCTCCATGGCGCAGGATGCGACAGCGCACACTGCGAGGACGGCATTTTGTCGGCGTCGGAGGTTGCCGGTATGGATCTATCTGGAACCGATGTGGTCGTGCTGTCGGCCTGCGAGACAGGGCTTGGGGAAGTGAAACAGGGGGAAGGAGTCTATGGTTTGCGGCGGGCTTTCCAGATGGCCGGAGCCAGAACCGTGGTCAGCGCGCTGTGGTCGGTCAGCGATCAGATCACAGCTGAAATGATGAGCTGGCTCTACACAAGCTCGGGGCAATCTCTGGCCGAACGGATGCGACAGATGCAGTTGGAGCAATTGAAGAAGCTTCGGGCTGCCAAACTGCCGGATCACCCGTTCTTGTGGGCGGGCTTTGTGGCGACCGGAGACTGGCGATAATAGTAATCACAATGAATGGAGTATTAGGAGGGTAGGTATGAAGGCTTCAAGACTGTGGTTCATACTACTGGCATCGATCTTTATTATCCCGAACGCAACCATCGCCGTGGAGTCCTGGAAGCAGATTTTGGATCGGGCGGATTCGCTCTGCCAAGCAGCCGAGTACGATTCTGCGTTAGTCATCGGGAGTATGGCACTTGAAAAAGCTCGCGAGCAGTACGGCCCTGAGGATACGACGGTGGCGCTGGTACTGCATCGGCTGGGAGTGTACCATTGGCTTCTTTACCAGCTTAGCGATGCTGAATCTTTTTACACCCGAGCCCTGCATATCAGGGAGCGGCAGTTAGGTTCTCTCCATACGGCCGTAGCTGCCAGCTTAAATAATCTGGCCATGGTATATGGTGAGAAGGGTAATTATGCGGCCGCAGAACCAATGTTCAGGCGTGCGCTTTCTATTGTAGAGGGGGCCCTCGGTCCTGACAATCCCAAATTGGTTTCGATACTCACGGGTTTAGGAAAGGTCTGCTATCACGATGGCAAGTGGACGGAATCCGAGGCATATGACAAGAGAGCTCTTGCCATTGCAGAAAAGGCGTTTGGACCGGATCATCCGCAGACAATTACTTGTATGCGCAATCTTAGCACGGACTATGATCGGACCGGCAGATACACAGAAGCTGTGGAGACCTGTAAGCGGACTCTTGCCACAGCAGAAAACGCACTTGGTCCTGACTATCCTGATATGGCAGGGGACTTCCGCGAACTCGCGAATAACTACTACGGGCTGGGCAGGTATGCGGAATCTGAAGGTCTGTATAAGCGTGCCCTTGTTATCTCAGAGAAGAAACTTGGACTAAGTCATCCGGATGTAGCCGCCAGTCTCGTTTCTTTGGCCGACATCTATGTGAAATGGAACAGATTGGATGAGGCGGAGTCCCTCGCGACTCGGGCGGAAGCCATCAATGAGAAATCTTCTGTCCACAGTAGTTATGCCCTTTCATGGCCGCTGGACGCACTCGGGACAATCCATGTTCTCAGAGCTGAGTTTGCTCTTGCTGAAACTTTTTTTCAGCGATCACTCGCCGTGGTAGAGGAGGTGTGTCGATCCGAACATGAAGAGGTTGTGCTGAGACTCGACGCATTGGGCCGGCTGTACTACATTGAAGAGAGGTTTGCCGCCGCGGAGTCGCTGTTTCAAAGAGCCTACGACGGTGCGCGCAGAACTTTTGCCGAGAATACTGGAGGGTTATCTGAGCAGGATGCCTTGACGTATTCGCAGCTCTTGAGATTTGCCAGAGATCATTACTTGAGTAGTCTGGTTCGATCTCAGGCGCGGGAACAGGGAACGGCATTGAGGGAAGCGGATGCCATACTTTCCGGCAAAGGGCAGGTGTCGGACGAGATGTTTGAGCGGCAGCGAGCAATGGTACAGGAGAAGGATTCGGCCACGCTGGCACTGGCCGAGAACCTCAGGTATGCGCGATTCCAGCTGTCACAGCTTTTTGCCAGCGGTCCGGATTCGAATATTGCGCCCTATCGGCAGAAGGTCGATTCCCTGAGCCGCTTTGCCAATGATCTTGAAGGGGAGCTTTCACAAAAGAGCAGCAGTTACCGCCAGAAGAAGGATTATCAGGATGTGAGCACTGAGCGGGTTGCTTCGTTGTTGCCAGTGAACTCGGCGCTTGTAGAGTATGTCAGGTACAACTACTTGCAGCTTCAGCCGGACAGCTCGATTCCGCATTATCTGGCGATGGTATTGAAAAGTGATCAGAAGCCGGTGATTGTTGATTTGGGTGGAGCGGAAGCGGTCGATCAACTTGTGGAAGCCTACCGGAAACAGATGCAGACTGTTTCGATGACTGGCCGGATGCCTTCACCTGTTGATCTTGCAAATTACAAAAGGATCACTGTGGAGATTTATTCCAAAGTATGGAAGCCCGTGGAGAGGTCAGTCGGAAAGAGCGAGTTGCTGTTTATTGCTGGTGACGGAGCGCTTAACCTTGTGTCATTTGCGGGATTGCCAACGGAGAAGGGAGGGTATCTCATCGAGGATCATGCGATTCAGTATCTCTCGTCTGGTCGTGATTTGATGCGGCTAAAGGAGAAGTCGGTTCCCGCGAACGGCCTTCTTGCATTAGGGGATCCAGATTTTGATGCGCTACCATCAGCTCGGATACCGGGAGTAATGGTCACACAAACGGTGGACGTGGCAGCCACTTCCTATGCCATGCGGAACGTGCGCTCAGGTTGTGGCACATTGAGTGATATTGCGGTGAAAGCTCTTCCTGGGACGCGGACGGAGGTGGAACAAATAGTTTCACAGTGGAAGGGTGCGACAGCGGAGCCGGTGGCCGTTTACTACGGAGCGCAGGCGAAGGAAGATAACGTAAAGAAAGGGGGATCGGGAGCCAGGGTTATGCATCTGGCGACACACGGATATTTCCTTGAGGGTGCATGTCAGCCGAAGGTTCAGAGTCGTGGTCGAGGGTCGGACAATGGTTTCGTGGGGGAGAATCCGCTGTTGCTGTCGGGACTGTTGTTTGCGGGGGCGAATCTTCACGGTGTTGGGGCAGACAGCGCGGGTGTTGATGACGGGATATTGTCTGCATACGAGGTGTCGGGGATGGATCTGAAGGGAACTGATCTGGTTGTTCTCTCAGCGTGTGAGACCGGATTGGGCGAGGTGAAAGCGGGTGAAGGTGTATACGGTCTGCGGCGCGCGTTTCAGATGGCGGGAGCAAGGACGGTGGTCAGCGCGCTATGGCCGGTCAGTGACCAGATTACAGCTGAGATGATGGGTCGGCTCTACAATAATGCTTCCGGTCAGTCACTGGCAGAGCGGATGCGACAGATGCAACTGGAGCAGTTGAAGAAGCTTCGCGGCGCTAAGTTGCCGGATCATCCGTTTTTGTGGGGGGCATTTGTGGCGACCGGAGACTGGCGATAAATGTGATGGTTCAAGTAGGTTAACGTGTCGAGAAGGGAGATCGAAGTGATGTATCGTCGGCTTCATATGCGGCTTCACATCGTCATGACCATCGTTTCTCTGTTGTCCATTGGCTTGGTCCTCTTGACGACTGATCTGGTTACCGCCGCGGATAACGCTGCCGCCGCGAAAATCATGGACTTTCGAATGCCGGTTTCAGTTCGCGGGCTCAGAGTCACTCCAATTGTGATCGGCGCAGAACTCCACTACGGCGATAGCGTCATGGTATCGCAAGGAGGTTCGATAACTCTCGTCTTTCAGGATGGAGCGGTAAAGCAGTTCGAAGGTTCATCTACAGTTACGTTGTCTGAGAAGCAGAAACCGAAGGAGGGGCTCATCGTGAAGCTGGCAACCGGCCTTGCAAACGCCCTCTTTCGGGATAAGACCACAGTAGAGAAGGCTCGGCTGGCGGTGCGGGCTGTGACGTCCACCCAACCTCCTTCTTTGACTGTTCCGATACTCTCTCAGCCGCCAAGTGGGACAATTCTTATGGCAGCTCCGGTCCAGTTGGAGTGGCTCCCCATCGATGGTGCGACTAACTATTCAGTGTCGCTGTACGATCACGAGCGCGTTGTCTGGATGGATCGAACGAAGAACGCGGTCATTGCCCTCCCGCCCGATTCTATCCGCCTGCGACCGGGAGAATCCTATGTCTGGATTGTCCAGGCTGAAATCGAGAATACCGTACTCCGATCAGAGCAGGCGTCATTCGTCTTGCTCGACACGTTGGCGCGCGATCAGATCACCCAGGCTTTGAATGAGATCAGCAGTTCGGGTTTGGACCAGCGTTTGGCCGCTCTCTTGCGTTTGAGTCTTTATCAGAGTCATAATCTGATGGTTGAAGAATCTCGAGAGATCGAAGCTCTGCTCAAAGAAAGACCTGATGACTATGTAGCGTTGGTCGCCAAGGCGGAATTGTGTGAAGCGATGAGCATGTACCGTGAGGCGGCGGCGTGTTACCGGGAAGCGCTCCAGCGTTAATCGTTCATGGAAGTGCGCCTCTCGCCGCATCGGAAATTTCCCGGATTTCTGCAGGGATTGCTCGCCTGTCTCATTGGAACGTCACTATTTCTTGTGGCGTCAGAGTTTGGGTGGTTTGCTCAATTTGAGCGCAGCCTGTATGACGTAGGGGTCAACCTCAAAGAAGCTTCCTCTGCCGACGCCGAGTGTGTGGTCATAGCCATTGACAGTGTCTCGCTCGCCAGTTGGGATCGGCCGGCCTTCCCCTTATCTCGCCACCTGACCAAGCACGCGGAGCTGGTAAGAGCTTTGACATCGGCGCACGTCAGGGCTATTTGCTTTGATCTCCTCTTTGATCGGGTCGATTCGGCTGACGGAGCTAACATGGCAGCCTTCGTGAACGCGTGCAAGTCTGCCGGAAACGTCGTACTCGCAGCCGCGCTTGAGGAAATACGAGATAACAGCGGCACTGAGATCGTAGTCAAGCGTCGGCTATTGCCGAGGCCGGCGCTGCTCAGCTCCGTCGCAGGAATCGGTTTGGTCGATTACCCTGTCGATAATGATGGGGTAATTCGTAGTGGTGTTGCAGTCGTTCGTTTTCAAGATAGTCTGTTGTTGTCCCTCTCCGCGGTGGCATCACACCTTTCCGTCAGCTCTGACTTCGGTCGGACGTTCAGAGAAGGTCCGTTCCTAATAGACTATTCGTGGACGTCGCGAATTCGTGTCATATCCTATTGCGATGCCGTTTCAAAGCCTGAGATATCGCCACTGTTACGGGGAAAGATAGTGTTCATCGGAAGCACCGTCGCTGAAGGAAACGATGATTATCGTATCCCTCTCAATTCGCGGGCGGGTGAGCCGCGAGTTGAATCTGGCGTCGTCATTCATGCGGCCGCCGCTCAGACACTGCTTTCCGGAGCGATTGTCGAACCAATTCAAACGTCGCGCGGCATCATTCTTTGCTCTCTTCTTTCCGGTCTACTGGTCATGGTGGGAGTCGGCAGGATCGTGTGGATATCTGTCGCCGGGTTCGTCTTCCTTGCGGTCGGTCTTACCATCGCGGCGGTGCTTGCGGTTCCATATTTCGCGATCGTTCTCCCTTCGGGGAAGTTGCTGTTGGGGTTGACGGCAACACTGTCTTCTCAGTGGATATTCGGTATCACAACGTTACGCAAGATCTCTTCATCACAACACGCCGTTATCGATGATTACAAGTCTGACATGAACTCAGCGCGCCAAATCCAGCAGCAACTGCAACCAGCGGAAGCGCCATTGGATGAGCGACTCGATATTGCCGTCCGCCAAATCACCTGCAAGGAAGTAGGTGGCGACTACTATGACTTCATCGATTTCGGCAACGGCAGAGTGGGCATTCTCATCGGTGATGTTTCAGGCAAGGGGGTCTCGGCGTCTCTGATCATGTCCAACGTGCAGGCGATCTTCCGAGAGGAAGCGCCAAGGCAGGAGTTGCCGTCGGCAGTATTTGGCATTATCAACGCACGCCTCAATTCCATTAGCGCGGCTTCGGGCAGATTCATCTCGCTCTTCTATGGCATTCTGGATTGCACAAATGGCACATTCGTCTATAGTAACGCCGGTCACTGCAATCCAATCGTCTGCGAGAGGAACGGTGGGAGTCGTGTGCTGTCCGAGGGAGGACTCTTCCTGGGTCCGTTTGCATCGATGCAGTGGAACGATTACACTGAGCGCCTCTTCCCCGGTGATCTGCTCTGCCTCTACACCGACGGCGTCTCAGAGGCTGGTGTTGATGTATCGAATCAATTCGGAGAGGAGCGCATTCTCGGATGCCTCAGCGGAAGCGCGAAGACGTCCCAGGACACGCTTAACAACCTGCTGGACAACTGTAGCGACTTCGTGCACAACCGACCCTTCGAGGATGATTGGACGGCCATTGTTGTGAAAGTGCGCTGACATCCGACCCAAGGCGCCAATGCCGCAGCGGCAGTCGGAGAATTCGAGGAACGTCCTGAGTTCGAGCGGTCCAACATGATCCTCGCCGAAGAAGATGAAGTCCGAGCGTAACGGCGATCCACAAGTTTGATGGTCAAGCGAGCTACCTCGGGAAAACTATGGATTTGCTATACGTAATTGATTGCGACTCTGTTTGTTAGATTCAATAGCGGTGCAGGGATTCGAACCCCGGACACGCGGATTATGATTCCGCTGCTCTAACCAGCTGAGCTACACCGCCATTCACATCAGAAGACTGCGTAATAAATGCTGAATGGTCACCAAGTCAAGTCAATATGGTTTGTTCAGAACTTCCGCGACAGTCGTTCGCAAGCTCTGGTCAATTTCGCCGTACCCGTAAGATGTTCGGCGACTGATTCACAGCCCAAAAAAAGAGCGGCTCACGCGAGCCGCTCCTGAAGTTCAAAAGGAGTTCCTCCTCACTAAGAACTCCTTTATCCCCATCTCTTAAATACCCTTCACCGCCAAACTGCGCATACTTAAGAGTAACTAACTTCACGATCTTGTATCACAATACCTGTGCCGAAATCTGGGAACCGAAGCAAAATTCACATATCTTATTGTGCTATAATCGAATAGGAAGCGCTCCCACGTAGTGTGCGGCCTGCCCGACAATTGCCGTTTCGCAGGAGATGCGTCGACCAAGATCGTCGCATGTGGCAGAAAAATCTTAACTGAAAGAATAGCAATCGGTTACGACGCCTCAAGCCTCACGCTCAGAATAGCAAGAGCGCCGTTTCTGACTAAAAAAAAGCAATTCCTGCGCCTTAGGATCGCTTCTTGCCAAGATGGACAGATGAGCTGTGGAGATCGTGTGCCGCCTCCATTATAGCTTCCGAAATGACCGGGTGCCCAAAAATCAGATTTCCGAGTTCCGCAACCTTTAATCCCCGATTGATGGCCAGAGCCGCGACATGAATAATCTCTGTCGCATGGATCCCAACAACATGAACACCCAACAACCTATCGGTCTTCTTGTCGCCGATCAACTTGACTTCCCCCGCGATTTCATTCTCTGCATGGGCTTTTGCAAGAACGCGTATTGGAAACTTCCCGATGGTCACATCGTAATCCTTTGCAGCCTTCGCCTCGGTCAGGCCGACCGACGCCACTTCGGGGTGGGTGAAGATCACCGATGGCACACCCAGGTAGTTCTTTTCGGCTTTTCCCCCGAGACAATTGTCCACGGCCACCGCGCCATCATGGACAGCGGTATAGGCAAGCAGAATCTCGCCTCGTACATCACCGATGGCGTAGATATTCTTGACATTGGTTCGCATGTTGCTGTCAGTTTTGATCGAACCGTTCTTGTTAAGCTCGATACCGACATCGGCCAGCCCCAGTTCTTCGGTGTTGAACGACCGCCCAACGGCGACGACTGCTTGGTTGGCGTCGATCACCTTTCCGGTGGAGAGTTTGGCTTGAATCCCCTCCGGTCCTGGAGCGATCGACTCGACTTTTGTTCCGGTGTGCAGGGAGACTCCCAGTTTCTTGAACTCGCGCTCAAGAATCTGCGAGCTGTTCACATCCTCAAGAGGCAAAGCATGCTCGAGCATCTCGACGACGTGAACGGTTACATCTAAGAGTGAGAGCATACAGGCCCACTCACAGCCAATGACGCCCGCGCCTATGATCAAAATCGACTTCGGCAGCTGCTCAAGTTCGAGCAGATGGTCCGAGGTCAGGATTCGACGCCCATCGATCGGGAACGATGGGATATTCACTGCTCGCGATCCGGTGGCGATGATGATCTTCTCAGCCTTCAGCTTCGTTTCGGCCCCAAACTCATCCACGACCCCAACCATGTTTGGACCGACAACACGACCGAATCCTTTATAGTGGGTTACCCCATGGGATTTGAATAGGCTGCCAATCCCTCCTACTTGCGTCTTTACGATCTTGTCTTTGCGCAGTTTCATCGCCGGCCAGTCATAAGTAGGCGGTGAAGCTAACCTGATCCCGAAGGATTCGGCCTCCTTCATCTTCCGATATTGTACAGCCGAGGCAATGAGTGCCTTCGATGGAATGCACCCCCGATTGAGGCAGACCCCACCCAGTTCGCGGTCCTCGATGACCGCCACTTTCACCCCTTTCATAGCGGCCCGTATCCCCGAGGTGTACCCACCCGGTCCACCACCGATAATGACAATTGAATAGGTTTCTATGGTCGCGACTCCTTGTACTTCCACATCGTTATCATTCGAATCGACATAATCTATCCAACATAACAGCTTTGGCAAGTGAATGTGGCACAAAAAAGCCGGTCTGGTTTCAGACCGGCTCTGTGTACTTGTGTTGCGGTACGGTTATGAACCGCTGGCGCTGAAAGTCACAATCACTCTCGCTGAATCGACCTTGAAACCGGCCGAAGTCCCTCCGGTTGCAGTGCCATAATAATCGAACTGACCAACACGAACGAGTTTCTTGAGTTTATCGACGTTGGTCAAGTACTTGAACGATCCTCCATAGCTCACATGGTTGGAGCCAGGCGTAACCGTCAGACCGTCGAGAACCTTTGTCGCGTTTGCCTCGACAGCCAATTGAGTCGCGTACGGCGTTGTGTGCATGCTGTCAATATAGGCGTTGAAAGTGATGGGGATCGTTTCGTGGCTGGTTATCCACAATTCAAACCCGACGAGATCGATATTGTCGATCTGGTCTTTGTGATCATTCCAGTCTGCTTCTTCGGTGATATCAACAGCGTAATGATAGAACTGACTCTGGGTTTCAAATGTAAACGTCTTTACAATCACGAACGTCCCGGAAACGAGAAGACATCCGGACAATGTGACAGCGGCCAGAATGGCTGCTGCCAACGCGGTCTTTTTCATCATGTGTCGCATCCTTTCCTCCTCAATTCCCGAAGTAGTAGTTGAGGCCGCCGGTTACCGAAGCGGATTTCTTTGATCCACCCCCTTCGGCAGGAATTACGACCGCTTTACCGCGAAGATCGAGCGCAATGACTTGCGTAAATCCGATCTCGAACCCAAGACCCGCTGACCATCCGAAACGAGTGTCATCCTGATCGGTCTGATCCCGTTTGGTGTTGTAATAACCGAGGCCCGCGAGTCCAAAGAACTTCAGACCTGTCCCGCCGATCGGCGCCCCCAGGGCAAGGTCGAGTCCGTAAGAGGTCACTTTCGATCCTTCCAGATCGTACCCCGGGATGTCATTGATCGTCGGCTTGCCATACTTGGCAAAGTAGATGTTCGGTTCAAGAATAATCGCGGGAATGAGCTTGGCGCGAACCTTGAAGCCGAAGATGGAGCCCGACTTTTGATCCTGCTGAACGATCGGAATGTTCATGCCGGCGGAGAAGCCGATTCCAAACTTGATGTCTTGAGCCTGAGTCGCGGCTGACAAAGCCAGCAGCAGGCCCGTTGCCACTAATACCTTTCTCACTGTTCCTCCCATGCTACCGGGTTTCGTTGTAGTTTTGTCACAGTCATAAGAGCACTCCTTTGAAATGGATACCTGATAACCACAATCTACGAAGAGACCTCTTCATTGCGCAAGAAAAATACGGGTCGCTGACGGAGTAGGGCGACCGGCCCACAGCTGTCCCTCATGGTGAAAAAAACTTTCCCTCGGGGTAAAAAAATTCTTGACAACTTTTGACAAGGTTGTATACTCACAACGTTTACTAAACAAAAAGTTTCGTATATTAAACTATGGGTTGAGTGGAAAAACAGAGTTGGAACTGAAAATCGGCGAGAAAGTCAAAGCCCTCCGACTGGGCTCAGATCTGACCCAGGCGGAGTTGGCCGACCGAGCCAGGCTCACCAAGGGTTTCATTTCTCAACTCGAAAACGATCAAACCTCAACCTCTGTTGATTCGTTGGCGGATATCCTCGAGGCGCTCGGGGTTACCCTGTCCGAGTTCTTCAGCGACAGCACGGAAACCAAGGTGGTCTTCTCTCCCGCGGAACGGGTCGAGATTGAAGGCAAGGGGGTTCATCGCTTTGAATTGCTGGTCCCCGGCTCGACCAACAATCTGATGGATCCGATCATGATCGAATTGCGACCGGGCGAGAGAATGGAGCCCCAGGGACCGCACCCGGGTGAGCAGTTCGGATATGTTCTCAACGGGACGGTGACACTGAAATTCGACAAGAAACTATTCAAGGTGCCCAGTCGGCATTGCTTCTATTTTGAATCCGACCGATCCCACCAAATGGTTAACAACGGCACGACGGCCGCCAAACTGCTGTGGATAACAACCCCACCGCAGATGTAATCTGTAACTTTTGTCCTGAAGGAGGGACACGACGATGAGGATTCTCGGACGCCACTTAATTGTAGAATATTCAGACTGCGACAAGAGCAGGCTGGATGACGTCCGTCTTCTGGAGGAAAGCATGAAAGAGGCCGTTCGCCGGTCCGGAGCTACCATCGTCCGCTCTGTTTTTCATCGCTACAACCCTCAGGGAGTGTCAGGAGTGGTGGTTATTGCGGAATCGCATATGTCGATCCACACCTGGCCAGAATACGGCTACGCCGCGGTCGACTTTTTCACCTGTGGCGGCACAGTCGACCCGTACCTCGCGCATGAATACCTGAGCAACGCCCTTGGCTCGGCAAAGGCCGTGGTCAAGGAGTTGAAACGGGGGATCCCGTCGGAGCGCGATGAAGTCATTCATCACAAGCCGTTTCCGCAAACCGTTAACCAGGCCGCCGCGGCCAAGTAAGGGAGAGAGCCATGACTCATTCCATGGATTTCAGTGTGATGGAGAACACCGGCCTCTTTCGCGGTGTCGACACCGGCCTGATTCGTCAGCTCTTTGACACAAAAGAACTCGACACGCCGATGCTCTTGCTTTCGCGTGCGGAGATTCGCCGCAACTACGACGCGCTGAAGGCTGCCCTGCCGCGAGTCGGAATTCACTACGCGGTCAAATCGAATAACCAGCAGACTGTCATTGACGAAATCTCATCCTGTGGCGGCAACTTCGACGTTTGCTCGGGCAAGGAGATTGACGCGGTGCTGAAAACAGGGGTTGACCCGGCAAGCATCGTTCATTCCCATCCTGTCAAGACCCGGTACGAATTCGACTATGCCGTCAGCCGCGGCGTTGAGACATTCGTGGTCGATAACGCAGCCGAAATCCCGAAGTTCATGCGGTACACTGACAAGAAGCTGAAAGTCCTCATCCGCTATCGGATCAACACGAATACGACTGCGGTAGTTAACCTGCAGTACAAATTCGGATGCACAGTCGACGAAGTCCTGCCTATCGCGCACCTGATCCAGGAAGCCGGCCACGAGTTCTACGGTCTCTGTTTCCACATCGGTTCGCAGTGTATCTACGCCGAAAACTATGTGAAGGCCCTTCAGGCAGCGAAAACCCTTATCCACGCGCTCGACTTGGCCGGTTTTGATGTCCGTGTTCTGGACATTGGAGGCGGTTTCCCGGTCGAATATGTGGAACCGATTCCCGCCATCGACGAATTCTGCGCTCCAATTCGCAAAGCGCTCGAGAAGAAGATTCGCCCCGGCATCAAAGTGATCTGCGAACCCGGTCGATTCATCTCAGCCAGTCCGGTTACGCTGGTCTGCTCGATCATCGGCAAGTCATTCCGCGACGGCAAGATGTGGTATTACCTCGACGACGGCCTCTATTCGACGTTCTCCGGAATCGTCTATGATCACTGTCAATACCCAGTGGTGACCGACAAGCGCGGACAGGAGCATTTGTCTGTTCTCGCAGGACCGACGTGCGATTCATTCGATGTCATGTACGATGGCTTGATGATTCCTGAACATGAAATCGGCGATATGATTGTCTTCCCAATGACCGGCGCTTACTGCAGCGTTTCCGGCTCGGACTTCAATTCGCTCTATCGCCCTGAATACAAGATTCTGGATTAGATGACAGTGACCAAGACTGCTTTAGCCCCTGGGGGCCAGGTCGTTCACGAATCAGGCATGACCGATCTCTGGAACGTCTGGTATTCGGAGCTTCACGACGGCCATTCCGGTCTTACCGTCAAGGTCGACAAGATCACCGAGTCGATCCAGTCTGAGTTCCAGCGTATCGACGTGCTCGAAAGCAAGGACTTCGGTCGCCTGCTGGTCTTGTACGGCTCGCTCATGGCGGCGGACCGGGACAATAACGCGTACAATGAAATGATCACTCACGTACCGCTCTTCTCCCACCCGAATCCGAAGCGAACGCTGATTATCGGCGGCGGAGATTGCGGCGCTCTGACCGAGATACTCAAGCATCCTGAGGTCGAACACTGCACGATGTGCGAGATTGACAGGATGGTGGTCGAGGTGTCAAAACGTCATTTCCCCTACCTCACGACCGGCCTGAACGACAAACGGGCCAACGTTCTCTTTCAGGACGGTAAAGAGTTTATCGAGAAGGGGACCGACAAGTTCGATGTCATCATGCTTGATCTCTCGGATCCGGTTGGTCCGGCGATGGAGCTCTTTCAGAAGCCGTTTTACGAAAGCGTGGGACGTCGTCTGAACGAAGACGGAATCCTTGTCGCTCAGTCCGAGTCCCCATTCTACAATCAGGAGTCGGTCCGAGGCATCTTCGAAAACCTGCGAGCCGTTTTCCCGGTAGTCAAAATGTACACTTGTTTCATGCCGATCTACCCTTCGGCTTTCTGGTCATTCGCCTTTTGCACGCGCAAATACGACCCCATCGCCAATTTCGATCGTGCCCGCTATGATCGGCTGAACCTCAAAACCCGATATTACAACGCGGAAATCCACCAGGCCGCCTTTTCTCTGCCGCAATTCGTCAAGGAGCTTTTCAAGTAGTCTTCCTGCGTAGTTCGCCATCGCTTGCTTTGATGGGCATCGCTTTTCTTGAAATACGTGCCGACATTTGAATTCCTATGAAACCGATTCTGATCGTGCAGAATTGTGAGGCTGAATCAGCCGGTGCAATTCAGGAGTACCTGGAGACAAATGGCATCCCCTTTGATCTCGTGCGCCCGGATCGGGGTGAACCCTTTCCTGAACCAGACAATCTGCGCGCCATAGTGAACCTTGGCTGCCCTTTCTCTGTTGCAGAATACGAAAAGTATGACTTCCTCCGAAAACTATATGCCTTCGTGGCCGCTGCTATCCGCATCGACACGCCCTATCTTGGAATCTGTTTCGGCGGCCAGCTGTTGGCGCGAGTACTGGGCGCACAGGTCAAGCCCAACGGCGTGAAGGAGATTGGAACATATAACGTCCGGCTGACCGAACATGGGCTTCGGGACCCGCTGTTCAAAGGATTCGAGGCTGAGTTTCCCGTCTTTCAGTGGCACGGCGATACGTTCAAGGTACCGTTCAGCACGCCCCTGCTCGTGGAGGGGGAGTTGTGCCGCAATCAGGCCTTCAGGAGAGGCAGACAGGCGGCTGTTCAATTCCATCTTGAAACCCGGACTGAGGATATTTCCCAGTGGTGCGATCTTTACCGTCACGAACTGGACGAGGTCACCGCGAACAGAGATAAAGTTCTCGCCGCTTTTGCCGAAAAAAACAATACGATAGGAACTCTTAATTTCAGGCTATTAGATAATTTCCTTCGCCTTGCAGATAATCCACTATAACCATACCTCGAACCGTTCGAGGAATAACTTCACAATTTTGAGGAGCGTATGAACATCTACGTAGGAAACCTTGCACACGAAGCCAATGAGCAGGAGCTCAGAGAAGCCTTCGAGGCCTTTGGACAGGTCTCATCGGCCAAGATCATCATGGACAGAGAGACCGGCCAGTCCCGTGGCTTTGCCTTTGTCGAAATGCCGTCCGACGGCGACGGCGAAAAGGCGATCACCGGTCTGAACGGAAAGCAGCTCAAAGGGCGCGCGTTGCGCGTCAATGTCGGTCGGCCGAAGGATGACCGCCCGGGCGGAGGCCGCACCAACCGCTACTAAGAGTCGAGACTGACACGACACACGAAGAGGGGCAGGACGTATTCGCGTCCCGCCCCTCTTTCCTCAGTTCAAACAGAAATCAGAACATCTCGTACATAGCCGAGATTTGGAAATTCATGTTGGTCGTCCCGCCGGAGATAAAATTGAATCCTTTCAGGAACAGGTCCGGATTCGCATAGGTGTCGACGTGAAGCCGGTTCCAGTGGAAACCAAAGCCTAAATACGTTGCATTGGCAGTCCCTCCAAAGCGATCTCCATCTTTGATCGCAAAGTTACCCCAGTATGAGGTTGCTCCAAGGCGGATATCCATCCAGCTAAATACATCTGCCTCGAGTCCGAGCCCCCAGTAAGGCAGGATAAGATAGTTCCTCTTCGTCTCGCTTGTGAGCGGAGTCGAGGTTGCGCTCGCCTTTATGACAGATTTCTCTTTCCCGCTGCCAAGCGCGAAACCAAAGTCAAGGGCGGCCAGCACATTCTTTGACGGAGTGTAGTTCATCCCCGATCCCAGCGACAGTTCGAATGCAGTTGTCGTGTAATTATTGGAAACCCACGTCTGCCCTCCGGCAACACCCATGACCTTCTCACCGTGCGAGCTGAACATCACCTGGGCATGAGGCACAAACGTGATATTCTCCTGGTACTGTAGGAAGCATCTTCCTCGGAGAGCGACGTCGGAGTATCCGTCGGGTTCGTTGAGAACAACACCGGACTGGTTCTTGTTTGTCCATGAGCCGAGGCTAAGAAGTACTGCGGCATCCCAGTCTCCCTTGGACGGAGTCAACCCAAAACCTAATGAGTACCGCCCAAAACTCTGCTCGAACTTGTTGTCATTGGCATCTGAGGATCGCCCGCTTCGAACATAGTTGAAGTGAAAGCCGAAGTTCATATCCCCAAAGGGTCGGCCATAAAAAAGGTCCATCCTATGATTATTGGGAAGATTAGAAAGTCCTCCCAACGGGGCGCTGGACACCAAATTGGTCGGATATTCAGGTGAGCCTGTTGAAAAGTACGTTCCCAGTGTCCACGGCTTCTGTTCGTTGAATTTCCAGTGAACGCCAAATTGGTTGAACGTGTTTGTCGGGTCGTCGCAGAACTCCGCGATGGCGATGTTCGGGTAGGAGAAGAAGCGACCCGGATACAGCCAGATGTTGGCGTCATCCAGAAGGATGTTGTTATTGTTTCCCATGGTCATGACACGGGTTCCGGTCGCGGAAACGCTCATGCTCACCGCCATCACCAAGAGTACCGCTATCAATAATGTTCTTTTCATTCTTACGTCCTTTACTACTCAGAGCTGATTTGAAGTCATGTTTCTTCCTTGAATCTCAATGATCTCACACTCCTATGCTGACAAGATCATCGGTCAAATCCAAATGCCGCCGCGTTCCTCCTTTCCCTTTCACAAGTACTGGGTACACTTCTTATATCTATGGCTCCTGTCCTCCATTATGAGGGGCATGACCCGGCCCACTTGCCATAAGCATTGAAAGCACGAATTTAAGTGATGTTATAAATCGCTCGCAAGAAAATATTTCGCCCCCTACAGGCGCAAAGGCCAGATCGCTTTCCCCCAGCAATAGGGAGACTTTCCTATCGAGAGCCGGGCTTCTTGACCTGCTGCCAGATGGCTTCAAGTTGGTCGAGCGAGTGATCCCCAATCGGCTTTCCCGACGCTCGTACGGTCTCTTCGAGCTGACTAAAACGATCACGGAACTTTTCAAGTGCCCGTCGCAGCGCAAGCTCGGGCTCAATATCACACTTTCTCGCAAGCGACGCGACCGCAAAGAGAAGGTCCCCGATCTCCTCGGTCAGCCGCAACTTATCCACGGGTTCCGAAGCCTGCAACTCCTGCTTCACTTCCGCCAGTTCTTCATCGATCTTCTCGACAACATCGCCAGCCTGTTTCCAATCAAAACCTAACCCGCCCGCTTTCTCCCCCATTCGAAACGCCATCGTCAACGCCGGCATAGTGCGGGGGAGCCCGACCAGCGCTGATTCCTTTTCATTCCGGGTCGTCTTGATCTTCTCCCACTGATCCCGAACCTGCTGTGGATCGAGGTTCTGCTTCACCTCGAAGACGTGGGGATGGCGATGAATCAGCTTCTCAACTGTGTCGATGATCGTATCGTTAATTGTGAAGTCACCACGCTCAGCTGCCAGTTGCGCGTGAAAGACAATCTGGACGAGAAGATCCCCCAGCTCCTCGCGCAGGGCGCTGTAGTTACCCGACTCAATAACTTCTATGACTTCATACGCTTCTTCAAGAAGGTAGGGTAGCAGACTCTCATGGGTTTGCTTCCTGTCCCAATTGCACCCTTCCGGAGAGCGCAGAATCGTCATCAGTAAGGTCAAGCGTTCAAAGGGGCTCACGGCAGGATCACGCAATCGATCGGTATGAATGGTCATCGCAAGAATGTCGCCTCTTTCTCATAGACACGCGCTCCGGCATACGCCTCTGACCCTTGACAAACAACAGCGCCGCGAGTATCATTGGCCTCAATGAAACTCGGGCCTCCGGAGTCACTGGCAGGCCAACATAACATACAGAGTGGACATGAGCAACGACCAGGAACACAAAGAGAAGAAATCGACCGCCTATAATCCGGCCGAGGTAGAAGACCGCATCTACGCCGAATGGATGCATGGCAGGTACTTTCACGGCCGACCTGATTCCCCGAAGAAACCATATTCGGTCGTTATCCCACCACCAAATGTCACAGATATCCTGCACATCGGTCACGCCCTTAACAACACCATTCAGGACATCCTTGTGCGCAAGCACCGCATGCAGGGCTTCGAAGCCGAATGGCTTCCTGGTAGCGATCATGCGGGGATCGCAACGCAGGTCATTGTCGAAAAGCAGCTGGCCAAGGAGGGGACGACTCGCCGCCAATTGGGACGTGAAAGATTCGTCGAGCGTACCCGCACCTGGGCGTACCGCAACAAGGACCTTATCCTGAACCAGCTTCGCAAGATGGGTTGCAGTTGCGATTGGGAGCGCACCCGTTTCACACTCGATGAAGGGCTTTCGACGGCTGTCGCCCAAACCTTCTCGCATCTCTACGCCAAGGGCTGGATCTATCGGGGTCATCGCATTGTGAATTGGTGCCCTTCTTGCAAGACATCGTTGTCTGACGACGAAGTCGTGCGCGAAGAGAAGGAGAGCAACCTATGGTTTATCAAGTATAAGCTCAGAGGGGCTGATGAATACCTGACCGTAGCCACTACTCGCCCGGAGACGCTCCTCGGTGACACTGCGCTCGCGGTATCTCCCAAGGATAACCGCTACCGGAAGTATGTGGGCAGGACCGCCATGCTGCCGATTCTCGAACGCGAGATTCCGATCGTCGCCGACAGCTATGTCGATCCCGAATTTGGGAGTGGCGTAGTAAAAGTCACACCCGCGCACGACCTGAACGATTTCGAAATCGGGCGGCGCCATGATCTTCAGGAGATCAACATCCTCAACATTGACGGCACCCTGAACGAGAATGCGGGCAAATACAAGGGGATGGATCGGTACGATGCCCGTAAACAGCTCGTTGAGGACCTGACCAGGAAGGGGCTGATCGAAAAGATCGACAAACACCAGATGGTCGTCGGGACCTGCTATCGATGCGACACTGTCATAGAACCGCATCTCTCCGATCAGTGGTTTGTGAAGATGAGCGAGCTTGCTCAGCCGGCGATCGAGGCTGTCAAGACAGGCAAGCTCCGCTTTCATCCCGAATACTGGACGAAGACGTATCTGCACTGGATGGAGAACATTCGCGATTGGTGTATCTCCCGCCAGCTCTGGTGGGGACATCGCATCCCGGTCTGGTATGCCGAAGACGGCACCATGTTCATCTCTGTCCACAGGCCCACGGCGTCGGAATGTCCAGGCTACGATCCTACCACACTTGTTCAGGATCCCGACGTACTTGACACTTGGTTTTCGTCGTGGCTATGGCCATTCTCGACTTTTGGCTGGCCCGAGCAGACAGAAGAACTGAAGAAGTTCTACCCCACGAAAGTCCTCGTGACTGGCTCAGAGATCATCTTCCTCTGGGTAGCTCGAATGGTCATGGCCGGCTATGAATTTGTGGGGAAATCCCCTTTTTCGGATGTGTATATTCACGGCACGGTACGCGATGCGAATGGCATCAAGATGTCCAAGTCTCTCGGAAATGGCATCGACCCGCTGGAAATTATCTCCAAGTACGGCACCGATTCACTTCGCATATCGCTCGTTCTGGCGACGCCCGATGGACAGGACCCGTGGATTAGCAAGAACACCTTCGAAAGTGGCCGCAATTTTGTCAACAAGCTCTATCAGGTGTCCCGTTTTGTGATGATGCGACTGGACGGTCGTAAACCAGTACTCGACTCGATTCCCAAGGACCTCGTCCTGCATGACCGCTGGATCTTGTCGCGTCTGGAGCGGACTATCGAAGCGGTGGACAAGGCGTTTTCAGAATACCGTCTGTCGAACGCCTCGAAGACCCTGTACAATTTCGTCTGGGACGACTACTGTTCATGGTACATTGAGCTCATAAAGCCGGACCAACCCGGCGAACTGATTAGAGAAAGCTCACTCAACGTCGCAACCTATGTGCTCTACCAGATTCTCAAGCTCATGCACCCCTTCGTTCCCTTTGTGACCGAAGAGATCTTTCACCAGCTCGCGGCCGATGGATCAGCGGGGGTGGCTACGTTGACTTTCGGTCCCTGGCCCCTGTCGACCGGGAAGTTCAAGGACGACAAGCTTGAGGAAAGCCTCAAACAAATTCAGGATGTGGTCATAGCGGTGCGCTCGATTCGGTCTGAATTGAACGTTCCCCCCGGACGTAAGTCTGACCTGCACATTAGGGTTAGCGAACCCGCGTACGCTACACTTCTTCAGGATCACATCGAGTATTTCCGTTCATTGGTTCGAGTAGAGAATCTCGTCTGTGGGAGCGACGTCAAGAAGCCTCCACTTTCCGCCTCGGCCGTCATTGCCGGCGCTGAGATCTTTCTCCCACTCTCGGGTCTCATCGACCTCGATGCCGAGCGTGCTCGCTTGCAGAAAAACCTGCAGGAACTGAAAGACCAGCTTGAAAAGGTCTCAAAGAAGCTGGCTAATGCCGATTTCCGCGCCAACGCTCCCGAAGAAGTAATCGAGCGCGAAAAGGCCAAGAAGGAAGACTATCGGGAACGGATCGAGAAGCTCAACAAGAACCTCGAACAGATTCTGGGCTGGTAGTCAGAGCGACACTGCCAGCATCCCCCAACAGAATCTCACTTTTCCTTCCTGCCGCGCACAGGGGTAGATAGTCGACCCCTCCTTCTCGCCTTCTCGCCTTCACCCTGATAGGGAGAACTACCCGAAGGACGCTTGAGGGGGCGTTCTTCCTTCCACTCTTCATTGGTTGTGGAAGGTCTCGACCCGATTTCGGGGAGCCTGTCCCTTCTTTGAAAGGGATGACCTTTCACTCTTGGCACAGACCAAATCCCGCCCGTGGACAACAGAATCTCACTTTTCCCCTTGACGCTCGCAGGGCGCGATTCGTTATACTTGAAACAGGAAGAGGGAAATAGATTGGGAGGTTTAGTGAACATGCGAGTGAGAATATTAGGCGCGGTGTGTGCTCTGCTATGTGTTGGCGGCTCTCTGCTGCTCACGAGATGCGCTGACAAGGGTACAGACCCACCACCCGACGGCCCGAAGGATTATGCCGTGTATGTGCGTGATTTCGGCGCAGGTGTGGGAGCCATCTTCAGGTACCGACCAGCGTTAGGGGAACTTGACTCCGCTGGTTTGCCGCCACAAGGCCGTCTGTTCCCGCGATGGGTTTCGGCTGACGGCAAACGACTCTTCTGGGGTAAAGGAGTGGTTACAGACGCGGAGACCTTCGAAATTCTTCCTAGCCTGCCCCTCGAGGGTGACATTGCAATCTCACCCGATAACCAGTTAATCGCGATCTGCGACACTGACTTGTTCATCGTAAGAGCATCGGACTACGGATTCGTGTTTCACGACACGGACGCCGTCGTCGGTGCTACCTTCAGTACAAACTCCCGCCGATTCTATGCCAAGAAAGCGACGGTGGGTGATTGCGACCCGATGTATGTGCTTGATCTAGAGCATGGGAACCAGGTAACCCGTAGGTGTATAAAGGGCGGCATGGGATCCGAGCCACTCGTTCTGTCACCTGATGAAACGAAGCTGTACTTTTACAAACACTATGGGACCTTCTGGTATTCGTTCGATGTGTATGATCTGAGTATCGACTCAGTCGTTTTCAGCGAACCGCTGACACCCGGCGCCGGGTCTCTGGCGCAAACCCCGGACGGTAAAGATGTCTATTTCACAAACCCTGGGGACCTGTTGGCTGGCCCGCCGGTTACGTACGCCCTGGCAGTTTATCATGTAGAGACAATGACGATTGATACGTTTCTGACCCGGGGACCAGTCTGTTGGTCAGACGGCACCTGGTTTCTCCCATACAAGGACATTGTCATCACTGCAGACGGGCGATGGCTCGTCGGCACCAGTAAAGAAGTCATGACCATTCTTGGCAGGAATCTGCGGACTGGCGAAACGACAACCCGCTGTCTTCCGGGAAGGTGGTTCAAGTTCCCCAGAACTCAAAGTGGACTGTAGTTTTCAAAGGAGGATGTCACAATGAAGAGGAATAGTGAAATCGCGGGGTTGATAGCAGCGATGATCGCGAGGACTTGCTGATCAGTCAGGGTCTCGACAGTAGCGCTGCACTTCGTACCCCGGAGCGGGTTGCGACGTACTTTGCCGCCCTGTTTGGCTCCTCAGTCAGTCGTCGGGGCTGCGCACAAACAGTGTATTGCCCCAAAAATTGAAGACCGTCCGGAGGGGTTGGACGGTCTTACGGGAATGGGAAGTATAACGAAATGGGGGTTAGTTTCTGCTCTTCTCAACAAGCTCCTCAAGGAATTTTGCCACACTCTTGGCTCCCGCTGCATCGGGATACGAGGCAATCTCCATCGGTATAACCTCCTCGGATGCAATGACCGGATTGTCTGAGAGCTGCTGTTTGATAAGGTCGCCGAGCCGCCGAGCCGCCGATTCGGCCCCCTGCCGTGAAGTCTCTGGAAACAACAACGCAAGTCGGCAATCTCCAAGGGGTGTCACCGTGTCGCAGGCGCGGACCTTGGCGGAGGTAAACTGCGCCAGCGCTGCCAGTCGTTCATCAGTACATTGGCCATAGACTTGCCGGGAACGAGATAAGTCTATAATGATAAGGGAGACGAAAATGCGGTAGCGTTCGGCTCGTTTCAGTTCGATGTCTGCCAAGGTGAGAAAAGATAAATCCACTGAACGATCCTTCCGGCTTTGGGCTCGGTCATGCTCTTCGAAAAGTCTGTTCAACATATGTACAGCAATTCCTGTTCCACGATCCCAAGACTTCTTCTATCTCACTCAGATTTTCGAATCACCCTTGACAGGGTAAGTGGTTAGCTGAACAGAAAAGTTGTCAACACATTGAACCACAAGCCGTTAAGCTCACAGATAGATGCATGACCTTGCACACAAAGCGCAAAGTACCATCAGCTCTGAGTGGTCCTCTAAGCCAGATCCGTAATCCCCTTCCTATCCTCACCCGCTGGGATGAACAGCCCGAAGGGTGTTTGAGGGGAGTCTTTCAGGCACTCCTCAGAGAGCGAGTAACAGGAGGTTAGTTACTTCGTGGCGTTGAGATTATAGTCTTTGATCTTATACAGAAGCGAACGATAGCTTATCTGAAGAACGTCGGCTGCTTTACGCCGATTCCAGTTAGTCTTGTGGAGCACTTCTCCGATGAGACGCTTCTCTTCATCAGCAATGGTCTTACCAACTCGGTCTTTAAGAGCGTAGGTGTCGCCGTTAGCCTCCTGGCGAGGTGAACTGTTCTCCTGCGTGACACTGTTTGATCCGATGTGACGCGGTGGAATCCCCCCGTTGGCGATAAGGTCTCTGATGATGGCTTCGTCCCCACGAACAATGACCTGCTTGATCATATTTTCGAGCTGGCGCACGTTTCCCGGCCAGGTGAACTTCAACATTTCGTCCATCACTTCGGGCGACAGCAGGCAGATGTCCTTCTTGTAAAGCTTGGCGTATTTATCAAGGAAGTGACTGACCAGCAGAGGAATATCCTCGTATCGCTGGCGGAGCGACGGCAAAAACAGGGTTATCTCATTGAGCCGATAAAAGAGATCGTCCCTGAATCCCTGCTCACTGATGGCTTGTTCGAGATTCCGGTTCGTGGCACAGATAATTCTTACGTCGACATGGATGTTCTGTATCCCTCCTACCCGGACAAACTCCTGCTGTTCCAGAACTTGAAGCAGCTTTGACTGCAGCTCGAGGGGCATGTCGCCGATTTCGTCGAGGAACATCGTCCCCTTATTGGCAAGCTCAAACCTCCCCTGCTTGGTCTTGTGTGCTCCGGTAAAGGCCCCTTTCTCATACCCGAATAGCTCCGCTTCAAGGAGGTCACGAGGGATGGCCGCACAGTTCACTTTGACGAAAGGATGATCTCGTCGGCCGGACATCTGGTGCAATGAACGGGCGACAATCTCCTTGCCAGTGCCGGATTCACCCCGTATGAGAACCGTCAACTCAGAATCAGCGACCTGCTCGATGATCCCCTTGACTTTCTGCATCGCCTCTGAATCGCCCACAAAACCGGCATAGTTATTCTTGACCTGTAATTCTTTGCGAAGCTCGGTGACCTCTTTCCTCAGGCGAATCCGCTCCAAGACACTATTAATGTGAATCTCAACTTCTTTGACGTCGAACGGCTTGTCGATGAACTCTGCAGCTCCAAGCTTAACAGATTCAACAACATACTTGGTGTCGCCATGTCCTGAGATCATAATGACCTCGGGACGGCTCTCAACTTTGTTGAGCTTCTCAAGAACCTCGATTCCGGTCATGCCGGGCATTTTGATATCGAGAAGAATCAGATCCGGCTTCTCAGTTGAAACCATCTGAATCCCCTCGCTCCCGTCGCGTGCGGTCACAAAGTCGAAGCTGGATCCCAACCCCTCGGTCAGTATCCACGTCACACGCGGATCGTCGTCTATGACTAATATCTTCGTCTTAGGTTTTGCCATACTCTCAGATTGGTTTGCTACCCTTGAATTATCGGCAACCGGGGCACCAAATCAAGCTCGATTTTGATACTCGTTGCCACTTTTTCGCAAAACTGTGCACTAACCCCTGTTTCCGATAGAAAAATAGACCGTGAAGCTGGTTCCCTCACCGGCCTTCGACTCTACTTTCAGAGTTCCGCCATGAGCCGAGACAATACGTTCGACGACGGGCAACCCAAGTCCGGTTCCAGTTTCCTTAGTCGTGTAGTAGCGGTCAAAGATCTTTGAGAGATTCTCTTTCTTTATCCCCACGCCGGTATCGGTCACACGGATCGCGAGGTAATCCTGCTTCTTGTGATCGGGCCTTTCGATCAGCCCGCGCACAGTGAGCGACCCGCCGTCGGGCATGGCATCGATCGCGTTGATGAATAGATTGAGAAATAGCTCGAGAACCTGATTCTTGTTTACGATCACTTCATAGTCGGCTTCGTCGAACTGTGAGGAGAAGTTAATTCGCTTCTTTCGCATATCCGGACCGACCAGCTCCGAGGCGCGAAGGACGATCTTCCTCAGATCGGCCTGAGTCGTTTCATATTTGTTCGGATTCGAAAAGTCAACGAGCTCTCGAACAAGCTCGTTCATGCGGAAGATTTCATCTTCTGCCATCTTGAAGAATTCGGATTGTCCGGTCAATTCCGGCCAGCGTTGTCTCATGATCTGCAGCCCCCCCTTGATTGAGGTTAGAGGTTTGCGTAGATCGTGCGAGATTTCCGAGATCATGTTCCCCATGGTCAGAAGCCTTGTAGCGTTGAGCAGCGCCTTCTCTTTTTCAAACAGAAGCGCCGCCTGCGAAATTACCAGTCGAGCAAGCGAAATGTCATCGTCGGAGTAACCCCGATCCGAATCAGCCCCTATGCAAAAGACATGGGCCAGATCGCCACTGCGAGTAATCGGTATGGCCATAAAGGCGCCGCGGGGAGTCGGGTAGTTCCTGTTTTCTGCGAGCTTCCCTGCCAGGAGCGAGGAGAGTCCGGCGATGTCGTCGGGCTGCGTTCCCGAAAGCTCAATATCAGAAAGAGAAATCGCCTCGGGAGTGATCTTATTCAAATCGATCTTTCCGCTTTCGGTCAAAGGGAAACTGGTCCTCCCGACGGCGCCGTCGGGGACCAGGCTCCGTTGGGCCGCCTCCCAGCTAAACCAGACGGCATAATCGATGGCGAATACACGGCGCAGCTTGCGTACGAGTGCGCTGCGGAAGCTCGCCAGCGTACGTATGTCGGGCAGCTCACTTGCTATTTCATGCAGAATTTCAAACTCGACAAGACGGCGACGGCTCTTCTCGAACTGATAGGCATCATCAACGGCAACGGCGGCTTGAGAGGCGAAGGTTGTCAGTAGCCTGAGATCGTCCTGACTGAACGATTGCCCCCCCTGCTTGTTGGCCATATTGATTACGCCGAGAATACTATTCTTGATCCTGAGCGGTGCGCACAGTAACGAGGCGGCCCCGTATCGCTCCTTGTTGATGCGCTGGAAACGCGTGTCCGTTTCGACGTCGACGATGATAACCTCTTCGCCTGTGGCGGCGACATGGCCGGCGATGGAATCTCCCTTGGCGAGTCGAGTGTTCTTGACGATACCGTCATCAAGCCCGATGGCAGCTTCAATCGTCAGGAACTCCTTGCGCTCATCCAGCAGCATGATTGAACCTAC
The DNA here is from genome assembly GCA_964540105.1 of uncultured Ignavibacteriales bacterium. GTDB lineage: Bacteria > Zixibacteria > MSB-5A5 > GN15 > FEB-12 > DATKJY01. The sequence continues at coordinate 578,746 of CAZILL010000002.1, read as the reverse complement.
CTGGGCCTCGGTCACGGTCGCTGCCAGGACGACAATCTGGCGCAGCAGTTCATCCAGATTGAGCGATGATCCAATGGATTTACCAGCTTCGTACAGGGCGTTGAGTTCCCCGATACGACGCTGAAGGATGAGATTGGAGAGTTTCAATTCCTCAAGCAGGCGCAATCGAGCCAGTTCCGCTCGCCGCTTTTCCACTGCGCGCCTGACCGCCAATTGCAGATACGTGAATTCGACCGGCTTGAGCAGGTAGTCGTAGGCCCCTTTGGCAATGGCCCCCAGCGCCGTATCGAGCGAAGCGTAGCCGGTCATGAGAATGACCGGTATCCCGTCATCAATCTCCTTGACTACCTTAAGAATCTCAAGACCGTCAAGCTCTGGCATCTTAATGTCGGTGACAACCAGATCAACTCGTTCCGATCTCAGCACCTGAACGGCTTCGATCGAGCGCTGAAAACTCGAGACGCGATAACCGTCCCCTTCCAGCAGCGCGGCCAGCGAGTCGCACATTCTCTTCTCGTCGTCGATAATCACTATTCGTTCAGACACTGCCTGCCTTGTTCCTCTCTTTGAGTTCGGTTGGAAGTCGAATCTCAAAACAACCCCCCGGATTCGTGTTCCTGAACTGTATCGTCCCCTCATGGCTTTTGATGATGCCATAGCAGACCGACAAGCCCAATCCAGTCCCTTTCCCCAGTTCTTTGGTGGTAAAGAAGGGATCAAATATCTTTGACATAATCTCAGGCGAAATTCCCGGCCCTGTGTCCTGGAAGTCGATTCTAACATGATCGCCGCTGCGCTCCGTACGGATTGTCAGCCGACCGCCGTCGGGCATCGCATCGCGCGCGTTGATGATCAGATTCAGGAAGACCTGCTTGAGAGCGTCGGCCGAGCCGAGGATAGTCTGCTCCCCTGACTCTTCAACTTCGACATCGATGCGGTTAGAGGTCAGCAGTCGATCGGTTAGCTGGAGCACGTCATGAAGAATCGACCTCACGTTGATCGTGCCGAAGACCAGTGGCTTGGGACGATGAAATTCAAGCAACTGCCGCACGATCGCCGCGATGCGATCGATTTCCTGCTCAACGATCGACATGTATTTTGTTGTGTCCACTTCCTTCCCTTGTGAACGTCGCAGAAGGAGCAGGTAGTTTTTGATAATCCCCAGGGGGTTGTTCACTTCGTGGGCGATCTTCGCCGACATATCTCCGAGCGCCGCGAGTTTTTCGGTCTGTATGAGTTGCTCCTGCGCGATCCGAAGTTGCTGTGACGCCATCCGCTCCGCCTCGTACAGGCGGGCGTTCTCGATCGCCACCGCGATCTGGTTCGCGAGGATCGACAAGAACTCCAGATCATCCATCTGAAACTCGCGCGCCGAGATCTTGTCCGACATGGCGAAAATACCGATCAGGCGAGTCTGATAAATGAGCGGGACAATGATACCAGGATGGAATTTCCGCACGATGGCGACTTCGTCGGGAGTCGCCAGATCGTTGAGCAGATCGCCGGAGAGCATGGGCCGGTTGAGCTTGGTCAGATAGTCGGCGAGATTCGAATCGGCTTGGAGAAACTGGTCGGCGGTCGGGAAATCACCGGACCCTTTGAACGTCGCCAGAAAAAATCTATTCGATTCCCCATCACGTTTGAGAAAGATGGCCCCCTTCAATGCCCCGACCTGTCCGATGCACGTATAGATGAACGTGTCTAGAAGCGACTGGTACTTGAGAACGGCGTTGAAGTTTCTGCTGATCTCGAAGATCGTGTACAGGTCGAAGATCTTGCGTTTGAGCTGCCGATTTGTTTCAGTCAAGAGAGCAAGTTTCGCGTCGAGTTCCTCCCGGAGCTTCTCGATCGCAGTCGGTTTCGATCTTGAAGGGCGAGCCGAAACCCTGGCTGTCACCCCTTCGCCCTCCCCTTTCGAACGTGATCCTCTTTGTACCATACCTCAAAGACGCTTCAGTTTCATGAAGGCACCAATCAGATAGTGCGAGCCGATAATAACGACTATATCGTCAGGTTCCGACAGTTTGAGAACGTTGTCGTAAGCAACGCCAACTGAACCGAACGGCCGAGCCGGGACTCCCCGAAAGTCGACCGTTTTGAGCAGTTCTCTCACGCTGCTGGAACGTTTTGTCTCCAGTGGCACCAGAGCGAACCATCGAGCTATCGGCGACAGCGAATCGAACATCTCCTGATGTTGTTTGAGTTTGACAAACCCAGCTATGATAGTTGCTCTTCGGTTTGGGTACTTGAGCTGAAAGGAATCGACAAAAGCCTTGACCCCACCCGAATTGTGGCCCACGTCGAGGATCACGGTTGGTTTTCCCGGCCTCTTGACAATCTGAAACCGGCCCGGCCATGTCGTGTTCAGCAACCCGCGCCGGGCGCTGGCGCCCGAAATCCGCAGACCCTGATCCTTGAGTATCGTTGCGGCCTCGAGCGCAAGAGCGCAGTTTCTCAGTTGGTGATAACCGACGAGCGACGGCGACAGGTCTGTAAGATGAAAATGGCGTGATCGATAGTTCATGACCAAATCACGACGACGAATCGAGAAGCGCCGCGGACTGAGTTTGTGCAGCATCGCGCCTCGTTTTTGACATCCGGATCGCATAACCAATTCAGCGCGAGGCGGCAGTGATCCAATCAGATGCGGCACACCCGGCTTGATGATTCCGGCCTTCTCTTTCGCTATCCGCGCCAGCGTGTGTCCGAGGATTTCAGTATGATCGAAGCTGATATCGGTTACAATTGTGAGCTCGGGCAAGAGCACATTGGTCGCATCGAGCCGCCCCCCCAGACCGGTTTCGATGACGGCGATCTCTACGTCAGCGAGAGCGAAATGTTCGAAGGCCAGCGCCGTGACCGTTTCAAAAAAGGAGAGTTTTTTTTTACCAGTACCGACCGGTGGCGGTCAATGAAGGCTACGATCGAACGCCTCGGGATCTTCTTTCCCTCGACTTGAATTCGTTCTCGAAAATCGACGAGGTGCGGCGACGTGTACAGTCCGGTGCGATATCCGGATGTTCTGAGAATCGACTCCAGCATGGCTGATGTCGAGCCCTTGCCGTTGGTTCCTGCTACGTGGACGGTGCGAAATCTGTGCTGTGGATTACCGATTGACTCGAGAAACTCGGTGATATTGTTGAGACCCAGCTTCAAACCGAAGAATTCCCGCGACAGAATGAATCGCTCCGCAGATCGGTACGTGTGTTTCACTTTCATTGTCTCCATAGGTAACGTAGCAGTTTGATGAGCGTGTCGCGCAGATCCTTGCGCTCTACGATGACATCGAGGAAGCCCTTCTCGAGAAAAAACTCCGACGACTGAAACCCTTCTGGAAGTTCCTGACCGATGGTCTGCTGGATCACGCGAGGTCCGGCAAATCCCAGCAACGCTTTGGGCTCGGCGATAATGACATCCCCCAGCGAGGCATACGATGCCATCACACCCGCCGTCGTGGGGTTGGTCAATACCGAGATGAACGGGATCTTCCGCTCGGCGAGAAGAGCCAGAAGCGCCGAGGTCTTTGCCATCTGCATCAGCGATAGAATCCCTTCCTGCATGCGAGCTCCGCCGGAACAGGACACAACGATCAAGGGCAGGCGCTGCTTGAGAGCGCGCTCAATCGCGCGCGCAATCTTCTCTCCTACCACCGAACCCATGGAACCACCAATGAATGAAAAGTCCATAATTGCGAACGATACCGACCGCCCATCGATCTCTCCGATACCGCTGATGACCCCTTCGATGCTCTCGGCTTTGTCCTGGGCAGCCTTCAGTCGATCGGGATATTTCTTCGAATCTTTGAATTTGAGCGGATCAGTGGAGGCCAGATTGTTGTCGTATTCATCGAGTCGACCGCCGTCAAGAATGATGTCAATGTACTTGCGGCTTGAGATGCGGAAGTGGTAGTTGCACTTGGAACAGACCCAGAGCAACGCTTCGAGCTTCTTTGTATAGATGATCTCACCGCAGGAATCGCACTTGGTCCATAATCCTTCAGGGATATTGCGCTTTTCCTGGGACACCAGACCGGGCTTGGCTTTTCGGAACCATTCCATAGAACGAACATCCTGTCAGCTACGTGTCCAGATGCCGAACCATCACGATGGCATCCTCAACGGGACGACGATAGTAATTGGGGCGTCGGTACAGATGGGCAAAGCCGTTTCCTGCATAGAAAGCGATTGCCCCGGCGTTCGATGGACGAACTTCAAGCAGGAGCATCGTGCACTGACGCGCCGTTATAATCTCCAAAATACGCTCCAGGAGTCGTTTGGCAACTGATTTTCTCCGATGCTCTTTGTCGACAGCGATGTTGGCCAGATGTGCTTCAGATGCGACAATCAAGAAACAGGCATACCCTATGATCGTCCCCTCGTGTTCCGCAACCAATGCGCTCCAGTCTTCTGACGCCAGCAACTCCTCGAACGATGACAGCGGCCACGGATCAGGGAATATCTCGCGTTCCATCGAGAGAATGTGAAGCAACTCGGCTCCAGTCATATCTCGAATGGTCATCGACAGTTCACTGTCTCTGTCGACGCTCATCAAAGCGAATCTCCGCTTGTGACTTCTGCAGATAGAGCGGTTCAAGCTGAGCGAGATCGGCTCTGCGTCCGGAACTCATTTCCGCTCGCCCGATATGAATCAAGTCTGCCGCCGAGAATGTCAATTCCTCAACCCGCGCGAGAAACGCCGGATCTGGCGAACTTTCGGCAGGATCGAAACCGATTCCAGCGAAGGATCGATCTAAAGGTGACGACATCACCTGCTCGAAAGTCATGATCGAAATCTGCTCGATCGCGCAGTGACCCTTCCGTACTACTCCACAGAAATATTGGCCACGCTTGTGAGGAACGAGGACGTGAACATCTTCCGTGACATCACGCAGCCGGTACCCTGCGAGATCGAAAAGGCTGATCGCCGCGACAGGAATGTCCAACACCGTCGCCATTCCCTTCACGCCGGCAAGCCCGATGCGAAGGCCGGTGAATGACCCGGGGCCGATACACACCACGATCCCCTGCAGCATCTTCACATTCAGATTAGCCGACAGGAGCAGATCGCTGATCTTGCGAAAGAGCACTTGTCCATGGGAACGATCGACCCGCTCCTCGAACGTCACCAGGCGGTCTCCGCCAAAACTCATAGCGAGGCGGAGCTGCCGTGTCGAGGTATCGATCGCAAGCAGATTGTCAAGCTGTGGATCGATCATGTCTGCACCAGCGCGATCTCGATGATTCGTTCTTCCTCTGACACAATGGCGAATTCAGCCCGATAGTATTGACGAGGCAGAAACTCTTTTGCACGATCCCCCCACTCAACGACCACGATCCCGTTGCGACACAGATACTCCTCCCAGCCTATTTCGTAAAGCTCGCGGATATCGTCCACACGGTACAAGTCGAAATGATACAGCGGATTGGTTCCGGGATATTCATTCACCAGCCCAAACGACGGGGATGTGACCAGGTGTTCGTCAAGTCCAAGTCCGGCAGCCATCCCACGCACAAACACAGTCTTGCCGGCCCCGAGTGATCCCTCAAGGACGATCAGATCCCCCGGTTTGAACGATGGCGCCAGCCGCTTGGCCAGAGCGAAAGTCTCCTGTTCTGAATGGGAGGTGATGCTCAGGATCGCCACAGGTCATCACTTGGGGTTGAGGACAGCCAGAGGGACCACCATCTCGTCAAGCGATATCCCCCCGTGTTGGAATGAATTCTGAAACTGCCTGACCATCTCGTTGTAATTGTTCGGATAGACAAAATAGAAATCTTCCTTGGCCAGAATGTAGGTGGTCGCAAGGGTCATCATCGGCAATCGCCACTGACCCGGCTTCTTGATCAGGATTGATTCCTTCGGCGCCGAATTCAGGTTGTCGCCGTATTTATAGCGAAGGTTTGTCGAGGTCGTCTTGCGACCGTGGGCCATCGTGCCGCGCTTGCATAACACCGATCCGTGATCCGAGGTAACCACGACGGTGAATCCTTTTGATGCGAACGCCTTGAATACCGCGAACAGCGGCGAGTGAACGAACCAGCTCTTCATGAGCGACCGAAACGCAGCCTCGGTTCCTGCGATCTCTTTCAGAATGACATTATTGGAACGACCGTGTGCCAGAATATCAAGGAAATTGAAAACAAATGTCACCAATGAGCTATCGTAGTAGTCGGCCAGGTGTCGAGCCAGTTCCTCCCCTTCGGTGTTATTGTAAATCTTGACATACTTAAGCAGCCGTTCGAGGCGCACGCCATGTCGGGCCAGGTTATCGGCCAGCAGGCGATCCTCCATCCGATTCAATGAGCCCTCATCCTGCACCTTGTAGATTTCGGGATAGGTCTTGTCGATATCATCAGGGAACATACCGGCGAAGAGCGCATTTCGCGCAAACGGAGTGGCGCTCGGTAAGATCGAGAAGTAGTAGTGTCGCTCGATATTGTACAGTTCGGCCAAAAGGGGCTCGATGAGCATCCATTGATCGAGCCGCATGCAGTCCACGACGATAAAGAGCACCTTCTTCTTCTGCTTCAGCTCGGGCACCACGAACTTGGGCACGAGGTCGGGAGATAACATCGGGCGACGATCGTTGAAGAGCCACTTCACATACTGGCTCTCAATGTATTTCGTGAATTCAGTGTTCCATTCCTTGCGTGTTCCTTCGTGAGTTTCCTGGAGACCGGTGTCTCCTCCCTGGTCCAACTCGAGATTCCATGAAGCCAGCAGCCGGGCTGCTTCGTGCCAATCCGACGGCTCCATCGCGCCGTAGAGCTTCTGATTGAATCGATTGATCTCGGTAATATAGCGCCGCGTGGAACTGGAGCCGATGATCCTCTTCGAATCCAGAATGCGCTTGATAACCAGCAGAACCTGCGATGGGATGACCGGTTTGACCAGATAATCATCGATCTTCTGTCCGATCGCCTGATCCATCAGCGACTCTTCCTCAGATTTAGTAACCATGACGACCGGCAGATGCGGTTTGATCTCTTTAATCTCTTCAAGAGTCGTGAGTCCGTCCTTGCCCGGCATCATTTCGTCGAGCAGTACGAGGTCATATTGACTCGACTTCACTGCCTCGACCGCGTCCGCTCCCGACATTACTCCAGTTACTGCAAACCCCTTCTTTTGCAGGAACAGAATATGCGGTTTCAGTGAATCGATCTCATCGTCGACCCAAAGTATTTGCTTGGTTTCTGAACCTGTCGCCATCATGAATCCTTGCTGCGTGCATTGCCCAGTGGCACGACGATGTTAAAGACTGTCTTTCCGGGCTCGGAGTGTTCGAGCCAGATTCGACCGTCGTGATACTCTTCAATGATCCTCTTCACGAGGGTTAGCCCTAAGCCCCACCCGCGCTTCTTAGTCGTAAAGCCGGGTCGAAAAATCTTCCGTGCTGCCGCTACCGTGATCCCTTTGCCGTTATCGTCGACCCTCACGAGTATCCCCTCACCATCAGGTGACAGCCCAGTCGTCAGGGTGATCCGGCCACTCTTGGGATCGACCGCCTCAATGGCGTTCTTGGTCAGGTTCTCCAGCGCCCACGTGAACAGTTCAGGGTTCAGCGGGACGGTCGGTATTTCTGCGGTCGCGCAGGTAATCTGAATCCCTTGTCCCTGAAACGGCAGGCGGCGGCGATAGTAGTCGGCTACTTCCACAACCAGTTCGTTGGCATCAGATACTCTCAGCTCTGGTCTCGACCCGATTTGGCCGAATCGATTGGTAACCCGCTGCAAGCGGGTCACATCGGCCTTCATGTTTCCGATCGTCTCCAGCACACTTTCACGGCTTGCCTCTTCGTCATTTTCAATAACTTCCAACCAGCCCATGAGCGAGGAAAGCGGCGTCCCCAACTGGTGCGCCGTTTCCTTGGCCATGCCGACCCAGATATGGCGTTCTTCACTACGGCGGATATTCTGAAAACCAATGATCCCGACCAGCATGAACGCCAGGACAATCCCAATCTGGATGAACGGCATCAGGCGCAGTCTATCCACAACTTCCGAATCACCGTAGAGGAAGTAATTGACATGACTGCCCGCAAAATAGAGCGGGTATTCCTGGCTATGGCCGTGCATCGTGCTCGATAAGGCCTTCAGGCGGGCCAGGGTCGCCGTTGATGTGTCGTCTGGGGACACACCGTCGATATTGCGCCAGTAGATCGGGTGACGAACCGAGTCGACCACAATGATGGGAAACGTGGCCTTGACGATGATCTCATTGAAGATGAACTGCAATTCCCCACCGCTGGTTGGCGAATTGGCCGCCAGTTGCCAGAGCTTGACATAGGTTTCGACCTGATCACGGGTCCCTCGTTGAAGCTGGCTGATGACAGAAAACGTATACCAGATAAACAGCGCCGATGTGACCGCGACCCCACCGAGTAGGAACGCCTTTAGGAAGGTGGACTTTCCCACGTAGAGTTCAGACGTACGGTTCACACCTCGCCAGAGTCGAGCCATTATCCGATTCTGTCCGCGCCGCCCATGTACGGTCGCAGGACCTCCGGAATAGTCACGGTCCCGTCCGCGTTCTGGTAGTTCTCAAGAATCACGGGCACTAATCTCGCCAACGCCAGCCCCGACCCATTCAGAGTGTGGGGAAATTTGATCGACTTGTCGGCGTCACGGAAACGACAGTTCATTCGACGGGCCTGAAAATCCTCGAAGTTAGACACCGACGAAATTTCCAGATAAGTCTCTACACCGGCTGCCCATAGTTCAATGTCATAGCACTTGGCTGCCGCAAACGAGAGATCGCCGGACGACAGGGCCAGCACCCGATACGGCAGCTTGAGCCCTTGCGCGATCTTCTCAGCTTGTTTCAGGAGCAATTCGAGTTCCTCATATGACTTTTCGGGCCGGACAATCTTGACCAGTTCCACCTTATTGAACTGGTGAACCCGAATCATACCGCGGGTATCCCGACCTGCCGCGCCCGATTCACGGCGGAAACACGGGGTAAAAGCAACCATCCGGATCGGCAGCCTCTCCCCGGGGAGAATCTCCTGTTTGTGCAGGTTGGTAACCGGCACCTCGGCAGTGGGGATCAGGTACAACTGGTCCCCTTCAGTCTTATACATTTCTTCAGCCAGTTTTGGCAACTGACCTGTTCCAAACATCGTATCCGCGGTTACAATGTGCGGTACAGCTACTTCGGTGAACCCGTCGGCTGTGTGCGTGTCAAGCATGTAGCTGATCAGCGCCCGCTCAAGTCTGGCGCCAGCCCCCTTCAGAACATAGAAGCCGGAACCTGAGACTTTCGTGGCTGCGGCGAGATCGAGAATTCCCAGCCTTTCGCCAATTTCCCAGTGTGGCAACACCTTGAAGTCCCGCTTCGGAATCTCGCCCCAACTCTTTATCAGGATATTTGCGGTCTCATCTTTGCCAACGGGGACCGATTCGTGTGGGATGTTCGGGACCCAGCTTAGGGCTGAGTGGAGTTCGGCCTCAATCACTCGCAAGTCGGCGTCCAGGGCGGCAATCTGATCCCCGACAGCGCGCATCGCCGTGATGGCATCCTCTGCCCCCTCTCCCGCTTTCTTCTTGCGAGCAATATCGTCGGATGCCCGATTTCGGTCTGCTTTCAAGACTTCTGTCTTCTTGAGAATTTCGCGGCGCCGCTGGTCCAATTCGAGGACATGGTCCAGATCGCACGTATGGTTTTTCTTATCTATTCCGGCTTTTGCCTGCTCCGGATTCTCACGAATGAATTTCAGGTCAAGCATTCGGCCTCCTGTATCTGGAACTCGTCTTACTCATTTTGGCACAATCAGTTTGAAGGTAGTATACGCTCTTGGGGAGACCAAGTCAAACGTCTGCGACTATCCTCCGGCGCCTCGAAAGGCGCGGGTATGGTACAAGAATTCCCTTGCTTTTCCGACAGGATCGATTAACTTATTGGACTTTGGCAAGAGGAGTTGAAGAGAAGTCATGGCTAAAATGTGTGACATCTGCGGCAAGAAACCGGTTTTTGGACACCGCGTTTCCCACGCCCACAATATTACCAAACGTCGCTGGATGCCGAACCTTCAAGAGGTTCGCGCGCTGGTGAGCGGCGTTCCGAAACGAGTAACGGTCTGCACTTCCTGTCTCAAGGCAGGGAAGGTCACCAAGAACGCTCAATTTCGGAAGCCGAAACCGATAGCCGCCTAAAGTTCTGAGCATCTTCGGTTCGAATAGTGACCGAACCAGAATTTCTCCAAGAGCCGCCGTTGAGCGGCTCTTTTCGTTGCCCGAATTCCGTGCCACGGAAATGAAAAACCGCCGGAGGGAGAGTCCGGCGGCAACGAGAACAGAGCTATCCTATAGCACGAGGAGGGAGGAACTATGAGAAGAGCTTGGCGACCGTAAAGGCGGAAATGGAGGCGTGGCTCAACATCGCCATCGCCGCTCGAGTCTGGATAAGGCTGCCAACAAAACGAGAGTATTCCTGTGCCATGTCGGCGTCGCGCAGCTGCGACTCAGCCGCCACCAAGTTTTCCCGTTGGACCTGGAGGGACGCCCGCTCGCTTTGCAGTTCGTTCTTCTGCTTGGCGCCGAGGTCGATCTGAACGTCGTCGAGCTTTGCACTCGCTTTGTCGATGAGCGTTATCGATGCGACCGCCGCTTCCGGAGTTGAAAGATCAATTCCGATCAGTCTTGGGGCGTTCGCCAGCGAGTTTTCGGAACCATCAAGAGTCCTCGCATTGTTGTATTCATCGTTCTCGATTGTCCTATTGTATGCGCTCACCAGGCTGTTGGCCGCGGTCGCAAACGCCGTCTGGGGTGCCAACTCGTTGGCAGAATTGCTGGCCCCGATAGCCTGATCGCGAAGGTCATTGAGGTTGGCCCGCAGCGACGATACAGTCGACGATACTGACGTGTACTTGCTGATCGAGGACTCAATGTTGTCAAGTTCGCGATTGAGTGTCCCGATTTGACTCCGCAGTTGTTCCGAGATGACCAGTCCGGCCGGATTGTCCGCAGCGTGGTTAATCGCCAGCCCCGACGATAGTCGTTCCATTTCTTTCAGTACGCTCGAATAGACCGTCGATAACGCATAGAGGTTTCGAGACGATTCGATCCGAGAATGAAAGGTGATGCTCATAAAATCCTCCCGGTTTTCCCCGCATCCTCCTGAAGCAGACACTGCCTTTACCACGATACCACAACGCAACGCGGATGCCGAGTCAACGCGCAAACAACACCAAGAATGCCAACGGGTTACAATGGAGCGCGAGAAGGCGATCTGAGAATAGAGGAATAATGTGTGGTTACAACCCTGCACTCTGGGGGAGACACAAAGTGATTTCAAGGAACGACTTGAGTGACAAAACTAAGGTGCCGCCGGCAGGGTAGGTTAACCGACGGCACCGTGGAGGAACCAATCTATAACGCGCTGTTGCGGTCGCGCTATATCTGTTGACTCATTTCGGAATCAACACTTGTCGTGCCGTACATTCGTACGGCGCTATCTGTGGTTATCAAGGCGGCGAATGTACGCCGGTATACTGCGATCATCCTCACTGAAGACCGGTACTCGATGACGCTGTCCGCCGTTGCCGTTACCGGAGTCATGCGCGACGGAGTGCGTAGCCCCAAACGAAAGCGGCGATTCAGACGCCTCAGCGACCAACACCTCTTCGTGCTCGGGTATGGTCGGAGAAAATCCCGTCTGGGTAACAAGTAGCTCTTCGGGAAAGAGCGAAATGGTCTTTCCGACACTCGCGATCTCCGGCTTCTTCTCTTCAACGGGCGCGGCCACGCGACTGCCGCCGATTCCCGTAGCAATGACGGTCACTCTCATCTGATTACTCATGGTCGGATCGATCACCGCGCCAAAGATGATGTTGGCGTCGGCTCCGGCTTCTTCATAGATCAGCGAGGTGGCGGTATTGACATCATACAGAGTCATATCCTCGCCGCCGGTCACGTTGATGAGAACTCCGTGCGCCCCACTGATGGAAACATTCCCCAACAGGGGCGAGCGAATCGCTTCACGCGCGGCGTCGATGGCTTTCTCATCGCCGGTTCCGCAGCCAGTTCCCATGAGGGCGTCTCCCATTTCGAGCATGACCGTGCGGACATCTGCGAAGTCACAGTTGATCAACCCAGGAATGGTGATGAGGTCCGAAATTCCCTTGGTCGCCTGGTGAAGGACATCGTCGGCGGTCGCAAAGGCTTCGATGAATGTTGTGTTCTTGTCGACGATTTCAAGCAACCGCTCGTTCGGGATGGTAATCAGCGTGTCGACTTTGGATTTCAACTCCGCCAAACCGAGATCAGCGCGCGTCGCCCGTTTGTTCCCTTCGAAGTGAAAGGGCTTGGTGACGATCGCCACCGTCAGCGCTCCCGACTGCTTGGCAATCTCCGCGACAACCGGTGCGGCTCCGGTCCCCGTGCCACCCCCCATTCCGGCGGTGATGAAGACGAGATTGGGGTGCCCGATCTCGCGCATAACTTCCTGCCGGCTTTCCTCGACCGCGCGGCGCCCGATTTCAGGATTGGCTCCGGCACCGAGCCCGTTGGTGATTTCGCGCCCGATCTGGATCTTCTTCTCCGCGACATTCTGATCCAACACCTGTGCGTCGGTGTTGATGGCGATAAACTCCACGCCGCGCAGGTTGGCCGCAATCATCCGATTGATCGCATTGCCTCCCGCTCCGCCGACTCCCACGACCTTGATGTTGGCATAGCCAACGTAGTCGGCAGCCAGATTGAACTGGTGCTTGTTTTCCATTGTGTACCGTTCCTCCTTGAATGGTATTGCAGTCATTAGAACTGTTTGGTAATCCAATTTTCCATCATCTTCCAGAAACCCTTGATCCGTTGCTTTCCCCCCCCTGACTCGTTGGTCAGTCCGTAGAGCGCCAGCCCGTGCGCCGTTGCGAAGCGGATGCTGTTCAATTCGTCGGGGATATGCGCAAAACCACTGATCTGTCCCCGACGCACGGGCATGTCAAACATCTGCTCGGCCAGTTCGACGGCGCCGGGCAGCAGCGATCCGCCTCCGCTCAGGATCAACCCTGCGGCGGCGGTATCACCGCGATGAACTCTCTTGAGCTCGCGCGCTACGAGTGAAAAGACCTCTTCAACCCTCGGTTCAATGATCGAAGCCAGTACATTGCGCGAAATTTCCCGCTCGGCTCTACCCCCCATGCCAGAGACTGTGATCATCTCATCGGGGTCAACCAGCGACGCCAGACACGCGCCGTGGGCAAGTTTGATCGCTTCCGCCTGATCGAGGCTGGTTCGCAATCCAATCGCGATGTCGTTGGTAACATTCCTGCTCCCCAGCGACACCACTGCGGTGTGTCGAATGGCGCTGTCGTAGAACAGCGACACGCTGGTGATATCCCCACCGAAATCGACGATGACGGCCCCGCTACTCCGTTCTTCTTCAGAGAGGAGGACCTGAGCGAGTCCGAGCGCTTCGAGTACGATATGATCGACCCCAAGCTGACAGCGCTCGAGCGCTCGGTAGATATTGCGCGTGGTCGTCACCGAGGCTGTGACAATATGCGCTTCAACCTCAAGCCGAACGCCGGACATTCCGGTCGGATCCTTGATGCCGGATTCGTCGTCTACCGAAAAGTCCTGCGGAATGACATGAATGATCTCCCGGTCGACCGGTATGGCTACCGCGCGGGATGCTTCGATGGCCTTCTCGACGTCGGCCGGAGTAATTTCATTGTCGGCGCGATTGACGGCGATCACTCCCTGGCTATTGATGGAGCGCACATGTTCACCGGAGATCCCGACTGTCACGCGGTCAATCTCTGTTCCTGACACCAACTGAGCATCATCGATAGCCCGACGAATCGAGCGCACGGTCTTATCCATGTCAACCACGACTCCCCGCCTGAGTCCTTCCGCCGGCGACTGCCCATGGCCAATGACGTAAATCCCGCCATGTTCATCCCGTTCCCCAACCAGGGCGAGAATCTTGGTTGTGCCGATATCGAGGGCGGCGATAATCTGCTCAGCGGCCATTGGCAGTCACCTTCTTCGTTTTCGCGCTCTCTTTCGAAGTTCTGTCGGTCTTTTTGGGAGTAACAGGCAACACGGGGCGGGAAACGGTGTTCGGCTTTCCTATCGAAGGTTGCTTCGGTGAAGCAGTATGGTGATTCCCTGTACTAACAACGGCTGGCCTGACTGGCGCCGCCTTGCGATGGCTATCGGATCCCTTCACTGGAACTACGGTCGGGCTCTTGGGCTTGGCAACCACCGGTCCACTGGATGTTACAGCGAGAGTCGATATCTCTTGTTGGACGATCCTTTCTACTGTCGCTGAGTCCTTTCGCTTCTTCTCCGGCTTCGCCTCTCGTACGATCATATTGTCGTAGCGCAGGTCGAAGACACTCGCTCTAAACGGTTCCGCCTTATAATGCTCCATAAAGGCGACGAAATCATCCAGTCGCGCCAACAGGTCGATGGGCATGGCCCGCACAACGCAGGGCAGGCCGGAAATGGACATGGTCAGATAGCTTGGATTCGCGAAGCTCACTTCGCTAATAAGTCGAAAGAAGTCGGGTCGCTGCGCGTGCAATTCCTTCAGCTGCGGAACCACCAAGCTCACCCGAGGATCGACACACTGATCAAACAACAGACGTATCCTGACGCCCGTACAGATCGGCAGCTCCCAGTCACGAACGTCGTTCGCGAGGGGAACCACACGGGCGGTCTCGTCCAAACCAAAGAGCATGCCACTGACATCATCATGGACATAGCAGACCGGAGTCAGGTTCGTCGTCGAGATATGCAACGTATTCGGAAGGATGTAGTCGATCGACACATGGCGCACCCCCTGGCGTGCAAAGAGAGCGTCGGCCAGACTGTCGAGCGGCTGTTTAAGGATTCCCTGCGAACGAACCAGACCAAGCTCACGTTCCCAGTTCTCCACTTTCTGCCCGTTCAGCGTGACCGCCTGCAGAGAACACAGCGATGTGTACTGGACAGCGGCAAGCAACCCTGACACGACCAGAGTCAGAGAGAAGAGAAGAACTTTCATTTCTTTCGAGAGCCAGCTCATATACTCTTTAGACGCTCCAGGAGTGTGTGACGCAGGTACGTGATCGAACCCGCGCCGATAAGGATGACCACGTCGCCGGTGCGAGCGATTTTCAGAATAGCGTCGATCGCATTATCTTTAGTACCGACATAGTCGAAATCACCAATCTTCCGACGAAGCGCTTCCTGCCGAATACACTCAGACGTTACCCCTTCAATCGGTAGTTCACGCGCCGGATAAATGTCAGTGAGAATGCACTTGGCCGCCAACGACAGCGCCTGAGCAAACTCTCCGAGGAATTGCTGGGTTCTACTGAACAAGTGGGGCTGAAAGACGGCGATGATCCGTCGTTCGGGATAGATATCACGCGCTGCGGTCAGAGTGGCCTTGATCTCGGTTGGGTGATGCGCGTAGTCGTCGATCACCAGCACCCCCGCGGCCTCTCCGATGATTTCGAAACGTCGCCCGACACCTCGGAACGATCTCAGCGCGTCAGCAATGGCCTCGAAGGGCACGTCGAGCTCTCGCGTCGCTGCCACGGCGGCCAGCGCGTTGCTGACATTATGTCGTCCCGGAACTCTGAGGATGACCTCTCCGAGAAGATCCTGACGATGATACACGGAAAAGACAGTACGCCCGGCGGCAAGAGTGATATTCAACGCCCGATAGTCCGCGCTTGCGCTGAATCCAAAAGTCGCGTGCGGCCTCGTTATGCGCGGGGTGAGCTCAACGCTATTCGGGTCGTCCGCAGAGATGATCGCTGAACCATAGAACGGAACCCGGTTCATGTAGGTCAGGAACGAGTTCTTCAAATCATCCATGCCATTGTAGCATTCCAGATGATCGGGCTCCACATTGAGAACCACGGCCATACTTGGAAACATCGCCAGGAACGATCGATCGTATTCATCCGCCTCGGCGACAAGGTAATCGCCGCTGCCGAGCGCCGCGCCAGTTCCCAGTTCAGCCACCACTCCGCCCACTATCAGCGTGGGATTGAGTTTCGCGTTTTGAAGAATGCGCCCGATCATCGAGGTAGTCGTGGTCTTGCCGTGCGTCCCGGCGACACCGATCGAGAACTTGAGTCGCATCAGTTCTCCGAGCATCTCGGCGCGCTTGATAACCGGTACACCCCGTTGGCGCGCTTCGCGCACTTCAGGGTTACTTTCTCCAATCGCCGACGAGATGACCACGACGTCAACATCGCGGACATTTCCCGCTTCGTGCGCTCCCTGTATCACAACACCCTTCGAATGGAGGTATTCGGTAATCTCACTGGGCGTGCTGTCCGAACCGCTGATCTGAAACCCGAGGTTGTGCAGGATCTCCGCGATCCCGGACATACCCGCACCGCCGATTCCGACGAAGTGAAGTTTTCGAAAACGTCCAAACATCACTTTGCCATTTCGAAAGCTTTGAGCCGTTCTGTCAAGCGTGTAGTCAATGTTCAACCTTTCCTCCTGTTGTCTCCACTTGGGAGAGCATGTCGACAATCTCTTCGGCGATCACATCGACCGCCGGTTTCCTGCCGGCCGTTGCCGAGCGTATCGCTTGGCGCATCTGATCAGCTTTGCCTGTCGCGAGCAACTCGCGCGCAACCCCGATCGGATCGGCCGATCCCAGCCGACTTTCGTCGATCACGACCGCGAATCCCTGACGTTCAAACTCTTGCGCGTTCTTGCGTTGATGATCAGCGGCCGCGAACGGGTACGGAATCAGAACCGACGGAAGCGCGCACGCCTCGAACTCAGCGAGCGTAATGGCACCGGCGCGTGCCACCGCGATATCGGCCGCGGCATACACCAACTCCATGCGATTTTCAAAGGGGAAAAGGGAGTGACCTTGTGCCTTCTCACCCGCCGTGGCGATTACATCCGTGTAATCCCCTTTCCCCGTTTGCCATAAAAGTTGGAAATCATTCGACCAGGGTGTGTCTCGGAGGGCTCTTGAGGCAGCCTGGTTGACGGCCCGCGCCCCCTGGCTCCCGCCGAGAATGAGAATCGTTCGCTTGTCTTTGGAGAGGCGGAAGACCCTCAGCGCCTCCTCTCGATTGCCGTGGGTGATGGTGCGACGCACCGGATTCCCCGTCACGCGGACTTGTCCGTCAGTATGGAAATGATCGGCTGCCTTACCGAAGCCGAGATAGATACGACTCGCCAAGGGCGCGAGACGGCGTGTGGTGATCCCCGGATATGAATTCTGTTCCTGAAGTAGCACCGGTATCTTTCTCCTCGCGGCCATACGAGCTACCGGCCAGCACACATATCCTCCCGTGGCCACCACCAGCTGAGGCGCAAATTGTGCGAGGAAACGCGACGCTCGGATGAGAGACCGGATCAGAATGAACGGTACCAGCAGGTTCCTGAGTGTCAATCGGCGGGCCAGCCCCCACACCGTTATGAGTTGCAGGCGATATCCCAGAGCGTTGCCGAGCCGATATTCCAGCCCTCGTTTGGTCCCTACAAAAACTATCTCAACGTTCATCTTTCCCTGCGCGATCTCGCGAACCCGATCGGCGATGGCTATTGCCGGATACAGATGCCCTCCTGTCCCACCACCGGCAAGAACCAACCGAACTGACCTCAGCGCCGTGGTCATGCCACGCTCCTCCGCGACAAATTCAACAGCACGGCTATCGCTGCGCTTGACATGAGAAGCGACGACCCCCCGTACGAAATGAACGGCAGGGGAACGCCGGTTACAGGCAGGATGGCCGTCGCCACTCCGACATTCAGCGCAATATTGAGAAACAGCGACCATGTCATCCCTGCCGCCAGCAGGAAACCGAACTTGTCTGTTTGTGCCGACGCGATCTTGAAGCCGCGCCACAGAATGAAGAAGAGGGCAGCCAGCACAAGCATGAGTCCGACAAAGCCAACCTCCTCACCGGAGGCGCTGAAGATGAAGTCAGTGTGTGGATAAGGCAGGAAGAAGAGCTTCTGGCGTCCCTCCCCGAGTCCTGTGCCGAACAGTCCGCCAGCTCCGAGGGTGAGCGCCGACTGTTTGACCTGGTAACTCCCCTGAAGTGGGTCCATGATGGCGTCCAAGTGGTCAATAATCCGCGAACGCTTATAACCGAAGACAAAGACAACGATCGTGGCCACGCCCAGGAGAGGCAGGGCTGCGGCTGCAATGTGCTTGAGCCGCATGCCGGCTAGAAAGAAAATGCCGAGGGCAGTGCCAAAAACGAGCATCGTCTGGCCAAGATTCGGTTCGAGAAAGATCAATCCCAGCCCGACCCCGAGAAGCGGGGCGTAAGGAATCAGAAGCTGTCGAATGCTGGTGATGTTCCGCTGAGGGTTTGACAGTGAAAACGCCAGGTAATAAACAACCAGAAACTTGAACAGCTCCGACGGTTGCAGGGTCAGTGGCCCAACGATCAGCCAGCGATGCGATCCATTGCGGGCCGGCATGGCAAACACGACGATCAACAGAACAACGACAACCAGCAGGGCCGGCACCGAGAGCGTCGCGAAACGCCTCAGATCGATCTTGATGAGCAAGCCCATCACGCCGAGAGAGAGTAATGCCCAGATCAATTCGTTCTTGAGGAAGTACATATTCGACCCGAAGCGGCTGTCGGCCATGATTGATGACGTTGAGTAGATCATGACAATTCCGAAAGCCACGATCAGCAGATAGGTGACCAACAGTGATTCGTCGACGCGACTTCTATCGGCTGATAGTCTCATTCTTCTTCTTTCCGTTCTTTAGCGACGCCACCGCTGCCTTGAAAACTCGTCCTCGATGTTCGAAATTGTCGAACATGTCAAAACTCGCGCATCCCGGCGACAGCAGGACGGTCTCGCCCGGATGTGCCTGGTCGAACCCACGCACGACCGCTTCTTCGAGTGTTTCTGCGAAGACCGTCGGGAACGCCTTCCCCAGTGAACTGAAGATCTTGTCCCGCGCTTCTCCGATGACAATCAGCCCTTTGATCGCGTGCCGACCCGCTTCGATAATGGGTAGGTAGCTCCCTCCCTTGTCCCGACCACCGAGGATCAGATAGACAGGTTGTGCCATCGAGCGAAGTGCAACGCAGACTGAGTCGACATTTGTAGCCTTGGAGTCATTGACAAAATTCACACCAGCGACTGTTCCAGCTTTCTCCAACCGATGCTCGACGCCCGGAAACTTCGCCAGGCCGGCCGCCATAGTCTGCGGCGATATTCCAAACGGCAACATCATACTGACAGCCGCGGCGGCATTCTGCAGGTTGTGCCTGCCGGGTATGCCGATCTGATCGCACTTGATAATCGACTGCTCGCGGCCATTGAACCGCGACCAAAGTTCTTTGTTGCGAACAAACGTCACGGCCAAAGACTCAGATTCTCTCGTCGAGAACCAGAGATTGTTGGCTCGGCTCTGAGGCTTGTGCGAAGTGAGATCGGAATCTTCGCCATTCAGCACGAGATAGTCGTCGGCGGTTTGATTCTCTGTGATGCGGAACTTGACTTTGCGATATCCCTCCATCGAACCGTGTCGGTCGAGGTGATCGGGGGTAATATTGAGGATCGCGGCAACATACGGATGGAAATCCTCGATGCATTCCAACTGGAAACTGGAGACCTCAACCACGGCGACTCCGTTCGGCGGCACCTGATCCGCGACCTCGGTAAAGGCCAGGCCAATATTGCCGCACACGAAAGTTGACATTCCGCTCGCCTTGAAGAGTTCACCGGCAAGAGTTGTCGTGGTCGTCTTACCGTTTGTGCCGGTGATGGCCACAATGCGCCCCTGGCACACCCATGAGGCAAACTCCAGTTCCGAAAAGACCGGCACGCCACGCTCTTTCGCTCTTGCCACTATATCAAGGGTTAGCAGCACGCCCGGCGATAGAACCAGGTAGTCGCATGCCAACAGTCTGTCCGTGTGACCACCAGTTTCAAACAGGATCTGGTGCGTGTTCAGTTTCTCGATCTGGGCTGTCAACCTTTGCTCGGGGGCCGCGTCCGAGACAAACGGTTTGCCGCCATGGCGCTGGGCAAGCAAGGCAGCTCCTACGCCGGAGCGGGCCATGCCGACAATGCCGATCTCTCGCCCTCTGATGCGTTCTGTGGCTGTCATCGTATCTTCAATGTCGCCAGGGTGAGCAGGGCGCACATCGCTCCCATAATCCAAAAGCGCACAACCACCTTCGTCTCAGACCACCCGGAGAGTTCGAAGTGGTGATGGATTGGCGCCATCTTGAAAACTCGTTTGCCGCCTCGATAGCGGTAGGAGAGGACCTGAATAATGACCGACATCGCCGTCATGACAAAGACCCCGCCCACGATGACCAGCAGCAGTTCCTTCTTGACCAGGATGGCAATGGCCCCGAGCGCTCCCCCAAGCGCGAGCGAACCGGTGTCTCCCATGAAGACTTCCGCCGGATGCGAATTGAACCAGAGAAAGCCGAGCGCTGATCCGACCGCGGCGCCACAGAAGATCGACAACTCTCCGGTCCCCGGGAAATATTCGATCTGCAGGTAGTTGGAGTAATCGAGCCGTCCCGTGACATAGACAATCCCCAGAAAAGCCATGAAACAGAGTCCGCACAGACCAATCGCGAGGCCGTCGAGGCCGTCGGTCAGGTTGACAGCGTTTGATGAACCGGTGATGACGAACATGACAAACGGTATATAGAGGAAACTCAGATTCAGCATGAAGTTCTTGAAGAAGGGAATGCTCGTTGTACCATCGTATTGCCCATCAGGAGCCATGTAGGTCAGCAAGAGTCCAAACAACAGCCCTAGTATGAGCTGACCCGCAAACTTCTTGCGTGCCACCATCCCGCCTTTTTGCTTCTTGATCACCTTCGAATAATCATCCAGATACCCCAATCCCCCCAACCACACCGTGACAAGGAGCGCCATCAGCACGTAGAAATTGGTCAGGTTCGCCCACAGCAACGTGGGTATGACTATACCGGCAAGGATGATCAGCCCCCCCATCGTCGGTGTGCCGGCCTTGTTTTTGTGATGAGCCGGACCGTCGTCGCGAATCTGTTCGCCAATCTGGTACCTGCGCAAAATCCGAATGAAGAGCGGTCCGAGGAGCAGGCAGATAATCAGGGCAGTCACTGTAGCCCCAGCCGTTCGGAACGTGATGTAGCGAAACAGGTTGAAACCGGAGTAGTATTGCGTCAGAGGAAACAGCAGGTGGTACAGCATCAGCCCGCACTCTCTTTCGTATTCCATTTGTCCAGAATCGCTTCGAGGCCAATCCCCCGCGAACCTTTCACATACACAAAATCATCCTCGTGGAGATACCCCTGCAGAAACTCGGCGGCAGCCTCGGCCGTTGCAAAGTGCTCCACGTGGTTCCCGGCCAACCCTGCCGACAGCGCCGCTTCGAGGGTGAAGCGCGACAGTTGGCCAACGAGCACGACCTTGTCGGCGATCTGATTCGGCAGCAGCCGCCCGATTTCGCGATGATATTCCTTCTCTCCTGCTCCAAGTTCGAGCATATCGCCGAGCACGATCACCCGCCGCCCGATGAACGCCATCTCCGACAGCGACGCCAATCCCGAGCGAACCGATTCTGGATTCGCATTGTAGCAGTCCGCGACAAAAGTAATTCCCCGCCTGACAAGGCTCTGTCCGCGCATGGGAGCGCTGTCAAACGCAAGTGCCTCGGTGTCGATACCGGCAAAGTCATAGCTGAGGGTTCGGCACACTGCGTAAGCGGCAAGGAGGTTGTAAACCTGATGCCGGCCAAATAGAGGCAATCGGAACCGATGCCCCTCAATAGTCACAATCGTTCCCTTCGAACCGTCCGGTATTATCGCGTCAGGTCGAAATGTCGACGCCGCGCCAATTCCGAACGTAACAACGTCGCACCGGACCTTTTGTGTCTCACTCACAAGGATCGTGTCATCGCCGTTGATGATCACCTGCGCTTTGGTATCCGGCTGGAGAACAAGCTGCAGTTTCTCACGAGCGACACCCTCAGCCGAACCCAGGTGTTCGAGATGCGTTGCCCCTATATTCGTAATCACGACTACGTCGGGTCGTACGATCCGAGCCAGACGAGCCATCTCCCCCTTGATCGAAATTCCAAGCTCCATGATTGCCACCCGAGTCTTCAACGGCATGGAGAAGAGCGACAGTGGTGCCCCAAACAGGTTGTTCAGATTACCGGGGGACCGATACGTCGCGGGTTCGAACGCGCGCAGCATCTGGTAGAGGAACTCTTTCGTCGTGGTTTTCCCGTTGGAGCCTGTTATGCCGATGAATCGAGCGCCGCTCGCTTGCCGATACTTGGTCGCGAGACTGATCATTGCCGCGTGACTATTCTCGACCGCGATAACGGCAACATCGCCGCGAATCTGCTCTAAGCTCACGTATGAAAACTCCGAGATAATTCCGCTTGCGCCCCGTTCGATAGCCTGGCCAATAAATTCGTGGCCGTCGAAGCGAACCCCTTTGATCGCCACAAACAACTCACCCGGACGCACCGTGCGGCTGTCGATCGCGACGCCGGTGAATGTCCGATCGGCGTTGGCCGTGTTGTACAGGGTTCCTCCTGTCATGTGCGCAACCTGTTCGAACCGCAAGCTGATCACGTCCCCTCACCGACTGTTACGCCCGAATATCCCATTACCGCGAGAATCTCTCGTGCCACAGCCATGTCGTCAAATGGCTGACGCACTCCTTTGATTTCCTGGTAGGTTTCAGCGCCTTTTCCGGCCAGAAGAACGACATCCCCAGGCTTGGCCTTTCGCAGGATCAGTTCGATTGCCTCCCGGCGATCCGGGACAATTTGATAGTTCTTCCCAGAGAGCCCGGGTCTAATCTCGTTGATAATGCTGAGGGGCTCCTCACTACGGGGGTTGTCGGAAGTCACCACGACATAATCGGCGCTACTCACGGCAGCCTTCCCCATCTGTGGCCGTTTCCCCTTATCCTTGTCACCACCACAGCCAAAGAGCAGGAGCAGTCTCCCCTTTGACACACCGCGCGCCGATTCGCACAATCTCTCGATCGCATCGGGAGTGTGGGCGAAGTCGACGAAAACCCCGAACGGCTGCCCCGTCGTAATGCTGTTGAATCGTCCGGGTACCGGTTCTGCACTCTCCAATCCATGCACGACGCTATCGAGATCGATGCCGGAGGCCAATCCGGCGGCCGACGCCGCCAGGGCATTCATCAGGTTGAAACGCCCGGGAAGCTTCAGGTTGACGGTCTGCATCCCCATTGGGGTCGCCAGATCGAACGTGGTTCCGTCGGGTCGTATCTCAAGGTCGCCGCAGTAGACATCCGCGTGGCGGTTATGCAATGAATATGCGATGAACGGCCCACTCAACTCTCCGAACAGCGCATGGAACTCGGGTACGTCGAGATTGATGACCGCGTAGCTCATGGGACCTTCAAGCCGTTGTACAAGCGTCGCCTTCACTCTGAAGTACTCTTCCATGGTCTGGTGAAAATCAAGATGATCGCGCGTGAAATTCGTGAAGACGGCAACCCTGAAATTGATATTATCCACCCGGTGAAGAGCCAACGCATGCGACGAGACCTCGACGACGGCGTTGACGCACTGATTTTGACGCATGAGAAAGAGTAGTCGCTGCAGGTCCAGCGATTCGGGCGTCGTCCGTTCAGCTCTGAACAATTCGCGGCCTGTGTCATAGAGAAGCGACGTGACCAGCCCGACCGATTTGCCGCGCGCTTCGAGGATCTTCTTAATCAGATTGCAGGTAGTGGTCTTCCCGTTAGTACCTGTCACTCCGCAGACCTTGAGCCGGTGGCCGGGATATCCATAGAAACGGGCGGCAACATCAGACATCGCTTTGCGGACATCGGCAACTCTGACATACGTCGCGATGTCGCACGACTCCCGCTCTCCCAGCGCAGCCACTGCTCCGGCTGCTCTCGCCTGTGGGACAAAGTCATACCCGTCAACAGCGAACCCTTTGATCGCAAAGAACAGACCGTTCGGACGGATCTGCCTTGAATCGTATTCGATGTTCTCGATCTCGACGTCGGCTTTCCCGATCACTTCGGCCGATTCCAACCCTGCGACTAACTCGGATAGTTTGATGGGGCGCTCCTCAGATTGACTGACATTCCAATTGACAAACCATGCCGCTGGTGATTACCTCACCAGCCGGGACCGATTGGCTGACCACTTTGCCCGCGCCTTTCACCTTCACCGCTACCTTTGCGTGGGTGAGGAAGGCGAACACTTTGTTGACCGGTAAACCGGTCATGTCCGGCATCCTCATGGCGCCATCGGTAGAAGTGGCGGCAACCATGACATCATCTCCACGAAACATCAGACGGCCGGGCGGGGGAAACTGCCAGACCACCGTCCCCTCAGCGACGGCGCTGCGCAGCTTTATCCCCCGTGCCTCAGCCAGCGTTGCAACCAGTGAGACATCTCGGCCAACGAAACTCGGAGTCTGAAGCATACTGTCAAGCCCCCCCTCCTTCCGCGCAAGCGTGCCGCCTGTAACCGCGTACAGATCCGGATTCAGAATGGCATAGCGCTCAGCGATGCGGCGAAAGGTCGGTCCGGAGGTAAGGCCGCCGTAATGGACCGGCTGTGGATTGATCAACATAACCGCGCCGGCAATCAGGGGGGATTGATAAGGAAAGAACCCTGCAAAACTCCCGACAAAGCGATTCTTGAAGTAGCGACCGGTTTCCAGGTCAGGCAATTCGGCTGTGCCGGTCTTCCCGGCGATTTCGACCACCTTTGAATTCACGACCTTTGCCGTTCCGTTTTCAACCACTCCCCGCAGAAACGCTTTCAGCGAGTCAAGTGTACCATTGTGCATGACACTTCCCGCTGACTCTCGCGGGGCAATGGGCACAACATGCCCGTCCTTATCGACTTGTCCGAGCAAGATCTGTGGGTGAATAATCTCTCCGCCATTGGCAATCGAGCCAAACGCTCTCGCGAGTTGCAGCGTGGTCACTGCGATGGAATGTCCCATTGCCGTCTGGGCGATGTTGAAATCAGACCAGCGTGAGGGTGGCACCAACCGCCCTGCCGCTTCACCGGGTAGTCCGCATTTGGATCGCTTCCCAAAACCGAAGCGCCGGTACATGTCATACAGGTCACCGCCGTCACGCCGAATCGCCCATTTGGCAATTCCAATATTGCTGGAGAGCTCGATAATCTCGCGGAAATTCAGCCACCCATGCTTCTTGTCGTCATGAAGCGTTCTCCGTCCAACTTTCCAGGCGCCGTTCTCACAGTAAACTTGCTCCCCGAAGTTGACAGGCCCTCCGTCAAGTACTCCGGCTGCAGTAAACGCTTTGAACACTGATCCCGGTTCGAACTGATCGCTGATCGCCCTCAATTTCGTGGGCCGTTCGCGGTCCTTCTCATTCGGATCATAGTGCGCCATCGCGAGGATTTCGCCGCTCCGGCAATCGAGAAAGACCGCCATTCCGGTCTCGGCGTCAAATGTATCCACCGCGTGCTTCAGCTCCTGTTCAACGATATCCTGAAGGTGCCAGTCGACAGTGAGTACCAGTGATGTCCCCGGAACGGGCTTCAGCAGTGCCTCTTCGTTGACACGATACGTGTTGCGGAGCCCGTCACGTCGGATGTCCGCCAATCCGCTCTGCCCCTGCATTGCCGAATCGTAGGTCAGCTCAAACGACGATTGTCCCTGATTGTCAATATCTGTAAATCCGATGATCTGTTTTCCTACCAATCCAAAGGGATATTCCCGCTGACTCTCCTTGCGAATATGGAGACCCGGCTGTGCGTCGGCCTCGATCTGGCGCGCCTCGGCATCGCCCAAGCGTCGCTTGATCCAGCGAAATTTATGGGGGCTCAGCTTGTATTCACGCTCCGCAACTCCGGCAGGGAAGTGGAAAAGTCGATCAAGGTATCTGCCGACGGAATCCACTTCCGCTGCATTCTCCGGGAAAGCATACAAAGAACACCCGATCACATTCTTGGCCACAACCTGTCCATTGCGATCGTAGATCAAGCCTCGTTCGGCGGGTATCGTCAGCTTGCCGGTCGACTGTCGCGAAACGACAGCAGAGTATCGTTGGTTGAGGTAGAGCTGCAGGTGCGCCAGGCGAGCGGCAAAGACTACAAAGCAGATGATAACAAACGTAAAGAGAAGGCCGAGTCGAAGGTGTTCCTGCCGCGTGCGAGTCATCGCTCGCCCCTTCGATTGGCAACTGAGTCGAACATGATCGGACGCAGTTCTGAGGCCGCTGCCTGTGTCTCAGTGAGCACGGGCAGATACTCGGCGACCCGCTTTATCGACCACACCATCGTCGCGAACTCATCGACCGGCACGGCACGTTTCGACTCGTGGGGGAGAGTGACCAGATGGTCGGCCGGGATCGGTCGAAGCCCGAGAGAATCAGCGGCGTATGTTTGAACCCTCGAGGCCATCGAAAGCGCCGCGATGTCGGTCTCAGCCTTTCTCGTGCGGTCGACAAGTTCATGATTAATCGATGTCAATTCCCCAACCTCTCTTACCAGATGCATCACATGCACCCTCTGCCAGATATGGCCGAAGGCAACCAGCAGCAGCGCCAACGCCAGGAACCCGAGGGCGAAATACTTGTGCGAGCGGATTCGAGTGAGCAGCATCCCGCGCATCTCGACCGTCTCCTTGAATTTGCGCACCGATCTGACCATTACGGGAGTTTCTCCGCTACCCTGAGCTTGGCCGAACGGGCTCGGGGATTCGAGCTCTTTTCCTGACTCGTCGGGGTGATCGGCTTTGCAGTCACAATGGTCACCCGAGGGCGGCTTCCACAGGCGCAGATCGCCAGCTTCGGCGGACACGAACACTCTCCATGCGCCTGGGTCTGGAAGAAACGCTTGACGATACGATCTTCAAGGGAGTGGTAAGAAATCACCGCCAGCCGTCCACCGCCATTGAGCAGGGAGAGGGCCGCGGGAAGCACACTCGTCAGTTGGTCGAGTTCATGATTCACGGCAATGCGGAACGCCTGAAAGACACGCGCCAGAGATTTCACCTGATGGGGTGGCCTGATCTGTGCCATGACAACGGCGGCGAGTTGTCCTGTCGTGGTAATCAGTTGGTTCTGCCTTTCCTTGACTATCGCCCGCGCGAGTCTTCCTGACTGTCGTTCTTCGCCGAATTCACTCAGAATCCGGCTAATCTCTTTCTCTTCAAGGCTGTTGACTAAGTCCGAGGCGCTGCCTCCGTATGTGGGATCAAAGCGCATGTCGAGCGGACCATCCTGACGATATGAGAATCCTCGTGACTGATCATCGATTTGCCGCGAGGAGATGCCCAGATCGAGAAGTACGCCATCAAAGGATTTGTCTTCAAAATGCGCCGCCACCTTCAGCACATCCGCAAAGGGAGTGCAAACAATCTCTCTGTATTGGGCCAAAGGCCGGAGTGCCGCCGTCGCCTGCGCTGCTGCCGCCGGATCGGCGTCAATTCCGTACAGTCGGGCCTTCGCCCCAAGGGTCCTTGCTAACGCTATCAGGTGTCCTCCCCCACCTGCCGTCAGGTCAAGGTAGGAGCCCTGCGGATCGGTTCTCAAAAGTCGGACAACATCATCAACCAGCGCCGGTCGATGATAGGGTTCAGGCGTCGTTCCGGCCATCGCCCGAGAAGAGTCGTTCTGCTACCTCTTCGTAGCTGCCGGCGAATTGCTCCAGATAGTACTGGAATCGCTCCGGATTCCACACCTCGATCCAGCGATTCACGCCGATGACCAGGAGTTCCTTCTTCAGGCCGGCTTCGTGCACAAGCGGTGACGGAATCAGGATTCGCCCGTTCTTGTCAGGAACCACCGCGCTGGCCGCCGAATAGAACCTCCGACTAAAGAACCGAAAGTCTTTCTGGGTAAAACTCAGCGAGGCGAGCCGTCTCTGGATCTCATCCCATTCAGCCTCCGGATAAAGACTCAGACATCCTTCCAATCCTCTGGTCAGGACAATCGGGCCGTCCAGAAGCGGCTCATCAGAAACCCCCTTGACAGATCTCAGCTTCGCGGGCAACACCAATCGGCCCTTGCCATCCATTGCTGTCTGATACTGACCGTAAAACCCTGTCAAGGCAGTCCCACCACTTTCAACCACTCTTACCCAATTTTTACCAGAATTATCACTTTCCTAACCATCAAGTCAAGTTCTTTTTCGGCTTGATTATGAAAAAAATCACATGGCTAAACGTCTGTGAATCATTGACTAATAGGACACGAAAGAACACTCGCACTTCAACCTCTTGTCCCGCTTTTGGTCAAATTGGAACCTCTTTTCCCTTGACTTCGTCATAAACAACGTCAACCAGCTC
This sequence comes from uncultured Ignavibacteriales bacterium, assembly GCA_964540105.1. Lineage (GTDB taxonomy): Bacteria > Zixibacteria > MSB-5A5 > GN15 > FEB-12 > DATKJY01. The sequence goes on along the minus strand of CAZILL010000002.1, from coordinate 550,518 downwards.
TACAGTATTGACTTTCCCCTACTGTCGCATCTGCCGGAATAGAGGAAATCTTTTCCCTTCCCGTTCTTAGTTGTCGTGTAACATATCGATTCGCAATCAGTTACTGATCAGTGGCTCGCGTCGACCCGAGCGCCGTCTTCGAGGCCGTGAAATTGCCCATGAGATCCTTGAGTTCACATTGAAACAAGGATTCCATAATGTCGAGAGCGTTTCTGGTCGTAGCACTTGCACTGGCAGTCTCACTCCCCTGCAAGGCAGCGAATATCGCGACCCTCAGTTTCGATCGCCGTCACCTGACAGTCGACCCAAATCGTGCCGCTGCGAGCTACACGTCGTACCGCTCGATACCAGTCGGATTTTCGGCGTTGCTACCTGTGCGAACGATCTACCTTGATCTCTCCGCCAACGACCAGGTGTCGGAACTTCGTTTCGATGTCTATCATCAGGATACGCTCTCGGAAACTCTACCGCCTGAACGTCTGATCGACATCACGACCTCGGATGATGCCAGGCTCGACGAGCGTATTCGCGCCGATCGACAATCAATTCGCCCGGGGTTCACGCCGGTCCAGGTTGTGCGTGAGGGTTCAGTGGGCGGCAGAAGGTACGCAGAGCTGGCCATCTTCCCTCTAACCGTCACTCCAGACGGGACATTGCTTTTCAATCGCGACATTTCGATCAGTACAGCTGTCCGTCAGATCTATTCGAGTGACGTGAGGGAAACGGACCCGGCAGCGACAGAAACGGCAGCGCAGGACGATGACGCTGCGAATTCGCCACGCTCACCGGGTACAATTGACTACGTCATCGTTACGTCGGCATCACTCGCGTCTGCTTTCGTCCCTCTCCAACAGTACAAGAGGGAAACCGGTTACACGGTCGAGATCATTGTCATCGACAGCATCCTGCAAATGTCATCAGGCCGCGACAACGCCGAGAAGCTCCGCACTTACTTGAAGGGGTTCCATCAACAAGGGGGGCGGTATCTGCTCCTCGGAGGTGATGAATCAATACTGCCCATTCGCTACGCCTACGATCTCGATACTCGAACGCCCCAGCTGCTCGATCAACAGCAGGTTTGCGACCTTTACTTTGCCGACTTGACGGGTGACTGGGACCGTGACGGCGACAGCATCTGGGGGGAACCGACTCATGACACCCCCGATCTGACGCCGGAGCTATTTGTCGGCCGACTGCCTCTTCGCGATCATGATGACGTCGCCCACTACATCCAGAAGCTCATTGAGTACGAAACCTGCTCGGGCACAAACGATCTCTCTTATCTTGGGAAGTCGCTCATCTTCTCATCCGACCAGATGCGTGATTACGGTTATGGCGGTCAGCACGAAGCGGTCACGGCAGCGTTTCCATCGAGTTTCACTATTGATACCGCGAACGGAGTCGAATCTCTCTCGGGAGAGGATCCGGCTCCTGCGAATCTTCAACCTGCCGAACTTCGACCAGTGCTTGCTACCGGTTTTGGCATGATCAATGTCATCGCTCACGGCCGTCCGGACGGTTTCATTGTTCGCTCTGCCAGATACAACGAGTGGCCGAAATCTTATTTCCTGAACGCAGAACCGTCAGGGAGCCAGGGATCGATCGATTCTATTTTTGCGCTGGGGAAACCCGCATTCTACTATTCTCTGGCTTGTGACAACGGCCTGTTCGACGCCTCTGCCTTCCCGCAGAACGATCGCGACCACTTTATGTGCCCCAAACTGCTCGGCGATCGCCGGGGCGCGGTCGCTTTCATTGGCAATACTCGTTGGGGATGGGTTAGCGTGAGCTACCGCATGCAAGCGGCATTCTACGACTCACTCTTCGCCCATCCGGATCGTCCCGCGGTTGAAGCCATGTATGCTTCCAAGAAAGTGTACCGATACTACCGTGACCTTGTCTACGGGCAGGATTTCCTCGGCGACCCGACCCTGAGGCTCTATACGAGAGTGCCCGACTCGGTTTCCATCCAGGTCACCTCCCATGCCGATTCACTTGGTCTTCAGGTAATGAGTGGGGACGATCCCCTTGCCGAGGCTTCCGTCTACCTGTCCGAAGGGGGAACTGTCGTCGGGCGGTATCGCACTGATCAGAATGGTCACGCCGTCATCACATATCCTTTTGCACTGGCTACGTCGTACCGCTTGGCGGCGGTCGCCCCGGGTTCGCCCGTCGCGCGAGCCGCGTACACTCGCACTCTCGTCACCGATGTCGGCGACGACAACCAGTCGCTTCCCGAAGTCTTCAGTTTGTCTCAAAACTATCCGAACCCCTTCAATCCAAACACGACGATCTCTTTTGATTTGCCGGAGCGAAGCGACGCACTTCTGACTGTGCATAACCTTCTGGGGCAGGCGATCATAACCTTGTCGCACGGCATGCTCTCCTCTGGAAAACATGAAATCGAATGGGATGGTCGCGATTCAGATGGTGAGTCGGTCGCCAGCGGCGTGTACTTCTATCGGCTTCAGGCTGGGCAGTACACACAGTCGCGCAAGATGGTCCTGCTCAAATAGCAACGGTCATCATCTGTCAAACGCACGCGAAAGTTTCCGACTGGAAAGAAAGGTGAGCAGAAGCAGTGGCCCCAAGGCCACCATCATGAGGAACCCTGTTCCCCACAGGATCGGTAGTTCCTTTCGCGGGGCATACTTGCGCAAGTATCGATAGAAGGAGAACATCGATCGCGCTTTCATTCGCACCGGCCACTTTCGAGCCGATCCCCCCACATAGTGTTCGACGACGGCCGTTGGATAGTATAGACGACGATACCCGGCAAGGTGAAGCCGACGACAGAAATCAACGTCATTGAAGTAGATCGGAAAATGCTCATCGAGAGTCCCAACCTCGTCGACTACACGTCGGGGGATCAGCATCGCCGATCCCATCGGCTGATCGACAAATCGCTCACTTTCATGGTCAAACCACCCCATCCGCCACGATCCAAACTCTCGGTGAGTGGGAAAGAGCCTCGAGAGAAACAGCGCCTCGTACAACACATGTCGATACGAAGGAAAGGCACGCGCGCATCTCTGCAGCCGACCATCGAAACCGACAAACTTCGGACCAATGATGCCGATGCGCGGATCGCTCCTGATTCGTGCCAGTAGAGAGCTCACGACACCCGATCGGAACCGCAAGTCCTGATTGAGGATGAAGAGATATTCTCCGCGCGATTCCGACAGGCCGATATTGACCGCTGCGGCAAAACCTATGTTTGACGCGTTGGCGATTAACCTCACCTGTGGGAACTTGTCCTGGATCAAGCTTATCGAGCGATCGGTTGAGCCGTTATCAACGACCAGTACCTCGCCATTGATTCCCTTCAACTCGTCGATGAGGGTTGACAAGCAGTCTCCTAAGAACTGCTCGCCATTATAGGAGATAACAATTGCGGAAAGCTGACAGGGCTCCCTCATCCGACTAGTCCATTCAGAAGTTCGGCAAATCGCAGTCCCTGAAGACTCGACCCAAATTCATGTGCATAGAGTGGCGAAGGTTGGATGCTCAGTGTGGCGTTCTCATGTCTCTTCGCCAGATCGCAAACAAATTCCGCCGCTGGAGTGAGCGATGACTCCCCGTAGGTCATTCCAGCTCCTGTCTGGCGGATGATGCTCGCCACTTCGGAGTCTTCTGGAGCATCAACGAGCAACGGGCGTCCAGACGCCAGCAGGTCATATAACTTCCCCGGGATGATATCGTGTCCGGCGCGGCGCGGTACATTAAAGTGGATGAGGGAACAATCCGAAAGGGCGGCGATCATGTCTGTGCGTTTCAATTCTCGGAGAACCGTAATTGACACTTGCGCACCGCTCTCCTTGATCGTCCGATTCAACCAGTCCGGGTCGACACGCCCGGCCTGTATGACATGAATCGGTCCGACAGTGCCGATCCCCATATTCTGCGCAACCTTCAAGACTGCGCACAGTGATTGCGCGCTCGGGAATTCCTCCTGGTGCCCAACCATCCCGATCGTAAACGTCGAACCCCTGGCCGGAACCTTCCACAGCGACACCAGCCCTTCGTCATAGGCATTTCGAATGACCGCCCCACTCCCCAGGTACGACGCGATGTCCTTGTTCACGGTTGTAATTGCCGAGGCTCCGGCAACAATCTTTTCTCTCAGTTGATTCCCTTTTCGCACAAATGAGTCCTTTGTGTACGAATCCTCGATCTTGAAGACGGTCCAGTAATCCCGAAAGTCGGCGACCCATGGAATGCGATATTCTCTCGCCAGACGTTCCGCCACAAGGTGACATGAAATCGGCGGAGAGGTCGACAGGATCGCATCAAAGCGCTTGTTCTCGATGAGCGTTCGACCCAGCCGAATTGCCCGTGCGACCCAGCCGATCTTTGCATCTGGAAAGAAGCGCTCAGAGATGACCCGTCCGCGCGCAATAGTTGCGGCCCGTATCTGGCGTGCGCCCAGCAGATATAGAATTCGTTGAGGATCAAGCGATCCGGCGCGGTGGATCCTGTTGGTGTCGAGTTGCGCAAGCAGTTCCGGCTCGAAGCTACGATATGCCACCGGCTTGACCGTGAGCACATGGCAGTCCCAGCCATGAGTCGGCAATCGACGAAAGAGATTCAGTGGTCGACCTACTCCGCCAAGCCCTAACGGTGGGAAATAGTAACAGATGAGTAGGAGTTTCTTGTTCATCCTGCTCTCATTGCGGCCAGTCGGCGCATGACCTCGATGACGGTCGCCATGTTCTGCTCGAAGAGGGCTTCTCGGCGGACTTTCGCGAGATTTCGATCACGCAGCGTCGAGTGTGACCCTCGGTCACTAATGACTTTCCCCACAGTCGCCCGCAGCTCGGCTTCGTTCCCTTGTGTGAACCGGTAGCCTGACTCGTCGGAGAGCCATTCGCGCACGCCCGGAATGTCAGCGGCAATGGGAACAAGCCCCAACGCGAAGGCCTCGATCAGCGATGCCGGCGACGAGTCCGAACGCGCGTTGGAAAGATAGCAGTCATGGTTCGCCATGAACCTCAGGAAACAAGAGCGAGGCATCTTCTGATAGTACTGCACGCGCTCTCCGACGAGACGATTCGCCAGCGCGCGAAACCGCTCGACCTGAGTGCCAAACGCCGGTACCGTGAGGAGAATCTGCCCCTGTACAATGAGCGAGGACAACGCTCGAAGTATCTCTTCGTTTCCATACACATCCTCATGGGTGCGAGGAACGATAATGCGAAGCGACCCGTTGATTGGTCGATCCTGATGCAGCTTAAGATACTCCTCTTCGATGCCCCATGGGACAACGGCGGACTCCTTTAGTGGGACCAACGCCCGTGCCTTGTCCAGAATGTAGCGAGAATCCCCAAACACAAAATCAGCGGAGCGAAGCGCCCGAGTCACTTTCCATTTATGAAACGGGGATTTGTTCGGTACGACCAGGATGTCCGATCCCCACATGGTCATGACGACCGGCGCCTGTTTCTGCAGCCGCGCCAGCGTGGCCATGAACCCATAGCCGGACACAAATTGCGGATTCACGATGTCCGGTTGAAAGCGGCGTGCGAGAGTGGGCAATTGGCACGAAGCCAGCGCATAATTTAACCCCTTCAGCGGACCCGACGGCGAGAGATGAAAATGCGCCATTGTTCCATGTTCGAGTGATGCCGTCAGAACCTGGCACCCCTGGCGACGAAGCTCCCGCACATAGCGCTCGGTGTGGAACGCCCGACTATCGGCCAGCACGAGGACTCTCATCGATGCTCCAGTCATAGCAGTTTCCCCAGGAACGAACGACGGCGATAACTGGGATATTCGAACTGAATGCCGCCCCACTTTTCTTTGAAGGTTGCGGCTCCCGCGGCGCCATAGGGGGTAGAGCCAAGATTTAGGTATTTCACACCCTGCGATGCGAAGTGCTCGGCGTTCTTCATGAGCAGGTATTGGTTCGGCTTGAGCTGCGGCGCGCTCTTGTCAAAGTAGATTTGCCACGCCAGAGCCATGTTTCCATCGAGGAAATATATGTGAGAGGCCACATGTCTGTGGTCGATCCGAGCCACGCTCCAATGAACGCGTCGATCCTGCGTGGCCAGCTCCGCCAGACCACGAAAGAACGAAGGGGAGTATTTTGTGCGGCGCCCGATGCGATCATCGGCATCACGAACCAAAGTCAGAAACGGTTCCATGTCATGATCTATGTCGAACAGGGTATGGCACAGCCCCTCACGCTCCGCACGACGCACTTCCTGTCGCAGCGTCCGATCCGGAGGCTCCCACTCCGGGTGCGCGATCTCAACCAACGTTGTTCGTTCAGTAAGCTGCTCGAAACCGGCAAGCGGCGGCAGATTCTTGTGGTAGTCATTGATGAAGGCCTTCGCGTATCCCGCCCGCGAGATTGCTCGAGCCAATTCCTGACCCAATCGCTCGATACTTTCTTTGGCATCAGTCGCTACGTAGAGATGCGCATACAGGCCGTTCGGCATAGACTGAAGTCGTGTGAACGGCCATACGCCCCACTCCAGACCGGTCAGAATCGCCGACGGATAGCCGTTTTCCGAAGTAATCCAGTAGACTTCCTGTCCTCCCATTGTCTTCCAGGCGGCGGCAAATGCAGGTGACGAGAACAGCGACCACTGCCATAATTCGTCGGCAAGATCGACCGACAGTTCGCGACTGCTGAGCCGGTCAACAGTAATCATTGTCGAATCAGAAGAATCTTCCCCCGACCTGTTAAACCACCGGGCGTCGATAGAACGTATAGATAAACGCCCGAAGCAACCAACTCGCCCGATTGAGAGCGACCATCCCAGTTCTGAAGTGATGTTTCACGCACGAGATCCCCCGCCGTCGTGAAGATCATCAGGGTGAATACGCCGCTATAATTGAACTCAACCCTGCTGTTTTCTGTACCAACGACAAAGGGATTGGGAAACGCGACAACATCGGCAACTGCATCGGTAGGATTTCCGTAGAGCGAGGAAAGAACGGAGACTCCAGAGCCGGTGGCAGCATAGAGCTTCCCAGTCACCCGATCGAAAGAAACCTTGCGAACATCGTCGGCTACCAATCCGCTGTTCAATGTGGTGAAGAGCGCAATCCGACCGGTGACGGCGTCGCGGAGCGCCAATCCGTTGTGGGCGGAAATCCAGAGATTCCCCCGACTGTCGAACTCCAGATCGGTGATATCGGGACCAATCCCGTTCGGAAGATCAACATCGACAAACAACCCATTGCGACCGCGCAGCGGATCAAAGCGTGAGAGCCCAAAGTTCGTCCCTACCCACAAGTCCCCGTCATTGGAGAATTTGACCACCCGGACAATATCAGATCGCAGACGCCCTTGCTCAGCCGTATAGTGCCACACTGAATCATCGGCCTTGACGAAAGGATCGGGACCCACGTAGCACCGGAAGACTCCTTGACCTTCAGAACCGACCACGACATATCCATCCCAACAGTCGACCGAGATCAACATGGTATCGGTGACGCCGTCGGAGAATCCCAGCGACGTCCACCGCGATGGGTCGTCGATCTGCCTCAAGTCGCCGACCGCCACCGGTGTTAGGCCGCGTCCGCGAAAACAGGTCGCGTACAGGTAATGACCGTCGTTCGCCAGATCGGTGACCACAATGAACTCGTGGTTACTATTCTCCGGCACAGAACGAAGCGTTGAGTTCGCCTCGGTATAATGTGCCGCACCGGAATCGGCAAGGTGCCACAAGCCACCTCCAAAAGTGCCAAACCAGACACTTCCTGAAGAGTCAGACATCGCTGAAATCGCCGAACCGCCGTTCACTTGTCTCAGCGCCCATTCCCCGTTCGCATATCGCGCCGCTCCGTTTGAGGAGAAGATCGTTGTCAGAACGCCTTGGCGATCAGTCATAACTTCGGCCACATCATTGGTTGGCATGCCGGTGAAGGGGTACGCCTGATACGTCCCATCAGTCTCAACCAATACCCCCCCGCCACGAACACTCACCCAGCGCCCGCGCTCGCTTCGCGAGCCGCTGCTCAGAGCCTTTGGCGCTGGAAAACCAGGCAAGCTGACCTGGACGACGGTCCCTGACTTCACAACCGCCAACCCGGCGTCACTGTAGACAAAGAGAGAATCGTGCTCGATGCGAAGATCGGAGCAACGGTACCCTTGCCCAAATGGAACATTCAGAAAGGTCGTGTCGGATCCCGAGATGCCCATCCGATAGGCGCCGAGGCTGGTCGCCACATACAGGTCGGACTCGAACTGGACCACGCGGCGGAATCGATCACTCGCAAGCGAGGGATACTGGATCATGTCGAACGTCGTCCAATTCAATGGCGACTTTAGAAGGTTAGGTACGCGCTTGTTGGCCACGGCCAACCCTGCCGATGTGGCCAGCCAGATCGTATCTCCGCGCAACCAGATGTCAGAGACGTCGGGAAAAGGGGTCAGCGATCCGAACAAGCCATAACTATCCTCGATCTGCCCTCCGTCCTTCGTCTTTGAGAAGAGTACCAGCCCAAGGCGAGTTCCGACCCACAAGTGATCGCCATCGTCGACGATTCGACTGACCGCAAAGAGCTTGTTATCATTGTCGAGAAACAGGAACTGACGACTCGCTGCTCCCGCGAACTTCACGATCCTCCCGAAGCCCGCGACCCAGATCTGTCCCGACGCATCGGCCACGACATCGGAAATGTCGACCGTTCCAAGTCCATTCAAGTTGTCGAAGGTCTGACCCGGCCCGGTTGGGTCAGCGATGACCAGCATGCCGCCTGATGTCGCCACATACATGGTATCGCGTATGAGTTTGAACTGCCGGACGTCACTGTACGATGAAAGCGTGCGCCACTCGCCGTCCGTCCCAGAACCGTAAGCGCTCGCGCTTATGAGCAGAACAGCTGCGAACAGTAGGGTCAGGATCTGATTTTTCGCACGATCCATAGTGCCAGCAATATAACGAGAATTGAGAGGGTCACCAACAGCGACCACCGACCGATAAAGTCCCCGTAGCGGGTATAGACCGAGCGCTTCTCCAGCAGGCGAACCGTGCCGACCAGCGCCGACACCGCCCCGTGAGGCAATGACTCCCGAATCCGGCCATAATCATCGACAACGTACGTCAACCCGGAGTTGGCGGCGCGGGCCATCCAGCAACGATTCTCGACAGCGCGCGTCACGAAAATCCGCGAGTGCATGTGATACTGAACGGATTGCCCAAACCACGTGTCGTTCGTAATCCCAACCAGGAATTCCGCACCGGAGAGAATCATCTGCCTGGCCATTTCAGGGAAAGTCGATTCGAAGCAAATGAGCACGCCATAGGTCGCGTTGGGCAGTGTGAAAAGATGAATCGAGTCCCCCGGGTAGAAGTCGGACCACCATTGCACATTGAATTGCTCGAGGAGCGACAGGTACTTCATGATGATGTCACGCTGCAGGAAGGGCAGATGATCCTGATACGGCACCGTCTCAGAAAACGGCACAAGCTTGATTTTGTCATAGCGCGCTTCCATGGAGCCTGCGCGATCGAATTGGTAACAGGAATTATAGTCCCGCCGCCGGTATTCGCGCGTCTCACTCCCCAGCGCTCCGACCAGATGATGGCCCCCGCTGCGCCTGGCTATATCCCCGATTTTGTTGCGACTGTATGCATCATCCGAGAGGTAACAAGGGGCCGCGCTTTCGGGCCAGACGAATAGTTCTGCGCTGTCCTTAGCCACTGATTGTGAGAGGGAATCATATAGCTTGATGCTATATCCTTCGTTTTCCAATTCCCACTTGATATCTATGGGGACCGACCCCTGCAGCAGCGCGACCTTGTAGGTTCCTTGATTCAGAAGCGGGGGAACTTCAATCCAGCCGTAGGCCACGAGGGCCAGTACGACCGCCCCCGCCACGAAACCGGCCGTGACCCTCCGCTCCGGGCCAACTTCCTTTCGAAAGATCTGCCAAACCAGAACATTGACAGCGACGATGAGAAGTGATAAACCGTGAACAGATGTGATCGACACAATCTGAAGGATATAGAGATAATAGGACTGCGTGTAGCCGAGGTCAGACCAGGGGAAGGCGAACTCCGACAGCGTACGGAAGTATTCCATGCCCACCCAAAGGAATGGCAGGGCGGTCAAACCCAACGCCGCGCGGTATCGATAGAGTGCGACAAAGAGCGAGAGCGTGATGGCGTAGTAGAGCGCCACAACTGCAATCGCCGCGACAACCCCCGGCGGCGTCACCAGCGCCACCCAATACATTGAGAAGGCGGTGAAACAGACGCCGAAGAAGTATGAGGCGTTAAAAGCCTCTCGACCGCGCAATTTGACAAGAATGGCCATGGGGCGACAGAGGGAAAACCAGGCGAGAAAACCCCAATACCCCGGATAGAACGCCAGCGACATGAGAAACGCCCAGAGCGTCAACTCCAGACGTCGCTTGCGAAGATTCAGATCAGAAGGGACGATCAGACGGCCGATTCTGATAAGGAATGGAGCCAGATTGTTACCCTCGCACGATGAGTGATTGCCCGGTCATCTCTTTGGGTCGATCGATTCCCATAATATCGAGGATCGTTGGTGCGATATCGGCGAGAATTCCACCCTCACGAAGTCGAATCGGTGGCGCCGAAACAGCTCCATCCAGCGGCATCAGTACTCCCCCCGAGCCCAGGGGTCGATGCCCGAGTTGGCCGGTCGGATCATACAGAATGCACGGTACCAGATTCGTCGTGTGCGCTGTCCAGGGACCGCCGGTCGCCGGGTCGATCATCTTCTCCGCGTTGCCATGATCGGCGGTGATAATGGCAACACCGCTCTGATTCTTCACCGCCTCCAGCAGTCTCCCCAATCCGGTGTCGACAGCTTCAACGGCCTCTTTGGCCGCGCTGAACGAGCCGGTATGTCCGACCATATCGCAATTAGCGTAGTTGAGAACGACAAGGTCGTACCCGCCCGAATTGATCCGCTTGATGGCGTTGTCGGTTAGCTCTACTGATGACATTGAGGGTTGAAGATCGTAGGTCGCAACTTTCGGCGAGGCGATCATGTCCCGATCTTCTCCCTTAAATGGCTTCTCGACGCCGCCATTGAAGAAGAAGGTCACATGCGCATATTTCTCGGTTTCGGCCGTTCGCAGTTGACGTTTCCCTGCTTTCGCCAGGATATCCCCGAGGATGTTCTTAAGCCGAATCGGGTGAAAAGCCACTTTCGCCTCGAACATCTTGGTGTCGAAGTTGGTCATCGTGATCAGCTCAATCTTCGGCCGATCAGGATGTACATACCCTTTTATTTCGTGCCCAAGGAGCATGTACGACAACTGACGAGCGCGATCGGAACGGAAGTTGAACATGATCGCGACGTCTCCCTCTTTCACTCTGCCGATCTCAGGTCCACCCAGATCGATCACCGCTGGTATGATGAACTCATCAGTAACCTTGGCGACGTAGGAAGCCTGCACTGCCGCCACCGGATCCTTGAAGGACGGCCCCTCGCCATAGATGATGGCACGATAGGCCTTGTCGGTTCGCTCCCACCGGCGATCCCGATCCATTCCGTAATAGCGCCCCCCCACTGTCGACACCCTGCCGATTCCTATTTCGGCGAATTGGGCAACGACGTCTGATAGGTATTTCTGCCCCGACGTGGGAGGAGTGTCGCGGCCATCCATGAAGGCGTGAAGGAACAACTCGGGCACCTTCTTATCTTTGGCCAATCTCGCCAATGCGTACAGATGCTTGAGCGACGAATGCACGCCGCCATCCGAAACCAGCCCGAACAGATGCACTGCTCCCCCGTCCGACGCGATCCGCTCCATAGCCGCGCAGAAAATCTCATTATCAAAGAAATCACCGTCTTCGATGGCCTTGTCGATACGAGTCACATCCTGATACACAACCCGTCCCGCTCCGAGATTGAGATGTCCGACCTCACTATTCCCCATCTGTCCCTCCGGAAGCCCGACCGCGCGCCCTGAACCGTCGATCTTCGTATTCGGGCACGTTCGTACGAGAAAATCGTAGGCGGGTTTATTCGCTGCCGCTACAGCATTATCGGGCGTGGCTTCGCGCAGTCCAAAGCCATCGAGGATGCACAGCACAATCAACATGGGAATTTATACCAATCGCACGGACTTACGCCCGGGCACAATCGTTCCTATCCGATAGGAAACTTCGCCTGCGTCTCTCAAGAAGTCGGTCACGGCATCGGCGTCTGCTTGCGAGACGACAAGGATGTAACCGATCCCCATGTTGAACGCGGAGTAGATGTCGACCGGGTCGAGATTTCCGATTCTGCGCAGAAATCCGAATAACGGCGGTTCGATCCAGCTCCTGGAATCAATCTCGGCGTCCAAATGCGCCGGGAGAATTCGATTCAGGTTGCCAGGAATGCCGCCTCCGGTAATGTGCGCCATACCGTGAACGTCAAACTTATTAAGGAGGGGAAAGACGACGGACGCGTAGCAGCGATGCACAGCCATGAGAGCCTCACCGACAGTGGATCGAAGCTCGTCGACGCGATCAGTCGCTTTCATCTTCGCTACATCGAAGACAACTTTGCGGGCCAGGGAATAACCGTTCGTGTGCAAACCGGTCGAAGGGAGCCCGATGCAAACATCACCGACCGTTATGGCTGATCCGTTGATGATCTTCTTTTCATCAACTACCCCGACGATGAACCCCGCCAGGTCATATTCACCGATCTGGTAGAAATCCGGCATTTCTGCGGTCTCCCCTCCGAGAAGAGCCATACCGTTTGCCGCACAGGCACGGCTCAAACCGGACACGATGTCTGCGACAACGTTCGGTTCGAGTTTACCGGTCGCGATATAATCCAGAAAGAAGAGACCTCTTGCCCCGTGTACGAGGATGTCGTTGGCGCAGTGATTGACCAGGTCTTCGCCGACGGTATCATGTCGACCGGTCATGAAAGCCAGCTTCAGCTTCGTGCCAACGCCGTCCGCGGATGCTACCAACACCGGGCTTCCATGACCTTCAGCCGGCAGCCGGAAGAAGCCGCCGAACGAACCTATCTCCGAAAGCACATTCGGTCCGAAGGTCGAACGAGCCAGCCGCTTGATACGCTCCACAGTCTCTTCACCGGCGCGGACATCGACTCCCGCCAGCGCGTAGGTCAGTTTCTTCTCTGGTAGTTGTGACGACATTGAACCAAATCTACCCTGCCGTAAACACCAAGTCAACAAATTGCGATAACGGCCGCGAACGCCCAGCTTAGGGCAGATCAAACAAGAGGAACTCAGCGTCGCTTAGCGATCGCACGTCTATGCGGGTCTCGTCGGAGAACGAGCTTCCATCGCCCGCTTTGAGGCTGTGATCGTTGGCTGCTACCGCTCCGGATATCAGCTGCAGCCACCCATGACGACCCGGCAATAATTCATGGCCAATCTGCCTATCCTTCATCAGCAGCAACGCATATAAGCGGACGTCGGCATTGATCGTAAGTGAGTGATCGCTTCCTTTTGGTGATGCAATCAAGCGCAGGTTGTCGCGCTTGGCATCATCAGAAAACATTTTCTGCTCGTAACTGGGCGCAAGACCGTTGCGTTCAGGGAAAATCCATATCTGAAGAAAGTGGACGAGTTCGCTCTTCGACGGGTTGAACTCGCTGTGAGTCACGCCGGTGCCTGCCGACATCCGCTGAACATCCCCGTGGGTGATCACTGATCCAACTCCAAGACTGTCGGCATGTTCGAGCGCTCCACTCACAACATATGAGATGATTTCCATGTTGTCATGGTGATGGGCAGAGAACCCTCGCCCCGGCTGTACTCGGTCCTCGTTAATAACGCGTAAGTTACGAAAGTGAGTGAAGCGCGCATCATGGTAATTCGCAAACGAAAACGTGTGATAACTCTCCAGCCAGCCGTGAGTGGCATATCCGCGCTCTTCTCCTTTTCGTATCCTGATCATCGCAGCACTCCTGTATCTCCATGCCCTCTGATTCCACTCGAAGGTTGTTAACTCGCGAGTCGCTCAATGCCCGTCTTGTTCAAGTACAGAGAGCAGATTGCGGAAGTCCTCAGGCAACTCGGAACTACACTCGACTTTCTTTCCGGTAGCTGGATGGACGAACTCCAATCGATGCGCGTGAAGCGCCTGTCGAGGCATGATCTTCAACAAGCGTTTGGCCAACAGCCTCTCGGGCGCGAAGATTCCCCGGTGCCAGCTCTCTCGCCCACCATACTCCGGATCCCCGAAGATGGGATGCCCGCGATGGGCGAAATGCACACGAATCTGGTGTGTGCGGCCGGTCTGCAGGGAAATATCGAGCAAATCGTAGGCACGAAACCGATCTTTCAAACGATAGCGAGTTATCGCTGTTCGCCCACCTCTTTGTGAAACAGCCATTTTCGTGCGATCCCGTGTCGATCGCCCGATCGCCAAGTCAATCATCCCTTCGTCTTCGATCATGTGTCCGCAAACCAGCCCCAGATAGGTGCGCGCAATCTCTCGTCGCTCCAATGCCTGCTGCAGCGCTGACAGGATCGCTTCTGTCCGCGCGACTAGAAGAAGGCCGCTCGTGTTCTTGTCGAGGCGATGCACAATCCCGGCACGGTCCAGTGACTTCTCCGCTTTCGTGCTTTGAAAGTAGTGCATCAATGCGTTGACCAGTGTTCCTGAGCGATTCCCGACTGCGGGATGAGTCACCATACCGGCTGGCTTGTCGACGATCAACAGGTGCTCATCCTCGTACAGAACGTTGAGCGCGATGTTCTCAGGCTCAATGGGGCTTGCCGGAGGCTGGGGGACGTTGATTTCGATGCGCTCCCCCCCCTTGCAGAGGTATTTACCCGTGGTAAGTGCGTCATTAAGATGCACTTGGCCGTCGGCAATCAGACTTTGTATTCGCGTCCGAGATAGGCCAAGGTCCACCCGAGACCCGAGAAACCGATCCAGCCTCTCACCGGCAGCTTCTTCCGGTATGATGATACTCAGCTTTCGTTGCTTGTCTATACTCTGCCCGGCCATATCGTGCTTACCTTGCCTGCCTGAGGTTCGCGACATAATCAGTTATCCGCATGAACTGCTCGATGCTCACTTGCTCCGCCCGACACCTCTCCGCCAGCGAGAGGGCCGCGCACATCGCTTTCGCTTGTGACACCGACTCGAATACTCCCGGAACAAGATTATTGGTGAGCAGTTTCCGCCTTTGCCGAAATGACGCCCTAACCACCCGCTCGAACAATACAGGATTCTCGACCGTTATCCTTGGCTTCGGCTTCAGGCGTATCACTGATGACTTCACCTTTGGTCGTGGCTCGAAGCTGCTTGGGGAGACATCAAAGCAGAGTTCGACTTCAAAACAGAGTTGGGTGAATATTGCGATCGGCGACCAATCATGACCTCCGGGACTCGACGCAAGCCGCAAAGCCATCTCCTTCTGAACCATGAAAAGCCCACTCACGATCTGGTCGACGTGGTTGGTACACCACTCAATGACCGGTGAGGTAATATTATAGGGGAGATTTCCAACCAGGGTGAAGCGATCCAAGCCGAAGTCAGTTGGGACAAATGTTAGAAAGTCGGCCTTTATCACCTGACTATTCGGGCAGTCGCGAAGCAGCTGAGTCAGGGGAGCAATCAAGTCACGATCGAATTCCACCGCCACCAGGCGTACGCCAGTCTTTGCGATCGGCAAAGTGAGTTCTCCCTTCCCCGGACCAATTTCCACAACATCGCAACTATGGGTCAGGGCAACCAAGTCACATATGCGTGAGATGATATCAGTGGAGCAAAGGAAGTGTTGCCCCATGCGTTTCTTCGCATGGTAGGGAGGCATAGTCAATCCCCGAAAGTCTCAACTATTCGATACAGTTTCGCGCAGGCGCGATCGGTGATCTTTTCCACTTCGCTCACCGAAATCCCTCTTAGTTCCGCCAGTTTTCGACAGATAATCGGGATATAGGCCGGAGAATTCGTCTTTCCGCGGTGTGGCATCGGCGTCAGATACGGAGCGTCGGTTTCGACCAGAATCCTGTCAAGAGGCACTTCCGCTGCCACTCTCGCCATCTGCGAGTTCTTATAGGTAATAACACCACCCACAGAAATCACAAAGCCCATCTCCAATACTCTGAGAGCCTGCGCCGTGTCGCCAGGGAAACAGTGAAAGACCCCGCCAGCCAACTTCCCGGAATATTCGGCTACAATCGCCAGCGTGTCGTCGAATGATTCTCGAGTATGGATCACAATCGGCATCTTGAGTGCGACGGCCAGTTCCAATTGCCTGCGAAAGGCGCGCTGCTGTACGGGACGAGGGGATAAATCGCGATAATAGTCCAGTCCAATCTCGCCGATGGCTACCACTTTCTTCTGAGTTGCGAGTTTGCGAAGCGCGGCCAAGGCATCGTCGTCGAGCGTCGTGGCATCGTGCGGGTGTATGCCGACGGTGGCATAGACCATCTCGTGTGCCTGTGCCATCTCAACTGACGCCATTGACGACGTAAGATCGCAACCGATGTTTACGACTGTCCGTACGCCCGCCGCACGCGTTTCAGTCAGAACTTCAGAGTGGCGACCGCCGTAGATTTTGCTGTCGAGATGGCAATGAGAATCGATCATTAGCCAACTTTGGCGCCGGGGGGCAGATCGCCATCGGGGGCAAGGAGAAACAGAGCCTTCCCGGACTTGGCGGCCAGGAGCATGCCGCGCGATTCGACCCCTTTGATCATAGCCGGCTTGAGATTCGCAACGACAATAATCTTCCGCCCCACCATTTTCTCCGGCGAGTAGAATTCTGCGACACCGGCGACAATCTGACGCCGTTCCGAACCAAGGTCGATCTGAAGTTTCAGCAGCTTGGTCGCGCCCTCAATGCGAACCGCTTCAAGCACCTGAGCCACGCGCATCTCCACTTTTCCAAACTGATCTATACTCACCAGATTGTCAGGCTCCGGTGCAACTTGCTCGGCTTTCATAGGACCAACAGCAAGAGCGCTTTCGGGGCCGAGGCGAGGAAAGATCGGTTGATCGATCTGCACCAGAGAGCCGGGAACAAGGACAAAGAAGGTGCTCGCGTTGTCCAGTGTCAGCGTCTCATCACTCAATCCAAACACGGCGCGAATCTCGCGCATCTTCTGCGGCATCACCGGGGAGAGCATCACCGACACGATCCTGATTACTTCGGCGCAGGCGTAGAGAATCCCGCCGAGCCGGTCGGTCTCGCCACTCTTGGTCAGTGTCCAAGGTGAAGTGTCATTGAAAAACTTGTTCGCCGCCCGAACGAGATTCATGGCATCGGAGATAGCGTAGGTGAGTCGAAAATGTTTGATATGCGTATAGGCGCTGCTCGGCAATTGCTCGGCCAGCAGCATCAATTGCTCCAAACCCTCGATCTCCCGCGAAGGTGATGGCATCCGACCATCGAAGTTTGCGACGATCATCTTCGCGACCCGTGACACCAGATTCCCCAGATCGTTCGCCAGATCGGAGTTGTATTGCGTGACAAACCGCCTGGCCTGAACGTCGCCGTCAATGCCAAATGGATACTGGGTAAGCAACAGATACCGCGTCCCGTCGGTCCCAAAGCGCGCCACCAGATCATTGGGATCGATCATGTTCCCCTGCGTCTTCGACATTTTCTCACCGTCAACGGTGAAGAAGCCGTGCAGGAACATGGTGCGTGGAAGCTTCACTCCCACCGCCATGAGCATGGCCGGCCAGTACAGACAATGAAACTTGAGGATCTCCTTACCCATCAGGTGGACAACTTCCCCCTCATTCCACCACTTGTTGAACATATTCTCGTCGTCGGCATATCCAATAGCGGAAATGTAGTTCACGAGCGCATCAACCCAGACATACGCCACATGACTCTTGTCGAACGGCAGCGGAATCCCCCACTTGACTCGTTCGCGGGAAAGCGAGAAATCCGGGAGTTCCTGATTGATCAGTCCCAGCACTTCGCGCCGACGTTCTTCAGGGAGCACGACCAGCTCGCCCGATTCGATCTCCTCTCGAATCCGCTGCGCAAAGGCGGTTAACCGAAAGAAATAGTTCTTTTCGCGAACCCGTTCCGGCGCCCGCTTGTGATCCGGGCAGAGACCGCCGATGAGATCTTTCTCTGTGATAAATTTCTCGCAACCCGTGCAATAGAGTCCCTCGTAGTGCCCCGAATACACCACTTCCTGACCGGTTGTGGTGCGTGCGCCATGCATGATATCGAGCAACTTCAGCACCGCGCGCTTATGTCGTTCCGACGTGGTACGGAGAAAATCGTCGTACTCAATCCCGAGATTCTTCCAGGCCAATTTGAAGGTCTCAACCGTGCGGTCACAGAACTCCTGCTCGCTCAGTCCGGCCTCGCGCGCGGCGTCGGCGATCTTGGTTCCGTGCTCATCGGTTCCGGTCAGGAAGAAGGTCTCGCGCCCTGCCAATCGATGAAATCGCGCCAGCAGATCGGCAGCAATGGTCGTGTACGCGTGACCAATGTGCGGACGATCATTGACGTAATACGCGGGTGTCGAAACATAGAAGGGCTGACGCAAACTCATGCTCTCATTCCTTTCGGCTATCGCGAGTCTTCAGGTTCGTCGAGCCGCTTGAGCTCCTCACGTTCCTCGACAACTGCGTCCTTGTCCTCATCATAACCGGCATCGGTTCTGTGGACAGAGCGCATGTCTCCAGTCTGCCCACGTTGCGCACTGACGATGTCAGCCGCCTTGGCTCGAATCTGAGTGTTATCTTCGGCGATAAGTACAGCTTCTTCTTTAAAGACATCGACCCGCTGGAGAGTCCCTTTGCCGCTCGTCGTCACTACGAACGATCCGACCGCTGGAAACTGGCGTTTTACCTTCGCGTAGGAATCTACTTCATAACGAAGACAGCAGAGCAGCCGCCCGCAGTTCCCTGAGATTTTCGAAGGATTCAGAGATAGATCCTGCTCGCGCGCATGGGTCGTCGAAATCGGCGCGAATTCCTTTATGAATGAATTACAGCATTGCCGCCTCCCGCAGATGCCGTAACCATCGGTGCGACGCGCTTCATCCCGCACTCCGATTTGGCGCAATTCTATTCGTGTCCGATAGCGCGAGGCAAGCTCCCGCACCAGCGATCGAAAATCAACGCGATGCTCCGCCGTAAAATAGAAAGTGATCTTGTTACCGTCAAACTGCCCCTCGACATCAATGATCTTCATCACCAGACCATGACGTCGAATCAGTTCGCCAATCTCCTTCTTGTACTGCGCTTCATGGCGGCGCAGTTCATCGAAATGCTGCTTGTCTTCCTGTGCGGCCGGGCGCAGGATCGATCGGGGGCGCGTGGTATCGGAGAAATCCATCTTCGCGTCAACGCGCTTTGACAGAAGTCCGATATCCTCCCCCTGTTCAGCCTGAACGATCACATAGTCGGAAAGCGTGAGCGTGTGGTGGTAGGAGTTGTAGAAATACTCCTTGCGGGATCCTTTGAATTCAACCAGGTACAGTTCAGCCATTGCCTTATTTCGCAGGTGATGTGCGCTCTAAGCCTGACCTGAAGTCCCCAGGTCACTCTTAACGCCAAGGGTTAAAGCCACTAACGCCGCAGGAATATGCACGTTGCGCCGGAGGTCGGCAAGCGTATTCTTGATTCGCGTCACAACTGCGCCGGTCACATGGGCGTCCTCAAAGTGTCGTGCAAACAACATGACATCTCCGGAAAAATCGGCATTCACGATCCTGCTCGAATCTCCGGTCTCGGCGTAGTATTGACAATCACGGATCAATGATAACCACAATGTCAACAGCCCTTCCGCGGCTCCCCGATCGTTGCCATTGAGCAGGTCGACGACATGGATGACGGCCGCCGGGTTTCTGTCGAGCAACAACCCTTTGAACAACAGAAACCCCACAGCACGATTGGAACCGATCTCCTCCCTGGCTTGGGCCAGAGTGATCGCGGCGCTGATATTCCCTTCGGCAATACGGGCCAGATGCTCTGCAATGGTCTCGTCGAGCTCAAACCGCTTGCACAGATACTCCTGCACGGCCGCGTTGGGCCAGCGCTCCAAACGTATCTTCTGCGACCGTGACTGGATCGTCGGCAGGAGCGCTTCAGGTCGAACCGCGGTCAAGAGCAGCACGGTGTTCGAGGGTGGCTCCTCAATAAGCTTGAGAAGGGCGTCGGCCGACGCCGGCAGCATACGCTCCATCTGGTAGAAAAGCACAACCCGGGTCATGCCCGCTTCGGTCTTCCGCGAGAGTCGCGCTTTCACCTCCCGCGCCATTTCGACCGAGATACTCACGCTCGTGGTTGAAGAAGCGGCCGCCAGGGGATCCTTCCGTTTCTCCTCAAGCACGGCGTTCGTGAGGTCTATCGCTTCACTGAGATTCCGATGTGTGGGTATCGGGACGATGAGATGAAGGGCGGGCGAGTTAAGCGCGAACACCGTCCGACACGCGTCGCATTCGCCGCAAGCCTTCGGTATTGCCTTGGACTCGCTCGTGCTTTCCGGCTTCTCGCAGTTGAGCAGGGCTGCGTAGGCGATCGCGAGCGGCCAGTGTCCAAGCCCCTCGGGACCGCACAGAAGATACGTTGAGGCAACTTTCCGGGCTGCAAAGCTTCGCGCCAGAATCGACCAGGCCCGTTTCTGAACGGTTGTTATGTCAAAGTGATTCAAGGTCGATCCATTCAATCGGGTCCAGCGTGCTGCTCCCTTTGCGCAATTCAAAACGCACGAGCCCGTCTGCTGACGCCTTGCCCAGTTCCGAACCGGCGCGTACGAGGAGATCAGTGCTCACGCTTATGTTCGCAAGACCGGCGTAGGTAGTGTAGTACTGGCCGTCATGGTTGATGATAACAAATCCGCCGTACCCGCGCAATTCACCCCGGTACACAACCGTGCCGGCCGCGACGGCCACGACCTTCCCGCCCGCCCGCCCCCTAATCGCGATTCCAGGCGAGAACGACTTCAGGCGCGTAACTGGATCGATGGAGTTCCCGTAACTAATCTGGACCTTCCCCTTGAAAGGTGCGGCAAGCTGACCCTTCAGTGCGGCAAAAACCGAGCTCCCCTTTTGTTCCGGCTGTCTGCGAGCAGCCTGCAACTGCTGTTTCTCCAGCCGTTCGATGATCTTCTCGATCTCGCGAGCGGCGTTCTGCAACGTGACGACTCGATCCGATTCTTCCTTGCTCTTCCGCCGCAGCCGCGTGAGAACTTTCTCCTGCTTAAGCTTGCGACTCCGTTCCATGGCGAAAGTCCTCTCCTTCTGTCGCTTCAAGCTCAGCATTTCACTTCCTTCCCCCTGAAGCTCCTTCAATTCATCGAGAGACTCTGCCAGCACGACCGACGCGCTGGCAATATTCCCCGACTCATAGTGAGCCAGAGCCCCTAGCAGGACAAGCCGGCGATTAGCCTCGAGCTCACTGTTTGCCCCGCCCGCCATAAGCATCGACGGCTCCCTTGAGGTCAGGTAGTATTGACGCAGGTTGCTCAGAAACCGCCGTTGGGTCGATTCGAGCTTCTCCTGCCGTTTCTTCTGTACCGATTCGGCTTCGGTTATTCCCTTGTCCAGCTGACGGAGCTCACTGTTGAGTCGCTTGATAACCTGTTCGTGCGTGTTCAGGCGCTGATCGAATTCGGAGATCTGTTTCTGCACGCGCAATTCCTCTCGCCGAAGTGAATCAAGCCGCTCTTGACTCGCGCGAACGTCCCGTTTGATCTGCTCCAGTTCCTTACGTTGTCCCTTCACGGCTTCTGGGGTCTCTGCACTTTGAGTCGCAGCTGCGGCAACAATCAGCGATGCGCACACGAGAAAGAGTAAGCGTCGTCGAACGCAGCTCACGTCAGTAGTTTCCTTATGCCGAAGTACCCGCTGATCCCTCCGAGTATCGCCGTTACCCCGCAGAACAGAGCCATATCCGCTACGGCCGGCAGGACAATCTCAAACTGAGTGAATTCGCTGTGCTTGTACGCATACAGCACAAACACCCATCCCGTCAATGCCGAAAGCCCCCCCAGAACGAATCCTTCAAGCATGAACGGCAGGGCAGCAAAGAACTTGCCCGAACCCAGCAGGATCATCTGGTGTAAACCGACCGCCCGCGCCCGGGTCATGAGCCGAATACTGTTCGCGGAACTGATCAGCGCGGTCAACAGGATGATCACACCCAGCGCCATCCCCATGTTCCTGATCAATCGTCGCGTGGTCTCGATCTGCTGCAGCCAGCGCTCGCTGAAAAACACCTCTGAAATTCCTTCCAGGCTCTGCAGTTGTCGCTCGATTTCCTGTATCGCGCCCAAGCGACGATATTCGGGCTCGATGCTCAGCACAAAGGATCGCGGCAGTGGATTGAGGCTGTCGAATCCGGTCAGCAGATCGGTGCCCATCAGGCTCGCCAGTTCATGCCGTGCTTGTTCTCTCGATACGTACTCGACCGAGCTCACGCCTCGCAAGTCGGTGACACTCGTCGATAATCGGGACAGACTCGAATCGGGCATGGCATCGGTCACAAATGCCTCCACGTGCAGGTCGGAAACCAACGACGCATAGAACTCATTCGACGTCCGTGCGGCAATCCAAAACAGATCAAAGAGTAGGAACAGCAGTGTCAGCGACAAGTATGACCCGAGGGTCGCACCCGGGTGGCGATACAACGTACGAAGAAATTCGCGCACGAGGTATGAGAGCTTGCTCATTCCAGTCTTCCGTTCGCGATTTCAAACTGACGACTCTCAGGAATCTTCTGTGGCGGTGGATCGGACGACAATACCAGCATCGATCGTCCGGAGATCGACACTTTGACCATGTAGTCGCAGATTTCGAGATAGGTCTTCTGGTCGAGCCCCGCTGACGGTTCATCAATGATCATGAGCGGCTGGTGTGCGATTGTCGCGCGGGCTATCTGCGCCAACGTGTTCTCCACTCTGGTCAGCGTTCGAGGATACTGGCTCGCGAGCTTGAGAAGATTGAATTCACCCATGACTTTGGCTAGACGCTCCTTCAGAGAGCTGACACGCTCGCCATTGATCACCAGTGGCAGGGCAATATTCTCTGCGACGGTCATCGTCGGCACAAGCCCAAAGGGGCCCCCGACACCACCGATCTTTCGGCGAAAGCGTCGGATCTGACTTCGACTTCGCCCCTTGAGCGTTTCGCCGAAAAGCTCCACCGTCCCCTCTGTAGGTTGCCGAACCCCCAGGATAAGCTCGGCAATACTGGTCTTGCCGGATCCGGGAGGACCGGTGATGATCACCGCTCTGCCAGGCTCGACGGTCAGATTGAGATCGGTGAATACAAAGTCCCCTCGGATGGTCTTAATCTTCACGTTGCGCAGAAGGACCAGCGGCCATTTCATCGGATCGCTCTCAACTCGTGTCTTTGGTTCTGTTTGACATTACTCATCATCGATCATATGTTACGCCAGGAATTGTGGAATCCCTTTGCGCGAGAAAGTGTACAAACTTGAAATCGATGCTACAACCAAAAAACGGTTCCGCCATACTGCTGGGATTTCTCCTGGCCTTCAGTCTCTCCACTTCGGTACATTCGCAGAATTGGGAGCCGATTGAGCTGCCGCTCTCGGAAGCGATCACCGGTGTCTCGTTTCCCAGCGCCGACACCGCCTTTGTAGTCACCAACGGCGGCTCGTTCGTCCGGACCTACAATGGTTGCAGAACCTGGACGGTCGGATTGCGCTCTGCGCTGAACGGAGTTACGCTCGAGGATGTCTGCTTTCTGAATACTCGGGTCGGAGCTGCCTGCGGTCGTCGCGGAGCGATCTACTGGACCACCAATGGCGGTGAACAATGGACAAAGTGTTCGATCAAGGACACCCTCCCCTGGCTATTGAGTATTCAGCTTTTCGACACGAAGACAGCCATCGTTGTTGGCATGTCTCGTGACTCCGCGAACCTCCTGAGCGGACTGTTGCTGCGCACGACCGATGCCGGCGCCACCTGGAACAAGATACCTCAGAGCGGGATCGGCTTCGGCGAACTATTCTATCGCATCGGAAGCCCCGTCTGCTTTCAGTCATATGGTGAGCTGCACTTCTCGCGCGATTTCGGTCAGACCTGGGAGTCACGCCGGACGATCGCAGGGAAGCCGGCACGGGCCACGGCTGTCTTCGGCAAGACTGCGATAATTGCCGGTAATCAGGGAGCCTGCGCCTATTCCAGCGATGGTGGAGAAACCTGGACAAGTGTGACGCTGCCGGAAAAATACCATTTCACATCTGCCGTCCTGGTCGACGACAAGATCGGCTATGTCGCCGGAATCGGTCCAGCAGTGTTCAGGACATCTGACGGAGGCAAGACCTGGTCGGATGTTAGGTCAGGGATCGACTTCGACATTTACCAGCTGCGAGTTGCGGGGAAGAATCTGTATGCGGCCGGAACCAAGGGTGGGATGGCACGTCGCCTCGCCCGGTAGCCTCGTCTCACGTACCGACGTCGTGATTTACGCCAACTCGGAGGCCGGTAGGCCGGTAGCCCACAGCTCTGCTGTGGGAATAGTGAGCTGTGACAACGGAGGCACAGAGCGTTTCGTAACTTTCGGAGTTACCGCAATCTTTAGCTATCGCGGTTCAGGCAATGTACTGTTGTGAGTGGACTGGATACAGATTTGACGGATTCGGTTTTGAATAAGGTACCCCACAGCAGAGCTGCGGGGTACCGGGTTTGAAGGACCTAGAAATACTGAGGAACTACCGAGGAACTACCGATGAATCAATGTGTCGCCCGCAATTGTGCTTGCGAACGACTGGATTCGGCAGCACGTTCATCTCTCCTGCAGATGGTTAAGTCAAGAGCTTACCTGAAGTGCGCGTTCGTCACATTAGTGGTCGGCTTGGGGGTGGCTCCTGTCTCAGGGATGGAGATTCCTGGCGCAGCGCGAGCCCAATACAGGGAAACGCTGCTGTTCAGCCCGAAATCACTTCGCATAGGCTGTTTGTTGCGTCTTACCGCTGAAGACGCGTGGCGCGGTATTCTCCCCGCGATAGCACTCGCTTCCGATTCGACTATGTGGTTAACGTCTTACTCCTCGACTTGTGCGAAACACATCAGGCGAGATGGGCACGAATTGGGTACTCTCTCTGCGCCGCCAGGCTACTCATTGGACAACATTGTTGTCGATGGAGACGGCTACCTATGGGTGAAGTATCTCGAGCAGTATAAGCTCTACAGGTACGATCAGGATGGTCAGTTGATATCTGAGTACGATTTGCCGGAGAGATTCGCCACATACTCGTCATGTGACATTTTCGTCCACAACAAGCTGCTCTTTCTCACCACCACTAAACCGTGGGAGCAGCTGGCCTATTGTCTCAGCTGGAATGGTCAATTGCAGAGTGCTTATCTAGGGCGCTACGCGGATGACATATGCATAAACCCTGCACCGCAACTCTGGGCCGCGTCCGGTGGACTATACAGATTCCAAGCAGACTCGACTTGGTGCGAACGGCAGCAGTTCAATGTTACTGATTCAATGAGCAATCTGATCTTCAAGAAACTTGATACGTCTTTCGTCGGCGCCGATTTCCTTGGGACGGATAAAGCGGGGAATCTCTACGTATCTTACCTTAACCCTTCGTTGGAGGAAGACCCATCTGATCTTATTATCAAGTATTTTCGCACGGGTGGGGAGGGTCCGAAAATCAAGACGAGACTTGTGCTCCAAGGGTCGTCACTAAGCTGTACAAAGATAGCGGGAGATGGTACCATCTATCTTCTTTCGGACGACTCACCAGATCACCAATGGTCAGTCTATGAGTATTCAGAAGTCCGCCCGAAAAAATGAGGCCGGTAGCCCACAGCTCTGCTGTGGGATTAGTGAAAGCGAAACCATGACCAAATTGCGACACTATGACAACGAAGGCACGGCGCGTTTCGTGACCTTCGGATGCTACCACAATCTTCCCTTCTTAAGCGACGATTCCGCGCGGCTGGTATTTCTCGAAGAGCTTGACCGCGCCCGCACTAATCACGGGTTCAAGACCGGTAGCCCATAGCTCTGCTGTGGGATTAGTGAAAGCGAAACCATGACCAAATTGCGACACTATGACAACGGAGGCACAGAGCGTTTCGTAACTTTCAGAGTTACCACAATCTTTAGCTATTGCGGTTCAGGCAATGTACTGTTGTGAGTGGACTGGATACAGATATGACGGATTCGGTTTTGAATGAGGTACCCCACAGCAGAGCTGTGGGGTACCGGTGTGGGGTACCGGTCGCTGCTGCAGCGAATTACGACAATTCCGAATAGACCCGCTCTGCAAATCGGTCAGTCATACCCGCAATGTAATCAGCGATGACAATCTCTTTCTGCTGGGTCAGGCCGGTAGCCCACAGCCCTGCTGTGGGATTAGTGAAAGCGAAACCATGACCAAATTGCGGCACTATGACAACGGAGGCACAGAGCGTTTCGTAACTTTCGGAGTTACCGCAATCTTTAGCTATCGCGGTTCAGGCAATGTACTGTTGTGAGTGGACTGGAACAGATGTGACGGATTCGGTTTTGAATAAGGTACCGCACAGCAGAGCTGTGGGGTACCGGTAGCCTCGTCTCACGTACCGACGCCGTGATCTACGCCAACTCGGAATACACTCTCTCTGCAAATCGGTCAGTCATACCCGCAATGTAATCAGCGATGACAATCTCCTTCCGTTGAGTCAGGAGCATCTCCTGAAATCGTGCTGGCAGCAGGTTAGGGTCCGACGAAAATCTCGCAAAAAGGGTTTCAAGTATCTCCCGCGCCCATTGTGTCATATCGATCAGACGCGGGTGACGGTACAGATGCTGGCGAAGAAACTCCTTGAGTTCCCTCACTTTCGCAGCGACCCCCGGAGAATACGCGCACGCTCTTTCCGACGAGCCGCGCAGTGACGCCAGATCAGTAATCCCCAGTCGGGCCAATCGATCCGCGGTTTCGTTGAGAACGTCGGTCGCAACTGTGTTGACCAGGTAGCGCACGAGCAGATGCCGCTTCTGGTCCGGAAGCAGGTTCTCCCCTCGCTCCAGCTCATCAAGAAGCAACGAGCCGTTTCCATCCTGCCAGATCGATAGTGACCGCAAGCCATCAAGAGTGACGATCCCCGCGCTGAGTCCGTCATCGACGTCATGGGCATTGTACGTAATCTCATCAGCCATGTCGACCAATGACGCTTCCAACGTCGGTCTGGCGCTCGAATCGAATTCGGCGTTGAGAAAAGGGAGTTTCGTTTCGTGTTTCACGATTCCTTCGCGCACTTCGTATGATAGATTCAGCCCCGGGTGCTCCAGGTAGCGCTGTTCAAGCAAGTCAACCACGCGAAGTGACTGTCGATTGTGGCTGAAACCGCCGCAATCGACAAGCAGCTCGTTGAGAACATCCTCTCCCGCATGGCCGAACGGGGTGTGCCCCAGATCGTGTACCAGAGCGATCGCTTCGCACAAATCCTCGTTGACTCGAAGACTGCGCGCCAGCGTTCGACTGATCTGGGCAACTTCGATCGTATGGGTCAGGCGAGTGCGAAAGTGATCCCCTTCGTGCGGGAGAAATACCTGGGTCTTGTACTCCATCCTTCTGAACGCCGTCGAGTGGATGATCCGGTCCCGATCCCGCTGGAAAGCGGTTCGGAGCGGGTGCTCAGGCTGAGGGTATTTACGTCCACGGGTTTCCGCTGCGCGCGCTGCAAAGGGAGCCAGCTCCCGTTGCTCCCGTTCCTCAATGGCACGACGATCACTTAAAGTCACTATCCCCTCCGGAAGTAACCCTTGACGAACCATAGGAAACAGTGATCGTCTGTGTCAGACCCAGAACAGGATGATAAGTGGCTGTGTAACCGATCGTTCCGCGCTCAATTCCCAGCTCTACACCGCCTCCGAATTGGAGAGGCGAAGTCGACAGCCCCCACATGAGGGAGCTCATCCGCCGCAGCGCGACTCGCTGTCCAACGGCAAACTGAGGTTTCTGCTTCGATTCGAGAGTAATGCGACCGAGCGTCGACCATGACGCGCGCTTCAGCTCGAGGTAGGTAGTATATCGGGAGCGAAGACCGGGGCTGCTCTGGCCAAAGCGAGGCGTAGTCAGATTATCTGCAGAGAAGGACACATACAGGAAATCTCGCTGCCAGCCCATCGTCATGCCGACCGTACCGGCGCTAAGCCCCGCGTAACCCTGTCCAAATGACAACGCCATGAGTGAACCATTGCCCCCAAGCGAGAAGGAGCGATAGTGAAAGGTAAGGGCGAGCTTCGCCAATTTCTCTGAGTAGAGTTCTGTCCTCCCGAATTGAGAGACGCCGACCGCCCCGCTGATGTTCTTGAAACGCCACGCCCCCGCAAGAAAGAACTGGTCAAGATCGCGAAGATCAAACTGCCGAGTGTAACCAGATTCTACTCGCCACCCCCCCCTGATCAAACCCTGAGAGGCTGCCGCCAGCAGAGCGGTCGGCGTTGAGCTGGACAAGGTCAGCGCTTGCCCGCTTCCATTGGCGCTACCCGTGTTGAACTCAAAGCCCCACCCAACAGTCTTCATGACGAGAACCACGATGATGGTTGCCACAACTTGCTTCATAGATTCTTACCGTGCCACCACCAGGGTCTTCTTCAACGACTCCACTCCCTCGGCTTCGAAGTAGAGAATGTAAATCCCGACCGGGAGGCGCATCTGATCATTGGTACGCCCGTCCCAGAAGTACTCCCGCCGCAAGTGCGTCTGGCCGTCGAACAGAGTTCTGACTACTCGCCCGCCGCGGTCGTAGATCTTCGCTGTGTATTTCTTTCCCGGAGAGGCCGAGAACGTGAGCGAAACTGAATCATCGTAACCGTCGCCGTCTGGAGAAAAAACCTGCGGATCGATCACGACCGATAGTCCGGAGCCGCTGGGAGCGAACAGCAGGCTGTTCTTCTCTGCCGGTGATCCACCGATATCGAGTGAACGCCCCCAGAGATTTGTCGTTCCCGGTTCTTCACCTCGACACCATGTGTAATTGCTGTCGTAGCTCGACTTGAATACAAACCGATCGGCTTCAATGCCGAAAGAATCAATCAACGTTATCGAGTCCGATGTCTTGTTCAAGTCCGGCCAGCCTGATGGCGGTTGAAGCAGAACCCCGTTGAAGCTCGCGTAATAGCTCTTGAACACGAGCGTATCTTCGGCGATGACGACGTACTCTGAGGGTCTGATACTGTCGGCCGCGTGCGTGATTGTGTGTCTGTTAGACCCGGCCGAGATCCGCCAATCAGCGAGCGACACAGTAGCACTCGAGCGATTCTTGAGCTCTATCCATTCGGAGGACAGTCCGAATGAGGGGTTTGGCAGAAACTCGGACAGAACCAGAGGCGGATATTCGCTCCCCGGGGCGACGAAGTCGAACCGGTTGTTGTAATCGCGGTCATCATGAGGCAACAGGACCTGCAGGTGACGGTACATACCGGGGAGAGTAAAGGATCGACGGGCTGCGGTGGTGAATCCGACATCTGTCGGAGGCAGGCTGTCCGAGAAGAGAACAATGTCGCTCGAATCGTAGGGAGTGACTATATAGTGTGTGACCGGTTGAGCGCTCAGCCCGATGTTCCTGACATAAAACGTGAGCTGGGTCAAACCCTCGAACGATGCGACTATGACGGTGTCGACCGAAAGATCGTTGGGGAGAGGAATCAGGGAATTCTCGCGCCCGGGAGTAGAACCGGCCGGGTCGATACATTGTCCCACGACACTGGAATTCGGCGTCTTTCGCTCCCATGAAAATCCATCCTTCCCTGCAAGTACCCAACCGATCTCGGAGGTCAGTTGGCCGGCGACGACCAGACCCACCGTATCCTGATCGTTCTTGAGCGATATCCCCTTTTCGACTACGGGATAGTTTTCAAGTACCGGGTCATCTCCCCAAACTCCTGAGTTGTTTCCCCAGCGAGCTTCGAAGCTCGCCGATCCCGACGACGGTAACAGACGTCGGCAAATAACGAGGTAACCATATCCCGTCAGGGTGTCCGACAGGGGAATGGACTTGGCTCCATTCTGTAATTGGTAAAGACTCAGCTGTGCAAGATTGGGAGAGTTGTTGTAGAGCTCTAACCATTCCAGCGTGACTGAAGAGCCCGGCTCGTTGGCCAGGACCTCATTGACAATGACATCGGCAACGGGAGCGCTCGCGAACGAAAGAACAGACACAAACGCAATGAGCGAGAGTCGACTTCTCATAGTGCTGCGCTCAACTCCATGCCGACCGTCAGGCGATGACGCTCCTTCTCCGAGCGGGAGTAACGGTGGCCAACTTTGACCGAAGCCGTACCGTCTGCCCAAAGCTGCTGCTCGGCGCGAACAAAACTGTACCAGTAGAGAGCGGAGTCCAAAGTTACTCGCGCCAGGTTGGTCCACAGCTCGAAAATTCCGGTCGTGCCGCTATCGTATCGCAGACTCGCGAAGAGCATCGCTGTCCCTTTCTCACGGTTGCCAAGCGTAAGGCCAATATACGTTCTTGCGCTCAGTTTGTCAGTCCTCAATCGGGCTTCAAGCCGTACCCGATGGTCAGCGTGCTGACGATCCTCACCAGGGACATCCCGCCTCTTAAGCGAGCCCAAGTAGTCGATTCGCGATGACCACCGCGAAGTCGCCGAGTATTCAAGCGCGGTTAGAACCTGAGCGTTGGAGGTGTCCCGATGGCGCCCCGCAACGATGATGGCGCTGGCAAACTTGAGAGTCGATGACAGCGGAACAAGCATGCGAGTAAGTGCGCCCCGTTGGCCGGAACGACGGTCGGAAAAGTCAAAACCAAGGTCGTCGATCGTCCGTGCCCTCGTGAGCGATGCCGCCTTGGAGCCCACAGTCAAATCAAGAAAGCAGTCGGAATAACTCCACGCTGCGTACTGGAGTTCGCCGTCTGAGAAGCGGTGTTCTCCCTCCGCGACAAAGGCCGTGAGCCGGCTCAACTCTGCTATTTGCGTGCAGAGTTCGGCCGTCACATTCCCCCGACGGTAGCGGTAGGCATTGCTCAGCGCGATCTTGGTGTCGTCAAGATAGCCGTTTTCGTCGCGACGCGTGAGACGGTTGAAACCTACGACCAGCGTGGGGGTGACGCTCTGAAAACGGGTTCGGACTGCAAACCCCAACGAGTGCAGCGAAAATGCGCTGTCGCGAGAGAGCGACGCGAGCGTTTGAGTTTCGACGGACCCGTGAGCTGTTTCAAGAAACAGACCGTTGTAGCCACTATGAGTCGGGAAGAGAAAGGACTCGCCCGCGAGCTTCGACGCTGGCTGCAGGAGTCTGCTGCGATTTCCGAAAATAGTTCCAAGTCCGAGGCGGGCTCTATATGATCCCAGGGATAGGACGCGCAGCGTTCCCACATTGGAGTTGTAACGCAGCGCTCGCTCCACACACTGTTTGCGACCGGTGTAGTCTCGCTGCAAAGCGAACGACGATCGCCAGACTGAGTTGAAGCGCACTTGAACTGAGGTATGGAAAGTCGAGGATTCATCGGGATCAAAACGCTGGGTGTAGCGATAACGAAACCGTGCGAAACGGTCGGGCGTGAATCGAGTGGATCGGAAAGGTGCGCTCTGTTCACCTTCCAGAAGTGACAGGAGCTGCGCAGAGTCGGATCGGAAGTACGAGAGATTGGGGATCTGATCCAGAAGAAAGAGCGTGGAGGAATCGACACCGCGCGAAATGATCTCGACGAGATCGTGGTATTGCGTAATATCGATTTCACCGCTCTTGAGGGCCTCGAGGAGTTCGTCCTCCGACGGGAACACCGTCGTTGAGAGGGACTGGGCACGACAGGGTTCGGCAGTGATCATCAAGGTGAAGAGCGCTGCGAGAACAATCCGGTATGCCGTGCTGAGTAGCAGAACTTCGCGATAACGTGAGAACTTCTCTAATGTCGTCAGGGTAGACTGATGCGAATCGGAATCAAGCCCCATGATCGTAGCCGCCTGGACAGTGAGAAGTAGCCGAACCTCAGGTCAGTTTGTACTTGGTCAGCTTCCGGTAAAGAGTGCGTTCGCCGATCCCGAGACGTCGCGCCGTCTCCTTGCGATTCCCTTTGGTCTCGCGCAGCACCTTGGTGACCAGAGCCTTCTCCATTTCCTCGACCGTCGTTCCCTTCTCGATCGCCAGCGAGTCAGTTTCAAACTGGGCTGCGCTTGATTCACTCGGCAGATGCGATGTGATCAAGTCTCGAAGGAGCCGGATTTCATGGCCGAGCGAGAGAATGGAGCGGTAGATCAATTCCTGACCGGCCTCCTCAACCGTGCGTCCGGTCGTGACCGGCAGATGGGTAGCGGTGGCCTGTTGTTCGGTGAGGAATTGCTCGACGTCGTGCAGGTCCACGAGCCCTTTGGTCTTGAGGGCGGCCATACGCGCCGCAAAGTTGCGCAACTGCCGAATATTGCCGGGCCAGTCATAACGACAGAGCAGATCAAGCGCAGAGTCGCTGTACTCCAATCCACGGCTGCTTTCCCAGAAATACTGCAACAGCGGCTGGATATCCTGCTTGCGTTCCATCAAGGGAGGAAGGATCAGCTTGACGGCGCTGATACGGAAGTATAGGTCCTCTCGGAATTGACGGTCGGAAATCGCTTCCGAGAGATCGCGATTGGTCGCCGCCAGTACGCGGACATTCGCGTGACGGGGCGTTGAAGAGCCAACCGGATAATAGGTGCCATCCTCGAGAACGCGCAGCAGTTTGACCTGCGTGTCAGGCTTGGTCTCGCCGATCTCGTCGAGAAAGATCGTCCCCTTCTCAGCTTTGAAAAAGAGCCCTTCCCGCTTTGCCACGGACCCGGTGAACGCTCCGCGCTCGTGGCCGAAAAGCTCGGACTCCAGCACTCCCTCAGCGAGCGCTCCACAATTGAGGGCGACGTATGAACCAAGACGCCGGGTAGAATTGTGATGCAGAGCGTTGGCGACCAGTTCTTTCCCCGAACCGGACGGGCCAATGATCAGCACCGGCACATCGGCCGGGGCGATCCGCTGGATAGTGCGCGCGATAGCCTTTATCTTGTAGCTTCGGCCTATCATATGGTACTGACTGAGGAGATCTCTGTCGTCGAGTATTTCCGCGACACGCCGCTCAATACCCCCCTGGTCGAGACCGCGAGAAAGATGCCCATCAATGAACTCCTCAGGGCGATCAACGCTCTCCTCGTCGGAATTCATCTTCCATATCTCGGTGAGTCCGTTGAAGCGACGAATCTTGACTGCTACAGATGACGTAAGCTCGTGTCGCGACTCGTCTACCAGTATGAGATCAACCGTTCGTTCCTTGACGATCTGGTACAACTCAGCCAGGTCAGAGACTACCGTCCCGATCTGACTCCACACAACATGATCGGCGCTTGACGAGCGGGAGCTGGGTAATGTGACGATTCGTTCCTTCATACCGTTACGATGTTCCTGCCTTTGCGTTACTTGGCGACCCGTTTCTTATGGCGGACTTTGGTTCTCTCTTTGCGACTCGAGGGGTGCGCCCGCACCTTGGTTCGAGCTTGGGACTGCGACTTGCCGACGCGGTCACCTCGATTGAGATCGGCCACACAGAGGTCAATCTCCCCGCGAATGGTGTTAACGGTCATCACGCCGACCCGGATTGTGTCGCCAAGGCGGAAAGAGCGATGACGCCGGCTGCCGACAAAGCGAAACCCCTTTTCATCGAACTGGTAGTAGTCATCGTCAACCGTCGAAATGCGCACGAGCCCTTCGGCCCCAAGATTTGCCAGGCGGACAAAGAAGCCAAAGGGCGTGACGCCTGAGATTACGCCGTCGTATTCCTCCCCTAGATGATTGGCCATGTAAGCCACTTGCTTCACTTTGATAGCCTGTCGTTCCGCGGATTCCGCGCTGCGCTCGGTCTCAGAACAATGCGACCCAACATGATCAATGATCGAACCGACTCGCCGCGCAAACGCCGGCGGATATTTCCTGTTCTTCAATTTTCGAAGCAGGCGGTGCACAAGCAGGTCAGGATAGCGCCGAATCGGGGAGGTAAAATGCGTATAATGCGAGAAGGCGAGACCGAAATGGCCGATGTTCGCCTGCTGATAGACCGCCTTCTGCATGGAGCGAAGCATTAGCTCGTTGATAAAGTCCGCTTCCGGGGCGTCGCTGATCTGTTTGAGAAAACGGGCGAACAGAGCCGGTTTCATGTTCGGCGAAACCGGGAATTTGTAGCCAAGCTTGGACACCATGAGAGAAAAGGCCTCGAGCTTCTCCATGTCGGGACGATCATGGACTCGATAGAGAAACGGCTGACCGTTGCGGAACACTTCGAGCGCCACGGTGCGGTTGGCGGCGAGCATAAATTCCTCGACCAGACGGTGCGCTTCAAGGCGAATTCGGGAGCCTAACTCCAGCACCTCCCCCTTGGGATTGAGAATAACTTTCGCCTCCGGCAGATCGAAATCCAGAGACCCCTCCGCGAGGCGACGCTTCGTCAGCAGTTGGGCAAGCTCGCGGGCGACGGTCAAGTTATCAGCGACTGGCGAAGTAGTCTCTGAGGCACGACCGGAATCGTAATACTCCTGCACCTGCTCGTAGCTGAGCTTGGCCCTCGATCGGATGACGGCGTCCACAATCTGCCACTTCACCATCTTCCCCTTTTTGTCGAAGTCGATGAGGGTCGAATGCGCCAGTCTGTTTCGATCCGCCTTAAGCGAGCAGACATCATTGGATAGAACTTCAGGGAGCATGGGGATCACAATCCCCGGCAGATAGACCGAATTGCCGCGATTAAACGCTTCAAGATCGAGCGAACTCCCGTCCTTGACAAAATGAGAAACATCCGCAATGTGCACGCCCAAGCGATAACCGGTTTCGGTTCGCGTAACCGATACAGCGTCGTCATGATCCTTGGCATCTTCAGGATCAATCGTGTATATGCATTCACGGGTGAGATCAAGTCGTTCTGCTGGAACTTCGTCGCTGAATTCCGCAGCGACCAGTTCAGCGGCCTCGATAACCTCGTCCGGGAAGTGTTCCGGCAGATCGAAGGTGCGGATGATCGTAAGCATGTCAACGCCCGGCTCACCCGGAAATCCGATGCGCTCAACCACCTCCCCTTCGGGATTTAGGTATTGATCGTCCCAGATCGTCAGTTTTGCGACAACTTTCTCCCCATCCTGTGCGTCGAGCGTGTGTGCGGCATCGATGTAGATGTCGCGGTGAATGCGCGGGTTGTCCGGAACGACATGCATGAAGGCGTGGCCGCGCTTAAAGACACCAACAATCCGGCGGGGAGCGCGCTCAACGACGCGGATCACGGTTCCAGCTTCACGCCCTGAGATTTCGCCAGTAAGACGGATCATGACTTTGTCGCCGTCAAGGGCGGTCCCGAGCGACCATTGCGGAATCATGATGTCCACCGGCTTTCCCTCTCTAACCAGGTACCCAGTCCCGCCTCGTGTCATGACCAGTTTCCCGACGGCAACATTCAACTGATCGGCGAGTCCGATCCGTCCTCGCTTCAGGTTGACAAGCTCCCCGGAATCAAGCAAACGGTTGACAGCTTTCCGAAACTGAGGGTAGTCGGCCGAGCTAATCTGTAGGGCGCGAGCCATCTCCTTGACCTTCATAGGCCTGTCTGCTTTGGAAGCTATGAATTTGAGGATAGCCGAATCGTCTGTAGACATACTACGATACTACCGTCTCAACATGGAAATGTCAACCACAATGGCATACATGCGCCAATTTGGCAGTTCCGCGGAGTCTAGGGGATAACTCAAACGGAACTGGACAACCGGCACGTGCTGGCATCGCCACGGCAAATAATAGATAACATCAATCTACGATCCAGCGTATAATACTTCAAGAAATTACGCAAACCCGACACACACTAACCTTAGGAGATGACAATGATTCTGGTGCGAGACATCTTTCAACTGAAGTATGGAAAAGCTCGCGAAGCCCTGGCGATCTGGAAAGGAATGATGCCGAGTCTGGTTAAGTCCGGACACAGCCCGTCCCGCCTGCTCACCGACCTCACCGGCCAGTACTACACACTGGTTCTGGAAAGCACGTTCGCGAGTCTATCGGAGTTCGAAGAGGGGCACGAGGGCACGTCGATGGACGCCGAATTCCGTGCTGCATACGAGAAATTCGTGCCATTGGTTGATTCCGGCCGACGAGAGATTTTCACGATCGTTGTCTGACTAGATATGCGGCCCGCCGATGCCGGGCCGCATGCACTCGTAAGTTTCGGAAGAGTGGCAGAAACTACATACCTCGGCGTCCGCGACCAGGCATTGGGATTGGAGCCTCACCCTCTTCCTCGATCACTTTGATACGGCGTTCCATCTTCACGACGCGATCCTTACGCAGCTCTTTGAGTTTTTCGCGCTGCTTGTCGGTCAG
This sequence comes from uncultured Ignavibacteriales bacterium, assembly GCA_964540105.1. Classification (GTDB taxonomy): domain Bacteria; phylum Zixibacteria; class MSB-5A5; order GN15; family FEB-12; genus DATKJY01. The sequence continues at coordinate 514,321 of CAZILL010000002.1, read as the reverse complement.
GATCGACATCATCTGCTTGCGATGCGCAAACTGCATCTTGCGCATATCCGCCCGCAGCCTGGCGAGATCGTCGATAGCGGCGTTGACATCCTTTTCCGACCCGTTGTCGTCTCGGCAAAGATGACGCAGCCTGATGCTCGCCTTTTCGACAGCGGCGCGGCGATCGACAAGCTGAGTCCTAAAGTCGAGCCGCGCTGTCTCGATCTGATCCTTCTGTTGCTCCGTGAGTTCGAGCTTGTCAGCAATCTCCATGAGCATACCCATACCCGGGATGGCATGTCCCATCCCCATGCCGGGACCGTCATCATCCATATCCATCCCTGGACCGCGGTGCTCACACCGCATCGAGCAGCCCTGGTCGGGACGGGCAAACGCCGAGCCGGCAACGAGCCCGATCAGCGCGACGAGAAGAGCGAGTTGTTTCATGTGTATACCTCCTGTTATTGGTAATTGTCACGGTTTCTCTGGCATCGGTTGAGGAGCGGGCGTGCGGTCCCGGAATTCGCGGACCCGCTCGAGCAACTCAAGTTCAAAACGCTCTTGAAAAAGGATGAGTCGTGCCACCTGCTCCGGAGTAAGAAGCGTGCGAGCCTTCCCCAGGAAATTGGCCATCACCTCACGCCGCCTTTCGTCGAGAGCAAGCAACTGGTCGGCAGCGGAAATGATCCGAGCATCGTCGACCCGATTCCTTTCAAGCTCCTCTGAGATCTCCTGCATAAGCTCGGCCCGATCCTGTTCGATCTTGCGTTGCTGGCGGCGCATTGAGCGGAAGGACTCGATGAACTTCGCTTCCTGTTCCTCTTTCAAGTCGAGAAGTTCGAGCAGTTTCAACAGGCGGAATTGCTCGACATACTTGCGCCGCTGCTCCGGTTCCATGCGCCCCAGGCGTGGACCCTTCCCCATTCGTTGCGGCATGACGCCGCTGTCCAGAGGATCGGAGGGCTGACCGTACAGAGCGGCTCCCGACAGCACGAGCGCCAATACGCTGAAAAGAAGAGTGAGACGTTTCACAGGATATCCCCCGTGTTGAGGTTCTTCTCCAGATATTTCATTTCATCTTCAGTAAGATCGTCGAGAAGCGATTCCGTCGCCTCAAAACCGCGACTCTGGCTCAGGTCTCTCAAGAGGATCTGCACGTCGCGATCACTAAGTCCAAGGGTGTCATCGGGCAGATCGACCGCGAACGCCAGCAGGCTGTCAGACGCAGAGTCGAGGTGAACCATGCCCCATTCAGCTCTCTCGGAGTCGGATGTGTACCAGACACTCAGCCCCCCGGCGCCAACGACAAGGAGAACCGCAGCGGCCACCATGAAGCGACGAAATGAAAAGCGCGGGCGAATGTCGGTAACATGAGGTGAATCGATAGTAGAGGAGAGGCTGTCGAGGAAGTGGACAGACTCTCGCTCGGTCAATCCGAAGAGCGACTCATCGCCAAACCGATGCCGCAGAGTTTCAAGCTCTGCCCGAAATAGGCCGCAAGCAGTGCATGATTGCAGATGTTCGAGGCAATCGGCTGGAAGTTCGGATAGACCGAAGCTCTCAACGACCAGCTCTTGGCAATCCTCGCAGGTCATGGACATAGACCTCGGGTCGTTGCGAAAGTACGAAGCTTCGCGACCGCCTCACGGTAGAGGGTCTTGACCGTGCCGAGTGCTTTGCCGGTCGAGTCGGCGATCTCGGAGAAAGAAAGCTGACGATAAAAGCGAAGCTCGAAGACAAGGCGCTGCTGAATCGGCAGCGTGTGCATGAAATCGAGGATTTCGTCGCGCAACTGTGACTGCTCGAGTTGTCGGTCCGGGCTTTGGGTCTCGGAGGCCAGAAGAATCGAAGCGGTGGAATCATCAAGGGGGACAGAGTGATGCAACTGCAGGAAGTTGACAGTCTTGTTCACAGCGATGCGGTAGAGCCAGCTTTCAAAGCGGGAATCCCCGCGAAATCCTGACAGGTTTCTCCAGGCGGCCAGAAACGTCTCCTGTGCAAGATCGAGAGCGCTGTCACGACTGCCGGTCATACGATGAGTTAGTGCGACAATTGTATTCATGTGTAGTTTCACCAGTTCCGAAAACGCCTGTTTCTCCCCTTTGCGGGCTCTGTCAACAAGTTGGCGTATCTGGTCGTCACTGGCTTCATCCATCGCATCAATTTCTGAGGGTAAGACAGATGAATCCAGAAAAAGATTAATTATGGAGGATCGTTGGAAAAACGGAGTCGGATACCTGCTCCGCGAGAACCTCGAACTCTGCCGAAGTCTTAGTCTTTGCGGCTCTTCTCGAGGACTTTGGCGTATTTTTCGAAGTTCTCGAGCACCTTACCTGTGCCGCGAACAACACACGTGAGGGGATCTTCAGCTACGTTGACCGGAAGATTGGTTTCCTGCCTGAGGCGCTTGTCGAGATTGCGCAGAAGCGCTCCGCCCCCGGTGAGTATTATCCCCCGTTCAAGAATGTCCGAAGCAAGCTCAGGTGGTGTTTGCTCAAGGGTCTGGCGCACTGCTTCGACAACAATGTCAACCGTCTCCGAGAGCGCCTCGCGTATTTGCACAGACGAAATCTTGAGATTCTTGGGAACGCCGGCAACCAGATCGCGCCCGCGAACATCCATAGAAAGTTCCTTCTCCAGCGCAAAAGCGGAACCGAGTCTGATCTTGATATCTTCGGCTGTCAACTCGCCGATGAGGAGGTTGTAATTCTTCTTCAAGTAATTGACGATGGCGTCGTTGAATTCGTCCCCGGCCACACGAATCGAGGTGTCATTGACAATCCCGTTGAGCGCAATCACGGCGATTTCCGACGTCCCTCCGCCAATGTCGATGACCATGATGCCGGTCGGCTGATCAACAGGCAGACCAACCCCGATGGCGGCCGCCATCGGCTCCTGCAGCAGATACACTTCACGCGCACCGGCGTTTTCAGCAGAATCGCGAACAGCCCGCTTTTCGACTTCGGTGATACCGGAGGGGACAGAGATGACGACCCTGGGTTTCATCAGATACTTGTGCTTAACGACCCGCCTGAGAAAATCAGCGATCAGTTTTTCAGAAATCTCGAAGTCAGCGATCACGCCGTCCTTAAGGGGACGAACAGCTTCAATGCCGCCCGGCGTGCGACCCATCATCTCCTTGGCCGCGGAGCCGATGGCCAGAACCTTCCCCGTGCTCTTTTCGACCGCCACGACCGATGGTTCGTTGAGAACGATCCCCTGATTCCGCACGTAGACAAGCGTGTTGGCTGTCCCGAGATCAATGCCTATATCATTGGAGAGTACATCAAAAAAAGACACAAAATTCCTTTGCTCGCATGTACGACGTCATGTCGTCCTGACTCAGATACAGGAAGCAGTGTAGGGAGATTTTGAAGCGGGGGCAATTAAAAAAATGGAGGTCGCACGAAAGCGACCGGACAGAAGTGTTCCTGAAGTTTTCGGGATCGGCTCCGATATAGGGATTATCGTTACATGACGGGGGGTTGTGTTGAGTAGAAGGCTTTGGACTGCATGACTATGCCTCAGGTTTCCAGTCAAAACTGGATGCTGGAAAAAATAACTTCCACGCTGGGTGAGCTGCCCGCGTCGCCGAAAGTCGTCTCGGCCGTGATGGGCTTGACGACAAATCTGAACGCCAATATCGAGGACCTCGGGAAAGTGCTCGCCTCTGATCAGGCGCTCACTGCCAAAGTGCTGAAACTCTCCAATTCATCGTTCTACGGCCGCTCGAAAGCCGTGAGCTCCCTCCGAGAGGCGATCCTCATCCTCGGCTTCTACACGCTGCGATCAATGGTCTTGGCGACTTCGACGCATTCGCTTTACAAGAAGAAGGGAAACGAGAAATCAGATCAAAAGCTGTGGGATCACTCCCTGGCCTGCGCCATGGCCTGTCGGCTGATCGGGAATCGAATCCATCACCCGCAGATCGAAGAGATTTTCATTGTCGGCCTGCTGCACGATATCGGCAAGATGATCCTGGGGCAGAAGCTCGGCGCTGTGTACGATGGCATCGTGAAATCCGTTGAGGCTGATCAGCTCAGTTTTCACCTGGTCGAAACCGAGAAACTGGGGTTCGATCACGTCGACGTTGGTTTGATCGTGCTCAACAAATGGCACTTCCCACTGCCGCTGGCAAACGGAGTGTACGGACACCACTCGCCGGAAATTGATCCCTCGGAAAGTTCGGCCTCAATCGCAGAAGTTGTTCATTTCGCCAATCACCTGTCCAAGAAAATCGGAGTCGGGTATCATGATTTCAGCGAACCGGACCTCCTGTCGCTCCCGTTGGTGCGACGTATGCAATTCGGCAGCGACCTGCTCACGGAATTGATCGAGGAACTGCGGACTCACTATCATAAAGAAAGACAACTCTTCGAGGAAAACTAATCATGACCATGGTCGGCCGGCAGGAGACGCTAAAGAAGATCGAAGAGTGCGCGGTGATGCCGTCCATCCCGCAGATCATTGTGCGGGTACGAGAAATCTCGGAGAACCCAAAATCCTCGGTTGCTGACCTGGCAAATATTGTTCTGTCGGATCATACCCTGACATCGAAAATTCTTCGGATCGCCAATTCGGCGTTCTACGCCGAGTACGCAAGCAGAGTCTCGACGGTAACGCAGGCCATCACGCTGATGGGATTTCGAACCGTTCAAAATGTGGTCATCTCGCTCGCCCTCTATGATACGATGAAGGGACTCGGCGAACATAAACAGTTCGACTTCTGTCAATTCTGGACCCGTTCACTCTCGACCGGCGTAATCGGAAAACTGATCGCCTCGGCTGCCCGCTACAAATCATCGGAAGAGGCGTTCATCGCCGGGTTCATGCACGACATCGGGACCGCCATCCTCGCCACCGTGTTCCCTGAGGAGTACGCCGTCGTGGTGAAACGAATCGCGGGAGGCGAAGACCAGATATTCGCAGAGCGAACCGTGTTCGGCGCAGATCACACCGAGATCGGCGGACATCTGGCGCGCAAATGGAATCTTCCGCCAGTACTGTCACGACCGATCACCGATCATCACCGCATGCGGATGACCGCGCGACAGAAGAGCCCGCATGTGCTCGTGGACTTTGTCTACCTGAGTGATTTGGTTTACGACGCTCTCTCTATTGAGGCCAATGAAAACAACCAGGAACTCATGCAGCGGACATATCTGGCCTGTGCCGATCTGGCGGGAATTTCGGAAGTGCAGATATGTCGCATCATGGAGTTGGCTCCGAATCTGATTCGAGAGATCGCGAAGGAACTGGATATTTCAGTCGGCACGCACGACGGAGTTTCGACAGGGAAGATCGCGACCATCCGTGAATTCCAGCCGGGCCTGAACGAAGTGTCGGAATTACTAAACGAGCGGAATCGAGAGCTGGCAATTATGCATGAAACCGGAGAAGCGATCCGCCGCGCTCAGACCGAAGAAGAGATCATCCAGATCACGTTGGAAGCTGCCATACGAGGAATGGGAATCGGAAAGGCCATACTATTCAAGATCGATGCCGAAGCGAAAGTCGCTATCGGAATTCTCGGCTTCGGAGTTGATTCGCAGCACAGTGTCTATGAGATGCGCCTCCCTACCACCGCCGGGGTGATCGGGGAGACGGTGACCAACCGACAGGCGCACGCGATTCTTGATGTTCACTCGCCGATTTACGCGCCGACAGTTACTACCGAAGAGCGAGCCGCCCTGAAGCTTCGGTCCTTTGTGACCCTTCCCCTTGAGGTCAACGGCCAAGTCGACATGGTGATGGTGATGAGTAACCTCGATTCATCGGAACCGGTCAACGATGATCGAGTCCATTCGATCACAGGTGTGGTCAACCAGGCAATGATCGCCATCGAACGCCTGCGTCTGCGTAAAGAGATCGAGCTGTATCGCGCCCGGGAGGATGATAAGCTCGCCACAACGGCGTTCAAGCCGTAGAGATTTTGTCAGCGAACTCGCTACTTCCGATTTCCTGGTAAACAGAAGGCCGGTGAATTCATTCACCGGCCTTGCTTCTTCCTAAACGAACAGATGGCTATTTCTGAGCATCCACAACCGCGATGGCGGCCATGTCGACAATGTCATTGGTCTCGAGCGTACGATGCAGAACATGAACAGGCTTCGAAAGCCCCATCAGGATAGGGCCGACCGCCATGAGGTTACCGACCCGCTGGGCAAGTTTGTAGGCAATATTGGCCGAATTGAGATCAGGGAACACAAACACATTGGCCGCATCTTTGAGAGTCGAGAACGGATAGTAGCGCTTCACAAAGTCCGGCATGACTGCCGCATCGGCTTGAATCTCCCCGTCGACCATCAGCTCTGGCGCACGCTGCTTGACGATTGCTGTTGCCCTCGCCACCTTCTCTGATTCGGGATGCTGCGCCGAGCCAAAATTCGAGAACGAGAGCATCGCCACCCTCGGCTCGATGTTGAACCGCTTCGCGACTTTCGCCGCCAGAATGGCGATCTCGGCCAATTCCTCAGCACTGGGATCGATATTTACCGTCGTGTCGGCGAACATGTAGACCTTATCTTTCTGGATCATCGCAAACAGTCCGGAAACGCGGTTAACGCCATAGGCGAGCTTGATAATCTGCAGGGCCGGCCGAATCGTGGTCGGGTACTCTGAAGTCACACCCGAAAGCACGGCGTCGCAGTCCCCCATTTCAAGCATCATGATCCCGAAATAGGTGCGATCTTCCATGACGAATTTGGCTTTATCGAGGGTGATCCCCTTCCGGCAACGCAGTTCGTAGAGTTTCTGCGCGTAGCTTGGAAGACGGTCAGAGGTCATCGGATTGATGACCGTGAGGCCTTCAAGCTCAATGTCGTTTTGTGCTGCGACGATTTTGATCTCCTCAGGATCTCCAAGAACGATCGGGCGGCCGATCCCCTCTTCCCAGACAATGTGGGCCGCACGCAGAATACGGCGCGAATTTCCTTCGGGGAACACTATCCGCTTCGGGCTTTTGCGGGCTTTTTCATGAATTGCGCTCATGATCACTCGCCCGCGACCGATGCGATTGCCGAGCTGGCGTTTATACTCTTCGATGTCGACTTTTCGCAGCGCCACGCCTGTGTCCATCGCGGCCTTGGCGACCGCCGAGGACTCCCACACAAGTATGCGCGGGTCGAACGGTTTGGGGATGATGTAATCGCGTCCAAACTTGAAGTGTTCGACTTCGTAGGCCTGGGCCACCTCCTCGGGAACGTCCTGCTTGGCCAGATCGGCCAGGGCATGGACCGCCGCGACTTTCATCTCCTCGTTGATGGCGGTCGCATGCACGTCGAGCGCGCCACGGAATATGAACGGAAAGCCAAGGACATTGTTCACCTGATTGGGATAATCGGAGCGACCGGTGGCCATGATCAGATCCTTACGCGCGTCGCACGCGTCAGGGTAGCTGATCTCAGGGTCAGGGTTGGCCATCGCGAAGATGATCGGGTCGCGCCCCATAGAGCGCACCATCTCCTTCGTGACCAGATCCTTGACCGAGACGCCGACAAAAACATCGGCCTCTTTCATGGCATCGGCCAGCGAGCGGGCGTCGGTCTTGCGCACAAACTCCTGCTTGTACTTGTTGTAGCTCTCGCGCCCCTCATACATCACCCCCTTGGTGTCGACCATGAGGAGGTTCTCAGCGCGTACCCCCAGGCGGCAATAGAGCTTGGCACAGGCAATGCCGGCGGCTCCGGCACCGGAAAAGACCACGCGCACTTTGGCTATATCCTTCTTGGTGATTTCAAGAGCGTTGAGCAAGGCAGCCGCAGAGATGATCGCGGTCCCGTGCTGATCGTCGTGAAAGACCGGAATCTTCATCGTCTTCTTGAGCGTCTCTTCGATATGGAAACACTCGGGCCCTTTGATATCTTCGAGATTGATCCCTCCAAATGTCGGTTCGAGAATCTGGCAACAGCGTATAACTTCTTCGGGATCTTCGGTGTTGAGTTCGATGTCGAACACATCGATGTCGGCAAAACGTTTGAACAGGACCCCCTTCCCTTCCATGACCGGTTTCCCGGCAGCAGCTCCAATGTTGCCGAGACCAAGGACCGCGGTGCCGTTGGAAATTACCGCGACCAGATTCCCTTTGGCCGTGTACTTGTAAACGTCGGCGGGGTTCTTATGGATTTCCAGACAGGGCTGGGCGACGCCGGGGGTATAGGCAAGCGAAAGGTCAAGCTGCGTGGTGCACGGTTTGGTCGGGTTGACTTCAATCTTGCCGCATTTCCCCTGACTATGATAGTCGAGGGCCTGTTGTTTGGTTATAAGCATATCATTCTCCTAATCAGGACAGCCATAATCGGCATTTACCGGGGGCTGTTACAATTTTCACAAGCGCAATATAGATGAGCTCTCTGGGGAGTCAAGCGGTTTGCAGGGCGAATTTAGCAGGTGACGAGCCTGCTCTACCCCACGCTTGGGGTTAGGTCGCTTCGTAGGTATCTACGGTTCGACACGAGAAAACGGGCTCGGTTTCCAACTGTGGTATTGGAGAATGTTGGTCTATATTAAAGTGTTTGACTTGGTGATCTGCCCCTCCTATACTTTATACGATAACAGAGACCTCAATTAACGGGAACATCGGTTTGTTCAATGAAAGGAATCAATCAATGGAGAGAAAGACATCAATCAGATTGATAGCGGCCGCTATGGCGCTAATGGCGGCAGTGGTTTTTTCAGGGCAAGCAATTCAGGCCCAGGAAAAATCGGCGCCGGCGGTAAAGTCATTGTATGAGCGACTTGGGGGCGTCTACAGCATTTCCACGGTAGTGGACGATTTTATCGAGCGCTTGTTGGTAAACAATGTTCTGAATGCTAATCCCAAAATCAAAGAAGCACGCGATCGCGTGCCAAAGGCCGGTTTGAAATTTCACGTTACGGCCTTGGTTTGCCAGCTTTCCGGCGGCCCCCAAGTGTATACCGGTCGCAGCATGAAAGTTTCCCATGCCCATTTGAACATCAGTGGAAAAGAATGGGATGCGATGGTAGCGGATTTTGTGGCCTGCTTGAATCACTTCAAAGTTCCGGAAAAGGAACAGGGCGAACTACTTGCTTTGGTCGGCCCGACAAAAGCGGACATCGTCACTGCAAAATAAGCTTGCATAATCTACGCGAGGCAGAATCCATCTTGTCTTACAGAGAGACCGATGGATTATTGCTTTCGCGAGCGTGACGTTTTCGAGAGTCCGATGAGGATTGAAAGGCTTTTCACCAAGCCCTTCGGCAGGGGCAAAAGCCGCAACCCGCAAGGGTGAAGATGCCTCCGGCTCCGAGCAGAGATCGGCGACCTCATTCGTACCGCAGAGCCTCAATCGGGTCGAGGCCCGACGCTTTGCGGGCCGGATAGTAGCCGAAAAACATCCCGACTGCTGCGGAGAAGAGAAACGCCAGCGCAACTGAACCGGCGGAGACCGAAACCGGCCAGCCGGCAAAGCGGGCAATGAGGTTTGAAATCCCTACCCCCAATCCGACACCGATCAGTCCACCCAGGACACTGAGCAGGATTGCCTCGATAAGAAATTGCTGAAGGATATCGCGACGACGCGCGCCGAGTGATTTGCGAACGCCGATCTCACGTGTGCGCTCGGTGACCGACACGAGCATGATATTCATGATGCCGATTCCTCCAACCAGAAGTGAAACCGAGGCGATGCTTCCGAGCAGTGTTGTGAGAATGCCCGAGGTCGCCGACGCGGCGCTGGCGAGGTCCGATTGCGTTCGTATCGTGAAGTCATCATCCTGCCAGTCCTGAAGCCGATGCCGGATGCGTAGAACCTGACGGGCCTGTTCACGTGCTTCGTCGATCCGACTCGGTGATACGGCGGAGAGAAGAATCGTGCTCACGAAATCTACCCCCATGACTTTGTGTTGGACGGTCGGAAACGGCGCGATGATGATGTCATCCTGATCCTGCCCCATCGCGTTTTGACCCTTCGGGATCAGCACACCGTTGACGACAAACGGGAGCTTCTGAATGCGAAGGGTCTGCCCGACCGGATCCTGATTGGGAAAAAGGTTTTGCGCGACCGTGGTTCCTATGACACAAACCTTGGTGGCGCTCCGGATATCCTGCTCAGTGAAGAAGTTGCCGGATTGAAGACGATAGTCTCGGATCGAAAAGTACTCAGTGTTCCCTCCCTGGATCGACGTGCTCCAGTTCAGATTGCCGGCCACAACCAGACGTCCGGTGCGGTTGGTCGGACTCAGCGCCGCAACGGCCGGCGCTTGCTCGCGGATGGCGTCGATATCCCCTTCATTGAGAGTGGTCATACTCCCTGCGCCGCCGCTGACCCCACCCTGTGTTGACGCGGACGGGTAGATGATGAGAACATTGGTGCCGAGGCTGGCGATTTGCGATTCAACCGCGGATTGAGCGCCATGCCCAACAGCCACCATGGCGATCACGGCGCCTACTCCGATGATAATCCCGAGCATGGTTAGTAGGGCGCGGGTCTTGTGACGCAGCAAGGAATCGATGGCGATCCAGAGGATTTCGAGGGTCCTCATCCTACATGCCTCTCCGGCCTCCGCCACCGCCACCACCGGGCATCCGAGGCATGAAGGGATTGGTAGTTTGCGTCGGTTGTGCCGGGCCGCCGATCGTCCCCACAATGACCGAGTCCCCCTCGTTCAAGGGAGACTCGACTATTTCACAGTAGCGGGTATTCTGTATCCCACGGACAAGGGTTAGAGGCTTGAGCTGTCCGTTCTCTATTGTCCAGACGCGACCAGCACTGCTATTTCGCTTCGTCCTCTCCCCGGTGGGCCTTTCCCCCGGCTTCTGCGCATTCCCAGCCGGTGACGCAGTCTGAAGAGAACTCCCATTCGACTTACTATTTTGCTCGGGCGGCGTGAACTTAAGGGCCATCAACGGAACCCGCAGAACACTGTCGCGCGAGGTGACTTCGATTGAGACCGTGGCGGTCATCCCGGGCATCAGTTTGAGCTCAGGATTGGCAACATCAATGATGACATTATACGTGACCACGTTCTGGGTGATAATTGGCGCAAGGCGAATCTGGCTGACGATGCCTGTGAAGCGATCCTCGGGATAAGCGTCGACGCGAAAACCGACCTCCTGCCCGGCCTTGATAGACCCGATGTCGGCTTCGTCGACACTGGCCTGCACCTGCATCTTGCTCAAATCGTTAGCGATGGTAAACAGGCGCGGAGCCTGCAGACTGGCGGCTACGGTCTGACCGACATCGACCTCACGTGAAATCACCACGCCGCTGATCGGGGCAGTGATAGTAGCGTAATGAAGATTGACCTGCGCCCGATCCAGCGCTGCCTCGGCCTGCTTGAGCGAGGCCTGAGCCGATTCGAGAGACGTTGTGGCCGCGTCGACTTCCGACTGAGGAATCATCGATTTCTCGATCAGTTGTTTGGAACGATTCACGTTGCGCTGAGCCTCGTTGACCTGAGCGCGGGCACGATCGACATTCGCCTTCTGCTCGTTTACGGTTGCTTGCAGGAAAGTCGGATCGAGCTGGGCCAGTAGCGCCCCTTCCTTAACGACCGAATTGAAGTCGGCGTACAATTTGGCAATCGTACCGGAGACTTGTGATCCGACCTGAACGGTGGTAACGGCGTTCAGCGTGCCAGTGGCGGTTACGCTGATGCTGACATCCCCCCGGTCGATTTTTTCCCAGCGATAGGTGATCTTCTCGGCTATTCTCGATGAGGTCCAGTAGTAGCTGCCGCCCGCGGCGGCTGCCACGACGGCGATAAGGTACCAATATTTCTTACGTGCTTTCATAAACGGATTTCTCTGATAGAATGAGACGAAACAACGAAGCGTTGGCGTTCCAAGAGTGAAATAATCATGATTGCCAGTTCATTTTATAGATGCGTTGTCCGCCCGACGGGGTGGCGCCTCTGCCCCGGATCTTGACCAACCCCTTGAGGAGCAGCCAACCAAAGACAAAGCCACCGATATGCGCCATCCACGCCACCCCCCCGCCCGAGGAGACATTGGCCATGGACATGATCAGTTGCAGAACAAACCAGATCCCCAGAACAATCTTGGCCGGCAGGGTAACGAATTGAATGAAGAAGAACACTATCAGGCAGGTGATCTCCGCCCGCGGGTGTAAGACCATGTAGGCCCCCATAACGCCCGCAATCGCGCCCGACGCTCCGACCAGCGGCAGTTCGGAGGAGGGGCTAAAGGCAGTGTAAAGTGAGATGGCCGCTATGCCGGAGATCACGTAGAACAGGAGAAACATAAACGGTCCGAAATAGTCTTCGACGTTATTGCCGTAAATCCACAGAAAGAGCATGTTGCCGATCAAGTGCATCCATCCTGCATGAAGAAACATCGACGAGAAGGGCGTGACATAGAGCCACGCAGGGAGCTCGGTTTGGATATCCCCGGAAAGGAAGAGTCCCGGCGTGAATCCGAAATTGAAGATGACCGCTTCGAACCCCTGATAACCAAGCGATTTGGTGTAAAGAAAGATGAGCGCGTTGAGGACAATGAGTCCCACAGTAACATACGGCGTTCGGTAGGTCGGGTTATTGTCGCGGATCGGGAAGAACATGGCGTCTCGCGGGAGCTATTTCTTCGCCGGCTTTTCTGGCGACGCGGCGACCCTGAATTTCATATAGCGATGCCCCTCATTCCCCGCGCGATCGGTAACCTCAATGCTGAGGTGATGTTCCCCGTCTGCCAGCGGTGTTGGGGGACTGGTCTGACAGAGGCGCGACTCCGGATCAAATTCAGGGATCGACCACTTGCCATCGATCTTTATCAGGATGTTCCGATCATCCTCGATCCCCGAAAGCGTGTCAGAGATCGTGAAGCGAACTATAGGATTGCGATCAGTCAGTACCTGCCCGTCGGAGATGCTCAAACCGGAAATGGCGGGCCCGTCGAAATCGACAACAGCGGCATAAGAGCCACCGCGCGTGATCTTGGCGCGGACGGTTGAATCGGGGTCATAGTCGCCCAGCCAGATCCATCGAACGCCAGAGTCGTTCAGCCGTGCCAGACCGGAGCGGAAATTCTGATCATTCACGGCCGTAACTTTCAACGAGAGGTCGAGATCCCGTCGAGTGACAAAGTCGGCGGGAAAAATCTGATAATGGTCAGAGTTCATTTTCATCACTCCCCGATTGACGATGAGTGATTTCGTGATGCTCAGGTAGCGGGGTCCAAAGAAGTCGTCCCGACCTGTCTTGAGCACAAATAATCCATCGGGGGTGACGACCTCGGAGCTGTCGACTCCAACCAGGGCAATGGAAACAGAGTCCATGCTGATCGGCTGATACTGGCTGTCCTCCGTTAACACCGTCCCAATCTGGTCAATGTGCGCGTACTTCGCGCGGGGCGGGATGAAGAAGAGATATTGCCGACAACTCATGAATCGCGACGGCAATTCAATCCCGATCCGTTCCCCCTTCTCGTACAGTTCGATCCGACATTTGGAGCCAATGGAACTCCTCGCATTGACGACGACCAGGAGCCCATCCTCAAGGATCTCATGTTCTATAGAAACTTTTCCAATCCCCCAGCCTTGAATGCCGCAGAACGGCTCGTCGTGGAAATGACCTCGGCCCTTGGTGAAGACGTCGAGTCTCAGAACAACTCGTTCGATGCTGGCACCCTGAATAATCGCTATCAGGCGGCCGTCACTCTGCGGCTTGACCCACGCGCTGGACGGTTGTCCCCACGCTGTGCCGTCGTTCATGTAGACGGCGACAGAATCTATTTGAAAGTTGGTAAGACTAACCGTTGGAGTAAAGAAGAAGTGCCTGGTAGTGTCATCGGCCACAACGCTCGAATCACTCTTGAACAGATCTCCTGTCGGACCCCAAAGAAAGGGGAACGTGAGTTCGGAGCTGTTCCCTGCCGCGTCGGTCGCAACCACCCGAACCGTGTGCAATCCGAAGGACAGAGCTTGACCGAGTCCGATACGCCCGGCGGTGCTGTCGGCACCATGACTGCCGGCAAACTCGCTGCCAGTCATGTGATAAAGGCGACGAGTGTCACTATCTCCCTTGACGGCTGAAATGTAGTCATACTCCAGATCCGCCGACCGGTTCGTGGCAAAGTCAACTGAATCGAGCCGAACATCGTACGACAGCTTTCCGTCAATGTACAGTGCTAAGCGATACACAGACTGCCGCATGCCTCCGTCGCGGAATTGATCGAAACAATCCACGAGGAGTCCGAACGGCCGATTGAAGTACTGGGTGGTGAAGAGAGAGTAGCTCCCCTTTGAAACCGGCTTCACTTTGACAAACAACTTTCGGCTGCCGTCGGTAAACAGGGAGCGATCGTCGAGTTGCTGGAATCCGACACGGGTGAACACTGGGCGCATCTTGTCTTTAAGAGCGAATCCGTGGGTCAATGGATTAACGGGCCTGTTGTCTGGTACGCGCTTCTCAAAATGCAGATGTGGCGCTCCTGCGCCGGTTTGGCCGGAGAAGGCGATCAGATCCCCTTTCCTCACTTGGGTGGAGTCGTGCGGAAAGTCGAGCTCGAGGGAATATCTTTTTGCGCCCAATTGAGCAGACTTCACGCGAGCCTCGATCGCTTCGGCAAATCGAGAAAGGTGGCCGAAAACATAGAGACAGCTGTCACTCCCGCTGAGATAGAGCCCCTTCCCATAGCCTGTATAGGAGATCTTGACCCGCTTGATGTAGCCGTCGACGGGTGCGAAAACAGGATGGCCAATCTCACCTCCGGTACGCAGGTCCAAGCCGGCGTGGAAGCGCCCCTGGCGGAAGTCGCCAAAACCTGAAGAGAGATCGACCCCCCCTTTGAGCGGCCATTTCATGCCGGCGTAAGCCGTTGAACAAAAAACAATTAAGCACATTAATAGAGCATAAGATCGAGTCGATAATCTGGTCATGAGTGCCGCCTGAATGTAGCCATTTCCTTTGTACCAAAGGTACGCGAATGTGGCTGCAAAAGACAGTTTTTTTGTTCATGAGCACGCGGGAGCGGCTTGCGGAATCGGGCGAGTTGATTATATTGGGCAGTTTGCCGGTAGAATCGCCGGCGCTGGATCAGATATCGATTTTTTGTGAATAAAGGAGTTTCGGCTCATGTTTGAAACGCTTCGCAAGATGATCTTCCCGATCATCATCATTGTTCTCGTGTTTTTCGTTGCCATGATCATCCTCCAATGGGGGTTGGATTATACCGGAAGGTCACAGTCCGGGGCAAGTGCCGACGCCGGCGTGATCAACGGCGAAAAGGTTCCATGGGATACCTATAACCGCTATTACAACAATCTGTACCAGAGTGAGTCCCAGAAGAGCGGCGGCGACGTTCCGGACAGCCGCACCAAGGAGATCGAGAGATCGGCCTGGCAGCAATTGGTTCATGACCGAATTCTTCTCCAGGAAGCCGCCAAACACAATATCGTGATCAACGACCAGGAGCTTTATGCGTATTTGCGGATGTCCCCCCCGCAGTACTTGCAGGACCAACCCGCGTTCCAGACCGATGGAAAGTTCGACTACAACAAGTACATGGGGGCGATGGCCGACCCGCAGGCGGCATCGTTTTGGGCATCAGTCGAGAGCGCAGTGAAAACTGACCTGCAGAAGATGAAAATGCAGGAGATAATCATCCAGAAGGTCGAGGTTTCCGAGAACGAAATCAAAGACGCCTTCCTGGCTTCCAATGAGAAAATTAAGGCAGCTTACGTCAACGTGCCCCTGAGTCGCTTCAGCGGAACGCCGATCCGCCCGACGGAAGAGGAAACAAAGCAATACTACGAAGAGCACAAGGCAAAGTACAATCTACCGGAGCGAAGCTCCCTGAATGTGGTCGTAGTCCAGAATGTCCCGAGCGCCGTCGATTCCCAATCTGCCTACAGTCGGATTCGAGCGATCTACGACTCCGCAAAAGCCGACAAGAGTGGCGCTCTATTCGCCGAATTGGCGCGAGCCCATTCGCAGGATGGCTCCGCGCAAGGGGGTGGAGATCTTGGGATGTTCCGGCAGGGACAGATGGTTCCCGAGTTCGATAAGGTCGCGTTCAGTCTTCAGAACGGGGAGATTTCTGAACCGTTCCGTACCCAGTTCGGATGGCATGTCATCTTCCATCAGGGATACGACGACGTGACCGAGGTGCCGCCCGATGGGAAAGGGCAACCCGAGAAAGTCAGAAAAGCGCATGTTTCCCATATCCTGATCAAGATTGAGACTTCACAGGGTACTACCGACGCGGCATACCAACAGTTGCAGGACTTCCAGAACGAGGCGTTGAAAAGCGGCTTTGCGACAGCAGCAAGTGCGGCTGGTCTCGAAGTGAAAAGATCCGCCCGTTTCAAGCGAAACGAACCGGTTCCGGGCTTCGATCTCGATCCAGCAACGAGCGATTTTGCCTTTGCGAATCCGGCTGGGACAATCTCAGATGTCATCGAGACTCCGGGCGGAACGTTTGTGGTCGAGATCGCCGAGCGAATTGCGGAGGGCATAGGAGAATTCGATGAAGTCAAAGGGCGTATATCGATGGATCTCATTCGAGCCAAGATCCAGAAGACCTGCCTCGACACCGCCAACGCCATCTACGGTGAAGTAACTCGGGGCGCCGACCTGAAAAAAGCAGCGGAGCTGCACGGCGCCAAGTACGAGGTGAGCGATCTCTTTTCAAGGGACGATAAATTAGGTGTCCTCGGACAGGATCCGCGTGCTATCGGCGGCGCGTTCGGACTTGCCAATGTGGGACGTGCAGCGCCACCTGTCGAGTATGACGGAGGAGCGGTCCTGTTTCAACTCCTGGAACGCCAAGCGCCCGATCTGACCCTGTTCAACGAGAAGCGCGACTCGATCTTCTCCGCAGTTCGAGGCCTCAAGCAGCAAGAGATGTATGGCCGTTGGTTTCAGGGGATGATTGAGAGTTCGAGGATCGAGAATCACATCGACCGAGCCCGAAAGAACTCCGACGCCATGTAAGTGATCGACGTAGACTCTGTTTCAGAAACTGACGTGAGAGGCCTCGCTGTTGAGGTCTCTCTTCTTTTGTGGGAGAGACTCTACAGATTAGTGTAATTCGGCCCCTCTCCCCCCTGCGGTGTCACCCAACGAATAACCTGATATGGATCGGCGATATCGCAGGTCTTGCAGTGAACGCAGTTGGAGGGAGTGAGCTCAAGTTTGCGGCGACCCGGGTGCTCGGCGTCCTCAACCATGTTGTATACGTTGGCCGGGCAAAAGTGCTGGCAGGGATTCCCGTATTCCTGCGTGCAGCGCGTGTTGCAGACGTCGTAGTCGGCGATCACCAGGTGCGGAGGCTGATGCTCCTCATGTTTGGTGCCTGACTTATAGACATCGGTGAGCTTATCGTAGGTGTAAGTATTGTCGAACTTGACTTCGATCTTCTTCGGAGCCTGCCCAAAACGAGCCTGGTAGTCGGCAACCTTGAGCATGTAGGTGTGATCGCGATTGTGCGCGCTCTGGGCAAACAGACCCCGCCCGCCAGTAACCATCTGCAGCGCGCCGTGGAACAGTCCGGCGACAAGCCCCCCCTTGAAGCCGGAATGGAAATTGCGAGTGGAGTAGATCTCTTTCCTGGCCCAGCTCTGGTCAAATAGGTCGGAGTATGTTCTCAGCGTAGCCGCAGAATAGTCGTCCGACTGGACCGCTCGGAAAAGAGCTTCGGCCGCCACAATGCCGGATTTGATCGCCAGATGAATTCCCTTGAGCCGCTGAGGATTGAGCATCCCTGCAGAATCACCACAGAGGAGAAGACCGTCGTGATAGAGCTTGGGAACAGCGTGGTAACCCGCCACTGGCATGGTCTTGGCGCCGTAGTGGAGCATGCTTCCTCCCTTGAGAATGTTCTGCAGGAGCGGGTGATTCTTGTAGCGCTGGAATTTCATGTGGGGGTCGTTGGTCGGATCGGGTGAATCGAGTCCGACGCAGTAACCGACCGAGACCAGGGTGTCACTCATGCCGTAGACCCAGCCGCCGCCATACTCGGAGTTCGGCTGCGGCCAGCCGATCGTGTGAATGACTGCTCCGGCTTTGATCCTCCCGACTGGAACTTCCCAGACCTCCTTGACACCGGTCAGGTACGATTGCGGACGGGCATGGGCGAGAAGGCTGGGGATCTTCTCGAACGCATGGCGGCTCAGCGAGCCGTGAACTCCCTCGCATAGGACCGTGACTTTTGCTCTGATGATCGACCCGGGTTCGAAGTTGGCTTTGGGAGAGCCATCCTTGTCGAGTCCGAGATCGACGGTCTGGACGCCAGCGACGCGGCCATCCTCGACCAGAAGATCATAGGCGGCTAGACCCGAATAGATGTCGATGCCGGCGGCTTCGACGTGCTTGGCGAGCCAGCCGGTGAATTTGTTGAGCGAGATAACGTAGTTGCCGTGATTGTTCAATGGCGGTGGATTGATCGGCGCCTTGAACGAACTCTTCTCTGTAAGAAAGTGGAAGGCGTCGGTAGTAACCGGTGACTCCAGAGGAGCCCCCAGGGCGACATAATCAGGAATCAACTCGGCAATACCTCGGGGATCCATGACCGCTCCGGAGAGAGCGTGCGCCCCGACATACGACCCTTTATCCATCAGAAAGATTTCGGGCTTTTCGATACCCGCCGAGGTGCAGAGTTGAGCCAGCTTCAGCGCAACGGCGAGGCCGGCCGGTCCGGCTCCCACAATGAGAATGTCAGTTTCGAGGATTTCGCGGTTGACTTCCACATGGAAATGATACGCAGGAAATACCTAACACACAAGAAATCTCAACGCCCAATTGAGAGGCGTGAAGGAACAAATATCCCGACTGAAGCGAAGACTACTTGTTGGGCGTGCCGGCTGCTTCCTGGCGACCGATGTTATTTTCGCGTTCGTCGTCAGGTTTACCATTGGGGCTAATCTGCAACATCTCGCAGATTTTCTTGCGATCACAGCCAACAGTCAGGAGTCGATTAGTCTTGATTATCGGCCGGCGGATCAGGGTGTGATCTTTCGCCATCAGCTTGATAATCTCATCGCGTTCGGGATGTTTGGTATCGTAGTCGAGTTTCTTATAAGAACCGGACAGCGGGTTGAGAAAATGCGTGATCTCGAGAAAGCCAATCAACTTGTCGAGTTCATACTCGGTCAGCGGCTTCACTTCGAGATCACGAATGTCGAGAATCACCCCGGCATCTGTGATGAACTTCTTGATTTCCGCGCACTGGGGATCTTCTCCGTAAGTCATGAACGAGGCGCGTTTGGGAGTCATTTTTCCTCCTAAGGAATGGTGAGTTGCCTCACCGTGCGGCAATTGCCGCGACCGTTACTACCATTTAGGTGAACTGTGGTTACTTTCGAAACCGAATTACCACATCCAAGAATCGGCGACAGTGGTCTCCACCAGGGAACCGAATCGTGAGTTTGTATAGAAACCACTCACCGCCCGATTTGTCAACGAAAATTTTTCTATTTGCCCAATAGTTCTGTGAGATCGCTCGAAACTCGCTTTACCAAGACAATCGTTGCCTAAAATGCCCCTGAAAGTATTATCGGTGAAGGTCACGATTGCTTAACGAGTCTTCAACCTGTTAAACGGAAAACAACGATAAAGGTTCCGGAGCTGCAAGGTTCTCTTTTGAAACTGCTCGACCGCAAACTACAATCGAACCGAAACGCTCAAACCGTCGCGCAGGGGCAATATCGTCGTGAAGAACCTGCGGTCATGGTACAAGCGTCGAGTGAAGGTTACAATGGCCTTAGTTGTCGCGTCTCTTTTCGGATTCAGGACTCTTCCACTCCAAATAACATTGTCCGTAATGAACAATCCTCCCTTGCGGAGACGGCGCGCAGCAAACTCAATCGTGTCGGGATACTCATCCTTATTGATGTCGTTCAGAATAATGTCGATCGGCGCGCGCAGCGGCCGTGCCACAGTCAAAGCGTCGCCGACCAGAAAATCAAACGTGCTCTTGAGGCGAGCGCGCCGGAAGTACTCGTGTGCACGTCGCAGATTCTGCGAGTCTCCCTCGGTGAGCGTGATATGTCCGCGCTTCCCCATCGCCAGTGAGAACCAATATGCGGAATAGCCAAAGCCGGAACCAAGTTCCAGTACGCGCTCAGCCTTGGCCGTGAGCGCCATTTGGTAGAGGAATCGCCCAACAAGCGGGCCAATGATCGGAAAGCTGTGGCGCGTGGCGTAGCGCTCCATCTCTTTCATAACCGGTGGGCGTTCAGGTGTCGCCGCCAGGAGGTAGCAATGGATTTCGTGGAACATTGTCGTCCTTTCAGCCGAGAATGAGAAAGATCTCCCCGTTGACAATCTCAACGTCATACCGCTTGAGCTTCATGTCAGGGTGAGTGAGGCACTCACCCGTGAGCAGGTCATATTTCCAGTGATGCCAGTTGCAGGTAAGGACATTGTCGGCGATCTCTCCTTTGGCCAACGTCGCCTTCATATGTTTGCATTCCGATTCAATTCCGTAGAGTGTGCCATGAACATTGAAAACCGCCACTCGTCGGGCAAGGATTCTCTTCTCGATCGCCTTACCGGGGGGGAGTTCGCTGAGCGAGCACATTCTCACGCGTCGCATAAGCCTACGAGAAAACGGAAGCAGGAGTCATAATCGACCGAAGCTACGTCCGACCCGAAACATCCGAAAGAAAAAAGAACCAGCAGACCGAGAAGTGATCTGCCGGCAACGCTAACACACAGCAAAGGAATTTCACGGTATCAGAACACTACACAACTTCGCTCGCTGCTATCGGCCGAGTGTCGGAAACAGAAAGCGGTTCGTCGACTGGTAAGGTCTCAGCCGCCTGCCGCTGACCGCGTTTTCGCTTGATCATACTAAGCAAACCTCCGAGCGCCGCGATCAGTGTTCCGAGCCAGAAAAGCAAAATGAGCGGCTTCTTCGAAAACTCGATCACAAGCTGAGCCGACTGGGAGGTCGGGGCTGGCATGAACGCTCCGGTCATCTTCAACACGACACCGCCATCTTCGGGTCGCACTCCGGCGATTGCAAGGCCGGCGCGGCCGGAATCGAATACGACGGCTTCGGGTTTGACGTTGTCTTGAGATACTTTCAAGAACGGTTTGATCTCTTCGGTTTTGTCGTCGTAGCGGACGGTTAGCAAGGCGGCGGCCGACATGGCGCTTTCACCGTGATTGCTGATCTCAAATTTGTGGAAGGTGACCTCATATTTGTCGACCGTGGTCGATTCTCCCTTTTTGAGATAGAGCGAACCATCATCGGCCTTCTCCTCAGACAAAGAGACCGGCGACAGATACAGATCGTAAGCAAGATAGTTCTCGACATACGGTTTTCTCATCACCCCATCCTGATTCTTTGGGAATTCGTGGGGAAGTATGGCCAGGAAGCTCTCGCCAGCACGGGTCACCTCGACATGACAGTCATATCCCTTTGGGGTCTGCTCGATCCTTGTGAACTTCAATGTGGATTCCATGGCGGAGACTTCCTGATTCTGCGGCAAATTGAGCGTCATCTTGGTCTCAAAACCATTCGCGACGGCGGCGCCGATGATCAGAAGCGCGAGTCCGACGTGCGACAGATATCCGGGTTGAATATTCCCATTGCGAAGGGAATTGACAAAGACATAGCCGTTCGAAACCAACGACCATGCGGCGGTCCCAAAGAGCAGCAGATACATGAGCTGGTACGTGAACCCCGTGATCACCAGGATGGCGACCGTGCTCAGGCCAGCGCAGAGACCAATCGAAAGCAGTTTGGGTCGAGAGATTCCCTCGTTCCAGCGAAAACTCGGAAAAAGCGCGGTCAAGAGCAGAATGGCGATGGCGATCGGAGTCATCGTGGAGAAATAGTAGGGGATGCCGACGTTGGAGGGTTTCTCCAGTACCCGGGTCAGAAGTGGCGCCGAGGTGCCGATCATCACCAATACCCCACCCAGGAAAAGAATCACCACGCCGAGCGTGACCAGATAGGAACGGGAGTTGACGCGGGAGTAGGAAGGTTCCGGCTTGATTTCACGCCAGCGAAGCGCGAGGAAGAACGTGCCCAGAAGAACGAAGAAGCCCATCCCCCCGACCAAGAGCTGATTGATCCCCAGATCGACAAAGGAATGAACCGAAAAATCGGCGAGGACACCAGAGCGGGTCAGGAACGTGCCGTAGAGAACGGACCAGAACGTCAGACAGACGGCAAACAAAGAAAAACGCATGAGGCCGCGACGCTGTCGCTTGATGAAGAGCGCGTGAACCTGAGTGGTCAGGAAGAGCCACGGGATCAGCGATGAGTTCTCAACCGGATCCCACGCCCAGAAACCGCCCCAGCCGAGGGTCTCATAGGCCCAATACCCCCCCATGACGAGCGACACGCCAAGCGTTGCCCAGGCGAACATGGTCCAGCGCCGAGCCGCTTCACTCCAAACGTGAAACTGGCGCTCGACCAGAGCCGTCATGGCAAAGCAGAACGGGAAGAGCGAGGCTGCAAAACCGATGAACATGATCGGCGGATGAATGGTCATCCAGAAGTTCTGCAGAAGCGGATTGAGCCCGGCGCCTTCCTCGCGAAATACGGGCGAGAGCTCAAACGGAGATTTCTTGATCATGATAAACAGCAATGACAAGACGAAGAGATTGAGGAAGAACATATTCCCCTTCTCGAAGCTCCTCGCGGTTTTCATCATGACCAGACCCAACAGGCAGGTGTAAAAGAGCCAAAGCAGGAAGGTTCCTTCCTGGCCTCCCCAAAGGGTGGCGATGAGATAGTACAGGGGGAGGTCGGTCGAAGAATAGGAGAAGACATAGGCTACTGAGAAGTCGTGGGTAAGAATGAGATACATCAGGGTGCCGAGAGCGGCGACCACCATGACCGCGGTCAGGCGGAAGAAATTGCGCGCCAGCGAAAGATATTGCTCACGACCGCGCCAGACGAGAAAGTATGTTGTCAACGAAAGCAGGGCGCAGGCGGCTGCGGCATAGATAAGAAAGTCGCCAAAGTGTGCCATAAGTGCTCCTGAGTTAAAAGGCGTGCAGTGTCGTCTCCCTGTCAGTCGACAGAGAGTTGGGCGTTGCGGCTACGCTCGCGGCGCTCCGGCTGGATGATTTCCGCCCCTCCGCCCGAAATCTCTACAAGACGCTTGATCACCGCTTCTACCAGAAACTCCGGGGTCGAAGCTCCGGCGGAAATGCCTACATGTTCAAGCTTCTGGTCCTCCGTGAACCATCGAGGGTCGATATCTTTATCAGTGCCGATCAGGATCCCCCGTCCGCAGATCGCGCGCGAAATGTCGGCCAGGCGAAGCGAATTAGCCGACGTGCGTGAACCAACCACCAGCATCATGTCGACTTTGGGAGCGAGATCCATCACCGCCGACTGGCGCTGATTGGTGGCATTGCAGATCGTGTCAAAGATCTCAAGGTGCGGCCACTTCTGTTTGGCCAACACCTGAAACTCGGCAAACTCTTCCTGGCTGGCGGTCGTTTGCGACGTGAGTCCGAGTTTGCGATCGGTCCAGGCGGGCAGCGTCGGCAATTCGTTCTTACTCGACACAACCGAAATCCGATCCGGCGCGTGTCCCACGACTCCTTCGGTCTCGTCATGATGGCGGTCGCCGAAATGAATGACGTAGTAACCATTGGCGACGATCTTGTTGACAATGGTATAGATTCTGGTCACCAGAGGGCAGGTAGCATCGACCACGTTTAGACCCTTCGACTGGGCGCGCTTGATCACGTCCGGAGCAATACCATGAGCCGAGATAATCAGTGTACCATCAGAGACATCGTCGACAGAAAAAGCCTGGGATACCCCTTTCTGATGGAACCGTTCCACGACCGCCTCGTTGTGGACGATTTCATTGAGGATGGTGACGCGACTCGACTGATCGGCCGCGGTCTCATCGGCGATCGTGATCGCTCGCTTGACACCCATGCAAAAGCCATGATGCCGCGCAATGTAAATTTTCTTCAGCATGCCTTTGAGCGCACTCCTTGCGACTGGTGAAACGCCTTGTACGAACTGCGCACAAGTGGGCCGGACTCCACGTGAGCGAAACCAATTTCAGTTCCGATTCTGGCCAGCTCCCGGAATTCGTCCGGGTGATAAAACCGCTCGATCGGCAGATGCCCAAGCGACGGGCGAAGATACTGACCAATGGTCAGGATGTCAGTGCCGGTGGCGTATATCTGATGCATTAACTCAATAAGCTCCTCAAAGGTTTCCCCCAAACCGACCATAAAGCCGGTCTTTATGACGGGACGGTTAGAATAGTCTGAAGCATAGCGCAGGACCGCAAGGGAGCGGTCGAGCTTGGCGGCACCACGAACCCGCTTGTGCAGCCGAGCGACAGTCTCGACATTATGAGCGAGGACATCAACTCCCGAATCGAGAATGATGCCAAGCGAATCCGTCTTGCCGGCCAGATCTGGTATCAGAAACTCGACTTTGACCTCTTTATCCTGCCTTCGGAGGAGCTCTATAGTCCGGGCAAAAATAGAAGCTCCCCCATCGGGCAGGTCATCTCGTGTCACGGACGTGATTACCACTTGCTTGAGTCGTAATTCGGCGACCACGCGGGCGAGCCGAGCTGGTTCTTCGAGATCAAGGCCGAGCGGCGTCGCTTTGATGACATCACAGAAATTGCATGTGCGCGTGCAGTGATGGCCGAGGATCATGAACGTCGCCGTCCCCTCATCAAAGCACTCGCGGATATTCGGGCACGCCGCTTCCTGACAGACTGAATGCAGGCCATTCTCCTTCAGGATAGCTTTGATCCGATGGAAATTGGGGCCGGCTTTTGGTGTGATCGTGATCCACTGTGGAAGGCGAGCATGAGGTGTTGCGAGGCGTTCGTTCATCGGTGGGGCTTTGGGTTCCTGGCCGTGGGCGGACGTCGAACCGGTCGACTGCGTAACAAAGACATTATTCATCTACGTAATATACATTCTCTATCGGCAGCGTCACCTAAAAAAATTATCGAAAAAGAAGCGCAGAATGGTTGTGTCGTCGGCCAATTCGGCGTGGAAGACGGCGGCCAGAATGTTCTTCTGGCGAATCAGCGCCGGGTCGTCGTGAAAGCGGCCCAGAATTTCAACCGATTCTCCGGTTCTGAGGATTCTGGGGGCTCTGATGAAGGACGCTCGGAACCGGGAGGTGTGGCCGTTTAGGGTAGCCGTCAGTTCTTCATCCGACGAATAAATTTGGCGGCCATAGCCGTTTCTTCGGACGGTAATATCGAGAAGTTCAAGCGATTTCACCGACGAGAGGTTCTCCTCTATCTCGGTGGCCAGCATGATCATACCCGCGCACGTGGCGTAAACCGGGTGAGTTCGACAAAACTCGGTCAAAGTCGCGCGAAGGTCGAAGCGGTCCATGAGGATGCTCATCGTCGTTGATTCCCCGCCAGGGATAACGAGTGCTTCGATGCCTGCGAGATCTTTGGGGAGTCTGACCAATTGAGAGCTGGCGCCAAGTATCTGGATCTGGCGCTGGTGCTGCTCGAAATCCCCCTGTAGGGCGAGAACACCGATGTTTAGCGCTGAGTATGCCATGGGCTATTAAACACTTCAGACAGGTCAGGGTGCCCATCTCGAGAGAATATACTCTGAGGGCGCTTGCCGTTCAAGAGAAGGGATGGAATAGCTGGACGGTGAAATCCCTGTTAGCGTCGACGTTTTCCCCGGGCAATCCCGATGAGGAGCCCCAGAACGATCCCACCGGCAAGGCCAACGGGGATATTGTGCATAGCGACACCAACCGCCGTTCCGATGGCCACGCCCAGACCAATAAAGGGGCCTATGTTCTTCACGCTATTCTCTTAGCGCCCCTGCAATTGATGCTCAAGGGGAATCGATTCGGCGGCGATCCCTTTCATCGGTTCACCCAGACCGTGGGACTGCTCGGCAATGATCGCATAGTCCTGCCAATGCGTGGTGGCGCTCACGATCGCTTTGGCGCGTTTCTCAGGGTTGCTCGATTTGAAAATACCGGAGCCGACAAAAACTGCCTCAGCCCCGAGATACATGCACAACGCGGCGTCGGCTGGAGTGGCTATCCCTCCGGCGGCGAAATTCGGAACGGGCAATTTTCCGGCCTTGGCGACCATGCGTACGATCTCGACTGAGACCTGATTCTCCTTGGCAAAGCCGTACAGCTCGTCGCCCGACAAAACCGTCATCCCCTTGAGTTGCGAGTTGATCTCTCGGAGATGTTTGACAGCCTGGGAAACGTCCCCGGTTCCGGCCTCCCCTTTCGTGCGAATCATCGCGGCTCCCTCGGATAAACGGCGCAAAGCCTCGCCGATATTACGGCAGCCGCAGACAAACGGCGCCTTGAAAGCCCACTTGTCGACGTGGTATCTGTTGTCGGCCGGGGTAAGGACCTCGGATTCGTCGATGAAATCAATCTCCATAGATTCGAGCACGCGGGCTTCGATAATATGCCCGATGCGGCACTTGGCCATAACTGGTATCGTGACGCCCCGCTTAATTCCCTCGATAATGTCGAGATCAGCCATGCGCGCCACGCCCCCTTCGGCGCGGATATCGGAGGGAACCCGTTCGAGAGCCATGACCGCCGCCGCCCCGGCCTGTTCGGCAATGCGGGCTTGATCGGGCGTGGTGACATCCATGATGACTCCTCCCTTGAGCATCTCGGCCAAACCGACCTTCACTTTGTACTGCTTATCCTCGAAACGAATCATCTCAGACTCCTGAATCAACGGGTACACTCCTTATAACGCCGACAACGAACAAAAGTTTGAACATTGCCTTGACGAGCGGATCACATCGTCGGGGGAATATAACACGCAACGTGGTCATGACAACTCTCATTTTTGACGGGGGAAAAGCAAACAGCTCCTGCCGGGCAGGAGCTGTCAAACGGTTCGCACGAAGCGAAACTAACTTGCCCGCTCTTAGTCGCGGCTCTTTTTGTATCGCGAGAAATTGTGCTTGCCGAGGGCCTTCTTGAAGTTGTTTTCCTGCACAACCCAGAAGTCCTTCATCTGACAGGTGTCGATCTCCTCGCAGCTACAGTTCCCCTTTTCCGTACACAGATTCAAGTGGATCGGGCCATCAATCGCTTCGATGACGTCAAGGAACGTGATGTCCTTGGCAGCGCGAGTCAGGCGATATCCGCCGGTGACTCCCTGAAACGAGACCAAAATGCCACTCCGAGTGAGATCCTTCAGAATCTTGGCCAGAAACTCACGAGGGATCGATTCGGCCTCGGCGATCGAGTTAATAGAGCCCAGCTTTCCCTTCGGAAGCGTCGAAGCGTGGCGAATCGCCCGAAGGGCATAATCAGCTTTGCGTGACAGTTGCATGGTTTTGTTCCTTTACGAGTTTGATATGAACGGTTATAAGTTATGAGCGCAATCATCTAACACGTTATTGTAACTCCACAGTACCATTATGGTTTCACCATCTTACAAAAAAAGATACATGAAGTCCATAACAAAGTTGACGAAAATGACGATTTGTCTACGTTTCCCTAAGAGACATCCCTTTTAGTCGTTGTCCCACAATTCGTTACGTGATTCTTGCTGACGCCCCGGGAAGGGGCGTATCGCCGAATGTAAATTCCGCAGCCGAGCGTGAACTTTCCCGCTCCGATTGCGTTAATATAGACTATAATAGTCTATGGAAATTCGTAACCGTGTGAAGGATTGTGAGATGCCAAACGATACAAAGAGTTCAACGGCACCCCAGGTCATTGTCGTTACCCCCGCAGCGATCGCAGAGATCAAGCGGCTCATGGCCCAGGAAGAAGGGGACGGGCTATTCTTGCGGCTATCGGTGACCTCGGGCGGCTGCTCGGGCATGTCCTACGCCATGTCGTTCGATACCGTGAAATCCGAGTTTGACCGTGAGTTCGATTTTGGCGGGCTGCAGGTGCGGGTGGACCTCAAAGCCCTGATGTATTTGGCGGGAACAACGCTCGATTTCAAAGGCGGGCTGTCCGGGGGCGGCTTCCAGTTTCATAACCCCAATGCCAAGCGCTCCTGCGGGTGCGGCTCATCATTCACGAGTTAGCCCTCGCCGCAAAGATGAACTGCATGCCAGGGTCGGGCTGAGCTATGCCCGAAATCATTGATCCAACCGAATTCCTTGTCGACGGTATGCTCCGTGAAGATGACTTTCTTCGGAAAGTGGCGTCTTACGATTGGGAGCGATTTGCCGATCAGAAAGTGCTCGTGCGCGGGTGTGCTTCAACGATCATGCCGCCGTGGGTCTATATGATCATCACGGGTAAACTGGCCGGTATCGCGAAGTCGGTGCGCTTTGGCAATGAACACGACAACATAGTTGTCATCAGAAAGGAATGAGTATACATTGTCGCCACTAAGTTCGGTTGAAGCAAAAGGTCTGAAAGTAATGCCCAAGGTTCGATTTCTTCCGCTTGACAAGGAGGTCACGGCGGTCGACGGCGAAGCGATTCTCGATATTGCGCTAAACAACAATATACAGATCGATCACAACTGCGGCGGCAATTGCGCCTGCTCTACCTGCCACATAATTATCGAAGAAGGGTTCGACACCCTCGACGAGATGTCTGAGGACGAGGCGGACATGCTGGACGAAGCCGAGGGGCTTACCGACCGTTCCCGTCTCGCCTGCCAGTGCAAAGTGACAAAGGATCTCGTCGTGCGAATTCCTCCAAAAGAATCGACTTGGGAAAACGACACATTCTAATTAACGGCTCTCTCCAGAAGAACCTTGTTCTCTCATAACCATTTGGCAGCGAATCACTTGCGCCGCCCTCTCCCCCTCTTTTCATCACAGTAATTAACTATTGCCCGATGATCTTCTGCCGATATAGAGCAGGTAGAACGGTAGTTCCAAATCTCGTCGGCACATAGTGATGATAAGGAAATCAAGAGAAGGGTACACGTTGGTTGAACTGCTGGTGGTCGTAATAATCATCAGCATCATGGCGACCATTGCGCTGAAATCGCTGAAGTCATCGACAACCGTAGCCCGAGTTGAGGAGACCAAGCAGAAACTGGAGAAGTTATCGTGGGGGATCGCCGGCAACCCTGATCTCCTGAGTGGCGGGTCACGAAGCAGCTACGGTTTTGTGGGCGATAATGGCGCGATGCCGACTTCGCTCGGAGCGCTGGTAACTAACCCGGGGGGATGGACAACCTGGAAAGGGCCCTACTATCGCGACGACTTTTCCACCGATGGCTCAAGCCCATATGTCACTATAGATAGCTGGGGAGCGTCCCTCGCCTACGCATCGAGCGGCGTCACCATAACGTCAACCGGCTCAGGATCGAACATCAGCCGAAACGTGGCTGCTCGGCTAAGCGATCTGCTCTACAACCCCGTCATCGTGACAGTGGTCGATAACGCCGACACTCCACCGGGGTCGGTATACAAGGACTCGACGAAGATTCTGCTGACACTGCCCAATGGATCCGGCTCAACGACGACAAGACTACGATACCCTGCTAAAGACGGCCTGGCTCAGTTCGATTCGATTCCTATTGGGGCTCATCCTTTGATGGTCGTCTACATGCCGTACAACGACACCTTGCGAAGTGAAGTGCGCGTGAACCCAGGGAGTACCGTGCTGACCAAAATCGCTCTGTATCGGAAGGTGTGGTGATGGCGAAGGGGGACCGTCGAGCTGAGGCCGGATTCGGCCTCATCGAATTGTGCGCGCTGATCGTGATCATCGGCGTCATGGTCGGGGTCGCGATGCAGTCAATGACCGCCGTAGTGACCGACGTACGTCGAGTTCGGACAGAACGGGAGTTGGAGCAATTGTCGAACGCGATCGTGGGAAATCCCCATGAGCTTCAAGATGGGCGCCGCTCCGATTTTGGCTATATTGGGGATGTCGGCGCGTTTCCGAGCAATCTGAATGCACTGTACACAAACCCGGGTGGGTTACCAACCTGGGCGGGGCCGTACATCGTGCCGGATCATAGTCAAGATACAGTCTCGTATCGTCTCGACGAGTGGGGCGCGGCGTACACGTACACGGGCGGCCTGACCATCACGTCATCGGGCGGCGGAACGGCCATAGTCAAGAAGTTTGCCGACGCCAGCTCCGACTATCTGCTCAATACCGTCGAGGGTCTGGTAAAAGATAAGAATGACTCCCTGCCCGGGGCGATCAAGAAAGATTCGGTCGATATTCTGGTCGATCTGCCGGCAGGCGGCTCGGGGATCATCACGAAGCTCTATCACCCGGATGCTTCCGGGAACTTCATTCTGGATTCCATTCCGGCTGGCCAGAGGTTCCTGAGGGCTATTTATCGTCCAACCAGCGACACTCTGCGCCAATACTATACGGTTCTGCCTCGTAACCAGAGTGATCCGGAGCCGCTCTTCAAGTTCTCCGCAGCCTGCTTTTCGTCGAATTGCGGCTCGAGCACTGTTACAATTCGCCCCAGTGGATCGGGATCGGTCAATAACCTGACATCCAGCGGCTGCGCGTCACGCTGGCAATGTGTCTCGGAAGCAACGGCCGATGAGGACGCGACGCGCGTGGTCTGCGCTGATAATAGCTACAAGACCGATGTGTACGCGATGGAGAATCCATCATCTTCGTCATGCGCAATCTCGAAAATTACGGTCTACTGCCGCTCCCGACGCACGAACAACCAGGGAGACGTAAAGGCAGCTATTTACATCGGCGGCGCTGAATACGATGGAACCGAGCAGACTCTTACCAACAGCTATGTGGACTACACTCAAGAATGGACAACGAATCCGTCGACCGGATCGGCCTGGACATGGTCAGACATCAGTTCGTTGCAGGCCGGCGTTCGCATTCGAGGCCAAAACGGAACCTGGCCTGCCTACTGTACGCAGGTTTGGGTAGTAGTTCAATACTGACTTGGGTGGAAGGGTTATGAATACAGTCTTCACCGAGAAAGAGCCGATCAGATACCGCCGCGGATTCACGCTCGTGGAAGTCATTATCGCCATGGTGATCGTGGGGATTCTGATCACCACCGCGCTTCAGTGGGGCAAGCCGATCACAGATACGGTGCGAACAGAAGAGACCAAGGCAGAAATGGATGCCTTGGCAAACGCCATTGTCGGCAATCCTGAGGTCCAGAACAACGGCGTGCGATCTGATTTCGGCTATGTTGGCGACGTCGGGACCATGCCGGCGAACCTGGACGGACTGGTGACTAATCCCGGAAGTTACACGACATGGAAAGGGCCGTACATCGCCAGTCGCTTCACACAAATGGCCAGCGACTATAAGCAGGACGCATGGGGTGTAACCTACACCTATGACGCTGCCAATTGCAGAATCACATCGACCGGCTCCGGAACCTCAATTGTGCGGCAGCTGGGACCGTCGCGCACGGCCCTCGTGTACAATCGTCTTTCCGGAAATGTCAGGGATATCGATGGATCCCCCCCCGGTACAATCTACAAGGACTCGATTACGGTCCGCGTGACGATTCCCAACGGTTCAGGTGGAACGCTGGTGAAAACGACAAGACCGGACGCCGGTGGATATTTCACGTTCGACTCCATCCCGATCGGCAATCAGGATATACAGGTGATCTGCTCGGTCACGGCGGACACTCTCAAGCGGTTCGTATCAGTCATACCGGCGGCATCGGGGTATGTCAGTTATAACTTTACCTCCGACGTTTTCCATCCGGCTGCAGGAGGAGGCGGTACTGGCATTATTCTTGTGGCAAACTCTGATTCGGTCGTCAACAGCAGCGGTCACGATGACTGCAATAATCTCCGCTTCTGGATTCAAAACAGCTCCGGCTCACCCTTGACAATTACCAGCATGAGTCTGAGCTGGCCGTCGCCGACAGCGTACTATGCGAGAATCTACTGGAATAACACGCTCGTGTTCAACCTGAATGGCTCCCCGCGAGGTGTTTCCGGGACAGTCTACACGTTCTCCTCGAGCCAAACCCTTTCCGCTGGACAGAACGTCCAGATCATGGTGGAAGACTTCAGGAAGAACAACACCACGGGCGGGGGAAACAAGAGATCGATGTCGGCGGTTCTGGCCACGGCGCTCTTTTCCGATGGCTCGACATTTACGGAGGCATTTCCCGTATGCGACGATTGAGCCGACCGTTCGGATTCACGCTCGTGGAAGTGATCGTGATCATTATCATCCTTGGCGTTCTGGCGTCGGTCGCAACACAGAAAGTCTCGGTTGGGATGGAGACCGCCAGATACGAGCAAACCAAGCGGGAGTTGGACGAGCTGGCCCGGGCAATTGTCGGTAATCCGGAAACCTATGGAAAAGGAAGCCGCTCTGACTTTGGTTATGTGGGAGATGTTGGCAGCCTGCCGGCAAGTCTTGACGCCCTCACTCAGAATCCGGGGAGCTACAGCACTTGGAAAGGACCATATATCGAGCGGGGGTTCGGCAGCACCGACTTCAAGAACGACGCCTGGGGTGTACCGTACACCTACGCCGGGACAACACTCAGATCAACCGGTTCAGGGAGCAGCATTGACAAACTGTTCTCAGCCAGTTCCGCAGTGTTGCTGTCGAACCTGGTTCAAGGGGTCGTTCTCGACGCAAATCAGCATATTCCCGGCGCGGTCTACAAGGATTCTCTGCGCGTGCGGTTGAGTTATCCGAACGGAACGGGAGGCACGACCATCGCTGACACAATGCCTACCGGGCATGGCCTTTTCTCGTTTACCGGAGTCCCGATCGGCGTGCACGAACTGAAGCTGATCTACCTTCCTGATTCCGACACAGTTACTGTGCCGATCACGGTCTATCCGAATCGGACGGCCAAGATCGAAGTGATTCTTCCGGCTAATGTTTGGTGAGATGCGCTCCCCGCGAAACGCTCTGCCGCGCCGCTATTCCTTAATTGATACGTGAATCGCGCGCTTCTTCAGTTGAGCCAGAAAAGCCGTTGGATTGACGGCCACCTCCTGCGGCTTGACACCACGCACGCTGATCTGCCCCGCGGCCGCCATCGACGCGATAATAGCGGCGGGAAAAGCGGTCGTTCGCATCATCGCGGTCAAACCGGTCTTTGAGTCCTGACGATCAACGATTTCGTAGACAACCGTCCTGAGCTTTCCGTCTTTCTCCCCTTCAAGCAAAACGCGTACTAAAACTAGGTCCGGCTGGCCGAAGCTGAGCGATCGATCGAGAACCGCTTTGAAGACCGAACGCGGCTCAACGCTCAAATCCCCCAAACGAACCGGCTGCCTTGACGCGAGTCCGATTTCGAGCATCGCCTTGAAAAGCTGACAGTGCCCCGGATAGCGGATGGTCTTGTAATCGAGGAAATCGACTTTCCCCTCGTAGGTGTCTGGCAGAGTCGAGGTCCCGCCCGATGTATAGAACGCCTCCAATTTCCCGATGCCGTCAAAGCTCAGCAGCTCCACGCCGGTCATGGGATTGACCGTCTTCTTCTTGCCGTCCTCGAGAATCACACAAGGTTCCCAGTATTCGTTAATCAATCCCTCGGCGCTGAAAACCATCTGGTAGTTCAGGGGCGGCCGTGGGGATTGAGGGAGCCCGCCAACACGGATTTTGACTGTCTGGACCGTGTCGAATTTCGTGATGCCATCGGCGACGAGAATCGAAACCATCCCGGGGGCAAGCCCGCAGTCAGGTACGATGATGACACCAGCTCTTTCAGCTTCAACGTTCATTTCGAGCTGTCCGCGAACAACGTCGTTGTTTCCCCCCAAATCCACAAAATGACAACCGGATGCTATCGCCGCCCGAGTCAACCCCAGATTATATTTGTACGTAACGCAGGAAACAGCCGCATCGTACCCTTTGAGAACCTGGGCGCAGCGCTCTTCGTCGCCTGCATCCAGTCCCCCTGAAACAGCCAGGCCATTGCCGAACCGATTTCCTATTTCCTGAGCCAGCTTGGCGTCGATATCGTAGATACCGACCTGCTTTATTCCTTCGACCTGGACGAGATCATAGAGGGCTCCGCGACCCATCAATCCCGCGCCGATAACTGCAATCTTCATCGTCCTACTCCCTTTGGATTCGAGTCGAATATAGGGGGAACCCCCCACCGAGGGAAGAAGAATCTCGATCGGAGCTCGGATTCGGCGGCGATGAAGGAAAGTAACCTTTCCGCCGATAGTAGCATCATAGGGCATGAACTTCGGGGGGAGTGAACAATATGGTTGAAACGATCAAGCAATCGATGCCAAGCGTGGAAGAGATGCAGGAGCTGCAGTTGTGGCGCGCGTTGAGGCCATACATCGGCCACTGCCTTGCGCTCAACCACGATATTAACAATCCACTGGCGGGAATACTCGGGTACGGGGAGTTTCTGCTTTCTGATCCTCAGCACATGGACGAGGACCAGATCCACCAACTGCGACAGATCATGAAGTGCGCCGAGCGAATCAAGAAGCTTGCCGATAGCCTGTGCGAGGAGAAGATCGCGCTGGCCGAAAAGATCGATCTGCGCTCGGTTAGCGAAGCGTACAAGAAGACGGCGCTCCCTTCAGATTAGCTGATTGAACTTTCGCAGTCCCCATTCGAGGGACAGCGCTCCAATAAAGAAGAGCAACAGCCAAACTTTGTTCCACAAAACAAGCTCCCCCTTGACAGCCTCATTGATCGGCTTGCGGTCAATCGCAGCTAGCGCCGACGCAAACTGCTTGTAGCCGTAGAATGATCCGCCGCTTAGGCGGGCGACAGCCATCAGCGTGGCCGGATCGCCACTCTGATCGAACTCTTCGAGCGAAAACTTCTCGACCACAATATTCCCCTCGTTTCTCTTCAGCTCGGAACCATCCTTGGACATGGTGGCTGCATAGCGATACGTTCCCGGAGTAACTTGATCGAAAGTCGCCTGGTATTTCCCTTCCCCCTGCTCGACCAGATCAGCTTCGATCGGAGATGCTCCGTCGGCTTGAGTCAACCTAACCAACCCAGTGACCGCCGTGATCGGGCGATATCCCTGATCATAAGCGAGTCCGTCAAACCGCACAGGTTCCCCGCGCGTAAAGATCTCCTTTTCCGGCATGATTCGTACCGGATCAAAGTCGTCTTTGGTGGTCAGCCATCGGGAAACCCCATCGAGAAATTTCGGGTAATTGGCTCCCGAACCGCTCGCACCGATGTCGGCGAAGCCCCAGGTCCAGAACGGAAGCGCGGCGCTCGCGAACAATTTCCCCGGGCCGAACCGCTTGAATCCGAGGATCGGTACCCGCGGACTGTTAGGGTTGGGATCAGCCATCGTGGCGAGCAGCACTGCCTGCGGATCGATAGCGGTGCATCGTACGAGGGACTGAAAGGGAGGGAGCTTCCCCCAGGCATCACGAATAGCGCCCCGATCGTCGGCAATCCTTACGGCCGGGTGAAACAGATTCGCCTCAGAAGGCTCGCCGCGGAACTCGGCATACTCGACTCGGGTCGGTGATAATTGATAAAACGGCAGCAGCTTATTGAATGTCTCGACCGGTCCTCGCGCGGCGAATTGCTCGCCATAGAGAACCCAGACTGCTCCCCCTTTCTCGGAGAGGTAGGATTTCAACAGCGGTTGCTTTGATTCGTACTCCCGTGGGTCGGGATCATAAAGAATGACCAGATCGTAGCGATTCAGCTCGGTCTGATTCGCGGGAAATCGGCCCGCCAGATTGCCGGCTTTAGGGCCGGTGACTTTCAGATCGACATCGTATTTGTTTGATTGCACGAGCGTTCGGCGTAGAAAGCCGACTTCGTAGTCCGGTCGCTGTGCTACCAGCAACACCGAGAGCCGACTCTTGAGCACTTTGAGAGACAGCGTGCGAACATTGTTGGCATTGGTCTCTTCACTCTCAACCGGCGGCAATGAAACCTGCAGAAGTTCCTGTCCGGGTTCTGCCGGAGTGTACTTAAGAGTCATCTCCCCCTTGCCGGCGGCTTCCGAGACATTGAGGGTCGCCTCAGAAAGGGCGCGTTCTCC
Organism: uncultured Ignavibacteriales bacterium; assembly: GCA_964540105.1. Classification (GTDB taxonomy): domain Bacteria; phylum Zixibacteria; class MSB-5A5; order GN15; family FEB-12; genus DATKJY01. Next base: position 478,544 of record CAZILL010000002.1, on the reverse strand, counting down.
TTTCAGGAGCTGCGCCTTGAGCGACTTACCGACGGCATTTCGCCAATTGATCTTGACCTTGATTTCGGTTTGCTGACCGACGAAGAGAACCGGGTTGTAATCGACATTCTCAAGCGCGACATCAAAACTGCCGAGATCCGACGCGATATTCACCGCCATGACCGGAACGGAAATACCGGTGGCAGCTTCTGACGGTGCGTGTCCGGAATTGGAGCGACCGTCGGAGAACAGAAGCCAAAGATCGGCTGGCGACGACATACTACGCGACTTCAATTGGTCGAGCGCATCCCCCAGAGCGGTTCGGTCCCGTTTCACGTCACCTGCTGATGCGACCAGATTATCGCCGAAATACCAGGGCTCAATGGAAACCGACTTAGACAGCTGCGCAAACTCGGCGTCGGAGAGAAGGGAATCCAGTCTGGCCTGCCGGGATTTGCCAGACTCAACGCGCTCCATGCTGGCGGAACGATCCAGAAGCAGCGCCATCCGCCGAGGGCGCGTGAATTCACGACTGTAGCTGATAACCGGTTCCAGAAGCGCCGCCGCGAGAGCGAGGATAGCGATGACTCTCAGAACGACAAGAACAATCCGTATTGGAAGCGGCAGAGGCGGATTGGTGCGATAATAAAGATAGGCGGCCAGACTCAGCAGAAGAATCAGCGCAAGCGAAACCAGCAGCGGCCAATGCGTGAGAAAGTCGACACTAACGTGCGTGAGACCGAACATGATGCACCTTATACCGCCGTTCGGACGGCTGGTTTAGGGTGATAATACCGGATATTGGGACAAATCCAAAGGAAAGTCATCCTGATAATGCTCAGGAGACTCGTGCGGATGTGAACTGAACCATCTCGACCAGCGAATTATAGTAGACCGATTCCCCGAGCGGTCGAATCGATTCAAGGCCGTGGCTGCAAAGTTCGTCGGCTCGGCGCTGCGCATACTCCAGTCCCCCGTTCTCTTCAACAAAGCTGTAGACCTTTGCGAACGAATCCGGCGTGACTTCCTCCCGAAGCTGGCCGATTATCTCCCGGCTGACTTTCGGACTAACTTTCTTGAGGGCGTAGATGAGCGGCAGGGTCACCTTCCCGTTGAGGACATCGTTGCCGGGTTCTTTGCCGGTGAGGTCGGAGTCCCCCACAAAGTCCAGCAGGTCATCGGCGATCTGAAAGGCCGTCCCGATCTTTTCGCCAAAGGCGGCGAAACGGTGACGATCTTTAGCGGCGCGTTTTTTCAGAATAGGGCCGGTTTCGCAGGAGACCGCAAACAGCGACGCCGTCTTGTCGGCGATAATAGCCAAGTATTCGTCTTCCGAGAGGGAATAATTGCCAGTCTCTTCAATCTGTCGTAATTCACCGACCGAGACCCGCTCGGTGGCTGCCGAGATCGCCTGAATCAGCTCGATCGAGCCGGTGTCGACCATGACGCGGAAAGCCTTGGCGAACAAATAATCCCCCATGAGCACCGAAATCAGGTTCGTCCACTGGGCGTTGACCGTCTTCTGCCCGCGGCGAAGCTCGGATTCGTCGACGACGTCATCATGGAGCAGAGTGGCGGTATGAATCAGCTCGATGGACAGGGAAGCGTCGACGGAATGTTTGGTGAAATTATCGGCAGCGTGAGAAGACAAGAAGAGGAACGCCGGGCGAATCCGTTTGCCTTTGGATTTCAGCAAATGGCGTGCGATCGAGGTTATGAGCGGGGAGTCGCCACGCAGGTAGTCGCTGAGTTTTCGGTCGAACTCTTCGAGGTCGGCCTGGACGGGGCGCGTGCATTCGGCCAGACTATTGGTGTCGAGGACGGCTGACAAGGTGTCTCTCTTTGCGGTAGCCATAGGAAGGGGAAGATATAGGGCAGGGTTTCGGGTGTCAAACGGAAACGGAATAAGTATGAAGAGCTCAGCGGTCGGGTTCAATCCCTATTTGCCGACAGGAATCAAGATCCTTGCTGAAGCAAGGGCAGGCGGAGCAAACGAAGGAGAATATCGAATACCTACTAATATCCCCTTCTCCCCGCTGGGGAGAAGGTGCCCGAAGGGCGGTTGAGGGGAGTTCCAATCGTTACGTCACGCCTGCCATATATAACCTGTCAAGCGTGTGACGTGACGCTATCTCGAAATCTCAAGCTCTTCCCCCTCGCCCCGCATTTGTGCGGGGAGAGGGGCTGGGGGTGAGGGCCTACGGGCAGACCGGCAATACCGCCGCGCCGCTCAAATAATCAATGATCGCAAACAGATCAGAAATATCAACCGTACTGTCTTTGTTGACGTCGTTTTCGGCGGGACAACCGGACAGTGGGAGACTGGAACCCAGATAATCCACGACCGCAAACACATCGGAAATGTCTGTCACATCATCTGATGAACCATCGGTGTTTCCGGTCGTTCCTATACAGCAGCATGCGTCGCCGATGCCGTTGCCGTCAGTGTCCGTCTGTAGCGGATTCACGACCGTCGGGCAGTTGTCGCCAATATCGCAGATTCCCTCGGCATCAGTATCCGCGCCATCGTTGTTCGGGAAATTGTCCGCCAACGGTCCGAAGTTATCGGTGCCAACAGCACAATCATCACAGCCATCAGCATCCGAGTCAGCACAGAGATCCGGATTCAGTGGACTGCTGTCAAGAGCGTCTGCCACACCGTCGTTGTCGTCATCAAGGTCGCAGGCATCACCTATCCCGTCACCATCGGTATCGGTCTGCAGAGGATTCGCAATTGTCGGACAATTATCGCAGGCGTCACCTTTGCCGTCGCCGTCAGCGTCGGTTTGGGCCAGATTGGGGATCGTCGGGCAGTTGTCGCCAATATCGCAGATTCCCTCGGCATCAGTATCCGCGCCATCGTTGTTCGGGAAATTGTCCGCCAACGGTCCGAAGTTATCGGTGCCAACAGCACAATCATCACAGCCATCAGCATCCGAGTCAGCACAGAGATCCGGATTCAGTGGACTGCTGTCAAGAGCGTCTGCCACACCGTCGTTGTCGTCATCAAGGTCGCAGGCATCACCTATCCCGTCACCATCGGTATCGGTCTGCAGAGGATTCGCAATTGTCGGACAATTATCGCAGGCGTCACCTTTGCCGTCGCCGTCAGCGTCGGTTTGGGCCAGATTGGGGATCGTCGGGCAGTTGTCACAGGCGTCGCCGACTCCATCGCCATCCATGTCGGCTTGAGTAGGATTGGCGACGGTGGGGCAATTGTCATAGATGTCGGCGATGCCGTCCCCGTCAGTATCGGGGAGACAGGTCATTGCGTTTTCAAAGAAGATATTCTGCGACATCCCCCCCATTCGCCCGTCATTCCATATCCGCGCTGCACCATTGAGAGCGTTGAAGTCTGACCCGAGGTAGTCCCCTATGTAGATCGGCGCCGGTGGAATCCCGAAGGTGGAAATCGGCGCCACCGGAGCGATATCGGAAACCTGGCAATCAGTCCAGGTCATCCCGCCGCTGGCTGAAAATGATATATAGGTCTGATGGGCGATATTGGTCGGACTATTACGCCGGTCATAGTAAGTTATATATATCATACCGCTCGCCGGATCGATCGACATATTGGGCGCCCACTGGTCACGGCCGTTCATTAGAGGATCCTGGTTTACTCGAACCGGCAGCGTCCAAGTGCCGGCGGCTCCGGTCGGGCTGGAGGAGAAGAAAATATCCAAGTCGGGACCGTTCATTGTTGTCCAGGCCGCGAAAACACGTCCAGCCCAGGGTCCTGTGCCAGTTGCAATTGTCACGCTCGCGGCACATTTCACTCCGCCCATAATTACTGGGGGTACTGCAACGATTGGCGATACAATCACCGGCGGAAAGAACGGTGCCCCCAAAGCTGGTGAGCCGGAAACATAGACATTCATCCCGTCAGACCACCCGACATATACGCCACCAGCCGGGATCATGGGGTTACCCAGAACACCCTGGATGGTTACTGAGGGTCTATGAGTCTGCATTGCATTTGCAAAAACTGGCCCACCAAATAAAGGTACGGGCGCGGAAAAGCCGGGATAGATAGGAACCGGACCCGGCTGAGTCCGGGAATATGAATAGAAGATCATGTAGGTATCGCCGGGGTCGTCAAAAAGGACACCATTGCCATTGACATCACCGGGAGCGGCATCGTTATACTCCACCCAGGCGACATGAGCTGTACCCAGCATTGGGGCAGGAATGGCAGGGTTGTCGACAATCGCGATGTCGGGATAATCCTCCCAAGTTGTTCCCGGGACATTCCCAATAACCACTGCTCCAGCACCGAAAGGAGCTCCGCCACCACCGGTGGCGTGCACCAGGATCGCGTTTGGAGTCGCCCAGGGCGCGGCGGGGCCATAGGCTGACGCGGCCGCCATAAATCCCGCTATGGGAAGCGACGCAAGCGATGGATTCCATTCCGAGGGATAGGGCATAGTCGGTGCGACAACACCATTTGGCGCCCAGATCGCGCCGCCTGCTACGGAAAACGTCCAGCCGATCATCGAAGTCCCGAAACCTGCAGGAGGATACTCTGTCCAGACGGAGTACACCTCCCCGGGTGTGACTTCGCTGAGCGCAATCTCGGCATTGTCTTGCTCGGACATGACCGGGCTGAGCGGATTCACAAGGACATTGGGGACAGCCTGTCCTGTCGAATTCAACGAAACGCTCAGGAACGCAGTGAGCACGAGATAGCATAGACCGCGTAGCTTACGTATTACTTTGTGGATCACATAACCTCCTCAGTCCAGTTTGCTGGTCAGGAACGGCCTACTCCCGCCCGGCATAAATGGGATCTATTTGTGTCGTATTACAACGTCAGCGAGGCAACCCAAGGTGAATAGTTCCACGACGGCCGTAGCTAATATAGTCGCCCATAGCTTTCGCAGCAAGCGAAAAGTGGCGAGAACACACTCTGTTGACTAAGGGGTCAGATTGCGGTCCCTGTCGAACCATGTGCAGGCGCTGCCGAAAGATAAGAACGGCAGTTGCTCACTCCCACTCAATCGTGGCAGGAGGCTTGGAGGAAATATCGTAGGTGACGCGGTTGACGCCTCGGACCGTGCGAATAATGCGGTTCGAAATGTGAGCGAGAATATCGGGATCGATGCGGGCCCAGTCCGCCGTCATGCCATCGACCGACGTCACCGCGCGCAGTGCGACCACGTTTTCGTAGGTGCGCTCATCCCCCATAACGCCAACCGCGCGTATCGGCAGAAGGACTGCGAACGCCTGCCAGATCTCGTCGTAGATATTGTGGCGGTGAAGCTCGTCGATGAAGACCGCGTCAACTTCACGGAGGAGATCGCAGCGCTCCCGAGTGATATCCCCCAAGATTCGCACGGCGAGACCGGGGCCGGGGAACGGGTGCCGGCGGATGAACTGATCCGGCAGTCCTAGCGCGCGGCCGATAGTGCGCACTTCGTCTTTGAAGAGTTCGCGCAGAGGTTCGATCAGAGTCAACCGCATTCGATCTTTGAGGCCGCCGACATTGTGGTGCGACTTGATCGTGACCGACGGTCCCTTGAACGACACCGATTCAATGACGTCGGGATACAGGGTCCCCTGCGCCAGAAATTGGATATTTCCGAGTTTGTCGGCCTCGGCTTCGAAGACATCGATAAAAGTCGCTCCGATGATCTTTCGCTTTCGTTCGGGGTCTTCGACGCCCGCCAGGCGTTCAAGAAACAAGGCGGAGGCATCGACTGGGCGCAGATTGATACCGAGCGTCTGGAGCATGGCCACCACATCGGTGAATTCGTTCTTGCGCAGGAGGCCGGTGTCGACGAAGACGGCGTGCAGATGGTCGCCGATAGCGCGATGAATGAGCACGGCCGCAACAGTGGAATCAACACCGCCGGAAATACCGAGCACGACGGAGCGACCGCTGGTCTGGGTGCGGATGCGATCGATGGTTTCGTCGATGAACGATTCGGAGGTCCAGTCACCGCGCAGCTTACAAATGTCGAACAGAAAATTGCGAATGATCTGCTTCCCCTCTACGGTATGATGAACTTCCGGGTGGAATTGAACGCCGTAGATCTTGCGCTGGTCGTCAGCGACGGCGGCGACTTCGACGGAATCGGAGGATCCGATAGTCTCGAAACCATCGGGAAGTTTGGTGATGGAGTCGCCGTGGGACATCCAGACCTGACTTGAGCGTGCCACATCGCGAAAGAGTCCGTCGGATGCGCTTGCGGTGAATTGCGCCCGGCCGTATTCGCGACGATCGCTGGGAACCAGTTTACCTCCGAACAGATCGGCGAGCAGCTGCAGCCCGTAGCAGATGCCCAGAATCGGCGTGCCGTTCTCGAAAAACTCTCGCTTCAGCCGGGGAGCGTCGGGATCACCAAGCGACGCCGGACCTCCCGAGAGAATGTATCCTTTGACATTACGGCCGGCGAAGGCGGTGAGGTCGGCGTTGAACGGGACGATTTCGCAGTAGACGCGCGCCTCGCGCACACGACGGGCGATCAGCTGCGTGTATTGCGATCCAAAATCGAGAATCAGAATCATCTCGTGGGTGGGACTCACTGAAGCACTCCTCTTGCAATCTGACCGGAGATAATGGTGTCGTGCAGAAAACGGTCGTCACTGTTGGGGAGTTCGGCCAGGTAGTGTAGACCGCGCGACTCAGCGCGCATGAGCGCACAGCGGATGACCAGCTCGGCGACCGTCGACAGATTGCGCAGCTCGATGACATTATAGGTGGCGGGCGTGGCGAAGTAATACTGCTCGATGGCGTTCTTGATCTGTTCGATTCGCTCAAGAGCGAGCGCGAGCCGATCCTGCGAGCGGACGATTCCGACAAAGTCCGACATGATACGATTAAGTTCACGGCGGTCGTGGGCGATGAGTATTTTCTCGCGGGGGTAGCTCAGGGAGGAGTAGAGCGAGTTATCCACGGGGACAACCTCGGGAAGCGCCCTATGGCGCGAATACTCAAATGAATGCGAGGCGGCAAAGCGGGCCATAACCACCGCTTCGAGCAGAGAGTTGGAGGCCAGTCGGTTTGCGCCATGCATGCCACTCATCGCCACTTCACCTGCGGCGTAAAGTCCGGGAAGCGACGTCTCGCCGAAGATCGACGACACCACCCCTCCGCAGGAATAGTGGGCGGCCGGAACAACCGGTACCGGCCGCATCGTGATGTCGAAGCCGTAACGCAGGCATTCGTGGAAAATGTTCGGGAAGCGTTGTTTGACAAATTCGCGGTCAAGATGGGTGAGGTCAAGAAGAACGAATTCCTCGCCGCTGTTCTTGAGCTCCTTGTCGATGGCGCGGGCGACAATATCGCGCGGCGCGAGATCCTTGAGCTCGTGTGCGCCATCCATAATGTACCGACCGTCAACCGATCGCAGCCGCCCCCCTTCCCCTCGCACCACTTCAGAAATAAGGAACGGCTCACGACCGGGGCTGTAGAGGGTGGTCGGATGGAATTGAATAAACTCGAGGTTGCCGACATTGATTCCGGCGCGATAGGCGATGGCGATCCCGTCACCAGTGGCGATCGGCGGGTTTGAGGTATGGAAATAGATCTGCCCAAGTCCGCCCGTGGCGAGCATCGTGACCGGTGCGTAGAAGGTGTCGAACGAGCGCCCCGGCTCGGAGAACACAAAAGCGCCCGCGCAGGCCTCGGTTCCGCTCGAGCGGTAGGTGATAAGATCGAGGGCGAGGTGATCGCGAAAGATATGGATCCGATCCGGAAGCGTGCGGCACGCAGCCAGAAGCGCCCGCTCGATCTCGCGTCCGGTGAGATCAGAGGAATGCGCCACCCGCTTAGCGGTGTGCCCACCCTCGCGCCCCAGATCGAAGCGGCCGTCGACACGCGTAAACTTGACGCCATAGTGCAGCAACTCTTCGATGGCGACCGGACCGGATTCGACGACCTTCTCCACGACATCGCGATGGCAGAGTCCGCACCCGACCGTGAGCGTGTCGTTGATGTGAGCGGCGAAGGAATCAGTTTCGGCCAGAACGGCGGCGATCCCTCCCTGAGCGCGATTGGTGTTGGTGGCGGTCTCCCCCTTCTTGGTAATGATCGCGATCTGCCCGCGCGGATCCTGCTCGGCGATCTTCAGAGCATAGAATAGTCCGGCAATGCCGCTGCCGATGACAAGGTAGTCGTATCGTCGATCCATCAGAAACTCCGCGAGGTGAGACCCAGTTTTTCGATGAGCTGCGAGGTCAGAAGATTTTCGTCCGGGTCGAGTTTCACTGTGAGTGGAACATAATACAATTCTCGACCGAAATCAAAACCGAGAAGTTTCACCCAGTCCTTGCCGGTGGTGATGATGACCTCGGAGTTGTGACGATCCGCGAGTCGTTTGATTCTCTCCAGTAGCTTCCGGTCATAGCGCTGGTGGTCGGACAGCTCGAGCGTGTCGTCGACCCTTCGAGCAAGAGATTCGAGCTGCCGAAGAAATGGTGTGAAGTTTCCAATCCCGGCAAACAGGAAAACCGACTTCTGCTTGAGCCAACTGATTGGCTTGCGTCCAGAAGGGCTTACGAGTTCGTCGATAACAAAGCGTGCTCGGTACAGTTCCGCTGTAGTGTTGAGAGCCCGAAGTTTGGTTTGAAGATTGTCGATATCGTCAGCGCCTTCAGCGCGAGTGATGACAATCTGGTCGGCGCAACCAATGGCGCTCAGCGGTTCGCGGAGAACGCCGTAGGGAAACAGCCGCAAATGTCGCTCACTGACCGATGCATCAAACGCTACCAGATCAAGATTGCGAAAGAGTCTCCGGTGTTGATAACCATCGTCGACAATGATGACATCGACACGACGAGAATCGGCCAGACGTCTCGCGGCGAACGTCTTGGATCGATCAATGGAGAAGATAGCCTCAGGGAGTTGCTCCGCGAGCGACTTCATTTCGTCGCCACTGCTTGAGACATCCATTTGTTGAAGTCTCTCGCCGGATTCAAGCAACGGCCGTACATCGCTGCGACCGTAGCCTGAAGATACGATGCCTACGCGAAAGCTCCTCGCGCTCAGGAGGCGCGCAATACATCCCACGAGAGGTGTCTTGCCGGAGCCGCCGACAGTCATGTTGCCAACCGACAGGACGGGCATGCCGACCTTGATCGGCGCTGGGAGGAATTTCCGATGCAGAATCAGACCGACACGATACAACAACGATGCGACCCAAAGCAACGAGGCCGGAAGGCTCAACAGGCTAAAGTGTTGACGCCGGAGAATTCTCTTCCAGATGCGCTCAAGCATCGAGCTTCCTCACAACATACTCTCCCGCGATGGCTGTGGCGGAATGCTGGAGATCAATCTGAGTTTTTGCGGGCATCACCATGTGACCGGAAATCAGCTGGTCGATGGTCTCCCGAAGCTCGTCGGCATTGTTCACAAGGCGTCCAAAACTGTTTTGCAGCAGGTAGTCGGCAGCATCTCTCACATTTGATAAGTGTGGCCCAAATAAGACGGGCGTCCCAGCCCAGACCGGTTCAAGCAGGTTGTGGCCCCCAACATTGACCAGCGTACCTCCGACAAAAGCCAGGTCAGCGCCGAGATAGAGATCGCTTAGGTCCCCCATCGTATCAACGAGGATGACACCGTCGGGGTCTGAGCCTGGCCCCCCTTTCATCATCTCGCTGTAGAGCGCAATTGAAAGATTCTCCGCCTGAAGCAGAGTCTGAATCTCGCGCAAACGTTCGAGATGCCGGGGGGCAAGGGCGAGACGAAGGCGCGGGTGATCGGCCTTGAGCGATTTATGGACCTGGGCAAGAATCACTTCTTCTCCAGGGCGCGTTGAACCGGCAACAAGAAGATACTGATCGAGTGCGACTCCGATAGACTTCCGTACGTCCCGAATCTTCACGTCCGATCGTTCGACCAAGGGAGCGTCGAATTTCATGTCACCCGTAATGACGCTCTTGTCGGACGAGACACCGAATGACGCATAACGCGAGGCGTCGGCATGAGTCTTGAAAAAAAAGCGATCATACGTCGTCAGGATCGATGAGAAGAAGTTCCTCGACCGGCAATAACGCCGATATGCTCGTTCGGTCATACGGCCATTGACAAGAATGATCGGCACGTTACGCCTCTGGGCGCACGCGACCAGATGCGGCCAGATTTCGGTCTCGGCAATGACGATGAGGGCGGGACGGATGCGATCAAACGTGCGGCGTATCAACCACGGTATATCGAGCGGGATGAACGACACTGTGCACGCGGTCGGGAGAATCGAAGCGGCGGTTGTGTAGCCATTGCGCGTGGCAACAGTGACATGAATCCTAATCGTGGGGCGTTCACGTTTCAGATAGTCGACGAGATAGCTGATCACGCGCACTTCCCCAACCGACGAGGCGTGAATCCAGAGCTCCGCGGGATGGCCGGGTCGAGCGAGGGTCAGGCGCTCGCGCCAGCAGCGATCGCCAAACAGGGAGCGCAGCAAGGCATAGGGAGAGAGCAGCAGGAGAGCAAGATGCGTTATGATCCAATAGAACAATGTCATAGATAGCGACTCACCAGCTCAGCCGCCCTCTGCGAAGCACCTGTCCCGCCGAGTATAGTCGGCAGGGTCAGCAGTTTGCTGCGCGTTCTGTCGCGATACTGTGCATCGTCGGCGAACTGGCGCAATTCCACCAAGAGCCGATCAGGAGCGGCTTCGCCCTGAATTAGCTCCGGCACAACCTTTTCACCCAGCACCAGGTTTACCAACCCAATCTTGTCGATGGTGACAAGACGGCGCGCAATCTGGTACGTGAGGAATCCGGTGCGATAAATGATGACCATCGGTCTGGCAATGATACCGGTCTCGAGGGTCGCTGTTCCTGATGCGGTGAGAACCAGGTCGCTCTCGTAGATGATCCTTCGCGAATCGTCTCGGGATGCGCTGATATTACTACCCATGTATGCCCTGAGCGCCCCGTCGTAGTCGAAGTCAGCCGCCGCTGCGACTACCGCCTTGCCTCCATACTGTTGTGTGAAGAGCTCTGCCGTACGAAGCATCGGATCAAGCATGCGCTCCACTTCCTGTCGACGCGATCCCGGGAGCAGCGCCAGCTGGCCGGAATTCGGAAGCGGTGAACCGATGTACTGCGCCGGGATATCTTCCAGTAGATAGTGTCCGACAAACTCGGCTCGAACGCCACTCTCCTTATAGAACTCGCGCTCGAAAGGGAGGATGATGATCATGAGGTCGACCAATTCGCGAATCTGTGCGAGGCGACGTCTTCCCCACGCCCATATCTGGGGTGAAATATAGTAGATGATCGGAATGCCGAGTTTTCGAATCCGCTGCGCCAGCCGCAGATTAAATCCGGGGTAATCGACAAGCAGAATACAGTTCGGTTTGCGTGCCTGAATCTGCTCCACGCACTGCAGCATCAGCAGACGGAAATAGGTGTACCGTTTCGCCACTTCCCAGAACCCGAGCACAGCCAGATCGGATTTGTCGGCAAGTTGTTCCTGTCCCTGCTGTTTGAGGCGATCCCCCCCGAGCCCGAAAAAAGCGAGATCGGGAACGCTTTGCTTGAGGGTTGAGATCACTCGACAGGTGGCGTTGTCGCCGGACGGGTCCCCAGCCGACACAAACAGCAGCGGATGAGGCATCTACCGCGATTCCGTTGTCATTCGGGAGATCGCACTCAGACCGATCCGCTCAACTTCGAGGGCGACCCGCAGCGCCTCAGTCGCTTCTTCGATCGTGACCGCAACAGGTTGGTTGTGAAGAACAGCGTCGACGAATGTTTCGAGCTCTTTGCCAAGCATATCCTGGCCGTCATCGGGTCTCTTCATGTAGAGAATGTCTTTGCCGGATTTCCCGAGCGGTACACGCATGCCCACGCTGGAGTCATCCGGTTTGGCCAGACGATAGATGTCGACCTGTTTCTCGGCCAAATCGAGCGAATAATAACCGGAGGTCTGGAAGATGCGGAGCTTGCGCATGGCTCGAAGCGAGATGCGCGAGGCGGTCAGATTCGCAACCGCCCCATTGGCAAAGGTGAGTCGAGCGTTGGCAATATCAGCCTGATCGGAGATGACCGCAACAGCCGAAGCGCTGATCTCAGCTATCGGGGATTTGATAAAAGTCAGAACCAGATCAATGTCGTGAATCATGAGGTCGAGGACGACCGCGACATCAGTCCCACGCGGATCGAAGGCAGCCAGACGATGCGCCTCTATGAATGAAGGACGAATGTCGTACTCCGACAGCGCGCGCACAGCAGGATTGAAGCGTTCGATCTGTCCGACCGTCACCCGGACTCCCTTCTCCTTCGCGAGCTGCCTGAGCTTGATCGCCTGCGCGAGGTCGGATGTGATCGGTTTCTCGATCAGGCAGTGAATGCCGGACATGATCATCTGCGAGGCAATGTCGCAGTGAGCGGTGGTCGGAACGACGATAGAGACCGCGTCAACTGCGGCTGCCAGCTGTTCAAGGGTGTCGAATGGTGTAATGTGATATTCATCAGCGTACTTGGCCGCCTTATCGCGATCGGTGTCGAAGAGACCGACAAGCTGCGAGTTCGGCAGCTGCGAGAGCCATCGCAGATGGTGTCGACCTAACGCTCCGACACCGATGACAGCGGTTCGTAATTTACTCATGGTCATTTCCCGGGGGTTGGAATGTTCTTCGCATGGCGAACATCGTGAAGAGCACTATCACCGGCACGCCGACTACTGACCACCATATGGGGATGAACGTCCGCCCTTCAAGATTGTATTCGACGATGGATCGAAAGAGAAGCGCCAGATGCAGATTGACAAGCGCGAACATGATCATCATGAGCGTGGTCATGCGATTGGTGCAGACCAGGCGACGCTCATGGGTGGCGAGCCAGTAATCGCGATTTGGGATATTGATATACTTGGCCGGTGAGCGCAGCGTGATCGAGCGAATCAGGAAGATCATGCCATTCATGAGAGCGATCACGCCATACCAGGTTACGTAGAAGGTGTCTTTCTCGGATGTCCCCTGAGCTTCACCGGACATGCTGAACTTTGTGCTGAGAACAGTGGGCAGGTCATGGTAGCTGTCGAACCCCTGCCACCCGAGAAGGATGAGAGTGAAAATCCACAATAGTGAAACGGTAGTGTTCATGAAACCGCAGGCCTGGCCTGCCGTTACTTCACGATGCCACGATTGGATCGCCCGAGGAAGGCGAGCACATTTTGAATTTCCGGTCCAATCTCAATCTCGTTGTGAATCCGCTCGACTGCCTGTGAGGTGTTTAGTCCCGAAAAGAACAAGATCTTGAACGTCTTTTCGAGACGCGCAATCACGTCGTGGGGGAAGCCGCGGCGGCGCAGCCCTATCGAGTTGATGCCGAGTACCTTCAGAGGATAACCGGCGACAAGGGCATACGGACAGATATCCTGCTGAACGCGGTAACCGCCTCCAACCATGCAGTGTGCGCCGATCTTCACAAACTGATGCACCGGTAGAACACCGCCCAGGATAGCGTAATCGTCGACTTCGACATGGCCCGCCAGATTCACACTGTTGGCCATGATGACATTATCGCCAATAATACAGTCGTGGGCAACATGGCTATAAGCCATGAGCATGCAGTTCTTACCGACGGTTGTATCGCCGTGCGCCTTCGTGCCGCGGTTCATGGTGACATACTCGCGAATGACCGTATTGTCGCCTACCAGAGCGCGGGTCTTTTCGCCACCGAACTTAAGGTCTTGCGGCAGGGTCCCAATCACCACGCCGTGAGAAATCCGAACATTCTCGCCGATGACCGCGCCGTCGGCCAAAAGGACAGATGAAGCGATGGAACTGTTCCGGCCGATCACGACATTCTCTTCGATGATCGAGTAGGGTCCGACCGAAACGCCGTCGGATAGCTGCGCTTTGGAGGAAACTACCGCGGTCTGATGTACTGTAGTCATCGATCCATCACTTTCGCCATAAAGTCGGCGCTGGCAACGAGTTTGTCGTCTACATATGCTTCGCCCGACATCTTGCACGTATTGCGGCGGAAAGTAATCATTTTCAGATCAAAGCGCAATTGATCTCCCGGCAGCACTGGCGAGCGGAACTTGGCATTGTCAATAGTGAGGAAATAGACAACTTTTTCCTCCGGATGCGGAATGGCATTGAGCAGCAGAATCCCTCCGGCCTGCGCCATCGCTTCCAGAATCATAACACCCGGCATAATGGGATGACCGGGGAAGTGCCCCTGGAAAAACGGTTCGTTGATGGTAACATTCTTGATGGCGACCACATATTCGTCCGGCACCAGATCGAGCACTCGGTCGATAAGCAAGAACGGGTAGCGGTGCGGCATGATCCGCAGAATGGAATTGATATCGAGGACCGAGCCGGCATCCTGTGAACGATACCGACGCGCGATCTTCTTCTTCTTGTACAGGTTCCGCATCTTTCGAGCCAGCGCAACATTCGCCTTGTGTCCTGAGCGAGCGGCGAGAACATGCCCTTTGAACGGGGCCCCGATGAGAAAGAGATCACCGAGAAGATCTAGGGTCTTGTGGCGAACCGGTTCATTGATGAAGCGCAACGGAATGTCATTGATGATACCGGTCTTGCCGACAAACGCTTTCTCCTTGAGACTGAGCGCCCGTTGAATGCGATCAACCTCGATCTGCCCCAGGTCGGAGTCATAAATCACGATCGCGTTTTCCAGCCCTCCCCCTTTGATCAAGCCCGCGGCTTTGAGGGCTTCGATTTCCGATAAGAAACAAAACGTTCGGGCGGGAGCGAACTCGTTGACGAATTCCTTCTCCAGATCAACGAGCGTTGTGTACTGAGTTCCCAGAGCAGGACTCTGATAATCGATCAGAAACGTGATGCGCAGATCGTCGGACGGCGCGACAACAAGGTCAACCCGCCGATCCGATTCGGTGTATGACATCGGGGCGTCAATCTCGAGATAGACTTTATCGACCGGCTGAGTTTCGATGCCCGCTTCAAGGAGCTTGTCGACGTACGGCTTCGCGGAGCCATCGCCGACCGGCGGCTCGTTGCTGTCGAGCTCGACAATCATGTTGTCGAGTTGAAGGCCGGCAAATGCGGCAAGTACATGTTCAACCGTATGAACGCGAGCCTCGCCATTTTGCAGCGTTGTGCCCCGCGAGATGTCGACCACATGGTCGATGTCGGCGATCACCGACGGATGACCGGAAATGTCAGTGCGAACGAATCTGATGCCGTGATCGGGTGGAGCCGGTCGGAACGTCATCGTGCAATTATTGCCCGTGTGTAATCCGATACCGGACAAGGAAATAGCCTGGCGGATAGTCCTCTGCTTCTCGAACATAACCCTCAGATTCAAAACAAGTTGGCGTGAGTATACGAATAACCACAGGGCGCTCCAAGCCCTATTTTTTTCTTCTTATTGCTCGCAAGTGGCTGCCAGTTCCTCTCTGTTTCAGATCTCCTTAAGCGTCTTGAGTTGGCGCAGCTTGCGAAACATGTCGACATACTCTCGAACCATGAGCTCTTCGGATTGAGAGAGCCCCTCCATCATGGGAATCCCGATCTTCAACACGGCGCGTGCCATGTCGGCCGAAGTGCGGTCATAACGGTCGGCTAATTCCTTTAGACGACTCTTCAGTTCATAGGAGATCGCAATGCACAACGAATGCTCACGGCGCACTTGTTTCGAGACGCTGTTTCTTTCTTCCATCGGGTAAGGTAGCTCCTTTCGTGTGTGAACAGATTCTTCAGCTTAGTGATATTTTTCATGTCCGATGAGTCGCTGCGGCGTCGTCACTCGAATCCCGAAGCGCTCCCGCAGGATTCTGATAACCGGACTCCAAGATTGCGACAGATCACGCGAGCGCAGGAGATCATCAATCGCCATGCGATCGGGTGACTGGCAGAGCGGGCAGCCTTCAAAACGGCGAACCGCAATACCAAACAATTCGGTTGCCGTCGCGGCGAGTTCCTTCCGCAACTTCTTGAATGCGCGCTTATGGACTGCCCGTGTCTTTTCAATTGAGCGACCGGAAAGCTGGGCAATCTGGCCGTAGCTCAGTCCTTCGAAGTAATAACACTCGATACAGAAGCGCTCCCTTTCTGTAAGCGTCGCCAACGCAGAACTGACCCGGTCTCGGACAACATCAGCGCGACTCCCTCGCGAGGCCTCTTCGCTCGAAGACTCCGCTGCCATCTGATCATCCAGGAGTCCGTCCGTCAAAGCCATACGCCGCTCCGACTCTTCAAACAATTGCAGCACATTGCGTTCGCGCGGATCACGACCGAGATCGGAAATCCAGGTGCGGTACAGAAGCCTCTTGTCTCCCATAATCTCCTTTCGTTTGGGTTGACGCTGAAGGAGATGCTAGTCGAAAGCTTCGGTGAAGGCTACCACTTGGCAGTCACAACTGTTGGGGCGGTAAGGGGATGAGCGATGTCACATGAGTCACATTTTGCAGTGAGATTCACTGGCCGCGACGCATATATTGTGGTCGGTGGAAGGACGACGGAATCCGCCGATATCAAGGAAGATGGAGTGGTTCGAGCACTGAGATCGTCGAAAGGGTGACAATTGGATTCTGATTCTTTCGGTCCTGAAACCGTCCCGATGGAATCGACCCCGGTAGAAACTGGCCGGGAGAAGTTCATCGATTTCCGGCAAGCCTCGGGCAACACGGCGTTCCGGCGCTCGCTGTTGACGATCACTTCCGTGTTCTTCCTCCTGGTGATCTACCCCGGGGTATCGCTTCTCGGGATGGGGGACGAGCCGATGGCGCTATTGAAGAATCTCAATGAGGGAACACTTCTGATTCTGCTTCTTTCGACGATTTCTTTTCAATGGGTCATCTTCCTTCTCAATTTTGCGTCCACCTATCGCGAGCAAACTGGACTGGCCGGTATCGGACTGGTTCGGTTCCGCAAGGTCGACATCCTTTGGGGGATAGCGTTCTTGCTGGCCTCGAATCTGATTCTCTCCGGCTTGGCTTGGTTTCTCGGAGTGATCGGCTTGCCCCTCTCGGGCGAAGTCGGACTCCTTATCCCCAAAGATCCATTGGGCAAGGGTGTCTGGGTATTGGTCGCGATTACCGCCGGATTCTGTGAAGAGGCGGCCTTTCGAGGGTATCTGATGACTCGACTGCGGCTGCTCGGCCGAATGAATTCTTGGCTGGTACCAACGATCTTGTCGGCTGTGGCGTTTGGGATTTGCCACGCCTACCAGGGACTTCCGGGGTTCATTGCGATTACGATCTATGGCGCGCTTTTCTCGCTCTTGTACATTCGGACAGGAACCCTCTGGCCGTGCATTATCGCGCACTTCCTTCAGGATTTCGGGGCGCTCTTCTTCCCGCATTGACATCTCGCTAATTAATTGTCAAACAACAATATAAGCTGTCAGTCGAGCGGTCGACAGCTCGGGACTCGATGTCTCTGACAGCAGCGTACAATGCAAACTCGAAAAAATGCAGGGATTACCTCTGGTACCCGCTTAAATGAATGATAGGCAAAATGTTGGAGGGAAGATGAGTGAAACCTTTCTCTCATACTTAGCGTACTATGGGCTTGAGGTTACGAATATGGCTCAAAGCGCAATGCACAGGCAACGTGGGAACACAGCACAACTCATGCTGACCGTAGCGACATCGCTCATGGTCGCCGCGATCGCGGGGTGGTCGCAGACAGCGCCTTTGCCCAGTGAGGAGCTGGAACGTCGAGCGAAGAAGAGCACGACTGTTGTTCTTGAACGCGGAGGTAAGGAAGTCGCGGACGAGTGCATTGACTTGCTCGAGCAACTTCGCGACGTTACCCATGACTACCAGCAGTATTTCTCCCAATACAGCGCACCGATTATCGCCAAGTATCGACCGCAGCTGGGGCAGTTATCCCTCAATCTCGACAGCGGTCTCTACGCGTCGAACTCGGAACTTCTTCGAGCGGACCTGGAGAAGAATATCGCGGAACTGACCAGAATCGAGAAGCATATCAGGGAATCCGAAGAGGTATACCCGATCAAATTGTACCGCCTGGTCAGAAGCCTCAAGCGGGAGCTGGTGTCGACGAACAGCGCCGTGTCGGACGAATTGTGCGTCCGCTTTGCAGAATTCGGGCGAAGTCTCTCGCAGATTAGTCAGGTGATCCGTAAAACGCTGGCCGGGTTTGAAGTGCGCACTGAGACCAACGCAGATGGCAGTACGGTGTACACCTTTGTCACAAATGGGGAAGCGCCGAAGGCGAAAGTTCGGGGAAACCTCCTTCTCAGGGGTGGAGATCGAAACAACGATGAGATTCCGTCGGTAGTCGTTAAGATTCCCGAGATTCCTCCAGTTGAACGAGTGACTTTCGAGGAAGGGAGCGGGAGTTCGAAGACGCTGAAGGCATCGGTAACAGCCGACAACCCGAAGGCGCCGATCCTGATCTCTTCCAACCTCGGCAGTATCATCGTGTCGCCGAACGACGAAGACCAAATTACCGCAGAGTTGAGCATTGAAGTATCAGCGGATTCACGGCTGATCGAAAAGAATTTGCTTGCGGAGACCGAGCTGGAAGTGACCAAGTCGTCAGACGGATACGTTGTGACAGCGAAACTCCCGCAGCGCAAGGGTCAGGAGACCCGCGTGTTGCGCAGTACGCTTACGGTCAGCGTGCCGCCCGTGAATCACGTCCGACTGGATGGATCCTTTGGTGATGTCTCAGTAGATGGAATTCAGGGGGGACTGGAGGTCAAGTGCAGCTACTGCCAGATTTCTCTCAGCGAGATTAAGGGATCGGTGACAGCGACGAACACTTTCGGAAAGATCGAGCTCTCAAACATCGCCGGTCCCCTGACCGTTAAGAATTCGTACGGACCAATCGGGATATCAGAATGTGACGGAAAGACCGATGTAGTCAATTCCTATGCGTCGGTGGAGATCTCAAGTTCACAGGGAGATGTGAAACTCCGCAACTCCGGGGCAGTGACCATCGATGAACATGTTGGAGACATTGACATCGAAAACACCTTCGGTGGCGTGGAGATCAGTAGCGTGCGAGGGGACATTACGGTAACAAATGGTTTTGCGCCGATCGAAATCCGCGAGGTCCGTGGGTCAGTGACCCTCTCCAACGCCAATTCGAGAATGGGGATAACGGACATCAGCGGGTCGCTGAAAGCAACCAACAAATTCGGACAAATCGAAGCCGAAGGAGTGCGCGGTCCCCTTACGATTTCGAACCTGAATGGGAGCGTCAATCTCGTCATTCGGGAGCCGCTCCGAGGGAGTTCGTCGATCAACACGTCCTTTGGAAGTGTCAATGTTTCCGTCCCGGAAGATGGCAATCTCTTTCTGACGGCTAAGACTGTCTATGGGGATATCCGCAGCTTCTTGCCGCTGGCCATAACCGATCTGGGAGAGTCGAAATCGAGTGTGTACAAGATGGGGCGGGGGAGCGACTCGCTGTCGATCGTGGGATCGAACGCGTCAATTTTTATCGACCGAAGCAACTAGATCGCGCGGTCGTGAACCGTTCGTTGTTTCCAGCAGGTTTTCCAGGCGTTTCTTGATCCGGTTTTCGATATCGATAATGTAGGTCTCGGCGTGGTAGGCCGTCGTGTCGAACGAGGCCAGATTCTTCAGTTCTTCCATGACCAGACTGATCGTATTCACGCCGCCGCCGATGATCTGCATGGCTGCGGCTATCGAACCATCGGGGTCACTGATTCGCCCCTGACTCACGCCGTATTCGATAAGTTGCGCGCGCCCCAGAATCGTGGCCGTCGCGTTATTCATGTAGTGATTGAAGGTGGCGGTGATGGTCTTGAGTGAGTCGAGGGCCAGCTTCTTCATCTGGTCGCGGGCGATCTGTTGTTGCATGCGGCGATTCTCGCATAACAGATTCTCGACGGTCATATACTGCTGAAACAGAAGCTGATTGGCCTCGATGAGGAGATCGTCAACCGAGCCAATCTCCATTTCGAGGAAGCGCGATTCGGCGACGGTGCGCGCAAAGAGCTTCTCCTCTATGGCCACAACCGCCTCGGGCTTTAAGCCGAGGTTATCGCGCAGAACCGAACGGTTGGTCATACTGGCAACCGGATCCGACGCTTGCGTGCTCTGGACGCGGAAGCGCGAGAGATAGTTGGCCAGGCCAACAATCTGATCGAGCAGATGTTCATTATCGGTGGCCTCAGGGGGAAAGACGGTGTGGTGATGCCCGACCGCACTGCAGATTCTCTGCGGGACATGCCACTGCTCCAGGAGGAACTGGCCAACCCGCGCATGGTTTGTACCCCAGGCCTCATCCTCGAGATCGATCGTGTTGTCCGATCCGGCCCCTTTCTTCCAGATACTTTTGCACTGGTCCGGAAATGAGCCGTCGAGCACCAGCAGACCGATGTCGTGCAGAAGCCCCGCGACAAACGCCTCTTCGACCTGCGGATATCGCATCGTCTCCGCAATCATCCTTGAAGCAATCGCGACCTCGAGCGAATGGCGCCAGAATCTGAGCCGGTCCAGCGAGGACTTCCAGTCGCCGGTCATCTTGTAGACCGAGGAGGACAATGTCAGCGCGGTCACGGTGCGGGTGCCGAGCGTCACGACCGCCTGCGTCATCGTCGTGATTCCTTTGGCGACACCATAGAATGGGGAGTTGACAATCCTGAGAACTTTCGCCGTGAGGGCAGGGTCCTTCATGAGAACATCGGCGAGATCCTTGGCCGACGATTTCTCATTGCGCGTTACCTTCATCACCTCGGCAAGAGTATGCGGAAGAGACAAAAGCTCCTTGTTCTCAGCGAGGATTTTGGTCAGAACGTCGTTTTGCATAAGAGTTTCAACCATTACTGGAATTATCGGCAGGAACCGGCAACGGTTGAGCCGGCCACCTCGACTCGGCCAGGCCGATCCTGGTGATTTCCCCTCCCCTTCCTCACAAGTCCTTAATCTATCCGAACCAGACTCTGCACTACAGATCGCGGTATGATTTCAGTTCTCTTTCGAGCTGCCGCTTGAACGAGGTCTTGGTGCGCTCAAGATTCTTGTCGCGATACCATGGATTGGCGACTTGCCTCTGGAATTCTGCGAGGTTTGACGGGTTGATAAAGTCCTCGACGAAATGGACAACCTCGTATTTCGCAAAGGGGCGCTGGAATATGTAGCCATCGCAGAACTCTTGCAGGCGGAAATCAGTGTACCCAGTTCGATAGAGTGAAGCGCTGTCGGGCAGGAGACCAAAGGGAGAGCCATGAACATCGAAGCCGACCGGTCGAAACTTGTCCCCTAGGGCGTTCATGACAGAGTCGATAGTACCGTTGACCGGGCGGACCCGGGGACTATCATAGGTAGTTCCGTACCAGGGATAATGAAGTGCAATGGAGAATGCTCGAGAACCGAGGCGCATGTAGACCCCCTGCGCCATCCGCTGATCCTGATTGAAATTGGTGAACGTGCCTTTGCCATCGACCACGGGTTGCAGGAAGCGCGTGAACGCGTGGTGCATGCCACTGTAGACAAGTACTTTTTCCCCTTTCTGAACCTGCTTGAGAATCACTTCAGCCATCGCGACTTCTCCACCCGGGCAGCGTTTCCATACTAATCTACGAAGCGAATCGTTCTGCATGTCTTCCTGGCTGCGCATGACGCTCCAGTCGCCGGTGCAGTTGACGCCTATAATCCGGAACTTCGGTGACTCTTTGGGAAGACTCGCATTCAGCGTCCAGGCGCTCTTGTAGAGATCGAGATACTCCTGGTACGCCCATCCTTGATCTTCGTTGAACGTAACACGCCGAGCGATCGATTCGTCGTAGGTCGGGAGCGCGAGCAGAGAGTCGATAGGCGCTTGGTCGCTGCGATTGGCGAACTCAAGAGCCAGAACGCGAATGCCGTTTTGGTAGCACACTGGAATGAGTCTCTTCACGAGCTCGGCGTCGTGACGAATTCGATGGGCCTCACCGAGGAAGATGACATCGTGATCCTTGAATTTGCTAACCACGTAATCTTCAGGTGATTGTTGATGCGCAAGGATGTAGTCAGCGAGTTCTCTGATGGTTGGTATAGGCGGATAGAGGTCCCCCGCAGACAACTGACTGGCGCTGAAGAGCAGAAAGGCGACGATGACACGTGATGATCTCATAGTACGACCTCCTGGGTTTTCATGTAATGGCGATCACTGTAACAATACCAATTAGTAGCGAGGACAGTCAAGTCCAAAATGGTCGGCTTAGCTGGACGCGACCTTCGCGGATAGGCGATCCACGCGGATTTGCAGGTACTGAAGATGGCGTTGCCCGACAGGGCAGAATCGCTGCGCCCGCAAAGCATAGTCGAGTGCGCGTGGCAGATCACCCACCTTGTGCTCACAGAACTTGGAAAGTTCCAGGCATGACAGATACCCTTCGCGGGACGCCATTTCCGAGAGCTTCTCCCAGATCGTGACGGCCTGTTCAAGAGAGCCGGAACGTTTCAACGCCAGAGACTGGTAAAGAAGGATTTCCTGGGGAAGTTCGCTGACGCTGTCGTGGGCCATGCGACCCGTGAGGGCGACTACTTTGTCGTGCCGTTTGCGGCGACCGTAGATGCGGGACAAGGAATGCAGATCGTCAATCTCGGACAGCGTCTGACCTTCGCTGCGGAAGGCGCGCGCAATATGGGTGGCCAGAAAGTGAAGGCTCAGAATATCCTGGCGATTGTGCGCGAGGACCTGCGACAGAAGATCAAGAGATTCGTCGGCCAGCCAGGCAAAATAGACCGACGGGATGAGATAGCCAGGAATATCGTCGTCGCGATAATGCCCGAGGAGTTCGCGTTCGATATTCGTGAGATTGCAGACTTTCAGGCGACGCTTGAACAGGCGGCGGGTCGGCGGCAGCAGATCGACGTGCGCAATGTCAGGAAGCTCACGTGCAGTGCGGTTGATGATCAGCCGGTCTCGCAACACGGGAAGGTCGAAAGCGGCTCCATTGTAGGTGACAAGAGTCTTGTGGTCGGAGAATTCTCGCAGGATGGCGTCGAGCATCGCCGGCTCATCGCTGTAATCCGGAATCAGGTATTGCCTGATTTCGAAGCCGTTCGAGGTCATCGAACCGCAACCGATCAGAAAGGGGACAGTGCCGGCTCCACCGAGTCCGGTTGTCTCCGTGTCGAAATAGAGGAGATGTTCGACAGGGAGCACTTCGTCGCGGTCGTACAAACTAAACGCCGAGTGCGGAAACGAGCGAACAGTATTCCACTCTTCCGGGGCATGCGCACTGTAGCAGTAATCGAACGGATAACGCGTGGTCACACAACAGAAAGCCCCATTCTCTTTGGGAATGAGCGTGCCCCCAAGATGATCGGCGAGTCTCTGATACCGCTCCGGATGGGCATGTTGCCGCACAGCCGTCGAGACGGGCACAAAGTGCCGGCTGAAGGCATCAAGCCGGTTCTTGAAATGGTCAGTGTTCATGGCGCCGGGCGATGGCCGATTCGATCTGAATCAAGATCAACGGATCGGTCTCGAGAGACCGAACCTTCGCTTGAAAGCCGGTCTTGTCGTCGGGATCGGCGTTGACTAAGGCAACCGACGCATGAGCGCGCCGACTTCGATCGGGCGAAGCAGTCTGCTGCAGGAGAAGTTCGATCGCTCTTGGGGTCGCCAATTGCCCGAGGATCTTGCAGGCCAGATTCCCGACGAGATCGTTGGCTGAAACAAGAGAATCTGCGAGCAGAGAAACCACCCGGGTAGTGTCGAATTGTTTGAGCGCATCGATGGCGCAAAGGCGGGCCCCGTAAAAGCTGTCACCGAGCCTTGAAACAAGCTTCGGCAGTGCCAACGCGATCCTCATCTGGCCGCTGGAGACCACCGCCGACTTGCGAACCTGCCCAATCGAGTCATCCAGAGCCGACTGCACGACATCATTGGCGCGAACGCTGCGAATTTTCCCGAGAGAGCCGATCGCTTCCTCGCGAACTCGCCATTTTGGATGGCTGGCCGCTGCAGAAAGACCGATGACGGCGTTGGAATCAGCGATTTCCCCGAGTATGTTGCACGCCCGTTCGACCACCAGACTGTTGCTGAAGCTCAGGGCGTTCACCAAGAGCGGAACAGCAGAAGCGCCGATCTTCTTGAAGACATTGACCAAGGTTACCCGTTCACGAGCCGATTTTGTGTCCAGTTTGTCGATCAGCGCTGGGACAGCCACAACACCGATCCCCGCCAGAGAGTCGATTGCTGGTTGCACCAGGCTCCTGAATTTCACTTCGCCCGACGAGGCGATCACAAACAGAGAATCGATTTTCGCGCGCAGGAGCGCCTGACCATTCACCATGCCCGCTGCTAACGTTACAATCAAACCGATCAGGGCAGTCTTCACTATCACTTTCGGCATACCTATCTGCCCTTCTTCGCCGAATCGCGTGGTTTCAACTCGATATCAAGCCCCCCACCCCACTTGGAATCACTCTGCCAGAAACTGCTGTCGCGGCCATTGCCGTTGTACTGGTCGATACCACCCAGATCGAGGAAAAGGCCGATCGAACCGTAATCGCGTCGTGGGTTGCCGTATCCCTGCGTGTTTTTCGGGTTCTTGATGAAATAGCGGTCATCCCCTTCGTTGTCGATGAGAAGCCCAGTCCCATTGGCCGAGCCCGCCCCTTGGGATAGATCGTTCGCGACATAGGTGTCGGCGCCATGGCGGTCGAGCAAGAGGCCGCACGAGTAATCATGACCGCAGCCGTGCATAAGACCTTTCCCCTGATAGACGTCGGCCCCCTGATCATCGATCAACGCGCCGAGCGACATGTGCGTTCCACATCCCTGAGCATACTGATAGGCTTGATAGTTATCATTTCCAGAGGAATCGTAGAGAATCCCAAGTGACCACCAGTCGCTGGCCCCCTGGGCGAAAATGTCGGCGTAGTAATTGTCATTTCCGCTCAGATCGATCAGGGCGCCGATCCCGCCTGACAACGTAGGGCGCATGCCAAACCCGAAGCCTTGCGACATCGAGAGATAGCGGTCCTCGTAGCGGAGAATATCTTTGTACTTTCCGCCCGCATAGTAACTGTCATTGCCGCTGATATCGTAGAGAGCCCCCAGCCCGCCAACAAAACCCATACCTTGAGCGTAGGCGGCGGCGTTGTAGAGGTCCCGTCCCCCCTCATCCAGAAGCAGCCCCAGACCGAAGGTGCCGGCTCCTTCGACGTGCGTGTCGCCGTCATACCGGTCGTTCCCCCGCGCGTCGTAGAGCAGACCGAAACCAAAGAAACCGGAGCCGAGGCCAAAGGACTTGGCGTCGTAGCGGTCGTCCCCTTTGAAGTCCAGCAACAAGCCCACCGACATTGCCCCGGAGCCGAGGGTGAAGTCCGTATGACCGACGTAATGATCGTTGCCGTCGAGATCGATAATAATTGTGCCGTGGGGATGGAGGGTATCACTGCTTAGCGTATAGGAGTCGTCACCGCCGACATCGAGAATGAACTCGTAGTCGCCAATGTAGGTATCGTTGCCGGGCCCTCCGACTGCCCAGCGCGGTTGCTTGCCGAGGTACGAGTCAGTGCTGGTTCCGGCGGGAAGATAGCCCGAGCTTTTCACGACCGCTGTTGCACCTCCTTTGGCGGTGTCGATATGCCTGATCAGAATCCTGATCTCGGGCATGAGCTCGGTCAGGCACCCAATCCCCGCAGAAAGAACCGGGTCCTTGTCGATCTTGGCGCCTAGTTGGGCAAACGTGTCGCAATAGAGATCCTGAGCTTTCTCAAGCGAGTCCGAGGCGCTGACCGAAAGCAGCTCGTCCTCCTCGTGACTGATCAACAGTGTTCTGAATTCGTTTATGAGAAACAATCGCTGCGACGCAGTCAGCCGCCGGAGCGAAAGTTCAGTCGAACGGGGGATGATCAGATCGAGATAGGTGGCCGCTATAGTCAGCAGCCGGTTCAGCTGATACGAAGTGTAATAGAGGCTGTACTTGCGCGCCATCGCCGGGCCGTCGGGGTTGAAGGCGTGCCCTCGAATTCGCTGCGTTTCGCCCGCCAGGTCCTGAAACAGCAGGGCCGACATCACCTCGGGCTGATTCTTCGCGTAGGCCTTGCGCAGGCCGGCCGAGTAATCGATCATCCCCAAGGGACTGTGCATCAGGTCGGCGACAATCTTCAGACGAAACGAATCCTGATCGGAATAGTCGGATCGAAAGGAGATATCGGTGGGCTTGAGATTGAGATACTCGGTCAGGCGCTCCAGACCAATCCGCTCGGGAGGGATTGAACTCGAATCCTGGGCGACAGTCGAAACAGCGAGGAAGAGAAGAGCAATGCAGAGTGCGGAACGGGGTCGTTTCATCGGGGTCCTTTACGCCCCAGCCATACACAGCCGGAGCAGGTTACAGAGCACGCGGCAGTATAGGGGAGCTCACGCAAACGGGTCAACTACAATGAGGCAAACAGGGAGTAACAAAAAAAGGCGCCCCGGACAGGGCGCCTTTCGTTACAAAGGAGATCTCTCTTTTAGAGTACAGAATCGTCGCTGGTGCACACGAGCTGACCGAGATCGTCGATCGTCCAAGTGTCCGGAGCAGCATCGTCGTCCAGACCAGGAGCCGCGACGGTAGCGGTCGCCAGGAAGCCGTTACCAACCAGGGCTACGGTATAAGCGTAGCGAATGTTCACGGGAATCTCAACACCGATCGTGTTCAGGTTCACGCTATAAACATCGTTGGCCTGCTTGTAGGTGTGTTCCATGGTATAGATCTGTTTCAGAATGCCCTTGGCTTCTGACTGTTTGGACTTGACGGTCGCCTTCATGAAGCGCGGAATGGCCAGAGCCGCCAAGATACCGATGATCACAACCACGATCATCAACTCGATCAGGGTGAAACCCTTGCGATTGTGGAAACGTGAGAACATAGAACCTCCAGACGTTTGGTAGTTAGATGGTTTGGTTTTCCTTTTCATGCAGACAACTGAAAGGCAAATGGCGTGCCTTTCGATATGGTGACTTCTGAACAGCCAAACGACAGGGCAAGTCGTTGCGAGAGAGCGATGAATCGAAATCTCCGCGGCCGATAGTTCCTTCGCGCCGAATTCACGCTCCGGGCTGATCAACTCCTGCGCGGGCTTTTTGCCAAAATTCTTGCAGGTTGCAATGAGTTCCGGCGATCCATGAGCGAAACGAAAAGGCAATGGAAAGGGCGCCAGAGGGCGCCCACATCGACACAACACGCAGAGTGGCGGCCGTGAATTACAAGTTAACGTCGTCCACGACATTCTGGAGAATACCGGTATGGTTGATGGTCCAGGTGTCTACCGTCGGATCGGCGTCGATGTTGGCCGTGGCTGTGGCCGTGAAGGTGGCGGGGGTGGCGGCTATGGTATAGGTGTAGCGCGCACTCGCGCTGATATCGATCCAGATCGGGTAGAACGAGGTGGGCGCCAGGGCGGACGCGGGGCCAGCCGGATTGAAGTAGGCATTCCCCTGCTGACGGTAGGTGTGCTCGTTGACATAGATCTGCTTCAGAATCGACTTCGCTTCCGATTGCTTGGTCTTCGTCGATGCCTTCATGAACCGCGGAATGGCCAACGCCGCCAGGATACCAATGATAACCACGACAATCATCAGTTCGATCAAAGTGAACCCGGGGTTCCTTCGTATTTTCTTCATGCCGATACCTCGTTTCAAGATGTCATTGTCCATACTGGGGTTCATACAGGGGCAAGCCGTGTTCCCGATTCATGTGCAAAAGTTGACTATTCTTTCTTGGCGGGGACATCGTCGGATGCGCTGCTCCCCTGCAGCTGGCTCTTCAGTTTGTAGCGCTCCAGCTTGCGATAGAGCGTCGAGCTGTCGATGCCCAGGATCTTGGCGGCTTCGGTCTTCTTGCCCTCGGTCTGAGTCATGACGAATTGGATGTACGCCTTCTCGATCGATTCCAGCGTCGGGGTAGTCGGCTGAGATTCGCGAACCAACTGGACCGGCTCTTTCCTGGCCAGCTTCTCTGGAAAATCGGCAGGTTCCAGAAGATCGGAACGGTTCAGCAGGATCGCTCTTTCGATAGTATTCTCGAGTTCGCGCACATTGCCGGGCCAGGGATATGAGGTGAGAAGCAGCATCGCCTTGTCCGAAATCTTTTTAGGGGCACTCTGCGTGCGCGCGCAGTATTTCACCACGAAGTAATCGACCAGAATTGGAATGTCTTCAACGCGCTCCCGGAGCGGCGGGATATAGACCGGGATGACGTTAAGGCGGTAGAACAGGTCCGCGCGGAATCGTCCCGAGGCAACTTCGTCCTCGAGATCGGCGTTGGTGGCGGCGATCAAACGGACATCGACATCGATCGGTTTCGTCTCGCCCACCGGCGTGATTTTCTTGTCTTCGAGTACGCGCAGCAGTTTGACCTGAATCCCCTGCGACGTGTTCCCCACTTCGTCGAGAAAGAACGTCCCGCCGTCGGCGACTTTGAAGAGCCCGTCCTTATCTCTGAAGGCCCCCGTGAAAGAACCTTTCTTGTGGCCGAACAGTTCCGATTCCAGAAGCGTTTCGGGCAGGGCGGCGCAGTTGATGGTCACGAATGGTCCCCCGCAGCGGGGAGAGTGATGATGGATAGCGCGCGCGATCAGATCCTTGCCGGTTCCCGACTCCCCTCGGATCAGCACGGTCGAATCGGACGACGCCACCCGTTTGGCGATCTTCTTGAGCTTCACGATGATTTCAGACGTGCCAATGAATTTGTCGAAGGAATTGTCGCTCTGGAGTTGTTTCTTCAGGGTCGAATTCTCGGCCAGCAGCATTTTGCGGTTGATGGCTTTCTCGATGACCAGCCGGATTTCGTCGACCTTGAATGGTTTGGTGATGTAATCAGCCGCCCCTTCTTTCATAGCCTCGATCGCCGTGTCCACCGATGCATAGGCGGTCATGACAATCAGCTCCTGATCTTTCTTGAACGACTTGACTTCACGAAGAATGTCGAGTCCGGTCATCTCCGGCATGTTAAGATCGGCTATGACCAGTTCGTAGTTATGCTCTTTGAGCATCGTAATCGCACTCTTGCCCGACGTAGTTGTGTCGACACGGTACCCCTGCCGGGAGAGCATGATCTCCATGAAGTTGCACATCGAATCTTCGTCGTCTATGACCAGAATCTTGGACGGCATAGTGACCCTTCGGTATCCGCGGACAGTTGAATGCTTTGCTTGTCCTTTGTTTTCGGTCACGCTATGAGATCGCTTCATCCTCCCTCGGCATTTTGCGCATTCTTAGAACAGGTGATTGACCCGCTATGGGAGGGCAGCATATATTGACGCCGGAGACAGATGACATGCGTGTTCTGATCTGGAACGATTGACGGAGAGACGGCGAACCGAGGACGCCATAAGGAATGAAAGACAGGCTTTCTCATCGGGAGCGGATACAGACGATTCTCGCGGGAGAGATGCCCGATCGATTTGCGGCATCCTTCTGGCGACATTTTTTCCACAAGGAGCATTCTGCGGTAGGGACCGCCGAAGCGATGCTTTCGTTTCAACTCCGTTTCGATTGGGATTTCATGAAGATCAATCCCCGAGCCGACTATCATATCGAAGACTGGGGCCTGAAACAGCGCTGGTCGACAAATGAATTTGCGAAACATGAGAAGATTGCCTGGCCGGTACGGAGCATCGAGGATTGGGCGAAGATCGACCGGCTGCCAACATCGGCACCGGCGTTGGCCGAGCATCTCAAGCTCGTTTCGCTCATCAAGAAAGGGGCCGCCTCCGATCTTCCCCTTCTGATGACCGTCTTCACGCCGCTGGCTATCGCGGGGCGAATGGTCCCCGACAATTCCATGCTGGTCGAACATATGCGGACCGCCCCTGAAAGAGTTCTCCCTGCAATTCAGGCGATAACCGAAACCTTCGTTCGCTATGTTGCGGAACTTCGAAACGCTGGCGCCGACGGGCTCTTCTTCGCCACCACCCATTGGGCCTCGAAGGATATGTTAAGCTGGGACGAGTATCAGCGCTTCGGGGTTCCTTATGACCTGCGCGTGATTGAAGCGGCTGGGGACGAGGCCCTGAATCTGTTCCATGTCTGCGGGAGCAACAATTACTTGAAGGAATTGTCGCAGCTGGATTATCGTTCCACGCTTGTCAACTGGGACAGCGCCGACCCGACCAACCTGCCTCTCGATAAGGCCGAAGTTCTGATCCCGCAGAAGGTACTGGTGGGGGGGGTGGATCATCGCGGCTGGCTGATTCACGGTGAGGCGCAAGAGATACCGTTTCTTGTCGATGGATTGAAGAATAGGCACGATCCACGACGGGTCATCATCGGTCCGGGCTGCGCTATAGAACCCGAGACACCGATGGAGAACTTGCAGGCTATAAGGGACAGACTATGATGGACAACATTCGCCGCCAGCTAATCGACAACGTTCGAATCGCCGTAGCCGAACAGATTTCAGAGAAAGCAATTTTCGCCAGTTCTGTTGAATTGATCGACGCCTTCTCGGAGGATTTCAACTGGACCGGAATCTATGTCATGCATAATGGTCATCTCGAGGTCGGCCCGTATATTGGCCCGGAGACAGAGCACACGGTCATCGAGTTGAGCAAAGGGATCTGTGGCGCGGCGGCGAGAGAGAAACGCTCGATTGTCGTCGACGATGTCCGCAGCGACCCGCGATTCCTGGCCTGCTCGCTGAGCACACGCTCGGAAATCGTCGTGCCGCTGATGGACGGAGATCGCTGCCTCGGGGAAATCGACATCGACTCCAATCGTCCGGCGAGCTTTACGGCCGACGATCGCGAAATGCTTGAGGCAATCGCGGCGGAAATCGTCGCGAGGTTGCGCCAACTGCGCTGATAGACGCGATCAGTTCCCGGTTGCCTTCAATCATGCGTGGACACATATTGAACGAGACATTCTGAAGACATGAGGTGGTATTGATGTTTCTCGGTTTCTTCCTGGTGTTCGTCGGCATCCTGATGCTGCTTAATAAGCTCGGGATGCTTCGGGGAGGCTTCTGGGATTATGTCTGGCCGGCGGCCCTCGTGGCGGTCGGCTTGGCTCTGGTGTTGGGTAAACGGAAGAAGCCGTAAGCTCGTGCCATACCGGGCCTTCTATTTCGATCCTGATGCCGACGGGCTGGCGGTCTTCTTGGGACCGACTGAGGCCAAGCTGCTGGAGCTGGTCTGGGCGCATCAGCCAGTGAGCGTGAAACAGGCGCGTTTCTTTCTTGGCCGACAGTCAAGTCTGGCATATACGACCATCATGACCGTTCTGTCGCGACTGGCGGAGAAAGGGATTCTGGTGCGGTTGAAGGATGGACGTCACTTTGTCTATCGCGCCGCGCTTGGCCGGCAGGAATTTCTTGCGGAGCGCCTCAGCGCCATCGACGCCTGTCTGCGCCGTAATTTCCCCGAACAATCGAAGGTTTAGTCCTCGATCAGCCGATGGATAAGATATGAAGACGATCGCGGTTCTTCTCTTCTCGCTAACGGCAAGTGGCGGCGCAGCCTCTGCCTCGACAGCGACTCTCTTGGGAAACGAGATCGAGCTTGTCGTCCCTGACGGCTGGCTTCTGAGCGGCGATGCGACCCAGTTCCCGTTTCAATTCCTGCACGACGATCCCGTCGGGGAGATCCTGATATTCAAATCCATGCTCGAAGGAAGCGATATCATCAACGACGCAAGCGACCTGAAGCTCTCCGTGAAAAAAGTGGTCGACAGCGTTATCCTTCGCCTGCCCCAGTCACAGATGTTAACCAACACCGGTTTCTACGAAACAAAGCGAACCGGATTCACGCTTGAATTTGTTTCGTTTGACTCAACGTCGGGCGTCATGGTGCGCCACCGTTTCACGGGAATGCTGTATCGAATCTCGAACGACAGGCAGGCGCTGTTTACTGTCTGGGCGAAGACCGCCATGAGGTCCTACGAATCGCTGGCAGCTTCGATGGCGTCGATACCAGAAAGTTTTCGCTACACCGGCAAGTGTGAGGAATCGGTCTTTCCATCATCGGGGACGCGAGCGTACTGGTATCTTGGGCTGGTCGTGGGGTTGTCGGCGGCGCTCCTGCTGTACAGTCGCCGTCGATACACCCGAACGCTTGAGGTTCAGGCCTCGGTGCGTCGGGAGGCCCTTCGAAAGTGAGCGCTACGTGCGCTCGTGCAGCTCGACGAGCACACCCGCCATACTGGATGGGTGAATAAAGGCAATCCGTTCGTTGTCCGCACCGAGACGGGGACTTTCGTCGATAAGGCGTACACCGGCGCGCTTCAGTTCGGCGAGTTTCGCTTCAATATCATTGACATAGAGGCAGAGGTGGTGGATTCCCTCGCCGCGTCTGGCGATGAAGCGTGCGATCGGACTCTCTGGAGACGTGGCCGCGACCAATTCAATGCGGGTCGAACGATGCTCCTGTGTATCTTTCGAGCGCGCAAACATGGCCACTTTCACCTGCTGATCGGGAACTTCGACAATTTCAACAGGGGGTTGTCCGGTCAGCAACGAGTAACGCATGATGCTCTGCTCAAGATCGGCGACGGCAATGCCCACATGCGAAACCAGCGGGTCATCCATGTTACTTCCCGCTCGCCTCGCGGGCTTCCTCTTCGGCGGCGGAATCGGCTGCGCTCCGAGAATGTTCGTACTCTTTCTGCAGATCGATGCTCCCGACCGTCGGGCGAATCCATCGGCCGCGGTGGTAATACAGCATATACTGGTCGTAGTCTTTGGAAATTTTGCCCGACGGCCCCTTGAAGACGACCTCAATATTGGCAATCGCGGAATCGCGATTGAAAAACGTTAGCTTGGTGACATTGAGAGCCATGACAGTATCGGCCTCCGCCGCCTGAATCTGCTGGAAATCGAGATAGTCGTCGAACGTGTACTTGTCCTGCAGGTATTCGAATTCATTGTCGTAGAGCGCCGACAGATCGCCGTAACGCCAGCGAGTGATCACCTCGGTGAGCATCTGCTGAATAGCAACACTATCCTGTGCCGGCGTTGCGGGTGTGGAAGATGCTGCCGTGTTGTCGGGTGCACGATCTCCGCTCTTGGCGCAACCAAGAATAGAAGCCAGGGTCAGACCCGCGATTATCGTCAGACGCTTACCGATGATCATTATATTCACCCCATACCTTTCGAAACGTATCCGCAATCTCACCGACGGTTGCGTACTGTTCGACAGCAGCAAGTACCGGCGGCATAATATTATCTTTCCCTCGCGCGGCCTGTTCGATATCAGCCAGAGCGGCCCGCACGTGCGACTGATCACGACTTGCCTTCAACCGTGCGAGCGAGGCAATCTGGTCCTTTTCGAGCTGCAAATCAAGTTTCAACACCGACGGGATTTCCGCGCTCTCGGTTCGGAAGCGGTTTACGCCGACCAGCGTCTGGGTCTGCGCCTCGACGCGTTTCTGATATTCCCAGGCCGAGCGGGCCAGTTCATCTTTGAAGTAACCTGATTCCACGCAGCGAACCGAACCCCCGAGGGACTCGATTTTGTCCATGATCTCCAGAATGCTCTTTTCCATCTGATCGGTCAGGTATTCGACGTAGTAGGCCCCCCCCAGCGGGTCGGCGCAGTCGACAAGGCCGGATTCGTGGGCAAGAATCTGCTGTGTGCGCAAGGCGATTTCCGCAGAGCGCTCCGTCGGGAGGCCGAGCGCTTCGTCGAAGGCATTGGTATGCAGTGACTGCGTGCCACCCAGAATTGCGGCCATCGCCTGCACCGCCGTGCGGACAATGTTGTTTTCCGGTTGCTGGGCGGTCAGAGTCGAACCACCGGTCTGAGCGTGGAAACGAAGCAGTAGCGAGCGTTCATCTTTCGCGCCAAAACGTTCTTTGACAATCCTGGCCCAGAGTCGGCGGGTGGCGCGGAACTTCGCGACTTCTTCGAACAGATCATTATGGGAAGCAAAGAAAAACGACAAACGCGGCGCGAACTGATCGATCGGTAATCCGGCGTCGAGCGCGGACTTCACATAGGCAATGCCATTGGAGAGCGTGAACGCCACCTCCTGTGCGGCGGTCGCACCCGCCTCGCGGATATGATAGCCAGAGATCGAGATGCTGTTATATTTCGGGAGATGCTCGAAGCTGTAGGCGAAAATGTCGGTGATGATACGCATCGAGGGAGCGGGCGGGAGAATGTACGTACCACGGGCGATGAACTCCTTCAGGATGTCGTTCTGAACCGTACCCATGAGCTGGGCAGGCGAGACCCCCTGCTTGCGGCCAACGGCGATGTACATGGCGAGCAATATCACGGCCGTCGAATTGATGGTCATCGATGTCGAAACTGTGTCCAACGCGATCCCGTCAAACAGCTGTTCCATGTCCTTCAGCGAATCAATCGCCACACCAGTGCGACCAACTTCGCCGTGAGCCATGGGATGATCGGAATCATAGCCGATCTGGGTGGCGAGATCGAAGGCGACGGACAGACCGGTCTGCCCGCGTTCGAGCAGATACTTGAAGCGTCGGTTGGTTTCGACGGCGGTTCCAAAACCCGCGTATTGGCGCATGGTCCAGAGCCGGCCGCGGTACATGTCAGCATAGATACCGCGTGTGTACGGATATCCCCCCGGCTCACCAAGTTGCGACTGATCGGCGCGACTGTCCTGCGGACGAGCGACGACTGGAATTTCGATTCCGGAACCGGTCTTGCGGGGTTTGTCGGTCATGATTCAAACTCCAGAAGAATATCCCCTTTCTCGACCGAACTCCCCTTGGCGGCGTGAATCGATTTTACCACGCCCTCGGCTTTCGCTTTGATGATGTTTTCCATCTTCATGGCCTCAATCACGACTAGTGGTGCCCCTTTCCCGACGCGATCACCGACCGACACTTTGATCCCGATCACAAGCCCCGGCATCGGGGCTTTGACATGCGCTTCAACCGCGTGACCGTGCGACAGCCCGGCAGCCTTCCGCATCTGCGCGAGATGATAATCCTCTATGGCGACCGGAATCTCCCGGCCGCGCATGAACAGAACCCGATCTCCATTGCCGCCGCAGGCCGTCACATCC
The DNA here is from genome assembly GCA_964540105.1 of uncultured Ignavibacteriales bacterium. Taxonomy (GTDB): domain Bacteria; phylum Zixibacteria; class MSB-5A5; order GN15; family FEB-12; genus DATKJY01. The sequence continues at coordinate 443,709 of CAZILL010000002.1, read as the reverse complement.
ACATCGAGCGATTGATTGTCAATGCAGATCAGCGAGCGTGTGTCACTAAGTGCGTCGCGGGTGATTTCGTAAGTCTTGCCGCCCGACGTCGCGTAGTAACGTTCCGAGCGATACTCGACAGCGACATCAAACTCGCGCCCGTCAATGACGACGTGATAGCGGGGCATCAGCGCTTCCCTCCAAACGGAGTCAGTCGGGCGCGTCGGTGAAAGGCAACCCAGTTTGATTCTCGCTGCACCGGTGAGGTGTCTGTCACGGCAATATGCCGCTCGCGACTGAATTTGTCGACCGCCACCGCCAGCGCCGCCTGCAGGCGGAGAGTATCATCAAGGCGACGATAGACATTGTCAGGGTATTCCTCTTCGAGCAGGCGCGTCGAAAGCTGACCGGAGATGAACTTTTCGTTCTCCATCAACACGCGGTGAAAGCCGACCGTGGTCTCTACGCCGGAAATGCGATATTCCTCAAGCGCGCGCTTCATCCGATTGATCGCGCTGGTTCGATCGACTCCCCACGCTATCAACTTGGCCATCATGGGGTCATAGTAGATTGGAATCTGCGAGCCGACGACAACGCCGGAGTCGACTCGAATTCCAGGTCCGGCCGGGATGACATAGGTCTTGAGCGTACCAGTTGAGGGAAGGAAACCATTGTCGGGATCCTCGGCATAGATACGGCACTCGATGGCGTGGCCGCGCAGCGTTACATCTTCTTGTCTGATGCTCAGCCGCTCCCCGCGCGCAATAGCGATCTGCTCCTTGACCAGATCGAGGCCGGTGACCATCTCGGTGACCGGATGCTCCACCTGCAGACGGGTATTCACTTCCAGGAAATAGAACGATTGATCCTCATCGACCAGAAACTCAACCGTACCGGCGCCGACATAACCGCACGTGCGAGCAATGTTGACCGCAGCGCTCCCCATTCGGGCGCGAAGCTCGCTGGTCATTATTGGCGAGGGGGACTCCTCGATTACTTTCTGATGGCGACGCTGGATCGAGCACTCCCGCTCTCCCAGGTGCAGGCCGTTGCCGTGCTGGTCGCACAGAATTTGGATTTCGATATGGCGCGGACGCGGGAGGTAGCGCTCGAGATAGACGCGATCATCACCGAACGCGGATTTGGCCTCACTGGCGGCAGAGCCGAGCGCCTCGGCAAACTCGTTTTCGCTGTGCACAACCCGCATCCCTTTTCCCCCACCTCCAGCCGCCGCTTTAACGAGAATCGGGAAACCTATCGCATTGGCCGCGGCCGCTGCTCTCGCGATATCCCCGCCGCCAATGTCCGCACCCGGGACAACCGGCAGCTTTGCGGCCAGAGCAGTCGCGCGAGCCGAGAGCTTGTCACCAAGAAGGGCAATGGTCTCGGGGTTAGGGCCGATGAAAATCAAGCCGGCGTCCACACATCGCCTGGCGAACGATGCGTTCTCCGAGAGGAATCCGTAGCCGGGATGAATGGCGTCGGCGCCGGATTTCCGGGCGGCAGCGATGATCGTGTCCTGCACGAGGTAACTTTGCGACGACGGAGATGGTCCGATGTGATACGCTTCGTCGGCCATACGGACATGGAAGGCGGTGCGGTCGCAATCTGAATAGACGGCTACCGACGTGATCCCCATGTCGCGACAGGCGCGAATGATACGAACCGCGATTTCACCGCGATTGGCGATGAGGATCTTGTCGATGCGGTTCATGCCCCCTCACCTGTCGCTTCGCGACATCCTCTCGCCTGATGAGAGGAATCTCCTGCTGTGTTTCTCTGTTGAAGCAAGGTTGCAGCGTTTCTCTGAAGGGGGCGCAGGGAAACTCTCCTTCTCCCTCTCGCCTGAGGAAAGGAACTTCCTACTGTGCTTCTCTGCTGAAACAAGGTTGTAGCGTTTCTCTGAAGGGGGCGCAGGAAGATTCTCCTTCTCCCTCTCGCCTGAGGAGAGGAACTTCCTGCTGTGCCTCTTTGTTGAAGCATGGTTGCAGCGTCTCTCTGAAGGGGGCGCGGGTATACTCTCCTTCTCCCTCGGGGAGAAGGTGCCCGAAGGGCGGATGAGGGGGTGAAGCACTCACGGATCGGTTTCATGACTTCCATCCACTAATCTCTGAATTGTGCCGCTTCGATAATTCGCTCAAGTACCGCGTCCACGTTCTTCAACACATCCGTGTTCCAGAACCTAAGTACTCGAATTCCATTGTCGTTTAAGAAACGACTTCGTGTCTGATCCCGACAAATGCCATCACTGCATGCGTGACCTGACCCATCCAACTCAAGAGCAAGTTTCAATACGCTCGAATAGAAATCCACTACATACGGTCCGATCGGTTGTTGACGACGGAATTTGTGGCCGATTAGTCTGCGGTCCCGGAGCAGCGCCCACATTCTTGTTTCAGCCGGAGTTGCTTGTCGGCGTAGTTTCCGGGCCGTGGTATTCGCGGTCGATGATTTGGTGAGACGGTTCATGCCCCTTCACCTGTCGCTTCGCGACATCCTCTCCCCTGAGGAGAGGAACTTCCTGCTGTGTTTCTCTGCTGAAACAAGATTGTAGCGTTTCTCTGAAGGGGGCGCAGGGAAACTCTCCTTCTCCCTCGGGGAGAAGCTGCCCGAAGGGCGGATGAGGGGCGCTGCGACGTCAAGACTCATCCTGGAAGTAATCCGAGTCGACCTTTTTGATATCGTAGCTGGCCACACGCGACACGGCCACGTCGTGCTCGATCATGAGAAAGGCAAGTGTTTGACCATCAATCAGAACAATCTTCTTGTCGATGTTCTCAACGTAAGCGGTGGCATCGCGGGTGAAACCGGAAGTCGTGATAAATATTCCTTTGCGAGCTCTCACACCTTCAAGACTTCCGGCAAACTTCTGAATCTCGGGTCGACTGACCGTTCCCTCCCACCGTTTTGCCTGCACATAGATCACGTCAAGTCCAAGCTTGTCTTCCTTGATAACCCCGTCAATGCCCCCATCACCGGATTTGCCGACAACCTGACCCGCGTCCTGTCGCGAGCCGCCGTACCCCATTTTCAGAAGCAGTTCGATAACCAGATTCTCGAAGAAACGCGAAGAGGCCGACTTGATCCGGTCGAGCAGTTCATCCGCCAACGCACTCTGAAGTGCGCGAACGTTTGAATCGATGAGCTCTTCGGGAGTTTGCTGATCCTCCGCGTTATCAGCGCTCACTCGCTCCTGCCTGGTCCCGACAGGGGTATTGAACTCTCTGAATTCCGGGTACTGTCTGAGGAATTTCACATCGATTTTGTCAGGACCTTTGGCGAGAGCTGCTCGACCGCTCTCCGTTATGGAAATGTACGAGCGACGAGGAGAATCGAGCAAACCCGCCTTCTTCAAGTACGTCCGAACCCAACTAACACGATTGAGGAATCTGGTCTGGTTCCCGCTCGGTACCAACTCTGCAAGATCAGATTCTGTCAAATTGAACATAGCCGCAAGAAGGCGGTTGGCTTCACTCATGCTCAGTTCTCCGCGTTCCGCGGCTAGCCTAAGCAGAGGGAGCATAAAGGAATCGAAAATTGGAACAGGCATGGCTTACAGCGGAATATTGCCGTGCTTTCTCGGCGGGTTGCTGTCCTTCTTGGTCTCGAGCATCTGGAACGCCCGGATCAGGCGCGGGCGCGTGCTCTTCGGCTCAATAATGTCGTCCACATAACCGCGAGCGGCCGCAATAAACGGATTGGCGAACATCTCGCGGTAATCGTCGGTCTTCTTCTTCAGTTCCGCTTCGGGATCGGCGGCTGCGGTTATGTCTTTCTTGAAGATAATCTCCACCGCACCTTTGGGGCCCATGACCGCGATCTCCGCGGTAGGCCAGGCGTAGTTCATATCACCCCGAACATGCTTGGAGTTCATGACATCGTACGCGCCGCCATACGCTTTGCGTGTGATGACAGTAACTTTCGGGACGGTCGCCTCGCAGTAGGCGTAGAGCAGTTTCGCGCCGTGGCGGATGATGCCGCCATGTTCCTGCTCGGTGCCGGGCATAAAGCCGGGGACATCCTCGAAGGTAAGCAGTGGGATATTGAAGGCGTCACAAAACCGAATGAAACGCGCTCCCTTGACCGACGAATTGATGTCAAGCACGCCCGCCATGACCGCCGGTTGATTGGCGATAATGCCGATCGAGCGCCCGGCAAGTCGCCCGAAGCCGACCACGATGTTGGGGGCGAACTCCTCGTGGACTTCGAAAAACGAACCATCATCAACGACTCGCGTGATCACGTCCTTTATGTCGTAGGGCTGATTCGGGTTTTCGGGGATCAGATGATTAAGCGACTCATCTTCCCGCGTCGCTGGATCGCTGGTGGCGATGAACGGCGCTTCGTCGCAATTGTTCTGCGGAATGTACGAGATGAGGGTCTTGAGTTTGGTGATAACATCCGCCTCGTTGTCGCACGCGAAGTGCGCGACACCCGATTTGCCTGCATGAACACTCGCCCCGCCGAGTTGCTCCGAGGTGACAACCTCATGTGTGACCGTCTTCACCACATTCGGTCCGGTGACAAACATGTACGATGTCCCTTTGGTCATCAGAACAAAATCGGTGATTGCCGGGCTGTACACGGCGCCCCCCGCGCACGGGCCGAGGATGACGGAGATCTGCGGAATGACGCCCGACGCGAGCGTGTTCAGAAGAAAGATGTCAGCGTAGCCGCCGAGCGAGACGACCCCTTCCTGAATACGCGCTCCACCGGAATCGTTGAGACCGATCACCGGTGCGCCGACCTTCATGGCCATCTCCATGATCTTGCAAACCTTTTCGGCGTGCGCTTCGGATAGCGAACCGCCGAAGACGGTGAAATCCTGCGAGAATATGAAAACCGTACGGCCGCTGATCTTGCCGCAGCCGGTGATGACCCCATCACCGAGAACTCGCTGTTCCCCCAGTCCAAAATCGCTCGAACGGTGAGTGACAAACATATCGAACTCTTCGAACGAATTGGCGTCGACGAGAAGCTCGATCCGTTCACGAGCGGTTAGTTTCCCCTTTTTGTGCTGGGCATCGATACGCTCCTGACCGCCGCCCAGGCGAGCCTCGGTCCGCATCGATTCGAGATGATTCAGTTTTTCTTCTAATGACACAGCGCTTCCTCGAGGATTTCAGGTGGACGCGAGCGTTTCGTCGCCCACCGGTTCAGCTATAATCTTGCGGTCGATCTCCCGAATGCGGGCAAACGGCATGACCGTATCATGATCGAACGCAAGGATCACATCCTGATTGACAATACGTGGATACGACCGGCGCTTCGCTTCCAGCGATGCCAACGGGTGGACGTCGGTGGCGGGAATGAACGGCGTGCGCAGATGCGGAGTCATCGGGTAGAGATCTGCATAATAGAACACCCGCGCACCATCAGATTCCATTTCGAGCGCGTAATGTCCCTCAGAATGGCCGCCGCTAAAGACGGCTCGTATCCCAGGAAACAGCTCGGTGTTCCCCTCGATAAACTGCACCTGTCCCGCTTCGTGCAGGGGATGCAATCGCTCCGGAATATAGACCGCGCTTGTGCGCTCGTCGGGATTGATCGCGACCTCCCATTCCTTCCTTTCAACGATGTACGTTGCCTTAGGAAAACGCGGGACATAGCGGCCATCCTGAAGTTTGACGGCCCCGCCCGAATGATCGGTGTGAAGATGGGTCAGGATGACATAGTCGATCTGGGAGGGACTTAGTCCGAGGGCGGCGAGACCTGAATCAAGGGATGAGATGCCGTCGGTGCCGTAGATCTTCTTTTCGCGATCGGTGAGCGCGTCCCCGAGGCCGCTGTCGAAGATCATGGTCTTGCCGTGCGCCTTGAGCACGAAGAGATTCGTAAACATCGGAATGAGATTGTTGTCATCGGCGGGCAGCAGTTTTTGCCACATGGATTTCGGGATCACGCCGAACATGGTCCCTCCGTCGAGCCGAAACTTCTGCTCGACGAAGGTGTGAATCTCAAACCGACCGAACTTCATCGACTCGCCAGAACATTGCCGGCGATCACAAGACGCTGGACCTCTGAAGTCCCTTCATAGATTTCCAGCACGCGTTGATCGCGGTACATTTTCTCAATAGGCGAAAATTCACCGATGAAGCCGTAGCCGCCCCAGATCTGCATGGCGCGGTCGACACAGAAGCGGGCCGTCTCCGACGCATACAGTTTGGCGTGAGAAGCTTCGAGCGTGAACTTTTCGCCGCGATCCTGCAGCTGCACCGCCTTGTAGGTCAGGCAGCGCGCGGCTTCGACGCGCACCGACATGTCGGCGATCATCCACTGAATTGCCTGAAGCTTCGAGATCGGGGCGCCGAAGGCGTGGCGCGATTTGGCGCGGTCGATCGATTCGTCAAGTGCGCGCTGGGCGATCCCGACCCCCTGCGCCGCAACGCCGATCCGCGCGCTGTCGAGCGTCCCCATCGCATAACGGAACCCTTTGCCGACATCCCCAAGCAGGTTCTCCTTGGGAACCTTCACATCCTTGAGAATAATCCCGCCGGTGGTGGCGGCGCGCATCCCCATCTTATTCTTCAACGTTCGTTTCTGCCAGCCGGGCTGATTCGTGTCGACCATCATCGCCGACATCTTGGGCTGCCCTTCGATGCGGCAGAAGAGAACGCCCAGGTCGGCGACATCGCCATGCATGATGAAGATCTTCTCACCATTCACGATATAGTGCGAGCCGTTGTCAACCGCGACCGTCTTCTGATTGGAGGCATCCGAACCGGCGTCGGGCTCGGTCAGCACGAAGGCCGGAATCCGATTTCCACTCGCGCAGTCAGGCACGTATTTGCGTTTGTGCTCCTCGCTGGCGTAATGCACAATCGGATGAGTGGCCAGTTCTGCCACTGCACAGAGCAGGCCGATCGCGGCGTCGTGGTAGCAGAGCTCCTCGACCAACGTGATATATTCGAGGTTGGACTTCCCGCGTCCGCCATACTCCTTCGGCATGACATATCCGATATAACCGGCGTCGGCGATCTTCTTGTACAGCTTATGCGGGAAGATGCGTGGTTCGGGCATCCTGTCCAGCTCTTCGGAGACCGGATACATTTCCTTTTCGGCGAAGATTTTGACTTCATCCCTGATGGCTTGTTGTCGCGGATCGATATTGAACGGCATCGTTCCTCCCGGAATTGAGGTTATGAGAATTTCGTTATTAGTGACTCACTTTGATTTCTCGTCCGCTTTCGCGGCGAGGATGGTTCGACGAAGAAACTGGATTGCCTCTTCGGTTGGCGCGCCCGGTGTGAACACCTTGGCCACGCCCATTTTCTCCAGCGCCTCCTTGTCGTCGTCGGGGATAATCCCGCCGCCAAACAGAAGCATGTCGGTTGCCCCTTTGCGCTTCATCTCGTCGAGAATCGCGGGGAAAAGGGTCATGTGCGCACCGGAGAGAATCGACACCCCAATGGCATCAACATCTTCCTGCACCGCCGCGTTGACAATCATCTCGGGCGTCTGACGCAGACCGGTGTAAATGACTTCCATTCCGGCGTCGCGGAACGCGGCGGCGATCACTTTGATCCCGCGATCATGCCCGTCAAGACCCGGTTTGGCCAGAAGCACTCTGATTTTTCGTTCCATACATCTCTATCTTCGAAAATAGTTCATACGCTCAGTTTACAGAGTTTCCCTCACGACACCTGCATCGCCGATGGCGACTCCACATGCTCCCCCCAGACCTCGCGCAAGACATCGCACATCTCGCCAACCGTCGCGTAGGTTCGCGCGCAGGAGAGAATCGCGTCAAAGGTATTGCCACTGCCGGCGGCGACATCACGCAGATGCTTAAGCGACGCCTGCACCGCCCCGTTGTTGCGCTGCGCTTTCACTTTGGCCAGAAACGCTACCTGCTCTCGTTCCACGGCCCGATCGATCTTCATGATCGGGATTTCGACCTTCTCGTTGTCGAGGACAAAATCATTCACGCCCACGATGATCCGATCTTTGCTTTCGATCTCCTGCTGGAACCGATAGGCCGCCTTGGCAATTTCGCGCTGGAGATATCCTTCCTCGATGCAGGCCAGCACGCCCCCGCGGCGTTCGATCTCGGCGAAATAGGCCTCGGCCTCAGCCTCCATTTTGTCGGTCAGCGCTTCGACAAAGTACGATCCGGCCAGCGGGTCGACGGTATTCGCGACTCCGGTTTCGTACGCGATCACCTGCTGTGTGCGAAGGGCGATCAGCGCGGCCTTCTCCGAGGGCAGGGCGAGCGTTTCATCCATCGAATTGGTGTGCAGCGATTGCGTACCGCCGAGCACGCCGGAGAGCGCCTGCAGCGCCGTGCGGGTGATATTGTTCTCCGGCTGCTGCGCCGTAAGCGAACAGCCCGCCGTCTGCGTGTGGAAGCGAAGCATCCAGCTGCGCGGATTCTTGGCGCCGTACTTCTCTTTCATATGGCGCGAGAAAATCCGTCGCGCTGCCCGGTATTTGGCAATCTCCTCAAAGAAATCGGAATGGGCGTTGAAGAAATACGAGAGCCGCGGCGCAAAATCATCGACATCCTGCCCGGCCTTGATCGCCGACTCCACATAACAGAACCCGTCGGCCAGGGTAAACGCCAGTTCCTGCACGGCGGTGGCGCCGGCCTCGCGGATATGATAGCCGGAGATCGAGATCGTGTTGTATTGCGGGACATGCTTCGTACAGTAGTCCATCATGTCGGTAATCAGGCGGATCGACGGACGAGGCGGGAAGATGAATTCCTTCTGCGCGATATACTCCTTGAGGATATCGTTCTGGAGTGTCCCCCGAACCTGATCGAACGGCACTTTCTGTTTTTCAGCAACGGCCAGATACATCGCCAGCAGAATCGACGCCGGCGAATTGATCGTCATCGATGTGGAAACTTTCGACAGGTCGATATCGCCGAAGATAATCTCCATATCGGCCAGCGTGTCAACGGCCACGCCGCACTTGCCAACCTCTCCCAGCGAACGGGGATGGTCGGAATCGTATCCCATCAGGGTGGGCAGATCAAACGCGGTCGAAAGGCCCGTCCCCCCCTGCTGCAGAATGTACTTGAAGCGCTCGTTGGTCTGTCGCGGCGTTCCCATCCCCGCGAACTGGCGCATGGTCCAGAATCTGGTGCGATAGAGCGTGTGATGAACGCCGCGCGTGTACGGATATTCGCCGGGAAGACCAATCTTGTCTGAGTAATGACTTTCGGAATCACCGTTCTGAACATCCAAAGGGGTATAGAGCTCGTTTATGTCGACGCCCGAAACGGTGAAGAAGCGCGGTCGCGCCTTCTTGTCGCGCGACTTGGCGGCTGATCTCCCCCAGAGCACGAGTCTCTCCTTCAGAGTTTCGAGAAAGTTCTTGCTGTACATAGTGCGCTGACTCCAATCTGCAAAGTAGAAAAGTATAATACATCCTCCCGTCGAGCGCAAGCTGGAGCGCACCGTTGATATATTCGCCGGGGCCCTGTAAGATACTGCGAGATGAAGACTTAAACGAAGCGTGCCGTAACCGACTACGGAACCTGCGATACCGACTGAAACTTCAGGTAAAGAGTCTCGCCGGCGTCGAACGGATTGGTGCGCCCCGCGATAATCTCTTCTACCATGCGGTCGAATTCGGGCGCAGCGGTAAGCGAGTCAAGAAACTCGCGTTGGAAGCGATTCTTAAGAATCATGAGCACTTTGCGTGCGATCTGATTGCGGCGGTGCTTTTCGAACTGGCCGTTGGCGCGCATGAAGGCCACATGATCCGCGATCATGGTAAAGAGCCGATCGATATTCTTCTTGTTGATCGCTTCCGTCGAAATCACCGGCACCGGCCATCCCCCAACCTGCTTCTTGCGAATATCCATCGCCTGCTGAAGTTCCGCCGAAACCCGCTCCGAGGCGGGTCGGTCCGACTTGTTCACGCAGAAGATGTCTGCTATCTCCATCAGACCCGCTTTCATCGTCTGCACGGCGTCGCCCGACTCCGGCACAATCACGACCACAACCGTGTCGCAGCTGTCGATAATATCCAACTCGACCTGCCCCACGCCGACGGTCTCGATGATCGTGATGTCGAAACCGAACGCGTCATAGAGCAACGTCACATTGTCCGTCGCGGCGGCCAGCCCGCCGGTAGCCCCGCGGGTCGCCATGGAGCGAAAGTAAACAGAACCGTCGAAGGGGAATTCGTTCATGCGAACACGATCCCCCAGAAGCGCTCCGCCGGTGAACGGGGATGTCGGATCGACCGCGATGATCCCGACCTTCTTCTGAGCGTTCAGGTAGAGATGAGCCAGCAGGTTGACAATAGTGGACTTCCCCGATCCGGGTGGACCAGTGATGCCGATCCGCAGAGATCGTCCGGCATGCGTGTAGAGCTGCCCCAACAGCCGCTGATAATCCGGATCGAGATTCTCAATATGAGAAATCAGGCGCGCCAGGGAACGAGTATCGCCCTGGAAAAACGAATCCAGGAGGGTCATACACTACGCGTAGCGGGGAGACATATCCCCGACCGTCAGCTTGATATCCCGCAAACGAATCTGGATCTGAGTCTTGTCGTTGTAGGTGTTGTATTCAACGGCGTACACGATATCGACCAGACAACCCTTGTCCGAAATCGTGCGCGCCATGTCGCCGAAACCAAACCCAATCACATCGAACGTGGCATCCCCTTTGCGCACCCGCATTTTCAAATGGTTATGACCAACGACATACGGCTGACCGATCACTTCGCAATTGCGAGTGAGGAAAATCGGTCGCATATTCTGCGGACCAAACGGGGAGAACGCCTCGATGGCATCCATCATGTTGTCGTCGATATCCGTCAGTTCGACTTCGAGATCGATGAACAGTTTCGGGATGATATCCTCATCGGAGAGAAACTTGCTGGAAACCTCTTTGAATTTCCTGCGGAACTCGGGAATCTGGTCGGGCTTGATCGAAAGGCCGGCCGCGTACTTATGGCCGCCATACTTGATGAGCAGATGCTCGCACTCCTTGAGCGCTTCGCACAGATGAAATCCGGGGATCGAGCGCGCTGAACCTTTCCCCTCACCGTCGGAGATCGCGATCATGACAGTCGGCAGATGGAATTTTTCCACGAGGCGGCTGGCGACAATCCCGATCACCCCCTGATGCCAGTCGACTTCAGCCAGAACGATCGCCCGGTCGGTTTCGAGATCGACGACATTCGCCATCTGGTCGAGCGCTTCGTGCAGCGTCTTCTCGTCGATCTCCTTGCGGCGTCGGTTCTCACTGTCGAGCTTGCGGGCGATTTCGGATGCGGTCTTTTCGTCGCGGGTCGAGAGCAGTCGTATCGCCTCGCGCGCATCCCCAAGCCGACCCAGCGCATTGATACGGGGAGCCAGTATGAAAACAACCTGCCCTGTGCTGATATCCTTTCCCATGAGGCCGGAAACAAACGTCAGCGACTTGAGTCCCGGCTTGGTTGTTCGGGAAATCTGGCGGATACCAAACTTGGTCAGGATGCGGTTTTCTCCGACGAGAGGCACAATATCGGCCGACGTTCCTAACGCCACCAAATCGAGATGTTCCTCCAGCTCGCGCTCGTCCTGATTCAACCTTCGATAAAGCGCTTGGGCAAACTTGAACGCCACCCCGACACCTGAGAGTTCACCGCCGTAGTTGCAGTCCGGCTGCTTGGGGTTGATGATCGCGTACGCGCGCGGAATAGTCATCCCGGGTTCGTGATGATCGGTGACGACAATATCAAGCCCCTGCGAGATAGCATATTCAACTTCTTCCACAGCCGTAATGCCCGTATCGACCGTCACAATCAGGCTGATCCCGTTGGCTTTAGCTTCGTCGATCCCGTCGGTGGAAAGGCCGTATCCTTCAACGAGTCGGTTGGGCAGATGAAACGACACATTGGCGCCGAGCTTGTTGAAGACCATGTAGAGCAGCGCGGTCGCGGTGATACCGTCGACATCATAGTCCCCATAAATCATGATCTTTTCGTTTTCGAACAACGCCTTGGTGACTCGATCAATCCCCTGTTCCATGCCGGTCATGGTGAACGGGTCCTTGAGATCAGTCATCTTGGGGTTGAGGAAATGATCGATTTGCTCGGCATTGTCGAGTTGACGATTGACCAGAATCTTGATGATATTCGGCGGCAGACCGGTATCAGCAATAAGTTTGGATACCATCGACTGGTCCGGTTCGGGGGCCAGAACCCATTTCAGCGGAATAGATCGTTGCGCCCAAATCATGGGAGCCTCCACAAGCTTTTGGCTGTGGAAGCAGGAGATAAGCCGAGTTCTGTGCGCTTCGAGAACGAAGCTAACAGTCATTTATCTTGATAGCCGGTTGCGCGGCTATTCATGCGGCCTACCCGGGAATAGTAGCGGGGCGAATCGACCCCTCTTCCCCTATTTGGCCTTGCTCCGAGCGGGGTTTACCCGTCGCCGTCATTACTGACCGCGACCGTGGTCTCTTACACCGCGATTTCACCCTTATCCCGTGTGGTCACGAGACGGTATCGTTTCTGTGGCACTTTCCGTCGGATCGCTCCGCCCCGGCGTTACCGGGCGCTCTGATCCTGTGGAGCTCGGACTTTCCTCACTCTAAATTCGCATTTAAAGCGCGACTGTTTCTCCTACTTACACAAGCCATCGTTAACAAAAACAATATAACAACAACAACAACTTTTCCCAACTCAAATCAACGTAAACAGGTCAATACATGCGCCAATAGTTCGGCGCCTCCTTGCTGATCGGCACCGAATGCGGGTGCGACTCTTTCATACCTGCCTGGGTAATCCGCACCATCCGAGCCTTCGTGCTGAGTTCCTTAAGGTTGGCGGCTCCGCAAAGCCCCATGCCCGCTCGAACCCCTCCCACGAGCTGAAAGATCAAGTCGGACAGCTTTCCCTTATACGGAACCCGCCCCTCGATTCCCTCCGGAACCAGTTTCGAGACCTCATCTTCATGCTCCTGAAAATAGCGGTCGCGGCTTCCCTCTTTCATGGCGCTGATCGAGCCCATCCCGCGGTAAACCTTGAACGATCTCCCCTCGAACAGTAGCGATTCCCCGGGGGATTCTTCCACACCGGCCAGAAGGGACCCAATCATAACGGCCTGCGCCCCGCACGCGAGGGACTTGGTGATATCACCCGAAAAGCGAATGCCGCCGTCGGCGACAATCGGTATTTTCTGCTCACGAGCCGCCTCAACCGCGTTCATGATAGCAGTCACTTGCGGCATCCCCGCGCCGGTCACAACCCGCGTTGTACAAATCGATCCGGGGCCAATCCCGATCTTAACGCTGTCCGCGCCCACATCAATCAGCGCCTTGGTCCCATCTTTGGTGGCGACATTACCGGCCATGACCGGCACTTTCGGGAATTTGCGCTTCAGCGTACGAACAGCCGAGATGACCCCTTCGCTGTGACCGTGGGAACTGTCGACAACGAGCAGGTCGACGCCGTTGGCAACCAGCAACTCCGCGCGATGCTCCTGCTCCGGACCAACCCCAACCGCCGCGGCTACACGGAGCCGACCGCGCCCATCCTTGCTGGCCAGCGGATACTGAATCTTCTTCATGATATCCTTAACCGTGATCATCCCTTTGAGCATATAGTGGTCGTCAACAATCAGGAGCTTTTCGATCCGATGCTTGTGCAGAATCTCTTTGGCAATGTCGAGCGTGGTCCCCTCGGGGACAGTGACCAAGTTCTCTTTGGTCATCACATCGGCGATACGCAAACTGTTATCTTTCTGAAACCGCAGATCGCGATTGGTGAGAATGCCGACCAAACGTCCGCGCTCGGTGATCGGGATGCCGGAAATCGAGAAACGGTGCATAACATCAAGGGCATCGCCAATCGTTTTGTCCGGAGGAAGCGTGATCGGATCGACGATCATCCCGGATTCGGATCGTTTGACTTTATCGACCTCTTCGGCCTGATCTTCCGCTGACATATTCTTGTGGATGACTCCCATTCCCCCTTCGCGTGCCAGCGCGATGGCCAAACGGGATTCAGTCACCGTGTCCATCGCGGCGGCCAGAATCGGGATGTTCAGCGTGATTTCAGGCGCGACAATAGTCTCGACGCTGACGTCGCGGGGTAGCACCTGCGAGTACGCCGGCACGAGCAGGACGTCGTCAAAAGTAAGAGCGGTCTGTTCAATGATCGTCGCCATATCGTTGTAACCGTCGTCGGACCTTAAAGGTCCCTGCCCCCGACTTAATTCGATTCGCTCTCATCCCAATACAGAAGTGATCCGCAGTTATCACAGGTATTAACCCGGTCGTTGCGTTTGATCTCCTGTATTTTCTTGGGTGTCAAGGATTTATAGCATGATCCGCAGGCTCGCTTGCGCACAACCACTACCACTTGTCCGCCGCGCCCGCGATGCACCCGCTCGTAGACCGAGAGCGTCGTCTTTGGAATCAACATGACGATCTCGTTTCGACTTGACTCCTTGACCGAGACCTTTTCGCCTATCGAGTCGATCTTCTCTTGAAGAATGGTGAGCTGACGAGTGTTATTATCGCCAATCTGCGCTTCTCGTTCCTTCAGCGCCACGATCTCCTTGTCGACCGTGGCGACGATATCGATGGTCTCGAGCAGCTCGCTTTCCCGGGCCGAAATCGCGCCCTTGATGTTGTCAATCTCGGCCACGAGGGCGTCGTATTCCTTGTTGGTCTTGATGGACATCATCTGCTGTTGGTATTTCTGAAGTTCCTGCTCTTTGGCTTTGATCTCCAGCTCCAGGGCCTTCTGCTTGAGGCGGCCGGTTTCGAGTTTTTCGATCGCTTCGGCGCACTTCTTTCGCGCTTCATCGAGTTCTCGACGCAGACTCTCCATCATGTCGGGCAAGTACTCTTTGGAGCGTTCGAGTTCACCAAGATCATAATCAATAACCTGAAGCTTCAATAACATCTCGAGATCGTTCTGCATCGACACCTCCTTGGGCGGTAAATTCAGCATAGGCGCAAAAAAAACGCACTCGCCGCGCAAGAAGGGCGAATGCGTTTCTCATCTCCGGAGCTCCCGTGACCCGGTGCAGTTTTTCCGGGGACTCGGGAGACACTCAGCAACAGCAATGTATATTCTTTGTACGTCATCTTCCTACTTGGGCAATACTGGACTCGAACCAGTGACCTCTCGGATGTGAACCGAACGCTCTAACCAGCTGAGCTAATTGCCCTCACTCGTGACCCTCATGTGACCATGGGCCCTGCTGGGCTCGAACCAGCGACCCGCTGATTATGAGTCAGCTGCTCTAACCAACTGAGCTAAGGGCCCAGTAAAGCCAAGTTGCATATGATACAGAAAGCTGCCGCCTCGGTCAAGCCCGATTTTGGAAAATCCGCATTACCGAATTGCCCACAAAGATCTTGGGTGGCCCACCTCTCACTTTCCCTTCTCCCCGCTGGGGAGAACTGCCCGAAGAGCGATTGAGGGGGAGTCCCCGCACTCTCTCTATTCCCACAGCAGAGCTTTGGGTTACCAGTTACAGGCAAAAGCATCGGGGACACACACAAGAAGTTTCGTGGATCCACTGATTCATTCCCCTTCTCCCCTTGGGGAGAACTGCCCGAAGGGCGGTTGAGGGGGAGTTGTTCGACCGCTTCACGGTCCACGAACAGATCATATCTCGTTGAATGGCAACAATCTTATGGCTAATCTTTGCGCCTGTTCTGCCGATATTTCTTCAAGATAGATTCACACGGGAGAGTTGCTCATTTGCCTTCAGCAGAACGATCGATTGGGTTGGAAACCCTGATCAATGCCGCCTGAAATCGACAACGTGCGGTCAGACCCCGCAGCTGTGCCGCAATCGCTGTTACATCGGCGGGGCAGGTTCCTTCCTGTCTTGATTGTCGTGACCGCGATTCTCCTGTCGAGCTTGGTCTGGTACTTGATCTCACACCATCAGCAGGACCTTGAGCAGCGCGCACAGACGGAACAGCAGCTCCGTATGGAAGCCAAGGTCACGAGCATTGAAGACCAGCTGAAACAATCGTACAACATCCTACAGATCATCAGCCTTGATCACGAGATTTCCTCCGCAGACACCGACGCCCTGACCAACCTTGACCGGATGTTCGATGTGACTCTGATCGAGAATCAATTCGCAGAGCTTCTTGTTGTTGATCGGGATTCGAGCGGGACATGCCACACAGTGGTTTCGAGCGCGGAATACCATCTTCAGGGCAAGTCAGCGACACCAAAGGACAAGGACGAAGAGGCCGAGCAGACTGCGATCTGCGCGGTCCTCGATGATCTGGGAGCGCATCCCGAACTACAAGCCGCGTGCAGTGATGTAATCAGTGATATGGGGGGCGCCCATACCGAATCGCCAACGGAAGGGTTGATGCTGGCGGTGCCGGTTCGCCTCAAGCGGTCGATCAACCGGGCAGTGGTCGGCTTCCTGCCGCTTGAGCACCTTGAACGCTATCTCGAATATAACAACCTCTACGCGCGCGCTTCTCTGGTCAGCGCAAACGGAGACATGATCTGCTTCGACGACCTCGAAGACACGGTACGGACCTACCTGACCACAGAGATAACACGCCAGGGGGCAGCGCGGTTCTTTGAGTCGGCGCCGGCAACGTTTGCCATCGACAACTGGGTTCATCTGTGGCAGCCGATTCGCTCTCCGCTCGGCTCCCATTGGTGGCTGATCTATATGTATGACCGCAATTTCTACATCCACGCGAATGAGGCGGTCGATCTGCTCACGATATACGGTTCCACGTTCGGGGTGCTTTCTTTCGGTCTCATTCTGGCGGTGTTCATTCACATCATGCGCGGTCGGAACCAGGAACAGGCGCACTTCTATCAGATCCGACTGCGCGATCAGGATCGTCTGGAGAAGTCGCTCTCCCTGCTCAATGCCACCCTGGAGTCCACGGCCGATGGGATTCTGGTGGTAGACCATGAAGGCCGCACGGTCAGCTTAAATCGCAAGTTCATCGAGCTTTGGCGTATCCCGCCCTCAGTGATCGAAACGCGGAGTGATGAGGAAGCGCTCGAGTTCGTGCTCTCACAGCTCGAAGATCCCGACGGCTTTCTGGCCAAGGTGAAGGAGCTTTACGCCAATCCGACCGCAGAGAGTTTTGAAACACTCACCTTCAAAGATGGTCGGATCTTTGAGCGCTACTCCCAGCCGCACGTCGTGGCGGACATACCGGTCGGGAGGGTCTGGAGTTTTCGCGACGTTACCAAGCGTGTCCACGCGGAGAAGGCCATTCGCCAGAGCGAGGAACAGTTTCGCAACATATTCGAAAACAGTCCGATCGGCATCATGATTGCCTCGCCCAATCTGGTCTTCACGCGCGTGAACAAAGCGATCTGCGATATGCTCGGGTATTCGCGGGAAGAATTGTGCCGGATGAGCAGCCGAGACATCACCCATCCGGACGACATGGTTGCGAGCATGGCGCCGGTCGATCAACTGGCCGGCGGTGGGATTCCGTTCATGAAGGTGAACAAGCGGTATGTCAAGAAGAACGGCGAGTCGATGTGGGCGAACCTGACTGCGACGGCGATGCGAGGCGAACAGGGACAGGTCGAGTTCTTCATTGGCATGGTCGAGGATATCACCGAGCAGAAGAAGGCTGAGGAATCGCTTCGCCGGAGTGAAGAATACCAGCGCTCAATCCTGAGGAGTGTGCCGGATCTCATGTTCACCCTCGGTACTGACGGTATGATCACGTCACTGAGTCCGGTATTTGAGACTCTGCTTGGGTGGAGAATCGAGGAATGGGTCGGTCAGCTGTTCATGCCGCTTATCCATCCCGCCGACCTCCCCCTGGCCCTCGAGAAACTGGCTCTGATCGTCAACGGCGAACCGATGGCGATTTTTGAGTTGCGGGTCGCCACGAAAACCGGTGACTATGTGCCGCTCGAATTCAAACCGACGCTGCTCGATCTTCCGGGAGGTGAGCGCGCGATTCTCGGCATCGCGCGGGACCTGACCGAACGTCACCGAGCGCAAGAACAGATCCGAAAGCTGTACATCGCCGTCGAGCAGAGTCCGGTTTCGGTCGTCATCACGGACCGCGATGGCAACATCGAGTATGTTAACCCGAAGTTCACGTCGGTCACCGGCTATACACTCAAGGATGTCCATGGGAGGAATCCGCGGGTTCTTAAGTCCGGCACATTGCCCGACGCCATCTATCGCGACCTGTGGGAAACAATTAGCAGCGGTCGCATCTGGCAGGGACGTCTGTGCAACCGCAAGAAGAGCGGTGAACTCTTCTGGGAGAATGCAACCATCGCTCCGCTGCTGGACGATCAGCATGAGATTACCCACTATCTGGCGGTCAAAGAAGATATCACGGAAAACGTTCGCAAAGAGACGGAACTTCGCAAACTCTCCGCCGCCGTTCAACAGTCGGGGAATATGGTGGTGATTACCAATCCCGAGCGCATCATCGAATTCGTGAATCCCCGTTTCACAGAAGTGACGGGCTATTCTCCTGAGGACGCCATCGGCGCCTCGATCTGCGAACTGCGCACGGTCCAGACGAACGAAGCGACGCTCAAGAGTATGTGGGAGACCGTCGGCGCGGGCGAGATGTGGAACGGATCGCTGCTGAACCACCGCAAGGATGGTTCCGCCTACTGGGAGCGAGACGTCGTGTCGCCCATTTTCGATGATGAGGGGAAGATCACGAACTTCCTCATCATCGGCGAAGACATCACGGTGGAACTGACGTCGCAGCAGAAACTGATAGAATCGGACAAGCTCTCCGCGATCGGTGTGCTGGCAGCCGGCGTTTCGCACGAATTCAAGAATTACCTGGGCGGGATCATCGGCAACGCCTCGTTCGCTCTGGAGGAGATTGAGGCCGAGCCGGAGAGCGGAGTCGATCTGGTACGCGAGACCTTGACGCAGATCATCGATATGAGTGAAAAGGCCAACCAGGTGGCAATGTCGCTTCTGACCTATTCGAAAGCGGTTCCCGAGGAATTCACCCGGACCAATCTTCGTTCTCTGATCAACAACACGCTCACGCTGGTCGAGAAGGAAATGCGGGGACAGGAGCTCGAATTAGCGACCTACTTTGAAGAGCTGCCCGAGGTCGAGGTCTCGGCCAGCAAGATTCAGCAACTACTGCTCAATCTGATCATCAATGCACGACAAGCAATTGTCGGCCCGGGAGTGATTACGATTGTCCTGCAGACCGACGGGCGATACGCACTGTTGAAGGTCGCCGATACCGGTGTTGGCATTCCTTCACAAAATATCGACAAGGTGTTTGATCCGTTCTTTTCCACCAAGGGAGTGTGGGGGAAGGACAAGGTGGTCGGGACCGGCATGGGGCTGGCGATCTGCCGCAACATCGCCCGTGAGCACAACGGAGATCTCACCGTCGAGTCAGCCGTCGGCGTCGGCACAACCTTCACGCTGACGCTCCCGCTTGGGCGCAATCGTGTTGCCCGGAATCCCGTGATCGACGCCCCCACACCCACCCTGCGATACCTGGTCTTCTCGTATGACAACGGGATTTTCAAGCGCTACTTCGAAGAGGCCAGCGCGCTGCATGTGGAGCTGCATTCGGTCAACGACATTGCCAGCATCGGGCAGAACCTACCCGCTATCGCTGATCTGGTGATCTGCGATGCCCGTTTCCCGGGGAAGGTTGAGCTTTTGAAGCTGGCGGAAGCGTGCGCACGGCATCACGTGCCGTATGTGATGGTGAACTGCGGCGCGATGGAGTATCAGCTGTCGCACCTCTACGATGACGCGGCCGGGAACTTCAAGGAGCTGCCGGAGTTTTCGCGCATCCACAATGCTCATGGGTCATCGGTGATCGATACCAGCGCCGACGCTTGAGGCGACTCCCCCTCAACCGCCCTTCGTGCAGTTCTCCCCAGCGGGGAGAAGGGGACGGGGGTACTTGTGGGGCGACGAGGCTTTTTTAGCCAGCCCCTATCTCTGCGCCACCGGCTCCTGAATCGGGAATTCCACTCCGGCGAACCATTCGATTTCGAGATCATCAAAGAGCTTATCGCGAGTCTTGCAGTCGTCGAAGAACTGCCACTCCCCGGCTATGATCTCCTGTCCGGCGATCTTCTTGTCGGCAACCGCAGCCAGACGCTTGAAATCGGCGTAATGTTCCGAGAGGCGTAGTTCGGCGTAGTCACGCGCGGCGAAGGTCGAGATGAGAAATTGCCAGTCTGAGGCCGACATGAGCATCAACTCCCGCGCGAGCTGCTTGAGGATATCCTCCAGTTCATGATCCCGTTTGTTCGGATGCTCTTTCCAATAGCGCGCCAACTCGCACATCTTCGCTTCGCATTCGTAGATATGTTTCCAGGTCCACTCGTTCTGCGCATTGAGCCAGATATAGTGATGATTCCCTTCGCCCCAGCTTCCCTCGGGAATCGAGATCACCTGACTCGGCTGAGTGCGGGTCATCTGTTCGGACAAGAACGTCAGGTCGACGTTCTGACTTTCGCAGAGCTTCCGCAGCACCTGCTTCAGGAATTGTGGCCCCTCGTACCACCAGTGACCGAACAGCTCGGCGTCGTAGGGCGCCACGAGGATACCGGCGCGGCCGGACTCGCGATGATACTGCGTTAGAATCTCCTCGACTTTACCGGTAAAGTGATCGGCATTCTCCGGGATGCGCCCGAAGGCTGATTCGAGGTTGTATTCAACCTTGTCCCCCAGATCGGACTTGGGCGAAGTGACCGCCCAATAGCGATGTCCGCCGGGGAACCGTTTCTTGTGGAAGTCGAGATAGTTTCCGTCGCCCGGATAACCATGTTCACCCGACCAGACGAGCAGGCCGGTTTCCGGATCGCGCGTGAAAATGGCGACCGGTTTCTTCCCTTCGACCGCCGACGATACCAGATACACTTCGCGCGCGGTTTTGTCGGGCTCCTCGGCACGAGGTGTGTATTGCTTCTCGAATTGTCCCCAGAGCAGTTTGAGCGCATCGAAGCGATCGATGTAGACGCCGATCGATTTCCCTCCCTTGAGCAGGGCGGAATCGATGATGAAGAACTCGAGGCCGTTCTCGGTCAGGAATTCGTCGGCACCTTTGCGAGGGTACGGCGTCTGGTCGCCGTGAATCGGGACGGGCGGAGTCCAGGTATAGCGCGGGCGATAGGCGCATTCGGGAAGCCAAATCCCTTTCGGCTTGCAGCCGAAATGGCGCTCGTAATTGCGAACAGCCATCTTGGTTTGGACCTGAAGTGATTCATCGCGCGACAGAAGCGGGTAGTATCCATGGGTGGCGCCGCAGGTGATGATCTCCAGATAGCCGGCATCCTGAAGTTTCCGAAACTCGAAGAGAATATCGTGGCCGATGTTAGTGAAATGCTCGAGGGTGAGGCCGTAGAACTCCTCCCAGTAATGCGAATTGGCCAGCATTTGCGGCTCGGCGAATTTGAAGAACTCCTCACTATCATGCTGGGCGGCCTTGATCTTCTGGTTCACGTACGAAACAAACTCATTCTTAAAAGAACTGTCGGCCAGCTGCTCACACAGCACCGGCGACAGCCCGATGGTCAGTTTCGGCTTGTATCCCTCAGCGACCAACTCATTGAGAACGCGCAGGATCGGCAGGTAAGTTTCCGCCGCCGCCTCGCACAGCCAGTCGGTGCCGTGCGGCCAGCGTCCGTGCGACAACACATACGGCAGGTGGCTATGCAGGACAATCGAACAGAATCCCTGGCTCATGAGCTCTCTCCCTCTTTCGCGGGGCCAGTACCGAAGCCGATCGTTTTGGCGTTGGGGATTGCACCGTGCATCTTGATCTCTCCGAACTGCGCTTCGAACTTCTTCAGGTTTTCATCGAGCGCCATCTGCAGCAACTTGGCGTGCATAGGGGTCATGATGATTCGTGCCAGCACGCGCGACTTCGGCGTGCGCGGCATGACCCGCGCGAAATCGATGATGATCTCGGTCGGGGAATGGGTGATCATCGCCAGATTGGCGTAGACTCCTTCGGCTTCCTTTTCGCCCAGCTCGATGTTTATCTGTTGTTGCGGTTGCTGATCCATTATCGATACCTCTGTCCTTACAGGGAACATTTTGCCACTTGTCTCGAGTGAAGCAGTGTAATATATTCACCGGCCAAGTCAATCGATTTGTTTTGAAGGAGTTCTGCGGATGCCGCTGAAACCGGAGCGGGCTGAGTCGATTCTCAACGCCATGGGAAAGTCGAGCGTGCTGATTCTCGGCGACATCATGCTCGATGAATACCTGTTCGGATCGGTCTCGCGGATTTCTCCGGAGGCGCCGGTGCCCGTGGTGGAAATCAGTTCGAGTCGGTTACTCCTTGGGGGAGCGGCGAATGTCGCCGCCAATATCCGTGCCCTGGGAGACAACGCCCTGCTGCTGGGAACAGTCGGCGAAGACGAAGCTGCGGTCAAGCTGACCACCCTGCTCAAAGAGAAGAATCTGAGCCGCGAGTATCTGGTCAACGATACCTCGCGCCAGACCACGATCAAGACCCGGATCATCGCGCATAACCAGCAAGTTGTGCGCGCCGACCGCGAGAATACGCACGAACTCGATCCCGCTATCGAAGAGAGAGTGCTGAGACGGTTTATGGCCGCAGCGGAGAGCATCAAGGGAGTGATCATCTCGGACTACGGCAAAGGGGTTATCACACGCTCATTGCTGGAGAAGATTATCGACCTGTGTCTGGCCAGGAATATCTTTGTGGCGGTCGACCCGAAGGAGACGCATTTTTTCAACTATAACCGGGTCTCGCTGGTCACGCCCAACCATCATGAAGCGGGCTTTGCGTATGGGCGACGGATTCAGTCCGACCGCGACTTGATCGAGGTTGGCAATGGTCTGCTGATGAAGCTGAAGGCTCGGGCGATCTTAATCACCCGCGGGTCGAAAGGGATGTCCCTCTTCCAACAGGATTGCACCCCCACCCACATACCGACCTTTGCGCGGAAGGTATATGATGTCACCGGCGCCGGTGATACGGTCATTGCGTCGTTTGTCTCAGCGATTTGCGCGGGCGCCGATCTGGTTGAGGCGGCGATCATTTCCAACGCCGCCGCGGGATACACGGTGGCTGAAATCGGGACCGCCACGATCACGGTTGAGCAACTCCGCCATGAACTTGAGAGCTACTTCGAG
Organism: uncultured Ignavibacteriales bacterium; assembly: GCA_964540105.1. Lineage (GTDB taxonomy): Bacteria > Zixibacteria > MSB-5A5 > GN15 > FEB-12 > DATKJY01. Next base: position 420,683 of record CAZILL010000002.1, on the reverse strand, counting down.
AACGGGAGCCTGCGTGCAGCGAGCCATATCCAATAAGGAAGTATACTTGAAGCGCCTTATCCCCTTTTCCAGGATCGCCAGATTCATGGGCGATCTTCGGAGGGCTCGCAAGAAGATCGTGTTCACGAACGGCGTGTTCGATATTCTGCATCGCGGTCATGTCGAATACCTGACCAAGGCGAAAGAATACGGTGATGTGCTGATCGTAGGACTGAACGCCGATGCCTCGACCCGGCGATTGAAGGGGCCGAAACGTCCCATCCAGAATCAAGTCGATCGGGCAGCGATTCTTCTGGGACTTAGGGCCGTTGATTATGTGGTCATCTTCGGCGAAGACACGCCCGAGCAGCTTATACAGATTGTACGTCCCGACGTGCTCGTCAAGGGCTCAGACTATCGCCCAAACGAGATTGTCGGCGCGTCGTTTGTGAAATCGTATGGCGGGAAACTGAGACGGGTGCGGCTCACTCCCGGACGATCGACAACTGGCATCGCCGACGCCATCAGACAGAGTGGAAATAAAGCGTAATGCTGGAAACAGCCGAGAGCGGCGTCGAACTCCGCCGGTCACTCGAAGCGAACGGGTACTGGCCGGCGCGAGCCGAACGACTCTTTACAGAGGGACAGTACTCGGCTGTGGTCGAGCTCTGCAACAGTCACTTGTCGTCGGAACCACGTCTCATATCGGGACGGTTGATCTGCGCAAAGGCGCTGTATCTGACCGGACAATTGGAGTCAGCCGCCGAGCTGTTTTATCAGACTCTATCACTTGATCCGGAGAATCTCGTGGCCTTGAAACATCTGGGTGATATTGCGTATTCAAAGGGGGAACAGACGGCTGCCTTGAGCTACTACCGCCGGATGCTTGAGATCGACCCACATTGCCAGGGGATCGTGTCGGAACTCCACCTGCGAACCCAGGGCACGACACAGACTATCACTTTTGTTCATGGCGAGGAAGTCGACGCGGCGGTGCCAGTCAGCGGCGTCGAAATCCCGTTTTACACCGAGACGATGGGGGATCTGTATTTGAACCAGGGGTATCCCAGGCTGGCGGCGACCGTCTATCGCTCGCTCGTTGGGCGAAGCCATCATCCGCGACTGGCCGGAAAACTTGTGGAAGCGGAGCGAAAAATGAAAGACAAAGAAAGAAGGAACATCGAACATGGCCACAACGCGAATTAATCGCCTGCGCCGAAAACTCCAGAGCGAAAATCTCGAAGGGATCGTCGTCACCAACCCAGAGCAGATTCGCCACCTGTGCGGCTTTTCGGGTTCGTCAGGGCTGCTCGTTCTCACCCGAAGCAAAGCCGAATTCCTCACTGACTTTCGGTACCTCGACCAGGCGAAAGAAGAAGTCAGGGGCGCGAAAGTCACCGTTGTCAAGGGAGGGGACCTGATCTCGAACTTGAAGCAGGTGGCCGCGCTTCAACGTCGGAATGCCCGGCTCGCGTTCAGCGGGGAGTATGTTTCAGTGAGCGCGAGAGAGCGGCTTGCGTCCGCACTCCCTGGGGTGCTCTGGGTGAATGGCGATCGCGCGCTGGCCGACATGGGTTGGGTAAAGGACCGCGCTGACCTGGAACAGATCAAGAAGGCGGTCGCCATCGGAGATGAAGCGTTCAAGCGGATTCTGGGGATTATCCGCCCGGGAGTCCGCGAGAAGGAGCTGGCGGCTGAGCTTGAATACCAGATGCTGATGCTCGGATCGGAGCGACCGGCGTTTGAATCGATCGTCGCCTCCGGATATCGTTCGGCCATGCCACACGGGCTGGCCTCGGGAAAGAAGATCGCCAAAGGGGATTTCATCACATTTGACTTCGGTGCCACTGTCGGTGGGGTTGTTTCGGACATGACCCGGACGATCGTGGTTGGCAAAGCTACCCCGAGGCAAAAGAAGATCTACGCGCTTGTTCTCAAGGCGCAGTTGGCGGGAATCGCGAGAGTTCGAGCCGGTGTTGACGGAAAGTCAGTCGATGAAGCCTGCCGGAGCATCATTACCAAGGCCGGTTACGGCAAGAATTTTGGCCACGGGACTGGTCATGGGATCGGCTTCTTTATCCATATGGGGCCTCGCGCCGGCCTGACTTCGACCGATAAGCTTATGATCAACAACGTGATAACAATTGAACCCGGCGTATACATCTCAGGCTGGGGCGGGGTTCGTATCGAGGATGACGTCCTTGTGACCGGTTCGGGCGGCAAAGTGCTGAACAAAGCTCCAAAAAACTTGTTGGAGCTCTAAATTGAACTGACTATCATTTTTCACGGGAAAGTATAGTTATGTGACCGGCGGGAGCTGGTCTTTTGTTATGGATTAAACCCGGTGAGGGTTACATATGAATGAGAAGTATATTCGGAAGCTGATACGATTAGTTGAAGAATCAGAGATAGAGTCGCTGGAAATCTCAAATTGGGGGCGCAAGGTGAAAATCACCCAGCGCCTGCCGACAAAGTCAAACGGCCACAGCGACGCGCCGGCGATTCTGCAGACCATCGCACCTCCGGCGATGCCACAGATGCTCGCAGTTCCGGCTCAGTCCGGGCCGGTGGCTCCGTCGGCACCCGCCGTGACGGCATCGGACCTGACTGAAATCAAATCACCGATGGTCGGCACGTTCTACTCTGCGGCCTCCCCCGACGCTGCTGCCTACATTTCGCTCAACGAGCGGGTTACCGTCGGGCAGGTGGTCTGCATCGTGGAGGCTATGAAGCTCATGAACGAAATCGAATCGGAAGTGAGCGGCCGCGTGGTGAAGATTCTTGCCGAGAACGGCAAGCCGGTCGAATTTGGTCAAGTCCTGTTCCTGATCGATCCCAAGGGCTGATCGCGCAAATCACGAAAGGCGAATCCATGACGCTCAAACAGATGCTGGTTGAGATGCTCAACCGCCGGGCCTCGGACCTTCATATTCGGGTTGGGGTGCGCCCACGCCTTCGCGTAAACGGTACGCTCGAACAGATCGCGACCGACCCGCTGACCATCGACAGCATGGAACAGATTGTCTCGCAGATTCTTAACGAAAAGCAACTCGAGCGTTTCCATCGCAAGAACGAAATGGACTTGGCTCTTTCGGTGGCGAAACTCGGGCGTTTTCGTATCAACCTGTTTCGTCAGCGCGGCACAACCGGCATTGCGATTCGAGCGGTAAACACGACCGTGCCTTCCTTCGAGGAGTTGAACCTGCCGCCGATCATCAAGAAGCTCTCCACCGAGAACCGCGGGCTGGTGATCATTACCGGCACGACCGGTTCCGGCAAGTCGACGACCCTGGCGGCGATCATCGAGGAAATGAATGCCAATCGGGCGGTAAACATCCTGACCGTCGAAGACCCGATTGAGTATATCTATCGCGACAAGAAGGGGATCATCTCCCAGCGCGAAGTGGGCGGCGACACTGAGACCTTTGCTTCGGCGCTTCGCCACGCCTTCCGACAGGATCCCGACGTCATTCTCATCGGTGAAGTGCGCGATCTGGAGACGATGTCGATCGCACTGACAGCCGCGGATACCGGTCACTTGGTTCTGACTACGCTGCATACTCTTAATGTGGTGGAGACGATCACTCGAATTATCTCCTTCTTCCCTCCTCATCAGCAACAGCAGATTCGACTTTTGCTTGGGGGGACGCTCAAGGCAATCGTTTGCCAGCGCCTGCTGAAGCGGTCGGATATGCCCGGTCGCGTACCTGCGCTGGAAATCATGGTCAACTCCGGAGCGATCCGCGAGTGCATCATGGCGGCGGAGAAGACAGTCGACATCCCCGACCTGATGTCTCAGGGTGGGGTTCAGTACGGCATGCAGACCTTTGACCAGTCGATTATGAAATTGTTCAAGCAGGGGATGCTGTCGTTTGAAGAGGCGATGGCCCAGGCGACCAACCCCGACGATTTCGATTTGCGCCTGCGCGGAATCACCGGCGCTGCCGATCGATGGGACGAAGCCGGTTCAAACGCCGCCCAGGACGACCAGAGCAAAGACCTCCCCAGCGGCTACAAGAAGTTCTAGAACTGCCTGGCAGGCAAACAACCCCGTCCCCTACCCTCAAGCCCGATATATAGTTAACTCGCACCTCTCGCTTAGGGGCGTTTACCTGTTGTCCTTTCGGGAGAAATCTGCTATCTTCTTCTATTGTGAAGTGACGCTTCTCGTATAAGAGGCGCTATTCCACGGGAAGGATATTTATTGTTTAACAAAGTCCTAATCGCCAATCGGGGCGAAATCGCCTTACGAATTATCCGCGCCTGCCGTGAACTCGGTCTGACAACAGTCGCCGTGTATTCCGAGGCGGATCGCGACGCGGTCCATGTCCGCTTTGCCGACGAGGATGTCTGCATTGGCCCGCCGGCGGCGAGCCAATCGTACCTCGATTTCAAGCGAATTATCGCGGCGGCCGAAGTCACCAATGCCGGCGCCATCCACCCGGGGTACGGCTTTCTCGCAGAGAACGCAGACTTTGCCGAGATTTGCGAATCATGCGGTATTGTCTTCATAGGCCCCAAACCGAATCATATCCGCCAGATGGGGGACAAAGCCTCCGCCAAGGATCTGATGAAAAAGGCGGGAGTACCGGTGATCCCCGGTTCGGACGGAGTGGTGGCGTCGTTTGAGGATGCCCGAGAAATCGCCGACGGAATTGGCTACCCGATCATTCTTAAGGCCGTCGCCGGGGGCGGGGGCAAGGGAATGCGAATCTGCCGCGACGAAGCGGAGCTGGAGCGCAATTTCCATGTGGCATCCACTGAAGCCGCCAACGCTTTCTCGAATCCTGATCTCTATCTGGAAAAAGCGATCATCAGGCCGCACCATGTGGAGATCCAACTTCTCGGTGACAGCTTCGGTAACTACTATCACTTTGGCGAACGCGATTGTTCCATTCAGCGTCGGCATCAGAAGCTGGTTGAAGAAACCCCATCTCCCCTCATGACCGATGACCTTCGCCAAAAGATGGGGGACGCCGCACTAAAAGGGGCCAGAATGGTTGGCTACCTAGGTGTCGGTACCATCGAATTTCTTGTCGATCAGGATCGGAATTTCTACTTCATGGAGATGAACACCCGCATCCAGGTCGAACACCCGGTCACCGAGGAAGCGTATGAAGTGGATCTCGTACACGATCAGATTCAGGTCGCGATGGGGCATGAGATCAAGTACAATCAGGAAGAGTTGAAGCCGAAGTGGGCAGTTATTGAAGCACGCATCAACGCGGAAGATGTCGACAACGATTTTCGTCCTACCCCGGGCCGCATTGAAGCGATTCATATTCCAGGCGGACCGGGCGTGCGCGTCGACAAGGCGGTTTACGCGGGATACTACATACCCCCCTATTATGATTCCATGATCGCCAAGCTGATCGTGCGCGCCCGCACGCGCGAAAAGGCGATCATCAAGATGCGCCGATGTCTCGAGGAGTTTATTGTCGAGGGAGTGCCGACCACGGTTCCGATTCATCGCGCGATTTTTGCCAATCCCGACTTTGTAGCCGGAAACTACAGCACCGCGTTTATTGAGGAGTCGCTCAAATGGGAGGGAAGCAAGGGAACGGCGCAGAAGAAGACGATAACGCTCAAGCGTCCCGGCGAGGCTCCTGCCGGGCAGATCAAACCCGCCGAAATCGAAGAAGTCATTACGACTGAACAGAGCATTGAGTAACTTTGGAGGTCTTTTTGTGAAGGTACCAGCCGACCTGAAATATACAAAAGAGCATGAATGGGTGAAGGTCACCGGCAACGCCGCGGTTATCGGGATTACCGATTTCGCGCAGGGGGAACTCGGCGATATTGTTTTCGTCGAGCTGCCCGAAATTGGTCTTGTCGTGAAGCAGATGGGGCGATTCGGCACGATTGAGGCGGTGAAAGCGGTTTCTGAGCTCTTCTCCCCCGTGAGCGGAACGGTGACTGAGATTAACGCTGCTCTCGACGGCGATCCGATGGTGATCAACCGCGATCCGTATGGTGAGGGGTGGATGATCAAAGTTGAGCTGAGCAATGTCGGTGAGACAGAACAATTGCTCAACGCCGCCGGTTATACTGAGTTATTGAAGCAACACGCGTGATCGGCTCGGACCATTCCGCGACAACAACTATTGCACGAAGGAACTAACGGCCTGTCATGCCATACATTTCTAATACCGACGATGATCGTCGGAAGATGCTCAGCGCCATCGGAGCGAAGAATTTCGAGGAACTCGTCGAAGGGATCCCTCCCAAACTCAGACTCACCCGGCCGCTGAATATACCGGCTCTGTCCGAACTGGAACTGCTCCGCGAAATCAAAGAAATGTCGAGCCGCAATCGTGAAGGGCTGGCGTGCTTCGCGGGCGGGGGCGTGTATGACCATTTTATCCCCTCGGCGGTCGGAGCGATAATCAGCCGCCCCGAGTTCATGACTGCGTATACTCCCTATCAACCGGAAGTGGCGCAGGGGACGCTGCAGGCGATATACGAGTTTCAGACGCATATCTGTCGTTTGACGGGTATGGATGTCGCTAACGCGTCGATGTACGACGGCGCCAGCGCCGCCGCGGAAGCGGTCATCCTGGCGACCACCCTCACCAAACGGACCAAGGTGATCATCTCGGAGACCGTGAACCCGCTCTATCGCGAAGTGATCGCAACCTATCTCTGCGGCCGCGGCGTGGAGCTGGTGACGGTGCCGATGAAAGCGGGCATGACCGATCTCGGGCGCATCGAGGATATGATCGACGAAAAGACGGCCTGCGTGTTGACCGCTCAGCCAAATTTCTTTGGCCTGTTAGAGGAGATCGAAGCGCTTCCTGAGATGATTCATAAAGTGGGGGGCAAGATGATCATGGCTATCGATCCGATCACTCAGGCAATTCTGAAGACACCCGCCGAATACGGTGCCGATATCGCGATCGGTGAAGGGCAACCGCTCGGGATGCCGGTTTCGTTTGGAGGGCCCCTCCTGGGGATATTTGCGGTCAAGAAAGATATTGTGCGGAGTATGCCGGGGCGCATTGCGGCCCGAACCAAAGACCTCGACGGTAAGAATGGCTTTGTGCTGACTCTTCAGACTCGCGAGCAACATATTCGTCGCGAAAAAGCGACATCGAATATCTGCACCAATCAGGCGCTCTGCGCGACCTCGGCGGCCGTCTATATGAGTCTCATGGGGAAGAGTGGCCTGAAGAAAGTCGCCTTGCTTTCGGCGCAGAACGCCCAGAGCGCAGCCGGGATGATCTTCGCCCTCGACGGCTACGAGCCTTATTTCACCGGCCCGTTTGTTCGCGAGTTTGCGGTCCGCACGCCTCGTCCGGCTCAGGAAGTGATTCTGGCTCTGGTCGAGCACGGCCTGCTCCCCGGCGTCGATGCCGGTCGGTGGTACCGCGGAATGGAGAACTGCTTGCTGGTGGCGCTGACCGAGAAGCGCAGCGAAATGGAGATCGGGAGATTGGTCGAGGGCTTGAAGGAGTTGACAGCCCGTGGCGTCCTGTCCCGAATGTAAGACGGAGTGGAGCGAACCGCATGAGCTATGCCCGATCTGTGGACATGATCTCCGAGATGACGCCCAGAAACGAGCCTGGGTGTTGATTGGCTCAATTGACGACAAGCTCTCGGCCGATTTTGCCCGCGAAACGCTTACGGCCTATGAGATTCCAGTCGTGATCGTGTCGAAGTCAGGCTTCTTTGGCAATATCGGGTTGCCGCTGACTTCGTTTTACTCCGGTTCGGTGGGGCTGTTTGAAGTCTCGGTACCGATCGAGCATGAAGAAGAGGCTGTTGACGTACTGGCGATGGCGCTGGGCGGCAAATGGCATCGGAAGGAAGACTGAGTGTATTGTCCCAAGTGCGAATATGAATACCCGGGTGCGGTGATGATCTGCCCTGACTGCAACGTGGCTCTGCTTGAGAAGCGACCCGCAAGAATCAATGCGGCTGTCTCGCCCGATAACAGCTGGGTGCAGGTGGTCGGGGTGCGCAGCAACACAAGAGCGGAGATGGCCAAAGGCGCGCTCGACTCGAACAACATCCCGTCGGTCCTGACCTCGTCGACCTTCACCGCCCTCGCTCGTAAGCCCGAGAAGACAGACCCCGAGGCAACCCTGAGCATTGAGACCAATGTCATCATGGTGCCGCGCGAATTTCTGGAAGAAGCTGAATTTGTGATACAGGCGGTTCTTGGGGATGATGCCATCCCGCTCGACGCCAAGTAATGATACCCATTCGGTGAGAGGACGAACTATGCGAAAGAGTCATCTGCTCCTGGTGCTGGCAACCCTGGTGGGCTCTGCGGTGAGCGCGCAAACAGCTGCCGAAAAGCCGCATGCACCTCGATTGGCAAGTGTCGACGAAGGTCTCAAGGCGGCGGCGACAAATGGTCGGCCGGTGCTGGTCGATTTCTACACCGAGTGGTGAACATGGTGTAAACGTCTGGACACGGTCGTGTTCGTAGATCCGAAAGTCATCGACTACTTTACTAAAGAAGTGATCTTGGTCAAAACTGACGCCGAAAAGGATACTCTCACTGCGCGTGCGTATCATGTCAGCGGTTATCCGACTCTGGTTCTGGTTGACAAGGCCGGAAAAGAGATTGATCGCATTGTCGGCTATCTGCCGCCCGAAGAGCTGATGAAGACTGTCACCGACTACCGGAACGGGATCGGAACGCTTGAGGACTTGCTCAACAAGTCCAAGCAGAAACCCGACCGCGAGCTGGCTTTCCAGATCGCTGACAAGTACAAGTATCGCGGCGGCGATGGGGAAGCTGAGAGCTGGTATCAGAAAGTCATAGTTGCCGGTCAGCCGACCGACTCGCTTTCAGGCGAGAGCCGCATGGCGCTGGCTGATATGTATCGCCGCGGGAAGAACTACGACAAGGCTATCAAGGCGTATCAGGCGATCATGACAGATTTTTCCGGGAAGCCAACAGCGGAAGGAGCGGAAATCTATACGGCGATCACGCTGAAATCCAAGGGGGACACCCTTGGCGCGATCAAGGCCTTCCAGGGTTTTGTCGAGCATTTCCCGAAATCCGAAGATGTCGAATACGCCACAAAGCAGATAGACAAATTGAGGAACCCTGCGCCGAAACCGGCAGAGAGCCATTGATCTCGATTAGGCGAAGAGAGGCCCACACGGAGTGACTATTGTGAGTGAACGCGATCTGATCTATGAAAAGTCGGTACCCGGACGAACCGGTTACACCCTGCCCGAACTGAAGTCGGGCGAGTCCGAAATCCTCGCGACGATCCCGAGTCGTTTCCGGCGCGTTCAGGACGCCGAACTTCCGGAAATCTCCGAAGGGGAAGTGATGCGCCACTTTGTTGGGATGTCGGTGAAAAACCACCATATCGACAAGGGGTTCTATCCGCTCGGATCCTGCACGATGAAGTACAATCCGAAACTCAACGACAAAGCGGCTTCGTTTCCCGACTTTCAAGATCATCATCCATTAGCGCCGTGCAGCAGCGCCCCGGGGATATTGGAACTGATGTGGGAATTGCAGCAGTACCTGAGCGAAATCTCCGGTTTTCCGGGTATTTCCCTTCAGCCGGTCGCCGGTGCGCAGGGGGAATTCGCGGGCCTGCTCATCATGCGCGCCTACCATCGGGAACGTCACGACAATCGGACCAAGATCATTATTCCGGATTCCGCTCACGGCACAAACCCGGCCTCGGTGGCCGCAGTCGGGTTCAGCGCGCTGGAGATCAAGTCCAACGCGCAGGGGATTATCTCCCCCGACGCGGTAGCGGAGGTAATGGACGAGCAGGTGGCTGGTATGATGATGACCAACCCGAACACGCTCGGACTGTTCGAGCGCAATATCGCCGAGATCGCGCAGATCGTGAGGGCGCGAGGCGGACTGATGTATATGGACGGCGCGAATCTCAACGCCAACATGGGAATCTTCCGCCCCGGTGACGCCGGCTTCGACATCATGCATTTCAATCTGCACAAGACGTTCTCCACTCCCCACGGCGGCGGCGGACCGGGAGCGGGCGCAGTCGGCGTGAAGGCGGAGCTTATGAAGTACCTTCCGCTGCCGGTACTCGATCATGGTCCCGATGGAAAACTGATGTTCAATTATGACCGTCCTCACTCTATTGGCCGCCTGCACACGTTCAACGGCAATTTTGCCAATATCGTGCGGGCTTATGCGTACATCAGAACCCTGGGCGGAGTCGGGCTTCGCCGGGTCTCGGAAAACGCGGTGATTAATGCCAATTACATCAAGAAGCAGCTGGAGAACGATTACGACGTACCGTATCCGGGGCACTGCATGCACGAATTCGTCATCTCCGGCAGTCGTCAGAAGAAGCTGGGGGTGAAGACCTCGGACATTTCCAAGCGGCTCCTTGATTTCGGCATGCACGCGCCGACCAACTATTTCCCGCTGATTGTTCCGGAAGCGATGATGATCGAGCCGACGGAAACCGAAACGAAAGAGACTCTTGATCAGTTTGCGGCGATCATGAAGCTGATCGCCCGCGAGGTGGAATCGTCTCCAGAACTGGTGACCTCGGCGCCCCACGTGACGCCCGTGCGACGGCTCGACGAAAGTTCCGCGGCTCGCAACCTCGATGTCAATTTCCGAGGGTAACGACACCCTCGCAATCCCTTGCCAAGGCCGGCCGATGCTCATACTTTGGGCGTCGGCTTTGCTTTGAATATGATCGAACTCAAGAACATCAGCTACGCCTATGGCAGTGCGAAGGACGCCGCGCTGCGGAGTGTCAACTTGAATGTCGCCGAGGGGGAATCGATCTGTGTGATGGGAGCAAACGGCTCAGGGAAGTCGACTCTGGCGAGGATCATCGCCGGACTCGCCGACCCGTCGAGCGGGACGATGCGAGTCGGTGTTTCGGGTACGTTCGCGAGTCATCGCAGTGTCGGAATCCTGTTTCAGAATCCGGACAACCAGATGGTGGCCGCGGTCGTCGAAAAAGAGATCGCGTTCGCTCTGGAAAACCAGGCCATGCCGATGCCGCAGATGGAGACGGTTGTAAATTCCACTCTTGGTCGCTTTGGGATCGAGCATCTGCGGAGGCGACTGACAAACGAATTGTCAGGGGGTGAAAAGCAGCGTGTCGCACTGGCGTCGGTGATGGTGAGCCGTCCGCCGATTCTAATCCTCGATGAGCCGGATTCATTCTTGGACGAAGCCGGCAAACGGATTCTGACCGAAGAGCTGCGTCAGCTTCATGCTCATCAGAGCGCGCTCACCGAGATTCGGATAACCCAATATCCTGAAGAGGCGCGACGATACCGCCGATTGATCGTTTTGTGTAATGGTGAAGTTGCCGCCGACGGCGATCCCGAGGTGATTCTCGACGACGATCAATTATGCTTTCGAACCGGATTGCGCTTCGATCAGGAACGACATGAACCGGTTGTTGTTCCGGGCGAATACGTTCAGGCCGGACGATCCGACGTCCGGTCAGTGTCTTTGGAGCAGGCCGCCATTGGATATCCGGGGAATCCCGCAATCTTGAGCAACGTTGATCTGAGTCTGAATCGCGGCGAGATTGTCGGACTGGTCGGGGCATCGGGGTCAGGCAAGAGCACGCTCGGATTGGCGCTTTGTGGTCTCCTGCCGCTGATGCACGGCTCGCTCCGCCGGACGGATGAGTCCGGGCGCGCCTCGGCTCACGCTACCCTCGTGGCCGGAGTCTTCCAGCAGCCCGAGCGCCAGTTCTTCCTGCCGACCTGCGCGGAGGAGATCAACTTTGGACCAGCCAATCGCGGTCTTGCGCTTGACCCGAGCATGGTGGCCGCGTACCTCCAGATGGTTGGTCTTGAGCCGGCGCGGTTCCTCACCCGCGATCCGTTCACGCTGTCGATGGGGGAAAAGCGGCGCCTAGCCTTTGCGGCCGTGCTGTCGATGCTTCCCCCGTTCGTGATCTTTGATGAGCCAACCTGCGGACTCGACCAGGAGGGAGTGGGGCGGTTTGTCCTGCTGGCAAGAGCGTTGAAGCAGCGCCAGGTCGGAGTGATGATTATTAGCCATGATGGCAGCCTGCTCAAAGGACTGGCGGACCGTGCCTATTATTGCCACGACGGCGCATTCGAGCAGTTGACTCGTGCTGATCTTTTTGACAATCCGATGTATCGCGGAATTGTTTCGGGTCCTTAATTCCAGGCGAACCCAGATTTCTTTTCGCAGGGCTTGACACGGCGTCCGGTTTGCGTATACTCTTCCCTGTCACCTTTTAACGTGATCCAGCGAGGTCACAAAGGGTCGGAATGAGTGTATCAGCGACGTAACATCGATACGGCTTCAATCGGTCTATTCCTGACAGACCTGCAAGATTCCTTGGAACAACGGAACGAGTTTTGATGGGCAATACGGTCGCGTTCCTGTGTCTTCCGGGGCTTGATAGTTTCTCCAAGACAGTCATTCGTGGCCTGCAAGAGAACTATGCGGGCGAATTCAATATCGTCGAGTGTGTTTCGTCTGATGGCGCGGCGTTCCAGCAGGCCATCGCTCGCGCCGACGTGGTCTGGATCGAGTGGGCTAATGAGTTAGCGATTGAGCTGACGCGGAATCCTCAGGTTCTTCAGGGACGCAAAGTCATTGTGCGCTGCCATGCGTATGAAATTGTCGACGGCTACATCGAGCGCGTGAATTGGGAGCCGGTCAGCAAAGTTATCTTTGTATCAAGCGGTATCGCCGGATACGCCGCCCGGAAAGTCCCGAAGTTGGCAACCCGAACAGTCATCATCCCCAACGGGATCGATCTCGAGAAATTTCGCAACGAACGCGGCGACACCCGCCCTCCCGGGAAGAATGTTGGTCTGCTGGCACTGCTCAATCATAAGAAAGGGCTGCAGCTACTGCTTCACGCCTTCCATCATCTGGCGTCGAAATATAAAGGGTACAAATTGCACTTGGGTGGGCCCTGGATGGACGAATCGGAGCGGCTCTATTTTGAACATATGGCGCAGAAGCTCGGGCTCTCTGAGAATATTGTCCAGCATGGCAAAGTCGAGGCGGCGGCGGATTGGTGGCAACGGATGGACTATGTCGTGTGTACGTCACCGCGCGAATCGCACGGAGTTGGGCTGTGCGAAGCGATGGCCTGCGGGGTCAAACCGGTAATCCACTGGTTTCCATGGGCTGAGACCATCTACCCGGAGAAGTATCTCTGGCTCACGGTCGAGCAATTCGCCCAGCAGATCCGCTCGGAATCGAACTACAATCCCGCCGAGTATCGCAGCTATGTCGCTGAGCGCTTTGACCTGAACAGGACGTCGGGGCTTATCCGGGAGTTGCTGCAGGGAGAATTGGCGTGCAAGGGCTTCGCATGAGATTAGGCTGTAGGGTGTGGTGGCAATCCCCCTCAACCGCCCTTCGGGCACCTTCTCCCCAGCGGGGAGAAGGGAGTGAGGCAAGGTAGGTCTCACATGTTACGAGTCGACATTGTCGTTTTGATATACACATAACGGAGGTTTCTTTTGTCTTCACCTGCTGACATCATTCTCGACGCTACGAAGATCAGCCGAGCGCTTACCCGCATAGCGCACGAGATTCTGGAGCACAATGCCGGCGCGGAGTCGCTCGCGATCATTGGGATTCTGACCCGCGGGGCATTTCTGGCGAGGCGGATAGCGTCGATCATCGAGAACCTGGAGGGCGTGAAAGTACCGGTCGGGCTGATGGATATCAGCCTGTATCGTGATGACGTGCACTCCAAGCTTGACCAACCGCTTGTACAGCGAACCGAAGTCATCTTCTCGATTGCCGAGCGAAATATCATCCTCGTGGATGACGTGCTTTTCACCGGTCGGACGATCCGCGCCGCGCTTGACCAGATCATCGATTTTGGCCGTCCCCGCACAATTCAGCTGGCCGTTCTGGTGGATCGGGGACATCGCGAACTTCCGATCAAAGCTGATTATGTGGGCGTGAATATCCCAACTTCGAAGGCTGATCAAGTGATACTCGAAGTGACCGAGAAGGAGGGAACCGATCGCGTCTATGTCGTGAAGAAAGATTCCGCTGCCCTCAGGACGGCTAAGCCGTCGTCGAAGAGCGCGGCAAAGAAAGTGAGGAGCCGATGAGCGCTCTTTCATCTCGTCACCTGCTCGGACTCGAAGGGACCGCGAAGGAGGACATCACCCTGATTCTGGATACCGCCGAATCGTTTCGCGAAGTTCTTGACCGCACGATCAAGAAACTGCCGACTCTGCGTGGGATCACGGTGCTGAATCTGTTCTATGAGCCCTCTACGCGCACGCGAATCTCGTTTGAACTCGCGGAGAAACGGCTTTCGGCCGATACGGTCAGCTTCACCCCGTCGACGTCATCGGTGCAGAAGGGAGAATCGCTGCGCGACACGGTGCAGAATATCGAGGCGATGAAAATCGATATGGTTGTCGTGCGTCACAAGTCTTCAGGTGTGCCGTACTACCTCACCCAATGCATGGACTCGAACATCATCAATGCCGGCGACGGTACGCACGAGCATCCCACGCAGGGTCTGCTCGATATGTTCACGATCCGCCACAAGTACGGCAAGCTGGAGGGGCTTCGGGTGGTGCTGGTCGGCGATGTCAAGCACTCACGGGTGACCCGCTCCAATCTCTGGGGACTGAAGGCGATGGGGGCGTCGGTCGCGCTCTGTGGTCCGTCGACACTGCTGCCGTACGAGGTTGAAAAATTCGGCGTCGATCACTATACCAACGTCGATGAGGCTCTGGAGGGAGCGGATGTGGTCAATATTATGCGCATTCAACTCGAACGCCAGCAGGCGGGCCTGTTTCCGTCGCAGCGCGAATACACGAACCTGTTTGGTATTACCAAAGAGAGACTCAAACGATTGAACAAGAATTACACGATCATGCACCCGGGACCGATGAATCGCGGGGTGGAAATCTCCAGCGAAGTGGCCGATAGCGACAAGTCGGTAATCCTTGATCAGGTTACCAATGGGCAAGCGGTGCGCATGGCGGTCCTGTACCTGTTGTCCGGACGCAAGAAAGAAGAAGGGGCCGAGAATGACTAGCAAGAAATTCGATATGGTCATCAAGGGAGGGCAGGTCATCGATCCCGCGCTCGGGTTCGTTTCGCAGGCGCACATCCTCATCAAGGACGGTCGTATTGCGGCCATCGAACCGGACGGTCCGGAAGCGACCCGGCTGCTAAAATCGTTCGATAAGAGCCAGATCATTGATGCCGGCGGGAAGTTGGTTGTACCGGGGTTGATCGACGTTCATGTTCATCTGCGTGAACCGGGGCGCGAAGACGAGGAGACCATCGAATCCGGATGTGAGGCCGCTGCGGCTGGCGGTTTTACGGCGGTTTGCTGCATGCCCAACACGACGCCACGGATTGACAATCAGGAGACTGTCAAATTCGTGCAGGATCGCGCCGCCGGCGCGTCGGCGCGAGTCTATGTTGTCGGCGCAATCACCAAGAACAGCGACGGCAAAGAGCTGGCTGAAATTGGGGATTTAGTCAAGATGGGAGCGGTGGCGATCACCGATGACGGGCATTATGTTCAGAATCCGGAAATCATGCGTCGCGCGCTCGAGTATTCCAAGATGTTCAATATCCCGGTGATGCAGCACGCTGAAGATCAGTTCCTGGTGGCGGGTGGGGTGATGAACGAGTCGTTCCAGTCGACTCGCCTTGGTCTGCGCGGATCACCGGCAGTAGCGGAAGAGATCGCCGTGCTTCGAGACATCGCTCTCTGTCGAGTCACCGGTGCGCGCCTGCACATCCAGCACATTTCTACGCGCCGCGGTGTCGAGGCGATCCGACAGGCCAAGCGCGAGGGGGTCAATGTCACGACCGAAGCCTGTCCGCATCATTTTGTGCTGACTGACGAGGAGATCGGGAAAGCGTACGACACGAATCTGCGCGTCAACCCGCCGATCCGCAGCCGTGACGACCGCGAGGCGATCATCGAAGCGCTGGTGGATGGGACGATCGACTGCATAGCCTCCGATCATGCGCCGCATTCCGCCGAAGAAAAGGACTGCGAGTTTGATCACGCTCCGGCCGGCATGATCGGGTTGGAAACAACACTCGGTCTCGTCAAAACCTACCTGATCGACAAGGGGTATCTCGACTGGGCCGACGCGATCCGCAAGATGACTGCCAACCCGGCGCGGATTTTCAATCTTTCCGGCGGGACGCTCGCCGAAGGGAGCCTCGCCGACATAACGATCATCGAGCCGGAAAAGAAGTGGACAGTGCGCGCGGATCGGTTCCGTTCCCGATCCAAGAACTCCCCGTTTATAGGATATCGACTCTCCGGCCAGGTCTATCGAACCATTCTTGCCGGCCGCGTCGTGTTTGAACAGTAGCGGTAAACAACCACAAGGAGTATCCATGCGAGTGAATCTGTTTCGCCCCATAGTCTGTGCAATCGGCTTTGCGACCCTTTCGATCTCAGTCGCAACCGCACAATCTGCTTTCCCCCCGACAACGAAGAAGCCGGTCACAGACAGCTACCACGGCGTTTCTGTTACCGAAGAGTATCGCTGGCTGGAAACTCCAGCCGACCCTGATGTCAAGGAATGGGTACGCAAGCAGAACCAGTACACGCGCGAAGCGCTTGACAAAGTGACGTTTCGCCCCGCCATCGCCAAGGCGCTGCAGAAACTGCTGGCGAGCGAGTCGGAAAGCTATGGCGGGTTGGTCCAACGCCCGGGGGTTCTCTTTGCCATAAAGAACCAACCTCCCAAGCAGCAGCCGTTTATCATTACTCGCTTGAGCGCAGAGGACTCACTCTCCGAGAAGATTGTGGTCGATCCCAACCAGCTCGATTCGACGGGCGGCACGTCGATTGATTTCTTTGTCCCTTCTCTCGATGGTCGTCTGGTCGCGGTTTCGCTCTCCAAAGCGGGGAGTGAAGACGGCACCGTGCATGTCTTTGATGTCGCCACCGGCCGCCAGTTGCCGGACCAGGTGCCCCGCGTCAATTTTCCGACTGCGGGCGGCAGTGTCGCCTGGAGTCCTGACAACAAAGGGTTCTACTACACGCGTTATCCCCAGAAGGGGGAGCGCACCGACGCCGACATGCATTTCTATCAGCAAGTATACTATCATGCGCTTGGAACACCGGTTGCAAGCGACACCTATGCGATTGGCAAGGAGTTTCCTCGGATCGCCGAGATCGCGCTCACGACGTCGAACGACGGCAACTACTTTCTCGCCACGGTGTCGAATGGCGACGGCGGTGAGTATGCTCACTACCTGTTGGGGCCGTCGGGCAAGTGGGTGCAAGTGACGAAATTTTCTGATCGGATCACTCAGGCTGAGTTCGGGCTTGATCAGGCTCTGTATCTATTGTCGCTGAAAGACTCTCCACGAGGGAAGATTCTCCGGTTACCACTTGGGGATCCCGAACTCTCCAAGACCAGGACGGTCGTGCCGGAGTCGGAAGGATCAATTCGAGGTCTGACTGCGACCGCGGGTAAGTTGTACATTTCGGAACTGTTCGGTGGTCCGTCTCGGCTGAAGATATGCAATCTCGACGGCACCGATGTCGTGACGGTTCCGACCGAAGAGGTTGCTTCAGTTAGTGCTCCAGTCTGGCTGGAGGGGGACGCGGTGCTCTATAACGCGCAGTCATATGTGACGCCTCCATCATGGTATCGCTACGATCCTTCGAGCGGCGCTGCGGTGAAGTCATCGCTGTCGAGGCCAAGCTCAGTCAATTTCGACGATGCCGAAGTGACCCGCGAGTTTGCGACATCAAAAGACGGGACGAAAGTTCCGCTCAATATCATGAGAAAGAAAGGGACCATTCTCAACGGCCGGAATCCGACTATTCTGTATGGCTATGGCGGCTATGGCATCAGCCTTAGCCCCGGTTTTTCAAAGTCGAACCGACTGTGGCTCGACCAGGGGGGTATCTACGTGGTTGCGAATATCCGCGGCGGGGGAGAATACGGTGATGATTGGCATCTCGCTGGGAACTTGACTAAGAAACAGAATGTCTTCGACGACTTTGCCGCCGCCGCCCAGTTCCTTATTGAGAAGAGGTACACGAATACCGAGAAGCTGGCGATTCAAGGTGGAAGCAACGGCGGTCTCCTCATGGGGGCGGCGCTAACCCAGCATCCCGAGCTCTATCGCGCGGTTGTCGCGAGCGTCGGAATCTATGATATGCTCAGAGTTGAACTCAGTCCAAACGGGGAGTTCAACACGACCGAGTTCGGGACAGTGAAAGACAAGGCGCAATTCGAAGCGCTTTACGCGTATTCCCCGTACCATCATGTCCATGACGGGAGAGCCTACCCTGCGGTGCTCTTTGTAGCGGGGGACAATGACGGACGGGTCGATCCGGCAAATTCGCGCAAGATGACAGCTCGTCTTCAGGCAGCGACATCGTCCGGACACCCGATCTTCCTGCGGACCAGCTCGACATCCGGGCACGGTATCGGGACTTCGCTCGGCGAACGGATTGAGCAGCAGGCTGATGTCTACGCGTTCCTGTTTGACCAACTGGGGATGACCTTCAAAACGGAAGACTGAGCTTTCAGGTTTCGCCGGTTCTTGTCCCTTCTCAAAAAGGGATGTGAACCGACGCTTCCTCTGGACGCCGCGCAAACGGGTGAGCCCGGTCCATACCCTGTCCCCCTCTCCCATGCTTGGGAGAGGGTGGTGCGAAGCGACGGGTGAGGGAAGTTCAGCTGTTAAGTCAGGTCTCGCAGCCCGGTAGCCCACAGTTTTCTCATTTCCTGAGTTGCGGCAGGTCTTGGCCCGATTCAACAAATGTTCGCGCAGGACTTGCCTCCGCTCGCCCATTGCTGCACAGCCGCCAACCTACTTCTCGTGGGAGCACTGCATATAGATCAGGATCGCCAGTGAGATAGAGAAAAGCACGCCTGTGAGAAAACCGAATCGAAAATTATTAAATCGATCAAACAGCGATCCCTTTTTCTTCTGGAGACCCGACAGATCAGATTGGCAATGCTTACACTTGATCGCCCCGCCGGCGATGGGCTCCTTACAAAAGGGACAGGTGGCAAGAACTTTCGCGACACTCATGAAGCCAGATTATGGGAGTCACTACGGCCGGTCAACCAAAATGACGAGAATCGCGGCCTACAACGGATTACCGGACTCTTTGGCCAGAGCGGAGATTTCAGCGATGACAACGGAGGGAGTAAGATCGCGCATACAGCGCATAAACGCTTCCCCTTTGAGCGGGCACTTGTTCCGAACACAGGCCAGACAGCCCAGTTCTTCGACGCGCACAATCCGCCCGACACGCGGCAACGGAGCCGTTTCAGCTGGATCACCGGCCCCGAAGAGCGCCAGGACCGGAGTCCCAACGGCGGCCGCCAGATGTGCCGGACCGGAATCGTCGCCGACAAAGAGCTGTGCACGAGCGATAATTGTCGCTGCTTCGCGCAAGGTTGTCTTTCCCGCCAGATTGATGAGATGCTTCGACGCTACAGACGCGGCGATTTCATCACCTGAGCGGACGTCGTCCGACGTTCCGAGCAACAGAACCCTGATGTCATATTGAGCCGTCAGCATGCGAGCCAAATCGATGTAATGGGCTGTTCCCCATCGCCGTGATTCCGCCACCGAGCGGAAAGCGATGATCAGATAGCGATCATTCGGCGTCAGGCCGAAACCGCTTAGCATCGTCTCGGCGTGTCGACTGTCATCTTCGGTGAGAAACAACTTCGGACGAGAATACTCAAGCTCCCTCCCAACGGAACGCCGCAGGAGATCGAAATAGGTGACCGAGCGATGTTGCGAATTTAGTGGCGCGGGGAGCGGGAATTGGCGGGTCAACAGGAGGCGGCGACCGTCGGCTATATACCCTATCCGTTCTTTCACTCCGGCGAGCTTGAAGCCTGCCGCGGCTCCAAATGATGGCGGAATGATATACCCGATGTCGGCGTGCAGCGGTGCAATAATGTCTCGAATCTTGACCACCGCCAGGAGACCGTGAACATGGGTTGATGGGATTTTCACTATAGCGTCAATTCCCGGATTCCCCTGGAACAAGTCGGCCAGATGCTCGGGAGTCAGGATCGTCACGCTCGAACCGGAGTATGCCTCGCGCACCTCGTTGATCATCGGCAGCGCCATGACGCAATCCCCAAGATGGTTCGGGGTTCGAATGAGAATCTTCTTACTCATGCTACACTCTCCTCGATTCCTTCGTAGCCTCATCCGGAAGCTTCCAACGACGGTGGGTCCACATCCACTGGTCGGGATACTGACGAATACAGGACTCGAAGAAGTGAGTATAGCGTTCGGTCATTGCCTGAATATCCGCCTCTTCGTCGCCGGAATGCGGAGGGTAAATCGGCTCGGCCGCCATGAGCACATGCCGATCGAAACGCTCCCGCCGCAGCATGAACGGCAGGATCGGACATCCCCCGCGAATGGCAAACAGGGCCGGTCCTTTTGGAGTAGAGGCGGGTCGGTCAAAAAACGTGAGCCTGACGCCCGATACCGCGTGCTGATCGGAAACCAGTCCGGCAAAGTGATTCCCCTTGAGCGCTTTAAAGACCTGCCGTGCGCTGGTCGACAAACGAATGATCCCGACTCCCATCTGCTGACGAAACCCAACCAGCAGGTCATCAACCTTCTGGTTGTGCTGTGTTCCGATGAGAAACTCCATCGGATACCCCATCGCCGCGACCCACGCCCCCATCAATTCCCAGTTCCCGAAATGCGCCGTCAGGATGATCCCTCCGCGTCCTTCATCGTGAACTCGCTTCAAATGCTGCTCGCCGTCCGCAACAATAAGTCGGCGCACACCTTCACGCCCTATGACGCCGAATCGGGAGAACTCGATGAGGGTTCGTCCGATGTTCTGGAACACACGCTTGACGATCTCCCGCCGCTCGGCATCGGTGAGTTTCTCCCCGAAAGCACGCCGAAGATTCTCCATGGCGATTCGCTTGCGCGAGGTGAGAATCGCATGCGCAACACTCCCCAGCCCCGCGCCGAGACCATCAGCCAAGCGCGGTGAGAGAAGCTGAGCCACCCTGACTCCGGTTCGAGCGGCGAGGTGCTCGAGCTGATGGCTTACTGTCGCCATGGCTCGTCGTCCTCAGTCGCTTCGGGATTCTCCGTGTCGCCGTAATCGAAATCGGTGGATTGAAATTTCTCCTCTTCCTTCCACTTCTTATAGTAGCGGCGGCGACGGCGATATTTCAGGTATCCCCCCAGTACGACGAGAAAGGCCAGGAATGTCCAAAAGTAGATCGTATCCATAAAGAGGCTCGTCACATTAAAACGATTTACCAACGTGTCGCGAAAGTCTTTTTCAAACTCCGTCGCCGTCGCGCCAGTCGCTGATTCGAGCGCTTTATCAAGCGACGCCCCAGCGGCGATCCGGTCGAGAAAACGATTAACCCCGTCAACGCCGTATGCCTTGAACAGATAGCTGACCGCGAGGTATGACTCCGCGTACGCTACATGCGCTTTCCCTTCCTCAAACCGATTGACCAGTTCGATCTCCGACAGTGGGATCAGCTGGCTAAAGACGGCCGCCTTGCTCATGGCCAGATTGTCCGACCAGCTCCATTCCATTGAAACCGTCATAGCCAGTCCCTCGTCAAACCAGCGCGGCGCACTATAGAATCCCGTCCGTTTGGCGAGAACCAAATGCGAGTATTCGTGCGCCAACAGTTCGGAAAGCGGGCGGTTCAGGTTGAATCGATCCGGTGACTTCACCGCGATCAGGTGCATCGACGGCACAGCGGCTGCCGCTCCCCAGTCGGGGAATGTCCCGCCGAGCAACTTGAGAAAACGATCATGATCGCCTGTGAGGTGGATGTCGGGAAGGTAGTCGAGGCTGTCGTGGAGAAGGGCGCTTAGTCGGGAGCGCGCCTTCCCAAGAGTGGTGTCAGCTTCTGCGACATAGCGTTGGTTATCGAAGTACAGCGTGTAATGCGAGCGACGAACTTCTTCCGACGGCTCGGCACCCGAGGCACGGGCGAAAAAAGAGACACTCAGAATTGCCGCGAGAGCCAGCGCAGAAAACAACTTCATATTCACAAGATAGGGGATTGTTCACTCATCGGAAACAGCGCAAGTGATGCTGTGGCAATTCGCATGACACTCGTTTGCCCGCCTCTCACACTCGCTTCGGTAGGGGCCAGGAGTGAGAGTTCTCCTTTTCCCCCCTTCTCCCCATTGGGGAGAAGGTGCCCGAAGGGCGGTTGAGGGGAATGTCTCGACACTCCCACGCGAGAGCGGCCAAAGGTGTCGCTCCGGACCGTTGACTTTCCGCCCCGTTCCCCGTACTTTGCCCGTTGACAACAGTCACAAAACACAGGAGATGTCAGTGAGTATATTTGAATACGCGATGAAGATGGAGCAGGATGGACGGTCCTTTTATCTCGAACATGCCGCCAAGGCTCCCGCACCAGAACTCAAGAGAATCCTGCTGGAACTTGCCGACGACGAGCAGAGGCACTTCAACCTGTTCAAGGCGCTTCACGACGGCGCCTCGGCTGAATACAAAGAGACCGAGAAAACGACAATTCTGGCAACCGTCAAGAACGTCTTCGAGACCATGAAGTCAGGTGACAAGCCATACCAGTTCTCCCCCGACGCGCGCGTGATCTGGGAAGAAGCGCGTGAGATCGAAAAGAAAGCGGAGCGTTTCTATCGCGCCAAGGCGGTTGAGGTAACCTCAGCCAACGAGCGGAACATCCTGATTCGCATTGCCGACGAAGAGCATCGCCATTGGGTGACCATGGAACAGGTGATTCAATTTTTGGATCGTCCGAAACGCTGGCTTGACGACGCCGAGTGGTCGAATCTCGAAGAGATCTGAGCCGTAACCGCGCCCTTGTGCGCTAAAGACCGACCATCTCTTTGAGACGCGCCAGTTCTTTGTCGCTCAGAAAACGCCACTCCCCCATCTTCAGATTCTTGGCGGTGATTCCGGCGAAATCGATCCGGGTCAGGAGTTCGACCGGATGCCGGACACTCTTGCAAAGCTGCTTCACTTCGCGCTTGCGCCCTTCCGTGAGAGTCAGGCGAAGGCGCGTTGAGTTTCGAACGAATCCGAGTATATCGACACTCGCCTTTCCGATGGCCCCATCTTCGAGTTTTACTCCTTTGCCGATCCGCAGGGCGTCTTCCGCTTTGAACTGTCCCTCAACCAGCGCTTCGTAAATCTTGGGTATTTGGTACTTTGGGTGCGCCAGCCGATACGCCAGGTCTCCGTCGTTCGTACAGAGCAGTACCCCCTCGGTGTCAAAATCAAGACGCCCCACCGGATAGACATGCTGGGGGACCTTCTTCAGGTAGTGGCGAATCGTCTTCCTATGGAACGGATCACGAAGCGTGGTCATCACCGCGCGCGGCTTATTGAGAACAACATAGACTTTGTCGGTGACCGGCCGCACGTCGACGCCGTCGACCGCAACCGTATCACTCTCTTCATTGATGATCGCCCCCACCTGTTCGAGACGAACGCCGTTGATCTTGACCCGCCCCAGCGCGATGAGCGCCTCGGCGCCGCGCCGCGAGGTCACCCCGCACAGTGATAGATACTTGTTGATACGGATCAACGGACCCTCACCTATCCTTGGCGCGAGAGCGCCGATCAACGATTATTACTCGACCGACGGGATTTCGGTCGAGACATTGACTGCCAGAAACTCTTCAGGGACCGTGTCCATAGTGGTAGCAGCCGTCGTGCCGCTTTCCTCTTCCGAAGCGGCGACGGTCAGAACAGAGCCGGTCTCTTCCATGAGGCGCACTCGTTCCGGATCGTACGTGCCGTCGGCAATGTTCAGCTTCACATCATCTGTGGCCGTGTCGTTCGACGGAAGCGGAAGCTCGGTCTGGGAGCGTGGATACGCCGCCGCGATCAGCTCTTCAATCTCCGACATCTTCGGCAGAGCGTCGATGCTGGCCAGCCCGAAGAACTTCAGGAACTCATCCGTGGTTCCGTATTGAAGCGGTTTCCCCACCGTGCTCGCTCGGCCGGTGATCGTGATCATGCTCTTTTCCAGCAGGTTCTGCAGCACTCCGTCAGCGGCCACTCCGCGAATATGCTCGATCTCGTTCTTGGTGACTGGTTGCTTGTAGGCCACGATCGCGATCGTTTCCAGCGCGGCTCGGGTGAGTCTCAGTTTGCGCCGGCGGGTAAACAGCTCCTCGACATAGCCAATGTAATCGGGCAGGATATGAAATTGGTACCCGCCCGCGATTTCACGGATGCGAAACGACGTGCCGCTCTCCATGTAACGGTTGTTCAGATCGCCGACCGCGTGTGCAACACGTGCCAGCGTGACCTCGGTCAGCACCTGCGTGATGCGCCGGGCGGTGAGCGGTTCCGGCGACGCGAGAATCATCGCCTCCACCACTGAATTGATATAGCCGGTTTCCATAGTCTATTGTTCCACAGGTTCGGTTTGTTCAGAGTAAAGTGCGTGATTGACCACATCGCTCGGTAGCTGCGTCGCATGGAAAAACTCCCCGCGATATACGCGCAGCTCAGAGAACGGCATGGCCTGCATGATTCTGATACGACGCGTCCGCGCCAGTTCGAGGATCGCAATGAACGTGACGACGGCAATGATCCGGCGCGGCAGATCGGCAAACAGCTCGACAAACGTTGCCGACTCGTCCGCCTGAAGATGCGTCATAATCGCCGCGATGCGATCTTCAATGGAGATCTCCTCGGGGACAACCTCATGGACCAGCTCCTCGCGGGACACCGCCATAACTTCGCGGAAAGCCGTCAGCAGATCAAACAAAGTCGTCGCCGGACTCACATCCACGCGGCCATCGATCTTCCCCACCGGCGACGGAGGGATATAGTTCTGTTCTTCAAGCAGCGCTTTCTCCCGCAGCATCTCGCCGGTCTCTTTGTATTTCTTGTACTCGACCAGAGCCAGGATAAGCTCATCGCGCGGATCCTCTTCTTCAGGTTCTGATTCGTCACGGGGAAGCAGGAGCCGGGTCTTGATCCGAATCAGGCTCGCCGCCATCAGTACGAATTCCCCCGCCACCTCCAGATTGAGCGTCTGCATCAGGTTGATATACCGCAGATATTGCGAGGTGATCCGGGCGATCGGGATGTCGTATATGTCGACCTCTTCCTTGCGAATGAGGTACAACAGCAGATCGAGCGGACCGGAAAATACTTCGAGGTCGACTTTGTAGTCAGTTGTGATGTTCTCGGTTGCGGTTTCCATTATTTCGACTTCCGGTAGTTGATTTTCATCTTCTCGCGCACCTTTTCCATAACCGATTGAGCGCGTGTTCGCGCGCGTGTCCCACCCGTCGCGAGCACATCCCAGACATGATCCGGTCGTTCGGCAAGCTCGATGCGTTTCTGGCGTATCGGCGCCAGCGCCGCGTTCAGATTGTTCGCAAGCTTCACCTTGCAATCGACGCAACCGAGTTCTCCGGTCCGACACGGGGGCGCGATCTCCACCTCTGCCAGCGGGGTGTAGATGCGATGAAGAAGATAAACCGGACATTGATCCGGATTCCCCGGATCCCCCTTGCGAAGCTTCTTCGGGTCGGTATAGAAAGTCTTCAGTCGCTTCTCGGTCTCTTTTTCCGACGACTCCAGCGGCAGGTGGTTGTCGTACGATTTCGACATCTTGCGGTTGTCCGATCCGATAATTGTCGGAAAGGTCGTGAAGAGCGCTTCCGGCTCGACAAAGGTCTTGCCGTAGATACTGTTGAACCGTTTCGCCAGATCGTTGGCAAGCCAGATATGTTTTTCCTGATCTTTTCCGACCGGCACTTTATGCGCGTTATACAAACAGATATCCGCCGCTTGCAAAACGGGGTACCCAAGAAAGCCGTACGAATCGAGCTTATCTTTCTTTTCCAGGTAGGTCGGCAGCCGCGACAGGGTCGGGACCGTAATAAGCATCGAAAAAATCAAATGCAGCTCGGCATGCTCCTTCACCTCCGACTGGATGAACACAGCGCATTTCTCTGGATCGATTCCCGCTGCGAGAAAGTCGATCGCCATCTGGAAAATCTTATCCTTCAGACCCTTCGTGTCTTCAAACTCTGCCGTCAGCGAATGCCAGTCGACGATGCACAAATACATCCAGTACTGATCCTGCAGTCGCACCCAGTTTCGAAGCGCCCCTTCCAGATTCCCAATATGCAACGCGCCGGTCGGCTGCATCCCAGAAAGGATGGTTTCCTTTTTCGATGCCGGCGCCGATGCCGTCTCCACTGCGGGTTTTGTCAATACTGCTTCGGTCATGTCTGTTTTACCAATGCGACCGGCGAAACTACCGAGCGCACCTCGTGAAATCAACTAAAATCGAGAGCGGCTGTTGACGACCGGACTGAAGACTGTTAGCTTGACGACATGCGCTACGTGGTCAGAATCGCCATTCTCGCAAGTCTCCTCGCCTTGACTTCCAGTTGCGGCAAGCGTCAGGAGATGAGATCGATCGAAGCTGAAAAGCCGGTGGAGGGATTCTGGCAGACCAGTTGGGTCGATCCGCAAATTATATTGGGTGATTCGCTCTTCACCCTCATCCGGGCGGAACGGATTGATTCGTTTGTCGTCGCGAAACTCGACCCATACACTGTCTCGACCCGCTCCGTCGAATTCCATGTCGCGCAAAGTGGCTGTCCCGTCTCTGTGAATCTTCTCGATCGGCGCGGCCAACTCGTGCGGCCGGTCCTCCTCAAGAGCCTTCGTGCCGGATACTACAAGCTTTCACTCGATTTCAGTCGAATCCCACCCGAAGCCATCAAAGTTGGCCACTATTTGCTGAAGGCCGACGTGTGCGGGGAAGTTCGAACCGCGGACGTACAGCGGGATTAGCCAACACGCCTCACCCGGGGCCTGTTGAAAGAGCTCTGAAGACCACAGATTACCTTCCTTCTCCCCGATGGGGAGAACCGCCCGAAGGACGGTTGAGGGGATTGTCTCACCACCCCCCTCCACTCCACCACTTCCTCTTGCAAGACCAAGCCTCTCAGTGTATCTTGTTCTGTCCTCCCTTGCGGTCGGATGCGCCAAGATGATGAGAACACGGCTTCCAGAGACTCCCGACAAACTTCTCCATCGATCTGCGTCATTGACGCTCGTCTTGGTGACCCTGCTGATTTCGTTCAATCCGATTTCGAGCATGAGTGCCGAGCAGGCATCTGCGCAGTTCATGTGGTCAGGCGCAGTCACCACGAACTCGGCCAACGTACGCGCCAAGGTCCCGCAGGAAGGGGCGGTTGTACGGCTTGCGGTTAGCGAACAGCCAGATTTATCCGGCGCGCTTTACTCTGAGCCAGACACGGCTCTCGCAGCAGTCAACAACATGGTGGTTTCACTAAACGCAACCGGTCTGAGCGCCGCACGTCAGTATTACTACGCCATCGAAACGAACGCCGTTCTCGATCTCTCGCTGATCGGAAAATTCCGAACCTTCCCCGTCGTCGCCGATTCCTTCACAATCGCGCTCGGTTCCTGCGCGGTGACCGGATCGAGCCACCCTGTCTTTGAAACAATCCGAGCGCTGCAACCGCTCTTCTTCCTGCATATGGGGGATTTCCACTATCAGAACATTAGCGTCAACGATCGCGCCCTCTTTCGTCAGGCCTACGAAACCGTCCTCGCCTCCCCCACCCAATCTCGCTTGTATCGCGAGGTCCCGATCGATTACATCTGGGATGACCACGACTTCGGCCCGAACAACTCCGATTCAACAGCTCCCGGGCGTTTGGCCTCACGGTTGACCTATCAGGAATACGTCCCCCACTACCCGCTGGCCGCAGGGGTCGGCGACATTGCGCCCTACCATGCTTTCTCTGTCGGGCGGGTTCGTTTCATCGTGACCGACTGTCGCTCCGCACGAAGTCCGTACAGTGCACCCGACAACGCCAGCAAAACGATGCTGGGCGCTACGCAGAAGGCGTGGTTCAAGCAGGAGCTTGTCGCTGCACAGGCCACGAGCGGTCTGATTGTCTGGGTAAACAGCCTTCCCTGGATCGGCGTGACCGGCGATGATGGCTGGTATCTGTATACAACCGAACGACGAGAAATCGCGGACTTCATCAAGGCAAATGGAATTCAGAATCTCTGTGTCGTTTCCGGCGACGCCCATATGCTCGCGATCGACAACGGCACCAATAGTGACTATGCCCCCGGCGGCGGAGCCTGTTTTCCGTTGATGCAGGCGGCAGCTCTGGATCGTTCCCCAAGTCTGAAGGGGGGGCCATACAGCGAAGGGGCGTTCCCTGGGACAGGACAGTTCGGGGTCATGACCGTGGTCGACCGCTCGGGCGTGATGAACGTAAACTGGAGCGGACGGAATTATCTCAATCAGGAGATAGTCCGCT
This sequence comes from uncultured Ignavibacteriales bacterium, assembly GCA_964540105.1. GTDB lineage: Bacteria > Zixibacteria > MSB-5A5 > GN15 > FEB-12 > DATKJY01. The sequence continues at coordinate 392,455 of CAZILL010000002.1, read as the reverse complement.
ATTCATTTGTTCCGGGCGACTGTCACCAGTGTTGTCGCGGGACAACCGGCAACATCGACGGTTCTTCCGGCGACATTGTTGATTCATCTGATATCTTCGCCACCGTGGATTATCTGACGCTGAGCGCTCCCGTTTCGACCTGCGCCAAGGAGAACGACGTCAACATCGACGGCGTCCTGGATATCGGCGACCTGATGGCGTTGGTCGATTATCTGATCGGAGTGGCGTCGCTACCACCTTGCCCATAAAAAGAGCGTCACGAGATGGAGCTTTCGCCCTCTTCCCCTTCTCCTCGCTCGGGAGAACTGCCCGAAGGGAAGTGCTAACGGCTGACGTGTGGCTCGATTAGGCAGCGCTCCGCGCAACAGGTCCCGTCGCAGAAGCGGTGATGCCATACGTTGCTGTGCAAACCCGAGGTTGTTTGCCTTCCCCTTCTCCTCGCTGGGGAGAAGGTGCCCGAAGGGCGGTTGAGGGGATTTCTTCCCCACCCCACGCAATGGTCCCGCTCTGAGCCCCAACGCGATTCCGCTTTGAATACGTGCGACCATGCCGTATACTGCCTGAGTACAAATCGGTCGGGGGAGCGTGGAGCGTTGAGCTTGAATATCAAAATCGGTCGATTGACAGCGTTCGTGATTCTCGTCTCTCTGGCCTCGGTAGTCGGAGTGCAGGGAGCCGAGCAGTATTGGCAGGTGATGTTCTCCTACGGGTCAAACGGCTTGACCGCGGTTGAAGCCGATGTCATCCCCCCATTGATCAAAGGAGTCAAGACCCCGGGGCTGGCCGGAGCGCCACTACGGATCGACTGCCGCGTTGACTGGCTAAGCTCCGCCGGTGTCGTACTTCGAACCACAACGACCGAAATGCCGATCGGGTATCTTTCGGCTCCGACAGAGGGCTCACCCTGTCAGGTTCTGATTCCAGAGACTGGCTCATTCGTAGTCCGGCTCGCCGGTCCCAGCGGGAGTTCGGCGCCAACCACACTTCGTCTGACCCAGACCGCCCAGACACAACGCTTTGGCGGCGGATGGCAGATTCCGCCCTCATTTGACTTCACGACCCGCGACCTTCCCATCCAGCACGTCAATCTCTCCTCACCCGCCCAACAAGGACCGATTCTGTCGACCAAAATTCGGAGTTCCGGACCGGACAACAATCGACTGGTGATCGTCATCCTCGGCGATGGTTACACACCCGCGAATCTATCAGCGGGTTCCTTCACCGCTCATGCCGAGACTGCCCTGAGCGCCTTCATGGGAAAGTCCCCCTGGGATCTGATGTTCAAGGGGACGAACGTCTACCGGATTGATGTCGAAAGCAATGAGCAGGGATCGGATAACGATCCACTCGGGACCTTCCGGGACACCTATTTCAATTCGACCTTCTATAACGGCGGAATTGCCCGGGCGCTGGTGATCGATAATACCGGCTACAGCCGTGCCGTCGCGGCGGCCAACGCTCTCGTCGGAGTCGGGATGTGGGACGAACTGATCATGCTGGTCAATTCCACAACCTATGGCGGAACCGGTGGCAGCATCTCGGTGTCGTCCGTACATCCGGCCGGCCCGGAAATCGTCCTGCATGAGTTGGGACATACTTTCGCGCAATTGGCCGACGAGTACACCGACGCCTATCCCGGATATCCTGCCGGCGACGGGGAGGCCAACGTCGACTATGATTTCGCCGGACCGGGCCTGAAGTGGTTGATCTGGGTCGAAGCGGGCACGCCGCTCCCGACACCGGTGTCCCCTGCCTACTACAACGTGGTCGGCGCATTTCAAGGAGCACGGTATCTGACCTCGGGAATCTATCGGCCTTCCTACAATTGCCTCATGCGGTCGCTCGGCGTAGCTCTCGACCCGGTCTGCAAAGAGGCGCACCTCGGGGTTTACTCAGGTTATGTCAAACTCACCGATTCCGTTCTCCCCGCCACCGGAACTACCGCTATGATTCCCCTGACTGGAAAGACATTCAAGGCCGCCCCAATCCCGATCGGAGCGATGCACTACGAGTGGTCGCTCAACAGCGTCCCATTTGCCTCAGCCGTCGATTCACAACTTACTCTGACCACGGAAGATCTCTATCAGGCCGGGGTGCTTTCTACCGCCACTCTTCAGCTCACGGTTTCCTATCCGACCCCGCTCATGCGCTTGAGTGTTCCTACTCAGATTCTGACCTGGACAGTCGGTGCAGACTGCAACGGCAACGGGGTGCGCGATCCGATCGACCTGTCAAATCATACTTCCCTGGACGCGAACTTCAATAGCATCCCGGATGAGTGCGACGCGCTCATCTGCTGCAGCGGCAAGACCGGCAATGTCGATGGCGATGCCGGCGATGTCGTGGATATTTCCGACGTCACCAGCACGGTTGACTATCTGAGCGGCGGCTATCCCATTTCGAACTGTTTCTCCGAGAACGACGTCGACAAAAGCGGCGCAATCGACATTTCGGATCTCATGGCGCTTATCGATTTCCTGGCCAGCGGCCTCCCCTTGCCGCTCTGCCCGTAGGCGCAAGAACTCGATCGCTGCCAGATCCTACTCAAGGACACTACGCCCTTGAGCTTTGCACCTCTCATGTTTTCCCGACGATGACGGTTGTCTGATAATTGCGCAACGGAAAACCTGAATCAGTGAGGGAATCGGCCGATATATGGGAGGACGCCGATCTTCTCTGAACCTGTGAAAAAATCATCGGCGCCTATGGATCGTAAGGAGCTGAGATGCCTACAATTCTGGTTGTCGACGACAAAGATGCCATGCGCAACATGCTGACCGACACCCTCACCGAGGAGGGGCATCGGGTCGATGCCGCCGAGGATGGTCAGAAGGCTCTCGATCTGATCAATAACAAATCCTACGATCTCGTCCTCACCGACTTGAAGATGCCCGACATCGACGGTCTGGCTGTGCTGAGCAAAGTCAAAGAGCTCGACTCGGAAACATCCGTGATTGTCATGACGGCGTTCGGAACAATCGAGGACGCCGTGAGCGCGATGAAAAAGGGAGCGTACGATTTTCTCACCAAGCCTTTTGATACCGAGCATCTGTGCGTACTGGTTAATCGCGCCCTGGAGAATCGCCGTCTCGTCGCCGAGAACACCCTGCTTCGCGAGGAGCTTCTCAACAGCCACGGCCTGACTGATATCATCGGCAAGAACGAAAAGATGATCGAACTCGGCGCTCTCGTGCAAAAAGTCGCGAAGAGCGACGCCTCAGTGCTTCTGCATGGTGAGTCAGGAACCGGCAAGGAACTCTTCGCCAAGGCGATTCACTCGATCTCCGAACGCAAGAATGGTCCCTACATCGCCATCAACTGCGCCGCCATTCCGCACGAACTTCTCGAAAATGAACTCTTCGGGTCCGAGAAGGGCGCCTTCACGGGCGCGAATGTGCGCAAGATGGGAAAATTCGAGATCGCCAACGGCGGAACGGTCTTTCTCGACGAGATCGGCGACATGGATATTCAACTGCAGGCCAAACTGCTGCGCGTACTTCAGGAAAAGAACTTCGAGCGGCTGGGCGGAACTAAAACCGTCGATGTCGACGTGCGCGTGGTGGCCGCGTCGAATATGGATTTGAGCGAACTGATCGTCGCCAAGAAATTCCGCGAGGATCTCTATTATCGGCTCTCGGTGTTTCCGCTGATTATCCCGCCGCTGAGGGAACGGCGCGATGACGTCGCGGCGCTCGCCGAGTTCTTCGTTGATAAGTTCTGCCGCGAGATGAAGAAACCGGTGAAATCACTGACCCGCGAAGCGCTCACCGTACTGGAGAAATACCACTGGCCGGGCAACGTGCGCGAGCTCGAGAATACCATCGAGCGGGCCGTGATCCTGTGCGATCAGAAGAAAATCGCTCCGGAACACCTGGCGATTCGTCTGCAACGAACCGACGATATCCAGCTTCGCGAAGGAGCGGGACTCAAGGAGATCGGCGCGCACGCGCAGATTGCCGCCGAACGGTCGACCATCATCCGCGTCCTCAAGCAGGTGCGCGGCAACAAACGCAAATGCGCCCAGGTTCTGCAAATCGACTACACGACCCTCTTCGACAAGATCAAGAAATACGAGATTACCGATAACAGTTAAGCCCTTCAGATTCGTTCACGCGCTGACGCATGAGTCGATCATCACATTTCATCTTGACATATCGGAAAGATTTTCTAATTTGGCCGAACTGAATGGGAGCGTGATGTCTCCTTCGGCGTGAACTCAGTCGCCGCTACTTCGGCCTGACAGAGCGCTGGTACCGATGCTGAAGGTCGGTGTTTGTATGAGTAACACGAACGGTTCGATCATTACTCGCAATGTCCTGATGCTCAATCAAAACTATGAGCCGCTCTCGGTTTGTTCGGCGCGCCGGGCATTTCTATTGCTGCTACAGGGAAAGGCGGAGATGATTGAAACCGCCGACGGCCTCAAGCTCCACACGGTCAGCCGCAGCTATGCCCTTCCCTCCGTTGTTCGTCTCTGGCAATATAAGAAAGTTCCGTACAAGCGGATCATGCTCACCCGCAAGAACATCCTTATGCGCGACGGCCATCGCTGTCAGTACTGCGGCACTACCAGAGGGCCGATGACTGTTGATCATGTCATTCCGAAGACCATGCACGGTAAGGATAGCTGGGAGAATCTGGTCTGCGCCTGTGTCAACTGCAACAACCGCAAAGGGGATCGCAGCCCTGAACGAGCCGGCATCACTCTCACCCGCCGTCCGGTCCGTCCCACCCACATTCACTTCATCCAACGCTACATCGGCGTCTCCGACCAACGCTGGCGCCGCTACCTCTTCATGGATTAGGCTGCCTTAATAGATAAACAAATCTCGGTCATCAATCCCTCTCCCATGTTTGAGAGAGGGTGGCGCAAAGCGACGGAGAATTCTGCAAGGGTGGCCCAGCGTTCAGGGCCTGTTGAAGAAGCTTCGTAAAGTCACAAATGCCTCATGGTTCCCCCTTCTCCCCGCTGGGGAGAAGGTGCCCGAAGGGCGGTTGAGGGGAATTCTGCAAGGGTGGCCCACCATTCAGGGCCTGTTGAAAAAGCTTCGTAAAGTCACAAATGCCTCATGGTTCCCCCTTCTCCCCGCTGGGGAGAAGGTGCCCGAAGGGCGGTTGAGGGGGGGCGTCAACAAGCCATTCATAGTGGGTTTCGAGAGTTTCTCGACAAGTGAGAGCGCACGAGTTCTCCAGAGAAATACCAGAAGAAATCCCTTCCCGCTGGTGAGAAGGTGGCGCGAAGGCCGGTTGAGGGGAGTTTCGCAAAACTCCCTTACGGTTTACAATTGCGGCAGGGAGATAACCCCTCGGCCAGTCCTTCGTCGCGCGTCGCAAAACTACGGAAGTGCCCCTCTTTCCGATGGATCACGGACTGGCATCCCGGGCGATGCAATCTGAATGAACTCTCCGATGCGACGTAGTGCGTTTCCGGCGCGTGACGTTCCGACCAGACTCCGCGATGCCTCCCCATCGCCCGCCGTTGTGCTTCGACCATACTCCGCACCTCGGCGCTCTTGAGGTCGCCGTCGGAAAAGAGATAGACATAGGCCAGCCCGCTGTCCACCACGGCACGATTGACCAGCAGGGTGTCCTCCACGTATAGGTAACCAAGCAAACGTCCATAGTGATCGCGGCGGGTCGGGCCATATTCCAGTCGAACCGCCTTCCCCAGTGAAAGGGTCGTGACTAATCTCTTGGCTTCGCCAAAGAATTGCTCCCCCTTTTCCGGTGTGTCGAGTGCCAGCAAGCGGACCTTGTCGCCGCCGGTAAGCTCGACCGTGTCGCCGTCGATGACCCGCACAACCGTGAAGCGATCACTGGGCTTCTTGTCGTGACCGACCTGCTCGACAAGGCGATACGATGTGATCGCCAGAGCCGCTGTCAGAACAACGACGGCGGTTTTCCGCCGCAGCCCCGAGCCTCGTCTTCTTCTACTTCCCATTCTCCCTCACTTCCGACCATCCCTGCGTGGTCCGGTCGACACTGATGACCCTTTCAACCATATCCTTGATTTCAGGGATGTGGGTAATCAGAAGGACCTGCGGGAAGTGACTCTTCAGATTCGCCAGCCCCTTCACGATCAATTCGCGGCGGTTTTCATCCTGCGACGCAAACACCTCATCCAAAATGACAAACGATCGACTCAGTCCGGCCGATTCGGTCAGCGCCTGGGAGATCGCCAAACGCAGGCAGAGATTGGCAAGATCCTTCTCCCCTCCCGAAAAACGCTCGATCCCAAAAAAGCTCCCGTCATCGAACATTCGGATATTATACTCTTCGTCCAGTTCGACCATACTATATCGTCCATCGGTCATGTCGCTCATCAATTGACTCGACAGTTCGGCCAGTCGCGGCCGAATGCGGGCAATCAGATTCCTGCGAAACTCCCCGAAGAGCCGGGCCAACGCTTCGCCATAGTATTGATCATTGCGAAGTCTTTCCAGTTCCTTGCGCGAAAATTCCTGTTTCTCGTACTGCTCCTCACGCAACCGAAGCTCCTTTATCGTCAACTCAAGCTCGTGGCCGGTTTTAGCAAATCGATCCTGATCGTCAAGATACTCTGCCTGCGCCTTCGCGACCGACTCGGCAGCTTGCGCGTGCTCTGATTCGACATAGCCAATCTGCGAAACCTCAGCGAAATATTCGTCGATCTGCTTGTGAGCCGCTGCAAGTCGGCTCTCGATCTGGTCCCGCTCGGCTTCGACCGCACCTCGGTTAGCGACTTTCCCAAGTAACTGGTTGTATCGATCTTTGAGCGTTTCCAGCTCGATCAGGTTCTTTCCGACCTGTTCAAACCGGGCTGCATCAAAGGGAACCTCCCCGATCCCCGCTAACTGCTCGGCGAGACGGGCATGAAGCTCGATACCCTGTTTCAAACGCTCAGTGACTTCTGTTCGTTCTCTTGTCCCGTTCTCGCGCTTGAACATGGTCTCCTGCCTGAGTCTTCCCTGTCTCTCAAGCTCGATCAGTCGTTCTCTGAGCGCCTTTCCGAGTTTGGTGCACTCCTCCAGCTTGGCCTGCAGTTCAGTCATCCCCGATGTCGCGCTGGCAAGCTCCTCCTTTAGATGGGACCTGATCTCGTCGATCTCCTTTCCAAACGGTCGACGGCAACGGTCGCAAAGGGCCTCAGGACCGATCCGCTCGATTTCCGACCGCGATCTGTCAAGCTTCGCGATCTCTTTCTTGCTCGATTCGATCTCGGCCTGAAGTCGCGCAAACTCTCCTCGCACCTGCTCCAATTCCAGCCTTCCCGTCTCGACCCGCTCCCCAATGTCCGGCGACAGAGCGGCAAGTTCAGCCTCCCAGGTCTTGAGTTGCTCCACAACTATAGCCAGCTTTGACTCCAGAGCCACCCGATCTCTGGACGAAACGTCTAACTGGCGGGCGAGATTCTGGCGCTGCTCGGCGCGAATCTTTGCCTCTGTCAGGGCAGCGTGCTCCCGCACGAACGTAGCGTGCTCCGTCACCTTGGGTATCAGTCTTTGGATCTCCTCCGCCGACGCACTCAGCTCGGCCAGCGTCTTGTGTACTCCCCGACTCTGCTCGACAAGCATCTCCTGGGTCCGTTTCCCGCTCTCGATTCGGGAAAGAACTTGGGAGCACGCTTGTTTATTCGCCTCGTGCTCCCGTAACGTCGCCGTAACCGCCTCAAGCCTTTCCTGAGAGACAGTTCGTGCTCCGGATTTCGCCGCCAGACTGGTCTCCAGTTTCGCGACCTGCTCCTTGAGGGCAGTGATTTGCGTGGGAAGCGAGCTCCCCTCGATCAACTGATGTTCGATGCTGTTTGCGGTAATTTCGGCTACTTTGACGTCGGCTTTCACACTTTGAATTGCCCGATCAATCCGCTCGATCCCCAGCATTCCGGCCAGATGATCGCGCCGCTTTGAGGGCTGGAGTTCCGAGAGAGCGTTGAGTTCCTGTTGGCGGGCCAGAAACGAGGTCAAGAAACCGCGCCAGTCAAGACCGAGCAGTTTCGTGATCTCCCCTTTGGTCTCCGTGCTCCCGATCGACTGCGGGAGTTCGTCACGAAAAAGCTCAACCTCAACCCGCTGGGAGCGTCCGACGAGCTTTCGGGTCATTCTATAGACGTGGTCATGAATCTTGAAGCTCAGAGCCACTTCGCAGTTCTCCGATTCCGTCGCAAAGGTCGACTTAATCTCATCCTTGCCGGAACGGGAGACCTGGTTGCCATAGAGGACCCAGGTGATCGCCTCAACCAGGGTCGATTTACCCGCGCCGTTGGGACCGATGATCCCGATCACGGCATCCGGGAAGTCAATCCGGGCGCTCTGGATCACGCGGAAGTTCTGGATGGCGAGCGAAAGGAGCTGCATGGGTCGGAAGAAACGGCTGTTGAGCAGCTCTGTCAATCACGAGAGCTTCTGGAAACCCACCATAAATGCTGGGACACCCGACCCCAAGCTCCCCTCACCCGGCGCTTCGCGCCACCCTCTCCCAAGCATGGGAGAGGGGAATCGGGGGCGGGCAGAGTCAGTCTCGCAGATCCCTTTCCTCTTCTGCCCGTTGACGAGAAGGTGCCTTCTGGTACTGAACTGCTTGCTTCCCTGTTCCCCTTCTCCCCTGGGGAGAAGGTGCCTTCTGGTACTGAACTGCTTGCTTCCCTGTTCCCCTTCTCCCCCTTGACGAGAAGGTGCCTTCTGGTGCTGAACTGCTTGCTTCCCTGTTCCCCTTCTCCCCTGGGGAGAAGGTGCCCGAAGGGCGGATGAGGGGGACTTTCAGTGCTCTTTGGATCGTGCAAGGACTGGTCGACTACGGAAAAGTATGAGAAAAGTGTGAAGAAAATGGAAAAATGTTCCAAGAATCTCTTGACAAGCCGCCGAAATATGTTAGCTTAGTGCCGAGCGTGTGTACAGCGTCAAACTCGGGTCAGAGAGCCAAATTTTGATTCGGGAATGGCAAAGTACTTCTTCTGAAACAAACGGTAATCGGTAATGCGTTAGCCACCCCCAAACGTGGGTGAGCGAACTGGTGTCGTTTATGAGACGTCACTGTGATTGTTCGCCTGAGTTTGAAAGCGGGGCCAAATGAGATCGATCCGCTGTTTGAGTCTTCCAATTCTCATTCCACTATTACTGCTACAACAGTAACCGTAAACCTTTAGTGGAAATCCTTTCAGGAGGTGCAGAACAACCGAACCTGAATTCAAAAGCGTTAAGAAGCGAAAATTATTGTACACGACTATATTTGTGGGTCATGCTCATTTTCGTAAGTCACGAGTATGGTCCAGACTCCAAGATAGGAATCTTAATGAATTCGTTGACTTTAGTTACAGTCTCATCTTTCCCTAGACAATCCGAGATTATGGAGCATTGCCATATAACGTCCGATATAATCGGTACGTTCGGTTATGTATCCGAACTAAAGAAGGCGAGTTTACCTGTTCCTTATTTAAGGAGGAATTAAATGCTGAAAAGACTGTTAACCGTTGTATTCGTACTGAGTCTATTGATGGCTCTGGCGGGTACAGCAATATCTGGACCGATTTCCGGAGTTGACGCAAGGGTCACGCGCCAGAAAGCCGTTCCGACTCGTCCTGCGGAGTTTAGCACTCCCAAGGCGACGACGCCGGTTGAGTCTGCAGTTCCTGCGACTATGGCAAAGAACGACCGTACGTTTACTCCATCGGGAACAGATACAGTAGCCTGCTACTTGCAGAACTACTATGACAATTTGACGAGTGGCGCGAATATCTACACCCGCCACCGGCTCCATGCCAGTTCCCGTCGGTTTGCGATGCGGATGAATGGCGCGAATCAGGCGGATCATCTGACCCGCGTGTATGGCGCAATTCCGTACGTATACAAAAACGGCCGGGACGCCTCCGGTGACGGCACCGTCGGCATGTACATCGGTGTCTATTCCGATCTTGGCGGTGTGCCGAATGCCATGATTGCCGAGCAGGTGTTCCAGATCCCGCCGATGGCTGCTCCGGGTGGCTATGTCCCCGTCTATTTCACTACACCCGTAGAGTTCAATGCGGCCGCGTACCATATCGTCTTCTCGACTGATCTGGCTTCGGCTGAAGTCGACTCAATCACCTGGTATTCGGACAACGCTGGAACGGCTGGGAGCACGGCAACTGCGACCAATCGCAGTTCAGTGTTCAAATCTCCGTTTACACCCGGCACATGGGCTCCGGCCCTTGGGTTCTTCTCGGGTGGTTTGAATCCGAACTGGGATATCTATTCCGATCAGTGCGAGATCTACAGCTCGTGCTACTTCCAGGATATGATTCCGGCTCCGTACGGAGTTGGCTTGTATTCGACCCCGCGCAATGGCAGCGCGCTCTATCCGGGGCACGCCCTTGTTGGCTGGGGACAGAAATTCTTTGCCGCCGGTCCGGAAACGGTCAAGACGGTAGAGATGTACCACTATTGCACCGGAACGCTCTACACTGGAGCAAGCACGCAGAGCTACACGGTCGAAATCCGTGCTGACAATGCCGGTGACCCTGGCGCGCTCATTCAGAGCATAGCCATTCCGGGCGGTGCCGCCAGCTTGTTTGGTGGCGACCTGGTCACAGTGGGTTGGCGTACTGTTATCGTCAACTTCGCTCCGCTGAATGTAGTGGTTCTTGGCCCGTACCATATCTGCGTACAGGCGAATTCGAACACACAGACGCTTGGGCGACTTGCCTTCGGTCTTTCGGATGATGCCGGCGGAACCGACGGTTCCGGTGGTTCGATCAAGCTCGACCTTCCGCTTGAGCCGTGGCAGAACACGGGCGTAAGCCCGACCTGGCTGGCCGGCGGCGGCGTGGAAGTCGCTCTTGAAATCGGCGTAAACACGTGCAAAGACGAGTTCGCCGATTGCCAGGCGCAGACGCTCTATGATGATGTGGCTGGGATCACCTGGTCATACCTGCGGGTAGTTCCGTTTGCTCAGAGATTTACCGGTAAACCAGTCAATCGGCTTGAGAAGATTCGCTTCCAGTCCGATTGGTGGTCCGGTACTCCGTATGTGAAAGTTGGTGTCTGGGGCGATGCCGGTCCGCTTGGACCCGGCGCTGCTATCTGGGACACGGTTGTCGCATACGCCGACATTACTTGGTACCCTGGGTGGACGACGATTGTGCTTCCTAACGGTGGGAAGCAGATTAATGGTGACTTTTATGTCTCCCTGGAAGGTCCTCAGCCTGCGGCCACGAGCCCGGACTCGATCATTCAGATGGCCGAATGCTGCGAAGCCGGTCACGTCATGAAAAATGGCGGTATGTGGCGCCTCATCAGCGGCACCTGGGTCAGCACCTTTGTTGCCCTCGGCTGGGATGACAACCTTCCTTTCGACGTGGAATTCTGCTCAGTTCCCGTCTCACGACGCATCTGCGCTCCGGGTGAAGTGTGGCCTACGCAGGGTCATGACTATGCTCGTAGTTCAGCGACAAACAATGCGGTTGGAGATGCCTACTGCGACTTGACCTTCAAGTGGCTGTTTGCCCATCCGACCAATTTGTCATTCATTAACGGCCCGATCATTTATGACACCTTTGTGGTCTCGGCGTTCTCCAACGAATATCGGATTCTCAGCCTGAACACCGGTTTACCGGCAGGTCCGACGTTGAGTGGAGCGGCGATGCCCAGTCACATTGGTAGCAGCATTCAGTCGACGCCGACAATAGCGACGGTTGATGTCGCCGGAACGCCGACGACCCTGCTCTTCGTGGCCGGTGGTAACAACAACGCGATCATGGCCTACCATTTCCCGCCGGCGAGTGCGACGGACACCCTTTGGGCGACCAACGTATCTGATGGCTGGAGAGGGCTTGGTAACATCGGTCAGACCCGCTTCACAGCGTTTACCGTTCTGAAAATCGGCGGCGTTGACGTGCTGTACTTTGGTTCGGACGGTGACTATGTGTTTGCGGTCCAAGCGGCGAATGGTAATGCTTTCGCTCCGTGGGGCGTTGGCGCTCTGAACAAGAAGGCGATCGGCGCGGGTAGCGGCGGTGTCTCTCGTTCTGGCGCGACCGACGGCACACGCATGTACTTTGGCAGTCAGACTCCCGGTGGTAACGGGGACATCTACTGCTTTGACGCCGCAACCGGCGCTACTGTGTGGACGCTCTCAGGCTCCGGCGGTCTCAAGGGAACAGTTGTGTTCTCCGGACTTGGCGCAGGGGTTGAGAACTTTGTCGGCCCGTTGGCGGTCACTTCTGACGACAAGCAGTTGTATGCCAACTCCAGCATGGGCGCTGGCAACCACCCCACTGACGGTGTGTTCTATATCATCAATTCACTCACCGGCGCAGTTAAGAGCGCGGTGGCGTCGAACGCCAACTATAACGCCTATGGCGGCCCGATGGTCGACCAGGCGATGGTGTTCATCCCGTCCCGCAGCCGTTGGGTAACTTCGGGCACGGGCGGCGACCTTCTGTCGTTCAACCGCAAGACCGGTTTCCTGAACTGGTCGGTGAGCGGTGGCGCGGACAATGGCGCCGGCTCGTACTACTCTGACGGTGTGTTGACCTGCGAAGGTCTGGATGCCGGCCAGGTATTTGTATTTTCCGACCTCGGCTATCTGTCATGCTTCAATGGCGATAACGGCAGCGAGATTTTCAGCCGTCGTATCGACAATGGCGCGGCGTATGGCCGTAACCTCGGTGGTGGTGGCGCGATGGCTCCGGGACACTTGCTGTTCCAGACCCGTTGGGGCCAGATCATCGATCTGACTCAGCAGGTTCCTCGCCCTCGCCTGGAAATCCTGCATTACAACGTCCAGGCGCCGGTGCCGTTCAACTCACCGGATCCGTTTATTGTGACCTTCCCGCAGATGTACACGAACACCGGTTGCGTGGCCTTGAACGTGACGAGCCTTATTCCCTCGACAACGTCCAATGGCTCGACTGTCGGCGCTCCGGCATTCTCGGGATACAGCAATAATCTGATGGATCGCAGCAACTCGATTGCAAACATGTTGGCCGCCAACAGCAGCACGCTCCTGAAGAACGTGGAAGCTCAGACGGCCTACGCGTTCAGCACGACGCGCGACGCGGACGTCACGACGAAGGTTGTCAATCAGGCTGCCTCGGCTGTGCCGATCTACCTGAATACGACCTCGCTCGGCCCGTATGTTGTAAACCAGAACGACACGATGGACATCGTGATCAGCGTCAAGGGGCCGCTGGTTTCGCGTGGACCTCAGACGTTCTACATGGAATTCACGACTGACGATCCTGATTTCTGGCTGGGTACTTCGACCAAGAAGCCGGAAATCACGCTGACTCTGGTTGGCGGCTGCTTGCATGACACCACCTGGCTCATGTTCGGTGCCGGCGGTGCCAACTACCAGGTAGTCACCAACACAGGTCGTATGGGAACGGGTGACCTCGTTTCCATCGCTCCGTCCAACGGAAACTTCAAGATTGGAACAGCCAAAGCCGACTTCTACCAGGGCACGTATTTCTACGGTGTGGATTCTCACCGCATCGCGATGAATACGCAGGACTGGACGACCGGCGGCGGCGAAGCCAACGCGTGGGTTTCTCTGCAGGCGGACAAGAACTTCTGCACAAACGTTTGCAAGCCGACAATCAAGTTGGCTGTGGCGTTGGGCGCTGCCTCCTCAAACGGCATCACCTACACCAACATGACCGGTGATCTGATCTGCAAGAGCTACATTGACTCCGTGCAGAACTTTGATCTCGGCGCAGGCTGGAACTGGCGTAACTGGACGGCTTCGTTTGACAACGCGATGACTATGGGCATCTCGGCCAAGACGAATACGTTTGCGGTGAAGGATGCTCCGGCTGGTGATTTTGCGGTCCTGAACAATGTGACGGTTGAAGTCATGCGGTTCACGGAGCGCAACGGCGCAGCGGTCAATGGCTGGAAGTTCGGATCGATGATCGACTATGACATTGGTTCCGATACGGCCAGTATTGCTCGTTCCATTTCGACCGCCTGGTCATGCACCCGCGGCAAGCCGGCTACCGGTAATGCCATGGGTCAGATCAAGATTCCGTTTGGCGGTTGCGGTGACTCTCCGATGAAGAACGTGAAGGCTCTGGACGCCAAGTCTGCCCAGTTTGCGACGACCGCGGCTAACCACGGTAGCGCTTATTGGGATTCGGCGTTCTATTACATGAACCTTCCTGCTGGTGGGTACTCGCATGTACCGCTTATCGTCTCGGCCTCCGATCAGGAGTACCATGCCACGATAGCGGAACATAACTTTACCCCGAACGGGTCGGTCACGTTTGCCGTAGCGAACTTCGATCTTATCGGTATTGCGAATCCGTGGGATAGCACCAACTTCTCTGGTTTGGCTCGCTTGGTTAACAAGTGGCTCGGCTTCGGCCGCGGCGATGTAAACAATGATGGCACCATTAACCTGGCTGACATCGTTTACCTTGCCGACAGAGTGTATGGTACTGGCCCCGGCGCGATTCCGTTTGAAATCATGGGTGACGTTAGCGGCAACGACGTGATCGACGGCGCCGACGTTACTTATCTGGTGAACTACTACTTCAACCACGGCGCATGCCCGGTTGGACAGTTCGCCGCCTTTGCGACTCAGGGGATGTAATTCTCTGAAGCCATAAGGCTACAAGAAGCGAGGAGATGGCTCCTCGCTTCTTTTTTTTGTGGGCGCAGGAAACGGCGAAGGGATATACTGGAGACCATGAGCAATCGGACCGAGCGCGAAATCGGGAATATCAGCCGCCTCTGCGGCGACCTGTATACCGTCGAGGCGCTCTATCGGGGCGGCGAGCGCGTTGTGCTCGGGCTGGCCGGAAACGGATCGGAGCGGGCGGAAAAACTACTCCGGGAGCGGCTTCGGCTTGCCGGCTATGAGCATACGCTTGCGGTGAAGGAGTCCGGTCGGCTGGAACTCACGGTCAATACGAAACGGAAACTGGCGATTCCGAAGCTGAATGTCGTTCTGTTCTTTGTGACGCTGGGGGCGGTCTACTTCTTTCCCGTGTTCATTCCGAAATTTCTGACGATGCCCGACGGCCTTGCGTTCGGCGCAACACTGGAAGCGTTCAAGCGCGGAGCGGGGATTCAGTTCACCGTGGCGCTGATGTCGATTTTGATTTGCCACGAGATGGGGCATTTTCTGGTAGGGCGAAGGCGCGGGATTGTCACCTCGTGGCCGTACTTTCTGCCAGCCCCGAGTTTGATCGGAACCTTTGGGGCGGTGATCCGATCGAAGTCGCCGTTCTGGAACCGGCGCGATCTGATGGCAGTCGGCGCCGCGGGGCCGATCGCGGGGTGGATCGTAGCGATTGGGTGGCTGGTGTATGGGTTGACGCAATCGACGATCAGGATGACGACCGGCTTTTCACCCGATGAGATGGGGTTTTCGCTCGAAGGAGAATCGATCCTCACCCGATTTCTGATTCCGTTGATTATCGGTCGGGCGCCGGATGGATATGCGTATCTTCTAACTGAGGGGGCGTTCGCGGGATGGGTGGGGCTGCTGATCACGGCGATCAATCTGTTGCCAATCGGGCAACTCGACGGGGGGCATATCATGTATAGCATTGTCCGACGACGCCAAAAGCTGCTCGGGTGGGGAACGGTGCTGCTGTTGGTCGGTTTGGGGTTTCAGTCGACGACGTGGTGGGTGTTCGCCGCGCTGGGGCTGGCCTTCGGGGTGGCGCATCCGCCAACGCTCGATGATGAAGCGCCGCTGGATCAGCGATCGAAGATACTCGGCGTGGCGGCTGTGCTGATTTTGTTGTTGTCGTTCACACCGATACCGTTTCGGTGACGAGGTACTGATCGAGGACGCTTATGTCTTCGTCGCGCTGATAGATTTCTCGAAAATTGATGCGACCGTCCTTGAGCATCGACAGGAAAACGTCGACGATCTCGGGATCAAACTGACGCCCTTTGTTGGTCACGAGTTCGGAGAGGGCTACTGCGAGCGTCGCCCCTTTGCGGTAGGGACGATCGGAGAGAATGGCATCGAAGGTGTCGACGACGGCCAGGAGACGCCCCTCGATCGGGATCTCTTCCCCTTTCAGTCCACGGGGATAACCGGCGCCGTCAAAACGCTCGTGGTGGGAGATGATGTACGGGATCGAGGGTTTGAACAGATCGACGCCGCTGATGATCTTCAGTCCGACGAGGGGGTGGTTGATCATCTGGAGCCGTTCTTCCTCGGTGAGAACGGAGTTCTTGTTCAGGATTGAATCGGGCACGCCAATCTTGCCGATGTCGTGCAGAGTGCAACCCATGATCAAACTCCCGATGCGGAAGCTGTCCCAACCCATGTAGCGGGCCATGGTCTCGGCCAATTTGATGACACGATCGGTGTGCCCCGCCGTATGCTGGTCGCGGGCTTCGATGGCGTTGGCCAGGGCGCGGATAGCTTGCAGGTACGAAGACTGCAAATCCTGGTACAGGATCTGATTGGCGATAGCCGAAGCGGCGGAATTGGTGAGGATTGACAGGACGCTCATCTGGGCCTGGTAGATCCGTTCAAAGCGATCGACAACCAACAGGTTTATGACCCCATGCAGGGTGCGGCGGATGAAGATTGGGCAGGAGATGAAGGTCTTCACCATGCTCTGACCATTGAGGGTCATTTGTTCAGTCGTCAGGCGCGGCTCGCTGTTGCGCGAGAAGGTAAACTGCTCGAGATGAGTGGGGTCGGTGACGAGGGGCGTATAGGCGCTTTCATCGCTCTCGTGAAAGAGGCGGATCGGTTCGCGTTTCGCCGGATCGATTTCCATGATCGCTGCCGCGGCGGCTCCGAGTTCAGACTTGCAGGCCGAGACCACCATCCGCAGATAGGGGTCGATGTCGACGCCCATTGTGAACGCGCCCGCGGTCTTGAGAAACTCAACCTGTCCCTTAAGAGTGAGGTTCTCGCGCGCCAGTTTCTGATGGGCCAGACCACGCTTGATGGTGGCCTTCAGCACTTCGAGCTTGAATGGTTTGACCAGGAAATCGTACGCGCCGCTCTTGAGCGCGGAGATGACGGTCGGCACCGTGGGGTGGGCGGTCATCAAAATGACGACGGCATCGCGGTGAACCCGCAGAGTCTCACTGAGAATTTCGATGCCGGAGCGATCCCCCATCATGAGATCGGAAAGAACAAGATCGACGGCATTGTTCTGCAGATACTCTACGGCCTTCGCGGGATCAGTGAAGGTGACGACGGCATAGCGCTTCGATTGAAGCGATTCGCGGACGATGTCGCAAACATGAATTTCGTCGTCAACAACTACCAGGCGAGCTTCGGGTGCAGTAGGCATGGTGGTCCTTTCCTAACCGATTCTGCACTCTCTTTCGGCAGGTACTCAGAGCGAGATAACAAGACTGAAAGTATCTGTTTGATAATTGCGCTTGAGAGGGCGGGAGTATAGTCGACGGGCTATGGTGATAGGGAGATAGGGGGAGGTATGGACATTGAACGATTAGGGAATTCGTGCCAGAGAGAGGGAAGAGATGACCGAATGATAAGGCACCCTACTGAACAGGGGCGGGTCTGGCCGAGTGCTTGGAAACACACGACTGGTCGTTCCGAAATTGAATCTATCGAGTACTCGTCGTTGACGACTGAGGCTTCTCAGTGGGCTGCCCTTGAAGTTGTGCCGCTTCCGCATCAGGCGGAAATTCCGCCACGACTGCCGGCCAACTGAGCTTGACGGATGGTGTCCCCTGAAAAAGACCAAGTGGCAAAACGGGATAGGATCCATTGGGAAGCCGTTCTCCTTGCAACAGATCAAAATTGCTGTTCAAATACATAGTGAAGTATGGCGACGGGATGAAACTCTCGTAGAGCGAAAGATCAAATGACCAACCCAGCAAGCCATCGGCACAGCCGGGCGGACAAGGATCTGATCCACAGGTATGCACATTTGCTCCCTCAGTAAAGAGAGCGCCCAAGAGAATCGTGATGTTCTTTGCTTTGGCGTCGATGCTTCCGCGTCCGTAGAACACATTGACCCCTGTTGTATTCTCGGTGACCGGAAGGGTATCGGCCCCGGACCAAGTTTGAGTATAACACTGCAAGTTTCCGGTTCCGCCGACTGTAAACGATCCTTCCGAATCAAGCGCGTGGTAGAAGAGAACCGCATCGGCTTCTATCGGCGCCTCGTGAGGAACTTCACGGTGGGAATGAACATCGGCCCTGATATGTAAATCCATGTCAACCACGATGGTCTGGGGTCCTTCAGTGTGCTCATAGTGAAATGGAATCCGCCATGAGGTCAGATTAACCACATTACTCTTACGAAATGTTAAAGGAGTAAGCCCCCCGTAGTCCCCTCGCACTTCCACGGTTACCGGCCCGGCCGAACCAACGCCGCTTCTTTCGATGTGGCACTTTATTTGGGTGGGTGTCCAACTGGCGATGGTTAAGTCACCACCGTCTACTCGCACCCGCCCGTCAACTCCGGGATCGGTCCCGAAAATACCATTGATAACCAGCAAGTCATTAGGTTCTTCCAGACTCATAAACGAAATACTCGGCGCAAGTAACCCGAACGATCCACCGCCGCCGAAGTGCGTGAAGGTAGTGGTCGCGCCGCCCGGGGTGGGATGTATGTGCAGTCCCCGTTTTACCAGATCACCGTAAACATCCGGATACGTAAATGGACGTTGAGGCGGGGTCTCCTTGGGAGCCGCAGTATTTGCACCGATGAATCGGTCGAACATGAACTTTGCAACCAGGGCCGCGGCGTCTGACAATACCGGCCTCGTCCATCCAAAAATGGCTGAGGCATTCTTCGCGAATATCGCGTTTCGAAACGGTGCCGCGAAGGGGCTGGCGCCGCTGCACGCATCGATAAAGACCATAGCGTTCGGACCGAAAGCGCCCCAATAGTAGGTGACGAACCTGGACGTTATCCCGTAGTGAGCTTCGATAACTTCTGCTCCGGTGCCATCAACTCCCACCACACCCGCCATAATACAGATGCGGCGGGCCGTGAAATCAGCGGAATATGAAGGGAGATTGGCTGCGGTTGCCACACTGCTTGTCCAAAGTCCAAAAGCCGAATCGGTTGCGGCGGCGTTGAAGTATCCTGCCCCGCCGTGCGCATCGAAATAAAGAACGCCATCCCCGCCCACCGACTTGAGGCCATTAACTGTTCCCGATGTTGACGTTGCGGTGAAATACCCGTTCGCGGTGAGCATGTTACGAACGGTCGAAGTTGCAGGTGCAAAATGGCTCCCGAGAGTTTCTATCAGGCGCGCCTGAACCGAAAGGGGAAGTTCAGCGCCGGCCGCGTTTGCGCCGGCAGGGGTTGGTCGGCGCTCTTGCGCTCGCTTGATCGGGACTATACTCTGGTCAGAGAGCGAGCTATCACTCACCCACGTAGACGCGCCGGACAAACCGGTTGCGGGGCCGCGATTATTGACAAACATGAAGAGCACGCCGTCAGTAAACAACGCCCAAACATTGTCGGCTTCGCTGTTCACTGCGGCCGTGTCGACCTCGGGAAGCGTATTCATGTACGCGGCAAGTTGATCGTTTGAGGCGCTAAGGTTACTCCAATCAAGCGTCTTCGCCTTAGCCGTGACCAAATCAATTGCGGCCATGCGCAGTGCCGGATCCATCAGACTACCGCCAGGACATAGGGGCAGAGGCAGCTCGATCACCAGGTAGTCGACTAAAGCCTGAACGTCGCTGATGTCAATGGTGCCGTCCCGAGTGACATCATTTTCAGCGGCACAAAGGGACATCGGTAATGAGCTGACCAGGTAGTCGACTATCGCCACAATATCCGAAATGTCGACCATGTCGGCGGGATCCCCGTCCACGTTGCCTGTCGTGCCGACACAGCACGACGCGTTCACCTTTTGCCTGAAAACAGCAGAGCCGCCATTCAAGTTACGGTCAGATGGAATAGTAACAGGGATTTCGGAGGAATTCGTTATTCCTGTCAAGCACAAGGCCAACAGGGACATGGCGATGGCGATTTTCAGTGAGCTCATATGGCCTGCCCTTTTGCAATCGGATCATGATCAATTCAAAATGACGACTTCAATATATATATTCGGTCGATTTTGTCAACTATAATTACAGTCAGTTTTTGCGAGATCACAGCAGTGGCTCTGTTTCTGTTCCCTCCAGCCACCAGACGAGTGTGAAGTGGTCGTGCGAACCTGGTAGGACTATTACGGAGTGAGCGTGTCGGCCATGTAGGAGGAGCGAACCAACGGGCCGGAGAAAACAGTGGGGATGCCAGCATCGTGGGCGTGGTTTTCGAGTTCCTGAAATTCCGGGGGAGTTACGTAGCGAACAACCGGCAGGTGATTGCGGGAAGGAGCGAGGTACTGGCCAATAGTAAGAATGGAGACATGGTTGTTGGCAAGATCAGTGAAGACGCGCTTCATCTCGCCGGCGGTCTCACCAAGACCAACCATGAGTCCGGATTTGGTGGTGGCGTTGTGAATTTCGTGGGCGTCGCGAAGCAGTTCAAGTGAGCGGGTGTAATCGGCGGCGGGACGGACAGACGGATAGAGACGTGGGACTGTTTCGAGATTGTGGTTAAGAATCTCGGGACGTTCGTTCATGACCGTGGCGAGAGAGGAACTGCTGCCGCGAAAATCGGGGATCAATAATTCAATCGAGCAATCTTTCGTCAAGTGACGAATGGCACGCACGGTGGCCGCGAACTGTTCAGCGCCGCCGTCGGAGAGATCGTCACGCGTGACGGAAGTAATCACGACGTAGCGCAACCTGAGCCTCTGGACCGCTTCTGCAACGCGTGCAGGCTCGGTAGGATCGGGGGTATTGACGGGGGCATTGGTAATGTCGCAAAAGCGGCAGTTGCGGGTGCAGCTGGGACCGAGCAGGAGAAAGACTGCAGTACCACGGTTGAAACATTCACCGCGATTGGGGCAACTGGCTTCGTGACAGACGCTGTTGAGGTTGAGCGATTTGAGGATACCGTTGACGTGATGGTAGTTCGGTCCACTAAATGGCTTCACTCGGAGCCAGTCCGGCTTTCTCAGCGGGTTAGGATCGACCTTGGGACTGTTCAATCTTTGCACAGACTCCGTCTGGGGTTGCTCGTTCAGCGGGGAGCGCTTCCGGCGCCACCGGGGTTTTGGACCAGCGTTAAGTATATGGGAAAACGCTCGATAATCAAGAGAAGAAGACTATTAACATCTACTCAGGAGTCCGGTTCATGTCAATACGGAAATCGGCATTCGGCCTGCTCGTTGTCCTCTTCTGCGCCGCGATCTCATTTGCAG
The DNA here is from genome assembly GCA_964540105.1 of uncultured Ignavibacteriales bacterium. Taxonomy (GTDB): domain Bacteria; phylum Zixibacteria; class MSB-5A5; order GN15; family FEB-12; genus DATKJY01. The sequence goes on along the minus strand of CAZILL010000002.1, from coordinate 371,276 downwards.
CGGGGAGCAAGACGGCGCCTCGCGTTACCCCTATCACTTCAGCCCCAACGCAGAATATTGGTGAACGGGGTTCGCAGTTTGTTTCCGCGACGGCTTGCACGGCGGGGAGCGTGGATCAGGTGTTTTACTACATGAGCGGCTGGGTGACGGGGAACGAGCTGTACAAATCGTACATCGATCCGGCTCGGCAATGCCCAAATCCGTATCCGTACACTGTCACCGGCGTCAACATGCCGATGTACTTCACGGCGGCAACGTCATTTACAGCCTCCGTCGATATCGAAGCGATTGACAACAGCAATCCGGCGTGTCGTCTGCCCGGGACGATGCTGGCGTTATCGTCGGACTGGCAGATCAATATCCCGAGTGCTGGAGGCTTTAATCTGTGGGTTCCGCTGGACACACCGATCGTGGTCGACGGTCCTTTTTTTGCAGGGTACTTTCTTGGTCCTGACGTGGATGTCGCCGCCGGGCCGGCAGTGTATACGGACAGCACACCGCTTCACTGTGAGTCGTACAACGCATGGGACACGTTGATTGGGTATGTCGATCTGACCAATATCCCGGCCAGCGTGGTACCGAATTTCCAATTCCCAGGCCGTCTGGCGATGGAGGTGTCGGGGATTGCGAGCGGGACAGTCGCTATTGCCTGCTGCACACTTACGCCTGCGGGGACACTCAGTTTCGGCACAGTTCCGATCGGAACGACCAAGGATTTGTCTTTTACGATCAGCAATTGCGCGACGACCGCGCAGAATGGGACGATTAGCGAAACATGCGCTGATTTCCTGCTGCCATCGGGTGGCGGATCGTTCAGCCTTGGGGCAGGACAGAACCGGGTGGTAACGGTACGCTTCTCCCCCACGTCGGCAACACCGTACAGCTGCACGGTTAATACCGGTCTGGCGGGGTGCCCGACGATCACCTGCACCGGCACGGGACAGGTTACGAATTGCTGCATGATCACACCGGGAGTGAGTGTCGGGTATGGTGTAGTGCCGATCGGACAGAGCTCGGACCAGAATATCACAATTGCCAACTGCGGCTCTACCTCGTTTAGCGGGATGGTGGCGTTGACCTGCTCGGACTTCAGCGTCATCTCAGGAGGAGGGGTCTTCACGCTGGCGCCGTTGGCGACCAGGGTTGTGATCGTACGATTCACGCCGACGACAACGGATCTATCGACCTGCTCGATGAATGCCAGTGTGATCGGCTGTCCGGCAGTTACACTAACAGGTCAGGGGAGCGGACAAGCCAATCCGGCGCCACAGATTTCGTTCATGAATCCAATTACGGGGGACACAATCAACGGCGAGGTTGACTTGTGGGCGTGGGAAAGTTCCGGATCGAAGATCGTCGACTATGTGTCGTTCGCCTATTCGACAGGCGGCCCGTTTGTGGAGATCACGAGGGACTTCGACGGCGTGAGGCCACTTCGAGACGGCGTCAGTGGCGCCGCGGCCGGTAATGGGTATACCTGGACGTGGGATGCGACGGGGCTGGCGGAGGGATCATACACAATTCGGGCTACGGCGCATGATACGCTGGGACGGACAGCGACATTCAGTTCGCTGGTCGTGGTGCGGCCGAAACCACCGATTCCGAGGATTACGAGCCCGCTTAATGGCAGCGATTTCTGCACGCCACTTGCGGTTCTTATGCAGAATGCGAGTCCGAAGCTCGCGAACATTCAGGTGTATCGGGCCAACGCGCTGGCAACCTATCTGCAGGGAGCGCCGGTGATCAGCGAACATTCGTATGGTGACGTCAACGGAAATCCCGCCGACGGGAATTTTGCAGTGAACGGCGAGTTCGGGGATTACTACAGTGGTCCGACAGCAGCGACAGCGGCGGTGAAGATCTGGTATGATCGGGGCTACACACAGGTCATGAAGGATGGGATGGTGACCCTCACGTTGACCGATGTGGCCGAGCAGCTGGCGACACTCTTCAAGACTCGCACGCATAAAGGGACCTACGACGAAGACCTGTTCACGGGACTGAAGAGTTACTGCGCGACCAAGGGCGCGAATCTGGTGGTGAGCTATGGGCGCTACCCGGACTACTTCGCGCTTCGCACGTGGGTGGAAGATGAGCAACGCTCAGTCATATTGGGACTCGGGGGAACACCCGGATTGTGGGTAACGGTGAACGGTTTCAAGGGATGGACAAATCTCGATGGATCGTGGACAGTATCGATTCTCAATCCGCTGGCCGGGACGCTCCAGGATGCGCCCATGCGAGCGTCCTTCGGCTCCAGCGAATTGTATGTGGGCGGTGTCTGGCATCGAGTGGATATGATGGTGTCACTACTAGCCAGAGATTGGGCGGTGAGCCGAATCTGGATCGGCGCAGATTTCAACCCGAGCGATGGTTGGTCGATGAACTGGACGCCGAGCGGGTTAACCGAAGGGACGCAGCAATTTGTGCGGGCGGTCGGGCAGGATTCGCTGAACACCAGGGGTTCGTCGGCGATTCTGGTCCGTTACACCTGTGCGACGACATATAAGAAGGGGGATTACAACAACGACGGAGCGGCGGATATTGCCGACTTGTATGTGTTGATTGATGCGATCACGCGCGGAGGAACGCCGCCGGTGGGTGGGATGGCGCGGGCTGACGCCAATGGGGATAGTTCAGTGAATATCGCGGACATCGTGTATTATATGAACTACCTGTTTGTCGATCCGCGGAATCAGCCGACTCGGTAAGCGATCACATTGTGAGAGAAGACCGCCCTTGCAGGGCGGTCTTTTTTTTGGGAGGGGAGGAAGGTGAGGAGAGGAGGGAATGGGGGATGTTCACTTACGAACGGCCGAAGCGTTGATGGCGCGCTGGGCAATGTCGGGAGTGATGCCGCAGACCGTAACCAGCGTAGTGATCGCTTCGTCGAGGTGCTCCAGCCAGGTACGTTCGGGGTACTTGAGACGCAGCTCGTCGATGATGTCGTCGGCGATGACCGCGATATACTGCGCGTATTTCTGGCGTTTGCCGACCTGAAGGAACGGGATCAGATACTGTTTGGCCAGATAGGTAAGGAGCATGAGGGCGGTTGAGCCGACGATGCCAAGCCATGAGCCGGAACTGAGTGTGGTTGATTCCAGGGGCGCCTCCTTTCGAGGGTTGAAGTGGATGTGCGTTGTGATATCTGCTACCAATCAAGTCGCCAACTGAGGGCAGAAGGGATCTGGAGACGCTGGCGAAGAATGGAGCCGTCGGAGCGGTTGATCGTGATTTCATACTTAGCGCCGGAAGGGATAAGTGAATCGGACGGGATGAGATCGAGGAAGAAATAGCCGAGACTGTCGGTGGTCGTGGAGACCGAGAACGGGGAAATAACGAGCGAACCGCTTCGAGCTACGCCACCGGGAAGGGATGCGGAGACGATGGCGTTTGGTTCGGGGGAGCCGCTGAGCGTGAAGAGATGGCCGTAGAGGCGGCAGAGTGCGGCGGATGAAGGAGTTCCCGGATTGAAGCGTTGCGCGAAGAGGGTGTCGCGCCCGGCAGTGGCGACAGTAATGGTATCGAAGGGATGAAAGAGATAGCCGACAGCATCAGCGATAGCGAGATAGGCAGCCGGGTTGAGATTGAATGAGACTTCACCCTGGGGATCGGTACGACTTGCAGCGAAGAGCGCTGTCTGGGCGAGATTGCGGATCGCGACACTGACACCCGGGAGAGTCTGGTGATTGGCTGAATCGTAGGTGACAACGGTGAACGCGTAGGCTCCAGAACCTGAGCTTGAAGGACCGTAGAACGCAGAGGGATTGTTCAGGGCAAGAGTCTTGATGGCAGAGGTGTCGGTGAATCCCGATGAGGAGACCATCCGCGCCGTGTCAATCGCGCCATGAATATTGGCGTCAATGTCGTATCCGCTTGCCCCCCCATTGACGATAACACCACTCTTCGTTGCTTTCGCCGTAGAGATTACGAGACCATCACCACTATCCGCTACTATCCTGACTCCCCGCGTATTGGCACCACGCGCTCCATTGGTGATCCTGACAGCATCGGAGGAATATGCCGTCCCGCCCGGAGTCCCCGCTATCCATAGTGCGGGGAAACTATCAGCGGATTCTATGTATAGCCCCGTCCCCTCAGCCCCCTCGATGGAGACGGCGGGGTAGCCATGCATGACGGGTCCGTCATTACGGATACTCAAGGCCTTTCCGCCGTTTATGGTAGCCAGTACCATCGCCGCAGCTGCGGTGTCATAGGTGAGTGCCTGAATTCCGTTCCCAGTGCCAGTATTTGTTACTTTGAGAGCCGCCTGAGCATCATTGGCAACAATGTTGAGGTGTGCCAGAGAGAGGTTCTGTCCGCCGGTCCCATCCAACATAGTTTCTAAGTTGTTGGCGGCCGTCGTGTCGCTCGAAATTCCGAATATGTCGGCTCGCAGGTTCGTGGTTTGGCCGGTATTGTTGAATGACTGCGTCCCGTTGATCGTCAATCCCGCACGAATCATGGAGAGGACCTGATACACCGAGTCCAGTGTCAGCGACAAACTCCGGTTCACGACATCGAACTCAAAGCGGCTTGGTGTTTGCCATGCCGCAGAGCCAACAAGATTCTTCTTGGCAATAACCACGCCGGAGTAATGCCCCATTTCGCCCGTGCCGTCGATATCAGACACCTGTCTGTGCCAGAAATAAAGTGGCCAGCGTAGCCCCGTAAGCGTCGACATCCCCGTCAGAGAGCCAACTGCCGCCGAATCCCGAAAGACGATAGCGGCGTTCTTCCAGACATAGACAAAGGCCGTATCGCAGGTAGTCGGATTCCCAAGCGAATCGAGACAGAGTACAGGGACATTGAGCGAATCAACCGCTCCTTGTCCCGATGTCGCATTGCGGACAATAGCAGCCTCTGTCCTTGTGCAGCTCATCGGAATCGACACCAGCCATGCCAATACAAGAAGCGATGCCCAGAGTCCGACGACTCCACCGACAAACCAACCCGTAGTTTTACCAATCTCCTTATATGACATCTTATCTCTTCTCCTGACTTTTGATGATGATCTCGCGTCTTCGATATTTGCTGTTGGCGGGCGAACCACCCCCTGCCGTATAGTAAATGGTCAACTTGGGATGCTCGCTTGCTGTCGTGGAACTTGGCGAACGGAAACGAGGTGAACCACCAGCCGCGTTCTCGGTACTGCGAAAGATGAGCCCCTGATTGCTTGAGGGGGCTGTTATCCACCCCGAGACGATACTTGAGGTGATTTTCCATGACCGCCATTCAGCTCCATAACCGCTGAAGGTTTGTCCGGTTGCCGCCGCCGTTACCGAAGCCGACGTTGACGTATCGCAACCTGCATTTGTCCAATTGGTGTCGGGGGCGGAATTGTTGTAGCCCTGCCTATTCCATGTCGGGGAATAGCCCGCCCCAACATAGTACGTCCACGGAGCCAGTACGGCGTAGGGAGTGACAACTGTTGAGGCAGAGGCATAGGCGTTGAATTTGTAAATCCATAGTCGGGCGGAATCGACGGTCGCGCCGCTAAGCGCGGGGATATAGGACAGACTGTCGAGACGAAGCAGGAAACGCACCCAATTGGACGTTGCGGAATTGAGAACAGAGATTTCTGCGCCAACATCCTGAGTGTTCGCGTTGGCTTTGTTGAGGTTCCCCCACGAGCATGGACCGTACTGCCCCACTCCCTGCTGAATGGACAACGAGTCAGCCCATAGCGGTGATGCGGTTAAAAGTATCAAGAGCAGTATGAATCGTCGCATGATTGGAAATCCTCACGTTCTATAGGAGAGCAATCTTCAGTATCGTTGAGCGCGGTCGGCGCGTAGTCAGTTGAGGCGCCGCCGAGCTTATCGCGGCGGACCTGTTCGAGCAGATCCCAAAACTTCTTTTGGTCTGCGTCTGAGGGGGCGAGTCGTCGGCGTAGTTCGATCATTTTGAGGAAATCTCCCAATTTGATGTTCTTGGCAACGGTGTCGAGCAGCTCGCCGAAGCATTTCGTGATCAGCTGGTCGAGCATGTTCAAGTTGGTTGGCGGAGGGGAGGCAGGTGAAAGTTGGGTATTCACGCTACTGTCCCATCTCGATTATGAGCAGATCGGTCATGACCGGGCCGGGTGCGTTGGCGTCGCGGGCGATGAAGAAGCTGTTGTTTGACTCGTGACCGGTGATGAACGGCAGGCCTGATTGGTGCGGGCGAGGAATGACGCGCGGGGACTTGATGGTGGCGGGGAGCAGATTGCCGCGATGATCAGTGAGGGTGTTGAAGTGAACCTGCTGGGAGGCGTCGCCGATCTCTTCAGAGCCATAAAACAGAGCGCCGCTCTCCCCGATGCGTTCATGGGCGAGGAATTCAAGGTTTCCTTCGTTGGGAAGTCCCCAGACGACAAAGTCGGGGACAAACCAGATACGATGAGAGGTGATACGTTCTAAGCCGGGGAACATGGTTTCTCCTTTAGGTGAGGCGCGGTCTGGCGGGCGGGGTGACCGGAGGATGGAAATTCCGGAGTAGGCGCTCTGCCTGCGCCGAGTAGCGATCGGCCAGTTTGATCCAGATGGGGGCGGTCTTGTCGCCGTTGGGCAGCGCACTCAGATCGCGCGCAGCGGCCGTGTGGCAGATGATTTCCAGCGCGCGACAGGTGGCGGCGGAGCCAAGGGTCGGATCGGCTCCGAAGGTGACGGAGGGGTCAACCTCGCGCTCGATCAGAGCGTTGGCCTGAGTAACGGCGTAAGTCAAGATGGCGTCGTTGATGCTCGTGTACAGTGGAGTGTAATCGAGAAAGAGGGTTTCGCCGGAGGCAATGTCGCCGCCCGCGAGGCGGCGAAGCTCACCACGATCAGGACTGAGTTGATAATCGATGCCGAGTCGGTAGAGGGTGAACGGGAGTGCCCAGACGACCACGCTCTGGCCGGCGATAAGGTCGCCGCCACTCCTCATCTGCAGGGTGGCGTGTTCGTAGTCGACGGTATAGTCGCGGTTCTCGTGGTAGAGCTGGCCAAGTGAGCTGTCGGCCGCGACGACGACCGAACCCCGCACGAGCGGATCAGCGCCGAGTGAAGTGATGCCGGAAGAAAGGGTGACGAGAGAACGCACGGGATCGGAGTCGTGGATGGTTTTCACGCAGACGCTCGACGAGAGCACCGGACCGGGGAAGAAGGGGACGGGGTCAATACCGCTCAGGGTGAGCATCTGATCAGTCACATGAGTTTGCGGGAGAGCGGGAAGGGTGAGATGATGACGAACATGATCAACGGTTGTGTATGACATCAGGATTTCCTCGCAACGACGCGGGTTAGCTCGGAGATCGCTGTGATCTGGGATCCGATCGGACCCGTACTAAAGGGGGTGACGACTTCGAGCTTGATCCAAAAACGGGTGATACCGGCGATACTCTTTTCCTGCCAGTCGGGCGGCGCGTTTTGGTAGTCGCTCCAGAGCGCGGAACGAACGACGCCAGCCGTGAGGCTTATGGTCCCCAGGGAAGGACTGAAAGAGTTCCAGTGAATGCCGTCCCAATAACTGGAAGTGATTGAACCGCCGGAGCCAATTCGGGAGAGAAGGAACTGGGCGTAGCGGAACTGGCGATCGAGACCGAGGTAGATGGCGTCGCCGCTATTCTTCACGAGACATCCGCTGGCAGGGTGGATGAGATCGCCGGTGGTGTCGCTTTGGGCGGCGACGGTGAGGTCGGCATAGGTGGCGGAGGTTTGATCGTAGAGCAGAACGGTATCGAACGGGCGGCTTCGGGAGTCGAGAGTTCTTGGAGTAGAGAAGCTGCCGGTCTTGCGGTCGATGTACTTGAGTCGTTTCTGCAGGCCGTTCCAGGGAGCGAGAAAGAGGATGACAGGAACACGCCGGCGAAAGAGAATCTGCGGGGAATCCTGCGGGAGGGAGTCGAGCGTTGTGATCGGACTCCAGGCGAGAGTGTCGAATTCGCGATAGCGCAATTGGGAGTCGTTGAAAACGACGGCGAGCAGACCATCGGGGCTGACCGCAGCGTCGAAGTTCTTATCGAATCCGGTGGAATCGGAGGCGATGATGAATTCATCGGACCAGCTGCCGCTGATACCGGGGAGCGAGCGGAACGCGATGCTCTCCCCGGCTTTGGCGTAGATGACATGAATGGTGCGGGCGGTACAGAGAAGTTTTGAGGCGAGAATTTGTGCGGGTGTAGTGAGTGCAAAGCCGGTGTCGGCGGGAGAGGTACCCCAGGTTGCGCCGCTGTCGGAGGAGGACTTGACGTGAATGACGCGATTGGGAGCCGTAAATAGGGAGAAGCTCACCCAGAGGCGATGGTCGGCATCGATGGCAAGACTGGGATCGTAGGATGGGGCGCCGGTGAAGATAGTCACTTTGCTCCCCACGCTCCACTGACCCTGATCGAAGAGCAGACGGCGGGTGACGAGGTTGAAGGTGGTCGCTTCGGTGTAGACGACATGGAGATCGCCGGAGCTATCGAGGGCACAGTCGAAGCTGCCATCGGCGGCATCGGTGGCTACACTGAGCGGTGTGGACCAAGCGGTGTAGGGAGGGTCGGCGTAGCGCAGTTCGATGGTTGACGAAGTCGTAGCCACGGCGGTAACGAGGCGTCCGGTGTGCGGCCCGGAATCGATCCGAAACAATCGCTGCTGCGGGGGAAGGCCGAGCGCCATATCGTTGGAGGCGGATGTGTCGCAAAGTTTCTTCTGCATGTATCCTCGGTCAGCGCGGACCCGACCAAACGAGCCCGCGCGCTGGGGTGAGCGGGATTAGAACAGGGTGTCCATGATGATTGCGGCCTCTTTGATCACTTTGGCGTACGCGACGGATTCAGTGATCACGGCCTCTTCAAAGCGTTGATCGATGATCTTATCGTATTCGACCATCAGGGGCTGCGAAAGCACTTCCTCGATGGCAAAGCGGTTATCCAGACCAATGATCAGATCGGCCGGGACGCTGTCGGAGCGAATGAGGTTCGCGCCGAGCGGGCTGAACGGTTCACCGCTCTGCTGGAAGCGATAGCCGGCCATCGGATCCTTGAATTCGCTGAGGGTGAGAATGCTCTTCATCTTGTCGATGTGGCAGACGATAGTGTTCATCTCGAAGGGAGAGAACTGCGACCAGAGCGTGACCAGGTCGTTGTAGGTGAGCGAGCCGGTTGCGGCGGCGTTGACGACCCGGGCGCCGTTGCTGTTGCCATCGCCGTTGATAAGGCAGTCGACGATCATGCCGATTTTGTCGGTCTGCAGTTTGAAGCCGACATACCAGAGCAGGACGCGGAACTGGGAGGTGGAACGATAGCGGAGCGCCTTGTAGCTGGTCTTGAGGGCGAGGCCGTAGTCGGCAACAGTGAGGGCGTGGGTTTGTTCGTTGACGATGAGCTGGGGGATTTCGGCCCCTTCACCGACAGGGCGCAGGGAGAAGCGGGTGTCGCTGGAAGTGTCGATGAAGAACGGCGTGTAGCGATTGGAGGAGACGCTGGTGCTGTTGGCGATGAGTTTGGCAAGTTCGGGGCGCATGGACTGGCCGCGTTTGATCTCACGCAGGATGAACTCGGGCATGAGGGACGGGGCTTTCTGGTAGAACTGTTCGACGGTGGTGGGAGTCTTGCCGCCAAGTCGGACACCCGCGAGAGCGAGCTGACGTTCGAAGGCGTCGAGGGGTGAGCCGATGGCACTGGGGTCGTATTCGTCGCACTCAAGCAGCTCAGTGAGAGTCAGGCCGCGACTGTCGGCCTCAAGGTAGAGATCGCGGGTGATCTCGATCGCGGCGGCCCGTGTGAGATCGACCGCGCCTGAGCGAGACTCACGGCTGAGGTCGCGATCGTGGAAAGTCTGGGCGGTGGTTTGAAAGAGAGGATGGTTGTTCATGATCACCTTTCTAATTGAGGAGGATGGTGCAGTCGGTTGTGCCGTTGACTTCGAGAACTGTACCGCGAGCGATATTGCCGCCAGCCGGATCGAAGGCAGTGAGGACCGGAGCTTGTTTGACGGTGGCGGCGGCTCCGCCAATAACGCGGTTGCCGATGGCGGGGATGGTGGCGGAGACGGCGAGGCGGCAGATACCCCCGATCTGGACTGAGGCCAGGCGGTCGCCGTTGTCTTTGTCGGTCAGAGTGAGACCGATGAGTTTGCCGAGCAACTGACCACCGTTGGCGATCGGACCGACTTCGTTACTGGCGGTCAGCGACACAGGCTGGCCAAGGTTGACGTCTTTAAGATCGTCGACACCGGCGGTCTGTTTGATTTTGAAGGTGGCAACAACGGGAGCGATTGCTTCGAGATTTTGATCGCGGATAGTCATAAGGGTCTCCTGTGGTTTTCTGTTCGTGATGGGTTGACGGGTTTACTTGTAATCGTCGAAACCGCGGAGCCTCTTCCCCGCCCCGGAATCGTGGTGGAGAAAGCCGAAGCTGGTCGGGAAGGCGTCACGGAAACGGGCGGCGGCGTGCCGGTAGCAAGTGAGCAGCTCGGCGGTGGACATGCTGGGCAGTGATTCGATCGTGGCGAGGATGGCCGGGTGACGGTCGTTGGTGCGGTCGACGGCGGCGATCGCTTTGAGCATGCCGGTGATGCGGGAGAGATAATCGTGGCGCAGGGATTCGTGCTCGGCCTGGAGTCGCGCGGAGGTGTCGAGCCAGTCGGCGAGGCGGTCAAAATCGAGGCGCGTCAGATCGTCGCTGCGCAGAGCGGTTTTCAGGTCGGTGAGGTCGGTGAGGCAGAGACTATTTTTCTCCACGGTGTTCTCCTGATTCTCCGGTGAGGTGATATTCGATGCGGGCGAGGCGGCGGTCGATCTCGCGTGAGAATTGATAGAACTGCTCCTTGGTGACCACGCTTTCTTTGAGCAGGAGCTCGAGGCTGGAGAGTTTCTTGTCGAGCATGCTAACGACCTCAGTTTCGGCTTTGGCATTCAGGTCGATCTTCAAAGACTGAATGGTCATGAAGTAAGCCGCGGCCATGCTGAGCGCGACGGTCAGCAGATGGATGATGAAGCTGGTCAGTTTCAGCGATGGATTCTGAGGGGGGAACGTCGGCTTCATGAGTGAGGACCCTCGCCTGATGATCGGGAGAGATAGAACAGGAAGCGATCCTCTCCCCGGTGCCGGATCGGGCGGATGATCAGCGGACGGCGGTTGTGATCGGGCAGGTGAAGGCGATAGCTATCGGGAGTGATCTGCGCTCTGGTTGCGACACCGGACATGAGAACGGTTTCGCGGTTTGAGGATCGATCGGGCTTGCTGTCGGGGATGCGATCGGCGATGAAGCGACAGCCGGCGAGGAAGCGATTGAGGTTGAACTGGCGGAGTTCAAAATAGGAATGGGAGGTCCTAGTGGTGAGACGGAAACAAGCGGCGCCGGCGGCAGAGTCGATGCAGAGAGTGTATTCGGGCAGATCGGCGGTAGGGATGATTGGGAGATCCTTGGTGAGCATGAGGTCGCTGCCGACCGAGGTGTCGGGGGTTGCGCCGCGATAGACGAGTGAGGTTTCGAGGACTTTCTCGATCTGGCAATAATCGAAGTAGCAGGGGAGGCCGCCGGTTTCGGGGTAAGTTTGCAGCGGCGTATGAGGGCAGGAGCGGATATCGTCGCCGCAAGCGGAGCATTTTGGAAACGAGAAGGTGAAGCCGATGGAGCACTCTTTGTAGATACCACCGTCGATGTTCTCTTTGAGACTCTCGGCGCCGTCGGCGCTCTTTAGCCAGAAGAAGTAGCTTTTGACCCAGCTTTGGCTGTTGCGCTGGACCGGGGCGGCGTGGAAGGTGCGGGCGATGGGGAGCTGATCCTTGCGATGGCCGACGAGGACAGGGGAATCGATGAGGAGTTCGGCCAGATGCTCGAGTTCAGCGGCGGGGAAACGACCGCCGAAACTGTTGACCTGATCGGACGCGATATACATGACGCGGACGTGGATGTCGGCTTGATCCAGGGGCGTAGGAGGGTGAATGTTCTGATTGATCAGTTCAATGAGATCGGGCGAGATTTGGTCGTCGGCGGTTTCGGCGAGGTGCGCGGTGATCCGCCCCGGTCGCGTGGTCATAGGTACCTCCGTGGTGAGCGCAGGTTCAGTCATCTACAAAGGGGAGCGGAAACAGAAACACCAGCAGATCAACTCCATTTTTGTGCAGGTTCTTGCGTGAGGGGAGAATGAAAAGTGTGGGATGGCGCCCATATCATTTCGGGTTAGATGATGATCGATAAGCGCTTGCTGCTCGGGCGGGATGGGGTGTGCAGGGAGGGGCACGGTTGTTGCTCAATCATCTGCTTGTATGGACAGACAGCGAGTCACAACGAAAGGCATAGGATGAAAGTTTACGAACAGAAGCAGAACCCGCCCTTCAAGTGGATACTCGCGGGAGTCCTGTTTATCGTAGTTCTGGGAGTGACCTGGGACGAGGTGAACGGCGTGGTGCTTCCGTCGTATCCATCGGGCTCGACCTACAATCATTCTTCCGGCTGCAATTATGGTAGTGGTGATTCATCGCCGGACTGCGGCAGTAACCCGCGATATGACCCCCCGACGATTCCGCCGTATGACGGAGATCGCGGTGGCGATAACGGCGGAGACTGCGGTAACGGAAATCAGAACCCGGTGCCGGAGCCGTCGACGCTGATACTTTTGGCGAGTGGATTAAGCGCAGGATTTGCGAGTCGATTGAGAAAAAAATAGAGATAGAACCCCCAACCCTCCTCCCTTCCCCAGCCTCTTGAGACACCTTCCCTCAAGAGGCTTTTGTTTGGGGGGGGAACCGACCTCTCCCGTCGCTTCGCGGCAGGCGAGCCTGCACCAGATCGCTTCGCGAGCGTCGGTTCGCATCGGTCGAAGCTGGGGTGGGCAAGGCCACCTCTCCCGCCGCTTCGCGCCACCCTCTCCCAGTGGGAGAGGGGAGTCTTGTTCCACGCGTGAGAAGTGAAAAGGAAAGGAAATTGAGCGCCGTCGATCAGTCCTTCACGCAGCGAATCGAAAAACCGGATGCCTTGTTTTGGGCGCCTCCCGTAGATAACCAGGAAGCGAAGTTCAAAAGACCCGCAAACCATGCGGCTGTCATGTCAACATCGTACTCCGTAGATGACCAGAAGTAGGCGATCTCACCCATGTGGCTGTATCCTGCAGTAGTACCACCCCCATTCAGACGGTAGCCGCTTGGTAGTCCGGAGAAGCCGCTTTCATTGGTGGCACCAACGTTGGGGCTCAACCAATGTGTGGTTCCACTTTCTTTCATTTTGCCACCAGCATCAGGACCGAGGAAACTTACCAACGTCAGCCACTCAGCATAATTTGGTACGTGCCAACCTGATGGTGCTATCTTACGGCCGTCCAGCACAGCAGCCCAATTATATAATCTACCATACAGGGCGACGTTACCTGTATCATTATCATAGTCGCAATAGGCTCCCGCAGTAAGACCAGTCCAAGTAGCTTGATCGGTCACATTGAAAATGGGGTCACCATTACGATAGTGTGTCACTCTCAGATTTTCGGCCATCCAGACCTGTGTGCCAATAGTCACGGTTTGGTAAACGTTACCATCTATGTCTGTCACTGTGGGGCACGGCGGCAATGGAGTTGCACCACTAAGGTAATCGATGATTGCAAAAAGGTCGGAAACATCAATCGTCCCATCCTTGTTGACATCGTTCTCATCTACACAAGTGGAGAGTGGAAAATTTGCGCTCAACAAATCCACAATCGCGAAAACGTCTGAAATGTCAGCTACGCCATCAACCGAACCGTCGACATTACCTGTTGTGCCGACACAACAAGCGGCAAATGTCTGGTAAGTGATAATGATCAGAGTGATGAAGGCGAGAACGAATAACAGAATTGAACGCTTTGACATCAGACCTCCCTTAAGTCGTAACGAGTAAGTTCACTTACAATGTAATAGAGAACGAGGTCTACGTCAAGACTTTTGCGACCTTGATTCAGCGGCGTGTTATAAAATTGAGAGGCGTGGGGGGATTGCAATCGCGGGAGGGCGGCGGAGGGGGTAGAGGGATAAGGCGAGGGCCATGAGGGAGTCCTGTTCGTTGTTGTCGTCCCAGCGAGCCTGACGGAGTTCATCTTCAAACGACCAGACTCTGCCCGGACCATCGGGAAGCTGTACGCGCGGATACGATATCAAGCCGCGGGCGTGCATGAGTTCGACGTTGGTCAGCAGTTCGGCTTTGACAGCGGACGTGAAGATGACTTTGAGCGGGTGATACTCGGCGAGCTGTTCGACGACGACATCACCCAAGCCGGTGGCGTCGACAATCAATTGACCCGGATATTGCAGCTGGTGCTTCTTGATCTTCTCAATTATCACGGCCCAATCGAGAAAGCGGAATCGTTCGAGCGCGACGACGCGGGCCAGGTCACCGATCAGTTCGACAGTGACGCCGACCGTGGCGGTGCGTTTGCGCGCCAAATCCCATCCGGTGAGATAACGCCGACCGACTGCGTCGGAGAGATCTTGCGAATGACGGCGAAGAGCGGCGTCGACATAGGCTGAGGAGAGAATTTCCCCGCCTGAGTCGACGAATTGTCCCATGATGTTTTGTTTGAGGCGACTGTCGGAGAAGTAGCGGACGCGCTCGTCGAGAAACTCGCGCGAGATGTGGATATTTTCGCGGCTGTCGCCGGTCTGGACATAGCCGGGGCGTTTGGATTCGAGGATTTCGCGTACACGACGCGCCAGCCAGTTCTTGCCGTTGGGAGTCGAGACGAGATCGAGGGTTCCCTCGCGGTCGGCCAGACGCATGGTGATGATTTCCTCGACGAGATACTCGGGGAACGGCTCGAAGGCGGCTTCGTCGAAGATGAAGAGGTCGTAGTCGTTGCCGAGCAGATACTCGCCGCGGTTCTGGGTGGTGCGGGCTTCGATGGTGGCGCCGTTGCCGAGGCGAAGTTGCGGATACGGATCGCGGGTGACTTTCTCGACGAGCGTTTCTATCCAGCCGGACTGATGGATGATCCGCAGGAGATGGTTGAAAACGAGGTTCGCCTGATCCTGAGTGATCGAGGCCACGACCGCGCGATAGCGTCCGGCATGATCGAACTTGAGCGGGCGGGTTCGAAAGAGGGCACGATGCAGAAGTTTGATGGCGGCGACGAACGATTTTCCCCAGCGGTTTCCTGTGACCAGAATGTTCTCGCGAGACTGCGAGCGCTCGAGCCAGAGTTTCTGGCCCGGATGCAGGGTGATGCCGAGCGAGTGTTCGCAGAAGAAGGCGGGATCGGCAAAGGCACGACGCCAGTCGTCGTGAAGCTGCTGGTTCAGATCAGACCTCGTGCCTGGATAGCGGCGGTCTCCTGATCGACCAGTCCGGCCTGATACAGTTTGAGCAGGCTGTCGACGCGTTGAGATTGAACCGAGGCCAGGTCGGTGGCCTGATACGCGAACGAGTTGTCGAAAAGGAATCGACAGCGAACGTCGAGACCAGCCAGCGCAAGATCGATGTTGGCGATCCATTCGAGAAAGTGCGCGATCTGAGCCTGAACAGAGCGAACCTGGCGCATGACGACATCGAATTTGAAGGCGGACCACGTCGTGGTCGCGCCGTAGGAATAGCCTAACAGATACGGGGCGAGATTGGTTCCGGCGCAGATGTCCTCGATCATGGCACGGTGATTGATGAACCAACTGCTGTTGACACCGGTCGAGTTGCCGGGGCCGATGTATTCGATCAGGACGTTGTCCCAAGTGACCGGGTTGTCGTCGACATCGCAGGCGCGGATCATGTTGACGGTGGCATCGAAGTAACTGTTGATGCGCTGGGTGTAGGCGGTTTCGGATTCGCCGGTGATGCGCTCGGGGGGCGTGATCTTGACGTGCAGGCGGTGGAAGCCGGAGTTGTGGCTGGCGCGGTGCATGTCGCTGACGAGTTGTTGTTCGATGTAGGTGACGAAGGGGATCGGTTGCAGAATGGAACGCCCGAGCGGTTCGGCGTGGTTGTTGGTCAGGGCGAGATAGTAGAAGTCGGCGCGATCAAGATTGATCGGCTCGCGGGCGGTTTCGAGAAAGAGGCGCGGACCGTGCGGGGAAGAATGGCGTTCGATGTTGACGGCATCGACGGCAATGAAACGGTCGACGCCGGAGCCGTCGGATTTGATGGTAAGAAACCCGCCGAAGAGACCGTCGCGAAAGAGGCTGAGGCAGAGTTCCGGCAGAAGGGAGTGCAGGCCGATGCGATTGCCGAGGGTGTTGGTGTAGAGACGGTCGGAGAGATCGTCGAGACGTCTGCGCGCGGCGCTGGCGACCTGCGACGTTGGGTTGTCGATGAGTTTGAATTCGCCGGGGGCGGCGGTGAGGCGGGTCCAGGTCCAGACGCAGGCATTGATGAGCGGAACGTGATCGGTGAGGAAACGGTAGAGCATGAGGCGGTAACGTCCGCTGGTGATGTCGGCGGAGGAGTACTTGAGCAGGGCGGAGAGTTTGTCGGCAGTGGTGTGAGGTTTGAGGTCGGGCGTTTTGAGGCGGGCGGCAGTGCGGAGTGCGGATTCGGAGGACATGAGAATTCCTTTCGTTTACAAAGGGCGGGGAGCGGAAATTACCAGTGGAACGGTGGTGAATTTGTGTGAACCTAACCCCCCCGACACACGAAAGGCGGATTGCAGCTTGCTAAACCTAACCCCCCGACCCCCTTCCCGACACGGGAATGGGGAGCCTACGGCGTGAGGGTGTATCGCTTTGCATGGGCGGGCGGGTCTCACTGCTAATAGACGCGAAGCGTCTTCCCGAACCTAACCCCCCGACCCCCTTCCCGACGCGGGAATGGGGAGCCTACAGCGTGAGGGTGGGGCGAAGCGAAGGGTGAGGGGAGGTTCTTTAGCGTTCCATCGAACTTGGGCGAAAGTGACCCAACTTTGAAAACCCACCATAAATGGCTTGTTGCCCCCCCCCCTCAACCGCCCTTCGGGCACCTTCTCCCCAGCGGGGAGAAGGGGAAACCGTGAGGCATTTGTGACTTTACGAAGCTTCTTCAACAGGCCCTGAATGGTGGGCCAGAAAGCCGTGGTCAGTTCGGCTGCAGTACGTAGATCACCCACGGCGCGATCGTTGTCTCGTTTACCCAATCGTACGATTCCTCGCGGCGAGCCAGCGGGCGATAGGTTTCGATGAGTTCAAGTCCGGCGGTCTTGAACAAAGCTCGATAGTCGGCATCGGTCCAGAACGTATCTTCCACCGGACGGCGGTCGCCGATCCCCTCGATTATTGTCTTCACGATGTCACCGCTTTGCGGTGACTTGTTCTCCGGGAAGTGGCTGGTTGTGAAAGAGACCCAGTCCCTTCCGTACAGTTCCGGCGTGGCGTCAAGAAGAACGATCGTGCCGCGTGCGACCAGCAGTTCTTTCAACCTTTGTAGCAATTTCGCACGCAATTCCGAAGAGGGGATATTGTCGAACGTGAAGACAGAAAGCACGAGGTCGTAGGAGCCGAGGCCGACATTGTTGTACTCACCGTTGGCAACCACGCGATAATCGCCAACCGGATCGAGCGTTCGCGCCTTGTGTATCATCGATTCCGATATGTCAATCCCGATTGGCTCGAATCCCAGTTCGCGAAGAAATCTCGTTGAACGGCCTGCGCCGCATCCAAAATCGACCGCGCGCTTTCCGGTCACATGTCTTCGGATGATAGTCGGCAGGTCGCGATAGGCCAGATAGTATGTCCCTGTAAACTCGAGTCTCGCGTACGACTCAGCCCGTTCATCGTTGCCATATGAATTCTCAAACGTCATAAATCTCCTTGTTTGTCGTACGCAAGCTGGAAGTCCGTCTCCGCGTCGTCAAAGCATAAAGACGGGTGTGACGCTGCACAAGGCGGAAATTAGTCCTGGAGTGTGGGAGGTTAACTTTCGTAGAGAGTGTCCAACAGGGCGGGATGTGTACATAAAGCTTGTTTCGGAATGGGGATACGGGTATCTTCGGGCTTTACAGTCGCGGAAAGACGCCGATAAGGATATCTATGCATAGGTTCTTCAAGGTTCTGGCAGGGATTGCGCTGGGGCTGGTGATTTTCGGGCAGGGGTGCTCTGATAATAAGGGAGTCCGTCTTCGCTACGAAGCTGAGAGACGTTTCTACGAAGCGGATAGACTGGTCAAAGGGGGGCAGATCAAGCCGGAATTGAATGATCCCGGATTGATGAACAGGCTCCGGACGACGTACGGGGAGCTGCTCACGTTCTGCTATCACGCGCTGGATTCGGTGGATCAACGCGCTGACTCGGTTACGTTCGATGAGCTGAGCGCGCTGACGTATCACGCTGCAGTCCGTTATTCGCAGTTGATGATGAATGGACGCCGCGCCGACAGCGCCGCCGGAGTCATTGGCACCGTGCTGGCGCGGGTGCCGCTGGCGAAATATGAAGTGGCGGCGGCGAATGTGATGCTGGGACAAGCGCGCCAGGCGGCGGGGAAACTGGACAGCGCGATCGAGGCATATAATCGGGCCGTGCAGGCGCTCGATCCGCCCATCGATCGGGACGGTAATGTTGCCTTTGGCGTGTTCGATGTGCCGGCGCATCTGTACCAGGTGTATGCGCGAATCGGCGACAGCGTGCGAGGGAAAGTGGCCATGGGGGCGGCTCAAGCGTACTATGAAAATATGATCGCTCGGTTTCCGGGCACAAAGCTGGGCCTGACATCACATGCCATGATGGCGAAAATCTACTCGGACTTGGGGGATTGGAACGCAGCGATCGCAGCCTATGGCAAGCTGGTTGATTCGACCGGTGCGGTGGAGCTGCAGGCGCGGCTGAAGATCGCAGATATTTCGGCGGGACAGCTCGGGCGGCATGATGAGGCGCTGGCGAGTTACGACGCGATCGGACGGGATCTTCGCGGGCGGGATACGCTGTATCGTCCGGAACTCCTGATCAAGAAGAGCCTCGTGCTGCTGGAACAGAAGAGATTCGCCGACGCTCGCCAGACGCTGGCGGAGATGCAGAAGCAGTATCCGGGATACTATGCCTCGGCGCCACTGGCACAACTGACAAGGGCGAAGGCATTTGAACAGGAGGGGAATTGGAAACGGGCGGAATCGGAATACGAGTTCCTCGTAGAGAACTATTCGGCATCGGAGGAGGCGTTTTCGACAATGCTCTACCTGCGGGAGCAATATGTCAAACAGGGGCGCCAGCTGGAAGCGGACAAGATGTGGGAACGGGCCGGACGGGAGTATAACGCGGCGGCAGTGAAAGGGGCTGGAACCCGGAAAGAGGCGATGGCGCTGACGTTTGTCGCGGAGTTACACCGACAGAAAGGGGAATGGAGGGAAGCGGCCACGACGTTGGCGAGTATATTCGACAAGTTCCCGGAGACTGATATCGGTCAAAAGTCAGCGATTGCAGCGGCGTCGATCTATCGCGAGAAATTGCAGGACCCGAAAAGCGCCGATTCACTCTATCAGGTATATGTCAAGACGATGACGAGGCTGGAAGAGCCGGAACCGTAGGATCTTTCGGGGCCGAGGAACGTACAAGCACAAAGTGGAACAATAGAGCAGCATGGAGGAAGCATGAAGTATTTGCTCAAGAAGATGATTTTGATCCTGGTGGTCGTGGGGGTCGCCGGTGGCGCCTTTGCCCAGCAGGATAAGTTTGGCAAACCGGATACGGTGTATGCGGATGTGGCCAAGGTGAGCCCGAAATTGTGGACGATTACACTTTCGTTGTCGAACGACGAATACGTCACAGCTCTGTCGATACCGCTCAAAATAACGGGCGGATTGAATCGCATTGTGGCCGACTCGGGCGTGTATACTGGCGGACGAGTGCAGCACTTTACGTTCAGGACTTTTCGGTGCGATACGGCGATCCAGTGCATCACGCTGGGAATGATCGCCAATCTGGGACCGACGAAGAATCGCCTGAAACCGGGGGCCGGGCGATTGGCGACAGTATTTGTTTCGTCGATGGAGGACAAGGCAATCGAGAAGTTGTCGGTCGATACGACCACGACCAGCCCGAACAATTCGCTGATGGCGGTGGCTGATACTATTCAGGGAGAAGCGCCGGACACGACTCGTATTGATCGTAAGGATATGGTCATCGTGCCGGTGTTTATCACTCGACAGGCGAAGTAAGAGTAGTCGTAGGGGTTTTCAGGGGATTTGGACCCGGTCGGGAAGGCCGGGTTTCTTTTTGATTGGTGATC
Source organism: uncultured Ignavibacteriales bacterium (assembly GCA_964540105.1). Classification (GTDB taxonomy): domain Bacteria; phylum Zixibacteria; class MSB-5A5; order GN15; family FEB-12; genus DATKJY01. Next base: position 351,188 of record CAZILL010000002.1, on the reverse strand, counting down.
AGTATGGGTCGACTACTCGACGGGTTCTTCGGGACTGACTCTGCTATGCTGAGCGGTGACGCGCGATGAATCGCGCGTGACGAGATAGGGACGGAGGCGTTCGATCTGCTCGGTGGTCAAGCGCTCCTTCTTGTAACGATCACCAAGCAGGGCAGCGCTGAGTTCGAAGCAGTCGTCGAGTTGCAGTTCCCGCGCGGTGTGGACCAGATCGGCGAAACTAGTCGGATCGGCGGACTTGGTCACGAACTTTTCTTCGTGGGCCAGTTTGACTTTCACGGAGCCGTTTTCCCCGACAAATTTTTCCATCGACAGTTCCCGCGCGGCTCTGACCAGCTCCTCTTTGAGGGCGCTATGCTCGCCGGTAAGCTGCTTGAGCTGAGTGTCGGCGGCGAGAAAGCGGTTGGCCAGAGCTGAGGCGGTGGCGGCGGTTGTCCGCTCGGTGGCGGACGATGATCCGGCTTCGTCGGTAAGAAGTCGCGCGTGGCGCTTGGCGGGACAGAGATCGGTGTATTCGCAGAAGCGGCAGTGAGCGCCTTCGGCAGCGGGAAAATTGTCGAGCCGCTCGGCGTGCAGGATTTCGACGACGCTCAGACGAAGTTGTTCGGTGAGAAGGTCTAGGTCTTCGGGCTGGAAGCGTTCTCGGACAATCTGATCGTGACGGAGGAAGTACTCGGCAACTTCGATCGGTTCAAGATAGGGGTAATTACCCTGAACCAGTAGCTGGTAGATACCCATCTGTTCGAAATACGCAGTGTCCTGTTTGCCTCGGGTGAGAGTCTTGCCGGTCTTGTAGTCGCAGATTTCCACGACACCATCGGGGCGTTTCCAGACGCGGTCGATCCGTCCGGTGAGCTGGAATGGGGTTCCGGGAAGGGTCGAGGTGAGCGTCCGCTCAACAACAAGCAGATGCCCTGAGGCGAAGGGATGGTGCTTATGATGGTAGGTGGTCAGCAGACCTCCGCCGATGCGGATGTGATCGTCGACGGTCATATAGTCGGCGCCCACCGCGATGTGTCGTTTTTCGGGCTTTTCCCACTCGGCGTGATAGAAGGTGAGCATGGCATCGAGGGGCCACGTGATCCCGTCGGAAGCCATCTGGTGCAGCCGAGCCAGAGTTCGGTGGACAGCGTTTCCGAGGAAGAGTTCGGCGGTAACGCGCTCGGGCAGTTCGATCTTTTCGACATAGTGAAACTTGAACTTGCGCGGGCAGTCGCGGAAGGTGTTGAGCGAATTGTGACTGTAGCGAGCGAGCATACTCAGGCAACGCTTTTGGGGTGAAGGCGATGGAAGAGCTCGATCACTTTCCCAGCCATGACGGACCAATCCCGCTGCTCGTTGACGAGGCGCCAGCCGCGATCGGCCAGGGCCAGTTTGGCGGGGGGGTCGTCGAAGAGTTTACAGATCGTGTCGGCGAACTCGCGCGGCGTGTCGGCCTGCATGACGTGCAATCCGTGCTTCAGAGAGAGTCCTTCGACGCCATAAGACGTAGAGACAACAGGACGTTTCATGGCCATCGCTTCGAACAGTTTCACGCGCGTGCCACCGGGGACACGGAGCGGGACGATGTAGATGTCGGACTGCGCGAGATACTGGCGAATATCGGGGACCCATCCGGTCACACGAATCGAGGAATCCTTCTTCCCAAGCGCGATGAGTTCCGAAGTGGGATTGCTTCCCACGATGTCGAGGGTGACGTCGGGATGCTTCTTCCTGACGAGGGGATAAATCTCTGAGGCAAACCAGAGCAGCTGATCGGTGTTCGAGAGCAGCTCCATGGAACCGGAGAACATGAGGCGCTTAGGGATCGATCTGATCGTTGGATCAGGCGTGAAATACTGGCAGTCAACGCCGGTAGGAATAACCTCGATGGGCGTTCGAACGGCAAATTCGGTTTCGAGCAGGAGCTTGTCGTTGTCGCTGACAGCGACGATGGTATCAAAGCGATTGCATACTTCACGCTCGAAGGCAGCCATGCGCTTGGTCTCGTAGTTGTAGTACGACTTCTGGATCAAGGTGTTGGCGGCCTCGTAGCGCTGCTGCCAGAGTCGGGTTTCGACACTCTGGTGGAAGAGAACTTTCGGAACGGACAGCGAGAAATCAATGTTGGCGGCCATGTCGAGCGAGTCGCAAACCAGCAGGTCGCAGGCCTTGGCGGCGTGCAATTGCGCCGGCAGGCGCTGCAGCAGAGAGCGACGGTTCCGGTTGATGTAGTAGGGGTAGCGGGAGGCGAGGTTGGCGAAGACGCGCAGGTAGAAGCCGAAGGATCTGTCGTCAGGTTCGCGGTAGACGGTGTGCGCGCGACGACAGATTGACTGGAGGCGAAGATCGGGATCGTCGTGGGAGGGACTGAAGCCGACATAGGTGATATCGATCTGGGGAAGAATCTTCTTCAAGAGATTCCAGGTTCTCTTCTTCCCACCGGTATCGAGCGGGAACGGATAATCGGCTTTCATCCAAACGACATTCACGGCAGAGTCCCTCGGTGATGGGCATTGGCACGACCTTCATGGCGGCTGCGCACGAGCTAGTATAGAGCGGCGCGGAGCCTGATTCAAGAAAAAACGAGGGAGCGTGTTAAGGGACAAAGCCATAGGCGCTCGCCCAGGCTCGCCTCGCTCGTGAGGAAGAGTGCTGCAGCGCGATGACGCGGGCGCTGTTCGAAAGTCGGCGCACTCGATCAGGGTTCTCGATAAGCCTGATGATCTCCTCGGCCATGGCGGTATGATCGTTGAGAGGAACAAGGATGAGCGCATCGGTCTGCTGGGCGAGCTCAGGGATCCCTCCGGCGTCGGTGGAGATAACGGGGAGGCCGGCGGCCAGCGCCTGAAGGAGGATGGCGGGAAGGTCGTCGCGTGAGGAACTGTTGACCATCAGGTCGCAGGCTTGGAGCTCGTCATTAAGGGAGGCCCAAGAGGGATCAGAGAACGTGATACCACTCAGGCGCTCGACTTCGATCAGGCGGAGAAGCTGGTTGCGCTGGGGACCGTCGCCGGCAATGACCAGTTCGGCGCGAGGGTACTTCTGCTTGACGAGCTTGAAGGCATGCAAGAGGCACACGAGGTTCATGTCTGGTTCCAATGGACGCGCACAGAGAAGACGCGGCTGGAGGGAACTGATGACGCGGTGAGAGACGGTCCGACAATCGACATGCGGCGGAATGATCTGAGGATGAAGGGCGAAGCGTTCGAGCGAGCGCGCGGCATGAGTCGAACCGACGATCATAGCGTTGACCTGACGCAGGATCGGCAGAAGAGGGAGTTTCCATCGTTCGAGAAGGTTCTCGGCACGAACGGCATCGACTTCGAGAAGTGTTCGCTTGCCGTAGAAACGGCTAACAATTATGGCGGGCAGGGTGAACAGATGAAACGGGACGCTTGAGGATTCGATGATCTGCACAATGTCGCATTCAGACATCGAACGCCTGAGTCGGCGGATGAAGCCGAAGCTCTGACGCAGGAGCGCTCGATAGCCTAAAGGCGGGGCGTAGGACTGATGCTCGAAGAAGGGACATTGGATGGCGGATTCAAAGAGATCGGCCTGAGAACCGGACAGATCGGGATTAGCCGAGATGATGAGCAGGCGGAGCTGACAGTCAGGTACAGGAGGAGTCTCGCTCGAAGAAGCTGAAGCAGAATCGGGTTGAAAAACGGGGATTCTGCGGGTTTGTTCGATCATAACAATTTGGCCTCTGGTGATTATACACGGCTGGGACGGACTATTTCGAGAAGATCTGTGGAGCATCGAAAGATTCTTTGAAAGAGTAGAAGGGGGGAAATGAGAAGGCGGCCCGCCGAGGCGCGCCGCCTATTCATCCCATCTGCAAGTGCACTTGTATCCCCTGCAGTCCCCCTTGTCCTTCGTCTCCCCCCGAGAAGAGACTCTCCCCCTCCCTGGGTCTCTGCCTCCCTCGCGAAATCCCCTCTCCCCAAAGCCCAGCCATGATCTGGTTTGGAACCAGAAGCTGATGACCGTCTGCTATTGACATAAGTAAATAGCGTGCCAGACGAGAATTGAATCGCTCGCATCGCGACGATCTTCGTAATGCAATGTTGTCCTGTCAGTTACGCGACACTCTCGCAATCGTAACGTAGGACGAACAACGGTGACTGATTTGGTTTAGTTTCTGTTAAGAACGGGACCTGTTTCATCATGAGTTGAATCGAAACGTATGAAACAGTTATTTGCAGGATGAAGAGGTCTGGCGAAAGAGGAATGTATGGAGTTTCAGTTTAGTCGATGTATCTGCTTACAGACGCCCGAGCCAGAGAAACTGTTTCGATTCTATCGGGAAGTAATGGGACTGGCAGCAGTGTCAGATGAGAGTGGGGTAATGGAGTTGAAGGCGGGGGAGTTTCGGATGTTTGTCGACGCGGGGCAGCCGATGGGACCGATTATGGAATTTCTCGTGCCTGATGTCGAAAAAGCTCGCGATGAGCTGGTGCGCAGGGGGTGCGCGGTGATCCGCTGGGAAGGAGCGCGAAAACCCTGCTATATTCGGGACCCGTTTGGGTTCGCGTTCAATTTGCACCCGGACAAGGATTGACGCTGAAAGGAGTAGTAGGCTGCGCAGGCTCCCTCGGAGGAGACCATGGTCGCGCCGAGCGGTGACTGGGGAGTGCAGCGCTGACCAAAGGCCGGGCACTCGTTCGGCTTTCGCAGTCCCTGAAGGATCTGACCGCTGATACATTCCCTGGGTTCGACGACAGAAATTCGATCGAGCGCAAAGCGCCTCTCGGCGTCGTACTGGCAGTATGGTTCGCGCAGGCGAAGGCCGCTGGCCGGTATGATGCCGATACCTCGCCAAGCGCGATCGGTGATTTCAAAGACGCTGTTGACCCGCTCTTGGGCGAGTAGATTTCCTTCACGTTGAACGACGCGCGGGTACTGGTTATCGACGCGAGCCTCTCCCCTTTCGAGCTGAATAATCGCGCCGAGAATTCCGCGAAGCAGATCAACCGGTTCAAATCCGGTGACAACTACGGGAACATGATAGCGATCGGCGATCGGCTCGTATTGTTGGCAACCCATCACTGCACAGACATGGCCCGCCGCGAGATAGGCGTTGACCCGATTGTGAGGTGAGTCGAGCAGGGCCATCATGGCCGGCGGAACAAGCACGTGCGAAACGAGCAGCGAGAAGTTGGCGAGGTTTTCACGGTGAGCCTGGAAGATGGTCATGGCGCTGTTCGGGGCGGTAGTCTCGAAGCCAACAGCAAAGAACAGAACCTGTTTGTCGGGGTTTTCGCGGGCGATGGTGAGGGCATCGAGCGGAGAATAGACGACGCGGACATCATACCCTTCGGACTTGACCGTGAGGAGATCCTTGTGAGAACCGGGGACACGGAGCATGTCGCCGAAAGAGGTCATGATGGTGTCGGGGCGCGAGGCAAGGGCGATAGCTTTGTCGATCAGTTCCAGCGGTGTGACACAGACCGGGCAGCCGGGTCCGTGAACCAGCTCAATCTCGGGAGGAAGCAGGCGATCGAGGCCGTTCTTCACTATCGAATGGGTCTGACCACCGCAGATTTCCATTATGACCCAGGGTCGAGTCGTGGTCTGCCGGATTCGATCGAGCAGATCGGCAACGAGTTTTGGGTCACGATATTCGTCGAGGAATTTCATCGCGTGCTATCCGGCTGGTGGTTGGAGGTTGCTGAATCGATATCGGGATCATCGGAGAATGCCACCAACTCCCGCCAGAGCGCCAAGGTTTTCTGCGCTTCGAGTTCGTCGATGACAGTGATGGCGAATCCGGCATGGACAATCAGGTACTGCCCGAGCGCAGCTTCAGGAACATACTCGAGGCAGGCAGTGTTCACAGTCCCCGCGTAGTCTACTCTACCCATGCGAACGCCGTTCTGGCTGTAGAGCTCAATGAGTTTGCCGGGGATGGCGAGGCACATCGGCTATCCTTTCGAAGTCGAGAGTTGATGATCGGCAATGAGAACTTGACCGAGCGCAAGACCGCCGTCGTTGGTAGGAACAAGGGTGTGAGTCAGCACACGGAAGCGCTCCTGTTCGAGTCGCCGCTTAAGATATGAGAAGAAGAGAGCATTCTGATAGACCCCGCCGCTCAGGGCGACGGTTTCCAGACCGGAGGCCGTTCGCGCTTGACGGGCAGAGTTGATGAAGAGTTCGGCGAGATCGTAATGGAAGTTCAGAGCTAGTAATGGTGTTGACACGCCGCGTAATATACCGTCAACAGCGCGGGTGACAAACGGTTTGATGTCGAGCGGGCCACGTGCTGATGGGGTGGACCATTCGGTGGGAGAATACGCGGTTAAGGGGCAGGATGCGGCGACCATTTCGAGGTCGATGGCGGCCTGGGCTTCGTAGGTGGCTTCGTGTCGAAGGTCCAGAAGAGCGGAGAAAGCGTCGAAGAGTCGCCCACAGCTGGAGGTGAGGGGGGAATTGATCTTGCGGGTAATCATCTGAGTAAGGAGCAGTAGATCCTCGCGTGTGTGGCGACGCAGAAACGGCAGATCGAGTTCGAGGAAGTTTTCGCCAAAGGTGTGGTACAGGCAGCTGACGGCCATCCGCCAGGGCTGCTCGATGGCGCGAGTTCCGCCGGGCATCGGGATAGGCTCGAGCCAGGCGAAGCGCTCGAAGCTGTGTGCGTCGCCGATGAGGAGCTCACCGCCCCAGATGGTTCCGTCGGAGCCGTAACCGGTTCCGTCGAGGATGATGCCGATGGTCCTGTCGGTGACGCCATTCTCGACCATCACCGAGACCAGGTGGGCATGATGGTGTTGCACGTCGACAACAGGAACTTCGGCCCGGCTGTGCGCCCACTTGGTGGAGAGGTATTCTGGGTGAAGGTCACAGGCGATCAGATTGGGAGTGACACCGAGAGTTGATTTCAGGTGTTGTATGCAGTGTTCGAAGAACGATAACGCTGACGGATCATCGAGATCACCGATATGCTGACTGAGAAAGACCTTATTGGCGTGGCCGAGGGCGACGCAATTCTTCATCTGTCCGCCGACGGCGAGAATCATCTGTTTGAGCGGAACACTCAGGAAGATCGGTTCGGGGACGAATCCGCGAGCGCGGCGGATCGGGCGTGCAGCGCCGTCGAGGATGCGCAGGATGGAGTCGTCGCATCGCTGCAGGATCTCGCGATCATGGAGCAGGAAGTAATCGGCGATGGTCGATAGACGTTTGAGAGCGTCGCCGTTGTCGCACATGATCGGTTCCTCGGAATGGTTGCCGCTGGTCATAACGAGGGCGTCGAAGTTGTCGCGCAGAAGCAGATGGTGCAGTGGAGTGTAGGGGAGCATGACGCCGAAGAAGCGATTATTCGGAGCGACCGCATCGGCGATAGTATGGCTCTCCTTTTTTTGCAGCAGAAGGATTGGGCGACGCGGATCGGAAAGAAGGGCTGACTCAGCCTGGGAAACTTCGCAGATTCTCCAAACAGCGTCGAGCGAGGGAACCATGAGCGCGAACGGTTTCTCAGCACGCCCTTTGCGGCGGCGAAGTTCCTTGATGGCACAGTCGTTCCGAGCGTCGACGGCCAGATGAAAGCCACCGATTCCGCGAAGGGCGATGATGTTTCCGGCACGCAGCAAGGTGACAGCTTCGGCGATAGGGTCATCGACGGCGATCCTGGTAGTCCGATTCCAGAGAGTGAGCTCTGGTCCACAGACGGGACAGGCGTTGGGTTGGGCGTGGAAGCGTCGGTCGCTGGGCGTGTGATACTCGCGCTCGCAATCGGGGCACATGGTGAACGGCGCCATGGAGGTATTGGGGCGATCATAGGGAACGCTCTGCACGATGGTGAAGCGTGGACCGCAGTTGGTGCAGTTGAGGAAGGGGTAGCGATAACGTCGATCAGCAGGGTCATACAGTTCGGACAGACAATCGTCGCAAGTGGCGATATCAGGTGAGATCAGCGTGTTGGGGTGATCCTGACTGAGGCTATCACGGATTTCGAACAAACTCTCCCCTGTTGGGGTGATCGAGGTCGCGTCGATAGAGACAATGCTGGCCTGGCGCGGGGCTTCGGCTGAGAGTCGAATTCTGAACTGTTCGAGACTCTCGCACTCTCCCTCGATTTCCATCAAAACACCGGAGCTGTCGTTGAGGACGAAACCGGCGAGGTCAAGCTCCCGAGCGAGTCGAAAGACAAAGGGACGAAACCCGACGCCCTGCACGAGGCCGTCGATCCGCAGGCGATGCCGCGCGGTTGGGGCTGGTACAGGGGGAGCGGCTTTACGCATGGGAGGAATATAGCTCCAGGACACACCTTTAGCAGGGAAAAACATGACCTGAACGCAACCGTAAGATGCTGGTTGGGGAATTCCCCTCACCTGTCGCTTCGCGACATCCTCTCCCCGAGGAGAGGAATTCCTTCTGGTACCTTCTGATGCACGCCAGCTGGAGTAACGTATGAAGACGGCAGGTCACATCCCGGTTGAAGCCGGGACAAGACCTGCCGTAACGATAGAGAACTCTATTGTAGACGCCCACCTAAGCGGTGGCGGCCACCTGATTGACCTCGGCGGCGATGCCGGTAATATCGAGGAACATGATCAGACGTTCCTCGAGTTTCACCACTCCGCTGATATAGTCGGCACATTCAGAGACGACGATATTCGGCGGGGGTTCGACGGTCGAACCCGGGATGCGGAGAACCTCGGAGACGGCGTCAACAATCATACCCATCACGGACCCGCCGACATCGCAGACAATGATCCGCGAGTTCTTGTCGCGCTCTTTGAGCGGCAGGTCGAGTTTCTTGCGCAGATCGATAACCGGAATCACTTTGCCGCGCAGGTTGATAACCCCCTCGACGTAATGAGGGGCCCGCGGCACCTGCGTGATCTCGACCATGCGGTTGATCTCCTGCACGCGAAGGATGTCGATGCCGTATTCCTCGCTGCCGAGATTGAAGGTCACGAGCTGAATCAGGTCGTCGATGCTGCTTTTCGTAGTAACACTCATGGCGTTTCCTTTTTCCGATACTATCGGCACTTAAGAGCTGACCCTGAATCGCTGCACCATCTGCTGGAGGCCGTCGGCCTGACGATTCAGTTCTTCAGCGGCAGCCGCCGACTGCTCGGCGCCGGTCGCGGTTTCTTTCGTGACCGAGGCAATATGCTCGATGTTTTTGGAAATCTGCTCGGAGGCCGACGACTGCTCTTCCGAGGCGGTCGCAATCTGGTTGATCATATCGGTCACGCGCTGAGCCATGGTGACGATCTCGTTGAGACTATTGCCGGCCCGGTCGGCCAGTTCGCGTCCTTTGTCGACTTCAAGGATACCGGCTTCCATACTGTGCACGGCCTCGGCGGTCTCTTTCTGAATCCCCTTGATCATCTCGGTGATTTCGCCGGTCGCCTTGCCGGTCCGTTCGGCTAATTTGCGGACCTCGTCAGCAACGACCGCGAAACCGCGTCCCTGTTCACCGGCACGGGCGGCTTCGATGGCAGCGTTGAGCGCAAGAAGGTTGGTCTGATCGGCGATGTCGTCGATAACGCCAATGATCTCTCCGACCTTCTCGGCCGACTTGGCCAGCTTACCGATTGATTCGGCTGATTCGCGGACAACACCGGCGATCTTCTGCATCCCCTGGATCGTATCGTTGACAATCTGTCCTCCGGAGGTGGCGGTTTCAGCGGCACCTTTGGAGGCGTTGCTGGCGTCACCAGCGTTGCGGGACGACTCGATGATGGTGGCGGTCATCTGCTCGACAGCGGTCGAGATCTGATTGACCTGATCGGACTGATCCTTGGCCCCCTTGGACATCTGCTCCGACGAGGAAGAGATTTCGGTCGCGGCAGAGACCAGCTCACGGGCGTTGTCGGTCAGCTGGCGAATGATCTGGCTCAGGCTGGTGATCATGGTCTTGAACGAATTCCCCAAAACGTCTTTGTCGGACTTGGGCTCGACGTGCACAGTGAGGTTGTTGGCGGCGATCTGCTCGGCGGCATTCGCGAGAGTCTTCATGTAGTCAATCAGTTTGCGGAAGGCATCACCAAGGGTCCCGATTTCATCCTTGGAATTGATACTGATGGTATGCTGAATGTCGCCAACTGAGATTTGCTCTGCGATGCGAGCCATGTCGGAAACGGGGCGGGAAATCCCGCGCGCAATGAAGAAAGCCACGAAGGCGCCGATCGCGATGGCGCAGAGGACGAAGATGACTGCCAATGAAACGGCAGAAGCACGATCGGAGTCAAGTTTCTTTAATTGGGCGTCGACGATTTGGTCGATTTGCTCCCTTAACTCTTTGTTGTCGGCCTGATTTTCGAGCAATTGTTCCTCGCAGGCCTTCCTTCCCACGAGAAGCGTATTGAAAGCTTCAACATAGGTTTTGACTTCGTCGCCGCACTTCGTCAAGGCGTGTTTGGTCTCCTGGGAACGAGTTCGATCGGACATGCGCTGACACTCATTCGCTAATTCGCCGGCGAACTTCAGAGTCGCTTCGGAATATTTGGTGTCGTTTCTTGCGAGGAAATCCTTCTCGTTTCGTCTGACCTGGAGAATCATAATCTGCAGGTCGCGAGCTTCGCTCCCCATATCTGCAATCTCTGCTTCGATCGCACGAGCGGCAGCGCGCATCTCGAGCTCTTCCTTTTCCACATCACGAAAGGCTGTGTGGTATTCCTTGAAGCCGTCCTTATATGCCTGGGCGTCCTTGCGACAATCGTCGACCGCATCCCGGTCTGCCTGAACGGTGAAAGTTGTTTTCCATTCCTCAATCCCTGCAAGGAGCTCGTCGCACTTCTTGCTAATAGCTTCAGCGTGTTTTTCGTCGCCGGTCGAAGTGAAGTCACGGCGCATGGTTGCCATCTCCTGGGCGAAGAACCTGTTGGTTTCGCCGTCAGAGACGTTTTCAGCCCTTCGACCGACCGATTCCAAACCGCTATAGCCGACCCAGCCAGTGGCGGCGGTAAGGCCAAGTACAATTCCGAAGCCGATATACAGCTTCTTGCCGATTTTGATGTCTTTCCAGCTCATGAAACGTTTCTCCCTCTCTTTGGATGTAGTTAATGCTTAAGGACTGTCTATTCTCGTGTTCTGAAGTTGGATTCGGTTTGTCACCCCCACTAATCATTCGATCCCGCTGCTCGAGTCTCTTCACCCCTTCTGTATCGTGAAAGCTGGGACTCTCCGTCTATGATCGGTGTGCAGCAGTTTTTCTAAAGGGGATTGAGGAAGATAAGATTGAAAAAAGACATTGCCGACGCGGGGCGCTGTCGAATTGTTTGTCCATTTCCTGCACAGGCGAGAGGGACCTAACCCCCGGGCCCCCTTCCCGACACGGGAATGGGGTTGGATTCCCCTCACCGGGCGCTTCGCGGTTAGATCACAATGCCAATGATCTATCGGTGAAGAGAATTCCCCTCACCCGCCCGTCGGGCACCCTCTCCCCGCCTAAGGTCGGGGCGAGGGGGAATTGGAGGTGCGCCGCGCCCAAAGAGCAAGATTTGCCGTTTTCTTCACGGTCGGGGAACGGGACCTAACCCCCGGGCCCCCTTCCCGACGCGGGAATGGGGAAGGGTTCCGCTCACCCGGTGCTTCGCGGTTAGATCGCAATGCCAATGATCTATCGATGAAGAGAATTCCCCTCACCCGCCCGTCGGGCACGCTCTCCCCGCCCAGGGTCGGGGCGAGGGGGAGTTGGAGGTGCGCAGCCCAAAGAGCTAGGTTTGGCATAACTTCTGTCGTCGCTTTGGCGCCCGTTTCAGGGTGGTTGATTAGATTAATGATCTGTATTATGTTACCGCCTTGGAATTGATCACAGAGAAGGATAGATGAAGAACTTCATTACACGAATATTCGGGACAAAGCATGAGCGAGACGCAAAGAAATTAGAGCCGTTCGTCGTTGAAATCAATGCGTTCTTTGACGAGTATCAGAAGCTCAGCGATGAGCAACTGGTAGCGAAAACGGCGGAATTTCGAGAGCGGATTGAGAAGGGGGAAACGCTCGACGATCTGATGACAGAAGCGTTCGCAGTGGTCAAGGAAGCGTGTCGACGAAACCTGGGGAAAAGCTGGGAGGTGGTGGATCTCGCGACGGAATGGAATATGGTGCATTTCGACGTGCAATTGATCGGCGGCATCGAATTACATCAAGGAAAGATCGCGGAAATGGCCACGGGCGAGGGGAAAACGCTGGTAGCGACTCTGCCCACCTACTTGAACGCCCTGACCGGCAAGGGGGTGCACATCGTCACGGTCAACGATTATCTGGCCCGAAGAGACCGTGAGTGGATGGGGAGAATTTATGAGTATCTCGGCCTGACGGTGGGGGTCATCCAGAACCAGATGTCCAACGCCGAGCGACGCACAATGTACGAGTGCGACGTGACGTTCGGCACGGCCAATGAATTCGGATTCGACTACCTGCGCGACAATATGGCTCAGCGGGCCGAGGATCGCGTCCACCGGAACTACCACTACGCGATCATTGACGAAGTGGATTCGATTTTGGTCGACGAGGCCAGAACCCCGTTGATTATATCGGGCCTGGTGGAAGAAACGATGGTGCATGACCGCTATCGCGAGATGCGCCCGACGGTGGAACTCCTCGTGCGCAAACAGACGGCGCTGGTCAACGACATGGTGTCAAAAGCGGAGAAATTGATCAGCGGGCAAAAATCGGATGATGAATTCGAGGCCGGCACGCTTCTGCTGGCGGCGAACCGCGGCGCCCCAAAGAACAACCGTTTGCTCAAGCTGCTCAAAGAGCAAGGGATGAAGAAACTGATGAGCGACGTCGAGTCGGCCTATATGCGCGACAAGAAACTGCACGAAGTCGATGATCGGCTCTACTACTATATCGACGAGCGGGAGCACACGATTGCGCTGACGGACCTCGGGAACCAGCAGTTCTCAAAGGAAGAACAGAAGCTTTTCGAGATTCCCGACCTGTCGACGATGCTCTCGGAGATGGACGGAGACCTGACGCTTTCACCCGAGGAGCGGCAGAAACGAACGGACGCTCTCTACAAAGTACACGCCGAACGCTCGGAGAAGGTGCACGCCATCAACCAGTTGCTGCGAGCCTACTCGCTGTATGAAAAGGATGTCGAATATGTCCTTCAGGACGGGCGGGTGATGATTGTCGATGAATTCACCGGCCGCATTCTGCCCGGGCGACGGTATTCGGATGGATTGCATCAGGCGATCGAAGCCAAAGAAGGAGTGAAGATCGAGGCGGAGACGCAGACGCTGGCGACGATTACCCTTCAGAATTACTTCCGCATGTATGAGAAGCTGGCCGGTATGACGGGGACCGCGGAGACGGAAGCGCCGGAATTCTGGGAAATCTACAAGCTGGATGTGGCAGTCATACCGACGAATCAACCCTGTGTTCGCGCAGATATGGAAGATCAAATCTTTCGAACCCGCCGCGAGAAATACAACGCGGTGGTTGAGGAACTCACGGAAAAGTACCAAAAGGGACAGCCGGTGCTGGTGGGAACAGTGTCGGTGGAAGTGTCGGAGACGCTTTCACGCATGTTGAAGCGCGCTGGAGTACCGCACAACGTACTCAACGCCAAGCAGCATCAGCGCGAAGCCGAGATTGTGGCGAACGCCGGTCAGAAAGGGTCAATAACGATCGCGACCAACATGGCGGGGCGCGGCACGGATATCAAACTTGGCCCCGGAGTGGTGGAGCTGGGCGGACTGCATATTGTCGGCACGGAACGGCATGAGTCGCGGCGGATCGATCGTCAGTTGCGTGGGCGCTCCGGTCGGCAGGGGGATCCGGGCTCGTCGATCTTTTACCTGTCGCTCGAAGATGACCTGATGCGACTGTTCGGCGGGGATCGCCTCGGGGCGATCATGGATCGCCTTGGGGTTAAAGAAGGGGAAGTGATCACGCATCGGATGGTGACCAAGGCCATTGAACGGGCGCAGAAGAAGGTTGAGGCGCAGAATTTCGCGATCCGCAAGCATACGCTGGAATATGACGATGTGATGAATGTCCAGCGGAAATGGATCTACGAACGCCGTTTGGCCGCGTTGGAACGCGAATCGATCAAGGATGAAGTGGGCGAACTGATCGATTCGGTTCTGGAAGGACTGATCGAGGCGAACTGCCCGGAGAAGGAGTATCCCGAGAATTGGAATCTGACCAGCTTCACCGAGGAGCTGCGGAAGATTTACCTTCTGAACTTGCAGTTCAAACCGGAGGATATTCCGAAGTTGACGCGCGAATCGCTCAAAGAGCATGTGCTCGGAGCGGTTATGGCGTTCTACACGCAGAAAGAGACAGCTTACGGCGTTGCGATTATGCGGCAGCTGGAGCGTTACGCGGTGCTGTCGACGATCGATCGCCATTGGCGGGATCATTTGGCGGAGATGGATGAGCTTCGCGCCGGTATCGGTCTGCGGGCATATCATGGCGGGATGGGAAAGCCGATCGACATTTACAAGCGGGAGGCGTTCACGATCTTCCAGACAATGATCGAGACGATCGACAAAGAGATTGTCAATCTGGTGTATAAATTGCAGGTCAACGTTCCCGAGCGGGCGCGCGCCGAACAGAGACGACCGGCGATGGTGGCGCACCATGCAGAGAGCACCAATATGGGACTCGCCTCGGCCGTGCAGAATCCGTCGGGTGAAAACGAGCCGAACCCGATGGCGGCCGCATCGCAAGCCGGAACCCAATCAGTGCAGCCGGTCAGACGCGACGCGCCAAAAGTGGGACGCAATGATCCTTGTCCGTGCGGGAGCGGCAAGAAATACAAGAAGTGTCACGGGGCCGGTGAATGAACGGCTTCGCCGCGGCCAAACCGATTCGCGGCAAGGAATTCCTCTTCTTCGCAGCCAGCCTGGCGGCAACGATAGGTCTGTTTTCGGTATTTCGGTTGCTCTTCTTATTGCGATATCCGCTGGAGTTTGCAGGGGTTGCGACCAGCGAAGTCCTGCGGGGCTTTGCGCACGGAGTTCGCTTTGATGGAGCAATTATCGGCGTCTTCTTCGCCGGTATTCTTGTCCTCACCCACCTTCCCTATCTGAACAACTCGCGAATCTACCGCTGGCTCTGGATTCTACTCGTTCAGATGGTCATGGTCGTGCTCTATGTGCTCGAGTTGTCTGATCTGCTGTACTATCGCTACTCGCAAAAGCATCTTAGCTACGAAGCACGGGTCAATTTCAACAGTGAGATGATTCCGATCGTCAAAACGGCGTTTCTGGATAGTCCGGCGCTGTGCGTGGCGGGCTTGCTGGGGCTGGCCGTGCTGGTCGGCTCTACACTATACCTCGCGCGGCGGCTTCGCGTGCAGGAGACGTCGCCAATCTCGATCAGGCGGCGAGCGCTCGTGTACGGACTGGCCTTGCCATTGATGGTCGTGCTGGCCAGAGGCGGACTGCAGCGGGTTCCGCTCCGCATGGCCGATTCGTTCGTTAGCAACTTTCGAAGCGTCAATATCCTGACCCTCAACGGCGCCTACAGCGCGCTGCGGGCATGGGATTTGCGAGCGGCGCCGAGGATCATGGACGCGACTGTTGCACAGGAAGTAACGCTCGGACTACTGGGGCTTGATTCCACACGTCGGATCGACCCCAGGTACCCGATTTTCAGACGGACGGAGAGTTCGAAGGGGGACACGTTTCGCCCGTACAACGTGGTCGTTCTCCTCATGGAGAGTTGGACAGGAAAATACACGGGGCTCATGGGAGACACGCTGGGTGTGACCCCCCAGTTCAATCGACTCTGCTCCGAGGGGCTGGGATTCAATCACTTCTTCGCGTCGGGCTATCGAACAACATCGGGCACATTCTGCACTCTGACCGGCTTTCCGGAGCGAACAGGCTTACCGACCCTTCGTCGTCCGGAATTGGGGAACAACTTCGGATCGCTGAGCCGATTGCTGAAAGAAAGGGGGTATGCGTCGGTTCTGGTGACAGGGGGCATTCTTGATTTCGAGAACCTGGGGATGATGTTCACCCATGAGCTCTTCGACAAACAGATCTCGGCAAGCGACATGGCGGACTGTGGCGGGGAGTTCAAGGAGTGGGGGTATGACGATGAGTTCATTTTCGATCGGGCGCTGACTGAATTTCGCGCCGTCAGTGACAAACCGTTCTTCGGTTTTGTGATTTCGGTTTCGACGCATGCGCCGGGATCATCACCGGATGGGAGCCACGATCTCCTGACGGAATCGGACCATACCGATGCGCGGTATCTCAATGCCTACCGGTATTCCGATTGGGCGTTGGGGCAGTTTTTCGAGAAGGTTCGGCTGGAGTCGTATTTTGATCGCACGCTGTTCATCATAACCGGAGATCATACCCATCATACCGGTCTGAACGTATACGAAAACCAGCAAGTCCCTTTGTTGTTCTACGGACCCAAATTGATCGAACCGGCCGTTCGGTCGGTGATCGGGTCGCAGACGGACATCCTTCCGACCGTGGCGGAGTTCATGCGGCTGCCGTATCACGCGGCGATGGGGCGTGATCTGTTCTCGCTCGCAGACAGCAACGGGTTCGCGTTCTGGATCACAGATGATCATCTGGGGTGGATCGAAGACAAGTATCTGGTCATCGCCGGACAGGAGAAGCGGAGACCGCTTGTCTACGATGTCTCGACTGGGGATTACACACATGATATTGGTGAGCGGAACCCAGATCTGGCGGAAAGGCTGAAGAGAAGGGTGCAAGCCTACTACCAGTTTTCATCCGACCTTCTCTTCGAAAACCGGATTGCACCGGAAATCCGTTGGCGCGACAAAAATCCGTGAAGATTATGCTCTCAATCAATCCACGCCAGGTGCCGAAACATATGTGTACTGGGAGTCAAGAGAGAGCCGACGAGGCGAAAGAACGACGTGCAGGGAGATTGTGGGCAGGTGAGTGATCTAAAGAATTGTTGGGAAGTGAAAAACTGCGGCCGAGAGCCGGGGGGAAGAAACGTTCTGGAAATGGGCGTCTGTCCGGCGCCGGAGAGTACGGCACTCTCCGGAATCAACGGTGGCGAAAACGGCGGGAGAGTCTGCTGGGCGGTCGCCGGAACGTTCTGCAACGGAACTGTGCAGGGGATGTTTGCCCTCAAGATCGAAAGTTGTCTCAAGTGCGAATTCTTCAAGAGGGTGTCAGAAGAAGAGGGAGATGATTTCCGGCTTCGGCCGGAAGAGCGCGACCTCGCGACCGGACATACCGTCACGCAGCCATGATCTTCAGCAGGTGACTAGCGATCGGCGACCACAGATCGCGTTATCTATTTGAGCAGTATCATCTTTCGCGCGTCGGCGCGCAGATCAGTTCGCAGTCGGTACAGGTAGATGCCCGAAGCGACATTCCGCGCGCGCGAGTCGGAACCATCCCATGTGACGAGCTTATGTCCGGCGGAGAGGGTCTCATGCACAAGGGTCGTGACATGTCGACCAAGGATGTCGAAGACTTCCAGCGTTACCATCGAGGAATTCGGAAGATCGAAAGTGATGGTCGTGCTGGAATTGAAGGGGTTGGGATAATTCTGTGCAAGCGTGAAAGCGTCGGGGAGATTCTCGGACGGGTGGTCGCGAACATCAGTCGGACCCTGCAACGCGTTGAAAAGCAGGGTGACACTGCTCGAACCTCGATTGGCAACCGCCAGATCCTCTTTGCCATCGCGGTCGAAATCGGCCACGGCGAGTGAATTCGGGCGATACTCCACACCATAGTGGGCTGCGCTGGCGAAGGTGCCGTCACCGTTCCCTTTGAGAATCGAGATATCGTCAGAGCCGAAGTTCGCCACGGCGAGTGAAACCTTGCCGTCGCCAATATCAATCGCGACGATGTCGACTGGGTTTCTCCCGACAGACACCTTACCAATGCGTGAAAACGTGCCGTTGGTATTCTTCAGGATGGCGACGTAATTGGAGTCATAATTGGTCACGGCCAAATCCGGTCTGGAGTCGCCATCGAAGTCGCCGACACAGATTGCAGTCGGGCCACCTGCTTCGGCATCGTTGACCGTAGCGGCAAAGGAGCCGTTTCCGTTCCCTTTCAGAATTGAAAGACGCGTAGTGCCACCATGAGTAACGGCCAGATCGAGTTTACCGTCCCGATCGAAATCGGCGGCGCGAATCGCGTTCGGGAGCGTCCCGACCGTATAGCTCACGGCTGCAGAAAATCGTCCGCTACCCGTGTCGATGAGAACCGAAATGTTACTGGAACCGCTGTTGGCCACTGCCAGATCGATCTTGCCATCGTTGTTGAAGTCAGCGGCGATTATGTCATTTGGGGAGGTTCCCACCGGATACGAGACGACAGCGCTATCGTCGAAGCTGCCAATTCCCCGGTTGCGCAGAACTGAGATCGCATTCGCACCCGGGTTGGTAACGGCCAGATCCTGAGCGGCGTCATTGTTGAAGTCGGCAACGCACAGTGAGTAAGGGAGCGAGCCGCCGTTGGTCGAGGTTGCAACTCTGAAGGTCCCGTCGCCATTGTTCGAAATAATCAGGACTCGACCAAGCAGGTCGATATCTGAGCCGGCAGTTCGGGTAAGGATCATGTCCAAGGCCGCGTCGTTGTTGATGTCGGCCGCGCGAATTGTGAGCGGTGGCGTTGAGGTCACGTAGCGCTGTCCGTGCGAATCAAACCGAGCGCTTCCTCGGTTACGCAGGATGGCAATGTTGCCCGAACCCGTGCAGGCCACGGCGAGATCGATTCTGCTATCCCCGTTGAGATCTCCTGCAACAGAGGCCGAAGGGAAATTTCCGACAAAGTAACTGCTGTCGAGCGTGAACCTCTGGGAGGCGCCACGCTTCAGGATGGAAACCGTGTGCGAGCCGTAGTTGGTAACCGCGAGCGCCGGGGTTCCATCGCCATTGAAATCGGCGGCAACAACAGAACTCGGATAGAAGCCTACCGCGCAGCTGTCGACCTTGTCGAAGCGACCGTTCCCTTTGTTCCGGAAGATCAAGACTGAGTCTGGGGGCTGTGCTCTCGCGGTATCGGTGCGTTTGGAGAAGTAATTGGCGACAGCCAGATCGGGACTCCCATCGCCATCGAAGTCGCTGGCGCAGATCGAAATCGGGTGATTCAAACCCTTGATGGAGTCCTTGAAATTGAAGGTTGCGGCAGTGCCTTGATTCCTCAAGAGCGAGATAGTGTTGGAACCGTAGTTGGCGACAGCAATATCCTGTCTGCCGCTGCGATAGAAGTCGGCAGCGCACAGGGAGTACGGGGCAGTTCCCACGTTGTAGGAGACGGCGTCGAGAAATGTTGGGGTACCTGAGAAGCTGATATGAGTGACATTCCTGAGAATCGAAACGGTATTGGAGCCGAAGTTGGCGACCGCGAGGTCGACCCAGGTGTCGCCGTCGAAATCTGACGCGATGACACAATAGGGATAGGAGCCGACGGCAACGTTGGAGGCGGGCCCGAAAGTCCCATCGCTATTATTGCGCAGGATGGAGATGTTGTCGGACTTGGAATTGGCTACCGCCAGATCGCTCCAGCCGTCGTTTTCGAAATCCGCCGCGCAAATCGAGTAGGGGGCGCCGCCTACCGCGTAATTTACGGCAGGCTTGAACGTGCGGTCGCCGTTCCCGATAAGGATCGATATGCTGCTATCGCCCAAATTCGCCACGGCCAGATCGAGGATGCCGTCATGGTCGAAATCGGCGCTGCAGACGGAAACGGGGAACGAATCGACGGGAAAGTCGAGACGGGTGTTGAAGATCGGCTCGAAGGCAGAAGCGGTTGCGGCCAACAGACAGACAATGGCCAGTGACAATGACAAAGTGACTCTATATGAACTCACGCATCTTCTCCTACACATACACGGGATGATAGTTCCGTTTTGATGTCGGGGCAATATAGAGGGAGCCGACAGGGAAGTCTATGGAATTGTTGTACAGGAGCCCATGCGCGAACTGAGCGCACGTCGATTGCACGCGCTGAGAGTAGCGAGTATGGAAGTCACCCGCGACCCCGATTACAATCCGCGCTACTTCAGCAGCAGCATCTTTCGGGATTGCGTGAAGTCGCCCGAGTCGAGGCGATAGAAGTAGACACCGCTGGCAACCGGTGCGCCGCTTTCGTTGGTGCCGTCCCAAGCGGTTCGGTGGGTACCTGAGGGCTGGTCGTTATCCACGATTGTTCGTACCCTCTCGCCAAGCAGATTGTAGATTGTGAGCGTGACATGCGCTCGGGACGGGAGAGTATACTCGATCATTGTCGAGGGATTGAATGGGTTCGGGTAGTTTTGATGAACGGCGAAATCGAGGGGAAGAGCATCAGGGTTGTTGTCGTCGATAGCGAGTCTCGCTGACTTAGTCCACTGGGCGATATAGGCCGAGACTTTGTTGCCAGCGATTGTGAAACCGCCTCCGGTCACAACGGTCTCGTTGTAGGTTGTGACTGCAGAAAGGAAGGGAGCATACATCGCTCTCGTATCATATCCGATACCCGACCCGAGTGCCGACCATTTGGAGCCGTCCCACGCCGCGATTCCGGAGGCGCTATCGCTGCCGAGCGCAGTGAAACTACCGACAGCGATCAGTTTGCCGTCATGAATAGTCAGGTCGGCAACGCTGCGGTCAGTGCCCGGACCCAAGGGGGACCAGCTTTCACCATCCCAGGCGGCGATGCCAACGCAGTTAGCGCCGATCCCTCC
Organism: uncultured Ignavibacteriales bacterium; assembly: GCA_964540105.1. Lineage (GTDB taxonomy): Bacteria > Zixibacteria > MSB-5A5 > GN15 > FEB-12 > DATKJY01. The sequence continues at coordinate 330,611 of CAZILL010000002.1, read as the reverse complement.
CGCGGTCATGAACCAACCGCCGACAATCAGTTTTTTGTCGTAGACAATCAGAGCATCAACCCCACCGTCGGTTCCCTTTCCCAGACCTGACCAAGCCGAACCGTCCCAAGCGGCGATGTGACTGGCAGCGATGCCTCCTGCAGCGGTAAACCAACCGGCGACAATCAACTTGCTGTTATAAGTAGTTAGTGCGGAAACCGCCTGGTTGGTCCCCTCCCCTACCGGCGACCACCCGGCTCCGTCCCAGGTGGCGATGTTACTGGTCTTCTGGCCTCCGGCCGTCTGAAACCATCCACCAGCGACCAGTTTGTTGTTGTAGACAGTCAGAGCGTATACGGAATTGTCAATCCCTGATCCCAGGGCTGACCAGGAAGAGCCGTTCCATGAAGCAATGTTGTGCGCGTCAATGGTGCCTGCCTTTGTGAACTCTCCCGCCACGATGAGATTCTTTTCGAAGACTTCGAGGGCATAGACGGAACCGTAGTCATTCCAGCTGACGCCGTCACCAAGAGGGGACCATTTTGATCCATCCCAGGCGGCTACTCGGTTCGCGCCCACTCCCCCGGCAGAAGTGAAGTAGCCTCCGGCGATTAGTTGGCCCTGGAATACAGTCAGAGCAAGGACGTCCCGATTCGTCCCTTTCCCGAACGCCGACCAGTTTGAGCCATCCCACGCGGCAAGGCTGCTTACGCCGATGCCGTCAACCGTATGGAGGTTACCAGCGACGATCAGCATCTTCTCATACACTGTAAACGCATTGGCCGATCCGGAGACGCTGGTTCCCACAGGTTTCCAGCTGGAGCCGTTCCAGGCCGCAACGACCGTGGCGCCGCCGTCGTTAGTCGTAAACTCTCCGCCGGCTATCAACATCCCCTCATACCCACCGAGGCCATAAACCGCACCGGTAACACCTTTGCCCAGGGCCGACCATTGGATGCCGTCCCAGGCGGCGATACCGACAGCCGCGACGCCACCGGCGGTAGTGAAGTTCCCCCCGGCGATCAGTTTTTCGCCGTGGACTGTGAGCGCCTGAACCATTTCGTCCATGCCCCTTTCGAGAGGGGACCATTTCGAGCCGTTCCAAGCGGCAATGTAGTTGACGGTGTCCTTCCCGTCCCCGGTAGCGACAAAACGGCCTCCAGCAATGAGAAGCTTGCCAAGAGTGGTCAAGTCCCAAACCGACGAGTTCAATCCAGCTCCCAAGGCTGACCAGTTGACACCGTCCCAGGCTATTATTCTGTTCGCCTGAACCCACCCCGTCGCTGTGCCGCCCTCATCGAAGTCACCCCCAACGATCAGCTTAGACTCGTAGATCCCCAAGGCTTCCACTCTCGCGCTTAGCCCTCTCCCCAACGGGGACCATGACGACCCATCCCAGGCGGCGATGTAATCGACTCTCACCCCGCCAGCGTACATGAATTCTCCCCCGGCAATGAGCTTCCGGTCATAAACGATCAGCGCTTTGACCTCACCATCCACGCCGTCTCCGAGCGGTTTCCAGTCGGCGCCATTCCACACGGCGATGTAGTTCACGCGGATCGAACCCACGATTGTGAACTGACCGCCAATGACAAGGTTTCCCTCAAAAACAGTGGCCGCCTTCACAGCGTCATTGGCACCGGGAACTGAAGGGGAAATACGATTGTCCCAGTAGATGTCGTCGGGGTTGTCGGCACTGGGGTTAGCGGGGGAGCTCTGGACGCGCGGTTCGCCGGTTTTCGAGTCGAGCTGTATGTTATACCCGCTCAGGTCGAGAGGTCCCTGATAGCCGGTGGCTCTCACGCGGGCAAGATCGATCGTGCCCTTGGGGGTAATGAATTCTCTCAGACTGTGGCTTGCCGGTACGGTTTCCGCATAACATGGCCGCGGGGAGACAATACCGGCCAAAATACTCGCGATTGAGACGAATGCAATTATCTTACGCACAATATTACCTCCAAGCTTGGGATGAGATGGTCGTCACAGCCTTGTCGACGGATGTCAGGAGATAATATAGCAAAATTGACCGATTTGTCAAGGGATAGAGTTGGTAGGGGATAAAAGGCGTGCAGCCCAAAGGACTGGGCTGGTTGTAGGGGAGTTTCTCAGAGTTCCCGACGGGATACGCGAGAGGTTGTCTCGGAGAACTGCTAGCTGGTGCTCTCTTTGTTAAGGCATTGTTTGACAAGTGAGAAACAACATGTGTCTTCCTATGCAGATGAACTTCGCGGTGTCTGGCTTCGCGGGATTATATACAACCAACCCCTCGAGGACTTGAGGATTGACCCCGTGCGGCGCTTGGGCTGCAAACAGATAACCGTCAGGTGTCATCGCGAGATATCCGCCGGGCACGTAGGCCTTGCCGATACACCGCTCCGTAGCAATCGCAGGTATGCGAACCGAATCGAGCATCCGATTGCCGGGGAAATCGTAGACCGCGAAAGTGTAAGGTGCAGGCGGCCAATCAATATCACCGGGTATTGTCAGGAAGAGTCGTGTGCCATCAGGCGAGGCGACTGCCTCATACCCGGTCAGGCCCAATGAGTGCTCAAAGAGTATGGTGTCGCCTGCGATGTCGTATACACGCAGGGTCCCGTTCCCGTAGCCAACGAGTCTACCGTCGTCCTTGGGACTCATGGCAAACCTGCCAAGAGAAGAGCGTACGCCCCTTCTCCACAGGGTGGAGCCGCTGTTAGCTTCGACGCAAGCTACCGTACAGCGTGCAGGCGGGTCCGCGTAAAAGCCACGTTTGTAATAGAAGAATCGGCTGTCACTTGAAAACAGTCCGGTAACCGTGACAGATGAATCACGGTAAACCACCGAATGGTCTGAGGCTCTTAGAATGATCAAAGAGTCCGATAATAGCGCGATCATATTCCCGTCAGGTGAGTGGACAATGTCCCACACCTCACCGCAGGGAAGATCGAAGACGATCTCACCCGAGGCTACGTCCAGCGCTGAAACGCCTACCAGTCTGTTGAAATAGAGCTTCCTGCCATCCGGGGATGCCTTCAGGCCGGAGATATCCCTAAAAGGCAATGGAATTGAATCGATCGCTCCAGTCCGCGTATGATAGCCGACCAGGGAACTCCCATACCGGTTCCAGCCGTATACCACATAGTCTTTTGGCCCGTCTGACGGTGGGTCTGTGCTCTTGTCAGCGCACCTCGTCAGCAGCAGAGAGCCGACAACGCACAGCAAAGCACACACCGCGCTTAAGATTCTCACTCGCATGGCCAATAAACCTCCCAATCTGTTTCCCTCGTCCTGTCTCAAGTATAACGAATCGCACCCTGCGAGCGTCAAGGGGAAAAGTGAGATTCTGTTGTCCACGGGCGGGATTTGGACAGTGCCAAGAATGGAAGGTCATCCCTTTCAAAGAAGGGACAGGCTCCCCGAGAGCGGGGTCAAGACCTTCCACAACGAGGTCGCCCCAGATTATCGGAAGCATCCGGGCGAGGTCAGGCGGCTGCGGGTCGACAGTCTCGACCTGACTATCAGGAAGGATTGTCTACGATTTCGCGCTTTTCGCGAGGTTGTCGCTAACTGCTTTCCAGTTGACGATATTCCACCAGGCTTCGATGTAGTCGGCGCGGCGGTTTTGGTATTTCAGATAGTAGGCGTGTTCCCAGACATCGAGCCCCATGAGTACCGATGCACCCCAATGGGCCATTTTCTGCTGATTCTCGGCCTGACCTATGATGAGGCGGTCGTCGGTGGGACGATGATGCAACAGCGCCCAGCCGGCCCCTTCGACTTTGGCGGCAGCTTCGGAGAATTGCTTGCGGAAAAGGTCAAACGACCCGAAGTCGCGCTTGATCTTGTCGGCAAGAATCCCTTGCGGCTCGCCTCCGCCCCCGGACGAGGCAGGGGCCATGACGTTCCAGAAAAGGGAATGCAGAGCATGGCCGCCGTAGTTGAAGGAAAGCTGGCGCGACCAATGCTGAACGAGGCTGAAATCACCGGCGCCACGCGCCTTGGCCAGCTCCAGTTCTGACTTGATGAGGTTGTCGACATAGGCCTTGTGGTGCTTGCTGTGATGAAGCTCCATCGTTTTGGCATCGATGTGCGGCTCGAGGGCGTCGTAGGCGTAGGGAAGTTTGGGGAGTTCGTGTTTGGTGAGCTCTCCCAGCGGGGTTGGGTTCGCACTTGGTGTGGCGGCGGTCGTAGTCTGTGACGCGGCCTGGGTGGCCAACATCAGCGGGGCGGTTGCTATGGCGGTCGTAACAAGGGCGCCACCGGCCACTCTCATGAAATCACGGCGTTGACTATTCATCCTGTTCCTCCGGTCTGCGTATCAAAGCGGTTTGTTGACTATTTGAGTCGTCGTTGATCGACATCGACTGATGTAACAACCGAAGAGAGGATTTGTTCTGTGCGCTGGAAGGTCACAACTCCCAAAGGGAGTCAAGGCCTTCCAGAGCCGAAAGGCGAAAAGGGGGGTGTCCGCGAGATGCGGAGGATAGGATTACGGGAGAACGGACTTGAGTTTCTTTCGGCCGGGATATTTTGACGAGGGGATGAAGAAGTCGGGACCCTCACGGCGGCGCATACGCACGGTGAGATCCTGGCAACCCTGACAGCGACGAATTTTACCGAGCGCTTCGCGCTTGATACGTCGGCGATGAGTGTGGGTCGGGGCGTACTGGGGCTTGTCGATGATAGTATACCCGCGCGAGGGATCGTTGTCGTCGTTGAAGGCGACCCCCTTGATGATGCGGTCGGTGCCGGGTTCGTAGAGCGTGGCGCCGGGACACTCGATGAATACGTACCCGTCAGAGGAGGACTCCTCAAGGAACGGCTGCTGCTTTTCTAGATCGGGCGAGTTGCAGTTCGGGCAGAGCCACGCGCTTCCATGTTTCCGAAGCGTCTGACCGCAATTGATGCAGGACGTGAGATTGTGCATGGCCGGGATGGTTGCAGAGGAAACTGGGTTATTGTGCGCCGATCGGGCTTATCCCTTGAAGAGCATAACCAAGGAGCAGAGAGCGACGGTCACGGGCAGAACGCTTGCAAAGGGATACGGCATAACGAACGAGGCCAAATAGGCGAGTGCAATCGACGGGATCGCGACATACTTTATGGCCATCCACGTGATTCTCATCAGTTGATACAGAAGCAGCAGCGCGAAAACGGCTGTGGCGCCATAGGCGGCCAACAGACCGTTAGCTCCGAAATGCTCCCGAATGTATGTCTTGGCCAGAGAAATGGTGGCCGAGAGATTGCCGGCACCATCGGTGACTTTGGCAAGGAGAGCCTGGAGTGTCTCGAGGCTGAGCAGATCAGGCATGGGTATCGCTCTCAAGCGGTTCAATGGTGAGCGATGATTCTCCGACGCGCGACAGACCGACCATACGTTTGGTAAGAAAATTCTGGGTGGTGATCCACTGGTGGGAGACTTCGAGAATCTCCTGCTGATCGATATCAGTTTCCCAGTCCATGATGATCTGGTCAATTTTCTCGTTGTTGACAACCACGTCGTCCATCGTCAGAACAAACTTGACCTTCATTGAATCCGTCCTGTTCGAGCGTTTCAGTTCTTGCGGGGTGTCAATTGCAACAGCAGTGCCGCAGGCTGAACGCGGACGGCGAACGCTTTCGAAGACATTGATAGGTAAGCGGTTACGTGGGAGAATGTGCGACCATTGAACAGGCAGGAATCGAATTCGACCCCCATATGAGGGGGGCAATTGGGTCTGGGTGTGGTCTCTCCCCTACAGCGTGTTGGGCAAGAAAAGAACCTGACGACACCGGCGTGCCGTCAGGCCTTCGTAATGCGGATACTGATTGATGCCAGATCGGCATCGGTTCCCGGAGACTCCGAACGATCAGGTTTCCCCTGGATGATGGATGAGCGACGTGGGGATTCCAGATCGATCGGGATCGTAGCTCGGACTTCGCCAAGAGATTTTCGGCGAAAGTCCCGATCCGGAGTCGGGACCAGGCCGAGCCGTTCCCTTCCTTTGGTTGTCTTCAGCAAAGCGTCAGATTATGATGGTTCGCAGAGCTGAAGACTGTTCTTCCATAGAACGCCCTCCTCTATTAAAGGCCATACGACATTATGGCTGTGAAGGTGAAGGGTGGGGATATGAGCGGTTACGAATAATCAACGGCTGTCGCGAAACTGACTTTCGATACACCCTCTTGTGAGGAGAGGGCGGGAGGGCAGCCTCTCGTGCTGTACTCTACCGGCAGTATATCAGCCCGGGATCGCCGTGTCAAGGGAAAAGTGGACTTGAGGGGGTGAAACGAGGGTGCAGTGAGTCGGATTGTGGCAGTTGCTGTTCCCGACTTGTCAGGAGTGTGAGCTGGCGCTTTCTCAGAACGCCACGCACTCGGTCAGGTGACAACTCTCGCTGACGCAAGAGTCAAGACCTGACCGAACGTCTCGATTGTGTGGTCAATCATAATATGGCGGGTCACCGAACGCGTAGTCCAGCCGATTCGCGGCACCCTCTCCAAAACATTGTAGAGGGAGGGGACACGGGTCAGAACTGGAGTCCGGCGGTGAAGTAGTATGTGTCGACCTGTTTTCGCGAGCGACCGTAGGCGAGCTCGATCGGCCCGACAGGAGCGTCGAACGCCAAGCCTACGCCAAATCCGTGAGGGAGATTTCTCAACCTGAGATCGTCGGTACTGACGTACACATCGCCGATGTCGTAGCGCGCCAGAAGATAGAATCTGAGCGGCAGCTTGAAGCGCAGTTCCTGATTGAGCAGCAGGACTTTGTCACCGGAGAGCTCGTTGGTGTGATAGCCGGCGAAGGAATTCGGGCCGCCGAGATAGAACTTTTCGGAGGGGGGGAGCCCTGAGCCGGAGAGTCCCACAGACAGTTTAGGATGGTAGTTGAGGAATGATCCAAACTGGAAATAGGACTCGATGGTGGAGAGCAAGCGAGTGAAGCGATCTGTGCCGCCGAGGAAATGTTCAGCCCATTGGATTTCGAGCAGGTGTTTCTTGCCGCCAGACGGAAACGGCCAACGGTCGAAGGTCTCGACGAGCGACTCAAGGGAGACGGAACTGAGGACAAAAGACCGCGAAGGAGTGCTATCGTCGTATCGATAGCGGAGGCGCTCGATCGAGAGTTTGCCGCTGACGGTTCCGAGTCGCGCGATTTGCTGTCCAAGACGAAGCGCGCCTCCCCAGCGCTCCTCGGTGCGCTCTTCGACGATCTCCCCCTTGTCGTAGACATTGCGGCGCTGGCGATGGTAGTGCACGCGAGCCTGACCGGTAAGATAGGTGGAAAAGATGCGATTGGATCGCAGGTCGGCGTAGTAGCTCTGGCGCCGGAGACCGTATTGGGCATGCAGTAAGAACTCGATGCCGATGCCGGCAATGTTGTCGTCGAGGGCTTCGATAAACTGCTCGGATTGATAATGGTCGTCCCAATGCCAGCCGAGGCGAAGCTGGTTGTACTCTTTTTCCTGAACCGTAATCGCCACGGTCGCGCCGCTGTCGCAGGGCATGAGGTCCAGACCGACACGCTCAAACAGGTCGGTGCCGTAGATATTGGCGATCCCCCGAGTGGCCTCGCGGGTTGAATAGGATTCGCCTGGATTGATGGGGAAATAGGAGCGGACGAACCAGGGACGGGTACGTGAGTTCTGGACAACGTTGACACTCCTGATAATGGCTTCGTCAATGTCGATTGTCACAGTCCGCGCGGATTGGTCGATCCGGACATGTCGAATATTGGCGAGGTCATGATTGCCGGCACGATAGCGTTGGATGACTTGATCAAGAGCGCGCTGCAAAGCCCGGGGTGTGAGCAGTGCGTCGTCGAGGTGCATGGCGGCGACAAGCGAGTCTTGCGAGTACAATCGATTGCCTCGAAAGAGAAACTGTAACTCGTTCGCTCGAACCGACGGGGTTGCCTCGATCCGCAAGGAGACGGGATCAGCATGCCCCGAGGCGCTGTCCGGATCGACGTGCGGGATAATCATGACCGAGATTTCGAAGAGATTGTCCGCGAGCGCCAGTGTCTTGAGTTCGGCGGTGAATTGTCCTTTGGTCAGGGTTTTGTTTAGGAATCGAGAAGAGATCGCGTCGGCGAGTGCCGGCACGGGCGTGGTGACGACGACAGAATCGATTCGGTATGCGGAAGCGTCGTCACGGGCCTTGAGTTGGGTGATAATGCTGTCGGCGGCAGTTTGCCCGGCACGATACCCGATCGCGATGATACTGTCCTGATGATCGAAGCTGGTCGACATGTAGCGGCTATCGAGCGGCGCAATGACATAGTCAGCCTGTTTCAACTGGTCGAAGAGCCGGTCGGCGACCATGATGGTGGTTACCTGATTGGCAATTTCGACCGGAGTGATCAGATCGGCCTTATCGACGAGCGGACTGGTCGTGTTGACGGCGACGGAAAAGCCGGAGTGCATGGCTTTGACAATCTCAACCGGCACCGGCATTACCATGCCGCCATCCATGAGGAGCTCACGATTGCGCTCGAGACCGGTGAAGGCAAGCGGGAAAGCCATGGTAGCGCGGAGAGCGTCGGCGAAGGAACCGTTCGAGAGCACCACCATCCGACCCGAAATGATGTCGGTCGTGACGGTCTTGAACGGTATTCGAAAACGAGTGAAGTCTCCCCCGGCCTGATAGCTGGCCTTGAGTGAGAGCGAGGCGAGAAGCATGGTCAACCTCTGGCCCGCGGTGAGCCCCTTGGGAATAACGGGAGCGAAGGAACGAAAACGCACCGAGACGAGATGGCGATCACGTTCCTGGCGCTGAGTGAGAAACATCGAAGATCGGGTCGGTCGATTGGAAAACAGATCGTCGTAGTCTACATCGCGCATGATCGACGATAATTCGTCGGGCGTGTACCCGCAGGCGTAGAGCCCGCCGACCACGCCACCGATCGAAGTGCCGGCGATGGCATCGACCCGAATGCCCTTTTCCTCAAAGGCGCGCAGGATGCCAATGGTCGCCAGGCCGCGCGCGCCGCCCCCGGAGAGCGCCATCACCACATGGTAATTTGGACGTGGATCGCTGGGATCGAGGCCACGGAGTCCGCCCACGACGAGAGTATCGGCGCCGAGCGCCGAGCTACAGACGACGACCCAGATCATCGGCAAGAGGAGCCGAGATTTAACTTGCAAAGATAACCACGCGAGCAATTGATTGCCCGTACGAAAACTCATAGGAAACTACCGTGCCGCTAACCAAAACAGAAATTAAAGATATACTATCACTGGGGACCAAAAAAGGGCGAAAACAAAAAAAACAATTTGCGGCCGAAGGGGTTCGGCTCCTCGAGGAGGCGCTCCGACATCGCTTCCTGCCGCGAATACTGTATATCTCCGAGGCGATGCTCTCGGAGCGTGGTCTGACGCTCGCCCGAGCCTTTGGGAAACAGGGCGTGAAGATTGTTGTGATTGCCTCGCACCAGATGCAGACAATCGCCGACACGGAAGCCCCGCAGGGACTGCTTGGACTGTTTGCCATTCCGGAAACTCATCGATCCGAACTTTTCGGCAGCGGCCGCCGTAATATTCTGATATGCGACGGCATATCCGATCCGGGGAACCTGGGGACATTGATTCGCTCGGGTCTGGCGTTTGGATTTACAATCGTGGCCTTGATCGGGCGGTCGGTTGATCCGTATTCGCCAAAGGTCGTGCGATCGTCGGCTGGCGCTCTGTTTGGACTCGATGTGCTGGAATGCGACGTGAGCGAATTAGGCCGAGCGCTCATGGAACACTCGGCTGTCTTGATTGCCACCGATGTAAAGGGTACGGTTGGGCTGTCCGCCATGAAGGATCGCCTTCGTGGGCGTTCTGTGGCATTGGCGGTAGGCTCGGAAACAGACGGAATCTCACCGGAGTTGATGGCGCGCGCCGAGCTGAAAGTGAAGATCGCCCATCGACCGCTGGTGGAGTCGCTCAACGCAGCAGTGGCGGGATCGATCGCGATGAAAGAGATTTTTGACGCGGGATAATGGAGCGTTCTATGAGAAATATATTGGCAGTAGCGGTTTGGTTGGCAGTCGGAATCGGCTGTTCACAATCCTTCGCGCAGGAGATTCTGGAAAAGGAACCCGGGTGGTACACGACTCGTGAATTGAAGACCGAAGGTGTCAGTGTTGGCTCGAATCGACTCGTGATCAAGTCTGCGGTCAATTTGAGCGGACGGATTGAGCTTCGAACAGCCGAACAGAAGACGATATCAGTTCTGTACACCAAACAGTCGAAGGCGGCCAGCAAAGCGAAGGGGATCGATTACATCGACCTTATCTCGGTTGTCCTCGACAACAGCGCCGGGCAGGCGCGTTTGGAGTTTCGCTCCCCGAACCCAGTCCCCTGGAATAAGGAGACTGAATCCGGTATCGTAGAAGCCGTGGTGACTGTGCCTCGAGCATTCGCCGTCGAGATCGAAGCCGCGTATTTTGATCTGGTCGCCCGTGGACCGCTCAGCAGTCTGCGCGTACCTTCGTCGCTGGGGAAACTGGACATCGCCGAAGTTACCGAACTCCTTGATGTTAGCAGCGCCAATCGGCGGATATCACTGAGGAAGGTGTCGGGTGACATCTCCGCGAGTACGACCAACGCCGCGATTGAGGTTAGACAAGTCGATAATCTTACAGGGGCGGCGCGCTTTCGCAACGAAGGCGGAGACATCAGAATCGACAGCGCGAGCGGAGCGCTCAATGTGAAGAATAGCTATGGCCGCATCGACATTGAGCATTTCACGCCGCTCGGAGAAGCCAGTTTTATTCGATCGAACTCAGGACCGATCAGTCTGGGGTTGGCGCAGATGGGAAACGGGCGGCTGGTGATCACCAATCAGTATGAGGATATCGAAGTCACGGTACCGGATACTCTTTCGGCCACGCTGTTACTGGCGGTCGATGACGACGGGACGATCGACGTGATCAATCTGGTCTTCAAGACCGACCTGGTCGAGCGTGATCGTCTGAACCTGCATACTCGGGAAGGAGTCGCTGAGATCAACGGTTCGATACGGGGCAAAGGGAATATTGTCGTGCGAGGAAGAAAGGGGATAGAATGATCTTTGGTTGCCGTTGCCAGAAGGGAATCGTTGGCGCGATCGGGCTGCTCATGATGGCTGGAATCCTGCACGCGCAGGGGGGACGGATTGCGACGCCGGAAGGGGTCTTCTATCATCAACCGGCGGCCTCGGTCTTCGGATCGGAAGCGGTCTGGGTCAATCCTGCTGGGCTCGGTTTCTTCAATCCAGCCGGGTTTCAGCTGATGGCCGACTACGCGGACGGAAAGTTTGTTCGCAGCTGGGGTTTCGTCACCCAGGCCGATCAACTGGCGATAGCGTATCGATCTTTGGATTTGGGACCTGACTCAAGCTACAAACAGTGGATATATGCCGGCGGCCTGCCGATCGGAACGAGCATGGCGCTCGGAGCATCGTATAGTTATTACAGTCGAGGACCCGGAATATACCGGAAGATGCACTCGTGGATCGTTGGTTTCCAGTCGCGCGGAGGGGGGCCGTTCAGCTGGGGGGGGGTAGTATCGAATCTGAATCGCGCGAAGACGGCTGATGGACGACGCTCCGAGATTGAACAGAGGTACTCGATTGCGTATCGTCCGAGCGGCAACAAGGTGACCCTTGCCGTCGATCTCTTCCTGTCGAGCAGGACCCGATTCAAGAACGGGGACGTGATTTACAACCTCGAATTCACGCCGCGTGATGGGCTGTTTATCAACGGGCACTTTGACTCACACAAGAATTTCGGAATAGGCGTGCGGGTCAATCTGGTGAAGTACTTCGCAGGAACGAGAAGTCGTTTTTCAAGATCGGGGAGTACGCGCGGCTCGACGTCGTTTGCGGGGATGACGTCGCTACGACAACCCTCGATAGTCGCTCAGCCACAACGGACCCTTTCGCTCGGTCTGAGCGGGTCGGTGCCGGAAAACCCACCGCAGCCGCTTTTTGGCGTCAAGCGTTTACCGTTCACAACGATCGTGACCTCGGTTTACCGCGCCGCCGAGGATCCGTCGATCCGTGAACTTAACGTTAGCCTTCGTGATCTGAAGATGGGATTCGGCAAGGCTCAAGAGTTGCGCGAGGCGCTCCTGGCCTGCAAGCGCGCTCACAAGCGGGTGGTCTGCCACATACAGGAGCCATCCAATCTTTCCTACTACGTGGCCAGCGCGGCAGATTCGATTTTCATTCCTCCGGTCAGCCAATTGAGGCTGGTTGGGCTACGGGCGGAGCTCACGTTCTACGCCGGCACACTCGACAAGCTTGGCGTCAAGATCGACCTGCTACGCATCGGCGCCCACAAGAGCGCCGCCGAGATGTACACACGCACATCGGCTTCCGATGAGAACCGCGAACAGGTGAACCGTCTGCTCGATGACTTTTACTCGCAGTTTGTCGGGACATTGGCGGAAGCGAGGCGGGTCGGGGCGGATTCGATGAGGAATCTCATCGACCAAGGTCCATATACGTCGGCCGAGGCTCTGCGCCTTGGGCTGGTTGACGGTCTGGCGTACGCCGACGACTTTGAACGACGGTATTCGTCGAGGAGCAGAGTAAGTCTGTCGGAATACGTGAAGGATACTCTGGTCAACGACGATTGGAATCGGGCGCCGACCCTGGCGGTCGTGGTCGCCGAAGGGGACATAGAAGAGGACGCCACCGGGCTCTCGCCTCTTGGTGGCGACGAGCGGCTCCGTCCCGAACCCATGCGGAGCGCGTTCCGCTATGCTGCGCGTGATCCTCAGGTGAAAGGAATTGTCCTGCGGGTTGATTCACCCGGCGGATCAGCGCTGGCCTCGAATGAGATCTTTCATGATGTGCAGTCGGCGGCAAGCCAGAAACCGCTGGTCGTGTCGATGGGAAATGTTGCGGCTTCCGGCGGGTATTACGTAGCGATGGCCGCGCAGCGGATTTTCGCCAATCCGGCGACCGTGACCGGCTCGGTCGGCATCTTTGGCGGCAAGGTAGACTATAGCGGCCTGTACCAGAAGATAGCGCTCACCAAGGAACTCTATACCCGCGGCAAATACGCGGGCATGATGACCACATTGCGCCCGTTCACTGATGAAGAGCGCGCGAAATACTTCGATCAGCTGAACGCGTTCTATGGTCACTTTGTCGGGCTCGTGGCGGCAAATCGGAAGATGTCGAACGATTCGGTCGATCAGCTTGGCCAGGGGCGGGTCTGGTCAGGGCGCGAGGGAATCGCAAACGGGCTCGTCGACGAAATCGGCGGGGTCAAGCAATCTCTCGATTTTACTGCCATGCAGTTAGGATTGGGCAGGCGATACTCTGTCGCGATCTACCCGCAACGGCGACCGCTGTTCATTCTCCCCGGGTGGTCACTTTTTGGGATGCTGGCCGGGTTGACAAAGTCAGAGAGGCCGCTGACCGAAACGGTCATCGAAGAGCTGATTCGGCCGACAGCGGACGGGATCTACGCACGGCTGCCCTACGACATCGACATCCGTTAGTCACACATAACGATCAGGTTGAAAAGAAGAGGACCCGCCACGGGGCGGGTCCTCTTTCAGTTTCTATCGACCATTATAGTCGACGTATGATTGTTCCCAGCCGTTGCGCTGGAAGACACGCACGACGGGCGTTTCCGGCGGGAGCTTGTTCGGGTTGTCGAGGTCAGTGTCGTATGACCAGACACGATTCGGCGGATCGTAGTAGGTTCCATTCCAGGAGCCAGTCGCCTGACGAGCGTTCCAGAGGTTAACGGCTGAACCGGTCCAGGTGAAGGTTTTGCCGGCCCAGGTTTCGAGGAAACGGGGAAGGTTCTCAAATCCACCACTATAGGCAGCGCCAACGGTGGCCACGTTGCCGGTCAGGTAGGAGCAATTGACCACAGTATTGCCTGCGACACGTGTCGCTTTGGCGGCGGCGCTGTTGGCATCGTTCCAGGTGCCTGACAGAAAAGTCAGCGCATCGGCCATGATCGCGGCCGGTTTCTTGTTCGTCTTATTGTAATCCCCCTGCGTATAGACCGGGTTCTGACTGGCGATAGTGAGGCCGCCATTGGTGTTATGCGCAGAAACAGTAGATTTGATCTCAGTTCCGTTCTTGATCCTGAGGCCAGGCCACTCAGAGGCGCCTGAGATATTGTCTGAGAAGTAGATCACGCCATTAGTCGGCTCGTAGCTTATGCCGGCGTAGGGACCTTTCGTGTTGTCGTACAGTAATGCGACATCAAGTTCGGTGCAGTCGACAGTCTTCCCCTCGCGGGCATCAGTGTACTGATCGGCGGTGTATTTGATGATCCCTTTGGCCAGCATGTCGGCTGTATAGTTGACCCAGGCGCCACTTTCGAATCGGAACGCCTGTCCGTTGACGAACTTCAAGGTGGCCTTATTCTCATAAGAATCCGTGTTGCCGCCTGCGGCCGGTTCGATCAGCTTGTGCGGGTCGGTGCTGTTGGTGAGCGGAAGATTAAGCGGACCCTGACCGTGCGCAGCATCCTGCACGCGACCGTTCCAGCGAGCGATTGAAGAGTCATACCATTTGGCGTAATTCGCGTCGAGCCAGCCGGCGCCCAGTTTCATCGACGTGTAGGCACCAGCGGCGTTCTTGATGAGAACGTCGCCGGGTCCGACAGCTTTGCCGGTGGCTTTCGGACCGTGGATGATGTGACCGGAAGCTGTGACGTAGCTATCCATACGGAGAGCGTTCTCGGACTGGATGTAGAGATTACCGTTAGAATGAACTCGTCCAAGGAGAGTCATCTGCGGACCGGGTGCGATTTCAAGTTCAGTGCCGTAGAAGACCGCAAACTGAAAGAGCGGAATCAAGTCGGTCTCAAATGACTGCGACAGAACAACCTTGGCCTGATCGGTCGCGCTTGTTCCGGTTGAAGTAACGGTGAAAGACTTGACCAGCGCGTGCAGCCCGGCGAGTGTGCCGGTGGTGAGCACTTCCTGGGTCGCGGGACCGTTATCGGCAACTGTGTAGTTGACTCGACAGGAATTGATCGAGTCGGTTCCCTCGGGCATAACGAGCGGAGGGACACCAGTGGCTTCGAAAGATGACTGGATACTTGCCGTGGCCCTCTCCAAGCCCGCCTCGGAGGCGTAGAACGCGCGGGTCTCCTGCATCTGATTGCCGGAGATCTTGACTTCATCATCGGAACTGGACAGTGCCGCCAAGCCCAGCAAAGTCAACATGCCGACCATAACCAGAGCCACCAGAGCGGCAACCCCTCGTTCGGAACGAATCAGTTTCTTTGTCATAAACATACCTGCCTTATCAACCGAGGTTTCGTCGACTGCAGGACTCGCGGTCGACCATCCGCTCGGATACATTCAAATCATGTTTCTCAGTGCGACCGAAGATGAGTAGGTCCGGAAGCGATAATCACTTGAATCCTGGTCATTGCCAGAATGTCGCGAGCGACCGGTAACATCGATCAGGACTTCGCGAACATCAGAGATAAGAGGCGGGACATCGAGCACGGCACCGCTGGTAATCCGGTAGCGGAACTGAAGCCCGGAGATGTTCTCAGCATAGGGGGTGGCAGCCTGCCCACGCGGACGCATCATGAGATTCGGGCGGGAGTGATTGGTAGTGTCGACATAGAACGTGACCTGGTTCATCGGTATGACCTGAGCATTCACGACATACGCTTTGGAGAGCGCTACGGTGTGAGCAATCCGCCTTGGGCTCGACGAGCTATTCAAACCGGTGATCTGAAACCACTCGCCCCCCCCCGAATCGGGGTGGAAGATATATGCCCACTGGCCAATCGAGAATTCGCCAATCGTATCGTTTGTGTGGATATCCGCTCCGGCGCTGGTCATCGTAGCGGACACCGTCGCCTTCGCAGCGTTAGGGCGATAGACGACCGTAATCGAGTCCGGGTTCGTGTTCGAGGCTACGATGGCATTCACGCCTGCCGGAATGTTGTAGCCGGCCATGCGGATTTGTCGTGAGAGCTGATCGATCGTGGCTCGGGCGGTCTGCTGAATTTCGGTTACATCATCCTGAGCCAGATAATTCTTGTGCTGAGTGATGTAGGTCTGAAAAATGGCCGCGGTCACCACACCAGTCAGCGCCAGGGCGATCATAATCTCGAGGATACTCGCTCCTCGATTGTTCGAGAGGGTCTGTAGATTCTTGTTCATAACTCACCTTAAACATCTGCGGTCTTGATGAGCGCAGTCATTGTGTTGGTCATGGTTCGAGAGCGAATGTCACGCCAGGTGACCTGGACATCGACCCGGCGCAGGTGCGATCCCACATTGGCAATAGTCCAGCTTCGTGAGATTCCCGAGACAACATCGGAGCCAGGGGTTAGAACGCCCGTTCCCCGAAGTTCCTCCAGTTTATCCTGAAGCAGCTGCGTGGCTTGCGTTGTCTTGTTCGACCAATCGTTTCCTCGCAAAGCAACCATAGCCATGTTCAGCAGAAGCAGGAGCGAAACACTCAGAATGACCACGGCAACCATCACTTCAAGGAGGGTGATTCCGCGCTGGTTGTTGTGGCCTGTAGTAGGTGACTTTTTCATAGTTACAGTCCTTTTCTCAGCAGCTCAGTAAGTAAGCGACGTGCCCGTTGGCTGAATCTATTTGCCGGCAAGAAAGTGCGCCATCTAACGTGTTCTGAAAGCTGGAGTTACACCTTACGAGACTGCCGCAGTCGTCTTTTTCTGGCGTCAATTTGGAAGAGAGGCAGAACGCTCAGGTCGTGCGTTTTGCTTCAAATCTGCCCACAGGGTGTGGGGAGATACCCATAACCGATTCTTGAATCCCCGCGAACTCTATTCTACATTAGAAGGGCATAGAGGCTCGGGTAAGAGAATCAGTAAGGAGTGGTATGGCGAAAGAGTACGGGATATATCTGGCGGGGGAATGGGAATCACGCTCGAGGATGAATCGGGTAGAGTCGCCGTACGACAACGAGCATGTCGCCTCTGTGGGCATGGCCTCGCGTGAGGATTTCACAGCGGCGATCGGGCGCGCCCATGAGGCTTTTGAACAGACGCGCGAATTGCCCGCGTATGTGAGAGAGAACGTGTGTCGAGCAATTGCGGATGGGATTGAAAAGGATCTCGAGCGCTTTGCGCTGACCATGAGTCAGGAATTGGGAAAAGCGATCAAGGACTCACGGGCGGAAGCGCTTCGGGCGGTGGGGCTATTCAGAACGTCGGCGGAAGAGGCGAAACGAATCGGAGGGGAGATAATCGACCTGGATTGGGTAGCGGGCAGCGAAGGACGGCTGGGGCTGGTCCGGCGGTTTCCTCGAGGTGTTATCGGGGCGATTACGCCGTTCAACTTTCCTCTTAACCTTGTAGCGCACAAGATTGGACCGGCGATAGCATCGGGAAACACGATTGTTCTCAAACCCGCGACGAAAACGCCTCTGAGCGCGCTCCTGCTGGCGGAACTGATCGATCAAACCGAGTATCCGAAAGGAGCCGTGTCGATCTTGCCGGCGTCGGCAGCCGACGCGGCGCCGCTTCTCGAAGATGAGCGCGTGAAGCTGATTACCTTCACGGGTTCAGCCGAAGTGGGCTGGTGGATCAAAGAGCATAGCGGACGAAAGCCGGTGCTACTTGAGCTGGGCGGGAACGCGGGCGTGATTGTTGCCGACGACGCCGATCTGGAGTATGCCACAAGCAGGCTCCTGTTCGGGGCGTTTGGGGTAGCGGGGCAGTCATGCATCTCGGTCCAGAGAATCTATGTGCATGAAGCAATTCAGCAGGAGTTTCTCGACCTGATGCTGGCGAAAATAGCGAGGCTCAACGTCGGTGATCCACTCGATCCATCGACGGATATCGGCGCCATGGTCGACGCCACGGCGGTAGCCAATACGCTCGCGATAATCGCCGCCGCGGTCAAGGATGGCGCCAGAGTGCTCTGCGGAGGAGTGGCGAAGGGGAATCTGTTTTGGCCAACACTTCTCACCGATGTCAAACGGAGCATGGCAGTCTGCACCCAGGAAGCGTTTGCGCCGTTGGCCGTTGTGGAGACCTACCGAAGATTCGAGGATGTGGTTGCCGCCGTCAACGATTCTGAGTACGGCTTGCAAGCGGGGCTGTTTACCAATCGGATGAAGGATATCATGTTTGCGTTTCGGCGAATCGAATGCGGCGGAGTGGTCGTCAACGACGTCCCAACCTATCGTGTGGATCACATGCCATACGGCGGCGTCAAACGATCCGGCCTCGGGCGCGAAGGGGTGCGCTACGCCATCGAAGATATGACCGAGCCCAAACTGCTGGCGCTGAATGTGCGATAGCCGCGGACTCACAGGACAGACGGCGGCTTTCCGGTCTTGCGACCCGGGGGCTGATCGGGTATGTTCGGGGTAGCAGATATTAGACTACTGAACTCCAATTTAGTGAGGCGACAATGTTATTCGGCGCGCATGAATCAATAGAAGGCGGAGTGTTCAACGCGATCCTTCGGGGGCAGACAGCCACGTGCGATACTGTCCAGATGTTCAACAAATCCAACAGCCAGTGGCGGGCCAAGATTCTGACGACCGAGGAGATTGAGCGATTTTTCGCAACGATTGAAGAGACCGGGATCAGCGTGGCCTGTTCACACTCCAGTTACCTCATCAATCTGGCCTCGGGTGATCCGGCCTTGAACGAAAAGTCGTATGCGTCGTTCAAGGAAGAGGTGGAACGCTGCAACGTTCTGAAAATACCCAATCTGGTGATTCATCCGGGATCGCATCTGGGGACAGGTGAAGAAGCGGGGATGGATCGGATCGCGGTGAATCTCAATCGTGTTTTCAGTGAGCTGGAGCAGAACGCGGTCACTGTGTGCCTTGAAACGACGGCCGGTCAGGGATCGAATCTCGGTTACACCTTTGAGCAGATCGCCTACATGATCGGGAAGGTCACGGAAAATTCGCAGATGGGAGTCTGCCTTGACACGTGCCATATCTTTGCCGCCGGTTATCCTATCGTCGATCCCAAAGAGTATAAGAAGACCATGAAGAAGTTCGACGATGTGATCGGATTGAAACGACTCCGCGTGATCCACATGAACGATAGCAAGAAAGAGCTCGGTTCGCGGGTGGATCGTCATGAGCACATTGGGAAGGGGCATATCGGGCTTGAAGGTTTTCGCAATGTGGTCAACGATGTGAGGTTGGCGAAAATACCGAAGATCATTGAGACACCGAAAGAGGATGATCTCAAGGAAGATATTGCGAATTTGAAGGTCCTGCGCGGACTGGTGGCCAAATAAGTATCGGTGACCTCCGCATTCCGATCAGCCTCTCCCCTGTCACCTCGGGACATACTCCTTGCATCGACCGGGAGTTTGTCGTACACTGTTAACTCTATGAAACTTGGAATTATTGGCAAGCCGCAGAGCGGCAAAACGACGATTTTCAATGCCGCGTCGGGCATGCAAGAAGCCGTTGGAGATTTCAGCCAGGCAGTGCATCGGGCCGTGATCAAGGTCCCCGATGAGCGGCTGGAGCAATTAGCGGAGTTGGTGAATCCGAAGAAGATCACCTATGCCGAGATCGAATTCCTCGATGCCCCCGGGTTTTCCGGAGAGGGAAAGAAGTCGACCGGCCTGGAGATTCACCCCGATCTGCGCAAGATGGACGCCTTCATGATGGTGGTAAACGCGTTCGGTTCCGAGGCGACTCCGGAAGCGGACATCAAGAATCTGATCGACGAGATGATTCTCATGGATCAGGCGCTGCTGGAAAGCACGATCGACAAGAAAGCGCGCAAGATGAATCTTACCGCCGACAAGTCGGAGCTGCGTGATCTGGAGACAATGAAGCACTGTCTGTCGTGGGTTGAGCAGGAGCGCCCCCTGCTCGAGATGACGCTCGGAGAAGACGACCTGCGCGCGGTGCGCGGGTACGCGTTTCTGTCGCTGAAGCCGCTCCTGATTGTCGTAAATGTCGCCGAAGACGCGATCGCGAATGCTGCCGAGTTAGAAAAGCGCTTCGCACACTTCGTGGCTGCCGGCAAACGAGAAGTGGTGATTGTATGCGGCAAGATTGAAGCGGAACTGGTTACACTGGAGACCGAGGAACGTGCTCAGTTTTTGAAGGAACTGGGGATCGCCAAGCCGGCGATGGAGCGTGTGATTCAGACGTCGTACGATCTGCTCGGGCTGATTTCGTTCCTGACCGCCGGTGAGCCGGAAGTGCGCGCCTGGACAATCAGGAAGGGAACCAACGCCCAGCGAGCTGCGGGCGTGATCCATAGCGATATCGAGCGGGGGTTCATACGCGCGGAAGTCATTCGGTATGCTGATTATGTACAGTTCAAGACGCCCGCGGCGCTCAAGGCGGCCGGCAAGATGCGGCTGGAGGGGAAAGAGTATACGGTCGACGACGGGGATGTGGTTCTGTTTCGGTTCAATGTGTGACCGCACGGGGCTGTTCATTTTTTGGACAAGCGACCGATGATTAGTAGTAGATGGTGAGAGAATGCGACTTCGAGGATGAATGTGACTACGACTGTTGATAAGACAATCCCAGACGATGCGATAGAGACACAGGCGCTGCCGATTCTCCCCCTGCGCGGAACAATCGTGTATCCGTTTCTGGTGGTGCCGCTCATGATCCAGCAGGCTGAGCAGACGCGATTGGTCGACGACGCTCTCATGCGCGGCTCACGTATTGGCTTGTTCCTGCAGAAGGACGCCAAGAAGGAAAACCCCGACCCTGAAGATTTGTACACCGTTGGAACAGCCGGGAATATCCTTAAGATGCTGCGCTTCCCGGATGGTACGGTGCGGTTCCTGATCCAGGGACTTACCCGCATTCGGATCAAGCAGTTTGTCGGTACCTCGCCATACTTGACGGCCGAATTCGAGGAGCTGACTGAGACAACCCGAGAGTCGGTTCGCACAGAGGCGCTGCAGCGCAATCTCATTGATCGGGTCAAGACCCTTGTCGAACTGGCGCCGTATCTGACCGAAGAGTTCCATGTCACGGCGATCAACCAGGAAACACCATCGAAACTGACCGACTTTGTGGCGTCGAACCTGAATATCTCGGTTGAGCAGAAGCAACTTCTACTCGAGGAGCTTGATGTCTACCAGCGGATGACGATGCTCTATCACGCGATCAACAAAGAGATTGAAGTGCTGGAACTTTCGCAGAAGATACAGGCGCAAGCGGCGACCGAGTTAGGGAAGTCGCAGCGCGATTATATCCTTCGCGAGCAGCTCAAGGCGATCAAGCGGGAATTGGGAGATGGGGATGACAAAGGGGAAATCGAGGAGTTCGAGAAGAAGATCAAGGCGTCGGGCATGCCGGAGAGCGCCGAGCAGGCGGCATACAAAGAACTGGACCGACTGTCACACATGACCCCATCATCGGCCGAATACACGGTTTCGCGGACGTATCTTGACTGGCTGGTCACGCTGCCGTGGAACAAATCAACGAAGGACATTCTCGACCTGAAGAAGGCCAAGAAGATTCTGGATGAAGATCACTTTGATCTCGAGCGCGTGAAAGATCGTATCCTGGAGCACCTCGCGGTGCGCAAACTCAAGGCGGATATCAAAGGGCCAATTCTCTGTTTTGTCGGCCCGCCCGGAGTGGGCAAGACATCACTCGGGAAATCGATTGCGCGCGCGATGGGACGGGAGTTCATGCGGGTGTCGCTGGGTGGTATGCGGGACGAAGCGGAAATCCGCGGACATCGACGCACCTACATCGGTTCAATGCCGGGGCGGGTGATTCAAAGCGTGCGGCGTTGCGGCTCGAATAATCCGATCATCATGCTTGACGAGGTGGATAAGATCGGTTCCGATTTCCGAGGCGATCCGGCGTCGGCACTTCTTGAAGTGCTGGATCCGGAGCAAAACGATTCGTTCACCGATCACTATCTCGATCTCCCCTTTGACCTGTCGAAGGTGATGTTCATCACGACGGCCAACTGGCTGGAACCGATACCGGCCGTACTGCTGGATCGGATGGAGGTCATCACGATTCCGGGCTACACTGACATTGAGAAACTGGCGATTGCCAAGCGACACCTGATGCCCAAACAGCTCGACAATCACGGACTGAACAAGTCGCACCTGATTATGGACGACAGCGCCATCAAGCTGCTCATCGATGGATACACGCGCGAAGCGGGTCTGCGCAATCTGGAACGAGAGATCGCTTCGGTTGCCCGCAAGGTGGCGCGCAAAGTGGCCTCGGGGAGCACCCGAAAGTTGATTGTGAACAGCGTGGAGATCGGGCGATTGCTTGGACCTCGGCGATACACGCGCGAAGTGATCAAACGCCAGGGACGGGCGGGCGTTGTGCCCGGGCTGGCGTATACGTCGGTGGGCGGAGAGGTGCTCTTTATCGAGGCGACATCGATGACGGGCAAGAACAGTCTGATGCTGACCGGACATCTGGGGAATGTGATGAAGGAGTCAGCGCAGGCGGCGCTGTCGTTCATCCGATCGAACTGTCAGGAGTTGAATTTGAGGCGCGAGTGTTTTGACAATATGGATGTGCATATTCACGTGCCGTCAGGCGCGACGCCCAAGGATGGTCCCTCGGCTGGCATCACGATGGCGGTAGCGCTGGCGTCGTTATTTTCAGGTCGTCCGGTGAAACCGGGATTGGCCATGACCGGCGAGATCACTCTTCGCGGAGAGCTTCTGGCTATTGGCGGGCTGAAGGAGAAACTACTCGGCGCTCTCCGAGCCGGAGTCAAGACGGTACTGCTGCCTGAAGACAATCGCAAAGACACGGTCGACCTTCCCGCTGAAGTGAAGAAGAATCTGACGATGCGATATTTCTCCGACATGATGTCGGCAATCAAGTTTGCGCTGGACGGCGGCTCTGCAAAGAGCCGATCCCGTGGGCGCAAAGCATAGCCTTGTGCCACAGGATGGGCGCATGAAATTGGTGACGTCGTCGCTCATGCGAGCGATCGACCGCGAGACAATCGACACCCACGGCATTTCCGGCCCGAGCCTGATGGAAAACGCCGGCCAGGGAATCGCGGAACTCATTCTCTCCGATCTCATTGATTCTCCGTCAGACACCAAAGTAGCTCTGTTTTGCGGCAAGGGGAATAATGGAGGCGACGGCTATGTCGTCGCGCGTGGTCTCTATGACGCGGGCGTCGACGTTCGCGTGTTCTTCCTTGGCCCCATTGACCAGCTGAGTGTCGACGCGCGGCTCAACTTCGATCGGGCCGCCGGACTTGGGATAGCGCTGACGGAGATTACTGCGGCCAAGGATCTGCCTGCGCAACTTGATTGCGACATCGCGATCGACGCTGTCTTCGGAACCGGCTTTGTGGGGGCGCCACACGGCCTGGCTGCCGAGATGATCGAGTATATCAACTTGCAGGACGTGACCGTCGTGTCCATTGACCTCCCCTCGGGACTCAACGCCGATACCGGACAACATGGCGGATGTGTTGTCGACGCGGACTATACCTACACGCTCGCTCTGCCGAAGTACGGACTGTTCCTGTCGCCCGGGCGAGAACTCGCCGGTGAGATCGACGTGGTTCCGATTGGTATCCCCGACGCCGTGATTGAGAAGTTCGGGGCACCGGTTGAATTGATTACATCCGAGTGGGTTGTCGCCGCCCTTCCCGTTCGCAAGCCCGACGGCCACAAAGGGGACTTCGGCAAACTGTTGGTTGTGGGCGGGTCGACCGGATTGACCGGCGCCGCAACCTTGGCAGCTTTGGCCGCGGCACGCTCCGGCTGTGGAACAGTGAGAGTCGGATGTCCGACGTCGGTGCAACCGGTGCTGGCGGTCAAGCTGACGGAGTGCATGACAGTGCCGCTGCCTGATGTTCGTAAGCGCGGGGCGCTGGCGCTTCGATCACTCGGCGAGGTGCGGAAGTTAGTGACGTTGCATGACGCGCTGGTGATCGGTCCGGGACTGGGGCTGCATCACGAAACAGCCGAGTTGGTGCGGCGTCTGTTGGGCAACATGGCGATACCCTCGATAGTCGACGCCGACGCCCTCAAGGCCTTGAAGGGGCATGCGGAGCAATTAGCGGAACGAACTGGGACTGGTGAAGTAATCCTTACACCTCATGCCGGTGAGTTCGAAGTCATGACCGGTACGGCTGTTCCATCAGACATTCACGAGCGAATCGCGCTCGCGATCAAGACGGCGCGTGCGATGAAAGCGGTTCTTGTGCTCAAAGGAAGCCCGACCGTCGTCGCAAGTCCTGGGGGCATCTGTTACCTGAATCCGACCGGCAATTCCGGAATGGCGACCGGTGGTTCGGGGGATGTTCTTTCGGGAATGATCGGTTCGTTCCTCGCTCAGGGACTGTGCGCAATCGACGCGGCGCGGTGTGGCGTGTACTTTCACGGTTTGGCGGGCGATATCGCGGCTGAAAAACATACTGAACGCGCCATGATTGCCGGCGACTTGATCGAGACACTTCCTTTAGTGTTTCACGCTCTTGAGTGATCCGCAGCGGACCTCATTCGAATACCCGAAGGACTGATTTCTACAGCATCGCCGACACTTCCTGTAGCCATTTGCATCCATCCCACACAAGGTCAAATTGAGCGTACTCAAAACTACCAATAACGCCTTGTACCACAACGGGTTGACTGGTCGTTTTTCCTTGCCGTTGCTCAACAAAACAACTATCTTGTTTACATAGGAAATAGGCTATGAATCAGTTGAATAAAGCCGCCTCGAAGAAGCGGCAGACGTACGAGATTTCCGGCGTGATTCCGAATCTGATCGGTTCGCTGGGATTGACCGATGGCTACAACGGTTGGACAGTAGTGTTGAAATGGCCCGAGATATTTGCTGACATCGACCGCGCCGGAGCGCACGCCGCCAGATACGATGATGGCGTTCTGTTCGTCGCGGTTGCGGACGCATCGCTGCGGCAAAACCTGGCCATGGAGCTTGAGCAGATGCTTAGGAAAATCAGAAGCTATCCGTACGGGGGATCTGTGAAGCAGATTCGATTCGTCCGGAGCGAGAAAGGCTAATAGAGAAGATGGCGCCTGATACCGAAGAGATTTCGACGAAAGATAAAGTGACGAACGGCACAAAGCCCAACGGCCAGACTTACGATGCCTCGAGTATCACGGTCCTGAAGGGACTGGAAGCGGTACGGAAGCGACCGGCGATGTATATCGGCGACGTTGGCCAGCGCGGATTGCATCACCTCGTGTATGAAGTGGTCGACAACTCGGTTGACGAAGCAATGGCCGGACACTGCGATACCATCGACGTGGAGATAAATAAGGATGGGTCGGTGACCGTAACGGATAACGGGCGCGGCATCCCTGTTGAAATGCACCCGGAGCAACATGTTTCGGCGCTGGAAGTCGTGATGTGCACGCTTCACGCGGGCGGGAAATTTTCGCACGAGAGCTACAAAGTGTCGGGGGGACTGCATGGCGTCGGCGTGAGCGTCGTCAATGCGCTCTCTGAATGGTGTTGGGTGGAAGTATCGCGCGACGGCGGGGTGTATCGTCAGGAGTATCGTCATGGGGAGCCGCAAAAGCCGGTGGCTAAAGTTGGCTCAACAAAGAAGCTTGGCACCAGGACCAGCTTCTATCCCGATTCGGAGCTGTTTTCGAAAGTCGAGTTCAAGTTTGATATCGTGGCGTCGCGCCTGCGCGAGCTGGCGTTTCTGAATCAGGGGCTCACCATCAACCTGACCGACCACCGCTCGGACAAAAAGGAATCGTTCTATTACAAGGGAGGGCTGTCGGCGTTTGTGACTTATCTCAACGAGAACAAGGCCGTACTGTTTTCGAAGCCGATTCATTTCCAGAAATCGCGCGATGATGTCGAGGTGGAGATCGCTTTACAGTACAATGACGGCTATTCCGAATCGGTCTACTCGTATGTGAACAATATCAATACGATCGAGGGGGGAACGCATCTGACCGGTTTTCGCACGGCCCTTACCCGCTCGATCAACAACTACGCCTCCAAGAATAATCTATTCAAGAAGGAGGCGGTCACGTTGGCGGGCGATGACAGTAAGGAGGGACTGACCGCCGTGATCGCAGTGCGAGTGCGCGATCCACAGTTTGAGGGACAGACCAAGACCCGTCTGGGGAATTCAGAGGTGAAGGGCGTGGTCGAATCGCTCACGAACGAGTTTCTCGGGGCCTACTTCGAAGAGAATCCGTCGGTCGGCAAGAAAGTCATCGAAAAAATGGTGCTGGCGGCCGCCGCTCGCGAAGCGGCCCGCAAGGCTAAAGAGCTAACCCGTCGCAAGACCGCGCTTGACTCGGCGTCACTACCGGGAAAACTTGCAGATTGCAGCTCGCGCGATCCCGAGTCGTGCGAAATCTACATAGTCGAGGGAGATTCCGCGGGGGGCTCAGCCAAGCAAGGACGCGACCGCAGATTCCAGGCGATCCTCCCCCTCAAGGGAAAGATTATCAATGTCGAGAAGGCGCGTCTGGACAAGATTCTCTCCAACGAAGAAGTTCGGACGGTGATCACTGCCCTCGGATGTGGGATCGGCGATGACTTCGATCCGGAGAAGGTGCGCTACCACAAGGTCGTGATTATGACCGATGCCGATGTTGATGGTTCACACATCCGCACCCTGCTCTTGACCTTCTTCTTCCGCCATATGCGCGGGTTGATCGATTTGGGACGAGTGTATATTGCCCAGCCTCCCCTCTTTCGGATTCGCCACGGGAAAGTCGAACAGTTCGCCTATTCCGACGAAGAACGTGATCGAGTGGTCAAAAAACTCCCAAGCACGGGGGTCACGATTCAGCGCTTCAAGGGGCTTGGTGAAATGAATCCGGAGCAATTGTGGCGAACGACCATGGACCCCGAGATCAGAACGCTCTTACAGGTCTCCTGCGAAGAGGGGGCTGCGGCCGAGCATCTCTTCACCGTTCTGATGGGAACCGAGATCGAGCCGCGCCGCCGGTTCATTCAAGAAAACGCCCAGTACGTGCGGAACCTGGACGTATAGACCCGATTAGATTCAACTGGAATGACAGCACGAGCAAGGACGGTTCTACGAACCGTCCTTTTTTTCTGAGGGTTCAGGCGGGGGGCCGTAGAGCACTTCGTCGGGATAGACCAGTCTGGGTGTGGCGATACCGAGCCAGCGCTGGTACCAGGTCCACTTCTTGCGTTCTTCTTTCAGGAATTTCTTGATACGCTTCTCGCGCGCCAGCGCCACAGCGTCAAGCGCTTCGATTCTCTGAATGAGCAGCTCAATTGTAATCCGTTTTTCCAGAGCCGTGCGGAAGGTGTCGTAGTCTCGAAGATTGAAAATTCCCTGCACAATCGGCTCGAAGAAGACCATCGCCTGCGAACTGATGAAATTGAGGGGCTTGACCGATTCGAGAAACAGGATCGCGGGAACAGTCCATCCCTTGTCGACCACCTTCTTCGCCACGCGCTCGAGAACGGCCGCCTCTTCGTCAGGCAGATTCTCCTGTGGCGGATCGGGAAGATCAACACGGCCCCGGAACAGTTTCATGATGCGACTCCACGGGACGAATCATGATGCTGTTCGTGAACTGCCTTGTGCGCGCATTCCAGACGCGTGCGTACAAAGGAGGTGACCACATCGCCGTTGCATTCAAACATCAGGTAGATACCTCGGAAGTTCTCCAGGCGTGAGGGTTGGATGAACGGCGAGAGCAAAATGCCGTTCTTGTCCGGGTAACAGGTTCGATACTGGCTCCAATTCCTCACCAGGGTGTGCGTCGTGGTTCGTACGGAGAGGGTCGCCTCACTCAGACGATAGGTTGTTGGAAAGTAGAACTTCGAGAGTGACCCGAAGAGAACGATCAGGGACAGGATGGTGAAGATACGGGACTCAGTGGCGGCGTGGACCATAATAGCGATCACGAGAATAAACAGAGTGACCGCCACCGACACCCAGAGCCGGCGTTTGAGCGGGTGGGTGGTCCAGGTCAGAACAGCCGTCTCGTCGGCTTGGGAGGATGGCTCTGGTCGTGTCTCGTTCATCTTATTTTTCGGGCGCATCGGGGGTACGATATCGTTCCTTGCGGACGCGCTCCATCATATCCAGCAGATCTTTCGGGTCGAACAGCTTCTTTTCGATCAGAACTCTGGCCAAGGCTTCGAGGGCAAGATTGTTCGAGAGTGTCAACTCCTCGAACGAAATGTCTTTCTCCTTGCCGTCGACAACCATCTTGATGGCAATCTGTTTTTCACTCATGTCGTCCGCCTGTTGGTTATACGCTCTCGGGGCACGGTTAGCGATTCTCGGGGTTGACGTTTTCGAGCGGCAGGCGGCCGATCTGCACCAGCACTGCCTGACCGGAGAGAATCTTATAGAGAGGGAGTTCTATGTTCTCGCGGCGATCACCGAAGGTCACTCCGCCGGCGGCGCCGTCGAAATCGCTCGTGGCTCTGATTTCGCGGGTAAGTTCCTCGCGCGAGCGGGCGCCTCGCTTGAGAGCATCGGCGATGATTTTGCAGGCGTCGTATCCAAGTCGCGCGACTCTCGATGGCTCTTTGTCATACCGCGCCTTGTAGGCGGCCGAAAAGCGCAGAACCTGCTCGGATTGGCCGCCGGTTACAAACGGCGAGGGAAACAGAGCTCCCTTGGTGATGTCGTCACCCAGATTGTACAGGATTTCGTCACCCCAGCCATCGGAGCCCAGGTACGCGCCTCGCAAGTTGTAGAAGTTGATCTGCGGCAGCAGCTGTCGAAGTTGATCCGCCGAGCCGGGCATATAGAGACAATCCACATGGGCGGGGACAGCGTCAAGTTCGAGAGTGTCTCCGTTATCGTCGACATAGGCGGCGCTGTCGACATGAAAACCCATGGCCACGTTCTTGATGTCGCGAATGTACGTGCCGAAATCCTTGTCGCGGGGGCGATAGTACTCGGTCGCAGTGATCGTGCCGCCGAGTTTCGTAAAATGCGCGGCAAAGGCGCGCGCCATGGTCAGGTTATCTGCGTTCGGAGCAGTGACGATGGCGGCGGTATCCGCCTTCAGAGTGCGCACGGCATATTCGGCCATGACCACGCCCTGTAGTTCGAGGTTCGGGGACAGTTGGAAGGCTGAGTTGCCCAGAAGGGTCAGGCCGGCGTCGGTCGCGGCCGGCGCGATGAGCGGCAACAGGCGCGTCCCCAAGGAAGCGGAAGCGACTGCGGCTTCATCGCTGGTGAGCGGGCCGATGACTGCGTCGATTTTGGTATCGATCAATTCCCTGATAATGCGTCCGGCCGTGACCGGATCCCCTTTGGAGTCAAACGGAATGAGTCGGATTCGACGCCCGGTCTCCTTACCCGCTTGCTCCACGCCGATGGTTGCGCCATTGAAGATATCCTCGCCGTATGACTGCAATTCTCCCGACATGGGCACAACGACCGCAATGCGCACGTCACGACTGAGGGCGTTCGTGTCCAGATCAGACGCCGACGGGAGCGGCTGATTGGCCGCGCACAGGGCGTTCATACGGGCGGCCTCTTCAAAGCTGTGCCGTTGAAGCATTATGAGAGCCAGCGCGTGCGAGAGCTCACACCGCTTGCGCTCCGGCAGAGCCTTGATTTCCGAAAGGTCAAACCGGATGTCGGCCTGCTGCTGGGCGATCGCCTCAAGTGATTTCATAGCCAGACGGTTCAGGCGCGTCTCGGTGCTTCCCCCAAGCGCAGAAAGGTAATGTTGCGCCGATAAGCGATAGTTACCGGTTCGGTAGTCGAGATTGCCCAGGAAGAATTCGGCGAAGGGTCGATAGCTGGATTGTGAGAACTTCGAAGTGAGCTCATCAAACGCGGTGCGCGCATTGGCGAAGTTGCCGCCGTGGTAGTTGGCCCGGGCAAGATTGTAAAGGAAGAAATCGCGGTTCGGGGAATTAGAGGCAGAGGCTAAGGCCGCAAACTGGGCGATGGCGTCGGCCAAACGGTTTTCGCGCAACGCGCGGAGCCCCTCGGCTGTTCTGGAGGCTTCGGTCGGTGAATCATGGGCCTCACCGGCAAACGTCCCGAAGAACGGGCAGACTGCCAGCAGAAGAACAAGCGCTGACCTCGTCACGATCACAGACATCTATAGCGAATATTTTCCAAAATCTTCGGGATTGATTCGCCGGAGGCGTTCGCGCAGGGATTCCGGATCAGTCGGCATAGCAGGCATGTCGGGCTGTTCTCCACCGGGATCCGGCTGCTTGACATTCAGCAAATCCTCATTGACAAAGATGGTCGCGCCGGTCTTGAGCGCCAGCGCAATCGAATCCGACGGGCGGGCATCGATCTCGCACCGACGCCCATTCACAGTTAAATGAATAAGCGCGTAGAAAGTCTGATCCCGAATCTCGGTGACCTCGACCCGCTCGACCTTTCCTTCGAGGGTGTCAATAATCCGCTTGAGGAGATCGTGGGTGAGAGGGCGCTTGGACCCGACCCCGGACAACTCCATGGCAATGGCCCAGGCTTCGGCATGCCCGATCCAAATGGGGAGGACTTTGTCCAGTCCGGTCGGCGACAGAATGACCACGGGCGTGTTGGTGGTCATGTCAAGCGCCAGTCCCTCGATCTTGACTTCAAGCATCTTCATCGCACTTACGATTTCTTGATGACCCACACCTTGAGATTCGCGTATACGTCTTTGTCGACTTTCACCGGCACGGTATAGACGCCGAGCGCCTTGATCGGTTCTTCGAGCTCGATCGCACGCTTGTCGACCGTGACGCCCTCGGCTTCCATCAGATGCACGAGGTCGTTGTTGGTCACTGATCCAAACACTTTGTCTTCATCACCGACCAGGACCTCAACTGATAGCGACAGGCGCTCGATCTTGTCTTTAATGATCTCGGCGCCGCGACGGCGTTTCTTCTCACGAATGGTCTTCTGTTTGGCGATTTCGCCCACCGCTTTGAGATTGGCCTTGGTGGCCGGAATGGCCAGATTTCGGGGAATCAGGAAATTGCGCCCGAATCCGTCTTTGACATCGACGGTCTGCCCGGCAGCCCCGACGTCCTGAACATCTTCACGGAGTATGATTTTCATAGCATCCTCTCATTAAGTATACGCTATACGTTATTGATTTTCCAAACTAATCCTCGGCGCGTCGACCTTGCGCCAATCGGCGAAGCTATCGACAAACCCAAGGAGCACAATGATAACCAAACCTGCCAGCTGGGCGATAAAGAGCAGGAGATAGAAGAAAGTCCGCATCACCCACGAGAGACCGAGCTTCTTCTGGTAGTATTCAACCAGCGCGAGACCAGCCACACAGTAAAAGAGCGCCAGCACGGCCAGCACATTGTCGGCAATAAGGGTGACCGATTCACCGCCCAGAAGACGCGCGACGATGGCGACGATCACAGCCGGAGTGACGGCGAAGGGGACTTTCCAGAGAGAAAACGGGGTCAACAAGCGGATGCCGGTCGGGGTCCTGAGTTCTCGTCCGGCAAACCAGAGATACCCAACAGTATATTGGGCTATGGCGCCAGCCACCAAAGAGGCGGGCAGAAGACGCGTGGTGACTGCCATCACTTTTGAGAACATATCAGAATACCCTTGGGCGACATCGCCCGAATACCCTCCGGCGGCAAGATTGGCCTGGAAGTCGCGCAGAAGAGTAGCGCGATATTCGTCGGCAAGTTTCATCAGATCCGGCCAGCGGGGAACGAATTCCGCCAGACTCAGTGTGGCCACGACCAGCAACCCGACAATATAGACGGTCATCTGGTTCTTGCCAGCAGCTGTCAGGCGACCAATGACGACAGCGGCCATAAACACAAGACTTGAACCGGTCATCAGGAGCCAGAGATTTTCGACCCCCGAGACCAAGTAGCCGATCAGAATCCCGCCGACTAAGCCCGCCCAAAGCAGATAGGTATGTCGGCGATAAGCGAGTCCGGCTATTGCATACAGG
The DNA here is from genome assembly GCA_964540105.1 of uncultured Ignavibacteriales bacterium. GTDB lineage: Bacteria > Zixibacteria > MSB-5A5 > GN15 > FEB-12 > DATKJY01. Next base: position 298,893 of record CAZILL010000002.1, on the reverse strand, counting down.
AGGTAGATCCCGAGGAAGTAGGCCAACGCGGAGAGCGCCATCACGACCGGCGCGGAATCAACACGCCCTGCCGATCCCGCGCGAATCGCGGGATAGAGGAGCATGCCGATCAGCGCAGGCCAGATCGGTCGGCGTTCAACAGTGGACCCGGGAACGACTATCGGGCGATCCACCTGAATGTCGTCAACGGTACGATTCACTGGCAAAGGCCAGGATGGCCATGTGGCGGCCACGCTTGACAGCCTGGGTCAATTTTCGCTGGTGAATAGCACAATTGCCGGAAATGCGACGGGGGACGATCTTCCCGCGCTCGGTGACAAACCTGCGCAGGAGCCGTTCCTCTTTGTAGTCAACGATATCCAGTTTGTTCTCGCAGAACCGGCAGACTTTCCGGCGTCTCTTTTCTCCAAATTCGCTCATATCATCACATCCTTTGTTGGTCTTGCTTTCATCTTACAGTTCATCACCGTCGGACGACGAGTCGGTGCGGGGCTCGGCCGGTCGGGCCAGCCTTGGGGCAGGCTCCGGGGTCGGGGCTGGTGTCGGAGCTGGGGTCGGCGCGGAACGCTGAGGCGATGCGGGCGCCGTGTTGTCGTACGGGCGACGTCCGCGATAGTGATCATCACGATCTCTATCACGATCCCGATCCCGACCGTAACGGCGATCACCCCGATCGTCGTCGCGATCGCCGCGCCGGCCACGGTCATCGCGCTCTTCAAAAGATGACGCGAACGCATCCTTGCGTTCTTTGATGGTCAGCGGATCTCCTTCGAAGAGAATGGTGAGATTGCGGATATACGCTTCTTCGAGTTTGTAGAGTCGATCGAGCGCGGGGAGAATGGTGGTTTCACCCTCGAACACCAGGCTTGCGTAGTAGCCCTGGTTCAGACCGCGGATCATGAACGCCAGACGGCGCGTTCCGATTCGATCTTCGTAAACGATTCTGCCCCCGTTGGTCGTGATGAGTTCCGCGACCGCCTTGACCTGGCGGTCGATGGTGGCATCATCGGCCTGGGGATTGACAATGAAAGTAGTCTCGTAATGTCGCACGAGCTTCCTCCCTGTGGACGTTGGTTTAAGGTTCAAACGGCCTTGCCGAAGCTCACGGGATATCAGGCAAGGCAGGGTTATTGTTATATTTTGCCATCGCCTCTTCAAGGCGATGGGCTATGGCAAAGAGCACGGCGTCAGCGGCGGTCGCAACCATGCGATCAACTCGCGTTCGCTCCTGCGGAGTGAATTGTCCCAAGACGAATTCAACCGCACTCGTCGTATCGGGTGGAACCGCTTGCGGCTCTGACCCTATCCCCAGTCGTAACCGAGGAAAATCGTCGGTGCCAAGACTCTCGATCAGTGACGACAGACCGTTATGTCCGCCGTCAGATCCGCGCTGACGAAAACGCAACTTCCCCAGTGGCAAGTTGAAGTCATCTACCACCACCAGCATTCTGTCCGGCGTGAGTTGACAGCGTTCAAGAAGTCGGGTCGCTGCGATCCCTGACCGATTCATGTAGAGCTTCGGCCAGGCAATCACCAACTCGGACTCACCCGCCCTCGCCACTGACCATTGGAATTCATCGGTCTGCGGCTTTGCTTCGGCTTTGAGAAGATCGGCGACGCGGTCGGCCACGTCAAACCCAACGTTATGTCGAGTGCCGAGGTATTTTCGGCCTACATTCCCTAACCCAAGCACGAGTGAGATCATACGTAGTGCAACCCTCAACTCGGGCACAGGAGTATTAGTGTACGCAATCGCCACGAAAAGTCAAGGCGAGATTACAGACGACGAATGACAGCCCCTAACTGTCAATATGCCAAGAGGTTCGAACGAACGCGCGGCTCCTTATGATCTCCGGATTACTCGTGTATCTCCGCCATACTGATTCTCAAGCTGCTATGTTGCGCTTCCGATATATGGGTTAGGAACTGTGTCGAAGAATGGGTCTTCGATGGAGCAATTGTTGAACAACACGAAATGGAGAGCAACATGGCGCTTGTAACATGGTCGGAAGGACTTTCGGTCAGCGTCCAAGAGATGGACAAACAGCATCAGGAGTTGATCAGGCTTATCAACCAGCTTCATGAGGCCATGAAGAACGGTAAGGGAAAGGACGAGATTGGGAAGGTTCTTACAGGCTTGATCAGATATACGAAGATTCACTTTGCAGCCGAAGAGAAACTGATGCAGGAGGCTCACTATCCTGGTTATCAGCAGCAGAAGTCAGCCCATGAGGCGCTGGTCAAACAGGTGTTGGATCTGCAGACACGATTCAACGCGAATGAGACTCTCAAACCGGCCGAGGTGATCACATTTCTGAGCAACTGGCTGGTGAACCACATAAAAGGGGAAGACAAAAAGTATGCGCCGTTTCTGACTAAGAATCAGAAGAGCCCGGTGAACGCGTAGAGCAAGCAGTTTTCAGTCTACCACGTCTATGGGAGTGTTGAACAACTCCCCTCAACCGCCCTTCGGGCAATTCTCCCCAACGGGAAGAAGGGGAAGGTGTTGGCCTTACTGAACTTCCTCAACAAACCCCTATCGGAGGGGTCGCACGCTGCGACCCCTCTCGCTTTTCCAGTTGATAGCGCCCGACGCCGCAGGTCATGAAGTCAATCCGGATCCGATCGAAAAAAAGTGAACCATACGCGCTGTGAGGACGTATATTACGTACGATCGAGCGCAGGGCGGGAGTCATTGAACGATCACACTGTTTCTCTTCCCGCTCGCATTGTAAAGCACATAATCAGCAATTGTGAACCATAGTATGAGAGGTGCGAAATGAAGCACAATGATTATCTTGAAGGGGATGTTGCCATCGTGGAACTCGGCGGGCGGGTGATGGCGGGAGATGATACGACCAAGATTCATGGCAAGGTGCAGTACTACCTTGGGCTGAACAAGAAGCACTTCGTCTTCGACCTGAACAAGGTTGAGTGGATGAGCTCGGCGGGGTTGGGCGCGCTGATCGCGTCGCACACATCGGTCGCGAAGGCGGGTGGCCGAATGGTCCTGGCGAATGTCACCAACATAGAAGCGTTGCTGGCGATGACGCGGCTGATCACGGTGTTTGAGACCTTCGACGATCGGCAGAGTGCGATTACATCGCTCTTGGCGTCTTCGGCCAACAAGAACTGACCGGTGGGCCCGGAATTATTGACTCGTTGGGACTGATCCGCGAAACATGAAGTACGCCGCTCCGGCCAGACAGAGGCAGGCCCACAGGTAGTCGAGCTTCAGGTTTTGCCGCATGTAGAGAACTGAAAACACGGCGAAGACACACATGGTGATGATCTCCTGCAGAACTTTCAGTTGCGGCAGAGTCATATTCTGGTAACCGATGCGGTTGGCCGGGACCTGCAGACAATACTCAAGAAAAGCCACACCCCAGCTGACCAGGATGGCCAGGATCAGAGGGCGTCCCTTGAAATCCTTCAAGTGGCCGTACCAGGCGTAGGTCATGAACAGATTCGATCCGATCAGCATAAGGATGGTGGTCATCGCATTCACGTCAGCGCTCCATTTCTCTGTGTCAGCGGTTACTGTTTTCGTGGTCCGAGGCCGGCGAGCACGAGCGCGGCGAAAATTAGCAGGCCGCCCAGGGCGCCACTCCGGGTGAAGCTCTCCCCTCCCAACGTCCAGGCGAAGAGAGCGGCAAAGACTGGTTCGAAAGCAAAGATCAGGGATACTTTCACCGGCGAGGTAAACCGCTGGGCAAGCATCTGAATTACGAACGCGGATAGGGTGGGGAAAAGCGCCAGGAAGAGGAGAACTCCCCCTGCGGTTAGTGTGCCTACACCAAGCGGAAGATCGAGCACGAGCGCTGTCGCCAAACTCATTATTCCGACCAGTAGGAACTGCTGGCAGCTGATCATGATCGGATCAACGCCCCCTTTCATGTACTTGTCGGAGTAGAGTACATGGAGGGCGTAGGTCATGGCGGAAACCAGCGTAAGAAGATCGCCACCGTTCACGTATTGCAGACCGCCGGTGAGGACCCAGAGACCGGCCAGAGCAACAATGGACGCGAGCCACTCGTTCCGAGTGGGGGTATGCTTGAACAGAAAACGCAGGAAGAGCGGCACAAAGGCGACAAATAGTCCAGTGATGAACCCCGAATTCGAGGCGGTTGTGTAGCGCAGACCGACGGTCTGCGAGACATAGAGAAGCCACAGAATCGACGACAGAAACAGAGCACGACCGAATCCCTCGAATACCGGTCGACGCTTGACGAGCAGGTAGACCAGGAGAATCAAACCGGCAAGCAGGAAGCGATAGGCGACCAGGGTGACGGGGTCGATCTCGTCCAACGCTCCTTTGACAAGGAAGAAGGTCGCGCCCCAAATACAGGCGGCGTAGAAGAGACCGATGTCGGCCATGACCGTGGTGCGTCGAGGTGCATGCGAGGCGTTGGGCATCGTGCCAGTAAGATATCCTGCCTCCCCAAAGTCAATGAAATGTTGGGAGGCCCACGCCGCGAGGACAGACCGCTTCGTGAGAGTCAGCAACCTGGGGAGCGAGAAGTGGGTTTGTTTCTTCACCCGCTGCCTGGCTTGGCGTCTCGCAACACACCCCGCAGCAGGAGTACTCAAGAAGTGACGCGACATTTGAAAGCTGAAATCAACGGTGATTCGGTACGGATTTCGAGGATCAAGGGGGTATTCTGTCATTGACAAATACCGCTGTTTTTGGTATTATTTGCATAGTTTACTGGCTCAATTACCACAGTTTCTAAGAGAAAACTGAGAGTTCGCAATAACTGCGTTTACGCGAGGGAATCGGCATGAAGAAGGCTATTTTTTGTCTGGCAGCACTCTGTTGTGTCGCCATCATGGTGGGGTTATGGAGAGCAGAGGAGTCAACGCTCATGGCGCAAGCGCCGAACCTCAATTTTGGTCCGAATGGCGAAGACCTGACCTACTATCGCCTCAAGAAACAGGGATCGATCCCGCGCCGTCTTGAGACGCGTCCGAATGACTGGTTTTATGTGCAGCGCTCATATCCGTACGACACGATTGCCACCGGCAAGTATCGCGAGGCCGTGCACTATACGGAACAGGCGCTCCAGCAGGCGTCGGCCAAGCGGGGTTCCGCCATGGCTTCGGTCTGGCAGCAGGCAGGACCGACGAATATCCCCGGACGAATCACCGACATTGAAGCCGTTGCCGGCGGCGCGATTGTCTACGCTGGCGGCGCGGCGGGAGGCGTGTTCAAGTCAACCGATTACGGCATGAGCTGGACCGAGATCTTTGACGCGGTCGGCAGCTACGCGATCGGTGACATTGCGATTCACCCGACCAACCAGAGTATCATCTATGTGGGGACAGGTGAAGCTGCTCCGGCATTCGACACTTATGACGGCACCGGCATTTATAAATCTATCGACGGCGGCAGCAACTGGACATTCAAGGGACTCCCCAATAGTTTCCGGATCGGTCGCGTTGTAGTGCACCCAACGAAACCGGAAACGGTTTTTGTCGCGGCAGGCGGGAAAGTATTTGGCGGCGGCAACCCTGATCGCGGCGTGTATCGATCGATCGATGGCGGCAACACGTGGCAACATAAGCTGTACGTTTCAGACACAACCGGCTGTATTGATCTGGCGCTGCATCCGTCGACCGGAACAGTGCTGGCGGCGATGTGGGAGCGGGTACGATGGGTCGATCAGCCCCGTCGACTGGGCGGCACGACGAGCGGCATATACCGCTCCACAGACAATGGCGACAGCTGGGCGCTTCTCGGGAGCGGCAACGGTCTGCCGGCAGCGTCGGAGATGACCGGACGTATTGGAGTAACGTTCGACCCAAGTTCGAATTCGGCGTACGCGCTCTATTCCGACAAGTTCGGCGTCTTCATCGGCCTCTATAAGAGCACCAATCTCGGGGCAAATTGGACGCGGGTGAACGATGGAACACTGCTCAGCGCGCCGTTGAACGCTTCGTGGCAGGGGGGCTGGTATTTCGGTCAGATTCGAGTGGCGCCGGGGAATCCCAATATTGTCTTTGCTCTGGGAATCGACATCTGGAAGAGCACGGATGGCGGCAGTAGTTGGGGACAATATTCCGGAGGAGTTCACGCTGACCAGCACGCTCTGTGGATCAGCCCGAGCAATAGTAACGAAATCTACTCAGGAAGTGATGGGGGTGTGAACTATAGCGCGAACGGGGGGGCGTCATGGTCGCCTCGCGCCAATCAACCCTCAACGCAGTTCTACGCGGTCACGCTTGATCCGAACAATCCGGAACGACTGTATGGCGGCTCTCAGGACAACGGCTCCATGCGCACCATGACCGGGGCGATCAACGACTACCAGTCCATATACGGCGGCGACGGGTTCTATTGCCTTGTTGATCCAACCGATCCGAACACATTCTACGCAGAGTCGCAGAACGGCAACCTGGTCAAATCGGTGAGCGGCAGTTACTTTGGGGCAACGAACGGGATTGACTTCTCAACCGATCGTCACGGCTGGAGCACGCCGGTCGTCTTCGATCCCTCCGACCACAATACGCTGTACTATGGTTCAAACTTCCTGTACAAGACCATTGACGGAGCGATGAGCTGGAACAAGACCAGCGCCGACCTGACCAACGGGCCGCATCCTTATGGAGCGCTCGGGACAATCACGACCATCGACGTCTCGGCGACGAACGGCAATGTCATCTATGTGGGAACTGACGATGGCAATGTCTGGGTGACACAAAATGGCGGAGGGAACTGGACCAAAATCACGACCGGCCTTCCGAATCGCTGGGTGACACGTGTTGCGGTGGATCGGCATCATGCCAACATCGCATATGTGACCGTGTCGGGTCACTTTATCGGAGCAAATCTGGCTCACATCTATCGCACGATCGATTATGGCACGAACTGGACACCGATCAACGGGAGCCTTCCAGACGCCTCGATCAACGATGTGATCCCTGACGGCATCGACTCGTTGTCACTGTTTATTGCGACCGATTTCGGCGTCTACAAGACCTCGAACCTCGGCACATCCTGGACTCCACTCGGAAGCGGGATGCCAATTCTGCCCGTCCATGATATCGTCTTTCACCAAGGCACACGGAAGCTGGTGGCCGGCACTCACGGGCGCTCGATGTTTTCGACAACTGTTGACTGCCCGGGTGTCGTCGATACTGACGGCGACGGTGTTCCTGATCTGTGCGACAACTGCCCGAGCGTGTCTAATGCAAATCAGGCGGATCTCGACAACGACGGCATCGGTGATGTCTGCGACAACTGTGTCGATCCGGATCACGACGGGTTTGGAAATTCCGGCTATCCCATGACGACCTGCGCGCTCGACAACTGCCCGACCGTGTACAACCCGGATCAGGCCGACACCGACCTCAACGGGATTGGCGACGCCTGCGAGTTTACACCGGCCACCACGGAGGATACGATTGCCACTACGTGCGTGTCGCTGGCGGTCAACAGCTCCGGTCGTTTTGGGATCCAGCGTCCTCAGCACTCTCTCGATTACGCTCTGCAGGGAGACTGCGCGTCTACGTATATTTTTGACGGCACACCGATCATTGCGTGGAAGATCAGCGGAACGGCGTACGCCAAGTATCACTTCATGAGCAAGAACTACTTCATTCGCCCGGCGCTCGGAAAACCGGTTGTGCCGGTGACCGACATGGGCGCGTATCAATTCTACTCGACCGGCACATTCGTCACGGATGATAAGAAGATCGGCCTTGAGAAGAGTTCGTACGCTCCCAAACAGGCAGACTCCTGTCCGTTCATCATCCAGGGGTTGAAGTTATTTTCATATGATGGCGCGTCCCACGGCGGATTGGCTGTCGGCGAGGCTATCGACTGGGACATACCCGCCAGCTCAGGCTCCAACAACACGGGGGGGGCGATAGCGAGCAGCAAGTTAATCTACGAGACCGGCACCGGCACCGGCTGCGTCGCCAATAACACGCGCTTTGGGGCGCAGGCCCTGCTGGCTATTCGGATCAACAAGAAATGCCTGGATACGTCGGTGGTGCCATATAGCGCCTACACGGCCAGCAACGCGTTGTATATCTATGGCACGAACGGATTCGTAGCCGACGAAGTCTACACCAACATGCAGAATCCGGGCTATCATGCCTCGGTGACATCGGAGGATCAGCACGCGGTCATGACGTTCATCAACGCTCTGACGCTGAATCCCGGCGACACCGTTGAGATCTACAGTATGATAACGTCGGTTCGAAACGGTTCGACGGCAACGCTCACGGCCAATGTCGATAAAGCCAAGGCCTGGTTATACAGACACGTAAACAGAATCTGCTGTTGTCGGGGTACCACGGGGAATACCGACGGTGATCTTTCCGATGTGGTAGACATTTCGGATGCGTTCGCGGTGGTCGACTATCTGGGGACGAGCATTCCACTTTCGAGTTGTCCGGAAGAGAATGACGTTAACATCGATGGTACGGTCGATATTGGCGATCTTTTCGCGATCATCGATTATCTCGGGCTGGCGGCTACATTGCCGACTTGTCCGTAGCGCTTCGAGGCACATTCGAGAGGCGGGGCCGCGAACGGTTCTGCCTCTCTGGTTGAACATGACGTCGAAGGATGAGAACCCCTTCACGTCTTTCCAGCGAGGAATCGTCCGATGAGAAAAACAGCGTTCACCTGTGTCGTTCTGATTCTGGTGACAGCGGCAATCTGGGGTTTGAAGGCTCTGTATGACGCAGAGGGGAGAATGGCGAACGATCCCGAGGCTCGTGTGGCATCGGGTAACTCCGGCAGCACGGATGAGCGGGAGGCCAAGGAGCAGCCGCGTCGTCCCAACGAGTGGTTTCTTGAGCAACGCGCCTACCCAGGGCACAGTATTCCCCAGGATCAGTACACGAAATCTCAGACGGAAGCCCGGGCTCTGCGGGCTGCGGTCGTTCAGAACGCGGCTACGCCAATCTGGTCGCTGGCTGGACCGACCAATATTCCCGGGCGGGTCTCCACTCTCGCCGTGCATCCGTCGCAGCCGAACACGATTTATGCGGGCGCTGCGGCTGGGGGTCTATTCAAGTCGACCAATCTGGGGGGGAGCTGGAGCCCTATCTTCGACGCGGTCGGGACGTACGCCATCGGTTCGATTGCAATCCGTCCTGACAATCCGAGCGTTCTGTTTGTGGGGACGGGCGAGGCGACCGTCGCGATCGACATGTATGAGGGGGTCGGAATTTACAAGAGTTCGGACGCAGGCGCAACGTGGTCGTTCTTGGGACTTCCCAATAGCGGCGTCATTGGGAAGATGATCATCGATCCCCTCCGGCCTGACACGATGTACGCGGCCGTGCTTGGCAGAACGTTCGGCTTTCGCTTTGGAACAAACAAGAGTACGGAACGAGGAGTGTATCGATCGATTGACGCCGGAACAACCTGGCAGCGAGTACTCTATTTGAATGACTCGACAGGTTGTATCGATGTGGCCCTGCACCCGTCCACAGGCACACTCTTCGCTGCGTTGTACTATCCGTATAACAGTTCCGACAACGCCATCTGGAAATCATCGAATAATGGGGATACCTGGACGTTGATCTCCGGGACGGGAGGTCTGCCGACCTCGCCGGACATGAGCCGCATCGGACTCACAGTTGATCCGAGCTCGAATACGGTCTATGCCCTGCACATTGACAACGTCACGTCGAACCTCTATGGATTGTACAAGAGCACCGATCTGGGGGTGAACTGGACCCAGACCAATGACGCCGCGATAGCCTCTTCCTATGGCGGGTTCGGTTGGTACTTTGGTCAGGTTCGGGTGGCTCCGGGGAATCCGAACATTGTGTACTCGCTGGGACAAACGCTTTGGAAGAGTGACAACGGCGGAGGGAGCTGGTTCGAAGTTACCAATTTCACGCATGTTGACTTCCACGACCTGTATATTCTGCCTTCCAACCCGAACGTCGTCTATAGCGGCTGCGATGGCGGTGTGAATTATTCCAGCAACGGCGGTGCGAGCTGGTCGACGTTTTTCAACATGCCGACTACGCAGTTCTATGCCGCGACGGTGGACTTCAATGATCCGACTCATATCTACGGCGGTTCTCAGGATAACAACACGCTCAGGACCATGACCGGTGGAACGGGCGACTGGTCGAGTATCTGGGGAGGGGACGGATTCTATTCCGCTGTCGATTACACGAATTCGAACATCATTTACGCGGAATCGCAGAACGGATATATCGTCAAATCGACCGACAATGCGGCCAACTTCAGCTGGGCTCAGAACGGCATCTCGCCCAGTGAACCACATGCGTGGAATACGCCGCTTATCATGGATCCAAACACGCCGGCGACTCTTTACACGAGCACGGATCGGGTCTACAAGACGACCGATGGAGCCTTGAACTGGACGGCGATCAGTCCGAGTTTGACGACCCGGTACCTCACGACCATCGGTGTGGCGAAATCTGATCCGGGTGTCGTATATGCCGGATCGCGCACCGGTACCGTCTTCGTCACGCAGAACAGCGGCGGCAGCTGGACCGACATAGGCGGACCGCTGCCGGATCGATGGATAACGCGCTTGACGGTTGACCCGGTTTTCGCGGGAATCTGCTATGTCACGCTTTCGGGCTATATCAGTCACGGCGAGAAAGCGGCTCATATCTATCGGACCGGCAATTACGGCTCGACTTGGACCGACATTACGAACAACCTGCCCAACTCGCCGGTCAACGATGTCATCATCGACCCACTGAATCTGAGCACGCTATACGTGGCAACCGATGTTGGAGTCTACGAAACAAAGAATGTGGGGGGGGTCTGGGCGCCACTTGGGACAGGAATGCCGATAACGTGTGTGCATGATCTTGAGATGAATTCGGCCTCGCGCCAGATCATTGCGGCAACGCATGGTCGCTCGATGTACAAGAGCACGCTGCCCTGCTGTTTTGGGACGACGGGCAATGCCGACGGCGATCTGAACGATGTCGTCGACATCTCCGACGTCTTCGCCGTGGTGGATTTCCTTCAGCAGAGCATTCCGCTTTCGAATTGTCCTGATGAAAACGATGTCAACAAGGATGGCCCGGTTGACATTTCCGATGTATTCGCGCTCGTTGATTACTTGAGTCTGAGCAGCGCGCTGCCGCTCTGTCCGTAGTTCGAAAGACGTTCGACTCCCTTTGCCAAGCAAGGCAATCACGACGCCTCCTCTCATTCGAGAGGAGGCGTCTTTGCGTGTCGGTTCAGACCGGGGGGATTGCGAACTTAGTTGTTGAAGAGAGCAATGGTCGCGTTTATATTCGCCAGTCCTGAAGTCAGGATGGACACGGGAAGAAACAGAGTAATTAGCGATAGGAGTGACAGATGAAGAAGTTTTGGGTTTTACTGGCGGCGCTGCTGGTCATCGGAATATGCGCTTGCCAGTCAGGTAAGCAGGCAGGGGGAACGAGTGGACTCAGTGCGTCGAGCGATATCAAGCTGGACGGCAGTCCAGTGATAGTGGCGGGTGTGACTTTTCAACCGCCGTCATCGTGGAAAGATGTTGGGGCGTCGGGCATGCGGCAGGCCAATTACACGTTTGGTCCGGTTTCGGGAGAAGCTGATTCGGCGACGATGGCGGTCTTCTACTTCGGACAGACTGGCGGAGGAGGAATCAAGGAAAACATCGAGCGATGGATCACGCAGATGAGCCTTCCCGGGGGGGGCGATCCACATGGCGCGTCATCGCAGCAGGAGCTTACAGTCGACGGCATGCCTGTGCACTGGGTGGAAGTGGCCGGGACATACAGCGCCTCGATGGGTGGAATGATGGGAGGGCAGACGATCGAAAAGACAGACTACGTAATGACTGCCGCGGTCGTTGAAGCGGCTCAGGGAAATCTGTTTTTCAAAATGACTGGCCCCAAGGGGACTGCTCAGGAGATGGCCAAAGGGTTCAAGGCCATGATCCTCGCGTTGAAGAAGAGCGCATAGATTCGGAGAACAAGTGTCGGGCCGAAGGGCCCGACACAACCGAACCGTGGGGAGAAGCCGATACTCGATCTACTCCGGCTTACTCTTCTCGCTTTTCGCCGCGCTAAGATTCGCCTTCGCTTTGGAGAGCTTCTCCACGACACCGGGAATTGCCTCGATAATTCCTTCCCACGAGCCACGCTTGGCGGGAAGCAGAGAGACACCGTCCTTATCCAGCACGATGAACGCAGTTGGCTCAATCCGAAGCCCGGCGCCGCCCCCACCGCCGAACATCTCCCCCCCTTGACCTTCAGGTTTCTGCCCACCGCCCGCCCCAAACCCAACGGAGAGGGTGACGACGGGAATAAGTGTCTTGTCGCCGGCGGTGACCGGTTTGCCGATCACACTTTCGGTCTGAGCCATTTGCTTCAGTTCCCCCACGATTGCATTGAGAATCTCGGACACGTTGTTAGCCATGGTGAGTTCCTTTCTTTTTATGAACTGCGACGCGCCAGAGCGCGCGTTTGGGAAGTTGTATGATTAGAACGAATAGTCGATAGATGAGGGCATAGAGCGGCAGGGCAACGGCAAGTTGGATGCGGCCAGTAAATGGCGACTCGAACCATGACGGTACGTACACAAAACGTGAGCCGCCCGGGATGGCAGCTGCCGCGGCCTGATAGTAACCGAAAAGCTGGCCGGTACTATCGGGCGATGAGAAACCGCCGGTTAGTTCCCCCTCGCACTTCTCAATTCTCGTCGATTTCCAAAGCCCACGAAGGAAGTTCAGAGCGGCGCGGAGTAATTGCGGAAAATGACTTCGTATCTCCTGCCATTGGAACTTCTTCGACGCGCGGGGTCGTTCGGGTCGGTGTGCACGGAGGGGTGGAGAGGGTTTTGCCTGCGAACGGCTTACGGGATGTCCCATGAATTTCAGAATTCGTTCCTTAGTTTTCAGATCGAGCACGAGCCCCGACCGGCCCAGCCCGAAAAAGAGCCAGCGTCTCTGTTCCGACAGTTCCAGCTGGAATCTGAGTCTGAGAAACAGAAGTGCACTTAGGAGCGCCGCTATAGCTGCCAATATCGGAATCGTCATCTCATAAGTATATACAGACCAAAGGATGGTTAGGTTACACGAAAGTTTTGGCAAAATAGATCAGCGGATCAGATATGTGCGCTCGGGCAGAGTTTTCTCAAAAAACAGGCCTGGCAGTCCGGCTTTCGCGCTTTGCAGAGCGCACGACCGTGAAAGATGAGCAGGTGTGAATAGGCAACCCAGTCGCCGTGGTCGATAATCATCATCAGGTCACGCTCTACTTTCGCCGGATCGTGTTGGCGGCTGAATTGAAGCAGCTTGCTGATGCGCGCAACGTGGGTATCGACGACAATCCCCTCGGCTACGCCGTAGCCGGCTCCCAGCAGAACCGAGGCGGTCTTGCGGCCGACACCCGAGAGTTTGATCAATTGATCAAGCGAACGCGGAATCTGTCCATCATGGTTCGCGACCAGTTGCTGAGCCGACTTCTTGATCGCTCGGGCCTTGGCTTTGTAAAAGCCGGTGGTGTAAACCAGGCGCTCCAGTTCAGACAAGTCGGCATCGGCGAACGCCGCTACTGATGGGTAGCGAGAAAATAGAGCCGGCGTGATCATGTTCACGCGTTCGTCGGTGCACTGCGCGGAGAGGATGGTCGCGACCATCAGCTGGTGCGGAGTTGCAAAATCGAGAGAGCATCGGGCATCAGGGTAATGCTTCTTGAGCAGACGGATGACTTTCCGCATTCGCGCGATCGTATCGGATCGTTTCTCGAGTGGCATTTCTTACGGCTCGCAGGAGAGAATCACAACTCGATCGATGTCGTTGAGATCCTTCAGAATGACAATCGATCGATAGCGCGAATCGGACTCAGTCAACCTCGTAACCTGGTCGGCCTGATTGTAGCCGATTTCAAACATGATTCGTCCGCCCGGAGCAAGAAACCGGGGAGCGTCGCGCAGAATGATCTTAATGGCATCAAGCCCTTCATCGCCCGAGGTCAGGGAGATCTTGGGATCGGCGAGCACTTCCGGGGGAAGGGACTGGTACTCCGTCTCGGAGATATAGGGAGGGTTGGAGAGGATGAGATCGAAACGCTCACTGTCCTTTACGGCTCCAAAGAAGTCGGACTCCCGAAAGGTGATCCGATCCTGGCCGCCAAGGGTAAGGGCGTTGCGGGTGGCTACGCCAATGGCGCCTGATGAGATATCAAGCGCGAGCAGTTCGCATGACGCAAGTTCGTTTGCGAGCGTAACCGAGATCACGCCCGAGCCAACACCGAGGTCGAGTAGGCGCGGGCAGGGGTAGGCGTTCTTGCGGAGAAATCCCAGCGCGGCCTCGCAGAGGACTTCGGTCTCGGGGGTCGGGACCATAACATCGGGGGTGACATGAAAGCGTCGACCATAGAACCACATTTCGCCGAGGATATACTGCAACGGGTAGCGCGTGGAGCGCCGCTCGAGAATCTGATCGAACTTCGCCAGAATGTCGGGAGTCAAGCGTGTGGGGCCGTCGAGAAAGAGCGTGAGTCGGTCGACCTCAAGCAGGTGGCAGAGTATGATCTCGACTTCGGCTTTGCCGGCCTCGATGCCGACCGCTTCTAACGTGCGCCCTTTGTCGGCAATGAACTTTGGAAGAGAGATCATCGCCGCCGTGTCTGCCGAACCCGTGCCCATCCGACAAAGTACGTGACAGCAAAGAAAGCGATGAACGCATAGCAGACGGCGTATGTCAAGGGCGCCGAGAATTGAATCGAGTGCGGTATCAGGTAGATGCCGAGCATGATCACAAAGGCACCGATCCCGAGCAGGCCGGTAGTGCGTGGGGAGTAGAGGTCGCGTCCTTTCCTACCGCCCCGAAGTGTCCCGATTGTGGCGAGTGTCAGAAATAACAAATACACCAGCAGTAACTGGGTCTTGTTGTCGGTGGCATCTGTCCCGAAGGGAACTCCTTCCCAAACTCCGCCAAAGGCGAACCAGTTCATGGCGAACCCGAAGGGGTAGCCCCCCACAAAGGCGAAGAGGGTCGCCCACATGAAGAACTTCGCCATTGATCGCGCGCCACCCGAACCACGAAGCATGCTGAACGAATAAACGGCCCCCATCGAAACGCAGAATACGGTTGCGAACATGAGACCAATATGGCTTACCAGAACGACCGGTGGCACGTGGCCAATGTATTTCAGGACGAACGGCTTCCCTTCGACATCGAGCAGGCGCACAGGCGTAGCGACGCCAGCGGCTTCGATGTAGTAGAGCAACTTGCCGCCGCGTTCACCGGTCGAGACACTGGCAAAGAAGGCCCCTAGGCCAGAGTCGCTCGGAGTCATCGCTACGGTCGTATAGGCCGTCAGGTCGTCGGCATTATCGATCCCCGCGCGCGCGTAACGCAATTGCGGAACGGCGGTGGTCGACGGTGGTGCGGTGAAAACAACTTCTACTCTCGCTTGACTCTGTTCGTCCCATTTGGGCACAGTGTTCATGAAAAAGCTGTAGCCATTTTCGGTGTGCGCGACCGGTTCCGAATGACCGCGCGAGGATTCGCGGGCAATGCGGAGCATCACAACGGTCAGGACCAGGGCAAGCGCAATGCGGGCTATTCTCATGAACCAAACTCCTCTCAGACGGATGCTTCCTGCTTGAGCCGCTCTTCCTGATCATGCTGCTGAAGCGGCTCGATCAGGGGCTCGATGTTGCCAGCGAGAATGTCGCTCAACTGATAGAGGGTCAGGTTGATGCGGTGATCGGTAACGCGGCTTTGTGGGAAATTATAGGTGCGAATCTTGGCCGACCGATCGCCCGTGGAAACCATCGAGCGCCGCTCGGCAGTGATCTTCGCCTGTTGTTCTTCCATCATCTTGTCGTAGAGCCGGGCGCGAAGGACTTTGAGCGCTTTGACTTTGTTCTTCAACTGCGATTTCTCGTCCTGACAGGTGACCACAAGCCCGGTCGGCAAGTGGGTGATGCGCACGGCGGAATCAGTCGTGTTGACCGACTGGCCGCCCGGTCCCGAGGAGCGATAGACGTCGACCTTGATTTCATTCTCCTTGATCTCGACGTCGATCTCTTCCGCCTCCGGGAACACCGCCACCGTGATGGCCGAGGTGTGGATACGCCCTTGCGTTTCAGTGGCCGGAACGCGCTGAACACGGTGCACACCTGACTCGTATTTCATGGTGCCGTAGACGCTGTCGCCCCCCAGGGAGAAGATGATCTCCTTGAAACCACCGATCCCCGATTCACTGGAGCTGAGGACTTCGAGATTCCAGCCGCGACGATCGGCGAACCGCTGATACATGCGATAGATGTCGGCCACGAACAGGCCAGCTTCGTCGCCCCCCGTGCCGGCTCGAACTTCGACAATGGCAGGCTTGGCATCTTCGGGATCGCGCGGAAGAAGCTTCAGCTTGAACTCGGTTTCGATGGCTTCGATCTGCGTTTCGAAAGTCGCAAGCTCTTCGCGCGCCATTGCGACCAGTTCTTCATCAACGTTGAGGTGAATGATCTCGCGCGCCTCATCGAGCCCCTGCTTGATCTGACGGTACCTACGGCCGACTTCGAGGGTCGATTCGAGATGACGTCGTTCGCGGTTGAGCTCGATCAGCTTGCGCCGATCGTTGAGGTTCTCAGGATCGACCAGCGCTTCGTCGATGGCGGTCAGTCGTTGTTCAAGTCTTTCAACAATTTCAAGCATTGGTATCTTTCACTGAGTGAGACAATCTACAGGGAGGCCCCCGTTTGGGCAAGGCGAGATTGGAAACCGCTACGACAGCGCGGTGACTTTGGAGACGACCCGCGATTGTGATACGCCGAGCGCGGCCTCGATGGCAGCGATCGCGACTTCGAGCTGATCCGACGACGGCTCTTTCGTGGTGATCTTCTGCAGCCAGAGTCCGGGCTGGATCAACACTTTCGTGACCGCATTGTCCCGGGTCTTACCGGATAGCTTGAGAAGCTCGTACGAGCCACCGGCGACGATCGGCAGCAGCGAGAAGTGAAGAGCAAAGCGGCTTAGCAGGGTCGGTGGATGACCGACCCAAATGGCGTAGAGGGTGTCGGAGACAGCGTAGATAGCGATGGCAATGAGGGCGACTATGAGGATGAACGAAGTCCCGCAGCGAGGGTGAAAACGGGTGTGGGTGGCGGCCCGCTCAGGGGTAAGCTCATCCCCCATTTCGTACGCATAGATAGACTTGTGCTCCGCTCCGTGATATTGGAAGATGCGACGGAATTCTCCGAAGAACGAGATGACCCAGACATAGGTCACGAACATGGTCAGCCGAATCGCGCCAGCGACAAGATTGAAGGCGAGTGCGTCTTTCTTGATCCCCAGCAGACTCGACAACGCCAGTGGCAGGAAAAAGAAGAGCAGGATTCCGATGCCGACGGCAAAGAGCGCGGTCAGGGTGAGGTAAAACGAATTGCTTTTCGACGGCTTCTCTTCGTACGCTTCCCCTTTGCTGGCCGCTTCCCCGCGTTCAATCTCCTTGACCGCAATCTCGGCGGAAAAGTTGAGTGTCCTGATCCCAAGAAGGAGCATCTCGACAAACGACACGGCTCCCCGGATAATCGGCACATTGAGGAACCGATAGCGGGAGGTCAGCGAGCGATACTCTTGCGTCTTGACGACGATCTCGCCGCTGGGAACCCGAACAGCAGTCGCCACCCGATCTTTAGCGCGCATCATGACCCCTTCAATGACTGCCTGTCCACCGATATTCAGATCCGGCATCGCTTCCTCATACTTGTTCTGTGACGCATAAAACAAGGTGTCCGGCACTGCGCTGTCAGACACCCGCATGAAATTCGGAACTACATTGTCTCCGGTTGCGCGGAGCGGCAACCAGACTACTTCTCGGTCTTCTGGCTGTATTTGCGGCGGAAGCGCTCGACGCGCCCGGCCGTGTCGATCAACTTCTGCTTGCCGGTAAAATACGGATGGCAATTAGAGCAGATTTCGACATTGATCACCTTGCGGGTGGAGCGGGTCGGATATTTGGCCCCGCAGGCACAAGTCACGGTGACTTCTTTGTAATCGGGATGGATACCGGCTTTCACTGTCTTACCTCTATGTGACGATTCATTAGTATTATCTAACACCAAAAACAAATTCGGGTTTCCGCCTATCGCCTCGGAACCCTACAGAAAAGTAATATACCTACTCCTTCCCAAACTGGCAAGGGGGAACATGCGCTTCAGCGCCGGTTCTGGTAGGCTCTTAATCGCTTGTCAATCATATTGATACGCCGCGTGCAGAAAGGAGCAGGGACCAGTAATAGGTCTTGTAGATCGATTGCTGTATTTCAAATCTCGGGGAGAAGATCGCCTCCAGTTCCTTTTCAGTGAAATAATTCTTCAGGATCACGAACTCGTTTCCGTTTTCCAGGCGACGTGTCTTGTAGTTGTTTCCATGTTCGTCGAACCCGGCTGTTTCGTGGGCTGACCCTTCTGCCGGCGGGTTATTGTCGATAGTCCAGATCAAGCCATCTCGCGCTACAGTCTTCTCCAGAAGCCGAAAGAACTGGTCGTAGCTTTGGCGGGGCTGGTGAGAGAACCAGAAACCGACCGCCACCAGGTCGTAAGCGTGCATAGGATACGGATGCTCGAACATGTTCGCTTCGATGAAGGTGACCGGACAAAGCAGTTTCTTCTTCTTTGCCTCGGTGATCATTTCGGGCGAAAGATCGACGGCGGTGATCTCGCGGGCTGTGACCGACATGAGTTGGGTCCAATAACCGGTTCCGCAAGCCAACTCGAGGACAGATTTTCCACGCGCTAATTCCTGCAGGCGGTTCGCTTCGTCGTCGATTTCGCGACGTCGCTCGGGAACGTCGCGGAAGTAGATCTTCTCGTATTCCTCGGCTCGTGCCCGATAGTACTGTTCGGTGTTATGCTTCATGAGATTCAAGGACTTTCTGGGCAAGCTGTTTGCCGAGCGCCTCCGCCTGACGGAGGAAATCCGGCTCATCTCGCACAGCCCCAAGGCGCGTAAAATCAACATCCCGGTTGTAAATGATCATCCCTTCATTCGTGATCTCCACCCATTTGAAGAATCCAGCGATGGTCCTGCGCGCTCCTTCGTACCAGGAGTCCTGCCCTCCAACGAGGACAAAGGCGCCCGGACGTTTGCGGTGAATCAGTTTGATGAAATCATGCTCAGGATCGCGGTGTTCGTAATCCGGGGGACGAAGGCAATTGCACCGGTCGATAAAGGCCTTGGCCTGCGCAGAGACCGAATCGAAATAGAGGGGTGAGCCGAATAACAGGCAGTCGCATTCCGCTAGTTTGGTATAGACCGAAGTCAGGCCGTCATCATAGAAGCAGAAGTTGGGGGTTGGGGCTTTGCCGCAGGCCTGACACGCGATGAAGGTCAATTCGGCGAGTCGCACGCGGGTGATCTCGACCTCATGACCGCTCAACGCCGATTCGAGGGCCTTGGCTATTTCGAACAAGAGAATTTCGGCCGAGCCTCCCTTGGTCGGCGATCCTGAGATGGACAGAATCTTAATCAAAGCTGACCTTTTCCAGTTCTTCAAGCGCGGTGTACAGTTCGAGGATACGTGTTTCGACCTCTTTCCTGCGCTCGGCCGTCTGTTGAAGTTGTTCCCAGTCATGCCGGGGGATTTCGTGCGCAATGCCAGCATCGAGCCGTTCCAGTTCCTTTTCCAGATCGGTGATCTTCGATTTCGTGGAGATGACTTCCTTCTTGTGACGGGCTTTCCGTTTGGATTGCTCGCGGAAATCCGCATAGACTTGCTTTGAGGGTGATTCTTTCGTTCGCGATTTTGCCACGACCGGTCCTGCAGCTTTGGTTTTTTGAACAAAGTAGGAGTAGCTTCCCGCATACGAGGTAACAGCCCCTTCACTGATATGCAGGATGCGATTGACGACGCGATCAAGGAAATAGCGATCATGGCTTACGATGAGGCAGGTGCCGTCATAGTCCTGTAAGGCAAGCTCGAGCGCCTCGCGGGCGTCGATGTCAAGATGGTTGGTCGGTTCATCGAGGATGATGAAATTGGCCGGATGATAGAGCAAGCGCGCCAAACAGAGTTTTGTTTTCTCGCCACCCGAGAGCGCCGCGACCAGTTTGAGCGAGTCCTCTCCGGTGAAGCCGAACTTTCCAAGCGCCGAGCGGATTTTCCCGACTTCGGCCGCGGGATCGAGTTCCCACAGGTTGTCAAGAACGGTCGCGTCGAGGTTCAAGTCTGAAAGCTCCTGATCAAAATAGGCGACATCGACGTTGCTGCCGAGCCGAACCGATCCGACCGACGGTTCCAGTTCTCCGAGAAGCGACTTGAGGATCGTTGACTTGCCCGAGCCGTTGCGCCCGATCAGGCCGACTTTATCGCCGCGATAGAGATCGAACTTCACGCCTTCAACCACGGGTATCCGGCCATAGTCCAGAGTGACATCTTCGAGGGAGAGAACATGATTGAAGGAACGTCCAGACGAAGCAACCTTGATCGTCGGCCCGCGTCCCTCGGCACGAGGGGGCGGCAGACGCTTGATGCGATTGAGATATTTTAGTTTCGACTGAGCCTGACGGGTCTTCTGTCCGGCCATATTGCGACGCACGAAATCTTCCAGGCGGGCAATCTCTTCCTGCTGGTGGCGGTACTTGTGGGCGGCCTGAAGGCGACGCTCGTGTCGTTCGGTGAGGTAGCGCTCGAACCCACCCGTGTAGTATTCAATATGACCAAAGCCGATCTCCCACACTTTGTCGGCAGTAGCGCTCAGGAAGGAGCGGTCATGCGACACCAGGATGCAGGCCTTGTTCAGCTGTTTAAGATAGTTTTCAAGCCAGGTCGTGGATTCGATGTCGAGATGGTTGGTGGGTTCGTCAAGAAGGAGCAAGTTTCCTTTCCCCGCCAGCAATCGAGCCAGACCGGCGCGGTTCTTTTCGCCTCCGGAGAGATTGCGAAGGGGATCGTGATGGCGATCAGGGTTGAAACCGAGTCCAAGCAAAATGATGGAGATTTCGTTTTCGAGATTGAGACCGTTTTCCATCTCGAACGTGTGCTGCACGGTGCCCAGTCGTTCCAATGTCTCGCGATCCTCGGGGGAGTGCGACAGGTGTTGCTCCATTTCATGAATGGCGGCGCGCATGTCGAGCAGGTCCTGGCGCGCCGCGGCCACAAAATCGAACAATGTCTGATCGAGATATTCGGTCTTCTCCTGCTCGACATAGTCGATAATGCAGGTCCGCGAGCGGGTGATCACCCCGCTGTCGATTTCCTGTTTACCGGCCAGGATCTCAAGAAGGGTCGTCTTCCCCACACCGTTCTTTCCGACCAGGCCGATCCGTTCGGTATCCTGAATCGTGAACGATTCCTGATTGAGAATCAGCTGATCCTTGAATTTCTTTGAGATTCGCTCAGCAGCCAGAAGAGTCATGGCTTACTCCTCGGGTTGAGCGCTCCGGGCGAGAATCATCTCGACCGCAAGGAGAATCAAAGCCAGCCACAGAAAGAGCTGCCACAGTTCGCGACCGAACCGAAAACCGGCAATGGCGGCAGCCAATGTCTCGCCGTCTTTGAGGACGTGACAGTCCTGCGCCCCCATCGCAGCGGCAGTCTGGTCGGCGTCGGCAGAAGTCAGATCGCACTCAGCCGGGTTGATGTTGACGGCAAACCGATCGATCTCCTTGCCAATATACCGGAGCGAGTAGATTCCCGGCTCGCCGATCGGCTTGGCCACAACGACCAGCGATCCCTGGCGGTCTTCAGGAGAAAGATCATACTCGACGTGATCAGGAGCCTGCATCTGGACACTGTAGGCCACGGTTCCCTTCAGAGTGATCGGGCGGGTCACGGCGCTTGAAGTGAAGAGCCGAAGCTCCAGAGATGAGAGGTCGGCGGCGAGATATTCGGCAGTGCGAGAGATGAAGGGAACGAAGAAGGCATGCCCGGGAAGATCGGTGTACTGCGGAGAGACCGGCCCCGTGAAGGTCAGAACTCGCCCGGAACCATACGATGCCTCGACCAAGGCGGGTCGATCGCCGGTAAAGGACATGAGTGTCCTTGTCTTTCCGATCAGGTGCGTTGCCGGCAGGGTGAAGAACTTTATTTCGGGGGGCTTGTTTCTCTCAAAGCCAAATACCGAGAAAACTGGGTGATCCATATCGATCGACAGGAGAGTGTAGTAACCGGCTCGGGAGAAGTTCTGCTTTATCGGCTCATCATAGGCGACGCCAGTCACCTGTGACCAGGTCGCGTTGACGTACTGGATATCTGTTGCGCCTCCATAAGTAAGGAACAACGCCTTGCCGCTTCGGACAAAGCCCTTCAGTCGCTCATCGTACGGACTTTCCAGGCGGGGGGAACCGGCCAAAATAACAACATCGTATCCTTCGAATTGTATCCCGCTCAGTTGATCCGGCCTGGCACTTTTGACCGACCAGAAGGAAGGAAGGGTAACCGACGGGACCAACGCCAGGGCCATGTACCGCGCCCCTTCATCACCGTCAATAATGAGCAGATTGAAGCGATCAGGAATGCGAAAGCTGAAGTAGTAGCGGTTATCGTTGAGGAATTTGTCATCGGAGAGTTCAACGTAGCCAGCATGAAAACCGGATTGCGAAACGGCTCGTGTAAAGCGCACGGTAGCTTCCGAGTTCGCAGCGACCTTGAGGTTAGTCTGAGCGACGCGCTTGTCGTCGATGAAGAGGGAGGCGATGACATCACCGCTGGCCGAGGCACCGTAGTTCTTCACGGTGGCGGAAAGGTTGAAATCAAGTCCGGGCTGAATCAATTGCCCGCCGAAGTCCAAACCGACGATACCAAGATTGTCGTTATCCTCAAGAGGGAGGTTCACAATATAGACCTTGGCATCAGAGCCCTTCAGCGGCTCTCGGTCGGGCAGAGAGTGACGCTGACGATCGGAGATCAGGTAGATTTCGCGGTTGACATTAGTGGCGCTGTTCAGCAGACGCACGGCGCTTTCGAGTGCGTTCTGTGCATCGGCTTCTCCATAGGCGGGCTTGAGAAGCTCAAGTTGTTCCAGCGCCACGGCAGGTGATCCAAACGCGGGCAGGATTGGCTGCCTGCTCGACGGATCAAGCGGAAGGAGCATGACCTGATCGGATTGACCAAACGTGTTGAGCAGTTCACGGGCTCGTTTTTTGGCAATCTCGAAAAGATTACCATCGGAGACATAGCGGTTCATCGAGGCAGAATTGTCGAAAAGAATGACCGCTGAGACGGAAGCGTGTGAGCCCACCGCACCGCCGCGGGTTGTCGGCCGGGCGAAGGCCAGCACGACCATGAGAATGACCAGCATCCGCAGGAGCAGCAGCAGTAGTTGCCTGATCTTGAGACGCCGCACCTGGCGTTTTTGCATCGCTTTCAAGTGACGGAGAGACGAGAACTCGACAACCTTGACCCGTCGGCGGGAAAAGAGATGAATGATGAGCGGGATCAGGGCCGCCGCGGCCGCGAACAATATGGTGCCGTTGAGGAAATTGAACATACGCTATCGACGGAACGGCGTCTCGAGTAAGAGGCGCGCCTCCCGCTGGTGATAAGCCGCCGAGGCGATCCCCAGAACCTGTCCGTAGTACCGGCGTGCCAGCTCGCGCTCCTTGCGAACATCAGCAGCTTTTCCCAACCAGAGCCAAATCATCCCCTGATAGAACGGGCGGGTCTCCATCAAATCGGCCAGTTCAAGGTAGTCCTTCGATTTGGCCAGGTCCCCTTGGCAGAGATAGCCGATTCCGAGCCAGGTGATCCCGATCGAGCTGGTTGACTGTTCGGCCACCTTGCGCTGGAGCGTACTCGTGGCGTCCTGGCAATGTACAATCGCCGCTGTTCTGTTGGAGCTGTCGCGTGTGGAAAGGAGTATGCTCGCCAGCATGATTCTGCTCTCAGCGTACACGGCGTTTTCACCGGCTGAGGCAATGGCTGACTCAAGAATGCTCCGCGCCCCTCTTGGGTCGCCGGCATAAAGCCTGTTCAGGGCGACATTGAACTTGATCAGAGCATTGGTCGAATCGAGATTCTGTGCCCGCTGAAGCGACACTGCGGCAGAATCATAGTAGCCGTTCATCATCTGGTAGTTGGCCAAGCCGATCCAGGAAGGAACCGCTGCGGGCTCACGCTCGGCCACCTGCTTCTGGAATGACGTTGCCCGGTAATAGTCACCAGTGCAGAAACAGGCCAGGACCGCCTGCGAGAGGGTGAATGTGGTTTCCCGAGTACTGGCGGCCAGTGGAATCGCTTCGAGAGAGTATTTCAGCATGCGTGGGTAATCGAACAGCGCCTCCGCCTCTTCGGCATGTTCCAGAAAACTCATTTCGGTGAAAGTGACGGTGTCGACATAGAGCAGCCATTCCTGTTCGAGTTCTGAAACGGGCTTACCATACTCACGTTCAAGGGTTGCCGGCAGCGTGAGGTCATCGGCCAGGCGATAGAGTTTCTGGAAGCGATCAAGAGTGTATGCATCGACAAGATAGCGTACAAACGACGCCGAAGCACGATCGGCGAACTTTGGCTCTGCGCAGAAATAGGCATAGGTGTTCAGCATTGAGTCAAGCGGGATCATCTTCCCCGCTTTGCGGATCAACTTCAGATCATACGAGGCCATAGTCAGATAGTTCGCGAACCCTTCGGACAGAAACGGAGGAGCGTAGCCGTAATGGCGAAGGATCGCGACTTGATTTAGGAGAAAAGGATCGGCCGAATTGAACCACTTGGTATAGATACCGGCGGCGACATTGCGGGTCGGGTCAATCGAGGTTCCGAAACGCGAGTCCCAGATGAATGAGTGCGTCTTGCAGGGGCACAGGAACACCTGCGTTTTCCCCGGCGAGGTGAAACCGGTGAACGTGTTGAACGCTTCGGAGCGATCTTCGAGCAGCCCTTTCGCCAATCCCCAATAGAAATCTCCGAGCGATTGTGGAACGTAGAAGATATCGGCGCTCTTTGCGGGATTGGCGAAGAAATCATCTTTCCTGTAGTGTATGGCCTTACAGGCCGACGTATCGATCGTAATCGGTTTGATCGCCATGATACTGAGCGTGTAACTGGCGTCATTCTTGCCGGCGATGCCGGTCTTACGCGCGGGGACACCGTATTCAACTCGATAATGCTCGGCGTAGGTGTCCGCTTTTTCCTTCAGGGTCACCACGTGAACTGAAAACGTCGCATCGGCCGTGTCGCACTGTTCGAGCTCAACTTCCAACGAGAAACCTATGAAGAAGCCGCTTGCTCGCACTCCATGCATAAAGGTCACCGAGTCACGGAAGAGGAGAACGTTCTTGTCGCCGGCGGTTCGGTCGAGTTGATAGATCGATATCTCTGCTTTGATTCCGTTCGGCGCTGATCGCGCGACGGAACAGAGAGCCGCAAGAACGACAGCAACAGAGCTCAGAATTCCGCGCATGAAGGATTATACCTGCCCGACGAGAAAAGGTCGACGCCTGCCTTCGGTTATCAGCCGTTCTCCAACACCAGTCGACCGTCCTTGAGGACGGGAAGAATCGGCATGGTATCGACGGCGGCAGCGGTCTCGACGTCCGCTCCGAAACCGATCGAGGTGAGGAAGCGACCATGCTCGCCACTCTGGAGGGTCTGCTTGATGGCTGTGGTGTTCGTTCGATAGAGCAGGAGCGCGAGCGAACCGGCATCGTTGACCGTAATATGCTTCTTGAACTTGTTCTGAAGCAGATGGATAAGCATCCCGCCGCAAATCGTGTCTTCAATGGAGAAACTCCCCTCCTGTCCGGAACAGACCATAACCACGTCATGATCTTCCTGCGCCACCCGCTGCGCGACTCTCGTTACATTAACGAGTGCGCAGGAGAGGACGGGGCCGGCCATGTACGCCTTGCTAAAGATGCCGGTTCCGTTGGTGGTGGTCATGATCACAAACTTCCCTTCAACAGCCGCCTTGGTGAATTCCGATGGAGAGTTTCCGAAATTGAAACTGTCGAGCTTGACTCCGTTGCGTTCGCCGGCAAGAACGGCCAGTTCGGAGCCGATCTTGTTGCGCATGTCGCCCGCTTCTCCGGGCCCTTCAGTAGGAATGACACCGCGGGCGCCGGACATCAGGGCCGCGCAGATCGACGTGCTTGAGCGAAGAACGTCGATGACGACAACCGTCTTGTTCTCAAGATTCGCCTTCGCGAGAGTAACCGGGGTTATGAACAGTTCAATGTGCATCACGCGATCCCGTCAGCGGTGACTGGCATGTCTGTAAAACGGCTGTTTAACGACGTGTGCGGGATATGATTTGTCGCGGATCAGGATTTCGACGATGGAGCCGATCTTAGATTTTTCGAGCGGAACATACCCGAGCGCTATCGGCTTTTGAAGTGACGGTGAAAATGTTCCTGAGGTCACCGTGCCAATGGTGGCGTTCCCGTCGACAATATCGTACCCGTGACGCGGAAACGCCTTTCCCTCAAGTTCGAGGCAGACCAGACGACGGTTCGGTTTCTCGTCACGCTGCTTTACCATGATCGACTTACCGATAAATTCCTTGTCAAAATCGACTATCCAGCTGAGTCCCGCCTCCACCGGCGTTGTGGTCTGATCGATGTCGTTGCCATAGAGGGCCATCTTCATCTCAAGGCGAAGCGTATCGCGCGCGCCGAGCCCGATCAGCTCAAGGGCATGCCGCGTCCCCGCTTCAGTCACGGCCTTCCAGAGTTTTGTGCAGTGAGCGGTCGGGATATACATCTCGAAACCGTCTTCGCCGGTGTAACCGGTGCGGGAGAAGAGCAGATCCACCCCACCCACATTCGCCGTCGCGCAAGTGTAGTAGCCCATGGTGTCGAGATTGTGCCGGGTCAGTTCGGACATCA
This sequence comes from uncultured Ignavibacteriales bacterium, assembly GCA_964540105.1. GTDB lineage: Bacteria > Zixibacteria > MSB-5A5 > GN15 > FEB-12 > DATKJY01. Next base: position 272,152 of record CAZILL010000002.1, on the reverse strand, counting down.
GCTTTTGCGCGTTAGGTCCCTGTATGGCCAGCAGTCCGAATTCGGCGGAACGATCGATCAGCTTCATATCGCCGAAGGTATGCGATTTCAACCAATCGAAATCCTTCCGGATGTTTGAGGCGTTGACGACGAGGAAGAAGCGATCCGCCAGGCGGTACACGAGGAGGTCGTCGACAATCCCCCCTTCGGGATATGGCATGCAGCTGTACTGGATTTTGCCGACCTCAAGCGCGGCGACATTGTTGGTGGTCACTCTCTGCAGGAACCCCAGTGCGTCGTGGCCGGAGACCTCGAATTCCCCCATGTGGGAGAGGTCGAACAGGCCTAGATTCTTGCGGACGGCCAGATGCTCGGCTGTTATCCCCTTGTACTGCACCGGCATATAGAATCCCGCGAAGTCGACCATCTTGCCGCCGGCAGCGATGTGAAAATCGCAGAACGGGGTTCTGACCGGTTCGCCATGTGAAGTAGACATGATATTACACTCTGCTAATTGGTTTCGCGACAGTAGCGCCTAATAAATCGCGTGAAGGTGAAATGTCAATATCTATTGTCGTCGCGCCGTATTTCTGTGTTTCCCGGAGCGGAAGCAAAGGTGATGACTTCTGGGAGTGCTGAGAAACTCCCCTCATCCAGCCCTCGGCTACCTTCTCCCGAGTGGGGAGAAGGGTAGAGCGTGAGTGCATTTGCTGCTTCACTCAGCCTCTTCGACAATCTTGGCGGAATAGGAGCGGACTAGAATCCGCTGCCGGATTGTCGTTCGTAATTGCGAAGCATCATTCCGGTCGCTCGTCGAAGACCGAGAGTTTCATAAAACGGCTGGAGTTCCGGGTCGCAGGTCAGATCAACCATGTACAACCCCTTCAAGCGCGCGAGCATCCGATGCACAAGTTCCTTGCCGATGCCACGCTTCTGGTATTCGGGAAGAACTTCGAGAAACGGGATGTAAGCCGACAAGAGGTGGTCAGTCACGGCGGTACAGAAGCCGACGACTTTGCCCTGTTCGCTCTCGATGGCGATGACGACCTTGTCGCTGGAACGAAGCAGACGCAAATGGGTTTCTGTACTGGGTGGTTTTGGCCATCCCACGAAGAAACCGGTCAGTTGTTCGGCCCTTATCTTCTCAGCAGAGTCAGAGTAAAGAATCATCCGGCTACCTCACTGGAGCCAGCCTGCACTTCGCGTCATGGAAGTTCACCCTATCGAAAGAGTGTCTTCCCGTCCGATTTGAGATCCTTGCATCCCTGCGCAACCCGCTTGGCCATGCTCTCTTCGGCCTTCTTCAAATATGAACGGGGATCGAACTTCTTCTTGTCGGCAACGTCCTCTTTCGTGTGGGTGAGGGACTTGCGGTTTGCGTCGACATGCGCCACCACGGCCTCAGTGAAGTGGTACTGAGTGTCGGTATCGATATTCATCTTCACCACGCCGTAGTCCAGAGTTTCGTGGATATCGGTCAACTCGGAACCGGAGCCGCCATGGAAGACCAGATCAAAGTACGCTTGCTGGCCGAACTGCTTGACGACCGCGTCCTGCCCCTCCTTGAGAATCTTCGGCTTCAGCACGACGTTTCCGGGCTTGTAGATGCCATGCACATTTCCGAAGGTTGCCGCCAGCATGTAGCGTCCGCCGACAGGATTCAGCCTCTTGTAAACCTCCACCATGTCTTCGGGAGTAGTGTACAGTTTTGATTTTGGTTTGCCACTATTGTCCACTCCATCCTCTTCCCCACCGACCACACCGATCTCGACTTCGAGGATGATCTGGTTCTCTTTGCAGAGCTTGAGCAGTTCAACCGACTTCTGCAGGTTTTCCGACGTAGGCAGCGAGCTTCCGTCGTACATGTGCGACAGAAACAGATTCCCTTTGCCCGCAGCTCGCCGTTTGGTCGTCTCCTTGATGAGTGGGATCAGGAACTTGTCGACTTTGTCGGGTGGGCAATGATCAGTATGGAGTGCAACATAGATGTTGTACTTTTCCGCCACCAGATGAGTAAACTCGGCGAGGGCAACCCCGCCGACAACGCCATCTTTCAGCGCCAGTCCGGACGCGAAATCCGCGCCACCGGTCGAAATCTGAATGATGCCATCCGACTTCGCATCGGCAAAACCTTTCAGGCACGCGTTGATCGTTTCGGTCGACACGACGTTGATCGCCGGATAGGCGTAATTCCCTTTTTGCGCCGAATCTAACATCCGCGCGTAAATCTCGGGGGTTGCTACTGGCATGCTTGTATCTCCTTGTCAGAATTTAGTCGTTCCCTGATCGCCTTACGTCTTCAACATGTTGCGAAGAACCATCGGAAGTACCCCGCCATGCCGGTAGTAATCGACCTCAATGGCGGTATCGATGCGTACCACGACATGGAACAGCTTCTCCCCCTCGCGTGACAGCGCCCGCACTTTGAGCCGTTGATGCGGCTTCAGACTGTCCGATATGGAATCAATGCTGAACAATTCGTGGCCGTGCAGTCCGAGCGATTCCCGTGATTCCCCCTCAAGGAACTGCAACGGCAGAACCCCCATGCCGACCAGATTGGAGCGATGAATCCGCTCGTAGCTCTGGGCAATGACGGCTCTGACTCCGAGCAGCAGGGTCCCTTTGGCGGCCCAGTCGCGAGAAGAGCCCATGCCGTAATCCTTGCCGGCGAGAATGATGAGTGGGATATTGGCAGCTTTGTATTTCCCGGCCGCTTCATAGATCGACATTCGTTCGCCGCCGTCAGCATGGTAGACGGTCACCCCACCTTCGGTTCCCGGGACCAGGAGGTTGCGCAGCCGGATGTTGGCAAATGTTCCGCGAGTCATCACCCGATCATTGCCGCGCCGCGAGCCATAGGAGTTGAAGTCTGCGAATGGAACGTTGTGCTCGAGCAGAAACCGGCCTGCCGGCGACTCGGCTTTGATCGACCCCGCCGGCGAGATATGGTCGGTCGTGATGGAATCGCCAAACATGGCCAGCACGCGGGCGTTGGAGATCGGCGCGATCTCCTCCGGTTCATCGCCCATGTCGACGAAGAACGGGGGTTCCTGGATGTAGGTCGATTGTTTGTCCCAACGATACAGATCGCCACCCGTGCTGGAAATCTTGTTCCAGGTTGGATTACCGTCAAATACCGACGCGTACTGCTTGCGATAGAGGTCCGGCGTGACGGACTGGATAATTGTGTTGTCGATTTCCTTCTGAGTCGGCCAGAGTTCGCTGAGAAAAACATCGTTGCCGGCAGTATCCTTGCCGATCGGTTCATTAACCAGATCGATGTCGACCGAACCGGCCAGAGCATAGGCGATGACCAGAGGGGGCGAGGCCAGATAGTTCGCACGGGTGAGCGGGTTAATACGCCCTTCAAAATTGCGATTCCCGGACAGAACAGCCGCCGCCACAATACTCCCTTCGGACACGGCCGCTGCGACTTCTTCGGGGATGGGGCCTGAGTTCCCGATGCAGGTGGTGCAGCCGAACCCGACATTGTGGAAGCCGAGTTTTTCAAGCGCGGGCATCAGCCCCGCCTTCTCGAGGTAGGCGATGACGACACGAGAACCGGGGGAAAGTGATGTCTTGACATGCGGCTTGACAGAGAGTCCGCGGGCCACGGCCTTTTTCGCGACGAGACCGGCGGCAATCAGGACTTCGGGATCCGAAGTGTTCGTGCAGGACGTGATCGCAGCGATAACAACGGCGCCGTGGCCGATTTCTGAGCCGTGGCGTTTGCCAATGGCGATCCGCTTGTTCTGTTCTGCCGGTGGCAGATCGAACCCGCGCTCACTGGTTGGTTTTCCCAGAAGAGCCTGAAAATCCTGTTTGACCATCGAGAGGCTCACGCGATCCTGTGGACGCTTTGGTCCGGCAAGCGATGGTTCAACTTTGGAAATGTCCAGCTCGACAACGTCGGTGAAGTCCGGTGCGGCGCTATTTTTCTCGCGGAAGAGCCCCTGCTCCTTGGTGTAGCGTTCGACCAAGTCGACGTCATCATCCGAGCGGCCGGTCAGTCGGAGGTATTCGAGCGCGAGGTTATCGACCGGGAAGAATCCCATCGTGGCGCCATATTCAGGAGCCATGTTGCCGATCATCGCTTTGGCGGGAAGGGTGAGAGTATCCAGTGCCGGGCCGAAGAACTCGACGAATTTCCCGACCACACCTTTCCTGCGCAGGATTTGGGTTACAGTGAGCACGAGGTCGGTGCCGGTTACTCCTTCGGACAGCTCACCGGTTAATTTGAATCCGATAACTTCAGGGGTGAGCATGTAGAGCGGCTGCCCGAGCATAACCGCTTCGGCTTCGATCCCTCCGACTCCCCAGCCCAGGACGCCGAGGCCGTTCACCATCACGGTGTGACTGTCGGTACCGACGAGGGTGTCGGGAAAGGCGACATTCCCTTGAACCATCACGACCCGGGCCAAATATTCCAGGTTGACCTGATGGACAATACCAGTGGCGGGGGGGACGACTCGAAAGTTATCGAAGGCATGCTGTCCCCAGTGCAGGAATTCATATCGTTCGCGATTTCGTTCGAACTCCTTTTCCATGTTGATCTGGAGCGCGTCAGGTGTGCCAAAGGCATCGACTTGAACGGAATGATCGATCACGAGATCGACCGGCACGAGCGGGTTTATTCTTCTGGGGTCGCCTCCCATCCGTTTCATGGCCGACCGCATCGCCGCGAGATCGACGACGGCAGGCACACCGGTAAAGTCCTGCAGGATCACTCGCGCCGGTTTGAAGGGAACCTCGAGTTCGCCGACCTTGCGGGCATTATATCCGGCGAGGCGGGTGACATCCTGTTCGGTCACAGCATGCCCGTCGCAATGACGCAAGACAGATTCGAGAAGAATCTTGATGGAGTACGGGAGACGATCAATGCGACCGTGCTTTTGGAGTTTCTCTATGCGGTGAATTTTGAACTTTGCAGATTTGGTTTTCAGCTCACCAAGGGTACCGAAATGATCCACGGGTGACCTCCTTCTCATCAACGGCGATTCATGTCACACCGTGCAAGTATATGTCGGCCTGCGGTCAAAGACAAGTCTTGAGGCGCGATGGGCGCAGTTGATACGGACTTTCGCTTGGTAGATTAGCAGCTTATATTCTAACAGGTTAGTCGTGGGCGACGGGGATGCTCGCACTGATTCACAGGGAATAAGAATAGTATTATGTTTGTGAAGCAAATCACGAATGAGAGTCTGGTCATCGGCGCGCCGGCCAAGGTCAACCTGTTTCTTGAAGTTCTGAACCGTCGCGCCGACGGATATCACAACATCAATTCGTTGTTCCAAGCTGTATCGCTCTTTGATCGCATCACGTTTAGGCGGACTGACTCACCCACAGTGAGAATAGAGATCGCCTCCGGCCCGAAGGTCCCGACCGACAACACCAACCTGATGGCCAAGGCCTATCAACTTCTGGTTGAAGAGCTTACGGTAAGATCTGGGCTTGAAATCCTGATAGAAAAGAATATCCCGATAGGCGCAGGACTTGGAGGGGGGTCAACCGACGGAGCAGCATGCCTGATAGCGTGTAATCTGTTGTTTGATTTGAAGTTAAACAAGAGCAGACTGGCCGAGCTGGCACTGAGCATCGGTTCTGACCTTCCTTTCTTCTTCTCCGGGGGCCAGGCATTAGTGACTGGCCGGGGAGAAGTCATGGCAAAGACGAGTTATCCAGTTGACTATTGGATGGTTTTGGTGACCCCGGATATCAATGTCTCAACCGCACAAAGCTATGCCTCCCTTAGAATAGGCTTGACACCCTCACGGGCGGCACTTACCTTACGTGGTTGCCAGACGTCGGATGAATTCATCGAATTCCTGAAGCTTTCGGGCAACGATTTCGAGAAGAATCACTTGATCAGGTATCCCGAGCTGGGGAGGATCAAGGAGAAGCTGTTAACCAATGGCGCGGCGCTGGCTCGCATGAGCGGGTCAGGATCGACCATTTTTGGGATATATTCCGAACCCCCATCGGAGGAGAGAATCGGTTCGATCGAGGAAGATAGTTGGCACGTTCACACGGTTCGGCCAATTTCCTTGGAGTAACAGCACCCTATAGAAGCGGGAGGGAACCGTGGAGATTACAGAGATACGGGTCACGCTAAGAGATGAGGAGAGACTAAAGGGATTTGCTAATGTGACGTTCGACAACGCCTTTGTCGTCCGGGGTATGAAGATAATCCAGGGAGCCGATGGCTACTTTGTATCCATGCCGAGCCGACGGCGTCCGGATGGAAGTCATCAAGACGTAGCCCACCCGGTGAACAGTGACATGCGCCAGATGATTGAGGAGAAGGTCCTTAAGGCGTTTGAGCACGAGCTCAAGTCACGCAGCGCAGTGCCATGAACTGACAAGGCGTCTTGGGGCGTCGACAAGCGGTAAGTCACCAGCCTTTGGAGCTGGCATTCCCAGGTTCGAATCCTGGCGCCCCAGCAAAATTGATGAGGTGAGGAACCTGTTCTTTGACAGGTTATTTTTGTCACCAAGAGGGGTGTGTAGTAAACGGAACGAAGTGGTTGAGCCATGATTGTACGAAGTGAAATAAAGATCGTCACCGGTAATTCCAACATCGGGCTGGCCAAGGGGATTGTGGCGTACCTTGGGGAAAAGCTGACGGATTGCACGGTGACGCGGTTCTCGGACGGCGAAGTGTTTGTCCAGATCAACGAGAATATTCGCGGGGCAGACCTTTTCATTATCCAATCGACCAATGCACCGGCCGAGAATCTGATGGAGCTGCTGATGCTCATCGAGGCCTCACGCCGCGCATCAGCCATGCGGATCACGGCCGTCATCCCGTATTATGGCTACGCTCGTCAGGATCGCAAAGATCGTCCGCGGGTGCCGATCACAGCCAAGCTCGTGGCCAACATGATTACCACCGCGGGCGCGGATCGGATCATCACGATGGACCTGCATGCCAGCCAGATTCAGGGTTTTTTTGATCTTCCGCATGACCACCTCTATTCGTCATGGATTTTCAACGACCATGTGCGTCGATACAAACTTGACAATTTGGTTGTGGTGAGCCCGGACGTCGGTTCGCTGAAACTCGCGCGCAGCACGGCTGCCGCGCTCAACGCTGACCTGGCCATTGTCGACAAGCGTCGCCCCAAGGCGAATATCTCCGAGGTCGTGAGTCTCATTGGAGACGTGCGCGGCAAGAACGTTCTGATCCGCGATGACATGGTTGATACGGCCGGTTCGATTTGCCTCGCGGCGGAGTATCTCAAAGAGCGCGGCGCGCTTGATATCTATGCCGCTTGCACTCACGGAGTACTGTCGGGAACAGCCATTGAGCGCATCCAGCAGTCACCGATCAAGAAAACTATCATTTCCGATTCCATTAGCCAGTCGCATCGCAATCTTGGGGATCGTTTTGAGGTCCTCCCCTGCGCCGAGCTGATCGGCGAGGCGATCCGTCGCATCTCCGACGAACAATCGGTCTCGTCGCTTTTCGAGGAACAGCAGGCTCATGGGGTCTAAGCAGAGTCAAAGAACAATTCATCATATTGGAGGTTACAGCAGTTTATGAAAGAGATAGCCATCGCGGCCAACCGTCGCCCTGAGCTGGGCAAAGGGGCCGCTCGACAGTTTCGCATGGCGGGGAAGATACCCTGCGTCATGTACGGCCCGGAGATCGACGCCATGCCGATTCTGATTGGGGAGCGCGATTTCCGAAGCGCCATGAAAGCGTCGGCGGGCGAGAGTTCCATCTTCACCCTGAATGTCGACGGCAGCCCCAACAAGGTCATCATCCGTGAAATCCAGCGCGACCCGGTGACCAGTAAGATTATGCATCTGGATTTTCACGCCATTTCCATGAACCGTCCGATTCATATTCGCTTGGCCGTGCACCTTGCTGGCACGCCCAAGGGGGTGAAGTCTGAGGGGGGAATTATGCAGGTCCTCCTGCGCGAATTGGAGATTTCCTGTTTGCCCACGAACATTCCCGAGCATTTCCAGATCGACGTGAGCGAACTTGGGATCGGGGCTTCTATTCACGTGCGCGACATCTCGCTTCCGAATGTCGAAATTCTCAACGATCCAAGCACGACCATCGTGGTGATCTCGGCTCCGACGGTCATCAAGGCTGAGGCCGCAGTGACCGAGCCGGTCGAAGGTGAAGCGGCGGCGGCTGGCGCAGAGGGAGCGGCTCCGACTGAAGAGAAGAAGGACGAGAAGAAAGAAGAAAAGAAGGAAGAAAAACCGAAGAAGGGGAAATAGAGAAGCCAACCTCCCCGTTTCGTTTCGAATTAGTGAGGCCGTTACCCGTGTGACGGCCTCTTTCATTTTCGGTGGCGGGATCACATCATGTCATCAGGGTCGACATCGACGACCAACTTTACTTTGGTAGGAAGGCCGAACCGGCTCTGCGCTGATTCCCATGAAGTTAGAAGTTGAACAAGTCTGACAGCTTTCGTCGTTTTCGCGATCAGGTGCCTTCGGTATGAACGCCGCAGGTGATACATCGGGCAGGGAGCCGGCCCAAGAAGTATGACCGATATTCCTGCTTTTCGCGTCTCCTGCTCGAGGCGCTTTCGGAAATCGCTTGAGACTGTTTCGACCTGCTTTTCATCCGGACCTGAAAGTACAAATCGTACCAGTCGCACAAACGGCGGGTAGTTTCCGGCTTGTCGAGATAGCACCTCGCGTTCATAGAAGGACTGGTAGTCCTGTCGGGCGGCGTCGCGGATTAGATCGCTTTCGGGAGCGTACGTTTGAATGAGAACTTCCCCCTTTCGATCGGCACGCCCGGATCGCCCCGCGACCTGCAGTAGACGGGCAAACGTCTTTTCGGACGAGCGAAAATCGGGGAGGTCAGCCCCCTGATCGGCTGCGAGCACACCAACCAATGAGACGCCGGGAAGATCGAGCCCCTTGGTGACCATCTGAGTACCGAGTAGGAGATCGTATTTGCGATGGGCAAAGTCGTTGAGGATATGGTAAATGCTGTGCCGTCCGACGGCCGAGTCAGAATCAAGCCGTATCGTTCTGGCCGCTTCAAACAGCTTCGGGATCGCCTCTTCCACCTTTTGCGTTCCGGTTCCGGCAAACAGAAACTTCGTGCCGGTACATTTTTCGCATCGGTCGTACCGCGTGTTCGCGTAGTCGCAATAATGGCACGAAAGCTTCCGGCCTGCTTTGTGGAAGGTGAGTGTGACGAGACAACCGGGGCAGCGCGGGACATGCCCACATTCAGAGCACTTCAGTTGGGGCGAGTAACCTCGTCGGTTGAGATAGAGAATCGCCTGCTCGTTGTTCTGCAGCCGCTTTCCGACCTCACGCTTCAGCGACACTGACACAAATGACATTTCCCCTTTAGCTCCTTCCCCGCGCATATCGACGACACGAACAATCGGCAGACTGGCCTGTGCCGGTCGTTTGGTCAGTTCAAGAAGATGATACCGCCCTGACCGGGCGTGATGATAGGATTCGACCGACGGTGACGCCGACCCCAGCAGGATGGGAAGGCCAGCCAGTTTGGCGCGCATGATGGCGCTGTCGCGACCGTGGAATCGTGGAGAGGGTTCGTCCTGTTTGTATGAGCCGTCATGTTCTTCATCGACGACAATCAATCCCAGATTTTCAAACGGCGCGAAGAGCGCCGAGCGGGGACCAATGGCAATACGGAACTCCCCACGCCGGATACCCCGCCACGATTGCAGTCGCTCGCGCTCGGTCATCCCGGAGTGAATCACGGTCACTTGTGCGCCGAAGAAGCCGCGGAAATAGGCGAGGGTAGCGCCGGTCAGCGAAATCTCTGGTGTGAGCACGAGGACGCTCTTGCCCGATTTGATCACGTCGGACGCGAGGTGGCAGTAGACGAGGGTCTTGCCGGAGCCGGTGACGCCATGAAGAAGATACACAGAGAAGCCCTTGCCCAACGATGCGAGAACGCGCTGATAGGCAACCTGCTGTTCCGTGTTGAGAGTCAACGATGTGATCTGCTCGCGAGGTTTTATCATATCGAGAATGCCAGACAGATCTTCGCCATAGACCGGTTCCAGTATTCCTGCAGCGATCGCCTTGCGCAGGGCATGATCAGACCAGCCGGCTGCGCGCAGCTCGACTCGGCTGCGCTGTTCGTCGAAGCGCTCAAGATGGGAGAACTTCTTCCCTAAGAGTTCCTGCCAGTGATCGGCTGTCGCGACTCGATATCCGGTAAGTCGCGAGCTCTCCATAATGTCCTTACGGCCGCTCCGAACGTCCAAACTCTGCCCGGTGATCTTCGTCCGGGTCTTCTTCAGGGCCGACGGTAAGGCCGCAATCAGACAGTCGGCGGGATTCGCGAAGTAGTAATCCGCCATCCAGAGGCACAGCGAGAACAGATCCTTTGAGAAATAGCTTTCGTCATCGAGCGTCTGAAGCACCTCTTTTACCGCGATGCCAGCGGGAGCCTGAGCTCGCCCGAGGTAGAAACCGATGGTTTGTGATTTCCCGAATGGCACAAGGAGTCGCTGACCGGGTTGAGGCTCGTCAATCGTGTCGGGCAGGGAATACGTGAACGATCGTCGCAGCGGTCCTTCGACGGCGACATTCACGCAACGTTTTCTTGAACTCATGTCGGAAGATACACAAAAGGCAGGTGGGACACCTGCCTTTTGTACGCGACTGAATATCGAAACAGATTACTTGAGATGCTTGCCGGCCTCGGCCTGCTTGTCCTTTTTGCCAGTCTCGCCGTAGAGATCGTAGAGTCGCTGCCAGATCTGGCGGTTGCCGGTATCGAGTTGAACGACCTTTTCGTACGCCCCGGCGGCCTGCTCGAAGTTCTTCAGGTAGACATAAATATCACCAACCGATGTCCAGAGGTCAGCGTTCATCGGTTCAAGCTCAGTGAGCTTCTTATACGGCGTCAGCGATTCTTCATATTTGCCCAAGAGATATGCCACCAGACCATACTGCTGCGCAGTGAACTGATCGCTGGGATTCCCCTCGAAGGCACGCTTGAAATAGACGCGCGCCGAATCGAAGGATTGATCTTTGACCAGATCCCATCTCTTCGCTTCCGCTTCTTTGCTCACCCCTTTGTATTTCTGCGACGAATCGGCGGCGTAACGCGCCGTCTGATTGTAGTAGCTTCCCAGACCCTTGAGGGCATCATGATGCGCAGGTGAGATGCCGAGGAGCCGATGATAGGTTGGCACGAGCGAGTCGATGGTTCCGCAGTTCGCGTAGCAGACGGCAAGATCGGAGAGGGCGTTTGTATCGGAGGGGTGAAGCTGCAGATATCTCCGAAACGGCGAGGCCGCTTCACAGAATTTCTTCATGCGGCAATAGGTACCGGCTATTCTGAGGAGAAGATTCCCTGGATCCTTACTTATGAGCACCGCTCTTTCCTGCCACTTGAGGCTGGTCTCAAAATCCTTCTTGTATTCGTAGGCGCTCCCCAGAGCATCGTAGGTCAGGTAATCGGTCGAATCCAAAACGAGAGCGAGCATCATATTCTCGATGCAGGTATCCAGGGTTGCGTCGAGTTTCTTTGTATAGAAATCGCGGGCGGTGCTGTCCTTTTCGGACTCGAGTGATTTCATGGTTTCCACCGCGCTGTTGAGCTGGACCACGCCGTCATTGTAGAATTGCCGCCAGTGAAGCACAACAATCGAATCCAGAAGGGGTACGAATTTGTCACATCCCTCTTTGTATTTTTGCTTCACGTCTTTGTTGCCACAGCACATCACGAGGGAATCGCGATAGGCGACGAGTTTAGCCACATAGGGGGCTTTCGTCTTGGGATCGGAGGAGACCTTGATGCCATCCACCATGATCTGCCCCATCAAATACAGACCCTCGGCGTGAGGGCCGTAGTACATGAACAGAGAATCGAGCATGGCAACGGCTGTCTTGTAGCGCTCCTGATTACCGGACAGAATCTCGATTTTGGCCGTCTTGATATACGCTCCTTCGGGCAGCTTGCGAGCCTTCTGAGCCATCGCCGACGCAGCCAGTATAGCCACACTAATCAGTATGAAAATTGCTTGGGCGAGCTGTTTCAAAGTCAACCTCCTGCGGCTTGTCGTGCACGATACTAATCGTGTCGAAAGTAGTGAGAACCGGCGTGATTGTCAATCATCTTTGCCTCATCGATAGCTCATGCGAATCCTGTATCTGACCGTGACCGTTTCACCGGCCTTGACAGGAAGCTCAAAGACAAGGGTGTTGGCGTCTTTCTTGACGTACTTGAAGTCGGCCTGTTGAACGGTCCAGAAGCCGTAGAACTTCTTCTCGATCTTGACCGTCACCGGCTCGGTCTTGTGGTTGCGGATTTCGTTTTCGTAGTCGTAGTCGGTTACTTTATTCGAAACCTGGGACTGATTGGTGACCCGTTCCTCGGCGGCAATATCAAAGGCATAGCCAACCTTAATATCCATCTCTTCGTCTTTTGGGGTGTGCTTAATCTGATCCTCGCCGAGCAGCACGAGCGCGCCGTCATCGTCGGCCTTGAACATCCGAATTCGCCCCTCAGGGAGTGGCATGCCCAGCCCTTGCTGCTGTGAGTTCTTGAACTTCACCGCTACTCGCACCTGGGTGGCGTTCTGGTCGGGCTGATACAGGTAGACCTTCTGAACGGTCGTTTTCGCGGGATCGAAAAGAGAAATCTGTTTGATTTCCTTGTCTGCGATGGTCGCCTTGCGCGGCAACGTGTACATGTGATATTCGAAGAACGCTTTTTCTTCGAACCCCGGAGCCGCCTTCGCGGCATCCATTGCCAATTCCATAGTCATCCCGCCTCGTCCCATGCGAGGAGAAACGCGATTGATGTCGCCGGCAATCAGCTTGAGCGTTGCATTCTTGTATGACTTGCCCGACGTGTTGTTGATCGACGACCAACCCGACAGGTCCAGTTTGGATTCGGCCTTATCAAGAACGCCAACATACTCGGCGTTCCAGTTCAAACCGGAGGTTTGATAGCCAACCCGGCAGGGGATTGACCCATCAGTATTGGAATCGTATAACCAGAAGAGAGTCGGGCGGGTGATAAGACCGTCGGGCAACGCCGGAAAGTTCACTTCGCTGATATTCTGCATCAGGACAATCTTGACTCTGCCCGAGGATTCCTTGAGCGTGGCCGAACCGCCGCTATACGCCAAGAGTGTTCCGGAATAGAGCTTGCCATCCTTGTCGATCAATTCGATCTCGTTGTCGATGTACTTGGCGTACATCTGCTCCGGACCGATGAGGTCGAAGGCATAGTTCTGTTCCAGGATGCTGACATTCTTGCCCGGTGCGAGCGCCTCGAAGCGAACGGAACTCGCATCGATCTGGGCCGGCACATCGCGAAAGGCGAGTTGTCCGGCTCCTTTCTTGAATTCCAGTTTGCGGGTTTCGCTGACCACGCCAAGATTGCTGTTGTAAATCGTGACGGCGATATCGTCGGCCAGTGCCGCCGAGGCCAGCAATGTAACCGTCGCCAGGAATAGGTTTGTCGTTTTCATCAAGGACCTCACCCAGTTAGTTGTTATACACATCAGATGTCAGCGCGCAGCATCATGCTTTACACTATTGATACTGGAAGTGGTTCCAGTGCTCTCTACGGCGCAAATTGAGGAAACTTGCGCATAAACGCAAGATTATGTTTGGACCGGTACAAACCGGTCAATGGTCTGTTGAATTCGAGTCTGAACTTCGTTCGGTGATGGGTTCAGGGCGGGTGCCGTGAAAAGCCCACGTTCCGGATCGATACGTTCGAAGATTTGGAAGTACAGATTGTAGATCAATTCCCAGCTCAGCTGATAACGAGGCTCAAGGAGCGGCAGGGTCGCGTCCATTACCGCGCGGGCCTCGCGACGATATCGCTCGGCGATCTGCTTGTAGTGGGTCATCAGAGATCGGAAACGGGGTGTCGGAGTCTGTGACGCCGCAATCGAGCGCAGCTCTGCGACGGTCAGGCCGTGACGAGTCAGAAGGGCGTCGGGGAAATAATTCAACGCGCTGTTCTGGTCTTTTTCGAAGTCCCGCATGATATGCACCAGATAGGAAAAGAGGGCCAGTGGTCGCGACACGCGGCGAATGTCGAACCGGGGGGGAGCGTAGGCGCTACCGTTTCGGGTTATCCCGCAGAGATGCATGAAGACCGCCGCCGGCGCCACCGCTGCCCCTTCGACGTAGCGAAGGAACTTAGTGAAAGTCGCGAAACCGTTATGGTGCAAATCATATACCATTGCGTGACACAGCCGTTCCCAGGGCCACAGCGGGAGAAGGAAGTGCGTGCAGGTCTTCAGGAATTCCTTTTGGTAATCATCTTCGCCGAGCCCTTTGCGTACCGACGCCAACCAATCGGCAATCATTGATTCCATAACGCGCGCCTCGGCGGGAGCTATGGTGCCTGCTCCGGCTTTGCGGTGATCAACCAGATCGTCGATACGCCGCATCGAGCGGTAACAGATTCGGAAGGCTTCGTAGCGATCATGATCCCAGATACGAGCCGCGATGTCGAGAATCGGGTTGGTCAGGATTTGACTGAAATCGAGTTCGAGTGCGAAGTCAAGACGGGTGTTGGCGTTGGGCATAAGTGGCGCAGAATATAATACATATGGGCACGCCCTGAAATGTATATTTGCCTATGCCCAAGCCGATCAAGCTTCTGATGCTGACTCACAATTATCCACGTTTCAAGGGAGACTTTGCCGGCGTCTTCATTTCGCTTCTGGCGAGACGGCTTTGTGAATGCGGAGTCGAGCCGATTGTTCTTGCCCCTCACGACATCGGGATTCCCGAGCAGGAGACCCTTGATGGAGTACGGGTTGTTCGCTTTCGCTACGCCAAGAGCGATGACGACGAAACGATCGCATATCGCGGGAACATGCACCAACTGGTCCTGCGATCGGTAACCGGCATCTTCAAATTCAAACAGTTCCTCGACGCTTTCCGTGCCGCCGCATTCGGGATCATTGAGAGTGACAAGGTTGACGTTGTCGCCGGACACTGGCTGATTCCGTCGGGAATCGTGATGAAATCGATTGCAGCCCGAAGTAGGCTCCCACTGGTTCTCTCCTCCCACGGAACCGATATTCGCCTCATGGGGAAGTATTTGCAGATTACGCGGAGGTTCTTCCGGAAGTTCTTCCCGCGGTTGAATCGGTGGACAGTGGTTTCGTCATTCCTGCGCGACGAGATCGTGAGAATGGAACCATCACTTGCGGCGATCCTCGAGGTCCTTCCTCTGCCACATGATGAGACACTATTCTATCGCGATGAAGCGGTTATTCGTGATCCGAACCTGATTGTATCGGTCACGCGATTTACCGAGCAGAAGCGAGTCGACAAGCTCGTCACAGCCTTTGCCCGGCTGAACGAGCGGCATCCGCAGACACGTCTCGTTCTTTACGGGAGCGGCCCGCTTCAGGACGCACTTACGAAGCAGATCGCAGATTCAGATCTCGTGGAAAGAGTGAGCATTGTGTCCCCAGTGTCGCAGGATGAACTTCGGGGAGTGTACAATCGCGCCAGCATGGCGGTCCTGAACTCTTATCAGGAGGGGTTTGGTCTTGCTCTATCCGAGGCAATGCTGTGTGGAGCGCCGGTCATCGGAGCGGCGTCGGGCGGGATTGTCGATATCATCAGAAACAACGAGACTGGCCTGCTCGTGGAAGCGGACGACAGCCAGTCGTTGGCTAACGCCATGATCTCGCTGTATTCGGATCAAGAAAGACGAAATCGCCTGGCGCATTCGGGCTGGGAATATGCGCACAGGACGTATGCATCGGGACCGCTGGCGGAACGGTTTGCCCAGATTATCCGAAATGCAGTTTGAACGATAAGTGTGGTGCGGACTCAGGCGACGGCTGTTTCCAACTCAACGTCAAACCAGATCAGACACCAGACTGCGGTTAGAATCCCTTTGACATCAAGCGGCCATGTAGCGCCGAGCCGATAGAGAAAGAAGAGCAGGGTCAGACCGAAGAAGAGCTTGACCATGCCGGTTTGCGGGTTGGTGCGGGCGAAGCTGAAGAGCCCGAGGACGAGGAACAGGGTTATCAGGGCGGGGGCCATGACGTTTGACAGCCAATCCCAGAAGATGGTCAGGTTGCGGATTGAGCCGACCGGAGTGCTATCCGGAATATTGTAGAGATAGAAGAAATGCGCGGCCATGAAAAACACCGAAAGCGCCAGGAACAGGATTCCCTCCATTTTCTCCAAACGAAGATCCCTGATGGCGGCCATTCCAAAAAAGAGAGCTGCGGCGATCATCCCTGAAAGGTAGAAGGTCGCACCGCGCTCGAATATTGTCAGCAGTTCACTTTCCATAATCGTTCACCTCGATCCCCCTTATCGTAACTGCCGTGCCGTGGTTGTTCCGGTGTCTGAGAATGTCGGTTGGTCGTTGATACTCAATGGGTTACGACGGTCTTGGGGTGCGGATGCCCAGCTAGGCAGTGTGCACCCGAACGGAAAAAGTATGCAATGCCGATATAATTGACAGCGCAGATTCGTCTTGGATAAAAGACAGGCGATGCTATATTGTTGATACAGTCGAGGTGTGATTCGTGACCTCTATCGATGCTATCATTAATCGACAGATCCTCAAGTGGGAGCTGGAGAAACGCCTTGCGGTCGAACAGCCGCTCGAGCTTGAGGTTTCAGCCCCGATTGTAACGATCAGTCGTCAGTCCGGCAGCCGTGGTTCGTATTTTGGTTCTCGGCTTGCCCAGAAACTCCGTTATCAGCGCCTCCATCGCGAGGTGATCGATGTCATCTGCCGTTCCTCGGGCTACTACCGACGGATTATTGAATCGCTCGACGACCACTTCCGGGGTGATCTCGAACTGACGGTCGAGGCCATGATCTCAGGTCAGTCGGTCGACCATGCCGACTACTTCCGGTATCTCTACCAGGTCGTTCTGAGTATGTCGCACCTGGGAGGGGTGGTCCTGATGGGACGCGGCGGCAACTTCATTCTCGGCCCCGAACGCGGCTTTCACATCAGGGTCATCTGTCCGACCGACAGACGTATTGAGAATTTGGTCAAGTATCGCGAATGCACGGAGAAGGAAGCACGGCGAATCATTGAAACGTCCGATGCGGCTCGCAAGGAGTTCATTCAGCGGCTCTTCCACGAGAACATCGATGATCCCACCCGCTACGATCTGGTGATCAATACCGCGCTGATCGATATTGAGGATCTGCTCGACGTGGCGTGCATGGCGCTTCACGCCAAAATGAACAAGTTGAAATTCCGATCCCAGGAGGAGTCATGAGAAAGAGACTGGTCGAGGCTATCGTCTTTGTGTTGATTCTTGGGCTTCTCATTCCGAGCGGTGTTTCAGCCCAGAGCATTAGCGTCAGCGTCGATGCCGGTCACTACACGTCCGATACGATTCTGACCGAAACGCCGATTATCTTCATGCTTCGTTATCAAAACCCGGATCCCGCGCTGGGATGGATGATCAGCAATGGCTATCGGGTCTACTCTCCAGACGGGGCCGCCTGGCGCGGACCGTCGCTGATCGACAGCCTGCCCGGTGTTCTCCCGCCTTCGGCCTTTGATCTGGCGCATGCTACCATCTTTCGCCACGGCTCGACCGCCGACACATTTGGAGTACTTGGAGCCTTCCTGTTAGGCTCAGGTCTTCCGCCGAACTTCGACGGTTTTCCGTATGCCATCAGAATAGGCGGATTTGAGACGAACAACTCGGGACTCCACGTTTGCCTCGATTCCTCCTTCTTCCCACCCGCTAATACGTGGAAATGGGTAAGCAGGAATGGAACCTCGAAAATAGAACCCTCGTGGGGTGGGCCCTACTGCTATACAGTTTATAATCTACCGTGTGGTCAGCTTCGGGGATCCCCGTCGGCAACTACCCATTGCGGTTGCTGCTTCTGGACAACCGGGAATGTTGACGGCGATCCTGCCGATCTGGCTGATATCTCAGACATCGTTGCGTTGGTGGACTTCCTGTCAACCTCGCTTCCGCTTTCCAGCTGTGCTGGAGAGAATGATGTCGACCGAAGCGGTGAAGTTGACATTTCAGACCTCATGTTGTTGATCGACAACATCGCCTATGGGGTATTGCTCCCACCCTGCCCGTTCGGGGCATGATTTCCGGCCGCAGCCAGGTCAGAATTGATCGCTGCGAAGCATCACGAGCGTGCAGGCCTCAACGACCTCAATGCCGGCGGCACTGAGTTTCGCAGCTAAGGTTTGATTCTCGGCGCCCGGATTGAAGATGACCCGGCGGGGCTTGAGGCGAAGAATCCTGTCCAGTTCGCCATTTGAGATTTCCGGACCGACGTACATGGTCAGGGTGTCGATCGGGTCCGCGATGTCGGCAAGGGACTTCAGTCCGGGGACACCATCAACAGTGTGTCCGGCCGGATGCACCGGGATTGGTTTGTGGCCGTACTCTTTGAGCAAGCGCACTGCCTTGAATGAATACCTGTCCTCCCTGGGAGAGGCCCCCAGTACCGCCACCTTCGCCTGAGCCACGGCTTTAGTCATATCTAATCCCTTCATACTACCGGCAGAATGCCGTTCGGGTCGAACTTGTCCTTTACCTTGCGCGAGTAGATCGCGTCGGCTTCTAAGTGAGAAACAGCCAGACCTTGCAGGAAGTTCTTGCGATCGATCTTTCTCATAGTCATTCCCGTGTACTCATGGCGGGCAGTGAGCGGCAGCACGCGAAAGGTCGCCGAGACAATCATCCCCAAAAGTCCCCAGGACTGAGCAAACAGCTTGACGATGTCATAACCGGACACCGACTTGAAGCAGACCGAGCCGGGAGTAATGATCTCTCCGGTCGGGGTGACAATCGTTGCTTTGATGAGGTATTTCTTGATCGGAAGGATGTGACCGTTGAGGTCTGCTGACAGATTGACCGCGACTGCGCCGCCAACGGAGCCGACATACGGAAGATCACCATGAGGCAAGAACAGCGCCTCGCCCCTGATATGCTGATTGATTTCTCTCAATGGGTACCCGGCGCCGGCGGTGACGTAGAAATCGTCATGCGCGATATCAAGGAGTGTATTGAGGCGATCGGTGCGAATGGTGACCATCTCGACAAACGGTCCTCCGACAGGATCGATGTTATTACCGAAGCTGGTGACGAAGGTGGCTCGTTTGTGCTGGTTGACAAGCCTGAAGAAACTGGCGACCTCTTCGGCTGATTCCGGATGAAAAGTCGGGATTCCCTTTTGCCAGGTAAGACGATCCTCAGGGAATTCGGACTTTACGAGCTCAATGAACTGTGTGAGCGTTGTCATAAGATCAAGATAGGGAAATCGTACAACAGGTCAATACAGGAAAGCGCGCATAAGAGAAGTGCCGCCGGGCAGAGCGCTCGACGGCACAATTCTGAACTTCCCATTCTCAAATGAGAAAGAGAAGAATCGATGTACGATTTAGTACATGTCACCCATGCCGCCGCCACCGGGCATTTGCGGCATTGACTTCTTCTCTTCAGGCTTGTCGCAGATGACCGCTTCCGTGGTCAGGAGCAGACCGGCAATGGATGCCGCGTTCTCAAGTGCCGTGCGGGTCACTTTGGTCGGGTCGATGACGCCAGCCTTCATGAGGTCTTCGTACTTATTGGTGTCGGCATTGTAACCGTAACCACCGACTTCACCCATTACCTTGTTCACGACAATCGAGCCTTCCACGCCGGAATTGAGCGCGATCTGACGAATCGGCTCTTCGAGTGAACGGCGGATGATCTTCACACCGACCATTTCCTCTTCGGAACCTTTGATCTTGTCGAGCGAGCTCAGACAGCGAAGGAACGCCACACCGCCACCGGGAACGATTCCCTCTTCGACTGCCGCGCGAGTCGCGTGAAGCGCATCCTCGACACGAGCCTTCTTCTCTTTCATCTCGGTTTCGGTCGCCGCGCCGACATTGATCACCGCCACGCCGCCGGCCAATTTCGCCAGACGCTCCTGCAGTTTCTCGCGATCGTAGTCGGAAGTCGTGTCGTCGATCTGCTTCTTGATCTGGCCGATGCGGGCCTTGATGTCTTCCTTCTTACCGGACCCTTCGACGATGGTCGTGTTGTCCTTGTCGATGGTGACTTTCTTGGCTTTGCCGAGATCGGAGATCACAGCGTTTTCGAGCTTGAATCCGAGTTCTTCGGAAATCACCCGGCCGCCAGTTAAGATGCCGACGTCCTCGAGCATGGCTTTGCGACGATCACCAAAGCCGGGAGCTTTGACGGCAGCTACTTTCAACGTGCCGCGCAGCTTGTTGACGACCAGGGTCGCCAGCGCTTCGCCCTCGATATCTTCAGCGATGATCAGAAGCGGACGCCCCTGCTGGGCAACCTTTTCGAGCACCGGCAGCATATCTTTCATGCTGGAAATTTTCTTGTCGTGGATGAGAATGAGCGGGTCTTCCAGAACCGATTCCATGTTGTCAGGATCGGTCACGAAATAGGGGGAGACATAACCGCGATCGAATTGCATACCCTCAACCACTTCGAGTTTCGTTTCGGCGGTTTTGGATTCCTCGACAGTGATCACGCCATCTTTGCCGACTTTTTCCATCGCCTCGGCGATAAGATCGCCAATCTGACGGTCATTGTTGGCAGAGATGGTTCCTACGTTGGAAATCTCCAGCTTGCCCGAAACCGGCTTGGACATCTTCTTGATTTCGTCGGTGACGGTCGAGACGGCCATGTCGATGCCGCGCTTGATCGCCATCGGATTGAATCCGGCGGTCACGCTCTTAAGCCCTTCGCGGAAAATCGCCTGGGCAATCAGAGTGGCAGTGGTAGTGCCGTCACCCGCGACGTCGGACGTCTTGGACGCGACTTCCTTGACCATCTGCGCGCCCATATTCTCAAAATGATCTTCGAGCTCGATCTCTTTGGCCACCGTGACGCCGTCTTTGGTGATTGTCGGCGAACCGAATTTCTTGTCGATGGCGACATTGCGGCCGCGCGGCCCGAGGGTCACTTTGACCGCATCGGCGAGTTTGTCGATACCAATTTTGAGCTTGGTGCGTGCTGAGGTATCGTATTCTATCAGCTTTGACATAGATATATTCTCCTTACCTTTGTTCGTTTCACTTAGCTTTTCTGCATCACGGCGAAAATGTCGGATTCGCGCATGATCAGGAACTCTTCACCGTTGACTGTGACTTCGGTGCCGGAGTACTTACCGTACAGCACGCGATCCCCTTTTTTGACTTCGATCGGCATCTTCTTGCCGTCATCGCTGGTTCGACCCGGGCCGACTTCGATGATCTCGCCTTCCATCGGCTTCTCTTTGGCGGTGTCGGGAATGATGATGCTTCCCTTTTTCATTTCAGCTTCCTGGAAAGGTCTGACGACTACTCGGTCAGCAAGCGGTTTGATGTTCATTAGAAAACCTCCTAATTTATGGTTTCGTGATTTATTGTCCGATTATTAGCACTCACTCAAATCGAGTGCTAACAACTAATAGTAATAGTTAAACGCACAACCTGTCAAGAGGTTTCAACTATTAAGGGTAGAAAGTGATTATTTTCGCAAGTAGGGAGCGATGACAGCTGCGCGGATGTACTATGTTGTTAAACAAACACTTAAACTATCGTTTGCCTCTTGATGTTCGTCGTGACCGCTCAATAATCTCATCCGAAAACGCGCCTGCGGCCGAGCTCACGGCGGATCAAGGCAATCTGGCCTCCATGGTAGAAATCATGGGCACAGAAGAACAGCACAGCGGTCATAGGCGAATCCTCCCAACCCGGCGCGATTTGAACTTTGATATCGAGACGACTGTCATCGCTGGCATCAATCAATCTGACCACCTCGGCGTGTAACCGGTACAATTCTTCGCGAACTGCGCTCATCGACGGTATGGGCACAGTTCCGTCGGGCTCCTTGGCCCCCCGCTCGAAGATCTTCGTCCAGCCATCAGGGATCACGACCTTTCCACCCAGAGCTGTGGCTGCGAGATACGCAGTAAACACGAGATGCCCGGTTTGCCAGCAGATGTGATTTGGGCTACTGCCGATAGTCACCAGCGATTCCTGTTCAGTAATGTCATCGATCAGCGGCCTGACCATTCCCTGCACGGTTGCGACCTGATCTTTGAGAATCTCTTTCATCGTAGCCATAGCTCTCCTTTACGAATTCAATTCCCCGATGAGGCGCAAGCCCTCAAGGGTCAGCGCGGGTTCGTGACGCTGGATGAATCGAGAGTGCTTTTCAAAGGCCGGGGCAAGACCTCCGGTCGCTATGATCTTGGCATTCGTGAACCCTGTCTCTGCGATGATCCTTTCGAGCAGGTAGTCGACCTGACCGACCGTGCCATAGAAGAGCCCCGACTTGAGCGCGGCAGTGGTAGATTTCCCCACGACTGTGGCCGGACGTTCGATCCGGACTTCGAAGAGGCGGGCCGCTTTGCGCGCCAGTTCGGACATGGAGGTTTCGGGTCCCGGGATGAGCACCCCTCCGATGTATTCGCCTGATCCGTTGACAATATCAAAATTGGTCGTTGTTCCGAAGTCGACGACGATCACCGGACCACCAAAGTGGTGAAACGCCGCGACGCCGTTGGCGATCCGATCCGCCCCCAGCTGGTCAGGCAGATCAATCATGATCTTGATCGGGAGCTTGATATGGGCAGTGACAACGGTCGGGATACAGCCAAAGTACTTCTTTGCGGTCACCTCAAACACTGGTGTCAATCGCGGCACGACTGAGCCGAGCGAAACTTTGTCGATCTCTTCGTTGGTGATTTTCATGCGTTCGAGCAGTCCGGTGATGAAGAAACCGGCTTCGTCGGAAGTCAGATCGCGATTCGAGCCGACCCGAAAATGGTCTTTGAGGGTCTCCCCTTTATATACCCCGACGACGATATTCGTGTTGCCGATGTCGATAGCCAGAAGCATAGACGGAATATAGAGCGCGGCAATCGATTGTCAATCAGGAATGGGTTCAGCGCACTGCCGGTCCGGGGCCGTGCGGGCCGTAGTATGCCATCCACTGATTGATCTTTTCCGCCGATCGATATGCGTCCCAGATGCCGTAGATAAACATGAGCGGGGTCGTGATAAACCCGATCAGCACGAACATCAGCACGAACGAGAAGCCGTACAGAACGATGAACGCGATTCCCTTGGCGATCTGGCCGTTATAGATTTGGCCAAGGCCCATCCAGAAGAACGACAGGACGGCCGCCAGCCCCGGATTCTTATAGAACATGGGCGGGGGCGCCTGCTGTGGCTGATTCATTGACATACGACTCCTTCACCAGATTGTGAACGAACGACACCCTCAATATGGCTCACGTCGCCTCTCCATCCAATCCCTTTTTCACATGTACGAAGCTCAGGTTGGCAAGTTTCAGACGGTCAACGTTTTGGGAGGCAAGGGTGTGAGATGGAATTACCTTCCTGCAATGTGGGACGGGGCATATATTACTCGCATGTTCGAACGCGCGCCTACCTATCGGCTCGATGCCAGCTTCGATTCCAAGCTCGATGGGATTGTTGACCGACTCTGCGCAGATGCCTTCCCGAGACTATCAAACGAATTCGCCGGTATCGACGGTTTCGTGAACAACGCCCGATGTGATGTGCGGGATCGTGATGATCACGAACTGCGTCGCACGCCCAAGGAGCTTTATCTGCTCGCCGCCGTCACCTGCAAACTCCATGACCGCCTCAATCGAGCCACCTTCAACAGGGCCAAAGAAACCTTGATCATCCTTCCAGATTGCTTATCGCTTCACAACCCAGACTGTCTGAAAGAGGATTTGCCCCGTGGCGACCTTTGCCTTCAGTGCATACCAACTTGCCAGGCCTCGCAGGTCATGGAACTCGCCGCCAAGTACAAGGTGACCTGCGTCTTCTCAAAACGGAAACTCAGCGAGCAGCTGGAATACTACAGAGAAGAATCGGGGGATCTGTCGGTGATCGGCATTGCCTGTCTACTGATGCTTGCCGAAGGGATGCGCACAGCGTCAGAAGTCGGCATTCCTGCTCGCGGCGTTTTGCTTGATTTCACCGGATGCGAACATTGGAACGAGCAACCGTTTGCCTCGGAATTCTGCTGTGATCAGCTTGAATCGATCTTGCAGGAGAAGCATGAGTTACACCATCAGAGAGCTTGAACCGATCGATTATGACGACGTTATTTCGCTTTGGAGCGACGCCGGGTTGCCATACAAGCCGTATGGGCGCGATAGTCGCGACAAACTGATTCTGGAAATGCAACGCGACGATACAGGTTTTTTTGGCCTCTTTGAGGCCAAGCGAATGCTCGCCGTTGGATTCGCCAGTTACGATGGCAGGCGCGGATGGATCAACCGATTGGCGGTGCATCCGGATCACCGCGGACGCGGTCTCGCGGCACAGATTATCACCGAGTGCGAGCGGTTTCTCCGGAACCGGGGGGCGGTCGTCTATTCGGCGCTCATTGAAGAAGTCAACAGCCCCTCGATGTCCTGTTTTGAAAAGGCCGGATATATTTGCCTGAACGAGTTTAAGTACTTTCGCAAGGCTGACTCCGAAGAGGCATAGCGGACAAATTTGCACCACGATCTGCCAATACCCTTGACCGTATGGCGAGCGACCGTTACGTTGTACCCGTGCGCTATCATCCGAATCAGAATCCGAGACCATAGATGAACTATCCGTTCTGGGATGCAGGAATCAGCTATGGCGTCCTGATGGCGATTGTCGCTGTCATCCATGTGTTCATTTCCCATTTTGCCATCGGCGGGGGACTGTACCTCGTAGTGACTGAGCGTAGCGCCCGAAAGAACAACGACCCTCAGCTTCTTGCCTTTCTCGAACGACTCAGCAAGTTCTTCGTCATGGTGTCGGTGGTGAGCGGGGCGCTCACCGGAGTTGGCATCTGGTTTGTTATCGGTCTTCTCAATCCCGCGGCAACGGAAGTGTTGATCCACAACTTCGTCTGGGGATGGGCAACCGAGTGGACGTTCTTTGTCGTTGAAATCGCAGCCGCTCTGCTTTACTACTACGGCTGGAAGCGCATGTCTGGGCGGGATCACCTGATCATCGGCTGGATTTATTTCGGAGCGGCGTGGCTGTCGCTGGTGGTGATCAACGGCATCGTTACGTTCATGCTCACACCCGGGGGGTGGCTCGAAACGGGGAACTTCTGGGATGGTTTTTTCAATCCGACTTACTGGCCATCCCTCATGTTTCGCACGGGTATCTGCATCATGCTTGCCGGCCTCTTCGCGCTGGTAGTGGCTTCGCGCTATCCGGCAGATAGGTTTGCAACTCGACTGGTGCGAAACCATGCACTCTGGGGACTTCTGGGGCTGGTGATAATGGCTCTCACGTTCTATTGGTACTGGGAGGCGATTCCGGCCGAGGTCTTGACAACCGCGCATGAGAGTATGTCAACTCCGCTGACCGCTGTCTATCGATCATACGGTTTGGCCATCGGCATTGCTTTCCTCCTTATCCTCTTCGGACTGATACTGCCTCGCTTGTATCGCACAACAGTAGCAGTCATCGTTATGGCGCTCGGGCTGGCCTGGTTCGGTGAGTTCGAGTGGTTTCGAGAATCAGTTCGCAAGCCGTATGTCATCTACGGCTTCATGTACGGCAACGCGCTCGAAGTGGCACAGAGTTCGACCTACAAGCAGGAGGGCATACTCGCGCATATGACATACCGAACCGGCAATGATGGCGCCGACCTGTTTCGTCGGGCCTGTCAGAGTTGTCATTCAATCAACGGATATAAGGCACTCGCTCCGCGTTTTGACGGAACCGACAGCGCTTTCATTGCGGCAAGTATCCGAGGCACACACATTATGAAAGGAAATATGCCGCCGTTTCTGGGCGTGGAAAGTGAATCACAGCAGCTGGCGGCGTATCTGTATTCGCACATGGATCATCGCGCACTTGGCGCTATACATGATCTTCAAGGAATAGAACTGGGGAGGAAAGTGTACGACGTCCGCTGCGGAGGCTGTCATTGGGCAGGTGGACCAAGAGACAAGCTCGACTCACTGGTGGGGCGCAGTGAGCAGGATTACAGCGATATTCTGGACAATGCCGCTGATCTTGGTGACGGTATGCCAGCGTTCACCGCGAGCGCTGAAGATCGTGCAGCTTTGATAGCCTATCTCCTGACTTTGCGTAAAAAGGGACGACCGTGAGCCTTCCCGACTACAATTTCCTCTCGGCCCCGTTGTGGCTGATCACCGCTCTTCATATTCTGACGCTCACCCTTCACTTTGTTGCGATGAACTTTCTCGTGGGAGGACTGGTCATTATCCTGTGGGGAAAGTTCCAACGTCGTTGGGAAGATCCGACTGTTCAGAAGTTTCTTGCGCTTTTCCCGACCGCCATGGCCGCCACGGTCACGCTTGGGGTTGCGCCGCTGCTGTTTGTGCAGCTCGTGTTTCACCGTCAGGTCTACTCAGCGGCGATAGTCAGCGGCTGGTTCTGGTTGGGCATTGTCTGCGCGGTCGTCGCCGGATACTACTTCCTTTACGGGGCTGCCTCACCCAGGACCACTTCCGCGTCCCGCCGAAAACTGTATCTAACCGTAGCGCTGGCTATGTTCCTTTATGTCTCGATAGTCTACAGCTCTGTCTTTTCGATGGCTGAGCGACCTGAGTTGATCGGCTCGCTCTACACCCAAGGCCAAAGCGGGTTGCTGCTCAATCCGATCATTGGCGATTACCTGTGGCGCTGGCTGCACATGATCCTCGGCGCTCTCACCGTGGGCGGGTTCTTTGTCGGTCTGCTGGGCAAAGAGAACCCCGAGGCATTTCGAATCGGCAAGGTTTTTTTCCTGTGGGGGATGGTGTTGGCGTCGGTTGCCGGACTGGGGTACATGTTCTCACTATCGGAGTCGTTGGTTCCGTTCATGCGAAGTCCCGGAATCTGGATGGTCACCGTTGGGGCTTTTCTTTCAGCGGGATCGCTGCATTTCTTCTTCAGAAGGCAGTTCCTGATGTCAGGGCTGATGCTCTTTGTGTCGCTTCTGTCGATGGTAATGACTCGTCACTTCCTCAGGCTCGTGAAGCTGGGAGCGGAGTTTGAACCTTCAACCCTGCGGGTCGCCCCGCAATGGTCAGTGTTCATTCTGTTCGTGATCTTCCTAGTCATTGCGGCCGCAGCTGTCATCTACATGCTCAAGCTGTTTTTCGGGTCCAACCGGGCATCGTCGAGATAACGGCGGACGGACTCATCGGGGAAATCTGGTTTCAATAAAAAAAAAGAAACGTCAGGGCTGCGATCACCACTGACGTTTCAAGCGTCTGGAATCGAGATCGATAATTACAGAATCTTCTCGAATCGAGGCTTAAACTGGTCGTAGGACTGTGCGCCCACGACTCGATCTACCTCGTGCCCGCTGCGGTCATAGAAGATCGTAGTCGGCACCCCTTGAGTCGCGTTGAAATCGGTGAGAATGTCCAGATTCCCCATGAGCATAGTCCAGTTCATTCCCGCCTTACCCGCATAGCTGGCAACGCTTGAGGGATCGTCCTTCACCGCCAGTCCAATGATTTCAACCCCTTTTCCTCTGTATTCCTCGTACAGCCTGACCAGGTCAGGGATTTCGCGTCGGCAGGGTGGGCACCACGTGCCCCAGAAGTTCACGACGACGGGCTGCTTGCCAAGCCATTCGGATGAATTGCGCAGTTTCCCGGTCGTATCGTAGGCCGCGAATTTCGCTTGAACGGAATTATCACTGGTAGCCTGACTCGATGCGGCTCTTCCCGGCGAGGTATTCTTGATCGAAGCGACTTCTTTCTTGCCGTTGCAGGAAATCAGAAGGCTCGCGGTCAACAGTATCGCAGTTGAAACATGAAGTCTCGAAGTTGTCATGGAGAATCCTCTATCACTACCTTTCGGCTGTTGCTCTTTGCTCTACTTGCCCGACGCTTTATTCTCGGGCTTCGTTTTGACAAGGGTTGTGTCGTACTTGCGCTCTTTAATGTAGTCGAGCACTTTCATAAACGTTTCGGCATCGCGATAACCGGGGATCGGCCCGACTCTCTCCTGCTTGGGACTTAGGAACCAGAAGGTGGGATAGCCGGTTACGCGGAACTCGTCGATGGCCAGATTCTTCTCGGTAACTTTGTAACCGTTGACATCGAGCTCCTTGTCGGAGTCTCCCCAAACCTTGACCGGGATGAAGTTGGCAGTGACCATGTCGATCACGTCCTGTTTATTAAACGTCTCGGCTTCCATCTTCTTACACCAGCCACACCATGAAGCGGTGAAGTCCAGAAGGATATGCTTGTTCGACCCTTTGGCCTTGGCAACTCCCTGATCGTATGGCAACCAGGCAATCGCTTTCGCTTTTGCAGGAGCTTCGGCAACTTTCTTCTCAATCGGCGGGGTTACCTTCGCTTTTGAAGAAGCCTCAGCGTGGACCATGCTCACACTGAGCAGGGCTCCGAAGGCTACAAGAACGGCAGTCTTGCTTACTCTCATGTGTTGTCTTCCTATCACAAAAAAGAAACTAATTATCTTCCCTTAGACAAACGGCAAAGCTCAACGTTGCAAGAAACCCGGCCCTATACTTCCGTTTTCACGCCCATCGGCCGCAGATACGCAGATGAGCCCCCCAGGATTTCTTTGAGCCTGTCGAGAAGTGTAAAATCAGCCGAGACGGCAAATTTACGGCATCTGATATACACTTCGGAGCCGTTTTCCCGGGCGGCCAGAAGAACCGGCGCCTGACCCTGATTTTGCTCCAAAACCCTCAACACGTTGTCTACTATAGTCTCGGAGCAATCTGCACTTATCTTTATAACGAGTTGGCAATTGAATCGTTCCGACAGACGATCAAGGGGGTACAGTTCAGTTGCGAGGATTTTCGGGGCCTCTCCCTCACGTGTCGAGACTCGGCCGGTCACGAGGACGATCTGATCTATCTCTATGTACTGCTTACTGTTCTTGAAGCAGTCGGAAAAACAGATCAATTCGGAGTCCCCCGAAAAGTCCTCCATTCCGACGAAGGCCATCATATTCCCCTTTTTGTCGAGCATCTTCTTCACCGATGTTATTATCCCGCCAATGGTAACCTCGCGGCCATCGGCCATCAGTTTGATATCGGCGATCTTTCCGGTTGTGAAGCTGTGCAGTTCGTCGCGGAATTTGTCGAGTGGATGTCCGGAGATGTAAAAGCCGAGCATTGCTTTTTCTTCGGCCAGTTTCTTGGCCATTGTCCACTCAGGCGTACTCGGCAAGGTTGGTGCAACGCGATGAACTGTTCCGGCTGAGCCGGCAAAGAGGTCGTGGGAGCTGTCCTGCTCGGCGATCCGGTGACCAAAGTCCATCATGACCTGAACTGACTCATACTTCTGAGCTCGCGATCCCTCGAGAGAATCACAGGCGCCGGCGGCAATGAGAGATTCGAGCGTTCTTCGATTGAGAAAGCGCGGGGGGAGCTTGCGGGCGATATCCGCCAGGGTGGAGAATCGTTCCCCGGACGCTCGTGCCTCGCAGATCGCTCGGGCTGGCCCCTCGCCGACGTTCTTAACGGCCTGAAGACCGATGCGAATCTTGTCGTTAACGACGCTGAAGTCGACGCCGGATTCGTTGACATCGGGCGGTTCGACCGCGATCCCCAGACGATGGCACTCTTCGAGAAGCACATAGATACGTTCGTTGTCATTGATTTCCGAAGTCATCAGGGCTGCCATAAACTGGCGCGGGTAGTAATATTTCAACCAGGCTGTTTGGTAGGCGATAAAGGCATAGCAGGTTGAATGCGCCTTGTTGAAGCCATACCGGGCGAAGGTTTCGATCTGGTTGAAGATTTCCTCGGAGGCTTTCCGGTCGATGCGATTGGCGTCGGCACCTTCGAGAAACTCCTTCTTCTGGTCCGCCATCAGGGCCGCGTCTTTCTTCCCCATCGCTTTGCGAAGAAGGTCGGCTTTACCCAGAGAATATCCGGCCATCTGGTTGGCGATTTGCAGCACCTGCTCCTGAAAGACAATCACTCCGTATGTTTCCCCGAGAATCTTCTCCAGGACCGGGTGGAGGAAGGAAATCTCCTTTGCCCCTTGTTTGCAGCGGATGTAAATGTCGATCATGGTCAGACCATCAGCGTTTTTCGCGTCGAGTGGTCCGGGGCGGTAGAGCGCGTTCATGGCGGTGATATCGGTAAAGCACTCAGGCTTGAGTTTGCGCAGGTAGTCCCGCATCCCGCTCGATTCAAACTGGAAGATTCCGATGGTCTCGCCGCGCGCGAAGATCTCGTACACTTTGGCATCATCGAGCGCAAGGTTATCCAGATCGAGTTCAATTTCGGCATCCGCCTCGCGAATCATCCTGACCGCGTCGTCGATGACAGTCAGCGTGCGCAGGCCGAGGAAGTCCATCTTCAGCAGACCAATCTCTTCGACCATTTTCATGTCATACTGGGTCGTGATTTCGTCATCGCCGCTCTTGAACAAGGGGACATAATTGGTGAGGGCGGATGGGGCAATCACGACTCCGGCGGCATGGGTCGATGAGTGGCGGGCGAGCCCTTCGAGAGTCATGGAGAAGTCGATCAACTTCCTGATCCGGACATCCTTCTGCACCATCTCAGCCAACTCGGGGGTCCGCTTGACAGCGTACTCAACCGTCATGTCCGCTTCGGCGGGGATCATCTTTGCAATCTTATCAACCTCGGCGTAGGGCAGCCCGAGTACTCGCCCCACGTCGCGAACGACAATGCGCGACTTCAACGTTCCGAAGGTGATGATCTGCGAGACATTTTCCGCTCCATACCGTTCGATAACGTATTTGATGATCTTGTCGCGCCCGCGATCGGCGAAATCAATATCAATGTCGGGCATCGATATTCGTTCCGGATTCAAGAACCGCTCAAAGAGCAGGTCAAATCGGATCGGGTCGACATTCGTGATCTTCAGAGCATATGAAACCAGCGATCCCGCGGCAGAACCACGCCCGGGGCCAACGGAAATCTTCTGCGAGCGGGCATAGTCGCAAAAGTCCTTTACGATCAGGAAGTAGCCTGCGTACCCCATCTGCTTGATAACCCCGAGCTCGTACTCAAGACGCTTGGAGATTTCCGGTGTTATTTTCGCATACCGGTTGCGCAGACCCTCCTCGGCCAGCTCTCGCAGGTACGAATCGGCACTGTGCTGCGTCTTGGGGATCGGGAAGACCGGAAGTTTGAGCTTCCCCATCTCGATTTCGACATCACACGCTTCCATGATCCGAATCGTGTTCTGCAGGGCTTCCTTGAAATCTCCGAATTGATATTCCATCTCTTCTGGCGACTTGAAATAGATCTGGTCGGAATTGTAGCGAAGGCGATCTTTATCCTCGACGGTCCTGTTGGTCTGTATACATAACAAGGCGTCGTGCGCCTCCCAATCCTGTTGCCTTAGATAGTGGCAGTCATTGGTGGCAACGAGCGGGATCCCGGTTTCGCGCGAGACTGCGGCGATCCTGGGGAGGACTTGACGCTCCTGTTCAAGCCCGTGATCCTGAATCTCCAGATAGAAATTCCCCTCCCCGAAGATCTGCTGATATTCTCTCGCGGCGGCGACAGCCTGATCGACCTCTCCGCGAAGCAGATGCCAGTTGACCTCCCCCTGCAGGCAGGCCGATGTAGCGATGATGCCGTCGGCATGGAGCCGTAGAAGTTCCTTGTCCATTCGCGGCCGATAGTAGAAACCCTCGAGATACGCTGCCGAGGAGAGCTTGATCAGGTTGTGATAACCGGTCAGGTTTTTGGCAAGCAGGATCATATGAAACCCGCCGCTGGGATAGCCGCCGACAGGTTTACGTTCGAAGCGACTACCGGAGGCCACGTAGGCCTCGATACCGATAATCGGCTTCACGCCCGCCTTTGTGGCTTTCTTGTAGAACTCAATCGCGCCGAACATGTTGCCGTGGTCGGTGATTGCCACCGCCGGCATCTTGTACTGCCTGGCCAG
This sequence comes from uncultured Ignavibacteriales bacterium, assembly GCA_964540105.1. GTDB lineage: Bacteria > Zixibacteria > MSB-5A5 > GN15 > FEB-12 > DATKJY01. The sequence continues at coordinate 240,343 of CAZILL010000002.1, read as the reverse complement.
CGCGATGACATTGTCCAGACGGCAGGCCCCATCCAGAAGCGAATACTGGCTGTGAGTGTGTAGATGCACAAAATTGGCGTGTTTCATGGGCGAGAATTTACGTCGGCTTCAGGTTACGCAACATCAACGCGACAGGGCCCTAAGGCCACAGTTCTTCACGAGCAAAGTAGGGGGAATCGGCGCCAATCTCAAGGAGATTCTCAGTGTGAAACGTCCGGTGTGAGGCGAGTGCGCTTGATGCAGTTCACACGGCACCGGTGAGACCGTCATAGATGAACTTGCCGCCGAGGTACAGCAGAAACAGGGCGCAGACCAGAATCAGGATCTTTAGTCCGTGCCCCAGAATCAGTTTGCGTCCTTTCCAGAGCACAACCGACACCACCGTGTACCAGACAAAGTCCGAGAGGATGTGACCGAAGTAGAAAACAATCGGTCCGGCCAGACCCAACTCGCGGGACTGGATGACAAAGGCCAGTCCAATGGTCGCCCACCAGAGAAACCAATATGGGTTCACCAGTGTCGTGGTGATCCCCTTTGCTGTCAGCTTTGCGTGTGATGTGTGCCCGCCGCCGTTCCCGGCGTACGAAAGACGGCTGGCGAGAATGTCATAGAGCATCATGCTCGCCATTGCCAGCAAGGCCACACCGCCGACAACAGCGATGGTGCGCACGATCATCGGGTTGCCGCTGATGGCAGCGACGCCGAAAAGCAGGATGACGACTACGGCAATCTCGGCAATGGCATGACCGATCGAAATGATGGGTCCGGTTTTCCAGCCATTGCGGGGGGTTTCCGCAATATCGACCGCGAGCAGAGGGCCGGGCATCATGGCCCCAGAGAATCCGACGATAAACGAGTTGAAAAAGAGGGTAATCAGTTCCATTACAATGTACAATCCGGAGTTGCGGCGCCGGGCTCCCAGCTGACGAGGATTCGGCCACCTGAATTGGGTTTAGCGCTTCGTCCCGATCAACAGATACGCCTCACGCCCGTCGTCGTGGATGCTGTTGTCCCGCTTCTCGACGTCAAAACCAGCCTCGTTCATCAGGGTCAGCCAGGTCCGAATGGGAAACAACCCCAGGGTGTGAACATCCTGCTCAATTCGCAGCGATTTTCCCTCGCGGATGAGATAGAAGAGCACCATATCGTTGGTTGAGTCCTCAGGATCGGGGTCGTATTCGTATTCCAGATGGGTCAGGATCAGGTTGCCGTCGGAAAGCGTATTGTGGCGCACCATTGGGTCTTTGAAGGTTTCTTTGAAGTAATCTGGGGCCGTGAGGAAGACGCCCCCTTGCCTGAGATGCGCCATCGCGGTCGCGAAGGTTCCTCTCAAGTCATCTTCGCTCTTCATGTAACAGATGGCATCGTGGATCATAACGGCATCAAATTGTTCGTTCAGGCGGAGCGTGCGCATGTCGCCGGCGAAATGAGGAACAGTCGGATTGAGCCGCTGTGAGTTCTGGCACATCTTTTCGGAAAGGTCGGTCGCGACCGCGTCGAACTCGCGAGTGAAGTGGGAGAGATTGTACCCGCCGCCGACACCCATTTCAAGCACGCGGTGTCGACCGGGTCCGAGTTTCTCCCGCAGAACACTCTTCCAGACCTGCGCTTCTTTTTCATAGGCGCCGGGATCACTGATGAGCGGGTACAGGTGGGCAAGTTCGTCGTACAGTCGGTTCTCAGTCATAGCGCCTCGTCAATTGGTTAGATACGTCTCAATGTCCGGTGAAGGATGGCTTCCGCTTTTCCAGAAACGCCTCCATTCCCTCGTTCTTGTCCCCCGTGCCGCAGACCGAACCGAAGTTCGCCTTTTCGAGATCGCAGGCAGCGGACAGGTTGACGTCGATGCCGCGGTTGATACATTCCTTGGCTGAGGCAATCGCAAGCGGTGCCTTGGAGCAGATGAGTTCGGCCATTTCAAGCGCCTTGGTCATCAACTGATCCGGCGGATAGACTTCGTCGACGAGGCCGATGCGATGCGCTTCGCCGGCCGAAATAATCTCGCCGGTGAGAATCAATTGCATTGCCTTCCCGCGGCCCACCAGACGCGACAATCTCTGCGTCCCGCCATAGCCGGGGATGACGCCCAGATTCACTTCCGGCTGACCCAGTTTGGCTCGATCGGAGGCCAGACGGATATCACACGCCAAGGCCAGTTCGCAGCCACCCCCGAGAGCGAATCCGTTGATCGCTGCGATTACCGGTCGAGGGAAGTTCTGAATGGTTTTCATCAGGTACAAACCGCGCGCTGAGAAGTCGGCTCCGCTGCGAGCATCGAGATCAATCAGCTCGGTAATATCGGCTCCGGCAACGAAGGCCTTCTCGCCGCTGCCGGTCAGGATCACGCATTTGACCGCATCGTCGGACCAATAGAAACTGAACAGCTGCTGCAGCTCCGCAACTGTCTCACGGCTCAGGGCGTTAAGCGCCCGCTCGCGGTTGATCCGCACGATCAGGATGGCACCCTTTTTTTCGACCAGGAGATTCTTGTACTCGCTCATATTCCGACCCTTCTTCTATGCTCTTTCTGGCGCAGGATAGTCCCCACGCCCCTATTTCATGCCATATTCATAGAATCCGCGCCCAGCTTTCTTGCCGAGGTACCCAGCATTGACCATGCGACGTAAGAGCGGTGGGGCGCCGTAGTGTGAGTCCTTGAACTCATCAAACATGATATCCGCGATGTAGAGAATGGTGTCAAGCCCGATGAAGTCGGTGAGCGTGAGCGGCCCCATCGGATGCCCGCACCCCAGCATCATGCCGTTGTCGATATCTTCACGGGACGCGACGCCGCGCTCGAACTGGCGAATGGCGTCGAGCAAGTACGGCACGAGCAGCACGTTCACAATGAAACCGGGTGAGTCTTTGGCGCTCACGCAGGTCTTCCCAACTGACTCCGCAAATGCAAAGGCGGCCTTAAACGAGGTTTCGGAGGTGTCGATGGTCCTCACTACTTCGCAGAGCTTCATCACCGGTACGGGATTGAAGAAGTGTAGTCCGACGAAACGATCGCGGCGTTTCGTTACCGAGGCCATGTCGCTGATCGAAAGCGACGACGTGTTCGACGCCAGTATTGTTTCCGGTTTGCAGAACGTGTCGAGTTTTGCGTAGAGAGTTTTTTTTGCTTCGAGATTCTCGACAATTGCCTCGCAGACCAGATCACAATCAGCCAAACCCTTCAGGTCGTTCGTTCCACTCAGATTGGCGAGGATCTTTTCTTTCAGCGAGGCGTCGGCTTTCCCACGCTCGATAGCTTTGTCCAGCGACTTCGTGATTGACGACAATCCTTTTCTGAACAGCTCGTCGGTGACCTCGCAGGCAACAACTTGATACCCCGCGCCGGCTGCGACCTGACCAATCCCTGATCCCATCTGTCCGAATCCGACTATGCCGATTTTCCTGATCATCTCATATCTCCCGGAAACAATACCGTATATATGACTTATCTGCGCACAAGGCGCACCATCCTGAGGCCGACCGTGTGAGTGGCGGTGCCGATCAGCTCGAACTTAGCTTTGAGGTAGCACCCGAGTGCGGCTTCACTCTCGGTGTACAGGTTAATGATCACTTTGATGACAAAAGGGCGCTCCGCACCGCGGTCGTAGAGCAATTCAAGCATCTTGACGCCGTACCCCTGAAGTCGCTTGTACGGGTCAACCAGCAGGTGGGCGATTTCCACGGCGCGTTCGTTGGGGCGCGCCCACAGTTCTCCGTAGGCCACCGGGCGACGCTCGGAAAAGAGAATGTACGACGAGACATCATTGCGTTGCCAGCTCATCACAATGTCATCTGCAGGCGGAAACTCCTTACCCCGGCAGACGTTGTGAAGTGTTTCTTCCGAGTCAATCCACGAGCGGATCAGCTCGGCGTATTCTTCCGTGAAGGGAACAATGTCGGCTTTGGCGTTGGTCGGTTCAGTCACTTCTACTTTTCCTCACAGAGTGTTTGCCGAATATAGGCAAAAGGAGACAGGGGGGCAACCCCGGAGCATAGCTGGATCAGCGAATTCTGACTTGGGGGCATGAGAATCGACGTTTGACTTTGCGGTCGGGATGCTATATATACCGACTCATTAATACGGGCACTCAGATTCAGGAGTTCATAGGCAAATGATTGATTTTTCATTCACCGAAAACCAACTGGCCGTGCGCGATATGGCACGCGATGTGGCCTCGCGGGTTATCATCCCCAAAATTCAGGAATATGACCGCTCGCAGAAGGGTAACCCGGAGCTACTGCCGGCTCTCGCCGAGGCCAACCTGTTGGGGTTCTGTATTCCGGAGCAGTACGGCGGTTTGGGAATGGACTACATCTCGCTCGGTCTGGCGTCCGAGGAACTGGAATACGGGGACACGTCGGCGCGGGTAATACTCTCGGTCCATATCGGACTTTACTCCCTGCCGCTTCTGACCTGGGCAAACGAGCAGCAGAAACAGAAGTATCTGGTTCCGGCCGCCAAAGGGGAGAAGCTGGGTACTTTTGGGCTGACCGAGCCGGCCGCCGGTTCTGATGTTGTGGGGATTCAGACTACCGCCGTGAAGCAGGGGGATCACTATTTGCTAAACGGCGAGAAGATGTGGATATCGCTGGCACCGATAGCCGACTATTACCTGCTTTTTGCATGGACCGATCTGGAGAAGAAGAAGAAGAGGGATCATTCGGGCATCTCGGCCTTCATCGTCGAACGCGCTTACCCCGGGGTTACGACGGGGACGATTCACGGTAAGCTCGGTGTGCGAGCGGGGAGCACCGGTTATATATCCATGCAGGATGTCAAAGTACCGGCGGAAAACCTCGTATACAAGGAAGGGGCCGGGTTCAAGATTGCGATGTTCTGCCTTGATCAGGGGCGCTACACGGTGGCTGCTGGATCGTGCGGACTGATTCGCGCCTGTCGCGATGCCTCGATCAAGTATTCGTTTGAGCGCAAGACCTTCGAACACCAGATCGCCGACCACCAATTGGTCAAACAGATGATCGCTAACATGGAAGCGGCCTATGAATACAGCACCGCCCTCTGGCTGAAGGCTGGCTGGCAGAAGAATCAGGGGATTCGAGCCACCCGGACAACCTCGCTGGCAAAATGGGTTGCCTGCCGCGAGGCGGAAGCGGCGGCCGCTAATGCGGTGCAGGTGTACGGGGCGTATGGGTTCTCCGACGAATATCCAGTGGAACGATTCTATCGTAATTCCAAGGGTGCGTCGATCTACGAAGGGACTCGGGAGATTCACACACTGATGCAGGCTGACTACGCTTTGGGGTTTCGCGAAGACAAACCGACCGAGCGTGACCTGCCAGCGGTGAAGCAGTAACAACCGAAACCATGCGACGGCATGGTCTCCGTATTCTCGAAAGCTACTCGACCGTCACCGATTTCGCAAGATTGCGCGGTTGATCCACCGGACATCCGCGCATGACGGCAATGTGATAGGCCAGCAATTGCAGCGGGATAGCGGCGAGAATCGGGGTCAGGAGATGATACGTGTGGGGGATATAGATAACCCGGTTCACGCGCTCAGCGATTTCAGTATCCCCTTCCGTCGCAATCGCAATCACCTGTCCCTTTCGAGCGCGGATTTCCGAGATATTCGACATGACTTTGTCGTAGACAGGATCTTTGAGTGCGATCACCACAACCGGCATGTTCTCATCGATCAGTGCGATCGGCCCGTGCTTCATCTCGGCAGCTGGGTACCCCTCGGCATGAATATACGAGATTTCCTTGAGTTTGAGGGCGCCTTCCAGGGCTACCGGGAAATTGATTCCGCGACCAAGGTAGAGGAAATTATTCATCGCGTGGTATTCCTGGGCGATCCCGCGGATGATACTCTCGGTCTTCAGGATACTCTCGATCTGTTCCGGAAGCTTCTGAATCCATTCGATCATTTCGCGCCCCTGTTGGGGGGAGAGCTGCCGCATGCGTCCGAGCAGATTCGCGAGCAGCGTGAGGACCATCACCTGCGACGTAAACGCTTTGGTCGACGCCACTCCGATCTCGGGGCCGGCGTGGATATATACGCCACCGTCTGATTCGCGCGCGATGGTCGATCCGACCACATTGACAATCCCCAGGATAAGCGCACCATGCTTGCGCGCCTCCCGAATAGCGGCCAGAGTGTCGGCGGTCTCGCCCGATTGACTGATCGCAATGAGCACGGTTCCTTCTTCGAGAATCGGCGATCGATAACGGAATTCGGAAGCGTATTCGACTTCCACCGGCAGGCGAGCCAGTTCCTCGATGAGATACTCGCCGATCAGCGCCGAATGCCACGATGTCCCGCAAGCGGTTATGACAATTCGTCGAATCCGCCGCAGTTCGTCAAACTGCATATTGAGGCCGTTCAGTCGTGATATTCCTTCGTCGTAGTTCAGACGTCCGCGAATCGAATTTCGAATTGTGCTCGACTGTTCGTGGATTTCCTTGAGCATGAAGTGTTGGTAGCCCTCTTTCTCGATCATGTCGAGCGACCAACTGATCTCTTCGATCGAGGGGGTAATCCGCACATTCTGAATTGTGGTGATAGAATAGTCATCCGGCGTGATTGTAGCGATTTCGCCGTCCTGAAGATACACGACCCGGTTGGTGTGCTCGAGCATCGCCGACACATCCGATGCGACCAGATTTTCGCCGTCTCCGTGGCCAATCACCAGAGGGGATCCCTTGCGGGCGGCAACGATCGTATCGGGATGAAGCACGGAGATGACCGCAATACCATAGGTTCCCTCGACCTGCGTCAGGGCGTCGCGAACAGCCTCGGTGAGGTCGCCGCGATAATGCAGACGCACCATGTGCACCAGTATTTCGGTGTCGGTTTCGGTGCGAATGATCACTCCCTTGCGAACGAGAAACTCCTTGAGCGAGCGAAAGTTCTCGATAATGCCGTTATGAACCAGGGCGATCTCGCTCATTGAGTCAGTGTGCGGGTGGGCGTTAAGTTCGTTCGGCTCCCCGTGGGTCGCCCATCGGGTATGGGCTATCCCGCGCGTGCTCTCGATAGTTTGACCGGCAATCTGCTCCTCGAGCATCTTGATCTTGCCAACCGACTTCGAAATCATCATCCCGGAGTCGGTCAAGAGCGCCAGACCTGCGGAATCGTAGCCGCGATATTCCAGACGTTTGAGCCCGTTGAGCAGAATCGGGAGCGCTTGCTTATTCCCCACATATCCGACGATACCACACATGACAGTGTCTTCCCTACCTGAATAGTTTCATGACTTTCGACTGCAAAGCGCGCGTCAAATCAGAATCGGTTGTTTCAACGATCAACCTGAAAATCGGCTCAGTATTTGAAGACCGCAACTGGAGCCAGCCGTTGCGAAAGTCGAATCGCAAACCGTCGCGACGGTCAACCGCTATCTTCCCAAGAAGATTTTCGGCAGTTTGTTCAAATCGCTGAAGCTTCTCCTTGAACCCGGATGGGAGCAGCGCTTTGGCCTTTATAGTATAATATGCGGGAAATGTTTCAACAAGGGAGGACAAGCTCTTCTTGTCCCTCGCCAGACAGCCGAGTACGAGTCCGGCCGCCACGAGCGAGTCGCGTCCGACGTGGCACTTCGGGAAGATCACGCCGCCATTCCCCTCGCCGCCGATGACAGCGCGCTTCTGAGTCATCATCTCGACCACATTAGCCTCGCCCACCTTCGAATAATGAACCGGGGAACCGACCGAACGCGCCACATCAGCCGTCGCCGATGAGGTGGATAGGTTGATCACTGTCGATCCCTTCAGATATCGTAGCACCTGCTTGACGGCGATGGTTAGCGTGAGCTCTTCGCTAACGGCTCTGCCGTTTTCGTCGACAAGGGCAAGCCGATCAGCGTCGGGATCGCAAGCCATCCCGAGGTCCGCATTCGATCGCTTCACCAGTCTGGCAAGCTGGCTGAGGTTCTTCGGAGTTGGTTCCGGCTCATGAACAAAGTTGCCATCCCCCATACAGTTAATGGCAACCACTTTCACCCCGAGCCGATCCAATAGGCGAGGGAGTGCGGCCGACCCAGCTCCATTAATGGCGTCGACAGCAACCGTGAAGCGGCACTTCCTGATGGCGTCGCGACTGATCTCTCTGAGCCCGAGTACCTGTCGGATATGCTCGTCGATCCAACCTTCCTGATGTGTGACCTTCCCCAGTTTATCGTAGGGTTTCAGCGCAAATGATCGGGACTCAAAGATTGTATTCAGCGACAAGTATTGCTTTGGGTTGATAAATTCTCCGTCGCTGTTGAAGAACTTGAGGGCGTTCCACTGCGCCGGATTATGTGATGCGGTCACGCAGATTCCCCCTGCGGCTTTCAACTTGCTGATGGCGATCTCCACCGTCGGCGTAGGAACGATGCCGATGTCTATCACATTGATGCCGGTCGCGGTCAGGCCGGAAACGACCGCGCTGGCGACCATCTCCCCCGAAGGGCGGCTGTCACGCCCGAGGACCAGTGTTCCTTTCTTCAAGAAGGTTCCAAACGCGGCCCCGTAGGCTGTCAGCATGACCGGATCGAGTCCGTTCCCGATCACCCCGCGAATGCCAGATGTTGATTTGACCAATTCCAGTTTCTTCATTTCTCTACCATATCAATTGTTGGTGACCAAGTCAAATGCAAGGCAAACGCTCCCTAATGTCGACCTAATACACGCATCATCGGCTCGTGGAGAGCTCCATTTGATGCCAACAAGTCGCGATCATAGATCGAATACGCAGAGCCATCCACCCGCGACACCCGACCGCCAGCCTCGACAATCAGGAGTTTCGCCGCGGCCGTATCCCACGGATGCAGTTTCAGTTCCCAGAAGCCGTCGATTCTCCCCGCAGCCACCCAGCAGAGGTCGATCGCTGCTGACCCGGGGCGACGGATCCCCTGCGCCTCTTTGGCCATGCGCGCAAAGAGCCCGAGGTTGTTCTGTTTCGAAGTTCCAATATCATAGGCAAAACCGGTCGCCAGCAGGGCTCGCTCCAGTCTTCTTTCCGTTGAAACATGAATCCTCCGACGATTCAGATGCGCCCCCAACCCCTTTCCGGCCGAGAAGAGCTCGTCTCGCTCGGGATCGAACACAGCCCCACAGACGATTTCGCGGCGATACTCAAGCGCAATCGAAACACAATAGATCGGGAAACCGTGAGCATAGTTGACGGTACCGTCGAGGGGATCGATCACCCATCGATGTTCTGAAGAGTCATTCCCGCGTCCCCCTTCCTCGGCGAGGATCTCATGTCCGGGATAGGCGCGACTGATGCGTGATACGATGTACTGTTCCGAGCGCAGATCATAATCGGTGACCGGGTCAATCCGTCCCTTGTAGTCGATTGACAAGCGTCGACCGAAGCCACGCTTTAGAATTGCGCCAGCCTCAATTGCTACGCGCCGGCTGAAGGCAAGTAGTCCTGCTAATTGCCGGTGGGTCATATCCCGCTCACGCGCGAGGTCACATCCGACTGGGCCGCCTGCTTCTTGTACTGCATTTGGTACAATTTGTGATAAATTCCGCGCTGTTTGAGGAGTTCGTCGTGTCGGCCGATTTCCCGCACTCGCCCGTGATGCAAGACAACAATCTTATCCGCCTTCTCAATCGTCGACAGGCGATGCGCAATCACGATCGAGGTTCGATCCTTCAATAGTTCGTCTAGCGCGCGCTGGATGAGCCGCTCCGTTTCGGTGTCAACTGAGCTGGTGGCCTCATCGAGAATGAGAATGTCGGGATTAAAGGCTAACGCTCGGGCGAACGACAGTAGTTGCTTTTGTCCGGTCGAGAGCGTTGCGCCGCGTTCTCTGATCTCGCCGTGTAATCCGCCCGCGTTTTCGTCGACAAACCGGCTGAAGCCAACCCGATCAAGTGCGGCCTGTACCTGAGCGTCGGTGATGGCGTCGTTGCGCAGACGCACGTTGCCGGCGTAGTCTCCGCTGAACAGAAATACGTCCTGGAGGACCAGCCCCAGATGCCCGCGGAGATCAGCAGCGGCTATCTCCTTGAGGTCCACGCCATCGAGTCGGATCGATCCCTTTTGATAATCATAGAAACGATACAAGAGCGATATGAGCGAGCTCTTCCCGGCGCCCGTAGCGCCCACCACGGCCACTTTCTCCTTCGGTTCGACTGTGAACGAAACATCCTGAAGCACCCAGTCGTCATTGTTGTATGCGAACCAGACTCTATCAATATCGATCTTCCCCGCGAATCTGGAGATCCCCCTCGGCGCAGGAATGTCCACTATCGCGGGTTTGGTATCGAGAAGCCCGAAGATTCGCTCCGAGGACGCCATCGACGACTGCAGAATATTGTACTTCTCAGCCAAGTCGGCGATCGGTCGATAGAAGCGCTGCACCAGTTGAATGAAGGCGACCAACTGTCCGAACGTAAGCACGTTGGCATTGATATTCATCCCGCCATAGTAGAGCAGCAGCCCTACCGAGAGCGCCCCGATAATTTCCACCGTGGGAAAGAAGACGGCGTAGTAGAGCACGGACTTGAAGTGAAGCGAGCGCAAGTTCGCATTGATCACGCCAAAGCGCTCATTGACACGCTCTTCCTGCGCGAACAACTGAATGATCTTGATGCCGGTCACATGTTCCTGCACAAAGGCGTTCAGCCGCGCCAGAGTGAGACGGACATCGCGATAGACATTTCGCACGCGGGCTCGAAAAAGCAGGGTGGCACCGACCAGGAGCGGCAGAACCATGAAGGTTACCAGCGCCAGTTTCCAGTTGTAGTAGAGCAGGGCGCCGATGATCAGCGTCAACATGAACAGATCGCCGATGATAGTCACTACTCCGGAGGAAAACATTTCATTGAGCACAGTGACATCGTTCGTCACCCGCGTAAGCAGCCGCCCGACCGGGTTCCGATCGAAATACGCCAGGTGCAGCTTCTGCAGATGGCGAAAGACTTCCATGCGAATGTCGTACTGCACCCGTTGGCCGAGCATCATCGTGATGAAGGTCTCTCCGTAGCTGGCGGCAAGCGATAAAACCATGACGCCAAGATACGCGAGTACGAGCCACCCGAACCCAGTGGCGTTCCCCTTTTTGACATAGTCATCGATGCCGATCTGGGTAAGAAAGGTCAGCGCAATCTGCGCCACGGAACCGACCATGAGCATAATGACTGCCCACACGACGAACTTCCGGTACGGGCGCAGATACACGAGCAGGCGCTTCATCAGGCGGGCGTCGTACGCTTTTCCCAGCGCTTCTTCTTCATGCATGCCGTTTGTGGCCACTACAGTCTTTCGATCTCCTGCTCCAATAGTTGCGCCCGGTAGAGTTCGGCGTAATTACCGCCGAGCGCGGTCAGGTCGTCGTGATCCCCCTGCTCGGCAATCTTGCCGTTCTCCAGATAAATGATGATATCCGCTTCCTTCACCGACGAAATCCTGTGCGAGATAATGATGGTCGTGCAATGCTCGAGCGCTGTTTTCATTCGCTCGTTGATCTGATCCTCGGTTTCGGTGTCCACCGCTGAAGTTGCGTCGTCGAGAATCACGATCGCCGGTTCGATCAGCAGTGCGCGTGCAATTGCGGTCCGTTGTTTTTGTCCGCCCGAGAGTGTGATCCCGCGCTCCCCAACGACGGTCTCGTAGCCGTTTGGAAACGTGGCAATATCTTTCGACAGTGCGGCGGTCTCGGCTGCCAGGGCCACATTGGCGGATTCAGCGCTGGATCTTCCGAATCGGATATTCTCGGCGAGGGAGTCAGAAAAAAGGAACGGTTCCTGGGGGGCAAATCCGATCTGTCGCCGCAGGGATGCGATGTCCCAGTCGTTGATATCTCGATCATCGACGAACATCTGGCCGCGCTGCACGGGATAGAGGCGGGTTAGAAGCGAAACCAGCGTGCTTTTCCCGGAACCGATACTCCCAACCACGCCGAGGGTCTGGCCCGGTTCAATCGTGAGCGAGATGCCATCGAGAACATTCTTGCCGTTGTACGCAAAGGTCAGATTCCGCAGTTCGACTCGTCCGCGCATCTTTGCCGAGTGCAGGGGCCCATCGACATTGCGAATCTCGGGCTCCGTGAACAGAATCTTATTAATCCGATCGAGCGATGCCGTGCCCTGCTGATAGAGCGATACCACCCAACCACCAGCCATCATCGGCCAGAAGAGCATGGTCAGGTACGCAAAGAACGCGACCATCGTACCGAGTGGAATCCGCCCGTTGATGACATCCATCCCACCGAAGTAGAGCACGGTCAGGTTGAGGACTGAGGCCACAAAGATAATCAATGGAAAAAGTACGCCGTAGATGCGCGCCATATCCAGATTCAGGCGGACATACTCTGACGAGACTTTTGAGAAATGCCGAACCTCTTCAGCTTCCTGACGGTACGCCTTCACAACGCGAATTCCGGCCAGGTTTTCTTGCGCGGTAGCCGTCAACGTTGAGAAATGCTCCTGAATTTTCGTGTATTTCCGGTGTACTACGTTGCCAAGTTTGTTCACCATGAACGGTACCGCCAGAAGAGGAATGACCGCGTACACGGTCAACTTAGGGGAGAGATAGACCATGAACGACAGCGCCACAACAACAGTTACAAAGGTGTTCGCAATCTGCATGATTCCGGGTCCGATCATCATGCGAACCGCCTCAAGATCGTTGGTCGCGCGGGCAATGATGTCGCCGGTGCGCGTACGATCATAAAACGATGGAGACAGCTTCAGGAGATGAGCGAACAGCTCGCCCCGCAGATCATACTCCAAGCGTCGGGACATCCAGATGATCGTCCGGCGCATGAAGAACCGAAACAGGCCTGCAAGAATCGCGAGACCGATGATCCCCACGATATAGCCGTAAATCTCGCTGACCGGTGCCTTTTGCTCCAACCGGTCGAAGACGAGTTTCATCAAATACGGGTTGATGAGTATCAGCGAGTTGGCGAGCACGACGGCCATGCCACCAAAGATCAGGTAGAGCTTGTACCCCCTGAGGTATTTCGTCAGGGTGGAGAAACGCCCACGCGCAGTTCCTGATGGCATGACGGTTTCAGTCACAAGCAGAATCCTGATTGTCGAACATAGTGAATAATTGTAACGCTGACCAAAGCTAATGGTTCAGAAGATTAGCGAAAAGATGGATGGCGTCGATATTCAGAGCGGCGATCATATCGGTGATCGGCAGACCACAGTAGATGATCTGCCCTTTTCCGAGGCGAGAAACCGACAGCAAGGCGCCTCCTGACCTGGTCGACATAACCTTCTCGGCGGGGGTCACAACCGCCGGAGCCACGGCTGTCCTGGTCGTGAAGAAATCGAGCAGACCGTTTTCTGAAATCAGGTACGGTTTGGTCAGCAGATGATCGCCCGATACCAGGGTGGTCACGCCGTCGCCGGTAACCAACTCAAGGCTCGGAACCACGTTGACGGGCAACACGCCGTCGGGCCAATCCGGCGGCTGGCCAAGCAGAATCAGCGACCCACCATAACGGATATACTCTTCAAGGCGTCCGGTGATCTTCCGCAGATTGGGGTAGTCACGAAACGCCCCCGACCCGACTACGATGACATTGTATATCTCGAGTTCGGCGGTCGCCAACGATCGATCGGTCAGGGGTTGGAAACCGGCTCCGGTCATCCGAAGCACATCTTCGAGCAAGCCGGTGCTATCCGGCAGGAAACCGATCTTGATCGTGTCGGCGACATGGCATGACGCGATGCGAATGATGCCGGTGTCCGTTGCAACGGGACGTCCGCGAAGAGAGAGGGTGATCGTCTGCTGCTGGATACCCAACTCGAACAGGTTTGACACTGAGAAAGGAATGCGAAGCATCTCCGTGCGCGATCCCTTCTTAAGTGTCAGTTGCGTCTGATACGCACCAGCAAAAAGCCCGCGAGGTGTTTCAAGCTGGATGTCGACCTTTCCGGAGTAGTAAGTCGGCTTGCTGATCATAGCCCGCCAGGTCATTGACGCCACAACTTTATCGACATCCAATTGGATCGGCTGCGGCAGGAAGTAGAAACCTGGTTGAAAGGTGATGTTCAAATTCGGCGTCTCCCAGATCGGCACGGCCGAATATACCCTGAATGGAATCTCGTTGTAGGCAAGATCGCACGCGAATTGGAGTGACTCTGCTTGTTCGGCTTCCAGACGGGTGCGATCCAGGTCGACCAGATACTCCCGAACGAAATTCTGATGGGGAGCGATCAGCTTCGGAAGTGAATCCAGAGTCACACGAAGCGTGTCCCAATACGGAAGGAATTGCACCGAAGAGAGTTGAATTTCCTGGGGACCATCGGCCGACAGCGAGGCTCGAAACTTCACTTTCGGGCCGTCGGGTGAATCCCTCGTAATGATCTGCCCGTCCCAGGACAGACCCACAGCGTCGAGAATCGCGCCCTGAGAGCGAGCAATCATATCAGCCAGATAGAAACCAAACTGACGGTTCTCGGATAACCGCCGCTCTGCTCGCGTCTGCTCTCGAAGGGTGAGGAGCTCTTTGTGGCCTGCGAGGATCTTTTCCACTCGCGCTCTGCCCGCACTTCGGATCGCCTCGTCAAAGTGATTGCGAGCAGCAGTCGCTCGCCGCATGAGGGCCTCTTGCAGCGCTCCTTTGTCAACGAGTCTTTCAAACAGAGTTGCCAGTCGATGTGCGGGGAGCTCGGTAACAAAATCTGCGACCTGACCCTTTGGGATACTCTGACTTTGCAAGAGGAGATAGCATGCCAGACCTTCGGTCTTGACGAGATCGGAACGAAACCACGGAAACAACTGGGGAATCTCGGTCTCCATCTGCGGTCGATAGGTCTGCAGCAACTCCCGAGTATTGAGGGAGACTGCGCCAATCGCGGACAGTTCGGACAGGCTGTCAGCCCGTTTATAGACTCTCTCGATCTGGAAATGAGCCGACGAATCGTGGCTGAGCCCCAGTATGTATGCTCTAAACCGCTGGTACAGGGGATCGTGGCCCTCATCGGCAAAGATGACAATATCCGGACGACGCTCAGCGAATAGTTCTCCTCCGAGCGAATCCATCTGCACCGGCACGGAGTCGCTCAGCGCCACCGTGTGAAGGTAGAATTGGACTTTTTCGATCTCGCTCCGGCGGGATTGGAAATGCTCCGACAGGGTCAGAGTGATCAGATCGACCCGACAACCATAGCGATCGTTGAGATAATACAGCGTCGGCCAGTCAATCTGCTCCGGTTCGTCAAACAGATACAGGATGCGCAAATCCGAGAGAGTGAAGCGGACAAGATCGGCGGATCGTACGGTATTATAGAACACGCATGACAGCAGGACTACGCCGAGGATATGAGGGAGCAGGTTCGGCCATTTTCGAGAGTTGAATGAGGGCTGCATGCGGGAATATAGATTTCTTCTTACATGCCTGTCAAAGTTGAATTAGATACAGAAAAACAGCCAGCAACTGCCGTCTTGCATGGCGTGAGCTTGCGACGGAAACGCTTCATCGGCGCGGGGGCACGTCTGGATATGAGTTACCCGATCGCTTCGTCCTCCTTTCGCCAGGCTGGGTCGACAATGCAGAGAAACTCCAAGGGGCTGTCCCCGATATTGGCAAGCCATTGAGTTGAGCCCGGTGGAATCTCAACCGTATCTCCGGCAACCAGACAGGCGTCTTCGTCATCGACGTGCATTTCCCCCTCACCAGAGAGGATATAGTACACTTCGTCAGTCGCAAGAGTGTGACGTTTCGAGGTTTGCCCGACTGGCACTACGGCGTGGGCAAGCGAGTAGCGCCCGGAAAACGAATAGTCGCGATCCGGATGAACCAGCTCTCTGAGGAGTGTTCCGTCTCCTGCAGTTATACGAGCACAATCATTCAGCCTGCGGATTAACACGCGCCGTCTCCTCTGAATCTGTGTTGCATGTGCAGCTGATTAAGAGCGATCAGCCCCTGTCCGTGACCGGAAGCGCCTTCTTCCCCGCGTATTCCTGACAGGATGCAGTATATCTGCGCCTGGGTCAGACCACCTGATTCTCGCGGAGTTTCTTGAAGAGGTTATCTGCTATCTCTTCAGGGGTTGCGCCGGTTATCATTTCTCCTTTGGCGCGCGGTGGCGGAGTGGATACTTTGATGACCTTGGTGCGAGAATTCGGACCTACTCCATCGCCGTTGAGCCCCAGATCGGCGGCTGACCAGCGAACGATGTTCTTCTTCTTGGCCGCCATTTTCCCTTTGAGCGATGGCAACCTCGGCTCGTTGATCTCCTTGACGACCGAAACAACAGCGGGAAGCGAGAGCTCGACCACGTCGTAGCCATCTTCAGTAGTTCTGAAAACTGTAACTTTGGCAGCTTCCACGCTCTCAAATTTCTTCACAAAGAGGGCCTGAGGGATATCGAGAATTGCCGCTACTGCGCCCGGAACTTGCGCCGAATCCGAATCGATCGCCTGCTTGCCAGCCAGCACCAGGTCAAATGCGCCGAGTTTTTTTACACCCGCCGCTAAGATTCGTCCGGTCCCCTGTGGATCGGAACCGGTGAATAGATCGTCCATCAACAAGTAGGCGTCGTCGGCTCCGAGCGCCAGGCAGTCCCGCAACGCCGACTCGGTGCGTTCAGTACCCATTGACATGACTACGCATGTTCCACCATGCTTTTCTCTGAGGCGCAGACCCTCTTCGAGCGCATATTCGTCGAAGGGGTTGACGATCCCCGGTCCGGCCGGCAGCACAACCTGGTTGGCTGCTTCATCAACTTTGATCAGCGCGATTTCCGGAACCTGCTTCACCAGAACAACGATATTCATACCATTCTCCGAACTGAGTGCAATACCTTCTCTTAAGTCGCATAATATGGCCCGCTCGGACTATCCTGTCAAGGAGAAGAGCGGCAAGGCAGCAACGCGTGATGCGCGACTGTCACCGGCAGCAAAAAAAAAGCCCCCCACGAGGAGAGCTTTATCGTAGATGATGTCGGCAAAGGGTTACCAGCGCGAGGGCTTATCCCCCTTGCGAGTCGGGCTCTTCCGCGCGGCCTTCTTAGGCGACGTGAACCGAACCGATCTGCCTTTGGTCGTGCGGCCGGCGCCGAATTTTGGACCGGCGGCCTTCCTCGTCGGCGCCTTTCTCAGCCCCATCGCGCGAACCTTGGTGCGCACGGCATCGACCGTGCGTTTCAGCTTGCGCGCAATCTGGGGAGTGGTCATGGCCTTGTAGGAGCTCCGAAGCATGGCCATTTCTGCCGCGCTCCACAACTTGGCTCTCTTCCTCTGAGTGGGCTTTTTCGCCGCTCCCCGTTTGACCGGGTTCTTCTTTGCAGCCGGTTTCCGTGTCTTTGTCGTTCGCATTACGCAAAACTCCCTGTATGACTGTCGTCGTTTCAGCGACACCCGTCATATCGTCAACGATCCAGACCATCGTGTCGCCCTTCTCGATTTCAATAAACTGAGCTTTGGGAATACTACAACATAAAACAGACACGCGCCCGTCGCGAGCAATCAACAGCTTGTAGTGTCCGTGTGATTCGGCTCACAGGATAACGGCGCGACTCGCGATTCGTTCGAGCGCCATGCAGGCCGCGCGCTGCTCGGCTTCTTTCTTCGACGACCCGGTCCCCTCACCCACATTCACACCCGCGATCAACACGATGACGTGAAAGGTCTTTTCATGATCGGGGCCTTCTTCAGAGGCGATATCGTACCGCGGCGCGCCCCCTCCCTGCGCCTGCACTAATTCGAGGAGTTCCCCCTTGTAGTTTCTCTGCGATGAATCGCCAACCACTCGATCCCGATGCGTGTAGATTAACCTCAGGACAACATCGCGTGCGGGTTCCATTCCCCCGTCGAGAAAGACGGCCCCAATGATTGCCTCAAAGGCATCCGAAATGATCGAAGCTCGCTCTCCGCCGCCCGCTTTTACCTCTTCGGGCGACAAACGCACATACTTGGTCAGTCCGATCTCCTTTCCGATCGCCGCCAGCGTTGTCTCATTGACCAGAAGCGCCTTGGTCTTGGTGAGAAAGCCTTCCCCCTCATCGGGATAGTCCTCATACAAACGAGCTGCGATGACCAATCCCAGTACCGAATCCCCAAGAAATTCCAGCCGCTCATTCGAGGGTCCGTCGGCGTTGTTGATTCGTGCGTGCGATCGATGGGTGAGGCCTAAGCGTAAGAGGGCCACATCGCGAAAGTAGTAGCCGATGATCTGCTGAATGGTGTCGAAGGATTCGTTGGCGGCGTCGTTGCGAAAGCCGTCGAACAGGGATCTGATACGCTGCCAGACAGCCATACGTGCTATTACGTAGCTGAGCCGTTGACCCTGCCAGCAACAAGGGTAACGTTATGTCCGCCGAAACCGAACGAATTGCTCATTGCGTATTGGAGGACAGCGACACGGCTTTTGTTGGCCACATAGTCCAGATCGCAGTTCGGGTCGGGGTCATCCAGGTTGATTGTGGCGTGGAGAACCTGATGTTCAAAGGACTTCAGGAGAGCAATGAACTCCACCGCTCCGGCCGCTCCCAAAAGGTGACCGGTCATCGACTTTGTCGAGTTGCACGGGGTCTTGTAGGCGTGATCCCCCAGGACCGCCTTGATCGCTTTGGTTTCAGCGATATCTCCCAGGTCGGTGGCTGTGCCGTGGGTGTTGACGTAATCGATCTGTTCAGGGGTCAACCCGGCATCCGCGATGGCAAGCTTCATGGCGCGGCGTGCGCCATGCCCGTCGGGATGAGGGGCGGTCATATGGTGTGCATCGGCCGTCATTGCCCCTCCGAGAAACTCGCCGTATATCTTCGCCTTCCGGCGCATGGCGTGTTCATATGATTCAAGGATAACAATTCCGGACCCTTCGCCCATCACGAAACCGTCGCGTCCTTTGTCAAATGGACGCGAGGCCTTCTCGGGAGCGTCATTGCGTGTGGACATTGCCCGCGCCTGACAGAATCCCGCCATGGCGGTTGGGGTAATCGTCGCCTCCGATCCACCGGTGATCATGACATCGGCTTCACCCCGCTGAATAATCCGGAAAGCGTCGATCATCGCGTGCGCCGATGAAGCGCATGCCGACACGGTGGCGTAGTTTGGTCCGCGGAAATTGAAGCGGATCGAAACCAGCCCTGCGCACATATCGATGATCATCATCGGGATGAAGAAAGGAGAGACCCGTCCCGGACCCGAAGTCATCAGAGTCGAATGCTGCTGCTCGAATGTCGAGATGCCGCCAATGCCGGAGCCGATAACCACCCCGCACCGATCGAGATCGATGGCGCTCAGATCGAGTCCGGAATCCTTGATCGCCTCCTCGCTGGCAACGAGAGCGTACTGCTCCGCCAGATCCATTCGCCGCAGCTCTTTCTTTTCGATATACGGCGACGCGTCAAAGCCCTTGACTTCCGCGGCTATTTTGGTTGGGTAATCGTCAACCGGAAACCGGGTCACTGGAGCGACGCCGGAGCGACCGGCAAGCAACGCTTCCCAGAAGGTCTCCAGATTGTTCCCAATCGGAGTGACAACGCCCAGACCGGTGACGACGGTTCGTATCTTCATCGGCGTCTACTCTGGTCCCGAAATGGCGATAGGCTCAGTTAGCGCCGGCCTTCTTGGTATTCTCTCTGATATAGGTAATGGCGTCACCGACCGACGTGATCTTCTCGGCGTCTTCGTCGGGGATCTCCAGCGAGAATTCCTCTTCAAGGGCCATCACCAATTCAACGGTGTCGAGCGAATCGGCCCCAAGATCGTCAACGAACTTGGCGTTTTCCGTAACCTGGCTGACTTCTACACCAAGCTGTTCCACGATGATTTCCTTGACCTTCTCTTCCACTGACATGCCCATACTCCTTTATTGTGTACTTCAATAGTTTACAATCCCAAACCGCCGTCAACTGTTAGCACCTGACCGGTGATATACGATGCTTCCTCGGACGCCAGAAACAGAACAGCTGTCGCGACATCGTCCGGAAGTCCGGGTCGCTTCAGCAGGACCCTCTCCAGTAGTGTCTGTCGGGCCGTCTCTGACAGTTTCTTCGTCATCTCAGTTTCGATAAACCCCGGTGCGACGGCGTTAGCCGTAACCCCGCGAGAGGCAAGCTCCTTGGCTGTTGATTTGGTCAGACCAATCAGCCCGGCTTTGGAGGCCGCGTAATTGGCCTGGCCGGCATTTCCGGTCAACCCAATAATCGAACTGATATTCACAATACGGCCGCTGCGCTGCTTCATCATGATCAGAGCGGCTGCTTTCGAAACAAGAAAAGCCCCTTTGAGGTTAATGTCAAGAACCAGATCCCAGTCTTTTTCATCCATACGAATCAGCAGCGTGTCGCGCGTAATACCGGCATTATTGACGACAATATCGACCCGCCCGAAACGCGCCATTGCTCCGGCGAAGAGCGCCTCGACGTCGACCGTATTGGTGACGTCGGCTTTGAGTCCAAGCGTTCCTGCGCCCAATTCACGCGCCGCCGATTCGACCGCGCCCAGATCGACATCGCAGAGAACAACCTTCGCTCCCTGCTCCACGAAGCGCCGTGCAATCGTATGCCCTATTCCGCGTGCGGCGCCCGTGATCAGCGCAACTTTGTCAGTAAACTTCATCATATCCTGTCTCTTATGAAGCCCCAACAGAAACGAGCGATCGAATGTCGGTCATCGTATCCAGGTTGAGGACATATTCCGGGGTCATCTCACGCTTGGCCATACCGGTCAGGACCTTCCCGGGGCCGATCTCGATGATGTGGGTTACTCCCTGCGATTTCAGATAAGCCATCGTCTGTGACCATCGAACCGGCGAAGTGATCTGCTCCACCAGCAGGCGGCGGATTTCGGACGGATCAAAGGCCGGCTGGGCAGTGACGTTCGCAACGTACGGTTTTGTCGGCGCCGAGATGATGCGGTCGGCAAGATATGATCCCAAACCCTCCCTTGCCGACTGCATCAACGGAGAGTGAAACGCCCCTCCGACCTCCAGCGCAAGCGCCCGTTTGGCGCCCGCATCGCGCGCCAGCTGCATCGCGGCGGCCACGCCTTCGGTCGAGCCTGAGATCACGACCTGATTATTGGAATTATAGTTCGCAGCAACAACGACTCCCGCGCTCGACGCCTTTTGGCATACCTCTTCAACCTGCTCATCGGTCAGACCGATAATCGCCGCCATCGTGCCGGGATTGCTGATGCAGGCCTCCTCCATGAGCGAAGCGCGGCGGACGACTGCTTTAATCGCCTCGGCGTACGACAGGACTCCGGTGACCGCCAGAGCGCCATATTCTCCAAGCGAATGCCCGGCGGCATAGTCGAATTCCGGGCGATTCTCCTTCAGGACCGTCAACACCGCCAGCGAGTGGAGCAGGATGGCGGGTTGTGTGATACGTGTGCGCTTCAATTCATCTGCCGGCCCCTGAAACGAGAGACGCGCCAAATCCATCCCCATGTCGTCCGATGCCAGTTCATAGAGCATGCGGACGTCGGAGGAACTCTCATACAGATCTCTCCCCATGCCGACGTATTGCGAAGCCTGACCGGGGAAGAAGAGCGCTGTGTTGCTCATACGTTCACCATTTCACCAGGGCAGCGCCCCAGATAAGGCCGCCCCCGAAGGCGACCATCAGAACATAGTCACCCGTCTTGATCCGACCGGCGCGGTTAGCTTCATCCAGAGCGAGAGGGACCGACGCTGCCGACGTGTTGCCATATTTCTCCAGATTGATGAACACCTTGCCAGGATCGACCCCGAGCCGTTTGACCAGCGACTCGATGATACGAAGATTGGCCTGATGAGGCACAACAAGCGACACATCAGCGGCGGTAATACCGGCATCTTCCAGAACCTTTAGGGAGGCTCTCCCCATTTCACGGACCGCGACTTTGAAGACGTCGGCGCCGTTCATATAGAGCTTATCGCTTCCGTCAAAGGAGAAGTCGGGTGTGTAGGGAGTCTTGGTGCCGCCGACCTTGATCCACAGCCACTCTCGTAATCGCCCGTCGGATTTCATGAAAGTCGACACAATCCCGCTGCCGCTCGTCGACGGCTCGACGACCACGGCGCCGGCAGCATCTCCAAACAGAATGCAGGTTCCGCGATCTTTGTAATTCGTGATCGAAGACAACATCTCCGATCCAATCACCAGTATCTTCTTGTACGTCCCGGTTTCGATAAACGATTTGGCGATCGCAAGACCATTGATAAAACCGGTACAGGCGGCAACGATGTCAAACGCCGCGGCGTTGGGCAATCCCATCTTCTCCTGGATCACGCAGGCGTTGGACGGGACACGATAATCGGGTGTGACAGTGCCGTTAATCAACAAGTCGATGTCGTCATTGGTGCACCCGGCCATTTCGATCGCCATCCGGCCGGCCTCGACCGCCATGTCAGAGGTGCTCATGCCCTCAGGTAGGATTCGCCGTTCCTTGATGCCGGTGCGGGAAAAGATCCACTCGTCGGAGGTGTCGACGATACGCTCGAAATCAGCGTTGGTCATTCGGTTCGGGGGCACATATGACCCCGTCCCGCAAATCCGCGCGCTTATCTTTTGATCCATTGTGTCTTCCAAAGTGATTGGTTATCAATTCGTCGTGGATCCGTTCCTTGATCCCCTTGGCCGCCATTTCGTAGGCGCCTCGAATAGCGTTGTCAATAGCGTGCGCACTCGAAGCCCCGTGGCAAATAATGACGACCCCGTTCACGCCGAGCAGAGGAGCCCCACCGTACTTGGCGTAGTCGAAGGCATTGCGCATCCGCTTCAGAAACGGCAGCATCAGATAGGCTCCGAAGCGTGAAAAGATGTTCGTGTCGATCTGTCGTTTGATCTTAGTCGTGAGCATTGGCTGGATCGACTCGGCAAATTTCAGAAGGATGTTCCCTGTGAACCCGTCTGTCACGGCAACATCCACCGCCCCGGAAAGAATGTCTCGTCCTTCGATGTTCCCAACGAAATTGATTTTCGAGTTCTTCAACAGCTCCTGCGCACCGAATACCAGCTCGTTTCCCTTGCTCCTCTCCTCGCCAATCGAAATCAGTCCCACACGGGGTCGTTCAACGTTGAACAGGAT
This sequence comes from uncultured Ignavibacteriales bacterium, assembly GCA_964540105.1. Classification (GTDB taxonomy): domain Bacteria; phylum Zixibacteria; class MSB-5A5; order GN15; family FEB-12; genus DATKJY01. Next base: position 217,412 of record CAZILL010000002.1, on the reverse strand, counting down.
CGACGAGTAGACGGATCCCATAACCGCAAACTGCGAGAGGTGCTGGGGCTTACAGTCGGCATTCGCTCCCACGTCCAGAACCACCGAGGGGCGTTCTCCAGTGCTGGGAAACAGCGCCGTAATGGCCGGACGTGACACTCCTTCGATGCGACCGAGGGTCAGAAGCGAACTGGCCATGACCGCACCGGTGTTCCCCGGCGACACGAAGGCAGCGGCCACCTTCTCCTTTACCAGCCTGAGCCCCACTGAAATGGAGCTGTCCTTCATGCGAACTCCGTCGATGGCGGCCATACGCATCGGGACTTCGGTCTCGGCATGAACGACAGAGATATTGGCGGGCACATCCTTGAGATGTGATAGCCAGCGGTCCAGCCGCTCGCGTTGACCGCACAACACGACATGAAGGCGGTTGCCGAGGGCTCGCGCGGCCTCAACCCCACCTTCGGCAACGACCTCAAAGCCGCGATCAGCGCCCATGACGTCGAGCGCAACGGTGTATGTTCCGTTTGGCGTCATCAGTTCCGCTTTGTCTCGCTCATGCTTCGTCGAGTCTGGTTGAAAAGCTTAGGCTTCCCTGGTCGTGATCACCTTCTCGCCATCGTAAAACCCGCAATGCGGGCAGACGTGGTGCGGAAGGCGCGACTGATGGCAATTCGAGCAGGCGACTACGTTGGGAACCGCAAGTTTCCAACCGGTGCGACGTAAACGTCCTCTTGTGCTCGAATGTCTTCGCTTTGGAAGTGGCATGACAATTCCTTCTCTTGTTTATGATCAATAGCTACTAAAGACCGCTCAGAGCGCTCCACCGACTATCATTGCTCGGCTTCGCGCAGTCACAGGTACGCAGATTCAAGTTCGTTCCACACGACGGGCAAAGCCCGCAACAACTCTCCGCGCACAAAGGCTTCATCGGAAGCGATAATACTAAAGCCTGTCGGACGACGTCAGTCGTGTCCGCTCGCAAGTCGCTCCCATGCATATACACATAATCCTCATCATCGACCGTAGTTGTTCCTGTCGCCGCACCTGCATCGGATCGAACGATGAAATCCGTCGCCGCAGCTAGTTGCACGGCGTGAGGGGTCAGGCACCGGCTACATTCCAGTTCCACGCTCGCGGCCACCTTCCCCTGGCAGTAATACTCCTGCCCGGAGTGTTGAACGGTGACCGTCAGCCCGACCGTCTCCACTTTCAGGACTTCAGGCGCAAAAGCCTGAAACTCCTCCGATGTCCCCTCCACAAAAACCTCCACCGGAAAGTCGTCGAACTCTCTCAGGTCCAGAATCATAAACGTTAATGTTACACAAAAGCTTTCGGGAAGTCAAGCGATTCTCTCCCCTCCAACAACCTACCCGCCAATTACTTAACGTCGCCGGCTCGGCGTCGAGCTCATGTTCGGGCAGACGGATACCGGACAAACCTGGTGGTCCGATCTTGAATACCGAGCTGAACTCACTAATGGTGGGTTTCGTTGAACACGCGAATACGATTCGCCGCTCGTTCCATTGCCGATCGAACCGATGGCAAATCAATGGAAGTCTCAGTGGTCCCGGCGGAGATCAGGCGTGCTTTGCTCCGCTCGTACGCAGCGCGTGCCCGCTCAATGTCAATGCGATCTGCTTCTTCGACCGCATCGGCGAGCAGGGTCGCACGATTCTCAGAGACCTCGAGAAAGCCGTCGGACACGGCCAATATGTGAAGCAAATCCTGCGCGTCGCGAAACTCTATTTTCCCTGGCTTCAACGCGGTGATAAGCGGCGCATGGTGCGACAACACTCCGAGATACCCCTCGGTCCCGGGGGCCATCAGTGACTTTATCTCAGCCTCATAGTACACCTTTTCAGGCGTAACGATCGATAAGAGGAACATCCGGGCTACCTTTTCGACTTCTCGTAATTCTCTTTAACTTCGTCGATGCCGCCAACCATGAAGAACATCTGCTCAGGGATATGGTCCAATTGACCGGAGATCAACTCGTCGAACCCCTTGATTGTATCCGCCACCTTTACGTACTTCCCGGCCTTGCCGGTGAACGCCTCCGCAACAAAAAAGGGTTGCGACAGGAAGCGCTGAATCTTCCGCGCTCGCTGCACAATCAGCTTGTCATCCTCTGACAATTCGTCAATTCCAAGGATCGCAATAATGTCCTGAAGGTCCTTGTAACGCTGAAGCGTCTGCTGCACACTGCGCGCCACGCGATAATGATCTACACCAACAATCAGGGGGTCCAGAATGCGCGAGGTCGAGTCAAGCGGATCAACAGCCGGATAAATCCCCAACTCCGCGATCTGACGCGACAGAACTGTGGTCGCATCCAAATGCGAGAATGTCGTCGCCGGCGCCGGGTCGGTCAGGTCGTCAGCGGGCACATAGATCGCCTGCACCGACGTGATCGATCCTGATTTGGTCGAGGTGATTCGCTCCTGCAGAGCACCCATCTCGGTGCCGAGGGTCGGCTGATATCCTACCGCTGAGGGCATACGTCCGAGCAGCGCGGATACTTCCGAACCGGCCTGCACAAAACGGAAAATATTATCAACGAACAGCAGTACATCCTGGTTTTCTTCATCTCGGAAGTACTCGGCCATGGTCAGTCCGGAAAGCGCGACGCGAAGACGCGCACCGGGTGGCTCGTTCATCTGCCCGAATACGAGGGCAGTTTTCGAGATCACGCCCGAGTGAGTCATTTCGAGCCAAAGATCGTTCCCCTCACGGGTTCTCTCCCCGACACCGCTGAATACGGAATAGCCGCCATGTTCCGTGGCGATATTGTGAATCAATTCCTGAATTACTACCGTCTTGCCGACACCGGCGCCGCCAAAGAGTCCGACCTTCCCACCCTTGGCGTATGGTTCGAGCAAGTCGATGACTTTGATGCCGGTCTCGAACATCTCGACATTGGTGACCTGCTCGTCAAATGCCGGTGCCGAACGATGAATGGGCAGACGCTTAACATTCGCCGGTAGCGCCCCTTTGGTGTCCAGCGGCTCGCCAAGTAGATTGAAGATACGTCCCAGTGAACTCACTCCAACCGGCACCGTGATGGGAGAGCCGGTATCTACGGCTTTCATGCCGCGCACCAACCCGTCGGTCGTCGCCAGCGCAACACAGCGCACGACATTGTCTCCGACATGGATTGCCGCCTCTACGGTCAAGTCGATATTCTTCGACTTGTCGGTAATCTTGATCGCATTCAGGATGTTCGGCAGCGAATCCGACGGGAACTCACAGTCAACCGTTGGTCCGATCACCTGCACCACTTTGCCGATATTCTCAGCCATTCCGAAAACTCCAGTCTATTTCAAAACAACATTCTTCAAACGAAACTGCGGCCTATCCCTTGAGCGCTTCCGCGCCGCTGACCACTTCGAGAATCTCCTTCGTGATCTGCGACTGACGAGCCTTGTTGTAATCAAGCGTCAGCGTCGAGATCATTTCTCCGGAGTTAGTCGTGGCCGCTCCCATGGCAATCATGCGACTGCCGTGCTCGCTCGCGAATGATTCGACAAGCGCGGTTACAAGCTTGGTGGTCGCGTATCCGGGCATCAAGGCCGCATAAATCTGCTCAGGCGACGGCTCAAAAATGTACTGGGCCGCCGCACCGGCGCCGGTCACGTTCGGCCGAGCAACCGGCAGGTACTGCTCGTTGAATACCTGATAGCGCACCGCCGAGAGAAAGCGCGTGAAAATCACGCTGATCTGATCAGTTTGGCCGGTGACAAAACGATCGGTCAGGAGTCCGACAATTCTTTTCGCCTTGTCATAATCGAGGGTCCCGCCCCAGTCGCCAAAGAACTGCACAATCGGCCAGCGACGGCGTTTGTAGTAATCATTCCCTCGCTTGCCGATAGTTACCAACTCGATCTCATCTTTCTGTTCCGCCAGCCAGAGATCGGCGCGACGCAGGATGTTCGAATTGAACGATCCGCATAATCCGCGATCCGACGTGATGACGACAAGCGTCCTCTTTCTGACCGGCCGCTCTTCGAAGTAGGGATGGACAATCTCGCCGCTCGAGGCGGTCGCCAGATGGCTTAGCATTTCGTCGAGCTTCTTGGCGTATGGCTTAGCCTGCACAACACGCTGCTGGGCGCGGCGCAATTTCGATGCCGCCACCATTTCCATCGCTTTCGTGATGCGACGAGTCGCAACAACCGTGCGGATTCTCTTTTTTACTTCTCTAAGTGTCGCCACCGATATGAAACCTTCTGTGCCTTAGGCCTTGAATTGCGCCTTGAACTTCACAGCCGCGTCTTTCAGCTTCGCTTCGGTCGCTTCAGAAATGATCTTATCTTTGGCGAGCGTGGGTTCGATTTCAGGGAAACTCTTCTCACAAAACCCGAAGAACTCTGTTTCGAACTTGGCAAGTGATGCCTTTGGAACATCGTCAAGCATGCCGCGCGAACCCAACCAGATAATCATCACCTGCTTGGCGGTCGCCATCGGTACATACTGCCCCTGCTTGAGCAGCTCCACCATCTTTTCGCCGCGGTTCAGCTGCTTGCGCGTTCCTTCGTCGAGATCGGATCCGAACTGAGTAAAAGCTGCCAACTCACGATATTGCGCCAGATCAAGTTTCAGCGATCCGGCCACCTGTTTCATCATCTTCGTCTGAGCATTGCCGCCGACACGCGACACAGAAATACCCACGTTGATAGCCGGGCGAACGCCCGAGAAGAACAGTTCCGACTCCAGGAAGATCTGCCCGTCGGTGATCGAAATCACGTTGGTCGGAATGTAAGCCGACACGTCCCCAGCCTGGGTCTCGATGATCGGCAGCGCCGTCAGGGAGCCGCCCCCCTTTTCATCAGAGAGCTTGGCCGCCCGTTCCAGAAGTCGGGAATGACAGTAGAAAATGTCGCCGGGGTAGGCTTCGCGTCCCGGAGGACGGCGCAACAAGAGCGACAACTGTCGGTAAGCCGTCGCCTGCTTGGAGAGATCGTCGTAGATGCACAGAGCGTGGCGTCCGGTATACATGAACTCCTCGCCAATCGCACACCCGGAATACGGCGCGATATATTGCATCGGCGCGGGGTCGGTCGCGGACGCCGTGACCACTGTTGTATACTCCATCGCACCATGTTTGCGTAGAATCTCCACCACTTGAGCCACAGTCGAGGCCTTCTGGCCGATGGCAACATAGACACAGAAAACGTTCTGGCCTCTCTGGTTGATGATAGTGTCTATCGCTACCGCGGTCTTGCCAGTCTGGCGATCTCCAATGATCAACTCGCGCTGTCCGCGCCCGATGGGGATCATCGAATCGATTGCCTTCAGGCCGGTCTGCAGCGGCTCCTTTACCGGTTGACGCTGCACAACGTTGGGTGCGTTCCCTTCGATCACTCGGAACTTGTCGGTGACAATCGGCCCTTTGCCGTCCAGCGGCTGGCCGAGGGGATTGACCACTCGCCCCACCAGAGCTTCTCCGACCGGAACGGACGCCACTTTTCCTGTGCGACGAACTGTGTCCCCTTCTTTGATCTTGGTGTCGGACCCAAAAATGGCCGCACCGACGTTGTCCTCTTCCAGATTGAGTACAATCCCGAGAATGTCGCCGGGGAACTGGATCAGTTCCGACATCTGGACATCTTCAAGACCCCAGACGCGGGCAATCCCATCCCCTACCTGGAGAACGGTTCCGACCGACTCCATTTCGAGTTTGGTCTCGTATTTCTCAATCTCTTTTCTGATTACCGATGAGACTTCTTCCGGGTTGAGACCCATTATCGTACTCCTATCTTCACATCACTCACATTCAATCTCACAAGTCGTCGCAGAAGTCCTGCGCCACCTAATGCACTTTCGTCTTCTCGAGTTGATCATGGATCAGATTAAGGCCATGGCGCACGGAACCGTCGATGATCTGATTGTGAAGCATGATAATCATGCCTCCGAGTATTGACGGATCAACCTTCTTCTCGAGTTCGATGGTCAAACCGGTTCTGGTCGCGAGCTTTGCGCGCAACGACTGTTCTTCTGACTCGTGCAACGGCACCGCGGTGACCACGGTCACTTTGCCGATCCCCTTCTCCGTTTTGATCTGACGGTCGAATTCCTCGACAATCTCCGGCAGATAGTTCGCGCGATGCTTGTTGACCAGAACGATCAGAAACTCCACGAGGGGGCGTTCCAAACGACTGCCGAAGACATCGCGGACCAAGGCCAGCTTCTTCTCATCCGACACCTGTGGCGCGGCAAGAAAGTTGAGCAGGGTGCGGTCTTTGCGAAAGAGCGCTCCAAGCGCGAGAAATTGTTCGTCGGCCTGATTCAGCAGGTTCTTCTTCTTAACCGACAGAAACAGGGCGTGGGCGTACTTACGCGCGACTTCCTGAGCTAACATTTGATCAGACCTTCTCCACTTCCGCGATGTACCGGTTGATCAGATCGCGGTGTTTAGGGTCGTCGAGTTTCTCTTTGATAATCTTCTCAGCGGCGGTCATGGTGATCGCCACCATTTGGTCACGCAGCTCGACCCGTGCCTTGGCGACATCGCGTTCCAGTTCGGCCTTGGCTTTGACATGAAGCTCTTTGACTTCATTCTGCGCGCTCGCCTTGATGTCGGCCGCGACCTTTTTACCTTCTTCAACCGCCTCGACCAGTTTCGCCCGTCGCTCGTTGTCGATCTCTTTCAGTTTGGCTTCGTACACCGACAACTGTTGGGCGACCTTACCTTTCTCGTCTTCGATCCGCTTGAATTCCCCCTCGATACGCAGGCGCCGCTCCTCCATCAGACCCAGAAGTGGTTTCCAGGCGAACTTCTTCAGGATCCACAGCGTGATCAGAAAGCCGAAGGCATGGGTGAGTAGTTGTTGCCACTCAAGATTCATGAATTCTCCACATTATTCTCTGACATGGCCACCCTTGCGCCATATCGTTTGTCGCCGCTCTCCACGTTTTCAGTGGGTGCCAATCTTGCCCGACAGGATGAAAAAGACAACCAGGGCGTAAATGGTCAACGCTTCGATCAGAGCCGCACCGATAATCATGGCGGTCTGAATCTTGCCGGAGGCTTCCGGCTGACGCCCGATCGCTTCCATCGCCGAGCCTACGGCACGACCCAACCCCAGACCTGAACCTACTGCGGCCAAGCCAACACCCATCGGCAAAGCCCACGCTAACATCGCTTGATAATCCATCGTTTCCTCCAAAGGCTATTGATTATGACAATTGTGATTTTCTCTTTGATGTCTCAATGATGCTCCTCGTGCGGCAGCATCATCAGGATATAAATCGTCGATAGCAACGTAAACACCAACGCCTGAATCGTTGATAAGAGGATTCCCAGCAGAATGAAGGGGACGTTAAGCGGTATCCCGATCGGGCTGGCCGCCATCGTCGGGCCGAACATCGCCATCGCACTGATCCCCAGACCGACAAAAGCGGCGACAAGAATATCCTCACCCGTGATGTTGCCGAAAAGTCGCAGAGCCAGGCTGAACGGCTTGGCGAACTCTCCGATCACGTGGATCGGCAGAATGAGCGGGACAATTGCCCAGCTGATCGCATCGCGGGGCTGCCCGATCAGGTGATCCATGTAGCCCACCGCGCCCAATCGCGTGATCCCGACATATTGCGCGTACAGGAAAACCATGATGGCGAGCGAAGCGGTAATGTTGATGTTTGTTGACGGCGAGTGCCCCAGGGGAATGATCCCCATCAGATTCATCGCCAGAATATAAAAAAATAGCGTTCCCAGAAACGGGACGAACTTCTTCGCGTCTTTCCCCAGAATCGAATGAAGGAAGTTATACATCCCCTCGACCAGCATCTCAACCAGATTCTGCAGCCGACCCGGGATCATCTCCCGCTTTGCATACACGCGCAAAGAGACCGAACATAAGATCACCGACACCGCGAGAGCGTAGATCACGTTCACCCAGTGATAAAGAAGTCCCTCGTGATGGGTCAGCATGCCGATCAGACTCGGCAGCTCGGCCGAACTTCCTCCTTCGCCGCCAGAAGCCTTTGTCACTGCGGGCAGGAAGAGCAATGACAGTGCGGCACAGCTTCCTCTGAGACAGAGCGGGAACTTCTTCACGCAGCACCCGACGCGGTCTTGGCGCTGCGTTCCGTAGTATCGAGGCCGAGCAGATAGCGCCCGATAACTTTCAACACGATGATGACCATGATCCCCGATGCCCCAAGCAAGAGGTACGGTGGTTCAAAGAGATTGACTTTCAACAAACCATATCCCGCCAGATACAGCATTGGGAATTTGATCACAAGCAGTGCTACAGTGCTGCCGACCTCTACACCCTCCGGGCGAATTGACGCTCGCACTAACGTCGTGAGGAATACCAGGTTGAGCATCCCCCACACCGCGCCGGATAGGAGGGCAAGCGTTTGGTATACATTCAAATAGAAGAACCCGAACGGTAAGAGTGCAAGAAGCACAATGGAAAACGTGCGGAAGGTTCTATTCAGAAACTCAAGACCCATACTACCGTAAATCTTTCTCTTTCTCGATCGCCTCGGACTTCTTGACGAGTCGATAGATTTCACGACCGGCGGCAACGAAGCCGAGTACAATACCGGCAATAAGCAACAACGGACTCGTGCCCAGCTTTTCGTCGGCCCAGCGCCCCAGAAAAAATCCGACTGCCGGGGCGGCTATCAGAATGGCGGGAACCGCTCCCAGGAGTGCAATCTGAGCGTAGTCCCTATCCCGTTTCTTGCCGGGTGGATCAAACAAAAGGGTCACCGTAACCCTTTCTGCGACACTATCAAGCCGCAAATATATCGGCACTCAAAGGAATGTCAAATCGTTTTTTGGCTCGGCGCAGAACGACTTTGGACTTCTATGAGAGAGATATTCGTATTTTGAAAGAGTTTCGCATCTCGAGTCACTCAACGGTAGCGAATCTTGAGAACCAGAATGAGCAGAGCGATGACCAAGGTTACGATGTTGGCCAGAATCACCGGAAGAGAACCGATCAGGAGACCGTAGATCAACCAGAGTAGTATGCCGGTAGAGATCACAATGTACATTAATAGCGAGACGTCTTTCGTCGACCGCGTCTTCCAAGCCTGATAGAGTTGAGGCACAAAGGCGATCGTCGTCAGCGTTCCGGCGACCAGCCCAAGAATGGTGATGTTGTCCATCGGTTGAATCAGAATCGGTAGGATCCGCTGACACGGTATGTGGCGTCGAAATCTCCCTGATGCAGATAGGCGAAATCGACCGTCAAGCGGCGGAAATCGAATCCCCCGCCCGCTGTGAAGCGACCAATGTCGAAACCGACGCGACCAAAGAGCATGTTACGGTAGCCCAATTCAAACCCATAATGGGTGTCGAGAGAAAGTGAACCGCTCCAGTACTGAGCCACGGACTGGAGATGCTCAAACTTGATGTCGCCGCTGACCAGAAAACGCCCTGTGTAGTCGCGATAGCCGCGTGTCAACGCAAAACCCGGCTTGACTGTTGGATAGATCGACTCACTGTTGGGGCCGGTCGAGAAGGTCTTTCCAGAATATCGTATGAAGCCAGTTGTAACATCGGTGACCATAAGCCCAAACTCAGCGAAAGAAGTAATCGGTGTCAGGATTCCGGCATCGAGAGTAAGACCAACACCGGATTCGGTGCCGAGGTCGCGATAGATTATCTTTGCGGTCAGACCAAAATCGATTTTCTCTTTGATCCTGCCCGAGATTGAACCTGCGAAGAGATAGTCGCCGTGCGATTCCTCACGGACAATCACTGGCCTTTGATACTGATTGAGCTGCGTGACCTTGATTCCGCCTCCGCCGAGGTAATACACATAGAATCCGAAGGCCTGCACCAGTGAACCCTCACGGTGGCGAGCGTCGACGTACGAGAGATAATCATGATTGAGCAGAGATCCGAAGGTCTCGGCATGCATCGCGACCAGGTAGCGGCTGTCGAGACGGTTCATTCCGGCCGGATTCCAGTACGGGGCGGTGGCGTCGAAAGGACCGGCAATGACCGCTCCACCCAGCGCGAGAGCACGTCCCCCAACACCGAGGGAGAACGATTCGCCGGCGTATTTGGCTGACATGGCAGGAGATGCTGCTAACAACGTGATAGAAACGACCAGGGCGAAGCCGCAGAAACCGGAGATACTGTGACTGCGACATCGAGTCGGATTCAGGGTCGGTTTCATGAAGCGCACTCTTCAGCAGACATACTCATACGCAAAATATAAGGACTTTCTTCAGTGTGCCCTAATGCGGAAGGCAAAAAAAAGGCGGGACATGAGTCCCGCCTGTATCATTCAATAGGATCTACTTCGTGTCCTCGGCAGTTTTTTCCGCGCCGGCTTCCTTCTTCATGCAGGCAGCTTTTTCCGCGGCGCTACAGACTTTTGCCTTGTCGCAGCACGCCTTTGACTTGCCGTCAGTGCCGGAAACCGTCGCCACGGCCGGGACGATCTCGACTTCGTAGCCCTTATTGGAAACGGCTGTCGTCAGCGCGTCATTCTGCACTTTGGCAGGATCGACGCAGACTAAGGCGGTCCCTTCTTTGTGGCTGATGCTGACCACTTTGACCACGCCGGGAACATCCATTAGCGCGGTTGTAACCGTACTTTCGCAGCCACCGCAGGTCATCCCCTTAATCGACATATTGACCATGTCGCACTTGCCACCTTCGTATCCGCACTTCTTGGCACACTCTTCGGCCGACATCGACGCGCTCGCTTTGCCGGCGTGCGGGCAGGCTTTACCGTCAGCGGAGATCAACTTGGCTTCAGTTCCGTGGGACGTGCAGGAGGCTTTGTCAGCCGACGCACTCTTCGTGCAGCTGGCGCCGGAGCCAGCAAAGGCGGGAGCGGCCGAAAGGGCCAGTATCGCCACACCTGCGATTGTCAGGGTAAGAATTTTTCTCATGGTGCTACTCCTTCTTCGAAGTAAGAATGGTTTCTGTATTGATTGTTACAATATACTGTTTCTTAGGGTATCGTCAACTTATCTTTGCATCGTCAGCGGTGTCAGTATCTTCCCGGATATTACTTAAACAGAGAACCCAAATTAAGGTTCCAGTCATTCAAGTTGACTCTTGAGTATTATCGGCCGCTCAAGCGGCAGAATTGATGACTTTATAGGTCACTCATCTACATGAACTTACGCGGAGCCCCAAAACGAAAGAGGGAGCAGCCTAGGCTACTCCCTCTGTGTGTTTAGCGTCAATAGTCTTTGAAGGACTACCAGCCGCCGCTGCGACGACCACCGCCGCCACCGCCGCTGGAACGACCGCCACCGCCGCCGCCACTGCGGAAACCACCGCCTGAGCGACCGCCGCCACCGCCGCCACCCGGGCGATCGGTACGAGGACGAGCCTCGTTGACGTTCAGGGTACGGCCCTTAAGGTCGCGCCCGTTCAGACCCGCAATCGCAGCCTGAGCTTCGTCGTTGGACGACATTTCGACAAACCCGAACCCGCGCGGGTCTCCGGTGAACTTGTCCTTAATGATGTTCACGGACGAAACCGTTCCGAACTCGCTAAATACCTGTCGCAGATCCTCATCGTTGCAGTCGCGCGACAGATTGCCTACGTAGATGTTCATTCTACACTCCTCTAAAGGTTAACACTAAGGCGAAGTTCTTGAACAGAGATTCGCCGGGTAAAGATGGCTTCGATTTTAGCACGTATTTTCAGATTGCGATGTCTACGGGGGGATGTGAATTCCAAATAAACAGAAAACCTTACGAACACGAACTACTATCAGCGGGCAATATAGCAGGCCACACGCGGCTGTCAATAGTTTTTTTTGGACCGCCAGGGGGCTAGGGTTTGGAGCGGTTAACCCGTGTCGCAATGTCTGCTTGCGCCGATTTCGCATATTCTGGGCAAAAAGAAACCGGGGACCGATCTTTCGACCAGTCCCCGGAAGGTACTTCGGAATTCAGTTACTGTCTGCTATTCGATCATGGTACGTCTTGGACGGTGAAGGCAGCGTTACTCACATCGGAGAGCGCCGATCCTTGACCAGTGTAAACCTCCGTGATTCGAATGAGGCAATTGTTCAGATCACCACCAGTGAGGTTCGGCGTCGTCCACGTCCAGGTTCCTGTATTTGGCACACCTGTCGGCGAAGTGAGGTACGAATAGGTTGTACCACCATTCGACGAGAACTCAATAGTGACCAAACCGGACCGCATACCTTTCGAAGTCCAGGTAATTGCGTGCGGTGTATTTTCCTGCCAGGTTTCTGCGCCGTTCGGCGACGTGACCGTGATTCCTGGAGTCTCCAGAATCAGATTGGAAACCGTGTCTGCGGTCACACCGGCAGAATTCTTGATGATCAACTTGACGTCCGTCCTTGGCGTCGTGTAGGCATTCGGAACCGTCCAGTAGAACTTCGTGACGTTATTGGACGCTGTCGCGATGGCCACGTTTACGGCAGGCGCCGTAGCGCTAACCATCAAGACGTCGTACTGTGCTATGGTTCCGATGGTTGTCACGTCGATAGTGTCAATTCGGTCTTCGAACAGCGTATCAGCCGGCAACGTCGGATCAGTGATAATGAAGCCGGCGATCGTGAAGTTACTATCGCTGACATCATAGATCGTTCCGGCGTTCTTCTTCACCCTGATGAGTGAATGTGTGTTCGGCCAATTGGGTACCCCGTTCTTGATCCACGGCGCAGCCAGTGTGCCTGTCGGCCAGGCTTCGGTTCCATCATTCGCCGTATTGGCTACGAGGTTCATCCATCCAGTCCCGTTACCAATCGTATCCAGATCGATATCCACGTTTCCAGCATAGCCGTTCGTAGATGTCCACGTGATGTTCGGGGCTGTTCCAACGAACAGTTCCTGATGGAAGGCGTTCGGCGAGGTCACATGCAGACCACCGATAGCGAACTTCTTCGCCGGATCGCTGAAGTAACGGCGACCGTGCGAGTCCTTTATACGGAGGAAGCAGTCGTTCGAGGCCACTGTATCAGGAGGTGTCCACATCTGACGGCCATCGTTGGCTGAGTCAAGGGCGATCAGACGCCACTTGGCTTCGCTCGCGAAGGCTGTGTCAAGCGACGGCATATGAGCGGCGTAGTAGACGCTGACCTTGCTCGGCAGAGTCGTATCATATGCGGTTGCGAACGCATGCAGGGCGTCGATATTGCGCCACTTGATCTCATACGGTGAACCAGCAGCGATCGCGGTGCTTGTTGTGCCCGGATCGTCCACCAGAATCGTATCATGCTTCACGTTGAACATCTGAACAGTGGAATCCCACGGGCGGCTGTCTCCGTCTTTCTTCCACACGAACAGGCGAGCATTGTAGTCCAGACCACGGCTCGGCGGATACCAATTGAAGGTCTGGTTGCCCGGGGTGACCGACACGCTGTCGGTCTTGAGGAGGGCACCAGCGCCATTCACACGATAGCCGATATACAGGGTGTCGATGCCGTAGCTGCTCCAGCGAAGCGGGACAGCCGTCGAATCGGTGCCCTTGCGATCGAAGATCGTCATGGCCGAATCAGCGGCCCAGAGTGAATCGGGCTTGGTGATCTTGACGCCATTGATCGTGAACTTCGAGCTCAACCAACGGATACCGCCACTGGCGCGACGGAAACCGAGGACAGCGTTGTTGTTCACGTGCAGCGTGTCATCAATGTCATTGAAGTTATACCACGGATCCCCTTCGCAGTCCCCTTCCCAGGTGACGTCGGTAGAGTCAGCCCATGTGGTACCGCCGTCATACGAACGGAAGACCCAGAAGTGAGCGCTGCAACCCGGGTTGTACCCTGAGGCGCAACTGCCACCGGTCGTCTGCGCTGACCAGAGAGCGCGACCATTCGGGGCTTCCCATGAATTGGGATTGGTTCCCTTGGTTGCAGAGACCGTGTTCGTATCCGATCCGTCGACATTCTTTGTCCAGATTCTGTAGATCGGGCCCAGACCGAGGGTATCAGTACCTTCGTTGCCTGAGTTATCCTTCATCTTTGTGATCAGCAGGTCACCAGCTGCGCCCTTGCCAGCCGGGACTTTGACTGTGCCGTCCCACCGACGCATGTCGTTGTTCCAGCTCCAGGTGATCGCCGAGGTCGGCAAGACATAAGCCGGATCGCCGCCCGCTTCAACAAAAGTGAAGACCGGATTGTTAAGCGTATCGCGGTTCATGTATTCGTCCTGGTTGATCCAGATTGCGATATCCCGAGTGGTGGCGCCGTTCATGTTGTCGGCGTCCCCATCCTGATTGACGCAGAAAGTCGGAGAGGTCTGATCATCAACCATGACGGAATCGGACCATGGGCCCTCGCCCTTGCAGTTCACACCGCGGACGCGGAACCAGATCTTGTTGTCGTCTGTGAACGGCGTGATCATTTCGCCGTCGGACTTGTATACGTCGAACTTCTGGTTTTCAGCATCCGTGAAATTCACACTACCGCCGTCATGGAGAACAAAATCGAGCGGCGTAATGTTGTCGGCGACCTTGATCCAGGTCGTGTTGGTGTGCGTGTCGCGGGCGTAGATCTGATAGGTGACGACGCCGGGGAGCTTCGCCCACGAGAACGTCAGATAAGTCGTATTGTAATCGGCCTTCCAGTTGGTTCCCATATCGACCACGAACTGGCTTGGCTTGGCGAGAGTGGAGCAGATAACCTGCGAACAGAAGTGTCCTCCACAACCGGTGATAATGCTCTGGTTGTAAGTCCTGCGCTCCGACTGCTCAGCATAAATGGTGAAAGTAAGGTCGTAGCAACGGTTCTGCTCAAGTGCAAGAGTCGGATTGATTAACAGGCAGTTGCCCGATACCGACGAAGTGAACGCGACGTCGCGCGACTGATCGTCTTTGAAGATGATCGTGTCGTTCAGATACCGCGCCGACGGGGTCGGGAGTACAGGCGGCATATTGAAACAGATCTGGATCGTGGTGTCGATGTGGAAATTGCTGCAGTTGGTGCCAAAATTGTCGAGGTTGGTCCCAACGAACTTCATTCCTTCAACAGTGTTCCAGTGCCAGTAGTGGGTGCCCTGCAGGGACTTCCCGTTCGTGGCCTTGCTGTCGGGCGAGATATCAAGGCAGAGTTCGTCATCCGGCGCCAGCAGAATTGCTGGCTTAATGACCACGGTGCGGTAGCTGTTTGACCAGGTCGTATCGAACCCGAGCCACTCATCATGAGTCGAAAGCGCCTGAGCAGGTGCATCATAGCAGCCTTCATACAGGCTGAATGATACAGTCGCCGGATTCATCGGGCGCGAGAAGGTGACGGTGATGCTGGCGTCAAGCGGAATCAAAGCGTTTGGATCCGGCGTGATGGCCATGACGATCGGAGCCTCTCCGCAGAGTGGGGCGCGAATGAACTCGGCATCGACCGAATCGTTGTAGCGCAATTGCAGGAACGTTTCCACTGAGGAGAAACAGGAATCGGCGCCGCCCGCAAACTGCGAGGTTATGAGCCGTACGTAACCACCGGTGACGGCCGGGATGTTGTCAAAGCGAAATCTGCCGGCAGCGTTGGTGGTGGTTTCGAAGAGAGCTGGATCGATTGGAATTCGCTCGCTGTAGTCATACTCGTTGACGTACGAATAGATCGAATCGATTCTGAGCCAGACTTTGGTTCCCGCAGGAGCAGGACCGGCCGGTTCCGGGTTGTCCAGGGCAGCCTTGCCCAGATCAATCTTGGAAACCGATGAACCGCCAGCTGGGTCTGACAGAAGGTAGCCGTAAACAGAAGCATTCCGCTCATAGAGACCGGCGTTGCGATCTACCGTCTGACTGTCCACGTGACCGTAGACAGACAACTGCATGCCACCGAAATCAGCATGTGTGAAATGGAGGGTATGCCAACCGGTCTGAGTCAGACCAGAGATGACATAGCGACCCTCTCCGTCATCCGTTCTGACCGAGTCCAGATGCGCGTCCTTCACATAATGAACCCATGCCCCTCCAAGCGGTGCGTTGGTAGTGGCATTCGTCACAATTCCCTTGATCGAGAATGTGACTTTGTCCTCAATTGGCTTCTTGTCGCCGCAACCGTTGATGACATAGGTTCCCAAAATGCTGCTCATTGCAATTACAACCAGCAATAGCAGTTTGGTCTTTCGCTTCATGCTTTCACTCCTTTGTAAGCTGAGTTTGTTTTTTAACAATTCTATTTTCAAATTCTCAAAAAGCTGTAACGTCGGCCAGTGGCGCGGAAACGAGACCGGCGGACGTCGGGTTTGTCATGGTACCGTCGTTAAGGGCTAGACCCCCCTTCCATACTCCAAACTCCTTTTCAGCACGGACAAGCGAGATTGCCAATTCGTGTCTATAATGTGTCGGCATGCTGTTCAAAAATCTTACCGGTTAATCCCTTCCCTGTGAAACTTTTTTCACAAAGTGGAGATAACCATAAACTCTCATCATATTAGTGTCAAGCATAAAAAAAGCCACAAATTCCGACTTTCTTCTGCGCGTTTCGAGTTCTTGTATGACCAATTCTTTCGGTGGTCCTTACGGTCGCGAGATTCACATTCGAATCTCGAGGCTGCGAGAGAATAATGGCCTGCAATTCGCAAATCAAGCGATTTTCAAAAACTTTCATTTTTTTTCGGCTGTTGCTTGGCAAAGTTGAGAACCATTGTCGCCCTTTTTCATGAGAACCCGGCGAATTCCTCACGCGACCGCCGGACGACCGTAGGTGGCGCGTCGATTAAGTTCGGTCTGGACAATGAACCACACGGCCGGAGCAAACACAAGCCACAAAAGAAACAGAAGCCAGCGATTGAAATTGTCAGGGCTGACCCGCTCATAGAGGCCTGTGTAGCAATACCACGAGTAGATGCAGCCAAAGGGAACGAAGAGCAGAATAGTCCAGAGAGCCGGGTTTGCACTCTGATCCTTGTCAAGATCCTTGAGTTCAACTGCCGTTTGGTAAAACCAATAGATCGCATAGAAGCCGATAGTGATAATCATCAGACCGACTTGCGCAAGCATGTTTCGATATTTGACCACGAACGTCTCCTCCTGTTCAGCTGTCAGGTCGACAAACGACAGTCACACCAATAAGTTGCGCAGCGTGCAGAACAAATAAAAGAAAAAACAACGTGAATTTGTAATGAAGAGTTCAGTCCTGCCGGGCCAGTCGCTCAACAGCCGCTCTGAAACGCGGATGGCGATTGGAGCGCAGAACGAATGCGCGCTCGCGAGCACTCCCTTTGGCGCGGATGATCTGCGCGAGCGACTCCTTATCTTTGCGCGACCATCGCTTCAGATCACCGATGAGCGATAAGAGCGGCGCCAGCCGTTCGAGGGCGGTGCGTTCATCGGCCGACCAACGGTTGACTCCGGTGATGTTAAGCGTGGAAACAATTTCCCTGACTGATTCTCGGACAGCGTGATCGCGGTTGCCACTGAATCGGGAGGCGACCAGGTCGGTGACACGGTAGCCGAGGTTCACCAGAGAGAGCTCCGAGAACCTGTTCATCTTGGCGGGATCGAAAGTCAGGACGACGTCGCTTTTGGAGAGGCGCTTGAGTGTGCGAATCGAGCTGCGGTAATTGGGATTGGCGGCGATGCGGTCGCGTTCTCGTTCGGCCAGGGCGCGGATTTCGGGGCGGACCGGGCGGAAGCCGAGTTTGTTATAGAACCAGAAAGCCCCGGACTGGATTGGCTCGTCGTCGCCGTCTCCCATTTGACGGCTGCGTACGAGAAAGATGCGAGAACCGAAATGATGGTAGAACAGCGTGAAGAACTGCTCGATGATAAACGACGATTCGCCGCCTCGAAAGGCGGGAAAGATGTTGATCGCGATTTCGACCCGGTCAAACAGAACAGCGCCGACGCCGTAACCGACCGGCAAGCCGTTGCGGACAAGCATGGCGCCGAAGTTGGCTTCGAGCGGGAGACGAATATCGGGGTTGCTTCCGAAAATCGCAATCCGCACGCCCCTCCCGGGTTCATAGAGGTAAACTTCGCGAGGACTGGCGCCCGTTATGCAAAACAGCTCACGCACCCTGACCGCAAGGACTTCGTTGATAGAGCGCACATAGCGCTCGGCATCAGGCGCTTCCAGACGGAGAAGCGGAGCGGGTTTCTGGCGCAGTTCGGCGCGAAGATCGGGCGTGCGCGACCGCATCTGTGTTCTCTGAAAGAACGGCTTACGAAACGGCAGTCGGCACAGAGTGCGCGAAGCAGGGGACGAACCGAGCTGCCAGCGGATGGGGAGATCGCCGCTTTCGTACAGCGAACGCTGCAGTGAGCGCGGCAGACGCGAATGAGCCAGCAAACCGAGGATAGTCTCCAGATCGGCGCAACGGGAATCGACGCGAGCGCGTTTAAGCCACTCACGGGTTTCCAGGGTGAGATCGTTGTCGAGAGTGTCGTTTTCCTGCCAGAGAACACAGAGCGGGAGCAGTCCAGAGACAGCCCCGGTTTCGTTGTCGTCGTAGTTGTCCCAATCGATCTCCAGTTTCCCCCGATACCATCCGATGAGCATCGTCGCTAAATCATAACTATAGGGATGAGTCAGTGTTGTTTCGGCGATTCCGCTGTTCTCGAGCTTTTCGGCCCGACGGTCGCGAGTTTGTGAAGTATAGTGAATTATCCGCTTGCCGAACCGTCGCAATTCGAACTCGACCAGATTCAGCTGCGTTTTGTCCTGCGGATAGGCGCGGATGAAGCACAGCAGATCATGGTAAGCCTGCAGACGCTCGGCGACGATAATCTCTGAGACGGAGAGTTTTTGCAGAAGCGTGGTCTTGCTGAGAGAGGCTGCGTGGCTGAAATCAGAGGCGATGAGTTCGAGCTGTTTCAAGAGAGAGCTCGTTTCTCTGCCGGTTCGTGTCGATGTTCTATGTATCGTACGTCTATGCATGCATGGGTCCGATCCACTCGATGGTGTGAAGATAGTACCACAACATTATGTGTCGGATCAACTATATTATACGCGGCATTGGAAAGCCGTTGACCATCGGAGAGCCGGAAGGCATGGCGCAGCAGGAAATGAAGCCGAAAGCGGGACGATCATCGCGACGTGTGTTGCGATTGTTTCTCTGGTCTACTCAGATCATGCTGTTTGCGAGCATTGTCACATGCAGCAAGGGAACCGGCCCTGAGCCGACCGAGAACCGTCCGCCGACAATTCCGGCGATGACCTCCACCGCCCCTCCTCAGGGCTCATCCGATCAGCCGATCCGACCCACGCTCCGCTGGACCTGCAGCGACCCCGATAATGATTCGCTTCGATACGATCTGTACTTCGGAATCGACAGCGTCCCACCGCTCGTTGACTCACAGCGAACAGTTTCGGAATACCAGCCCGGTACTCTTCAATTCGAAACGAAGTACTTCTGGCGAGTTGTGGCCAAAGATGGGTTTGGCAACAGTACGAGCTCACCGACGTGGAACTTTAGGACCGTTTCTTCGCCTAAGCTAATTGCGTCTCCGGAACATGTCGATTTCGGATCCCGGATCGATTCTGCCGCCCTGAGCCTCGTTTATCTGGGGAGTGACACGATTACATGGAAGGCTCTCTCGAACCGGAGCTGGCTCAGAATTGTCCCCGATTCGGGAACGATCAGCGCCCAACCGGAATCAATGATGATCGTCGCTGTCAGAGATACGCTACCGTCGGGTTTCTACAGCGGGACGATTCAGTTCACCTCAGCAGTCGGGATCGCGTCGGTTGAAGTGTCTATCACGATAGGCGCACTCACCTGGGAGCAGGAAGGATTCGGGATAGGGAGGCCGCCCGCAAGGCAATCGCATACAGCCGTCGTCGACTCAATGGCCGGGCAACTGGTTATCTTTGCAGGATGGGACTATGGAACCGAGCGAAATGATGTTTGGTTCTACGATCTGTCGGCAAAGCGCTGGAGCCGACCGTTCCTGTCCGGCTCACCGCCATCCCCACGCGCTGCGCATACCGCTATCTATGATCCGGTCAATCGCAGCATGCTGGTCTTTGGAGGAGTTAGAGCCAATTTCACACCAACGATCTTGGGGGATCTCGTTCGTCTGAATCTCGTCACCGACAGTTGGGAAGCGATTACGGTCAGTGACCCCAAACCAGACGCACGCTTCAATCACACCGCTATATATGATCCGGTCTCGGAGGAAATGGTTATCTACGGTGGCTTACAGACCGACTCGACTTTTGGCGACGTCTGGCGATTTTCTCCAGCGCTCTCCAGATGGAGTAAAGTCACTCCCGCGGGTGCAGACCCGGGACCTCGAGATGGTCACAGCGCTATCTACTATCCTCCCGATCACAGTATGATCATCTTCGGCGGGTGGGTCAACGGTGCCGCCAGCAACGAAGTCTGGAAGCTGAACCTCTCTACGAATCTCTGGACTCAGATAATCACCAGTGGCGTCATGCCCGCCCCACGAACCAGGCACAGCGTTGCCTACACCGGTGATCGCGAGAGCATGCTTCTCTTTGGGGGTCAGGGAACTGAAAACCAGGAATACAACGATCTGTGGTCGCTGAATTTGAAGACCGGAGAGTGGTCGGTTGTACCCGTCGACGGGCCGCTGCCAAGCGCTCGCTCGAGTCAGACTTTGAATTATGATCCGCAGTCGCACAGTTTCGTCCTGTATGCCGGCTGGGCGGCTGGGCCGAATGGGCGTCGATATCTGGATGATCTGTGGCGATTAGGTCCGTGAACTATCAGAGGATGATGACGAGCTTGCCGACCTGGACTCTCCCCTGCCCGTCTTCGACCGTCCAATAATAGACACCTGAGACAACACGCTGCACATTGCGGCTGATCAGATCCCACTTGTCGTGGGTTGAATTTGGGTCATTCGGGGCCATGTCATGGTTAATGCGCCGCACAAGATCGCCATCGAGCGTGAAGATGCTGATCGTGCACTTCGCGGGGAGGTTGGCAAAATGGATAGCGCGCACGCGATCATCCGAGTATTGCTCCTGCGTGCGCCCCTCGAACCCCTCGTACCGGTAATAATCGTCGATGCGATACGGATTGGGGTACACGTAAGCGACACCGGCCGGCGCGTCGGGCTGCCCTTTGGGGCCGTCCGGGAAAGCGTTCTGCGCCGATATGGAAATGGCCGATTCGAGCGGCTGAAGGGAGGAACCCGGAGAACCGAAGTCAAAGGCAGTGACCCCCACATAGTAGGGCACCGTCGGGAGGAGATTGTCGATGATGAACTCGTATTCGTAGTACTTCAGGTAACCGTCATCGGTGAGCTGTTCTGGAACCGGCGGCTTGTTAGGTTCCGGTTTTGGCTCTGTCGGGTAGATCTTTCGAATCGAAGTATTCACTCCATAGCGCGACGTGTTGTAGTCATGTTTGGCGAAATAGAAGATCGAGTCCGGGTACTTGGAGTGGGTGTACGGCGACGATGGACGATAGTAAAGCGGGTCAAAAGTCGTGTCGTTGCAGGGATCGGGAGCCGTGCCGTAGAGACAGCGAAGTTGCTGCAGTGATGACGGGATCCCTTTGAGCTCGAAACCGCCGTTCGGTCTCAGGCGCGGGTTGAACACGAACTTATCGTAATCCTCGACATCATATGATGCCGCGAGCGAATAGCTGCTTTCACGGTCATCGCGGCCGATATAGACACGGTATCCCTCAAAATCAACGATATTGGAAAACAGATCCTTGACAGTTTCTGAACGTACTCCATTGAAGCGAACGCGAAAACCGCTGGGTTGGGGATAGAGCCAGACTTTCGGGGCTTCGGGGGGAGCAGCGCCACGCAGATCGGCCACGCCATCGCCCTGATAATAGGTCGTGTCGGCGACCGCGGCCACCCAGCGCCCGTCGACAAGCTCCGAGTCGGTAACGCAGATGCGCATCTTCCCCGCATAGCCGTCGCCGTCGGTATCCGCACCCGGATTATCGTAAATCCATGATGCCCACGTACCATTACGGGCAAAACTGGAGAAGTCGAGTCCCTGAACATATCGTTCCGGACGGTAGCGCAGGATGACATTTTGCCTGAGATTCTGCAGGTCCCGGTGCACGTTCCGTCCTCCAACATAGGCAAACGGGACACTGATTCGTTGACCCGGTCCGATCTCCCAGGGACCAACAGCCAGAACGAACTGGTGGTCAGCACCTCGATACAGGCTCCAGGCCGCATCCTGAAGAGGATAGGCCCAAGTGCGATCGTGTGGAATGATGCTTGGCGTATACACAAGGTCGTAATCGATTTCGCCGTTGGTCATCATGAAGTACTTGTTGCGATCCCCAAACGGAGTCCCGGAACCGTTCCCCATGTACCGCACTTTGGCATTGGATTGGGGGCCAAAGTCGTACGGGCTGAATCGGTTATAGGTCCACCAATTAAAGGAGAGTTTTTTCGTCTCAGGGAGTCCTCCGAGCACTCGGAGTCCCGTAACTCCGGGAACCTGAAAGATGCCGTCGCGGGGGTCGCCATCATTGTCCGCTGCCCATGCCATTTGAAGCGTATCGGTGTAGTTGCATTTGGTGTAGTATTGCGCCGGGTACGAGAACAGAAAGCCACACTGATCATCTTTGCCTTCAGTAGGCGTTTTCCCTGGATCCAGTGAATTGGAGACATTCGGATTGACGCGATCGACATGGGCATCGGCGTCGAGGTAGTAGCCGACATATACCTGGGTCGCGGTTTTTTTCCCGACATTCGTAATCTCGAAATCCATGATGATGAAATCGCTCGCGTAGGAATAGGACCAGGCGTAGGAGTGCTGTTTCACGGCGATGCGTATCGGCTTGTGAGGGCGCTGATCGAGTGCATCGGACGAACCGAAGGCGGTCCCCGAGGTTATCGTGTCCGAATACTCTGCTATGTAATCCTGCTCGGACCGAACATCGAGGCCGGTTCCCCATTCGGGATGAATCAACGAACGACGAATGATATTGCCAAAAGGAGCGGGATCGGGATTGAATTCGCGAGCCTTGTTGTTGATGTCGGCGCCGCAGGTAACGAGCGTGTCGCGGCCAAAAATCGCCCCGACCCAGAGCCCTCCCTTATAGAGACTGGTGGTCTGAATTCCTTTGGGGTATTGGCCGTTGGGTATCTTCTGACCGGTGAAACAGTCAATAGCGTTGCCGATGTCGCCACTCCCAATGCGGCCATAATTCGAGAGTGGAAAGACAAGGCCTCCGATGTTGTGCCCCACAAAGCAATATCCCGGCGGTTTCGCTGCAATCGTGCTGGGGGAATCCTTCCCTGAACCGCTGACCTCAAGGGAATCTTCCGGGACTTCCCGGCCGGTCACAAGCCTCGGTATGAGGCACGACAAACTCAGCGAGATTAAGACGGAGCGAAGTAACTTGGAGAGGGAGGGGTTCACGCGGGCAGGCACTTGTTCACTATCATCACACTTTAGCGGTGAAGATAACGGAGAAACCTGAACCGCACAAGGAGAATCCGAGTCTGCTTTGGCCTCGGCCGTGCGGCTTCCCGCGAACTGTTACCAGGAGGTTTAGAGACCTCCCCGATTGCTGAAGGACCGTGGCCTACGGACAGATGGGAAGACCGAGCACCGCTCCCCCAAGGAAATCCACAAGAGCCATAGCATCGGAAATGTCAATCGAACCGCTGGCGTCAACGTCGGCCTCCTCGACACAGCCCGCTGTTCCGGCTCCGGTCAGGTGGTCAATGAGAGCGAAGAGATCCTCGATGTCCACGACGTCGGAACCTTCACCGGTCACGTTCCCTCGTCCATTCTGACAGCAATAGCGCACCGGACTGGGGCACGTGCAGAGGGCAAAAGGATAGCAGGGCAAGATGTCTCCGCAGCCATACACAAAGAGGCTGTCGTAGCGCCAGACATCGGCCCACGAGATACGGCAATCGCCGGTGACATCCGCGTTCATGTAGTCCGGCAGGGGAGGCGCTCCTGTAGAGACAAATCGAATCAGAGCGACGAGATCAGAAACGCTCATGGTGATACCGTTGCCGTCGACGTCGCCGGCGAGCACAACAGGGCAGCATCTGCTGATGGTACTGTTGTCAGCATAGACCAGATTGGTGTCAAGATACGGAATGGTGTCGACAGTGATGAACGAGGAATCGCACGGGGGGGTCGTGACCCGCTGCCACTGAAGACAGCCGGTTGGACTGGGCTGTAGGCAGCGGAAGCAGAGGGTGTCCCACACATAGTAGTGACTGAGTCCAATCAAGTTGCCATTGGGATCGGAGAACTGAAGCCAAGAGGTGGAATTGAAGGCCAGAACTGCTGCGGTTGGCATAAACATGGTATCAGCGATTGGCAGGAGTTTGACCGGAATCCGTATCAAGGGGATTCGACCCGAATTGGGGTGGGGAGGAAAGCCCCGCTTGAACGGGGGTGTATAGGGCGGGCCTTCGGCGGTCGCCACAATCTGCACATCCGTTCCCCCCGGCACAAGTGATCGGACATCAATGAACTCCCATCCGGAAAGCAACGTTCCGGTGGTATCGAAACCCGGCATGAATTTGCATATGTCAGGCCTGTCAAGCTGAAGCCAAATCTTGAGCGCGGCTATCGAATCGAGTGGATTCTCGAGATAAATGGTCAGCGTGTCCATGGCTTCGGGCTGACAAATCGTCACGGGATCCATTCGCACATGCACCCGCGACCCGAGCGCGTGCGACAAGGGTGCGAAGGTGATGACGATCAAAGCGGCTACCAGCAGCAGACAGCCGGTAATGCGGAAAGGATTGGTGAGGATCATGGTTTGCTCCTTGCTGACAGACACACTTTTCATATCGGCCACTCCTCCCAAAGGGAGGGGGGAAGACGAGGAGTTAGAGTTTGTACCTATCCCCGCGAGCACTGTTGCGGGCAGATACCCAATAATGCGTTGTGAGTCCCTGTTTGTCAAGCGAAATCAGGCGCGCAACCGTGACACCGGACTCGGTAGATTACGGCTCAGTATACCATAAACACGGACTGATACTCATGCTTCAGATTCACCCCAGAAACGGTTCGGGCGGTGGTGGCTAGTCGTATCCTGTAGGTTTGCCCGCTCTGTAATGCCCCAGATTCGGGATGAAAGGCGACGGCGGACATTCCAGACCACTGATAGGCTCCGGCGATGAGATTGCTGTCAGCGTCGGTCAGCGTAAATGCGGACTCGACCGACGTCGTGTTCATTGTCGTGTTAAACTCAAGCCATACTGACGAAGTTGGAGATGAGATCTGGCCATGGCGCGGATAGTAATCAGTCACGCCGTAAGGTTCGGTGATGAATGAAGTGGTATCAGGCGTCAGAAGATGAACCGTGCCAATCAGATTGACCCGATCGCTAACGATCATTCGATACGATGCCTCAGGCTCGAGTTGCCCATTGCTTGGCAGGAACCTTAGGTAGCCCTCCCGATAACTCGAAAATACAGAAAACCATTCACCTTCGATGTCCGGCTCAAAGCGAATCGCCCTTGAGGCCGAATCAACGACCACGCTGTCGTTGAATTGCACCCTTGGGGAAAAGTCTCTCAAACGGACGCCACCGTCTATCCCAAGTGGCAGTTGGCCCACCATGGCCCTCAGTGGTTCCGTCGAGAATCTCAGGCACAGTTCCTTTTCAAGTGGCGAACCTGCCAACGTTCGAGCGGTCGTGGCAAGTGTCAGGCGGTAGGTCGTACCTGTTCGAAGAGGCGTTGAAGCCATGTAGACGATTCCCTTGTTACCGGTAGTTGACCATTTGCCGGGCAAGGGCGGATCGAACGATGTCGCCTCGGCAAGGGAAGCCGTATCCAGTCCCTCGTCTGTGTACAAGTAAATCCGTTCGGCTGCATACCTCGAGACATTGACCGACCCATCCTGCGGCGAACTGAGGTAGAACGGGTATGGATACGTGGAGAGGGAAATTTGTTTCAGCTGCGTAAATTCCCCCGTCACGACTATCACATCCGAGACCTGCCGGCGCGAGTAGTGATCAGGCTGAATGATCACTCGATAGATGCCGGCCCGGAGCCCTTCGTGGATGAAGAACCCGTCACTGTAAATCTGGGTGAAGAAGGTATCGACTCCATTGACGGCCAACGCTTCGCCGCCATCGGCTGGCGTCACATTGCCGACAATGCCGGTGAGATTCGTGCCATAGTTGTTTACTGTACTTCTGTCGCAGGAAATGAGACCTGCAATGGCCGCCAACAAGGCGATGATTACTGTTCTCATAACGGCCTTCTCCCTTCTACGTCCGTCGACGAGTTAGCGCCCTGGCCATGAAAAATCCTGGGCACAAGTCGTGCTGATGCAACGAATATAACGGCTGGGGTCAATCTGAGCAATAGTGGATTTGCGAGTCGCCACTATTCCTGAAGATTCTGCGGAGCTATTGTGCCAGCGTGTCGGGCGTGAGCTAGAAGCGAGGATTGGCAAAACTATAATCTGCGGGAGATTGCGGGCTTGACTTGGCTGAGGAATGCCGTATAATTGGCCGCTTCTGGTCCACCGTGATTGACCCCATCGTCTAGTGGCCTAGGACATCGCCCTTTCACGGCGGTAACACGGGTTCGACTCCCGTTGGGGTCACTTTCATTGTCCTCTACATCCCCTATTCAAAGCGATGACAGAACTTTGGCAGCGCGGCAGGTCAAGGTCCCCCACTGAGCGCGAGGACTAAGACCTGCCGCAACAAGTTGAAGCCCCTCTCCCATGCTTGGGAGAGGGTGACGCGAAGCGACGGGTGAGGGAAGTTCTTCAACAAGCCCCTAAGAAACGGCACCGCTTGCCGCAGGAGCGGTTTGTGCATATCATTGCGGTCTGATAAAACGCTGCTAAGCGAACAATGAGAAAGATAAGGAGACCAAGTCTCAATGGGTAATTATCGAGTTCCAGCGCCGAAAAACGAGCCGGTGCTCAATTATGCGCCCGGATCGCCTGAGCGAACAGCAATTCAGAAGGCGCTCGCGGAGTTGAAAGCAAAGCCGATCGAGATTCCGATGTATATCGGCGGCAAAGAGGTCAGGACCGGAACGAAGATCGAGATCCGTTCCCCACACAATCTCAAGCAGGTCCTGGGATATTACTATCAGGGCGGGGAAACGGAAGTCAGGGCGGCCGTGGAGGCGTCGGTGGAGGCCTCGAAGAGCTGGTCGATGCTCCCCTGGGAACATCGCGCAGCGATCTTCCTCAAAGCGGCCGACCTGATCGCGGGACCGTATCGTTATGTCATGAACGGTGCCGCGATGCTGGCGCACTCGAAGAACATCTATCAGGCAGAAATTGACGCGGTGTGTGAACTCGTGGACTTCCTGCGGTTCAACGCCTGGTTCATGCAACAGATCTACGATATCCAACCGGCGAGCGCACCGACGATCTGGGATCGCACCGATCATCGCCCGCTCGAAGGTTTTGTGTTTGCGGTGACGCCGTTCAATTTCATTTCTATCAACGGCAACCTGCCAACCGCTCCGGCGGTCATGGGAAATGTGGTAGTGTGGAAACCAGCATCGACCGCGATCTACACGTCGCACTTTATCATGAAGATTCTGCGCGAGTCAGGAATCCCCGATGGTGTGATCAACCTGATCTTTGCGCGCGGCTCGGCGGTCGGGGAACTGGTGCTCAGGAATGAACATCTGGCTGGAATCCATTTCACCGGCTCGACCAGCGTGTTTCACTCAATGTGGAAGACGGTCGGGACCAATATCGCGGGATATCGAACCTACCCGCGATTGGTTGGCGAAACGGGGGGGAAGGACTTCATTGCAGCGCATCCATCGGCACAGGCCGCTCAGGTGGCAACGGCGATCACGCGCGGTTCGTTTGAGTACCAGGGGCAGAAATGTTCGGCGTCGTCGCGCTGCTATCTCCCGAAATCACTCTGGCCGCAGATCAAAGAGATTTTGGTGCGGCAGGTGAACGAGCTGAAGATGGGGGATCCGGAGGAGTTCGGCAATTTTGTCAATGCCGTAATCGATGAGGGGGCTTTTGACACGATAACAGCCTACATCGATTACGCGAAGAAGGCCAAGGATGCAGAAGTCCTGTGCGGCGGGACATACGACAAAACCAACGGGTACTTCATCAAGCCGACGGTGGTCGTGACAACCGACCCGCACTTCAAGTTGCTCGAAGAGGAGATCTTTGGCCCGGTCGTGACTCTCTACATCTATGAGGATAGTGAATTCGCCAAGACGCTGCATCTGGTGGACTCCACATCACCGTACGCGCTGACCGGCGCAATCTTCGCCACTGATCGCAAGAGTATCGAGTTGGCCGAGCGGACACTGCGTCACGCGGCGGGGAATTTCTACATCAACGACAAGCCGACCGGCGCCGTGGTCGGACAGCAACCGTTTGGGGGGGGGCGGGCGTCGGGGACAAACGACAAAGCGGGCGGGATACAGAATCTCCTGCGCTGGACGTCACCGCGATCGATCAAGGAGAATTTCGTCCCGCCAACGGATTACAAGTACCCGTTTATGGGGTGACAAGTCGCTTGGCGACGATGTGTGGATAGGTGAGTGCAGGGGGCCTCTGCCGTGTGGGTATGTGTTTGTACTTGACAAGATTGACTCGATTTTGTAGTATAAGGTCGTCGTTCTGAACCGTACAGAGGCCAGTTCATACACATTACACGAACTTGGAGAGGAGGTATCACGCTGTGTCAAGACACGTTAACCCCATTCTGACTATTACGGTATTGTGCTGTCTTGTTTCGACAGGATTCGCGCAAATGCCGGATGGTAGCTTCAAGAGCGAAGTCAGTACTGTTCCCACCTGTTGCGCCAACACGACCGGAAACGCCGATGGTTCTGCAGACGATGTGACCGATATCTCGGATGCTTTCGCCATAGTGGATTATCTCGGCACTAGTGTTCCGCTCTCCGACTGTGCCGACGAAAATGATAGCAACATCGACGGAACTGTGGATATCGGAGATCTATTCGCGGTGATCGACTACCTGAACTTAACCGCGCCTCTGCAATCATGCCCGGGTACCGTGCGAGATGTCGACGGCAACGTTTACCGGACGGTGACTATTGGCAGTCAGGTGTGGATGGCGGAGAACCTGAAGGTGACCCACTACCGTAATGGGGACGCGATACCAAATGTGACCAGTGCGGGGACGTGGTCGGGTCTTAATACCGGTGCCTATTGCGATTACGATAACGATGTAAATAATGTTTCCAGTTATGGCCGGCTGTACAACTGGTACGCCGCGGCTGACAACCGCAAGATAGCGCCCTATGGGTGGCATGTGCCGACCGATGCTGAGATGCAGACGTTGGTTGACTATCTTGGGGGGAATGAGGTTGCAGGCGGAAAAATGAAAGAACCCGGGGCCACGCATTGGCTGAGCCCTAATACGGGCGCCACCAACGAGAGTGGCTTTTCTGGGTTACCCAGCGGCGCCCGCGTCAACGGCGGCATTTACTTTAATATGGGCGGTGGCGCCCTCTTTTGGTCCTCAAAAGAGGTTATTACTGAGGCAGGTAGTTACAGCTATATGCTGTACAACTCTTCTGCAACCTACCCCAGTGTTGTTTCTAAGACCTACGGGTACTCTATCCGCTGCGTCAAAGATTGATACTCAAGTTCCTGCGACGAGGCCCTGACGCCCGACGACAGCGGCGATCAGGAGCTTAAACAAACTCAACAGACTCCCTTTGGTGGCGGCCAGAGGGAGTTCTTGCATCATGGAGGTCGGTTCATTGTCGAATCACCTCGGAGAGCACGAGGATATTCGTTAAGAGGAGTAGTGATCGCCCCGTCAGAATCGACAAGCTTGCAACTCCGGTGAGCGTCGATTATATTTTCGCCGGTTCAAGCGATGTCACACAAAATAACCCAAGGAGGAATAGTATGCGTCGAACCCTGCTCGTAGTCATGGCATCCGTCAGTCTGCTGACGCTGGCGGCAGTCGCCGAAGAGAGTCCGTGGTTTGATCTCGAGAAGTGCGAATTCTGCAACAAGCTCGCCGCTCAGCCGGGGCTGGTCGAACATATGAAGAGCGAGTACCACAACTTGCACAACGGCACGCTGTCAATCACGCACATCGAAAAGGACTTCATTCCGGTGTTTCACAAGGCGCAAATAGCCATGCAGTCGGTAGTCAAAGACCTGCGGGCTGGCAAACAGGTATACACTTGTCCGCATTGCACGACGCTGGGGCAGTTGATGATGTCGGGCGTGATGCCCGATCAAATTGATCGCGGGGAATCGATTATTGTCGTGTACACGTCGAGTGATTCGACCATGGTC
Organism: uncultured Ignavibacteriales bacterium; assembly: GCA_964540105.1. Taxonomy (GTDB): domain Bacteria; phylum Zixibacteria; class MSB-5A5; order GN15; family FEB-12; genus DATKJY01. Next base: position 187,368 of record CAZILL010000002.1, on the reverse strand, counting down.
GCGAAGATTCAGGACTTCGGCAAGAAGAGCGCCGAGGCGATGGCGGCGATGACCGCCAAACCGAAACCGGCCGGTACTGAGGGTAAGAAGTAGAGGCGCGATAGTGGTTCGGTGAGGCAAAGCGGGCGGGTTACAATACCTCCCGCTCCTGACCCAGCTGCATCTGATCAGAGAAACTTCCCTTCCGCTGAAGGATCATGGGCATCCGTTTGTGTGGGACGAGTTGCACGCTGATCGCGTGAAACCGGCGCCGCAGCTTCAAAGCTCCCTTTTCGGTCCCCCCTCAAGAATCGCTTGCCGACCGGAGTGCGTTTTCGTAACGTATTGCCGGACAATAGGCGCGAAAGTGGCGGAATTGGTAGACGCGCTGGACTTAGGATCCAGTTCTTCAAAGAGTGGGGGTTCGAGTCCCCCCTTTCGCACCAGGCATCGCATTGACAAAAATAGATTTCTCCTTTGGAGTGAGGGTTTGTGAAAGTTGAATTGAAACACGGTGAAGGACTCAAGCGGGAACTGATGGTCGAAGTTCCGGCCGATCGGGTGAAGTCCGAAACAGACAAAATGTTCGCCGAGGTAAAGCGCTCGGTCGTGCTCAAGGGGTTCCGTAAAGGGAAGGCCCCGATGAATCTGGTGAAGAGCCTGTACGCCGAACAGGTGAAGGCAGATGTCGTTGATGAGCTGATCAAAGATACTCTCCCCGAAGCGGTCAAGGAGAAGGATCTCAATGTCGCGTCCCGGCCCACGCTCACAGACCTGAAGTTTGGCGACGATGGCAGCCTTGTGTACAGCGCGACCGTCGAAGTGATGCCGGAAGTGACCACGGTCAAGTACGACGACCTGACCGTGACCTCCGCGCCGCTTGAGGTCGCAGATCACGAGGTCAGTGAAGTGGTCGAGTATATCCGCAAGAAATATTCCGATCTGCGCGTCGTAGAGCGTGAGGCGCGCGACGGGGACCTGGTCGTTGTTGACCTAAAGAAGATTCATGACCCGAAACTTGTGCTCAAGACCGACAGCTTTCCGAACTCCGAAGTTGATTTGGGAAATGCCATGACCGTGAAGGAATTTCGCCAGCAGCTCCCCGGAATGAAAGTCGGCGACCAGAAGGAGATCGAGGTAAAATACCCGAGCGACTACTCAGACGCTCTCTTCGCAGGAGCAGAGCTAAAGTATCTCTGCACAGTCAAGTCGGTCAAAGAGCGACTGATGCCGGAGTTTGACGACGCGTTCGCCAAACAGACCGGCCAGGCGGAAACCGCGCTCGAGTTGCGATTGAAAATCCGCGAGGATATAACCAGACAAAAGGGGGACGCGCAATATCGCACACAAAAGGCGGAGATCGTTCGTCATCTCTGTACAGTGAATCCGGTCCTGATTCCTGATGGGATGGTCGAAGAGTATCTTGACTCGGTCGTCGAGGATTTCAAAAAGAACTATCCCGACGTTAAGGAAGAGGAGATTCGCAAGGATTATCGGCAGCACGGGATCGATTCGATGCGCTGGGACCTGTTGAGACATGCCCTGGCCGAGCAAGAAAAGCTTGAGGTTTTGCCCTCAGATACCGAAAATTGGATTAGCGGGTTTGCCGAGCGAAACAATATGACATTGGAGCAGGCCAGAGAGGCGCTGACTCGCTCGGGCAAGGTGACGAGTCTGCGGGAATCGCTCTTGGAAGACAAAGTCCTTCAGTTCTTGCTGGGGAAAGCGAAATCGGCAGTCCCGGGGGCAAAGTAGAGAAGAGTTAACACTTTATTACAGGGTCGGACGGTATATGAAAGACGAAATAATGGACAAAGCGTACGGGAACTACCTGATACCGATGGTCGTCGAGCAGACCGGTCGCGGCGAGCGCGCCTACGATATCTTTTCGCGCCTGCTCAAGGATCGGATTATCTTCATCGGGACACCGATTGACGATCAGGTGGCAAATCTGGTGATCGCCCAGATGCTCTTTTTGGATGCGGAAGATCCCGACAAGGACATCTTCATCTATATCAACTCGCCGGGTGGATCGGTTTCGGCCGGGCTTGCGATCTACGACACCATGCAGTTTATCAAACCGGACGTGGTGACCACCTGCATGGGGTTGGCGGCGTCTATGGGCGCCTTTCTGCTGACCGCCGGTACGGCCGGCAAGCGGGCGGCTCTGCCCAACAGCCGAATCATGATTCATCAGCCGATGGCCGGCACTCAGGGGCAGGTGTCGGATATTGTCATTATGACCGAAGAATTCACCAAGACAAAACGTCGCCTCAACGAGCTGTTGGTCAAGCACACCGGCCAGCCGCTGGAGAAGGTCGAGAAGGATACCGACCGCAATTACTTCATGTCGCCCGACGAGGCGAAGGGGTACGGGATCATCGACAAAATCTATGAGACCGGTCGCCAGGAGAAGAAAGCTTAGGGTAGGAAGAGCAGGGGATTATGGCACATAGTAGCGGGAACGCACCCACGATGCCGCATCGATGTTCGTTTTGCGGCAAACCGTATGGGCAGGTGAAGCGCCTATTCTCCGGGCACGAATCGTTCATTTGCAACGAATGCGTCGTGCTGTGCGCCGATCTTCTGCAGAATGCACCCGATGTCGAGCAGAGCGAAGAGATTCGCGAACTCCCCCGCCCGGCGGATATCAAGGGCTACCTCGATCAATATGTCATCGGCCAGGAAGAGGCCAAGCGGACGGTCTCAGTGGCGGTGTACAATCACTACAAACGGATCAACTGGCAATTCAAGTCGCGCGTAAACGGACCGGTGGGGAGCGCCGATCGCGATGTCGATCTCGAGAAATCCAATATCCTGATGCTTGGACCGACCGGTACGGGCAAGACCCTTATCGCGCGCTCGCTCGCGAAATTCCTGAAAGTGCCGTTCACTATCGCCGATGCGACTGTTCTCACGGAAGCAGGGTATGTCGGCGAGGATGTCGAGAACATTCTGGTTCGCTTATTCCAGGCGAGCAATTTCAATGCCTCGAAGACCGAGCGCGGGATCATCTACATCGATGAGATCGACAAGATTTCGCGCAAGGACGGCAACCCGTCGATCACACGCGATGTCTCCGGCGAAGGGGTTCAGCAGGGACTGCTGAAGATTCTTGAAGGGACGACCTCGAACATCCCCCCCAAGGGAGGACGGAAACATCCCGAACAGGCCTTTGTGCAGATCGACACTACCAATATTCTGTTCATCTGCGGCGGCGCGTTTGACGGCTTAGAGAAGATCATTGCCCGGCGATTGGGAAGCCGCATCGTCGGGTTTGAGTCGGAAAAGAAACATATCGATCATACTTCGACCGAGATTCTCGATCATGTCATCCCGGCCGACCTGATCGAATACGGTTTGATTCCGGAACTCGTGGGGCGTCTGCCGGTGGTCGCGGGCTTGAGACCGCTGGATGAGGCCGCGATGCTAAATATTCTGACCGAGCCAAAGAACGCGCTGACCAAGCAGTATGCCCGACTGATGGAGCTCGAGGGGGTCGCGCTTCGATTCGAACCCGAGGCCCTGCAGGCGGCCGTGCATGTCGCAAAAGAGAAGAAAACCGGCGCGCGGGCGCTTCGCTCGATCTTTGAAAAGGCGATGATGGGCGTGATGTTTGATGTCCCGTCACATCCCGAAATTGCCGAAGTGTTGATTACCGCTGAGACGATTCTCGAGAGCAAACCACCCCGCACTATTACTCACGCCGAGAAGAAAAAGGCGGGGTAAACTCCTCGCCTGCCGTGCCGCGGCTATTTCGACATCGCTTCCTGGGCACGCCGCTTCAATTCATCAGCCGAGACATTCTCCACGCGGCTGGCAATCCACCAATTATTCCCGCTTGGGTCAGTGACACAACTCACCCGGTCTCCGTAGAACTGCGTCGTTGGCGCCGTGCGAGACACAGCACCTGCCTTGACCGCGCGCTCGTAGGTATTGTCGGCGTCGTTCACATAGAGATAGATCGTCGCCGGCATTGGTTTCATCTCGTTCATCGTGTCACAGAGCATGACAATTGAATCGCCGATGCGGACTTCGGCATGGCCGATAGTGCCGTCGGGGCGCTCAATTCGTTCCACGTTCTTGGCATCAAATGCAGACTGAAGAAACGAAATGAGGCTGGCGGCTCCTTGAACGGGCAAGTAGGGAGTGATACTGTGATAGCCGTCGGGAATTGGTTTGACTTTCATCAGGACTTCTCCTTTATGAGCGGTTTCCCACGTAAACACGCGGTTCAGTTTGACGGTTCCTGGGCCACGCTGACTTCGAGATGCTTGCGAAGCGAATGTGATGTGATCGTACTACCGTGGGGAGACTTGGCGCTCGCTACTGTGTCCACGAGAACGTGATGTACGCCCCGTGAACGTAGCTTGACAGATGGTGCCAGTGCTCATTGCGCGACAGCGCGGGAAGGTACTTTGCAAACATTTCGAGTCCATATCCGACCGTTATGCCGATCGGAAAACGCCCTGGCTGCCAGCCTAAGTCAAGGCTCATCCCTGCAGTGAGAGGCTGGGTGTAAAGCCTCTCGCGACTGTAAATGTTGACGAGCGGCCTCAAGCCCATATACATGTTCATGTTGGCCAGGAACCCTTCTTTGCCGAACTGCCTGGCGCTATGCAGACGCATTCCGACTACCGCGTCGCCAACACTGTATGAATACAGACTCGTGTCCGGCCACGGATCGATGCTGATTTTCCAGTATCGATATCCCAAATATCCGGTGAGGGTGTTGCCCCCATAGCCGAACTCTATCGCGCCGCTGTACCATCGTCCCTTGCTGACAAATCCAACGGTCGCCGGCTCCTCCGGATAGCCTTCAACCTTCTCCTTCAGATTAGCCTGGGCGCTGAAAGAACCAAGCACACGGCATGAGAATTGACGGTATTTCACCAGCAATTCCGGGCGCACCATCCAGTGGGCATCCGGGTGAAAAGTCTCGCTTGGATAATCCGTTGACCAGGAAAAATAATACGAATGGTAGAACACCTCGTGGCGGAGTATCCACCACTCGATCTGGGCGGCAGCGGTAAGACGCCAGGTAAACGGTTCTTCAGGCTTTGGCTTCTCTGGCAGCAGACTATCGGGTACATCAGCAAAGACGCTCACAGACGCGAGAAGCACGCAGAGGCCTATCACGTGAGGGCGCATTGGTTATTCCTCTCTGAGAAGCGTTTGAATATCGCAGTAATGTATCCACGACAAGGAAACAAGACAACTGACAAAGATGCCATGAGGGGGATGTTCGCGGTCAGCTTGTCCCCTTTCTCAATTTCAACCAGAGCCATTGGCGCTCAAGACGGGAGCGCGCCGAGACCGTGAGCGTATGTTCTCTCTGTTGAGACAGGAGGTAGTCAAGCAGAGTCGAAACCGGCACAAACCACCCATTCATGCGACTCAGGCGCTGCATGAGAGAACGAAATCGGGGATCGAGGTGCCCGCTCCTGTAAAAGCCACAGGCGAAGTGGGTGTACATGATGCACGCGCCATACTCAGCTTCAAGCCGATCCTGATTCTTTTCACTGATCCGTTCCACGAACGACTCTACGGTCGGGCCTTCACACGACGGGAACCAATAGTTGACAAACGGGCGATCGGGATCATGGTATGGGAGTGTCGGACAGAGCTTGAGGGCATTGATCTCGGGAAAGACGAAGCTTCGGCAGTACTTGATTTTCTCTTTGCAGTGATCTCCCCAGAAATGCGGATCCCCTTCAATATGGCCGCGACTTGCCTGCACGTACCGATAGGCGGTGACCATGTTGTAGAGTACGCGGTTGATGCCGCTCAGGCGGTTTGATCCCCAATACATATTCTCGCGGTTTCGAGAATGATTGGCCATTACGGCTGGATTTTCGCCGAATAGTTCCCTAAAGCGCTCAAGTCCGTGAACGGTCTCCTCGCGAGGTGAGCTGGTGTTGGAGGCCATGTGATAGCCGATCTCAAAACCTGAGTCGCCCAACCGGCGCAACCAGTTCAGGTATTCCGTGTCTTCGCACGTCGAGCCGTCGATCGCGCCGACTTCCCGACCCCGAATTGGCCAGACCGACTTGGTCGTACGAAACCCGAGATCGCGAAGGAAGTCATAAACCGGAGGTACATTATCTATTGTGGCGAGATCGGTGTCATCGAAGACTGTAAACGCAAACTGCTTTCCGTCCGGCCAGATCATACGACCCTCAGCTCGCAGCGAAGTGATACGTCTATCGCTGATATTAGCTCACGTGACATCGTCAATCAGATCCTCGAACTCCCGGATTCGCGGGCACGAATTCTCCACATATCATAAGACATTTTGCCAAAATCGAGGCACAATGAATTACAAATTTCGTTAATAGTCTTAAGTAGAGAGCGATAAGGCTTCGCAGATTGGCGTGCATGTGCCCGAAGAGCGGTTGAGGGAAGTTTTTCAACACTCCGGTGTGGGTCGTGAAATTATTGAACTGTTTCGAGTTTGAGCGTATGTATATGGTGTCGGGGAAAGCATCGTTCGTGCGGAAAGCGGCGTGGGGAGTTGTGACTGCTGGTTTGATGTTCGCCGCACTGGGGCTGATGGTCAGGTCGAATGAAAGTAAGAAGGAGGAGATAGTGACACTCAACAAGTTGACTCCTGAGGAGGAGCGGGTTCTTGTCCACAAGGGAACCGAAGCGCCGTTCACAGGCAAGCTGTACAAGAATACCGCGGCGGGGACATATACGTGCCGGCGTTGCAACGCGCCCTTGTATCGATCGGTCGACAAGTTCGATTCAGGCTGCGGTTGGCCGAGCTTTGATGATCAAATTCCGGGCGCGGTTGTTCGGACAATCGATGCTGACGGCGAACGCACTGAAATCACGTGCGCCAAGTGCGGCGGCCACCTGGGGCATCTCTTTGAAGGGGAGCGCCTGACCGAGAAAAATATCCGGCACTGCGTGAATTCAATCTCGATGAATTTCGTGCCCGATTCAGCGGTCGTTGCCACTCAAAAAGCATATTTCGCTGGCGGTTGTTTCTGGGGGATGGAACATCTGCTGGAAAAAGAGGACGGCGTTGTGTCGGTTCGCTCCGGGTATATGGGGGGAAACACCACGAACCCTACCTATCGGGAGGTTTGCTCCCACAACACCGGTCATGCGGAAACGGTGGAAATCGAGTTCGACCCAAACAAAACGAATTTCGAGACTTTGGCGCGCTTCTTCTTCGAAATCCATGACCCGACCGAGCTGAATCGTCAGGGACCCGACGTCGGCGACCAATATCGCTCCGAAATCTTCTATGTTGATGACTCCCAAAGACAGATCGCCGAAAACCTGATCGGCATCCTGAAGGGGAAGGGGTACAAGGTCGTGACGCAACTGGCGAAGGCTAACCGGTTCTGGGAGGCTGAAGAGTATCACCAGAACTACTATGATCGCAATGGTCAGGAGCCGTACTGCCACATCTACACAAAGCGATTTTAGGGCCAGAGTTTCCGACAGAATCGAGATATCCGCCGGCTGTTTTGGTCGCGGGTCAGTCCAATTTGACGCTTAACCGGGGTAAATTGAGGGGGAAGTTGTGTGTTATTGACTTGGCGTATCTGATCAAGAACGTGAAACCTGTGTCATACTCTGAACCGCAGCAGCACGCCTATGGTATTGTCGTTCATATAAGTACGATGATTATAGAGGGGGGTAGTGACATTCAACTCCGAGGTATTGGGTGTCAAGCGGGCTTCTGAAAAAAATGTTGACATTGCGTTAAGTAGTTCCATATTTACGCCTTCAATTGCCGGCGAATGCTGACGGCGTTGATAATGGTGTTTGAAAACTATATTGAGAAGGATGAAGTCGGTTACAAAGATCGCCCGACTGAGGTAATACGACGGCAGAATAGATCGATCATAAAACGGGATGAGTGCGGACTGGGATTCTGCGCGTGTCCTTTTTTTTTCGCCCATAATAAACCTTAATTACACCCAAGTAGAAAGGGATAACGAGATGTACAAACGTGTTTCACTGGTCCTGCTGGCGCTGATGCTGTTGGCTTTTGTGGGATGCAGCAAGCCACCGGAAGCTGAAATGCAGGCTGCCTCTGCAGCCATGAACGCGGCGAAAGTGGCCGAGGCAGAAGAATATGCTGCCGGATCTTTCCGCACCGCGACTGATTCGCTAAACGCGGCCAATGCGGCCAAGACCGAGCAGGATAACAAGTTTGCCCTGTTCCGCAGCTACTCGAAGTCGAAAGAAATGTTCGTTCGCGCCAAAGATTTGGCCAGCAAAGCTGCAGCCGAGGCCGAGACCGAAAAGGAAAGAGTGAAGCAGGAAGTCATGGCCCTCATGACCCAAGTAAAGACTTCGATGGACGAAGCCGCCGCGGCTTTGGAAAAAGCCCCTAAGGGGAAAGACACGAAGGCTGAACTGGAGCTGATCAAGAATGATCTGGCTTCACTGACTCCGGCCTATGCCGACGCCGAAGCCACGTTCAGCGGTGGTAAGTATAAAGTTGCCAAGACGAAGTTCGAAGCAGTGATGGCGAAAGCCAAGAGTATCACTGATGAGATCGCTGCCGCTGCCGCCAAGAAGGCCGGTAAAGGCAAATAGCCCGGGATGATCGGTTCCCGATTGTTACCGTGGGGGTCAGCCGTCAAAAGCGACCCCCACTCTGATAAATACCGACTCCCCTCCCATCGACGATCCCCCCGCGTGCGACTACGAACGATTATTATCGGCTCATGCCTGCTGGCAATAGCGGCAGTTGGGCTTTTGTTGTTCCTGTATCCGCCGCTGCCGCCAATGTCACTTTTGTCCGACGCCAGAAACGCCCTCGAGAGCGCGTCGAAGGTAGGCGCGTTGCGCTATTCCGAGACCCTTCTTCGAAGCGCGGAAGGCCAGGTTCAGGAGGGCTGGCTGGAGATCGCCAGACAAAATGGCCGCCTGGCGCCGTTTCGCAACTATGCCGTCGCGGATTCGATTCTACTGACGGCCATCCAGACAGCCCAGGATGCCGCTCGCAAAGCTCGGGAGATGATCGGCAACCTCAGCGAAATGGCCTTATCGGATCGATCGGAACTGAAAGCGGAGCTGGAGTCATGGCAGGACGCGCTTAACGGATCGCTGGCCAAACTGAACGTGAAGAGGTACTGGAGCTCGGCCGAATTGGCCCTCTCAACAGGTGACAAACTCCTGGGACAATCGGAATACGACGAAGCGCGCCAGTCTTTTGCACTCGGACACACCTGGCTAACCAAGCTGGGAGCCGCGATGACAAAGTATGATAACGATGAGGTAGACAAGCTCAGGATGTGGCGACGATGGGTTGTCGAGACTGTGGAAGAATCCCGTACTACCAACGCCTACGCGATCATCGTAGATAAGGCCGATCATAAGTCCTACTTGCTGAAGGGCGGCAAGGTGATTAAGGCCTACTCGTCAGAGCTGGGGTATAATTCAGCGAGCCAAAAGCTGTTTTCTGGCGACGGGGCTACACCAGAAGGGCGCTACCGCGTCACTGTGGCCCGCCATCGTGGGAGCCGATACTATAAGGCACTTCTGATCAATTTCCCCAACGAGCAGGACGAAAAGCGGTTTCGCGACAATAAGGACAAGGGCATGATCTCAAAGAGAGCGCGCGTGGGCGGATTGATCGAGATCCACGGCGAAGGGGGGCGGGGCAAAGACTGGACGGAAGGGTGCGTGGCGCTGACCAACAAAGATATGGATCATCTTATGCAGTTCGTGACGGTAGGTACGCCGGTGACGATCGTGCGAAAGTCGGATCAGTGGCCATGAGAAAGCTCGTTCTGTGGACGTCGGTATTCCTGGCGGTTCTGTTGGTAAGCATGTTCTCCTTTCTTAAGCTGACCTCGACGGAACGCTCGACCTCCTCCGCAACAACTCCGTCCAAAGACACCAGCACCGCGACACAGGGGGATGTGCAGTCCAAAACTCAGAAAGAACCCGGCAAAGGGCGCAGGAAGTCTGAACGCCAAAAGACGTCTATCGTCAAGAGCGGCGATACCCTGCTGAGCGCGCTTCCATCGGAGTTCAAGGCGGCCCAGAAGGAAATTCTGAGAGCCCGAAAGCAATTGGGGAAGGCCACACCGAAGGGACCATACGTTGTGATCGACTGCAACGCGAATAAGATATTTCTGCGGACGGAGGATTCGATCATGCTGGAAGCAACCTGCTCAACCGGTTCGGGCGGTGATCTTATCGACAGTGTAACCGGCCGCCATTGGATTTTCAACACGCCCCGCGGCGTATTCAAGATCGAAAACAAGATAACCGAACCGTGGTGGCGAAAGCCGGACTGGGCTTTCATCGAAGAGAATGAGGAGATCCCCAAGAACGAATCGGATCGACTCGATCCGAATGTTATGGGGGACTACGCCCTTGGGTTCGGCGACGGGTTCTACATTCACGGCACGATCTATGAACGACTGCTCGGGATGAACGTTACTCACGGGTGCGTGCGGGTCGGGACCGACGACCTCGCGGTGATCTACAAGCGGTGTCCGATCGGGACGCCAATCTATATTTTCTGACAGGCAACAGTATGCGAGAGGGGATCACCTTCACAGTCTTCGCGCTCGCTCTCATGGCGAGTTGTTGCTGTGTGAACGGATGCGGCGACGACTCAAAGTCCGCTGCTGACGCCGCCGCAACGCTTCAGACCGATCTTCTCGTAGTCCATGCCGAGGCAAAACTATCGGAGTCGGACAAAGTGTATCTGATGGTCAACCTCGCACACAAGGAGCTACAGCTGATGCTCAAAGGAGCGGTGGTTTGGAACTATCCGCTCGTCATGGAACAGGAGACATCCGACGAACTGCACGAATTCGCGCGGCTTTTCCGTGGGAAAGAGAATCGGATCGTGCGGCCACTTTCAGAGAAACATCTCTTTGCGTCGAAATCTCGTACCCCGGACTCGATCCTGGCGATTGTGAGCGAGGTGACAAAATTCAAGCCCGAGCTTCTCCAGCGTGAAATGCCGGAGCGGTTTCAGCTTCTGTGGGGTGACGATCTCATTCTTGATGTTCGCACTGATGTTCAGGGGACACCGGTCTCGAAATTCAAGAACACGATTGTAGAAATACGCCGGGTGCTTCAGCGTCCGCTGGGAGAGGCGTATCTGAGCGTCAAGATGGATCCGGTGCGCGCTCTGTCTCTGTATCGGGTTGCCCAGCCCGGTCTGCCGACGATTCTGGTTGAGCCATAACCCGCCCTTCTTCCTTCTTCTTTGTATTCATCCTAAGTCGCGGGGCAAGAAGAGCGACTCCAAGAAACAGGGTTCCCCCACACATCATCAAGTACCATCCATAGCCAAGGCGTGATGAAAACACGAGATCGAGACCAAGACTCCTGAGCGGGGTGTTGGCCATATGGGTTGACAGGTCGTTCGCAAATCCCTCCCGCTCCGCCTGAACGCGAATAAACATGTAGACCAATGTCGCGAACGACAGTGACCCGACCAGGAGCAGCCGGTTGTAACGGCGAACGAACGCGCAGTGGATAGCGATGAGCGCCAGAGCAAAGAGCACACCGGCGCCAACAGGATTTAAGCTAAAGAAGGTATCATCTTGGAAGATCTGGACACGAACCAGCGGCATGAACGCGCCGACCACAATGAGCACGGCCGCGACAAGAACGACAATCAAGCTGATCGAGAAAGGCTGACCTTCTTCAGAACAGTACATGGAGTTGGATCACTTGATGACGAGTCGATAGAGCGGTCGACTGTAGGAAAGCCGCTGGACTTCGGTGAATCCGAGTTGCTGAAATATGGTCTCCGGGCCGGTATATGCAAAAGCGCCGGGGAGTTTCTCTCCGTCACGGGTAAGTGGCACCGGATAGGCTTCGATTATTGTTCCCTTGCGCTTCCTGATGGCAGCGATCGCACCCTCGGCGAGTAGCGATGCCACCCCTTGATTGCGGTATTCCTTGGTAATGAAGAAGCAGTTGATGCACCAGATCTCGTCTGTGTCGTCGCGGCGATAGGCCTTTACGGTTTCAAGTCGGGGAAAGTCAGCTCGCTTGCCAAAAGCACACCACCCGACCGCGATGGCGCCATCAAACGCCAGCATGCCGTGAGCTCTGCCACCTGTCACCAGCTTATTCATCGCCTTTCGGTTTGGCTCTCCCTTGACCGCGTCCCATGTTCTCCCGCCTTTGGGCACACGCCAATTCATGCACCAACATCCCCCACACGCGCCCCGCGCGCCAAAGAGCGCTGCCAGAACGGGCCAGTCGTTATGTGTCAATTCACGGACCGTGATCATGGATCTCCTTCAAGAAGCGTGGCAACGCTTTCGCTCGCGAAGATACGATGCGCCGCAGGAAAATGAAAACACAACTTGAACGTCTGCGCGACAATGCTGCGGCTACTCGACAATCAGCCCGGAATTCGCCGGACTACACCCAGCCCTGTTTCTTGTAGAACTCGAAACTCAGCGTCAGGGCGGCGGCAATCTGCCGCTTGAGGGTGGCATCCAACCGCTTGATATGAAAGCAGGATTTCCCTTTCAGAGTGGCCATCAACTCGGGCGGTATTTTCTTTATCATCGTTGGGTTTGCGTACACCGACATCAGATAAAACCCCACATACGTACTCTGAATAATCGCCGCCGCAAAGTAGACCTCGGACCTCTTCCGCCCGGCGAACTCCACGTCCTTCTTTGATACCAGCTCATATCGGCCTTCGAAGTCAGAAACGGCTGTCATCGGCGGTTCATACTTCTTGAGGAGCTTCTGGATCTCCTTAAATGTCGCGAGTCGGTCGTCGGTCATTCATACCTCCTGTGACTGAACGAATACGGACTGGCGCAGTCCATTCTGAGACTCATACTCCAATATACAGGCCGAATCACCTATTGACCAGATCTAAGTCGTCCCACTTCGCATGTCTTGATGGAAATCCGCCGAACATGAGACCGGCGAAGACATCGCTGCCTTCGCCGGATTCGCTTCATCGTCGATCTTTTCCCCTCTTTGGGAGAACGGCGCTCGCTACTTCTTCCTCACCTCGACCTCGACTCTGCGCTTGCCGTCGGGAGTTCTTGTGATGGAAACATTGGCGTCGGGTGTTCCCTCGGCGGAGAGTTTGGCTTCTATCGCGGCTTTCAATTCGGCATCGGTCATCGTGCTGTCCTGGATCAAATGGAGATTCACAGGGCCACAACCGCCGGAGTCCTGCATGTTGATCTGAAGACGCAGGCTGTCGTTGGCCGATTGGCTGTCACGGCTTATCGATATCTTTCGTAACCCGCCGGCTTCAGTCGAGACTGAGACACTCGCCCCACTGAGACCATTCTCGGCAAGTTTGGTTGCGATCTCCGATTCGAGCTGGGCATCGCTCTTGCCGACACCGTCGATATTGATCGTGACAATTCGGTCGCGCACTTGCGCATAAAGACTGGCAGATACCGTTTCGAATACGGGCGACACGCTCATAGTGGCGTTCGATCCGGCGAGGAGCCTCACCGCGCTGGCCGCTTCCCGGGCGGCGTCACGGGTTGCGAATTTGTCCAGAAGATAGGTCGTGCCCTCCGGAGTCTGTTCGATTCCAATACCAAGCTTGTCATAGCCGAATATGCCCAGGGCGTTGCGGATGTCGGCGATCTTCAATTCGACATTACCGGAGCGAGGAATCGTGATCGACGCGCTGTAACCGGAAATGCGTTCGTACGAAAACGGGACAAGTGATACGACGAGGAACATGGCTACCGCCACCACCAGGCTGACACTAAGCCGGGGATGGGTTCTTAGTTGGTTGACAAATGATGACATGAGAGAGGTATCCTTTCGTGATGGAACAGGGATTCGATTTTCAATAGTCTGTTTCAAAGCCGCGAAGGGGCTGGCCTCGCCACTGTCGGCAATGGAACCTTCAAGAAATGAACGGGTCAGTTTAGCTTCGGCTTCCCCCCAGCTTCGGCAACGTTGGCAGAACCGCAGATGCTCGAGCAACTCGGCATCCTGCTCGCGGTCGCCGCTCATTCTGGTTCTGGCTTCGTGACAACGCATACGGGGGCCTCCTCGGGTTTCAGGGTTGCAGGCAGGTCTCGTTCGTCGCGAACAGAATGCGGCATCAGTTTCCTGCGCATTCTGGCGCGTGCGCGCGAAAGTCTGGCTTTGATTGTGCCGGCAGGGCGATTCAGGAGCTGGCTCAGTTCGGCGATTGTCCAGCCCTCGATCTCGAAGAGTGTCACCAGGCTTCGCTCTTCAGGGCCTACCGCCGAAAAGGCTCGCTCCAACCAGCGCTGAGCGTTAAGAGAGCTCGAGGGATCCCAACCGGATGCTCCTTCTACAGTCTCCGCGGACAAAGACACGAAGCGGCGCCACCACGGCTCTCGGCGCGAATTCCTGTAGAGGTTGACAATGATGCGATACAGCCAGGGGCGAAACGACTGTGCCTCTCGAAGCGATTGACAGCTCAGGCATCCCTTCAAGACTGCTTCCTGGTACAAGTCGTCTCCTCTCTCGCGTGAACCCGTCAGCCGGCGGCAAAAGGCCTCGGCGCGGGCATGTTCATTCTCGAGCTGCGTCCAAAACTGGTTTCGATCCATTATCACCTGCTACTAAGACACTAAACGACGGCTGATGGTTGCCGTGGAGATGTCGATTATTATACACTTTCAGGGGGTTCATCTCCAAAGATGTCGTGAGTCTATGATCACGGGGGAAATTCCACTTGCACACCAGCCCCGAAAACCGTAGTATTCTGCTCATAAGCGGCGACTGGACCGCTCAGCGCCGGTAAAATCCGGAGCCGACCGTTCCGAGGTCGGCTGATCCGAAATAGATGAGGTGAAGGTTATGAAGTTTGTAGATTCCGTGGAAAATGATGTTGTCGTATTGGATGTATCGGGGAAAATTATGGGGGGAGAAGAAACAACCATGTTTCACGGTCGCATCCATGAGTATATCAGCCAGAACAAGAAGAACATGATTGTCGATCTGGCCAAGGTCGAGTGGATGAATTCGGTGGGATTGGGGATGCTGATTTCCGCACTGACCACGGTAAAGAACTCTGGCGGGAGGTTGGTGTTGGCGAATATCACCAAGATTGAGTCGATCCTCACGATCACCCGTTTGATCAGTGTGTTCGAGCATTTTGACACTCGCGCCGAGGCTCTGAAGACATTCAAGTAGTATTCGCATTACTACAGGCAATAGCGCTGCAAGCCCCGGCAACGGGGCTTTTTTCTTGACGGCGAAACTTCATCGTCGGATCTGCCGTATAGCTGAGCATGCTGGGATTGAACCATCATATGAAGCGCTGGTCGCAGTTCGGATTGATCCTGTGGCTCGTTCTACCGATGGCTGGTTTGACCCAGTCGACGTTCACCCCACAATTTCATCCGTCGCTTGCAATCCCGCGCGTGAGCGACAAGATCACGATCGACGGAACCTTGAGCGATCAAGGATGGAAGATGGCAGCCGTGGCATCCGGCTTCTGCGAGAGTAATCCCGGAGATCAGATCAAACCTCATGTAGAGTCCCGCGCACTTGTAGCCTACGACGACAACAAGCTGTACATCGCGCTGATTGCGTGGGACAATCCTCGTGACGTGCGAGCCTCGCTGTGCGATCGAGATAAGATCTTCCGAGATGATTACTTTGGCATCATGCTCGATACGTATGGGGATGCCGCCTGGGGGTATGAGATCTTCACAAATCCGCTCGGGATTCAGGGGGATCTGCGGATGGCGAACGGTGGGAACGAGGATGAAGGGTTTGATATTGTATGGGAATCAAAGGGACAAGTGACCGACAGTGGATACCAGGTCGAAATCGCAATACCCTTTGCCAGCCTGCGCTTCCCAGACAAACCGGAGCAGACCTGGCGGATCAATTTTTGGCGGGATCAGCAGCGGGATGTGCGACGGAGATTCAGCTGGGCCGCACAAGACCGCAACAACCCGTGCTTCATGTGTCAATGGGGAACCCTGACAGGAATACGCGACATCAAAGCCTCGACCAGTTTCGAACTCTTGCCCACAATCGTGGCGCATCGATCAGGCTCACGGATAGATGGTGCATGGGACGCCCCCTTTCAAAACGAGAATCCGAAGGCTGACCTGTCACTCAACGCACGCTATGCGCTATCGTCGAATTCATCGGCCGAGATCACGCTCAACCCCGACTTTAGCCAGGTTGAATCCGATGCGACTCAGATTAAGGTGAACTCGGTAGAGGCCCTCTATTATCCCGAGCGACGACCGTTCTTTCAGGAAGGCAGCGACCTGTATCAGACGCCCATCCGCGCCATGCACACACGTTCGATCAACTCCCCCTCCGTTGCGGGAAAATTCACAGGGCGATTCGGCCGAAGTAGTCTCGGATACTTCGTGGCCCGGGATCGAGATGGGGTCGTTATGATTCCCAACGAAGAAGGCTCTTTTGTCGGGGAGAACGCCCGACCAAGTACGGCCCAGGTGTTTCGCTTCAAACAGACGTTTTTCGATGATTCTCACGTCGGGCTCATGGTCACCGACCGACGGTACAAACGAGGCGGTTCGGGAACATTGGTCGGCGGGGATATGCGGTTTCGGTTTCTCCGCAACTATAGAATCGAGGCGATGGGGGTCGCGACTCGCACCGCCGAAGGGGAGGACACACTCCCGACTTCCATTGACAGAAAGGCCACGCAAAGGACTTTTGAGCGCGGTCGCCACACGCTGGGATTCGACAACGAGACGTTCTGGGGGAACGGGGCGATGCTGGAGTTGACGCGCAGCGCCGATGTCTGGAGTGTTGATATCGTCGGAACAGCATTGAGCCCGACCTTCCGTGCAGAAGACGGATTCGTGACGCGTAATGACCGTCGCAGCGTCGAAGCCTGGTCCGGCTTGACCTTTCGTCCCAATAAACCCTGGCTTCGCTCCTGGGGACCGAGCCTCGCAGCGGGTCGTGTCTGGAACTACAACGGAACACGCAAGGATGAATGGCTGGTCCCGCGAGTGCAGGTTGTCACGAACGGCCAGACTGAAGTCGCGGTGGAATACGTGGTAAGCCGAGAACTCTACAGTGGCGTCTGGTTTGATGGCATTCGGAGATTGGGCGTTGAGGTCAACAGTCGGTTCAGTCGCTCGGCAGGTGTGGCGACGTCGATCGAAGTTGGCCGAACGATAAGCCGGTCCCTTGCGGCGCCAGTCCTGGGACGAAGCTTTGAGGCCTATGTCGAGGGGAGTTTCAAGGTTTCGCAGAGGCTTCGCATTGAGCCAAGCGGCCAATACTCTCACATGACCTATCCCGATGCCAGGAAACTGGTTTTTGAAGATTATGTCGTACGGTCGCGCTTCAGCTATCAATTCACTCGCGAGTGGTTCCTGCGTCTGGTGGTCGAGTACTCGAACTTCAACGAATACTATGACTGGGAGAGCACGTATCACAAAGACAGCTACCTGACCTTCGAGCCGCTGCTGAGTTACAAGCTCAATCCGTTCACGATCTTCTACATTGGCGCAACCAACAGCCATTGGGATCACGAACGCGCCGGCAGTATGCGCCGCAACGTGGAACGGTTTTTCACCAAGTTTCAGTACCTATTCAAGATCTAAGGCGGGGCTTCTCTCCGAATTGTCCTGATCGCTTTCTCAAAAGCGGTTGCGCGTTCACGGTCGACGCGTATATTCGATTCCACCTATGGAACACCTTCTGAAAGACCTAAATCCGCGCCAGCATGAAGCAGTCGTTACAACCGAGGGACCGCTACTGGTGATTGCCGGCGCCGGTTCCGGAAAGACGCGCGTACTTACGAGGCGACTGGCCTACATGCTGGTGCAGCGACTGGCCGAGCCGTTCCAATTGCTCGCCGTGACCTTTACCAACAAGGCGGCGGGCGAGATGAAGGAGCGCGTCAACCAGCTGATGGGCGCGGAATTATCGGACCTGAATGTCTCGACGTTTCACTCGTATTGCGCCCGATTCCTCAGAAGAGAGGCGGCGGCGATCGGATACGATCCTTCGTTCACGATCTTCGACGACGGGGATTCGATCAGCCTGGTTAAGCGCTGCACAAAGGAACTCGGCATTTCCGACGGGCAGTTC
The DNA here is from genome assembly GCA_964540105.1 of uncultured Ignavibacteriales bacterium. GTDB lineage: Bacteria > Zixibacteria > MSB-5A5 > GN15 > FEB-12 > DATKJY01. The sequence goes on along the minus strand of CAZILL010000002.1, from coordinate 169,377 downwards.
CCTGCCCGAGGGCAGTTGCGCAAGATTTCGGACGCAAAGAATGCACTCGTTACCGCGGAACAATTCGCCTCAAAGGCGAGCGGCTATTTTGAATCGCGCACGGCCGAGCTCTACACGCTCTACCAACGTCGTCTGCGAGAATGCAACGCCATGGACTTTGACGACCTGCTCTTCAACGCGGTCTGGGCGCTCATGCATGATGCCAGCGTACGCGAGAAATATCAGCGACGGTATCGCTACCTGCTCGTCGACGAATACCAGGACACCAATCATGTCCAGTACCTCCTGCTGAAATACCTCCTCGGTGACCATCACAACCTCTGCGTGGTGGGAGACGAAGATCAATCAATCTACGGCTGGCGAGGCGCGGATATCAGGAATATTCTCGAGTTCGAGGAGGACTACCCAGGAGCGAAGCTCATTAAGTTGGAACAAAACTATCGTTCGACCGCCTGCATTCTCCAGGCAGCGTCGGCGGTGATAAAGAAGAACAGCGCGCGCAAAGAAAAAGAGCTCTGGACCGAGAGTACGGGCGGCGATAAGCTGGAATTGATCCTGGTGAATTCCGCCGAAGATGAAGCGGACCGGGTAGTCAAGCAGATTGCGAACAATCGGTCCGCCTCGCCACTGAAGGAATCGGTCATTCTCTATCGAACGAATTCGCAGTCACGTGCCTTTGAGGAGCATTTGCGTCGGGACAATCTACCGTACCAGATTGTCGGCGGTGTGCTGTTCTATCAGCGCAAAGAGATCAAGGATCTGATGGCGTACCTTAAGTTGATCGCCAATCCCAAGGATGACATTTCATTCGAACGCGTGATCAATTATCCCAAGCGGGGCATAGGTGAAAAGAGCATTAGTGACATCGCCGCGCTCGCGCGCGCGCGGGGACGCTCAATGCTCGAACTGTGTGCGGACGGCGCCACCTATCCGGAGCTGTTCGGAAAAATCAAGCGGATCGAGCCGTTTACGAAGCTCATCGCAGCGTATCGGGAGCGCGCGGCGCACGACCCGGTCGACCTGATCGTTTCCGATTTAGTAACGGAGATCAAACTGCTTGAAGAGCTGGTGGAGGAAGATAAGGTTCTCGGCCAGACCAAAGTCGAGAACGTGGAAGCCTTTGTTGAAGGCGTAGCGGAGTACGCTCGCACGCATCCTGAACCGCGCCTGGCTGAGTATCTTTCTGAGATCTCCCTCTTCACCGATCTTGACAATTATCGGGACATTGATGACAAGGTCACATTGATGACACTCCATTCCGCCAAAGGGCTTGAATTTGACACGGTCTATTTGGTTGGCCTCGAGGAAGGGCTTTTCCCGCTTCAGAGAACTATCCACGAACCGATGCAATTGGAGGAAGAACGACGCCTGTTCTACGTCGGCGCGACTCGCGCACGCCGCCGTCTGGTGTTGACGTCGGCAACCAGCCGCTTTCGATTCGGCGAAGTCGAGGCCATCCCCTCGCGCTTTCTCAAGGAGATTCCCCCCGAGCTGGTAGACGTGAACGACTATCGCAGCCGCGTGTCTGCTCGACAATCCGCCGGGGCCTATGCTCGACCGACAAGTGGAACATACCCGAGCGGCGCTGCCGATGCGGGCGCGGAGGTTCGCTATGTATACGAAGAGAACGAGACTTACCGGGTCGGGCGCACGGTTATGCATCCGACTTTTGGCCGAGGGCGGATTCTGGGTGCGGAAGGACTGGGGGAATCGCTGCGACTTGAGATCATGTTCGGCGGGATCGGCGTCAAGCGGATCATGGCCAAGTACGCCAAGCTGAAAGTTGTCGGATAGAGTCACTCGTTTTTCCCGAAACCGCGATCAATGCGTTTTATGTTGCTCTGCCTTCATCGATCCCGCTTCGTTGCTTTCGCACTGACGTAGTTATGCCTGACCGAATCCTCCATTACCAGATTGCCGGCGACCTTGGTGAAGGTCGCTACGGGCACATGTACCGCGCAGTCGACAGTATCGAGCAAGTTGAAGTGCTTCTGGAAGTCTTCCCCCGTCCGCTACTGAGCGACCAAGAAACGCGAGCGCGGTTTCTTGAGGTCATGCACAGGTTGGCGTCGGTTGACATCCAATATCTGGTCAGATTCTACGCCCTTGAGGACGTTGACGGCGGGCAAGTCCTGGTTCGTGAGTTCATCGATGGCGAGTCAATCGAGCAATGGCGTCTGGGAAAGCACGATTCCGTTACCATACTTGACATTGCCTCACGAGCCGTGCGCTGCCTGAAGGCGGCTCACGATTGCGGGGTTATTCACGGCCATCTCGCGAGCACGGAGATCTGGGTAGACAAGCAGGGTCAGGCGCGTATCACCGGATTCGGTTTGCCCTCGCCCGCCCTTGCGGGAGGTGATCTTCCCTATCGCTCACCGGAGCAGTTGGCAGGAAATCCACCGACAGAACAGAGCGACCTGTTTGCGCTTGGCGTGATTTTCTATCGAGCGCTCACGGGAGAGTTTCCATTTCGAGGTGATCTTCCCGCTCAGGTTCAGAAAGCGATCGCCACCGAAAAGCCCGCCTATTCTCCCTCGGCGAACCGCGATGTCCCGCCTGACATTCGCCTGATGATCGATAATCTCCTGCGCTACGACCCGCGCGAGCGATTCCAGAACTGCCAGGAGCTCCTGGTTACGATCGACGAAATGCGAGAGTTCCACCAGCGTGAACGGCGCGCCGAGCGACCCAATGAAAACCGGGAGTCGCCGCAAAAGTTCATGGTCGTCGCGTTTGTTGTGCTTGTCCTGATCTTGATCTGGATTCTGGCCTACAATCTCATGAAGTAATGTCGAACCGAACAGCCTCGGTCGAATAAGTGCCTTAACCGCAACGCACGTACAGGATTAGCGATGACGACAGAATCCTGTTTGCGATGTGGGGGGAGTTCGTTATCTTTATTGACTGTGGGTGAAAAGATGGCCAACCGCCTGCAAAACGAGCATTAGGACTGACTATGAAGATTCGTCACAATACTGAAGACATTGAACTGCACTCGCAACTACCGGTGATCCCCCTGCGGGACGTCGTTGTTTTCCCGCATATGATCTACCCTCTCCTGGTCGGCAGGAAGTTCACGGTCAATGCCCTGCAGGAAGCGATGGTGCAGGACAAACAGATGTTCCTCGTAGCTCAGCGTTCGTCATCGACCGACAATCCAAAGCCGTCGGATCTGTTTGCCGTCGGCGTGGTCGCGAGAGTATTGCAGGTAATGAAGATGCCCAACGGCACGCTGAAGGTTCTGGTGGAAGGGTTGGCGCGCGCAGAAGTGATAAGCATGGCGCGCACCAACAGCTATCTCGCCGCCAAAGTGAGCGTCGTCGCCCCCGATCAGAATAACAAGGACCGAGAGACCGAAGCCCTCTCGAGAACTGTGTCCGAGCAGTTCACCGAATATGTCCGTTTGAATCGCCGAATTCCCGATGAAGTGCTGGTCTCGGTGGCATCGATCGCCAAGTACCACCAATTGTCAGACACTATCGCAGCGCAGATTCTTCATAAAGTCGAGACCAAGCAAAAGCTGTTGGAAGCCTTCACGGTAAATGAGCAGCTGGTCATCCTTGCCGACGTCCTCAAGGAAGAGATCGAGATTCTGAAGATCGAACAGAAGATCGACGGCACCGTGCGCGAATCGATGTCGAAAAGTCACCGTGAAGCGTATTTGCAGCACCAATTGCGGGCAATACGCGATGAACTGGGACAGCTCGACGAGCCTTCGGCGGAAGTCGATGATCTCTACGCGAAGCTGGATGATGGGAATTTCCCCGACAAGGTAAAAGCCAAGGCCGAAGAAGAGATCAAGAAGCTCGCCAAGATGCATCCGTTCTCAGCCGAAGCAGGCGTCGTGCGATCCTATCTTGAATGGCTCCTCGCTCTCCCCTGGTCGACAGCGACGAATGACCGCGACAATTTTCCCGAAGTGCGAGCGATCCTTGACGGCGACCATTACGGGCTCGAAAAACCAAAGAAGCGAATCCTCGAACATCTGGCCGTGATTCGCCTCGCGGGGAAAGTGAAAGGACCGATCCTCTGCCTCGTCGGCCCTCCCGGCGTAGGGAAAACATCGCTGGGACGTTCGATAGCACGAGCGCTCGGGCGCAAGTTTGTGCGGATGTCACTCGGTGGGATTCACGACGAGGCCGAAGTCCGCGGGCATCGTCGAACCTACATTGGCGCGCTTCCGGGGAGAATCGTTCAGTCGCTCAAGAAAGCCGAGGCGAACAATCCGGTGTTTCTCTTAGACGAAATCGACAAGATCGGCAAGGATTTTCGCGGTGACCCGGCCTCGGCGCTCCTGGAAGTTCTCGACCCGGAGCAAAACAACAGCTTCTACGACAACTATCTCGAAGTGGAGTTCGATCTTTCGAACATCCTGTTTATCACGACCGCCAACGACACGAGCTCGATTGTTCCAGCGCTGCGCGATCGCATGGAGATCATTCGCCTGCCCGGGTATCTCGATTTTGAGAAAGCGGCCATCGCCCGCGAATATCTGATCCCAAAGCAGGTTGCTGAGGCCGGCCTGAAGAAGTTGCCGACAAAGTTCCGCGACGAAGCCATCTTTGAGATCATTCGCTACTACACTCGCGAATCCGGTGTGCGCGAGCTTGAACGACAGATCGGCAGCATCCTCCGCAAGACCGCGGTCGAGCTGGCCGAGGGGCGGAAGATCAGAAAGCTTGACGTTACATCACCGCGCGTGGGGACCCATCTGGGACCGCGGAAGTACATTCACACGAACATCAAGTCGGAACCGACGATTGGATATGCCGTCGGGCTGGCGTGGACGGAGTTGGGTGGAGAAGTCCTGCCGGTTGAAGTGCTGCCGATGAAGGGAAGCGCGAAGCTGACTCTGACCGGATCGCTGGGGGAAGTGATGCGTGAATCAGCGACGGCATCGCTGGCGCATATTCGTAACAACGCTGCTCGCTACAATCTCGACGAGAACTTCTTCGAACATCTGGATCTGCACGTGCATATTCCCGAAGGAGCCGTCCCCAAAGACGGACCGTCGGCCGGCGTGACCTTGCTGACCGCAATCCTGTCATCGCTCACCAGAATCGAAGTTCGTACCGATCTGGCCATGACCGGCGAAATCACCCTGACGGGCGATGTACTGCCGGTGGGCGGACTCAACGAAAAGCTGCTGGCCGCCAAGCGGCTCGGGATCGCGAGCATCATCTTGCCGGAGAAGAATCGCAAAGATGTCGGCGAGTTTCCACGCGAACTGCTGGAAGGTCTCCAGTTGCACTTCGTGCGCACAATCACAGAAGTGCTGAAATTGGCCATGACCCGTTCCCCGTTTAACCACGTGAAAACCAAACAAGGGCATCGTCCGGGCGCACGGTTGTAACCATGTTCGTGCAGCCGCAGTTACCTGAACGCACGACGTATCGAAATCAAGGAAGGCGAACTATCGGCGCCAAATCTTTTGCAGCTGAATTTGTCGGGTCGTTTTACGAGCTGGCTCAACTTCCCAGGGATCGGCGCCCCCAGGTCGCGCTGGCGGGACGGTCGAACGTCGGGAAATCTTCACTGCTCAACCGACTCGTCGGGCAGAAGAACATTGCCAAAGTGTCATCGACACCCGGGAAGACGCGCGCCCTCAATTTCTTCACAGTCAACGATCGATTCTATCTTGTGGACCTGCCCGGATACGGCTATGCAAAGGTAGCCAAGACGATCAAGGCCGGATGGGGCAAACTTATTGAAAACTACTTGGTCAAAGGGCCGCATCTCGCCGGGTTGGTCCTCTTGATCGACTGCCGTCGCGACCCAACGGAAGATGACCTGACCTTGCTTGGGTGGTTGGCCGAGCGTGAGATTCCGGCCTTGGTGGTCGTCACCAAGGCTGACAAGGTGAATCGCGATCAGGTGCTGCGCAAAGTCCGGCAAACTGAAACCGAACTTGGAGCGCCAACGCTCGCTTTCTCGATCAAGACCGGCGAAGGAAGGCTGGAGCTCATGGCAGCCATCCGCGACGTAATTGAGACACATAAAGAACGCTGAAAGGCGTGTTAGTATGAAGAAAAATAGAGTTGTCATCGGATGTCAGTGGGGGGATGAAGGTAAAGGGAAGATCGTCGATCTGCTTGCGGCAGACGCCGATGTCATCGCCCGTTTTCAGGGGGGCGCAAACGCCGGTCACACTATTGTCGTGGGGAAGGACAAGTATATTCTCCACCTGATTCCCGCGGGGATAATTCAACCGGGGAAAACCTGCTATGTCGGCAATGGCGTTGTCCTCGACCCGTTTGGTTTCAAGGAAGAACTGACCTTCCTGAGTTCACAGAAGATCGAATGGCGCGGGCGGCTCTTCCTCTCCCCCGCTACGAATCTGGTCTTGCCGTATCACAAACTGATCGACGCGGTCGAAGAGGAGAATCGCGGGACCGGATCACTGGGCACCACCATGCGCGGGATCGGGCCCGCCTATGTCGACAAGGTGGCGCGTCATGGGATTCGGATCGCCGATCTGTTCAACCCCGAGCGACTGAAAAAACGGCTCGAGTTCCAGCGCACGATCAAGTCGCGCTATCTCGAGGGTTCGACCGACTCGCGCGCCGATCTCGAACAGACCTATCGCGATTTGCTGGAGCTGGCGGTCATGATTGCACCGATGGTCGTCGATGTTTCCCTGGCGCTGCATCAGGCATACAAGGCTGGCAAGAGCATTCTCTACGAGGGTGCGCAGGGAAGCATGCTCGATGTCGACTTGGGCACGTATCCATTTGCCACGTCATCCAACACAACCACGGGCGGGGCGCTGACCGGCCTTGGGATCGGCCCGAAAATGATCGACGAGGTTGTTGGCGTGGTGAAAGCTTACTCGACCCGCGTTGGAGCCGGACCGTTTCCAACCGAGCTGGTCGATAGCATCGGTGAACAGATTCGAGCCAAAGGGGACGAATACGGCGCAACAACCGGACGGCCGCGTCGCACCGGCTGGCTTGATTTGGTGGCACTTCGCCATGCAGTACGCATCAATGGTGTCGATTCGATTGCAATCACCAAGCTCGACGTACTCGATGAATTCGCGGAGATCAAGATCTGCACGGCCTACGAGCATCAAGGGAAGCGAAGCCACGAGGTACCGCTCGATCTGGCCGAACTCGCTAACGTCAAGCCCGTCTACGAGACCGTTTCCGGCTGGCAGGCTGACACTACCGGCACAACGTCGTTCAAGGCGCTCCCCGAGCGGGCTCGAACCTACCTTCAGAATATCGCGAAGGATCTGGGGGTGACAATCTGCCTCGTGTCAACTGGCGCCAAGCGCGAAGAGACCATCATGGTGTAATGGAACCGTCCGATGCGGAATTGTATGACCGCGATTCGGAATCGAAGAAGTTCTCAGCATATTATGCGAAATCAATCTGGACGAACGGCGATGCATACGAACTGAAAGCCAAGGCATCAGAGGCAGTCACCTCGAAGACGGAGAAGAAAGTGGAAACAATGTGGAATACCAGCAAGAGCGGTTTGATGTGGATGGACGAAGTTGTTGGAAAGGGGGACGAAGCGGTTGCCGGGGCATCAGTTGACGTTCACTATACCGGCTGGCTTGACGAGGGGGGCGGCAAGAAGGGGAAGAAGTTCGACAGTTCGTTGGATCGGAAGGAACCGTTCACGTTCAGCCTCGGCGCTGGTCAGGTCATCAAGGGCTGGGATGAAGGGGTTGCCGGTATGGTAGTCGGCGGCAAGCGCGAACTGGTTATTCCTGCATCGCTGGCGTACGGAGCCGGTGGGGTAGGGCGAGGGTTGATCCCGCCGAACGCGACACTCATTTTCGAAGTTGAGCTTCTGAAGGTGACGAAGTCCAAGTAGCTCTCACGCCTGCATCAGTCATTTCAAAACGCCCCCGTAGCTGAGGTGCTTTTTTGATTGCTGACAAACCCTTAATACAAAGGCGCCTGTGGAGGCGCCTCTATAATCTTCTATGGGAGGTATGAAAAAGCTAAGGGTAACTTACATTCTGCGGCCGGCGCTATGTCATGAGAGTGTCATGGGTGAAAGAAATTCTGCGACTTTTTCAGGTTTTCCCGCAAGCTCTCAGTGTGTTTGCCGAGTCCTCATTGAGCGGGGCAGAGAATGTACCTAAACCGAAAATCCGGTTGACTTTACGGGGGGAAGCGATATTTTGTCGGTCTGGCAAAAGAGCTCGGGACCGACAACACAAGGTCCGGGGGTGTAGCTCAGTGGTAGAGCACCTGCCTTTTAAGCAGGGAGTCGAAGGTTCGATCCCTTCCACCCTCAGAATTGCATATTGTTATAGAATGCGCCATTAGCTCAGCTGGTAGAGCAGCTGACTCTTAATCAGCGGGTCCAAGGTTCGAGTCCTTGATGGCGCATTTTTCTTGATCGTCAGCTCGTTTCCACCAACTTGAGAGTCCTCACGAGTGGCTTTACCACCTGAGATGGCCGAAGAAGCCTTCATCTCACTCTATCTCGACAAGATAAATCAGGTAGAAATTGACGTGGATTGTCATGTCTCATTTTACGCTTGTACCATCAGAAATGCCTTGCATCCGACACCCTGCCCGCTATCTTAAAAATGACGAAACGACCCACGTTACTGGATCGTCTGAACCTGATTCTGATTCACTTGGTACCATCCCCGAGTACATCCGGTTCCGTGCGATCATTCAACGCGGCGCTTGGCGTGATTTAGCAGACTACACTCGCGCGCCGGTTTCACTCCCGGGCAGCGCGACATCAAAACTTACACTCAGGAGGAACCATGAGAGCGAGGTTTCTTTTCAGAATCCAACTGATCGGATGGCTATGCCTTCTGACCGCAGTATCCGCTTGGGCTAATGCACCAGTTGCGCCGGGATCAATGCCACCGGCGGAACAGAATAACACGGCAGTCTCGTGGAGCGAGATGGCGCCGGGCGAAGTATACGCCCTGTTCTCTGCCCACGCCGGTCCCGGGTTTACACCCGTGAGAATCGGGAATTCGTGGTCACCTGCAGCCGGCAATATCGGTTCCTGGATACCGCTTCCGTTTATGCCGAATCTCCCCATTCCGTTCGTTAACCAGTGGAACCCAACGATGGCCTCCCAATTGGTTGGCGGCTTCATTCTCGGCGCCACCGCCTACGGTGGGCTGATGCCGTTCACCGGAATCCCGAGCGCGGTCTTCATGACAAATACACCCGGAGGGGGCGCCCCCTTTGGCCAGGGGATCATCCTCAAGGCCGCGGCCGGACCAAACATGTGGGACGACTACTGCTCGGTAACCTCTGTCGACCTTCCGATGGTCCCGTTCCCGATGGCCGGCACGGCTACTTTCGCGTGGGTGGAATTCACCGACAATGATGGCGATCCAAACGGTGACGGCAATTTCTTCAACGACGCCGCTGACGTCTATGGAATCTGGACATCATCAACAAACACGGCTACCCCCCCCAACTTCTACCCCGGCTTCACGATGCCAGTAGCAGTCGTGGCCGGATTGCCGGTTTGGAAGGTTCTCGGAGGCGCGAAACCGGCCCTGGACTATGTCGGTCCGGCTGGCAACATCCTCGTCCCTCCGGGTGGCATATATGTGGCGTGGCGTGACATGTTGGCTGGAAACATCATGTTCGCCACCAGCCCGGTTCCGGCCAGCGGGTCTCCCTGGTCGCCACCAATACCGGCACTGGCAGGTATTGCACCAGTCAATCCGATTCTGAACGGGGGCGTCATGGCTTCAGGCGCACTCTCACTGGCAATTGACAAGGGGTTCGCAGGGGCATGTCCCGGACGAATCTATCTCGTTTGGGACTCGAAAGGGGCCGGGGCCGACATGGATATCTTCTTAAGCTCAAGCCCGGCCGGGGGTACGCCCGGAACCTGGTCGGCGCCCATTCGCGTCAATCAGGACGCTCCCGGGACAAACGCCGATCAGTGGGCTCCATCGGTTACCGTCGATCCCAGCACCGGTGAAGTCCGTGTCACGTACTACGACCGTCGCCGCGATCCGGCCAACGTAAACATTGAAGTCTGGACATCGGTTTCCCTCGACTGTGGAAACACCTGGACCGATTTCATGCTCACGCGTGGCGGTCCATATCCACCCGTCAGTTCTATTCCAACTCCGCTTGGACTCTATCTTGGCACCTATCTGTCATCGGACCATCCTGTCCTGTCCGCGAGTTGGGGGGCGACTTGGAATGACGGCCGCACCGGCGCGGATCAAAACGCGTTCTTCGAGAAAATCCTCGCCCGTGACAGCGATCGAGATCTGGTTATCGACTCGATTGATAACTGCGATCTCACCGCGAACCCGTCCCAGACGAACTCCGATACCGACACGCTTGGCGACGCCTGCGACAATTGTCGGCTCAACGGGAACAACGATCAGGCTGACGTCGATATTGACGGGATCGGTAACGTCTGCGACAATTGCCCGACTGTTCCGAATCCGACCCAGAGTGACTTTGACGGCGATGGATTCGGTGATCTGTGCGACAACTGCCCGAAGGTTGCGAATCCCAGCCAGCTTGATACCGATGCCGACGGAGTCGGCGACCTCTGCGACAATTGTCCTCAGAAGGCGAATCCCGACCAGAAAGACACGGATGGTGACAACATCGGCGACGCCTGCTGTTGCCTGAACACAACCGGCAACACCGACGGTGACACCGGCGATATCGTGGACATATCAGATGTTTTTGCGGTGGTCGATTATCTAGGTACGAGCCTGCCCCTATCGGGATGTCCGGCCGAGAACGATGTGAACATCGACGGCACGATTGACATCGGCGATCTCTTCGCCGTGATCGATTACTTGAGCGGCGTGGCGGTATTGCCGGCGTGTCCATGAGGTCGGCGTCAGTTCACACCCTGTTGAACAGGGACAGGCTTGACGCGACATTCTAATCGTTCGGTCGGGTCTTGATCCCTGCTTCTGGGATTGTGACCTGACCGAAGGTTCCAAGCGAGCAAGGGACATGCCAATTGTCTGAGCGGCGTGGTCGTATTGCCGCTCTGCCCGTAGCACCACGGCGTGGTGCAGGCTCACTGCCTGGGCAGTTGTTGAATCACGGCAGGTCGAGTCTTTCTTGAGCAGAGACCTGCAGTAGAATGGGAAATGGGTTCGTTTTCTCACCCGCTGCGCGGGGCCGGTTCGCTTCGCGGGCGCTGACGGTTAGTCGTTGGCATACACAGCTCTTTCATAAAGCTATGCGGAGCGGGGATTGCGGGTGAGTTGGGGGTGATCTTGTGGGGCAGGCAGTAGTTTGCGGTTGCGCTAGTTCTTGCGCCCCGACTTTAGCGGGGTGTGTGAACTGGCGCTTCTTCTGGCCCCTAGGCAAGAGCCTCAATTCGACTAGGTGTAGACAACATTATCTCATTTTTCCTCTTGACACGCGGGGGGGGGGATTCGTTATACTTGAAACAGGACGAGGGAACCAGATTGGGAGGTTTAGTGAACATGCGAGTGAGAATCTTAAGCGCGGTGTGTGCTTTGCTGTGCGTTGCCGTCTCTCTGCTGCTGACGAAGTGCGCTGACAAGAGTACAGACCCACCGCCAGACGGCCCTAAAGACTATGTGGTGTACGGCTGGAACCCGTATGGAGGGAACCTGGTCGGTTATCATACACTGACCGGAGCGGTTGATTCAATTCCATTGCCTTTTTCGGATGTCTTCGGTCTAAAAGCATCCCCGGATGGCCGGAAACTCTATTTTAAGAGGCTGGCGGGCGTCTCAGCCCTGGACGTAGCCTCGCCTGAGATTATCTTCGATCTTCCCTGTGGTGATGTGTGGGACATTGTCCACTCACCTGACGGGAATATGATCGCGCTTTTGTCGGACTCTTTGATCATTCTAAGAGCCTCAGATCATTTTGTCCTCTTTCGTGACACCGTTCCGACCACTACCGGAACGTTTTCAAACGATAGTAAGCTCTTCTACTGCCGATATGGCTTTTACGGGGATCCACCAACCCTCACCCCCCTGGCGTGTATCGGAATTGACAGCGGATCGATCTTGTGGAAAAGAAGTGTGCCGTTCGCTCTTGGCATCTCAACGATGATCGCGAAAGACAATGTAACACTGATCGCTTACCAACATGGGAAGCTCCAGGTCTACGATGTGGAGCGGGATACCCTTCTGTTTGATCGTGCGCTAGGACGCACCGGTCATGACATGGTGGCGTCACCGGATGGCACGCGGTTCTATCTGACTGTACCGGGTGATATTGATTGGCCACCTGCGCCTTACACTTTCGCGGTCTACGATTTCCCCGGCAACCGGATGCTCGATTCGGTTCGCATACCATATTCGGCGGGCGGTCGGTGCTCCGCGAGCGACTACATTCCTGCAGGTTATATGGCCATGACGCCTGATGGCCATCTAATTGCGGAAAGAGTGGATGGTGGGATGTTACTCGACTACAATCTGGCTCGACCTGACACGGCGAAGTGGCTCTGTACAAGGCGGAGCATGACGTTTCTCACTTGTCAAACAAAGCCTTAACAAAGAGGGGAGTTTTCAATGAAACCTATTTCGAGGATGGTCCTGATACTCGTGCTCATAGCCGCCGCGAGTTCAAATGCCAAAGACATCTACTACTACAGTGGGGGCAAGCAGATACCGCTGCGAGTCGATTCGACACGAATTACAGTGAAGTTCGACCCTAGCCTGTCGCCTGTCCAACGAGAAGAGCTGATAGGTACATTCGTCCGGGTGGGTGAGCTCCAGAGCGATTCGACACTCATCGATGGGTTCACGGCCTATCGACTGAAGGTTGCGAATGCGTTAGATCCGTTCATTGATTCGCTTCGACAGGTTCCCGGACTTGTCGGCGCCGAACCCTATTATCAGACCATTGGAGGGTCTCCTCTTCTTGTTGGTGACCGCATTGCGGTCGGCTTCAAGGAGAAAGTGTCGAAATCTGAGATCGACTCTGTCAACCTACAGTTCGGGGCGGAATCAGTGTACGAGATCGAGGGGATGCCCAACGTGTGGGTTCTACGCAACACGAAAGCGTCTGGTACGGGGGCATTGGAGCTTGCAAACCGATACTACCAGCTGTCCATGTGTGATTTTGCTCACCCGATCTTCAGTGCCCGCCCGACGTTGAGTGGCTACAAACTCTATGATCACTACCATGGTTATCAGAGTCACATTAAGCGCGTGATTGGTTCGTTCAACGATCGATCAGTCTGGGATTTCGCCGGATTGACCGAGAGTGTGATCGTAGCCGTGATTGACACAAAGATAGATGCTCACGAGGACTTACCGGCTTCAAGAATCCTGCCAGGGATAGACTATGTTTCTACTCCTGATAAGCCATCACTGTGGCACGGTATGTTCTGCGCCGGACTAATCGCTGCCAGTCACACGACGGACAGCGCGGCTGGTGGCAGTGAAGCCTCCGGCATTATATCGCTGAATCCGATTGTCAGAATTCTGCCGATAACCCTGTTCAATGGAATGAAGGAACCGCTAGCGGACACGGTTGCAGCTGCGATAACGTGGGCCTATCAGCACGGGGCGGACATTATCTCCTGCAGTTGGGGATATGAATTCAACGAGGATGATCCTCACGATACCGCGTACCAGTTCGGTGTGATCAGTACTGCCATTTACAACGCCCATCGCCGCGGCCGGGTGCGCGGTTCTGACACGCTGGGGTGCACGATTCTCTTTGCAAGTGGAAATAGTGGCATGGATTATCTCGCGTTCCCCGCCTCGTATAGTAGCTGTGTAGCTGTTGGCGCAGTGCATCCCGATAACGACTCTGCTCGGTGGTACTACAGCCAGTACGGTTACGGACTCGACTTGGTGGCACCGAGCGGGGGTGCCAACTGGAACGATGGTGTTTTCACGCTAGATCGAATGGGGGGGTTGGGAATAAATCCAGGTGAAGGCAGCGGTTACTTCCTTACGGCATGCGAAATATATCCAAATAACCCGAACTATTACTGTAAGTTTAATGGCACTTCGGCCGCTTGCCCGATTGCTGCAGGCGTGGCCTCGCTCCTCCTTTCAAAGGACCCGTCGCTCCTGTCGGAAGAACAAGGTGTCACGAATATGGCCGTCACGAATATCTTGCAGCGTACTGCGGTGCATCCTGGTTATGATCCGGACAATCAGTTCGGCTGGGGCCGCGTCGACGCCTTCCGCGCGGTGCTATCGATCTCCCACGGTGACGCGAACAATGATGGCGCGCTGGATATCAACGATCTCTTTGCGATAATCGATTACCTGGCCACCAGCGTCGAGCCGTTTCCATCGGCGCACCTGGCTGACTATGATTGCGACGGGATTATGGATATTCAGGACATGTTCGGAATGGTGGATTACCTGATGGGCTTGTCAGTGCCCGTCAAGCCGTGCTTCGAGTTCTGATTGGGATGATAGAGCGAATCTCGGAGTGACAATCTGACTCGACGGGGAAATTGGAAGGCTTGCCAATATCGGCCGGCTACCTGTCCGGGAACAGAATCGCGACTGAGGTCTGATCGTCCGATCGCGCGTGGCCATCGCGATATTTCGAGAGATCTGCAGTAAGATTGTCAAGAACTTCCGCCGAGTTGTTGTTCCTTGCCCGCCTTATGATCGCCTGAAGTCGTTCGTCGCCGTACTGCTCCCCCGAGGCGTTCTCCGCTTCGGTGACACCATCGGTATAGAGCACAACCAGGCGCGCGTCGCCAAGAGAGAGCGTCTGCTGCCGGTATACGCAGGCGGGCAGCACACCAATGATCAGATCGGATTCGCTGAAAGTCTGAACCACGCCATCACGCCCGAGCACAACCGGCCCGTGATGTCCGGCGTTGACATAGGTGAAGGTCCGCTTCTCGAAATCCACGATACCAAGCAGAGCCGTGATAAACTGCCCCGGCGACGAAAACTGGCAGATCAGTCGGTTGAGATCGGAGGCAACCGCGCTCAAATTAATGTCATTACCGCGTGCGATGTTCGATCTCAGCACCGCCTGCGCGTTCGACATCAGCAGCGCGGCCGGCATCCCCTTATCGGAAACATCACCGATCGAGACAAACACGCGCTTGTCAGCCAATTCGAGAATGTCGTAGAAGTCGCCGCCGACCTGTTTAGCCGGCAGGCACACGCCGGCAATCTGTCCATCCGGTCGGATGAGGTCACTTTTCGGTAGGAATCCGGCCTGGATGCTGGTTGCCATCTTCAGTTCTTCTTCGATCAGCTTGAGCCGCTGTTCCTGCTCGAAAAGGCGGGCGTTCTCGATGACCTGCGCCGTCTGCGACCCGACAATGGCCAGCAGCCGCTTATCGTTGTCATCAAAGCCCGAAGCCCCTTTCTTGTTGAAGAGAGTCAGGACACCGATAAGGGTGCTGTGGGACATGAGCGGAGCGGCCAGAATCGACTGGATTCCAAATGTGGCAAAGTCTATACCCGGGAAACGATCATCGGGGACCGCTCTACTCCAGAGCAACACCGTTCGGTGCTTAAGCATCCAGCCGGTGAGAGTGGCGTTGAGGCGGAGCGGGATTTGGTAGGAGCCGGTGTCGAATTCCCGAACAAACGTGCGAAACTTGTCGGCCGAGAGTTCTGCCTTGTCCAAAAGGAAGACGCCCCCCTGGGTGGCCGCGCACCGGCGCAGGCAGTGATCGAGAATAACCTGCGTGATCGAGTCAACCGTCATGGAGGCGCTGATCGTACGAGCTATCTCGTTGAGGGTGGTCAACTCCTGAACGGCCTGCTGGAGGCGCTTAAGTTCTAAATCCGAAACATTTGTCATGCTGCAGAGATTACTATATATTTAGGGTCGGGAATCTCCACAGGTAGGATATGAGATCAAGTGGTTCGTATCAACTGTTAATTGTCGGGGTCAGCCGGCCCGCGACATGCAGGTCTGCATATGTTTGATCCCGGGTCGATGTTCGGATCATACCAGATCGGACGACTGCTCGGTGAAGGAGCGATGGGACGGGTCTATCAGGCAGTCGATACCCGCCTTGACCGCGCAGTGGCGTTAAAGCTGATCCGCTCCAGTCTTTCGAAATCTCCGGACTATCGCGCACGATTGGCGCAGGAAGCCAAACAAGCGGCCAGAATCGACTCTCCGTATGTCGTGAAGGTGTGGGAGCACTCCGAGATCGACAACCACCCCTTCATTTCCCTCGAATTGATCTATGGTGACGATCTCAGATCGTCGGCTGCCAGTATGTCTTTCGACCAGAAGATTGAGCTGGCGCGTCAGGTGGCCGAGGGGTTGAAAGCTGCCCACGGCGAAGGGCTGGTGCATAGAGATCTCAAACCGGAGAACATCAAGATCACGCCCGGTGGGCAGGCGAAGATTTTGGACTTCGGACTCGCCAAAGCCATGACACCGGACACCGTGGACGAAAAGGGGAACATCGAGGGGACTTTATACTATCTATCACCGGAACAAGTCGGCGGTGAAACCCTTGGCGCGGCATCGGATGTCTTCAGCTATGGAGTCGTTCTTTATGAGCTCTTCACCGGCATCAGACCGTTCGAGGGCGCATACCCCTCGGCCATCATCTATTCCATCCTTCACGAATCTCCGTCTGAGCCGCAGGAGATCGTGACGAGTATTCCCGAATGGCTCAATGTGTTGATCATGAGGGCGCTGGCCAAGCAACCGGCGAGCCGCTACGTGGACATGCAGGCGGTGTTGGAGGCGTTCACCCACGGTCGTGACTCAGGGCAGGCGGTGGAGAGAGAAAAATATGTCGAAGCGAGGCAGACCGTCACCGTCATTGATATTCAGAATCTCTCGGGCGATCCGAGCTGGGACTATTTTTGCATTGGCTTCACCGAAGATGTGATCGGTGAACTCTCTCGCCGGACCGGATTGATCGTTTCGGCGCAGGCATCGAAAGTGTACTCACGCAATATCCGCGAAGTTTTTGAACGCTGTCGATCGCACTATGTCATTGTCGGGTCACTGCGGAAGTGGAAAGATGAGATCCAGCTGCACTTGAGTATCTATGGTGACGACGGGAACAAACTGATCTTTGGAGAACAGTTTTCAGGAAGTTCGGACGAACTCTTCAAGGTTCTGGCGACCGCCGCTCGCGAAGTTGCTATCGCGTTGGCGAACCAGTCGGGATCGTCGACGGTTGAGTTTGACGACTACCTGAAGACCGACATCTCGGCCTACGAATACTATCTCAAGGGGAAGAGCTACTATCAGACCAACAAGCCAGATGACCTTGAATTCGCTTTGATGATGTTTCGCAAAGCGCTGGAGATCGATCCGACACTGGCCTTTGCCCATGCCGGTCTGTCGGACGTCTATTCTTTTAAGTACATGGCCTATTATGACCGCAGCCCGCACACGATAGATGCGGCCAAATCCGAAGCGCTGAGCGCGATCGCCATCGCGCCCACACTGCCCGAAGCGCATCGATCGCTGGGCCGATATTACATGTTCTCCGGGGACCCGATCTCAGCCGAGCAATCATTCCTCAAGGCCATAGAATACAATCCCAAATATGCCATCGGACACCGGACCATCGCTTGGCTGGCGGAAATGCAGGGGAATCATGATTTGGCTCTTTCGTGGGCAAGAAAGGCGCTCGAACTCGCTCCTTGCGATCTCGAGACGCTGCTGTTACTCAGCATTTTGCACATGGATTCAAAGAAGTATACACTGGCAATGGCAACCCTCCAGCGTGCGATCGAGCTGGGTCCCGACTATGGTCGAGCGTATCATATGCTTGGGACAGTCTATTTGAAGCTGGGCGTTCTGGAGCAAGCGCTGGAGAACTTTCTTCTGGCTGCGAAATTCAAGGGGGATCCGAACTGCTGGATTAACGCCGGATATGTTCATCTGGTGCACATGGAATATGATGCCGCGCGTGACAAGTTTGCCAAGTCGGCAATCGAAGGCTTCTTCCCGTTCGTCGCTAACTACTACCTCGGTTTTGTGGAGCAGCGTTGTGGGCGGAAGGAGCTGGCCGCGCAGTACTTCCACTTGTCGATCGAACAGGGTCGGGCTGCTGATTCGCCTGAATTCCCCAACTTTCATGTGCGAGCGTATCGCGCGCTGGCGCTGGCATCGCTGGGTAGAAACGAGGAGGCGATCGAACTTGTAAACGATCTCGTCGGACGTTCCGCGCTTGACGGGGAAGTACTCTACGAGATCGCGCGCGCCTATGCGATATTGCGCGATTCGGAGAAATCTAACGAGTACATTGCCCGGGCTATCGCCGGACACGCCGGACCAACCGAACGAGAAATCAGTTTCGATCCGCATTTTGCTGATCAAGTACCCAGGGAAGGGGAGCCTTACGGACGGAACAAGAGTGCGTGATCCTGCGTATGTCCGGTATGACAAACAGAACGGAGACAAACTAATGTCGGAACAACACACGTTTGAGGAAGAGATCAAGGTTACCGGCCAACAGCTGGTGGATATGGTCAAGAAGCTGGTGCACGAAGTAAACGTGCGACGCATTATCATCAAGAACGAAAAGGGAGAGAAGTTGCTGGAGATTCCGGTTAGTGTCGCGTCGGTCGGCACGATCCTGCTTCCGGTTCTGGCCGCCCTGGGGGCATTGGCAGCACTGGTAACCAATTGCACGATTGTCGTTGTCAAAGAGAAACCGTAGGGCAGGAACAGAACATTGACGGCACGAAACCGCTGCGCGGTACGAACCTACGCCGCAATGAAATCACTTTTCATTAAATAACACTTCGGAGAGCTAATTAGTGCTTGTTCCGGTGTCCGACAGGTATTACCATTCGGTGTGGAGCATTCGAAGCCGATGAAGGACAGTTGTTGACCTTCCGGTAAGACCAGGAAAATAGAAGCTCATGCCGACAAGGCAGAGCCTATTAAGGTGACCCGGACCTTCGGCAGGCCCCCCTCTCTTGCTGTCGTGTCTTGGGTCACTCTTTTTTTGTTACTATCGCCCCTTGCTCTCCGCTCCGCTCACGACTTTCTGAATCTGCCTGATCGCCCCAATGTGGAACGCGGTGTGTGTGATGGCTCCCAGCGCTCCTGACAGCCTCCGCTCGTCATTCCAATCGTCGAAGCTCCGCAGGTGTGTCAGAAGCTGCTGGTAATCATCACGAACCTGCATTCGCAGCTCCTTCCACTCGGCATCGCTGACCGTGTGTCGAAGCCAGCTCTGCTTCCAGTCCAGCTTCTCGGAATGCTTCCCATCCATGTAGTCATTCATCACTCGCAGGTAGAAGCGAATATGATCAACATGCCCCGCGATGCTCGTGCCGCCGTCAGTGCCCGGCCGCGAGGCCGCAGCGAAAGAGAGCGCATCGAGGGTCTCGATGAGCGAGGTTCCTCCGTCGAGATAAATCCCGTTCCCCTTTTCGAATGTTTCCTGCAAGAATGCCAAGATCTGCTTTAAGATGAGTTCGGCGCTGACGTCTTGCCTCATAGTTCCTCCATATCCATGTTTTGAGACAGAAGATACGAGAGCGGTCGTACCTGTCAATCACTTTCCCGGCCCGCAAAGCCACGAACTGGTCAGTGGCAACTGGGTGGCTGAGCAACCACACTATCCGAGGGAAGAATCGGGCTGACGTAGGGGATACCGAGCGACAGGCCGCGAAGAATCAGGAGAACGGCGACAATCAGCGCTGTGGCGGGCATGAGTCTTACCAGGCTCTGCTTCACTCTCACGGTCAGAAATCCACCGAAAAACGAAGTGGCCAGCATCGCGGGGACCGTACCAAGGCCAAACAGAGCCATGTATGTCGTAGCGGAGACAATACCTCCGGTAGCGGCCGAAGCGGCAAGACCGACATATAGGAACCCGCAGGGCAGGAACCCATTCAGAATGCCAATGGCAAATATCGACCAGACCGTGCGCTTTACGAACAATCGCCCCCAGAGATTCTTGATTCGATCCAGAACGCGCGGTAGAGCATCGAGCGGAAGCAGGCGTCGTCGTGCGACAACAGGGAGAAGGACTCCGAGCGCGATGAGTGCACCCGCGCTGATGGAAAGAGAGCGCTGGAAACCGGCCATCGCGATACTCTTGCCGAGCAGGCCGCTGATTGCGCC
This sequence comes from uncultured Ignavibacteriales bacterium, assembly GCA_964540105.1. Taxonomy (GTDB): domain Bacteria; phylum Zixibacteria; class MSB-5A5; order GN15; family FEB-12; genus DATKJY01. The sequence goes on along the minus strand of CAZILL010000002.1, from coordinate 149,407 downwards.
GAGCGTGCAGTAGGTAAGGACCCGTCCGACATTATATGTCAGCCGACTCAGTAAGAGCCGAAACGATGATGAAAATCCAGTCGGAAGCGCGATCGCGATCGGACCGCACATGCCGATGCAGTGCACGCTTCCGAGGAACCCAATAATGAATCCTGTCCACTCAAGCATACGTCGATCTACTTCAGGAAAAGCGTCTCTTCAGAATAGTACTGAACAGCATCGAAGCTCCACTCGAGCTTGACAAGCCACTGCCCGTGCGGCAGTCCGGCGAGCGGGATCTTCTGCGCGCCTTCCTCATTCAATTGGAGCGGTTCCGTTCGATCCCAATGAGCATTCGAGGGGCGAAACAGCAACAGCGTACCGGATACACGGTCGGCAGGAAACTGTTGTGGGAAAGTCACTACCAGCGTCCGGTCGTATGTGTCCACAGTTATCGACGGACGTTCGATGAGATTCTGAGTGCGCGCAACACGATCAATCTGATCTTGATACTTGATCCCCTTGTCGTAATAACCCTCTTCGACCAGATCAAACCGTTGAAACGATGCGAATCCCACGCAGGCGAGGATGAAGAGTACGAACGAACCATATAGCACGAACACACCGATCCCCCATCGATTGTCAGTCTTTGTCTTCGTCATGCCGCTCTCTTTCTTTCGGTTCAGGTCCGACAAACGTGCTTCGAATCTCCTGGATGACTTTGCCGTTGCTGAGCACTTCGATGGTGATGAGTGTATTGGCTGTAAACAGGCTCTTCCGCGGAATCTGAACGTCGAAGACCGATTCGCTCAGGCCGTGCGGTTTGACCTGGAGCCTTGGTCCGACCACGGTAAGTTGACCATGCGGGCTCTTCAAACGTAACTCCACCGGCAGTTCACGCGTGGTTTTGTTCGCCACGGAGACAGTATATAGATTGCGGATGGAGTCGTCGTCAAGCTCGACATACAACGAGCCTGTGGCCCGCAGAATCGTTGTCTCTACTTCTTTGCGGTTGAACATCAAGAGAGTGATGACCAGCATGAGCGTCACCAGGATGGCAGAGTAAAGCATCATACGCGGGGTGAATCTCATGCGCAGACCGTGAGCAATGTTGTTATAGGAGCTGTAGCGGATCAACCCCGTAGGTCGGTTGACACGTTCCATCACGCGGTCGCAGGCGTCGATACAGCCCGTGCAGTTCACACATTCCAGTTGCGTCCCATGACGAATATCGATGCCGGTCGGACAGACTCGCACGCACGCGCCGCAGTCGATGCAGTCTCCCTTTGTGGCAGTATCAGCCCCTTTGACAATCGGCCCACGCGGCTCGCCGCGCTTGAAATCATAGGCGACAACAATGGAGTTGGCGTCAAGAAGAACTGATTGCAGGCGTCCGTACGGACACACCAGAGTACAGGCTTGTTCGCGGAAACGCGCAAACACGCCGTAGAATACGAGTGAAAATAGAATCATGAAGGTCAGGCCGGTCAGATGATTGCCGGGAGAATCCGACATGGTTTGAAAGAGCGCGTCGGTGCCGATGAAATAGGCCAGGAAGGTGTTCCCGATTGCGAACGAGATCACAAAGAAGATGCTATGCTTGAGTGTCTTCTTGAAGAACTTGGCGCCAGACATTGGCGCCTGGTCCAGGTCCCGCTGGCGCGGTCCATTCCCCTCGATGATGTACTCGATCTTGCGAAACACCATTTCCATAAAGACCGTCTGCGGACAGGCCCAACCGCAAAAAAGCCGGCCGAATGCGGCCGTGAACAAGATGACCAAAACCGCAAGCGCGATCGTGGCGAGCACGAACAGATAGAGATCCTGAGGCCAGAAGATCAGGCCAAAGATGAAGAACTGCCGATGGAGAATGTCAAAGAGGAGAAGCGGATTGCCGTCGATGCGTACAAACGGAGCGCCAAAGAGAAAGGCCAACAGGAAATATGAGACAATCGTCCGTGCGGCGTAGAATTTTCCCCTGGGCTTAGTTGGATAAACCCAGACTCGCTTCCCCTTGCGGTCGATGGTGGCGAGAGTATCGCGAAATGACTCGGACCTCTCAGTCTGTGATGGCGTGGTCACTTCTCCTTAACGAGATCTCCCTGCGGGGCCTTGGCGTTGGGCGGATTTGTGCCATGGAGAGTCAGGACATAGCTGGCTACCTGGAGAATCTGATCCGGATTCAGTTCGCCGCGCCAGGAGAGCATCCCTTTGGTCGGGTAACCGTACTTAACGGTTTTGACGGTGTTCGTTATCCCCGCCCCGTGGAGCCAATAGTCATCGGTCAGGTTGGGTCCAATCCCGCCCTCACCCAGTTTACCATGACACGTGAAACAGAGCCTCTGGAAGATCGCCCGACCGGCGTCGATGCTGGGTTCGTCGGTGAGCGCCATATAGGTGACCGTATCCTTTTCGCGAGTCTCCTCCTTGTAGAGTCGGGCGGCTGCACCCGCTGTCATCTTGGCCAGCTTGTGATCGCGCGCCGGATCGTAGAAGGGGGAGCGGTACTCTGACAGCACCCCAAACGCGCGGTTTTCAGCGATTCCGACACGCACAAAGGTTGGGTCCAGCTCGCGCTGGTATTCATCGTCGCTGAGATATCCAATGTCGGCAACGTGGTAGTAGAGGAAGTAGAGAACTCCCCATATGATGGTGATGTAAAACAGCCACACCCACCAGCGGGGAAGGTCGTTATCGAGCTCGCGGATTCCGTCGTACTCGTGGTCGAGCAGTTTATCAAACGATTCAGTCATGGTGGGTCACTCCCGCAGATTCACGTATGTCTTGATCCAATGGCAGTCGCGCCATCCGCTGCACCAATCGTCGGTCGAGTCGCATGGCCCAGATGACCACGCCCACAAAGGCAAGAAGAAACAGGATAAGCGAGAGCGCTGGGAAGAACTCCGCACCTTCGATGGTCTGCACAAATTCCGAAATCATCTTCTGGCTCCTGTCACTTCGCGGCCTTGGTAGCTTTAATATCGGTCCCGAGTCGCTGTAAATATGCGATCATCGCGATAATCTCGCGATCCTCGGAAACGGTCACGCCCGTTTCCTTCAAACCGGTCGCAATCTTGCTCGCCTGAACGCGAAGGTCCTCAAGACACTGATCTGCATACCCGGGCGGATACGGCGCGCCAAGGGTTTGCATGGCGCGAATCTTGGCCGGTGTGTTGCTGATATCCAGCTGATCGGCGACCAGCCAGGGAAATGGGGGCATGATCGAACCCGGAGACATTGAGGTCGGATCCTTCATGTGGTTATAGTGCCAAGCGTCGGGATACTTGCCTCCTTGTCGATGCAGATCGGGGCCGGTCCGTTTGGATCCCCACAGGAACGGATGGTCGTACACAAACTCACCCGCCTTCGAATACTCACCGTAGCGCTCGGTCTCGGAACGAAATGGGCGGACCAGCTGGGAATGACAGTTGTTGCATCCCTCGCGGATATAGAGATCGCGCCCTTCCAGTTCAAGCGGTGTGTATGGTTTGACACTGGCGATCGTCGGGATATTGGTTTTGATCAGGAAGGTCGGGACAATCTCGATGAGTCCGCCAATCAACACCGCGACTGTCGACAGCAGGAGAAATTTCACCGGGCGACGCTCAAGGACACGGTGGAACATACTATCGTGACCACTTGCCGTAAACTCTTTCGCGAGCGCCGGCGCCTGGGCTTCTTCATTCGCGAGCAGCGTCCCCTTTTTCATCGTTTTGACCAGATTGACAATCATCAGTACGACGCCCGTCAGGAACAGGGTCCCCCCGAAGGCGCGGATCACGTACATGGGGATGATCTGCAGCACAGTCTCAAGGAAATTGGGATAACGCAGCAAGCCGCCATCGGTGAACTCTTTCCACATGAGTCCCTGTGTGATCCCGGCAAAGTACATCGGCAGGGCATAGATAAGAATGCCCAGGAACCCGATCCAGAAATGCGCATTGGCCATTTTTTCGGAATGAAGGGTCGTGCGATAGATGCGCGGGATCAGCCAGTAAAGAATGCCGAAGGTGAGAAAGCCGTTCCAGCCCAACGCACCGACATGGACATGAGCGATGGTCCAGTCGGTAAAGTGTGACAGGGCGTTGATGTTCTTAATGGACAGAGTGGGCCCCTCAAAGGTCGCCATGCCATAAGCTGTTACTGCCACGACAAGGAATTTCAAGACGGCGCTCTCGCGAACCTTGTCCCACGCTCCTCGAAGCGTCAACAATCCGTTGAGCATTCCCCCCCACGACGGCGCGATCAGCATGATCGAGAAGACCGTTCCCAGCGACTGGGCCCAGTCCGGCAATGCAGAGTAAAGCAGATGATGCGGTCCCGCCCAGATGTAAATGAAAATGAGCGCCCAAAAGTGAATGATCGATAAGCGGTATGAAAAGACCGGCCGATCCGCGGCTTTGGGCAGGTAATAATACATCATACCCAGATACGGTGTGGTCAGAAAGAAGGCGACTGCATTGTGCCCATACCACCACTGGACAAGCGCATCCTGGACGCCGGCATAGACCGAATAACTCTTCAGAAAGGTGACCGGCAATTCTATCGAGTTGACGACATGCAGCACGGTGACGGTCACCCAGGTTGCGATGTAGAACCAGATCGCCACGTACATATGCCGCTCGCGTCGTTTGAAGATCGTCCCGAACAGGTTGATCCCAAACGCGATCCAGACCAGCGCGATGAGAATGTCGATCGGCCATTCAAGCTCCGCATACTCCTTGCTGCTTGTGATCCCCAGCGGCAGCGTGACCGCCGCGCAGACAATGATCAACTGCCATCCCCAGAAATGAATTCGACCAACCAGATCGCTGAACAGACGCGCCTTGCAGAGGCGCTGCAGTGAGTAGTAGACAGCCATGAACATGGCATTTCCGACAAAAGCGAAGATGACTGCATTCGTGTGGAGTGGACGGAGTCTCGAAAAAGTCGTGTACGGTACTCCAAAGTTGAGACTCGGAAGGAACAACTGCGTGGCGATCAGCAGGCCGACCACCATGCCGACCGCTCCCCAGAGCATCGTCGCAACTCCGAAATCTCGAACCAGCCGATTGTCGTATTGGAATGTCTCAGATGCCATTCACTCTTTCTCCCGTGAAGATATATGCATTCTCTCGTTTCTCTCGTTTGGGGTCTGATCCTCGAAGAGGATTCTCATCGACGGCGTATACGTGTCGTCAAATTGTCCGTTTCGAACCGCCCACCAGAACGCCAGGAGAAAGGTGGTTGCCACCGACAGCGAAGCCAGAATGAGGACAATCAGCACATACATGCTACAGTCCCGTTCTCCTGGCCTGAAGGTTGGTCGCCATGACAGCGAAGAGCACGACTGTTATCGAACTGGCTGGCATGAGAATGGCTGACACCAGCGGTGACAGTTCACCTCGGACGGCGAACACTAGCCCCACGATGTTATACAGGATTGATAATACGAAACTCAACACAACGACCACCACGCTCCGTTTGGCCAAAGACAGGAACTGATGGAGGCGGCTGAGCGCCGTGGCATCAATGATGCCGTCGCAGGCCGGAGAAAAGCCAACCATGTCCTCGGAGACGGTGAGTCCGGCCGTAGCGGCCTTGAGAGCGCCGGCGTCGTTAAGTCCATCGCCTATCATTAAAACCTTTTGATTCTGTCCGTGCAAGGATTGTATGTGAGACAGTTTATCGTACGGGGATTGGTTGAAGAGTGTTGGCGTCTGCTCACCGAATAAATCGGACAAACGTTTCCGGTCGCGATCGTTGTCCCCGGATAGAACCGTGAGTCGATAAGCATCGCGCAGTGAAGCGATGGTTTCCTCCAGACCGTCGCGGTACTTGTTGATCGCTCGGAACGAGCCGCGACAACTGCCGTCGATGGCAACAAAGACGGTGGTCTCGGCGCCACCTGGGGCGGGAATCGCCTCCGCGATCTGCGCCGCCGAACTTTGCATGAGCGCCCACTCTCGACGCCCGAGCCGAACCACGTGCTCGCCGATGCTGCCGGCGATCCCTTCACCGGGCAGCTCTTCAAAGCGGGTCACGTCGAGGTACTCTGATCTTGTCAGGTGTCTCGTCAGACTCCGACTCAATGGGTGAGTGGAGTGGCGAACCAGCGAGCCGACAAGTGTTTCCTCGAAATCGGACAGCGGGTTCCCTTCGAACGAAACGATTGAATCCTTCGTGCTGGTCAGGGTTCCGGTTTTGTCGAAGACAATGGTATCTACCGAGGCGAGCGTCTCGACCGCCGCGCTGTTGCGCAGGTAAAGGCGATGCCGCCCCAGTATGCGGAGCGCCGTTCCGAGGGCGAAGGGGCTGGAGAGCGCCAGGGCACACGGACAGGCAACGATGAGCACCGCTGTGACCGCCTGCCAGGCTGTCACACTATCGCGCGGAAACCAATACAGGGCAGTCGCCGCAGCGACGACAAGAATCGCAATAGTGAAGTACCTCCCCGCGACATTGGCGAGAGTTGCGACGCGCGAAAACGATCGATCGGAAGTGAGGGCGCTGTTGTTCCAGAGTCGCGTCAGGTAGCTCTGCGAGACCTCTTTGACCACCTCGAGCTCGATTGCACTTCCGACCTGTCGGCCTCCGGCATAGACTAACCCCCCCGACGAAACTGTCTGCGGGTCGGACTCGCCGGTGACAAAACTGTAATCAATGTGCCCAGTCCCCCGTACGACGACGGCATCCGCCGGAACAATCTCCTGGTTACGGACGACGATCCGATCACCCGGTTCGACACTGGTAATGGGCACAGTCGTTTCCGCGTCTTTGACCTTCCTGGTAACGTATGCCGGAAAGTAGGAGCGATAATCCCGTTCAAACGAGAGGCGCTCGTAGGTCTTGCGCTGAAAGACACGACCCAGAAGCAGGAAGAAGACAAGCCCCGCAAGAGAGTCCAGAAATCCCGGCGACGCTCCAGTGAGAATATCGAACAGACTTCTGCCGAACAGCACCAACAGACCGACCGCAATTGGAAACTCGATGGTAATGGTCTTCGACCGCAGGCCGCTGACCGCCGATGAAAAGTAGTCTCGCGCTGAATAGGCAACCACGGGCAGCGCGAGCGCCAGCGAAATATAGCCAAAGAGGGCCGAGAGCTGTTCGTCGTGCCTATCGGCGCTATCCAGATAGGCCGGCAAGCTCAGGAGCATGATATTGGCAAAACAGAATCCCGCTACCCCGACTTTGAGCATGAGCGAGCGACCAATCGGAGCGGCCGACGTGCGCGTTTCGAGCCTCTCGAGATTGATCTCCGGCTCATAGCCGAGACGGGTCAACAGCTCGACGACGGCGCGAAGGCTGATGCTCCGTTCGTCGAACATGATCTCAACCGTCCGCTCGAGGAAATTGACATGTGTTCGACTAATCCCCCCGTGCAGGCGAAACAGATTCTCCAGAAGCCAGACACACGAGGAACAGTGCACCTGCGGAACCGACAGAGTAACCCGTGAACAGGCCTCTCCAGCAAAGTCGAGCAGCTCGCTCCTGGTCTTCGGATCCTCCAGGTAAGCGAACTTCGAGGCCGCCTGCGCGCTGGCCGGCTTTACTCCGGGCGACGAGTTCTGATCATAGTAGGCGCTCAGGTGCGACTGATGCAGCAGTTCATAGACCGCCCGGCATCCGGCACAGCAGAAATTCTGGCTATCAAAGATAATCGAATCGTCTCGGCAGTGATCGCCGCAGTGGCGACACAACACCGAGGGTTCACGAACGGCCTGAGTCATCCTGTCTATCCACGAAAAATCCCAATATTCCGGGTCGTCCGATCATGTAGAGCGGAAGCCCACTATATCTTTGTTTCGTGAATATATCTTCTCATCGACCCCAGCACAAGATGGGGAGAGAGATTCCCCGACGAGCACCGGATGTCCTACGAAGAACCCGGAGCCCTTCGTCGGATGTCCGGTGGAAGACGTACCCTACTTCAGGAGGAGCATCTTCCTTGATTCGGCATGCTCGCCGGCGGTGAGGCGATACAGATAAACGCCGCTGGCCACATGCCGCCCCCCATCGTCAACTCCCTCCCACCGAACAGTGTGGTTTCCTGCGGTAAACGGTTTCCGAGCCAGGAGCGCTACCCTGCGACCAGCGCTGCTGAAAATCTCCAACGTAACATCGCAGGAAGCCGGAAGATCGAACGAGATTTCTGTGCTCGGATTGAAGGGATTTGGGAAATTCTGGTATAGGGCAAAAGAAGTCGGCAAAGTTGATTCCGATTCGCGCTTGAGGAGATCCCCGAGGGCGCGCAGGATCAGTTGTTTGGCAGCGCTTTCCGGACAGTCCGCAGCACCCTCGTACATTGCCGCCAACACCGACTGATCGCGGTCGGCAAGGATACGCGCCACAGCGCTGTATGTCACCGGCACGGTCAGCTTCCCTTCGCGGAACATATCTTCCCCCCAATTGTTGATCACGGCGCAAATGTCATTCGCGTCGACAACTCCGGAGCCATCGGCGTCGGCATAGCTTGCGGCCACGGGCGACCACTGATGTCCCGGGCTTGCGTGCCAGGTTAGATCAGGATACCCCGCCCGTGTCGGGCCGCTGCTTTCCCAGAAGTACGCTATTGGAAGAATGTCTCGCTCGTCGACAAACCTGTCATTCGTGGCATCACCCGCATAAACAACCGTACCGGCGTAGACAACTCTCTCGAACGGCGTCCCCAGGCTGTGACCCGAAAGATCCTGCAGACTTGCTGAAAGCGTGACGGTGATCGTGTCGAGAGGAATTAGAACTGTGCGGGGGTTTTCGAATGCCAGTCGACGTTCAAGCGGATCGTACGAATACCAGAATTGATCCCCTTTGACGCTTCGGATTTGCACGTTCTCTGCGAGGCTCGCCCGGTCAATCTCTTTGCTAAAGAACAACTGAATCCGGTTGGTCACGAGAACGTCGTTCTCGCCGGTCTTGATGTCCGGTTCGAATTTGACCACCTCAAGCGGGATCACTTTAACCTGAATATCTGTTGTTGCCGTCACGGGCGCGCCAATATTGTCAGTCACTGATATTTGCACATGGTATTGCTGCCCGGCATTGGCTTGATCGGGATGGAACAGAATGCTGGCGACTCCATTTCCGGAATCAGTGAACACCGCTTGCGGCGGAAGTCCGGAACAGGTTATCACAAGCGGATCATTGTCCAGATCGCTGGCTCCGATCAGGGCCTGATATGTGTCCCCTTCGAATATTTGTGCATCAGGCGGCACTGAGACAAAGGAAGGAAGACGATTCACATTCACAACCGTGATATCAACACTGGCTGAATCTATGAGCGACGGTTCGACCGCGTCGGTCGCCAAGATCTTGACCACATATCGACCTGCCTGAGTGTAGTCGGGGCTGAAGAGGAGCGCTCCCGATCCATTCCCACTGTCGGTAAACGACCCATGTAGCGGCACGTTCAGCGCGGAGAGCTTCGGAATGGTCTTGTCCGCATCAGAGGCCGTTATCGCGAGCGAGAGAGTAGTGCTCTCATTCATGACAACGGGCATGATCGGCGCAATCTCGGGCGGCTGATTGGGCAGGATCACACGGAGTCGAACTGGTACTTTGATAGGTGGGATAAGCGTGTTGGGGGCGAAGAACTCCACGGTGTCGACGTAGACACCCGCGGCCATCTCCAGCGCGCTGACCTTCACTGTGTCCATCGATGGGGCAATTCCAGCCTGTGCGGAAAGAGCCAACCAGCCACTTCGGTGCGTGACGGCTGTCCATCTGAGAGTACTCCCTCCGGTATTGAGAATAGAAAGCACCTGGGGATTCGGATTCGCCTCCCCGATAATAGCGCTGAAGAGGAGGGAATCCGGTGATACTTTCATGGCCAGCGCCAGACATCCTGAGATGGCCGTGCCAATCTGCGCGCCGCAAGAATTGTGACTCGCCAAGCATGGAGAATTAGCCGCGACACTGAGCGGTTCGAACTTAGTACTATCGCAGAGAAGCGGGTCCAGAGAAGAATTCCCGTTGATCGTCGCCTGGGGCGAAATCGAGCCGAGCCAGTCCCCTCCCTTGTTACCATACAGATCACAGCAGGATAAGGCGGGGACATTCCCCGAATTGGCATAGATAGTTCCAATCTGGCCGGTTCCAAGCGTAAACAAGGAATTCTGAATGGTTGTAGTCGATCCGTTCAGAAACAAACCTGACACTCCGTCGACAGAAGAATTCCTGGCAAAAGATGATCCGACCACTGTCAGCGTACTGGTGTCGGCATAGATAGCGCCAGCCATCGTGGCGGAATTGCTGTCGAATAGACAGCCAGTGAAAGCAAGATTGCTCTGGCGCGATAGCACCGCTCCGCCATAATACCCCCCTCGATTGCGGCCGAATACGGTATTCACGATATTGGCTGTGGCATTGACACACACGAGCCCCCCGCTACCGTTGTTTTCGAGCCGGCAGTTGCTTATGTTCATGTTCCCGCCGTTGATTACATACAGACCGGCGCTGCTGCCATTTGATTTGATGATGCAATTACGGACGGTGCCTGTTGTCGAGAAGCACCGGATCGCTTCCGCTTTAGTATTGAGAATCGTGAAACCTTCAACAGTCACTCCCGCCGGCGTATAGACGTCGAAGGTGAAAAAGGAAGCATTGAAGGCACAATCAATGATCGTGTTTTCTGGCCCTCCCGATGACTTTATCACTGCGACCTTTTCGCTTGAGCCGAGATTGACATTGCCGTTAGCCGGATATGTTCCAGGAGCTACCAGAACAGTCGCGCCAGCGAAACGCGGTATTGCACTCAAAGCGGCGCCAATCGTTGGAAATTCGTCGGGTACATTCAGGTCACCGACGATCGTGAAAGAATGTGTCTTTGAGTAGTTACTGCGTCCACCGCCAATTGCCGTGTATCCTCGAACGCGCCAGTAGTACTGGCCGTTCGGCAGCCCCGCAGGAACGCTGTACTGATTCGAGGGAATGTTCGAAATAACGGTCGACGGTTTGAAAGTTGGTTCCGTACTGTACTCCCAGTCATAGCTGTCTGCGGTCGCCGACCACTGAATGACCGGGCGGTTGCTTGTGATCGTCGCGCCGTTTGCCGGTGACACGCCCACTGGTGTCGCGGGTTTGTACGCTCTGATCCAGTCGACGTAAACGATTCCAGCTGTACCACTTGATCCAAGCAGAATCGAGACCGCCTCAAGATTCCTGAAAGTCATTGTGCTGGGAATGGTCACGCCGACTGTTCCCCAAGTGTTCGTCGGAAGGGTGGGGGACCACCCCGTGTAGTTGAAGATCGTATCGCCCCACATTTTGTAGCCAATCATCGCGTACATCGTTTGATTGGAGGCTTTATTCAGACGCGCCTCAATTCGGTAAATGCCCTCCCAGGCTGTTGGGACTGGAACACTTATCGATTTCATCCGAAAGCTATAATTGCACGTATTCGTGTACCATCCGTTGAACGGGCATGTCCAACTCAACGCCCCTACGCCCCCGAAACTGTTCCACCCAAGTGTATGCTCTGTGCCCACGAGGACAGTCATTCGCGAAAACTCCTGACAGCCGCGAAGAGGGTCAGGGTAGTTCTCTTGCAACAAATTGGCCGCCAGCGTAAACCCCCAGCCTTCAGGCGAGGCATCGAAATTGAATGAGAACGTATCAGTGACTGCACTCGGAGACGCAGCCACAATACTTGGTGAGGAACCGATCGGCGCCGGCTCGAAAGGGGAGGGTGGAGCGAGCAATTCACGCGAAAACGCCGCCGTCGCAAGGCATGTTAATGCCAGTATGAGCCACTTCTTCATAATTCTACCTATACCCTTTGATTGACAATACATCCTGGCCTCTCACGTCTTGAACGCCTCGATAAGAGCTGAGGCGACGGAAAAGAGCCCGCAAATTTCATGAAGGCTTCAGGGCGCCTCACAGCTACCCCGCCTCCAAAAATATACTCCGAAAGGGCCAAAAGTCAACGATAATCTGCCGTCGAAACGGCTCTTCAATCAGTTCAGAGTGTCTCCGCAAATATAGATCACCGATGAAAGTTCCTTGACTTTTTCCGCTCCTCAGTACACATTGTCGTGTACATCATCTTCGTTTAATATGGTTTAGAGCGTACTCGTTGAAAGGGAGGCGATCATGTTGTCCTGTTATGCCATGACTACTCGTCGGCTGGTTCTCTTACCCGGAGTCCTGCTCCTGTTCTTTTCTATCGGGCATTCTGAATCACTAAGTCCCAAAGAGAGCGACCAATCAGCGACCTTGGCAGCAATGGCCGATACGGTCAGCGGTAAGCTGTTCGATCTTGGGACAATCGTGGTGACCGCAACTCGGGTCGCCGAGTACGCCTTCGAGTCGCCAGTGACAGTCCAATCACTTAGCGGTCAGCAGATTCGTACACGCACCATGAGCCGAACCCTGCCGGATGCACTGAAAGAGATTCCGGCGGTCACGATCCAGAAAACATCGTACGGACAGGGCTCACCGTACATCCGGGGGTTCACAGGCTTTCACACGCTGGTGCTGGTTGACGGAGTACGTCTCAACAACTCAGTCTTTCGTGAGGGACCCAACCAGTACGCCAGCACGATTGACCCGCTCCTCGCATCGAGGATCGAGATTGTCAAGGGGCCCGGCTCTTCGCTCTATGGCTCCGACGCTGTCGGCGGTACAGTGAATGTCGTGACCTCCGGCGTTCCCTCCGGAAGCGACAGGCTCGATATACACTCGAATCTCTACTACCGCTATGCCACCGCCGATAGATCAAACATAGGCCGGATTGAAATGAGCGGATCGGTCCCTCGAGCGATTGGCTTCCGAGTCGGGTATTCAGACAAACGCTTCGGTGATCTTCGACCTGGCGGCGGCAACCGACTGCCGAAGACCGGGTATGACGAGTCGGGGCTCGACGCCGACTTGGAATTCAATGTCGCCGACCAGACGAAGCTCCAGTTTGCCCACCAGCAGCTTGGACAGGATGACGTCTGGCGCACGCATCGTACGATCTACGGTGTCAGCTGGGATGGCACAACGATCGGAACCGATCGACAACTATCGCTGGACCAGCGCCGGGAACTGACCTATGTCCGTTTCTCGAAGTCAAATAGGACCGGCTTTCTCGAGCGCATGACAGCTCAGGTGTCCCACCATCTTCAGACCGAGGATCAATTCCGCATCAAAAGCGATGCGTCCAGTGAGAAACAGGGTTTCAAAGTTCGGACTATCGGCGCTGATCTGCAGGCGGAAACGAAATCACGTTTTGGAGATCTGACATACGGACTCGACTTCTACCATGATCGCGTGAGTTCCTACAAGCGCACCTACCGAGCCGACGGCTCCCTGAAGAAGATTGAAGTGCAGGGGCCGATCGCCGACGCCAGCTCTTTCCAGCAACTGGAGGGGTACGTCGAAGGCAAGATCAGCTTGAGCGATCGCTGGCGAATTCTCCCGACAATTCGGTTCACCCGAGTCGACGCGCAGGCAGACAGCGCCGCGAATCCTGACCCTAAGCAGGCGCCGCTGAAGATCGACAGACATTGGAACCACCTCACCGCAAGTGTGCGGGTGCTGGCGTTTCTGGATCAAGAGAAACGGTGGAACCTCTTTGGCAGCGTCGCGAACGCCTTTCGCGCGCCCAATCTGTCCGATCTGACCCGCTTTGATATCGCTCGATCCGGAGAGCAGGAACTACCGGCCACCGATCTATCTCCGGAGAATTTCGTCTGCCATGAAACCGGCCTGAAGCATCTTTCGTCATCCGTAGGCGCCCAGATTGCCCTCTTCTACACGACCATCGACAATCTGATTATTCGGACACCGACCGGGCTGAAGCTGACTTCCGACAGTCTCAATGCAGTGACGAAGAAGAACAGCGGCCGCGGATATGTATATGGAATCGAGTGCTCAGTCCAATGGGCAATCAGCAAACCGATTATGGTCACCGCGTCGGCATCTTGGCTAAGGGGCAGGATTGAAACATACTCTACCTCGTCACCGGTAACGACCAGGGAACCACTCGACCGTCTGATGCCTCCCGCCGGCAACCTGAGTGTCAGGTGGGAACCTACCATCGGCGGGAAATGGTTCGAGTTCTCCGCAGTCGGCGCTACTGATCAGCGCAACCTCTCAACAGCCGATAAACGCGATACTCAGCGAATACCGTCGGGCGGAACGCCCGGTTACCTGTTGATCAACGTGCGGGGCGGTTTCTCAGTCACTCCCAGCCTGACCGTTTCCGCGGCTTTTGAAAACCTCACCGATCGTGCCTATCGCATCCACGGTTCGGGGCAAAACGAGGCCGGAAGAAACCTGGTCTTGGCAACGAGCATTTCTCTCTGATCATGACGGGGGACTAACTCCCCGCGGGCGCAGTTCGATCAGTGCGAGTCTCCAGCGCGTCGGCAATCCCCAAATCGCGACTAATGGGACAGAATAAGACCTTTTACCCGACAGTCTCTGCGTTGCCATGTTCCCACGACATCGACCTGAAAGACAACATTGTTAGTAGTCAAACCAATCTCTCTCAATACAAGAAATGTCGCTCCAGAAGCCAATATTCGGCAATTTTTTCTTGACAATTGGAGCAAGATGTCCATATCATATCGGTGATAATAGTTGCTAAGGGAGAACTACTTCTTCGCCTGAATCGGTTAAAGAGGATTGATTGCGTAGTCTTTGTTTTTCTCTCAGGAGAAAGGCAAGGTGTGCCGGGGGGAGATTTTCGGTTGAAGAGATCAGTTCGAACAACAGTACATATAGAGATATATCGATACTCAAACTAAACCTGTTAGAAGGGAAAACGATATGAATCGTCCGATCAGGAATGCAGCTGTTCGCGGCAGTCGGGTGCTGGCGCTGTTCCTCGTCGCGAGTCTCTGCCTGGCTTTCATCGGAGCCTCACTCGCCGAGAGTCAGCCCCTGCGCGTGAACGTCATGCCGGGAAACTCGGCCTTGGGAAAGTACCCATACACATGGCCAAACAAGGTGCTGACAATCTGGGGGAATTTGCATGGAGGTGTCGCTCCGTATACCTACACATGGGACTATGGCGACGGCACACCGTCCACCAGCGGGGCAGTAACCAACACCAAGTATATAGCGGTGACCCACGCCTATACAACAATGGGGCCGAAGCGAGCCATCCTGACCGTAACCGACGCGGCCGCGACGGTCGACAAGGACACAGTCGAGATTGAAGTCGAGCCCCAGACGTTTCAAGTTCAGGTAAACGCAGCCGTCGAGAATGGCCTGCGTTGGCTCTATCTACAGCAGTATGCCGCCGGATACTGGGCAGGCACGGCGTACGGCGGTACCTACTATTCAGCTCCCACAGCGGCGGCAGTCCTGGCGTTTGAGAACGCCAACCACTTGCCCATCAATGATTACAACAAGGACATCTACGCCGAATATGTACAGGCCGGATTGAACTATCTGCTGACCCGCTTGTACGTCGTGACCGTTCCGCCACAGGGTGCCGGTGACCCCGAAGCCGACGCTCTCGGAAACACTGATCACAACGGCTTCGGCATCGGCTGCAACGAGGGAAGCCAGTCCTACCCGACACCGATGGTCCTGATGGCAATCGTTGGCAGCGGCCCGAAAAACAGCACCGCTCCAAGTCTGCTGGCAACTGCCGGCCCGGCGAATGTCATTGGTCGCACCTACCGCGATATAGCGGTCGACATGGTCGATTGGTGTGCGTGGGCGCAGAGTGACCCAGCTTATGGCAATTACCGTGGCGGTTGGAGATACAACCCGAACTATGGTAGCAGTGACAACTCCGTCTCACAGTGGCCGACGATAGGACTTGAAGCCGCCGAGACCAACTGGGGAATCTCCGCCCCCGCTTTTGTGAAGGCCGAGTTGCAGAGATGGACAACCTACTCTCAGAGCGCTTCGAACGGATCCTTCGGGTATGACTTCCCTGGAGCCTTTGCGTGGCCCGGACCTGCGGGTATTGCAACGACCGGCGCTGGTCTCTGCGAACTCGCCTATGCGGGTGTGGCGAATACTGACCTGAGAACAACCCGCGCTCTCGGATATCTCAGCGCGTACTGGAACCACAGTACCAACAACCTCAATCTATACAATAACTACGCAGTCGCGAAAGGATGTCGCATCGCCCGCGATGGACTCGGCAACCCGTCCCCGATCACCATGATCGGCAGCGTAGATTGGTACGCTCATTACGCGGCTGAACTGGTAGCCTCCCAGAACGCTGATGGCGGATGGCCAGACTTTTCGAATGAACTGCGTTACGGACAACACCTCAACACCGCATGGTCACTGCTCGTGCTGCAACAGACAATTGTTGGCTGTCATCCGGTCGCTGTTGTCTGGGGACCACAATCATGGCCGTCTGCGCTCCCGCTGCAACTCGACGGCAGTCACTCCTACATCTACGGGAGCTGCCCGGATCAGAGCATCACGCAGTGGCTCTGGGACTTCGATAAGAATGATGGGGTAAATTGGAGCACGCCGGATGCAACCGGCAAGCTTGTCTCTCACACCTATATTCTCCCCCCCGGGGTTCATTCCGCGTCTTTTGTGGCGACACTACGGGTTCTCGACAACAGTATCCCTCCTCAACTGGGGGAAATGGAATATGTCATTACCATCAGCGATAACCAGAACCATCCGCCGGTAGCTGACGCCGGAGGACCATATTCGGCCAGAATTGGTGAGATGGTGACATTCGACGGTACGGGCTCATTCGATCCAGACGCCCCCTCAGGAGACCAGATTGTCTCCTACTCGTGGGATCTCAACGGTGACGGCATCTTTGGCGACTGCACCAACCCAACCTGCCAGAATAGCTGGGGAAGCACCTATTCCGGCAAAGTTGGTCTGGTCGTGACCGATTCGCATGGTGCGACATCCGATACCGCTCAGTCGTACGTAACCATCTGGACCTCGCGCATCGACGTTGCGATTGTCGACGGCGACGTTCAGCTTTCCAAGGCGTGGCCGATGCCTGGCGAGGTGATCAGCATTGCAGCGACTGTTCACTGCGATCCGGGTTCTGACCCTGTCTCGAACGTGCGCGTGCGATTCTACGACGGCAATCCCGACATCCTGGAGAACCGAATCGGGAGCGATCAGGTGATCGCCTCCATGGCTGCCGGTGGTGCGGCTACTGTTTCCGTGCCGTACACCGTCGCCAGTCCGCTTCCGCGTTGTATCTACGTGCGCCTGGATCCTGACAACGCTATGGAAGAATACAACGAGTCCAACAATCAGGGGATTCGCTGTATAGAGGTGAAGCCATACGAGGTTCAGGTGATCACTCTGCCGACCATCTGGTACTGCTCGTGGGTCAACTCCACCCCGATCGGCACGGTGCGGGCCTACATTGGCTCCTTGCCGGCCAATTACACTGCGGCCATGATCGATCCGGCGTCGATTCGCCTCAACGCCACCATCCCGATCTTCGGCGGCGCCTCGCGCGTACGTCCCTCGATGCCCGGCCTGACCGGCAGCGTACTTGAGGTTGCTTTCAACCGCGTGGAGGCAATCAAGACTGTGGGGAACCCGCCTTCACCTGGCATTTATCCTTTTACGATCACGGGCCAGTTCACTGACGGCATGAAATTTGTCGTGACGTTTAACAAGAGGCTCGATTTGACCTCGGCAAAGATCTCAGACGAGGAGTCGATGCCGACTGAATACAGCCTGAGTGACGCCTACCCCAACCCGTTCAATCCGACCGCAACGATTGAATTCGGGTTACCGACCGCAGGAAGTGTCCTGCTGGAAGTGTACAACGTTCTCGGCCAGAGAGTACGTACTCTCGTCGACGGCCCGATGAGCGCTGGATACAAAACAGTCGAATGGAACGGCACCTCTGACGCCGGTGAGTCGGTCAGTTCAGGCGTTTATCTCTATCGTTTGACTGCTGGTGACTATACGCAAACAAAGAAGATGATGCTTCTGAAGTAGCCAGCAAGACCGAATTGACGTAGTGTTACAGGTCGGCAGACTCTTGACTGCCGACCTGTGTCGTTTCTCAGCCGATGAATTTTCATGTTGCGTTTGCACCATGTTCTCGAGTTCATTGCAGGCAGGGCATCGATCACATGCTGACAGGAGGTATCCGTTGAACACAAGGATCATCCCAAGCGCGCTTGTCGTTCTGACATTGTTCATGTTCATGACCGAGGTTTCGTCGCAGGTTGTCCCCGCACAGGATTCTTTCGCCGTGCGCTCAGACAGCCTAATCCGAAGGATTGACCACGAAACCTATATGATCGGCAGTGTGCGATTCAACAAGCGCACAAAGGAGGTCAGCGTTCCGGGTCGAGTCAATCAAACCGAAGGAATGATCGAATATCTGGCCGTGACGCCGTCGGGCAAGACCCACGAGTCGATTCTTACTCTTGAAGCTCAGCCGCTTCATATCCAGACCGCGTTGCTGTTGCTCGGCGCCAATTTCGGCGGCAACCTGCGTTTTCAGGGGGACACTTCCGCCCCGACCGGAGATACCCTCCAGATTTATGTCGCGTGGAAAGGGGAGAATGGTGATTCCGTGGTTCGAACAGCCTCTGATCTCGTGTACGATGCCACATTAAAGAAGACCATGCCGAAGTCAGGATGGATCTTTACCGGTTCTATGCTCACTCAGGGCAGATATATGGCCGACATGGAAGGTTCCATTATCGCGACCTACAGTGACCCGGTGGCGATTTTGAACAATCCGCTCGAAGGGCGAATCACAAACGGCTATCGAGAGCAGCCAGCCTATCTGGCCAACAAAGAAATCCTTCCTGAGAAAGGGAAGGAGATTTACCTCATTATCCGACGGTGATCGGACGTACTGCCCTCACCGTTCAAAACGAAGTCTCGACTGACGCCGTAAACGTCCTACCGGGCGCCGGGTAGTAGCGCTTCTCCCCCAACGCCCCAAGGTATCCGTCAACACTATTTTCCGCGTCCAGCAGATTCGTGACTGCTATCGCGAGGCGGATTGGACCAAGGGCATAGTCCGACGCCACGCCAACGACTGAATAGTTCCCGAGTTTGTGTTCGTTTGCCTCATCCATATACTGGTTCACCCGACCGTCGAGAATCCCCGAAATCTGCCAGGGCTGACGAATTTTTGCTGTGACGCGTGCGTGGTATGTAAATTCCGGGACACCGTTGATCTGGTTACCGGTGAACTCCCCCTGTTGGTACGTGCTTTGATTGTACCCGAAGCCAAGCTCCGCACGAAGCCGACCGCCGAGAGATGCGGAAGAACTGAGCTCGACTCCCCGGTGGCGCGATTTCCCAATGTTGGCGTAGCGGAAGGTGGCGAAGTCGAACTCAATCTCGTTTCTGATTTCATACGAAAAGCAGTCGAGCGAAAGATAATACGATTCCTCTTCCATCAGCCGTACCCCGAGTTCATACTCGGTGCCTCGCAGGGCGCGCAAAGAGTGACTGGAGATGAGAAGATATCCGAACTGACTCTGAACAGGTGGCGAATCAAAGAGGTGCACAAATGTCGGAGACTTGAAGGCCCCTGACACCGAGGCGTAGAGCGAAAGGTTGCGCGATAGCCGCAATCCTGCCGCAATCTTCGGCGAAAACGCAGTCTCGCGGTACCGCTCTCTCTTCCCAGCCTCAGTCAGTCGCGCTGAATCGTAATCGAAACCGGTCTCAGTGTGATCGACTCTGGCGCCCGAGGCCAGAAACAGCCGTTCAGTGAGATAATATAGCCCGTGAAAATAACCGGACACGATCGACCGGCGCCCGCGGCCGGAAGTGAGCAGTTCTCGGCTCACGCTGTAAGCAGAGTATTTACTGGTGGAACGCCCGAACTCTAAGTCGACGCCTCCGACTAGCTTTAGATCGCGATCCAACAGCGTTCTCTGCGTCCCCAATGAAATGTCAAGCCCACCAGCCCAAACGTCCGGTTTGTGCGACAGAGAAGAGGTAATGGTCACGATATTGTCAGCCTGGCTGGCCTTGAAATAAAGCACCGGCCGCAATTCCGTGCTTGATGACAAGCGAACATTCGCCGTGACACCCCCCAGCAACTGGGTACTCTTGGTCATGTCCGGTTGTGCATTCCCAGCCATGTCTCGAGCGGCACTGGTGCGATCGGACGCCAATTCACTTTCGGTCAACGCCCCCGGAAGCTCCTCGCGGGAATGTCCGAAGGACAAGAGATATGTCAAGCCTACCCTGGGGGACGCTTCCTGCGTGGCGGTGACAACAACGCGTTGCGAGCGCAGCTCACTATGTCGTCGCCACCCCTTGCTTGACGCAGCCGAGGGGACAACAGCGCAACCAATTCCCGAGCCACGACCCGAGACACTCGCATAGACCCGAAACGCATCGGCAGACGCAAACGTCGCGGTAACCTTCCCTCTCAAGGGTCCCTGAGGTGTGTTCGAGAAGAGGGCGAGAAGTCCCCCGAAACCGAAATCTCCGTATTGCGCGGAGGCCGGTCCCTTAATCGCTTCCATACGATTCAACTCGGCCAAGTTCAGGTCGGTCCAATCGACTAGGCCTGACGAAATGCTGTTCAGCGGAATGCCGTCGTAGGTCACCATCAGATATTGCGCTTGTCCTCCTCCGTAGAATCCGCGAACATCGACATTCGCATTCCCCCAGGAATTGCCGGTCGAGTACGACCGCACGCCCGGGATGGTTGCCGCCACATCTGAGGGCGAATGGTAAAGCGCCGGCGGAAGATCCATCACTTTGAGCGTCTGAACCGCAGCCGGGATCTGTAGGAGTGTGAGCGGTATTCGGTTGGCCGTAACGACAATGTCCGGAAGAACCGTCGGTCGGCTTGAATCTGCGAGGGGAGCGTCCGTATTCATGCTCGACGTATCCGCAACCTGCTGGCCGAAAGAGGATATCGGAGTCAGTGTGAGGAAAACGGAGACAATCGCGACCGCCCTGATGCTGCCCAGTGAATATCTCATGATACGTAGCCTCCTGCCAAATGACGCTGTCGGTTATGTCGATTATAGACTGAACAGTATACTGAATAACGAGCGTTTTGTCAAACCTCACGATCCCCCATTCTCTCCGAGTCCATTCCGCAAAGCGAGTTGCCTGCTCTCACCATAACCAGAATTCGGATAGGGTCCGTTGATGGATTGGCACAAAGAAGCTGCGCGCGTGTTACACACTACGATAGCATGGACTATATAACTCTCTGTTCAATTTGTGTAGGAAGGAAGCGGCAAGGTGATGTTCAAATCAGTATTGACGCTCGTCGTAGTCGGCGTCGTGGGATCAGCAGCCCCGATCATCCGATCGGCAACCAACCCCGCCGCAGCACAGGTGGATACGGCATCAACGCCATCCCGTAAAGGAGGTCATTCCGTGATGACAAACGACTCAGTCACTTTCACAACCATACCGTTTAAGACTATTTCTGGCAGCGACTCCAGCCTGACTGATTTCTCAGGAAAAATCCTGTTGATCGTCAACGTTGCCAGCAAGTGCGGATTCACACCGCAATACGAAGGTTTGCAGTCTCTCCATGAGAAGTACAAAGACAAGGGACTTGTCGTGATTGGGTTTCCCGCCAACAATTTCGGCGCGCAAGAACCCGGTACCGACGAAGAGATTCAGAAATTCTGCTCGACCAATTACCATGTGACCTTTCCTATGATGTCGAAAGTGAGCGTCAAGGGAAAAGACAAACACCCGCTCTTTGCCTATCTCACCGAGCGCTCCACTATACCGGGCGAGATTAAATGGAACTTCGGCAAGTTCCTTCTGGATCGGCACGGCCGGCTGATCGCGAGATTCGCTTCCGATGTCAAACCGCTTGATACGCAGTTGACATCGAAGATTGAATCTCTATTTTGACGTCGTGAGGGCTCAGGGCCTCCTTCGCTGAATACCAATTCGAAACGGCCCGGCAAGGAGGCGCTTCTTTGTATCGCTTATTTGTGGCCATTGATCTACCGGAGAAGGTTAAGGAGCGCCTGCTCACGATCAGCGGTGGGATTCCCGGGGCGCGTTGGATGACTCCCGATCGCCTGCATCTTACCCTGCGCTTCATAGGAGAAGTCGACGGCGGCCGCTTTCGCGACGTTAGCGATGCTTTGCGCGAGGTCAACGGCGACGCCTTTGAATTGACGCTCAAAGGGGTCGGGCACTTTCCCCCTCGCAAAGACCCCGAGACCGTCTGGGTCGGAGTGGAGAAAAACGACTCCCTGGCGCAGCTTCGCAATCGCATCGAGACTGTTCTCGCGCGCACCGGCGTGGAGCGCGAGACTCGCAAATTCTCACCCCATGTTGTGTTAGCGCGTCTCCATCGCGCGCCCGTGAACCGGGTGGCCGGCTTCCTGGCCGAGCATGCACTCCTGCATCTGGAGCCGTTCGCTGTCACCAGATTCCTTCTCTATTCAAGCGTTCTCTCATCGCAGGGAGCGCTTCATCAGGTGGAATCGGAGTATCTGCTGAACGGGAAGGGGATCTTTATCGAATGAAGAGTTATCGCAAAGAGCTCTGGTTCAATCTCCCCCACAGGTTCGCCTTCATGAATATCACCCCGCAGATTGAAGACAGCCTCAAGGAGAGCGGCATCAGGGAGGGACTCGTGCTGGTGAACGCTATGCACATTACGGCTTCTGTCTTCATCAACGACGACGAACGCGGGCTTCATCACGACTACGAAAAATGGCTCAACCAGCTTGCGCCCCACGAACCGATCGGCCAGTACCGCCACAACGATACCGGCGAAGATAATGCCGACGCCCATCTAAAGCGTCAGGTGATGGGGCGAGAAGTGGTTGTCGCCATCACCCACGGTGAGCTCGACTTCGGTCCCTGGGAACAGATCTTCTACGGAGAATTCGATGGACTCCGTCGCAAGCGGGTCCTGGTAAAGATCATCGGCGAATAGCCATGACTGACATCAGCCGTTCACATCCGTGTGGTCGTGCGGAAGATCTTGTCCACGGTATCTGAATTCACTACCTTCGCACAATGAGTTCACCTTTTTCTCGCGGCACAGTCTTGATCACTGGCGCCAACGGCTTCATCGGCTCGCGCCTTTGCCGAACCTTTCTTGCCGGCGGATTCCATGTTGTGGCCGGTGTGCGACGCACGGCCGATCTGGCTCTCCTTCGAGACGTTGACGTCGAGTACCGCTACGGCGACTTAGCCTCACCAGAAGCGTTGGTTCCGATGGTCGCTGCAGTCGACTATGTGATTCACAACGCCGGACTGGTGAAAGCTCGTACCGATCGACAGTTCTTCGACGCCAACGAAACCGGCACTCGCCATCTCATCGATGCCGTCGTAGCGACCAATCCGACCGTCAAGAAAGTCCTCTATGTCTCATCCCTGGCGGCGGCGGGACCATCGACTAACGGTCGCCCGGTTACAGAAAGCGATCCACCCCATCCGATCACTGTCTATGGTCAGTCCAAACTCGCGGGGGAACAAGTTTGCCGCAAACAGAAGGAAAAATTGAATGTCACAATGATTCGCCCACCTGCAGTCTACGGTCCGGGGGATCGCGAGATGTTGACCATATTCAAGACTGTCAACAACCGCATTCGCCCCTGCTTTGGCGATACTCGCCGTCGCCTGCAGCTGGTTCATGTCGATGACTTGTGCCGGGGTATTCTTGCGGCTACGACCGCGAAAACGGTTTCAGGAGCCGTATACTTCATCGCCGAGAATCGCTCCTATGCCATGTCGGAACTGGTCAACCTGCTTGAGGAAGCGTGCCAGCGTCGCGGTCTTCCCCTCTACGTTCCCGCCTGGCTGTTTCGTGTCATCGCCTCGATCTCTGAGCAGTCCCTCCGGCTTGTCGGCATCACCCCGATGCTGACGCGCGAGAAGGCCGGTGAGTTGTTGGCTTCATGGGAAGTTGCCACCGAGCGCGCCCAAACAGAGCTCGGCTTCGAATCTCAAATCTCATTTGCCATCGGAGCGAAGCAAACCTTCGATTGGTATCGAACGCATCGGTGGCTGTGATGGTATCATACCGCTTGTTGCTCTCCTGCCTTGTAGTCGGTACCGCATACCTTGCCGCGATCTCATTTGCGCTGGACGCCCTGGAACGAAAGCTTCGCCTGACTGCCGACATACCTGCCAGTCTGCTCGAACAGGACGGACTTACATCGACCATTGTTAGTCTCCTGATGGAAACACTTTTCTATGTCGTGATTCCAGCCCTCGGATACAGTTTCTTCTACCTTGTGATCCCCTTTTCCGGTATCAGGGCGGGATTTGCGGGAGCGCTGTTGGCACTGGTCATCGGCTCCGCGCCGGTCGTCATGCGCTTGAGTGTCCGTCTGAAACTCCCCCTGTCATATTTGTTGTACTTGGTCTTGTCACACTTTCTGAAACTGGCCGGAACGCTGGCGCTGATTGGATATCTCTACGCCCTATAAGGAGCGTCTTCACAAATGCAGCAGAAGAAGCAGAACTCTTTCGAGCGCGTCCGCGGGTTGTTTCCGCACACCAGAAACGTTACCTATTTCAACTCTGCGTCATACGGTCCTTTCTCCGAACCCGTCCGCGAGAGCATCCGGGAGAATCTGGATTTGCGGGTAGCCGCAGAGCGCGACGATTCCCACTCCGCTTTCAGCGTCGCCGATGAGCTCCGCACTGAGCTGGCCGGGTTGATCGGCGCACGGAAGCGCGAGGTCGGCATCGGCCTTAACACGACTTTCGGACTCAATATCGCCGCCTTCGGTCTCCCGTTCAGGCGTGGCGACGAAATCCTGCTCTCCGACGTCGAATTCCCGGCCGCAGTCTACACCTTTAAGGGGGCCGCAGCCGCGCGCGGCCTTAAAGTGCGCCTCGTAAAGTCGCGCAACCGCTGTTTCGACATCGACGAATTCGTGCACGCCATCAAACCTCGGTCACGAGCCCTGGTGATCTCTTATGTTCAGTTTTTCAACGGTTACAAAAACGATCTGGCTGTGCTCGGGGAGATCTGTCGCAAACATAGCATGTATCTGATCGTCGATGGTATCCAAGGGATGGGCGCTGAACCGATCAACGTGCGCACACTCGGTATCGACGTATTCTCCTCCGGCTGTCAGAAATGGATGCTCTGCCCCCAGGGATGCGGTTTCTTCTACCTATCTGACGCCGTGCGCGATACTATCACCCCCCCCTTCATGAGCTGGGTGAGCGCCGAATGGAAGATGCAGTACCACGATCTCTTCTATTACGACAAGCCCTACTTCGATTCAGCGCGACGTTTTGAAATGGGTTACTATGTCACACTCAATTACATGGGGATGAAAGCGTCTGTAGATATCTTCACGCAACTCGGTATTCGGAATATTCAGAAACACAACCATCTCTTGATCGACCGGCTCGCAGCCTACTTGAGAACAAACCCGTATTATCGAATCACTTCTGCCCTTGCTTCAAAACACCGTTCGTCGATCTTTACGTTCTCCTGCAACCATGTCGTCGAGCTCCATCGAGAATTGCTGAAGAACAAAATTATCTTGGTCCACCGTGAGGGCTCCATACGGGTCTCGGTTCACCTGTTCAACAATGAAGCCGACATTGATCGTCTCATCGTCGTGCTGGATCAGTTCTCCAAAGTGAGCACCCCTGGAGCGGTCGGCACCTGACCCGACCCACTTTGTCTGGCGTAGTCCAATGACACTACACCCCGAGAAGATACTCGTCACCGGCGCATCCGGATCGCTCGGTCGCCAATTGCTCTACGAGATGACCAACACCGGCCGCAACCCAATCCCCCTCATTCGCAGAGACTCAAACTGCGCCTACATCGATTCGCTCGGTCTGGAGAAGCGTTACGCCGACCTTCGCGACAGGAGCGCCTTGAGTGCGGCTGTTGCCGGTATCGACATGATCATTCATACCGCGGCCTGGGTGAATTTCCGTCAGGATCGCCTGACACAATTCACCGGCGTAAATACGTTCGGCGCGCTCAATCTGTACGACGCGGCTCGCAGAGCGGGTGTGCGCCGTTTTGTGCAGGTGTCGACTATCGCAGCCGTTGGAGCTGTACGCCGTGAATCCGGCCGCGTCTCAACTCCCATCACCGAGGACTTCGCCTTTAACCTGTCCCACCTGCGTATTCCGTACATGATGACCAAGCATGCCGCTGAGATCGAACTTGAGCGTCTGGCCGGCTGTGGCGGCGCGCCGGAGCTTGTGATCGTAAACCCCTCGATCATTGTCGCCCCGTCGCGTACCGGTGATGATCGCAGTAAAGCCACAAAACTGCTGAGCAGGCCGATTCTGCCGCGCCTCGAGACCATGATCAATGTCGTCGACATTCGCGACGTCGCTCCCGCCGTCGTCGCCGCACTCCAGAAGGGAAAAGCAGGGCAGAGGTATATCCTCGGCGGTGAGAATATCAACGTTCGTCAGTTGGTTTGTGATGCATCAGAGCTCCTGGGAATCAAACCGCCCCGCCTAATTACTATCCCACGGGCGCTCCTGAATTGCTCGGCGAGAGCGGCCGTGATGTTCGGTGCTCTGACCGGTCGCGGGAAAATCTCCTTCTACCCTGATCTCGTCAAGCTTGTCGATTATGATTGGGTCTACTCATCGCAGAAGGCAAAGGATGATCTTGGATTCTCGCCGCGTCCATTGAGGAGAACTCTGACTGACCTGCTCACCAACAACCTTGTCGGAACCTACCTGCTTCCCGCACATGACGAACGGAGCCCTCGGGGTAAATGAAACATCTCTTCGCTCACTTCGTAAGTGTATCATCATGATCTCAGTTGCATCTCTTCGCAAACAATACGGCGATCTGGTCGCAGTTGACAGCATTACATTCAGTGTCAAGCATGGCGAACTGATCGGCCTGCTCGGCCCCAACGGAGCCGGCAAATCCACGACCATCAACATGATCGTGGGGGTCCTTCATCCCGACAGCGGTGAGATCAACATTGATTCTTCCGGGGCGCCAACACAGGCGAATGTCCGCCAGCGTATCGGCAATGCTCCTCAGTCGCTTGCGCTCTACGACGAGCTGACGGGCGAAGAGAATCTCCGTTTCTTTGGTAGACTGTACAATCTGAGCGGGAGTGCGCTGAATCAGCGCGTAGCGTGGGCGCTTGACCTGGCCGGCCTGACCGACCGCAGGAAACACCGCGTGTCGACTTTCTCCGGCGGCATGAAACGGCGTCTGAATCTGGTTTGCGCACTGGTGCATGACCCTCCACTCCTTCTTCTCGACGAGCCCACGGTCGGGGTCGATCCACAATCGCGTAACCTCATCTTCGAACAGATTGAATCAATGCGAAGAGACGGACGAACAATCGTCTACACTACCCACTACATGGAGGAAGCGCAGCGCCTGTGTGATCGGGTCGCGATCATCGATCATGGTCGTATCCTCGATCTCGACACCGTTGACAATCTGATCAATCGTCACGGCGGCTCGGCCGTGGTTGAGATCGAATTCGAGCGGGTTCCACCAGCCGACACTCAGTTGCCCGCACAGCTCGACGGCTGCCATCTGCGTTTCGAGTCCTCCAAGCCTCTTGAAGACGTCGCCCGACTCAGCAGTCAGGGGATCTCCTTCCGAACTCTCCATGTCGAGCGACCCGACCTTGAGAGCGTCTTTCTCAACCTGACGGGACGGAGGCTGCGCGACTGATGACCACGTCCATCGTCATTGCCCTCAAAGACTTGCGCCTGCTGTGGCGAAACAAGTTCGGGATGTTCTGGGTGCTGCTCTTTCCTCTGATGATGGCCCTCTTCTTTGGTTCTATCTTCTCTTCGGATGGGTCCGACGCTCGCGCTATGAGAATCGCCTTTGTCGAGAACCCGTCCCCCGCCGCTCAGGCGTTCCACGACGAACTCCGCAATTCGACTGCGCTCTCGGTGCGGAAGATGCCGCTCGACTCGGCGCTGCACAGAGTCTCACGCGGTAAACTCGTGGCCGCTGTTCAGTATTTCGCTTCAGACAGTAACGACGGCGGAATGACGTCAGGTCAGCGCGATTCGATTGTCGTCGGTATGGACCCGTCGCGACGGGCCGAAGCCGGATACCTGGAAGGGCTGATCAGCCAGGCCTATTACACAATCCTGCAGAAGAGATTCCTGGATCCGTCGAGCTGGCGACCGTCAGTGACAAGCGCTCTCAAATCAGCCGAATCGATTCCATGGCTGAGCGGTGACCAGAATGTTCGTTACCGATCTTTTATGACCCAGCTCGATACTTTTCTCGTCTCTCTCGACACCGCAGCGATGGCCAAATCAATGCCAGCGAATAGTCCACTTGGCCAGTTGAAGCTCCGCTTTGCCGACGTCAGCAACGAAGCTGTTGAACCTCGCTCCGGATGGGAAGTCACCTTCCCCCAGTCGCTCCTCTGGGCGCTTCTGGGCTGCGCCGCGACCTTTGCGCTATCAATGGTCATCGAGCGGACTCGCGGTACCTACCTGCGCCTGCGTCTTGCGCCGATCACTCGCGCCCAGATTCTCGCCGGAAAGGGGTTGGCCTGCCTGATCGCCTGCGTGAGCGTGTCCGTTCTGCTCATGGGGATCGGTGTCTTTGTGTTCAGTGTGCGCGTGGGATCCCTGCCGCTCCTCGCGCTGGCCGTGGTCAGCGCCTCGGTCTGCTTCGTGGGTATCATGATGCTTATCAGTGTGCTGGGGAAAACCGAGCAGGCTGTCGGCGGGGGTGGGTGGGGTATTCTCTTGATTATGTCAATGACC
The DNA here is from genome assembly GCA_964540105.1 of uncultured Ignavibacteriales bacterium. Taxonomy (GTDB): domain Bacteria; phylum Zixibacteria; class MSB-5A5; order GN15; family FEB-12; genus DATKJY01. The sequence goes on along the minus strand of CAZILL010000002.1, from coordinate 120,868 downwards.
GGCGGCGGGATGGTCCCCCTCATGTTCATGCCCCCCTGGCTTGTGACGCTCGGTGCGATAAGCCCGGTCCGCTGGAGCATCCTCGCCCTTGAAGGAGCAATCTGGCGCGGATTCTCGCTTTCCGAGATGATGCTTCCGGTCGGCATCCTGCTCTCAGTCGGCGTCGTCGGTTACAGCGTCGGTGTCACCGTCCTGATGCGTTCCGATCGCTGACCCGCCAGCTACTTCCTGTGCGCTGACCCGCTCAGGTACGTCTCGAATACTTCCGGTTTACTGGGTTGCGCAATCTCAAAGGTGATATTCACACTGTCCTTGCCTCTCTTGACATATCCTAAGCGGAATCGTGGTGCGCCAGTGATCTTGTCGCTAAGGAAGGTCAACGCGCTGCCATCTTTCGAGAACGAGGCCGCATAGTTGATCCGGTGCCCTTCGTTGTCGAAATAGATGGCACGCGTGTCGGGGCCGTTGCCATGATAGACTATCATCAGGTCATCATGCGACGTCGCCGGACGATCTTTCGCAGCTGGAACGTCGGCGTGGTTCTTTCGGATCAGAATCTTCTCCTGTAAGTCGAACGCAAATGAAAACGAACCTGTCGATTGATCCTTCGGCCCTTCCGAAACCCATTCTCCAATCAGGAACCGCCATGAACCCCACGGGTCAGCAGGGGTCGAAGTTTGCGCAACGACCAGACTCCCAACGAAAAGTGCTCCCACAAGGGCACCGATTGTAATGAGACGCTTCACATTTCCTCCAATATCGTCGTTTCTCTGTCTCGATTCGCTCAGCGTCAATCCGGCGCGTAGAAACTCATCAACTCCCGACGCTCGACGCTCAATCCAATAAGGGTAATTCTACTCTCTTGCGACTTGACCACGCCCAATCCGCGTGCCAGCCAAATTGAAACCTCGCCCGCATTGTCTATACATCCCCATACCCTGTTAAGACGATAAGTCCACACCGAGTGCGAATACGGAACGGAAATCAGTTGAGAGTCCACAATCCGCGTCGTGTCGCCGCAATCAAGTCCGACCCTGAAGTATCCTACTCTGAAACGGCTTGGATACATCGCTTTTGCGTACCCGTATTCTCGAGACTCACAGATCTTGATCGTATCGTGATCATTAACTACAAAGCTCGTATCAATGGAGGCTCCCTGTTGCTCCACCCAAATCGTGGCCTTGCGGCCGTCGCGCATCCTGGTTGTATCGATAATCGAGACTGTCACTGTATCATCAAACGCTCCGTCGAGCGTGTGCGACACCCGATACTGCCACCACATGCCGATTGTCGACGGAAAGTCTGCATCAAGATCTGATCCCGGCTCAACAGTGTGGCTTTTGCACCCCCATACCACCAACAACGCTGCGTTCACTAACGCAAAAAGCAACTGCCTCATAAAATCCTCCCGATGAAGATGTTTCCCGGACTCTTCACAATCATGCCTGCCGACATCCAAAGTGGATTCCCTGATACGTGAATATACCCTGAAGTCCCCTCTCCAGCAATCGATTTTCCAACCCTCCAACTGAATAAGCAACTACTTGCGTCAGCATCCGCCTGTGTGCTACCTTACCGCATTCAAGGAAGTGACCGTAATGAACAACTTCTCAATCTTCGCAACACCCTGTATCTCAAGCGGCTCGGAGAACACGAACGGTAGAAGAACAATGATCATCGACGTACGAGTGGCCATAGCCTTGGCCGCTCTCGTCGTCACCCTTGCATCTGCCTGCGGAAAACCGAAGACTCTGATTCTCTACGAAGGTCCACGGCAGTTGCGCGAACAGGTAGCGATGCTGCACATCACACATGGCGGTGTCGTCGTCACGAGAATCGACTCGATCGGCAAGAAACACTTCGCACTGCATGGAGACAGCATTGAGCTACTTCCCGGCAAACACAACGTCGAAGTCAACTACTCCTCCCGAAAAGGGAACTCAAATGCACCGGTTCTGATCGAATTCGAAGCCGTCGCCGGTGCGACGTATCGCATCGAAGCCGAGGCCGGTTTCAATCAATGGCAGACCTGGATTGTCGACATGTCCAACCGGAAACGTGTCTCTGAAAAGCAAAGTGGTACTATCTCCCCCAAGTACATCTACGGTCCGTGACATAAGCACCCTCCCTTCACCTTTTCTCAATACACCTTGTACACGACGTTCTCGTTGTCCTCGAAGATCTCCTCATACGCAATCCGGTAACGCGCGGGCTCTATCCCCGCGGACGGCAGATACTCCTTGTGCAGAATCACATACTTCACGCGCGCTTCCGTAAGCTGCGCCTTCTGATGATCGAGATCACTTAATTCAAGTCGATCAAGCAGTGATCGGTTGAGTCGATGCGATACCCAGCCTTGCACGATCGGAATCCCGTGAAGACTCTGGTACATCATATACCGTTCTACGGGTTGGTAACCGGATGGAAGATCGAGGATACCATACCTCTCTTCCGTTTGAGGCAAGATTTCATAGCACGCCGGCAATCTGACGGGAGTTACCTCGGTACTTGTGGCGAAATAGTCGAAGGCGAGGAATAGGCACAGAGTCGTTGTAACGATCACTCTCGCAGGTCTTGCCGTGATCTTCACCCAAAGCCATCCCACTGCAACCGACACAATCAGACTCCAGAACAGATAGACAAACACCATGTTCCGTGCCGGCGCACGACTGATCGAAAGTATGGGCAACATCGGAATGATCCGCCCGGGCACGAGCGCCGGAATCAGGTGACCGAGAATGTGTGGTTGTGACCCAAGCGACAAGATCAGAAATGATATCCCGCCAAGAAGATAGGGAGCGATAGTCCGTGACACTTCCCGGTACGCATATACGACGATGCCCAGCGCCACAACTCCGAGGTATGCGGTATTCTCCCAGGGCCATCCGGAATAACTTTCGTTTATCTGTCTTACCGAACTCAGTTGTCCAATGATGTGCGACCGATTGGGCACGACCAGCGCCGCCAAGTCCGTGACATACATGTTGTGCCCTCCGGAATCGGGCGATTGCCCGTTCAAGACCGAACCAACCAATCGTAGCAACAGCGGCGACAGGATGGCCGAGGTTCCGATAACAACAAGTGCCGACTTCAACGCGACCTCCCGCAGCCAGATTCGTCGATCGCGTATCGCCAGATAGAGATAGCTGAGGAGCACGAACCAGAGGCCATACAGCAGGTAATTCCAGTCGACCAGCGCGGCAAGCAGCAGGAAGAGTGTCGCCCCCACAACCGCCCAGCGTGACTCGCCGCGAATCCCCTTGATAAAGCACAATACAAAAAGGGGAATGAACTGAATGGTCGCGATATTCATATGATGCAGCGCGCGGGCGAAATGCGCCGGATTGAACGCAAAGAGGAACCCACCGAGCAAACCGAGCCACCCATTTTTCGTGAAGTACCTGACCAACAGAAACCCACCGATACCCGAAAGCGGAAAGCTGTGAAGTATCAGCAGATTGTACGACGCAACTCCGTCAAAGAACTGTCGGAGCAAGTGGAACAAGAAGAGATTGTAGTATGACCAGGCATGGAAGTAGAATGTACTTCCCTCCGGATAGAGAATGTCTTTGATCTGCCAGAGCTCTCTATCCCCGTTGAAAAAGTGGCTGTGTGCCCAGGAAAGGGTCCAGTAGCAGGCCATATTGTCCTCGGGCGGGCCGATCATCGCTTGCGAAAACGAAGCCAGGCTCGGCCAGAAATAAGCAAGGGTGATCGAGGAGTAGATCGCACCCGCCATGAGAATCCCGTACCTCACTGAGGCAGTAGGAATCACACGTTCTTTCTCTGCTCGATCTGTGACCCGAGCCAGCAGGTACTGATACAGTTTGTAGAGTCCAAAGAGAACGAGTAGCGAGAGCGGAATCCCCGCCACGATGTTTTGCCAGAATCGGGAGCTGACCTTCTCGGCATACTCTTCCAGCGACCCCTTCTCTGGATTCATGTCGGGCGGAAAGAATAGTAGCGATCCCCCTTGATGATAGCTCTCGATGATCGTGCTCCCAAAAACCAGGTAACCGACTGCGAGCATCACGGTGAGGCCGAGTGCAAAGAGAAAGATCCTCAGGAATATGCTTGTGTCGTTTGGGATATCCCGCATTTTCCCGTCCCTACCGATTCTCCTTGGCTGTGAAAGGCGAATGCCGCCTTACGACGGTACATCACTACCACAAGTCTGTCAACAGCCAGTCGTCGAAGAATTCGGAAATCGACGGGCGTGTGTGCTTTGACCATCGGATTCGAGCGGAGCGTCATCGACAAAGCGCTTGCGTGAACCTACGCCACCGCTCTTTCTTGGCACCGATGTTATCCACGACCACGATCAAATCATCGGGCAGGCAGGGGCTTCTTTGGCGTCCTCGTACTCTCATGCTGCTTGGACTCGGGCTCTTTGCCGTGCTCTTTCCGCTCGCGTTCGTTCATTACGAAATCTACGTCGACGAAGCGTGGCTCGGACAGCAGGTACACGCTCTCGTTACCCAGGGAATCGTGAAAGCCGAGTTGTTTCGTGATGTTCCGCCGCTGAACGATCGGATCGTTCTCTACCACAAACTCCTGATCTGGGCCGGCGCGGTAACCAGTCTTGTCGCTGGATGGGGACTCTACACCCTGCGCTCAGTCTCGCTGCTCAGCGGCCTCTTTGTCGCAGGATTACTGTTCCAGAGGCGGCCTCCCGATTCATCTCTGAACGCCTCGCTGTCGTCAGTGCTTGTATTGCTCTTCACGCCTCTTTTTTTCCACCAGATGATCATCTTCCGGCCTGAGATGTTGGTCACCGCATTCGGCTTTGGCGGTTTCCTGCTTCTTGAGCGGGGAATTCTCAAATCTCGCACGTGGCTGATCGATCTGGCCGGGCTCTGCGCCGGATTCTCGGGCGCAACCCACGCCGCCGGTTTGTCGTTTGTCGTTGCGGGACTCTTGACCTTGCTGCTCGAACGTCGGTACCGCTCTCTTCCCGGGTACCTGCTATGCGCCGCACTTGGTTTCTTCCCCTATATCTCGGCTCTCCTTTCCGACCGCGAGCTCTTCCTCAGCCAGACTCTTCGCAACAACTTCATCTCGACTGATCTATCAGCTCCCTGGTGGCAGCAGCTTGTCGGAATACTGGATGAGCACAAGCGATGGTTTCGAAAACCAGAAGTGATAGGTATCTCTGTCCTCTTCCTGCTGGCGCTCCTTCAGCAGAAGCGGGAGGAGTTCCAAAGAAACCGCACATTCTGGCTCTATCTGGTGTCGTTGGCTGTCGTCATCGCCGCCACGCCGCTTCCCAAACTGGCCCGTTACATGATGCCGCTTATCCCGTTCCTGGCAATTGTCATCTCCCGCGGCTGGATGCAATCTCGAGTCGGGACCACTCGCCTCCTGAGGTACGGACGGATTCTTTTCCTGGTCTGGACCTCCCTCTTCTTTACAGCCGGCATCATTGATCTCGGCTACGAAGCCCTGGTCCACCGCGACGATCAGGTCTCCACCAACCGATTGTTGGCCGCGCAGATGGAACCTCACGCAATCGTGATGGCTCCCTGGGATTTCATCTTCGAGGAGCAGCCAAACTTCACCGTTCAGGGCTTCAGCGGTGTAAGGCTCGCTCATTCGGAAACGCGCACAGCGCGACAGCTCGAAGCCTACGCCGATAGCTGCGGTGCGACCTACATGATCCTCTCAACATATGACATCGACTACTGGCGGCTTGATCCCGCCGATCTAGGCCGATCGTTCAGACGATATACCCCGCTCGCCGGTTCGCCGACACATGATCGCTGGCTGGTAAGGAAAATACCCCCCGCTCGAGGCGAGCACTGATTCGATGTCTGTTCGTAAGTGACGCGGCGAGACCCCAGCCAAAACTATCTGCTGTAGATCAACGCGCTCGGCGTGAATTGGACATTATCGTCACTGCTGTTCGGGAACACTTCAACCTTCATGCGCGTCTCGTCGATCAATTGCACGAGCATAACGCCGTAGTATCCTTGCTCAGTGAAATTCAGGTGGTATAGTACTCGACCGCTGGCGACGCTCACTTGGGCGAAACTTGGATCGTCCAAGGACGGTTTGTACTTCGCGGGGGGACACACGGTTCCCCCGATGGAAATCCTCATTTCCGTCGGCTCGTTTCCGTCCGGGCAGAACGCCAGTTCCTTTGGCCACGCGCTCGGCCCCATGCTCTCGGCAACTGTGACACTCTCATGAAACCAATTCCCGATCAGTTTTCCCTTCACATCGTAGTCGATCTTCCCATCCTTATCGGGCGCGTTGCGTCGCACCATCCCGTGCAATTGCGATCGCAGCGGCTCGGTGAAATACTTGAACGGCGAGTCAGTGTGAAGCGTCTGCCCCTCGTACCGTTTCGGATTGACAAATCCAGGAAGCGTGACCAGATCGTTCACAACGCCGAGATCGATGGAAGCTCCCTCGGAAACGCCAACAATCTGTCCGGCGACCACTCGCGAGCCCATCCCAATGGCAGTGTCGAGCACGACGTGATCGAGATAGTAGGTGACCCACTTGTTCATACGGAACGATACTTTCGCGCTGTATGGCGGAAACGAATACTTTTGCAGCCAGATCACAACGCCGTCTCCCGGGGCATAGACCGGAAGCACGGGAATCGAATCGGGCGGGGGTTGACCGGGAACCCAGGCAACGTAGAAATAGACATGGTCGGTTGGGAATGTATGTCCGACCGGGTTCATCCAGCCGAGCGGCTCCAAATCGGTGATTCTGTCTATTGTGATCGGCGAGACTGTGAATTGAGCCGGATCAGTGTTCTCCTCGACTGATGACGTCGAACTATTCGAGCGACACCCAGCAGTCAGTATACTTACCGCCACAACCAGCGCTATGACCACCGTAGTACCGCTCTTGATCGCTTTCACACCGCCGCTCACTTGTCCCGAACCATCAAGCCATCGACAGACGGCGCACGACGCCAATTCGGGGGAGCATCGCGTCGACAATGGCATAGGAAACCTCTGAGGCTTCATCCAGGAACATAATAAACTCTCCCGTCGCGGAACCGGAGGCGCCGTCAGAAATCACCCGGATCACCACGAACGGAACATCATTGGCCTGACAAACCTGACCCACAGCCGCCCCCTCCATCTCGGCCGCGACTGCCCCAAACTCCCGCTGAATCCACTTGAGACGTGTCGCGTCGGCGATAAAGGAATCTCCCGTGACGATTGTCCCGACCAGAACCTGCGCATCCTGTCTCGACACAGCGAACGCTTCTTCGTAGGCGCGCGTCGCAAGCTGCACGAGCTTCGGATGCGCCTCAATCAACCGCCCACCGTCTGAAATCTGGCCGAGCCGCTTGCCGAAGGCAGTCAGGTCGAAGTCGTGCTGAGCGACAAAATTGGAAATCACCACGTCTCCTCGTTTCAGATGCGTTACGAGTGATCCCGCCAGGCCGGTCAAAATCAGGGCCTTGACATCAAAGTGATCTATCGCCGCCTGCGTGGCCGCAGCGGCGTTGACCTTGCCTACCCCGCACTGGCCATGAACAACTTCCGTATCGTTGAGAATTCCCGCGTGAAACGTAACTCCCCCGCACTTCTTGACTTCGTGCGCTTGAAGATACTGCCGGAACCGTTGCGTTTCCTCTTCCATTGCGCTCAGCAGACAGATCACGAAATCCCCTTTGCCAGTGTCGCTATCCCTTTCCGACAGTATCGGCCTGCCCCGCAGTTTCCTGAAACCTCGGCGACAATCTCATCCCAAAGAAAAACCCCTCAGGCCGTTGACCGAGGGGTTTCGAGAATCTCAAGAGGGTTCAATCATCCCTGCTGCACTGGCTCCGCTACCTGTCTCTGCACCGCGACTTCTGAGTCAGGCCACGGCGGAAGCAGCTTGGTCATGACGAAGAGTATAATCAGCGGTAATACCAGCAGTCCGATCGTCATGAATATCCCTTCCAGTCCCAGCAGCTCCATCTTGTAGACCGTGAGGCCGCGCAGACTCTTCGAGAACAGTTGCCCACCGATCACCACATTCCAGCGCGTGCTGAAGATCCCGATCTGCACCAGAAACCCCGCGATCAGATACATCATCCGCCGCATCTCATCCGGAAGCTTGCCGAACCGCGCCCACGCTAACGACACCATCGGCAGCGCCGTCCCAAGGATAATCTGGGTGATGATCAAACTGATAAAGAGCCGGTTGGAAATCATCTCCGACAGAATATTGATCGACTCCTCCGATTCGTACAGACGGTGAATAAAATCAAGCAGTTCCAGTGCGAAGTCGACTATGATCGCATACAACAGGAGTTCCCCGAGCTTGTTCACGCACGGCATATTGATCTGTTTCCAGCGGAACATCGACGTAATCATGTACACGAGCAGCATCAGCGCAATCCCCGACACGATCGCCGAGAACAGGAAGACAATCGGAATGAGCACGCTGCTCCACCAGGGATTCGCTTTTACCGAACCAAAGATGAACCCGACATAGCCGTGAAGCAGAAACGCCGACGGAATCCCGATCACCGTGATCGCCTTACCGATCTTATCGTCAATTCGCACGGCCTTGTCCGAAATATCGGTCGTCCCCAGGCTGAGAATCTTATAGATAAACCGAACCAGCCCCTTCTTCTCTTTCGACCAAATCACAATTCGTTTGCGATAATCAAACCAGATCTCAAGCAGCAGCACGACCATCAGATACCAGGCGTAGACAAACCCGAACATCGCCATCGCCGATTGCATGTGCGGCGTCAGGAACATCTCCGCGGCACGCTCGGGATGCCCCAGATGCGACAGCAACGGGAGCGGCGCGATCATCATGAATGACAAGGCGGTCAGAAGCGACAAACGATAGACCGGCTCCAGCGCCTTGACATTGAAGACCCGCTCCAGCGATGCCAGAATGAAAGCGCCTGCCACCAAACCCGTCAGATAGGGATACACGACAATCAACAACCCCCAGTGAAGCTCGAATTCGTTGGGATAGATATATCCCGTCGCGCCGGGAAGCTTTTCTGCCACACTCAATACCAGATCATGCATCGCTTACCTCACCTCCCCGTCGCAGTTCGCGTAATAGACCTTTGGCGACGTGTTCAGCATCGGCTTGAGCACAGTCACGTCGTTAAAGCGCAGGAAACGCCGGAGCGGACTGCTCTGCTGACCCGCCTCACCGAACACCCGTGCTCCTGTCGGACAGACCTCAACGCAGGCCGGAGCCAGTCCCTTCGTAATCCGATGGTAGCAGAACGTGCACTTGTCCGCCACCTTCTTGGTCGGATGCAGATATCTCGCGCCGTACGGACACGCCTGAATACAATAACGGCATCCGACACAATACGATTCATCCACCAGCACAACCCCGTCGCGGGTTTGGAACGTCGCTCCCACCGGACAGACCTGTACGCAGGGCGGATTGGCGCAATGGTTGCAGAGCTTCGGCACAAAAAATGTTCTCAGAATATCAACGTCCTTATCGAGGTCGGGAAATCCGTCGATCCCTCCATTGGGACTGTCGACAATCGCTTCCCCTTTGGTGGGAATCACATACCGTTCCACCCACGTGCGGAAGAACATCGGCTCGGTCGGGACTTTGTTCTCCTTTTTGCAGGCGTCGGCGCACCGCCCACACCCGATACACTTGTGAACATCGACCCCCATTGCGTAATTGTGCCCGGTCGGGTCATAGGTCTGCGGCTGATCTTCCGCCGCCAGTAGATCGGCCGCGCTGATCGCCGAAAAAATCACCATCCAGCTCGGCAGCGTTCTCGCCACGTTCCCTATGAACTCGCGTCGTTGCATATTGGTCAATTCGTTGCTCATGGCTTCGCCTCCGGGTAATGAGGATAATGACAATCCCAGCACAGGTATCGTCCGCCGTGCGTATCCAGATCAATGCGTGGGATCTCCTTTGAGCTTTCCGCTCCACGGGCATGACACTGGCCGCACAACTCGCGAGTCGTCGGTTTCTTGGCCAGCACAGATAGTGGGTTCTGCCAGTGATCGGACGGCGTCGAATGGCAGACCGTACAGGCCACCCCTGCGTGGTGCGACACCATCTTCTTGCTCGCGATCTCGCGATGACACGCGCTGCACTCTTCGGGCGGGTGCGGCAAAGTCGGGTTATGCGGGTTGTGGCACGTCATACACGCTTTCCCCGGGTTATGAACCACGGGCAATATCTGCGGGAAGCCTGATGGTCGTGACGGATTATACCCGTGGCAGATCGGGCAGTACCCACGACCGGTCGGCTTGGCCGGAGTGAACTCGTCCGGTGCTTCGGCGTGGTTCTTCGCCGGACCATGGCAGACCTCACAGGCCACTCCGCGATGTTTCGACGACAGCTTGAGATCAGCGATGTCGGTATGGCATTCGCCGCAAGTCTGTGAGCCGCCATACGATATCGGCATCGCCGCAACCTCGTTGGCCGCCTCGGCGCGGTAATAGCCGTACTGCCCGAATGTCTTCGGGACCAGAAAATGGCGGGCCACCATCAGCAAGGCGACTCCGGCCGCGAATAAAATGATCAGAGGAACAACCTGTTGCGGAATCCTTCCCATGTAGACCCTGTTTTTTCCCTTGCGTTTATTTCAATATCAATTATCATAATAGTACTAAGATGGTCGGTAAAGTCAATGAGACTTTTCGAAAATCTGGAAAAAGAGAGCCGCGACGCTCGATTCGCGGTTCCGTATGGCACAGCAGCCGTTCGATCAGAGTAGCGACTTAGAATATACTATTTAGTAAATATTAAAGAACAGTTGACGACAAACCATATAGAGGAGTCGGTGTCATGTTCAACGAGATGTTCTTTACCATTATGTTGATGGGCGTTCTGCTGGTGCTCGTGCCGATCATGCTTGGCGTGGTCTTCTTCCAGGTCAAGAATTTGCGCCGCGAGCGCAAACTGCCGCAGAGTCGGTAGCCCAAACTGTTTTTCTTTTTCTTTGAGCGTAAAGCTAAATCGCAAACACCCGCGTCAACCGCCCGGGGTAAGGTACTCCCGCCCCGACCTCCAACTACCCTCTGCTCGTTCCCTAGGAACGTCGTTCAGAGCATCTGATCCATCGGGTGAGCGCATTGGCAAGATCACCACGGCGCGTATCCTATTGTGAACGAAGAAAGAGTGAGCGTTGAAACAAACTCCGATGGAAAACGGAATTCGGTTGGCGCGGGGATATTACCGGCTTCCGCCTTCATCGTCAAAGCACACTCTAAATCGGTCGATACTGCTGTCCGGCAGTATGCGAAAGCAGACGTCCCGATGTCGAGGTCTTTCTTGGCACCTTATGGCGACTCGAACATGCCAGGTATCACCAACGAAATCGCGCCAAACGAAATCGCGCTTAAGGAGAAAGTACGCATGCCCATTGCCTGATCCTACGGCGCACATTCTGAGGCTATCGCCCCCAAGATGCTTTTCGACAATCCGCCGAGCATATCCAACCTGCGGAAAGGCCACCCATGACTGATCTGCGCTCAATTCAAGCGAGAGAAGGCGGGAATTGGAGTGTAGGAAAGTGACGTTGCTGATGCATGTGGCGCAATCTTGGCTCTGACTAATCGTCACCTTGTCATTCTCAAGCCATACGCTACCGACGCCGACTTCAGCTCGAAACTTGTGAAACCACGCCATCGAATCCAGTTCGGGTAGAAACAGGCAGACGCTTGAGACCAACTCCTGGTGTGTGAACTGCAGGAAGTAGAATGATGCCGAATCAAGGTGAAAGCTCATTCTATTTTCGCGGAACGCATCTGTGTAGAACTGTTTGCCATTGAAAGTTAAATCGCGAGGCCTAACAACCTCGAGGTACCGGCGCACTGCCGAATGACGCTCAAAGCGTGAAATGCACTTGGCGTAGTCCGCCCATTGTTCCTTGAACCGGGAAGAGGCCACAATTGTATCATGATCAACTTCGATTTCCACGTGCAAATGATAAGGTAGCCCGAACTCAGACAGGTCTGATGGCGTTAAATAGACTTGTCTGAAGAAAACTCTTTCCGGCCTTCCCCTCCAGTACTCCGGATCGCCAGGCTCCGCCAGAGAACAACCGGCAAATAACTTTGGGACTGATGACGTGCTCACAAGCGTCTGGTAGTGTGAAGGGTTGTCGACCTTTAATGGGGATTCAAAGGTTGGTTGCGTCGACCATCCCTCTACCGCCGACACGAGGGTCAGTATTACGAGTATCACGATTAGCCTAATCACCTTGTCCACCTCCTAGTAGTTAGACGTGGAAATCCCAAGTCTGGTCAAAACTATAATGGGCCATGGCAGACAAAGGCGTCGAGAACCGACGGGATGCGTGATCATGTCGGGTCGCACAGATCCAGATAGTGTGTCCGAATCCACATAACGAAGATAGGGTCAGCAGACCGATGCGCGAAGCGGTCTGCCCTGCCCCATCACCGCTTCAGCATCTTCCACAGATACGTGTACTCGAGCGCAACGCGCTTGGCGCGCTGGATGTTGTCGGCCGAGGCCGCGTGCCCCCCTTCGGTCTCCTCAAAAAAGTACACTTCATTGCCGAACTCCTCCAACTTCGCCGCGGTCTTTCGTGCATGTCCTGGATGCACGCGATCGTCGCGTGTCGACGTCACAAACAACACCTTCGGGTATTTGACCCCGGTCCTGAGATTCTGATACGGGGAATACGTCTCAATATACGCTCGCATATCCGCCGAGTCCGGGTCACCATACTCGCCGATCCACGAGGCTCCGGGAGGAAGCTTGGTGTAACGGATCATGTCCAGGAGCGGCACCTGGCAGACCACGGCGTTGAACAATTCAGGATGCTGGGTAAAAGCCGCGCCAACCAGAAGGCCACCATTGCTGCCTCCCATTATTCCCAGGTGCTCTGGCGATGTGATCTTGCGGGTGATCAGATCCTGCCCAATCGCGATGAAGTCATCAAAGGACTTCTGTCTATTCTTGAGTAGCGCCGCCTTGTGCCAGCGCGGTCCAAATTCCCCACCGCCGCGAATGTTGGCCAGCACATACACGCCCCCGTGCTCGAGAAACAACTTTCCGACTGTCCCCGAGTAGAACGGGGTCTCTGATGCCCGAAAGCCGCCGTACCCGTAAAGCAGGGTTGGATTGGAGCCGTCGGTTTTCAGGTCCTTTCGGGCGATCTGGAAATACGGGATGATAGTCCCATCGGCGCTCTTCGCTTCCCCCTGGCTGATGGCCAGATTGGAGGCGTCGAACCGGGCCTCGAGGGTCTTAATCATCTTCGGGTCGGCCGCAGGGTCCTCGAAAAAGTACAACTGCGTTGGGGTGAGGAAATCCTCAAATGAAACCATGAATCGATTACTGTAGTCGTCGGCCGTCGTTACGCCGATAGACCCATATTCCGGCAGGTGCAGTTCGCCGGACTTCCACGCGCTCACCGATGCGCCCGCGTCAACCTGCCAGTAGAGAATCTTCCCCCTCACATTCCTCAGGGTGCCGACGATAAGGTAATCTTTGGATGACGCGACACCCGTCACCGTGCTTTTCTCGTCGGGCTTGTACAGCAACTGCACTCTTGACTTGAGGTCGGACGCCTGCAAATCGGCGATCTTGATGACAATGATCGACCCTTCAGCAAAGTTGAGCCAGTCGGAATTCAGCTTTGCCACCAGGTATCCCTTCATGTAGGCGCTGATCGAAACGTCTTTCGGCAGCGGAATCTCGATCCGCTGTCCGTTGTCTCCGATGATCCAGTGCTTCGATTCCCAGAACGAGAGGCCGCGCGAGACGCTGAACACATTGCCGTCGTCCCTGATTGTCCGCTGTCCACCCACCCAGCTATCCGAATGCTCCCCTTCGAGAAGCGTCTGCGCCTCGGACAAGGGTGTGCCGCGTTTCCAGAGTTTGAGTATGCGTGGATAGCCGGAGGCAGTCAGCGAGTTGGGACCAAAGTCAGTCCCCACGATGACCGTGTTCTGATCGTACCAGTCGACACTGCTCTTTGCTTCCGGTAGAGCGAAACCGTCCGCGACGAAGGTCTTGGTCGTGAGATCGAATTCGCGCATGACAGAGGCATCTTTGCCGCCATCGGACAGAAACAGAAGCCCGTGGGCATACTCAGGTGGGAGCAGACTCATACCGTGAAACACCCAGCTCTTTCCCTCGACCTTGTTGAGGCTGTCGATATCCAGCACCGTTTCCCACTTGGGGTCGGGCTTCATGTATTCGGTGAGTGTGGTCCGCCGATACAGACCGCGCACATGGTCGGCATCCTGCCAGAAATTGTACATGTAGTTTCCCGTGATCGTGCCGTAGGGGATTTTGTCTTTGGCGTTCATGATCGCGAGCGCCTGGCTTTGGAAGGTGTCGAAATTCGAATCCGCCCTAAGCTCGGCGAGTGTCGCGTCGTCATGCTTCTTGACCCATTCGAGGGCTTCTTTGCCGTTGCGTTCCTCGAGCCAGAGATAAGGATCGGTTGTCGTGCCGACCGGGTCGGCCGCAAAAAGACAATTCGCCGCCACAATGATCACGGCCAGCGATAGCGCAGAGACTTTCTTCAGAGTCTTCATGGAATCTCCCTTCGTAGGTACATAGACTGACAGAGACATATACGAATCAGAATATGAGGAAACAGAAACGCGGGCAAGGAGATTCTTGGGCCAGCACGCAGCCTACTATGCCGCTCCGATAAATCTTCCTTATCGACAGAGGAGCGTACAAACCATCTCTCCGGTCTATCTTGTAAGTCATGTTACCGGTCTAGTATGTAAACAATGTCACCGGTTTGTTCCATACGATCCCCGCTGGGGGAGAAACAGAGTCGCGAATGAACCATCTCCCCTTCTCCCCGCTGGGGAGAAGGTGGTCCGAAGGGCCGGTTGAGGGGTTCAACGTTCAAGTGTTTCTTCACGACTTGCACTCGCCCTTGGTGAGGATGTGCCTGACCCTCTTCAAGAGGGAAGACCCGCCGTCATGTACTCCTTCGCCGTCTACAGCCACAGGCGAAGCGGACCTGTCCCCACGCAGTGGGCTATGGACACAACGGCAACGCCGCCGCCCCACTCAGATAATCGATCAAGGCGAAGAGATCGGAAATATCGATTGTGCCATCAATATTGACATCATTCTCAGGCGCACAGCTTGAGAGCGGTATGCTTGATCCGAGATAGTCGACAACCGCAAAGACATCGGAAATGTCGACTACATCTTCGCCTGATCCATCAGTGTTGCCGGTCGCACCAGCACAGCAGCCCGGTCCAATAAATGCCGCAAATGTTCGAGAATAGGCATCCCAACTTCCCGCTCTTTTGGCTCGTACGCGCCAGTAGTAGACCGAATCAAGACCGAGCGATGTGTTGACAAAAAACCTCGGCGAGGTCAGACTCGAGTCGTTGTACATAGGAGCGTGCAGGTCAACGTACTTATCGAGCTGAAATTGGTAGTTCGTGACGCCGACAGGGTCGATCAACCGCCCCCACTCGAATCCGGGTTGTTGACTATGTGTTCTTACGCCATTTCTGGGCGAGATCGACGACACTGGCTCTACCTCGAAGAAGAAGACCAGGCTATCAGTGGCGACTCGTGCGTCGAGCGTGTTCTGGAGATTCCCCCAGCTCTCTGTGTAGTTGTTGAATAATCGGTGAAGCTGGTCTGAACCGTCAATGCGAATCTCACAGGAAAAGATCGTTCCGGGTGGCGTCGTACCGGGCCGAGGACGAATTACTATTCCGTACTCGCCATTGAGCAAGTTGTAGTCAAATGCCCTTCCATCCGGTGTGCCATCGTGATCTATATCAAAGCGCCAGAACGCCGACCCCGCGACCGTTTGCACTTCTCGAGATATTGTGTAGTTCAGTGGATTCTTAACCTTGAAATCTATCCCCCCGTAGCCCGATATGACCATTTCTTGGGACAGGACCGGCTGTGCGGGGATCTGATTCGTGGCAATTATGATGGCCGTGCTATCACCGCCGGATGCGTAGTCAGGGTTCCCGTCCCGGTTGAGGTCTGCTGTAGCAAGAGCCAACAACGCCTTATTTCCGATGCCAAGATAAGCGCTCGACGAGTCTGGGAACTGGCCCAGGCCGTTTCCATTATAGATCTCGAGCGTCCGAGTTCGCGCATTCACAATAGTCAGATCGAGGTTCTTGTCCCGATTGACGTCATTGACAGCGAGGTTCACGGCAGAGCCGAGAATACGAATGCTGTCAGTGCTCTGAATCCCACCCAGACCATTGCCTGACGCGACCGTCACCAAACTCGTATCCGAGGCTCCGATTGAAGTCTTCCCCGTCACAACGGCGAAGTCAGCCATGCCATCCTTATTGAAATCAACCCCGGCGATGGCATTTGAGACATCGAATGCATGGTACCCGATTCGCACGGCGGAAGATTGAGTCATGACACCCGTGCCATCGTTGATGAAAACCTTAGCCGAATCACCGATTGTCGCGACCATGTCATCAACCCCGTCACTATTGAAGTCAGCTGTCGCCACAGCGTCGAAGGCGTACGGAAAGGTGCTGCTTGCTGGGAAACCGCCGAAGCCGTTCCCATAAAGCACATTGTTTGGGCTTGTCACGAGATCCTTGTAAGCGTCATTATTGAAGAACCCGCTGGCGATGGACGGGACGATCGACGTGTTGTCTGAGAAATCAATGTGTGGCGGAGCAGTCACGGGTAGGGAATCGAGGGAGAAATTCCGGCCGCCGGAATTTAGCAAGATGTGGACTTGGGTCGATGTGCGGGCAACGATATCTAATAACGTATCACCATTGATGTAGTCAACTGTCAGAGCTGCATTCCTTATCTTGTAATACGCGCGAGGTTTCTCGAAGCTGCTGCCCGTCGTGCCATAAACGATGTAAAGACTGTCTGCTTTCGTTCCAGTGTAGACGAGATCGATACTGTTATCCATGTCGAGATCGGCTTGCCTGATGAAATACACATCGGCGGTGTCGTTCGTGGGAGAGACAGTGAACGGTTCACCTGCGCTTGCGGACAGCTTGGTCACAAAACCATCGTAGGCGCCACCCAGCGCATTGTCGTAAGCGTTCGCTGTCGGGAAATTGGAGGAAGTAGTCATACCGGATATATATGCGTTCCCGGAAGCATCGACCGCTACTGAATAGGCATCGTCATCACCGCTACCCCCAAGATAAGTACTATAGACGAGGTCGTTACCTGCAGGCACTAACTTAAGTACAAACCCATCTCTCATGCCACCACCGCCATAAGTATCATCGTATGCGCTTTGAGTTGGAAAGTCAGAGGACTGAGTATACCCGGTGACGTACAAGCTTCGGTAGCCGTCAACTGCTATTCCCCTGGCGATTTCGTACCCATTGCCACCGACAAAAGTGCTGTAAGCGAGCCCACTTCCACTGGCGGTGATCTTGGTGACAAAGACATCTGAGGAGACGCCTTTCAAGTTGTCGTATGCATTGAGAGTGGGGAAGTCAATCGAATACGTGAATCCTGCGACGTATGCGCTCCCCTCCTCATCAACAACTATCCCCATCGCAGAATCACTGGTACTTCCACCCAAATAGGTGCTGTAAATGGGGCTTGATCCAGAGGACGGGAGCTTGGTTACGAAAGCGTCAACCGATCCACTCAAGCTGGTATCATATGCATTCTTGGTTGGGAAGTTCGAGGATTTCGTGTATCCGGTGGTGTACACGTTCCCGTAGATGTCCAATGCAACGTCTCGAGCCTCATCCTCACCGCTTCCCCCAAGATACGTGCTAAATATCAGCGAACCGCCGTCAGGAGTGAAACCGGTTAGGAATCCGTCCAAACCACCTGCCAACGTAGCCCTGAAGGCATTTGCCGTAGGAAAACTAGTAGATTGAGTTCCACCAGTCACAAAAGCGTTGCCAAGTGCGTCAACAGCTATGCTCCGGCCGATGTCGTAGCCACTTCCACCAAGATAAGTGCTGTAAGCCAAAGTGTTGCCGTCAACTCCCAACTTCACAGCGAATGCGTCAACGTTGCCGCCATAGCTATTGTCATAGGCATTCTGCGTTGGGAAATCTGTTGAATACGTGTAACCTGTCAAGAACGCACTACCCCCCTGATCCGCTGCTATCGCAGCGTCATACTCAGAGTTGGTTCCCCCCAGATATGTGCTGTAGACTAGATCTCTTCCCCCTGGCGCCAACTTCGTCACGAACACGTCGTTCCCTCCCCCAAGACTGTTGTCATAGGGATTCAACTTAGGAAAATCGGCTGAGGAAGTCCGACCGGCCATGTAAGCGTTCCTTGATTGATCGATCGCAAGACCAGTACCCCACTCGAACGAGCTTCCCCCTAAATACGTGCTGTATACCAAAACCGGGTCAATGATGACGGCAAAGTCGGCATTGTATTCGCTCGATAAACTGAATCCGAAACTGTTACCGCCACACAGCGTGTATTCCGCTGCAAGTTCCCTTCTCTTCCCATCTTCAATCTGGTAGACAACAGGCGACCGCTCGATGATTGAGCCATACTCAGTCTCTATGACCAACTCACCCGACCCGCCTACCGACATCGAGATCGCTCCATCATAGCGGATCCGTATCTGCGAATAGTCCGCACCGGGTGCCACGACGAAATCATACTCCATCTGCCTCCCATTGCCATAGTACTTCAGATCGATCCCTGAATACAGATTCCTGTAAACAGTAGAAGTGTAGTTAGGAACATCTGTCCGCCACGTACAGGAGTCGTTCCCCAGGAAGAAATTACACTTGTACGATATCTCATTGTCTCCTTCGACATTCGGCGTCGGATTCGCTCCAATGAAACTCGCCTTGATGAGGATGGTCTCAATACTATCTCGCTCCGGCGAGCATCTGCCGATCTGATTGAGCGCATTGTCCTGCCGCACATAGCCCATCGGCGACTTTGCGTCCCCGGGAATTCGTTTGAATAGTTGATAGTAGGCTCCGGTCGCTGTCAACCACATCGTGGCCCCATTACCGTCGGCGCGAAACAGAATGCTGTCTGGCCATTGACCCAGGTTCTTGGTGAACGCCAAAGGAGACGACGACAGTCTCATGCCGTATTCGGCGAGCTGGGTTGACTGGTGAGCTGACTGAGAATCACTGGTGGCCGCGACTGAGATCAACAGGCCCGCGATAAGAACCGATTCTGCGCAAATCAGGCGAAAGTGCATGATATCCGTCTCCCTTGTTCAGGTCGTGAGGTAAGTATGGGCGTAACTCTTATAGTATACTGCCTTGACCCTGTTCTCCAAAGAAAAAAAAACGAGGCCGACAGCCTTGTGCTATCGGCCTCGAATCCGCCATCGCTCGCGAACCGCGCCATTGCGTCCAATTCACTCCCCCTACGGGCAGGCTGGTAGCGGTAAACTGATGACAAGGAAGTCAACGAGCGCCTGAAGATCACTGATATCGATCGTGCCGTCCCGTGTGACTTCATTCTCGGCAAAGCACGTCGACATCGGAATTGAGCTCACCAGATAGCCAACGATCGCAAAGACATCCGATATGTCAACAATATCCACCGGATCGCCATCCGTGTTTCCAGTTGTGCCGAGACAGCACGCCGCAGGAACAAAGGCCTGCCAGAACCCCTGGTTCACTTTGTAGTTCGTTGTCGTGGCTTCTCCGGCTGCTATCTGCCCGAGCGTCCCGTTCAGGACATAATGTGCAGAACTCTTGCGCTGCCCCCCGCCGGAGACAACTCGCCACTTTATCAGTTCGCCTGTCGCAGGGTTTACTGCGGCTTGTGGTGCAGCGGGGTGGTTCTGATTCGCTCCCGCCTGATTGACCGTGGATTCAGTCTTGATCGGTGGAGCTTGCTTTGACAAGTTGTTAGGGACACAAGTCGCCGACTCAGTGGGGTTGGTTCTCACTTCCGCAAACGACAATGAGCCACTTATCAGAAGCGACACCATTGCCAGGAGAATCTGATTGAACAATCTTCTCATCACGCGATACAGCTCACTTGCTCAAGCCCCTCATCCGCACGATCACACCAGCGGCGTTGCCTCACACGGTAACTCACGGGCAAAGCGGCAGCGGCAAGCTCAGCACAAGGTAGTCAATCAACGCCTGCAGGTCACTGATATCGATCGTGCCGTCCCGGTTAACTTCATTCTCTGCAAAGCACGGCGACATCGGCAGTGAACTCACCAGATAGTCGACTATTGCGGAAATATCCGAAATGTCGACCATTCCCGACGGGTCGCCATCAGTGTTGCCGGTAGTCCCGATGCAGCATGAGGTCGGGACAACCTTATTGATCATCACCGACACATTGTTCCCCTTCCAATTGGCCACCGCCAAGTCCTTATTACCGTCTCCATTGAGGTCGACCGCAACCACCCCCTGAGGGGAATCGCCGACTCCGTAATGTGCCTCGAGGGTAAACGTGCCATCCCCATAGTTTCTGAGCATCGATACAACATTTGCCCCATAGCACGACACCATCACTTCGGGCTTTCCGTTCCCGTCAAGATCGACCGCACAAACGCCCCACGGTCTGGATGGCACTGAGTAGGTCGTCACCGAGAAACTCCCACCCCCGATGTTTCTCAAGATCAGGACATTATTGGCGCCACTTACGACATAGGTCGGCACGGCCAGATCCTGCCGCCCGTCCCCGTCGAAATCGCCGCTGGCTATACTCTGAGAATTCAGTCCGATTCCCGCCACGCCGCCACCGCCGACAAAGGTGCCGTCCCCGTTGTTCGTCCAGACGACGACGCTTCCGGCCCCGGAGCTGTTGGTCGTGGCGATATCCGGCCACCCATCCTTGTTCAGATCGACAATACACAGCGAGGTCATGCTCCCTGAATTTCCATAATCGACAGCCGCTGCGAAAGTGCCGTCACCGTTATTCATCAGCACTGACGTCTTGCCGCCGTTCGAAGCGGCCAGATCGATCTTCCCGTCCCCATTGAGGTCACTGGCCTGAACACAGTTAGGGCCACTCAGAAGCGCGTAATTGACCGCGGCCGCGAAAGTTCCGTCTCCGTTATTCTTCAGAATCGAAATATTCTTCGACAGGCCGTTCGCCACGGCCAGATCAGGCTTCCCGTCACCGTCGAAATCACCCGACGTCACCGACCTCGATTGGGTCCCGGTCAGATAACTAACTGAATCGGCGTAGGTCCCGTCCCCATTCCCGATCAGTACCGAGACCGATCCCTGCCAGGCAGCGATGACGCCATAATTCACCACCGCGAGATCCTGCTTACTATCCCCATTGAAATCTGCCGCACAGACCGACTTGGGACTCGAGCCGACTGGACAGGTGGGGAGATCAACCATTTCCCCTGTCCCTCTGTTCTTGAACACGGAGATACTACCCGATCCAGTGTTGGCTGACACCACTTCCGATCTGCCGTCCCCATCCAAATCACCGACCGCAATCCCCTCAGGACTATTCCCCACAATATAATCGTCGGACAGAGCAAACGTCCCGTCCCCGTTGTTTGTAAGGCAGGAAATCGACTGAAGACTCCCTGCTACCGCCAAGTCAGGTTTCCCGTCCCCGTTGAGATCAGTAACCTCAATGGCGCACGGTGTGCCCACGACTGGATATGTCACTGGGTTGCCGAAAGTCCCTCTCCCTGGGTTCAACACGATGACGATGTTCTTGTAATGAGCGTTCGCAATCGCAAGATCCGGATGTGTATCTCCGTCAAAGTCGGCTGTCGCAATCGCTTGCGGATCCCAAAAGACGTTGTATCCACCCAGATCAGACTCGACCGGTGGCGCAAAGCCAGTCCCTGCTTCATTGATCAGAATGGAAATAGTCCCGTAGCTTCTGCGGTTGGTTACCGCCAAATCCACATGTCCGTCGAGATCGAAGTCTGAAGCTCGAACCCCCCATGGTCCCCCCTGAGAGGGCAGCGTAGTATAGTTTATGGCCGCTTCGAAAGTGCCGTCTCCAATTCCTCTCAGAACCGATATGACGTCGGAATCGAAGCAGGCTACGGCCAAGTCAAGCTTCCCGTCCCCGTTGAAATCGCCACCACAGACGGAGGCCGGATAAGCGCCTACACCGTAGGAGACCTCAGGAGCAAAAGCAAATATCCCGCCCCCTGTGTTTATCAGGATCGAGACCGCGTTATCCCCCGTTTTTGTAACAGCCAGATCCGGTTTGCCATCGCCATTGAAATCAGCGCTATACATATCACTCGGGTTGATCCCGGTCGCATAGGTCCCTATTGCCGACAAGTTCCCGTCGCCGATGTTTCTCATCATAGTGGCCGTACCGTCTCCGCCATTCACCACCATAACATCACGAAAACCGTCCCCGTCATAATCACCGACGCTTACCGCAACAGGGCTGGTCAGCAGGTAATCGATCCGCGCCTCAAAAAACGGGGTGAAGGCGAATGTCGTTGACCCTGCCAGACAGATACTTGCCACAGCCAGAATGACTTGTCTCAGTTTCACAGTAATGCTCCCACTCTTTGTTTAGGTACGTCCCGAAGAACGGTTAATAAGTAGTAATCGTAGGTATAATATGGTAAAAATGCCCTTTTTGTCAAGAAATTACATGGGGCACTCAACGGCGAGATCATTCCTCATGTATCGTCGTCTTCCCTCGGAATTTTACGTTCGATTGCGCCGAAAGGGCGAGAGCGATGCTGCAGGGTTCTCGAACCTGAATCTACTGAGGAACCAATTTGTGTATCTCGAAGTCTTGCACTGCCATCTTGCCCGACCGAATCTCAATCGGAGCAATCGTGCTGATCGGAAAATTCAAGCCTACTGAATCACTCGGATTGTACTTAAGTACAACCGACTGAATTCCGCTCTTCCCGAGCGCCAGATAATACCTGCCCGCAGCCGCACGAAATCGATAACGACCAAGGCTGTCAGAAACAACGGAGTCCAAAATATCCCGGCTGTTCACCTGACCAATTTCCTGCCGTCTGTGCCGTATCAAATAGATTGTAGCTCCAGCCAGCGTTCTCGGGGTCAGGTCGGGCGGTCTCTGTGCGAACTGTATATCGCTATGGTCATAATCCGGCTTGTAACGCACTGTCCCCTCGACTCCTTGCTTCTGTTCGAGCGCCGATCGAGACGCCGGCACAAGGCAACCCACAAAGGCCAACGCGAGCAGAGAAGCGACTACTTTGATCATAGCCGACTCAACACCTTTCGAACCACCGCAGGTTCGGACTTCTGTGACAGACCGTGAGAGATCACCGCAGACCTGTCAGCTTCACACGCCTTCTCATTCGAGGAAGGCCTTTCTCAGCCCCTCGCGATCAAAATCCAACCACCAGCTTGAATTCAAGGGAGCTGTTCTTTATCGCGAGTAGTTCCGCCGTATAGATCTTCCTGAAATTCGGGCAATACTGAAACTCCACTCCAATGCTTTTTGTGACGATATTCGCCACTTCCACTCCTGCCCCCAGCGTAAGGCCATAATCTTCTGATTTGACGCGGTCGAAGACAACTTCGACCCCGCTGCTGTGCCTGCTCACCAGGACCTCGTATCGCGGGCCGACCAAGGCATAGACTGAGCCGGCAGAAAAGCCGTATCGCACCTTGAGGAGGATTGGAAACGACACATAATCAAGTCCTGGGTTGTATGTACTCGTCGCGATTGGTGTGGGACCTCCTTCTGATGTCAGGCGGATAGAGCCACGACACCCGCGCTGAACATATTCCGCTCCGGTTACCAAGCTCACGACTGGCAAATCGAGCCATTCAACGTACAGTCCCGCAGAGATGCCGCTTCTCTGCTCATCAAATAGTTTCAGATGGGATAAGACGCCCGAATAGTCCCACGTCTGTCCGGCCCGCACCAGGCCGACCTTCACACCATAGCTTCGAACACTCATGGCATCAGCGTGCTCTTGTGCCGCAAGCAGAAGTACCAGCATCGCAATGAACGCGCATTTCTTCATCGTTTCCATCCTTTCAAATTCGCTTCAGCATAATCATCGTTTCCGGACATTTCTTTCAATCCACACTTTCACTCCCTGCCCGAGTATTGGAAAGAGCGCTCTCAATGTCAATTGAGAACACTCCCCTCAGTCTCACCCACCTCTCTTTAGCATCGCCACCCCAGTTGTCGAAATTCCTTGCCATTTCCTCAGCAGCCCAACTCATTATTGCGATGGAAAACGTCCTGCTCAAGAACTTGATCGGTGAGTTCGAGCGCTACCAGACCACTGGCCACAAGGCGCTCTTGCAGATTCCCGACAACTTCCTCAATCAGCCGATCGGAGACTGTAACAACTCCGTCGCAGTGATTGTCCGCCACGTTGGCGGAAACCTTGTTTCCCGATTCACTGACTTCCTTACCACCGACGGTGAAAAACCCTGGCGGGACCGCGATTCCGAGTTTGAAGCGAAGGACTACACTCGCATTGAAGTGATAGCCTTATGGGACAAAGGATGGTATGTCCTGAATACCGAACTGGCCAAACTCAACGACGCCGACCTGCAGAAGTTGGTCACGATTCGAGGCACGCAATTGTCGGTTCATGCCGCCCTATGTCGATCGTTGGCCCATGTCGCATACCACGTCGGGCAAATCGTTCTGGCGGCACGCCTGGCAACCGGCGAGAACTGGCACTGGATCACAATTCCCCGCGGCCAATCTGCCGCATACAACCTCATCCCTGACAAGGAAAAGAAACCCTAACTCCCGCCCGAGCTTGGTTCGCATCCAATCGACGCCCCCCCTCTTTCACTCGCCTCAGATCCGCGCGAATGCGACACAACTATGGGCTCCCCCCCTCACCCTCTCGCAGAGCAGACTTCGGTAGATTTGCTTTGATGCTTTGATTCCAGCCCTCTTGTTGGCGCAATTCTCTTAAGAACTGACTACTGGCTACGTCGTCCTCCCCCCACCCATATCAACATTGACTCCCCCACCCCCTCCCGCCATTATTCCCCCATGCTCGGTCGATCCAAACGATTTCTCGCCATCGCCTTGTTCACCGTCTTGCTCATCCTGCTGGTCAACCTCGCCTGGTGGATATACTACCAACGCACTGAAGCCCTGCTCGAACAGCAACTCAGCCGCCGCCTCTCCGCCCTTGCCCTCACCGCCGCAGCCGCCTTTCCCCCGTCCCTCGTATCCGAGCTCAATGCGGGACGGCTCGATGCCTTCGCCCAAGTCACAAGTTATCTTGAGCAGGTTCGCGCCGCCGACTCCCTCTCCGAACTCTTTGTCCTGAGCGAAAACTACAGCTACCTCGCCACCACCCTGCTCGAACCCGACTCCTGCTACTTCCTCGCCACCCTCAACGGCCGCTATATCGACTCGCTATTCTATAGCGCCCGGCCGCACGCCATCGTCACCCCGTCGTATCGCACCGGCTCGCTTTACCTGAAGTCCGCCTTCGCTTCGCTTCCCGACACTAGTGGCGCTGTGATCGCCGTCCTCGGTGTCGAAGCAAGTGTCGACTATTTCGACGCACTCGTAAGTCTCAAGACCAACCTCGCCTACGCCACCGCCCTTTCCCTTTCCGGCTCTCTGCTTCTCGGCCTGCTCTTCTTACTTCTGCAGCGCGGTCTCAATCGAGCCGAACAACGCCTCTTCCTCAATCAGACCCACGCCTATCTCGGTCGCATGGTCGCTGTCGTGGCTCATGAGATTCGTAATCCACTCATGATCATCCGCGCCTCTGCCGAACGACTGGTCAAGCGCACCAGCGCCGACGAAGCTCATTACATCGTCGAAGAGACCGACCGGCTCAACGGCATCGTGACCGGCTATCTCGATTTCGCCAAGGCCGACGGCCCGCTCCTGTCCGGCGAAGCTCCCGAGTCGTTCGATCTCGCCGAGCTGCTCAACGGTCTTCGCCAGCACCTGCGCGAACGGTACCCTGATCAGCCGATCCAATGGCTTACCGAGTCTCCCTCTGTGCCCGTCATGATTTCCGCCTATCGGCGCTCGCTTCGTCAAGTCATCCTCAATCTCCTGATCAACGCCGTCGACGCCTGTCACGGCGCGTCGAAGCCAATCGTCGTTGACCTGCACGGCGAAGTCAAGGCTCATCGCTGCCAGATTACTGTCTCCGATCACGGCCCGGGTATCAGTCCGAAAGAGCGCAGGCGACTCTTCGAGCCGTTTCACACGACCAAGCAGGCTGGGTCCGGTCTCGGACTCTATCTTAGTCAGAAAATCGTTGCTGAAATGGGCGGCATCATCAAGATTGAGAGCCAGGAAGGAACCGGCACAACCATGATCATTGACCTGCCCCACAAAGTGAACGCATAGGATGGCACGAATCCTTGTCGTCGACGACGAACCCAAGATGACCGCGCTGATCTGCGGTGCGCTTGAAGACTCCGGCCACAATGTCACGACCACCACCCGACCGGCGGAAGCGCTCAAGTTGATCGAGAGCCATGCCTTCGACATAGTCGTCACCGATCTCTCCATGCCAGAAATCTCCGGAATGCAGATTCTGGAAAAAGCCTTCGAAAAGGGAGGAGCCGAAGTGATCATGATGACCGCCTACGGTTCCGTTGAGAGTGCCGTCTCGGCCATGAAGAAAGGGGCCGCCGACTACCTTCTCAAACCGTTCTCTCTGGACGAACTGGTCATTCTGGTCAAGCGTCTTGTCGATCGCCAAAAACTCGCCTCTCTCAGCGGCCACTTTCAAGAGGTTGCCAAGGACCGCTTCGCCGCGAGCTTCGTCGGCTCATCCCCCGCCGCTGAAAAAGTAAAGAAGCTCATAGCGCAGGTCGCCCCGACCGAAGCCACCGTCATGTTGACCGGTAAATCCGGAACTGGCAAGGAACTCGCCGCTCGGATGATTCACGATCTCTCTCCGCGTCGTGGCCAACCTTTCATTGCGGTCAATTGCGCGGCGATTACAGAAACCCTGCTCGAATCAGAGCTGTTCGGTCACGAAAAAGGAGCCTTCACCGGAGCCGTTGCCCGCAAGCGGGGGCGCTTTGAGCTTGCCGATGCCGGCACGATCTTCCTTGACGAGATCGGCGAGATGTCCGCCGGAATGCAGTCGAAGCTCCTGCGAGTGCTCGAAGAGCGCCAGTTGGTTCGGGTTGGGGGAGTCGACACAGTCGTCGTCAATGTCCGCGTGATCGCTGCCACCAACCGTGAGCTCAAAGAAGAGATTCAAAACGGCGCTTTCCGCGAAGATCTCTACTTTCGCCTCAATGTCTTCCCTATCGTCATGCCGAACCTCTCCGACCGGGATAGCGACGTCATCGAACTCGCAGAGAATTTCCTTACTAGCCAGAGATTTCCTCACCCGCTCCTTGATGATACCGTAAAGTCTCTTTTTCTCCGGTACGATTGGCCTGGCAATATCCGTGAACTGCGAAACGCGCTGGAACGGGCCATGATTCTGGCCGGGAGTGATCCACTCTGCGTCGAGGATTTTGCCCTCGAAACGGACGACACCCCCATTGCGGGAGCACGCACGTCTGGGAGCACGTTCGGCTCAGAAGGACTGGAGCACGCGGAGCACGCTATGCTCCGAGAAGCCCTGGAACGAGCCGCCGGCAACAAGACCGAGGCCGCGAAGCTGCTCAAGATCACCCGCAGGCGTTTGTACAGCCGCTTGAAGGCACACGGAATGGGAACCTAACTGACTATGCAATCGCCGGTTACATGCATCGGGATGGGACACTTCCGTGTACCAACAGGTACAATCAGATGCAATCGACCTTTCAGTGGATATTCTAACTCATGATAGTACAATGTATTACGATTTCGTCTGGCCATGGCATGTCGTTTGATAATCATTGCGCTGAAAGAAGTGATGATTATGAATAGACGATACTCCCTGCTGATTCTCTTCCTGTCGGTGATCTGTATCTCCACGGTCCAGCTTCGGGCTCAGGTTATAGGTGACAGCGAGGAGGCGGTCAAATACGCGCTGGAGCGAACCGATGAGATGTTGGAGCGCTCTGAAGATGTCATTGAGTCTGCGAACAATCCTCAGGCGGTGATTTCCTATGAATATGCGAGGAAGCTTCAAAAGCAGGCTTGGGAGAAGTTCAATCTGAAAACCCGTGCCGGTTTTGCGGCCGCTCTGATTCTGACCGTCTCGGCGCGAGAGCAGCTCCGGAACGCCCTGGGAACCACCAATCGGACTGAGCAGGGGGAAGGTATGGTACAGCGGACTCTGGAGCGTACCCAGGATCTGCTCGATCGGGCTGGGCAGTTGGCGGGCTCTTCAAATGACAGAAACCTGAATTCCATCTATGAAGCAGCCCGAGACAACATGAACCGAGCCTGGGAATTCTACCGCAGGGGAGAGTATCGCCCGGCTCTGAAACTGGCCGATCAGGTTGAAAAATCGGCGCAACGAATTCTGAACCGAGAGCGTGAAAATAGCGGCGAAGAAGGGAATTTCGAACGGCGTCGGGAGAATGTCGAACGGATCATTTCCAAAGCCGAGCAGAGTATCGACGACGGTTCAACCGTGGCCAAAGCTCTACTCGATCAAGCCAAAGAGGCGCTCCGATTGGCTGATGATCTCTACGGCCGCCAGCAGTATGGGGCGGCGATGCAGGCCCTTCAGAGAGCGCGCGATCTGGCCTCCCGGGCGACACAGGAGTCCTCGGGCCTCAACGGCCGTGAGCGTCTCGAGCAGCGCCAGGAGCGGCTGCGCCACCAGGCAGAGCGTCTTGGTGAGAAACTTAACAGTATGTCAGGGGCACAGGCCGAGGCTGCCCGGAAACTCGTGAATCAGGCCTTCGAACAGCTCGATCTGGCACGAAATCTGATAAATAGCGGTCACCTTGAGAAGGGAATTGCGGCGCTTCAAGCGGCACAGATTGCGCTTCGGCAAGCTGAAGGGTATCTTCACTGAGGTTGCCCATCTGGCATAATACACAATAGGGAACTTCTGGTTTGGTAAGGCTTCTGGTCGCGGCATTAGTCCTTACTTGGGCCGGCGGTCTGGGAACTGCTTCCGAGGCATCCGGCCTAAGTTATAAAGCTGGAATAGGGTACGACTTCTTCTCACAGCAGTATTTTCTGGATTCGCTCAGAACTGCCGGAGTCGATTCGACCCTGGTGAGCTGGTCGTATAATACTATATATCTCAATGACGTAAAGGCATTCGTCGAGCTCCGCCACTCACCCAGAAAGAGCCGATTCGAACTCGGGGGAACCCACGAACAGACCCGCGAGCAGTTCCGAACCAGACTCTATTCTTCGTTTAGACCGAAATTCAAGCATTTCCGCCTCGATTCCCGTGTCGAGCTGGAGTGGCGACAGCGATACCGGGGTAGCAGCGATCCCGGCGATAGCTACGTCAGCGGGCGAGGGCAGGCCAAGGTACGATACAAGGCAAGCAAGGGAGCGACGCTCTGGGGTGAATTGAGAGGAGAGTTTGTCACGTTTGCCAAACCGGGCAGTTTCACTCACAATTACCTTCGCCTGGGTGAGAAGATTGGCGGTACATTCGCCATCGGACTCTCAACTCTCGATATTGACCTCTTTGGGCAGCAACGGCGAGTCAGCGACTCGACGAGACTAAATTACTCCAGTATTGGCGCTGACGCCTCCTTCTTTGGCCTTTACTTCTGGGGGGATCTGGATCTCCTGACTCATTTTGAGAAGCGGTCCTACAATCGGACTGACAGCGTCGGGAATTACTCACGATTTGAGACCAGCGGGCGCTCGAAAATTCGCCTCGGGTCCGCCTACTTTCTGAGGCCGGAGCTCCAACTTGAGCAGAACGCCTATCAAAAGAATGACGTAGTCAGTCAGGACTACTGGCGCCTTCAGGGGGCTCTGCTGGTCGGGTATACGAAAGGGGCCGCCTCACTCCTCCTGGGCCCAGCTGCAGATATCCTCAGTCAGGAGAAGGACAGTTCCGCCGTTCTTCAGGACTACTCTGAGTGGGGGGGAAGGTGCGAATTCGACTACACGAAGCCCTCGTCTCTATTTGGGTCGATTCAGGGAAATCTCGGGTATCGGCGGATGCAGACCGAAGATATTACCCAGAGTAGTTTCCGCTTCCTCCGAATCAGCCTCATGGGAGATCTGACAATTTCCGGGCGAATTGGTCTGAACGCCCTGCTCGGGGCCGAGTGGGAATGGCACCGAAACAGCAACGATAATACTCGTTTAGTCTTGATTTCAAGCAGCCTGACCTACTCGTTTTGAGCCTCGCAGGATGCCATGCGAAGGGTAACACGATAGCTCCCCCAGATCCGACTGACTTTCCCGAAGCATGGCTCCCTTGTGACGTAATTCACAATCGAGCATAATTGTGGCGTTTATTGTCGCATCGCAAATAGTAACTAAACAGCTTCTGTAGCTTTGCCATATATGTGATGATATTCACATTCTCGACATTGCTCCCAAGTGCCATCTGAACTCTTCCTTGGCTATTGAGACTTCTCCTGTAGTACTCGACTTGGTACCGAAAGACGACTGTTTGCAGGTTGCGGGACCTCCAAAGCGGGACCGCGAAACTATGCCTAGGCGACATTCAGAAGTGACAGTATGGCTGTTCTTTTGGATCATCCGGGAGCTCAGAACCGATGGATCATATTACTATCATGCATCGTAATTGAGTGTGGATAGATTTTCTTGAAGATTTCTCTTGACTTTTCTGTATGCTTCCGTTATCATGGTGGCGTCTAGGGAAATAGTTGTGTGGTAAACGCTTCTGTTTTGAGTCCTCAGCACCTTTAGTAAAGTTAAGCAAAACTTAACCTTACGACATCAAGAACGCTACTTTCAGGTTTTCAAAAGAGATTTCAAGACCTAGCCGGAGAGAATTGTCCGGACGGTTTTAAAGCATTTCTCTCAATACTTTTTCCAGTCTGCCCATACTGACGTTCGAGTTTCGAGAAGTTATGAGCTTCCGTGATGACGAACGAGGTTACGGCACAAACTGGCGGGTTCCGGTTCCCGGCCCACAAGGCAGAAATCGGAATTACAAGGTCAACGTTTTCGGGGAAATACCCGGAAGATGTTACCTATAACTTGAATGACCTTTATTTTTTAAAGGAGCATTAGAATGATGCAAAAAAGAAACTTATATTCTTTGCTGCTGATCTCCTTTATAGTGGTATGCGCATATTCACTGTCGCTTGCCGTGACTGACTCTGTCAAATTCGAGTCGAAAAACTCGGCTCGGTGTGCCAATGGTACGTCCAATGTTACGGCGTACGTTACAGACTCGGTTAGCGCAGTTGAAATAGTGTTTGAGATCAAGAGCACCGCTGGCGGTGCTACTTTCAGCCCGTATACAGTCTCCTGGAGCCCGCTGTTGACCAAGTTCACGGCCCCCGGCGAAAGGATCATTGACCTGTCGCAGGCTGACGGGACCCTTCCCGACACTATCCGCATGGCCGCTATGTTGCTCACTCCGAGTAATGGAGCGCTTCCTGCCGGAGCACACGAACTCGCTCGCGTTAATTTTAAGGCCAGCGATGTGTGCAACGGAACAGTCAGCATGGTTGGAGTTAGCTACAACTACACCGGAAACCAGACCTGTGCTTTCGGTTGCGGTTTAGCTATTCCCGAAATCAAGACCCAGTTTGTGAAGGCTTCTGATAACAAAACCATGTTGCCCGCAACGGTAACTGATGGCGTTATCACCATCCTGAACAACGCTCCTACAATTGCAGCAATTCCCCCCGCCTCCGTTCATTTCGGTACGACCTACACCGGCGCCGCCGTTGGTAGTGACCTTGATCTGCCCAATGGCTGCGAAGTCATAAAGTACTTCAAGGTGAGTGGCCCGTCCGATTTGAACGTCGACGCCAACACTGGCGCGATTTCCTGGCTCACGACCAAGGCTGACCTCTGCGTCAACCACGTCGTTGTGAAAGTTCAGGACAAGTGCGGCGCTTCTGTTAATACTGCCTTTGATATTTGCGTTTACAACATTCCGCCGGTCATTACCTGCCCGACGGGCATTACGCAGATTGTCCTTGGCGATACCGCCCACGCTCAGGTGACGGCAACTGATTCCGATGCCGGCCCGAAGCCGCTTATCTATAATCTGATAAGCTTCAACGGCCCCGGAACCCTGACCGTCAATCCTGCGACTGGCGCCGTGACCTGGCCGACCATGAACAACAACATTGCCTATCTTGGCACCTTTACTGCTGTTGTTTCCGTGTCTGACAGCGCGACGCTTTGCCCGCCCTGCAATACCGCCAATGCCGATACCTGCTCACTGCAGATCTCGGTTGCCTGGGGTATGCTGAAGATCGCCAAGATTCACGACGCGTACCTTGGCTCCTATGTCAACGTACCGGTTCTTCTTGGAACCAACTATCCGATCGGCGGCTTTGACCTCCTGATACAGTACGATCCTTCTGCTCTGACCTTCACGAAAGCTACCGAAGGTGGCTTCCTGACCGGTTGCAAGTGGGAGTATTTCACGTATCGCTTTGGCGCCTTTGGTAACTGCGGTAACGGCTGCCCGAACGGCTTCATCCGTTTGGTTGGTATTGCCGAAACCAACAATGGTGCCTTCCATCCGCTCTGCAACGCGACGTGGGGCATTGGAAATCCTGTTGATAGCGTTCTGGCCAACCTCGAGTTCCTGCTCTCCAGCAACCGTGGTTTCCAGTGCAGCTATCTGGCAGTCAACTTCTTCTGGTTCGATTGCGGTGACAACACCTTCTCGAATCTGAAGGGTGACTCTCTGTTGATCTCGCGTAATGTGTACGACTACTACGGTTCCGGCGGCCTCGATACCTACACACTCATCGGTACCCCGGCTACCAACGCCACCTTCCCGACCAATCTTGGCGCGAACCATAGCTGCGAACACAAGAACCTCCCCGGCAAGCCAGATACCTGGCGCATTATTGACTTCTTCAACGGTGGCGTTGATGTGATCTGCGATACGGCGATTGACGCCCGCGGTGATATCAACCTCAACGGCATAAAGAACGAAATTGCCGACGCGGTCATGTTCACGAACTACTTCATTCAGGGCTTGGGCGCGTTCCTGGGTCATCCCCAGGGATCGATTGCGGCTGCTGACATTAACAATGATGGTACATCATTGACAGTCGCCGACCTCGTCTACCTGATTCGTGTCATCGTGGGCGACGCTCTTCCGTATCCGAAGTTAGCTGCTGCCAATGCCAATTGGGTGCATGCTGACAACGGTGCTGTTACTGTCGACTCCAAGTTGGGTGGCGCGTTCATCGTGGCGAAGGGTAACGTGACTCCGACGCAGGTTGCGATGAACATGGACATGAAATTTGGTTACGACGCAGTAAACAACGTGACTCGAATCCTCATTGCCCCGAGCCCAGATGGTTCCAAGGGTCTTGACGGATTCAGCGGCCACTTTGTTGATGTGCCGAGCGAGATCGTATCCATCGAATTCTCGACTGTAGAAGGCGCAATGGTCACTGCCAAGCTGGTGCCGACCTCTTACGCCCTCTCGCAGAACTATCCGAACCCGTTCAATCCGAGCACGAAGATTGACTTCGCGCTGCCAGTGGCTGGCAACTATGACCTGGCGATCTATAACGTCAATGGTCAGCTTGTCAAGAGCTTCACTGGTACGTCCGAAGCCGGTTACGTGTCGGTAGAGTGGAATGCAGCTGGCATGGCCAGTGGTGTTTACTTCTATCGGTTGTCGGCCGGTTCGTTCACGGCGACCAAGAAGATGGTACTGCTCAAGTAAAGACAGCTTTACTTGACCTATACCACCATAATGAAAAGCCCCCGCGCAAGCGGGGGCTTTTCTTATTCAATGATAAACGTCAGGCTACGGCAAGCTGATTAGATAACTGGCTTGAAGCGGGGGCGAGATAGTCAGCCGGGAGAGAAACTGACGGACTGACTATCGACGTCGGCTCAACCGGCGGGGCGGTTACGAACCGAGAACGAATAGCCGCCACGGCTGTTTCCACTTTTCCGAAGAAGCTCTCAATTGAATCAGTGATTCCTGACTTTGCTTGGGTGACCAGATCACCAGAAAAGCCGAGTTCACTGGCCGCCATGTCGAAGGCCTGGCCAGCCGATTGCAGGAGATTCTGTTCGGCGTTGTTGAGGTAGCTTTCTACAGCATCAAAGAAGACACCCATCATCTCAGAACTGCCGCTTTCCGCGAGGTTGCCGGCATTGTTCACATAGGCATTCGTGGCGTCCGGCTTTTGGGCGGCAACCGCCTGAGTCTGAGCGTTGAATCGCTGGGCAAAGCCGAGACTAAAGTTGCTATCCATATGGAAGCGAACGGCAAACTTGTTGACAGCGCGTGTGTAGCCGTTGCGAACTTCGGTCTTCAGGGAGCGCCTTATGTCGAGTGATTGGCGATAGAAGGCGCGGAGTGCCAGGTGACGGTCTGTGTACTGGAATGCTCCGGCCTGACGAACACCGAGACGGGATTTGGAGCGCGATTCGGTCGGGGAGCCCTCGTTCGCGGCGGCGCCGGAGGTCTCTATCGTCTGTATGCCACGGGCGTCAAAGTCGGCAGTCAGTCCAAAGCCGGCGGCAGCGAACTGATCAACCGGAACGGTCTGGCCATCGGCGATCTGGGAGACGGTTCTGGTCAAAGCGCCAAGATCAAAGCGAAGGCCAAGGTTGAAATCAAGGGTAGCGGTGCGGCTGTACGAATAGGTTCCGTCAGGGTTCATGGGAACAGAGGTCTCACCGGATGTCGGTTGAGGGGAACTGCTGCCGTTGGATGTTTGGAAGCTGTCGCTTGGCATGGCCGATGTCGTCGGCTGTGGAGCGGATGGCGCGCTTGGAGTCGCGGCCGGGTTGTTCTGCGCGAGCATGGCGTAATTCAGGTATCGATTGCGATAGTCGTTGCCGAGCGAGGTCAGGAATGGCGTTAGTCCCATCTGTGTATCCCCTATGCTTAGAATGTTACTGCTTATGGTATCGGCGAGAGAGGGGATTCCTTGAATCTGCCTACGGGCATGCCGCTTGACTTTTCTTGTGAAAAAGATAACTTGGCCAAAGCGACTATGAGGAATATGATCATATTGACTGATAAGGCAGGTAGCTGTGACTCCCGTTAAACCACAAACACTGGCGGCTCTTTCCGCCGGAATCCAGTCTGAGGTAGCCAGTTATGTCTTCTATCTGGAGGCGGCCAAGCGGAGCGTGACGGCCGATTTCAAGGATGTGCTGGAGAAGCTGGCTCTCGAGGAGAAGGACCACTTTCATATTCTCGAACGAGAGCATCATTCGCTCGTTCGCAGCGAGAAATGGATCAGCACGGCTGACATCCTGAAAATGAAAGGACTGCCGGAGATCACTGAGGCGATGAGTGAGGTGCATCGAGACCTGATCGCCGAGGTCAGAAAGGCTCCGGACATACAGGCGATCCTTACGATCGCCTATCGCCTTGAGGAAGAGGCCTACGAGTTGTTCTCGCGGGAGGCGAAAAAAAGCGATTCGGCGGAGGGAAAGAAAGTGTTCGAAGGGTTGGCACAATTCGAACAGGGGCACATGTCGATCATCGCCAACATGATGAACGAGTACCGGGGTCGGTAACCCGCCACATAGATACCGCTGCTTGAGAGAGTGTTGAAGAACTCCCCCTCAACCACCCTTTGGGTGCCTTCTCCCCAGCGGGGAGAAGGGGAAGGAGTGAGGGTATTTGTGGCTTTACCAGGACTTTCAACAAGTCCTTGAGTGTCGTTGTTCGCGGATCGGCGACGATCTGCAAATCTGTCAGAGGATCTCGGGTCGGTCGGGGAGTTCGTTTGTGTCGTCAGAAAGACGCGGGAAATGAGTCTTGAGCTGTTGGCCGATCTCGGCAACAGCGGCGACAATGCCGGCGGCATAGTTGTTCTTTCTGATCCCGTCCATGATCATTCCCTGCGGGATATGCCAGTAATCGGCGGGGACTTTCGAAGCGATTCCCTTGTCGGCGACGATTGCCGCTTGTTGTTCCTCAAGTGAAACATAGATCAAAACGCCGGTTCCCCCTTTGGTCGCGGTCATACCTGAAAACAATTTGAGGGCCTGCTTCCAAACGACGCTGCGCCGACGTGATTCACTTTCAAACCAACGTCGGGCGCCGAAGAAGAGCGCCAGAAAACCGACCGCACCCCAGATTGCCGCCTGAGTGAAATCATAGGTAAGCCCCCAATCGGACTTCCGCGTGAGAGTGAGCGAGAGGATGATGCCGAGCGCACAGGCGAGCGACGAATAGAACAGACGCTCTTCAAGCCAGTGCTTCGAGTGCGAGGCGAGCTTGATGGCTAGTTCGCCGCTGGTTTCACTCTCTGCTTGTGCGACAGCATGCTGGATGAGATCCAGATCGCTGCTCGAAAACCGCTTGTCAACATGTGCTGTCATACAGATCCTCATTCATCACCAGCCGCCGCTGGCCCCGCCTCCGCCCGACGAACCACCGCCAAAACTGAACCCTCCACCGCCACCGCTGTGACGTCCGCCCCCACCCCCAAACAGACCGCCGCCGATAAACGGACCTCCAAATGAGCCGGAATTCCAGCTGCTTGCGCGGCGCATAATCCGCATGATGAAAATGAAGAGACCGATGGCCCCAAAGGCGAGGAGCGGAAAGCCGCGCGGATCCCGTTCCGGTTTGTCCCCTTTGGCGTTCTTGTACTCACCGCCAATGCCGATGATAATACCGTCGACGGTGGCGTCGATTCCGCCCGCGAAGTCTCCCTGTCGAAAGTGTTCCGCCATAGGGGAATTCTTCTGTACGAGTCGACCACACTCGACATCGGTGAGTTCAGCCTCGAGGCCGTAGCCGACTTCCACGCGGGCCCGTCTTTCCTGCAAGGCGACAATCAGGAGGACGCCGTTATCCTTCCCTTTCTTGCCAATCCCCCAGTTCTTGTAGACATCGTGAGCGTAATCGGCAATATCCGCGCCATCGATGCTCTTGACGATCAGAACGCCAAGCTCGTTGCCGGATTGTTGTCGATACGTGAGGATTCTCGATTCGATGCGACCCTTGGCGTCGCTGTCAAGCACACCGCCGTAATCATTGACCGGACCGCGGTACTCAGGCACAGCGGCGTAAATACTCGCGGCCGCAAGCGCGCTAAGGCAAACGGCCGCGAAGAGAAAAGGGCGAAACGCGCCAGAGCGTCTACTTCTTCTCGAAAACATCCTTGACACTCGGCGCCTTCTGCGCATCGGTTTCAGCGGCGAAGAACGCTTTGTCATAGGGGAAGCCGAAGAACGAGCCGGCGATCAACGCCATGACCCCTTTCTGGCGATAGACGTTGTATTCGCGAATCGCTTCGTTGTACGCGCGTCTCTCCTGGGCGATGCGGTTTTCGGTTCCTTCGAGTTGGGTCTGAAGGTCGGCATAGAGCTGATCCCCCTTGATCTGCGGATATTGCTCCACGACCACGTTGATATACGAATTCAACTGCCTCGATAGCTGGCCGGCGATCGAATCCAGAAGCGCCGGATTCTTGCTTCCCAGAGCCGATTGCGCCGAGGCTTTCAGATCGATCACACGCTGGCGCATGGCGATAACGTCGGTGAGCGTCTGCTGTTGCCGCTGCATGAAATTATCGACACTGGCGACAAGATTCGGAATCAGGTCGAACCGGCGTTGGTACACATTCTGTACCTGACCCCACTTTTCGTCAACCCCCTGTGTCCGTTCTATCAGACCGCCGCGCGCGCTCCATATCGCTCCGGCTATCAGGACCACGATGAGCAGTAAGACTGCCAGAATAATGCCAAATACTTTCACTGAGTTCTCCTTTCAAGCATGAAGATACGACCTGATCTCCCGATAGTTGCAGAAATCGGCAGGCGTTGTAAAGCGTTAAACCGTTCCAGTTTCTACGCTACAAGGCAAAATATTCCTCGAAGTTCAGGCGGAAGTCGCGCGGGCTATACTCCCCTTTTTCCTTATCGAGCTGGTAGTCACGGGCGTAGTCCCCTTTGGCGATCTTGCGAATCATCTCGATGAAGGTATCGATCTCTTCAACCGTGTTGTACAGACCGAACGACATTCTGATCGTTCCCGGGACATGGGAACGATCCCTCGACAGGATTTCCTGTTCGAGTTTGCGTGCCTCGTGATCACTCAAATCGAGCAGCGACCGTATATAGGTGTGAGCGCAGAAACAGCCGGAGCGAACGCCAATTCCCCCCTCGTAGGCGAGCACCGCCGCCGTGAGCGCGTGCGGGACATTGGCGACATTCAGCGAGATTACTCCTAATCTCTTCGCGGCGTTGGCGGGATCGGCATCACCGTAGAGAATTACTTCGGGGATTTTGTTCAGCTCGCGCAGGGCGTGCGAGGTCAGATTGACTTCATGCCTAATGATGTCGTCCCAGCCAAGACTCTGAAACAGCTTAATCGCCTTCCCCAACGCGACTACCCCTACGATGTCGGGTGTGCCGGCTTCCTCCTTTTCAGGCAGATCGGTCCAATACGCCTCTTCAAGCGTGACAATATCGACCATACCCCCGCCAACTGAATCGGGTTCTCCCTGTTCGAACGTGCGCTTGTCACCGACCAGAACCCCGACCCCGAACGGCGCATACATCTTGTGACCTGAGAAGACGAGATAGTCAATTCTCTTTTCGGGGTCCCCTGATTTCATATTGATTGCGCGATGCGGAATGAGCTGGGCCCCATCAACCAGCAGCCGAGCGCCGATTCCGTGAGTGTGAGCCGCGAAGAAATCAAGGTCATTGATATAGCCCGTGACATTCGACGCGCCGGTGATCGCGACCAGTTTCACTTGCGGACCGAACTGCTGGAGCTTGGCGAGGAAATCTTCTTTGGAGAGGGTTCCGTCGTGGTTGAGTCCGATATGTTCAACCCTTCCGACTCGCCGCCATGGAAGCTCGTTAGAATGATGCTCCATGAGTGTGGTCAGAACAATGTCCTGATCTGAAAGCGGCAAACGGTTGGCAAGTTTGTTGATCGCCTCGGTTGAGTTCTTGGTAAAGATCACGACTTGCGTCGACAGGTCGGCGCCGATAAACGCAGCGACCAGATCGCGCGATTGCTCAAACACCCAGCTCGACAGTTGTGACTTAAAGCCGGTACCGCGGTGTACATTGCTGTACCAGCGTAGAAATGAAAGGACCGCGTCAGCGATAGGGGCAAAGGTCGGCGTCGAAGCGGCATTGTCGAAATTGATATAACGGCGCGGACCATGGAGAGTCGGAACAAGAGTGTCTGAGCCGACCAGCAGGGATGGCATCTGTTCGATGCTGATCTGATCCAGATCGGAGCCAACTGTTACGTGAGGACCCATACCTCATCTCCGAAAGCCAGAAGGTGAACAATACATAACATGAAACAACAAATGGAAGGAAAGAGCAAGGGGGAGAGACTACATCTCTTGGAGCGTCTTCAGGTACTTTTCAGCCCAGATTTCACGGCGATGATGTCGAGTGGCGTGTTCGAGATAGCGGCGTCCCAGGTGGTTGCCGTCGATCTGCCCGCTCTTCAACTGCAGGATCAGATCACGCAGTCGATTTGGATCATCAGTGGGAAACGAGAGAGCTCCGCCAGCCTTATTGAGCTCCTTAACCGCCTCACCTTCGCGCGATCCGAACACAATCGGGCGCCCGGAGGCCATGTATTCATACAGCTTGGCAGGGAAAGTACCTTTGGTCACCGGCACCTCCTTGAGACTCTCAATCAGGATATCACTGGTCTTCAGGAAGTGCGGGATCGTTTCGAGGGGCTGCGCACCGACAAAGACGACATTCCGCAGACCACGCTGGCGCACCATCTCTTCGAGGGATTGTCGCTTATTGCCATCGCCGACAAACACAAAACAAATGTCAGGGTGCTCGGTAAGCTGGCCGGCAGCCTCGATCACGGTCTCCAGGGAGTGAGCCCACCCAAGAGTACCGGCGTAGACGACGAGGAATTTCTCCTCCCAGCCGAATTTCTTTCGGATACCGTTGAAGCCCGCCTCGACGAATTCGCTCGAAAATCCCGACTTGACCGTTACAATCCGCTCGGACGGAATGCCGATCGCCACGAGATAATCTGTGATGCCGTCGGTCACGGAAACGATTTTGTCGGCCTTGCGGTAGAACGCATGCACGATCTTCTTCACGACACGAGTGAACAGGGAGCGGTTAAGATTGCCAAAATCCTCAGCTGATTCGGGCTGAAGATCGCGGACTTCGATTATGAACTTGGCACGTCGAACACGGCTGATCAGCCAGCCCAACACGGGCGTAGTCACCGGAGGAGTTGAGGCCACAACCACATCGAACTTTCCCTTGATACGAAACGAATTGATGAGCGCCGTCAGAAAGAAAACGAGAAACCCGAACATCCGTTTGCCCGGGTACCGATTCGAGGCGGGCACGATCCAATTGCGATAGACCGTCACGCCTTCCATGACCTCGGACTGAAAGAACTTGCCCCGATAATGCTGAGGCACCACGCCGTCGGGATAATTCGGTATGGCGGTCAGAACCGATACGCTATGCCCGTTCTGGACAAAGTATCTGGCAAACTCAAAAAGACGCCTGACAGCGCCTCTTTCCGGTGGGAAATGCTGCGTGACAATCAATATGTTCATACAAATATTTCGTGAAAAAAGTACGGCCTTTTGCATTACGTGGCAAGCAAATTATTTGGGGACTTTATTTTAGACACATGGGAGCCAAAAAGCTTGACAAGGAAATGAGGTAAGCTTATCCTCTTTGGCGAAAAAGCTATGCATATTTTTGTGCTTCTAAGGGTATAACTAACATAGGATCTTTCGAAGGAGGTAACTGGATGAAGAAACTGACAACAGTGCTCGCAGTAATTGTCGCAGTGACGGCGGCCGTGACAGCGCAGGACAAACCGGCAGCGGCGAAAGCAGCGGCCACATATGTGGGCGCGGAAAAATGCAAGATGTGCCACAAGGCGCAGTTTGCGGCATGGTCCGAGAGCAAGCACGCCAAGGCGTGGGACGCCCTCAAGCCGGAAGAACAGACGAAAGCGGAATGCGTGACCTGCCATCAAACCGGCATGACCGCCGAGAAGGCTCAGCTCAATGGCGTGCAGTGTGAAGCATGCCACGGCGCCGGCTCTGAATACAAAAAGCCGACCATCATGAGCGCTGCCAAGTTCAAAGCCGACAAAGTGGCGCAGTTGAAGGTCGCGGTTGAAGCCGGTCTGGTGATCCCGACCGAAGCGACTTGTGTGAAGTGCCACAAGAAGGAAGGGAATCCAAACTTCAAGGAATTCAATTTCGAGAAGATGAAACTGCTGGTGCACCCGGTCAAGGCTGCGGCTCCCGAAAAGAAATAGAGAACTGAACCAGTTTTGAGATTAAGCGGCCGTGTGGCCGCTTTTTTTTGTGCGTCGACGGGCAGATCGGTGGCACGCATGAGCGCGCCATTTCCATGTCGTGCCTATGATGGACGGCCGCTGAGCGGGAAGGTCCGGACCGATACCCAGTTACCGGACGCCAGCGGGGCGACAAGGTCAATTGAATCGGCCTGATAATGGTCGTCAAACAAGTACGGGGCGATCTGATCCTTGACGAAAACAACCCGGTGCGCCGAAATCTCCCGTGCGACCGTGACATGCGGATTGAATTGCTTGTGGGGAAGAGCCAAATTGAGATCGGCGTAGAGAGTTCGATAGAGCTGATCGATGAGAGTGTGTCGCTTCACACTCCAGTACACGAGCGGGAAGGCTGGATAGAAATCGCCGATAGAATTTAGCTGGACTGCCAAAGGGGGGGTGCTTTCCGCCGCGCGCTTCACAATATCGGAGACAACGTCGAGCGGTTTGTCGGTAGAAAACGGAAACACAATGCTGAGGTGAGAAGCGATAACGTTGTAGTCGGGGTCAAAGCGTCGGCGGATGGGGGCGACGATCAGTTCCAGCGCTTCCGGAAGAAAGCTGACAACCGCGTAGCGACTCAGTTTCGCGTTGTCGAGCGTTTCGCAGTTGTAGCCGAGCATAAGTTCTTTTTCTTCTCTCGCGTTATTTATAGAAGAGGATTTCGATCCGTCGGTTCCGCGCGCGTCCGTCGGTGGTTTGGTTGGACGCCACCGGGCTTGTCTTGCCCCGGCCGTACGGTTTGATGCGGTCGGTCGTGACCCCGTTGGCAACAAGGAAGTCTCGAATCCGGTTCGCCCGTTTTTCTGAAAGCTTGATATTGGCAACGTCGCTGCCAATGTCGTCGGTATAAGAATTGATATCCAGCCGGACATTCGGCACCAGCAGGAGAACACGCGCCAGCTTCTCGATCCGATCCTTGGTGCGCTGGTCGATTTCAAACGACCCCGGACTGTAATCCACATTCAGAACCATCGGCTCCGAGAACATAATCATGTCAAGACAACCGTGCTGGTCGACCGGAATACCGGGGAGCGTCCCGGGGCAGTCGTCGAGTCCATCGGGCACCGAGTCGTGATCGGAGTCTATCGGACAACCGGCCGAGTCCACCGCCGAACCGATCTTATTGTTCGGACACTGATCGACAAAATCAGGCACGCCGTCAAAATCAGCGTCGACCGGGCAGCCGTGAATATCAACTTTGCCATAGGCCGCAGCAGCGGTGCCGGAACAATCGTCGTAAATATCTGGTACACCGTCTCCATCGGAATCGATAGGACAGCCGCGCGCGTCGACCATGGCGCTGACCGGCGTGTTCGGGCATCGGTCAAGACTATCCGAGATTCCGTCGTGGTCGCTGTCGCGCAAGACTTCGCGATTCATCCGCGCCCGCGAGCGAGTCGGTGGCCGTACGCTCCAGTTCTCGGTGGACACAAAGTCAGCGTTCTCGCCGCGCGCTCCAAAACGGAACGCCAAACCGAAAAACGCACTCCCCAGCCAGCGATCCCGCTCGGAATCAACTCGCGGATCGAAGTTCGTTCCTGCTCCGGTGAGATAATCTACTCGGGCATTCGCCGAGAGCACAACGCGAGGGAAAATGGCAAAATGCAACCCGGTAGATGTCGATACGAACAGTTCCGTAGCCGAAAAGGCGCGCTTTCCCTGATGCTCGCCTATCGTTGATTCGTACGTCGAACCATCCACCGGGTTCGTCATTTTCCACAGCATCATACCAACTCCCGCACCGATCGTCAAATTGAATCGACGCGACGATGAAAAAAGCCGACGATCGACTGAAGCGCCGAGCCGCTTCATATTGAAATCGAGGAGAGCGTTGTCAGGAATTGATCCGAGAGAATCTGTTAGGGGACGATCGGTCCTGTTGTGGAGCTTTGCCAGCGAGAAGTCCACCCTCGCGGACCATGAATCTCCGAGGGTTCGTTCGACAAATAACCCGTACGACGCTCCCGCCTTGAAATCGAAGAATGTCCCGCCACTTGGTTTGGCGACGCCTCCATACAAACCGACCTCATAGCCGCCGGCTCGAATCGACTGAACGGGACAGACCATCAGAATGCCCGCGAGCGCGAGCGCTGCACATAACTGGGGCGCGCGCGTCAACCTGCCGATGCCGAATGATTCACTCACGGGAACAATGTGAAACGAAGACCTGGTCAACGCAAAAAAAAACAGAACGATCAATACAGCTTTTTGATGTCGACGCCAGTGTAATAGCGTTTGATGATCTGATCGAATTTCCAGCCGGTGC
The DNA here is from genome assembly GCA_964540105.1 of uncultured Ignavibacteriales bacterium. Taxonomy (GTDB): domain Bacteria; phylum Zixibacteria; class MSB-5A5; order GN15; family FEB-12; genus DATKJY01. Next base: position 77,513 of record CAZILL010000002.1, on the reverse strand, counting down.
GGGAGAGACCGATCGCGCCGCACTGACACATCCCGACGCCATGACCGTAGCCGTGCCCCTTGACAGTGATCGCCTCAACATGGTCGTTTCGATCGCGGACAATGACGATGTCGAATCTATCCGAGGGGAGTATCAGATCGGGATTCGACGTGCGTCCAACCACCCAGCGTATGCGATCTTTGGAGAAACGATAGACATCGGTTTCAGTGCGAACTATTAGTTTGGCAACTCGTCCGCCCGGCGTACGCTCGGCCACAACCATGTCGGTGATCGGCGCGAGCCTGATGTCGCGTCCCCGATCCCCGGAGAGATATTGCTCGAGTCTACCCCGCATCTGCACTTCGCTGAACGATTCCTGCCAGTTGTAATACTTGGACCAGGAGCAGGCTGAACTGTCGTCGATCGGCTTGAGATACGGCTGAGCGGGTTTGTCCCAGACCTGAGCGATGTCGTCGGTCATACCGCCACAGGTTGAGTGATAATAGGCATTGATGAAATCCCCCTGGAACATGACTACGTGGCCGACGGTCTGATCGATGGCGCTGTTGACCAGGTGGTTTTCCGATTCCACGCCTTCATACACCTGATCCACCACGGTCGACTTCATGTCATACGCTTCGCCAACGTATTGCTGCAGGTGTCCGATCGCGTAAGTTCGGGCGGCCACGGCCTGCGCCTTGATCGCTTCCAGCTCGTTCTCGTCTCGCGGACCGATCTCGGGCGGCACAACCCCGCGAAGGTAATCTTCCATGTAGATCACATTGATCAACTGGAGCGAATTGGCGTACGGGAGGACCTTGATAATCCCTCGGTAGCGGCGATTCTCGACGCGCATGCGGGTATCATGACCGCGGGGAATCAGGTTGATCTCAGTCATCCCTTTTTGAATGAGTTCCCCATCTCGTTCATCCACGGCCAGCGTGGTTCCGTACAATCGAATGGTCACGGGCTGCGCCGAATAGAACACGGTCTGCTGATCACCGACGAGACACTCGATGGCAAAGGAGCCGTCGGCATCGACGCTGATCTCACTCTTGTTTTCCTGAAGGAGGACACGAAGGAAAGGAACACGAATGACCGGCGTCATCGTCTCGTCCTTGATTCCCGGCACCGAGGTGCAGCTCCAGAATAGGATCATGACAAGGAGCGCCGTCGCCAGACGGAACAAATAAGTTGTCGCTGTTTTCAACAGGCGAAGTCCTTTTCGAAGCATAGTCATGTTGTCAATCCCTGCGGTGGCTGCACAATCTTGCCCAAGACCGGAAAGCGCGTCTGTTCGCGTCCGGGTTGAAAACGAGTCCTCGACGGCTTGGAACATATACAGGCATGTCCCATCACAGCATAGGCGCTCGCCTCGACCAAATCGGGGTCGTACCCTAAGCTTTGAACAGAGTCGATCGTCACCTCGGGCAAATGAAACGCTATCCGGCGCGTGATATAGTCGTTACGAATCCCGCCTCCGGTCAAATACAATTTTCCCAGGCTTCGATCTCGTTTGAGCAACGGACGTAAGGCCGCACTCACGGTGACCGCGGTGAGCTCGCCGCCTGTTGCCACGAGATCGGCGGGCGAAAGCCGCAGTTTCTTGCCCGCTTCGACAATGCTGTCGACGAGTTGCGCGCCGAACTGCTCTCGACCGGTCGAACGTTCGCGCCCTCTGAAGAACGGCAGCGCGCGCAACTGCTTGAGCAACACGGGTGAGATAGCGCCCAACTGTGCTCGTTTCCCTCCTCGATCAAACGGCAGCCTGTAGAGTCGTTGCATCAGCAGGTCGGAAAGGCTATTGCCGGGGCCGCAGTCGGCGGCATCGATCCTGGCAGCTCTGCCTGGCTTCGGGAAGTAGAAGTAGTTCGACATCCCGCCAATATTGAGAATGAGTCGGGACTCCTTCGGATGCGAAAACAAACGTGCCATCGCCGCCACGGTGATCGGAGCTCCCTCGTGTCCTAACGCGACGTCCGCCTGACGAAAATCGCCAGTGACGATTTTGCCGGTGGCCGAGGCGACCTGTTCCAGTGAGCCCAGTTGCAGCGTGCCGTTCACAGAGTGGGAACCGTAACGCCGCTTCCGGGGCATGTGACGTACGGTTTGACCGTGCGAGGCAATCGCATCGACCTGTATTCCGCGGCGGCGCAAGGCGCCACTGTAGCGCTTCGCCGTCTGCCCGTAGAACTGGCCGAGGAGATTGTCGCACGCAATAACGTCGTCCAGCGGAACTTCAGGAGCCTCAGTGAGCGCGCGGACTAACTTTGATATCGTGGGAGGATACGGCACAACGGCGCCGGCGAGGGATCGATACGCTGTTCGCGCTCCGCTCTGCGAACAGGCGATGACGGCCAGATCGAGGCCGTCGGCAGAAGTGCCGGAGTTCATCCCCAGAATGCACATCGAGGGTCGCGCCAGGAGCTCGGGAAGTCGCATCGAGCTATTTGAGCACCGGTCGCGCCATCTTGAACTTGCTGCCGGCAATGCGATCGAACGATTCGCGCAAGCGTGACTCGGAGATTTCGCCGCGGCGAACGGCATCGGTGAATTGATCGTAAGCAGCCGACGCCGCCTCGTAGTCAGTGCCAAACAACAGGAGATCATGCCCCGCCAGAAACGCCGCGATCGTTCGCTCGCCAATATCGCCGAGGGGGGTCGCCCCCTTCATCGTGAGATCGTCAGTGATGATCGGGCCGTCGAAGGCAAGGGAACCACGCACCATCTCGGTGATGATTCGCGCGGACCCGGTAACTATCGTGTCGTCGACTTTCGGAAGCAGGACGTGGGTGGTCATGAGCAGATCGGCTCCTTCGGCAATTCCAGCCGCAAACGGTATCCGCTCTCGTTGCTGCCACTTGTATTCGTCAAAATCCGCCACGGCCGTCTGCAGATGCGGATCGTTGACCGCCGCCCCAAGTCCGGGGAAGTGTTTCAGACAGGAGAGGAGACCCTTGGCGCGCGACACCCGGATCGACGCCGCTACATAGGACACGACCGCAATAGCGCTGGCCCCGAAGCAGCGATCCTTAAGGCAACTGTTGTTCTGATCTAGGAAAATGTCAGCGACCGGCGCGAGATTCAGGTTGATGCCGAGCGCTTCCAGATAGACGGCGGAGCGGGAGTATTCTTCGATAAAGTGCTCAATCGATTCGCCGCCGTACTCCCATGCCGCTCGGTATTCGGCCGGCGCCCCACGGAGGCGGCAGACTCGACCCCCCTCTTGATCGATGGCGATGAACGGTGACACGCCGGTGACCGCAGAGCGAATGACTTCGATATTTTGGCGCGCGATCAGGTGGGTCGGGCAGTTTTCCGCGAACAGGATGACGCCCCCAATCGATTCCTCGGCGAGGAAATTCAGAAATGGAGTCGGCGGGCGTTCCCCTGGGAAGCCCATGATAAACAGCTGGCCGATCGGCTGTTTCGATCGCTGTGATCGCCGTCCACTCATATTGTACACACCGTATTCTTGCCCGATCCCTTGGCGCGATAGAGCGCCTGGTCGGCCACAGAAACCAATTCCTCCTGTGACTTACCATTCTCCGGAAAGGCGCTTACACCCACCGAGACCGTGATTTTGACCTTGCCGGCAGAGCCGGAGTCAATAACCGTGCTCTCCACCTGCTCGCGAATGCGTTGTCCAATCTGAGTCGCCTCGGCTTCCGGCGTTTGCGGCAAGATGATCACAAATTCCTCCCCGCCGTAGCGGGCGAAAATGTCGACGTCGCGCACGCAGCCTTTGATCACTCGCGAGAGTTCCTTGAGGACTGCGTTGCCGACCTCGTGTCCGTACGAATCGTTGAGCTTCTTGAACCAGTCGATGTCGACCATGATGATCGACAACGGCAGATCATAGCGCAAAGCGCGTTTCTTCTCTTCCTGAAGCTTTTGTACAAAATAGCGATAGTTGTATGTCTCCGTCAACTCATCAATCAGTGTCAATTCTTCGGTTCGTTTGTGCAATTCGGCGTTCTCGAGCGCCAGCGCGGCGGCCCGCGCCACGATCGACAGGAGCTGGACATCGCGCTCCTTGAAGCGATCGAAGGTCGACGATTCCGCAACCAGCAGGCCGTTGGTGCGCCCGTGGGAAGTCAGCGGGACGATCATCACCGAGCGCGCTTTGTCGCTCAGGGGAAGATAATCTTCGCGATCCTGAATATCCTTAATGCGAATCGGCTCGTGCATGGTCGCGACCCGCTTGATCAACTCGACATGTTTGTCGCCTACCGCTTTGAGGTGGAAGTTGTCGTGCCCGTCGAGGGATCGCGCGCGATAGTAAAATTGCCCCTGTTTGTCTTTGAAGATCAGCCCGTACTGGTTGTACTGAAGGGTCGAACCCAGAATCCCCATGACCTCACGAACGACACCATCGCTATCAAGGATAGCGGCCAGGGCGCGGCTGTTCTCATAGATCATTTCGAGCTGGGTCTGCGACTTTTCAAGCTCCGAGGTCCGCAGATTCAGCGTGTCGAACAATTTCAGAAGCCGCACCTCGGAGCGGCGCAGATAGTCCGAGGCATATGAAAGAGCCAGGTAGAAGACCCACATGAAGCCGATCCGCATGGAGAAGTCATAGAGCCGATCGATCGTGATACTCTGGAACTCCAAGCCAATGTACAGGATCGTGATCACCACCGTTATCGTCGTGGCGTACCAGAAGGTGAGCATGTAGGCCGCCACGGAGATGGTGACATAGAAGAGCAGATAGAACGACGAATTGATGCCGCCGGTCATCACAACGTAGAGCGGCACAAAGATGATGTCGTAAATGATGGCCGAGAGGTAGGCAAGTTTGAGATCGAATTTCCCGCGGATAGCAATGTAGAACACGAGCAGGTGTACGGTGAACGTTATCAGCAGAATGTAGAGCATCTGCCGATCGGTCAACGCAAAGTTGCCGTCGAACACGAACCATCCGATCCCCAGCAGCGTCATCACGCGGGTCAACAGGAAGATGACGTCGATTCGGGGCAACAGGGTCTTGTTGCGATCCAGAAATAGTGACATGAATCCCTGACTGTTTCCTCCCGTATAGTATCGGCGGGGAGAGGCGATTGTTTATTGTGAAGGGATTGCTCAGGAAGAGGGAGCAGAGCTTGGTCGAAGAGTCGGCTGAAACAGTTGCTTGAGCGTCAGGGCCAGCACGCCGAGAGTAAGAACCAGAAGGAAGAGGTCAGTGGCGGACAGGAAGATATTTCCGGCAGGCAGATACTCGGAGACCAGCGAGTAGACAAGGGCGGCCACGGTGGTGGCCAGCATGACTATGGCCGGTGCCAGTGTGAACCAGCTCGGCTTACCAGCCCGGTGAAGCCAAACCGTGACGGCGATCAGCGTGAGCGCCGCCAGCAGCTGATTTGAGGCGCCAAAGAGCGGCCAGATAAGCTTATAGCCGTTACTGGTGGCCAGCATGTACATGAGAAAGACCGACAGGCCAGAATTGAACCAGTAGCTCGACATGACTCTGGGGGGATTGGTGAAGAGCGCCTTCCAGAGCTCCTGAAAGAGATACCGATTGAGGCGCACAGCGGTATCCAGAGTCGTGATCAGAAACCCTTCGACAACGAGTATTCCCATCACGGAGCCAAATGCCACCGAAAGACCGGTAACTTTGTTGAGCAGATATCCCATCGAAAGGGCAAAAGCAAGGATCGGATTCCCCTTGCCGGTCTCCGGCCAGGTAATGGCCAGATAATCACTGTATGCCAGCGACGACGCTATGGTCAGAAGCACGAGCACAGCCAGGAGACTCTCGAGGAGCATCCCGCCATACGCAACGGGACGCGCCTGCGACTCCTTGATAAGTTGTTTTGAGGAAGTTCCCCCTGAGACAAGGGCATGGAAGCCGGAGATCGCTCCACACGCGATGGTGATGAACAGAAAGGGCCAGACCGGACCCATTTTCGTCGTTCCCACATCAAAACTGGCGACCGGATAATCCACTCCGACACCGCCAAACCCGGCCATGACAAGGCCGATCAACATAGCGGCCATGCCGCCATAGAGAATCTGGACATTCACGAAGTCGCGCGGCTGCAAAATCAACCAGACCGGCGCTTGACAGGCAAAGAGGGTGTAGACAGAGATGATCACCATCCAGATTTCCGGCGACAGCGACACCGGCCAGAGAAACCCGCCCCAGATGGAAACGGCTCCGACCGCGCAGGCGATCACATAAGCGAGCCACGTTCTCATATCGCGCTTAATCAGTAGGTACCCCAGCAGCGGTGAGATGAGGGTGATGATGACCACTGAGGTCGAGGCGATACCGCCAATAATCCCGACCGTCTGACCATTCACGATCGCCGTGCGCAGGAAGGTCTGACCTTCACTCAGGCCAAGTTTTTCGAGCGGCCAGAGTGAGGTGAGCGAGATCGATGTCAATGAGAGAAACGCCGACGTGACCAAGATGATCATGACGACCGTGAATAGAATGAAGAGCAGGAAGCCGGTCGGACCCAGCGCTTTGCGGGCAATCTCGGCCATCGAACTACCTCGTTCGCGGACTGAGGCCATGAGCGAGACCAAATCGTGAACGCCCCCAAACAGGATAGCGCCAAGTACAACCCACAACCACGCCGGGCCAATGCCGTAGAGAATCCCAAGCGTCGGCCCCACAATAGGACCGGCGCCGGCAATAGTCGAGTAGTGATGCGCGAACAGGACCGATGGGCGAGTGGGAACATAGTCGCGGCCGTCGTTTACTTCCACAGCGGGCGTCGTGCGAGCGTCCGACACGCCCAGCGTACGCGATATGAACCGAGCGTAGAAACGATAGGCAAACAGATAGAGAACAACGGCGCCGAGAAGATAAACGAGGACATTCATAACAGTGCTACCGGGGTTCCTGAAATGACCACCTGTTTCTTCTCATAGTATGCGATCTCATCTCATCACACAAAACATCTATCTTCGTTTGAAAACGAAGCCAAGCAGGCCAAAGAGGCCGACTCCAAACAGAAACGAACCGAGTCCTATCTTCCCGAACAGATCCCAGGTCGGTGAGACCAGCAGCTTTGACTGCGTCGGTCGGTCAGGGTTGTAGTGAATGGTGATCTCCCTGCCGATCGGATATAAAGCGACGAGCGTATCCGCTTCGCCGTGTTTCGTGGCACGAGCGCCAAACGTTGGGATATCAAGCGAACTGCTGTCGCGATACTCGACGTTGTTGACCCGGTACTCGTAGACAATGTTCGGGCGGATGGCTCGTGTGCCGATGATCCGCGAGTCGACCACGCGGGCGGAGACTGACGGCCATTTCTGAACCTCGCGAGCGGCGTCGAGAGCTGATTGCTGGAGATACACAAGGGTCACCCCGCCGCCAAGGAACAAGAGACCTATAACAAAATACAATGCCGAGACCTTGAGCGGAAAACGGCGCAAACACGCAAACACAACGACCGCTACAAGTGTCGCGACCGATAAGATCACTGCGCCGATCATGCCAGGGCTCCTCTTCTCCAAAAACGCACGAGTCCAAGATACAGGTGTTATCAGGTCGGCGCCAGCGTTGACTAATTGTTGTACCTTGACAACTGAAACCCGCAGCTATTTCCTTTGAACATGGCAACTTACAAGGGGATTGGCCGTATGACTCTACAGGAGAGATTTCCATGATGGCCGGTAGCGCCCAAAAGCGAGCGGATTCTTCATTGCTGGTTGTGCTGTTGCTTGTGCTCACACTACCCCTCCTGCCCGCTGCTTCCGTGTCAGCTTCGCAATTTGTCAAGGGGGGGAATATCACGATTTCCAAGCTCGATCATATCGCGGACGATTACTATGTGTATGCTCAGAAATTTTCAGCCGACGGAATCATCGACGGCGACCTGACGGCCTTTGCCTATCAGGTTACCGTGAACGGGGAGATCAGTCAGTCAGCCAATCTGTTCGGTCGGAGCGTGCTGCAAAACGGGAAAGTCAACGGTTCTTTCCGGTCCTGCGCAGAGACTATCACTCTGAACGGCTATGTTTCACGGTCCGCGGTTCTGTGCGGGGGGAATGTCAACCTGGCCAAAGGATCGATTATCGAGAGAGATCTCACCATATACGGCGGACAGATCGATCTGGCGGGAACAGTCAAGGGAAATGCCGACCTAACCGGAGGCAGGGTCGAGGTTTCGGGTGTCACGACCGGCGATGTCAAGATCAGAGCCGATCACATCGCCATCCTCGCCCCGGCCGTGATCGCGGGGAATCTTACCTATATTTCTCCCAACGAGGCACAGATTGATTCGACCGCCGGAGTGACAATCTCCGGCACCATTACCCACGAGCAGCCGAAGGAAGATGCTGCCGATCAGGACAAAGGCGGCTACACACGTGTCATTCTGAGAATCTCAAGTCTCTTCGCGGCCTTTCTGTTTGGCATCATCATCGTCTACCTATTTCGGCCGTACGCCGAGGAGTCGGTGCACCAGGTTCAGAGCCGGTTTTCCGTGTCGGTGGCGGCCGGCCTGCTTGGTATCTTTAGCTTGGTAATGGCGGTGATCATCCTGATCCTGTCGGTCGCTCTTGGCGTGGGGGGGCTCCTGCTGGTCACGGGAGACCTCGCGCCCGTGGGTTCCCTTCTGCTCATCTTCTCCATCCTCATGCTTCCGGTCACCAGTTTCCTCAGTGTCTCCGGAGCGATCATCTTCTATTGTGGGAAAATCGTACTCGGCTTTGTTCTGGGCTTCCTGATTCTGCAAAAAGCCAGGCCTGGGATTGGCGTGCTCAGTAAATCGGCGCTTTTTGTCGGCCTCGTCATCCTGACTCTTCTCTTCTTCATTCCGTGCGTCGGAACGCTCCTCTATCTCGCGGCGAGTGTGATCGGTCTGGGTGGAATCTTGCTCGGAATCAAGAATTGTCGTTCTGCGCATCATCTGGGAAGTGACGTCGCGTCCTGAGCTCTTGCCGAAAACGACAACCATTCGACCGAGAAGTCCCTACTCCGCCAGAACGTACAGACACGGATTCGGATTAAACCTTGATTCCGCATGCGAGATACGTTAGGGTTAGTGATGGTGTAACCGATACTGAGCCTAAAGGACAACAATCAGGTATCGAGAGTAGTTATGGCCATAGACCCAACAATTTTCAAAGCGTACGATATTCGCGGCACTGTGCCGAACCAGCTGAACGCCGATGCCGCCTACAAGATTGGCGCGTCGCTCGCGGGATACCTTCAGCCCAAGACCATCGCCGTTGGACGCGATATGCGTCTGTCATCGGATCTCATGTTCGAGCATCTGGCACGCGGGTTGAATGACGCCGGAGTCGATGTCATCGATCTGGGGATGGTTTCAACCGACGGACTCTACTTTGCCGTTGGTAAGTTTGATTACGATGGCGGCGTGATGATCACCGCCAGCCACAATCCAAAAGAGTACAATGGGTTCAAGATTTGTCGCAAGAACGCTGAGCCGCTGTCGGGACAGGAGGGGCTCAGTCAGATGCTTAAGGCGATCGAGGATGGCGCCTATCTGACCGTCTCTCCAACAAAAGGGATCGTCGTCCGCCGCGACATTAGCGATGATTACGCTCGGCACTGCCTCTCTTTCATCGATCCGAGTAAGATTCGAAAATACAAGATCGTCATCGACGCCGGCAATGGTATGGCCGGGGCGACCCTTCCACCGGTGCTAAGCCAGCTGCCGATCGAAGTAACGCCCCTGTTCTTTGAATTGGACGGGAGCTTCCCGAACCATCCGGCGTCACCTATTGAGCTCGAGAACCTCGTCGATCTTCAGAAGAAGATCGCCTCCATCAACGCTGACTTTGGGGTCGCGTTTGACGGTGATGCTGACCGAATGTTCCTGATTGATAAGCATGGCGCTCAGCTCGGCGGTGACATGGTGACCGCGCTGGTTTCCAAATCGCTCCTCACAAAACATGCCGGCGAAACGATTCTCTACAATTTGATCTGCTCGCGGGCAGTTCCGAAATTGATCACGGAACTGGGGGGAACACCGATTCGCACGCGGGTCGGCCACGCCCTGATAAAACCGCTCATGAAGAAGCACAATGCCATTTTCGGAGGGGAACATTCCGGGCACTTCTATTTTCGCGACAACTGGTTTGCCGATTCGGGGCTGATCGCGTTCTTGGTTTGCCTCGAATTGATTTCAATCGAGAACCGACCGCTTCACGAGCTGGTGCGCCAGATTGATCCCTATGTGCGCTCCGGTGAAATCAATAGCCGGGTGAGTTCGATACCGGCGAAGATCGACGCCGTGACAAAAGCGTTCGCTACCGGCGCCCAGGACACGATCGACGGTCTCACCGTGCAGTACGACAACTTCTGGTTTAATCTGCGCGCGTCGAACACCGAGCCGCTGCTTCGGCTGAATATCGAGGCCGACACTTCGGCGCTCCTCGAAGAGAAGAAAGCACAGCTGTTATCGATAATAAGGTCGTGAGATATGGAAATCACACGGAAGGCCAGAGTTCTCGTCGTCGACGACGACCTGAACTTGCTCGATCTGCTTAACGACACCCTGAATGTCATCGGCTACGAGACGGTCCCGGCGCACGGCGGCATTGAAGCGCTTGAAAGACTCAAGCAGGGGCGTTACGATGTCATGGTTACCGATATTAAGATGCCCGACCTCGACGGCATTCAGCTCTTGAAGAAAGTCCGTCGTCAGTACCCCGACATGCCCGTGCTCTTCATCACTGGTTACGCATCCCCCCAGATGATCGGTGAGGCTGCCCCCGACGGCTTGCTCACCAAGCCCTTTCGGATAGCCCATATTGAGGAATTGATCGAAGAAACGCTGGCCCGTGCAAAGAAGAACCGACACCATTCGACGCGCAAGGTTCTGGTTGTCGATCAGGATGCGTCCACCAGAGTGTCGCTGGCGGAAGCGCTCAATATGAGTCACTATGTCCCATTCGCGGCTTCGGATCAGCGGGAAGCCCTTCACGAAATGGAGAACGGGCACTTCGATGTGGTCATCGCCGACACCCGATCCGGCGACCATGACCCACTCGAACTCAGTCGACGCATCAAAGAGTCGTATCCGGAAACAAGCGTCATCTTGATGGGATCAGAGCGAGAACCGATCCCATCCGCTGCCCTGAAGGGGGAGTCGTACGACAGCTACTTGCAGAAGCCATTCAAACTCGGCGCTGTCATCGACCTGCTGAACCGTATCACCCACTCGTGAAGGGTTGGTCGAAGGAGACCTTGTGTGTTGCGCCGGGCCTGCCCCTTCCCCAAAAGGGGTCTTGTCCCTGTTGAACAGAGAGTGTGAACTTGCGCTTCTCTGCCTGAGCTGACTGTGTCGCGGGCGTCAGTTCATCCCTTTTGAAGCAGGGACAAGAACTGACGCAAAATTCGAGTCTACAAACCTCTTGACAAAAAGGACAAATTTGATTATCTTACAATATCGAACAAAGCGTCAATGAATTATGCACTGTCGTTACAGTTCTGCTAACACAGCAACGTGAACGGCGACAACAATCATAAGGAGAGTACCGTATGTGTAATGCGAATAGAAACGCCTTATTCTTGACACTCACAATAGTGTTGACTTCCAATATGAGCGCCAATTCGTACTGCGGTTGGATGACTCCACCCGTAATGCACTATCAAGGCCGCTTGACCGATCCAAGCGGCGACCCGGTTCCAGACAACACTTATTCGGTGTTGTTCACCATCTACTGCAACAACAACGAATTTGCGTCATCCAAATGGAGTGAAACGCAGTCCGTAACGACTAACAGTGGCTTCTTTTCTGTTGTGCTTGGCACAGTGAGCCCTATATTGGATACTGTCTTTAATTATGCCATGTGCCCTGAATGGAGATATCTAGGCATTAAGGTTGGGTCCGATCCAGAAATGACACCTCGAACTAAATTGGTAACAGTCCCCTATGCGATGAGAGTATCAACCGTCGATGGAGCCTGCGGAGGAAATATCCGAGGAAATCTCACAATCGGTAGCAATGTTCGAGCCGATGGATTAAATGCCTTTGCAGTGGGCAACTTTTGTGATGCAGACGGGGATGGATCTACAGTTACCGGCGGCGAAGCAAATAACGCAGCTGGACGATTTTCTACGATTAGTGGTGGTGGAGGTAACAATATTCTGGTTAATGGTGCAAAATCTACGATTTCAGGCGGTCACATTAACATTATTTGGGATTCATTATCAACAATAGGTGGAGGATATGAGAACAGAATAACTGGATACTGTGCGACAATTCCAGGCGGGTACCGAGATTCAGTAGACGGAGATTTTTCATTCGCGGCAGGATTTAAAGCAAAGGCTTTGCATCATGGCACTTTTGTTTGGGGAGATTCCACTAATGCTGATTTTGAGTCAACTGCCAAGAATCAGTTCCTGATTCGTGCAAGAGGTGGTGTAGGTATTAACATGAATGCTCCAACTGCTGTCCTACACGTGGGTGGTGAAATACGTCTTGGAACCGGCTCAAGGGAATTTGAAATACAAGAGGTTTTAGCGGCTGGTCCAAATATGTTCTCTAACTTCATAGCCTGGGACGGTATCGGTATTGGCAGTAAAACTGGTGCAAACCAACAAATGATCATGTTCACCGATGGCTCAGGAAGCGAAAACGTTTTTACAATCGCCGCTTCTCCCGATTACGGTGCAAACTGGTACCCACGTTTTGTCGTCCAGCAGGGCGGTAATGTAGGCATCGGCACCGACGCACCGAACTACAAGCTTGATGTCAGAGGGACTATCGGTAATAACTCAACGCTCTATCACTCCGATAGACGATGGAAGAAGAATATTACTACATTGTCTAACTCGCTTGACAGAGTTCAGAAATTACGTGGTGTAAGTTACAACTGGAAATGCAATGAATTTGCGGGCATGAACTTCCCTGAAGGCAAGCAGATCGGCCTGATCGCGCAGGAAGTTGAAGAAGTACTTCCGGAGGTGGTCAGCACTGGCACTGACGGATACAAATCTGTCGACTACAGCAAGCTGGTCGCACTGTTGATCGAAGCAAATAAGGAACAGCAGAAACAGATTGCGTCGCTTCAGGAGCGGATTGACGAGCTCAAGGAGTTGGTCAGACCACTCGCGTCTGATAGAGCTCAGGCTCAGTACGGGCAGAAGTAACTAAGTTAGCTGTTCGGCCCTCATCCGGCCCCATCGTGAGTGTTGCGCCGGGCCTGCCCCTTCCCCGAAAGGGGTCTTGTCCCTGTTGAACAGAGAGTGTGAACTGGCGCTTGAGGGGCAAGAACTGACGCAAAACTTGAATCGAAAACAGCGAGCTATCGCTTCTCGATGACGTAGATCAATCCGTCAGGGAAGGAGACCTTAAGCGGAATCCCTTCTTTTAGTTCCTTCGCCGTCATTTTGATCACCTGCGCCGTCTCTCCTCCGAACATGTCGGTCATTTTGAACTGGGCGGCGCTGAATCCGGCCTCTTTCAGGTCGATCTTCACGATGATCTCTTTCATATTCTGCTCGAAGCCGTCGGACAATTCCCCGGGGGGTGGGACCACAATCAACAGGAGCCCCTTCTTGTCTCCCATCTGAAACGAAACATCCACCGACGGGTCACTGCAGTAGACATTCGGTACGATCTTCTCGGAAGTCAGGATACTGTCAAGGAAGGACAGTTTCTGGTGATTGCCGCCCGAGGAGACATCGAAAGTGAACAGGTAGAGCGTGCCTTTGAAGCGGCTCGAGCAAACGCCGACCACTTTCGTTCCTTCCGTGACAATCCGCTTGGTCTTGCCGTCGTCGGAGGGGCGGATCGAGCCGTAAATATAGGTCGGGAAAGCGCCAGTTTTGTGACTGATGTTTCCGATGTGGTAGTCTTCGGAGGTCTTGATGCGGAAATGGTTGCTCAGGACGTGGCATTCTTTGAGATGTTCGTCAAGTCGTGGCATGAGACCGCACATGATGATGGTCATGCCGCTCTTGGCCAGCTCCACCAGCGCCTCCTGGTCTTTCTCGGGCATGATCTCGGTCGACGGGACAAACAGCATCTTGTATTGTTTGAAAGTACTGAAGTCGCGGTTCTCGCGAATCCCGTAGTGATGCTTGAGCCGCATCAGGTCGCGACAGAAACCTACGGTCGATTCATCGAGCAGCCGCTTGACATATGTGAATTCCTTGGGGCTGGACGTGCGGCGGAGCCAGTAGTACATCCGATTGATCAGGACGGCGATATCGAGTTTCGGTTCCATGTTATCAAAACCGATCGTCGAGATTGCCTGATTGAAGTTCTTCGCAACCTCAAAGCCGGCCGAAACCGTTCCGTCACTATGAAGCGGCGCGCCGTACCAATGCGCACGATCCACGAACATGTAATGGTTCATCCCCTTGAATCCGGCGGCAAGCCCCGCGGTATAATAGAACCGTCGGCGAGACTCGGTAATCGGGGCCATCTGAGATTCGCGCGCCGGGTCTGCAGCTGCCGAACCTGACGCAAACGAAGTTGCATAGGCAAATCCGTACTCAGCTTTCAAAAACCGCCCCTTCGTGATCAGGTCGAAATAGCTTCCTTCAGGAAACACGTTCGCGCCAAGAAACGGCGATCGATCCTCAGGCACGAGACTGAAGGCGGGGAGCAGTTCTCCGGGGCAAAAATAGAGCGAGCGGAAGAAGAGCGGCTCCACCGTGTAAGACTTGAACGTGTCTTCAAGCACGTCGAGATAACTGTTGAGCACATGTTCGCGGAAGCGGAACCAGTCAAGCACCTTCGGGTATTCATCTAAGCTCAGCTCAGAAAACTTTCGCGGCGGCTCAACGACTTCAAACCCGGCGTTCTTCTCTTTGTACTTCTGGTTGAGTTTCTTGATGTCGACATAGGCGCTCTCGAGAAACGGGCGGTAGGAATTTACCAGAACATCGGGATTGAAATCAGCAGTATCAGGATCGAGTAGTCGCCCGAATGATGTTTCATAATCCAATTCGACCATGAAGACCGGCCCGCGCGGGTGAACATAATTCTTGGTCGTGTCGATCAGCGCTTTGAAGTAATTCTTCAGATGAAACTGGAAATTGGAGTGGAGATAACTCGGCAGATACCCGCCATCCATCCCGTACGTATCAGGAAGCTTCACTTCCTGTCCGGTCGCATTTCGCGCAAACAAACGAATGTCGTTGAAAAGCACTTTCGGGAGGCCGCCGTACGGCAACTGCGCCGACACAAGGGGACCTGGGCGGAGGATAACCTTGAACGCAAATTCACGAGCCAGTTCGAGAAAGACGATCAGATCCTTGCGGGGATCGGTATGACCACTGAAATCGACGAACTTACCGTCTTCCTGATGGATATTCCATGGAATAGTCGTCGTTATGATCCGAAATCCGGCTCGCTTTATCCGTTCGAAACAGATCGACCAGTATTTCTTGTCAATCCTGAAATAATGAAGTTCAGCCGCGTATGGCTGGTAGGTTTCCTTGCCGATTGAGAACTTGTTACCAATGACCCCAAGCATATAAGACCTTATAATTCAACAATTTACATAACATTCGATGCAAACAGGAAGCAAGAATGATACGAAATGCCGTGGGGGATGTCAATAGAAATCGTGTAATCGATTAATACACAACGGATTAACTGTCAAGACTGGGCGGGGCGAGCGAAAGTCTTGGCGATCCTTCGGAGCGGTGGATTAAAGCCTGCTCCTACCCCTCAAAACCGCAGGTCTTGTGCGCGCCGTCGCAGAAAGGTTTGGTCTTGGAACTGCCACAACGGCAGAGCGAAAACGGCCCATCCTTGATCACAGTCGATCCGTCGGGCAAGATGATTTCCGCTCTCAGGCACTCGACTTTGGCGGAGGCATTCTGATTGATCTTAACTCGTATGTTCCCTAATTCCATCGTTGTCCTTTCGCTAAAACCTTGTTAGACATGAACATGATCTTCAAGCATGTTCCTCGCATATCAACCGGCCAACCTCGAAAATGTTCCCGCGCTACGATGCCAACATTTCTGTTGTTTCAAATTCCCTGCCGGGCATTCTTTCAGGCGGCATGGATCAAACTATAACCGACAATCTTCAAGACTTGCGCAGCGGCATTCGAGCAGCGTGTGAGCTATATCACCGCGATGCCGGCGACATCACGATTGTCGCTGTGACCAAGACATACTCTTCAGCAGTCATACAACAGGCCGTTTCGGCCGGGCTGACAAACATCGGGGAAAGCCGGATTCAGGAAGCAGAACCAAAAATCAAAGAACTTGGCCGAATTGCCCGATTCCACCTGATCGGGCATCTGCAATCCAACAAAGTGCGTAAGGCGATTGAGCTCTTCGACGTGATCCAGTCGGTCGATTCGCTTCACTTGGCGCAGGAGATCAGCCGGAAAGGCTGCGACCTCGGTCGTCAGGTCGAATGTTATATCGAGGTCAATTGCTCTGGTGAAGAACAAAAATATGGCATACGTCCCGAACAGGCGCCTGACCTGATACCTGAAATCGCGGCGCTGCCACAGATCAGAATTACCGGCATGATGACCGTCGGTCCTCTTTCAGATGACGAAAAGGCAGTCAGACGAGCGTTCTCACACTGCTATGAGGCGTTCCGCAGGGGGCAGACCATTGTCGGGGATCAATTCGCGACTCTGTCTATGGGGATGTCCGACGACTACCCCCTTGCGATTGCCGAGGGTTCCACGATGATTCGGGTAGGAACTGGACTCTTTGGCCGTCGACAGAGAGCCTGAGCGGGCAATTCTGCGTGGGGCAGCCGCTCGCACCCGTTTTTTCGGGAATTCGCAGTTAATTTTTCCTCTGAAAACTCGATAACTACAGTAGATGTGCCGTTTCGGAACGTTTCCGGAGCAGATATGCCTATGCGTCAATGAGACTGCGAAAGCAAGGTTCGTTAAATAGAGAGAGACACTATGGAACTATCCCCAAACGACATTCGCAATGTTGAGTTTCCGACTCAGATGCGAGGGTACGATAAGGAAGCCGTCGACAATTTTATGGAGCAGGCAGCGACGGTGCTGGAGTCACACAAGCAGGAGAACCTGAAGCTGTCGATGGAGATCGAGTCGGTCAAGATTCAGTTGGCCGGTTTGAAACAATTTGAGGACGCGATCAAGAATGCCGCCATCGACGCCCGCCGCAATGCCGATATGACCATGAGCAACGCCCGAAAGGAAGCCGAAAACCTGATGGCCAAGGCGCACGCGGAGGCGACGCAGATTCTTGCCTCACGGGTACACAAAAAAGACGAGCTTGATCACCAGATCGAGAAGCTGGAGACAATCCGTGGCTCCTATTATTCGAAGTTGCGCGGCCTGATCAGCTCTCATCTGGAATGGATCGAGGGAATCTCCCATGCCGACGCGAGTCAGCCGCAGCTCTCTGCCGATCGTTTAGAGATCACGGATTCTTCTGAAGTCGAGGGAAGCCAGCGCGAGACCATTGCCACGGAACCATCTCACAGCGAACCTATCCGCACCGAAGAAGCCAATGCAGCCGGGCAGATTGTCCAGGCTCAGCCGCCCCAGGATCTGGCCAACGCTCTTAAGAGTGTCATCAGGGACAATAGCCAACCTGCAACGCCGCCGGTAGTCGATGACGAATTAGCCGCGGCGCTGGCCAACTACCGGAAGAGCGCAATCGAAGGGGGTCATGCCCCGCAGACACATCGTCAGCAGGATCCCAGCGATCTGACCGACCGCGTGAAGCTCACCTCGAGTCGTCAGACTCACCGCTCCGACACGGAGACAGGCGGGGTGCCGTTCGACGTGTCCGCCTCTGAACCAACCACACCCAACGCCGCGAGCACGACCAACAATCTCACTCAGGTGCTCGACAACGTCGTTCACAAGTTTGAAGAGGAAATGGACAAAGCTGCCAAGAGCTGACTCTTTCTCCCACCCGCTCAAGAGAGGCCGGCGCCATCTGCTTATCGCGTCCGGCCTTTTTTGTGCCATCATGGAACCCCTGTCCTTGTGCCCCAGTGGCGTTCCTACCGCAGATCGCTCTGGAGTTCACCGACCCGGACGAATGTACCTATCAACCCATCCCGCTGGGCAAGTGTCAGATTAGGATCGAATTTCACAGTGATACGGGTCGAATCGACGCGTAGTGGTATCTGCTTGCCCCCACTATAATAGTATGGGGCCTCGGCTCTGGCACCTGTCGCGTACAAGAGCGCGGCTATTAACATAAGTCTCAAGCGTGAATCCATGATATCAATTCCCCATTCTAAGGGTTTGTCTGGCACGTGAGATATGACATCCCGAGTCTAGTACATAGCCATTTTGCCGTGTCAGATCGAACGAGATTGTAGACAAGTAACATCCCACCACGCGCATTCTGTGCAATCAGGTAGCCATCGGGTGTAATAGTCATGAATCCTGCGGCGATGTAGTCGCTTTCAGGACACCAACCATTGCCCGGATACGGGACCCGAACGGAATCCAGCATCTTGTTGCCGGGGATATCGTATACGGCAAAAGTAAAGGGTGCCGGTCCAATATCGATGTTGCCCATGCCAGTCAGAAAAAGACGCGACCCGTCAGGTGATGCAACCATGTCACCATCACTGTATGCCAATCGACGGTTGAATATCATGGAGTCAGCGGCAATATCATAGACTCGCAGCCATCCTTCACCGTACCCAATTAGTTTCGCATCGTCCTTCGTGACCAACGAAAGCCAACCAAACCAGAGACTCATATTGCGAGTCCACACGACAGTACCGTTGCCAACGTTGATGCAGCTGAGGGTCCGCAGGGTATCAGAATTTTGTACGGAGTAGAATTTGCCATTGTTGGAAAAGGCTCCTGGACCGGTAAAGGCGGTGTGGTGATACAAGACAGTGTAGTCTGAAACCCTCAAGAGGGTCAACCCCCCCGGGAACAACGCCATCGCTCTCCCGTCAGGTGAAAACAGTATTTGGCTCACTGAGGCATACGGAAGGTCGAGAATGGTCTCTCGTGACGCGACGTCGACCACTGAAACTCGATCCTCCCTCGCAACGTAGAGTTTTCTGCCATCCGGTGATACCTTGAGGTTGTACGCCTCCATGGTCGGAGATAGAGAATCGATTACTCCTGTCTGTAAGTGGTATCCGACGAGATTCCTAGTGCTGTGAAAGTTGTAACCGTAAATCACATAATCCTTCGGGCTGTCCGGCGGTGGGTCTGTGCTCTTGTCAGCGCACTTCGTCAGCAGCAGAGGGCCGGCAACGCACAGCAAAGCGCATACCGCGCTTAGGATTCTCACCCGCATGTTCATTAAACCTCCCAATCTGTTTCCCTCGTCCTGTTTCAAGTATAACGAATCCCCCCCCCCCGCGTGTCAAGAGGAAAAATGAGATTCTGTTGTCCACGGGCGGGATTTGGTCTGCGCCAAAAAGTGAAAGGTCATCCCTTTCAAAGAAGGGACAGGCTCCCCGTTGGGCGGGGTCAAGACCTTCCACGACAAGATTCTACTTGTTCGCAAGCAAAGGGAATTTTGCGCCATTGTCTTTCCGCGCGCTTTCTGTTACCATTGACCGCAACGAACACGTACGGTGCGACAGAAAAGAGGAGATCACATATGGAGACAGTGGCAGAATTTCACACAAAGCTCAACGATGCGGTCGGTTTCATCAAATCGCAGGTGAAGCTCGAACCGAAGATCGGCATCATTTTAGGGACCGGACTCGGCTCGCTGGTCGACGGGATTCAGATGACGGCGACCGTGAGCTACGAGAAGATACCCCACTTCCCGGTCTCCACAGTCGAATCGCACGCCGGGCGGCTCCTCTTCGGGCATTTGCGCGGCAAGGCTGTAGTCTGCATGCAGGGGCGGTTTCACTTTTACGAGGGGTATTCCATGCAGCAGATTGCCTTTCCCGTGCGCGTGATGAAAGCGCTCGGCATGGAGACCCTGATCGTCTCCAACGCCGCCGGCGGCATGAATCCGAATTTCAAGGCCGGGGATATCATGCTCATCAATGACCACATCAACTTCTTCCCCGGTAATCCCCTGATTGGCCCCAACGACAACGCCTGGGGAGATCGGTTTCCGGACATGTTCGAAACATACACTCTCAAACTGAAGGCTCTGGCCAAAGAGGTCGCGATCGAACAGAAGTTGCGCCTGCAGGAGGGAGTCTATCTTGGCCTGACCGGACCCTGTTTGGAAACCTCGGCCGAATATCGTTTCTTCCGCACCGTTGGGGCTGATGCTGTCGGAATGTCGACTGTGCCCGAGGTTCTCACCGCGCATCACCAGCGCAATCAGGTGCTCGGCTTTTCGATCATTACCGACATGGGACTGGCCGATAATATGCACCCCTGCTCGCTCGATGATGTCATCGGCACGGCGACACGCACCGAGCCGAAATTGAGAGACCTGATCGCAGGGTGTGTGGAACGGATGTAATGGTAACGCGAGCGAGGAGAGCGGCCTGGCGCTCGCTCTCTGACTAAAGCCGGGTTCTGACTCCGATACTCGGCATCAGACCGACATCGTAGATATCCCCCGAGGCCGAATGGACAATCGGATTGGCGCGATTGGTGGCGTTGGCGATCGAGAGGAACAGTTCGGTGTTGCCAAAGGTGATTGTCGCGTGAAGATTCAGCGAAGCATTTGCTCGAAAACTCTCCGAGTTCTCGGACTTCAGGACCGAGACATAGTAACTCTCATTGTACTGCCGGCTTTCGCTGTGCAACATCAGGGGACGAATCGGCGTGTAGGGATTCCCTGAACGAATCTGCACTTCTCCCCCAACCTGAATAACTCGGCTTACGCGACAATCCAGTTGCGCGATGAATCGGTGCGGAGCGCTAAGATCGTACGGAACGGAAACCCCATGCTCGGTCTTCATGGCTCGCGAGTAGGCGTATGATACATAGAAGCGCATCTGGTCGTGCATCACGTGTGGAGCGTCGAGCCGGACCGATCCGCCGACAAACGACGCCGAGCCGGTAGAGCGCATCTGGAGAAACTGCGAATTCAATTGGTTTCCGCTCGGAGTGTTCTCGAAATCTGGTTCAACCGACGGCACATTGAAGATCTGCTTGGTGTACAGTGACAAGCGAACGCTCCTGAAGGCTCCGGTGACCGACGTGAGACGGGTGCCCAGCGGGGCCAGTTCACGGGCATCGGCGCGGATCATCACTTGAAATGGCTCCAGCAGAGTAGTAATCGGGTTCTCGGCGAATGTGCCATGAAACAGCTCCACTGTTCCGCTTTCACCAAGGCGGCGCTCTATGCGATGTCGGCTAAGGAGACGGGTTCCGTTCGAGAGAGAGGAGTAGCGTTCCAATCGCAGGCCGTTCTCGAGCGTGTAGTTTCCGAGAGTCTTCGTAACCGACGCATACAGGGCGCTGTTTGTTTCTCTTCCTGTTTCATGATAGGCGCCGTAGAGATCATTCAGCGCGGACTGATAAACGAACGGATTATCGGTATTCGCGAACGGGGGGAGGAAATTCCAGTTGCGATGTGCAAGGTCGGTTGTGCGCGCGGGGAGATACTCCAGCTGCCCCCCCACACGTGCTTGTGCTGTGCCGAGAGTCAGATCGGCCTGGCCGGTGACTTGATACGACTTGAAGTTCTCCCCGAGCGACACCTGCATCGATCCGATGGCCGTGGGATTGTCCGGAACCGCCTGATAATGGCGACGGCTGCTCTTGACGGAACCGTTTACCGAAAGCAGCGCGTTGGTGTAGAGCCCGCTTAGGCGCACGCCCACGTAATCTTCGTGCGCTTCCTGCGCCGTACTGATACGATGAGGGGAGCTTCCTTCAGTCTGAGCAGTGTACGCGAGGTAATCGCGCACATGGTACTGATCCATAATAAGGCGGTACCGGCTGGAGATCTTCAGACCAGTAGAAAAGAAGATGTCCTGAAAATTGGTCGGCGGGATCGCCCGTCGGTTTTGCTTGAGATCGAATTGACGTACCAGCTTGTCGAGAACCGACTTGCGAAGCGATCCAAGCGCAAACCAGCGCTCGTTTCCCAGAGAGTAGGAGCCGGTCGCTTCAATAGCCGACAGTACCGCTTCGCCTCGATGATGTTTTTCGAAGGGCGCGAATGTCTTCAGGTCGACAGCCGACGGCAGCGCCAGGTCAGCCGCTGTCCCTTGTGGAAAAAAACGAATCTCCTCCACGACTGAGCTTGGCACAATCGCGAACATGCCATAGTGAGCCGGATCGGCCCCTATCGGGATATTATTCAGAGTGTAGCGGGGACTCGTACCGTCAATCCGGATTTGCGACGACAAGCTCGGACCGTTCCTTGCCAGCTGGGGGAACTTGAGGGCAGCGAGCGGATTTGTCGGGACAAGCGACTGCTGTGCGGTACGGGTGAGGTCGGTGTGCTGTTGAACCTGCCCGAGCGCGACCGCTTCTCCTGCTGGTCTGACTGATATCGACCCGACTTCGATCACGGCTGGAACACAGATGATATCAAGCTTGAGATGTTGATAGCTCGCCCGGAGCGGCAACTCTCGTTCTCTGTAGCCAACAGCGGTCACGCTCAAAGTCCGCTGCTGCAACCTCACCGAGTCGACGTAGAGCCGATAGCGTCCGTCGGTGTCCGAAGCGGTCGCGGTGATCAATTTACCCTCGCACCAGATGACAACAGACGCTCCAATAATTGGCTGATGCAAGGTGTCGGTGACTCGTCCGGAGATCACCTGAGGTCGACTTTGCTGGGGTATCAGTGCGTCCTGCTGTGCAAGAACTGAACTTGACCAAACGAGTAAGAGAGAGACTATGACGAATATCAGTGCATGCTTCTTCATGTGTACCTCCGTCAGGGAGATGCTCAAACGGTGTGCCGGAGGAGGAAAAAGCGGACATCGCTGTTATCTACTGACAGATCATCAGGTTGGGAGTGGGCGTCAGGTTGCAGATGAGTGAACGAGAAGGACCGGGTATGCAACGACCACGACAGAATTGCGAAGTCGATGCGTTCAGTGGGTCAGGCTCTGACGATTGCCAAGCGGTCACTTTGTCGATATCTTGGCGGTGCCAGTCCGGCCGGTGGATCTGCTGCTTGTCGGAAGAGTAGTTCTATGCAGTACACCGGAGAGATCGCCGCCCTCGCTACCGCGCTTCTGTGGTCGTTCACGGCTGTCTGTTTCTCCGAAGCTGGCAAGCTGATTGGCTCGTTCGCAGTCAATAAGATTCGCCTGGTCTTCGCGATTACCATTTATGCCATAATCCTTACTCTGACCGTCGGTAGTCCGATCCCACAGGGACTGGCTCCTGAGCAGTGGTTCTGGCTGACCCTCTCAGGAGTGATTGGACTGGTCTTAGGGGACGGCTGCGGCTTCAAGGCCCTGGTCATGATCGGCCCCAGACTCATGACCCTGATTGCAGCGAGCACACCGATCTGGACTACGCTCATCGCCTGGATTTTCCTTGGAGAACATCTGCGAGGGCTGGACCTGGTGGGAATTGCCGTTACCGTCGCGGGAATCACGTGGGTGGTCATGGAACGGCGCGAGGGAAATCACAACGCACTTCACCACGAGCATCCGGACTCAGGCACGATGACCAAAGGGGTGCTGCTCGCCTTGGGGGCGGCGCTTTTTCAGGCGACCGGCTTGGTCATGTCGAAGCAGGGGATGCTGCACGCCGGGGAGACTGTTTCCCCACTGGCAGCCTCGTACACGCGCATGCTCGGCTCAACGCTCCTGATCTGGTCAATGTCGGGGCTGCGCGGAAAACTTCGCGAAACGGTCAGCCACACCGCTAACCGCAAGGCGATGGTATTCACGCTCGCGGGAGCTGTCTTTGGGCCGTTTCTTGGCGTCTGGATGTCGCTCGTTGCGGTCTCGCGGATTGAAGCGGGTGTCGCGGCTACGCTCAATTCGATCACACCGATCCTGATCATTCCCACGGTGATTCTCGTCTATAAGGAGGCAGTAACCATGCGTGCGATCATCGGCGCCCTTGTTGCCGTAGGGGGTGTGGCCTTGTTGTTCCTCTCATGACCACATATCTCGACGAAAGCCTTCTCCCTCGCTTTGCGGCCGATCATTTCGCCGACATCGCTGCTGAGCCGTCGCGGTTGGTTGGTCGGGATCGTCGACAGGACTGCTACTACTTCGACATTGTCCGCTTCTTCGGCGCCGACTCTTTGTCGGTGGCCTCGGTGCGGATAGTCTGTGACCCCGGGCAGTTTCATCTGACCGATCCGGCAATTCGAGCATTCACTGAGACGATTGCCGAGCAACTCCGTGAAGAGGGGCGACTCTACGACGGTCCGCTGGTCGTCAGAGTGATCCGTTTCGAGCGACGGATCGATGGCGCGGTCCTGACCATCCGAGCCACTTCGTATGCCGAGCAGGTGAGCTGTCTGGCCCTCGACCTGCCGCATCACCTGTTCGATGCGCACGGCGGCACATTGCGCAAATATTACAAAGCGATCTGTCGGACAAGACTGCCCGAGGACAACCCGCTGGCAATCTGTATCGGCGTGTGCGGCTATCTGCTCGTTCAGGAGCATAAGAGGCGGTTCCTGCTACAGGTGCAGCGTTCCGGGAAACTGGCCAGCCTTGAACATTCCCGGGGACCGTCGGTGGCGGGGTTGGTTGATTTCGCGAATGACTATCCTTCGCTTGAGGATATGGTCCATCGAGCCATGACTCAGGAGATCAACGAGGAGATTGGTCTGAATCCGACAGAGTCATGTGTCATTCCTCTGGCGTACGCGCGCGAGATGCTCCGAGGCGAACGTCCTCAGGTCTTCTGCCTTGTCACAACCACGCTTAATCGCAGCGAAGTCGGCGCGCGTCTCGATGCCGTACCACCCGACAAGCGGGAATACGACTCATTCCACTTTCTCGAGCTATCAGAAGGAGGGTCGTTACCTGCCGACCTTGTCGGTCCTCTCAACCTCGAAGCGCGAATGAACTACTACCTGATCGAGGAATACCTTCGCGGCGAGGACCTGTTGGTCCCGCAGGACTAACGGATCACAATCAGTTTTCCCTTGATGTCGCTACTCTCAATGTACCACAAGTAGGTCCCTGAAGCCACCGGCGCTCCGATTTCGTTGCGTCCGTCCCACAGGATGTCCTGCCCGGAATTATTCGTCCAGCGCTTGATCTGCTCACCGGTGACGGTCACGATTAGCAGGTTTGATCCGGGCGGTACGCCGGTGAAGGTAGCTGCGGGGGATTCCTGAGGTCGGAATGGGTTCGGATACGCGTGTACGTCGCCGGTCACGATAAATGACTGGAGATCGGTATAGATGACATTGTTCACACTGGCTCGCCAATAGTAGCGCTGACCTGGTTCCAGAGGCTGTGGAATCTTCCACGAAGTCGTCGCGCTTTCCTCTTCGTCAATTGCGGGTGAGGCGACAACGACATCGCTCATGGTCGAGTCTCGCGCCACCATGAAGAAGTACTGATTGAGTCCGCTGCCGCTACGGGTGCCGCTTGCACTCCCGCTGGGAAGGACTATGTTTTCCACGATCAGCGTTGGTTGCGACACATTGTAGACCGGTGCACCGGAAGCTTTCAGCATGTCGGAGGTCGCGAAGGTCGAGTCGCGGCTAAGCTGCGGGCCGGTTCCCGGATCGCAGACAAGCTGAATATGATACAGTGTACCCGCTGCAAGATTGCTGATCACGGCGCTGTGCTCAGAACTCATGGTCGCAGTCATGACCGTGCTGTAACCGTACAGTTCCGTCGGCCCGAAGAGAACTTGCGATGTTGCCGGGCGACTCGTCCTCCACCCGATTACTGCCGAGGATGTTGTCACTTCGGATATGGTCATGTCGGAGAAGATCAGATTCGGAGGCGGCGCGATATGAAGGATCACCCGTACCCAGATTGGCGTGTTGACAGAACCGTTCGATTCGAACTGTATTGAGTCGACATAGTCGCCGCTTTCCAGTCCGGAGGCGCTGATTTCGACCGCGATCGATGCCGGTGTCGTAGCGCTTGTGTCGCGAAGTGTGATCCATCCACCGTCAGTGCTGCACGTGAAGTTGATTGCGCGATCGTGCGCTTCAGTTACGGTTATAGAAGCCGGCGACGGATTCCCCATTCCTTCAACCGCAGTGAACAGGAGACTATCCGAGTCAACCAGGAGCCGGTTCGGCTGAGGTTGGACACTGAGCGAGACTCTCACCCATATGGGAGAGTTGAGCGCGGCCGATGAGCTTACCTGCACTGAATCGGTATGCTGGCCGATCCCCAGAGCGCTGGCGTCTATCCCCACTGACATCGATGTCGGGGTTGTACCATCGGGACTGGCCAGAACGATCCAGGAGGCCGAAGAGGACAACGAAACTGAGATCGCCCCCCCTGACGCTTCGTGGACATCGATCGATTGCGCGGGAGGATTAGCGAAGCCCTGGGTCGAACTGAAGTGCAGGCTGTCCGGTGCGACAACCAGACTGCGGGTTGACGCTGAGATTTCAGTGGAGACCTTGACCATGACCCAGCGGGGGGAATTGATGGCCACGGCCGATCCGACTTGGACAGAATCAATGTAGGCGCTGTCCGGCGACATGGCCGTCGCATCGATGCTGACCAGAACCGAATCCCGCGTTGTTCCGGACGCTTTGCTCAGCGTCATCCAGGAGGCATTCGTGGCACACGAAAAGCCGATATTCCTTCCGCCCGTTTCCGAGACAAAGAACGGTCTGGCCGCCGGGGCTGGATCGGCCACGATCCTTTGGAATTTTACCGTATCTGGTGTCACGGCCAGATAGTTTGGGGCAGGCGGTTCGATCGTGAGAGTTACTCTCACCCAGACCGGCGAGTTCAGAGCCGTTGATGATACGACGCGAATCGAATCAATGTATGTTCCGACCGCGCGTCCGGTAAAATCGGCAACCACCGTCACTGTTCCGGGAGTTGCGCCATCGGGATTGGTGAGCGAAAACCAGTCGCTCCCCTCTGTGCTCGTGAAAGTCAGCACGACGCCATCGGAAGATGCAAGGTTGAGAATGCCGGCAGAACTCCCCACACTCCCTTCAGCCACACTGAAACTCAGCGCCGACGGAGTAACGACGAGATACCTGCCTGCCCGCCACGTCTTTACATTGGACAGCGGCGACCAATTGGAGAACTTGTCTGCGGTCTTGAGCCCAAAGTAGTAGGTGGTTAGTGAATCCAATCCAGTGACCGTCATGCTCTCGGCAAATCCGGGCACGCCCGGCACCGGAAGTCCGGTAACGAGCGAGGCCGTGCTCCACGTGGCTTCTGTAAGTGGGGCTACTGAATAACGCAAATCGTACCTGATTGCTCTGCCGATTAGGCCGTTGTCCCCCGGCGCTGTCCATCTCAGGGTGGTCGAAGCAGCTGAAACCTGCTGCGCCACAAAGAGGAACGCTATGAAACCGACGATTTGTGCGATCTGAGTTTTCAACCGTACGTTTCGCATTCGAATTGTACCTTTGTAAGGCATCCTAATTCCTGACATGCAGTTGATAGCAGCTTCCGACGCCATAGTCAACTATATGTTGTCGAATCACCCAACTAGACCCTCTTCTGTACCTGCAGCCAGAAACCGCTCGTTTACTCGCGCGAACTTCCTTGAAATACTTTCATAGTATCGGCACTTCGCAGTCCGGAATGAGCGATCCAATATCGGTTGATTTGTAACCGGCACGGAGAAAAAAAACGCCCGGAGATCCTTCGGTCAGGGTCGCCGGGCGCGTTAGCCGGTGTGAAACAGGGTCAGACGTCTATCGAATTACGATCAACTTCCCCTTGGTCTTGCTGTTCTCTTCATACCACAGATAGGTACCCGAAGCCACCGGCAGACCAGCTTCGTTCAGCCCGTCCCAGGTGATCTCGGCTCCGGTGTTGCCAGTCCATCGCTTGATCAACTCACCCGAAATGGATAGGATAATGAGATTAGAGCCCGCATGGAGACCGGTAAAGGTCAGCCTGTCTCCCTGATCGGGGCGATACGGATTCGGATACGGGTGCGTCTCCGAGACAATGAAGAACGACTGAACAGTGGTGTACACCGAGTGATTGGCGCTCGCCCGCCAGAAATATCTCGTGTTGGTCTCCAGCGGTTCAGGCACCTTCCAACGCGTCGATGTGCCAACCTCCTGAGGAATGCCGGCGGAAATCACAACAGGAATTGACATGGCCGAATCGGCGGCAATCTCAAAGAAGTAGAGATTTTCCTGGGGAGATTCGGGTGATCCGGCCAGCAATGTCCCGGGGGCCAGTGTGAGCAGGTTTTCGATTTGAAGAACTGGCTGTGTGACAATGAACTGACCGGGAGATTCCACATTCAATATGAGCGTGTCGACTGATCCCGGAGCACCATACACCTCAAGCTCAGTGATCCACAGTGTTGACGTATGATGTATTGGTCCCATCCCGCGCGGCTGATAGATACGAATCTTACTGGTGCGCACGGAATCAGGGAAACCGGTCACAGTCGCCTGCTCAACGGGTGCGCCGGTCAAACCTGCGATCTCCTGGTAGTCGGCGCCATTCCATTTCTGAATGCTGTACTGCTGGGGTGTCATCCAGGTCTGATCGAGTGCGTCATATGCCCAGTAGACAATTACTTTGGTCACAATCGCGTCGTTGCCCAGTTCCACTTCCACCCACTGCGGCTGATTGTGCTCTTCCGAGGAGCGCCAGGTGGTCATCAGATCACCATACGGATCGATAACGGAGTCGTTCACAACCTCCGGCAAATAGCCCGGGGAGCTGCCCGCAGCGCGCACCCCCTTGTGGCGGCTGATATTCGTTTGACGGGAGCGCGGAGTCTTGAACGTTCGGTCAACACCCGCCACTCGGTTCCCGGAGGCATCAGTGCTCACCACCCGGTAATGATACAGCGTCCTCGGGCTGAGACCGTCAAGCAGTACCGTGTGTTGGGTGGTCAGCGATTGATTCATGGGAGTCGTACGCGTGTAATCCACCGTTGCTCCATATTGTACCTGCGACGATCCCTCCGGGGAGGTCGCCCAAACGATGGTCGCTGAGCTGTCAGTCACTCCGGTGGTGTCGTCATTGGTGATCACCAGCTGCGTACCGGTCGAGAAGCTGGTCGTGAAACTGAAGTCCGCGCTCCTGACGGGTCCGTTGCCGGGATCGCTGGAGACCTGAAAGTGATAGGTTGTTCCCGCGCTTAGGCCATAGAGATCGACAACGTGACTGTGCACTCTGTTTGCATCTCGAGCAGTACTCTGCCCATAGAGCACGTCCACACCGTACAGAACCTGAGACGTCGCGATGAGATTGGTGCTCCAGACGATAGTGGCAGAATTCTGCCCGATGTTCGACGCCGCAACGCCGGAAAAGGTAAGGGGCGGCTCCAAACTGATGGTATCGTAGACTGGAGTGGAGACCTGATTCCCCGAACGGACCCAGCCGCCGACTACGACTATCGTCGGTTCGTCGATCAAATCGCTGACAAAGAGTGACGACACCTGAGCGCCAGTGTAAGGGCGCGCCCATCGGCTGGTCGAGTTGAGAGTCGGCAAGCCGGTACCGACACTGAGCGCCAGAATGACGGAATCGGGCCAATTCTGTGTTCCCGTCTGATAGACAAGGCGGAGAGAATCGCTCTCACCCGAATAGTCGTAATTGACAGAATCAATGGACACCCACGCGAGCGGAGCTGGTTGCGGCTGACTCAGGATCACCGTATCGAACGTCGGCGTCGACCAGCTGTTTCCATCTCGTACCCAACCAGCGGCAATCACCGTGTCCGTTTCCAGCGCCTGACAAACCAGGTGCAGCGTGTCGCCCGTTGCCGGGGTAAACAGGAGCGCGCGCCGGTCTGCTCCGTTGACTGCAGGCAGACTGCCGTCGACACTAATCGCGACGATCACCGAATCGGGCCATTCCTGCGTACCACTCGTAAAGCGAATCCGGACACTGTCGGATTCTCCCGAAAAATCTGAGTGAAGCGAATCGATCACCAGTGTCGCGAGGGGATCCGGGGGAGGCTGGTGCAGGACGAGGGTGTCAAAGAGGCCATACGACCAGTTCCCACCGACCCGCACCCATCCACCTACGATAACGGTGGCAGGCTCAGTGAGCGTGCGAAGCCACATGAGGCTGTCGGTCTGAAGCGACCCGAACGCTCTTGATGCGCGTTCCGCCGAAGTCTGGTTCGGCATGCTTCCGTCGTAGGTTACGGCAATCACGACCGAATCGTTTGCGGTCTGGCTGTCGGTCTGATATCGAATCCGAATCGAATCGCTCTCACCATCGTAATCACAGTGAATCGAATCGACAAAGAGCGCCATCAGAGGATGCGGCAGAGGTTGCCCAAAGGCAATCGTGTCAAACAGCGGGGCGGAATAGAGCCCGGCCGATCGTACCCATGCCCCGACGATTACTGAGGCGGGTTCGACGATTGACTTCACAGCGAAGAAACTCCCGGTCGCCCCGGGACTATATGGGCGTGCCCAGCGATCAGCTGATGTCGGTGCAGGAAGGGAACCATCGAGACTGATCGCCACAACCACCGACTCGGGCCAGGTCTGCGCGGAGGTCTGGTAGCGAAACCGAATGCTGTCGCTCTCACCTGAAAAATCGTAACGGATTGAATCGATGGAGAGGGTCGCGAGTGGAGCCAGAGACGGCTGGATTACTATCAGGGTATCGTAACGGGGTGTCGACAGAACTCCTGCGTCTTTCACCCAGGCGCCAACGATGAGGGTGTCCGACTCGACAATCGTCCTGACAATTCTCAGCGTGTCGATGCGTAACGCCACATACGGGCGGGCGATACGATCAGCTGAACTTGCAGTCGGCAGAGCGCCGTTGGTCGTGATCGCCAGTATCACCGAGTCCGGGAAGGTTTGTGTTCCACTCTGGTAGCGGATCCGTAGGCTGTCGTTCTCACCTGAAAAATCGCACCGCAGAGAGTCAATGAAGAGCGACAGGACGGGCGCCGTGGTCGGCTGATTCAGAATCACCGTGTCATACCGGGGCGTCGACAGAACCCCTGCGTCCTTTACCCAGGCCGCGACAATGATTGTGTCGGATTCTACGATGGTTCGGACGATTCGCGAGGTGTCGGTCCGTGACGCAGCGTATACTCTCGCCGAACGGTCGGGCGATGTCGTGGTCGGTAGGGTTCCGTCGGTAGTTATCGCCAGTATCACCGAGTCTGGGAAAGTCTGCGCACCGGTCTGGTATCGTATCCGCAGACTGTCGCTCTCACCTGAAAAGTCGCATCGCAGAGAGTCAATGAAGAGCGACGCAACCGGCGCTGTGGTCGGCTGAATCAGAACGACGGTGTCGTACCTGGGTGCAGACAGCTGTCCTGCGTCCTTCACCCATATTCCGACAATGGCTGTGTCGGACTCGATAATGGTCCTGACTATTCGAGATGTATCGGTTCGTGAAGCGCTGTAGGCTCGCGCCCAGCGGTCGGCAGATGTTGCAGTTGGTAGAGAGCCATTGGTTGTCAACGCCATGATGACTGAGTCTGGGAACAGCTCGGCGCCGGTGACATACCGAACCCGCAGACTATCGTTCTCGCTTGAAAAATCGCTACGCAGCGAATCAATGACGAGCGAAACAACCGGCGACGGCGGGGGCTGGACCAGGATGACGGTGTCGTACTTGGGGATCGATAGTGACGCCCCCAACTGAACCCACCCCCCGATAATGACCGTGTCAGACTCGACGACTGTCCGCACGATTCTAAGCGTGTCAGTACGCAGCGTCGCGTAGGCGCGTGCGATCCGATCGGTCGAGGCGGCCGTCGGAAGAGTGCCATCGGTGGTCATCGCCAGTATGACCGAGTCGGGTCCCGCCATCGAACCGGTCCGGTAACGGATGCGAAGAGAGTCACTTTCACCTGAAAAATCGCATCGCAGCGAATCAAGGAACAAGCTGACCAGCGAATCCACGCTTCCGCCGGTTGTGGTCCTGCTGATCACATTGGAAAGTTCCGACCAATTGGAAAACTTGTCGCCGGTCTTGAGGCCAAAGTAGTACGTCGTCCCCGGAGTCAGGCCGGTCACGACAACAGTGTCGCGCCCGCCAGGAGATTTCGGAGCGGGAAGACTGGTGACGATCGCCGCGGTGCTCCAGTTGGCTTCGCTCAAAGAGGAGGTCGTATAACGAAGGTCATACCTCACTGCACTTCCGATCAGCCCGTTGTCCCCCGGGGCAGACCAGCTCAGCGTTGCCGTACTGTTCGTGGTCTGGGCTACGGCTCGACCGGAGATCAAGATCAGAAAGGAGATTGCCAGCAGTGCCATCACGGGCAGGCGGCGCCAGACGAAGGGGATATCAAGAATC
Source organism: uncultured Ignavibacteriales bacterium (assembly GCA_964540105.1). Lineage (GTDB taxonomy): Bacteria > Zixibacteria > MSB-5A5 > GN15 > FEB-12 > DATKJY01. The sequence goes on along the minus strand of CAZILL010000002.1, from coordinate 45,396 downwards.
TCGTATCGGTACATGTTTTGTCCCTTTGTTCGAATCGGTGAGACACATTAACTCGATCATAACGGCAATCAAACGGCAGGCCTGCCTCGGCAGTATTACGAGGTTGTTTCGCCGTATGGTCTTACGTTGGTACTAAAGGGCCGCGAACGGCCGATTTCTATCGGCCACCTGTGCAGTACTTGAGCGAAAGTTCATTAGTGAGACAACGAATGGCAACAAAAAAAACCCATGAAACAAGGACATTGTTTCATGGGCACTCAGAACCCAAGTAGAGATTAACCATGAGGAAACAAGTCAGGTGTCTCTCGTGACTGATCATACACACCACTTGCCCGCAAGTTCCCGGCGTTTTCGCTTCGCGGTGAGTTCGGCCGGGCGGTTTAGGGGCAACAACTAAAGCACCGTTAGAAGTTCCACGTAAACCCTATGTAGAGTAGGCCGGGGAAGATAATGTCGCGACTGGCCACATTGAAGAGCCCCAGATCGACAGAAATGCTCTCGCCAATAAAACGAATGCCGTAGGAGATCAGCGGATCTTCAAGCCCTGGGAATATCCAGTTTTCACTGACAAATGACATCCTGCGGGCAAATCGCCATTGGCCCCCGACGAGAACCGCCGGCTTGTCCGAAAAGTTGTTCCCTACGTAGCCATGTCCAAGACCGAAAGTGAAACTATTATCCGCCGAACCGATGGTGCATGTGCTGAAGAGGACACCAACATTTGAGCGTTCGTCGCCACCGTCAAAATCCGGAATCCTGATAATCAGCAGGCTCCCCGCGACTGCGACGTCGTCGCTCAGCTTGAAACCAATCCTGGGCAAGAAGTAATACAGTTGCAGGTCGAGGGGTACTCCCGGAAAGAGCGACATACCGGCGCTCATCGAGAAATTGTCCGTGAACCCGTACGCGATGCTTGGGAAGAAAATGTAGATGTCGGAAAAATATCCTCTTCCAGCTCTAAGCATGCGGCCGGTCGGCGCAAAATAGAGTCGAGTCTGATTGGGATTCGGGAACCAGTATTTCCCTCCCTCCACGGATGCTCGCGAAACCTCCTTGATATCGACGATGGTCTCGGTCGATATGGACAGGTCTCCAACCTTCGACTTGAACAGTATCATTCCCCCTTCAACTTTGGCGATCCTGCCGGTAAGCCTCGAGCCGTCGCTCAGAGTGAGAATCTGCACCCGATTGCTGTCCGGAACGCGCAGTTGCTCTTGAGGCACTATCGCACACCACGATTGACAGTAACAAAGTGTGATGACGACGACTAACAGCGCGGCAAATGCCAGAGGCTTGGTTATCCGAAAACCTGCAACCATTTCTACCGTGCCTTCATGTGTGACGATCGCGTATCATCCGAGCTGATCTCGCGTACCATTGGGGCCAATCGAGGCGAATCGCCTCGGTCCGCACGCCGATCAAATATTGATGACAATATCGCCTTTAGCCTCAACTGGCAAGCATATTGTGAGCGGCCACAGCCTCACGACAGAGCGCTACATGATGCGGTATTGCCGTTGTGGTACGCAACCAACCCGCCGCTGATTGAGTTCGGAATCTGCCCGTTGAGGGATTTTGTGCACAGAACTGCATATTACGGAGCTGAACTCGATTGTCCGAAGTCCGATTTTCCATAGTCATCACATTGTCATTCAACATAGTACGCTTGTGAAAGAGGGAACATGCAAACTGGCACGATTCTTACTACTTATCCACACAGTTGCAAGAAGGATATGCTCATTCAGCCGGTTTTGAAGGCTGGATGCTTTGGGAGGAAGAGTTTTTGGGTACTGTTCTTAATGAGAAATCTGGATCGGAGGAATAGAGATATGACCTTTGAAAACACATTTTACACCGACCCGTCAGTGAGACCCGGTCGTGTACGCGTCCTGGCGGAGATTCCGCGGAATCTTTTTGACACTATCGCCAGCGAGTTGAGAGCTATCCCTGATTGGGATCGCTATTTCATCATGAACAACCCGAGCGGATGGCCGGCGGGTATGTTCGAGGTAATATCGAAGCACCTTACACAGGTACCTGCTCCAAGCCTACACTAATGTAGTTTTTCGATAGAGACGTAGAACCAGAAACAGACCGGCTGCCCGGTCTGTTTTGTTTTGTTATGTTTGTTGTTCTCAGTCAGCGTGAGCTGAGATTTGCGAAACCCCGAGTCACTGCGACGTTCCGCAACTCGGCAGGCTCTCGCGGAAGCCGTTGAGATAGTCGCTGAGCATCAATATATCGGCCAGATCAACGGCACCATCTGTCGAGCCGTTCACATTGGCGGCATCGGGGCAGGGAAGTGTGGTTGTCTCACCTTTCACATAGCTGATCAGATACAGGAGGTCAGTGATATCGACAAGAGCCGCCGGGTCACCATCGATATTGCCGCGCTGCCCGATGCAGCAGGGGCGTTCGGCATCATACACATGAAGCTTCTCGCCCCAAACTGGGCGATACTGAGCGTAAGGGCCGGAAGTGAAGACATAGCGCGTCCCTGCGTTGAACTGGTTGGTGTCAAAAGCAACCGAGTCGTAAGCAGTCCATTTGCTTGCAGAGAAGTAGTATGTTGCTAAGGCGGTAGCGCTCAATGACGGCTTTAGGCCTGCAGCTCCGGTAGAAACTCCAAAGAAAGCGAATTGCCGATACTTGTTGGTGGTGTCAATGTTGTTCTTCCTAAACAAGAAGTAGAGATAGTTGAATGAGGAGATCGCTGTTTCAGAGACCGTTGCACTATCGAGTCTGATGTTCGGACTGTCCCACTTGAACCCAGCGCTTATTCCCCGAAGGGTGTTGGCGTCACTAAAGCAGTAGAGTGTGACAACAAAGTTGTCCTTGCCCTTTGCAGCCCACGGAAGTCCCTCTACCTTCAGGTAGAGGGAATCTCTCACTCCCGAGTCTGTAGTGTCCAGGGGTGGCGCAACCGCAGAGACAATCTGACCACTCAAGAACACCGACACTAGACAGAGTATCCATCTCATAGTATCCTTCTCCTTTCGACTCTGCCCGTCATGGGCAACCGGGTAGCGTGAGAAAACTCACCAAATGGTCAATGAGCGCGATAAGATCACTGATATCGATTACATTATCGCCGCTGCCGTTGGCATTGCTTTCGTCGAGGCATGCCGGCATGAGTTCATACCACATGTAATCTAAAAGCGCTTGAATATCTGAAATGTCCACTACATCCGCCGGGTCGTTATCGGCGTTGCCGGCCGTGCCGGTGCAGCACTACTCTTCCTTCGCCACCCGCGCGACATCGGTCACGAGGTCCTCTTTCCCCAGTGTGATCAGCCGTACTCCTTGAGTATTCCGTCCGATCACTTTGATCTGGCTGACCGCCTGACGATTGGTGATCCCCTTCTTTGTAATCAGAATCAACTCGTCATCGTCGAGCACTTCCTTGATTGCAACCACTTCACCGTTGCGATCCGAGGTCTTCACATTGATGATCCCCTTGCCGCCGCGGTTGGTAATGCGGTAATCGTCGATCGAGGTTCTCTTTCCATAGCCGTTTTCAGTCACGACCAGCAGGCTGCTGTCGCGTTTCACGACAACCATCCCGATGACATGATCTTCTGCGGCCAGTTCGATTCCCTTAACACCGTAGGCTGTGCGCCCCATGGCCCGCACTTTCCCCTCCGGGAACCGGATAGCCATCCCCTTGCGGGTCGCGAGCACGATCTCGTAGCTGCCGTCGGTGATCGCCGCTTCGATCAGCTCGTCGCTCTTGTCAGCAATGTCCATGGCATTCACGCCGGCGCGACGTGGGTTTGAGAAGGCGTCGAGGCTGGTCTTCTTGATGATCCCCTGCCTGGTCGCCATCACCACAAACCGATCGGGTGTGAATTCGCGGACCTTGCAGAAGGCGGTCATACTCTCTTCCTTGTCCATCTCGCACATGTTCACGATCGGCTTTCCTTTGGCCATCTTGCCGCCGATCGGAATGCCATGCACTTTCACCCAGTAGCATCGACCGCGATTGGAGAAGAACAGTATGTAATCGTGGGTCGAGGCCACAAACACATGCTCGGCGAAATCCTCTTCCTTCGTTTCAATCCCGATAACACCCTTGCCGCCTCGCTGCTGCTTGCGATACTGCGACACCGAGAGCCGCTTCACATAGCCCAGATGCGAGATCGTGATGACCATGTCCTCCTCGGCGATCAGATCTTCGACCGAGAAATCTTCGGCGGCGTCCTGAATGTCTGTGCGACGTTCGTCGCCATACTTCGTCGCCATCTCCTCGATTTCGTCCTTGATGATCTGCATGCGAAGCGCGCGTGAGGCCAGGATGGCTTTGTATTCGCTAATGCGCTTGATCAGCTCAAGGTATTCGTCTTCAATCTTCTGCCGTTCCAGTCCGGTCAGTCGTTGCAGACGCATCTCCAGAATGGCGTTCGCCTGAATCTCGGAGAGCTTGAATTGAGCCATTAATCCCTGACGGGCGGTCGGTATGTCTTTCGATTTCTTGATCAGCGCAATGATGGCGTCGATATTGTCCAGCGCGATCCGGTACCCCTCGAGGATGTGCGCGCGCTCTTCCGCTTTGCGAAGATCGTACGTTGTCCGGCGAACCACGACTTCATGACGATGCTCGATGAAGAGCGTGATCATCTCTTTCAGCGAGAGCATCTTCGGCACGCCCTTGTCCAGACCGAGCATGATCACGCCAAAGGTCACCTGCATGGTGGTGTGCGCATAGAGTTGATTGAGCACGACATCCGGCGGGACATCCCGCTTCAATTCGATCACAATCCTCATACCGTCGCGATCCGATTCGTCGCGCAGATCGGAAATCCCCTCGATCTTCTTGTCGCGCACCAGATCGGCAATCTTCTCGAGCAGGTTGGACTTGTTGACCTGATACGGGATTTCATTCACAACCACGGCCTCTTTGCCGTTCTTCATATGCTCGACCACCGCTTTGGCGCGCACCAGGATGTGACCCCGTCCGGTCAGGTATGCCTGCCGGATCCCCTCCCGGCCGTTGATAATGCCGCCAGTCGGGAAATCCGGTCCCGGGACCAGTTCAATCAGATCTTCGTTGGTGCAGGTCTCATCATCGATCACTCGAAGTATCGCCTGGGCAATCTCGCGTAGATTGTGAGGCGGGATGTTGGTCGCCATCCCGACCGCAATGCCGGAGGTGCCATTGCAGAGCAGATTGGGGAATTTCCCAGGAAGCACTTTCGGTTCCTGCAGCGTGCCGTCGTAATTGGGCATGAAAGCGACCGTTTCCTTCTCGAGGTCGGCCAGCATCTCAACGGCAATCGCTGTCAGGCGCGCTTCCGTGTATCGCATCGCGGCAGCATCGTCGCCATCGATGGAACCAAAGTTCCCCTGACCGTCGACCAGCGGATAACGCATGTTGAAATCCTGCGCCATACGCACCAGGGTCGGGTAGACTACCTGCTCACCGTGAGGATGATAATTACCCGACGTGTCGCCGGCGATCTTGGCGCACTTACGATGCGGGCGCCCGGGCTGGAGATTCAGATCATTCATGGCGACCAGAATCCGACGGTTCGACGGTTTCAACCCGTCGCGCACGTCAGGAAGTGCCCGGTTGGTGATCACCGACATCGAGTAATCGAGATATGAGGACTTCATCTCCTCTTCGAGATAGATGGTCTCAATCTTTTGACGTTCTAATGAAGACATTGCGGAGCCATGCTCCTTCTATGTTAATCGTTCACATTCGCATTTGTCAGTCAAGGGGATCGGGACTCGCCCGACCCTTGAGTAAGAACCAAAGGTAGGAAATTAAATCCACACGGGCAAGAGAAAGAACGGCGGGGACGTCCTCGTAATAATCTGTGTCACAACACGTTACGACACGTCAAGGGAAGCGTGGTCAGTATCGCTTCCCGCTTCCCTGTCCAGCCCCCTTAGCGACCCGCTGCCTCACTTCTTCTTCAGCTTATCGTACGAAAGCACACTCATGAATTCATTGAAATAGAATGCCTTTGGCTTTTCAGTCAGGGGCCCCAGTTCGAAACTCTCCTGTCCGGATTTCAATGTCTGGCGAAAGTACGTCGACTTGCCATCCGCCCCCTCGACGCGCATTATCACGGGCATAGTGTACGACTGCTCCACCCCGCTTGTCGTGACCGTAACTGCTATAGCATACTGAGTTCCCTTGGGAATGAAACTGTAGCTAACCTCGTATTCCGGAATCCCGCGCCCGAATAACCAGTGATCGAAAAACCAGCCCAGCGGCTTCCCGGCGTCCTTTTCAGCCAGCGCGATCACGTCGGCATTGGAAAACAGGCGATTATTGACAAGATATGCAAGATCGCGCAGGAACTTTACAAACACCTGATCGGATTGCTTATCCAGATCATACATGACATACCGCAACATATGCATCATCCACGCACCTTTGGCCATGAGCATGGAGTCGCTCACGCGCGGACCGGTGGCGAGCGGAAGATCGCGATCCCTTTCTTGTGCGGTGTGGAGAATGTCGCGACGAAGCGCCAGTTCCGAATAGAACGGCCCGCCGCCGAGCGCGGCTTGAACATAGAAGATTGAAAGGTATTCGGGGACGACGGTCGTCAACCAGTATTCACGATTCGACGCCGGACGAACAGTCGCGCCGAACCACTGGCGCGCCATCTGGTATCCCGGATCGATCTGGTGCGCACCGGTCCCATCGCGCAGGCATCGCACCTGCGGAATCTCCACAAGACCGGGCATGGACCGCTTCCCCTCGGGAAAGACACTGACGCCGAAAACGCCGGGCGGTGATCCCAGCCGAGCCGCAAGGAAATCGAACGCGCCGATCGCGGCCGGCCGATACTTCTCGTCAGGGATAAAACACTCGAAACGTTCTTTGGTAATCGATTGTGACTTCAGGAAATTGAGCGTCATCCCGACGTCAGTCGTGGCGGACGCCGTGTCGTAACCCGGCCCATAGCTTTGGAATTCGAACTCTCGATAGGGTTGATCGGGTTCCACGGTAAACCGATTTCGTCGTCCGTCGACCGCCTCCGGCTGACTTATCCCGGGCATCAAGTACGAAAACTCTTTCGGGGCCGTGAGAACAAAGCTCAGTTTCGCCGGTGACGGATTTTCGACATACGGCATGACGGCCAGATAATCTCGGCCATGAAGAAACAGCTTCAGATTCAGGGTATCGGACTTCCTGTGATAGTCGGGGAGAATAACGCCAACGAAATTGAAATCTTTTCGACGCATGAAGTCGGCCTGAACTCCTGCGACAAGAATCGAATCCAGCTTCAGATTATAATGAAGAAACAGAGACAGGAACTTCACGCTGTCCTGATTGACCAAAATCTTCACCTGAGCTACACCGGATTCAATCGTGTAGCCGTCCATCCCCCCCATGTTCAACTCCCCATGCCCTTCGATCATGGTCGTGGGAAAGGGGATCTCACCCATCTTCGCATCATCATGCAAGCCACGCTCTTTCTTCTGCAGCACCGCCCCTTCGGTCAGGGTCGCGGCTCCCCCTTCACGTTCGTAGGCCACGACGACGTGCTCGGGCCGATTCGGGTCATACGTAAACCCATACCGATTGAAGTCGATGAAGAAGAAGCCGTCGGCGCTCCGCTCATATACAGAACGCAGCAACTGGAAATGGTTGTCGTATTCATGCTGAATGACCGGTCGAAAGAAGAACTCCCCCTGCGCCTTCTTCACGATGTTGTAGTCCTTCCAATCCAATTGCTTCGTTGCGAATGTCGTGACCGCCCGAAGCTTCAGGTCCAAATCGTCGCTCATTCTGATCAGACAGACTTCGAAGTTCTCGTCTACGAGGCTGTCCCGCGACGCATACAGCAGGGATTGACGTTCGACGTGAGATGGTATTTCTAAGCGGGCGCTTCCTTTTCCAATGAACAAGGCGGTGGTCGGGCGACCCTGTATCGGTCTCATCAGGTAGAAACGCCCTTCGGAAAACGTGAACGTGGCCAAATCTTTCTGGTAGACAAAGTTGGTGACCGTGCCAACTTCACCGACCAGGCTGAGCAGATCGACATCCAGCTCCCCGTAGTCCCGCTTGAATTTCTTGAAGAACTCCGATTCTGCCTGTACAGTGTACGAGATCAAGCATACCAATAACGTGGTCACGAGAGAGCGAAATATCTTCATAGCGGTCGAACTCCCCTCTGTGGGTTCATGATGTTCATGACATTCATATTCTATAATACGCGAATTATCGTATCTCGACTCGATTCTCCAGGCAATCATACATGGCTTCTACAAAGCTCGCGAACTTCAGGTCGTACTCGCAGTTGGCCGCAACAAAGTGGTAGGCCGGGTGTCCGCTCCAAGCATCGCGCAGCGCGCGCTCAATCTCCAGCGCGTCGGTGGCGGATTCTGACCGGATTGAGTCCCGCTGGTAATATCGTTCCCCCAGACTCGCCGCCGAGCCGAGCTGAATAACCCCGCTGTACCGGGCATATTCCCGGGCTAATGTACTCCCCGCCTGCTGCAAGGTTTCAGGGTGAAAAGCGAAGGCGTCGACTGTTCCGCGATCACTCACAAACGAATGCTCGCCGGCCGCGGCTTCTCGAGCGATCTGCTCCGAGTATATGCGCAAGTGAAACTCCCGACGACGTTGCCGAAACGACGGGTCTTCAGATAGAATCTGCCGCGCCAGTTCCTCAAAGAACAGAAAGCCGCGCGCTCGTTCCAAAGTGGCCAGGCGGTGAAGAAACTCTGTCTTTCCGGATCCAGGAGCGCCGGTAATAACTATGCGATCCGCCACTTCAGTTAACCCACCTTCAGAATCAATCTATCGACCCTCCGTCATGCTGTCAAGCCAACCACAAGATAATCAGTTGAACTGATTCGAACATTTGTGTATCTATACCGTTAGAGACGCAATGGACATCGCAAAGATTCAAGAATATCTTGTCGAGCACGAACTCGATGGCTGGTTGCTCAGTGATTTTCACGGCCGCAACCAGATTGCCGTCGAATTGCTCGGCCTGACCGGCATCGTGACTCGTCGTTCGTTTTACTTCATTCCGTCCGATGACGCGCCGACCGCGCTGGTCAACACGATCGAAAAGGCAAAGTTTGCCTCGGTCCCCGGGCAGATCATCACGTTCTCGGCTTACTCGATACTTGAGCAGGAGCTCAGCCGGGTGCTTTCCGGACGAAAAAAGGTCGCAATGGAATACTCCCCGTCAGGTCGGCTCCCCTATATTGGTCTCGTCGACGCCGGCACGGTCGAGCTCGTCCGGAGTTTCGGCATCGAAGTCGTCTCCTCGGCCGATCTCGTCGCCAGTTTCCAGGCGAGGCTGAGCGTCGAGCAGATCGCCGCGCATCGTATTGCGGCGCACAATGTCAACGAGATCAAAGATCTTACTTTCCGACACATTGCCCAGCGCCTCAAGACCGCCAAGCCGCTGACCGAATTCGATGTCTGCCAGTTTGTCAAAGAGCAATTCGAAAGATACGATATGACCACAGCCGATGGGCCGATCTGCGCGGTCAACGCCAATGCCGGCAATCCTCACTATGAACCGCACCCGGAGACGTCGGCCAAATTGGAGATGGGGCAGCTGATATTGCTCGATCTCTGGGCCAAGCTCAAGGCGCCGAGCGGTGTCTATGGCGACATTACCTGGATGGCTTTCGCCGGGACAGCCGCAGAAATCCCTGAGACATTCGCCAAGACTTTTTCAGTCCTTGCAGCTGCGCGCGACAAGGCGGTCACATTCCTGCGCGAGAATGTCGAGCGACGCCCGGTTCATGGCTACGAGATCGACGATGTTTGCCGAAGCGTCATTCGTTCCGCCGGCCTGGGTGAGTATTTCACGCATCGCACCGGTCACTCGATAACCGGATCGGTGCACGGTCCCGGTCCGAACATCGATAATCTCGAAACTGAAGACCGTCGCCGCCTGCAGAAGGGGCATCTGTTCTCAATTGAGCCCGGGATCTACACGCCGGAGTACGGCTTTCGCACTGAGATCGATGTCCTGATCGGACATGAAGGCTGCGAGGTCACGACCCTGCCGACTCAAAGCGAAATAGTCCCTTTGTTTTGATCAGCTCTTGCTCCACGCCTATCGATTCATTGTTTGTCAGCGCGGTGGACTCGCTTCATGTACGTCACTGACAGCTTGATCCATCAGATGGAATCCGATTTCGGACGCCCGATTGAGTGCGGCTTTACCGTTCCCTGCACATGGGAAGAGATTGAACGAATCCGGTCGTCGCAAAAACATGGCCGCAACCACGATGTCACCCTCTATATCCGCAAGCAGGAGAAGCTCATTGTGATCGCCAAGCACCCTTACCCACCGGGATTGTTCCGCGCTCCTTCGGGCGGCCTGGAGCCGGGAGAACCGTTTCGTACGGGGATCGACCGCGAAATGGCCGAAGAGATCGGGTGCGAGATCAAGCTCACTAGATTCCTGCTGAAGACTGCCGTCGATTTTACCCATAAAGAGTCGAATTCAGAAGCGGATTCAGGAAGAACCGAGAGACGCCCAATCGGTGTCTTTTGGCGTTCATTTGTTTTTCTGGCGGATTACGTTCGCGGCGACTTCGCATTCACTGATCACGATGAAATCCGCGAGGTCCGCTTGGCTGAGTGGTCGGAGTTTGCATCGTTTGGAGCGACCATGCGCCAAACTGACTCGGGTGGACTTCATTACCGAGCCGACCTGCACGAAAAGGTCGCTGAGGTGATCGCGACTCTTGGTCTCTGACTCGCCTATGCAAGGACTAAGCTCGGGAGAGCGTTGCCGCTAATTCCCAAACCGGGCACTCACGACATTGTTGTACATCGAACCGAAACTGTAACTAAGACTGATCGATCCCGAGTACCGAAAGCTCGTCGCGATTTCCCGTAGCTGGGACGATATTTCCTCTTGAGTCGCTGTTCCTTTCGGCAGGGAGAGCTGGTCATGTGTTCTCGAGTAGTAGCCGTTGAAATTCACAGAGAATCCCTTAACAACACGAATCGAGCAGCTTGCGTTGAGCTGAAGGAGGTTTCTGTCGAAGTCGTGAAAGTAGTGGAGACCAATAATCTCGGCGGAGATGGACCCGAACGGCTGGATGATTGTGAGCGAGGCGGACAACCGCTCCGACACCAGCCACTCCGAGAGTTTGTCATAGATCGTCTCCTCGGAGTAGTCCTTGTACGAAGAGCCTATTCGATATCCGATTCGGAATTGTCGGCGGGTCGATTGATCGTACGGGTAAATATTGTACTCGACCGCCCCCGCTGTGTACACCGAGCTCTCTGTGTTGCTCCAGGTGGAATTCCACAGCGACGTCACCGCACCGATTGACCAATGGTCGGTCAGACTCCAATAGTTGCTGGCGTCAAACCCGGCATTGCGTGAATGGCTGTACGTGGGCGGCTCTCCAGTAGGATAAGTGGTCTTACTATAGTTGCTGCTGTAGACAGAGACGTTCGTCTTCATGTCCTTTGTCACGCGACGCGCCGATACCTGACCCCAAAGCGACCACTCACGCCGTGAATGTTCTCCGTTGAACCATGGACTGGCTTCGATCGAGAAGACCCAGCTGTCCCATTTGTCGGCAACAGCGGCGGTCGCGGCAGAGGGAGCCGGCTGGTCATAGGATACGTGGAGGTACTTGGCCAATGGGCTCTTCTGGACAAAGCGGACCAATCCCAATTCTATCACGTTGACCACCCCCTTGCGAGTGCTGTCATCGGTCTCCGCCTGCTCTGACGTATAGGTGAGAGTATCGGTCATACCATTAAGAACTCGCTGGCCCATCACAGTGATCGTGACCACTGATCCCCCACTACCGGTCGATTGGGTCGTGATGAGAGCATAGATATCAGCGTACGCTCGATCCCGAACAAAGGTGACAAACGTGAGATTGGACTTGAAGAAGTCGAAATCTGTTTTGTCGCACATCCCACAATCGATAAAAATCGTGGGAACAGATAGCGCCACGGAGTCAGCGCTGACAGGAGAGTCTGCTCCCCAGATGGGGGTCGGATAACCGAACAACGTCAAGATCAGGGCGAGAGAAAAGGATAGTGACCTCACGCGTACCTCCAGCCATGCCGGATTCCCCGGCACACACAAAGTGGATATGCGCGATCAGGGTAAACGAGCCGCATGAAAGAAGCAACCCTTTTGAAACTATCTACTTCTTATTGATAAGGCCGGCGCCCACGACGGCAATTAACCCCTTGACGGGGCAATCCGAATCCGTATATTGTCGGGCTTACAAGGAATTGAGAAAGAACAGATGAAAAGAACATTTCAGCCCTCGAATCGCAAAAAGCTCAATGATCACGGCTTTCGCAAGCGCATGGCCACCAAAGATGGCCGTAAGGTACTGGCGCGCCGTCGGGCCAAGGGCAGAAAAAGATTGACCGTTCGCGTTGGTCGCAAGAAATAGACTGCCCCGAAAAGTCAGCTTGAAACGCCGACTCGAAATCGATGCCCTCTTTCAAACCGGGCAGCGGCTTCAGGGGAGTCACTGCACCTTGGTATGGCAACCGGCGAAGTCGTTCGGTTTTGGCGTGTTTGTCAGCCGGCATATGGGCTCAGCGGTTCGGCGAAATCGAATCAAGCGGCTTTTTCGCGAGGCAATCCGACTCGGACAGAACAACTTAGCGGAACCAGGAAGAGTCGCCGTCATACCTCGCCTGAGGGACCAATTGCCAACATTCGAGGAGATTACGACCGATGTCTTCAAAGTGCTCGCCCGCTGCAAGAGCTAATGAAGGCCGAATACCTCTTCTGGCCTACCCGTTGATCGGCGCAATATATCTTTATCGATGGACACTCTCACCGCTCATTGGGCAATCCTGTCGATTCTACCCGAGCTGCTCACATTATGCCGAAGAGGCGTTGAGGAAGCATGGGGCGTGCTCCGGGAGCGCGCTGACCATTAAACGGTTGCTGAAATGCCATCCGTGGCACCCCGGGGGGTATGATCCGGTTCAATAAGTGATCCGGGACATCGGACCCTTCAGCAGGGTTTCAATCTTGACAAGGAAGTCGTTGTGGACAAAAAATCTCTCGCTCTATTGATCATTCTTGTCGCGGTCGCCATCTTCTATTGGCCGATCGTGCAGTGGCTTGGGCTGGTCGCCCCGGCGAAACCGGCTCCTTCGAGTGTCGGGTCACCCGTCGATTCCACTATGCAGGTCTCGGCCGATTCCCTGGTGGGAAAGAGAGCGCCGCAGCGGCTGGATTCATCAGGAGCGGCGGTGGTCATCGAGTCTGCCACGCCCGACAGTCTGCCCCCTGATACCGTTGTCGTTCGCACCAAGAAATTTCGCGTTCTCCTCACCACTCGCGGGGGCGGACCGATTTCGCTCGTTCTAAGCGACTATTCTCATCGCGACGGCAGACCGGTCGAGATGCTTCCGGAGGCGCTTCAGGCAACACCCGAGGCGACCTTCGCTGGCGGGACGGTTTCGACATCTCAGATGACTTTTGTGTCGAGCTTGGTAAAAGGGGAATACGACGCGACCATCACCCCGCTGGAGTTGACCTACACGTATCGCTCCGCGACCGGTGGCGAGATAGCGCGCAAGTATCGCTTCCATCCCGACCGCTACGATTACGATCTGGTCGTGGAAATCCGCAATAGAGACAAACTCGGATTCGAGCGCCAGTATAATCTAGTCTGGAACAATCCCCTCGGCGTGACCGAGCCTGAGCCGGCCACAGACTACGACGCGATGGAGGCCGTTGCGTATATGTCGGGCTCACGCGAGAAGTTAGGGGACTTCAAGGACAACACTCTCAACCAGACACTTTCTGGCAGCACCACCTGGGCGGGAGTGCGTGCGAAGTACTTTGCCGCAGTGATCATTCCTCGCAGTCGTACGGCCGACGCCGTGTTCGCCCAGGGAACCAAGCGAGCGATACCTGGCCCCCCGCACGAGTACGTGGAGCAGAAGATTACGGTCGGTCTCGATTTCTCTCTCGCCAGTGTAACCTCGCTGACCGATAGCTTTACGGTCTTTGTCGGCCCGCTCGATTACTCGCTCATGTCACACTATAATGTCGGGCTCGAGGATATCTTCGACATCGGCACAACGCCTTTTGTCGGCTGGATTATCAAACCCTTCGCACTCGCGATGATCTGGCTTCTGCCCTTACTCTATTCGGTTGTGCCCAATTTTGGTATCGTGATCATTCTCGTGGCCTTGTTAGTCAAACTGGTCACCCTGCCGCTCTCGCTCAAGTCGTTCAAGTCGATGAACGCGATGAAGGAACTTCAGCCGAAGATTGAGGAGATGCGCAAGAAACTCAAGAACAACCCGCAGCAGCTCAATTCGGAAATGATGAAGATGTACAAGGCGCACGGGGTCAATCCGATGTCTGGGTGTCTGCCGATGCTCGCGCAGATGCCGCTCTTCTTCGCCCTCTTTTCCGTCTTTCGTTCGACCATTCTGCTGCGCGGCGCGCACTTTGTCTGGTTCATCAACGATCTCTCGCGCGGCGCGACCAGCTTCACCGATCCGTATATTTCCCTTGTGGTCATCATGATCGGCTTCCAATATCTGTCGCAGAAACTGACCATGGCCTCCAGTCAGCAAAACAAGATGCTCATGTATCTGATGCCGGCGATGATGGGCTTTCTCTTTTACAAGTTTTCTTCCGGACTCGTGCTCTATTGGACCTGCTTTTCCGCCTTCTCGCTCCTTGACTACTTCATATTCAAGCGCGGTCAGATGAAGAACCCTCAGGTGATGGCGGGATAACCGATGCGCCGCCGGAATGAACCTCGTATTACCGGCGACGACACCATTGTCGCCATTGTTACACCTCCCGGTCAAGGGGGGGTGGCGATCGTAAGAGCGGTGGGGCCAGGTAGTTTGCATATCCTCTCGCAATGTTTTCGTGCGAAATCCGGATCGAAGGTCACCTTTCGACCGTTCCAGATGAAGTATGGGCTATTCACTTCACCTGCCGGGGAGCCCATCGACGAAGTGCTAGTCGTGTTCATGCCGCACGGTCATTCCTACACAGGCCTGGAGCAGATCGAGATCTATTGCCACGGCGGGCGACAGGTCGCACGAACTATAATGGATACTTGTGTCGAGTTAAAGGCGCGTCCTGCCGAGCCCGGAGAGTTTACGAAACTTGCGTTTCTCAATGGCCGCATCGACCTGGCCCAAGCCGAGGCAGTGGCGGAAATAATCACTGCGGACACAGCCTCATCCTATCGAGCGTCTCGGGAGCACCTCCTGGGAGCATACGGGGAGCACGTCGACACGCTTAGAAATGAGCTCGTGGCAATCATGTCTGAGGTGGAGGCTACCATCGACTTCCCCGAAGAAGAGATCACGCTTGCCGATCGGCGGCAGCTAATCGTTACCGTTGACTCTCTCCGAGGAAGGCTCTCGGAGCTCATTATGAGCTATCAGACCGGGAGAATCGTCCGGGATGGATTCAGGATTGTGATCGCAGGACGTCCAAACGCTGGTAAGTCGTCGCTGTTCAACCTGTTACTCAAACAGGAAAGGGCTCTTGTTAATCCCACTGCCGGCACAACTCGCGACTACCTGTCCGAGTGGATTGATTTCGACGGCTTGGCCGTGAATCTCATAGATACTGCAGGCACACGCGCTTCGGGGGGGAAGATCGAACGACTCGGGCATGAGCGATCGCGTGATCTGGTGAAGAGTGCTGATCTCGTGTTATGGGTTGTTGACATCTCCTCGCGCGGTTGGCGCAAGAACCTGACGAGTGACATGGAAACGTTGTCAACGCACAGTGTAATATGCGTTTATAACAAGGTCGACCTCTATCATGATGAGCACCTTGTGATCGATGAGACCAAGCCAAGTGGCTGCTCAATTTCCTGTACTACGCGCAAGGGAGTGCGCATGCTTCGGCAGATTCTGGCTGACTTGATTCGTGAGCGAATACCTGATATGACCTCAGGCGTCGTAGTGACGTCGGCTCGGCACAAGCAGAAGCTCTCGGCTTCGCTTAAGCGGATCAATGAAGCGAGGCAGAAGATCAACCAAGATGAATCTCCTGAGATTGTCTCCTTTCATCTGCGAAATGCGATTGCCGCACTTGATGAAATCACCGGTAAGATCTATACTGAGGAGATACTGGAGCGGATTTTCGGAAAATTCTGTATCGGGAAGTGACTGTTTCACGTGAAACCGGTGAGCTATTTGATCTCTATCGACAACCAGGCACGTTGAGCTAAAGCATTCAGAATACAAATATTACGACATGAAGATACGCTCTGATTTCGACATTATAGTGATTGGTGGTGGGCACGCAGGCGTTGAAGCGGCGCTCGCGGCTGTACGCATGGGCGAGTCGGCGGCGATAGTGACTATGGATAAGTCGCGCCTAGCCCTCATGTCGTGCAACCCGGCCATTGGTGGGATTGGGAAATCGCATTTGGTCAAAGAGGTCGACGCCCTCGGCGGGATCATGGGACAGGCGATCGACGCCACCGGCATTCAGTTTCGCCGATTGAATTTGTCTCGAGGTCCGGCTGTCTGGTCTACCAGAGCCCAGGCCGACCGAGTTGCCTATAATGATTATGTCGTGCGAATCGCAGAATCTCAAGAGCGTCTGGAAGTTGTTGAAGGTACTGCTGGCGAGTTACTGACCGAGCACGGAGCTGTGATCGGTGTGCGAACGGAAGACGGGGCGGTCATGACCTCTAAGGCCGTGGTGGTTGCTACGGGGACGTTTCTGGGCGGTCTGATCCATATAGGCGAGAAGCAGATCATAGCCGGTCGCTATGGCGAAAGAGCTTCATCTCGTTTGTCGGAATCGTTTCACACGCTCGGTTTCGAGCTTGGGCGACTCAAAACCGGCACTCCGCCTCGCCTGGACGGGGATACCGTTGACTGGTCCCGCTGTGAGGAGCAACCGGGGGAGGAGCCGATTCCGTATTTCTCGTATAGGACGACTTATCGCCGTTTTTCGCAGACTCCATGCCATCTAACCAGCACGACTCCTGCGACCAAAGAGATCATTTCAGCCAACTTCCATCGGTCGCCGATATTTTCGGGGCAGATCAAATCTGCCGGGCCACGCTATTGCCCGTCGATAGAGGACAAGTTCTTCCGTTTCGCCGATAAACCGACGCATCACATTTTCCTCGAGCCAGAGGGAAACGGTACTAATGAATTGTATCCCAATGGCTTTTCGACAGCACTCCCGGAAGAAGTTCAACGTGAAGCGATCAGAACCGTGGTAGGGCTTGAATCCGTTCGGATCACCCGTCCTGGCTATGCGGTTGAATATGACTACTGTCCGAGCTATCAGATCAAGCCGTCGCTTGAAACACGGCGTGTGCGTGGGCTTTTCTTTGCGGGTCAGATTAACGGAACCTCTGGCTACGAAGAAGCTGCGGCACAAGGAATTATCGCGGGGATCAACGCGGTGCAATACTGCCGCCGGGAGCAACCGCTGATTCTCGATCGATCTGAGGCGTATATCGGAGTGATGATTGATGACCTCGTAACACGATCAACCACTGAACCATATCGCATGTTCACATCGCGATCCGAGTATCGATTGGCACTTCGCGAGGATAACGCCCGCGATCGGATGTTCGATCATGCGCACCGTCTTGGGTTGATTGACAGATCAGATTACTCACAGTTTCAAGAACTTGAGCAGAATACCAGGGACGCCGTATCACTACTTGAGAAGGTGCGGATAAGACGAGCGGAACTGAAGAACGCCATGCTCAAAACAGGGAAAGCAGAGAGTGTGTCCCTTGCCTCATTGCTGCGACAACCCGGAATCGGCGTTGAAGAGATTCTGCCACTTCTGACGCCTATTAATGTAGAGCCTGTTTTCAATCGCGAGGTTCTCCAGCGGGCGGCGGTGCGGATACGCTACGCTGGATATGTCGACAAACAGCAGCGGGAGATCGGGAAGTTCCGGAAGCTCGAATCTGAGCTGGTGCCTGAGCAATTCGAGTATGGTGGGGTCACGTCGCTTCGTACTGAGGCTCGTGAGAAGTTTGCACGTTTCCGCCCGGCGTCGCTCGGTCAGGCGGGGCGCATTGAAGGGATCACGCCTGGAGATCTGGCTGTGCTCTCGGTTCACCTGAAGCGCTTCAAAGCTGCTCGGCCGTGAAAACCGGCAATCATATAGTACTCGACGTCAGGAAAGTTCTGTTCGCACAGGATCCACACGGTAGACTGGATGGCTACTTCGCTGCCCTCATGCGCGAAAACGAAAAAGTGAACCTTGTTTCACGTGAAACAGGTCGCGCCGATTTCGATCGCATGGTCGCTGAATCGCTTCTCCCCTTTGACCAGATCGGATCAAGCTTTCAGAATTACCTCGATATCGGCTCGGGAGGGGGGATACCGGCTCTCCCGATCCTCCTCACACAGCAGATTTCAGGAAAGGTTACTCTTGTTGAGCGCACGAACAAGAAGGCGGTCGCCCTGCGACAGATTCTCGACTCGCTTGCCCGCTCGGCGGAAGTCAAATCACAGACATTCGAAGAACTGAGACTTACCGACTTGTATGACCTCGTCACTCTGCGCTTTGTCAAGCTGACTCCAGCGCTCTCACGATTGATTCTCTCACGCCTGACTCCCACGGGGACCTTCCTGTATTACTCGCAGCCCGAGTTTTTCGCCAAGGAGAGCAAGCAAACAGTGTTCACTTTCTCTGAACCCGAGAGTTCAGTGACCAAGAGTTTCACTGTTTTCAGGAGAGCATAGTCGTTAACGGTAGTTTTTTGTTGCGCGTCGTGCCCGGCGAGCATACCATAGTTGGGCTCAGAACGTGTGACATTACAAGGAGTAATGCTTGGCCAGAATCATCGCCATCGCCAACCAAAAGGGGGGTGTAGGCAAGACCACCACGGCGGTGAACCTTTCATCATGCCTTGCGGCTGCAGAACAGAAGACACTCCTCGTCGATATGGATCCCCAGGCCAATTCCACCAGCGGCGTTGGTCTCGACAAGAATAGTGTCGACACCTCGATCTATGACGTCCTGATTGGTTCGCGCCCGATGAGTGAAGTGATTCGCGCCAGCGAACTTCCCTTTCTGAATATTGTACCCTCGTCGATAACTCTGGTCGGTGCCGAAGTCGAACTGGTGAATGTTCTCTCGCGCGAGACTCGTCTCAAAAGCGCGCTGCGTCAGGTGGCCGACGACTATCGTTTCATTATCATCGACTGCCCGCCCTCGCTTGGCTTGCTGACCATCAACACCATGACGGCCGCAGACTCGGTGCTCATTCCGATCCAGTGCGAATACTTTGCGCTCGAAGGCTTAGGGCAATTAATGAACACCGTGTCACTGGTTCAGCAGCATCTGAACCCAACGCTGATGATCGAGGGGGTGCTCTTAACTATGTACGACGGGCGTCTCAATCTGTCGCGGCAAGTATCTGACGAGGTGCGCAAGCATTTCAGCAACAAGGTGTACAATACCGTTATCACGCGCAATGTGCGACTCTCCGAAGCGCCATCATTTGGCAAGCCGATCATCCTCTACGATGTGCTTTCTTCGGGAGCAGAGAATTATATGGCCCTGACAAAAGAGGTGATGGCTCAGTGAGCAAATTGGTCCTGGGTCGAGGGCTGGGCGCGCTCATCCCGACTGGGGAAGCCTCCAGCACTGATGCCTCCAGCACACGAACTGTTCCTCTGGAGAGCATTGTCCCCAATCCCATGCAGCCACGTCGCGAGTTTGACGACGAACGGCTGGGAGAACTGGTGGCCTCAATCAAGCAGAACGGCATGATGCAGCCGTTGGTCGTACGCACCAACGGAAGTGGTTATGAATTGATCGCCGGTGAGCGACGTTTTCGGGCGGCGCGGCTGGCGGGTTTGATCAATGTTCCCATCGTCGTGATGGACGCGGATTCCGACGCCCGCATGCTCGAATTGGCACTGGTGGAGAATATTCAGCGCGAAGATCTCAATCCGCTGGAACTGGCTTCGGCGTATCAGCGACTCATGGAGCAGTGCCGACTGACGCAAGGGGAGATGGCGCTTCGGGTCGGCAAAAGTCGCACGGCGATCGCCAATACGTTGCGCCTGCTGACCCTGCCGCAGTCGATCCAGGCGATGATTCGTCACGGGAAGCTCACCGAGGGGCATGCCCGCGCCATGCTGTCACTTCCCAATGAAGCGATGATGCTCGAGTTGGCGGAACGAATTGTCGACGGCGCCATGTCGGTCCGCGATGTCGAGCGGGTGACCGGTCAGGCGCGAAAACGGAAACTGATTCCAAAGCGAAAGCTGCCCATTCTGAGTGATCTCGAGACCTATCTGAAGCAGCTGCTGGGAACGTCGGTCAGGATTGTGCCGGGATTGAAAAACGGACGCATCGAGATTGAATACTACGGCGACGAAGATTTGGATCGTCTGCTGGATCTGTTTCGCGCGATCAAACCGTGAACATGGAACGAACTCGCTATGTTACGATCATGGTCATACCCGACGGTACGGATGCTCGGCGGGGGTGGCGGGTGCGCTGGCTTTACCTTCAGCTGGCCGCCGGGACGCTGGGCGGGATTATTCTCGGCATCATCCTGTTCTTTTTCTTCTATGGTCATGTCGTGTCAGAAGCGGCCCTGGCAAAGAAACTCAAGGTTGAGAACGATGATTTGCAGCGGTATCGCTACAAGGTCAAGATGCTTGAGGAGAATCTGACCGAGGCGCGCGCCCTGGTCGGCAAGCTGACCCGTATGGCTGGCATTGATTATCAGTTTCCGGAGATGATTGATGATTCGACGCTTTTCTCAGGAATGGAGAGGCGAACTCCGGCGCTGCTTCCGAGAGGGGCAAATCGAGATCTGACAAAACCGTCAGGATTGCCGGTGCAGGGATTTGTGACAAAAGACTTTGAAGCCACCGCTCAGGAGAAACTTCATCCGGGCGTTGATATCGCCTGTGCTGTCGGCACCCCGGTACTCGCCACTGGCTCGGGGCTGGTCCAATTCTCGGGCGCGGACACCACGTATGGACAGATGGTTATTATCAAGCACAACGATAGCGTCACGACGCTGTATGGTCATAACGACCGGCTGCTCGTGAAGACCGGAGAACAGGTGCAGGCCGGAAGTCGCATCGCGCTCTCGGGCAATACCGGTCATTCGACCGCACCCCATGTGCATTACGAAATGCGAGTGAACGATAAACCCATAAATCCTCTGGAAAATCCGTATGATAAAGAAACCTTTCAGCAATGAGGTGGATGGTCTCATGAATACCATTATCGGCAAGGATACGCTCATTACCGGGACAGTCGATGTCAAGGGAGCGCTGCGCGTGGACGGAACAGTGAAGGGAAAAGTGATCTGCACTGATTGCGTGACAATCGGCGCCACCGGCGTGATCGAAGCGGATATCGAATCCGGAAGCGCTGTCATCGCCGGACGTATGGTCGGGAATATCTCCACCTCAGACAAGATCGAACTTCAGGCCAAATGCGAGCTTGAGGGGGATGTCAAGACCAAGTCGCTTGTGATCGAGCAAGGCGCGCTCTTCTGTGGGTCATGTAACATGAAGAATGTTCGCAACGATCTCGGATTCTTGCCGCCCGACGACAAACGTGACAGCAAGAAAGAGGAAATATTCTCAGGCGAGAAAGGGTTCAAGCCGTAGTCGACCATGTGATCAGTGTGGACAACACTTTCGATTTGTGGATAGCGTCGTAATTCATTGTCAAACAACATGATAGAGTACGTGGACATATGATTGATGGCGACTCTTATCCACAGTTCAAGAGTGGCGTTACCTATTGATTTGTCGTTAGTTAGGCCGCTCTTATGAAGCATTTGGTTATCGCGGGAGAGCACTTCTGAATGCTGATAACCAGTACGGGATGCGATCAATCGCAGCATGGGTCAATGATAACCGCCGTCTATCAATCTGCTCCTCATCGAGGAGTTTCATCTGGCTGCGATTTCATATCGTTAGTATACTTTGCCCCAAATAGTTAGACTTCCTTTGACGTGCTCGAAACAGACCTGGCATGTCGGAGTACAAGCAGAAACATCAGTACGTCGTGAAACCGGAGGAGTGAATGACCCCTGTTGACCATACATCCGATCTCAAAGCGGTCGAGTATCTTAATCAGTCATATCAACGAATAAGAACGGAGATCGGCAAAGTTATCATCGGGCAGGACAAGGTAGTCGAACAGCTTCTGATCTCACTGCTTTCATCGGGACAT
Organism: uncultured Ignavibacteriales bacterium; assembly: GCA_964540105.1. Taxonomy (GTDB): domain Bacteria; phylum Zixibacteria; class MSB-5A5; order GN15; family FEB-12; genus DATKJY01. The sequence continues at coordinate 23,266 of CAZILL010000002.1, read as the reverse complement.
TGTCTGCTCGTTGGCGTGCCGGGGCTTGCCAAAACACTCCTGATCTCGACGCTTGCCCAGGTGCTGAATCTCAAATTCAGCCGGATTCAGTTTACTCCGGACCTGATGCCATCCGATATCACCGGAACCGAGATCATTGAAGAGGACCATGCGAGCGGTAAGAGGCAATTCCGCTTTGTCAAAGGACCGGTGTTTGCCAATATCATTCTGGCTGACGAGATCAACCGCACACCGCCGAAGACACAAGCAGCCCTGTTGCAGGCCATGCAGGAACATGAAGTCACCGCCTCGGGCGAGACCTTCAAACTGGCTGAGCCTTTCTTTGTTCTGGCCACGCAGAATCCGATCGAGCAGGAAGGAACCTACCCGCTGCCCGAAGCGCAGTTGGATCGCTTCATGTTCAACGTCTTCGTTGATTACCCAAGCGGGAAAGAAGAGCGCGAGATTGTCAAAGCAACCACGTCCATGGCATCGTATCAGTTGGACAAAATCCTTTCGGCCGAGGATATCGTCCTGTTGCAGCGGCTGGTGCGACGGGTGCCGGTCTCGGATCATCTTGTCGAATATGCGGTTGATCTTGTACGCGCCACACGTCCGAGAGAAGAGGGGGCGCTGGACTTTGTGAAGAACTGGGTGAACTGGGGAGCCGGCCCGCGGGCGTCGCAGTATCTGGTTCTGGCGGCCAAAACCAAGGCGATTCTTGAGGGACGCCCCACTCCCGGACCGGAAGATATCCGCTTTGCGACGTATCCGGTGCTCAGGCATCGCATTGTAACATCGTTCAACGCCGAGGCGGACGGGGTCGGCACACCCGAGATCATCAAACGGATCCTGGAATCGGTGAAGGAGAAGGGATAGTCCCGCCTTAGTCGACGTGCGCCATGCCACAACAATCCCATTCATCGTCGCTTTTGGATACAGTCCGGCTGACTGACCTTCCACCGCAGGCCAAGCTATTTGTCGGGCTTTTTACAGCTCTCATGTTGTGGGTCTGTTTCTGGGCAATCTGGATGCTGTACGAATCGCAGGGGAAGCCGGACAACGCCCGCCTTCCCGCTTACTTGCAGCCATCAGGCCCGGACAGAGTCCTCACGAGCGATCTACCGCTCGAAGTCCAGAAAGATATTCGCGAAATATGGGAAGACTCGGCGGCAGTTCTTGCTCCACAGTGGGACAGCCAATCCGCGGGAAGGATGCCGAAATTGGACAGCGCCACAATCGTGCGGATTGCTCAGAGCGCGATACGTGAAAGCAACCGCGAGGATAGTTCGGCGCAGAGCCCCGGACGAGGCGAACGACGTTTCCGCCACAATCTCGGCCTCGCCCATACTCACATCAACGGACAGACGCTCCTATTCTTTGCTATGGGATGTCTGTTTCTGTTCACATCCGCCAGAACGAAAATCAAACGCATGATCTTGTGGGTGTTTGGCGTTTCGATTCTCTTTCATGCGATCGGGCTCACGGGAAGACATACTCATTGGTTCTTCGATGATATTCTTGCTGTCAGCGGGGTGGCAATACTCGTGAGTATCTGTTACATGGCGCTGATAATCTTCATGGATCTGGCCAGAAAGCCACGCGTAACCCATGTCGACTGATTACCGTCAGTATCTTCAGCCTGATACTGTCTCCAAACTGAAAGGAATGGAACTTCGCGCCCGGCTCGTGGTCGAAGGGTTTATCGCCGGGCTGCACAAGTCACCGTACCACGGCTTCTCCGTCGAGTTCGCCGAGCATCGTCAGTATATGCCGGGCGACAATATTCGGGATATCGACTGGAAGCTGTACGCCAAGTCTGATCGGTTTTACATCAAACAATACGAAGAAGAGACCAATCTTAAGGGGTACCTGCTTCTGGATTGCTCTCGCTCGATGGCCTATCGCTCCGGGGCGGAAATTACAAAGCTCGACTACGCCGGCATGCTCTGCGGCGCGCTGTCATACATGATGCTTCGCCAGCGGGACGCGGTCGGGTTGGTGACGTTCGACCAACGGATTCGCCGCTACATACCGCCGCGCTCCAAGTCGGGGCATTTGCATGTGCTGCTCAACGAAATCGCTGCGCAGAATCCGTCGGATCAAACCGACATCTCGGTCGCCTTGCATGAAATGGCGGAACGTATCAAACGGCGCGGGCTGGTGGTGGTCATGTCGGATTTGCTTGACGAGCCAGAACGCATTATCTCCGGACTCAAACATTTCCGATACAATAAGCACGAAATCATCGTATTCCATATTCTCGATCCGCGCGAACGGGATTTCGCCTTCGGCGGCGAGGCGGTCTTCAAGGACATGGAGACGGGCGAAGAGCTGACGACGCTTCCGTATCAGATCAAAGCCGATTTTTCTCGTCAGGTGAAAGCCTTCTCGGAGCAGATTGCGAGTGCCTGTAGGCAATCAAACATCGATTATCATCCGATCAACACGAGCACCCCTTTTGACAAAGCGCTATACGCCTTTCTGTCGAAGCGGGAGCGGTTGTATTAGTCACACAGTACGGGAGTGCGCCTTCCAATTGACACAATAATTGTGCCAATTGTCCGCAATTGATTGCAGACAAAGATAGGTTAGATTTTTTGTCACTCCCATGCGACCACCTATAAACCATTAGCAAATCGCACGTTAAACCTTATATCGACAATATAGCCCTCTTTTGGTACACTACTTGCTCGAAGTACGCATGGGGTCACAATATGTTTGTTTCTGATCACCAGTCGCGGCGGCGAGGGTGAATGAATGCAGTAGCGTGTAAGTGGGTGTGCGCTGCAGAAATTTTGGTCTGTGTGATTAGGCAGTCCAAATAGACAAGAGTGGATGAATATCGACGATGAACATTTCATGGGAACAACCCGATGAAAGGAAACGAGTAATGAGGAAGCTGTTCATGAGGGCAGCACTTGGATTGGGACTGCTGGTTCTTGCCGCGGGCCCAGTGAGTGCTTTCCAGTTCTACACCCTTGATTTCGAGGGATTTTCGAGCGGGACGATACTGACCAATCAGTATGCCTCTCAGCACGCCACTTTCTCTTTTGCAAACTCACCGTTTGGGATGAGTAGTGGCATGATTGGCGCACCACCCGCGGGCATTCCTCCGAGGTCCGGTGTGAATGTGGTCAGTCTTGCGGGTTGGAATACGATAAACTTTGATGTCGATGTCTTCCACTGGGAGGGGTATTTTACAATGCAGGGGTTCTGGAATTCGTACATAGGCGTGATCGGGCTTGATGCCGCCGGTAACCTAATAGGGGAGAACATTCTATTTGGGTTTGGACCGTCCAACCGGTATCTGAATCTCGAAAGTTCGACGACTGGCATTCGGTCACTGCTTCTCTTCTCGGAAGAACCCAATACCATGCCAGTACAATCCTGGATGGATGACATGTCGTACACAACCGCTGGTGACCCTGTTCCTGAGCCTGCGAGCCTGTTGCTCCTAGGCACCGGCCTGCTCGGTTCTTTCGCGGTTCGCAGGAGACTGAAGAAGTAGTAGCAGCGTCCGCTTCAACTGATGTTTAGCCGGTGATTCAAGATGGATCGCCGGTTTTTCTTTTTCAATCTTCGGGGATGGAGGGTTGAAAGAACCACCTCGCGGGTAGCTTCGCGCCACCCTCTCCCAAAAACGGGAGAGGGGCTTGGTGTGAGGGCTTTCAAGGGACCACCAAGCTTCTTCAACAGACCATATTCGCAGCAGAACTGTCGGACATTTTAATCTCCTTCACAGAAACCGCCCGCCGTATCTTACCCCGCACACCGGAGGTGAAGGATGAAATGGATTACACGCTCTCATGTACATGTCGATCGGGTTGCCTGTCCCTGGCTGATCTCCCGATTCATAGACTCTGAAGCGGAATTTCTTTTTGTATCAAAGAATCAGGTAAACGAAGTTGCCAAGCGGGAAGAGGGGACTCCGTTTGACGTCACCGGCGCCGAACTCGGGCATCGGGGGGACGGCTGCACATTCGACGCCATCATCGCCAAGTACAAGCTGACCGACAAAGCGCTCCTGCGGATGGCCAAGGTCATCAACGCTGCCGATACCGACCGCCTCGATACTGACCCGCTTGCCGCGGGCCTGGAAGCAATCGCCACTGGATATAGCCTGCGGTACCCGGACGACATGGAGAACCTGCATCACCAGATGGCAATCTACGATGCGCTCTATTCCTGGTGTCGTCTCGACGTCGCCAAGAACGCGTCGTGATCATCGCGTTATGTAGAAACATCTGATCATGGCATCGGCACGACGGATTGTCGACTTCTTCGGCCTCAAGCAGAGCATGGTCGGTCTGCTGGCCATGGTCATTCTGGTTGGCATGGGGGAGAAAATGGCCGAACGGTTTCTCCCGATCTACCTGTTTGCGCTCGGTGGAGGGGCGCTCTCGGTCGGTCTGCTCAACGGCCTCGACAATCTGCTCTCTGCCCTCTACTCCTTCCCCGGCGGGTATCTGTCCGACCGCTACGGTACCAAGCGCGCCCTGCTGATTTTCAATCTGCTGGCGATGGCCGGCTTTCTGTTTGTCATTTTGGTCCCCAAGTGGGAAGCAGTGATCATCGGTTCATTCTTGTTCATATCGTGGACAGCGATCTCACTTCCGGCGACAATGAGTCTTGTCGCACGGGTTCTGCCGAAGAACAAGCGGACTATGGGAGTCTCGATGCACTCGCTTGTGCGGCGTATCCCGATGTCGCTTGGCCCACTGCTCGGGGGAGCGTTCATCTCGGTGTGGGGAGAGACGACCGGCGTGCGACTGGCCTTTGTCGCTGCCCTCGGGATGTCGATTGTGGCGGCGATCATGCAGCAGGTCATGATCGAGGATAGCTCCGGCGCGACCGAAACCACGAACCATCAGGCCGAGAAGAACCCGATAAGACTGTTCCGTCTGATGACCCCGGAGATGAAGAACCTGCTCGTATCCGATATTCTGATCCGGTTTTGCGAGCAGATTCCCTACGCTTTCGTCGTGATCTGGGCCATGAAGAGCATCAGCGCTCCGGTCAGCGCCTTCGAATTCGGCGTGCTGACGACGGTCGAAATGGTTGTGGCCGTGCTCTGCTATGTTCCAGTGGCCTACTATGCCGACAAGACCCAAAAGAAGCCATTCGTGACTGTCACGTTCGTTTTTTTCGCACTGTTTCCCCTGGTCTTGATCGTGTGCCAGTCGTTCTGGCTCTTGTTCGCGGCCTTTGTCTTGCGCGGGTTGAAGGAGTTTGGGGAGCCGACGCGCAAAGCGCTGATCATGGATTTGGCGCCGGAGGGGCGCGAGGCAGCTATGTTCGGGTTGTATTACCTGATGCGCGATTCGGTAGTATCAGTGGCGGCGTTTGGCGGGGCGTTTCTATGGATGATCAGCCCGACCGTGAATTTTCTCACAGCTTTCGCGTTTGGTGTGATCGGGACGATTTGGTTCGCCCTCAAAGGGAAGGAACTGGTCGTGCAATCGGCTTGAGTCGCGCAGTCTCGGTCACCTACAGTGCGAAGAACTGAGCTAACTCAGAGGCAAAGGTTCGGACACCGGCGATCTCTTCCTCTGATGGTATCAGTCGCGCTCGGAATGGCTCCGGAAAGACCTTCAGTTTCAAACCGGTCAGCCGCTCGGCTACCATCTTCGAACCCTCGCCCCCCCAACCGTACGAACCGAAAACGGCCGCTTTCTTGCCAATACTATAGACGGTCGAAAAGAGGTTCACCAGATCCCAAATCGGTTTGGGTGCGTCGCCATTAAAAGTCGGCGTTCCAATGATGATTGCCCCGCTTGCCTCGATCAGATCCTGCGCCTGCTCCGGTTTGCAGGTTGAGGCGTCGATCAGGGAAACGTCGAAGTTCGAACTGCCCAGTTCCTGCGCGAGAACGTCCGCCAGGCGGCGCGTGTTGCCGTAATTCGAAGCATAGAAGAGCGTCACTCGCCGCGGGTCGCTTTTGTCGATGGTCCACTCCTTGTAGCGATCAAGGTAGCGGCGGACGTCACGTCGATAGACTGGACCGTGTGACGTGGCCAGCAATGCCGGCTCCAAGTTGTCCAGTTTGGCCATATTGCGACGAATATATCCGCTGAACGGCCGCATGATAGCGTCGAAGTAATACCGCATCTCATAGTCAAGATCGTAGGGAGCGCCATCGGAGGCGAGCTCGCTGGCCAGCTCGTCGGCAAAGAGTGATTGGCCGGCGACATGCGCAGCGAAACCGTCGCACGAAAACAGGACCCGGTCTTCTACGAGATATTCCATCATTGTGTCCGGCCAATGCATATACGGCATGATCTTGAATTGCAGCTTCTTCCCGCCGAGATCGATGACCGTGTCATCCTTGACCGCCATTACGTTGGCCTCGCGATTGATCGTGCTCTTCACGAACGGCAGCGCCGATCCTGAGCAGACAATCTGAATCTTCGGGTTCAGCTCGATCAGATCGACAATGGCGCCGGCATGATCCGGTTCGGTGTGGTTGACAATCAGGTAGTCGATCTTCTCGGGTTCGACAAGGCTTGATATATTCGCAAGGAATTCGGCCGTGAACCCCTGTTTGACGGTGTCGATGACAGCCGTCTTCTCCCCTCGAACAAGATAGGCGTTATAGGTCGTGCCGTGTTTGGTCTCCATGACGATGTCAAACACGGGCAGTTCCGGATCCTTGACGCCGATCCAGTAAACATTATTCCCAATGGCAATTGCACTCATGTCAGAAACTCTCCAGTTCGTTCAGATCAATATAACCAAACGCTCGACACGTGCAAAGGTGCCGGTAAAGAAGAGAGTTTCAGGAGAGCGCTGTAGAATCCGCCCTGAAAATCATTAGTTATACGTCGAGATAGCGCGAATTTCCACGCTGTCGCCGGTCTCAAGCCCAGGGCAATCCTTCGCAATCTCAACGGCGTGGTCGTAGTTTTCAGCTTCTACCAGTAAGTACCCACCGACTGCTCCTGGGGAATTCTTATAGGCTGCTTCCTGTAACTTGCCGCCCAACTTGCTCAAGATGCGTCCGTTACTTTGGACTTCATCCCCTCCTTTGAATCGCCCTTCGGCGCGGAGTTTGCCCACCCACGCCATGTATTGTTGAACAATCTGTTGCATCTGCTCACGAGATGCGTCGTTTGGCTCACCGTTGCGGATGAGCAGCATAAATTCGGCCATAGTACCTCCATTGTTAATTGACCGCTCGTTGGGCTATTTCGCCAACTATCGACTACCGAACATCGACAATATATATCAACGATTGTCGGTTGTCATTTGTTCAGTCTTCTGGGCACATTCATAAACTGGAATCATTCGATGAGACTGCGCGGGTATCGCGCGCTCTTATAGCCGAACTGACTAACGCGCTTTGGAATTGGGAGCGGTGCAAGAGAGAGGCCAGTTGCCTCTGTTCAGATCTCAGAAGTCGGGAGGCACCTACTTGCTGCCGACCAATGCGACAACGCCCTCAACCAGTTCTCGATTTCCATTTGTAACGGAACGAATCGTCAGTTGTTCCGGGCGTGACAGTTGTGCCAGTCTGAGAACTTCCGCGTCGTTGAGTGAGTTTGAATCGAGATAGAGGCGCGTCGGAGCCGAAACCGCCGTGATATCCTTGACATCACGGGCCGTTACAGCATATCCGGAGCGCATACCATACCACCACCAGAGGGTAGTGCGATAGAACGGAAAGCGATATGCATCATACCGTGCGACCAGTTGCGCGAGCATACGTTCAGTGGTCAGGTAGGGGTTGACCGCCACGACGCCATCGATCCGCTTCTCTTCCGCTTCAGCCAGCATCGCCGCGTCCCCTCCCGCCCGGAAGCCAAGTACGATCAAGGGGTGGTGAATCTGTCTGCGAATCTCGAAATAGGTAATGACTGCCTCGAGGTCCTGAGCCTCGAGCTGGCCGTCACTGTGGAACTGTCCCGTGGTGAGCCCTGAGGCGCGCTGATCGTAGGTGATGACCGCAAAACCGGTATCGACCAGGGCTTGTGCTAATGAGACAATCGAACTGCGATTTTGCCGTTCGTCGGGGATCAATATGACTGTCCCGCGAGGCTTCTCCGGTGCGGTGGTTCCCTTGGTCACAAAGAGCAACGCCAGCTTCGCGACACCATCGGCCTCGACGCGAAGGCTATCCACGTGCAGACCAATCGTAGAAAACGGAGTTGGATCGTTTGTGTAAAGTGAGTCGGCCTTGAGTATGTCGATATCCTCCCGCCCCATAAGCGCTTTCGATCGATTTAGCGGATAGACCACGTAGGTAAGTATGAGAATCGCTACGACAAGCAGGAACAGGACGGTCTTGATTGTCTCTCTGGTTTGACGTGAGATTCTGGCCATACTGTTATATTTCTTAAACTTACCTTTCCTATTCTCTTTTCGGTTTTCAATAATAGTCGAGATTTCGGTCGAGGGACAGCAAAAAAAACAGTTGTTTCGAAGCTCTATTCCGGGACTCACAGCCGCCAAGGGAGCACGATCGGAGCACGATCACGTGCTCCGTGGGAGCACGATATTAGAGTGGAAGCGTCTTGCGAGCAGTTGGATCAGAGGCGCGGGGAAAGCCGAGATTCGGACAAGACGACGTGATGACACTTTCGCGGAACGCTCTTTGAGTCTGCGGTTCGGTAAAGCGGATTCAGGAACTGACGAAACTGTAAGAGAACGGCGGAAGCCCTGTTCTCATTCGAGAATTGCGAGAAAAACTGTAATTAACGGTATGCTTTTCCAGCATGGTATTGAAAGAGAGGTATTGGTTCGAGTCAGAGCGCGTTTGCTTGCGGATCGGCGAGGCTTAGGAAATTTTAAGAAGATAATTCCATTTTTCCTGTTGACAAGCGGCAGGGGTAGATGTATATTCACCTTCGGATGATAGGTGACACTAGTCTACAAAAAATGAACTAACATTCTGGCATCGACATAAGGGTCGATGCTCACTTTCCGAAGCTGAAAAAAAGTCAACTTAGAGTACTCCTTCGTTAAGTCGTGCCGTGGGGGCAGGCTTACAAGGTTACAAGCAGGTTACTTACAAAAGCGCTACTGTTAAAAGAGACAGACATCGTTAGAGGTTAGAGAGAAGGCTCGGTACTGGTATGTCCGACCTTACGGGGCATAACTGTGTACCCGGGCACGGCTCTCTATAGTTTTGTAAGGAGAAAGCTAAGGAATGGTCTTCACCAACAACATTCAGGAGGCGAGCATGCCCTTCGGCTCACACCAAAGGCGCAGTACGGGACTTGCTGTACTTCTATTGACTATCGCTATCATCGGCGCGTTCCTCGCACCGGCCGTATCAGCCGCGCGTCCCGGCGCTGCATCCGAAGAGGCCGGGGTCGATGCGGGTACTTATGCCTACAACAGTGTCTTCATGGAAGATTGGATGACTTCCGGTGCGTCGTCGACGTCATTAACGCAGAAGCGCGTTGAGGTCTTTGTCGCTGATACCGTTGGGCCTCCAGGAAGCAAGAACGCTTACATTAGTATCTATCTGGACAACTGGATTGACACGGTCGCGGCCTTTCAGCTCTGGATCCAGTGTGACCGGCCCGATATCATGAAATTCAAGACCGATTCGGCCTATGTCACCGACACCACGTATTGGAAATGCAAGTACTATAACCCGCCGACAATCTGCATCGACTCAGTCATGGTCCCCAAAGACTCTGCCTGGACTTGGCGCCGTATTACTTCGCACTGGGTCCTGATCGGGAATGTCGACACGGTTGGGACCTCGGTAAGTGGCTGGCAGTATGTCACATCCCGCTCCCTTTCCGGTACCGGAAATGATATCATTATCACCGCCATGGCTCGCACCGCCGGCGGCCCCCCGAATGTGGGCATTAAGCCACAACAGACCGGGAAGGCGCTCATCCGGTTACGCGGCAGCATTCTGAACATCCCCGATACCATGACCAACCGAACGGTTGGTTTGAGAATCCAGAAAGGGTTTCTTGAAAAGTATACTTTCTCAACCCCGTCGGGTACCTCTATTGGAATCTACACAATCCAGGTTCCGGATACCTCGTGCTTCCACTGCCTTAATTGGTTGAACGGGCATTGTACTCAATACCAGAAGGTCTATCTCACCAACCCGCCGAACTGCGACTCCATGTCGATCAACATGATCAACGTGGGACTTCTGGATACTAATGTTGTAATTGGACACGACGGGGGGTTGACTGTTCTGCTCAGTTGCTGCGTCGGGACGACTGGTAACGTCGACGGTTCCGGTGATGGTGTTGTCGATATTTCCGACATTTTCGCCATGGTTGACTACCTGGCCGCGAGTGTTCCGCTCTCGAATTGCCTGAAGGAGAACGACGCTAACATCGATGGGACGATTGACATTTCAGATATGTTTACTCTCATCGACTATCTGGCAAGCGGTATACCCTTGCCGATTTGTCCTTAGTTTGAAGGAAATAGAGGCTCATGCCCATACCCGCGTGGTACTCGCAGTTTTTTGACAGAGAGACAACATGTTCCAAACAGTCGCCCTCAATATTGGGCGACTGAAGAGAGCAAAACGATACACAAAGACGAAGAGAAACCGGCCCGAGAGTGATCTTTGGCCCTGATAACAGTAAACACTAATAGTTGGAAAGGAGGACATTTAGAAGAAGGTTTACATACACGCGCTCAAAGAAAGAACGTTTGGCAAAATCCCATGTTCGCGACAGCTATCGTTGATTGATTGGCTCTCATTGGCGGCGGTTGAAAGCGATCTCGAGGGGAAAACAAAGTGATTTTGTTGGACGTAGCAACTCGCAATTGGTAACGAAGTAATTAGGAGAAAAAAATGAAGCGCATTTCATTTTTGCTTACTATTCTCTCAGTGCTCGTTCTTTCTTTCGGGCTTTCCAATGCTCAAATTGGCGGAGCGGTCTCCGTCAGTAGTGTGGACGGTCTGTTCCAGAACGACACCATCAATACCGGAGTCCCGATCATGTTCCGTCTTCGGTATAACAACACCGCTGGCACTGGCGCGACCGCTAATGCTGGTATTTCAAACGGCTATCGCGTCTATTCACCCGACGGCGCCGTTTGGGGCGGACCGGTTGCTGGCCAGGATCTGGGCGGCATTCCTGTCTCTAACTTCGATCTCGGCTTGGTCCTGAACGTGTTCCTGGGCGCCGGATCTGATACCCTTGGTATCCTCGGTCTCAACAATAACCAGCCCGGCCTTGCCTTTGGCATGGACGTTGTTGCTTATGGTATGAAGATCGGTAGCTTCCCGGATGCTAACTCCGGTTTGCACGTTTGCATCGACTCTTCCTGGTTCCGCCCCGGTGGTACCTGGAAATGGGCCGGCAAGCTTGGCTACAAGGTGTTCCCGACTTGGCAGTCCAAGTGCTACACTGTCTACAAAGTACCGAATCAGTGCCCGTCCTTTACTACTCCGCCGGTCTCCGTCGGTGGTAGCCACTGTGGTACCTTGACCCACACCTTCACCGCTTCCGATCCCGAAGGCAATCCGTTCACGTTCTCGCTGCAGGCTGGTGACAAAGGTTCGATCACCGCTGGCGGCGTATGGAGCTGGAATGGCGCCACTCTCGCCGACGTTGGTACCTCGATCAACATCCATGTGACCGTCACCGACGGTCTGTGCGGTGGTGGCAACACGATTACGGTTCCCGTGGTCGTGACCAATGCTGGCCCGACGATCAACACCGGCTGCCAGACCTACACCGTTATTTCGACTGGTGAAACCAAGAGCGTGCAGTTGACCGCTACGGACGACTGCGATCCGCTCACCTGGTCGCAGGTTACCGCTCCGGTTCCGACTGGCGTAGTTTCCATCACCAACACCGGTCTCGTGACTTTCAGCCCGCTTGCGGCTGACGGCCCGAACGACTACACCACCACCGTGACCGTCACCGATGGCGACAAGTCCTCATCGTGCACTATCACGTGGCATGTTATCGTTGGTTGCCCGTACGCGGTCGCGATCGACACCGTCTCCACCAACTCTGGTGTATACGCCGGTCTTAATGTCATTCTGAAGCGTCAGGCTTTCGGCATGGGCGGTTTTGACTTCCTTATCGCCTATGACAACTCGATCCTGTCATTCCAGGATGCTACTCTCGGCGCGGCCCTTTCGGCTTGCGGCTGGGAATATTTCACCTTCCGTTATGGCGCGAACGGCAACTGCTCCGGCGGCTGCCCGAGCGGCTTGATTCGTTTCGTCGGTTTGGCCGAGACCAATAATGGTCCGTACCATCCGAACCAGGCTTGCATCGACGCCCTGGGCGGCGTGGCGCTGTTCACCATGAACTTCCTGGTCAGCAACAATCGTACCTACGAGTGCCAGTTTGCTCCGATTCGTTTCTTCTGGCTTGATTGCGGTGACAACTCCATTTCGAACCCCGATGGCAGCCGTCTGTACGTCTCGTGCACAGTGGCCAACTTCGACAATCCGAACTTCAGCTTCGCCGACACCACTGCCAGCTTCCCGACCTACCTTGGTCTCCCGCACGCGAACTGCTTTGTTGGCTTCCCCAACAAGCCGCTTCCGATTCGTGCCATCGACTTCATCAACGGTGGTATCCGCATTAAGTGCGCGAGCGAACTCGATGCTCGTGGTGACATCAACCTGAACGGTCTGTCGAACGAAATCGCCGACGCCGTCATGTTCACCAACTACTTCGTGGTTGGTATGGGCGCCTTCGGAACCCACGCTGCTGGTTCCACCGCTGCTTCCGATGTCAACGCTGATGGCAATGCTCTGACGGTTGCCGACCTTGTGTACATGATTCGCGTCCTGTTGGGCGACGCTCTTCCGTATCCTAAGGTGGCTGCGGTCGAAGTGAACTACACGGTCGACAATGGTATCGTCTCTGTTGATGGTACCCTGGGCGGCGCGTTCGTGACGGTAGCAGGTAATGTTGTTCCCGAGAACCTGACCAATAACATGGCCATGGAATTCGGTTACGATGCTACCAACAACGTCACCCGTATTCTGGTCTATCCGCCGTTCGCCAACGGTCAGACCCACACCGAGTCCTTCACCGGTTCCTTCCTGAATGCCAACGGCAACGTTCTCTCCATCGAGATGGCGACTGCTGAAGGCGCGCAGGTTTCGGCTAAGGTAATTCCGACCGACTACACGTTGAGCCAGAACTACCCGAACCCGTTCAACCCGAACACCCGTATCAGCTTTGCTCTGCCGACTGCCGGTAACTACACGCTGACCATTTACAATGTGACTGGTCAGAAGGTTGCCGAGTACAATGGCACAGCTCAGGCTGGCACGGTTGACATTGATGTGAACGCTTCCTCTTGGGCCTCCGGTATCTACTTCTACAAGGCCGATCTCAACAATGGCAAGTTCGTTGCCACCAAGAAGATGGTTCTCATTAAGTAATTCAGGATGACCTGAACTATTCCCCCCGGAAGGGCTTGTCCTTTCCGGGGGATTTATTCGCAAAGAAGCGGCCTTCGCCGCAGGACACTGAGAGAACAGAGAAGATACAGAGGCAGCATGCAGGCTTCCCTCTGCAAGGCAAAGGATGATCGAGACGGAAATCATGTTCGGGGAGAGAAGGGAAGAAGGCAGATCCCCAATAGCGGCAATTGTCGAATGGTCTGGTAGGAATTATCGCCTGTTGCGCACCGGATTGCGTGGTTGCGCCCAGTTGCAGAGCTTACATTATAGTACACGCCCCACTTCGCAGTACCTCACAGCCGTTTTTACGAAGGATTACCCGTCGTATTAATTGTTAACGAATGAGCTGATGGCAGCCGAACACTCGTAACTCGTTGTTGTTTTTTTTGTTGTCGAGGCGTCGCCGACCCTGAGAGACGACTCCCGATGAAGCTAAGTCCAAGCGAAGACCGCTCGGGGAAGCTTCCAACAAAGCAGCGGTTCTGGTCCGCTTATTGCAGGACATTGAGTGAGGAAAGCTGTGACTCAGACACAGCGCAGTGGATGATGAAACATTTTTGCACAATTTTCGCAGTTGTCGCGGCCTTTGCGGTCGCGGGTACCGCGTTTGCTCAGTCCGACCCGTTCGGCGCTCTTGACCGGGTATATATGGACTCGCTGAAAGCATACCCGGGGCAGGACATTGCGATCAGGGTGCGACTCACCAACGACGAACAACTCGGCGCCTTGCAGATTCCGCTGAAGTACGACAGCAGTGCGATCAGGATTCGCAGTATCAGCTATGTCGGATCTTGTTGTGAATATATTCAAACGAAAATTACTAACCCGCCCAGCATGGATTCGATCGGCGGGCACTTTATGTTAGCCATCATCCGCATAGGCGAAAGTCATGCGATCTCGACGGGCGATAGTCTTGTCTGCTCGATTCAGTTCACCGTTTCTTCAACGGCAATCCCCGGATCCGTATTGTTGATCGACACCTTGGCCTACCCCCCTTCCGGCGGCTTGGTTCTTTCCGAACAGTCGGGTGTCAGAATCAGACCGGCCTTCAGGGCCGGCAAAGTAGTGGTAACCCCGGCGAATCGCGCGCCGGAATTCGCGACAATCCCGCCGCCGAGCGTGCGGGAAGGGGATTCTCTCAGAATTACCTTCGCCGTTTCCGATCCGGACTCGGACAATGTCACTCTCACCGCCACAACCTTGCCACAGGGAGCGCACTTTACGGCCGGCCCAAGCGGAACCGGCTGGGCAGCTTGGCGACCGGAATTCAACGGTCCATTTTCATCGAGCGGTTCCCCCTTTAAGTTCTCGATTCAGGCCAGCGATGGCAACTTGACGGTTAGCAGGGACATTTTCGTAACCGTGACCAACGTGAATCGCCCCCCGAAGGTTATCGTCCCGGCGGCGGTAAGCGTGGAGGCAGGAAACCCGCTCTCCTTGGCGGTGAGCGCGAATGATCCTGATCTGGATAGTTTGGCCTTGCGGGTGATCACCTCGCCGTCCGGATCGGTATTCGACAACAAGAATCCAGGGTTGTTCTCCTGGATGCCGTCGGTCACCGATTCTGGCATGAAGAATATCGCGTTCGTTGCGACCGACCCGCTCGGGATGACTGACACAGGGAGGATTGCCGTTACGGTTCTTGCCACGACGCTCTATGCACTAACTGCGGACACGATCTCCGCATACCCGGCCGACACGGCGGTGGTACAGATTGCTCTGGAGAATAAACTGCCGGTCAGCGGGTTCAACATTCTCCTGAGTTACGATCCGACTATTCTCTCGATCATCCGCGCAACGAAGGCAAGCACACGGGCATCAACGTTTGAATACTATAACGTCACTCTCGACGAGGGAGGACAGCCGGGACATGTACGAATTATCGGTGCGGCGGCTCTTTCCGGGATAGGGACTCCTCTTTCGGCGGGGAACGGTCCGGTCTCGAGTCTGACTTTTCGATTGTCCGGAAATCTCGACTATGTCGGGATGAGTGCCCCTATTCGGTACCTGTTCTTGGACGCGATGACTCAGAATGACAACACGCTGAAAGATCAGGCGGGAGCCAAAATCCCTCAAGGCACAATAGTCTATCATGAGGGGTCGGTCAACGTGCTGAGTATCGGAACGATTCTGCCCGGGGATATCAACACGAATGGCGTCGCCAATGATATCGGCGACGCTGTCTATTTCAGCAATTTCCTCATGAACCCGATCCGTTTCCCGTTCAACCCGCTTCAATACGCCAACGCCGACGTCAACGGCGACGGGATTGCGGCGTCGGTCTCCGATCTGGTGAGGCTCATTAATAATCTGCTCAACGGCGCAACGGGCGCCAAGGTAGAGGCTGCTGAGACGCTCCTGGGAACGTTGAGCGCCAGAGACGAATACGAGGGTGTGACGTTTTCCTACGATTCCCGAACGAATGTCGGCGGGCTGTTGCTTACTTTTGAAACCGATGATCGACTCGAACGAGCGATCAGCGCGGACGCCTCGAAGCAGATGACGATCGAGACCCAACAAGATGGTTCGACGGTCAGGCTGCTTGTTTACAGCAGAGAAGCGAATGTAATGGCGCCGGGGCAACACGAAGTTGTGACCTTAGCGGGCATCCATGAGATTCATGACCTTCGAATCGACGCATCATCCGGTGAAGGAAACGTCATGACGCTCGCCCTGACAGCGGGCGACATGACGCTTCCAACCGGCTATGCGCTGTATCAGAATTATCCGAATCCGTTCAATCCGGAAACACGAATAGTATTCGATCTGCCGGCTTCGAGCATGATCACGCTGACGGTCTATGACATCCTTGGCCGGCAAGTGCGTGTACTCGCCGAACGGGAGCTGCCCGCAGGGCAGCACACCATGACCTGGGATGGTCGCACCGAGGACGGAAGTGTGGCCGCTTCGGGCATTTACTTGTATCGCCTGCAGGCGTCGGATTGGTCTCAGTCGCGAAAGATGATCCTTTTGAAATAGATGAGCAACGACGTGTTAGAAGAAAAGAGATTCATTGTCATATAGCGAGGTACGTATGAAACTGGCAAAGGCGTTTCTGTTGAGCCTGCTGCTGCTGCCGGTCTGGCACGGCATTACTTTCGCGCAACCCAAGAAATGCGATAGCTTGATCAAATCGACTACGAACTACGTGAGAGTTCCCAATTTTACCGGTCGGCCCGGTGATATTGTGAAGATGCCGGTATATGTCAAGACGGATACCTTGATGACCGGTTTTCAGTTCATCATCCAGTTCGACACAACCTGGCTGACGCCGGTGACGATTCCGGGCACTATTTGCGATTCGGTTGATTCGGTCGGCAATTGCCTACGGACGCGGACCGACTCCGGCTATGTCGACTTCGTGCTCGGGAACGGGCGTTCGCCGCACCGTTTTGTCAAGACGAAGACAGTTTTCGGTACGCTCGATACGACTACAAACTTCAGCGCGCCGCTTCTGACCTTCGGAACAGTGCCATACAAAAACGTTGTTAATTGCCTGTTTCTACCCACGTTTGACAAGACCGACTCGATCGCATCCGGAGAGGACACCCTTTTCTTTCTCAAATTCACCGTGAAGCCGAACATGCCTCTCGGCCAAAAAGCATTCTTCACGTTTTTCGAGAAGAACCTGTACACGTATTTCTTGACCGGAGGACTTCCTGACAGCGCACTGGTAGGGTGCACAGAGTCGAACATGTCGCACGAACGCGGCGGGGGCACGTACAATATTTTCCCGACTACGAACGGTAGTCCTGAAAACCCGCTTCCGCTTATGTATTTCGAAGCGACCTCCGGGGGAACCACACCCTCAGTCTCTTTGACTGCCAACCCAAGCTCACTCGGAGCGGGAGGTGGGAGTACGATCCTGACCTGGTCCTCGATCAATGCCGACACCGTCAAAGTGACCGTGCAAGGACAGACGACACCGCTCAGCGGCAGTGGTCCGCCGAATGGGAATCTGACGACAAGCGTCACCTCCACTACCACCTTTGTCGCTACGGCCAAGCAGAACTCCTCCGGCGCCACGGCGACATCGACCGTCACGGTGACGGTCAGCGGCAGTTCCGGCGCCGCGCCGGTGATCACGGTGCCGCAAATACTGTATTCGATAAACGCGGGCGAAACGGTTTCATTTCAGGTGTCGGCCGCCGACGCCGAGGGGGGGCAGATATCTTTGGGAGCTGTAGGAGCAACTATTCCGGCAGGAGGTTCATTTGGTCCCACTAATCCTGTTGTAGGGCTCAATTCTGCTTCGGGAACATTCAGCTGGGTTCCAAACACCGGACAGACCGGAACCTTCCAAGTCACGTTCACCGCAACTGACCCACAGGGAAATGTGGGAACCAAGGTAGTAACTATTGTGGTCGCGGCGCTTCAGTTTGATCGCCTGTTCTCGACCTCCGCTCTCGGTCAGCGACCGGTGGGCGGACAGCCGGGAACGAAGAATGTCTTCTTCCCGGTTAATCTGGTCAGCTCCAAGACTGTTTACGGCGTTCAGTTTGACCTTGAGTATCCTCGGACTCTGGTGACATTGGACTCAGTGGTCAAGACCGGACGAATTCCTGACTATGTGGTGTACGACAATGTCGGTCTGACCCCGGGACGAATCCGAGTAGTGACATTCGGTCTCAATAACGAACCGGTCGGCGCTTCGAACACGACCGATCCGAACAACCCTACGGCAATCACGTTCCTTGCCCTCTCGGTTAACCCGGGGATTCCGGCCTGGCACGACGCGACGATGAAGCTGACGGGTGGGCGTGAGTCGGTGAATCCGAACCCGTCGGTCGGATCAGTACCGTTGGTCACCGATTCGGGCGTAGTTCAGGTCGATTCGCTGGGCGATGTCAACCTTGATCAGATTATCGACGTTGCCGACGCTGTGAATATTGTCGGAGGCATTATTGGCGCGAACATCTTCACGTCTCGTCAGTTCGCGGCTGCTGACGTCGTCATAAACGCCAGTATCGATGTCTTCGATCTCGTCGGAGATATCAATCAGATTTACGGTCGCCCGATCTCGCCTGCGCCAGGGATCCCCTTGCCGAATGTAAACGCGCTGATGTCCCTGGCCTATGTCGATCTGCCGGCAGGGTCACGGGATGTCATGAAGGTCACCGGTGAACTTCCCGAGCAAATCGCCGGAGCGCAGCTTGAAATCCGTTATGATCCAAACGCGGTGAATCTTGGGATACCGATCAAGACGAAAGACAATGGCAATTTCACCCTGCAGTACCGTGATGACGGAGACGGCACCATGCGCATTGTGCTCTACCACATGGCCCCGTTCAAGGCTAACGAACTTATGCAGATCGGGACCGCTGACTTGGTGACAATTCCGATGTTGGCAAAGGGGGATATCAACGCCGGGGATCGTCGTCAGATCCGTCTCACCCAGGCTCTTTTGTCAACGGCCAACGCGGCCGCGGTATCAGTTCATGGGGTTGACCCGACCGTTCCGCAGTCTTTCACCCTTGAACAGAACTATCCAAATCCGTTCAATCCGTCGACAACTATAGAGTTCACGCTCAGTTCGGCTGAGCAGGTGAATCTTGAGATATTCAACGTTCTGGGCCAGAAGGTCCGATCGCTCATCGACGAGTCCATGACCGCCGGTGTACATCGGTTGACCTGGGACGCGACAACCAACGCCGGACAGCGTGTCGCAACAGGGATCTACCTGTATAGACTGAAAGTCGGCACCGAAAGCCAGACCCGTAAGATGCTGTTCCTGAAGTAGGGCGCGAGGAGGAATGAGTCATGACGACACACCGGTTCTTTTCGAGCAAGGCGCTGAAAGGCAGAGTCGCGGGCGGTTTTTCACTCCGAGACAAAGAAGGCCGCAGCGATGACCTTTTCAACAGCCCACTTGTGTGTCTCCGACGGCCAGGGGGCCTGCTGGACTCGCCCCTCCAGCAGGCGTTCTCGATGATGGGAGAGAACAGATGAATATTGGTAACAACATAGCGAGACTGTACAGGACAGGGAGGCGAGCCGCGATGGGGGCGCTCGGCTTCTTGGCGCTGTTACTTCTGTCGGCGGTTGCCGGCAAGGCGGCATCAATCAGGAATGTGCAAACCGGTGAAATAGCCGTTGCCGCTACAACTCAAAACGTGACCATTGCGGCGGTCGATCCGACCAAGTCGTTCCTGATCTTCAATGAACGGAACAATCTGGCCTCGCCCGATCAGGCGTCAGTTCGAGGCAATATCTTGAACGCGACGACGATCCAGTTTGCGAAAACGTCGGCTACTGGTTCAGTGACCGTTCGTTGGTTTGTGGCTGAGTTTGATTCCGGGGCAACTGTTCAGCGAGGTTCATCTGCGCTGGCTACAACGACAGTCAACCAAGCAATCACTTCAGTGAACCTGGCCGAATCCTTCGTGCTGACCAGCAAGGTTGCAATCGATGCCACTTTTTCAAGCAACGAATTCAGCCGCAGTCGCCTGACTACGGCGACCAACTTGGAGTTTGCCACCAATGCCGGCACGGGCGGAACGGCCGATTGGCAGGTAGTCAGCATCCCCGGCGCCAGTGTTCAGCGCAACGCTACACCTTTGGCGATGGCTTCTGCAACGGCAACAGTTACTGCGGCTATTACGGCTGTGGATCTCACTCGATCTTTCCTGCTGTTCAGCTACAACTCGGCAAGCGGTACAGCGACCAACATTAGCCAGAAAATGCTCCGTGGTCGGTTTTCCTCCGCGACTCAATTGGAATTCACACGCGACAACACGGGCTCAGCAATTTCGATTGCCTGGGAAGTTGTTCAACTTCCTGTGGGCAATACAGTGCAGAGCGCTATCGCGAGTATGACCGGTGCCACGTTACAAAGCGATCTCACGGTCGCGGCGGCCAACCTGACACGATCGGTGGCGTTTTCCGGCAATCAATCGCTGTTTGGCCAGTCCTGGGGGCGCACAACCTTCTTGACAACTGACAACCCCGGGCATTCTTCGTTTACATTCAACTTGCTGAACGCGACCACTTTGCGGCTCAATCGCGATGTCAGTGGGTCGACTTCGTCTGCCAGCTATTTCCTCGTCGATTTCGCGCGTGCTAATCAAGCGCCAGTTCTGGCTACTATTGGTTCTCAAACCGTCAATGAAGGAGCCAACCTGTCCGTTGGTGTTTCAGCCTCTGACCCCGATGGGACGATACCGGTGCTGACCACCACACCGCTTCCAGCCAATGCGACCTTCACCGACAACACGAATGGAACTGGATCGTTCAGCTTTAATCCGAGCTTTGCTCAGGCGGGATCAATCAATGTGACGTTCTATGCTTCGGATGGAACAGCGATAGACTCTGAGCAGGTTCTGATTACGGTCAACAATGTCAATCAAAAGCCGTTAATGACTGCGATACCACCGCAAACTGTCAATGAGGGTGCGGTGTTGACGCTCCCTGTCAGCGCTACTGATCCTGACGGCACAACGCCGATTCTGACAACATCACTGCCACGTCCGACTAACTCCGGCTTTGTGGATAATCTCAATGGTACGGGTACCTTTACGTTTAGTCCGAACTTCACCCAGGCGGGTGGGTACAGTGTGACCTTCTATGCTTCGGATGGATTACTCGTAGACTCTCAGGTCGTACCGATTACAGTCAACAATGTCAACCAGAAGCCGTTGATGACCGCGATACCACCGCAGACTGTCAATGAAGGCGCGGTACTGACACTCCCTGTCTCGGCCTCTGATCCTGATGGCACAACGCCGACACTGACGACCTCACTGCCACGTCCGACTAACTCCGGCTTTGTAGACAATCTGAATGGTACGGGTACCTTTACGTTCAGTCCGAACTTCACCCAGGCGGGTGGGTACAGTGTGACCTTCTATGCTTCGGATGGATTACTCGTAGACTCTCAGGTCGTACCGATTACAGTCAACAATGTCAACCAGAAACCGTTGATGACCGCGATACCACCGCAAACTGTCAATGAAGGCTCGGTGCTGACGCTCCCGGTCAGCGCAACCGATCCTGACGGTACAACGCCGATTCTGACGACATCACTGCCACGTCCGACTAACTCCGGCTTTGTGGATAATCTCAATGGTACGGGGACCTTCACGTTTAGTCCGAACTTCACACAGGCGGGTGGGTACAGTGTCACCTTCTATGCTTCGGATGGATTACTACTCGACTCACAGGTGGTCCCGATCACGGTTGTTGAAGCGGGTAATCAAGCGCCAGTTCTGGCTACTATTGGTTCTCAAACCGTCAATGAAGGAGCCAACCTGTCCGTTGGTGTTTCAGCCTCTGACCCCGATGGGACGATACCGGTGCTGACCACCACACCGCTTCCAGCCAATGCGACCTTCACCGACAACACGAATGGAACTGGATCGTTCAGCTTTAATCCGAGCTTTGCTCAGGCGGGATCAATCAATGTAACGTTCTATGCTTCTGATGGAACAGCGATAGACTCTGAGCAGGTTCTGATTACCGTCAACAATGTCAACCAGAAACCGTTGATGACGGTGATTTCACCGCAGACTGTCAATGAAGGCGCGGTCCTGACGCTTCCTGTCTCGGCCTCTGATCCTGATGGCACAACGCCGATTCTGACAACATCGCTGCCACGTCCGACTAACTCCGGCTTTGTGGATAATCTGAATGGTACGGGTACCTTCACGTTTAGTCCGAACTTCACCCAGGCGGGTGGGTACAGTGTCACCTTCTATGCTTCGGATGGATTACTCGTAGACTCGCAAGTCGTACCGATTACAGTCAACAATGTGAATCAGAAACCGTTGATGACGGTGATACCTCCACAGACAGTCAATGAAGGAGCACTGTTGACACTCCCGGTAAGTGCCTCTGATCCTGATGGCACAACGCCGACCCTGACGACCTCAGTTCCTCTGCCGACTAACTCCGGTTTTGTGGATAATCTGAATGGTACGGGTACCTTTACGTTTAGTCCGAACTTCACCCAGGCGGGTGGGTACAGTGTGACCTTCTATGCTTCAGATGGATTACTCCTCGACTCACAGGTCGTACCGATTACAGTCAACAATGTCAACCAGAAACCGTTGATGACGGTGATTTCACCGCAAACTGTCAATGAAGGCTCGGTGCTGACGCTCCCGGTCAGCGCAACCGATCCTGATGGCACAACGCCGATTCTGACAACATCGCTGCCACGTCCGACTAACTCCGGCTTTGTGGATAATCTCAATGGTACGGGGACCTTCACCTTTAGTCCGAACTTCACCCAGGCGGGTGGGTACAGTGTCACCTTCTACGCTTCAGATGGATTACTCGTAGACTCTCAAGTCGTCCCGATTACAGTCAACAATGTCAACCAGAAGCCATTGATGACCGCGATACCGCCGCAGACTGTCAATGAAGGAGCACTGTTGACACTCCCGGTAAGTGCCTCTGATCCTGATGGCACAACGCCGATTCTGACAACATCGCTGCCACGTCCGACTAACTCCGGCTTTGTGGATAATCTCAATGGTACGGGTACCTTTACGTTCAGTCCGAACTTCACCCAGGCGGGTGGGTACAGTGTCACCTTCTACGCTTCGGATGGATTACTCGCAGACTCACAGGTGGTCCCGATTACGGTCAACAATGTCAACCAGAAACCGTTGATGACCGCGATACCACCGCAAACTGTCAATGAAGGCTCGGTGCTGACACTCCCGGTAAGTGCCTCTGATCCTGATGGCACAACCCCGACACTGACGACCTCACTGCCACGTCCGACTAACTCCGGTTTTGTGGATAATCTGAATGGTACGGGTACCTTTACGTTCAGTCCGAACTTCACCCAGGCGGGTGGGTACAGTGTGACCTTCTATGCTTCGGATGGATTACTCGTAGACTCTCAGGTCGTACCGATTACAGTCAACAATGTCAACCAGAAACCGTTGATGACCGCGATACCACCGCAAACTGTCA
>CAZILL010000001.1:0-1365761 GCA_964540105.1 uncultured Ignavibacteriales bacterium | reverse complement strand
CATTCACGTGCAGCTTCTTCCGTATAAACTTCTCTTTCGACATACCCTACTCCTTAGCAGAAGGCAGTTTAGCCCAGAACCAGGATCGAACTGGTGACCTCATCCTTACCAAGGATGTGCTCTACCAACTGAGCTATCTGGGCTTCTATATTAACGTTCAGTCAACGTAAACCCGAGTCACCAGCGGACAGGATGTACCTCTCCTTTAGGTGAACCCGTAACATATGGAGACCGAAAAAACCTGTCAAGGCATTTTTTACTGCTTATCAATTAACAGGATACAGGCCAGTAGTTGCCGCCGGACGCCACGTCAGGGTCACCAGTCACAGGCCCAGAACAGACTCACTCTCGAGGCATATAAGCGGGAGGTACGAGATTACGCGACAAGGAGATAGCCTAACGTCAGCGATTTTTCGAGGCGACGATGTTCTTGAGAGAATCGAGCGAAGGGACGTTCCAGACGGCACGTTCGGAATCCGAGGTAAGCGTGTCAAGATATGAGAGACAAACGCGACCGAAGTGATCTTTGTACTGCTGGGTGCCATATTTCTGGGGGAGGTTCTGCGAAAGGAGGTATTGATCCATACAAGAGGCTGTCAAATAGCGACTTTCTTCGTTTCCTTTATGTGACGCTTCCGAGGCAAGATTGTAGGCGAGAAGAAACAGATCGGGGTTTTTGGCGTCGTTTGAACCGGCCAGCAGGAAAGCGGCGCGATGTAGGTCGACCGCTTCGACGATCAGCGACTGCGAAAGAAACATGAAGATCATCTCGCGGTGGCGCTTGTAGACCCGACCGCGCAGGTCGTTCTCGCGTGCAGTGCCGGCGCTCAGGGATTCGTGCTCGCGGAGCATGGAGTTAAGTTCGCCGGTGACCGGGGATTCACGCTTGGAAAGCCGCTCGGGTTTGCGCTGGATGCACGAGACAAACAACGAGCCAAGAACAATCGCACAAGCGAGGACAAGGCACGAAAAGGAGAGATGATGCGTGCGATTCTGCGCGATTTTCATAGCGGGTCGGGGGTGAACAAAATGGAGCGGGAGACGAGACTCGAACTCGCGACCAACAGCTTGGAAGGCTGTGACTCTACCAACTGAGTTACTCCCGCTTGCACGTGGACGAAAGTATTGGAAAGCGGTAGTGGTGGCAAGGATAATTTGCGCAGGCGTCAGCTCGAGTCTACGGACACTTCAGAGTGACAGTTGTCGTGAAGTGCTTGCCAACCTTATGTCCGCAGACTACGCCTACGATGCCACCGATGATCGCGCCGGTAATCGCTGCACCCGCCTCACCTGAGAAGTCGAGATTCCGTGAACCCGGCGATGACGCTCTCCCCGCCGCTCCGCCGGCATAGGCCCCGAGCCCCAGCCCGAGAAGAACGAACCCGTGTCGGATGAGACTCGGCTTGGTGTAAGTGATTCTGGCGACTTCATGGAACGGAACAAAGATGCTGCTTTTGTAACCCGTATCACTGACCGGCACGACGTGGAGAGACGAGGCTGAGGCAATCACAACCGGCATGAGACACTTGATGGAACTGCTGTCGGTCATGACGATCGTGATCGGCTGATCCATTGGAACCTTTTGGGCGATCCGCTGGTAGCATTGCACTGTCGAGCTGTCGGCTGGTTCGGCCACGACGGACGCCACAACAAGTAATGATAGAGCTGTCGCAATTCCCAGTCGCACACGTACCTCAAGACGAACGCCTTCAGCTCTGCCGAAATTCAACCCCCTATAGAGCACCATTACTATAGTGCCCCTTGTTTCTTTGGGAAAGGCACTACAGACAAGATGATTCCGAAGTCATACACAGACAATCGATTAATCCTTGACGCAGCGGATGGAATGACCATTGTGCTTATAATAGAAATAGCGTCCGACCTGCGCGTTATCAGTAGAAAGGACCCGGCCATATGTAATCTCATAATCGGGCTTATCCGTGGAAGTCCAAAAGGCACACCACGAACCTATGACATAAACACCGTAGTCACCGGTGTAACGTGTACCTCCTGGCAATGCGGTGAAGCCACTCTCATTGGTGGCGCCGATATTGGCGGTGGCCCAATGAGTCAGGCCTGCTTCTTTGAGCTTGCCGCCTTCAGTCGTGCCGCGCCATGTTTGATTTCCTCCGACTTCAGCTAAACTCATACCAAGATACATTTCCAGCTGCATCCACTCGGCGTCAGTTGGTACGTGCCAACCAGCCGGCGCGATGTTGCGGACGTCACTTGCGGCGTACCAGTTATATAATCGGCCATACGTCGCAACATTATTTACATCATTGTCATACTCGCAGTATGCACCTGCAGTAAGGCCTGTCCATGTCGCTGTGGCGGTTACATTAGGAAGGGGATCACCGTTCTGGTAGTGGGTCACTTTCAGATTGGCCGCCATCCATACTTGAGTGCCAATAGTCACAGTCGGGTATACGTTGCCGTCAATGTCGGTTACTGTGTTAGACGAAGCTGGCGTGGTAAACGGCACGGCCAAGCCATAGCCGGTGCCAGAACCATTCGTGGCGTACGCCCGCACATAGTAAGTGGTGCTGGCAGATAAACCAGAAATCGAACTGACAAAGCTACACGTGCCTTCACCATCGGTGGTCTTATCGTTTGATGTCGTAGGCGTGGCGTTCGTACTCCAACATACTCCGCGGACGGTTACCGTCAAGCCCAGGTCGGATGTGACATTCCCCCCGCACATCGCGGTTGACTGAGTTATCTCACTTATACCGTTGGTGACTACTAACGGCACCTGCGAGTTAATGCATGGCAACGGTGCATTCCCATTCAGATAATCAATCAGCCCAAACAGATCCGAGATATCGACTACCTCATCAGCGGACCCGTCGACGTTGCCCGACTTAAATGATGCGCAGTAGTTCTGGCAAGTTGCGGTAGTCGGCATCGCGAACAGAAACGCCAGCAATGCCGCCGTCAGAATGTTGTGAATTCGAAGCATCGTATCTCCTCTTCTGAGTAATGTTTCAATTGAAGCATATGAGAATGTACTCTGCAATCTCCGTTTTGTCAAGGCGCGAACCCCCCAGTAGATTGTGGAGAGAATGTGACCTCTCCCCGGCCCTCACCGACACGGGGAGGGGGGTAAAGGTAAGCGCAACTTATAGCGCTGAGCCGCTGAGAACGGGCGTGAGGGTGGGGGGAACAATCAGCAGGTGGCCGTTTGGGATTTCGAGCCAGTTGTCGTCGGTCAGCTTCTCGGAGCAGACTATCACGGTGCGGCCGCTCGGTGTGGTCTTGGACAGGTAGTAGAGGGTGTAGTAGTCAAGTTTGTCGATGGCTTCGCGGTAGGCGTAGAGGGTGTGGCCGTCAGTGAGAAGAAATTTGAGGGAGGTGTAGGGGTGTTTTTTCACTTCGGTGATGGCAGTTTTGAGGCGTGCTGGGAAACTCCCCTCACCCTGCGCTTCGCGCCCCCCTCTCCCGTGGATGGGAGAGGGGGAACAAATTCGATTCTGCGAAACCTTTTCAACAGCCCCCAAATGCTTGGCCACATCACTTTGCTTCGCGGCACCTTCTTCCAGTGGGGTTTGTTGAAGAAACCCCTCATCCGCCATTCGGGCACCTTCTCCCCAGCGAGGAGAAGGGGAAGGGCTGAGGCCATTGGTGTCTTTACGAAGTTCTTTTGAAAAGTCTGAATGGAGTGAAGAAGCTCTCCCCTTACCCGTTGCTGCGCCCCCCTCTCCCAGTGGGAGAGGGGCGGGGGAGAGGTTATTTGCGGCTTTACGAAATCTTTTCAGCAGCCCTGAAGCGTGGGGCACCTCTGGATCACGTTGGGTTTCTTGCAAAATCCAATGAAAGAGAACTTCGGAATCGGTGGCGCCGGTGAGTCGGGAACGGTGTTCGGTGTCAAGGCGAGTGATCAAGGCGTCGCGGTCGATGGTCCCGTTGTGAGCGAAGAGCCATGAGTTGTGCACGAACGGGTGGCAATTCTCGATGGTGTGGTCACCGACGGTGGCTTTGCGAAGGTGAGTGACGAAGAGATGAGACTTGGCCGACGCAGCGACCTGCGGGAATTGCTGCGATGCGAGCGCCGAGATCGGTTCTTTTTTCACGCAGGCTCTTCCCTGCTCGTACCAGCCTACTCCGTAGCCATGACAGTGGACATTGGCCCAGCTTTGAAATGGACGCTCGCAGCCGGCCATCCAGTAGCTGATGTCAGTCGTGTGATCGGCGATAAGGCCGAAGAGGCGGCACATGCGAGGAGGCGCTCAGGAATGGTAGTTGGGCGGCACGCCCCAGTGGAGCTTGCTCTTCAGGAGTGCATAATAGGAGCTGCCGGGGAAAGTCACGAGGCGGATACGGAAGTCGGCTTTGGTGATGGTGATAGTCTCAGTGGGGTGGATCGCGATACCGACCTGCCCGTCAAGTGTGAGATAGGCCTCCTGATTGCGCGACGTGAGACAGAGTTCGAGTTGATCGTCGCCGGAGAAGATCATAGGGCGGGTGGCCAGCGAGAAAGCGGCTATCGGGGCGGCGATGATGGCGTCGATTTTGGGATGGATCAGCGGACCACCGACAGCGAGCGAATAGGCGGTGGAGCCGGTGGGTGTGGCGATGATCAGGCCGTCGGCAATGTAGGTGACAACATCCTCGCCGTTGACCTTGAGGTTGATGTCGAGGATGCGATGATGCAGGGAACGGCCGAGGACGATATCGTTGAGGGCGAACGGTTCGTCGAGTTTGTAGCGGCCGAGGGTTGTGGCTTTGAGAAGCATGCGTTCCTCGATCTGGTACTGGTTGTCGGCGACAGCCTGTAGACTGGTTTCGAGTTGCGCCGGAGTCTGCTGGGTGAGAAAGCCGAGCGAACCGAGGTTGATGCCGAGAATGGGAGTGCCGACCGAACCGACCGCACGCGCCGTAGCCAGGAGGGTGCCATCGCCACCCATCGACACAATGACATCGACCTGCGAGGCGAGCTTGCTGCGCGGGATATGCTCACCGGGCCATTTGCCGACAGACTTGAGGTCGTCGCAGATGCAAAGATCGTGGCCGGTGCGCTCAATCCACTTGACTAAAGTGTCGATGGCGTTGTGGGCGCCGACACGGCGAAGATTGGCGATAAGTCCAAAGCGCATGGTTTGACTTCGATCGGTAGGTGACCTGCTTACCCGGCGTTCTTGAGCGGGGGCTTGCGGGCTGGGCCGTTCTTGCGAAAAACAAGTCGCTGGAAGAAACCGCCGGGCTGTTTTGATTGGTCGGCCAGGAATTGCTCGACGGAAGCAGCGATGCCATCGGCGTCGAGGCCGACATCTTTGAGAAGCTGGGCGCGGGTGCCGTGGGGGATGAAGGAGTCGGCAACACCAAGAGCTTTGAATTTGCCGTCGTAATTGTTGGACAGGAGGTACTCTGCAATAGCCTGACCGAAGCCACCGCGAAGGGCGGCTTCCTCGATGGTTACAATCGCGCGGCTATTTGCCTTGAGTTGCTCGAGCATCTCGGAGTCGAACGGCTTGACGAAGCGGGCACTGACAACGGCGACTTCGATTCCTTTGAGCGCGAGTCTTTCAGCGGCTGAGAGCGCCGCCGAGACCATAGCCCCCACGGCAAGGAATGTGATTTCAGAAGGAAGAGTGAGAGCTTCCCATGCCCCCCACTCGATCGGTTTGATCTCGTCACGTATCGGAGTGGGGACGCTGTCGCGCGGATAACGGATAGCAACGATGCCGGGGATGGCATGGTCAACGGTGTGGTGCATCAGGTCGCGCAGCTCGTTGCCGTCTTTGGGGGCGATAACAGTGACGTTGGGCACCGTCGAAAGATACGCGAGGTCAAAGACGCCGTGGTGGGTGGGACCGTCATCACCCACGAGTCCGGCGCGATCCATGCAGATGACGACCGGAATATTCTGGATGGCGAGATCGTGTATCACCTGATCGTAGGCGCGTTGGAGAAAGGTTGAATAGATCGTCAAGTAGGGTTTGACGTGGCCATCGGCGGCCATGGCTCCGGCAAAGCAGGTGGCGTGTGCTTCGGCAATGCCGACGTCGAAGAATCGGTCCGGGTAGGCTTCGGAGAATTCGACCAGACCCGTACCGGAACACATGGCGGCGGTGATCGCGACGACCTTCGGGTCCTTGGCGGCCAGTTCGAGGATGGTCTTCCCAAACACCTGCGTATATGTAGGGAGTTGCGAGGCTGAGCTGGCGGTCTTGCCGGTGATCTTGTCGAATTTCCCCACGCCGTGGTACTTGAAGGCGTCGTCTTCGGCGGGGGCGTACCCCTTCCCTTTTACCGTCGCGATGTGAAGCAGTTTCGGACCGGGGATGGTCTTCAGGTCTTTAAGGGTCCTGATGAGTAGCGGCAGGTCATGACCGTCGATGGGGCCGAAATAATGAAAGCCGAGCTTCTCGAAGAGCATCCCCGGGACAAGAAATCCCTTTATAGAGTTTTCGAGGTCGCGGATAGTGGCACGAATCTTATCGCGCCGTTTGAAACGTCCGGTCAGTTCCCAGACCTCAGACTTGAGCTTCTGAAACTTCTCGTCGGCCATAATGCTGGTAAGGTATTTAGAGATCGACCCGACGTTCTTGGAGATCGACCAGGTGTTATCGTTGAGGATGACCAGCAGGTTCTTCTTGAGCGAGCCGGCGTTGTTCATCCCTTCGAAGGCCATGCCGCCGGTCATGGCGCCATCACCGATGACTGCTACCGCACGATGGGTTTCATCGGCCAGATCGCGTGCGACGGCGAAGCCGAGAGCCGCGGAGATTGAAGTCGACGCGTGGCCGGCGCCGAAGTGATCGTAGGGGGATTCGCTGCGCTTGGTGTATCCGGCAAGCCCTTCGTATTGGCGGATGGTGTGAATCTGGTCGCGGCGTCCGGTGAGAATTTTGTGGGCGTAGGTCTGGTGACTGACATCCCAGACGAGTCGATCGTTCATGAAATCATAGATGTAGTGCAAGGCTATGGTCAGTTCCACAGCCCCGAGGTTGGAAGCGAGGTGCCCGCCGGTTTCGGAAACGACCGTGACGATTTCGTGGCGAATTTCTGAAGCTAATTCGACCAGCTCTTCAACCGAGAGCTTCTTTAGATCGTCGGGTGACTTGATCGCCGGCAAGTGTCTTATAACGCGCTCGTTCGTCATCTATCAGCGCTCTCGTTGCCCGATGTAGCGGGCGATAAACTGCAGGATGTTGTCATCATACTCGCCAAAAACCATCAGGGCCTCGTCGATCAATCGGGCAGCGTCGAGCCGTGCCTGCTCGAGACCGACAACACCCGGGTAAGTCGCCTTCTGATTCTTACAATCGGAGCCGACTTTCTTGCCAAGTTTTTCCTGATCCCCTTCGACATCGAGGATGTCATCGATAATCTGGAAGGCAAGCCCAATTCTCTCGCCGTAGATGGTGAAGCGAGCGAGCAAGGAGTCGTCGGCATCGCCAAGCATGGCGCCGATTCGGAGTGAAGCGCGAATGAGTGCGCCCGTCTTGCGGGTATGGATATTGATGATTTCACTGCGGGTGACCCGGCGTCCTTCAGCTTCAATGTCGGCAATCTGCCCGCCGAGCATTCCGGCCGTACCGACGGCTTCGGCCAGTTCGAGAACAGCTCGATTGGAACCGGTCTGAGCCATGAGGTTGAACGCCATCACGTGGAGTGTGTCGCCCGCCAGAACAGCTACCGCCTCGCCGAACTTTTTGTGGCAGGTCGGTATCCCTCGACGGAGTTCGTCATCGTCCATACACGGGAGATCGTCGTGGATCAGTGAATAGGTGTGAACCATCTCAATGGCGGCCATGGCGCGATGAATAGTGTCTGGATTGGAACCTCGGTCGCGCCGACAGAATTCGTATGCCGCATGGGCAAGAGTGGGGCGAATCCGCTTCCCACCAGCAAGAAGAGAATAGCGGACGGCAGCATGGAGAGAGCGTGGTTCCTCGTCCTCAGATGGCGTGAAACGGATCAGCAGCGAGTCGACCAAATTACGGATCTGGACCAAATACTCCTGCCCGTTGATAGTTTGAACACGGTTCAAGGGTGGTCGGTCTCCGATTCGAAATCTGTTTCAATGAAGGCGCCGTTGTCTTCCGTGATGATCTTGATCTTCTTCTCGGCTTCTCCGAGCTTCTGGTCGCAATAGCGGACGATCTCAAGACCCTCAGTGTACAAGGCGATGGCGTCCTCCAGCTTGGCATCACCCGACTCAAGCGACGTGGTGATCTGTTCGAGCCGCTCGATGGCAGATTCGTAGTCTTTGAATTTCCTCTTTGTCGTCATACTCAGAGTCAGTTTTGTGATTCCTCAACAATCGAGATCAGTTTACCGTTCGAAAGGATGGTCTCGAAGCGTTCGCCCAGGCTGATCTCCGAGCTCGACTTGAGCAGTGCGCCATCAGTCAGGCGACGGCTGACGGAATACCCGCGGGCCAAAATCTTCAATGGAGAGAGGTTTTCCAACCGAGCCAAGAGCAAAGATAGGGCGTTTTTGTGACCCTCAAAGCGATTTTTTCCGGTGGAAGACATGAGTCGTGTCAGGCTGTCCAGATACTGCTGATGCTGACGCAGAAAACTCTCAGGCCGGAGGAAAACGGGACGACTTCTCAGCGACCTTAGCTCCTGTCGGGCGTGACTGACAAGATGACTCAGGGCGGCTGTCAATGAGCTGCGATAACCGTGAACCTGCTCTGTGAGTTCGCGTTTTGACCAGACGGCCAATTCGGCGGCCGCGGATGGAGTCGGGGCGCGCTGGTCGGAAGCCAGGTCGGCAAGGGTAATATCGATCTCATGACCGACCGCAGAAATGACCGGAATTTGGGAACGGACAATGGCTCTGACCGTGGTTTCGGTGTTAAAGGGCCAAAGGTCTTCGAGCGACCCTCCCCCTCGTCCAATGATGAGCAGATCGATGTCATTGCGGGTATTGAAGAAGTCTATTCCGGCGGCAATGGTGACCTCGGCTCCCTCCCCCTGCACCTGTGCCGGATAGAGGATGAGCTGTACGGTGCTGTTGCGCCGACTCGCGATTTGAATGATGTCGCGGATAGCAGCTCCGGTGGGGGAAGTCACAATTCCTATAGTCGCAGGATAGCGTGGCAAGGGGCGCTTGCGGGATTCATCAAACAGTCCCTCACGAGTTAAGCGCTCGTGTAACTGACGAAACGCAAGTTCGAGAGGACCGATACCTACGGGCACAATCGCGCGGCAATTGACTTGGTAATTTCCAGTTTTCTCGTAGACGCTGATGTTCCCATGGAGACGAACGTGCTGACCGTTTTCCGGTTCAAACTTGAGCGAGGTTCCGACGGAACGCCAGAGGGTCACGTGGATAACAGCGTTCTCATCTCTCAAATTGAAATATCGATGGCCGGAGGAGTGGTGTACGTAGTTGGATATCTCCCCTTCCACCCAGAGGTCGGGAAAGGTCTCTTCGAGTGTACCTTTGATCATGCGTGTGACGGCAGTGACAGTGTACGCCTTGGGGTCTGAAGTCATAGGAGAAAGTAATAGGACGCACGGGGTGGGCGCAACCGTTGTTGCAAGAGATGCCTATTCTGCTGGCAAGGCACTCGCACTCAAGTGACGCAGAATGTTCTCCGCGAGGGCAGCTGTTATTCCCTTGATCCGGACCAGATCTTCTGGGGTAGTATTCCTGATCTTCGCGACTGAACCGAATTGTCTCAACAGCAGGTTTCGTTTGACAGGACCGATGCCAGGGATACTGTCGAGCGCAGTGGTTACGGTTCGCCTGGTGCGGACCTTGCGATTGTAGCTGATTGCGAATCGGTGGGCCTCGTCGCGAATTCGCTTCAGCAGCATGAGGGAGGGGGAGCTCTTGCTGATGGAAATTGGGGCTTCGAGCCCGGGGAGGTAGACTTCCTCGAGGCGCTTGGCAAGCGAGATAATCGGTTGATCGGGGAACCCCAGGGAGGTGAGTTCAGCAAGAGCGGACGATAGCTGGCCTTTGCCGCCGTCGACCACCACGAGGTCAGGGACAGCGGTCTTGTCTTTGGCCAAGCGGTAGAAATGTCGACCAACGACCTCGCGCATCATCTTGAAATCATCCTGTCCTTGCACGCCCTTGATTCGAAAATGCCGGTACTGCTGTTTCTTTGGTTTACCATTTTCGAAGCAGACACACGCACCGACAGCATCGTTCTCTCCCGTGTTGGAAATGTCAAAGCAGACCATCAATCGAGGAGAGCGTGTCAGACCGAGATCGTCTTTTAGGCTCGTGACCATCTTACTCGTGCGGTCAGAGTGAGTACGCTTCTGTATGAGCAATTCGTCAAGCAGAAGACGGGCATTGGTCGCCGCCAGATCGACGAGCTTGGCTTTCTGGCCCTGCTTGGGAGTGATGATGGTTACCGAAGCGCCTCTGCTTTGTCGGAGCCATTGCTCGACAAGTTTTGGATCCGGCAGTTCTCCCGGAAGAACGAGCTCGGCGGGGAGGTTTGGTTGATGGTTGTAGTATTGGGCGAGGAAGGTCTCGAGGAGGTCAGGGTCCGGCTCGTCGGCGTCGAGAGTCAGATGGAAATCCTGCCGCCCAATCAGAATCCCCTCTCGTATTTGCAGGACAACGGCGATGGCATCGGTTGACTCGCGCGCAATAGACAGAATATCGCGATCGACAAGTTCGCCCGCATCGACCTTCTGCTTGATCATCACTTGCCTGAGGGCGTCGATCTGATCTCGAAGCAGGCGGGCCTCTTCGAACCGGAGGTCGTCGGAAGCGCGCTGCATTCTATCAGTCAGGCTGGCGACAAGTTCCTTCGACTTGCCCGCGAGGACCATCATTAGTGATTGCACCAGTCGACCGTACTCTTCCTCACTCTGATGACCGGCACAGGGTCCCCCGCAGCGCTTGATATGATAATCCAGACAGACTTCATGTCTTAGTCCCTTGGGATGTGGAATAATAAGCGAACAGGTACGGATGGAAAACAGTCGCGTCAGAAACGCGAGAGTCTTACGCATACTCTTCGTACTGGTGTAGGGTCCGAAGTACGCAGAGCCATCGTTTTCCACCCGGCGGACGACAAGGACGCGCGGGAACGGCTCGCGGGTCGTAACCTTGATGTAGGGGAAGTGTTTATCGTCTTTGAGATTGACGTTGTAGCGCGGTTTGTGTTCGCGGACAAGATTGGCCTCAAGAATGAGTGATTCGATTTCGTTGTCAGTCAGGAGGAGATCAAAATCATGTGTTCGTGTAACCAACCGTTCGGTCTTTCGGTCCGGGGCTCGACCGGACTGGAAATAGGAGCGAACCCGATTGCGCAGGTTCCGGGCCTTGCCGATGTAGATGATCCTCCCCTGGGAGTTCTTGAAGAGATAGACGCCCGAGGAGAGAGGCAGGTTCTTGAGTTTCAATTCGAAATCGGGCGACTTACTGGACATGTAGTGAATTCCCCGAACGCTCGCAGTCTGGGACAATCGATCCGTTTACTCTATTATACGACGGGCGGCAGCAAAACGTTGAGCCCAGTATTCTTCGCCAAGATAGGAGATGATCACCCCTTCGGAGGAAGAGACATGGATGAATTGGCCATACCCGACATAGATACCGACGTGAGTAATCCCTTCCCGGCGAGATTCAAAGAGGACGAGGTCGCCGAAAGTGAGTCTGGCTCTGGGAACTTCGCCACCGAGCGTTGCCTGATCGGCTGCCGTACGTGGCAAGTCCAGGCCGGAATAATCGCGGAAGACGCGACGAGTAAAGGAAGAACAGTCGAGCCCGGGGTCTGTCGCTGACGCGTAGCGATATGGTTGTCCGAGGGACTGCTGGAGAATCATCGCAAGGCGAAGGTAATCGTTTGTAGTATGGGTCGGAAGATTTGCTTCCGATGCTTCGGGGGTGCGGGGTGTGTCGGTTGTGTACCGGGGGTACGGAGTGCAGCTGACGAAAAACGCTGAGAACGCAAGAGTTATGAGTATTGACTTCATCAAACCAACTCGGGATAAGTCATTCGAAACCGTTTCCGGTAGTATAGGCGGACGCCGACAACCAGGACAACCATAAAGACGAGGTAGCTGGGGTAGAAATAACCGGCCATCAGCGTGAGCAGAAGGATCGGAACTTTGATGGCCAGACCGAGGAGCGGGGGGGAATTCCAGACTGTACACAGCAGCAACAGAATCAAGGCGGCTATGGAAAGAATCTGGAGTAACAAAAACTGTGAGCCATAGGCGAGGTACAGACTAGTACTTAGAAGAATCCAGGCGGCAACGAGAGCTCCGATTCGACCGAGAGAAACGGCGAGTGTTCTCTTGGCGACGGCAACATCCCCGGCGCGATCAACGATCGTCGTGAGAGCATAGACCGCGCCTATTGTGCAGGAGAAATAGAACGGATTGTCCCACCCGAGCAGTCCGGAGTTGTCGATACTTAGTTCCGGCATGACCAGGCATGAAACCAGGAAACCGCAACCGTAGGCGTTGACGACCATCCCCCAGAGTGGACGATCCTTCAACCGCCACGGGGGGGCCGAATAAAGATACCCAAGCAAGAAGAACTGAAGAGCCATCGCAAGTGCGGTGATCGAGACAAGGGCCATGGACAGCACACCAGCGATGGAAGCAGCAAGAGACCCGAGCATCATCTGCCGCTCAGAGATCAGCCCAAGCTGGAGAAACTTCAGTTTATCGTTGATAAGGTCGGTTCGCTGGTCATAGACCTGATTTACATAACAGGCGCCTGTCCAAAGCAGGCTGAGTGAGAGCATGAGGCGGAAATCCTGCATCTGGAATCGGTCACCAGACAGTGCGGAATGATAGTGCAGCGATACGAGATAGACAGACCAGAGCGGCACATGAAGCATCGGACGAGCGGCACAGATGAAGTCGAGTAGCTTCATCTAGAAGTAGTACCAAACGCAGACATACATAAAGGGCGCGGCGAAGAGCAGGGAATCGAAGCGATCCAGTACCCCCCCGTGCCCGGGGATGAGGCTCGAGGAATCTTTGATCCCGAGAGAACGCTTCCACATCGATTCGACGAGGTCCCCCAGCTGGCCGACAACGGAACACCCGAGGGCAAGCGCAATGATATTCAGGAATGGAAGGTGGTTGAATTTCCAGAGATAGACAAGCGCGGCGGCCACAAGGCTTCCGACGATTCCTCCGAGAAAACCCTCAACGGACTTGCGGGGTGAAACACCGGGCGCGAGCTGATGGCGCCCGAGCCAGGCGCCGATCCCCATCGCGGCCGTGTCGCCGACCCAAAGGATCGCATAGAGCAACCAGAGCAGATCCCCGCCGGTTGCTGGTGCGACTTTCCATCCAAGAGCAGGGTCATTGCCGAGCGCGTAGACGAATGGATAGAGCAGCGCGACATATGTTACTCCCCATGTCAATCGTGCGTGGGTCGAGAACAGTTCGACTGGAGTTTGTCTCCCAAGGGCAAGAATGAGCCCAGTGAGCAGAAAGAAGAGGAGGGGAATAGGGGCGTTCGAGAAAAAGAACGGAGGTGCGCTGTCCAGATGGAGAGAGTTCGAAGAATGGAATGGCACGATCGTGACAGCAACGAGCATGCTGGAAACAACGGAAGCAATTGCCATCCAGAAGAAGAGACTGGTCATCGCGTGCCCTTCGTTCGAAAGAAACTCGTACATGGCAACAAGCGCCAAGAGGGTCACCATGCCAAAGAGCCAGATTGATCCCCGAGAAGAGACCCAGAGGATCGCGGGGATGGCTACGACAGCAACGGAAATGCGGGCAACCAGCTTATGGCTCATTCGCAGACCCTTTTGGGGAGCACCTTGCCGAAACGCCGCTCTCTCCCCTGATACTCTCGAACGGCTTCGAAGAGCTCACGTCGACCGAAGTCGGGCCAAAGGGTGTCGATGATATACAGCTCGGTGTAACTTGTCTGCCACAGCAGAAAATTCGAGATGCGCATTTCGCCCGAGGTGCGAATTAGAAGATCGGGATCCGGAAGGGTAGCGGTGTAGAGAAAATTCGAAAAGAGCTCCTCATCAATGTCGTGAACATGGATCATGCCAGCCTTGATCGCGTTGCCGATGGCCTTAACGGCATCGAGGATTTCTGTCCGACCCCCATAGTTGAGCGCGAGATTCAGCACCAGTCCTTTGTTGTCACGAGTCCTGCGGACGGCGTCGGCAAGCACGGTACGACGAAGAGCGGACAGACCGCTGATACGCCCGGTCGTGATCAGTTTCACGTCGTTCTTGATCAGTTCTTTCAGTTCGCGGCGGGTTGTGCGGGAAAGGAGTGACATCAGGGCGTCGATTTCGTCTTTTGGTCGGCTCCAATTTTCGATTGAAAAAGTGTAGAGTGTGAGATACTTAATGCCCAGCTCGGAGGAAGCTTTGACAACTTCCTTAACCGCCTTGACTCCAGCCTCGTGACCAAAGGTGCGCGGTTTG
The DNA here is from genome assembly GCA_964540105.1 of uncultured Ignavibacteriales bacterium. Lineage (GTDB taxonomy): Bacteria > Zixibacteria > MSB-5A5 > GN15 > FEB-12 > DATKJY01. The sequence continues at coordinate 1,351,420 of CAZILL010000001.1, read as the reverse complement.
TTACGCTGGGCTGCCCATCGACCGTTACCATCCATGATGATGGCCACGTGCGTTGGGATTCGGTCTGGCGTAGTCAGAACCAGCGACTTCAATTTCTCACTGTCGGCAATCATGGTGGAGTAAAGTATGATTCGCGGCAGAGGGATGCAAGGTAATTGACGTCGCGAAGCCGACTCTGAAAACGAAGCAATCAGTGATACACGGTGATGTCGGTGATTCCCGTTTCAAGGCGACGGTTGGTAGTGAAGAGCAGGCCGTCACGGGTGGAGACTTCCCAGATGGAATCGGCGAATAACAACCCCTGATGCTCAATGAAGCGAAAGGAACGAGTGTAGCGACGATAACCGCTTTTCGACGGGTAGTAGAGGTAGAGCCAGCGTGGAACGTAGCGCGAGCGATCTAGTTCGGCCAAACCGACGGGGCGGGGATCGTTCGGCAAGTCGCTATCGAATCCGATCGGCAGAAGGGGTCCGCCGGTATCGTTGGGAAACGAGTTCAGCACATAGGAGCTATCGAACAGGTCCGGAATGGAAAGATCGACAGTGGGGAATTTGCGTGGATTGCCTGCAACAGTGTGTGAAGAGTCGAGAGTCCCGAAGCTGAAGAAATATCGGACGATGACACTGTCGCTGAGGGTAAACCCGCCCCGATCATGGAAACGCTTGTCATAGGTTCGAGCCACAAACGAGTAGTGGGTGCCGGCGCTCATCGGGTTGGCGGCTGCAAACACCGAATGTGCGCGGGTCCAGTAGAAGCTGAGGATCGGGTCGGCAGCGGCAGTGGCCAGAATGGCGAGAGAGGCAACGAACCATAGGCTGAAGAGGATGGTCGAGGGGGCGTTTTTTCTTGACATAACGGGTCTATCTAGTGTATCATATAGTGACAACCGAACAGGCCGGATGCTCGAGTTCAACATACGACAGATGGGGGATGCTCTCAATAGATATTTCGGGCTTGTGACCGGCGCGATCTGATGGCACCGCTGGCAAGGAGGATCGAAGATGGTAGTGCGGGAGATTCTAAGGACTAAGCGTGGTCAGCTGATTACCGGTAAAGTTCCGATGCCGGTATTTCTCGCTATGGAGCTGATGATCAACAATCGAATCAGCTGCTTGCCGGTTCTTGACGAAGAAGGGCAGTTGATGGGGATGATCAGTGACAAAGATATCTTCAAGCGGCTGTATGATGACCGCGGGCATTTTCAGGACGTGACAATCGGGGATCTCATGACGACGAATGTGATCGTAGGTTTACTTGGGGATGAAATCAGTTACATCGCGGGGTTGATGACCACCAATCATATTCGCCACATTCCGATCCTCGACGGGGGGGAGTTGGTTGGATTGGTGTCAGTAGGCGACATTGTCAAGACGCAGATGGAGGACATTGTTGTTGAGAACAGATACCTGCGCCAGTATATCGACGGCTCTTATCCGGCTTAGGCCGCAGGTGGAGTGACTTCGGGCGGCACCTCGGTCACGAAAGCCCTTCCGTCGTGCGTGCTTCAGACTTCCATGACTTCGAATTCTTTTCGAGTCACCATGTCGTCAATCTGACGAATATACTCATCGGTAAGTTTCTGGGTCTTTTCGTGCCCCTCTTTGTCCTGATCTTCTGAGAGCTTCTTGTTCTTGAGCTCACGTTTGATATGATCGTTGGCGTCGCGACGAATGTTTCGAATCGCGACTCTTCCCTCTTCGGCTATATGCTTGCAGTGCTTGACAAGCTCCTTGCGGCGCTCTTCGTTGAGGGCCGGTATAGGGACGCGAATCAGGGTGCCGTCGACGATGGGATTCAGGCCAAGGTCAGCCTTCTGGATCCCTTTGACGATTTCACCAACCACGGTTTTGTCGAACGCCTGTACGACGACCAGCCGGGGCTCGGGAGATGAGACACTCCCGACTTGATTGAGGGGCATAGAGGTTCCGTACGCATCGACCCGGACGACGTCGAGTAGATGAATCGAGGCCTTGCCGGTGCGAACAGAATTCAATTCACGGTGAATGGCCTCAACCGTCTTGTGCATTTTCTCTTTGCTCTGTTTGAGGATTTCGTCCAACATGTCAAAGGCTCCTTCCCTTTCCTGATCAGTATGTTCAACTGATCAGGGTTCCAACAGCCGCTCCCGTAACCACGCGTTTGAGAACGCCGGGCAATTTAAGATCGATCACACGGACCGGAATGTGATTATCTTTGAGCAGGGAGATGGCTGTGAGGTCAATCACTCTCAATTCCTGTCTAAGAACATCCATATATGACAATTTTGGGTAGAAGACGGCGTCGGGGTCTTTCTTCGGATCAGCCGAATAGACGCCGTCAACGTTCGTGGCCTTAATCATCAGCTCCGCACCGATTTCCATGGCCCGCAGAGATGCGGCAGTATCGGTGCTGAAGAACGGATTGCCGGTACCGCCGGCCAGAATAACGAGTCTCCCCTTTTCCATGTGGCGGACGGCGCGTCGGCGGATATATGGCTCGGCAAAAGCTTCCATTTTCACAGCCGACATGACTCGCGTGTAGATCCCCATCTTTTCGAGCATATCCATTAACGCCATGGAATTCATGACGGTCGCCAGCATGCCAATGTTGTCGCCGGTGACGCGATCCATTCCGCGCTCAGCAGCATTCATACCGCGGAAGATGTTTCCCCCGCCGACAACGAGGCCGATTTCGAGATTGAGATCCTTGATTTCTTTGACTTGACGGCAAATGAACTCTACCGTCGGCGTGTGAATGCCGTATTCACCGGGACCCATGAGGGCCTCGCCGGACAACTTGAGAAGAATCCGTTTGTAGACAGGTTTTGGACTGTCCGCTTCCATAATCTACTCGCCGAGTCGAAAGCGGGTGAACCGCTTGATCACGATGTTCTCACCCAGCGAACCTATTGTTTCTTTCACCAGGTCAGCAACCGTCTTGTCGTTGTCTTTGACGAACGGCTGTTCCATCAGGACGACTTCAGAGTAGTATTTCTCGATTTTCCCGTCAACGATTTTGTCGAGAATCGCCGCCGGCTTCCCCTCGTTCTCTGCCTGTTTTCGGAAAATCTGTCGTTCATTGGCGACAAGCTCGGGGTTGATCTCTTCACGACGCACACAAGCGGGCGCTGTTGCCGCGATATGCATAGCAACTAGTCGAGCGAAATTCCGGAACTGATCAGTGCGGGCGACGAAATCGGTTTCGCAATTGATTTCAGCCATAACCGCAAGCTTGTCACCCGGGTGGACATAGGTTGCGATGATTCCCTCGGAAGTCGTCCGGCCTTCTTTCGATCCAGCCTTGGCTATTCCTTTCTCGCGAAGAAGAGAGGCAGCTTTGGCCACGTCGCCAGCGCTCTCCGTCAGCGCGCTTTTGCAATCCATCATCCCCGCTCCAGTCTTTTCGCGGAGCTCTTTGACCATTTGCGCAGATATTTCCATGAATTAGTTTCCTTCCTGACGATGACCGCCGCGCGGTTCCTCGGATGTGTAGGTGGAGAGATGCATGGCGCGTTCCGATTCGACCGCCCCTTCGGCGGCGTTCTGAGGCATGGAGCCGAGCGCATCGACAGCAGAGTCGATAAGTTCGCGCAGGAGAACGCGAATTGATTTTATGGCATCGTCGTTGGCAGCGATGGGGAAATCGATCGGATCGGGATCGGCGTTGGTGTCGAGAATCGCGACGATCGGGATACCGAGCTTCTTGGCTTCGGCCACCGCGATCTTCTCTTTCCGCGCGTCTACAATGACAACCAGTCCGGGCAGGAAGTTCATTTCCTTGATACCGCTGAGCGTCTTTGTCAGTTTGCCGGCTTCGGTGTCGAGGCGCGAACGCTCTTTCTTGGTGAATTTCTCATACGTGCCGTCGGCACGCATCCGCTCGATATCTTTCAGCTTCTTGATAGAATTCTTGATGGTGCTGAAATTCGTGAGCATACCGCCAAGCCAGCGCTCGGTGACATGAAAGCCGTTACACTTGGGAGCGAGTTCAAGGATGACTTCGCGGGCCTGTTTCTTGGTTCCGACAAAGAGGATCGACTTGCCGCCACCAACGACTTCGCGCACTTTCTTCTTGGCCTGCTCCAGAGCGTTAAGCGTCTTCTGCAGGTCAATGATATAAATGCCATTGCGAGCCGCAAAAATGAACGGCTTCATCTTGGGATTCCAGCGACGGGTCTGGTGCCCGAAGTGTACCCCAGCCTCGAGGAATTCTTTGATTTTGGGTGTGATCATACTGATCCTGTCGTTTACGGTTGTTCTTCACCCCGGCTTCAATCCTGATCCACAACCCGAAGAGACGGGACCGCTGGGCAGGTCAGCCGGAACTGCTATTTCTCCGTCCAAGCGGAGATAAGATATCTATTAACGCTTCGAGTACTGGAAGCGTTTCCGAGCTTTCGGACGCCCGTATTTCTTGCGTTCCACGACACGTGGATCGCGAGTCATAAGACCGTTCCTGCGTAACAGGGGCCGAAAATCCGGATTGAACAGAGTGAGCGCACGGCTTACGGCCAGACGAATTGCGCCCGCTTGCCCCGACTTACCGCCACCGTTCGTCGAACATTCGACGTCAAGTCGCCCGATAAGTTCGGTCACTTCAAGCGGCTCGCAGGCATGATTGACGAGAGTTTCGCGCTGGAGGTAGTCAGAAATCTGTTTACCGTTTACCGAGAAGTTCCCTTTTCCGGGGATCAACTGAACTCTCGCTACGGCTTCTTTCCGGCGTCCTGTCGCTGAATATGTGTTTTGCTGCATAGAATCCTAAGTATCAGCTGAGTTTCATTGCTTCGGGCTTTTGCGCGGCATGGGGATGCTCGTTGCCTGGGTACACATGGAGTTTCTTGATCATCTGACGGCCGAGCTTGGTCTTGGGGAGCATGCGTCGCACCGCGATATTGAAGATGTCACTGGGCCTCTTCTTCATAAGATTCTCATAGTTGATGCTCTTGAGCCCGCCCGGATAGCCACTGTAATGATAGTAGGTCATCCCTTTGGCCTTGAAGCCGCCGGTCACCTTGAGACCTCCGGCGTTAATGGCGATCACATGGTCGCCTGTGTCGATGTGTGGCGTGAAGATCGGTTTGTCCTTGCCCCTCAAGATCGTGGCCACTTTGACAGCCGCCCGACCGAGGGTGACGCCCTGAAGATCCAACACATACCACTTCCGACCATTCGGATCGATTTTCGGCAGAAACGTTTTCATACATTTACCCCAAGTAAGGTTTGGGCTTCCTCCTAATAAAAGACCCTAAGTATAAGTCCCTCTTGGCGGTTGTCAAGTCGCACTTCGAAAAAAATCTGAATTATTTGCCACTTCTTGTCATGCGGACGGGCACTAACCGACCTAACACATGTAGCTGTAGGTAGTTACGCCTCACCTGTTGTCTGCTCACAAAAGCGACGCTTTTTCCGATAATAGTCATATTAGATACAGAAGTCATTTCTTGGGGACGGGAAACCATGGAAACTTATCTGAAAATGTTCGAGCAGGCGATTCGAAAACAGACAGAGCTTGTCGGGGAGCAGAAAGCGCTTCGACAAGCACGTAAGGCAGGGTTGGGTGTGTCTCCTGCCGGGCACATTGTAAGTTGTGCGGGGAACCCGCAGGTGGTTCTTCTGAGGCTTATCCGGTACTTTACGGAGGACGGAAATCTGGCAGCGCTCGTCTCGTGCACGCCGCTCATTCAGGAGCTCACACAAATGGCTGACGAGTTGGCTGACACAGCTGCAGGTGAATGACCATAGGCGGGATTAGCGTCGGACCAGACGCAGTTTGAACCGTTCTTCAAAGTGTCCCCGCGAGCATGGTCCGCAGGAAGCCATCCGCAGTCGTTTCTGACGCGGGTACTCCTTGCCGCAGGACGGACATGTATAGAGATACTTCGGGGTTTTCCGCAGTTCAGGATGTGAGCGGGCTTTGAGGGTAGCACCGATTCGTGCCGCTTCTGCTTTGAACGCCGCTCCATGGTGCAAGTGAATAATGTGAATCATCTCGTGCTTGAGCGTGTCGTTGAGATCCTCGGGGAAGAGCTTGTGATATTTGCGACCGATCTTGATCAGCTTAAGGTCGGGCGTGTAAGAACCGGCGCTAGCCATTCGTTCGGAATAAGCGATCCGCACGCGCGGGAGATGCCCTTGAAAGTACATGAGATTAAATTCGTCAAAAAGGCGATATAGTTCTGCGACCGTCGGGAGCTGGTCGGAGTCGAAGGATGATGTGGTCAGCGCTACAAGGGGCGTCTTGCGGCTTTCTTCCCGTATCAGGGCGTACATCGTGGCGGGAGCAGGCACGCTCTGGGCGTGGTGAGAGAAGAGATCGTAGTTCAGGGTGGAGATGGCCTTGAGTCGGCTGGAGCGTCTGGTCATTTCGGATCGTTTCTGTTCCTCTTACTTCATCGGTTCAGGAGCGCGGGTACTTGAGAGTCTTTAGTCTCGGCGTCCCCCGGGACGAATCCCCTGATCGGTAATGAAGAGCGAAATCAAGGCATATGGCGTAACATCGAAGGCAGGTGAATAGACCTTGGTTCCGGGAGGGGCGGTGGCTTTGCCAAAACCTTTGGTTACTTCGTCGGGAGAGCGTTCTTCAATTGTTATTTGCGTACCAGTGGGAGTCCGGTCGTCAAACGTTGAAAGCGGAGCCGCAACGTAGAACGGGATATTGTGGTGCCTGGCCAGAACCGCCAGCGAATACGTCCCGATCTTGTTAGCGGTATCGCCGTTGCTGGCAATTCGATCGGCCCCGACAATCACGCGCTGAACCTTGTTCTGGCTCATGAGCATGCCAGCGGTGTTGTCGCAGATGACAGTGACATCGATGCCTTCCTGCTGGAGCTCCCAGGCTGTCAGTCGTGATCCCTGCAGCAGCGGCCGGGTTTCGTCGGCGTAGACTGCGATCTTCTTCCCCTGATCGCGGCAGGTGTAGATAATGCCGAGCGCGGTGCCAATCCCCCCAGTAGCGAGAGCGCCGGTGTTGCAGTGAGTGAGGATACTGTCGCCACTCTCGATCAGGCGGGCGCCGTGTTCGCCAATCCTCTGACACATCGCCCGATCTTCGTCGTGAATAGCCTCTGCTTCACGCCAGACGAGATTGAGAAGATCAGCATGGGCGCTCCATGTGGTCGCCTTGACAGAATCGAGAACACGATCGATCGCCCAGAAAAGGTTCACGGCCGTGGGACGGGCGCTCTTGATTTCGCTGGCCAAAAGAGCAATAGCGCCTAAGCCAGCGGCTTTCGTTTGCTCAACCGCAACTGCGAGAGCGTAGGCGGCCGCAATGCCGATCGCCGGAGCGCCGCGAACTTCGAGACGACGAATGGCGTCGATGATCTCGCGATAATCGTCAAGGTCACGATAGTGGACTTCTATGGGGAGACGAGTTTGATCGAGTATCCGTACCGCGTGGCCGACCCTTTCAATTGATTTCACTACCATGTTGTGACCCAGCTTGCGGTGGTTGGCAGCAATAATCGAACGCTGCTCAAGTTATCCTCTTGTGTCTGTCGGCTTGGCAGGCGCGGAGTAGACGAAGCGCTTCAGCTTCTTCGTTGAGGTCTTTTCGAGTTCCTCAAGTTGGAAATCGAATCCGGAGATACGCTTGTAGTCGGCGAGCCGACGATTGACGTGAGCAATCTGGTCAGCGAGAACAGTTTGTATTTTCTTTGAGTCCGGGGCCTGGCGTGAAAGGCCAAACTCGGCGCTGAATTGATCGAGATCGGGGACAATCAAGGCATGTACCTCTTCCCCTTGTCGTGAGAACTTCAGACGCCCGAAAACGACTACTTCGCTGACATAGGGGGATTCCAGCAAGTGTTCCTCCAGTTCCTCGGGATAGATATTCTTCCCGGCTGCCGAGATGATGACATTCTTGAGGCGTCCCGTGATCCAAAGATGACCGTGATGAAGCCGGCCGAGGTCACCGGTATGCAGCCATCCGTCTCGGAGAAGCTGCGCGGTTTTCGCCTCATTGTCGCGGTAGCCAATGGTAACGCTTGGACCCTTCACGACGATCTCACCAACGCCGTGCGAATCGGGACGATCAATCCTGACTTCCAGATTCGCCAAAGGGGAGCCGACTGAGCCGAACTGGATGCTGTTGGGGCTATTGACGGAAACAACCGGAGAGCACTCGGTCATACCGTAGCCTTGAAGGAAGTCAAGACCGATGAGATTATAGAAACGGGCAATTTCTATTGGTATTGGGGCGCCGCCGGAGACAAGCATCCGAATCGAGGCGAGGCCGGCCTTTCGGCGAAGTGGAGTAAAGAGGGCTCTCCCCCACTTGAGTCCGACGCGCCAACAGATCGAAGAGAAGTGATAGGTCAAGAGGAAGCTCAGTCTCGAAACGAGAGGCGAAGCGGCAACCGCACGGCGGAGGGCGTGGTGCATCTTCTCAAAGAGCAAAGGGACGCCGACCATAACCGTCACCCCGTTGTGGGCGATGTCATCAAGGATGTCCCTGGACTTCAGCGAGCGGGCATAGACAATAGTCGATCCCGACGTCAAAGGGGCGAGGAAACCACAGGTAGCCTCGAGAGTGTGGTGCAGTGGAAGCACAGAGAGGAACACATCGTCAGGGCTGAAGGGTAACACGGGGCGTATCCCCTCAAGGTTGCTTAAGAGATTGTTGTGGGTCAGCATGACCGCGGAAGGGGAGCCGGTAGTGCCTGAGGTATAGATCAGAACCGCGGTGTGAGCCGGATTGACGTCGAACTCTTCGGCATCAGCCGCAAGCAGAAATCGCCAGCTCCCTGGCGAAGAGTTCTCAAGAGAATGGAGTGTTAACTCGGGAAGGGCAGAAGCAAGGGCGGTTTCGAAGCGAGCCGACGTGAAGAGCGTTCGCACTCCGCTAAGCTTGATGATCGAGATGAGCTCAGCAATCTTGAGGTTGGCGTCGATAGGGACGACAGTCTTGCCCGAGCCGACGATTCCCAGATACACGATAGGCCACTCCGGTCGATTTTCCGACAGGAGTCCAATAGATGCGTCATCGGGAAACGCATGTCGCAGCGCGGTCGCCAGACGTGCGCTCAAGTTGTACAGCTCCCGATATGAGTATTGCCTCCCAATCCCACCGTCGGCTCTCAGCGCCACCTCGTCCGGCCATTTCTGAGCGGCACAGCGAATGGCGTCGAGGAGATGAGTTGGCGCCGCTCTTTGAATCAGGGATGGTGAGTGCATAGGAGAAATTAGCAATCTCAGCGGCGATCGGAAAGCAAAAAGAAACGCCGGCGAGCGGGTCGCCGGCGTTGCGTCTTGTGGGTAGTTCTCGGAACTACTTCGCTGCTACTGATAAACTCTTGCTGATCACGATCCCACCACGAGCGTCGTTGTCGACAACCGTGATGATGTACGTACCAGAATCAGAGGGGACAAACGATGCCCCGAAAGCTTCGCCATAGGAGTCGGTCTGGACGTTGGCGATTGTGATACCACTTTGCTTCACGGTCAGCCTGTGGTCGGCAAGCGGATTTCCCCACCGATCCTGAATCGTAGCGCCGATTTCCACAGCCTGCCCCATGACGGCCGATCCTGGGATGATGATCGAGGACTTGCCCGAATAGGAATTACCGGTGAGCATCTGAACTGGGAAGGAAACAGCGGCCGTACCGTTGTAGTACTGGACGTAGTCAATGGCGCCGATTCCATCGTCATTGCTGAAGTTTCGTGAATGATCCATGTCGAGAATCGCGGAGACAATCTTGACGCGAGCGGACGACGAATAGCAGCCGTCTTCGAACGACGACCCCGATACTCTGAGCCAGTTGGCGGACGCTTCGAAAGCGGTTCCACCAATGACCGGATTGCCGTTAAGGTCGACACCGACGACCAGAACGGTGACGGTCGAGACTCCATCAGCGGGAATACTTGTCGGCGCGCCGTAGACGCGAATCGTATCGGTGAACCAGGTGTTGAAGAACATGCTGGTATCGGCCACAGACCCACCATCGGTCTCGGCGATAATCAAGACACGACCGTTCGCAGCCGGGCGATCATCACCTGACAACCATTTGGTCTTGGCGATACCTTCGTGATCCCGGGTTCGCTCTTCATGAGATTTCATGGTCCCTTCGTCGGTCGTGAAATAGACAACGGTCGAATCGTTCACCGGGTTGAAGTACCGGTCCGAAACTACGGCGGCGATATTATTGACACCGGCAACGGTGGCAAAATAGGGGACGTTGCACTTCTCAGCGCCGACCACGATGTAGTACGGCGGACCGGCCGAAATCATGACCTGGGTGGCCGCAGAGATCACTGTATCGGCGTAGGCGCGAATGCGCAGCGTTCCGGACTTCGTACCGGAATGGATAGTGGCAATGCCGACGCCCTGGCTGTTGGTGACGGACTGAAACGGCCCAAGTCCAACGTTTCCAAGGTGCTCGCCCCCTCCGGTGCCGTCAGTGATGATAAAGTTGATGACAAGACCTTCCGGTACGCGGTTGCCGAACTGGTCGTAACCGGTGGCCCGAAGGATCGAGGACTCAATACCACCCGTCTGTTTGACCGATAGGTTGATAGAATCAGAGCTTAGATAAATCGAGGCGATCTTGGCGTTAGGCGACAACTGTAGCGGCAGCTCGGCAAATCCGGAGATTCCCTTGTCATTGACGGTCGCCTTGATATAGACGGTTAGAGCGTCGTTGCCGGCCATGTAGCGCACACGAACCTGACCGTTACCGCCTGAGACGATCGCGGTTGAGGAGATGTTCCCAAGGGCATCCCAGCGACCGTTGGCGTTGGCGTCAAATACGAGCGAATCGATGCCGGCAGACCAATATCCGTTGCCATCCTTATCGATGAATTTTTCACCGGCGACAATCTTGACGGCGGTCGAATCCGGGGCCGGTCGGCCGCTGTTGTCGCGAACGGTTACGACTACGGTCGAACTGTCTACGCCGTTTGCCAGCAGCAGACTGGGAGTCAAGGTAATGCTGACGTTGCCGCTTCCGTTCTGTTGTTGACCGGATTCAATGGCCATGGCAGCATTTGTAGTCAGGTGGCCGTCGCCGACGCTTACCCCGATATTCGCCGAACCGGTAGTAGCCGCGGTGAACACTGTGGCCGCTTCGCCATTGGCGTCGGTTGTGTCAATCATGGGCGTGAAGTGACCTGCGGTCGACGGAGTGACAGTGAACATCACGACCTGGTTGGCGATTCCCGCGCTTCCTGATTTCACGGTGGCAACCACGATAGACGTGGTGCCGACATTCATGCTCGACGGAGATGAAATGGACACCGTGCTGTTGGATGGTAGTTCACCTTGCTTGCTCTTCGAGCTGCAACCGGAAGTAATGATCACGGCGAGCAGAGCGAGCGACAAGCAGAGTATCGTCTTGCTGAAGAGATTCTTGCTATACATGGCCTCTCCTAAAAGATATGACATCTGTTATTTTCGTTCGAATATGGTGGCATTTCCGTTTCTATAGAATTATCGGCACAATCGTCCTGAGATTTAGATACAAAAGGCCTCCATCCGTGAGGGGAAGGAGGCCTGTCTTCGAGAGATTTGTAACCCTCTAATTCTTCGACGCAAGACCTTTTTCGACAACGGTCGGGGTCACGAAAATGACCAGGTCGCGGTTCTCCGTACGCTTATTGGAATACCGAAAGATCGCTCCGAGCAGAGGGATATCTTTGAGAATCGGTACGCCGATAATCGACTCGACCTCGTCCTGCGTGGTGAGGCCGCCGATGACGGCCGTCTGACCGTTGCTCACGATGACGTTGGTCTCGGCATTGTTCGTGTTGATGATGACGCCATTCGGATCGAAAGTATACGTAGAACGCTCCGGCAGGAGATGCATCAGAATCTGGTTCTCGGCGGTAATATGCGGGGTTACGGTCAGAATCGTACCCACCTGCTCGAATTTCGTAACCACGTTTCCGGACTGGTCGAATTGCTTGATCGGTACCTTCTGTCCCATCTGAATCTTGGCCTGCTTGTTGTCGATGGTGGTGATTTCCGGATGAGCAATGATTTTGCCTTTGCCGGATTTTACCATCGCCTGCACCACGGCGTCGACGCTATACCCCTTGCCAAGGGCCGTGAGCGTATATTGACCGGCGACGTCAGTGTTGCGATTGGCGAGCACTTCCCCCTTTTGGTCAACCTGCTCTATCGAGCCGGAGTTGAAAGGGTGGGTCGTTGTGCCTTTAATACCCCACTTGACGCCAAGTTCCTGAAGGCCATCGGAGGAAATCTCTACCAGCTGGGCCGAGATCTTGATCTGTCGGGCCGGGCGATCCAGCTCACTGATATAGTCCAGAACCTTCTGAATATTCGTGGGGACTTCCTGGACGATGATCGAATTCGAGCGGTCGTCGCTTGATGCTTTGCCACGTTCGGTCATGAGCGACTTTACGGCGCTGACAATATCGCTCGAGGTCGAATTGGAAATCTTGACTATCTTCGTCTCAAGAGCCACCAGCTGCCGTTGTTCCTGACTATGTTTTTCGCGCTCAGTTACCTCCTTGGAGTAGGAGTCCTGAGGAAGGATACGAATGAATCCGTTCTCTTCGACAATGGCCAGCGCGTAGGTGCTGCCAATGATGTCCATGGCCGCGCGCCATTTCACATCAGACAGCTTGATGGTGACAGTGCCTTTGACGTCAGGCGAAACGACGACGTTCACGCCTCCGTAATCGGCGAGGAATGTCAGGACGGAGCGTATTTCAGCCGACTGGAATTGCAGATTCTTGATCGGCTGAGACGGATCCTTGGCTTCTTCGGCGGTCACAACTGCCGAAACCAGCAGCGCAAGGGCGATAAGCCACAGCCCAGTTGCAGGTTTTCTCATATTACTCCACTTCATATCAGCACACCAACCTTTCATCGTCCAAAGTTATCATCTATGGTCAAGGCAATTGTTCGGCTCCAGCCATATTCAAAAATCTGGAAATAGACGCGATCGCTTTCGACACGAAGGACATTGCCTCGCTGTACACGATCACCAGATTTGAGTATGTAGCTGTAATTCTTCTTATCCTCAAACAGAGCACGATTGTCGCCCGAGTTGGACTGGATAATCCCGACCAGCTTCAGACCTTCGACGTTCGGAATGCGGGCTTCTACGGGACTATCATAGGTCCTGGTATTATCGGCCAGCGTTGCAAACGGATCACGATTCGGACCTGGATCGTACTTTATGACCAGCCGCTTGGGGAACTCAGCAATCATGGTTCCTTTGATTTTCGACGACAGTTCAGGCGACCGGCGAAAGCGCGAGGTCGACTTGGTCGTATCGGTCGGAGTCAGAGCCGCGGTCTCGTCAGCAGCGGGTGATGTCTGCTCCGCAATCGTGTCGGACATTTGTTCTTCAGTGACTGCGATTCCTTCGATCGAAGATCGACTCGATGAGTCGTTCTTGGCAATGCTCGGCGTGGATGATGCCTGATTCGGGGTCGCCGCGGGATGAGGTCCGACGAGCGGAAGGGACGTTGAGGCTGCTGCCGAGGGCGTGCTGCCGGCCGAAGCCGGCTTGGGAGTTTCCGGATTCTTTTCGGAGTTCTTGCCGGTCATGTTCGTTGCGATGACTGGCGCGGTGGGCTGCTTGCTCTCAACCTTGTCTTCAGCCTTAGGCTTGTCTGGTGAGTAGGTCACCGAGACCTTCGACTGCGGATTCTGTACTGCCCCAGGCGAGGATGTTGTCGGCTGCTCCTTAGGTGCGGTAGTCGGAGCGGAGGCAATTGCGGGTGAAGCGCCGCCGGCGGGCTTGCTTGTGTTCTCGGTAACGGGTTGCGAACTCCCGGATTTGGGTTTGGAGGCCGGAACGGCGTTTTCGGTCTCATCGTCCGAGGTCGAAGAGTACTCCACCTTTGGCTGCGCCGGAGTTGTTTGGCTTTGCGCGAGAGCAGGCGATGCTGACTTGGGACCCGGAGCAGTTACAATCGTCGGCGAGGAGGTCGCGGGCGGCTTGGAGTCGCTTTTCGGCTTGTCAGGAGTCGGTGACGCGGGTGCAATCCTGGCTTGGGACGGAGTCACTGCTGAGTTCGGCGAAACTGCTACTGTGGGTTTCGAAGCAGTTGTCGTCGAAGGACTCTTCGCGGGCACGGACTTGCTATCGGCGCTCACCGGAGTCGTAGTTTGGGACTTCGGCTTCTCGGCTATCGTGGAGGACGGGGTTTTCGACGTCTGAGGAGCCGCCGAGGGAGTCCCCTTCGAGGCCAGACTGGATTGGCGATCCTGCTCAATATTCTTGTTCTGCGTCGCTACCGTGCCCACAGGTGTGGTCGCGGATGGAGACGGCGCAGCCTTATCAGAGACAGCTATCGGTTTTGGCGCGGGCTTCGGTTCGGTGGAATGATTGGTCCCCTTGGTGATTGCGGTCCAGGCCGCGAATGGCTTGACGCTGTTATCGGTGAAGATCACTCGTATCGAGGAGTGATCGGATTCGACTCGATAGACTGGCGCCTTTGTCATATCGAATACGAGTCGGACGACCTTCTCAGGCGTCACAGCGTATTGACTGGTGCGGATTCCCGTCACACCGCAAACGGGCAGCTGCGAGAAACTCTTCGTCTCGAAATCATTGGTGACACCAATGACGTCGAGAATCATGCGATCCGGTTTGCCGTTCTTGGGGATCTCGGTCTGGTGCGTGAAACGGATCTGACCCTCGATGTCGACTTTGGCGACGGTGGAGCCGTTCTCGAAAGTCAACGAGACATTGGTCAATCGGGAGGCAGCAGCGTGGCTGGTCAATGTCAACGCGGCCACAAGCGCACTATAGATGTAGGTCTTCATCGTCATCAGTCTCCTATAATGTCAGCTCTTTCAGCCGCTCTTCCTCTTTCACGTAGTATGTGGACAGAAGGAAGGTCGCCGTCATGGTTTCCTTCTTCCTCCCTATCTCCAAACGATCGGTCGGCTCATCAATCGGCTGTAGCTTGTTCGGGCCGGAGATCGAAACGTTCTTGGTCTTGATATCCATCCGCGTGACATTGGCAATGAACGGGAAGTTAGCCACGTAGCTGATGAAATTGCCGAAGTCATGATAGGTGCCGGTCATTTCGATTTCGAACGAGGCGACATTGAAGAACTCCTCGGAGAACGGCGGCTGCGGCAGGACCTTCTTGATCTTTGTGCCGCTGAGAGAAGAGGCCGTGTGGAGCTGGACCAGAATATTGGGGATCATCTTCTCTTCCGGCAGGAGCGATTCGATGTCATGGTATCGTTCAACCAGCTGGGTATACTCGGCCTGAAGGGCGTCGAGCGACTTGGCCTTCATTTCGACGTTCTTGAGATTGGTGGTAATCGTCTCGAACTCCTGGCCCTTCATCGTCAACTGCTCGTCATAGCGCGAGTAGACGCGGGAGTACCAGAAGTACACAACGATGAAGAACGCCAAAACGGCGATCGCAATCTTTTGATTATTGGCATCTTTGAGATCCATATACCATCTCTCCTAATTGCTGTTCCGGGCGTCGCTGGATGATCTCGCGTGACCGCCGCTATGGGTCGGTTCCTGCGCTTGCTCGAAATCGGCCTCGTTTACCTCTTCATCGAAATCTGCGGAGGCGACCATGCCTCGCAAGTCGTCATCCGAGAGATAGTGCACATTACAGCTGACAATGAAATTGTATGCCTTCTCATCGCCGCCGGGGAAGATGGTTTCTTCACTCTTGACGAGTTCGACCCGGTCGAAGAAGTCAGAGCGCATGAGCGCAATCATGAAGGCGGCAAGAGAATTGAGCGTGTATGAGTATCCCTCGATTTCAACCGGACGGAAAGCAGGTAGAGTGTCCTGTCCGCGAAGATCGACAGGGGCCGCGGGCTTGGCGGGCTGAGAGGTCCCCTGCGAAAGAGTATTGGACAAAGAGCCGGTCTTGGCCTTGTCGGCGCCTTCGTCGGGTTTCTCTTTGAAAGCCGCCAGCCAGACGAACTCGGGAACATCGGCGGCGACATTTTCGAGAATTCGAACCCAAACCGAGCGATGCCGATCGAGGCGTTCTACAGCCCGCATGCGCCGGTTTATCTTCTCCTTGACATCGGTCAGCGCATCGACGACTCTGATGTCCTTCTGCAACATGGAAGCACGCTCGTTGGCCCGTTCGATGTTGGTCTGCAGGTTGTCGAGCTGCCGCATCTGGTAGAAGGCGAGCGCAACCATCATGACTATCATGGCCGCTGCGCCGGCGACGGCATAGAGGCCCATCTTCCCAAACGAGATCGCGCGGCCTCCTTTGAGGTAATCCTTCGGAAGTAGATTAATCTCTATCATTGTCGTACTACCTCACTTTCCGCATGGCCAGGCCGACCGACACTGCGAGCAGCGGGGCGATCTTTTCGGGTTGCAGATACTGGAAGAGTTCAGGGTCGTAGTCGACGTTACGAAGCGGGTTGGAGAGCTCTAATGGGATGCTCAACTTGGATTGAATGTGCTCGGACAGATAGGGCACAAGCGCCCCACCACCGGAAAGTACCAACCAATCTATTGCGTCAACTTTTGCTTGTGAACGGAAGTATGAGAACGCCAGCTCAAGGCCGGAGATCAATTCCTCAGTGGCTGAAGTGATAGTCGCCTTCAGCATGTCCTGGTCAATCGAGTCGGTCATCTCCCCTTTCATAGCTTTGGCGGTCAATTCGGGGCTGAGGCGGAACTCACGCTGGATGGCGTTGAAGATTTCGCGCGTTCCCGCAGATACGTCGCGGGTCGCCTTGAAGAGCCCCTCGGTGATGTAAGTGATATTGGTCACGTCATGGCCGATATTCACCAGCGCGGTTACACGGGTGGGGTCGACATCGTAGTTGTTCTCATAGGCGTTCAAGATGGCGAAAGCGTCATCATCGATGATGACCGGACGCAGGCCGCAATCCTCGATGAGCCCGAGATACATACGCAGATACTCTTTCCGAGCGGCAACGAGAAGGACGTCCATCTTGTTGAGGTCGTCGTCGGTCTTAATAATGTGATAATCCAGGGACACGTCATCGACATCGAACGGGGCCCGCTGGGCGGTCTCGAAGAGGATCAGATCGTGAGCCTCCGGTCCGGTTTTCTTGTCGATGGTGAACTTGTCTGTGATAACACCATGGCCGGAGATGGAGACGACAACGTCGCGGATTTTGGGATCGGTCTGGTCGATGATCGATTGGATGTTAAAGATAACCGCTTCACGATCCCTGATTTCGTCAGCGACAATGGCATCGGGGGGGAGTTCGCGAATCCCGATGGCCGAGACGGAATAGCCACTCTTTGCGTGATCCAGTTTGACCAGCTTGATCGAATTGGCTCCTACGTCAAGCCCTACAGTACTCGTGCTTTTGCGTGAAAACATAGGTGACTCTTTATTTGAAAGTATCCATTTTTCTCGAATCGACGTTATCCTGTAACACTTTCTATATCGGCATGGCCGGTTGTGAATTAACGGGCCGGCCAAGAATTCTTAATCGGGCGCCCCTTTCGGCGACGGCAGTCAGGTTTTCCTGTTTCGTGCGGTTTTCTACAAATGGTATCGGAATCGATCAGGCTGATCTTAACCGATCATTTGGTGGTCAATTTCTTCCCGGGGGCAGTTGAAAACAATCACCCTCGGGATTACCCGAGGGTGAATTCGCAAGAAGAGAGTAAAGAGGGAGGGAGCTTAGTAATAGGAATATGAGTTGTGAACGCGCCCAGTGGCGGCCAGAACGTTCGAGGAACTCAGCCCGACCATGTTCTCTGTGACTGCGATCAGGTAGACGTTCCCCCCGCCGGAGAATCCGGAGGAGCCGTTTGGGCGAAAGACCACAACGTTGTTGGTAACGTCGGAACTGACCGACGTGAACATAGGCGGCAGGGTGTCAACACGGATAACTGAATCGCCACTGGCAAAATCGAAATTCGACGTGTTCACCAAGTCCTTGAAGAGCGTGACAGTCCGGTGGGCGTTGTTAAAGGCAACACCGTACTGGCTCTTGGATGTGATCGCCATTGAGCGAGCAAGCTTCAGCGTGGACGTGGCGTCCGTACACGAGGACTTGAAACGGAGCCTCTCGTATGTCATTTCAAAGCGTGGTGCGGCCATGGCGGCGCTGATCCCGACAATCACAACTGTGATCATCAGTTCGATTAGCGTGATTCCTGATTCACTTCGTATTCGATGGGCTCTCATTGGACTCACCTCAGTCTTTTTCCAATTACCTTGCACCTGAGACACAAAGGACAGTCTTTCTGTGCAATCTTTGACAGAGGATTGAGCAGACAGCATGCCTCGTGGGCGGAAATCTGGCAGGCGCAGATCGAGGGTAGGATACGTCGATGCAGGGCAACGTCTTGCTCAAGAGTGAACAATTCGCAGGGTTAGCGAATAGGTTTCTGCTTTGTGTCGATATTGGTTATTGGAGCGGCGAGCTTCCCACAGGTATGGGGGGTAGTCAAGTTCGCCTTGACAAATCCGCTTCGGAAGCCTAAATTGATTGTAGTGTAATACTTTAGAGCGAATCAGTCTCTGTACCCGCTCGCGAAAGGAAACATAATGACCGCACGCGTTACCCACCGCCTTCTTTTCCTCACATACATGTCGGGCTTTGCAGCTTTCGGTTCTTCAATCCTCCCAATCACGTCACGAGCTGCAGCAAACAACCTCGTCTCTGAGGCCGTCACGATTCCCAAGGAATCGAATGCAGTGGCACCCGCCACGAAAGCTTATCTGACCCGAAACGGGTCCACTACGTCCCGAGTTTGGGTCTACTTCACTGATAAAGGAACTACCAGTGGAAAGGACTTCGCGTCCCTTGCGGCTACTGTCACCCTGAGCGACAGGGTTCTGAAGCGCCGCGCTAAGGTTGGGCTTGATCGCGTACTGTTCGCTGATCTGCCTGTCTACGAAGACTATGTTACGGCGATAACATCGCTCGGCGGGAAGTTGCGCGGGGTTTCGAAGTGGCTCAACGCAGCCAGTGTTGAGATCTCGAATGACAGGCTGGACGAGATTATGAGGCTTCGGTTCGTTGCCACCATCAAGCCCGTCGTGACATTCACCAGACCGCTCGAGGAAGCATCGCCGATTGGGAATGCTCCTCCGTCGGCTCAGTCAGCAGACGCCCTAAACTACGGCGGGTCGAGCTTGCAGTTGACACAGATCAAAGTTCCAGCCGTCCATGACAAGGGGTATCACGGGGAAGGCGTCACGCTGGCGATGTTCGACACAGGATTCCGGAAGACCCATGAAGCATTTGCACAGGCGTTTGTTGAAAATCGAGTGCTTGGCGAGTACGATTTCATTTTCAATGACGGCAATACCTCGAACGAGCCAAATGATGACGCCTCGGCGTGGAATCACGGAACATATACCTGGTCTACGGCAGCCGGTTTCAAAGATGGCCAAATATATGGACCGGCGTTCAAGGCAAATTTTCTGTTGGCCAAGACTGAGGATGTCCGGAGTGAGACCAGGGTCGAAGAGGACAATTGGGTACGAGCGCTGGAATGGGCCGATGCGGGCGGAGCTGATGTCATCAGCAGCTCACTCGGATACTCTGACTGGTATACCTATGATAGCCTGAACGGCGCGATTGCGACGACCACGATCGCTGCTAACACATGCGCGGGACTGGGTATTGTTCTCTGCAATTCGATGGGGAACGCCGGACCAGGGGCCGGCACCCTCTCTGCACCGGCCGACGCGTTCAATATTCTTGCGGTGGGAGCGGTCAATTCGGCGGGCCAGATTGCTGGATTTTCGTCGAGGGGTCCAACAGTTGATGGGCGAACAAAACCCGAGGTCTGTGCCCGCGGAGTGACGACCTTCTGTGCCTCGTCAGGAGCAGACAACACATATGCATCACAAAACGGGACCTCTCTTTCAACGCCGTTGGTGGCGGGAGCAGCCTGTTTGCTGATTCAAGCGCGACCATCGTTCACGGTGAGCATGATCAGGCAAGCGTTCATGGAGACAGCTTCACAGGCGCTTACTCCAGACAATACCTACGGTTCGGGGATCATCAATACCGATGCAGCTCTCGCATGGCCGATCTCGTTCTCGGGAGATATCGTGTCGGGTGTTGCGCCATTGAATGTCAATTTCACCGCTGCCTCGCCGGTTCCGGCCACATCCTGGTCATGGGACTTTGGGGATGGCGGGAACTCGACTCTTCAGAATCCGACGCACAACTACACGGTCCCTGGTGTCTACTCAGTAGGCGTGACAATTGGGACTTCGTTCGGTCCGCTGACAACTCAGAAGCTCAATTATGTCATGGCTTTTGGTGACACTCTGGACCTTGGCATGGATTCGTCGTTTGCCGGAACGCAGATGGCGATATCAGTTAAGTTGAAGAACAGCCAGCCGCTCAATCAGATCGATCTTGCCTTCAAGTGGACAAAGACGCCACTGACGGTGGTGTACGATTCAGTCACCCGAGGAAACCGCACGTCGCACTTTGAAACATTCACCATAGCAGCTATCGATCGTTTCAACGCGCGGTTCGTTGTAACCATGACTGCGAACGCAGGAGGAGGAGCGCTCCCGCTTCCCCCCGGCTCCGGTGAAATCATGAAGATCTATGTCACTCCGAGCAAGTACGCGTACGGTGGACTCGCAGATGTGATCGATACTGCCCAGATTTCTGGTTACAAGAGCACCGTGTACTCGCCCTATCTGACCTACCAGCCTCCGTATCTCAATGGCCTGATTGCGACCAAGAATATCCTTCGCGGGGATGCAAATTACGATTGGATCTATGACATTGGAGATGTCTTCTTTCTCGCGGACCGGATATCCGGGATGGGTCCGGCGCCGGTGACAATTCAGTCGGGCGATTGGACGCGCGAGCTCGTTATCGACATCAGTGATCTCTATGGAATTATTGATTACCTGACTGGTCTTGGACCACTGCCAGTCTATCCGTAGTCCTGGCTTCAGATGATCGCATGACAAGAGGGACGCCTGATACGGGTCGTCCCTCTTGTCGTGTTACTATTCACTGAATCAGATAGTGAAGTGGCCATTACGATAGATGACTTTACCGTCGGCAATGATCTCTCCCCCGTCCTCGAGGTTGCAGACCATATCCCAGTGCAGGCCGCTTTTGTTAAGGCCGCCTGATTCGGGAATCGAAGCGCCAACGGCGAGGTGACAGGTTCCTCCGATCTTCTCATCGAACAGCGTGTTGCGGGAGAAACGCTTGATCTCATAGTTCGTGCCTATTGCAAATTCGCCGACCGACCGAGCTCCCTTATCCATGTCGAGCATCGCTTTGAGGTAATCGAGATTCTTGGCGGCCGATTCCCGCACCACTCTCCCCCGTTTGAAGTCAAGGCGCACATCGGCTACTTCGCGCCCCAGATACACCGCGGGATAAGAGAACCGGATGTGTCCTTCAACGGAGGATTCGACAGGCCCGGTGAAGAGTTCCCCGTCGGGAAAGTTCTCGGTTCCGTGACAACTGATCCACTTGCGTCCTTTGACTCGCATATGCAGGTCGGTGTCGTCGCTGTGAACGCGAAGCGAATCAACGCTATCGAGTATCGCCGCCAAGCGCTGCTGCTCCTTCTGCACCTTTCTCCAATGTTTGACTGGGTCGGGACGATCGACGTGGCCCGCCCCATAGACAAAATTCTCGTAATCCGACAGAGACATCTCAGCCTCCTGCGCATCCGCCAAAGTGGGATACTGGGTCCCCACCCAAGACAAAGACTTGGACGCAATGCGTCTGAACATTTTCTCGAAGAGCGGACGCCCACTTTTACGCTGCAGGGCCTGGCGCGTGGGGTCAGAGTTGCTCAGGTAGCGGGTGTTTTCGCTGCCCCAGATTGACAGGTAGGCGTCGATCTTGTCAACCTCGAGGCGCGCAATGGGAGATATGAACTTCAACTGATCATCAGTGGCATGTTTGTAGAAACACTCTTCGGTGTCGGGGACCCGCACTTGGATATATGGGTGAGCGCCGACTTTGACAGCCTCCTCGAAGGCCGCCTTCATGAGCGGGAGTGAGACCGGCTCACCGGCAATCTTGAAGAGTTGTCCTCTCTGCAGATTAAGAGAGTAGTGCACAAGCAGGTGGGCCAATTTCGCTACGCGGGGATCCATGGGTACTCCTCCAATTCAAGTCGAGTCGTTAATCTCACAATCATGCAATCAAGCGCCCGTCCGGTGATTCCAACGCGCCCTCGAGGAACAGCAGACGCTTCTTCATTGGGAGCCCACCGCCATACCCGCCGATGCCGTTGGAGGCAACAACGCGGTGGCATGGCACTACCAGAGGGAGGTTGTTGCGAGCGTTGACGGTTCCTACCGCGCGGGAGGCGCGTGGGTGCCCTACCCTCTGGGCAATCTCGCCGTAACTCATGGTTGTTCCATATGGAATGCGTGCGACCTGACGGAGAACTTTTTGCTGAAACGGAGTCCCCGCTAAATGGAGCTTGAGAGTGAACCGTCGCAGCTTCCCTCGGGCGTATGCAGTGATCTGTCGTTTTACTTCCTGGTTCATTCTCGCGCTCGCCACCACTTCGTAATCCGAGAAGTGACTCAGAATGGCCCGCTCCATGTCATCGGTCGACTGGCAGGGCAGGAGTATTAGCGCAACACCCTTGTCGGTTACGGCAGTATGAATCGTTCCAATGGCGGTGTCGAAGGAGTCGATATAGAGCTTCTTCATATTCTGACCTCGGTGCGCTTCCCTGTGCCATCAAGAAGATCAAGGAGTTCTGAGAGTGAGGACAGCAGATAATCGGGACGAAGCGACGTAACCTTGTCGTTACCGCCATACGGTGAAGGCACAGCCGCTACCCGCATCGGCACCCCCCTCGCGGCGTGGATATCATTGACCGTGTCTCCCACGGCAAGCGCGTGTTGCGGGGTCACTCCGAGACGATTGAGAGCAAGCCGAAACGGGGCCGGGTCCGGTTTGACCCGATCAACTTCATTGCCTCCGACAGTAGCCTGGAAGTAGTCGTGCCACTGAAGGCGATCCAGAATCCCGTCGACGTGAACCTTGATCTTGGTGGTCGCGATGGCCATGCGGATACCGCGACTATGCAGGGCGGCCAAAGTCTCTGTCACTCCTTCCAGAGGGGACGCTGAAGCGACGACCGTGTGTGCCGCCTTCTTCTGAAAGTGACTGTACAATTCGTGGGAGGGATGAGCAGTGAAATCGGCGAACATGTTCTCCAGTGGATCACCAATGTAAGCCTTGATGACTTGTTCCGACTTCGGCCCCAATCCGACCTGGGCCAGCGCATAGTTGACCGCCGCCACGACACCGTCGGAAGAGTCAATCAGCGTTCCGTCGAGGTCGAACACAATCGTACTGATGGGGGTCACCACAGCTCGTTGACCTTTCCGAGAACCTGACGAATCGGGACCTGATACACGTTCTGAATTACACCGAGATTCACGATAGCGACCAAGATAGAGTAGTCGCTAACTCGTGTCAACGGCCAATCCCCTTGCAGGGCCAGGCCGCGCGGCCCGTTCTCGGTGTCGGGGTACCTGTTTATTGCGACAACACCGTCAACAGTCTCGATTTCCTCCCCGGGCAGTCCCAGGACAATACCTGTCAGGCGGTTGCCCGTGCTGTCACGGAAGCGGACAATGTCGTAGCGCAAGGGCAACTCGTGAACGACTGGTCGATCAAGAATCGCAAGGTTCACGAAATACGACAGAGGGCTCGCCTTCAGAATCTCCCCTTTCGCAAAGACCGGGCTGAGATGGTTATCAGGCTGGATGAATAGCTCGGGAAGATTGTTGAGGCCAAAATTCCCTAGTGCGGTAGGAGACAGAAGTTGATAGAGTAGTCCCACTGCCAAGGACAGGATGAATCGACGGGTAGTCACTGACCGTGACGTGGACTTCGATCGGACAGTCCGAGTGACGTCAAGAAACGTGAAGGCGTAGAACAGCAGCGGTAGGCCGAAAAGAAGGTATTTCACCGGCAAAGGGAGCGGTACGAGGAGGGAAACAACAAACAGCATGACTGCGATGAGCATCACGAGGAAAACAAAGAGGCTGAAGAGCACCTCACCCCAAATGAAATGACCCAGCCCGGGAATGAAGGCGTTGAGGAGAAGTGCGGCCAATATGGAGGCTCGGAATGGCTTCGTTTTCATGAGCACTGCGCTGAAAAGGTACAATTTCGCACAGGTCGGCGCATGGTTTTTCGCTATAAGCCGATAACAATTAACAGGTTATTTTCGTCTCCCATACTGGAGAGACGCATGCGGTTGAGCTAAAGTTGCATCAATCGTCGACACGCACAGATAAACAGCTTCGTGAGAAGGAGTTAGGCGAATCGGACAGGGATGTTCAGATTTGTTGAAACTGACCTAACCGTATAAGTGTTAAAGAACCAACGGGATACAGGTGAAGGTCGCGTGCGGACAAACTTGACAACGGTCTCACTTTGGATAGATTGCGTTACGAATAAATAGAATCTCGGAGGTTACGATGTCGCGATACTCGACTCTACTATTGGGCATAACAGTGTTTGCACTGACCATGATTTGGATGGCCGGGCCTGGAGATGCGGTTCAAATCTCCAAGCCGGACCAGCCGGTTCTCTGGGCCGACACTGTCCATCTTAACCTCGAGGAGAATCCTCCGAAAGTGGATTCGGCCGTTCAGAATCGCGACAGCTTCCTGAAGAATGTTAAGAAGCTCACTCAGACGGCCTTCAATATTCGCAATCAGTACATGGAGGACGTTGACGTCGACAAGATCGTCAGAGCCGGGATCGTCGGTATGCTGACTGACCTCGATCGCTTCTCAGTGTTGATGGAAAAATCGTCATACGATGCGTTGATGGAAACAACGCGAGGAAAGTACGAAGGGCTCGGAATGATGATCGAGTCGCGCGACAAACGGATTGTGATCATGTCGCCGATCGAAGGAACACCGGCGTATCGGATGCGCTTGCGAGCCGGGGACATTATTTGGGAAATTGACGGGCAGCCTACCTACGAAATGAAGTCGTCGGATGCTTCGAAATTGATGCGCGGTAAGGCCGGGACGAGCGTAAAACTGCTGATTAAGCGTCAGGGGCTGCCCGAGATGCTCGAATTCGAGGTCCAGCGGGCCGAGATTGAGTTGAAATCAGTGAACTATTCGGGCGTCATCCCCGAGACTTCTGTCGGCTATGTTCGCCTCTCCAAGTTTGCCGAGGAGACGAGCCGTGAGCTGCGTGATGCCATCGCGCAACTGAACAGCCAGAATGTCTCGGCCTTGATATTTGATCTTCGATCCAATGGGGGCGGCCTTCTTGATCAAGCGAAAGAGACTGCTGAATTATTCCTGAAGGAAAACAGCGAGATCGTGTACACGCGCGGCCGCTTCGCCGACAGCGAACACCACTACAAATCGGAACGTCCCCCCATCTTCCCCGATAAACCCGTGGTCGTGCTGGTCGATGAAGGGACGGCCTCGGCCTCCGAGATTGTCGCCGGAGCTTTGCAGGATTGGGACAGGGCCGTCATCATCGGCAACACAACGTACGGCAAAGGACTGGTGCAGCAGATCTTCCCCATCTCAAATGATGGCTCGATGGCGCTGAAGTTGACGATTGCCAAGTATTATGTGCCGTCAGGGCGCTGCATTCAGAAACCGGACAAGCAGGGAAAGTCCCATCCCGGGCAGATCGCCGATGATGGCGAAGAGGTCGATTCGATTGCAGATACGATGAAAGTGTCTGTCAAGGAAGTGTTCTACACGAACGGCGGGAGGGCCGTTTACGGCGGGGGTGGAATTGTGCCGGACATCATTACTGACCACGAAACCTGGAAACCGATAGAAATCAATCTTGAACGCAAATCGATGTTCTTTGATTTTGCCATCAAGTATGTCGCCGACCATCCCGATGTAAAGCCGGACTTCGAAGTGACCGACGCTGTTGTGGCCGAATTCCGACAGTTCATTAAGGACAAGAATTTCACCTACAAGTCGTCGATGCAGGTTGCGCTGGAGGGGATGCAGAAAACGGTGGAGACGGAGCACAAGGACTCGGTGTACGCCAGCGCGATCGCGAATATGGAAGGGCTGATCGAAAAGGAAAAATCGAATGACTTCGATAGTTCGGTGGATTATGTGAAGCGCGCCATTAAGCGGGAAGTCGTGAGTTCCATAGCCGGAGAACGAGGAGTCTACGAGCAGATTGTCCTAAAGACTGACAAGACATTACAGAAAGCGCTGGACATGCTCTCCAAGCCGAAGGAATATTCGCGCCTGGTCTCTGAGGTTAGGAAAAAAGAGAAGATCTGATTCGGACCTTTGGCGGTGATTGATTGTGGCGAGCGTTCTCGTTGACGAACGCTCGCCTCTTTTGTGGAAGATCAGAGATTGTCGCCGTTCGCCGAAGGCTGAGCCTCCTGAACACGCTTCAACAGCCAGCTTTTGTTGTGTCGCTCGAGAGTCACAATCAGCGCTCTTCCTCGCTGGCCGGCTGAATCGAGTGAGATGCAATCAGCGCGCGCCGCGTTGTCGTCGTAGACGATTTCACAGTCCCCAAACCGCTGAAACGTAAAGTCTCCCTCGCGACCATAGATAAGCTCGATCATGTTCCTGAATGAAGCAGTGTCCTCCTTGAGCTCTTCAGAGACAAGGGAATCTAGCCCGACACTGTTTCGAGTTCGTAACGCTTCCTGAACCAGATATAGCCGATCCTTGATGACTGGTATGTAGGTGCGGTTTGGAGCTTTATTAGAACAGGAAACCGACACAAGAGTGAATCCGACAGCCATCAACCCCAATGTTGTTCTGAGATTCATTTCAATACCTTATTCGTGCCTTCGAGCCGATACATGCCGTTACCTCGGCGGCTGATAGCCTTCTTTTCAACCAGCTTCGCCATGGTCTTGGTCGCAACCAGGTTCCAGAACCAATACCTTGTCGCTGGAGAGAAGCTACCGGTTGCATACCTCTCAGTGAGCTCCCTGAGTTTCTCCCTGGCCGACGCAGTGACGGCTTCGGCCCCGGCGGTCATAGATGCCGCTGCGATGTTGCCAACGGCGGTATCGATAAGAAACATCTCAGTGCTGTCGTCCGGTCCGTATTGCCAGTCGCGATTGGGACGAGATTTGGGAGTGCGAGCTGGATCGGGGCAGACTACTTGCGGTATCCTATCTCCGAAGGTCAGAGCCAGTTTGCTGCCGAGGGTTCGCTGATTGTAATAATGACTGCCGCAAACCAAAGCCCCCCCCTGAACGGCATACATGTAGCCGGGGGTGTAGATATTGCACGGACTGGCCTGGCGAAATATCTCAAGCGGCAGTGAGTCTTCGATGAATTTCCGCCCGAGATACATCCAGAGGGCTACTGCCCCAACAGTTGGGTACTGTCGATAGAGAACCGCGCCGCCGTTCACAAAGCTGCTGGAATCGGCGGACATCATGCCGGCTTTAACGAGACTATCGAGGGTGTGAGGATACCGCGTGAGATTGTTCGCTATCAGGGGAGCGAGCTTTCCGACAACGTCGTTAGCGAGGAGTCGACCTGCTTCCGCTTCGGCAGACAGAATGATCGGAAAAGTGAAGGAGAGTTTCCCTTCGCTTTCGATCAAGTAGGTCTTGATCTTGAATTGGTTGACGACGTCTTGCACGAAGCTGGAATCAGCTGCGGCCATGTCGGCGATTTCGGAAACGCCCTTCCCCTGATTGATCAGCAGGAGCAACAATCGCGAGAATTCGTTGTCGAAATCTGCGTTTTGTTCCACGCACGGAGGCAACGAAACTCGTTCCTGCATATACGGTGACAAGGGATCAGGTATATGAAAGTGGAGCATAAACGGTTGCTGGAAGAATTTCATCGACGGCATAATCGCGTCGAGGGTGTCGACGACATCGTAGAGACTGATGGTCAGAGTGGCGCCACCGAAATTGCCTGGGATATCAAGTGGCATGGCGATCGAGGCTATTTGTGCCGGCTCGACCGTGCGGTGGGCGACAGTCGTTCGTTCGGGGTGTAAATACGTCCCCTTGTCGAAGATGATATGGGCAACAATGGTGATTTGCTTTACGTCTTCCGTGGAATTGGTGAGGCTGAACTGCGCGAACTGCTTTCCCCACCGAAGCGACGGAGTCTCGATTTTCCCAACATCGAGAGCCGGACCTTGAGCATGACCAGCTGACCCGTAACAGAGTATGAGCGCTAGGCTGAGCGGGACGTAACAACGGGCCATGAGATTCCTCCTATGTGATGTGTCGAGCTGCCAGTTGGCCGCAGGCAGCGTCGATGTCTCTTCCCCGACTCTTGCGCACCGTAACCGCCGGCACGCGGGGGTATAGTTGTCGGCCGAACCAATCAACCCTATCATCGGATGGACGTCGAAAGTCCAGCCCAGGCACTTCATTATACGCAAGGATATTGATCTTGCATGGAATTCCGCGTACCAAATTGGAGAGGGCCTTGACGTCATCCAGGGTATCGTTGAAGCCGTTAAAGAGAATATACTCAAATGTCACCCGCTGGCCGGTGGTGAGGGCATAGTACCGCACGGCCTCCATCAATTTGTCGAGAGAAAACGTCTGAGCCACAGGCATGACGCGGGCGCGCTTCTCCTGAGTGGCCGCGTGCAGAGAGAGGGCGAGGCGGGTTTTTGACCCCGCTTCGGCCAACTTGCGAATCTTGGGTGTAATTCCTGATGTTGAAATCGTGATCTTCTTGGCGGAAATCTTGAGCCCGAGAGGACCGTGCATGATAGCAATCGCCTCGATCAGATTGTCATAGTTGTGCAGCGGTTCTCCCATACCCATGAAGACGACATTACCGAAGGCGTCATTGCCGTATCGCTCACGGATAAAAACAATCTGTCCGATGATTTCTCCCACAGTGAGGTTGCGAAGCAGCCCGAGAGTGCCGGTCGCACAGAAGCGGCAGGCTAAGGCGCATCCGGATTGAGAGGAGACGCAAAGAGTCGATCGTTCATCGTCGGGGATAATCACCGTCTCTACCGGACGACCATCCGAAAGACGAAACAAGAACTTCTCGGTGCCGTCGGTTGATCGGGCATGATACTCAAGGCTGAGTTGCTCAAATTCGTAGGCTTGTGCGAGGCGTTCACGAAGCTCGCGGCGCAGGTTGGTCATCAGGCTGAAATCGTATTGACGAGTATTGTAGAGCCACTTGAAGAGTTGTTTCCCTTTGAAGGGCTTCTCCCCCATGCCGACCATGATGCTCTCCATCTGGGGCAGAGTAAAACCCATGAGATTTTGTTTGGACATAGTGTGGCAATTTAGCCCATTTTCGAGATCAGGGCAAGGGGCCAGATGCGCCGATCTGAGGGGCGAATGTCGAAGGTCTGTATCCGACGACATCCATACCACTGAATCCTGCGGTTACCTGAGTCTCTTTCGGGAATCCTCTCAAACGAGGACCCGGGGCATTTTCCAAGAAACCTCTTCCCTGCCCCAGAGTGGCGCTGGAGGGTTGATCGTACTGGCTGGCAATGCGTTGCACGACCTGAGGGGACGCTCTAAGTGAAGCCTGTCCCGTACTGTATTCGTGTAAACTTGACAGCAGGATCGTCGAAAAACTCTGTTTTCCCTATGAAAATGACGGTTTTGCAGGGTGTCCCGCCTTGACAGTCAGCTGAATAGGGTCTATCATGTTAACGAGGGACGGGGTGTGGCGCAGCCCGGTAGCGCACTTGCTTTGGGAGCAAGGTGTCGGAGGTTCAAATCCTCTCACCCCGACCATTTCGTATGTCATGCATAGCAAACGTATGAAGTCCCCGGCCGTTTTCGGCATGCACACCCCAGCGTAATTTTCGGGAGCGAAAGGAAAGAGATGTACATGACTTATCGAGGACCGAGCCCTCAGGTGAAGTGGTAGATGGGAAACATTCTTCTGTCATTCAATCCGGATAAAGGGGGCACGCTGGCCCACCGACATCCGTGGGTTTTTTCAGGGGCGCTGCAGTCATCGACTCGCGCACCTCATGGCTCGGTAGTACAGATCGCTGACGCTTCCGGTACCATTCTCGCCACAGGCACATTTTCCAATCGGGGAAGCATAGCCGTGAGGGTATTCGAGTTTGGTCAGGCAACACTCGACAAGGAGTGGTTTGCAACACGATTGAAGAGTGCAGACGAGCGCCGCAGATTTCTCGACTTGGGGATACCGATGGAGACCAACGGGTACAGAGTTATCTTTGGCGAGTCGGACGGAATCCCCGGGCTCGTGGTCGACCGCTATGCAGATGTCTTCGTACTGCAAATCGGGACGATGGGAATGGAGCTGCTCAAGGGGAACCTGATCGAGGCTCTCCAGGATCTCTTTTCACCCACGGCCATAATCGAAAGAAGTGATTCTGGGTCGAGACTCGAGGAAGGGTTGAAGGAGATGTCGACTGTTCACCACGGACTGGACCCTGGATTGGTTCGTTTTCGTGAGCGGGGTTTGCAGTTCGCGGCAGATGTGATGCATGGGCAGAAGACGGGATTCTATCTTGATCAAAGAGATCTCCGCCGTGAAGTAACCCGACTTGCAGCCGGGAGGTCGGCGCTGAATCTCTTCTCAAACACGGGCAGCTTCGCGGTCGCCGCCCTGAAAGGTGGAGCAAGGGAGGTGACCAATGTCGACAGCTCTGAGAGCGCGCTTGCCAAATGTCGACACATGGTTGAGATCAATGAGCTCGACAGTGGGATGATCCGGACAGAATGTGCTGACGTTTTTCAGTGGCTCGGATCACGGACCGAGCCAGAATACGACATGGTTATAGTCGATCCACCGGCGCTGATAAAGTCACGACGCGATGAGGAAGCCGGGCGCAAGGCGTACCATTTCCTCAACCGAGCGGCTATGCGATTGGTAAAGACCGGCGGTATACTGATCAGCTCGAGTTGTTCCGGTTATTTTACTGCGGAAGATCTAGCCTTTACGTTACGCCGCGCTTCAGTACAGAACCGAATCGAACTTCATATACTGAAGCACGTGACTCAAGGCGCCGACCATCCTGTCTCGATTTACTTTCCTGAGGCGGGATATCTGAGCTCATACATTAGCCTGGTCGAAAGATAGAAGCGAATATACCTTGTGCGTAGTACGTACAAGGTTCCTGATTGAATTGCGAGCTCACCGCATCTCGGTCAGGAGATAAACTAAATCAGCACCGAAGAGAACGCAACGTATCATGATATATACCAACAAAATACGGCGACATGATAAACTCATAGATTATGATCATTTATGTATTGACAGATGTGCACAAAGATGGTATCCTATATCAACGAATGAAAGATATAGGATAATTTGTGAAAACTTTCACATCTCTGGTAAATTCAATCCCCTCTTTTTCGAATTGAGGAGCCAAGCTTATGGATATCAAACGACGAGATTTCTTCAAGATAACAGCCCTGGGGTCTGCTTCCCTGTTAAGCGCCCCGGTCCAAGCGAGCGAAGGGACGGATGTTCTCGACTGCGACAAGGTTTACGGTGTGCTGGTGGACACGGTCGCCTGCATAGGTTGTCGCAAGTGCGAGTGGGCCTGTAATGATGTCAACTTACTTCCGACCCAGGAGCTCAAGGCGTTCGAGGACAAATCAGTTTTCCAGCGCCACCGGCGTCCTGACAAAGGGGCTTATACGGTTGTGAATGAGTTTTCGGGAACGGGCGCTACCGACAAGAAATACACACTAAAAGTACAATGCATGCACTGCAACGATCCGGCCTGTGTTTCGGCCTGCATCGTGGGGGCGTTGCAGAAATCTGGCCGGGGGCCAGTCATGTATGACGCCTGGAAGTGCATTGGGTGCCGCTACTGCATGGTGGCCTGTCCCTTCCAGATACCGGCCTACGAATACGACAACGCCCTGGCGCCTCAGGTACGCAAGTGTACATTCTGCAGCAAGCGTATTATCGAGGAAGGGAAGAAACCCGGGTGCGTGGCGATCTGCCCGAACGAGGCGCTCACTTTCGGGACTCGTGGTGAACTGATTGATCTCGCTCATAGTCGTATCCTGACCAATCCGGGCCGTTATGTTGACCATGTCTATGGTGAAACGGAAGTCGGTGGAACCAGCTGGATGTATCTGGCAGGCGTAGGCTTCAGCGCGACCGAACTACCCAAGCTCGACGACAAACCCATCCCCCACGCTACAGAAGCGATTCAGCATGGGGTGTTCAAGTCGTTTATTCCCCCGCTTGCTCTTTATGGACTGCTCGGCTTGGTGATGCACTCGCTGAGAGAACGAACCACGGCGGAGGATAACCATGAATAACCATGAGACGCCCTCACCCATCAGGCAGAAGTTCTTTTCGACTGGCACAAAGGTGCTGTTCGGAATCATGGCGGTTGGTCTGCTGTCATATGCTTATCGATTAGTGGCGGGAATCGGAGCCGCGACGAACCTGGATGACCAATACCCTTGGGGAATATGGATAGCGATCGACGTCGCCTCGGGGGTTGCCCTGGCGGCGGGTGGCTTCACGACAGCCGCTCTTGCGGATGTCTTCCACAAAGAAAAATACCATATCATTGTGCGACCCGCACTCCTGACAGCAATGCTGGGGTACACGTTTGTTGTTATCGGTCTTCTGGCGGATCTCGGACGGTACTACAATGTCTGGCACCCAATGCTGCCGAGCATGTGGCAGGGGAACTCGGTGCTGTTCGAAGTCGGCATGTGTGTCATGATTTATCTGACGGTGCTTTACATCGAATTCCTTCCGATCGTGGTCGAACGGTTTAAGGGTCGAGTCAATCTTCCGGGTCCGCTGGCTCTCCTCAACGGAGTGATCGAATCCTGGCTGACGGTATGCGACCGATATCTGGGGAGGTTCATATCATTGTTCATTATTGCCGGCGTCGTGCTCTCCTGCCTTCATCAGTCGTCGCTGGGGACGCTCATGATGATTGCTCCGACCAAGATGCACCCGCTCTGGTACACACCCATCTCGCCTCTTCTCTTTCTGATGTCAGCCATAGCGGTAGGGTTTCCCATGGTGATCTTTGAGTCAATCTTGTCGTCGCGGTCATTCAAGCTGAAACCCGAACTGCCTGTGCTGGCGTCGATCGCCCGCTACACCCCCGTCCTCCTCGGAGCATACCTGGCCGTAAAGATCGGGGATCTAACCATCCGCGAAGTGTGGCCGTATCTGTTCGACGGAAGCACGCGTTCGACTCTGTTCGCCATTGAAATCCTTCTGGGCGTGGTTACCCCGATCATTCTGCTTTCAATCCACAAGATTCGCCATTCAATCAGCGGGCTATTTGTTTCGGCAGGGTTCGTCATTTTCGGAGTTGCGTTCAACCGTATCAACGTCTTCTTGGTGGCGTATGAGCCGCTCTACCCGCAGAAGAGGTATTTCCCGTCAATACTCGAAGTGCTAGTCACCGTAGGTCTTATCAGCGCCCTGGTGCTCGTGTACCGGCTCATCGTGATGAACTTTCCGGTCATAGCCGCCTCCCCGGATGGCAACTCTCAAAGCAGGGCTTCGACAGACCCTGTTCTAACAACCTTGAACAGGATGAGATGACATGAAGATAGCCACAGTAGTACTGCTTAGCATATGCTTGATGGCGATTGGGGTTGGGTCGATTGGGGCACGACAAGACACGGCAAACCTTGCACAGAGAATTGACTGCAAGGAATGCCATCTGTGTGTGATGCCAACAGCGAAGGAACCTTGCTTGAAGCCGTGCCCGACACTCGCGATGACTCACACCACCTCGACCCACAAGCTGGCGGAAGCGCCAGACACAATGCTCTTGAAGGAGCTGGCGGACACCTACCAGCCTGTGCACTTCAACCACAAGCTGCACGCTGGGATGGCGGAGATGGGGGACAGCTGCGCTACCTGCCATCATTACAGCCCACCGGGACGGATTCCTCCGTGCAAAGAATGTCACGGCAACGGAGCCAATCCGAGGAATTTGAGGCAGCCCGGCCTCAAGGGAGCGTATCATCGCCACTGTCTCTCGTGTCACAGAGAGTGGAGCCATGACACCAAGTGCGTGGTTTGCCATCTTCCAAAGCTGGGTGAAAAGCTCTCCGTCGACGGGATAGATTCCACAGACATCCTGGGCGTGGCTCACCCGGTCATCACGGTGCCGCCGAAGAAGGTTTTCGAGACGCCGTACAAGGCAGGTCCGGTTGTGACGTTTCAGCACAAAGAGCACGTTGACCTCTTTGGACTCAAATGTGTGAATTGCCACCATGAAGAGAACTGCGGTTACTGCCATGACCTGCAACGTCCGGTTAACACGAACAAGACACAGGAACAGGTGCATGCGATATGCAACGACTGTCACAAGGCTGACGCCTGCAGCAAGTGCCATGACACCAAGGAACGCCCGGGTTTCTCGCACAGTCAAATCGGCTGGGCGCTTGGTCCCTACCATGACGGCCTCGATTGCCGAGCCTGCCATCCGACCGGTAAGCGGATCGCAAAATTGAACAGGAGTTGTTCGAACTGCCACGCAGGATGGAATCAAGGGAACTTCAAACATGCCGTGACCGGGCTGAAGCTCGATGAAGCCCATGCCGAGTTGGAGTGTACGTCATGTCACTTAGAGCGGAGATTCGATAGTGACCCTGTTTGCGCGGAGTGCCATGATGATGACCGCACCTGGCAGACCCACCCACCGGGGACGAAGGTGAAGCGCTGAAAGCGGACTGACGTCAACGCCTGCTCGTATTAGGGGCTCGGTTGAAAGGAGCCCTTTTCTATTGCATGCCTTGGCGGAGTCGGCTATACTCTTGGCGGCTACCAGTCACGCGCTACGCCCCCGTAGCTCATCTGGATAGAGCATCTGCCTTCTAAGCAGAGGGTAGCAGGTTCGAGTCCTGCCGGGGGTATGTTATTGCCGCATGGTCAAGCAGGAGGAGTGGTGAACCCGATCATCGAGAAGATTATCAGCGAGAAACAGATCGCCGTCGTCGGTGTGTCAGATCGAGATTTCGGCGGAGTGATCTATAAGACACTCAAAACACGCGGTTATGATGTGATTCCGGTTCATCCGACACGCGGTACTTTCGAGGGAGACAATTGTCTCCCGAGTCTGAGGGCTATCCGATCGACAGTGATAGCGGCAATCATAGCTGTTTCACCTGAAAGAGCTGAAATGGTCGTCGAAGACGCGGCCGCTGCGCGATTTACTCATCTTTGGTTTCAGCAGGGAAAAAACTTTTCGCGGGCGATCGAGAAGGCGAGAGCAAGTGGGCTACAGACGGTAAGCAGCAAGTGCATCCTGATGTACGCTCAGCCAGTCACGGGCATCCATGCCGTGCACCGCTTTCTCGCGCGATCTTTCGGGCGATTGTAGGAATCGATCGGTGAATCCAGCCGCGGTCTCGTGATTACGCTCGGATTGGACGTTTCTCCCCGAGTTTATCTGTCAGAGCGCGAATCTCCTTCGCCAGAAATTGAAGCGTGCGATTCGCCTGAAACTGATCCCTGTCTTCTCGTTCATCGATCGATTCAGCCATAGTGCGGAAGTGCTTGAGGGCACGCTGGTACAAGCCGAATGCTGTTTCATAGTTCCCTGAGCCGGTGGCAAGTCTCCCTTGAATCGTCAAACAAGCGGCAAGCTCGGGCAGGAGATGCGCTTTCTCTGCCGCACGTTTCGCGGACAACAGGAAATGCTCAGCGCGCGACGTTTCACTCATCGCGAGTAGCAATTCGACAATCAAGAGATGTATCCTCGACTGCTCTATATCTTCAGGAATCACAATTTCCGAATTCAGAATCAGTTCGAGCTCTCGTTGCGCCTGACTGGTCTCTCCCGACTCAAGGAGATATTCGATTCGATTGAAAGCAAGCAGGGATGTCTCCCGCTCCATATGAAGTTCATCGATGATTCGCCTCGCCTCCGCAGAGTGCGCGGGATCTGGGGACAGACGCACCAAGTGCAACAGCGCGTTCAGCTGGTCAAAGGGGCTTTGACAGGCTCTGGCAAGAGAGAGCGCTTCGAAAGCAACGGTCGCGGAGCCCTGAGGATCTCCGAGGAATCTGCGTAAATGGGCGGTTTGCAGACGATGCTGAGTCACGAGCGGCTTGTCGTCAATCATCTGGCACAGACTATCGACACTCTTCAGAGCGAGCGCCGCCTCCCCAAAGCGACCCATCCGCATGAATGCAACGGCCTTGTTGATATTAAAAACACCAAGATGGGGTTGATCGGACAGCTGCCTTGAAAGTCGAATCCCTTGCGAAAGGTAGTCGAGCGATTCCGAAAGTTGCCCGGCGCGCAACATGACAAACGTCAAGTTCTCAAGATTGTAGAGCATCTCTTTCTGGCTGCCGATGCGCTGATTCAGATCGAGCGCCTCGGTGAGCAGGTCAACCGCGCGCGAGGACTCTCCTGACAGATGGGTCACATAACCAAGGTTGTTCAGGGAGCGCGCGATCTCTCCCATATTCCCGATTTCCTTCTTGAGATCGAGCGAGATATTTAGCAGGTGAACTCCACGGCGATACCGTCCGAGCATGCAAAAGACCGATCCAAGATTGCTTAGGGTCGAGGCAATGTCCGCTTTGGCGTCGAGCTTTCTCTGAAGATGCAATGCGGTCCGATAAGCTTGAAGAGCCTTCTTAATCTCGGAGTTGACCCAATACATGTTCCCGAGGTTGTTGTAGGTGTGAGAGATCTCCAGGTCGTCGCCAAGCTGAATGTAAATCTCCAGGGCCTGCTCAAGTGACTTCAGACCGGACTCGAAGTCCTGTTTGAACTTGTAGAGATCTCCCAAGTCCTTGTAGGTCTCGGCCAGAAGTTTGTCCGCTGGCAGGTTCTTGTAGGCATCGACGAGGCGTTGATAGAATGCGAAAGCGCGTTCGATGTCACCGCTATCCTTGTACGTATCTGCAAGTGACATGAGAAGCTCGCGAACCACGTTTACCTTGCCACCCAATTCGGCATAGGCTATCACTCGCTTCAAGAGATTGACTGCACTGCTGATATCATGCTTCTTTCTCAGCTCAAAGGAAGCCTCATAGGCAGTCCGCTCAGCCTTCTCCAGATCGCCCGCCTGTAAGTATAGGAGAGCGGCTCTTGTGCCGAGGCCAAGCTTCTCTGCGATTCGAGCGTAGCGCCCACTGAGACGAGTCAGGGTGGGTACGCGGAGGAAGGTGCGGAGCATCTCGAAGCCCGCTTGCTCGGTGCACAATGACGAACCGGAACCGGTGATGGCTGCGCGCTCGTCGGGCGTACATTCGGTCAGCACGGCGCTTCTTATAAGACGCTTTCTTACGCTAAGCGAAGACGAAGAGAAGTTCCTTAGCCATTGGCGGCGCGGCTGTGAGGGCCATGAGAGCAGGTTTGCGGACCTAAACCGACCGTCGCCATATTGAAGCCGCCCACAAATGTAATTCGCGGTCAAGATGAACCTCAGGGACTGTAGATTTCCAGAAGTCATGCTCTCCAGCCACCCACTCTGGAGTGGAGACTGTTCCATATAGCGCGAGACAAATGACTCGTGGGTTGTTTTGGTCGTCATGAAGTATTGAGGTCGAAGGAGACGTTCGTAACGATACCGGCAACTGGTGTCCCGTATCGCGCGACAGACGTCCAGGGCTCGGCGTGGGCGTTCGGTTTCTGTACGTGCCAGCAAAGCGTGAATCATGGTACCGATTTCTGGGGGTAGGTCGGGGCGCAGTTCTGCAATGTGGGTCGGTGATTCTTCAAGAATACGGCTATTGATCTTCTGCGGGTCTGTTTCCCCATGCAGGTACGGGTGCCTGCCCGTGAGAAGGCAGTACGCAACCACTCCGAGTGCAAAAAGATCGCTTTGCGGGGAAGTCCTGGACTCCAGGATGACTTCCGGAGCCATGTAACCGACGGTGCCGATTCCCGCCCGTGATCCTTCCGGTTCGTCGACACGCCGCCCAAGAGAGAAATCCGAAATCTTGACGCTTGACAAAAGGTTCCCCGTCGAGATGTAATCCTGGGGCAAGAAGATGTTCTGCGGTTTCAGATCAGCGTGAATGATGCCCATCGTGTGCAGAAACTCGAGGGTCGCGGCAGCGCTGCTGATGATCGATAGGGCTTGCTCGAGATTCGCGATTCGTCCCGCCCGATCAAGAGTGATACCCGGACAGTATTCCAGTAGAATATAGAGCGGGTCAAGGCATGGAGGTTCGAGCAACTTGACAACGCCAGGGTGGCGCAGATTGGCGATCAGAGCATACTCGCGATCGACAAGCCTCCGGAAATCATCGGCGCTCGTGCCCTCACGAGGGTACTTGACAGCCGCTTCTCCCCTACGGTCGATTGCACGAACCAGCGCAACCTCCGCGGTACCGCCGATGCCAAGTGTCTTCGAGAAGACAAACCGAGGCGACTCGTGCAGATTCATCGACCGCTACTTGTTGTGCTTCTTCTGAAACCGGGGCAGCGTGATTCGGAAGACAGTTCCTTCGCCAGTCTTTGAACTGACCTCGATCTGCCCGCCATGTTGTTCGATGATACTCTTGCAGTTGTGCAGCCCAAGTCCGTGACCATGCTTTTTGGTCGTGAAGTGCAGATTGAATATCTTGGCTGCAGTCTCCTCCGACATGCCGTTCCCGTTGTCGGAGATTTCGAGCACGATGCTCTCGGAGCTCGTATCGTACCGAGCCTGAATCCCGATCTGGCGCGAGAACGACTCGTTCTGCAGTTGGCAACTCAGCGCGCGCTCCTCTATCGCGTCCGCGGAATTGTTCAAGAGATTCATGAGAACCTGTTGAATCTGGCCAACATCCATCTCGCTGCTGGGGATTTCAGAATTGAGATCGATCGTGAAGTGTACCAGTTTGAAACGAGGTTGAATTCTGAGGGAGAACAGCAAGTCGTCGATGAGATGTTTGATGTCGTAGCTTATGTACTCGGACTCCGGTTTGGCGAA
Source organism: uncultured Ignavibacteriales bacterium (assembly GCA_964540105.1). Lineage (GTDB taxonomy): Bacteria > Zixibacteria > MSB-5A5 > GN15 > FEB-12 > DATKJY01. The sequence goes on along the minus strand of CAZILL010000001.1, from coordinate 1,312,713 downwards.
GTCCATAAGATTGTCGACAAACCGTTTGATCTTGAAGACGTTCTCTGTGATCGATTTGCTGTTGAATTTAACTTTGTCGAATTTCTCTCGATCCAGATTCAATTGCAGCAACTCGGCGTTGTTGGTAATGATCGACAGGTAATTGTTGAGTTCGTGCGCCACCGCCGCCGCCATTTCGCCTCGGGCAACGAGTTTCTCTGACAGGATGACATACTTCTCCATCAGCACCTTTTCGGTGACATCCTCGATAGCCATGATGATCCCCTTCCCCCCACACGGGAGGACATCGAGAGGGGACAGCTTGAGGGACAGGACCTTCTCGAGATAGCCGGTGTTGTGAAAGTAGCGCGGGTCGGCGAGCTCGTGACCGCTGGTAACAACCATGTTGATCATTTTGCGCCAGCGGGGTTTCTCTTCCTGAGGTAAGATATCTACGAAGACGGTGCTTGGCTTATCGGCGCCGATCACCCTGACGGCATCTCTATTCAGATCGAGAATCTCCAGCGCAATGCGATTGATCGTGGCTATATTGCCGCGTGTGTCGAGCACGACCACACCGACGGGTGTGTTGGCTACCACGGATTCGTGGTAGTGAGTCATCCTCAGCAAAGAGTCGTAGATACCGGCGTTATCCAGCGCGTTGGAGACCATTTGGGCGTAGAGCTCAAAGAGGTACAGATCTGACTTGAGGAACATGCGGGCTTGATTGGAGTTGTCCAGATAGAAGACGCCTATCACACGTTCTCGAACCTTAATCGGTACACACATAATGGAACGGAGATGAAGTTCCAGAACCGATTGCTGCTGCGCATAGCGATCGTCGGCCATGGCGTCGGAGGTGTAGACCGATTTACCGCTCTCAGCGACCTTACCGGTGATGCTGGAGGAGATCTTGAAGTCCTCCTCCATGATTTCTTCCTTGCAGAGGTTATATGCCGATTTCACCTGCAGATCGCCGGCTTCGTCAAGGAGCATGATCAGACCGCGTTCTGCCTGCATCAGTTCGATCGCGCGATGCATAACGATCTGGAGAACATCATCAAGAACGAGCGAGGAATTGATCGCCAGTGACACTTCCAGAAGCGCCTGCAAGTCGGCATTGCGCGAAACTCCATCCTTCTCCAGACCTGCAATCCGGGGATTCCCTTCGGCCACCTGATCGAGCGTGGCCTCGAGATCATTGAACAAATTGAGGGCTATTCGGGCACTCTCGCCATGGGGATCAATAGTTCGTTGTCCAGACATCGAAGTAACCGCCTTGACAGTTTTGTCTTCATCGACGAATTTCACTGCACCTGTTCCGCACTGAAGGACCTGTATGCCTGTCTAATTATCGGATAAAGTCTTGAACCCCTTGAGCCGCAAAGAAGGCCTTTCCTACCCTAATTGGCAGGAAGACGTAACGTAATTCTGGAGAAAGGGGGGATCGGGCACGTGTCGCAAGACGACTTCAAGCACCATCGAGGGGAGGACGTTCAGAATCGGGACAGTTCAGGATTGAGGCAACCCTGACTTTAGAAGATCTGCTCGAACCGGACGAAAAACCTCGGATTATCGCTGGTTGCGCGGTCCAGACGTTTGGCCAGCGTGATCTTGAAATAGTTATCAAAGGCCAACGCTACGCCGAGAGAATGTCTGACCTCGGCTTGACCGAGTTTCCGGTCGTCGGCAATCTGGGCCAAATCCCAGAGGAATGAGACCGCGAATTCTGTCGAGCTGAACGAGATCCGGTACTCAGCATTTGCCATCCAATAGCGCGTCCCCATGAACTCGTCCTGACTGTAGCCGTGGAGAGTCCCCAATCCGCCAAGGAAGTACCGCTTGTGCATCGGCAGGTAACCGTCGCTGTTCCCAGCGCTCAGCTTTGCAAGGAGAATAGTATAGCGATTGAATCTCTGGTAGCGACGCACGTTCAGCGAATAACGACGATAATTGAAGTCTGACTTCAATCCTCTCTGTGACAATTCAAATTCGCCTGACAGATTCCAGGATGATGGGCGCGGGCGCCCCTCCGAGTCGCCGGTGTGGTAATCGGCGTGTACTCGCACAAAAGCCAGTGTTCTCGCTTCTATGTCACCTCTCCCCTGTTCTCGATAAGAGGTGGGAACGGTTCCAAAGTTCTCGCCAAACTTCTTGCCTCGTCCAAATAGCGACCAGAGATTCCGGTGAGCGTCGAACCATCGGGTTCGTTCGTTCCGGTATTCAGTTCCAAGGGACAGCCTTGGGAGTGGCGCGTAATGCGCGTAGAGCGCTCCGCCCTCGGACTCATAGTAATTCTTCAGATCCTCGGTCAGGAACAAGGTGTAGGCCAAGTTTTCGATGTCGCTGACTATCCAGTCATCGCCGGAGGAAAGTCTTCGATACAGATGCCCGCCCAGAGACAATGAAGTCGACCTGAGGAGAGTCTGTTCGAGTCCCAAGTCGTAGTGCCAGCGTTTCGACGCAAAAGCATATCCTGCACGAGCCCAAACGATGGGGATCAGGGAATCTCGATCGTTGAATTTCAAGCCGACATCAGGAGTAGCCCCGTCGACACGGTTGTAGCGGAAACTGGCCAGGTACTCCAGTGCATCAATCTGCGTTCGCAGGGAGTGCTTGCGCGCGCCCCTTCGGGCCGACGAGGAATATATTTCACCGTATACTGAGGCTTCCTTGGAAACTGTGATCTGTCCGTTCAGTGAGCCAACCCCGCCACGAACGGTTGCCTTTGGTGAGACTGTGACATTTCCAAAGAGGGATACCACATCCCGATTGGCCTCGCCTGACACCAGAACGTTCCCCAGAACGGAGAAAACGACTCCGCGCGCAAAGACCCCAGTGTCGATGGTTATGTCCTCTCCAAAAGTAAGGCGATCCCCTCGCCTGACTACCGCCGAACTATCGTCGTCAGTAAAGAAAGTAAACAGGGTCTGTTTGTTGCGAGTCGTGAGAGCCATGTCGTGTATTCTACTGTAAGGGTAGACGGAATCTCGGAAGTGCAATCCGCTGCGATCCAGTAAGATCGACCGCGGAGAGATCGGAACCCCCGACTTCAGGACAACGCTGTCGCGAACGACAAGGTCACGGCGCAGGAGTTGCTCAGCGTTGATGACGCTGTCTGACAGAACCGAGACGATAAGAAATTTGTCGTCGAAGGTGAGGGTGAAATAGGGTCTTCGGGTTGACGCAAGAGAGAATTTCTTGTAGGTAGGCACCGCCCACACGGTCCCCGCAAGAGAACAGACAACGAGAACCCTAAGAGCAAACAACATCGGGAACCACTTCATATGCCTCATTCATCGTCAGGATAATTGAACAAATTGAATGTACGGAAGTCAAGTCGCTTCCTTCTCCCCAGCCTGTCAGGCAGATCGGAACTTTCGACAGTAATCAGCCACGGCCTGATGATGAGACGCAAAGGCAAGCTCTTTGGGAAGATCGTCGAATGCGAAGTAGCGCACTTCAAGTGCATCATCACCTGCCTTCAGTGATCCTCCGATTGGCGTTCCGAAATAGAGCAGGAGTATCGCGTTGGAGCGGGGGTCGTCGACACCGCTATAGACTTCAAAGAAACCGTCAAGCCTGATCTCCAATCCGGTCTCCTCGCGGATCTCGCGGACCGCCGTCTGCTCAGGATGCTCATCCCATTCCATAAATCCGGCGGGAATGCACCACCAACCGACTTTCGGTGGATGCGCGCGTCGCACGAGAAGGATGGCATCATTCTGAACAATGACCGCGCCTGCCGCGGGAATCGGATTCTGGTAGAAGACATATCCGCACGAAGGATCCGGACAGATCACCCGTTCCCGCTGATCAAGCTGACGCTTCTGGAGCTCCCTGCCACAAAGTGGACAAAAGCGAAATCCGCAGTGATTGTTCTTGCGAGCGAAGAGCAGGGCGGGATCGAATTCGGCCGGATTATCGTCCATTGTCGTTTCCATTCCTGCTGTTCATCTTCAACGCAATAATCGTCGTGTCATCTTGCGGTGGCGTAGTGGGGTCGTACGTATGGACATCCTCAAGAATAGCGTTCACCAGCGCGTGCGGCTCATCTGCGCGTCGGTCAATGATGAACTGACGCACCCGTGCTTCGCCATATTCGCGTTCCTGGGTGTCCATAGCCTCCGATAGTCCGTCGGTGAAAAAGAACAGAATGTCATTTGAATTCAGAATGACAGTCGCCTGTTCATATTGCGACCACTGGAGCGCTCCTATGACCGGTCCGCCGCATTCAAGAAGTTCCATCGAACCGTCAGCACGAACCAGGATCGGGTAGTTGTGGCCGGCATTGACGTAATGAAACTGCCCGGTTTCAGTGTCCAGTTCGCCGTAGAACAGAGTAACATACTTCTCGGCGGATGTAGACTGAACAACCTGAACATTCATATTCTGAACCATAGTCGGAATCGGATTCCCATTGTTCACCTCGCTCCTGATCATCGCCTGGATCTGCGCCATCATCAGGGCAGCAGGCATCCCCTTTCCGGAAGCATCGGCGATCACAATACCCAGTCGACGACCGTTATCAATCGGAACAAAGTCATAGAAGTCTCCGCCGACGGTACGGGAAGGAATCGATGTGGCGCTGATGCTAAGGGTCGCAAGTAACGGAGGCGCGGCAGGCAGAAGATCGAGTTGGATCTGGCGCGCCATGTTGATCTCTTCCTGCAGGCGCAGGCGTTCCAAAGAGTCAACATACAAGCGGGCGTTGGTGAGAGACGTTACCATCTGATTGGAAAGAACGCCGAGAAGATTGAAATCCTCCGCAGAATACCGATAGCCGGCAGCTTTGGCGGTCAGAGCCAGAAATCCCAGCAGGTGGCGGGAGTCTTTCATGGGCAAGATCAGTTTCACTCTCCGGTCCATAAGCATCTCTGCCAGGACCGATCCCTTCTTGTAGTCGGCCAGAAGGTTGAAGTTGGTCGGTGCATCCAGAAGATTGATACCGCGCATCATGAGATCGTCACGCTCGATGATGACTACCTTCTCCGATTGCTCATTGGGGAGGAGCGTGTATTCCCCAAGAGCGTCATCGTACAGGACAAAATAGACATCCTCAACAAGAAGTGCGGTTTTGAGCTCTTCTTCAATGGTCTGGCGCAATTGTCGAGGGTCAAAGATTGAGATGACCTGCCTTGAGAAGCGCTCGATAATCGTACGATAGTCGGTTCGTGTTCTGATGAACATAGAACGAATGACATTATCGAGCCAGCTCGAAATCGGCTGGAAGAGCAGAAGGACAAACACCAGAAAGACGTAGCTGACCATTTCGGCGCGGTCGCCAAACAACGGGGTCAGAATCTTCTGTGAACGCATGCCGAGGAAGATGTAGCCGCCGACAAGAACGGCAGTGGCAAGGGTGTAAATGAAGGATTGGCGGAAGACAAGCTGCACGTCAAGAAACTGGAAGCGCACGATCGCGTAGCCGAAGGCGGCAGCGCCAAGTATGAGGGCCGGCAGGAGGAGCAGTGATGTCGTCGACGCCGACACCAGAGTCGAGAAGAAGATTGCGGCGCCCGAGGAGAGCAGGTACAGCCCGAGACCGAAACGAGTACCCCAGAGAACAACTCGGGTCTGATTCAGCAGTCGTGGTTCACTCAGATACCGTGCGCCTGACTCGAGAAAGTACACGGCCGCACCCACGTATGCAAGATTGACTACACCGAAGACGTAGTGCTCGTATGACTGGATGAACCCGACCAGAAGGAGTACACCGGTGAACATATATGAAAAGGGCTTGAGGATGAGTGTCTGAAACCCCTCACGTCCCGGATCGAGCTGTACTGATTCAAGCATGTGGTTGATGTCGGTGAAGAAAATGGCGATGGCAACATGCATGACCTGCGGAACAAACACCAACGACCGCAGGCGCACGTTGCGGAATTCGCGAAGTCGGTCGACGGGAAAAATCCAGGAGAACAACAAAAGGGTTGGGAAGAACAGTTCCCACAATGTGTGGATCTGAAAGAGCGGAGAACTGTGAAAGCCAACCGCGCTGGTCGCGCTCTGGTCGATGATCAACCCCAGCGCAAAGAAGACCGGTCCGATACCCGCGAAGAAGAGCATGGCGCCGGTCACGCGGTTTATGCGGTTGGTAAAATTGTCGCGCGTGATGGTAATAGCCAGAAAGACTAAGAAGCCACCGGTGAGGAGGAAAGCGAGCGTTTTCGCGACATCAAGGTTCATGGAATACCACTTACCGGCCCATGAGAGGCTTGCGTTAAATCGACTTGGTGATAATAATGGTTGTGCCCGTCGCCGTTGCCGTAATGTCGACGGCATCCATCAGTTGCCGAACAATAAAGATGCCCCGCCCCACTTCTTTCAATAGGTTGTTCTCATCGATCGGATCGGCAATCGTGTCAGGATTGAAACCGGTCCCCTGATCACGGACGGAGATTCTGACCGTCCCGTCCTGCCGACTGATGCCAACAGTTACTGCCTTCTCATTCAGCAACTTATTGCCGTGGACGATGGCGTTGTTGACAAGTTCGGACACAGAGATGGCGATATCCGCAATGGTCGACTCGTCAACACCGTAGCCACGAAGGATGCTCTCGATGAAAAGGTCAACATCGGCCAGGTGCTCTTGATTCGAAGGGACGATGATGGTGTCCCCGGTTATGATTGGTTTGTCCATGCTGTCAAGACCTCAAGAAAACAGGCAGACGCGCTGACGCCTACCTGTCGGGTTCTGATGAATACCTTTATTCTTTACGCATCGATCATCGGAATGAATTGACCGCGTCGTCAACGGAATCGTATGATTCAAAGACGGTGATCAGTTTGGTGATGGTCAGGAGCGATTGTATCTTTTCCGTTACGTTGGCGAGCTTGAGGGTTCCCTCATTGTTGCGAAGGGTGGTGTAGCCTGAGATCAAGATACCCAGTCCCGTGGAGTTCATCCAGTCCACTTTAGCCAGATCGATCACCACTTTCTTCCTGCTCTGCTTGATGTACTCGTAGAGTTTGTCACTCAGTAGGCTGGCGTCCGGGCCGCCCATGATCTTCCCCTTGGGTTCAAGAATCACGATCCCTTCCTGAACTCGGTCGTTTAGTTTCATTCGGCACATCTCCACATGATCTCAACGTTTTCTCATGCGTACCTTGTACGCCTGGTCACCCGTCCAGAAAGCAGAGCCGCTGATCTGGGCATGATTACAGCCGCTGCCGCAACAGGTGAAACCAGCCTAAGTCTTTAATTAGCTTGCTATTGGATTGCAAGTCAAGCGGGAATTTACGACGCCAGACGACGTGAACGTCGGTTGATCTTTCGAAATTCGTCCAAGCGAAATCAATACGGGTGAGCTACATGATGAGGATTCAGAGTGAAGAGATAGTGCCGACATAGAAAGGGCAGGCTGTACACCTGCCCTTTGTAGAACTCGAAGCTAGCAATCCGACGAGGACTACTGGCCGCCCAAGCTAATGCCAATGGGAGCAACGCGAGTCTCGAGAACCTCGACGGTCAGCTTGTAATTGGTCATCCACTCACCTCCTTCGTGTGCGTTAATGCGAGCTCCTCACGTCATGCGAGGAGTTTATTCCAAAACGTCAAATGTCGCTCTTCAGGTTTAATATACGCTCAGCTCGCATTCTGTCAAGAGAAAATAGATTTCACTCATCTTGTTTCAGGCGAGTGCGAAAACGGGATCGCACACCAATCGGAAAATATTTCCCTTCTCTGAGCAACGAGAATGTGGAGCGCATGCACCCCGACCACGCAAGACTCAGTGAAGCATCGCTTACCACCAGGACCAGAACTCCACTCGAAGAGTGGAAAGGAGCTTTCGCAAGACGAGATTCGCGAGTGACCTCTTCCCCACCTCGATTTTCGCATAGCCCGTCATGCCCTGTGAAAGTGAAGCGTCGCCATTGTCAATCACAACTGCGACAGGGAAACGAATCCCCTCGACATTCGTCGCTGCCGAACGGGGCACACGTACAACCTGTCCCGCAAAGACCCGGTCGGGGTAAGAACGCACTTTCACGCTCACGTTCTGGCCGTGCTTGACGAGGTTAATGTCGAAGTCGGAAACAGGCACTTGAATCTCGATAATGGTCAAGTCGGTGATTGTCATGATGGTATCAGCGCGACGTGTGGCCGCGATAATCCCGCCAATCGGTGCGATGACCTTTTGAGCGCGAGACTGCTGCTCCAGAAAATCGAGATGCGCGTTTTGTTTGTCGATCTCGCGAAGGAGAACAGCCTCCTCTTCCGGGCGAGGCGGTGACTTCAGGAGATCGAGTGCGAATCGTCGGTTGTTGAGCTGCGCTTTGGATACTTCCATCGTGGCGCGAGCCGCCTCGAGCCTGTCACTGGCCAAAAGGTTCCTCGCCACCAATTCCTCGGTGCGATTGAAATCGCGAACGGCTTGATCGTAGGTCGTCTTCGCCGCCTCTACCTGAGCGTTGGCTTCCGCTATCTCTTCACGCTTGCGCGGGGTCTTCAGGAGGGTCAGGGTCCCCGCCAGACGTTGAAGCTCAGCCTTGCCGGAGGCGATCTCCTGGGAGATTTGATTTGAGGTCACGGCAGCTACCGTATCGCCTGCCCGAGCGGTTTGACCATCTTTCACCAGAGGAATTACGTCGAGCACGGCCATTTCTGTTGAAGTCATCTGCATGAAACTGGATTTCTTGTCGGGAATCTCCCCACCAGTGCGCAGAGAACTTTCGAGCATGCCGGACTGGTTGAGTACAAGGGCAAAAGTGGCGACTGGCTGGGTAGTTATTTCCCCCGAGACACGGTGCGGGAGTGGCACGCCAAAAGCCAACACAAGCGCCGCTGCGAACAGAACCAAGTACAGAGTTAATCGGATCGGTTTGTGTGTAAGGCTTTTCATAAATCTGATATGCTGAACCGTCCCGCTCACGAGATCGGTCATTGCCTGACGGAGTATAAACGTTGCGACGGCAAACAACAAGAGCAATCCCGTCCCCCCGAACTTCGCGACAACGTAATGAGCGAGTATGACAGCAAAATAGATGATGAGAAAACCGGAATACAGCGAAGCCAGGATGGCATAGACAAAAAAGACGGTTCGTTGGCGACGTTCTGGATAGATCGGATCAATGGGCCAGCCGAGCAAGTAGCATTTCATAAAGTTACCGACATAGGCGAAACTCTTCTGACGTAGGTTGGGGATATCAAGCAGATCCGAGAGAAGATAGTAGCCATCGAGCTTGATGAGCGGATTGAAGTTGAAAAGAAACGTGATCAGGCTGACGATGGCTGTCATGTGTGCCAGGTTGCTTATCGTCGATCCTGGCATCGTCACACGCCACAGGATAACACTGGCAGCCAGAAGCAAGAGTTGAAAGAAAGGACCGGCCAGAGTCACTGTTAATCGCTGCAGTTTTCGGGGAAAAAGCCAGGCATCTGAGACATCGCAAAAGAAGCAGGGCTGGAAGAACATGAGCATAAAGCCCATCTCCCTGACTTCTCCACCGTAATGGCGACAAATCACTGCATGCGCGAACTCATGCAGCCCGACAACCATGAAGAGAGCCACGAGGAGCATGAGGATCGAGGAGAGCGAGAACAGTTCGGTCAGATTCACGGCGAACTGCTCCGCATTAGCGATCAGCAACCCCAAGCCGGTGGCAAGAATGACATATCCGAAAAAGAACCAGGTCCTCTTGTGAAATGGATGATAGAGTCGGTACAAGCGTTCTAGAAGCCGACCCGGCGCGAACGAGGTGACCTTGATGTACAAGACGCGGTTCAGGACAGATCGCCGACCACCCATCCTTCTTGCACGGCGTGCCAATTCCTGCTCACTGCGACCACCTTCAAGAAAGAAGAGTCTTTCGAGTTGGTTCGTGAACTGGCTGACCTCCTCGCTTGTGATGGCCAGACCGAACTTCGCTGCAAAAGCCAGGGCTATCTGTTCTGGAGTTTGATGTCCATCCAGTTGCTGAATCAGCCAGTACTCGGGTTCGCGCAACCGAAAGTATCCCCCTGTGATAGCGTCCTTGACCGTGTAAAGAGGGGCATTGTCAACCAGGCTTCGAACAATGATCAGATCGGAACGGAGTTGTGCGAAGGCGGCCATGGAGAGAATCTACCGTCAGGAGATGAAGAGAGCAAGGTTCAGAAAGCGGCATGAGCACAGACATTGTAGACAACAGCGGTTGGAAAGCGCTTGACTTCGGCGTGCTTTTTTGTAAAATGGTGAAAAAGTTCACGTGCCTGAGAGCCGTCTACTGAAGGACCGAAAGTGCGAAGCAGAGCCGACATTGTGATCATTGGGGGGGGAATAATCGGCATGGCTGTTGCCTTTTACCTTGCCCGTAGGAAGTTCGGGCAGATTATCGTCCTTGAAAAGGAACCGCTTCTCGGTTCCGGATCGACATCCAAGGCAGCCGGGGGAATTCGAGCCCAATTCAGTACCAGGGTGAACATCGAGATGTCGATGCTCTCGGAACAGTGCTTCCGAACTTTCAAAGACGAGACGGACCAGGAGGCTCTATTTGATCAAGTTGGATATTTGTTCCTGTTGACCGACGAGGACGATGTTCTCGAATACAGAAAGAACTGCGAACTCCAGCGTTCACTTGGGTTGGATGTCCAACTCCTGCGGTCCGATGAGATTGCCCAATACGCTCCGCATGTGCGCACCGACGATGTCCAGTTGGCTACCTTCTGCCATGACGACGGTCTGGGGGACCCGAGCGAATTCCTCTCCGGTTATGAACGAGCAAATCGGGGAATGGGCGTTGACTTTGAGCTCGGAACAGAATTGGTAGGAATCGGCCTGAACGGGGCGGCGGTAAAGACGGTGAAGACAAGCCGGGGCGATATCAGCTGTCCTTTGATCGTCAATTGCGCTGGGGCGTATTCGCGTCTTATAGGAAAAATGGTGGGAGGAGATGTACGGGTTGAACCCTATCGCCGACAGTGCGTCACGACCGGTAAATTGGACTTTGTTCAACCATACTTCCCCATGGTCGTAGATGTCAAGTCAGGCCTGTACACCCATAAAGAGTCAAAAGGGCTGCTCCTGGGCTGGGCTGACAAGTCAGTTGCGCCGTCGTTCGATATCTCGATTGACCCGGAGTACACTGATCGGATTCTGGAACGGGCCCTTGATCGGATACCGGCGCTCGAAACAGCAGAAGTGGCCAATAAGTGGGCCGGACTGTACGAGACTACACCAGATCATCAGGCAATCATCGGCTTTGAGCCAAGTGTCGAGGGGATGTTCCACGTCACAGGCTTCTCCGGACATGGTTTTATGCACGCCCCGGCTGCCGGGATTGTGACCGCAGAGATTTTATCCGGAGAGAAACCGTCCATCGACGTAACCCCACTGAGGCCCGAACGCTTTGCGGCCGGGCCTGTCCTGCACGAGAACAATGTCATTTAAGAGAAGATAGAGAGAAGGAGAAGTTATGCGTATCGTTGTGGTATTTGTCTTTGTTCTGCTCGCGACATGGGTGTTTGCCGCCGAGCCGAGCGTCTGCCCCGCCGACAAAGCGGGTAAAGCCGGTCATCCGGCAATCAGCGTTTTCCACGAGGTAGTTGCCCCTGCTTGGCACAAGGCGTACCCGGATAAGGACTACGACGCGCTCATCAAGGCCGGTCCGGAATTCGAGAAGGCGTTTTCCTCCATCCGCGGCATCGAGCCAAAGATGAAAAACAAGGTCCGCAAAGCGGCGTTCTTGGAGAGTCGCGAGAAGCTGGCCAATTTTGTTGCGCTGTATGCGAAAGCTGCGAAGGAGGGATCAAAAGAGGAGGTCTACAAGCTCTTGCCCGATCTGCACGATGCTTTTGAAAACAGCGCTCTCGCCCTGCTTCCAGTTTCCTATCCTGAATTCGAAGCGGTGCGAGTTACAACGCAACTCATCCTTGACAAGCATCTTCCAGCGAACAACACTGCCGGAATTACTGGATCAACTGAGACCCTGGTCAAGAAGCTGGTCATCCTGAAGGAAAGCGCGCTGCCGGAGTCGCTCCAGGGAACCAAGGATAAGATGTCGCAGGAGTTTGAGACGCTGACGAATCTCGGAGTCAGGATTCAGGAAACCTGTACGAGTAAGGATATGGCTAAGTACAAGACGTTACTTGTAGAGTTGAACCTGAAGTTGAGCTCCCTCTCTGAGAATTACTTGTAAAAGAGGGAAATATCTTGAACGGCGACCCTGGCGGTCGCCGTTTTCTCTTGTCAGGATTCGTCTCCGGACAGATCCAGCATGCGCGTACCTTCGGTGTACTCAGTCGAGCGAACCGAAGTTATCCTGAGGAGTCTTTGGGTGACATCTTTGATCTTGAGCGCTGAGGCTTCGACGGTCTTGAGTTTGTTAATCAGGTCTGCGTCGAGGTCCTGCCGCTTCAAGAGGAGAAGCTGGATATTCCCGAGTATTGCAGTCAGAGGATTATTGATTTCATGATTGACCGTGACCGCTGTCTCCTGAACTGCGGAAAGGCGTTCCCGGTCGATGAGATCTTTCGTCAGACCCACTTCCCGGGAGGCAATTGTAAGTGACAGCACGGCGCTGAGAGCATCGAAGAAGAGATCTTCGGTAACGAGCCTCCCCTTACCTTCCAGAATGCCGATCACGGCTCCAAAAGTGTTCGGTCCGTTGTGCAGGGGAAGCATGAAGGATTGCATTGGAGCCTCTCCCCCAAACGACAAATAGGCCGAGACGATCTGCTTTTCGTTTCGCAGATTGACGAGTAGTTCCTCTTCTAGCGAGACCAGACGTTTGTGGCTGGCATCAGACTCTGAGTGCAGCGCGCTAAGGTGTGTCTGTTTCGATTCACTCCACAGGTAGATGGCGGCCGCAGAAAGTCCGACAAGCGCGGCCGTATCCTTGAGCGCAACCTTTGCCAATTCCGATAATTCGGCTCCCCCGGTTCCGGAAAGGGCGAGTTGCCTCAGAATCTCGTAGCGCTCTGTGTTTTTTGATTCCATGATCTGTTTTATGCCTCGGGCATCTCAAAAGCAAACTCGGTGCGACATCTGTCCTAATGTCTTGACACGCGCGGTAAAGTCAGCGGTATGCCCTAACATACGCAAAAGCAGTCACTTATCAAGGTGTTTTCGCTGTTCGAGTATTGCACAGAGGGCAAATACACTCGGCGGTAATGCATTTTTATTCATATCTTGAGGGGATAAGAACGCAAAAGGAATTGACAGTGGCAGTCAATCGGAATACCTTGGCCACTTTTCTCGAGCGGAACCGAGACTGGAGCGACAGCACGTGTCAGAAGATTTGATTCACGACCAATGTGGAGTATTTGGGATTTTTGGCTCTCCCCGAGCCGCCGAAATGGCCTATCTTGGGCTCTACGCCCTTCAACACCGTGGCCACGAATCGGCCGGGATTGTAGCATCCGACGGTACCACGATTACGTTGCACAAGGGGATGGGACAGGTGTCCGACGTCTTTTCCTCGCGAGATGCTCTTGCCCGACTCAAAGGGAGTATCGCGATTGGACACAACCGGTACAGTACAACCGGAGCGTCGTCGCTCATAAACATTCAGCCCTTTCTTATCACCAACCGATCCAGCAATCTTGCAGTCGCTCATAACGGCAACCTGACAAACGCACTTGAGCTTCGTCACAGATTAGACGCCAAGGGCTCGATTTTTCAGACGACCTCTGACACTGAGATCATTCTCCACCTGGCCGCGACCTCGAAGAGAAAGTCTCGCATTGAAAGGATTTGCGAGGCGCTGAATACTGTGCGTGGGGCGTACTCTCTCGTCTTTCTCACTGAAGAGTCAATCATTGCCGCTCGTGACCCTCATGGATTCCGGCCTTTGGCATTAGGGAAATTCAAGAACGCCTATGTGGTAGCCTCTGAGACTTGCGCCTTTGATATCATCGGGGCAAAGTACGTGCGGGATATCGAACCGGGGGAAGTTCTGGAAATCACCCGCGGAGGACTGAACTCTCTGTCTCCCTTTAAGGAGACTCGCCACGCCTTCTGCATCTTTGAGTACATCTACTTCTCTCGCCCGGATTCGCGCATATTCGGGGAGAACGTCGACAAGGTTCGGCGCCGGTTGGGGAGGTTGCTGGCCCGTGAACACCCGGTTGACGCAGACATTGTCATTGGTATTCCCGACTCGGCCAATACCGCCACTCTTGGGTTTTCGGAAGAATCAGGTATTCGCTTCGAGATTGGCTTCATTCGCAACCACTACGTCGGACGCACATTCATAGATCCGTCACAGAGTATCCGCGACCTTGACGTCAAGGTGAAGTTTAACACTGTGAAAGGGGTCATTCACGGACGCCGAGTGGTCGTGGTCGATGACTCAATCGTTCGCGGCACAACCTCGAAGAAGCTGGTAAAGATGATCAGAGAGGCAGGCGCGAAGGAGGTGCATTTCCGTGTGTCCTCGCCGCCGATTGTCTCCCCCTGTTTCTTTGGCGTCGACATGCCCACGAAGAAGGAGCTGATCGGAGCGAACATGAATGTGGCCGAGATTGAGAAGTACCTTGAAGTGGACTCACTTCGGTACTTATCGATCGACGGCATGCTGGCTATGCCATCGCTTCCCGATAGTACATTCTGTTCTGGCTGCTTCTCTGGGAAATACCCGATTCGGGTGCCGGAGATCAACGGCAAGCTGCGCCTCGGTTGATCGCGCAATTTCTGCGCTGGATCTCAATTCAATCTGGTTCGCGCCGATACATCGGGTACGCAATAACTCGTTGACAAGTGATCGGTTGAGAATATATTTCTTGTGTCATCACAATCTGCTACCCGCGCGATTGTACTTTACACAGGGTCTTGAGATACATACGGAGGCTTCATGACGCCACGAAAGGCTATCGCTTTTGCGACGGCAGTTCTTACTTCCCTCTGTGCCGCAGTACTTCTGTGGTCCAGCGGCGAAACTGCAGAACAGACACGGAAAGTCACAGCACAGAACACAACGACAGTAAGCGCGCCCAACGCCAAGCTGCCCAATGTAAGCGTGTCGCCGACTGCCAGAATTTCCCACGTTGTGGTCAAGTTCAAAGATGCAGCTCAGGTGCGAATGCGCGGCGGACAGCTCGTTTCAAAGCAGAATCTGTCCTTGAGTGCATCTCAAAGTGCACTCACTCCATATCTCGCTTCACGGGTACGCAGGCTCTTCAATACGCAAACCGAAGAGTCAATCGATCAAACCAGACAAGAGATGCAGCTCAACTCGCGCCGCCAGCTGGCGGATTTGAATGGGTACTTCCGGGTTGAAGTAACGTCACCTGCAGAAGCCGAGGCGCTTGTTCGCGATCTGAATCAGCAGGATGAGATCGAGACGGCATACATTGCCCCACTCCCTGAGCCGGCCGGGGATATTGCTCCCCCGACTCCGAACTATCAGCCGGGACAGGACTACCGCAAGGTAGCGCCGGGCGGTGTCGATGCCGACTACGCCAACACCTTGCCGGGCGGAGATGGCACCGGCGTGAAGATTGTCGACGTCGAAGGGAACTGGAAGACAACTCATGAGGATCTGGATAAGGCAGTCGGCGGTATCATTGCCGGTGCACCCATTAATGACCAGAGCTGGCGAGATCACGGCACCGCCGTCCTTGGCGAGATGATCGCAGGCAACAACGGTTACGGAATGACTGGAATCTGCTATGGCGCCGACGTTGGCATGGTGTCGATCGGTTCGATGTCAGCTGCAGAAGCAATCTACACGGCCGCCAATAATCTCTCGGCCGGGGATTTGATTCTGATAGAATTGCACGCCCCGGGGCCGCATTACGGTTTCCAGTCCCGCCAAGACCAAAAAGGATACGTCTGCATGGAATACTGGCAGGACAACTTCGATGCCATACAGTACGCCTGGGCCAAGGGAGTCACGGTCATCGAAGCCGCCGGCAACGGCGCTGAGAACTTTGATGATCCCCTCTTGTACGGCCAACTTTTCGACACCTTGTATCGAAACTCGCACGCGATTGTCGCCGGGGCCGGGTATCCGGCCGCCTCCGCCAACGATCGTCGCCGTCTGAGCTTCTCCAACTATGGGAATCGAGTCAATCTGCAAGGCTATGGAAGTGGTGTTTATACGACCGGCTACGGGGATATGTTCACCGGCGGCGGAGATGAGAATCAGTACTACACGGCTTCCTTTTCGGGAACGTCGTCGGCGTCGCCGATTGTTACCGGAAGCGTGGCCTGCCTTCAAGGGCGCTACAAGGCGCTGTATGGAACTTATCTCACGGCCGATGTGATTCGCACTCTGCTCGTTGCCACCGGAAGCCCGCAGCTCGGGGATCTTTCAACACATATTGGTCCTCGCCCCGACCTGTTCGCGGCGTTTGCCGCGCTCACAGGACCTCCGTCACTGGCTGTCAGTCCGATTCTGATCGACACTTCCCTCTCGCAGGGTGTCATGATAACCACTCCTGTCTGGCTTCATAATCGCTCGACATCGACACCAGTAGCGTTCACCGTATCCGGTAATGATAGCCTCGCGAAAGCGCTCACTCCGGATTGGTTGCGAACCAACCCCAGCGCTGGAACAATCAACCCGTCCGATTCGGCAAGAATCGATATAACAGTTGACGCCGCGATCCTGCCGTCACGAGTTGCACAGTACAAAGGGATAGTGCAGATTCACTGGGGCCCCACGCCATTACCGCTTGACTCATTGTCCCAGATACCTGTGTTTCTCCGCGTGCCGTGTGCCGACACAACCTACGCCGCCGTCGCTTCGTGGGAGGCAGGAGGCCCGGGATTCGCGTGGATCGACGCCCGGACTCTCGGCTCGAAGATACCGAATACATCATACTATGGCAGCGGCACCGACCCTCGGGACGACGGCACAACTGGGCCCGTTCTTATTGGTTTTAACTTCCCGTACTTCGACTCCTCTTATTCGAATATGTTTGTCGGTGTCAACGGCGCCATTTCCTTCACTGACATCAACCTGAATGTTGGAGGATTCTTCTCCGGTCTCCCAATACCTGGAGTACCGTTCAAGACCTTCGTGTCTGCTCTGTGGAGCGACCTGCTCATCGACAGCGTAAAAGTGCCGCAGGCCGGAGTGTACGTTTACAAGAACCTGACACAAGATACGACCGTGATCGAATGGTACCGCCTGTCGAACTTCATCAATACTGACACGTTGACAGACTTCGAGATCATTCTGACCAGTGCGGGTCGAATCAAGTTCCAGTATCAGCAAGTCACTTCGAGCACGCTGAACCAATCAGCGCTTGTGGGGATTTCCGAGATTGAGTGCCGCGCGCTGGACTGGTTTAACAACAACGACATCCCGACACACATGATTGTCAACTCGACCGCGGTTCAGTTTACCCCTCGTCGACTAAAGATGTCGGGCGAAGTGGACGGGTCCCTTGGGATTGACATCGGCGACCTCATGTTTCTCGTTGACTTTCTTACCGGGGCAGGTCCTGCGCCATCTCCCTATCTGATGGGTGACGTCAATTGCGATGCCACGGTGGACATAGGTGATGTTCTCTTCATGGCGGACTTTCTAAAGAACGTCGGACCTGAGCCATGTCTGCTTTGGCTAACACTCTGAGCGCTGCGTTGATCCCAAACAGAAAGGCGGAAGCTCCCACAGAGCTTTCGCCTTTCCGTTATTATAGGATCAGGAGATTACAGAAACGCGAAGAGAGCGCTCTTCGAAAGTTCAAACAATTGTTGTGGGAAGAGGCCAAGTCCGATCGTTCCAAGCATTGCAAGACCGAGTACGACCGAGATCGAGAAGCTGGTATTGGCGCGGACCATTGGAGTGGCGACATCGTCAAAGTAGCTGACTTTGACAACGCGAAGGTAGTAGTAGACAGAGACAAAAGAGTTCATTACGCCGATGACGGTCAGCCAGATGAGACCTGATTTCACCGCTGACGAGAAGATGTAGAACTTTCCGAGAAAGCCGACGGTCGGAGGAAATCCGGCAAGGGCGAACATGAACACGGCGAGAATGAGTGAAAGGTAGGGATTCGTTCCTGACAATCCCGCCAATTCCGTGAAATCTGAACGACACGCGGCCCGCATCTCCAACAGCGAGATGACCGCGAACGCGCCGAGATTGAAAAACATATAGCCGACCAGATAGAACATCGCCGATGCCACGGCGTCGCTTCCACCCGCGGTTAACGCCACCAAGATATAACCCGCGTGCGAGATTGAGGAATAGGCGAGCATCCGTTTGACGTTGTCCTGACGCAGCGCCAGGATGTTGCCGACCGACATAGTCAGGACCGCCAATACCCAGAAGACCTGAGTAAGCAGGTGCAGGTCGGCCAGGCCGTAACTGAAGATGCGCAGAAGGGCAGCAAAGCCGGCCGCTTTGGGGGCGACTGAAAAGAAAGCGGTCACCGGTGTCGGGGCTCCTTGGTAAACATCTGGAACCCAGCTGTGGAACGGAACAGCAGCGACCTTGAAACCAAAGCCGATGAGCAGCAGAGCCGCCCCGGCGTAAAGATAGGTGGGACTGTTGGCGGCGATATATGCTATGTCGGCGACGATCCGGCGCAGATTTGTAGTCTCGGCAGCCCCAAAGACAAACGCGATACCAAGCAACAGAAAACCGGTCGCGAATGCCCCCATGACGAAGTACTTCATCCCGGCTTCATTAGAATCAAGTGAGCGACGGTTGAAGCCTGCCATCACATAGAGCGGCAACGACATGATCTCCAGTCCGAGGAACATGACGATCAGATCGGAACTTCCGGCCATGACGATCATCCCTATGGTCGAGAAGAGGATGAGAGCGTAGAATTCGGGACGCGCGATTCCTTTGTGTCGAAGATAGGGATACGCTATCAGCACCGACAGGGCTGATGCCACGACGAAGATCATCTTGAACAGAACAGCAAATTGATCTACAAGCACCATGCCTGCAAATCCGCTTTCCTGCCTTCCCCACTGATCGATGACAAGAATGAGTGAAACGGAAAGTCCAAGGAAAGCCAATGGTGGGACAACCTTCGATAATCGCGGCGAAAAACAGATCAGAAGAATGAGCGAAGCTACCGCGAGCAGCAGTAGCTCGGGGTAAATGAGGCTGAAGTCAATTGACAATGTTGATGTGTAGTCCTTCATAGTTCCCTATGCGACGACCGTCGCAAATAATCAAAACCCTCAGCCACCGCCAAAACCGAGCTTGACTTCACTGCCCTCGACGATGATCGGCACTATTCGCTTCCCGTGGGACAGCTCAAGGGCTTTGTCCATCGCGCCAGGTGTGTCGTGAACATTGATCTCAGAGAATGGAACACCCTGCTCTGCGTAGTACTTCTTGGCGGCTGCGCAATACGGACAGCCGGTCTTCGTGTAGATGATGACATCTGGCATTAACGCGCCGCTCCTTTGCTGTAGTTTACACGTGTGACATGCTCTAGAGAGTTGCCCGTGATTGCTGGCGATAGCTCCCGTTTTTCAACCGTTACAACAGTAGTCCTGTTTACTTGATCGAGTACTTGTCTCACGGCGGGTTCGATGCGATCCAGTAACGGCTTGGGATAGATGCCGATCCAGAAGATCAGGACGACCAAGGGCACAAGGATCATCTTTTCACGCACCGAGAGATCTCGAAGATGCTCGTTTTCTGGTTTCGTTACTTTGCCAAAAATGACGCGCTGGTGCATCCACAGCATATAGCAAGCGGCCAGGATTACCCCCGACGCAGCGAAGGTCGCGTACCAGACGTTACTCTTGAAGGTGCCGAGCAGGATCAGGAATTCGCCTACGAAACCGTTGGTCAGCGGCAGTCCGATCGAGGAAAGCGTGACAATCATGAAGAAGGTCGCGAAGAGCGGCATGACCTTGGCAATGCCGCCGAAGTCCTCGATAAGCCGTGTGTGACGGCGTTCGTAGATCATGCCAACAATCAGGAACAGCGCTCCGGTCGAGATGCCGTGATTGATCATCTGGAGAATCGAGCCCTGGAGCCCTTGGAAATTAAGCGCGAACATGCCAAGCATCACAAAACCCATATGTGATACGGAAGAAAACGCCACCAGCGACTTGACATCCTTCTGCACCATAGCGACCAGCGCACCGTAGATAATAGCGATAATCGACAGCACGCAAATGTACGGCAGGTACGCAACTGTTGCTTCGGGGAAAAGGGGGAGGCAGTACCTGAGGAAACCGTACGTTCCCATTTTCAACAAAACGCCGGCCAGCAGGACCGATCCGGCGGTCGGAGCCTGAACATGAGCATCAGGCAGCCATGTGTGAAATGGGAAGAGCGGTACTTTGATGGCGAACGCAAGAGCAAAGGCGCCGAAGAGATACATCTGAACATTGTGAGCAAGGGGCATCTGCATGATCCTGATCAGGTCGAACGTGTACGCGCCGGAATAATCATGGTAGGCGAAGTAGAGGTACAGAATAGCCACAAGCATCAAGAGCGACCCAAACATCGTAAACAGGACAAACTTGATGGCCGCATAGACCCGTCTGGGACCACCCCAGATGCCGATGATGAAGTACATCGGAACCAACATGACCTCCCAGAACACATAGAACAGGAAGAGATCGAGAGCGCAGAAGACTCCGATCATGCCGCTGGTAAGGACAAGCATTGAAATGAAATACCCCTTCACGTTGGCCGAGATTGAGTACCACGACGCGAGTATGCAGAGTACGGTCAGGATCGTCGTGAGGAGTATCAAGAGCAAGGAAATCCCGTCGATTCCAATGTGATAGGTAATCCCCATCGCCAGAACCCAGGGAACGTTCACTTCAAATTGCATGCCGCTCGCGACGGGATCGAACCCAGCGTAGAGGGCGAAAGAAACCAGCATGGTGATGACGGCTACGATCAGTGCAACACCTTTGATGGTGTCGGTCCGAGCCGCTGGCACGAGGGCAACAAGCACGGCTCCGGCCACCGGGAAGAAGGTCAGAAACGAAAGAATATCTATGCTCATATCAGAATCCGTAGACCAGGTAAGCGACGACCGTCACAACACCGATCACGAAGATCGTGGCATAGCCGCGCACTCTTCCCGACTGCGCAAATCGCAGCGTATCCGACATCTCTCTCCAGAGGACGGCCATACCGTTGATCAGTCCATCAATGACCATCACATCAAACACTTTCCACAGGAACACAGAACCATAGACGATCGGTCGCACGACGACCGCCCCGTAAAGCTCATCGACAAAGTACTTATTCAACAACAATGTATGCACACTGCTAACTCTCTCCCGCAGTGATGTGGTCGCCTTCAGGTTGCGCTGATACAGGTAGTGCGCGAGCCAAATCGCTCCGACAACGAGCAGGACTGAGGCGAACATGAGCGTCCACTCCAGGCCCGTCTCTCCCCCGCCTGAGGCAGGGATATGTTCTGTAGCGCCTGCCGAAACAGTCGCCATCACCGGATGAAGCCACTCTTCGAAATAGTTGGTAACTCCAAAGAGATGCGGCATCCCTACCCACCCCCCCACGATCGACAAGAGCGCCAGAACCATCAATGGCACGGTCATGGATCGGGGAGACTCATGGATATGTTCCCGGGTATGCTGATCCATTCGCTCGGTTCCATGGAAGGTCAGGTAAACAAGGCGAAACATGTAGAATGCGGTCAGTCCCGCAGTGACAAAACCGATCACCCAGAGAAGCGGATGGCCGAAGTCGGACGAGAACGCTTTCCAGAGAATTTCATCTTTTGAGAAGAAACCGGAGAGTCCGGGGATTCCGGCAATCGCCAGGGTTGCGATCAGGAACGTTGTATAGGTGATTGGCAGATACCTCTTCAGGCCACCCATTTTGCGGATATCCTGCTCGCTCGACATGGCGTGGATGACCGAACCAGCTCCCAGGAACAAGAGGGCTTTGAAGAAGGCGTGAGTCATCAGATGGAAGATACCAGCTGAAAATGAGGCCACTCCGCACGCGAGGAACATATAGCCCAACTGGCTGACTGTTGAATAGGCCAGAACGCGCTTGATGTCGTTTTGCACCAACCCGATAGTAGCGGCAAATAGGGCCGTGCTGGCGCCGACAATGGCTACTACCAGGAGCGCATCAGGCGCCATCATGTAGAGGACGTTGGAGCGGGCGATCATGTAGACGCCCGCGGTTACCATGGTCGCCGCGTGGATGAGCGCAGAAACGGGCGTGGGTCCCTCCATCGCGTCCGGGAGCCAAACGTAGAGTGGAATCTGGGCGGACTTGCCGGTGGCGCCAACGAAGAGCAACAGACAGGCGGCCGTAACCAATGTTCCGCCTACTGTGAATGCCGTCGGCGCAGATTGCATGACTGTTCGAAAGTCGAGTGACCCTACTTGCCAGAAGATGATGAACAATCCGAGCAGGAAACCAAAATCACCGATACGATTGACAATGAACGCCTTCTTGCCGGCATCCGACGCGGACTTCTTCTCAAACCAGAATCCGATCAGGAGATAGGAACAAAGCCCGACCCCCTCCCATCCCACGAACATAAGCAGATAATTGTTTGCCAGAACGAGGACAAGCATGGAGAAAGTGAACAGGTTCAGATAGGCGAAATAGCGTCCATAACCCGGATCGTGATGCATGTAGCCGACAGAATAAACATGAATCAGGAACCCAACGCCGCATACGACGAGGATCATGACGGCGGAAAGCGGGTCGAGCATGAAGGCCATATTGACTGTGAACACACCCGATGGAATCCACGTAAAGAGGACCTGTTCCATGAATCGAGCGTCCGGTGGCATCCCTTTCAATTCGAAAAAGAGCATGAGGGCCAGAATCAACGAAAGTCCTATCGATCCACAACCAACGATGGAGATGAGCGGCTTCGGCAGGCGTCCGATGAACAGCCCGTTGATCAGAAACCCAATCAGTGGCAGCAGCGGTATCAGGAACAAATACTCGGACATCACGCACCTACCACTTCAATAGACTGTATCGATCGATGTTAATGGTCTCCCGGTTACGGAAGATCATGATGATCATCGCCAACCCGACAGCGGCCTCAGCCGCAGCAACGGTGAGGACAAGGAACACAATCACGTGGCCATCCATAACGCTCAGGGCGCGCGAGAAGGCGATAAGCGCAAGATTGGCAGCATTCAGCATCAGTTCGATGGACATGAAGAGAACGATCATATTCCGCGTAATCATCACGCCGAGCGCACCAATGCCGAACAGAATGGCGGCCACGATCAGGTAAGTCCAGATAGGGATCATCTCAGCGCACTACCTCATCCCGTTGATCCTGAGTTAGGTCCTGATCAAGAGTCGTTTCTTCAATGCCTGACTGCTCGCCAGGTCGCTCTTTCCGCGAAATGACAACGGCCCCCACAACTGCTACAAGGAGCAAAACGCCCGTAAGTTCAAAGGGATAGAGATACTTGGTGAAGAGCAGCATCGCTACGGCCTTGACGGAACCGAAGTCGTCTGTCGGTGCAGCCATAATCCCGGGAGCAATGGCTGTTACGTGTATCCCCCGCATGAGCAGAACCAACTCGACAAGGAGAAGCGTGGCGACCGAATACTTGACCACCCGACTCACCGGATGTGAGTTTTCCCCTAAATCCTCGCCTCCCCTTAGGTTGAGCAACATGATGACAAACAGGAAGAGAACCATGATGGCCCCGGCGTAAACAATGATGAGAATAGCGCCGAGGAAGAGCGCACTCAACTGCACATATAGGACCGCCTGAGCTACAAGCGACACGATCAAGTACAACACAGATGCCACCGGATTGCGCTGCGAGATCATCATCGTAGCGCCGAATATGGCGACGACGGCTGAAAACACGAAAATGAAAGAGTCAACGTTCATCGGTGAGCATCCGTGACGCCATAGACGCGCCTGACTCGGCGAATGATCCGCTTCACCGGATTATCCTTCCTCGGGTGTGGCACCAGCATATCTGATTTGGTCCAAATGAACGAATTGCGATCAAAAGCAGAGAATTCGTATTCTTGTCCAAGGAAAACAGCTTCCTCCGGACAAGCTTCTTCGCAGAAACCGCAGAAGATGCACCGCAAGAGGTTGATCTCATAGACTTTCGCTTTGCGCTCGCCGTTCGGTGTCTCTTCCGGTTCCATGTAAATGGCATCGGCCGGGCAGGCGGCCGCACACAACCCGCAGCAAACACAGCGTTCGGTACCGTCGTCATAGCGCTCGAGATAGTGTCGTCCACGATAACGTGCACTCATCGGTCGCTTGACCCGCGGATAGTCGAGTGAGATCGGCTTCTTGAACAGATGCTTCAAGGTCACGACGAATCCCAGAGGCATCTTCAGGAACACATGCCCCACCGATTTCAATAATTCCTTCACAATAAACCCGTTTCTCGTCGCATGAGCTATTTCCAAAGAACGACAAATCCGGTGACAATGATATTCAAAAGCGCGAGCGGAAAAAGCACTTTCCAGCCAAAATTCATCAACTGATCATACCTCAGACGCGGGAGAGTAGCGCGAAGCCAGATATAGAAGAACATGAACAGGAAGACCTTGACCACGAACCAGACGATCGAAAGCGCGGGGGGCAGAAATGGTCCTTGCCAGCCCCCAAGGAACAGCGTTGTAGCCACACTGGAGACGGCGAGCATGTTCCCGTACTCACCGACAAAGAACATCCCGAATCTGAACGAGGAATACTCCGTGTGATATCCCGCAACGAGCTCAGACTCCGCCTCGGGCAGGTCAAACGGGGCACGATTCGTCTCGGCAATGGCGCAGGTAAGATAGAGGAGGAATCCGAGCGGTTGTTTCCAGATGAACCAGTCGGCAATAGTTGCCTGCTGGGCGACGAGCTCGCGCATGGAGAGCGTGTTTGCGATCAAAATAACACCGATTATCGACAGACCGTAGCTGATCTCGTACGAGATCATCTGCGCCGACGATCGAATTCCGCCCATGAGAGAGTATTTCGAACCCGACGACCAACCAGCGAGAATAATACCATATACGCCGAGTGACGTAACGGCAAAAACGAACAGAACGCCAATGTTCAGATCGGAAATCACGCCGGTCACGTTGCGTCCGGCGACACTGAGGTCGGCCGAAAACGGTACTACCGCAAACGACAACATGGCGGGTACAAAGGCCACAATCGGGGCGAGCGCATAGGTCACTCGTTCGACCCGGTCCGGGACAAGGTCCTCTTTGAAGGCCATCTTGATGGCATCAGCGACTGGTTGCAGGAGTCCGTACGGCCCGGCATAGGATGGACCAATTCGATGTTGCATATAGGCCACAACTTTACGCTCGAGATACGTGGCATAGGCGCAACCGGTAAGAACCGCCACGATCACAACGATCACTTTCACTGATGACAGAAACGCTACTTCAAACATCTCTTCGTCAACCTGACAGTTTGCTCAGCCGCACATGATCCAGTCGCTTCTTTCGCGACTGTAGAGCATTCACTTTGGCGGCCACGAAATTGCGAGGCATAAACACCACGTCGTTTTCGATGTCACTGGAGATCTTCGCTCTGGCTATTACCTTGCCGACTTGGGACTCAACGCGAACAGAATCCCCATCTTCGATGCCAAGCTTCGCGGCAATATCGGGCGAAATCTCAACATACGCATCCCCACAGAAGCTCACAAGGGAGGCGCTCTTCTCAGTGAGATGACCTCTATGGTGTGGGTCGTCTCCTACAATCAGGATGTGCGGAAAGTCGGATTCCTGCTCTGAGGCCGGCGGTTTTACTTCGAACAATGATGTCGGCATAGGCGGGGTCTTGTGCGCATTCAAAACCTCCTCGATTTCGGCGTCGCGTTCCGATTCAGATGAAAACAGCGGATTGCCCATCTTGCTCGCCAAAAGATTGAGTAGATCGTGCCCGGGGAGAGACTTATGTTGCGGCCGAATCCCCACGCTCGTCCGCTGAGCGCGTCCTTCCAGATTGAGATATGTGCCTGAGTACTCCGCCCAGCTTGACAGGGGAAGAACAACATCGGCCATGGCCGTGGTTTCAGTTTCGACGAGATCGCAGGCAACGAGGAAGTCGAGTTTCTCGAGCGCTTCCTGGGCAAACTCTCTGTCCGGGTAGAGCATGATCGGGTTAGCCCCCACTACCAGAAGGGCATCCAGCTCTTCTGATTTCATCAACGAGAACATCTGATCGGTCGTATGGGGAGGAGCATCAGGGAACGTGCCCCAGGCAGACGAAAGGAAGTTCCTGATCGCTGTCGACGGCACCGGAACAATCCCGAGCCTCTGCGCTCCAACGGAGTTGGGGTGGCGAGCGAGCGCCGCGATCTGCCCCTTGGCGCTAAGCCCGAAGACGAAGTTAAGATTGCAGAGCGCCGATGAAACGCTGTCTCGGTCTCGTGATAGACTAACCTGTTCCCCTATCAGGAAGCTTACCCTCTTCGCATCGACAAGGAAGCGCGCGATCAGCTTGATGTCCGGAACCGGAACACCGCACGCACGGGATGCCTCTGCCAATGTAGTCGGTACAATCTTCGCTTTGATCTCGGCGACAAGAGCGCTGCCGATGATGTTCTCCTCAATTGCCGCGAGACACACTCCGGCAATGAGCAGTTCTTCCGTTCCTGGCTTATGAATGATTTCGACATCGGCGATATCAGAAGACTTGACAGAATACGAGTTGATCGCCAGAATCTTCGGGTGTGTGAAGTTGTACGCCTTGCGCATGCGCAGATACTCGTTGGCATGCTCCTTGACCAAATCACTTCCGAAACTCACGATCAGATCCGAACGGTCGACGTCGGCGATGGAAAACGGCTGTGAGGCCAGGATTGAATACGGACTGTCCACGGTCGAGGGCAGTGCCTTGTATTCTGTACGGAAATCGATGTTGTTGGATCCGATCGTAACTCGCATGAGCTTGGAAAGGCTGTGCAAGGACTCGTTGTCGAGATTGGCCGCGGCCAGAGCGCCGATGCAGACCGCGCCCTTTGAACTCTTGACTTCTTTGAGGCGTTTTGCGATGAGTGCAATCGCATCCTCCCAGGTAGCGGGTGTTTGGCGACCATCCTTCTTGATCATTGGAGTGCGGATGCGATCGGGCGAATGCGCGATCTGGTACCCGTAGCGCGTGACATCGGACAGCCAGCCATCGTCGATGTCGTCATTGCGGCGCGACGTCACTCGCAGGAGACGGCGATTCTCTTCTTTGTAAAACGAGATATTCGTTCCAGAGGATGTGAAGTTGCAGACTGATGGAGCGGTCTTGGTCAGCCACACGCGCATCTTATAGCGCCAATCGGTATTGGTCAGGGCTCCTACCGGGCATATCTCCACGAGGTTTCCAGAAAACGGATTGGCCACCTGTTCGCCGGGAGCAGCATCGATCTCCGTCGCATTCCCGCGTTCAAACGCGCCAAGATCATATTCGCCAAATGCTTCCTTGTTCGATCGAACGCACTTGTAGCACAAAATGCATCGGTTGCGGTTCAAGACGATTTCCGGGCCGATCCTTTTGTCATCGAACGTTGTCGTGACCCCGCCCCCCAATTTCCTCTTCTTCTGGAAGTCGAATCGACTGTCGTCGTAGCCATGCGCGAAGGTCAGGTTCTGCAGCTCGCACTCGCCTCCCTTGTCGCATGTCGGGCAGTCGAGTGGGTGATTGATGAGTATGAACTCGATTACGGCTTTGCGACCCCGCTTGACCTGCTCAGATTCAGTCTGAACAACCATGCCGTCCATAGCCTCAGTCGCGCAGGAGACCTGCAACTTGGGCATCTTCTCTATTTCTACGTAACACATACGACAGGCTCCGACCGGCTTCAGCTTCGGGTGCCAGCAGAACGTCGGGATGTGAATGCCCATGGCCGCGGCAGCCTCCAATACGGTCGTTCCTTTAGCGACTGTAGTCGCCTGCCCGTTGATAGTAAGCGTCACAGTCTTGACAGCGTTGGGGATGACGGTCTTGATGGCGTCGGACATATACACTAACTCACTTGAACTCGAACTGAGATTTCACCACACATCGCTTGTGTTCGATATGGTATTGCCATTCGTCGCGCCAAAGCTTGATCGCGGACTGAATGGGCATGACGGCCGCGTCTCCCAGAGGGCAGATCGTCCGGCCCAGGATGTTGCCGCAGATATCCTCGATCGTCTCGATGTCGCCAGCGTGTCCATGGCCGTGCTCGATGTTCTTGATAATCTGTTCCAGCCACCCGGTGCCGTCACGACACGGTGTGCATTTCCCGCACGATTCATGTCTGAAGAAATGGATCAACTTCAGAATTGTCCAGACAATGCACGTGTTTTCGTCAAAGACGATAACTGCTCCTGAACCAAGCATCGAGCCGGCCGCTGCCATCGATTCAAAATCAAGGCCGACATCGATCATGTCGGGAGTCAGAAATGGGGTCGATGCCCCACCCGGAATAACCCCTTTGAGTCTATGGCCGTCGCGGATACCGTTGCCGAAGGCCGGGTCGTAGATGAGCTTCTTCAGGTTGAAACCGAGCTCGACTTCATAGTTGCCCGGGCGGTTGACATGGCCCGACAGGCTGAAAATCTTGCTCCCCGGCGACTTCTCCGTCCCCATGGTTCGATACCACTGCGCCCCGTTGCGGATAATATGCGGGACAGTCGTAAGCGTCTCGACGTTGTTGACAATGGTCGGGCAGGCGTAGAGTCCTTCGACAGCAGGAAACGGAGGACGAATACGGGACATCCCCTTTTCCCCTTCAAGCGAATTCAAGAGCGCCGTCTCTTCACCGCATATGTACGCGCCACCTCCGCTATGAACGACAAGATCGAGGTCATAACCAGAGCCATAGATATTCTTCCCCAAATGCCCCTTCTCGTACGCTTCCGTGCGGGCCTGCTCCACGACATCGATACAATGCCCAAACTCACCCCTGATATAAACAAACATGAGATGGCTTCTGATGGCGTAGGCGGCGATGGCCATCCCTTCGATCATGGCGTGTGGGTCACGTTCCATAATCACGCGATCTTTGCACGTGCCCGGCTCTGATTCATCGGCGTTGCAGATCAGATATCTCGGTTTGGGAGAGTCTTTGGGGATAAAGCTCCACTTCATGCCCGTCGGAAAGCCGGCACCTCCTCTCCCCCTGAGCCCGGAATTCTTCACCTCCGAAATGACTTCGTCGGGCTGCATACCGAGCAGAACCTTTCGTAGAGATTGATAGCCGCCGTGCGAGACAAAAGACTCGATCTGCCGCTGACTCTCATCCTCAACATACCGGAAGAGATGCAGGCGATCGCTCTTGGCCACTGACTGGGCGTTGGTGACTACGGGCGAATAGAAGCTCATCCCTTGGCCCTCAACTCCAGAAGGATCGCATCGACTTTCTCTCGGGTGAGATTCTCATAGAAATCATGGTTGATCTGCATCATAGGAGCTGTTGCGCACGAACCGAGACACTCCACCGATATCAGGGTAAAGAGATTGTCCTTGGTGGTTTCCCCCTTCTTGATGCCCAGTTTCTGTTCAAGATACCCGATCAGACTGTCAGCGCCGAGTAAGGCGCACGAGATATTGTGACAAACCTGGATGAGATTCTTCCCTACCGGCTGCTTTGGAAACATCGTGTAGAAGGATGCCGCTTCCGCGATTTCGACATACGGCAGCTTCAACGCCTGCGAAATCTCACGATAGATGCCTTCGTTAAGATGGCCGACTTGGCGATAAGCGATTGTTAGCGCCGGGAGAATCGCCGACTTGCGCCGGGGATACTGCGTCGCCTTCGCTTGGATACGGGCAATTGAGTCCGGGCTCAATATCATCGGTCCACCTCTCCGAGCACGATGTCGATTGAGCCGATGCTGCAGACTACATCAGCGAACAGACGCCCCTCGCACAGCGCTGGAAGCGCCGCGAGATTGATAAACGATGGCGGCCGGACACGAATCCGATTCGGTCGATTGGTTCCGTCGGATGAAATATAGAATCCGAGTTCCCCTTTGGGAGACTCAATTGCTTGGTACACGGCTCCTTTTGGGGACTTGAACCCTTCGGTAACGATCTTGAAGTGAAAGATCATGGCTTCCATTTTGTGCAGAACGTCCTCTTTGGGAGGCAACACAACCCCGGGCACATGTGCTCGATATGGTCCTTCCGGCATGCCGTCGATTGCCTGCTGGATTATTCTGAGCGACTGGCGGATTTCTTCGAGGCGAAGCTTATAACGATCGTAGGCGTCTCCATGGGTACCAAAAGCAATGTCGAAATCGAATTTCTCGTACGCACTGTATGGATTTGCTTTCCTCAGATCATGCTTGACGCCACTTCCGCGCAGCATCGGCCCCGAGAGCGACCAATTGATGGCATCAGCGGCGGAGATGACGGCCACGCCCCTGGTACGACTGATGAAAATCTCGTTGTCGGTCAGCAGGGTCTCGTAATCCTTCAACCCCTGCGGTATGGCCTTGAGAATGTGACGGATCTTTTTGTCGAAATCCTTGGGGAGTTCATGCGCCAGACCGCCGATTCGGATGTAGCTGGTCATCATGCGCTGGCCACCACAGGCTTCATAAACGTCTACAATGAGTTCTCGTTCTCGAAAAGCGTAGAGTAACATGGACATGGCGCCAAGATCAAGTGCATGAGTTCCCAACCACACGAGGTGGGAATTGATTCGGGTCAATTCTGCCAGACAGACTCGTGCCCACTTCACTTTCTCCGGAACGTCGATGTCCATCAATTTTTCGACCGCGAGGCAATACCCGAGGTTGTTTGACATTGGGGCGAGATAGTCCATGCGATCAGTACAGGGCAGGGCTTTATAGTACAACTTCGATTCCATAGTTTTTTCGATGCCGGTATGAAGGTAACCGACAATCGGACGGGCCCTAACCACTGTTTCTCCGTCAAGCTCCAGTTCAACGCGCAGCACCCCGTGGGTTGACGGGTGCTGGGGGCCCATATTGATGGTGACCGTCTTGCTCTCTGCCATTACCTGATCACCTCGGGCGGGTCATCCTTGTTCCAAGTGAATACCGGCTGCTCGTAGGTCAACGGATAGTCCCTGCGAAGGGGATGTCCCTCAAGATCATCGGGCGTGAGAATCTTGGTCAAATCCGGGTGACCGACGAACTCTATCCCCATCATGTCCCAGACCTCGCGTTCCAGCCAGTTCGCGCTGTTCCAGATCGGCGTTAGGCTCGGCACTGTTGGATTGTCGCCGGGAAGAATTGCTCTCAGGAAAAATCGTGATTGATGTGAGAGCGAGTACAGATTGCAGACAACTTCAAAGCGGCCGCCCATCTCAGTTTCATACCCGAGCCAGTCAACTGAGGTAATATCGGCGAGGTACTTAACGTCGAGGTCTGTCTGTTGCCAAAGCGCCATGCAGATATCAAGCATTCTCTCTGGCCTTACAACGAATGACTGCTGAGCGCGGAAATTCTCCTCTCGCAGTAGCGCGTCGGGAAATTGGGAGGTCAGGAAATCCCGAATTTGATCTTGAAAACTCATGCTTTGTTCAAAAAATCACAATCCCAACCTGACCGAAAGACTGTCAACATAATCGAATGAGAATGTCAGGCCGTGACTCTGCCCCACTCTTCTCGTTTGTCTCTCAGTGACTCCTTTGCGATCTTCTCCTGCAACTTGAGAATGCCATCCATCAGCTGTTCCGGCCGGGGGGGACATCCCGGCACATAGACATCCACCGGTATGATGCGGTCCACCCCCTGAAGCACCGCGTAGTTGTTGAACACTCCTCCGCACGATGCGCAAGCTCCCATAGAGATCACCCACTTCGGATTTGGCATTTGCTCGTAGAGAGTGCGGACCACCGGGGCCATCTTCATAGAAACCCGACCGGCGACGATCATGAGATCCGCCTGCCGAGGAGACGGCCGCATCACTTCCATGCCATAGCGAGACAGATCAAAATGCGACGCGAACGTCGAGATCATCTCAATCGCACAACAAGCCAGCCCGAACCCGAGCGGCCACATCGAACGTTTGTGCGCCCAGTTGACCATCTTGTCGAGGGTAGTGAGGATTATCGAATCGGGAATTCTGTCTTCTAATCCCACTTCAACGCCCCTCTGCTCAGTTCATAGATATAGCCGATTAGTATTAGCCCGGCAAAAGCAAGAATGGACACGAAACCAAACATCCCAAGATCTCGCGCTACAACCGCCCACGGGAGAAGAAAGATGACCTCTATGTCAAACAAGATGAATGAGATCGCCACGAGGAAGAACTTGACCGGCACCGGCTCGCGGGTCGTCCCCACAGGCTCCATGCCGCACTCGTATGCCTGTCCTTTACGCCCCAGCTTCGTCCTCCGGCCTATGTACACTGACAGAAACGTCAGCACCAGGGCGAGAAAGAGCGCAAAAAGAAGCAGAAAGAGAATCGGATAAAAAGTCTCAAACATCACCACTCCAAATTGTGCCACACGAATGCAAAAAAATCCCGAGTACTTTAGTCACGTCAGCAACCAAAGTCAACATGTTTTTCGTGAGGTATTATCCATTCTTCTTGCATCAAGACCTGGAATATAAGCGTTCTGCTTAGTAACATGCCATTGCCAACTAATTAGTTAGAATGCTGCCATCATGAGATAGTTCCCGTCGATAGCTGCAAGATTGCTACCGTTGTCACATTCTCTGGGCCTGACTCAGGCGATGATGCTGACCTGGAAGCGCAGGAATTGCGGGTGCTCATCGACCACAGCCTTCAGATTCTCAATGCTGAACGGTCCGTAGGCCTTTGAAGCTCCAGAGAATTTCACTGTCTCCCTTCGGCTGTCAAGTTCGACCGTTCCCCCACCGTCGATGCTATACCCCTCCTCACTGATGCTGAGCTTGTCGGGGCGAGTTTGCCATTGGCACGAGAGACCTTTGGTTTGGCAGAACCGCTCCGCCAGATTGGCGTGATACGGAAACTCTTCAATACTCCCAAAAACGATGGCAATGAGGCTCGGTCCTTTTATGATGACGAATTTTCCCTGGAGTTTGTCGATCATGGTCTGGTTCGTGAGGGGACCACGCTTTGTGGCAGAGAGATTTATGACGTCAACGAACATTCTCCTCCGCTGCCCTCTCTACTCGATGCGAATGTGGTTGGTGAAGATCCAGCCCTTGCCGTGCTTGTGTGCCTCAAGACGATAGAGACCCGGTTTCGATACTTCGTAGGTTGCCTCTCGTGCAGCAGTACTCAGCACCTTTTCACCATTTCTGACGAGTGTTATGACAGCCTTTGACGGCAGCTTGATCACAAGCCGAAGATTGGGCGACCTCGCCAGCGTGCCGCCCGACGGGACCCGTTCATACCCGTTGTCGGCGTAAAATACAAGTCCGAGGGGATCCCCCCAGCGTAGGTTTCCGAAAAACACGCGGCATTGCCGCATCGCCTGGTGGATCTCCGCCCTGGCCTCGGCAAAGTCGCTCGACAGCGGTTGATCAAGCACAACGTAGCTCCGCAACGACCGAAAGTGCACTTTGTATGGGAAAATCTCAACAGTGAACGGCCCTACTTTGATTGGAAACGCGTGGGCGTCGACACTCGCTACACCCACACACTTCTGACTGAGACTGATTTCATCCCACTGCTTGAGCAGCCGCTCGGTCGGCCCCACCATTGACTTTCGAGGTGAGAACGCCATTGCAAGTTGATTGTACGGTCCCAGGCGTTCCATCCATTCCGACATCTGGTTCCACAGTTCTATACCATCATATCCGACTGCTGACCAATCGGTCCAGGGAAAAGGGGGATACTTCCCCTGCCGGTCGCGGACTTCGTCGGGGTGCGCGATGATCCCAA
Source organism: uncultured Ignavibacteriales bacterium (assembly GCA_964540105.1). Lineage (GTDB taxonomy): Bacteria > Zixibacteria > MSB-5A5 > GN15 > FEB-12 > DATKJY01. The sequence continues at coordinate 1,279,109 of CAZILL010000001.1, read as the reverse complement.
GCGCCTTGTCCGCGGTCGAAGCGGCAACATACTCCTTGACCGGCATATCGGCTGGATACACTCTGGGAGAACCGAAGATCAGGTAGTGATTGTTGTCCTCGGGATCATTGTGTTCGTAGCCGATGCTTACGTGTGTGCTGCCGTAGAACCCTTCTTTACCGGCCTCGCGGTTTGAGAGCGTCATGTGGTCGGTGAACATCATGAAGTCCAGTCCGACCGACTGGCCGATGGCAGCCACCTCCTCGAGCGTCTTGGTGCCGTCGGACTCGGTTGTGTGCACATGAATCACGCCACCGTAGTGATACCAATCGTCAACGCGTTTACCCATGAACGGTCACCCTCGTGTGTGGCACTTTACGAAAGACAAACAACCCCACGCAGACCATGAGGCTCAGGGACAGGACAGCCGCCCGGTACGGGAGTTTGCCCGCGTCCGCAGAGTCAAGATTGAGGGTCGACGACAGCCAGCGACCGATGGGTCGCTCAGGACGCAGCAGATAGACGACGGAGGTCCAGACGAGCGGACCTATAACCGCAGCCGCCCGGCCAGAGAGGGAGAACACGCCAAAGAACCGCCCGAGCTCCTCACGCGGAACAAGTTCTGCCAGGAATGGGCGCGACGTTGTCCAGAGTCCTCCAAGAAGGATCCCCACGAACGAGCCAAGAGTCCAGACGACTGTCGGATTGTCGCTGAACGTGAAAAGCAGGAGAGCGGCCACCCAGCTAAACATGATCGCATATAGGAGGTTCTTCAGCGAGTGCTTGCGCGCGAGCAGGCCGATGACGTAAGAACCCGCTACAGCGCTCACCGTTGACACGATCAGAAACACAGTGATTTCCTTGTCAGCCATGCCGAGAACAAGTGAACAGTACAGACCGATATTGATGATGACAGTGGCAACGGCATCCTCGAAAAAATAATCAGCAATCAGAAAGCGGAGGACGCCCGGATACCGGCGTGTATCGTGCAGGCAGGAATAGACATCGCGGTACGCCTTCCGCAAACTGCTGGGCTGTGAGACGTGGATTTTCTTTTCTCTCACCCAGAAGAAGAGAGGGAGCGAAAAGAGAAGAAACAGAATCGCCGTAGGAACAAACGCTCCGGTCTTCCCTGTTCCGGTCACAAACGGAAAGTTGACTCCGAAGAGCGATCCGCTCACGAAAGGAAGCACCATGACCATGCCGGCAACTGACCCTACATAACCCAGCGCTACCCCGACACCCGATACAAAGCGCGCCTGTACCCCCTCGGCTACGGAGTAAAGCAAAGCGTTGTAGAACGGGAGCCCCGCTTCATATGCAAAGTTGGCAATGACAAAAAGGAACATCAGGATTATGATCATGCCAGCCGGAACCAGCGCCAGAAACCCCACCGCAAGACAGCTTGTGACCGTGAACAGGACGAGGAAGATTTTCTTACGTGCCGAGACATCCGAGATCGCTCCCAGTGCAGGTAAGAGGGCGGCGGCGATAATCATGGAGATTGCGAAAGGGATGTCAAAGTAACGGTCATCGTAGTGAAGATCTTCAATAATGTATCGCTTCAGATACAACGACACGATGTTCATCGAGTAGATCGTATTGGCGAAATCATAGAGCGTCCAGGACAGGACGTCTCTCTTCCAGATAGTGTCCTTTTCCATGGATTACATACCCAGTTGATCCGAGATTTTCATCATACCATCACGAACCAATAGAAGGAACTGATCCAGTTCCAGCCCCAATTCACTGCACGCCGCCATATTTTCGCGAGTCGCCCCGGCGGCGAATCGCTTTTCCTTGAAGCGGCGGATCATAAAATCGGCGTCGATCACCGATAGTCTCTTTTGAGGATGCATAAGCGCACAGGCGACGAGAAAACCGGTTGACGGATCGACGGTGTAGAGCGCCCAGTCGAGTCGCGAAGCACAGGGCAGATGGCCGGGGTGGGCATGGATCGCATGCCACATCTCTTCCGGAAGTGCGTATGGCTCGAGCCACTCCCGAGCAAGAAACGTGTGGCGCTTCGCATCCTCCTTGGTCTCATTGTAGTCGAGGTCATGTATCAGGCCTGCCAGTCCCCAATAGTCGACATCCTCGTTGAAATACTCCGCGAGCCGCCGCATCCCCGCCTCAACGGACAGAATGTGTTTGAGGAGGTTGTTGACACCGATCTTCTCTTCGACAAGAGCGTAGGCCGTGGAACGCGATAATCGTAGGTTCATAATGTCCGAAATAAGCAATCGTACCGGGGGACTGTCAAGCCGCGGTTCCTAGTTCAGAAAGTTCCAGTTGAAACCCCACGTGCGTATCTGGCCGGAATTGACGACGTTATCCCTCGCTTCAAATGTCACGCCAGTCAAGTTCTGGAAGATGTAGAAGAAATGAAAACGTCCCATCTGAAATGAGAGCTTGAGGTTCGCGACAGCATAATTGCCGATCTCCTTCTGATATCCCCGATAAGGGCCAACGTACATCACCTCTCCGTAACCGAACAGATGGAGAAGTCTCTGCGGCCAGTATAGGTGCAGCTCCAGACCGGAAAAGAGCTGGTAATTCGGCTGATAGAAGGCGGTGTCGTTCTGATGCTTTCCTACGAAGTGATAGCTTGCTCCCCCGTTGAATCGAAGTACGTCGGCCAGGCGCACCTTCTTTCGTATGGTTACTGTGGCAAAACTCTCATCTCTATTGATCGGCGAAAATCGAAGGGAATCACCTGTTCTGCGCGAGTGCCATTGAATCGCATTGAAGAGCTTCCCGGTAGCGATGCTCAGCGTAAGCGCCCGATCGGCCCCTCCGAACTCAACATCAACGCTCGCGAGCAACTGGCGTTCAAGCTTGAGTCCTGGGTTCCCTTCATCAACGTAATGCAGGCTCCCGCCGTAGAGGGAGGCTCCTATGGTGTGGGGTGAATAGAGCTCATCCTGCGACGGTTCGCGCCCGCCATACCCAGCTGAGGCAAGCACGAAGAACCGTTCCGATTCTCGAATATAAGCCACATTCAGACGAGGAATCGAGCCGAATCGATCTGCAGAACGCTGTCCCAGATTCAGAGCGAAGCGACTGCTGTCGCTGCGTGACCGAACCAGCGAGTACGATAGATCGCTGACCGTTCGCGAGTGAGTTGTGATCCCGTCGAGGTACTGGAGTTTCTCAATTTCCACATCAAGCTTCATAGTTGTCGACTTTCCCCCCGCCCACTCTCGGGCTGCAAAGACCCCCTTCCCCCGCAGCTCGAACCGCCCGACATACCGCGAGTCGAGACGGGATTGCTGTTTGCGATACTTGTATCCGAACTCATACTTCACCGTATGCGGCTGATTCTGGATCATCCAGCTCAATCGCGCGTTTCGATCGAAGCGATGGCGTACAATAGTCGAGCCGCCGTTGACAGGGTTGATGACTATCGTCCCCTTACGACTGTACAAATGACCGACCGCACGGAACCCCATCGTTGAACCCAGGGGAGAGTAGTAGTCGCCGTCATAGTTGTAGGAATCGTCGCTATTTGGGAACACATAGCTACTCAACTTGCGGTAGTCCATCGCCAATGCTACTCGTCGCCCGCTGCTGACCTGTCGTGTGTAACGCCCTCGCGTGTGTGAGTAACCGAATCCGCTCTTGTCGACGAGTAGGGCGGTGAGGGCATCTCCGTTGGGAGCAAAGTATGGGCGTGAGAACAGCGTAGCCACAGAATTCCCGGATCCAAAGACCATGCCGAGGGGACCGGGCAAGACATAGATATCACTGTCGAGGGCCGTGGGGATATCGTTCATGTCCAGTGAACCGTCAGGTTCGACGCTGTGTTCAAATGGTTCCAACCCGAAGTCGCCCGCTAGGATGCCGAGCCGGCTTCCCGCGAGACCGTACGGCTTGACGATCTTGCGCATAGGAACACCTTGATAATCAAGCGTGAAGCAATCGGGGTGAGAGCGAAAATAGTCCCCGGCGTCGTGATAGAATGACTGCCCAACCGCTTCCGTCACACTCAATCGTTTGGAAGTAAATCGGGCGACAAGTGAGTCAAAGAAGGAGAGCTGTCCGATCGTTGCCTGTGCACGCTTCGTTTCCTTGTATCGCTCCTCGAAACTCTTCAATTTTTGAGCGGCAGTGAGCGTATCGGGGACCGTAGTAGAATCGCGCTGTTGGGAAGTATCGGCAACAGACGGGACGACGACATGGGAGCTATCGACCTCTTGCGCAAATAACGAACACGAAAGGAGCGTGAGGCCACATGCCAGGAGTCTGAGTCTACCCATTTCTGCGACTTTCCTTTTCGTATAGAACGCGGAGGACTCCGAATAGTAAAGGGAAAATGACTGCATTTGCGCCGATCGCAATGCTCGCCCATGCGAGGCCAACTACGAAGCGGGGCATGAACGGTTGATAGACCCAGGCGTCGACGCTGTTCACAGGGAGATAGAACAGCACGGTGCAGGCAATTCCAAACGTAGCCATAAGAGAAGATCGCACGAACGCGGAGCGCGACTGCAAGTCATATCGAGCGGCGATTGCGCCGATCAGGCCGCCCAACGCGGCTCCGATGACCTGCGCAAGCATCACTGGGATGTCAGCGGGACCGTATGGATTGAACGTTGTCCACAACCCCATCCCAACTGCGCCGACCAGCGCACCCGCCAAACCGCCCCAGAGATATCCTGCCGAAAAGACGATAAAGAAGATAAGATTGAGATTGGGAACGTACACTGTTGCCCACGACAGGACATAGATCAGGGCGGAAAAGAGCGCTATTCGCGCCAGCAGCCTGGGCCGTGGCTTCATCGGATAACAGCGACCTTGGTCTTCCCAACTCCCAGCAATGTTCCTCCCTCCCCTCCACACCTCAATCGCGCGACCGCCAGATAGACGCCAGAACTGACTGCTTGTCCGTGTGAATTGGCCATGTCCCAGGAGACTCGGTACTCATTCATCTTGCTTCCCAGATTCTGCAGTGCCGCCCACTTCTGGATCGTGAACACTCTGTCTCCTGCCACGGTGTAAATATCCACTTCCATCCAGGTCTGCTGACGCGCGCAGCGCTGGGTTGCAGAATCGTTGGTCGGAACCTGGAACCGGAACCACACGCTCTCAGTCTCGACGGCAGGGTTTGGATAGGGATCCAGTAGCATGACGGGGGCGTTCTTGGGGAGCGGTTGAGTTGTGTCATTGACGTACCATGCGACATATCGTCCAACTCTGGGGCGGTAGAGCGTCGGATCAGACGAACCGGTGGAGAGAATGAGGGTGATGGCGTCCGTTTCACCCGGTCGCTCGAGATCCACGCCGTACGTTGAAACAGTGTCTGCGGGGAGGAGCGCCTTCGAGTCCATTACTGGACGAGTCGGGTCGGCAAGTGGATGATTCAGGACTGTCAAACCCCATCCCGGTCGCACCGTGTCCACTTGAATCCCAACGAGAAACGATGGACCGTAATAGAGCAGCGTCGTATCAGTACAGCCCGAGCGAAGATTGCATTCGGTCGGGGGATGATAGTCCGAGCACCGCGCTGATTGAGTCACGACACTGTCGGGGATGAGCGTTCGATCCGCACAAATCGTGTCGACAAAGCGAACGGTGCAAAGGCTGTCGGGGTCGATCTGACCACACGCAAAGAAGCGTCGCTCGATCGCCTGAATCCCATAGAAACGCAAATATATGGCTGCGTTCAACTCAGGCCAGAACTTGGTCATATTAAAGACCAGCAACGGATATCTGTCAGACGAAATCATCGCGCTGTCTGGAATGGACGGATAGAAGCTGCGTTCGGCGTACCCCACTCCGGTCGGGGCCGCGTCGGCCCTTTCCCCTGTAAAGTAATTCCAAAGAGCGAAATCGCGGTAGGTCGTGGATAGATTTTCAGTGTGGTTACTTGCTGAGTCGATAACACTCTGGACGGCCGTGAGAAAGCGTGGACCGGGTCCGCGCTCCACTCCGAGTGAGTGACTCTTCTCCCAGATAGCTTTGATTATGTCACGGCCGTAAACAGCAGAAAGGTACAGAGGGAAGACAACGGAGGCATACGAGTGTATCCCGCGATCCGCCCTGTCGAAGTCCTGCAGCGACCGGGCCGGGAAGTTGAAGAAGTACGTGAGGTAGTTATAGTAATCATTGATATTTGTGTACTGTTCCTCTTCCATCCAGACCGCCGACATTTCCATCCAGTAGCGTCGACTGGATGGTTCGGCATCAGTGTAGTTCATGCCGAACTGGACCGCGTGGAAGTACTCGTGGGCCAGGGTGACCCTCACCGCATCGAGAGGACGATCCTTGTACTCACCACGATTGACATTGTGATAATCATTGTCCAGTTCGATGAACGATGTAGCGCTGATCAACCCTGCCCTGCTCGTGTCGATCGAGGCTGAGTCGGTGTAGGCGAGGCCGTAGTAGCCGAGCGAGAGAAGGTAAATGTCATATTGCCCTTCTTCGACCGGAAAGTACAGGGAGTCGGACGGGGGGGGCGGATATCCGAGGGTATCGATAATGAAGGCGTACACGGAGTCGGCGATATCGGCCACCTTATCGACGTAATCCGGCACACCATTTCGGTTCACATCGGTATTCGATTGATAAACGGCGTCGCTGCCGGTTTTCGTGTAATGCACTTTGAATCTACCGGTCGGGCTTAGGCACGATAGATCGAGCACAGGGCGGTCGACCAAAGCTGCTTCTCCGAGCGCCAGCAGAAGATCCTTGTCTAATTTGGAGCGGGCCGCGACAAAGTCGGCGACGGCTGAAGTGCCGCACTTATGAGGGAGGGCATCTCCACGAACCAAAGACGAGGCAAGCATACCGGGCTCTCGCGCCTCGCGACCGGTGGCATGAAGATAGTCAACAATGATCTGTATCTGATCCTCCCGAGATAGGCGATCGGTCTGTGCCGAGGCAATCGCCGAAAGCAAAGTAACCGCAATGACCAGAATAAATGTTCTCAACTCATGCCCCGTATGTCAAAGCTTTGTTCTTCAATGCTGCCAGGTACTGGGCTGGTACGCCAAGAGCGCCGATCATGCCGTACCGACCCTCCCGACCATGATAATCGGAACCGCCTGATTTTAGTAGCTGGTGCCTCTCCGCGATTCTGATCAATCTTCCCGTCTCCTGCGGCGTGTGCGACGAATGGTACACTTCGATGCCGTCAAGCCCCATATGCAGCAAGATGTCGATGTGTCGTGCGGCATCGTCAACAAACGGGTGCGCCAAAACCACGACGCCGCCGGCATCGTGCACAAGCTGCATCGCTGCTTCAGGGGGCAGGCTGATCTTGGGAACGTACGCTGGACCGGACTTACTTATGTAGCGATCAAAGGCTTCCTGATAGCTCCCCACAATCTTCAAACTGTGCATGGTTTCAGCGATGTGCGGACGTCCGATCACAGAACCGATGGCTTTCTTCTGGACCGCCTCGAAGGGAACTGCGGCTCCCAGTCTATTGAGCTTCTCAATGATCTGCTGTCCTCGCTGACTTCGGCGAGACTGAAAATCGATGAGCGCCTGGTTTAGCCGCTCATGATCCGGATCGAACAGGTACGCCAACAAGTGGACATCGACATCGTTCACCTGTACCGAGAGTTCAACTCCCGGGACAAGCTCTGGATCGGAGGATTTTATCATCGACTGTATCTCTCGATAGCCCGCGAGAGTATCGTGGTCGGTTACGGCAAAGGCGACAACACGACTCTTGCGAACCAGTTCCAGTACTTCCGATGAACTGCTAACGCCATCAGAATGATTCGTGTGCATGTGCAGGTCAATCCGGTCCGCCATAGATTACAGTTTACTCTCGACTGTCTGACGGATCTCTTCTGCAAGCTGCCTGCCGAGGGTCCTGATCATTTCTACTTCCGAGGCGACAGTCTTGACAAACGTCGCGTCCGTGATCGATTTCAAATTGATGCGCACATTATAGCCCGCGCCTTCGATAGCAGCGTACCCGACCAGACCGGCGACTCCGGCATCGCTGATGGAGTTGCTGTTTCCTTTTTGAGCCACGACGAGCGCCAGGGCAAGTGCCTCGCGGGACTTCTTCATGACCGCCAGAGGTACCAAGGCCGCTTTCTTTGTTGCCTCCTGCACGGCCAGATCGCGCGCGCTGATTTCATCATCACTACCCTTCGGCAGTTTGAATGCCGCCATGACCGCGTTGAAGGCCAGCTTGTCCTCGTCGATATGCCGCTTGAGTTCTGCTCGCAACAGGTCAGCTTGATCGCGAACCTGCGACAACTCGTCCATAACAGACGCGTATTTCTTCTTACTGACAGTCAAGCGACAGACCATGGCGGTCAGAGCCGCAGCAAGAGCGCCACACGAGGCGGAAACCGACCCGCCTCCCGGCGCCGGGGCCGACGAGGCAACGTCATCGTAGAAATCCTCTACACTTCTGTCTCCAACAGCACCTGCGGACTTTAGCTTCTCCTCAAGAATTTGCTGCTTGGAGAAGTTTTCGAGTTGCAGATAGAAATCAGCGACATCGATGATGGCGTCGTTGGGTACCAAACCGATCACTTCCGATGACGTCACGGTAACCCCGTAACGTGCGGCCTCTCGCTTAATTGTCTCGAACACACGGAAGATCGGCGTCTTTGTATAGTTGACAAGGTTCATCGAAATCTGAACCTGATCCCGCTCCTTGATCTCAAAACCAAGCGCCTTGACGAACTTGTAGCCGCCCTTGATCGCGCGCACCGCGTCAGCGATGTTGTCAGCGATCCGTTTCTTGTTTGTGTTCAAATAGACGTTGAACGCGACGAGCGGGAATCGTACGCCAATGGCTGTCGAGCCCGCCTTGAGATTCATCATTGACGGCCCGTAATCCGGTCGGCGCTCTGGGTCTGCTTCTATGCTGTCTCGAATCCCTTCGTACTCTCCCGAGCGCACATTGGCTAAATTCCTGCGCTTTGTGCTGGTGGCGGCATCTTCGTAAAGATACACCGGGATTTCAAGTTCGGTTCCTACTCGTTTGCCGAGCTTCTGTGCAAGTTCGATCGCCTCGTCGATTCCCATATCCTGCAGCGGTATGAACGGACACACGTCGCACGCCCCCATCCGTGGGTGCTCCCCCTTGTGGCTACGCATGTCTATCAGGTCAGCGGCCTTCTGGTATCCCCGAAACGCAGCCTCAACTGCGAGGTCGGGATGACAGACGAAAGTCACTACCGCTCGATTGTGATCGGCATCCATCTCGCGATCGAGTAAGCTCACTCCCTCGACCGAGGTAATCGCACTGCAGATGGCGTCGAGCACTTCTGGACGACGTCCTTCTGAGAAATTCGGAACACATTCCACCAGCTTTGCCATTCAGTTACTCCCAGACAATCTCATCTCTTCAAATCGGCCTTCAATCCCCAGGCGAGGAGCGGTATCATGATCTCGTGGTGCCCGATAAAACTGTAACCGCGACCCGTCTTCTGGGTAGGACGCGTCACCACGTTGACCAGAGGTCGATAATGTTCAATCATGTCGAAATTAGCCGTCGTCAGACGCCCCTTGTATCCGTTGATGTTCCGAGCAACGGTCAGCGCCTTCAAGAGCACTTCCGGCAGGATGACCGCCGAACCGACGTTAGCAACGACGCCGCCCCGGTCGAGATCGGCGCATATCGAAGCCAGAGTGCGAAAATCACGGTGTGAGGCGGTCGCAACTTTCGCCGCATCGAATACAGGGTGCTGGCTGACGATGTCGGTCCCGATACCTACGTGTACAGTAACCGGAACCCCGAATCGATACGCTGAGGCAAAAACCGACAGCCTCCGGTAGGGTGCTCTGTCCTTTTCAATGAGATGTCCCCCCGCCTCTCCAAGTCCTAACTCCTCCGAGTCAGCGAATCTGGCCACCTCGGCGAAAAGGTCTCCGGTTTCCTGGGCCATGCCGAATGAACCGTCGTTCAGACCAGCCTGAACATCCTCGGAGGTTCCCCCAAAGTAGGCCAATTCAAGATCATGGACCAAGCCTGCGCCGCTGAACGACAGACCGGAAACGATCCCCCGTTTCATCAGATCAATGATGATCGGTGACAGCCCCACCTTGATGGTGTGTGCGCCGAGCAACAAGTGAAACGGATAGCCTCGCTTGCGGGCGTCCTGAGCATGAACGATGAAGTCACGCAGGTCCTTCGCCTTCAGAGTTCGAGGGAGGGAGCGGAAGAAAGGGACCGCGCCCGGTTTCTCGAGCGGTGATCCCATCATCTCGATGAGAGTCTTGTTCGCGCGCACGGCGATTGGATAGCGCGTGGTCCTGGTCAGGTCGATGGGATGCACCCGTTTACGAACTGCGGGCATAGGTCAAAAACTCCTGATTTCGCCGAGCGTGTAGTCGGTCAGCTCCGCCGATACAGAGCCGACAAGGATTCGAGACTTCATCAGCACGGGTAATCTCAAGCGGTCGTCGGTCAGCCATACAGTCAGGGTCCCTTCGTGTTTGAAGACACCGACGGCCTGTGACAGCGGCTCAACAACGACGCAGTCAAACGTTCCGGCGGCAACCTTGATACGTTCGCGCCGATGAACCCGCACTTCAAGTTTGTACTTCTTCCCATCAACGAAGTTGTCGAGAAACAGCGACGTGCCTGATTCGAGTGGCTGCGTTCGTACGAAATACAAGGCCGACAAAGCGTCATGCACAAACGGTTCAACGGGAATCGTATCTTTGTCGTAATGCACGACATGGGAGAACTGATCAAATGTGTATTGCCGATCGGCGCGGTATCCTCCTTCGCGCAGGTTCTTTTCGAATCGCCACGTATAGATCCCCACAGCGTCAACAATGGACTCGACTCGATCCTCAACTTTGTAGAAACTCGAAAAGAAAGCGTTGGAGTTAGCGTGCGTGACGACCTGATAGCAGGGGCGGCCCTCGTACTCGATGACGTCAGCAATCTCCATCGATGCCGTGCCCGCGTTGATAAAGCCGTAATTAATGTCGTACGATAGCTTCTCGCCGACTCCGAAGGCGACGTTGTCAATCACCCGGTCGCTGGTACTTCCGGCCAGAGAACCTGAAAGAGCGGTTGCCGAGTCCACGGTACCCACCGCTCCGGTTGCGAAATACGCCACCACAACAATTCCTGCAAGAGCAGAGAACATCATCAGAAGTCTTACAATCAACGGGCCGTTAACGAGCAACTTTTTCATCGATCATCTGAATTATCTGCTTTAGGTACTTCCCGAGATACTCGCCAAGTTCGAGAAACGTGGCATTATATCGTTCCAGTTCCTGACCGATCGGATCCTCGACAGGCTCCCCTTTGGCCCGATGGTCAGGAAAATTCTTGAACAGATACGTGTGATCCTTGGCGCTTGGAACCTGCCGCAGAATCTCCTTCACATGCTCAGAAGTCATGCCGAATATGAGGTCAGCGTCGTCAATAAGAGCGCGGGACAACATCTGAGACTTGTGGCTGGACAGATTGCATGACCATATCTTGGCCGCTTCGATAGCGTACATGGTCGCCGGGAAACCATTGGCAGCCGACACTCCGGCCGATGTTACCACGAATTTCCCCGGGCGTTGCTGTTCGAGCAAAACACGCAGCGCTCCTTCAGCCATAGGCGAGCGACAAGTGTTTCCGGTGCACACGAAAAGGACGCTGAACTTCTCACTCACTCTCGTGTCCCGTCTTCAGCGCATCACGAATCGCGCCGTCCGAAATCGCCCCGACCCGAAGAACCGTTGGCGGTTCAGTCGAACAATCGACTACTGTCGACGCCGGCTCAGCTAATTCCCCGCTGTCAAGATAGAGCGAGACCTGATATCGAAAAGATGCTGCGATTTCGCTGACTCGACTGGTTTCTGGTGCGCCGGCAAGATTCGCAGACGTCGCTGTTACCGGAACGGATACCTGGTTCAAGATTTTCTCTATGACCGGACAGGAGGACCATCGAAGACCGATCTTTCCCCTGGCCACGATCGGGGCCTTCATGCCAGCGCAGGCAGTCAGCACCAGGGTCAGGGGTCCGGGCAGGAAACGACGAGCGAGCGTCCGCGCGGAGGAGTTCAGCTCGCCGAGCGCTGCGATCTGCTCGCTGTTTCGTACAAATACTGCGACCGGGGCATCGGCGGCCCGTCCCTTTGTGCTCATGAGTCGCGCCAAGGCTTCATCGCTGTCACTTCGCGCCAACAATCCATACCGGGTCTCGGTCGGTGAGACCAGCAGGTGACCCGATTCCAGGACGTGTACAGCTTCGTCTATAGCATAGTCGTTCGGCTCGCAGCGATCCACCCACATAATCCGAATTTCCTTATCGTGAATCACGCGGGGCTACCGATCCAAGTGAGTCAGGAGCATCTTCTGGAGATTGATCATACAAGGGTGGCGCCTGACGCACGGAAACATTCACAGTCACTACCCACGCGTTCGAATAGCCCGCGGCCTTTGCCTTCAAGGCATAGAGATCCGCTTCCGATCGCGTTCTAAATTCCCCGACACGAAGCTTGAAGTAGGGGATATCATAATCAAGGAAGACGGGCTGGTCGAAGATCTCTTCCGCGACCTGAAGAGCGTGCCGGCTCTCACCGTAGGTTTCACTCGTGCTCAGCTGAACACGAAAAGACTGGTAGCGTGCAGAATCACCGAGATCCCCGGCCTGGAGAGATGATTGTCGTTGCGCTGCCAAACGAATCGAATCCGATTGCTTCGCCTCTGCCAGGCGAGCGGCTTGTACCATCTGAATCGGGATTGAAACCGTGTCGCGGCTCAGTTCAAGCGGATCGAAGTTCTCAATCAGGGGCTTGCTTTCCTTGGCACTCACCCCTCGCAATCCTGCTTCGGGAAGCAACAGGTGCGTCGTGCCGGCGAGGATCGCAATCGCAACCCCGCCAGCCTTAGAGATAACGCTGAAGCTTCTCATCCTGACCCAGTTTCATAAGCAGTTCCTTGACCTCGCTCACCTTTGTCTTATGCGCTACCAGAGTGATGTTCGCCGATCGCACTACGACCAGGTCAGCGATGCCTATGCATGCGATGAGTCCCTCAGTGTCGTTGTATACTGTCGTCTCGTAGGTGTCATGCACGATGGACTCTCCGACGAGAACATTATTCTCGGAGTCGCGATCCTTATATCGCTCGAGAGCGTTCCAACTGCCGACGTCATCCCAAACCATGTCGGCCTTGATGGCCAGAACGTTCCTGGCTTTCTCCAGCACGGCATAATCGATCGAAATAGCCTGGGTATGCTCATACAGCTGGCGGCGTGAAGCCGTTTCACTGTCGGTGCCGATGGTGGCTGCATACTCCTCAAGCTGACGGGCGATCTGCGGCTGACATTCCCCGATCGCCTTGAGAACAGCCTTGGCCGACCAAATGAACATGCCGCTATTCCACAAGTACTGCCGACTGTAATAGTACTCTTGCGCGACGGTCGCTTTGGGCTTCTCCGCAAATAACGAAACGTTGTAAACGACGCTTTCCCCTTCATATTTGTACATTTCGCCAAGTTTGATATATCCGTACGCGGTGTCCGGTCGCGTGGGAACGATGCCGATCGTAATCAGCCTCTCTTCGGCGGCAGCTACTGCGGCGCCATCCTTGAGGATTTTGAGTAGCTTTTCGGCGGGCCGGATAAGATGATCGGCGGAGAGTACAACCATAACCGCGCGGGGATCTTCGCGGACGAGATGGACCGCCGCCAGGCCGACCGCAAGACAGGTGTTGCGCCCAAACGGTTCCGTCAGGATGTGTCCCTCAGGGATCTGAATCACGGAATGAAGAATGTGGCTGGTCATCGATTCACCGGCCACGACGCGGATATTGTCCAGAGGAATAAGCGGTCTGACGCGCTCAATAGTCTCTTCGAGCATGGTGCGCTCCGAAGTCAGTCTCAAGAACTGCTTCGGGCGCTCGGCCCGTGAAAGTGGCCAGAAGCGCTCTCCCTTCCCCCCCGCCATGATAACACCATAAATCACGCTCAATCCTCTCCAGAATAATGATATAACTTATGATTATACCCGCCCTTCCGAACTGAGTCAAGCTATGTTTACCGAGAGGGGTCAGCGCCGGCGAACACTTTGATCGGATGTCGATGTTGAGAGCTCTACACTGACAACACGCCGAGCGCAATTGAATTGAACTTGCTGTCAAAAGTGTCGGAACGAGATCCAAGAGCAATCGGCACCCGCCCGCCGACTATCACTCCCCCCATTTCGCAGTGGCCGTAAAGCGCCATCGCCTTATAAACACCGTTTGCCGACTCGATGTTCGGAGCCACAAGAGCATCAGCCTGACCGGCAACGGTCGACGCGTGGACTCCCTTGGCGTGTGCCGCAAACATGTCTATGGCAACATCAAACGATAACGGGCCGTCAACGAATGCCCCCTTGATCTGTCCTCGGTCGGCCATCTTGGCAATGACCGCCGACTCCATTGTGACAGGCATCTGTGGGTATACCACTTCGACCGCTGCCAGCAGCCCAATGCGCGGCTTCGTTATTCCGATCTTAGCCGCGGTGACAATGAGATTCTGGATCAAGCCAATCTTCGCTTGAAGGTTCGGTTCCACGACAACCGCCCCATCGGTAAGCATGATGAGCTTCTCATACTTCTGTGGCTTCAGCACCGCTACGTGAGAGATAGTCGTACCCTTGGAGACAAACTGAGCCTCATGTCGAAAGAGGCCGGTAAGCAGATCAGAGGTCAGCAATCTCCCTTTGATGATCAGATCGATCTCCCTGCGGAATGCAAGGTCAGCGACTACCTTGAGCGCATGTTCCGGTTGATGAACGTCTACGCATTGAAACATCGGGAGCTCAATCTCCTCCTCACGGCTGAATCTCTCAAAGACCGATGATTCCCCGACGATGCTCAACTCGATCAATCCCTCTGAGACTGCTTGCGCGCAGGCTTTGAGCATGTCGAGATCACCGGGCATTACCATCGCCGCTCGTACCTTGCCTCGCGAGCTGACTCTCTCGCGAACTCGTGCCAGAATCTGAGCATACGAGTGAACTTCAGGAATGCTCATGCTGGGAACGTTCACACGCCCTCCTTCAGCGCTGTCCGATGTGTCGAGCAGTAATGAGCGACCAAACACGACAACGCGAGTGAAGCCTTTTTATTCTTCACTGAATCCGTGCGCGACACAAGTGAGATCGGCGCTTTCGCTCCCACGATAACGCCCGCGAAAACGGCGTCAGCAAATTGCACCAGTGCTTTCGATATGATGTTCCCTTCCTCAACGCTGTCGACAAGGTACACGTCGGCATCGCCTGCCACAGCGCCGCTCAGTTTCTGGTAATCCGCCGCCCGTGACGATGTCGCGGCGTCAAACGACAGGGGTCCCTGGATGAGAATTCCGGATAACGTGCGAAGCGCCTCCGGGATGATATTGTCAATGTCTGACAGCGTGTGCGACATATGAATCGAGAGTTTGTCGGTGGCCGCAGAAAGCGCCACCCGTACCGGCGACAATCCCAACGCCCGACTGACCGTTACCGCATTCTCAAGCACTTGCAACTTTTGCTCGTGATCGGGTTTCACGATCATCCCGCCGTCGGTGACGTTCAGAAGCTTGTGGTAGCCGGGGATATCAAGCACAGCACAATGGGACAGGGCGTTCTTTCCGCGAAGTTCGTATTGCTTATCAAGAACCACTTTTAAGAGCAACGAAGTCGGCAAAAAACCTTTCATGATCGCGTCTGCCTCACCTCTGGAAGCTACGCCGACGGCAAAGTGGGCGGCATCGTTCACGTCCCGTTTGTCTACAATTTCGAGATTGTCAAGATTGATCCCTTTATCGCTTGCAAGACTTCGGATCATCCGTTCATCGCCTACCAACAGAGCGGAGAGAAAGCCATCGGCCTGCGCCTGGGACAGCGCGTCCAAAACATCTGCGTCCTGGGCAGCTGCGACGACCACCCGCTGTCGGCGGCATTCGCGGGCTATGTCTACTGCACGACGGATTAGTTCATCGGAGGATTTTATGGCCTGTTCTTGCACTGTCTAATACTCTTTCAATTGATCCTCACCCGACAGGAAACGAACTCCGGCGGCGGCGAGCGCCTCCATCTCGAACTCGCCTGCAACCACGACCACTTCACCCAAGAAGGCAACGTGTGAGGCAATTTCATCGACGAGCCGAGTCGAATTCGCCATGCCACCGGTAAGAACAATCGACTGGAAATCCCCCCTGAGCGCAGTGGCCGCCGAACCGATCTCTTTGGCGATCTGGTAGGCCATGGCGTCGAAACTGAGTCTCGCCATCTTGTCTCCCTTTTCGATCATCACTTCCACTTCGCGAAGATCCGATGATCCAGTGTAGGCCACCAGTCCTGAGTGTCGAGAGAGTTTGTCTGTCAGTTCCTTCTCATTGTACTTGCCTGAATAGCACAGCTTCACAAGTGCACCTATGGGAAGCGCTCCGGCTCGATCGGGAGAAAACGGCCCCATACCCAGGAGTCCATCGTTGACATCGATCACACGTCCCCGTTCCAGCGCCGCGACCGAAACGCCTCCCCCCATGTGAGCGCACACGAAATTGACTTGATCCAGCTGTTTGCCTGACTTGAGCGCTTCCCTGCGGCAGACCTCTTTGATGTTCAGGGCGTGGACACGGCACTTGCGATCAATCTCAGGAACACCGCTAATCCGTGCGACCTCCGTAAAGTTGTCAACCGTAATTGGATCGGAGATAAACGAGGGAACACCGAAGCGTTCCCCCAGATGTCGCGCGATGATTGCTCCCAGATTCGAGGCGTGGTTGGAATGAAGCCGCTCTCGAAGCTCGGAGATCATGCAATCTGTTATTTGATAGGAGCCCCCCTCCAACGGTCGGAGCGGCGCTCCACGTCCTACGACTGCTGACAGAGCACGGCCGGACAAATTGAGTGAGCTGATCCAACCATCGATCGCCTGCATGCGGTAGTCAAATTGGTCCGCGACATTGTCAAAGCGAGCAAGGTCCCGGGCGTCGTGACGCACGGCATCGTCAGCCAGTTTCCGGTCGGCGTCGAACAGAGCCATCTTCGTTGACGTTGACCCAGGATTGACAATCAGGAAGAGCTGCGGCATCCCTCTCTCACACACCAACAGGGGTCAGGCGGACCTCGCGGCCGCGCTTGAACGCTGTCAAATTGATGTCAACCAGCTTCGGCTTGAGCTTGGCACGGAAAGTCTCAAACCAGAGTTCCTGGTCGAAAGACAAGTAGTTCGACGCTACACCCAGCAGGATCGTGTTCACCAGGCGCGGATTTCCAAGTTCCGCCGCGATCTTGTCAGCCTCTACATCTATGACTCGACCAATCTTGCCCTTGATCTCTTCGATCGCATTCTCCGGGTAGTGATACTTCTTCGACGAAGTGACGATGGCGGGAATGATGGCAGTCCGAGCGACAATCGCAATGCCCTCCGGTTTCATCCAAGGGATCGCCCGTAATCCTTCTGCCTGTTCGAATGACAGGAGTATATCAACCTGACCCTCCTGGATTGTCGGTGAATAGACCTTCGGACCGATTCGAACGTGGGAGGAGACTACCCCGCCACGCTGTGACATTCCGTGTATCTCGGACTTCTTCACATCAAAACCGGCGCTCATGGCCGCATCGGACAGGATCTCAGAGGCTAAGAGTACGCCCTGGCCTCCGACGCCAACGATCAGTATATTGCATGTCTCCAATGGCATAGGGAACCTAAACTACTTTCACGTATTGACTCTTGAGGATAATGGCTTCAGTCGGACAGACCTGTGTGCACAGTGTGCATCCGGTACAGGAGGTCTCGTCGATGACCGCCTTCGGGTGACCATGTTTATTGGTTTCGTGCGATGCCGCAATGGCCGGACAGGAGATGCGGAAGCAGACCCCGCAACCGTTGCAGAGTTCGGAATCGACTACATACGGTTCGTCCATGATGCGCACCGGCATCAGAACACAGGGACGCGTGGTGATGATCACCGACGGCCCTGATCGCGCGAGTTCTTCCGAGATCATCTTGACAGCCGTCTCATAGTCGTAGGCATCGAGCTCTCGGACACTCTGAACGCCTATGGCTCGGCAGACCGTTGCGATGTCAAGTCGATGGGCATCGATGCCCATAAGCGTTTTGCCGGTGGATGGGTGTTGCTGTCCGCCGGTCATGGCTGTAGCACGATTATCAAGGATGAGAACGGTGACGTTGCTGTTGTTGTATACGGCGTCGATCAAACCTGTAATTCCCGAGTGGACAAACGTCGAATCACCTATGACCGCGACGGCTCCTTTTTCGGAACCGCGTACCTTCTCCATGCCGATGGCATTCCCTATCGACGCCCCCATACAGATGCAGGTGTCGAGTGCATTCAAAGGCTCGGTCACGCCCAGGGTATAGCAGCCGATGTCTCCGGTCACCACAACGCCGAGTTTCTTGAGCGCCATGAAGGCTCCTCGATGTGGACACCCGGGGCAGAGAACCGGAGGGCGCGGAAATAGCGGTTCACTTGTAATAGTGGGAATCTCGGCACGGGCAAGCAGGCCAGCATCGCGCAGCCCAAGGGTAACCCGGTAGGGGGTAAGTTCACCCAGATGACCCAAGTATCGTTTCCCCTCAACCTTGAACCCCGCGGCCCTAATCTGCTCCTCATAAAACGGCTCAAGTTCTTCGACGACAAGTACCGAGTCGTGGCGCCGTATGAACTCCTCGATTTTCCCCATCGGCAACGGATACCCCATCCCCAGCTTGAGGTAGTCGAATTGCGGGGCTACTTCCTTGGCATATTGATACGACACCCCGCCCGTGATGATCCCTACCCGCGAACCGTTCTCTTCGACGACGTTGTGGCCGCTTTCTTCTGCATACCTGCGAAGCTTCTCCAGCCGCTCGCTTACAATGATGTGACGACCGCGGGCATAGGACGGTATCATGACGTATTTGGATGGATCCCGCGTGAACTTCTTGTCCTGTGCTTCAGTCCGCGGAGAGAGCTCGACAATTCCTTTGGAGTGCGAGATTCGAGTTGTTAGACGCAACATCACCGGCGTATCAAAAAGCTCCGACATCTCATAAGCCGTGATCAGCATCTCCTTCGCCTCCTGGCTATCCGATGGCTCCAGAAAGGGGATCTGCGCGAATTTGGCATAGAAGCGATTATCCTGCTCGTTTTGCGACGAGTGCATTTCGGGATCGTCGCAACTTACGATCACAAACCCTCCATTCACGCCGGTGTAGGCAAAAGTCATGAAGGGATCAGCGGCGACATTGAGGCCGACATGTTTCATCGTGACTAATGCGCGTTTCCCCCCGAGCGACGCCCCAATGCCTACCTCAAAGGCTACCTTTTCATTGGGTGACCATTGGGAATAGATCGATGGAAACCGTTCTGCAAGAGTCTCCAGTATTTCTGTCGAGGGAGTCCCCGGATAGGAAGCGGCCAGCGCAACGCCCGCTTCATACGCACCGCGTGCCACTGCCTCGTTACCTGATAGTAGTTCTCTCATCTACATGATGCTCGCAATCTGATTCTACCCATCAACATCGTGTGAATCTTTTCACAATCAAGATAGCGCGTCAAGCCTTTAGAATCAAGTCCGATTTTGGACTCGACGCCGTGCTGGTTGCTGGCCGGGATGACCTGCTACTCAACGACTCGGGAATAGGCGGTCACAGGGAACGCTTCCGGATCGTCGAGATGCTGCAAAACAAAGGCTTGAAGCTCTGAGGGTGAGGCGGTCAGAAGGAAGTCAGAGTCGACGATCGCGTGTGTAATCGAGACAGTCCCCTTTTCGATCATTCTCTTCACCCACTCCCCATCGAGCCACGCAATTCTCAGCGTATCTTCTTTAAGCGACAGCAGACCAAAGAGATGCACAGGCAGCAAGAGGGCTTTCTGCAAGTCATTGGCCAATTCCGGCTGCTCCGGACTGATGTCAATGAAGAACTTGTCCTGTAGTTTCAGCACGTGAGCCTCGAATAGGGCCGGCACGCTATCTTCGTAGTACGTGAGCGCGTACGAATTGGAATCGGCTCGATCGAATCTCCAAAGATCGTTCTCCCCTTCTTCGGAAGACTCTTCCCACGTTCCAACCAGTTCCGGAAGTGAGGTCAGATCGCTTTCGTGGTAGAGTGGGAAGAGCGACGGGACACATCCCGAGAGCATCACCGATACCGCGACTAAAGTAACCGCAATGAGAACACGCATTCCCTATCCTCCTCTCGGACCAAACGCCCCTGGAGATCACCGACGGCGTCTTAGAATCCCTACATCCCGACAGTCTATTCGGGTGGACTACAGGAGTCAACGAGAATCGAGAGTGGCGAGAACAAATTAACAATTGCTCGACCATGTTCAGCGCATAGATTACTGTTGGGAAACCTCATAGTCCATAAAGGAGACCGATAATGGATTATTATCACATCTGGTGCAATCTGAAGGACAGCTCCAAAGACATGCAATTCGTTAACTCACTGCACAAATATCTCGGCTTCTTGCAGACGCGGAAACAGCTCGCCGGGTATCGAATCACACGCCGGAAATTGGGTTTCGGTCCTCCTGAGCTTGGTGAGTTCCATATCATTCTTGAGTTCGAGAAACTGTCACAGTTGGAGGACGCATTCCAGCTGGTGGCTGCGCGCTCTGGTGACGTCGAGCAGCACCATCAAGCGATCTACAGCGCGGTCACAGACTTCAGGTCAGCTTTGTATCGCGACTTCCCAGACCCAGACCGAACCTCATAGAACTGCTCTGACTGCCAGCGCGATCAGCACGACACCTCCAACATATCCGGCCAAACGACCGAACCGGGAACCGACCGTGCGGCCGGAGACCAATCCCACGATAGTCATTCCGGCTGCAACCACGCCGATGACGAGCGCCGGCTGAAGGATATTCACGCCTACGAGGGCCAGAGAAAACCCTGCCGCTAGCGCGTCAATCGATGTGGCAAACATCAGCACCAGCAAACTTGCGCCTCGTGTCGGGTCCCCCTTCCAACTCCGCTGATCAGGATTGAACTGCTCCCAGATAAGCCTTACCCCAATCCCCAGCAGAACCAGCCCCGCCAGCCAGTTCCCAAATGGTCCCACCAACCTGAAAATATACTCCCCGGCCATCCATCCAACGACAGGCATGCCAAACTGAGCGAATCCAAAATGCCAAGAGAGTCGAAACACTGTCCAGCGGTCGATTGTACCCAGTTTTATGCCAGCCGCCGCGGCCACCGCGAACGCATCCAGTGCAAGCGCAAAGGCAAGAGCAAGGATATTGAGAATGTCCATGATCGTAAGCTCTCTATTAACTTATTGCCTTACATACCACTAAAGGAATAGCGCAAGTAATCGCTTCAATGGAGAATGGCAAGAGAAAAGTCGATCGGGGAAAGCGAAAGAAGGGAACAATTCCGTATCAATTCAGTTTGAAAATATACTTTACAAAAGCGTAATGATTAGATATATTGGATCAGGAAAAAGGACAAATTGACTCTTAGTAGGTAGTATGAGAATAACTGCTGTTGAAGAATACGGATTGCGGTGCCTCCTGGCTCTCGCCCGGAAAGGCCCCAAAGGGCAACTCTCAATTTCTGAAATCGCTTCAGCTGAGGGGTTATCTGTGCCGTATGCATCGAAACTCCTCGCTATACTCAGGCGAAGCGGCCTCGTGCTGGCCGCTCGTGGTCGAGGGGGAGGTTTCAGCATCACCCGAGAACCCTCGGAAATAAACCTGTATGAAGTGCTCAGCGCTCTCGGCGGACCACTCATCGACCCCGATCATTGCCAAAAATATTCCGGTCAACTTCAGCAGTGTGTGCATGTTGAAAAGTGCTCAGTGCACGATATCCTTGGAGGATTGGCGGGTTTTGTGCAGGAATTTCTGTCGCAAACGACGATTCTCGACCTCTTGAACGGCGAACGGTCTGGGCAGCAGCAACGCGATTCGGCTCATGTGGCAATCGCTCAATCACTACTTGAAAAAGAACTCACCCGCTCGCATGTGGGCCGTACCAATCTGGAATGAAAGGATAGCATATGAATAATAGAGCACCGATTTTCGAATTCGAGAATATCCACGTCGAAGTGGAAGGGAAAGAAGTCGTCTCGGGCGTCTCGATGAAGATTTTCCCGGGCGAGATTCATGCCATCATGGGCAAGAATGGTTCAGGAAAGTCCTCTTTGTCGAATGCCCTGATGGGGCACCCCCTTTACACGATCACCCGCGGAACAGCCGCGCTTGACGGCAGGAATATTTTGGAGATGAGCGCCGACGAACGCTCGCGCGCGGGATTGTTTCTTGCCTTCCAATACCCTATGGCCATTCCAGGAGTGACCGTCGCCAATTTCATGCGAACTGCACTTCAGTCGCATCGAGGCAAAGAGGCGGACATGTCGGATTTTCGCAAGCTGTTCCGCTCGGAGATGCAGGCGCTGGAAATCGACGAATCATTCGCGACCCGATACTTGAACGACGGGTTTTCCGGCGGAGAAAAAAAACGGATCGAGATTCTGCAGATGGCCATGCTGCAGCCGAAGATGGCTGTCCTCGACGAAACAGATTCGGGGCTCGACATTGACGCGCTCAAGACCGTGGCAAATGGAATCAACCGCTTCTGCACAAACGATAACGGCGTCCTCATGGTCACCCATTACCAACGACTTCTCACGTATGTCAAACCCACCTTCGTCCATGTCATGATGGCCGGAAAGCTGGTAAAATCTGGGGGACCTGAACTGGCCCTCAAGCTGGAAGACAACGGATATGACTGGGTCGAAACCGAACAGAAAGCCGGGGTGTAATTGATGTCGGATTCTGTTGAACAGCAGAGAAGTGATCTGTCGCGCCTCAATAGCGACTATGCTGCCAAGTACGGTTTCAGCGATCCAGTCGACTACTTTCACAAGGGGGCAAAAGGACTCAGCCACGAAGTAGTCGAGATGATCTCGCGCATGAAGAAGGAACCGTCATGGATGGCGGACATTCGGCATGAGGCGCTTGATCTGTTTTACGCCAAACCGATGCCCAAATGGGGGAACTCGAAGGTGCTGGGCGAGATCGACTTTGAGAACATCTACTACTTCATGAAGCCAATCGAAAACCAGCAGAAGAGCTGGGATGATGTCCCTGAATATATCAAGAAGACATTCGATCGCCTGGGAATCCCAGAAGCCGAAAAAACATTCCTGGGTGGCGTGTCCGCACAGTACGAATCCGAAGTCGTCTATCATTCCATGAAAGAGGATCTCAAGAAACAGGGAATTATCTTTCTCGACATGGACAGCGGACTGCGCGAACAACAGGAGATTGTCCGCAAGTACTTTGGGTCGGTCATCCCTTCCACTGACAATAAGTTCGCAGCGCTCAACACGGCCGTCTGGTCAGGTGGATCGTTCATCTATATCCCGCCGGGCGTTGATGTCAAAGTACCGCTCCAGGCCTATTTCCGAATCAATGCGGAAAACATGGGGCAGTTCGAAAGAACTCTAATCATCGCCGACAAAGGGTCGCGCGTTCATTACATCGAAGGATGCACCGCGCCGGTCTATTCGACCGACTCGCTCCACTCCGCAGTCGTTGAGCTGATCGCCCTTGACGGAGCCTATATTCGATATACGACGATTCAGAACTGGTCTCGCAATATCTACAACCTCGTGACGAAGCGCGCTACCGCTCACAAGGATGCGACCGTGGAGTGGGTTGATGGCAATCTTGGCTCCCGTCTGACCATGAAGTACCCGTGCATCCAACTGGTCGGTGAAAGAGCGCGGGGAGAAATCCTCTCCGTGGCCCTCGCTGGTGTCGGTCAGTGTCTGGATGCTGGCGCCAAAGTGATCCACGCGGCCCCGAACACCTCGTCGCGAATAACATCGAAATCTATTTCAAAAGATGATGGACGTGCGTCGTACAGAGGGTTGGTAAAGATTCACAAGAATGCTGTCAATTCCAAAGTGTCGGTCGAATGCGATGCGCTTCTGATCGGTAAGGATGCCCGCAGCGACACCTACCCGACAATGGAAATCGACAACGACCAAGTTCGTGTCGAACACGAGGCTCGAGTCTCAAAAGTTGCCGAAGAGCAGCTCTTCTATCTCACCAGTCGAGGTCTCACGGAGGACGATGCGCGTCTTCTGATCGTGAACGGCTTCATGGAGCCCTTCACCAAAGAACTTCCGCTTGAATACGCAGTCGAGTTAAATCGCCTGATCCAACTTGAGATGGAAGGATCGGTAGGATAATATGAACCAGTCGCAAGAATACCTGATCCCAGAGATTCCATCGGAAGAGGGACAGGGCCCCGCCTGGCTGAGAGACCTGCGCAACTCAGCCCGCCAATCTTTCAACGCCTCTCCTCTGCCTCAGCGTGGCCTTCACCTGTGGCGATATACAGACCCGGCGAGCTTTGTTTTCCCCCGGCCTGTCCCACATAGTGAGAGCGTTGATGCCCAGGCACGCACTGACCGCCCGGGCCACGCCGGCGCACACGCGAGCGACTTTGCTGGGCGTGTTATCAAGTGCCGCCCACAGAACCATGCCGATCAGACCGGGATGATCATCACCCCGCTGTCCACGGCTGTCGAGTCGCATCGAGCTGTCGTGGAACAGCATCTCTATCAACTCGTGAATCAGCAGAGCGGCAAGTTCGAAGCCATGAATGGCGCACTGTGGAGCGACGGAATCTTTGTGTATGTTCCCGACAACACAGTTATCTCTGAGCCGATACACTTACTTCGTGAAGCTGGCGGCGCCCTGTCAGCGCAGTTCCCTCGCCTGCTGGTCGTCGTGGGTCGGAATGCCGAACTCACGCTGATTGACGAATACGTCGGCGGGTCAGCGGACGCAGCGCGGGGAGTCAGCTACTCCAATGGCTGTGTCGAAATCTTCGGATCCCCCGATAGTCGTGTCCGATATGTGTCGCTTCAAAGGCAAGAGCCTGCGATGCACACGTTCCTTACGATGCGGGCCCGGATTGAAAAGGGGGCATCGATGTTGACCGTCCCCCTTGTTTTCGGGGCATCGATCACAAAGCAGAACTTCGGAGTGATTCTCAACGGCCTGGGGGCGCAAAGTGATATGTACGGCATGGTTTTCGGCTCCGAACGGTGCCACTTTGACAATCATACGCTTCACCACCATGCCAGCGGGCACACCCGGTCCAACATCAACTTCAAGGTCATCCTGCGCGACAAATCGGTCTCGGCCTACACCGGGCTGATTCGGATCGACCACAACGCTCAAGTGTGCGAAGCTTACCAGGAGAATCGAAATCTCCTCCTGAACGCAGGGGCCAGAGCCGAGTCCATTCCCGAGCTGGAGATTCTGAATGAAGAAGTGATGTGCTCACACGGAGCGACCGTTGGTCCGATTGACCCGATGAGCCTATTTTACCTGACCAGCCGTGGGATTTCTCGCCGCGACGCTGTGCGCATGATTGTGTCCGGGTTTGTGAATCCGACGCTTGAGCTGGTTCCCGCTGATCTGCGGGGGCAGATTTCAGAGATCGTCGCCCATCGGCTGGAAAGCATCTGAGCTATGGGCCAATATGTTCGAGTTGCGTCAGTCGGCGAAATCCCTGAAGGCTCAATGAGAGCTTTGGAAGCGCGGGGCGGGCGTTTCGTACTGGTTCACTCCGCTGAAGGGTACTTCGCAATTGCCGACGAATGCTCGCACGACTCGGGTCCGATTATCGACGGGAAACTCAAGGGTCACGAAATCATGTGTACAAGACACGGCGCACGCTTCGATCTTCGAACCGGAGCCGTGACCGCCCCGCCGGCTATCGTGCCCATCGACACGTACAAAGTCATGGTTGAAGGGGAAGATATTCTTGTGTATCTTGAATGACTGTCGACGACTGCGTTGGCGATGAAACAGACAGGAACGAGATCGATGAGACCGGAAATACCTCTTGGGTCGGAGACGGCCGAACACACGTCGGTTGGTCTGGATATGGTGCAGATCAAGGCGGACTTCCCCATTATTGAGCAGCAGATCAACGGTCATCGGCTCGTATACCTTGACAGCGCGGCCACGTCGCAGAAACCGCGCGTCGTCATCAACGCCCTCAGCAACTACTATCGCAAGATGAACGCGAACATCCACCGCGGGTTGCACACGCTCTCGGAGCAATCGACGGCCGCGTTCGAACTGACTCGAAAACACACCGCTCGGTTCATCGGTGGCGTGACCCCTGAGGAGATCATCTTCACCAAGGGATCTACTGAATCGATCAATTTAGTGGCGTACGCCTGGGGTGAATTGGCGATCAAGGAAGGGGACGAGATCGTGGTCAGCGAAATGGAACACCACGCCAACTTTGTTCCGTGGTATATGCTCGCGAAACGCAGGAAGGCAACCCTCAAGCGAATCCCAATTACGGTCTGCGGCCATTTGGACTTAAGCGATATCAATCGAATCATCACGCCGAAAACCAAACTCGTAGCCGTCAGCCATTGCTCGAACGTTCTGGGGACGATCAATCCGATCCGCGAGCTTGCCGATCTTGCCCATCATCAAGGCGCGGTGATCCTTGCCGACGGCGCTCAGGCTGTTCCTCATATGCCGGTCGATGTCCACGAACTGGGAGTCGATTTCTATGTCTTCTCGGCTCACAAGATGTGCGGACCAACCGGTGTCGGCGTGCTCTTCGGAAGGCGCGAGCTTCTCGAAGCTATGCCGCCGGTCACGTTCGGTGGTGAGATGATTCGAGAGGTAGCCTTTGATCGCGTTACCTTCAACGATCTGCCGTGGAAGTTCGAAGCCGGCACGCCAAACATCGCGGATGTGATCGCGTTTGATGTTGCCATTAACTATCTGGAGAGTCTCGGCATGGACAAGATTCGTAGCCACGAAGCGGCCCTGACGAAGTATGCAATCGAGCGCCTCACGGATATGAAAGGTATCGAAATTCAGGGGCCGCTCGACATAGCCGGTCGCGGCGGAGCGATATCCTTCACCGACCCCGGCATTCATCCTCACGACATTTCCACTTTTCTCGACTCGCGCGGTATTGCCATTCGAGCCGGACATCACTGCGCCCAACCGCTCATGCGGACCATGGGTAAGGTCGCGACCGCCCGGGCGTCGTTGTACTTGTACAACGACGAAAAGGACGTGGATACACTCATAGACGCCCTTCAGGAGATGAGAAAGTACTTTGGCGTATGAGCCGTTCCCTGGATGACATGTATCGCGAGATTATCCTCGATCACTACCGATCGCCGCGCGGCAAAAAGCCGATCGAGAGCGCCGATATCAGTTCAGACGGTCAGAACCCGTCATGCGGTGACGAGATTTCTCTCGAAGTCAAGATGGATCAGGGTGTGCTCAAGGACGTTCATGTCAATTGCCGGGGCTGCGCGATATCAGTCGCGTCGGGATCAATGCTTGCGGAGACGGTCAAAGGGAAGTCTTTCGACGAGGTCAAGCGCATTGCTGAGATCGTCAGGAAAATGCTCAAGGGAGAGACCCTGGAAGTCGACGAAGACCTCGGTGATCTTGGGTCGCTTAAGGGAGTTCGCCAGTTTCCCGTCCGCGTAAAATGCGCGTTGCTAGCGTGGGTGACTCTGGTTGAGGGACTCAAGAATTACGAAAACGGGACCGCCGGCAAACGGTCAAGCGCCTCTACGGAAGATGAGCCGCCGCCTCAAGAGAGCTGATGTCCATGCCGCTTCCGACCAAGCAACAGATCCTCGATCGCCTCAAACCGATCCATGATCCGGAGATTCGAATCGGTATTGTGGA
The DNA here is from genome assembly GCA_964540105.1 of uncultured Ignavibacteriales bacterium. Taxonomy (GTDB): domain Bacteria; phylum Zixibacteria; class MSB-5A5; order GN15; family FEB-12; genus DATKJY01. The sequence continues at coordinate 1,251,501 of CAZILL010000001.1, read as the reverse complement.
CTTGGGCCTGGTGTACGATGTCCTGATCGCCGACGACGGCGTCGTGCAAGTGAAGATGACTCTGACGACGCCGGCCTGTCCATACGGTGACATGCTTTTGTCCATGGTCAATCACGAAGTCGAGCAACTTGAAGGTGTGACCAAGGTGGAAGTCATTCTCGTCTGGGATCCGCCGTGGGATCCGCGCGAGATGTGCTCGGATTACGCCAAGGACGCACTCGGCATCTGGTAGAGGGAGATGCGCTGCGCTGGGATTGTCGTTCCTTTTCGCACCTGCTCGCGGAAAAAAATCACTTGGCTTTGAAGCAGCGTTGAAAGATATTCGCGGTGCTGGAATTACAAAAGACAGGTATCCTTCTGAGTAGCGACATGGAACTGGGGAGAAACAAGCCGGATCTCTCATCCCTGAGGATCGATCGAAACAGGAAGCAGGACGATCATCCGCGCAGTAGATCCTGGATATATATTACCCTCGTCGTCATCGCTGTTGGCCTCGTGGTTGGCTTTGTTCTCTTTCGTGATCACGTCGCGCCCTCGATGAGAGTCAAACTGACCACGGTCAGCCTGATCTCTGGTTCCGATGCCGCGGCGAATCTGGTGGCCACAGGTTACGTTGTGGCTCAGCGGAAGGCCGAAGTAGCATCCAAAGGAACGGGCCGCCTCAAGTCGATTGAGTTCGAAGAGGGCGACACTGTGTTGGCCGGGGAAGTGATCGCAGTATTGGACAACGAAGATATCAAAGCCGGAGTCGACCTTGCCAGAGCTGCCCTCAAGCAGGCGGAAGTCGACACCCTGAACGCCGGTCGAACTTATAGGCGCGCTCAGAGCCTATTGAAGTCAGGCGGAATTACCGACGCCATCTTGGAGGAAGCCGAATCTGCCTACAAGCGTTCATTAGCGGGTCTGGCAGGAAGCCAGGCGTCGATCCGTAGCGCCGAGGTTAATCTCGAAAATACAATTATCAGGGCTCCGTTCAGTGGGACGGTGCTTACCAAGAACGCCGAAGTCGGAGAAATCGTTGCCCCCTTCGCCTCGTCGGCATCGTCTAAAGGTTCGGTTGTCACCCTCGCCGATATGGCGTCGCTTGAAGTTGAGGCGGATGTTTCCGAGTCAAACATCAACAAGGTGGTTACCGGTCGGCCAGTCGAGATTATTCTCGATGCGTACCCGACCGTCCGGTATCCCGGCGTCGTCAAGAAGATTGTCCCCACTGCCGATCGCTCGCGCGCCACAGTTCTCACAAAAGTGGCTTTCACGCACATCGATAGCAAGGTGCTGCCCGAAATGTCGGCCCGCGTCAATTTCTATCTTGATTCAACTTCAGTCAACGCGTCGACCGCGACCATGCTGGCTGTATCGCGGGACGCGATCACAACACTCGAGGGACAGAAACTCGTGTTCCGCGTTGATGGCGACTACGTCACTGCCGTTCAAGTCAGGACCGGTCGCGATCTCGGCAAGATGATTGAAGTCGTCGATGGCCTCAGGCAGGGGGATCAGGTGGTCCTCTCACCTCCGGGCAAGATGGTGTCCGGACAGAAAATTGAAAGATCATTGTAGTAGATAGGGGTATTTATGCCTCAAGTACTTGTGCAGGTAGAAGCCGTTCAAAAGTCATATTGGCGCGACCATCTGGAAATCCCGGTTCTGCGAGACATCACCTTCCAGATACCGGAAGGAGAGTTCCTCGCGCTGATGGGTCCTTCTGGGTCAGGCAAGACGACATTATTGAACCTCCTCGCCGGAATCGATCGGGTCTCGTCCGGAAGAATCACTGTCGCAGGCAGCGATATTTCCCAACTCGACGACGCCGCAATGGCTCGCTGGCGACATCGGAATATTGGATTCATCTTTCAATTCTACAATCTGATACCGGTCCTCAACGCGTTTGAGAACGTGGAGCTGCCACTGCTTCTGACCAAGCTAAACAAGGCGGAGCGGAAGCGTCAGGTGGAGACGGCCCTCACCATAGTCGGACTTGGGGATCGTATGAAACATTATCCAAACCAGCTATCAGGTGGCCAGGAACAAAGAGTTGCCATCGCCCGGGCGCTGGTGACCGACCCCAATGTCATCCTCGCCGATGAACCTACCGGCGATCTCGACAAGCAGTCGGCCGAGGACATCATGGAACTCCTCAACCGGTTGAACAAGGAGTATACCAAGACTATCATCATGGTCACCCACGATCCCCGCGCCGCAGAGAGAGCTCATGTGATTCGCCATCTGGACAAGGGGGAATTGGTCGCCGAATGAACGTCTTTCGTCTGATATTAAGGAATACTCGGCGACATCCGCTGCGGACAAGCCTGACCATTATTGTCATGGCTATCGCAGTCATGGGCTTCGTTCTGATTCGAACCTTCATAGCCGCCTGGTATGCCGGAGCCGCCGAGGCGTCCCCTAATCGCTTGGTGACAACCAACTCCATCTCAATCATCTTCCCCATGCCGTTGGCCTATGAACGCAAGATTCTGGATGTCCCGGGAGTTACCGGTGTCTCCTGCGGACAGTGGTTTGGCGGGATCTACATTGATCCGAAGAACTTCTTTCCACGATTCGCGGTCGATCACAAGACGTATTTCGATCTGTACCCCGAGTATGAGATACCTCCGGACCAGAAGGAAGTGTTCATGCGAGAGCGCAATGCGGCGATCGTTGGTAAGAAGTTAGCCGACCGCTACGGATGGAAACTGGGGGATCAGATTCGCATTCAGGGGGATATTTTCCCCGGGGATTGGGACTTCGTCATCCGAGCTTTCTTTACAACTTCCAAGGAGAGCACGGGTGAGAGTGTCATGTACTTTCACTTCGACTATCTCGACGAGCGGATGCGGGCCGAATCGCCAGAACGGGCCGGCCAGGTAGGATCGTTTATCGTCAGGATCGATGACCCAAACAACGCCGCGGCTATCTCCGAAAGAATCGATGCTATCTTCAAGAACTCCGCAGCCGAAACGAAAACTCAAACTGAGGAAGCCTTTGGTCTCAGCTTTGTCCAGATGTCCAGCTCGATCATTCTCGGCTTACAGGCCGTCTCATACATGGTCATTGGAATCATCCTGCTTGTCCTTGCCAACACAATGGCCATGACCGCGCGCGAGCGTATCAGCGAATACGCAATACTCAAGACGCTCGGCTTTAGTGCTCTCCACATCATCGGTCTCGTGTTCGGCGAATCACTCGTCATCGCCTGCCTCGGCGGAATCGGAGGGCTGCTGCTCACAGTACCGATTGTCAGTCTCGTCAAAGCCGCGCTCGTGGACTTCTTTCCGGTCTTCCCCCTTGAACCCCTGACTTACGTGCTTGCCTTTGCGGCTGCCCTCTTCGTCGGCATCACGGCGGCGATCTTTCCAGTTATGAAAGCGCTGCGCACGAGTATCGTTGATGGACTAAGGGTAGTGGATTGAGATAGCGCTATGTGGAAACTACTGTCATACTCTCTGAAAAACAGCTTTGCCCGCAAGCTCACGTCATCGCTGACTCTCGTGGGCATTGCGCTGGTCGTGTTCGTGTTCTGCGCGGTTTTCATGCTCTCTCACGGCCTTGAGCAGACTCTGGTCGATACCGGCTCCGACGATAACATCATCATCGTCCGACGCTCGGCTACAACCGAAATCGTTTCAATCGTGCAACGCGAGATGGCCGACATTGTCAAGGCTGATGCCGGCGTTTCTCGTGAGGTCGACGGCACGCCACTGTTCACAGGCGAAACTCTCGTCCTCATCGGCCAACCGAAGAGGTCTAACGGTGACGTGAGCAATATCCCGGTCCGAGGCGTCAGCGAAATCTCGCTGAAGATTCGACCCGACGTCAAGATCACCCAGGGGCGCATCTGGCGCCCGGGGACGTCGGAGATCATCGCAGGCTCAAAAGTGGCGAAGAACTTCCAGGGCTGTGGCCTGGGTGAGACTGTGCGCTTTGGCATGCGCGACTGGACCGTAGTCGGGTTGTTCGAGTCCAACGGTTCAGGGTTTGAGTCTGAATTGTGGGGAGATGTCAATCAGATGACCGCGGCCTTTGAGCGACCGGTCTTCTCGTCACTTACGTTCAAACTGGATCCGAACACATCGTTTGAATCGATCGAGCATCGCCTTGAAAACGATCCCCGACTCACGGTAGACGTCATCAGGGAACGAGAGTACTATCGGCTGCAATCACAATCATTCACCCGTTTTACCGACATTATGGGAAGTGTGATTTCATTCATTTTCGGCTTCGGCGCCATCATCGGAGCGATGATCACCATGTATGCGTCAGTGGCTCGCCGAACCGTCGAAATCGGAACCCTCCGCGCTCTCGGCTTCAGCAAAACCTCAGTCATGACCGCCTTCCTGTTCGAAGCCGTGGCGATCACGGTGGTCGGTGGTGCGGCAGGAATAGGGATCGCGATGTTTCTCCAGTTCCTCCAGATCTCGACGACCAATTTCGACACTTTCGCGGAAATTGCGTTTTCGTTCCGGATGTCCCCGCAAATCGCTGTCACGGCGATGCTCATATCAGTGTCCATGGGCATTCTCGGCGGCTTCCTGCCCGCCGCGCGAGCGGCCCGGATGCGCATCATCAACGCCCTTCGAGCGCGCTGATTACTCTAACTACCTGACAACCCCTCACGTTGCTATCTGACGGCGGCGGGCGGCGACTGCTATTAACAGTGACCCAGCGGTGAGAACGCCAATGTAAAGCGGGATGCCCAGAGAATAGGAATCTCGCGTGGCTCCAATGTAGTCGAGATACGGATTGTGATTCATCGGCCCCATGTACCAGAGGATCATGTACACCGCTTCGAAAAGTCTTCGACTGCCGCTGAGAGTGCCGAAAGCCAGCGCGAGACTCGGGACGAACAATGATCCGAGCAACCAGGAAACGATAGGCGCCCATTCTCCCAGAATCAGACTCTTCAAACCAAAACCAGCTCCGCACGCGATGGCGACGGCAACGCCTGATAGCCAAAGTGCAGGGAGCTGTCTTGTGAGCAAATGGTTGGTTGAGAAGACCATCTGTTCAGTGCCATGAGTTCTCTCTCGAGTTCCCATCTGCGACCAGATCGCCAACGGCCAGAGGCTGGAAATCGGCAGCAGCCATTGGCGGGCGATCTCGAACGGACTCAGGACCTGGGCTATGACCAGCCCCAACGCGACCAGGAGCCACCACCGAGAAGTTCCCTTGACCATCAATGTCAACTCGCTCCGGATCATCGCCACGAATCGAAAGGCGTGCCCGCTGTCGGCAAGTCGCGACAGATGAACCGTACCCAGCTGGCTCGAAGGAGACCTCTCCTCTATCGAGTTCTGTGGCGATACCTCTTTTGCACCAGAGGGGCCTTTCCGCTTCACCACGCTCGCCTGATCGTCGAACCTATCGAAGAGCAGTGCCGCAATCGCGACCACCCCTACCGCGCACAGAACCAGCATAAGACGCGCAAGAATGAGCTCAACCGACCAGTCAATCCCGTTCCACACAAAAGTCTGCATCTCGCGCGGGACTTCGAGAATGTGTATTCCTATACTCAACTCCCCGGCGTAGTCAGGGAAGCTCTGGGAAGCGGCCGATTGCATATGCCTCACGAGTGGACCGGTGGCCGTAAGATCATAGAAGACGCTGAACGGACTCGCTCCTGCGCGGCCCTGCAACGATAGAATCAGACTGGCTGTCCAAAGGGCGTAGTAGACCACATTGCCCAAAACGGAACGAAGAAGTGGAACACTTTCAAAAGCAATCGCGAACGCGGCCACCAGGGCCAGAACCGGTAGTGTTGAAAGCAGAAACGGCGATAGCAGAGCCACGGCATCCAACGACCGATCCTCTCCTCGCGCGAGCTGCATCACTCCGGCCATGATCGTCAACGCCAAAACCATCGCCGCCAGGACGGCCAGATTGCTCAACGCCTTGCTGCCGAGATATCGAAATGTACTCAGCGGCGTGGAAGCCAGTATCTGCCCAACACCTGTCCGGCGATCACGCTCGAGTGAACCCTTGACCAGGTAGAACCCGACCAAGCCGAGAAACGTTGACGCCATAATCGCCATCATGCTCCCAATCCACGCCGAATTGTAGAGGCCGCGATATTTACCGAGGGCGAGGGTGACGTAACTGTCATCTGGTCCGGGCACGAACGCGTAGCCGGCATACAGTGTGAAGATTAGCGTGATCAGAAAGCTGTACCGGCGAATTCTCTCGAAAAAATCGGCTTTGACAAGCGGCGCGAAACTGGTCATTGTCACGCGGCCGATCGTGCGCGTGAATCTGCAAGGCAGTCCAGATATGCGTCTTCAAGCGTCGGGGTGACCTTTACTGCGCCGGTCGCGGGCAGGTCATTCGCTACGGCTCGAATGCGCACACCGTCCGATCGACGAACTGCACCACTTATCTGCCAGCGGCTTCGCGCTGCGGTGAGCTCATCACTCGGGACGGTCCACTCCCAGACTCGACCCTCGACCGTTCGCAGGAGCACCTCCGGGGAGGCATCCCTGAGAAGTGAGCCGCTCGCCATGATCGCGATGCGAGTAGCAACCGCTTCAACGTCCGACACGATATGCGATGAGAGGATCACGACCCGCTCGCCGGCCAGATCGGACAGCAAGTGCCGAAATCGCACTCGCTCTTCGGGATCGAGACCGGCGGTTGGTTCGTCTACGATGAGTACGCTTGGATCATTGAGCAGGGCCGCCGCAATTCCGACGCGCTGCTTCATCCCCCCGGAGAAACTCCCCAATGCCCTCTTACTGACGGATCCGAGGTTGACAACCTGCAGAAGTTCATCGATTCTCCGACGCGCGTCGCTCGCCCGCAGTCCCTTCGCGGCAGCAAAGTACTCCAGGAATTCCCGGACATTGAGATTCGGATAGACCCCAAAGTCCTGGGGCAGATAGCCGAGTACTCTCCGTAAACCGACCGGCTCCCGATGAATATCGACTCCGTCCCATGTCACCGTCCCCTCGGTAGGCTTGGCAATGGTCGCGATGATCTTCATGAGTGTCGACTTGCCGGCTCCGTTGGGACCAAGCAATCCGAGCACACCGGATCCAAGCGATAGGCTGAAATCCCTCAGGGCGACGACATCCCCTCGGTACAGCTTGTGTATTCCTTTTATGCAAAGCTCCACGACGACGCCCCTTTCCTGACTGAGCACGCTTTGTTCCAGACTACGGGTGCCGCGGAGGCCATGTTGCGTTTCGCACAAAAAAAGGCGGGATGATCAGTCCCGCCTTACTCATTCTCTACGTTGTCAGAGATTACTTCTTCACCTTGGTGTAGGTCGCGCGCATGCCGGGCGTGAGCGTCTTGCCGCCATCCATTGACATCTCCATCGTCCAGTCGAATTTGCTGTCCGACATATTGGAATAGGTCATTTTGCTGAACATCGGCTTCCCCTGATACATTTCCTCTCCAGTCAGGATCAGGTTCCCATCCTTCAGCGTACCGGTGTAGACGCTCAACGCCGCCCCCATATTGTCGACCCAGCTCATCTGCCACTTTCCGCTTTCACGGCTGAAACAGGTGTGTCCCATACCTTTGAACGGCATCCCCATCATCGTACCCTCAAAAGTGCTTAGGAGAGCGGCGCCATCAAGAACCGAAGTAACAGTCGATTTGCTCTTGGTTTCCTGCCACTGGGTCGTATCCCCCATGTTGTACTTCATGGTGATATCCCAGTCACCAACCATAAAGGCCACCTGCTTCATCTCCGGCGGTGCCCCCATAGGTGGCATCCCCATCCCTTCCCCCGCCTTCGTTGAGTCGGCGGCGCATGCCGAAACGGCCGCCAGAGCCGCGATGAGAATAAGAACTACTGTCGTGTAACGCATGTGATCTCCTTTTGATGTGCGTTTGCTGTTTCCTAAGTATTGCCTGTTTGACGCGATTCCTGCCATCACATCTTCGTGATGTTTCCCGCTTCCATATTGTAATATTACTGGGTCTCTATTGTCAACATCATCACGCGCGTCTAACCTGAGCCGGCCCGATTCACGCCAATCTCGAGGCCACTGCTTTGGCCACGTCGAGGGAATTGTTTGACCCGCCCATATCGTACGTCCGGGTTCTCCCTTCCTTAATTACCACCGCAATCGCCGTTTCAAGTGCTTGTCCCTTATCGACTTCTCCAAGCCAGTCAAACATTAACTTTAAAGTCAGGAGCATGGCGATCGGATTCACTTTGTACTGTCCGGCATACTTTGGGGCCGATCCGTGAGTCGGCTCGAAGACCGCATATTTGTCGCCAATGTTACCCGAGGCCGCAAAGCCGAGCCCCCCCACGAGCTGAGCGCACAAATCAGAAATGATGTCCCCAAACATATTTGAAGTTACAATCACAGAATAGTCAAACGGGTTCTTGAGCAGCCACATGCACATGGCATCGATGTTTGCTTCTTTCAGCTCGATCCCCGGGTAATTCTTCGCTACCTCACGCGCCGTGCGAACCATCAGGCCGGATGTCTCCCGAATGACGTTCGGCTTCTCAACAATGGTCACATGCGGGCGTTTCTCCTTACGGGCAAACTCAAACGCGTCAGTGATGATGTTGCGACAACCCGTCTTCGTATTTATGCGCAGCGAGACCGCAATTTCGTTGGCCGGCGCGTTGTCAAAGCGAGACATCTTCTTGTTGTGCTTTGTGATCACTTGGCGCACTTCATCCGGCAGAGGGAAGAACTCAACGCCGGAGTACAAATCCTCAGTGTTCTCCCTGAACACAACAATGTCAATTCCGTCCCTATAATTAAGTGGGTTCCCCGGGTAGGCCTTGCATGGCCGTAGATTCGTCCGAAGATCGAACTCCTGACGCATACGGACGATCGGCGACGCGTAGACATGCCCTTTCCCTTGCAGCGACGGAATCAGAGCACGTTCGGCTTCTTCTTTCGGCAGGGATGTAATCGCGCCGAACAGCGCGCAGTCGGTGTTCTTGAGCAGCTGTACGGTTCGTTCTGGAAGTGGGTTCGCCTCGCGACTCCAGAACTCCCATCCAATATCTCCGTGAATGTACTCCGCATCGAGCTTGATTCTGTCGAGCACGATCTTGGCGGCTTCCATCACATCGTTTCCGACACCGTCGCCCGGCAACCAGGCAATCCTGTACTTGGCCATAATGAGTATTCCTTCGACTATAACTGAAAGGTGAAACTGAAAAGGTGTGACGATCCCAAACTGCCCGAATAGGGTATGAAAGCATAGTCGACTACGATACTTCGCCGGGAAAACGATGCCCCCGCGGTGAAGTTCTTCGTGTCGTAGCCACTCATGAACCCTGTCCGGATAGAGAGCATCTCATGCAGACGCCCTTCAAGTCCGAGATGCACGTGTGCTTTCTGATCCAGGACGACAAGATCGGCCGCGCCCAGATAGCGATCGTAAACATACGAACCACCAACACGCCACGTTCTCGGAAGGCTGATTCTCCGGGATCGCTGCTGACCCGGTTTGTTCAGATAAAACGACGGCCCCAGATTTATCACTGACGTCCCGAGAGCCAACCTCTCTTTCGGTTTGTAGAGAAGTCCAAAATCGAAATTCGGGGTTGACCCGCGCCACCCTTCGATCTTTTCAATAAACATCCCCCCCGCAACGCCAACAGAGATCTCATCGGAGAATCGGTAGGCCACGCCAGCCTTGAATGACAGATCGTTGGCTTCAAAGTACGCCTCCGGCAGATCAACCGGCGATTGCCGCATTTCCAAATCCCCTACCGTGGCATAACGGATCCCACCGCACGCAAACAATCGCCCCTTCAGAGGGGTGGCAAAAAAGGCATTCTCGATTCTGATGTTCTCCCAATACCCGGTGTGCGAGAACGAGGCCGTGAAGTTCGTGGATGTGGTCACCGATGCTGGATTGTAGGGAACTCCGCTTGGACCTCCCGAAATGGAAACAAACGCCCCACCCAATCCGGCCGGTCTTGCGCCCGGCTCGATTTTCATGAGCGCGATCCCATCCACACCTCGCGCCTGATCCCAGGGAGCGAATGCCACCACAATACAGAGCACGGCAAAGGCGGCAATCGCTCGGAGTGGCGCTGAGTCACGATGCGGACGATACACAGTCATGTCTCTTAGAAAAGAACGTCGAGTGAAAAGATGTGCTCGGAACCTTCGTCAACCCGGTCGGCTGAAAAAGCGTAATCGATGGCATATTGCATCGTCCCGACTTTGAACAGATAACCGGTGCCGGCCGTGAAGCGACCGTCCGAATGTCCGATTCGCAGGGCGAAATCATCGGAAAGATAGTACTCCCCCCCTGCATGGAATCTGATTCCCTGAACCGAGTTCTTAACGGCGTCGATAGCCACCAGTAGTCGCTGCCGGAGAAATCGCGCCGAACCTCCCAGCCCATACTCTACGTGCAGCGTATCTTCCTGTACTGACCCGATCTTGTTTCCGCTGCGACTCTGGAGGAACTGCTCGCTGTTCCACCTCATCTTTGCGGCCAGGTTCTTCACGGTCAATCCGATCTGAATCTCCTGCACTGGGAGCTTGTCACGACTTTCGCGATCGACCAAGCTCGAGACGTAGAGCATTGTGCCGAGATCGATACCGACCGAGTAGGCCGTTACGCTCGGGATTGTCATGTGAAAGTAGTTGATCTTCATGCCGACCGCCAGAAGATCCTCAAAGCGCTTTGCGAAGATGCCGCCAAAGACACTGCTGTTGAGCTGGAAGTTCTCACCCGTCAAGTGTCCGTCGCTCGTACGCATCGCGACCGACCCTGATCCCGCATACAACCAGTTCGCGCCGAGAACAGCTTGATTCTTGGCCGGGGTCAAAAAGGTGGCATATCCCATGACTCGATCGAGCCTCATCACCCGGTAGGAGACGCCGAATAATGGGCGATTGAGCATACACACCCCGGCTGGGTTATAGAGGATTCCGGCGCCGTCGTTCGAGACAGCCCGATAAGCACCACCCATACCGGCTGGACGTGCCCCAATGGGAACCTGCAGGAACGACGCTGCAATGCCGCCGTCGGCGGTCGCGCCCCGCACCCCTGCGTCTGCGGCGGACAAAACTGCGAGTGCGGTGAGTACTATAAGAACCGCTCTTTTCATGGGATTACCGCCAGCTTTCCCCACCGTACTCCTTCGTTTGAGTACTTCACTTTGAAGTAATACACGCCCACGGCCACAAGGCGGCCATCGCCATTTCGGCCGTTCCACTCCGGCACTCCCTTATAGCGACCCTGATAGAGCCCCTTTGGAAAGAACTGATCGGAGAACACGGTGGCGACCAGGTCCATGGCGAAATCGTAAATTTCAATCGTGACCCGCGAACCACTCGGATTGGTGACCGGGAAATGGAAGCTCACGCTCTCATGTTCGTTCGGGCGAAACGGTACGGGGAAGGCATAGACGTCGTTCGTGGAGTCGACGACGCCGTTAACCCATGATTTCCGGAAATCCCTCAGGTTCATGACTACTGTGCCATTCTCTGTCCCGACCCAGAGAAGAGTATCGATCGCACGAACACAGTACACGGCCCGATCCGAACCGACCAACGTGTCGCCTGATGAATTGACGAAGCGAATCGTATCCCACTTTGCCTCACCCGCGATTTCTCGATACATGAGCAGCCCCGCATTGGTCGCTGCGAAGACGCTGTCCCCATTGAAGCCAAAATTCCAGGCAAACCCGTCTCCGTACACTGGTTCCCAACGAAGCTTATAGGTCTTCTGTGGTCCGGTTCCGGTCTCCACGTATCGCGCCGTAGTGATCCCATTGAATTCACCGGCTTTGTTCGTGGGCCGACTTGAAATCCATATCCGATACCGGGAACGATCACCAGGACGAATCGCCATCGCCGGAATCCAATCTCCTGTGAGTCCGAAGGTAGAGCTGTCAAGATTGATCGTATTCGCGAAAGTGTAGTTGAACGCGACGTCGGCCATCAAACTGTCAGGATTACCGCGAAATATCCGAAATGACTTCGCATAGTCGCGCGAGATCGCTACCCCGCGCGTAGACGCAAAACAGACTGTCGGTCCCTGTATCTCAATCGCCGTTACCGTGTCGCGTTCAAAATTGTCAAAGGTCAGGGTATCTTTCACCTGATCCTGAAACGAGAGCGTCGGGTTCTCACCCGTCGTCGTGTAACGAATGCCAAAAGTTCCGGCGACAAACGTCGTATCCGCGTGAAAGCCGATATCATGAGTTGTCGCCTGCATCACCAGTCGCTGCCAGGCGTTACCATCCCGAGATCGTCCAACTATCGGCGAGCCGTTGGCGGTCAAGGGTCGATTGATGGTCCAGATTGCCAGCGAATCATAGCGCCCCGACGTTGTGTCCAGTCCGTACCGCTGCGTTCGAATGCGAACAACTTTCGTGCTGCTGAATCTCGGCGATGTTCGATCTTCCGCAAAAACTTTGAACGAACTGGAATCAACCGTTCCTGAAGGATCGAAATACAAGGTCACCAATCCGGAGTCAGTCCCCACGCGCAACGTGTCGGCAAGCGCATCCAGCGCATTGACAACATTCCTTCGGTTCACCGCCACGCTCCCTGAATCGATAAAGACCTTGCCCCAGGTTCGACCGCTGTCAATAGTTACCAGTAGCCCACCCTCGCCGCCAGCCACGTAGAGCCGATGGGTAATCGACGCAAAATCGGCAACCTGTCGGTCGCTCCCCTTGACGCTGTCGAGGCCGGAATCACTGAACGACTCGCCGTCGTCAGTCGATATCGCCAGTCCGGTCGATACTCCCCGAGCGCTGTCCGCTGTTGTCCCTACGAACAGCTTGCCGCCAAAATAGACAAGAGCTGTTATGTACTTCCCTGGGAGACCATCAGCTGTGCCTCGCGAGATGAACGGCTCACCGACTGTCCGCAAACGCGAAAACCCCCTGTCGCCGCCAAGATAGAGGACGCCCGTATCATTGGCGCAGGACGCACACAGCGCCATTCGATTCAGGCGGGCGGAGAAGAGTTTGCTCCGCCAGGAACGATAGATATAATCAACAACTCCCCCAGCCGTGCCGGCCCAAAGATGGACCGTGTCGCCATGCGAACTGTCAATCGCGCACGAGAAATATCGATTGCGAAGATCCAATTCGACATTGTCGTTGAAGAAATTCAGCGAGTCTGCCAGCGAAAAGAATATTCGACGCCAATGAATGCCGCCATCCTGCGACGCCAGCAGTCCCCCCGCGAACGCCGAGGCAAACAACCAGTTGCGGTTGCCAACGCGATCGTCAAAACCCGTGAGGTCATAAATGGTGCGATTTCCTCCGAGCACTCTGGGGATATTTAGCCCATCCGTCCCGAATTTAATTCGCGTCCATAAATCGCCCAGGTTATCAGTGTAGGACAGACCATCAGAAGCCGAGACGATATCCTTCCCAACCAGCGTGTCATAGTTTGTGGCCGCCCAAAGACGATCGCCGATCGAACAGAGAGCGGAGATGTCCTCTTTCCTCAGGCCATTCGAATGGTCATAGATCAACCATGTACGACCGGTGTCGAGGCTGAAATTGATCCCTTTGCCTGTCGCCAACCAGATCCCTCCCCGGTGCTCTATAATGTCGATGACGGTGTTGCTGGCGATGCCGGTGTCGGGCATGTCATACGATGAAGCCAAACCGGCCCGAGCGACGCCATTGAAAGTCAGGAGCGCGAGCAGGAGAAAGACAAGAGGCTTCGCGGCCCGGGCCGCGAAGAGACTGAGCATCGAGAGTCGAGATGAACAACGCGGTTTCGATGACGTCAAATGGCCTTCCTTACATCGAGATGAGGCGTTAGAACCGGCGGGCACAACATGTCCCTTCGGCCGGGAGGCAACATAGCCAATCGCCGGGAACCGGGCAAGGAGATTCCGAGCGAGGACGTACGAGCAGGCATGCATTGCTTCTACAGCTGCGGCCTTCTTCAGTTCCACGCAAGAGCGGACAAGCCACGAGGTTTTCGCACTGTTGAAATACCATTTGACACACATCATCTGCGACCCTATATAAAACGAAAACTTCAGAGAAGATTGGACGTAGGACGATCGACATGACCATAAGAAACCTCTGGCCGCTTCCCCTGCTCCTGATCGCCGCTCTGAGTTTTCTCATTCCTGGATGCGACAAGCTGGTCACCCAGGTCAATAACACGACGCTGTACGATTCCACTTTGGGCGACAAGTGTCTCCGATGCCATGGCGACGCGGTAGTTGACGATAGTCTCAAGCAACCTCGCGGTCAATGGGCTGACTCTCGTCATGCCTCCTCGGACCTCATCGAGGCGACCGCAAACCTGAACGGCACGTTTTACTCAACAAACATTTGCGGACCTGACTGCCACACGAGCCAGGGCTTTGTCAAGCACGATACCACCGGAACCACTCTCCCGCCCGTGTCGAAACCGGCTGTTATTGGCTGTGCCACTTGCCATTCCCCGCATACCGGGACGTTCATCACTGACTGGAAGATCAAGCCCGTGCGGATGGAAAAGACACCCGTGAAGCTGGCTTCGGACTCCGTCATCGATCTGAAGAAAGGAAATCATTGCGCGTTTTGCCACAAGGCGTTCCGTCGGCAGCCTCTCCCCACTAGCGGGGAAACAGTCACGCTGGCCGGAGACTGGGGACCGCACTCCAGTTGTCAGGCTGACATATTTGCGAAGAGCGCGGGGTTCTTCTTCACAAGCACGCCAGATACAAGCGGTGGCCACAATATCCACGACACACTTTTCGCAAGACTTGGATGCGTCGCCTGCCACTACGGTACCAGCGCTAACCCGGGACAGGGCTACCAATTTGGTGAACATACCTTCCGGCTTGAAGATGCCCACGGTAATCAGTTTGTCCGCAACTGCAATCGAGCCGGCTGCCACGAACCGACTTCAGTCCGCGAACAGGGTTTCTATGCTTTCCCAAACATTGACACGATCTCGCAATTCGGAGACAGCCTCAAATCGCTTCTAAGTGGCCGCCAGATACTGGACACCGCTGATGAAACCGGTCGAACATTCGACAGCGGTCTGGTAGTGCCGACCGACCTGGCCAAGGTCCTTTACAATTATCTGCTGTACAAACTGGACGGTTCACGAGGAGTTCACAACGCCAAGTATGTGAAGCAACTCCTTAGGGCTTCGCTCAATCGTTGGGACACTATACCACATGCCCTCATCAGTTTCTCTCGAGACACGGTCTGCTTGAACGAGGCGGTGACCTTCAACGATTCCTCAAAGGGAGCGGTGACGGAGAAAACCTGGACCATCAGAGACGGTCCGGTGACCGGCTCGCCAGCGACTCATACTTTTGCTCAGGTCGGAACCGATACCATTACATTGACCGTAACTTCGGCTACCGCTGGAACTGACATCGCAAGGAAGATCATTGTCGTTGCCCCACCCCCAAACCCCCTGATATCGGCGACAGCAACGACCGGCACCACAGCGACGGAAATCACTTTCTCCAACCTGGATTCCAGGGTGACCAGCTGGAATTGGAGTTTTGGTGATGGCAGCGCCGTCGCGATTACTAAGCAGGCGACGCACCAGTATTCTGTTCCCGGTGCCTATGTTGTCAAGTTGATCGTCGCAAACGGCTGTAGAGCGGATAGCTCAACGTTGGACATTACGATCACGGCCCCATAGCCGCCCTCGGCTTCAGCGCCGAAGCTCGGCCGCAAACTTCTTTGTCAACACCGGAACGATCTCTGAGAAGTCCCCGACAATTCCGTACGACGCCACGTTGAAAATCGGCGCATCCTTGTCTTTGTTAATCGCCACAATCGTCCGCGACGTCTGCATCCCGACCAGATGCTGAATGGCTCCGGAAATGCCTACCGCCACATAGAGCTTGGGGTTGACGGTTCGACCGGTCTGGCCGACTTGGTATGCGTACGGAACCCATCCCGCATCAACAATCGCACGCGACGCGCCAAATGCCGCTCCGAGCGCGTCCGCGAGTTCCCTCACCATTGGCACGTTCTCAGGTCCTTTGATACCCCGTCCAGCCGAGACGATCACATCCGCTTCGGCGAGATTCTGCTTCCCACCCGACTCGGTCTTCGATTCTTTCACCGCGGCTCTGAGAGCAAAGCAGCTCTGGTCGACTGATTCCGCTATCACTTCCCCAGCCCCCCCCTTTGATTCCGTGAAAATCTTCGGTCGCACGCTGATGAAGAGCGGCGTGCCCGCTCCAGCAGAGGAGAGTCGGGTAATGACGGAGCCACCGTAACTCGGACGAGTCGCCACAACTTGTGCCCCATCGAGTGCAAGACCTGTAATATCCGAAACCATTGAGCCGCCATTCATAGCCGAGAGCCTACTCATGAGCGCCTTGCCATAAAATGTAGCCGGGGCCAGAACGATCTCGGGTGAGTACTTCCCGATCAACGCTGAAATCACCTTGGCGAAGACATCATCATTGAAAAGGGCCAGGTTTGGGTGCGAGACCGCAAGTGTCTTCCCTCCGCCGCGACTGGAAAGTTCGGCCGCCAATGACGACGCATCCGAAGCCAGAATAGCGCAGAGCATTTCTCCACCAAGAGCCTTCGCAGCTTCAATGGTTTCGTATGAAGCGGAAAGGATCTTCCCGTCCTTCTGCAAAGCAATTGTCAGTGTTCTCATTTCACCATCTCCTCACTATCTCCATTGATCATGTCTTATGTACGCAGGGCAAATAGCGATTTCCGGCAAACCTCTTCTGAATTGCTTGCCGATGTCCTACTGTTTAGGGGTCTGTCGAAAAAGCCCCGTGAAGTCATAAATCCCTTCACCCCTTCTCCCCGCTGGGGAGGAGGTGGCCGAAGGGCGGTTGAGGGGAGTTTCTCAACTCTCCCTGAGCAGTTGGCGCCGGTGGCGGATCTGCGCCAAGTCTCTGGCGCACGTACTCCCCGAAGACTCTGTCGACATCGTCAATTGTTGCGACCTCGAACAACCGCGGACGTAATTCGGTCGCTCCAGGGAATCCTTTGACATACCACCCGAGATAACGCCGCATCATGATCGCTCCCCGTTCGTTTCCGAACTGTTCTCCCATGAGTTGCGCGTGAAGCCGCGCCATGTCGATCTTTTCAATCATCGACGGCTCCTCGGGCTGCTGATCGCGGTCGAAAAAATTGTTCATCTGGGTGAAAATGAACGGGTTCCCGAGTGCCGCGCGCCCGATCATGACCCCGTCGCAGCCTGTCTCCTCGATCATTCTGCCGGCGTCGGCTGGCGACAACACGTCGCCGTTCCCTATCACCGTAATATCTACTGCATCTTTCAGCTCTTTGATCGCTGTCCAATCGGCTTTCCCAGAGAAGCCCTTAGCTCTGCTTCGGGCATGGAGCGTGATCGCCTTTGCTCCGGAACGCTCGGCGATCTTGCCAACCTCAACGTACACCGGCATCGTATCATCCCAACCGCAGCGAATTTTCACGGTCGTTGGAGTCTTTCCTGCCCCCTCCACCACGCCCCGGACAATCTCTTCCGTCAAACCGAGGTCTCGCAATACAGCCGCCCCGCCATTCTTGTTCACCACTTTCTTGACCGGGCAGCCAAAGTTGATGTCAACCACGTCAGGTCCGAATCTATCCACGGTGATCCGAGCCGCTTCCCTCATGACCTCTGGATTCCCGCCAAAGAGCTGTATCCCGATCGGACGCTCATCCTGCCGAAACGACATCATTTCAAACGTCTTGTCCTGATGCCTGGTAATGGCTTCCGAAGAGACCATTTCGGTAAAGGTCATCGTCGCCCCTGCCCTTGCGGCCAGCACCCGAAACGGCCGATTCGAGACTCCAGCCAACGGGGCCAGCAGAACCCGCCCTTTGAGGTTTAAGTTTCCTATCTGCATGCCGACAATATAGGTAAATCGTTGAAAGGTGGCAAGTCTCCGCCTCCATGGGTATGTACAGCCGTGGATTTGACGCTGTGATGAACAAGAGTACTTCAGTATACAAAAGAGAAAGGGAACTCGTATGCCGGAGATAGTGGTCAAGTACGAGGACAAGGTCATCGAACGGATCGTGACCGAAAAGAAGCGCGTGAGCATTGGGCGAACCAACGACAATGACATCGTGCTGGAAAACCGTGGCGTGTCCCGAAAACACGCCATGATCGAGTTTAACAACAACGCCGCGGTTATCATCGACAATGAGTCGCTCAACGGCACGTTTGTGAACAACAGGAAGATCACTGAGGAAGTCCTGCGCGATCAGGACATCATCACGATCGGAAAGTATTCGCTGACGTACAATCGTGAGGCCAACCGCACCGCCGAGGAAAAGACCAACATGGATGGGACCATGGTGCTCAACACGAGGAAGCAGAAAGAACTTCTGGAAAACGATCGCATGGAGCGCGAGATCGTTGCCCGCTATGGCGGCTCCGTCCTGCTGGGAGAAGAGAACACCGAGTTTTCAGAATTCAAACTGGATCGCGAAGTAACCACCATCGGCTCCGCCAAGTTCGTCCACATCCGGGCGAAGGGGTTCTTCCTTTCCAGTATACAGGCCAAGATTGTCCAGGAGAGTAACGGGTATTCGTTGATCAACCTCGGACGAACGGGAAAGACCAAGGTGAATGGCGAAGCAATCACCCGGGCGGTCTTGAAGAATGGGGACATCGTCAGCGTTGGCAAGAGCATCTTCAAGTTCGTCGAGGGTAAATAGCAGATGAAAATCGCCTTGATATCGGATATCCACGCCAATCTCGAAGCGCTTGAAGCGGCCCTGGCCGACTGCGAAACGCAGCGAGTTGATGCCGTGCACTGCCTGGGAGATGTGGTGGGCTACGGAAGCGACCCCGGTCCTTGCCTGGAACTCGTTCATTCGACCTGCAAGTTCAAACTCATGGGTAATCACGAGCACGCCGTCATGGGACAGCTTTCCACAGACTTACTCAATGCCCTCGCCAAGTCCTCTATGGCCTGGACAAAGGAGCAGCTTTCCGAAAAGCACGTCTCGATCATGGCGGGCTTTCAGATGGACGCCACCTGGGAGGACCTGTACTTCGTCCACGCCTCCCCGTTTGAACCGGACAAATGGCACTATATCCTGACCGCGGTCGAGGCGGAACGCGCCTTTCAACATCTGCCCCGTCGGATCGGCTTTGCAGGACACTCGCATTTGCCGTCGATCTTTTCAAAGGGACCGATTGGTTCCCTTCACCTGTATGTCGGCCACGATTTTCATCCTCTCGAAGAGAACCGTTATCTCGTCAATGTCGGTTCCGTCGGACAACCGCGCGACAACGACCCTCGCGCCTGCTACGTGATCTACGATTCCACAGAAATGGAATTGATCTACCGTCGTGTTGAATATGATATGCAATTAACTCAGAGCAAAATGTCTCGGGCGAACTTGCCCAAGATGCTCATTGATCGGCTCCTCGTGGGGCGATGAGCGAGGACACCATGACGAAGTACTCTTCCTACATTCTGTTTCTCCTGATTTCCATTCTGGTTGTGATACTGTCCGTCAACGATCCCGGTCCGCTGAACCGCCTTCAGCGCTCGATCAACGATGCTCTGGCTCGGGTAACTGCTGCTGACACAGCACCCTCTAACATTGTGCTGGTCACGGTCGATCACCAGGCCGAGAAGCGGTTCGGCACATGGCCCTGGAATCATGATCGGATAGCCGATCTGTTGGCCGCTACTGCCGGCGCCGAACCCAAAGCGATCATGGTGAACATCCCGCTGTCGGAAGATGCGACTCAGGATTCAGCCGGCTATACCGGTATTCTGGCCGAGCAACTGAGCTGGATCAAGACCGCCGTCCTGCCCTACGACATCGCCTTGTCAAACTATCGCAGCAGCAAGACCAGCAACCCCAAATGCCTGTTCAACAGCTCGATCTCTGTAGACAATCCCCTGGGAATTATGAGCGATGCCGCCAGCCTCAATATCCGCAAGATCTTCCTGCCGGCAGAGCGGCTGCTTTCAACCAATCCGCGACTCGGCTTTGATCTGGTAGTCCCCGACGAAGATCGCGTCCTGCGTTATCAGCCCATGGTCATGAACTATGAGGGGTACTATTATCCTTCACTCTCGCTTGCCGCCGCGGCGACATATCTGGGCGTTTCCCCCAGTCAGATCAAAGTGATTGAAAAGAAGGAAATTCTCCTTGGTAATGTTCGGAGAATCCCGATCAATGACCAGGGCGGGTACTTCATCTGTTTCACCAGAAACAATCCGTTCACGCGATTTTCGGCAGCCGAAGTCTTGGGAGACAAGTTCGATTTTAGCAGACTGCGCGGAAAACTCGTGGTCATCGGTGTCGAGAGTCCCACCTATAACGAACGTTTTGTGACATCCGGCTCTGACAATACCTCCGACCTCGCCGTCAAGGCCAGCGTGGCGGAAAATATCATCAACGGCAACATTCTGGCCCTTTCTGATCACGCCACCCCCGTCGACATGCTGGTCCTGTTCATCCTGGGCGCGTTGGGAGCCTTCATAATGCCAAGGATGACGATTCTCTATCGAATTATCGTTCTCCTCGGAGGGCTCGTCATTCTCGCAAACGTCAACTACTTCATGGTCAGCGCGTTTCGAGTCGTTCCTGAAACGGTTTATATCATGATTGAGCTGCTCTTCTTTATGGCCGCTGCGCCGCTGCTTGACTCACAGATTCTCGCCTCGACCGGCGCGGCAAAACAGACAGATCGAAAGCAGTTGCCGAAGGTGGCCGTAGCGAAAACGAGTCAGTCCAGCCGGAAGAAGACCGAAAAGGCCGCACCGGTTCGCGAGGTACGATCGGCTCCGACAGACGCCGACAACTTGAGAACGGCGGCTGTCAACCCTGATGCACATACGCCATTCGACCATCAGACCATTTCGCTCGACAGTGAAGATATCACCGAAGTTACCGCTACCGCGGCCAGTCCCTCGGTTAGAGATTCGGGCCGCATTGCCCCGACCAAGGCTTCCGCGGATTCTGGTCGAATCCCTGCGTCTTCGGACTCAGGAAATGTTAAGGCAATGTCCGACAGCTGGCCGAGTTCCGACAGCGGCGGTATTCGCAGCGACAGCCAGCCGATCCCGGCGTCGGCCGATCAGGCCGAGCTGAAAAGCCTCGGACGCTACCAGATCACCGGCACGCTGGGCAAAGGCGCCATGGGGCTTGTCTATCGCGGTATCGATCCCGCCATCAATCGTCCGGTGGCTCTCAAGACCATTCGCCTGGACTTCGTGAATGACCCCAATGAAATGGAAGAACTAAAGGAGCGTTTGTATCGCGAGGCTCAGGCGGCAGGCAAATTGTCACATCCGAACATTGTGACCATCTACGACGTTGGCTCGGAGGGACCGCTGCAGTACATCGCCATGGAGTTCCTCGAGGGAGTCACGCTCGAAGGACTGATTAAGAAGAAAACGAAATTCAACTATCGCATCATCTCTTCTATCATCACGCAGATTTGTGCCGCCCTGGAATATGCCCATGAGCGAGGTATCGTCCATCGCGACATCAAACCCGCGAACGTGATGGTCCTCAATGATTATAAGATCAAGGTGATGGACTTCGGCATTGCCCGCATCGACTCCAATTCGATGACCAAGACTGGCATTGCCATGGGAACACCGAACTACATTTCACCCGAGCAACTGCGCGGTCTGCCGATCGATGGTCGAGCTGACATCTTCTCGCTCGGCGTCGTCATGTACGAAATGCTCTTGTCGCGTCGACCGTTCAAGGGCGAGAATATCACCTCCCTCATCTATTCGATCGTGCACCACGAGCCCGAGAAACCGTCAAACATCAACCCGCAGATTCCGCTGCTCCTCGATCATGTCATTGCGCGTGCGCTCAAGAAGAATCCGCAGGAGAGATATCAGAAGGCGTCTGAAATCGTCGCCGACTTGCATGACTTCGTGGAATCGTTCGTAAATCGATAGCCGCGACTCATTCTGGTCTAATGGAATGACCGCCAGGCGACCCCTGACGGTCGTTTTCATTTCGTGGCGGAATTCTCCCGGCCAAACTCGCGGAGGCGACAAATTAGCTGCTGCCCGCCGAAGGATAAATCATGCTGGAGAGTTAATCGGGATCTATGAACCGGACTTGTCCTGATCTTTTGCCAGGATCTCCTCGGCGAGGGACAACGCTACCCCAGACAACATAACCTCAACGCCAAGCTGGGTGAAATCAGAGGAGATCAACTCGCGGTTGATCGCGGCATACAGTGAGCACGACGCTCCCCGCTCGACCACCAACCCGGACAAGCGATCGGATGTCTCAGCGACGAAGGTGACCTCCCCCAGCTCTTCCGAGAGTACATACCCTGAGCAGTTGTGCAATTGCAGATGAGAATTGCCGGTGTACACAACGATCAGCACTCCCCGGCTCTTCCCCAACCTAATCTCCGGGTAGATTTCCAGCACAATTTCGCGACGCTCCTCAGCGTTACGGACTTTCAGGCGGAAGTGGTCCTTCTCAAAACTCACCTTCTCGGCTCCGAGAAGGGCGCCAATCTTGTCGGCATCTGTCTGGGTGAAGCTCGTAGCCATGAAGAACCCGAGAAAAACCGATAATCCCTAATGGATTTTCGGAGGGATGTCCTTCCTGGAATTGGCGTCAGGACGTGCAGCAGAGTCCTTCTCGGGCGGCTCTATCTTCATCGAGCCCTTTACCTCATCCTCGGTTTCTTTCATCGCCTTCTTGAACTCTCGTATTCCTTTCCCCAGCCCCTGCGCGAGTTCGGGCAATCGCTTAGCGCCAAAGAACAGCAGAATCGCCAGGAATATCAGAATAATTTCCGGTGCGCCTAATCCAAACATAACTCGAACCTCCTGCGGTCAACCGACCTCTATAGGTACCACCATCTAAAGTAGATGATAACTAATAGAACAAACAGGACTGACATAAAGTTTATCTTAAACATCAGCCCGACAGTGAAGGATACAGCGTAGAAATCAACCTTGGTGGCATCGAAACCGATGACGACTGCCTTTGTAAACAGGGTCCTGGCGGCTCCGTCGGGAAGGTAATGCCCGATAATATCCCCTACCAGACCTCCCATGACTGCCCCTAAGATCAAAGCCGTGATAATGAACGTGAGCTCGCGCCGTTTCATGATTGCACCACAGGACGTTGCGATGAACAAAAGGCTTGAATAGACTCAAGCAGGTTCAGCCCATCGGCCGAGCCCAGGATCGGCTCCACCGCTCGTTCAGGGTGTGGCATCATTCCCATCACATTACCACCCTCATTGAGGATACCCGCTATATTGTTCACCGATCCGTTCGGATTGGCGTCGTCTGTCACCTGACCACGGGCGTCGCAGTATCGAAGGAGAACCTGCCCGCGCTCTTCCAGAAGTTTGATATCTCCCGCAAAGTCATAGTAGTTCCCTTCACCATGCGCGATAGGTACTTTCAAAACCTGCCCCACGTGACATAGATTCGTGAACGGTGTGGCGTTATTCTCCACCTTCAGATAGACTTGCTTGCAGTTGAATCGCAGATGGCGGTTGCGGATTAACGCCCCGGGAAGCAATCCCGCCTCCGTCAGCACCTGGAATCCATTGCAAATCCCCATCACGAGTCCACCAGAATGTGCAAACTTGATCACTTGTTTCATAATCGGCGAGAAACGAGCAATGGCGCCGGCGCGGAGGTAGTCGCCATAGGAAAAACCACCCGGCAGAACAACGACGTCGCATCCGCGAAGATCATCAGATTTGTGCCAGAGGAACTCAACGTCACTATGAAGGACAAAGCGAACTGCAGCAAAGGCATCGTAATCGCAGTTTGAACCCGGAAAAGTGACAACGCCGAATTTCATGCGACCTTCTCGACCGAGAAGCGTTCGATAACCGGATTGGCCAGCAACTTGCTGCAAACTTCCTGAATCTTCTTGTCAATGTCCGCGCTGTCAGATTTGATCTCCAGCTCGAAGAATCGCCCCGTTCGAACGCCGAGAAAGTCATCATACCCCATCTGGACCAACGCCTTCTGAATTGTCACTCCCTGCGGATCCAGAACCCCCTCCTTCAACCGAACGTGCACAACCGCTTTCCTATTCATCTTCATCTCTTTCGCTTCCGCGCGACCGGCGCCTCAGGTATGGTCGTCCCGTCACCTTCCCGACCCCCATATGAAACAGCCGATAAAACTCGCGCGTCATTCCGAACAATATATAGCAGGCTAACAGGGGAAACAATAAAAGTCTCGGGCTGAAAATGACCACTACTCCTCCAATCAACAGTAGCAGCAACTTGATGCGCGACGCCCGTGAATGAAAACTCTCCGGGATGCTGTCGTATTGAACCTGCGATACCATCAGAAAGGAGAACAGGATGATCATCGAGACCAGCAGCTCATCATATTCAAGTCGTCCCCAGAGACGAAACGCCAGAATGACGAAGGAAACAAGGGTAATCGCCGCGGCCGGTACCGGCAAGCCGACAAAGTCCTTCTTTTCGTCAACATCGGCCATGACGTTGTAGCGCGCCAGTCGATAGGCGGCAGCCATGATGTAGACAATCGAGATGACCCATCCCCACTTGCCCAGGTCCGCCAACTTTATCGAATAGATAATCACCGCCGGAGCCACTCCAAACGAAAGGAAGTCGGCCAGTGAATCAAGCTCCACTCCGAATTGCGATGTTCCCCCGCTCAAACGCGCCACCTTGCCGTCGAGGGCATCCAGAAACGCCGCAAGTACAACGAACCAGCAGGCAGTCGTGACATGGCCTTCGAACGAGGACAAGATCGAGATAAACCCGCACACGACATTCCCCATCGTGAATATCCCCGGAAAAACCCCTCGGTAATTATTCACTTTCTGATCCTTGTGCCGCAATTGGCTCTCGCGATTGTTTCGTGGTGGGCAGATATCCGAGGATAGTCTCGCCCCCTCTAACGCGATCCCCGAGCTTCACCTCAATCCTGCTCGAGGCCGGCACAAAGAGCTCAGTGCGGGAGCCAAATCGAATCAGACCGAACCGAGCTCCGGCAATAACAGTCTCCTTTTCATGCAACCTGCACACAATGCGCCGCGCGATAAGCCCCGCAATCTGCTTGACCACGATGCTCTGACCCGATGCACGAATACCGATCTCCGTCTGCTCGTTGAGCGTCGAAGCCTTGTCGTCGAACGCAGCGAAGAACTTGCCGGGGTTGTATTTCACATACTCAACCTCGCCGTCCGCGGGGACCCTATTGACATGGACGTCAAACACGGACAGAAAGATGGAGATCTTCACAACCCGCCCTGACATTGTCGGAAATGACTCAAGTTGCTCTACACCAATCACCTTGCCGTCAGCAGGGGACACCAAAGCGCCAGGTGCATTCCGAAAACTCCGCTCCGGATCTCGAAAAAAGAAAATCGTGAACATTGTCAGAAGTCCAAGCAGAACCCCTGCCCAAAAAAACCAGCGGCTGTCCCAGCGCGTAGCAACTATCAGCAGAAGGAGGGTCAGGGCTAACCCGACGACGACGAACGGTATCCCCTCGCGTGCCATCATCGCCCGAAAACCCGCCGGAATACCTTCCCGACATTCTTTGTGTAATACGCCAGGTCGAAACAGCTCTCGATCTTCGATATGCTCAGATTCTGAAGTATCTCCGGGTCTCTCTTCACGAGGTCGCGGAAGCTCCCTTTCCCTTCGGATGCCGCCATGGCATTACGCTGCACAACTCGATACGCCTTCTCTCTCGACCCCATCGGGCCTGAGAGACTGAGCAGCAGCCTTTGGGAGAAGACCAGCCCCCCTCCGTAGTAAATGTTGTCGAGCATCCTCTTTTCGTTGACCACGAGCCCGTTGAGCAGTTCGATGAACTTCTGCAGACCGTAATCGCAGATTATCGTCGCATCAGGAATAATCACTCGCTCTACCGAAGAGTGCGCAATGTCGCGTTCGTGCCACAGGGTAATATTCTCCATCGCCGAAAGTGCATACCCGCGCAGCAATCGGGCGATACCGGTTATCCGTTCGGCGGTTATCGGATTCTTCTTGTGCGGCATGGCCGACGATCCCTTCTGACCCTTGGCAAAACCCTCAGCCATCTCGCCAATCTCAGTCCGCTGGAGATTGCGAATCTCGGTCGCGAATTTCTCAAGTGACGACCCGAGCAGCGCCAGCGCTGTCACAAACTCGGCATGGCGATCCCGTTGAATGACCTGTGTGCTTACTTCTGCCGGTTTCAACCCCAGGCTCCTGCAGACCATCGCTTCAATCTTGGGATCAAGATTGGCAAAATTCCCCACGGCCCCCGAAATCTTTCCGACTGAAATCCGTTCTATTGCCGCCCGAAAACGAGCCTGACCCCTCTTCAATTCAGTGTACCAAACGGCAAACTTCAGGCCGGCTGTTGTTGGCTCAGCCAGCACGCCGTGGGTTCTTCCTATGCACGGAGTGTCTCGGTACGTATGCGCTAATCTCTTGATTGCTGCAAGCGCTGTCGTGATCTTCTTATCAATGATTTCTCCTGCCCGCTTCATCTGAAGCGAAAGCGCGGTGTCCAACACATCCGAGGATGTCATACCGAAGTGCAGATACTTCGCATCTGAACCGACACTCTCCGACACCGACGTCAGAAAGGCGATAACGTCGTGATTGACTTCCTTCTCGATGGCGTTGATACGCGAAACCTCGAAGCGAGCCTTCTTCCGAATAGTCCCATACGCTTTCTCCGGGATCAGTTTCAGTTGCGCCATGACGCGCGCGGCCTCAAGTTCAACTTCAAGCCAGATTCCGAACTTGGTCTCGTCAGTCCAGAGAGCCCCCATCTCTGGAAGTGTATATCGCGCTATCATTTCCCCTTTGAAGCCTTCTGATAATCGGCGAGGAACTTCGCCAAACCAATGTCGGTGAGCGGATGCTGGATAAGCCGCTCTATTACTCCGTAAGGCATGGTCACGACATCAGCCCCAATCAGCGCCGCATCCACCACGTGCATCGGGTGACGTACCGAGGCCACCAGCACCTCTGTATCGTAGTCGTAATTCTCGTAGATCTGCACGATATCCTCGATGAGCTTCATCCCGTCAGTCGAAACGTCGTCAAGCCGACCAATGAAGGGCGAGACGTAGGTCGCCCCGGCTTTGGCCACCAGCAGCGCCTGTGTCGGGGAGAACACAAGCGTGGCATTGGTCATCACACCCTGTGAATGCAGCGACTTGATCGCTCGCAATCCCTGCAGAATCGTCGGAATCTTGATGACGATGTTATCGGCTATCTTGCAGAGCTCTTCGGCCTCCTTCAACATCCCCTCATAATCGGTCGCAATCACTTCTGCCGAAACGGGGCCGGTGACAACCCGGCAGATCTCCTTCAGAATCTCCTTGTAGGGTGCGGTTTCTCGCGCGGCTAAAGAAGGGTTCGTCGTCACTCCGTCGAGCACTCCCATCGAAGCGGCATTCTTGATTTCGGTTAGATTCGCCGTGTCTATGAAGAACTTCATCTGTCTATCCTTTCCCTGTGACTAATATCCTACCGCCACCAAGTACAGCCCATGCGGCGGAGCTGTGAAAATCATCCTCTCTTCTCTTTGACCACTAATGATATCCGCGAACTCAGCTAAAGTCAAGTTCAGCATGTTGTTGTCTGGCCGCACCTTCGCAATATTCATCATGGCCCCGACCAGAGAGCGGACCATACTGTGAAGGAATCGATTCCCACGAATTTCATAGACGAGTAAGGGACCAACCCGAAACCAGCGCGAATATTCTATCGAACAGCGATTATCGGGCTTTCGCGACGCGACCACACAGAACGAGCCAAAGTCGTGCTCCCCGACAACCAAACGGGACGCATCTTGCAGTTGATCAAAGTTGATTTGATGCTCTGTCTCCCACCGCAGTTCTCGAAACAGCGCTGACTTGTCATTCGATAGAATGTATCGGTAGCGACGCCACTTGGCGTCAAATCGCGCGTGAAACGACAACAACACCTCGTTCGAACTCTTCACGCGAATATCGGGCGGAAGGTAGAAATTCAGGGCGTCCCGATATCGTCCAGGCTCCAGACCATGCTCGATGTGAAAATTGGCCACTTGGCCCAGAGCGTGGACTCCCGCGTCGGTCCTACCCGCTCCTACTACTTCGACAGTCTTCCCGGTCACCCTCTTCACTGCGTCCGTCAGCTCTTGCTGAACAGTCGCCTGGCCGCGCTGAATCTGCCAGCCTGAGAACATCGTCCCTTTGTACTCGACAACGAGCTTGACGTTGCGGGTGTTCATAGAGGTCGCGTTAAGAAGAACAGACTCGCGACTACGAGGGATGCGCCTGCGGCGAAGGTGATTTCGCGAACTCCAAAGCGCGCGTGGGTATATGTCGTTCGAGCAGAGAAGCTGTCATATCCCCGCGCTTCGATGGCCAGGGCAAGTTCATCCGCACGAGCGATAGCGGCGACAAAGACCGGTATGAGCAGAGCCGTCGTCTTCCTCGCTCTCCCAATCCACGACCCGGAAAACGAGACGCCCCGTACGATCTGCGCATTGCGAATCATCACAAACTCCTCGTACAGGACAGGGATAAATCGCATCGCAATGAAGACGATGAGCCCGAGGTCGTTGACCGGAACTCTGAGTCTTCTCAGCGGGCGCGTAATCGCGATGAAAGCCTCCGACAACTCAGATGGTGAGTTCGTGAGAGTCATAAAGAACGCCACCGAAACGAACAGCACAAGCCGCAACGAATAGAACAGGCCGATCGTAACCGCTCCTGAATAAACTGGTAATCCTATGATTCGGCAGGTTACCGGGGTCCCCCTGCCTGAGAAGAGTACGTGATAGGCGAAGGTAATCAACACCAGCGCAAGTATTGGCTTGAAGGACTTCGCAAGACTGGCCACCCCGACTCCTGAGAACAGGAGCAAACCGATCAGGCCAATCAAAGTGGTCACGTAGAACGCAACCGAGACAGTCATGAGAGAGAGAACCAGTATTGTCCCAATCGGTAATAGGCTCGCGCGGGCATCAAGACGATGCAGAAAGGAATCCAGTGGACGATACTGTCCAAGCATGAGCGGCACAGTTTTCAACACGGGAGATCACCTGTACAAATGTTTCGGGTCCGGGTTGCGCTGTTCGCGAACCTGCCGGACGCAATATAGTCGACAGAAGCAGAAACGCAACCGCCGCTGCTGCGGCGCTATGCCAATGGCTTCTTGTTGACGCCTGCTGTCATCGCTTTGAGCGGACAACATGAGCAGGACGCTCTCTTACGATTGCGGACGAAGTGAAAGACAAGGTAACTGATTGAGAGAACAATCGAAATGAAAACGCCGACAATTTGCCCGATCTGGTTCACGCGGCCCCCATTCGAATCGCCGTCTGGTAGACAATCAATGCCGCGCCATATGCCAGAAGTGTCATGTACAAAAACGTCCCAGCGGCATACTTCCAGCTTCCGGTCTCCTGGCGAATTGTCACCACGGTTGCCCCGCACTGACAACATAAGGCAAAAAAGACCATGATCGACAAAGCGACCGCCGGGTTGAAGACCGCCAAGCCTGCCTTAGGCCCTTGTTCCCATTTCGCCAGACGCATCTTGTCGACCAGCGACTCCGAGACGTCATGCTCTTCGGCCCCAAGATTGTAGATTGTGCCCAGGGTCGCGATGATCACCTCTCGGGCAGGGAATGAAGCCAGTGTCGCCATGGTGATCTTCCAGTCCCAACCCAAGGGCGCGAATAACGGCTCCACCACATGCCCAAGCTGCCCCAAGTACGAATCCCCAAGCTGCCCACCAGCTCGATTCCCCTCAGACGTCCCTCCGACCGCTCCCGGAGACGCTCCCACGAGCTTGTCGGTTCGGGGGTAATAGCTCAGCGCCCAGATAACCACCGTGATCGCCAGAATCACCGTTCCCGCGCGGAACACAAAGGATCGGACCCGGTGATACACCCGGATTAACACCGATCTCAGGGTCGGAATCTTGTACGACGGAAGTTCCATGAGAAAGGTCCCACGCTGACTCTTGAAAACAATTTTGCTCATAACGAGAGAGACAAGAACTGCTACGACGACGCCGAGGAGATAGAGCCCCCCCAGCAGTAGACCATGCGAGTTGAGAATCCCCATGTAGGTCTTATGAGGGATGAACGCGGCAATCATGATCGCATAAACGGGTAATCGCGCCGAGCAGGTCATGAGCGGGGCGACCAGGATAGTCATAAGCCGATGTTTTCGATCTTCGATGGTCCTCGTTGCCATGATCCCAGGCACCGCGCATGCAAAAGAGGAAAGCATGGGAATAAATGACTTACCTGACAGCCCACACCAACTGAAGGCACGGTCCACGAGAAACGCCACACGCGGCATGTAGCCCGAGTCTTCGAGCATGCCGATGAACAGAAACAGGATCGTGATCTGCGGCAGAAAAACAAGCACTGACCCGACCCCGCCTATGATTCCGTCGACCAACAATGAACGTAACGGGCCATCCGGCATCAATCCCGACACTTCCCCACCCAAAGAGGAAAAAGTGGCATCTATCAGATGCATCACCGGCTCAGCCCAACTGAAGATCGACTGAAAAATCAGAGTCATCACCATGATCAGGAGGACCGGTCCGAGAATCGGGTGCAGCAGGTACCGGTCGATTTTCTCCGAAGTTGTCCGCTTTGCGTCCTGAATTCGTCGCACTACTTCGGAGAACAATCTGCTCGCCGCGTCAGTCAGGGTCTGTGTTTCGGCGCTGCTCAACGTGCCAAATCGACTCACAAGATCCCCGCGGGTCCGTTCAAGCAATTCCCTTTCGTCTCTTGTAGCGTCTTTCAGGAAATCACGCTCCGCAACGCCGTTTTCGTCCAGGAGGATTCGCAAGTACTCCGCCCTGGATCTTGCCGATCCACGATTGGTGTAAGCGAGGGAATCGGCGACTTCAGTCACGAGGGGAAGATAAAACGACTGGTGCACCCGACGTGACTCCTCGGCAGTCCGAAGGATCGCGTCTTTCAGCTCCGCAATTCCTTCTCCCCTGCTCCCGATAACGGGGATAACCTTGACTCCTCCAAGCCGTTCCGAGAGCGTGCTGACATCGACACGCAATCCCCGTTTGGTCGCGAGGTCGACCATATTCAGAGCCACAACCACCGGCATTCCAATTTCCACAACCTGGAACAAGAGGTAGAGCCCACGTTCGAGATTGGTGGCATCGATAACGCACACCACGACATCAGGCTTTGATTCGTCTTTGTGTGAACCGAAGAGCGCCTGGGCGGCGATGTACTCGTCAGGCGAAAAGGCCGCCAGGGAGTACGTGCCCGGGATATCGACCAGTGAGAATCGATAGGGCCGGGCGGAACCCATACTGAAGAGACCCACCGTTCTTTCGACGGTCACTCCCGGATAATTGGCAACCCTTTGTCGAAGACCTGTGATCGCATTGAAAATCGTCGTCTTGCCGCAATTGGGATTGCCGCAGATTGCCACCGTGGCTTCGGTCACGCTTCGTTCTTGAGACGGCGCGCTGTGCATGACTATCAGACGGCCGCCGTCAACCCTCGAGCTCTACCGCCACAAGCGACGCTTCGGCATGGCGAAGCGATAGACAGGAGGGCCCAACTTGAATCTCAAGAGGATCACTGAGCGGCGCATTGCGCAAGTAGTGAATCTCGCGCCCCGGAGTCAATCCGAGTTCAGTCAGGCGACGAACCATGGGGTTGTCAGCCGTGAATCCGACAATCTTTCCCCTTTGCCCGGGGGTCATCTTGCTGAGATACGTCATCGTTCTATTCCTCAAAAGTCAGAATCATTTGCTCGCGTCATATACATTTTCAACAGGCGCTGTTCGTCATCGCGCAGCTTCAATTTTGCACCATATCGATCAACAGCCGCTATCCACTGTTCGTCAGTGAGGTTCTTCGGCGGAATCAATCTGTGGCACTTGTCACACAGCCCTTCATACATCTGCTTTCCTCGTCGCTCGTCATCGGTCAGCTTGGTGCCACTGCCGCAGGACAATCCTGCTGAAACGACGAGTGCCACCAAAGGGACTACTGGCAAACAAATCCTAATGAACCCGCTCGTTGCCATTGGGAGCATCTTTGGATGCGCGACAAGCCTCACAATATCCCTGAACCTCGATCTTGTACCCCTCCGGTTGGAATTGTTGGACCTCAGCGATCCGGTTCAGCTGGCTGACAAACTTCTCCGTGTCGAATTCGATTAATTTCCTGCAGCCGAGGCAATACAGATGGCCGTGAGGCACTCGCGTTATTCGATCGTACCGCGTGACCCCGTCTCCAAGATTCACTTCCTGGGCCAAACCTACCCTGCAGATGAGCTTCAGGTTCCTCCAGACCGTGCTATACCCAACCGACCGATCCGTAGTACGAACCTTGTCATAGAGCTCGTCGACCGAAACATGGGTACCGAGTTCAAAGAAAGATCGAAACACCAGTTCACGCTGGGGAGTCATCTTGAACCCTTTGGTCTTGAGGAACTCTTTCACTTCAAATTCTGCCTTCTTACTAATATCGGTCAAATGAAAACGATTTTCAATTTCAATAAACAGAAATATCGATACCTGTCAAGGAATAATCGTGATCCATATTAGCGTTTCTTCAACTACCTAACTCATTGCTAATCAACAAAAAGACCGCCGTTTGCGGCGGTCTTTAGTAAAGAAATCGTTGAGATTGACTACTACTTCAGCAGAATCATCTTCCGTGACTTCACTTCCCCTCCCCGTTCCAGGCGATAGAAGTAGACACCGGATGACACTTTTCTGCCCATTTGATCGACTCCGCTCCAGATCGCTACGTGCCTGCCCATGGGCTGCGCCTCATCGACTAAGGTAACTATCTTCTGGCCGAGGATATTGAAAATCGAGAGATTCGTTTTTATCGGTGATCGAGTGGCCGAAGCCCCGAGCGTGTATTCTATCCGAGTATCCGGATTAAATGGATTGGGGTAGTTCTGCTCCAATGTGAAGCCGCTCGGTAAGGCGGCTTCCGGATCGTCGCCTGTATCAAGAGATGAACTCGCGCTCATAAAGCCGAGTACGTAATGTATGAGTGTATCCATCGGCTGTTTCGCGGGGGCGCTCCCTGCCGCCGTATCTCCAGGCTCGGGAACGAAGTACTCCATGGGCAAGGTCAAAAAGAAGGAGCGATGAGTGCCTACATACGTAACTCCCGTGCAGCCCGGCTGAATAAACCCATTATTGAATGCCGGGTAGAATGCCGTATCCCCACCGTTGATGGGCGTTAAATCCCCCGTGATGAAACTTGGTGGCGTGGACCCGAGGCGGTACATCAGGCCCGCCGCTATTCGATTCCCAGCGCGGCCCCGGACAATCGGCACGATTCCAGGCGGTGGAGCTACCTTCCATCGCAAGTGCAGGTAATCTGCAAGAAACGCTGAGTCCAGGGCGTGCAGCTGCCCGCCGGCGTTGAAACTGGTTATTGCCAACCCATGCCCCTGGCCAAGAAACCCCTTAAGCGCGGCCACATCAAGTGACGAGAACTGCCCGCCTGTTGTGGGGTGACCCAACAACCAAAACACAACGCTGTACTTGTTAAGATCGGTCGCAGTCGGCGATCCGGCTGTCTTCTTGTTCCAGACGACATGCGGTTCGCGCAGACCGGTCAGGGCATTCGAATACATCTGTTCAAAGGAAGCGCCGTTGTCATCATCCACGACCATAACCTGCGGCACTCCGAAGGTTCCCGTGAAGTAGAGTGTGTCGCCATACCGACGATCACCACTGGTCATGACGGAGTCCGATGAGATGATCAGCGTGAAGTTTACAATCGACGGCTTGAAATCAGCGGGAAGGTGAAAACGGATCGGATTTGTGTTGACGACTGATGAGAACAGCGGATTCAAGGGTCCCGGCTGCGACGCAGAACTAATATCGAAACTGACATTCGGATTGTCGCAGGAGAGCGTCATTGTCCACGCAAAGGACTGCTTCATCCGATTGCGAATTGCACAGTAGAAATCGACTGTCTCTCCCGCCTCCGGCACTCCGTTGCCATTCCCGCCCGTGGCATCGAGATATCGGAGAGAATCCGCGCCGACGAACACCAATCGCGGGTGTGAAAAACTCACGTCCAGATTCGCATGCATGACTGACGCTGAATTCGAAATGCCCCATACCGCGACTTCGGTCGCGGCCGAATCCCGATAATTTCGCGAACTGGGAGTGCTGAAATCGTCGAACGCGCGGTTGTTCGATGTCCCTGGCCAGGGATCTCCGGCGTCACCTCGATTACTTGGTCCGGAGCCAAGAGCCAGATCATTCCTTCCGTCGGCCTGCTCCAGCCCTACCCTGTAATGGAGATAGTTGTTGTTATTCGAAACGGCATCGTCGATGTGATAGATGCACAGCCCTGATCCCGGCAATCCCCTGTCAAAACCGACCTGTTGTCGATTTTCGATGAGCCAGCGCTCCTGCATATCCCCGACTCTTTCGATGATTTGGTACACAGTCGGCGTTGTTTCTATCTGAGGAATTGCAGCTTGATAGAGGTTACTTCCAACATCGACAACGTCGACGATAGAATAACCTCCGGACAGCAGGGATCCCAGCTGGACCTTGCTCCAGGCATCGAAGTGAGCCGGGCTCCTGCTATTGCCATTGTAGTTCCCGGATGCCATCAGCGACCATCTCCCCAACCCCTGTGATGAAGCTGGGTTATAGTTGGTTGTATACAGATCGGGAAGCCCCATCACATGGCCGTACTCATGGCAAAACACGCCAATTGCAGCCA
This sequence comes from uncultured Ignavibacteriales bacterium, assembly GCA_964540105.1. Taxonomy (GTDB): domain Bacteria; phylum Zixibacteria; class MSB-5A5; order GN15; family FEB-12; genus DATKJY01. The sequence continues at coordinate 1,216,924 of CAZILL010000001.1, read as the reverse complement.
TCCCGCCATTGAAAACTGACGGGTTCAAAGTATAATCGTAGGCAAGGACGCCATCGGCAACCACCGTTGGGCTCAGCTGTGATTTGTGCGACCAGATTCCGGTTGGTGGGTCGGTCTCCTCTGCTCCTGCTCCGGGATGCACAAGGATTACACCATCAACACGAAGATCGCCGTTAGAATCGTATCGGCTGAAATCGACTGTCGGATTGGCGGCGACTACCGCATCGGATGCAAGTTCTGGCCCTTTGCTCAGGCCGTTGTCCCCGCCGACATAATAGGCGTATGACTTGGGCATTCTCAGCCAACCCACAACATCCCCTTGGATATAGACCTTCCCTCCGGTGACTTCTCGGTAATAATCCGTCATCGATCCGGTCGGATTGACAATCGTGTGTTTGGCGCTGTCGGAAAACAGGAGAGAATCGAACATCGGTTTGGTGGTCACTATCGGTTGTGGTACCGAGGGGTTGTCAGTGAAATCGACAAGCAGCACGATCACGCGAATAGTATCGATCGCGGTCATGCCTGCTGCGAGCTTTGCTGCAAAGCTCTGGGGCTTGAAGGGCGGGTACTGCGAGGGGCTATCGCCGCCCCGTTCGTGAAAGGCCTGCCAGTTCGCCATCATCCGATCGAATGAACCATTGGCTTTCCATCGCGCTATGGCCTCATCGGTGGGAGCAACCGCCTGAGCGGCGACCGCTAGAAAGATGGAAATCGCTCCGATTGAAAATCGAATCCAGAACCTGCGCATTGTCATAATATCACCTTCGAAACCTTCTTCATTCACCTAAAACAGCGTTGTCAAGTATCGGTTCCGAAGTATAATAGCTGACAGATTTACTTCAAGAGAATCATTTTCCGTGAGGACGATTCGGTAGTGCCAGTCAATCTGTACAAGTAGACTCCGGCCGCCACGGATTCACCGGCATTGTTGGTTCCGTCCCATTCCACCCGGTGGGTTCCTGCTATAGCCGTTCCTGACAGGAGTGTTTTCACGCGCTGACCGAGAAGGTTGAGTATCTCAAGAGTAGCATTCTGAGTTGTCGGGACAGCGAACGTAATGGTCGTCGAAGGATTGAAAGGATTTGGGTAGTTTTGATCAAGGGCAAGCCGCTCCGGCAGTGTTTCTTGCCCCGTCTCGGCGCCGGTCGCGCCGAGGAATCTTTGCTGAGCACGTGCAGCGTTGCTGATCAACTCGTTGAGATCACTCCCCGCAACTAAGGCGACGGCGATCAGGACGGAATCATCTATCGCGATGTCGAACGGACCGAAGCTAACCATCATGAGGCGATCCCCTGTACCGACACCATCGACGAATGTCCCCGGACTTGATATCAAGCTGTACTTATCAACGTTCCTGAGCCCGAGCTTCGCGTTTCCGTTGCTGATGGCCTTGAAAGAGAGGGATGGCGTCAGCGCAACAACACCGACCAGCGGTCCTGAGGCCGAAAATTGGTAGATCATGCGTGTCGACTGGTCAAAGGCAACCTGGTCATTCTCCAGAGAGAGATCAAAGTCGGCCATGAAGCCGAGATGCATGTTGGTCATGTGCTGAAGAGAGCGATTCACGAGATGATATTGCATGAGCACGAACCCTGTTGAGCCTGCGTCGGTGAAAGTGATGCTCTCCTGACCAAGCGTGATCGGCAGCGGGATGCTCGCGTGCGTGTCAGAATACGTGCATGAATTGTGCGTGCTCAGGTCCGACTGAATGACGCTGGTTATTGACGCTCCCAGGGCGCGTACAGGAGTAAAATGGGATGGTTGAAAGCTCCCTACCGAATCTCGCACAGAGTTCGAAATCTGCAGGCTGTTCCGCCCGACGATGATTCCCGCCTCGTAGAGCAGGTTGGGACCGCCGTTGAACCGAAACCCCTGACCGCTGAGGTTATAGATCGAGCCCTGCGACAAGCCGTACTGGGCGAAATCTGAAACGGTGAAGTCGATCTGTCCGGTGTGATGCTCGGCGATCGTCCCAGGCGGCGGATACCCCACCACAAGGTGAAAGTCCGCGCTATCGAGGATGACGCCGACTGTGGACTCGAAGTAAACCCTGAAACCAACCTGGCTGCCGTTGACCAGGTTCGGGCTGAAGGCGACATCGTACGCTGGATTGCTTACCGAAACCGATGACGGCACAAATGAGAAGCTGGATAATCCTCGATTCGCTGTGGCTTGCAACGGATCGAGGACTATTAGCCTGCCAGTCACAAGATCGGCTGTTCCCGAACTCAGCGCTACCTGCAACTGAAACTGGATACTTGAGCCCGGCATCGGCACCGTTGAGCCGGGCACTTCCACGTTCATGAGGCTAAAAGCGGCACGGCTTGCTGAGGGAAGAAAGTCGAGAAGGTGAGTAGCGCTGATCAAGCCGCGCCCGTGCATGTTGTCTTCACCCGGGGAACCGAGATCGAGCGCCGACTGCATGATTGCGTTCTTGATTTGATCAACCGTAGCGTCAGGGTTGTACTGCCGACAAAGAGCAACGAGACCGGCGGCATAGGGGGCTGACATCGACGTCCCGCTCAAGCTGATGTAGCCTCCCCCCTTGCGGCACGAGCGAATCAGCACGCCGGGCGCAACCACCTCGGGTTTGATCTGAGCGCTGTCGCACGACGAGGGCCCGCGGCTGGAAAACGAGGCGATAAGCATGGCATTATCCACAGCCCCTACCGAGAAAGAGTTGTATGGAGTGGTGGCGAGGTCGGCGGGATTTCGGAGCGACATCGGCGTCGGTCCTTCGTTACCGGCCGCAAAGACAGTGACAATCCCGGCCGCTTCCACGTTGGCAATAACCTGCGAAAAACGATTGTCGCACGGTATGAAAAGCCCTTTCGGTATTCCCCAGCTATTGAGAATCACGTCGGGAACGTCGGATGTGGTTGATGCGTCCCCGTCGGGATTCAGCGCCCATTGGAAGGCGTCAAGGATGTCGGTAATGGTCGTGGCCAAATCTCGACTCGGTTGATCAATGACCCCCGCGCAAATCCACTCCGCATCGGGAGCCACTCCCACTGAGTCTGCTCCGTCGGAACCAAGCATGATGCCCATGGTATGGGTACCGTGAATTCCCTGATCGTAGGGGACCGTGTCCGGTTTGACTTTCGAAAACCAGGCTGCCCCTCGGGCGACATGCTTGCCCCTCCATCTGGATGATAGGGCCGGATGACTCCCGTCCACACCGGTGTCGAAAGAGCAGACCAAGCGCCCTTTCCCCGTGTAACCTCGCTGCCACAGCTGAGGCACACCGATCAGGTTCAATTCGGTTGAGGCTGAGGTAGACAGCACCGCGGCCGGACTGCTCTCTATTGGCGCCACGAGCTCGAGGCGTGCGTTTGGAGCGATCCAACCGACACTGCTGATTTGGGTCAGGGAATCTATTGACGAAATCGGCAGAGTCACTGTCACTGAAGGTACTATCCAGTGTTTGGCAATCGGGCCGTGAGCATGAACGCTCAGGAATCGAGAGAGTTCGTCGGAAGATGAAGCATAGAAGCTGGCAGACATGAGGTGTCGAGAGACAGCCTTGATACGTGAAGCGCGACTCAACTCCGCGTTTCCGGCGACTGTCTGAATCAGATTCTGCGCCGGTCCATTGTCGTCGACGAAAATCACAATCTCAACCAAACTATCTGGCGAGACCTGCTTCTGAATCGCCTGTTCGAGAGCGGGAGCAATCTTTGAGAAACGTGTAGAAGCCAATCCGACATTCCCCATCATCGTGACGAAGAGAATGAACAGGACTCTCACGCAGAATCGGTCGGACATTAGCAGATCTCCATAAGGTTTGATTCCCTAAAGAGCAAAGGGTATGCCGCAAGCCGTGTCACCCACTGACGGACAATCAGTTGCAGGGTTACTCTACCTTATTGAGATAAAATAATGGTCGCCAGACGCTTAGCAAGGGAAGAGATTTCCCGTATGTGAAGCAGACTGCCTACAGACCGATCACAGTATGCAACGCGCCGACGGCCTGGATTTTTGAGGTTGAATGGCATTGCAACAGTTTTGCAGTCCTCAAAGGCGTCCCTCCCGATATATTGATTCATGCCGAAACCTGTGAGGTCACGCGTAGTGACCCTTCTGCCCCTGATCAGCGTGCTCGCCGTTGCCTTAGTAGTGAGGCTCTGGTACCTGTGGTCATACTCGAAACTGCCGGACTGGGAACTCCTCGGCGTGGACAACTACTACTATCACAACTGGGCAACCTCCATCGCCAGCGGGAATATCCTCGGGGATACGACCTATTTCCGAGCCCCGTTCTACGCCTACTGTCTCGGGTTTCTCTACGCGCTTTTCGGAACCTCACTCTGGACCGCCCGGCTGTTTGGTGTCTCGATCGGAGTCGCATCGGTCCTAATGACCTTCCTTATCGGGCGGCGCCTGTTCAACGCTCGTATTGGGCTGACGGCGTCTGCGATTCAGACCGTATACCCGATCGTCGTGTACTACGGAACCGAACTCCTTGCAGACGCTCTGTTCACACTCCTCGTACAACTCTCGATCCACTACCTACTCACGTTGAGCGAGCGACCAGACAGAAGACATCTCTTCACAGCCGGTGCTATGATCGGCCTGGCCATGATAACGCGTCCCGTGGCCCTGTTTCTCATCCCCATGGGCCTCGTACTGATTCTTCGCCATGCGGGTATTGGAACTGTGTTCGTGCGCTTTGTGGTCATGTTCTCGCTGGGCGTCCTGTCGTTCGTGGGGCCCGTTGCAATTCGCAACGCCCTCCTTGCCCACGACCCGGTGCTGATCGCCTCGCAAGGAGGAATCAACTGGTACATTGGAAACCACGCCGGAGCCGACGGCGTCGCGGCTTCGCTCCCGGAACCGCTTGGATACAATTGGACGCAAAGTGATGTGCGTAGTGAAGCTGAAAGATCCCTGGGAAGAGGTCTCTCTTCAGGGGAGATTTCAACCTACTGGTTCGAGCTCGGGAATCGGTGGATAGTCGAACATCCCTCGGACTTTCTGCGGCTCTTTCTACGCAAACTATACTATTCGGTCGCCCCGATGGAACTGTTCAACGATCGCGATTTGGGTCTGTTCTTTGCGAAGATTCCGCTCTTGCATCGCAATCCTCTCACCTTTCCACTTCTGCTAACGCTCGCCTTGGCCGGTATCATTCTCGTCGCTGCAAGAAGCTCTCAGGCTCGATGGCTGTTGGCGTGTATGGTAGTGTATCTGATTCTGACTTCCCTTTTCTTTGTGAATAGTCGTTTTCGTCTTCCGATCATTCCATACTTCTTCGTCTTCGCTTCCTGCACGCTCTTGTCCCTTGTCGAACAGATTCGCGTCGACAGAAAACGCGCCGTACTCACGCTGTTCCTCATGCTGACTCTTGCTCCAATCTGCTACCATGCTTGGATTCTCCCCAAGAGAGAACCGACCGCGCAGACTCAGTCCAGCCTTGCTCTGTTTCACTACTCTCGTGGAGAATTCAGAGAGGCCCTGCAGGTCGGCCGTTCTGCCCTTGAGGACGTCCCCACTTTTCCCGACTTGAACCTCAATGTCGGCGCCTGCTACCTCAGACTTGGAGAGATTGATTCGGCCATGGTTTACTTTCAGCGTGAGAAGGCCCTCCATCCCGGAAGATCGCGCGCGTACACTAACATTGCCACAATCCGCCAAATCCAAAACAGCGATTCGCTTGCTCGTGTTGAAATCAACCACGCTCTGGGGCTCCGTCCCCAGGACCCTATCGCCAACCGGATCTGGCTGCGTCTCCTGGCTTCTGACTCATCCATTACCGCCGCTGCTCTCTATGACAGCGTACTCGCCGCCTCAAAGCAAACAGACGGCAACCTGACTGTGCTCAACGAGGCCATAGAATTGATGTTGAATCGGAACGATCTTGATTGGGCACAGCAATTACTCTCGCGAGCGATCGCAGCCTCTGCTCCGCCGGTAGAAACTGACGACGGTACCTCAGAGCGGCTTTTCCCGAATGGTCCTGAAGGATTCTCACGAGTAAAGGCTAAGACATACTATCTCGCCGGAACAGTAAGCGGACTATCTGGAAGAGCCGCTGATGCCATAAGCTATAGCCAACAGTCTATTGTTCTTAGTCCAGAGCAGGCGGAGTCGTATCTCACGTTGATCGGCGCCTATCGCGCCTCGGGTAACGAAGCTGCTGCGGATTCAGTTCTGGCGAGTGCGCTGGCCCGATTCCCGTCGCATGCTGAATTCTCTCAGTTGGCGGCACGCAGGCGCCGCTTGCCATAAAGAAGATGGGACTGGCATCTTGCCAGTCCCATCTCATTGCCTGATTGGCACGAATCTCAAGAGCGTGTTACAAAGTACGTCCTTCGACTCAGCGCTGCCACCCGGCTCCGTTCTGCATGACCGACTGCCGGTATTCATAATTCTGGCGTACCTGCTCCGCTGACATTTTGATGACAGCATCGGGGTAACGAATGGCGCTTGACGTCGCTTGCGGGACGTACAGCCAATTGAGGATGGTATCGGCCACGACCTGCATCTGATCATCCCGGATCGACAGAGGAGTGAAGTTGAAATGGGCAGTTCGATAGAACGACGTGCTGAACCGGTGGGCAACAGGAGCCCCTTCGTACGATGTGTTCAGGAAAGGTATCGCATCGACGCCGAACCTGGATTTGTACAGGTACAATGGTTCTGTTCCTGCTATCCTCCTGGTCCAGTCGACCTCAGGAAGGCAGGCGGCTTCGGATCGCCACGTAAGCGGGAGATCCCAGATCGGGTCTCCCTTAGGGCCAAACCCCCAGTAGTAGCGACCGTGCAATTGCGCGGTGTCGACGACGAGGTCAGGGAGCTTTGTTGGGTCCAGACTTGACGCGCCTGCAAAATCCTCGATGCGCACGGGTCCGGGAGCAGCATCGGTCTTGATGGCGTCAATGGCGAGCGCCGACCATCCCGAGAAGACCATACCCGCAACACCCCAGTATCGCTTGTACTGATTGTCAAGAGGCACGAAGCTCGCGCCGGGAGTCGCAAGATTTCCCATGGCCGGACATCTCATCGTAAGCCAGGCGTTAACGCCTGCGTCTATCGCCGTATATATGCTTGCCCCAAGGGGTGAAGGATTGATACCGTCGCTAATGCCAGACGACTTGACGTCATCGTTATAAAGTATCAGGATCTTATACTTGACAAGCAGTTGAAGGGCCTTCGCTTCATCCATACGTGCGACATACAAGTAGTCCGAGTCGGAATCGTAGATGATCTCCGGACGCCATTTCCTGATGAGACGCCCCCAGTACATTCTCGCTGAGTCCCCGCGGGGTATAGCATCTATATCGAGGGAGTCGACCTTCGGGCCATTGATACGAACGTACTTGTTGTCATTATTCGCCGGGGCTGAGAAATCGAGAATCAGCACATCCTTTTCCATCCTTGGATCGAGAACATGAACGTCCCTGAAGGCCGGAACTGGGTCTTCTAAATAGGCATCGTCGCGGCAGGTCGCCCAGAGGACAAAGACCCTCTGACGAGTGCTGTCTGACGGGGACCTGCGGAACAGATTATAGAACACAGAAGGACCCGCCGACACCCAGCCGGTCCGGTCATCGCTGGCAGAACTGTCAAGCAACCGGTAGTATTGCGCATTCCCCACGAAGCTGGAATCGTAGACAAGGAACAAACTATCAAGTATGCCGTAGTCGTTCCTCTTTGTCACGGTGTCGATTCTCATGCGAGTTTTGTCCGACGTACTATCGATGCGTATTACGCCGCCAGGATAGGTCGTGTCATAGTGGCGAAGGACAACATCCCGGTTCTGCTCAATGACATACACGACGCCGTCGAAGGTCACAAACGCCTTCTTGACAAAGTTATCCTTCAGGGCCTTGAGGTCCAGACTATCATAGGGACCAAAGACCTTCCAACGCACTGCGAACGGGGGCGCTTCGGTCTGACTTGTATAATTGGGGCTCTCGCCGGCCCAGGTCACTCGAACACCGGTAATAGCGCCGCCCCGGAGCACCGAGTTCAGGAACGGGGTCCTCTGTGAGCCCAGATTCTCGGGCGGGCCAAAGATACGAATGATAGTGTTCGGGGGATTGTCATTGCGGCTGAGGACTTTCCAAACTGGCACTGACTTGAGTCCCAGATCGTCGATAGCCTGCAGGAAAATATACTGCACAACGTAATTCGTGACAGGGGCCCGCATGTCAGCTGTCAAGCGAACAGTATCAGTCGTGCTGGGATTATCCTTTTCAACGAATACCCGCGTCCACTTGTGCTCCTCTAACTGTGGAAGCACCTCATCTCTGTACCGCATGGCCAAGGTTGTGTCGGGCAGGTCCCCGAAAATGTTCGTCAACTCAACCTTCGTGACCACAACGTAGCGATATTCCTTGACAAGGCCATCGGGGTCTGTCCCATACCAATATACAATAGTGTTCTTGCTTACCTTAAGGCTGTCGGGAGGGGTGTTGACAAAATTCACCACGGGCGGCTGATTTTCCGTTTGCGTCCCGGTTACTCGCTTACCGCAGCCTACAAGAACAGCGCCGTAGATCACAGTCAGCAGAATCAGTGCGCCCAGCGCTGATACCATGAGGGACCTTCTATAAACTGGTTGAACAAAACTCATCACTGGCTCCTCACTTCTCTTAGAACGACACGGTCATGCTGTAACGGTGAACTGGCGGCAACACTCCAAAATACTGATATGCGTAATCGAATCGGAGATCTCTGTCCTGGCCGAAGGGGACTCTCAGCCCGCCTCCAAACGTAAAGCCGTCACTGTCGTAGTTGAATCGGTGACCGCCACGAATCGAAAACCGATCTCTGTACGAGTACTCAAGGCCGGCGTTGTACTTTTCGAGATTGTCCGAGGGGTGCGATCCCTCGGCCGAGAAGATCACCATATTGTTTGCAGTCTCGACCAAATTGATGGACGCCCCAAACTTGAAATTGATCGGAAGCGCAAAGGCCTTGTCGATGAATTTCTGGTCAGGTCCAAAGTCCTTGATAATCATGGCGATCTTAAAACCACGGAACCCGGTGTCGTAGCTCGTGCCCACATCGGCGGACCAGCCACTCGAGCGATAGTCATGATAGTACAGACCAACGTACTTGATGGTCAGACCGACTGAAAAGCGGTCAGTCAAGTAACGACCGTACCCAATAGAAAAGGCAAAGTCGTTTGCGACGAAGGTCCGTCCGGTCCCCTGAAACCCGCCTCGTTCATACGTGCGTTCGATCATCTCTCCGGATGAGAGCGCGTAAGCCCCGATACCAACCACGCCTCCGATAGCCTCGAGCGGGGTCGCAACCGAAGCAAACCCATAATTCACGTCGGCCGGCATGCGGATATAAGTAAACATAGCCTCCCGCCCCAGTAACGATGTCAAACCGGCCGGATTGTAATAGACAGCTGAAACGTCTGTGGCGACGGCCGTGAAGGCCTCGGCCATGCCCATCGCCCTGGCAGAGACGCCGAGTTCCAGAAATTGCGGACCAGTCGTGCCGACCTTTGCCTGTGCCCGCACTTCGGTGGACGAAGCCAGGAGCGCTAAGGCCATTACACACCCGGATATCCAAGCCACTCGCGACCTGGTCACTTTATCGCGAACCCATTTGGTTCTCATCATTTCAATCTATCCTTATCTTAACGCTATAAGCTTCTCGACGTTCAGAACCGCCTACAAGTTCACTTCGAGCCCCAGACGGATTTGGCGACCATAGTTCCAGTTCTCGGGGTTGCGATCGTACTCGGCCCCACCCCTTACAATGCCGCCGTTGTTCTGCTGTGTGTCCGGTCGGCCCGTCTTATCATACACGCTGGTCACGTTGCGCGCGTTGAACAGGTTTCTCACCCAGAGAATGAAAGAGTAATTCATCCCAACCAAGCGGAACTCTTTCTGGAAACGGACATCAAATACAGCCGTCCCGGGATACCGCAGCGAATTCTTCTCGATCGCCTCGTTGCGGTCATGAGTGATATTCGGATAAGAACTCGTCGGCGTGAACGGCTTGCCGCTTTCGATAATGGACTCGAGAGATAACGACCACCCATTCGAAATCGGCAGACCGAAGAGACGCGGTTTCACCGTGTTGGGAATGTACACCTGCACACCAACCTTCAGGGAGTGACGGATGTCATTGTCCAACGGGGATTCCGATAACGGCTCTTTGGCAAGTTCAAGCGGAGACTGATAGGACGTCGTCGCTTCCGATGCCTTACCGTACGCAAACGCGTAGGTATAGCTTAGCTGTCCGGTGACATAGCCACCACCGCGCTTATCGATCTGCAATTCCAGCCCGCGACTTCTTCCGTAGTCAACATTACGATACTGTTGGACGGTAAGTGAACTCAGAGGGTCGGGACGCACTTCCTTGGCATTGATCTTATCAAACTCATCTTTGAAATAGCCGGAGAAATCAACCGAGTAGTTTTCGGTCATGGCGTATTTGACGCCGAACGAATACTGAATAGTCTTCATGTAGTCCAGGTTGTAATTGCCGACGACGCTATTGGCGTCAACATTGGTCGTGTTCCTGGCGTACATTTTCAGCCGATCCGGAAGCTGGAAGAAATGCCCGTAGTTGAAGTGTACTTTTGCCTTGTCAGAAATCGGATACGAGAAGCCAATACGGGGTGACAATCGCTGACGATCACCGTAGATAATTCCGGTACTCAGCTGATCGTTGACGGCCACGTCGTACAGGCGTTTGGTGTCTTGAAGGTAGAAGTCCCACCGGAGCCCCAAGGAGGCAATCATCGAACCATATTCGAGCTTATCACGGAGGTAGATCGCTCCGCTCCACGGACTGTATTCAAAGAAATCACGGAACTGCCCTCGCGTCGGGTAATCTCCTCCGTCGGGGCGTCCGCTGTAGATCATATAGGGGCGACGGATTTCGCGGTAATCATAGAAATCGTGAGCGATTGCCGCGCCACCCTTCAATTCATGCGCGCCCATCAGGCGGAACACCTTGACTTCCCCTCGGAGCGTCTTGGTGCTGTAGTCCAGCCATCTGGCGGTTTCGTCATAGCTGATGGGATCGAGAAAGTCTGTCCGACCCCGATCGTCCCGAATCCCGTTTCCGTTCACATCCGAAAACGGCTCACCCGGGTCGTAATTGCCATTACCGCGATCAAATATGCCGTTTCCGTTTCTGTCAATATATGGGATCCCGATTTCCCATAGGCTGGACGGCCCATTGTACGTGCCATCATGATTGAGGTCCTGATTGATACCGGCATTGGCGCTCATGACGAACACATCGATCCCCTGATCGAATACGCCATTACGATTCACATCGGTGAAAGGCTCGCCCAGGTTTGAATCGCCATCGACATACGGTTCCGACGTGTGATTATTGATGCGAGAAATACGATTCTCATCGAGCCGTCCGTTGCCGTTCTGATCGGCGAGGAAATCTCCCCTGTCCCACACCCCATTGCCGTTGAGATCGATGAAAGGCTCCCCTTCAAGGTTATCGACTAAGCCGTTCCTGTTGAAGCGGAAGTTGCTCTGACGGGTCGTCCCGGCTTGCGAATTCACTTCGACGTTGTCCTCACCGAACGTGTAGGCTGGACCACTGAAATTCAGACCGAATGTCGCCGAGTCCGGATAGAGATTTATGAGCGGCTCCGGGGGATCGTACACGCCGTTGCCATTATTGTCGGTGAAAAACTCCCATTGGTCGTAAGATGCAAACTGATCGGGATTCAATCCCACGCCCGGACGATCAGGATCCCCCGGCTTCTGGGAGACGCGCTTGTCATAGTACGAAAAGACGGCTTCGTAGCTGAAGTTCTTATTGATTGCCTGGGACAGCTCAAGAGAGACCGATTGCCATTTGTCTTTTCCTATGGGAGCCGTGCGGGCGCTGTAGCGATAGTCCCAGTTGAAATCGGTAAAATCACGTTGAGAATTCTTGTATGATAAGATAGCCTTCAGGTTCTGAGTCGGACGGAACTGGAAAGTAGTTGTCCAATAGTAGCTGTTGTTGAGGCGCTCCGGGACCTTGACCCCGAATAAGCTGAAGTTGTCGTGAATCCTGGGAGTGACCGGTGTATTGAAGCGCTCGTACTGATTGACCCCGTCATCTTTAGTCACTTCGCCGTACAAATAGTAAGTGAATTCCTTGTCTTCAAGGAATTTCAGACCTAACGCAGGCAACAAACGATTCTTTAAGATCGGGTCAGGACCGGAGATCGAAAACTGGGCATAGTCATAATTCCAGGAGTACTTGTTGAGCTTGGATGATCCCAGGTCGTCGGTCTGATACTGAAGGTGCACCTTGGTGTTATCCTTGCTGCCCGTAGCCGATGTAATCTTGACGATACCGGAAAGAGCGTCGCCGTATTCGGGATCGAACCCGTCCTTGATGATCTGAATTTCCTGAATTGACCCGGACACGAGCGACAAGTTGGCTCCCGCCTGCCCAGTCCCGCCGAGGGGATCACCAATAGGTACGCCGTCGACAATGTACGACACTTCACCGGCACGCCCACCCCGGATGAACACTTGGCCGGATTGTGTCGTCTGTACACCGGCTACCTGCTTCAGGAGGTTGTCAACCGTTTGAACAGGACGTGACTTGATCTCTTGTGCGCTTATTGTCTGCTGATTTGACGTTTCGAATTTGTTAATGATGTCCTGCTTGGCGGTGACGGTGATTTTGACATCCAGTTCGCTGATCTTTTTTGTCAAGAGAATCGACTGTTCGCTGGTCAAATCCGCCGTGACTGAAACGCCGGAAATCTCCGTTGTGTTATACGATACGCTGGAAACGACCAGAATGTATTGCCCTGGTTCGACGCGTGCGATCACATAGTTTCCATCGGGATCGGTCATAGCTCCGATCTTAGTCCCTTTGATAAGGACAGTCGCTCCCGGGACGGGCTCCTTTGAATCCTTGTCCTTTATCGAACCCTTGATCTGACCAACGGCAGCGCCGAAAACGTCGGCCGCCGACACGACAAGCATCGCGGCCAGGAACAGAATCAACATCGGATATCGGTTAACGATCTTACGCATCCCTGAACTCTCCTCAGACCCTATAAAAAAGCTCTCACATCCAATTTTGTCGATCACGCGTGCTAACCGGTGACTATAAAGGCGGGTAGACTATTTCGTGGCGAGTTCGGTTGGCAGATAACGGTTAAGAGCCCGCTCCGCACACCACTCAACCACTCCCTAACCCAGCACTCAAACCTCTCTTCTCAAACCACTTAACGAGCCTCAATCGGACTGACGTTCGTTGAAGCAGTAACCGCCAAAATAGTCCCACGCCGCTCGGCAAGTCAAGAGATTTTTTGATCGACAGCCTGCCTGCGCTAATCCTAAAGACTGACGGGGGTGGGGAATTGTGCAATGATTTCGCGAACGATGAGAGGAAATTTCTGTAACCGCGATGCGCTCGCCTGGATTTCGTCGCTTGGCAGGGGATCCTGCTCCGGCGTGTGCAGCTCGATCTGAAATACGTCACCGAGCGCGGCGCGAAACGACTCGGAGAGTTCCGCAAATTGCCTTGTTTCAACGGGTTTCAGGTCGTCCCCGCACATTTCACGGTTCATCGCCAGTGCGGGATGAAATGCCACACCGCTGGTCTTGATCGAACCGTGTTGAAGCAAACTTTCCCCGACGCGTCGCTGCGCCGACGCGACGACTTTGCCCTTACTCGACATCAATTCATATCGCGCTGAAGACGAGAAGCAAGCGGCTTTGTGAAAGAAGTCTGGGTGGCTGTTTTGGGTGGAAGACTGGCGCACCATTCGTGACTCAATGCCAACTGACTTGAGAAACAGAGAGAGTCCCTCTGCAATCCTGTCGTTGATCTCTGGAATTGATTTTCCGAAGCGCTGGTTCAGACCATCATGGCCTGAGTTGTTCAGTGCCAGCGAGTAGGTCACTTCAGACAGATCGTGATAGATGGCTCGTCCTCCCGTTATCCGCCGGATGACTGGAGTCTGCCCGACGTGTTGAAACCGGACTGCAGATTCCTGGCGTTGATTCACGCCAAATGTGATGGTTCCTATCCGCCAGGAATACAGACGGGCCAGAAACGACCCAGGAGTTTGAAAAACAGCCCGGAGCATCCACTCGTCAAAGGCCATGTTGGCAAAAGGATCTCCCTGATAGTGTGAAAAGAAGATTGCGGAGGCAGGTTTGGGTAACGTGTGTGATACGGGACGATGGTTCACGAATGAAAGAGGGGAAAAGGCCCAGAGGGACTAATTCACCATGTCAAGCCGATTCAGATCAATATCGTATTGCTTGATCTTGAGGCGCAGGGTCGATTCGGGGATATTCAGGCGCGCGGCAGCGTGCTTCTTGATCCCGTTCTGGTCTTTCAGCGCTCGGACAATGAACCTCTTCTCCCAGGCGGCAAGATAGTCGTAGAGGCCATACGTTTCATCAAAGGCGATTTCGGCTTCCGAATTGGACGGGGGAATCGAGGCGATCGCTTCAGATTCATCCTTGTCGATCAACTTCGCTGACAGCAGTTCGGGTGTGATCTGCTGGTGGTCGGCGCAAAGGACAACCATCTTCTTCACTTCGTTTTCCAACTCGCGAATATTGCCCGGCCAATCGTACCCAACCAAGAAACGCATCACGTCGGGACCAATCTGCCGGCTACTTTCTTCCAGGAAATGGCTAACAAGAAACGGGATATCCTCTTTGCGCTCGCGCAGAGGGGGAAGGCGGAAGGAGAACGCGGTGAGACGATAGTACAGGTCCTGGCGGAATGATCCGGCCGCCATCTGATTCTTGAGATCCTTGTTGGTAGCCGAAATGAGACGCACATCTACCTTGCGTGAGACGGTTTCCCCTAATCGGACGATTTCCTTGTCCTCCAGAACTCTCAGAACCTTGGCCTGAATTGATAGAGGCATATCGGCCACTTCGTCCAGGAAGAATGTGCCGCCATCGGCCTCCTCAAAAAGACCAACTTTGTCGCGGTCGGCGCCGGTGAAAGCGCCGCGTTTGTAGCCGAACAGTTCAGATTCAAGGAGTGTCTCGGGCAGGGCCGCGCAGTTGATCGAGATTAACCGTTTGTTTCGCCGGGCCGAATTATAGTGAATCGCGCGCGACAAGAGATCTTTCCCGGTGCCCGTCTCCCCTTCGATCATGATCGAGATCGACGAATCGACAATCCGTCTCACCTGTGCGAGCGTCTGCAACAGCTGCGGACTATGCGTGATAATGTTGGGAAAGGAGGCCTGCTCCATTAACTGGGCTTTCAGCCGTCGATTATCTTCCAGCAGTTTCATCTTTTGCAACTCGGCGCTCTTAAAAGCAATCAGGTCGGTGAAACCGACCGCAAAATTCAGTTCTGCCTGACTGAAGGGATTGAGCGCGTTATCAATCGATAGTTTATCGAGATACAGGAAATCGGTTGTGCCTTCGCCGCTTTTGTATGGCACGACGACAACACTCGCCACCTTCTCTGGCGTGTCCGGCAACAGGGCGTTGATATACGGATCGCGGCGACAATCGAGCCTCAAGGTTGGGCGATTAACGGCGAGCTCCTCTCCCAGGAGATCCTTGAAGTTCTCCACAAACCGCGCGGCTTGGTGGGGTGAGAAAGCGAAGGACGCAACGATCGGCTGGGTGTCAAACCCGGGCGAATAGATGACCGCCCGATTGGCATTGCACTTTCTCAGCAACACTTTCAAAATATCTTCGAAACATCCTACTTTCAGGTCTCTAACCTCAGCTGACGAAATGAGATTCCCGAAAAGCTTGAATTCGTTTTCGTCGGAAACGGACAGGGCAACCGCTTGTTCTCCAAGAGAATGCAG
The DNA here is from genome assembly GCA_964540105.1 of uncultured Ignavibacteriales bacterium. GTDB lineage: Bacteria > Zixibacteria > MSB-5A5 > GN15 > FEB-12 > DATKJY01. The sequence goes on along the minus strand of CAZILL010000001.1, from coordinate 1,201,173 downwards.
GAATTGGTTCACCGCACGGACCTTCGCCTTCTCGTCACGCATGGCGAACAGTTTCTCCGCGCGTGACAGTCTTCGGAATCCCCAGCTGAGATCCCCCTGCCGACAGGCAAACGCTCCCGCATGAAAGTCGGTATCTGCCACCCAGTAATCCAGCTTGAGACGCTTGAAGATGCGGACAGCCTCGTCATACGCAGATCGTACTTTGTCGGCGGTCTCGGTGTCGGCCGCTCCGCGGATTTCAGCACTCACCAACAGCGTGCGCGCGATGTCATAGGGGTCACCAACCTCCCGCAGAACTTCGAGAGACTGAGTGATGTACTCAACGGCATCTTCGTAGTCGCCCCTGGCCGCGAAGACACTCGCAATGGCACGGAGCGCCAGTCCAACCTCGGTTCGTTCGCCCAACTGACGAGAGAGTTCGAGCGCTTTCTGGGCGTATTTCATGGCTTCGTCAGTATTGTCGAGGGTTAGTTCAGCCTCGGCAAGGCGTCGGCTCGCCTGCGAGACGAGCGCTGAATCCGGGGCGAGGAGTCGTCCCTGTTGATACGCATCGGTCAACAGAATCTTGGCGCGGTGGATGTCCCCCTTCTCAAACGCCAGTTCACCAAGGTACTCAAGATAGATCACCTTCTCGCGGCGCAGATCAAGCCTCTGAATGATGGCGTGAGCTAAATCGAACTCGCGCGCCGCCAACGCAAATTCGCGACGCCGCAGATGCAAGTACCCGAGCGACAGGCGGTTCAAAAGCACGGAAAGGTCCTCACCGTTCGCTTCGTGGTATTTGAGGGCAGAAGCAAGGTTTTCTTGGGCTTGAACCCACTGGCCGGCTAACAGCTGAACGCGGCCGAGGTTGCCGGTGAGCTGGGCAGTTTTGCGGGGATTATCGCCAACCATTCCCATGGCGTCAGCAAGGAACGACGAGGCGGCGTGATAGTCATTGCGGATAAAAGCGATTCTCGCCAGTTCATTGAGACCGTCAACCTGACCTATTGGATCGGCGGCTCGTCGAAACGACGCCAAGCCGTCGCGGGCCCGGATTTCTGCGTTCTTGAGATCACCCAAAGCTGAGTAGGCTTTGGATAAGACCAGAAGAATCCTCCCATAGCGCTGATTCAAGGGGTAATCGGCGAGGATTTTGGCGCCCGGGAGTCCTGATTCCAGCGCCTTTCGGTAATTCCCCGCCCAGACGTAGCTCTCGGCCTTGAGAGCCAGAAGAAGGCCGTACTCGTGTTCGCTGTCTCGAAATTCTGATTCCGCCAGGGCTTCCAATTCGCGCTGAGCGACCGCGTGTTTCCTTTGCCGCAGCAACTCCTCCACGCTAAGCAGGCGGTTATCAAAGGCGTACTTTTGTGAGGAAAGAGCCATATCGATTTCGCCGACGCTAATCTACCTAATTAGATGTGCATCAAGTGTTCTTCATTCAGTGACTTGCCTTTACTCTTGTCGAAGGCCTTGTCCTGCTGCCAAACTTGCCATCATCCCCGTACAGGTAATTGGCTGCGTACTTGGCCACGTGAACAAGCAGCTCAGTGCGCAGATCGCAATTGCCGTTGAAACGAGGAGCCTGGGCAACCACTCGGGTGGGAGTGATCAGGGTCGGATCACCAATAGTCGGATCACCACCACTACCGCCTGTTCCCCCCGGCCCGCCGCCCTTGTCTGAATCCCAAGGATGTTCCCCGGACAACGCCGTCGAAGAGACAAGACAAGCAAATGCGAGCGCAAGCAGCATCAAGATCACTGCCATTCTACGATTTCTCATAAACTTACCTCCAAGCACTATCTAATCCACCAGTCCGGTCGGACAGGGAGCGAATGATTCGCGCAAAAACGCATATCTTGCCATGAGTAAAGTAGGAGTTCTATAGGCATATGTCAAGTAATATCTTAGCCAGCGCAGAAATTGCGCCAAGTAGTGCGAACGTCGCTTCTTAGGGCTTCGAAATCATATTGTCATGGCGTAATGGGCGCTTTGCGGGCGATTCGCACCTGCTTTATGCGCTGTCCATCAAGCGAAATGACGGTGAGTTCGAGGTCATGCCATGTCAGCACAGCTCCTTTATGAGGCACTGATCCCACCAAATCGTAGATCATCCCCCCGACTGTGTCGTACGTCCCCTGCTGATAATCGGTACCAAGACGATCCTGCAAATCCTCAACAAGAAGCCCCGCCTCGACTAAGAATGAACCGTCGGCCAGCGCGACAAACTCCGCTTCCTCGAGATCATGCTCGTCCTGAATTTCGCCCACTATTTCTTCTATGACATCTTCCAGGGTCACCAAACCAGCGACTCCCCCGTACTCGTCAACGACGATCGCGATATGCAGTTTTTTCATCTTGAACTCGCGCAGCAGTTCGCCGATCACCTTTGATTCCGGAACGAAATAGGGTTTGCGAATATAGTCCGTGATCACGAAGACTTCACCCGGGAGCGGCATATTCACAAACAGGTCTTTAACATATAGGATGCCGATGATCCGGTCGATAGTCCCCTCGTAGACGGGAAAGCGCGAATGGCCGTCCCCTCTTATGAGGGATTGAATGTCGCGGAAGCTCATCGACTTCTCAATGCCTGTGATGTCGATTCGGGGAACCATGATCTCCCGCACGACAGTCTGATCGAGGAGGAAGATCTGGCCGATCATCTTCTTCTCGTCCTCTTCTACGATAGTCTCACCAATTCCGGCGTTATCCGCGAGGGTCTCGATGGCCCGCTCAACAATTTCCTCCTTTTCATCCTCCGACGCCTGCCCTTCCGGCCTTACGCTCATCATCGCCTTGCGATAGAGCGTAATGACGGGAAGAAACAGAACATAGGCTGATATCACGAGCCAAAGGTACCGGGCGAGGAAGGCGTGATCGGTCTTGCGGGCGCTGCGACGTGGCAGGTACTCGGCAACCACCAAGTAGAGTCCCCAGAGAACAAGTAGCCCTATTGGCAGGACGATGTTTCGACTCAACCCCAGGACATTTGAAAGAGAACCCAGCAGCAGCATCGTCAGGATGCTGTTGAGCATGAGGACAAAGGATTTGTAGACCGACGCGAGTTGGGTAAAGGCACGCGGATCCTTCGCAAGTCGAACAATGAAATCGCGTTTTCGATCATGGCCGTTTGGCCGGACCGCGGTCAGCTCGTCAGGATCAAGATAGACAACCAGAGAGTAGAGGGAGATTACATAGGCCGAGATAAACATCCCGGCGATAATCAGCATGTACAGTAGGGTATCCACAGTCTCAATCTCACTTCATACTTGATCGAGGAAGTACTGCTCGCGCAACTTCATTCTGGCAGCATCCGGTTTACGTGTGTGATCATAACAAAAGAGGTGTAGCATCCCATGACAGAAGAGCCACAGCAGCTCGTCAACCAGGCTGCGTCCGCCCTCAGCTGCCTGCCTCTTGGCGGTGGCGACGGAGATGTAAACCTCCCCAAAGATGTTCCCATCGACATGGGGGTCATCCAGCGGAAAAGAGAGCACGTCGGTGGCCTTGTCCATCCCGCGATGAGTTCTGTTGAGACGGCGTATTTTCTGATCGGTGACAAATACGAGATTCACAGCGGCAGGCCATTCAGGCTTTCCTTCGGCTTCTGTGATCAGATCAAACAGCGCCTGGAGCCTTTTCCCGGGGAGACGTGTTTTTGTCTCTCGAAAGATGGTCAGAATCATCCTCAGTCCGCCTGATCTTTCCTGGGGTAGGCTACCCGATGATGGAAGGCGCCGATCAGGACCTGAGCGAACGCTTCGCGAATTCTGGCCAGGTCTCGAAGAGTCAGCGGGCACTCGTCGAGTTCGCCGGATTGAAAACGCTCGTTGATGATTCTTTGAATCAGGTTGTGAATTCGAGCAGGCTTGGGGTCGTCAAGCGTGCGACTCGCTGCCTCTACGGCATCAGCCAGCATGGCGATTCCGGTTTCGCGAATCTGCGGCTTCGGGCCGGGATAGCGGAATTTGTCGGGGTTCACTTCTTCGGTCGTGCCCTGCTCAACCGCCTTGTTGTAGAAGTAGCTCATCACCATCGTGCCGTGGTGTTCTTCAATGAAATTGAGGACATCGTCGGGAATGTCGGCCTCCTCGCCAAGCAGCCGCCCGCGTTTGACATGGGCGGAGAGGATCAGAGCCGACATCGACGGGGAAAGTTCCTCGTGCCGGGATTTGATCCCGAGCTGATTCTCGACAAAGTACTCGGGAATTTCAATTTTGCCGATGTCGTGATAGTAGGTCCCGACCCGCGCCAGAAGGGCATTGCCATTGATCGCCTTAGCCGCCGCTTCACTCAGGTTGCCAACGCTGATCGAATGATGATAGGTGCCGGGAGCTTCGAAAGCGAGCCGCTTGAGGAGGGGGTGGTTCAGGTCGGAGAGTTCAAGAAGGGTGATGTCGGTGGTAATCCCGAACATCGATTCGAAAAACGGCAACAGACCAATGGTTAGCAGAGAAGAGACAATCCCCACCAGCAGACCGTAGCCGATTGGCGTCAATATCTCAGCCGCGGGAGAAAGTCGGAGGTTTTCCACAACACCGATAAAGGCAATGTACGCCAGAACGACGAAGAGCATGATCCGGTAGAAATGAGAACGCTTGCGCACTTCGCGCGACGCGAAACAGGCAACCGTGCCGACGACGATGGTGAGAAGTGAGAGCGAGAAGTCGAAGCGATGCAGAATGCCCAGGAGCATAGCCAGCACGACCGTGGAGATAATGCCTACTTCGGCGTCAAACAGGACGGTGACCATGATCGGGAGCACGACGACGGGGTGAAGGTAAATGGAGCGTTCAATATCCAGGAGGCCGGTTACATAGAAGAGGAACAGTTGGAGTGCGAAGACCAAGAAGAGCGCGAAGAGACGATGGTTCGAGCGGAACATGTCCGGGCGAAAATGATACAGAGCCAGATACAGGATTGAAAATGCGGCCAACACGAGGAGAACCCGTGCCACTGCAGGCAACAAGAGTGATGGCCACCCCTGATTGGCTGCCTGTGAGCGGAGGATCTTGGCCATTTCACGGAGAATGGCCTCATCCCTTTCAGTGATTCGCTTGCCGGCCCGGACGATAATATCCCCGGTGTTGACCACCCGATCCACAGCGGAAATGGCAGCGATATTTTCGGAGATGCGGCGATTGTACTCGACCATGTCGGCTCGAAGGTTGGGCTGAATGAAATTTCGTCCGATCAGGTAGTAGTATTCGACGTCAATGCTGTCTACCGAGGAGATTCGATTCAAGGCGGTCAGTAGTCGTGCGTTAGCCAACGGCAGGTCGAGTATGCTCTGGCGCTGATGAATTATCTCGCTGGCGCCGATGCGAATGACCACGGTCTTCAGCCGCGTTTCCGGCAGAGCCGATAGATCCTGAACGACGCCGACCTTGTAGATTTCCTCTTCATAGATTCGTGACAGGTGATTACGCAGGAGAGTCGGGTTTTCACTGCCTTCGAGGGATTTTCGGACCGCGGTCTGGCTCATAAACGGAAAACGCTCGATCATAAACGACATAGCTTCGCCGCGTAGGTCGGTTTCATTTTCAGTGAGCAGGGACTTGAGGGAATCGACTACGGTCGTGAACTGAAGCAACGTGCGATACACGCCCGAAGTGATTGCCGTATCGGCATTGATAATGATCGGGATGGAATTGCGAACCATCTCCTTCTCATCGTCGAGATCCCTGCTGTCTTTCAACACGACGATTTCGAATGGGGCGATAATGTCCGACGGGGAGATATCCCCCTGCCGGGGCATATCAAGAGGATTGTGCAGATCCTCTCCGGGGTACAGAAGTCCGGTCACGATCGAGGCGGCGACCAGAAGAAAGATCTTCACCGTGGTCGAGCGGACCGTCGGGATATACTTCTGCCGGGTGGCGCTGTGCACCTTCAGCAGCTTCTTGATCTTGCGCTTGAGTCTTAGCAGTAGCGAAAACATACGGCGAATATCCGTTTCGCCTTACTCCTTCTGCTTGCCGTCCTCATACCGCTCGTAGGCCTTGATAATACTCTGCACGAGTCGGTGGCGGATGACATCCCTCTCCGTCAGATGGACAAACTCGATTCCGGGAATCCCACGGAGAATCTTCTGGACCTTGACCAGCCCCGATTGCTTGCGATCAGGCAGGTCAATCTGGGTAACATCGCCGGTAATGACAGCCTTCGATCGCTCGCCGATCCTTGTGAGGAACATCTTCATCTGGGCGCTGGTCGTGTTCTGGGCTTCGTCGAGAACAACAAAAGCCTCGTTCAAGGTGCGGCCACGCATGAACGCCAGTGGAGCGATCTCGATGACGCCCATCTCGAGGAGTTTGACAATCTTGTCGGTCTGGAGCATATCATAGAGAGAATCGTAGATCGGCCTCAAGTACGGATCCACTTTTGCACGGATGTCGCCCGGAAGGAACCCGAGCGACTCGCCCGCCTCGACTGCAGGACGAGTGAAAACAATGCGATTCACCTGCTTCGATTTCAATTCGGCTACCGCCATGGCGACGGCGAGGTAGGTCTTGCCGGTTCCGGCAGGTCCTATCGCAAAGACAATATCATTCTTGTCGACGGCGTCGACATAAAGGGATTGGCCAACGGTCTTCGGCTTAATGACTTTCTTCAAGGAGCTTGTGAGAAGCGCCTCAGTCGATATGCTGTCGGCCGGTCCCTGTCCGTTCTCCTTGACCATACCTATGGCGTAGTTCACGTACTGCTCTGTGATGAGATCCCCCTGCTTGACCCGGGTCACCAGGTCCCCCAGAAGTCTCATGACGCGCTCTACATCGTCGCTAGGGCCTTCAACCGAAATCTTATCCCCACGTGCCACGATCTTGCTGGAGAAGCGCGATTCAATTGTCCTCAGGAAAACATCATTCTGGCCGAACAACAGTCGCTGGTCGATCCCTTCGAGAGGAAATGTGCGCAGCCTCGATTCCCCGTTGTCGTAATTCGGCATCATAGCGTAGACGTTCGTTTCCTCAAGTTTATAACGGTCAATTATCCTTGACGATCAGGCCGAGTTCATCCAGCTGTTCCTGCTCGATGACGGTCGGAGAACCATCCATCGGCGAGGTCGCGTTAGCAGTTTTGGGAAAGGCGATGACGTCACGAATAGAATCGGCACCGATCATTAACGCGACAAACCGGTCAAGTCCGGGAGCAACGCCGGCGTGCGGTGGTGCTCCGTATTCGAGCGCTTTGAGCAGAAAGCCGAACATCTTGTCAGCCCGTTCGCGATCGATCCCGAGAATCGAAAGGACTTTCTCCTGCAGGTCGCGACGGTTTATCCTTTGGCCACCCGAAGCTATCTCCCAGCCATTGGCTACCAGGTCGTACTGCAGGGCGCGCGCTTTGCGCCAGGGGTGGTTCAGATCAGTGCCAGGGATAGTCGAAGTGAACCCGGCATCAATATGTGGCAAATCCTCTTCCACCGGATGCGAGACAATGTTGTGCATCGCTTCCCAGCGCTGTGTGGTTTCATCGAAATGAAACAGCGGGAAATGAGTCACCCATAGAAACGCGAATTTCCCTGGTGGGATCAGTTTGTTCTCTTTGGCCAGCTGGATGCGGAGCTGCCCCAGGATCACCTCCGCTTTGAGGCGTTTGTCGGAAACAATGAAGAGGGCGTCCCCGGTCTGGGTTCCGGACAGCTCGCAGAGCTTGTCTTTGATCGATTCCCCTATGAACTTGAGTATCGGTGACTTGTCCTCGGAAGGAGTTCTAAGTATGTACGCCAAACCGCCTGCCCCAAGCTCTTTGGCGCGAGCGGTAAGATCGTCGATCTGCTTTCGCGAATAGGATGCGCCTCCTTTGAGTACGATCCCCTTCACCACGCCACCTGAAGTGGCTGCTTCGGAAAACAGCTTGAACCCGCAGTCCTGGACAAGCGGCGTAAGGTCGACAATTTCCAGACCGTAGCGAAGATCCGGTTTATCAACCCCGAAGCGATCCATGGTTTGCGCGAAAGTGAGGCGGGGAAACGGAGTCGGGACCTCTATCTTCAGGACAGCCTTGAAGACATGATGCACCATCCCCTCGACCACCGCAAAGACATCATCAGGGGTGACGTAGGACATCTCCATGTCGATTTGGGTGTGTTCCAACTGACGATCCGAACGAAGGTCTTCATCGCGAAGGCATCGGGCGATCTGGAAGTACTTGTCGAATCCTGAGATCATGAGAATCTGTTTCAGCAGCTGCGGGGATTGCGGTAGAGCGTAGAACTTGCCGTGATGAACACGGCTCGGGACCACAAAGTCGCGTGCGCCTTCGGGTGTCGACCGAATCAGGAGGGGCGTTTCGATTTCGTAGAAGCCAACCGAACTGAGATAATTACGAATCGCAAGCGCTGTTTCATGACGAAGGCGCAGGCTCTCCTGCAGCGGTTTTCGGCGAAGATCGAGATACCGGTATTCGAGTCGAAGGAGTTCGCCGGCATTGTTGTCATCGGAAATCTCGAACGGAGGCGTCTTGGATTCAGCGAGAATGTAGAACTCGTCGACTGCGATTTCCACCTCACCCGTCGATAGTTTGTGGTTAATTGTCCCTTCAGGGCGCTTCCTCACCGTGCCAATAACGGCCGCCACAAACTCATGCCGTGCGCGCTGGGCGTCGGCCAGCATAGCCGGGTCGAGACTCTCCGGATTGATGACAACCTGGGTGACACCATATCGATCGCGAAGATCCAGGAAGAGAAGTCCGCCTAAATTACGATAACTGTTGACCCAGCCATTGAGACGAATTCGCTGGTCGCAGTCGGCCAGCCGAATCTGTCCGCAGGTATGAGAACGCTTTAGTTGTGAGAATGGGGGCACTAATTCCTCTTTAACTTTATGCCTATTAATACATTATCGGCTGTTGGGCCGGTTGTTTGAGAAGCAAAGAAATGATCATCTTCTGGTTTCAAGCTACCAAACGGGACGGAGAAAGTCAAGGGAGGCCGATCTTCGCTGTTGCTCGTGGACTGAACTTGTCTTATTTTAGCGACGTGCCGGGGTACTACTTAAAAGGAATTCTGCTGCCTTGTGCGGCAGTAATGATGATGACCGTGAATGCTATGAGTAAGTCACAAGCGACACCTCTTCCAGATTTTGATTCACTTTGGGACTATGACAAGCCTGCCGAAACTGAGGCGCGCTTTCGAGAACTGATTCCCAAGACGGCAAGCTCTGGCAATGTTGCCTACCGTGCTGAGCTTTTTACTCAGATCGCCCGCACGCTGGGTCTTCAACAGAAATTCGATTCTGCTCACGCGCTTCTTGACACGGTGCAACCGCTGCTCCCGAAAGCAGGAAACCGTGCGCACGTACGGTATCTGCTGGAGCGAGGTCGGGTGTTCAACTCATCAAACAAGCAATCCGAAGCAATGCCGCTTTTCCTCGAAGCGTCACAGCTGGCATCGGATAAGGACTTGGATTTCTTTGCCGTCGACGCTCTTCACATGCTCGGGATAGCTGCCCCCGCGGAAGAGCGGATGGACTGGAACCTCAAAGCGGTAGCGCTGGCGGAGAAGTCGAAAGACCCAAAGGCTCGCAATTGGCTGGGGAGTCTTTACAACAACATCGGTTGGACCTGGTTTGATCAGAAACAGTACGACTCTGCGCTGGCAATCTTTGAGAAGGGGTTGGCGTTTCGAATCAAACAAGGGAAGCCGATTCCGATCCGCATCGCCCGTTGGTCAATCGCCAAAAGCCTTCGCATGCTCCAGAAGACCAGCTCCGCGCTGATTATGCAACGCGATCTCCTTGCTGAATGGGAGGCATCCGGGGACGAGATGGACGGCTATGTGTACGAAGAGCTGGCCGAATGCTTGCTCGAGCTCAAAGAAACAGCCGAGGCCACGAAGTATTTCGCGCTGGCATATGGGCTTCTGTCCAAGGACAAATGGGTTTCGCGGGACGAGCCCGAAAGGTTGGCTCGCCTGAAGCGCCTTGGAGAGGTGAAGTAACCTCTCCCCTTTGCCTGCTATATCCCCTTATCCTTCACTTCCTGCGCTAACTGCATCAGACGGTGATCGGGGATTGCCGTCCAGCTTTCCACTCGAAACGCGCCGCCGGCATTGCCGATCATGGCAACTTTCGCGGCTGTTTCTTCGTCGGGCGCCTCGTAGATATCCATGAAGTCGTAACCGCCCAGGAGCGCGTAGTGCGCGAGAAAACGTGCTTCCGGGCAGATTCGCTTCACCTGCTCAATCCAGTTTCTCCCCATCTTGTCGCCGTTCTTCATTCCTGCCGCCACTTCGACCAAACTGGCGCCATGAGGTGCGAGACGGCTCATCAGTACAAACGTTTTCATGTTCTCCTCCTGAAGGGAAAAGGAGTTCAAACGGTTCCACTTCGATAATCTTTTGTCACACAGTCGACTCGTTTTCAGATAAGGACTCGTCGGACAAGACAGATATCCACAGATTTCAGCGCAGAATCGCATGAGTCCAGCGGACACATAGAATATACGCGGAAAGTGGATTTTTCCTACTCTTTTCTTGCACGAAGCGCGCTGTGGAGCGCCGATACGCTTGACGTCGCCGGTTCGCACACCTATCATGCGCTAAACTTGTGTCGTGCGAAGTCGATAATAGATAATGACATGAACCTTTCACGTTACCTTACCGAGGAGCTGGTTCGGCTGGAGATGACCAGCGAGATTGAACCGTTGACCGAGGGAGCTTCCAAGGAAAAATGGCTCTTGAAGGCCAAAGAGACGATTTTGGGGGAATTGGTCGACCTGCTCGACAGCGGGCATCGCATTGGCAACCGCACCAAATTGCTGCTGGATTTTGTCAACCGCGAGAAGCAGTGGACCACAGCTATCGGTCACGGAGTGGCAGTCCCGCATATTAGGTCCCTTCAGGCTAAAGAATTCATGCTGGCGTTTGCCCGGTCTACGAACGGTTACGATTTTGGCGCGCCTGATGGTGCGCCGGTTAACCTGTTTCTTGTGATGGCCTCGCCGCCATATGACGACAACTTCTATCTGAAGGCATTCAAAGCGATCGCCGAGATGCTTCAACATGAAGCCTTCCGCGCTGAGCTGATGACGGCCAAAGCTCCCGGGGAAGTCATCCGCGCTCTCAGGGCAATGGAGTAAGTCCGGTTCGCGCAGAAATTCGGGGGATCCTCCCCGCCTCTCAACCATCCATAGGGTATACCAGCCGGTGCCGAGCCGGATCGAAGCGGATCGGCCGAATTTTCACATAGGCATTGCGGCGGAAGGCTGAGGCTCGGTCGGAAACGCTCGAATCTCCGCCGCTGGCTCCGATCTGGAAGCGCTGATCAAGACAGATGACGACATGAGTCGCCCTGCGGGTTGCGTCGACGGTGAACAGAAGGGCGCCCCTGCGCGGCTGATCGACCGCGCGGTCAGGAAAGCGCCTCATAAGCTGATCGGCAGTGAAGTCGTCCTGCTCTCGGACGATTCCTGCAGACTTCAGACACTCCAGAACATATCCCGAGCAGTCAAAACCGTCGGGATCGTCGCCGCCCCAGAGATAGGGAATTCCGAGATAGGAGAGGGCAGTCCTGATAAGCCAGGTCTCTGATGTTGACTCCTGTTCCATACAAAAGGGTGCAAAGACGATAACACTACCGGTTCACGTGCGATTTCGCACGGTATTCAATCTGAGCCGAGTTCAGGGAAGCTGCTGCAAATGTGATTGTGCCCCGGCTGCAGCCAGCGTAGTTTATGGTCATGACTGATCGTGAATTCTTGAGGCATACGTGCGCGACGGTGGCATATCGTGCGGCCAAGACAATGCGCGGTGCGCCCGATTCGTTCGCGCATTACAAACCGGGCCCTTCCTCCAAGACGCCGCTTGAAATTGTGGCGCACATGGGGGATCTGTTCGACTGGGGGCTGACGATTGTTAGGGGGGACCCGAAATGGAATTCGGCCACTCCGCAGGATTGGGATTCAGAGTGCAAACGGTTCTTCGCGGCGTTGGCGAGATTCGACGAGGCGCTCGGATCGACAGAACCGGTTCACAACGAACTAACCCGAATCTTCCAGGGGCCGGTGGCCGACGCATTGACTCATACTGGACAGCTGGCAATGTTGCGGAGGCTTCACGGTTCACCGATGAAGGGGGAAAGCTACACGCGCGCGGATATCGTGATTGGCCGCGTCACGTCTGAGCAGACTCCGGCCGACCCTAAGTTCGAATTCGACTGACCCACAGAGTAGGTTGGACCGCTTCGCGATGATTCTCGCGACAGCGGGATTCGGCGACAAGTCAGTCCTTCACACAGCGAATCGAGAAGCCACTTTGCTTAGCACTGTCGTAACGGCCGATTCCTGTTAGGCTACCCCACAGGCCTCGGTCCCAGCCCGTGCTGCTAATGTTCTCGGTAGAAGACCAGAATCCAGCACCCAACCCCATGTACACGAAAGGGCCGCCGTAGCCACCCGGCAAAGCTGAGAAACCGGACTCATTCGTAGCGCCGGAATTGGGACTGTACCAATGAGCTGTGCCACTTTCTTTTAACTTGCCACCCTCAACAGTACCGCGATAGTAGCCATCCGCATCGGCTTCGGTCTGACTCATACCGAGATACGTCTCTAGCTGTTTCCACTCAACATCGCTCGGCACATGCCAACCTGCCGGAGCTATGTTTCTGCCGTCACTTGCTGCAAACCAGTTGTATAATCTCCCATAGGTATCGACATTACTAGCATCATTATTGTATTCGCAATACGCCCCGGTAATCATGCCCGCCCACGTGCCGGCATCGGTTATGTTTGGTATGGCGTCGCCATTTCGATAGTGAGTCACTTTCAAGTTCTCGGCCATCCATACTTGAGTACCTATAACAACTGTTCGATAAGAATTACCGTCCACATCGATCACTGTCCCCGGGCACGCAGGCAACGGCGCCGCTCCGCTCAAGTAATCGATCAGCGCAAACAGATCTGAGATATCGATTGTGCCGTCCTTATTGACGTCATTCTCATCTACACAGCTGGAGAGCGGCACGCTCGTGCCCAGATAGTCCACCATGGCAAAGACGTCAGATATGTCGGCTACCCCGTCAGCGGAACCGTCGACATTGCCCGTTGTACCGACGCAACAGGAGGCACATGTCGTTGAAGTCGACAACACGAACAAGAGTGCCTGCAGCGCCGCGCTCATGAAACACGAGATTCTATTCATTGTCCTCTTGTCTGCTACGCTAATCGGCGCTGGTGTTCGACGTCGGGTCTCCTGCGCTTGGGCAGTAGGTTTGCCACCGGCCCGCCAGCGGGAGAATCATGGATGGCAGAATCGTTGGCGCGTTTAGGTCACCGAATCTTCCGTCAATCTTGCCGAGCACCGTACCGCTTGTGTCAGTATATACTCCGGCAAATGCTCCAAACCTTGTGCCGCAGGTCGGGCACATCGCGTAGTCGTTGTACGACCACGTTCCTTTGAGATAACCGGTTAGCTTGCCGTCGAGGTCAGTTCGCTTGCCAGAGAAAGTCCCGCGGGGGTCGGTTGCAGCTATGCCGAATCTCCCGTCGAAGTATCCGATTGCTTTCCCGTCCTCCGAAAGCCACTTCCCCGTAAGCTGTCCCGACATATGCGTGTTGTCTTCCCTGATCCAAAATCCAGCGAGTGTTCCATGTGGGCATCGATTTCGGCTCAATTTCCGAGCGCAGACGGCCAGCACATTGTTCGAATCAACTTGATACAGAGCCGAGAAGGAGGTCAACTGATTCACACCCAGCTGCAGGAAGAACGGCTTGGTGTCGAAAGTCAATTGCGGGACAACCAAAGTCGCCATCCCTCTCTTCACGAAAATCAGGAGGCCAAGTCCGTCAAAATCCACCGAGGTTCGTGACACCCAAACCACTGTAGCCGGCCTGGGGCTCGGCAAAAGGGAATCCTCTCCCCGCTCGAAACTGATCGTATGAACCACGTCGATCCTTTCCGGAACATTCATCGACAAGCTCCCGCTCCAGTCTGTTGGTCGCGCGAACGGCAACGTGCTGTTGGGAATCTGTCCCCAGAAGAAGACAGCCGCGTAAACGTCGAGGCTTGTGTCTCGAAGAATGGATGTGTCGGATGGCTGCACTGCTGGAACAAGGTCGGGATAGCTGTCCTCGGCCGGCATATACTGCTCCAGGAGCTTCTGGATCTCCACGGGAACGCCGGTAACGAGCTTTCCCGAGTCGTTTGAAGTAGCCGATTCGGAGACACGACTGCTGCAACTCAATAGAAGGGTAATGAGCAGGAGCGCCACCAGGGCAAATACTCTCTTCATATAATCCTCCTGAGAATTTCGTCGAACTTGTCACTCAAGAATGCGGAATTCCTTTCGTTGACAAGAAATTCAGTAGCTAAATGCCATAGAGAATATAGGAGTCAGAGCACGACGATGCAAGCAGATTCTTGGGTTATCGTGGTGACAGTCATCTATGAGGATATTGAAGGCTGGGGGCGTATGCCGGTCTAGTCATGGCGGCCCTCACCCGTCGCTTCACGCCGCCCTCTCCCGATAGAAAAGGCGGGCGAGGGGGATATCTTGCAATTGAGCGACCCGCTGAAATCAGGAACGCGCTTGTTCTGCTCCTACTTCCTCTGAGCCCAATAGACGCCGAAGAGGACGAGCAGGCCGCCGATGGCAGTGGCGATGCCGAATGGTTCGCCGAGATATGGCACTGCCAGCGCGGTAGTCGCGACCGGTTCGAGATATAAGTAGAATCCCGCACGGGCAGCGCCGAGACGCGAGACCCCCTCCTGCCAGAACCAGTGCCCAAGTGCAGTCCCCATGATGCCGAGCATCAGGAGCGCGATCAAGACATCCGTGGGCATGTGCAGAAAGCGGCTCCAGTCGGATGTGATGGCCATATAAGCAAGGAGTGCGACGCCGGTCGGAAGTAAGATCACGAAGGTGACAGCGACGGGATTTTTCGCGCGCGAGATATCGCGGGTCGCGGCAGTGTAGATCGCCCAGGTGAAGGCAGAGCCGAGTACAAGCCAGTCGCCGATACTTTCTAACCAGCCGATTTGGGTGAAGTCCCCTTTGGACATCAGGAGAAGTACGCCGAACGTTGCGGCGATGATTCCAAGAATCGCATTGCGACCGATCCGCTCCTTCAAGAACAAAAACGAGAGAACAGCCAGTATGAGCGGAGTGACCGAGATCAGCCATCCGGTGTTGGTGGCGGAGGTGTATTTGAGGCCGGTGATCTGGATGAGAAAGTGAAGGGTAATGATCCCTGAGCCGAGCAGGAGATTGAATTGCTCGCGGCGATTGAAGCTGAGCTGAACGCGTTTGACGGCGAGCACGACGGCCAGAATTGGGACACCGATCAGCATGCGAAGTCCGAGCAGGTCGGCGGGTGAAAGGTAGCTCAAACAGATCTTGGTGGCTACAAAGGTGAAGCCCCAGGTGATCACGGCGATGAGCAGCAGGATTTGGGCTGTCATCTGGTACTGGGCGGGTCCGGGAAGTGAGTATTGGTCATCTGGGAATCCGTAGTTCAGCCAAGTATATAGAGTCATGCAGACGGTATCAATTAGAAAGCCCTCGGGCAGTTGCCTGAGGGCTTGTCATTTACGTGCACCCACCTCTGAGCCACGGCCAGGGAGTCCGTGGGTCTTCAGGCTCAGGTTGGGGAGACCTGCAACACGCATTAGTAACTTCGTACCGTTGCTACCTTCCGGTCCTGGCGGGATTTGAAGGCTTTTGCTGCACAGGACCCAACCCTCAGCGCCTTCCGGCCGTTGGAACAGACCAGCTGTTAAGCCCTCGGGTGGGAATTCGACCCCGGTAGAGCGGGTTCCGGGTTACAGGGCACCGCTAACTCCCCGTCTAGCACTCAGCTTGTGCGGCATCCGTGGCACTATTCCTCGATGGTACCTCACGGGCTCGTTGCCTCCCCCTCAACCGCTCTTCGGGCCCCTTCTCCCCGGCGGGGAGAAGGGGAAAGCGTGAAGGCCTTGTGACTTTACGAAGCTTCTTCAACAAGCCCTCAACGCCGTGCACCCCTGCTGAGCAGGGTCAGGCAGCCCTCGTGAGCAAGGATCAACATCCTACGCACCATCCTTAGGTATCCGGCATCGCCGCAATCATAACAAATGGAGCAGATCGGGATCGAACCGACGGCCTCCACGTTGCGAACGTGGCGCTCTCCCAGCTGAGCTACTGCCCCGTATGCTCTTGGTATCAGAGAGCTCTCTCCGAGCAATCTGTAGAATACGGGCAAAGGGCTGTTCTGCCAAGCGATTTTTGGACCGGATGACCGATTGACCTCTCTCGAATGAACCACAGCTACGACGTCGCATTCGCACTACAGGAGAATCCCGACTCGCCCGAGCAGGACGGGGCCGAACCGAGCCTTCGTGTCTCGATTTCCGCCGATCGGAGCCGCGATCAGTCCGACCTCGACAAAGGGAGCGCTGTTGCCATCGGAGAAGAAGAGGAATTCGAAGGTCACACGGCAGGTGAAGTACCGAGTTGATCGGTAGTCCCGAAAGCCTGTCAAGTGACCGAATCCGATTCCCAGGCCAGGCCTGAATCCGAACATGCTGTATTCGCT
This sequence comes from uncultured Ignavibacteriales bacterium, assembly GCA_964540105.1. GTDB lineage: Bacteria > Zixibacteria > MSB-5A5 > GN15 > FEB-12 > DATKJY01. The sequence continues at coordinate 1,184,681 of CAZILL010000001.1, read as the reverse complement.
GACGATCATGTGCTTGAGATTCAGTGACGCATCCAGAAAGTACTGTCCGGTGTCAAGGACATGGATGCGGTGAATGTCAGCTGAGACTCCCCAGAACCAGTTGCCGTGGAATCGGAGGTCGAACTTAACCCCGAACGTAAAACCGGGGTCAGTGGCATGACTGGCCGAGTCGAGATGAATCGTCCCCTTGCCGATGAACCCGATGTTCCCCCCTGTATATCCCCGTTTCTTCCAGAATGGACCTTGTTCGACCAGATTCTGGCTCTGCGCGGGCGTGCATAGCAAGAGGAGAAGTCCGACGAGGAGAGCTGCTGTTGTTCTTGGCATACCAGTGAACAATGAACCCTCACACCGGCGCGATGTCAATCGCGATTCCCCAGCGACCGCAGTGCATGGGACGAAAATATGATTTCGCTTCCGGTGGCATTTCGGTATAATGATCGTGAAATGACCTATGTAGTTTTCGCTCGCAAACATCGCCCCCAGACATTTGATGACGTCGTGGGACAGGAGCATGTCACCCGAACCCTTCGTCATGCAGTCATGAATGGGAGGGTGGGGTCAGGGTATTTGTTCTGCGGCCCGAGGGGAACCGGCAAGACAACCGTTGCCCGGCTTTTGGCCAAGGCGGTTAACTGTGAGGTTGGACCGACCGAAAACCCCTGCAATGAGTGCTCATCGTGTAAGGCGATCACGTCGGGTTCATCGCTCGATGTTCTTGAAATCGACGCAGCGAGCAATACTGGAGTCGACGATATCCGCCAGCTTCGAGAAAATGTTCGTTATCTGCCGACCGGCGGAAAGAAGCGAGTCTATATCATCGACGAGGTGCATCGCTTGTCGGGGTCGGCTTTTGACGCGCTGCTCAAGACGCTGGAGGAACCTCCCACCCACGTCATGTTTGTCTTTGCGACGACCGAACCGTTGAAAGTTCCGGAGACGATTCTGTCCCGCACTCAGCGTTTCGATTTCAAACGGGTGTCGACCGATGATCTGGCAAAACACTTGCGGAAGATCGCCGTCGCTGAGCAGCTTACGCTCGATGACGCGGCGTTCAGCCTGCTGGCGCGCAAAGGGGACGGATCAGTTCGGGACTCGTTGTCGCTGCTGGATCAGATAGCAGCGTATTCTGAGGGGGACATTTCGGAAACTGATGTCATAGCCGCGCTCGGGTTGGTCGACCGGCAGATGCTCACAACACTCGTCGAAGCGGTGGCGGCTTCTGACAAAAAGAGTGCGTTGCAGGTTATACGCTCCAGTTTCGATGCCGGCGTCGATGTCGAAGACTTCGTTTCGGAATTGCTCGAGCACTTTCGCGTGCTGATGATCCTGGGAGCATCTCCCGAATCGGGAGAGCTTCTTGGCTTAAGCGGAAGGGAACTCGAGGACTTCCGCAAACAGGCGGAATATTTTTCGACCGGAGATCTGCTTCGGCTCATCAAGATCGCCACAGAGGTGATTTCTGATCTCAAGGGCGGTGTCGATGAACGACTCTCGTTGGAAGTTGCCGCCCTGAAGATGGCGGAATTGGAGTCGACCATCCGACTGGAAGAGGTTCTTGCCTCGCTTGCTTCGGTCGAGAAAGGGGGCGGGACCGACCAATCGTCAGCTCCCGACTTTTTTCGGACGACATCAGTAGCAGCACAGAGGATACAGCCTTCGCGGGCTGCTGAGACAGGTCTTGAGGCGTTTCCTCATCACGGACGCACTCTGAACCTCCCGCAGGTTCAGAGCGGTTGGGACAGTTTCTTGAACAATCTGAAACACACCAACCCGATGCTCGCCTCACAGCTCCGCATGGCTGAACTGAAGGCAGTCAAGGACAATCAAATTCTGCTGCAGTTCTACGCGACTGGCGAGGCGTCGATGAAATTGATCCAGAAGACAGAGAATGTGAAGCTGATCGCCGATGCCTTGCGAGATTATTACAAATCGAACCTGTCAGTGCTCGCGGAAATCGATCGAGCGAAGGAGCATCCCAACCCGCCGGCAGGATTGTCCAGTCCGAATAGAATCGATGGTCAGAAGATAGTTGAGAATTCGCCGCGATTGAAGCGGCTGCTTGAAAAAGTCGACGGCGAAATAGTAGGTGTGAAAACAGTTGAACAATAATGGCAATAGCATTGAAGGAGAGTAACATGGGCATGGGCGGACTGGGTGACATGATGAAGCAGGTGCAAAAAATGCAGGCGAAAATGGAGGAAGTCCAGGCCCAGCTGGAGCAGATGCAGGTGGAGGGATCGTCGGGCGGAGGGATGGTCAAGATGGTCTCGAACGGTAAGAACGAGATAGTGTCGGTGACAATCGACCCGGAAGTAATCGATAAGAATGACCCGGAAATGCTCCAGGATCTGGTGCTGGCGGCTGTCAATCAGGCGAGGCAGAAAGTCCAGGAACTTCAGGCGGAACAGATGTCCGGTCTGACCGGCGGACTCAAGATCCCTGGTCTAAACCTGCCGTTCTGATATGTTCACATCAGCGGAATCTGTCGAGCGTCTCATCAATCGCCTTTCGCGCCTGCCCGGTATCGGGCGCAAGTCAGCCGGGCGACTGGCCTTTCACATCCTCAAGCTATCCAAGGAGGAGGCCGAAGACTTATCCGACGCTATCAGAGAAGTCAAAGAGAAAGTTGGTTTCTGCTCGATCTGCTGCAACATCTCCGAAGTCGATCCTTGCCGAACCTGTACCGACCCGAAACGCCAGCGTCATCAAATATGCGTGGTTGAAGAAGCGGTCGATGCCGCTGCTCTGGACCGTGCGGAAGGGTTCAACGGTCTCTTTCACATTCTGGGGGGGTGTCTATCGCCGCTGAGCGGGGTCGGACCAGACGATCTTCGAATACGGGAACTACTGGCACGACTGGGGGAAGAAGTTACGGAGATCATTATCGCGACCAATCCGAATGTGGAAGGAGAAGCGACTGCGACCTACTTGTCGCGTTTGCTCAAACCGATGGGGCTGAAAGTCACCCGGATCGCGCGCGGCTTGCCCGTGGGCTCAGATCTTGAATATGCTGATGCGCTGACACTGTCGCGCGCGATGGAAGGGCGACAGGAGATCTGAACTCTTCCTCATGGATGATCGAAGGATAAACATCCTCGTCGCCGTTCTTGTCGGCATCCTTACCCTCTTTGTGGGCGCTCGGTTCTTCGGTGGCGACCTGTCTGAAAACAACTGGTCCTTTACGCACTGGCAGTATCTTCCATCATGGTTCGGGATCGGATGGACCGTTCTCCTTGCGCTTGCCTTCTCATGGATGGTCAGATTCCCTCAGTCTCTTTCCAGGGTTGTGAACGGCCGTTGGGCGGCCGTTGCAGGTACGGCGCTGCTGGTCAGCTTCGTCTGGATATTCCGTTTTGACTCGATTCTGTTCGGCGGCGGAAACCTCCGAATCGCCCAGGTTGCCCAGAGCGAACGGATCATCTATCGGTGGTACGAAGCGGGTTCGTTGCTGTTAACGAGCGGCTTCTATCAAGCCTTTCGAGTGATTGGCTTCAAGGCGAATGATGCCGGCCTGTTTGCGTGGCGCTCGTTCGCGTATCTGTCCGCGCTTCTGGCCGTCATTGCCATCTGCAAGCTATCGGCAGAACTGAGCAGTGACCGTGTTCGCCGAGTCGCTCTCTTCGTCCTGATGTTCTTTGGCGGCCATCTGATGTTGAGCCTCGGCTTCGTTGGAACTCAGGTGATCGTTGTGCCAGCCGTGGCGTGGTTCACGCTGTTCGCACTCAAGTATGACAGCTCCCGCGACAAGCGATCGCTGTGGTCACTGTGGGGAGTCACGGCAATCGCCACCGCATTCCATATTTCGCTGCTACTCCTATTGCCCGCGGCGCTGTTCGTGACGTTCGCAGGCCGTAACAGCATACGGTCACGGAGAGCAGCGTTGATTGCCGCGCTGGTCAGCTTCGTTGCAATAGTGGCCGGACTTATCATCGTCACGGGAAGTTCTCTCGAATACTCAAGTTGCCTGCTCCTGTTTGCGGGGAAGAACCCGCTTGTCGACTATTCGTTGTTTTCGCTTCGACATCTGAGCGACATTGCACAGATGCTCTTCCTCGCCTCACCGTTTCTTCCAGTCACTCTCTCGTTTGTATTTCTCAGAACCATGAGCGAGGGGAATCGTACTGTGATTGTGGCTTGCTGGCTGACTCTCTTGGGCGGACTTACTGTTGCGTTCTTCATCGACCCTGTTGCCAGTGTCGTGCTTGATCTCCCCCGTCTGCTGGCCTACACGGCACCGGCTTCGTTCCTGCTCGCGCTCTACGTCTCGAGTTTGCCTGATGGAAGCGAGCGATCGGGACGGTTTGTCGCGGTGCTGGTCGTGGCTGCACTCATGGTGCCGTTGTCATTCATCCCGACGTACGTTTGGATTCGACAATCCGAGGATTATGTTTCTGCTTATCTCGACAAGCACGACACATATTATGGGAAGGCCTGCCTCGCCTACCGTGATGCCTTTTTTTCACGGGGGGATTACTCCGATGCGGATAGGTGGGAGTGGAAGATTCCGACAAAATCGCCCGACCTTCTCAATCTTCGCGGAACGATCATCCTGGCCGGAAACGGCGAGAATGAAGAAGCGTTGAAAGTGCTCTACCAGATTATCGCCAAGAATCCGTACTGGGCCGAACCGCGCTCAGTCGTCGCTGGTATTCAAAGGAAGCTGGGACGCTACAAACTTGCCAAACCGCAGATCGACACTTGCCTTATGCTTGAGCCCTACACAAGGGAACACCGCATCAGTTTGTACGCCTATCTCCGCGACATCCAGGAGATGCCCTCGGCATTGAAGGAAGTTACCGAAGCGGCCGAACTCTTCCCGGGCGACAAGGAGATCCAGACCGATGTCATGATCATCAATTTCCGTTCCGGTGACCTTGCCAAAGCTGGTTCGATCGCGGAGTCACTCCTTGCAAGAGACTCTCTTTTGCCGTTTCCCTACTTGATCGAGGGACTGATCGCTGAGCGAAGCGCGAACATCCCTGAAGCCTTACGGCAGATGAAGCGATTTGTGGAATTGGCTCCAAACGAGCCAGAGACACCGAACATCAGGCAGAAGATAACTGCCCTGGAAAGCCCCCCGTCGAACCGATGAATCCTCTTTACGCGCGATAGCGCAGGCGGGAAAGCCCATCCATGGCGGCCACTTTGTAGGCTTCGCTCAGCGTCGGGTAATTGAACACGGTATCAACGAAGTAGTCGATCGTCCCACCCAGCGTCATGACCGCCTGACCGATATGGATCAATTCTGTCGCTCTATCACCGATGATATGTACGCCGAGTACGCGACGTGACTTCTTGTCGAAAATCAACTTCAGCATTCCGTCGTGATCGTTGATAATCTGCCCCCGGGCAAGTTCGAAATAGCGCGCCACTCCGATCTCATACTCGTGGCCGGAAGAAGTCAACGATTCTTCAGTCTCACCGACAATCGAGACTTCAGGAATTGTATAGATACCAAACGGAAGCAGTGTATTCAGGCACGACACATCGTCCTTCCGGAAAGCATGCACAGCCGCCAATCGCCCCTGGTCCATCGAAACGGATGCCAGTGACGGAAACCCGATCACGTCCCCAACCGCATATATATTGGGGACCGACGTTCGATAGAACGAATCAACTTTTATGAGCCCGCGCTTGTCGGTCTCAATATTCAGCCCCTCCAAACCGAGGTTTTCGGTATTGCCGCAGCGTCCGGCGGTGTAGAGCACGCGATCGGCGACAACTGTCCGCCCAGACTTGGTTGTTGTGCGCACCTGACCATCCTCGACCGCAATCTGCTCCGCCGAGTCGCCGAGCATCAGGGTGATACCGTATTTGCGCATCAGATAAACCAGCGCGTCGGCTATTTCCAGGTCAAGAAATGACAGCAGTTTCTTGCGGGGATCAATGATGGTCACTTTGACACCGAGGTGAGCGAAGATCGACGCGTATTCACACCCGATCACGCCGCCACCAACAATGGTCAGGACCCTGGGAAGCACGTCGAGTTTGATAATGGTCTCGGCGTCATAGACAAACTTATCATCGAAAGGAACGTGGGTGGGGTGATAGGAGTGAGTCCCGGTCGAGATGACGATAACTTCGCCGCGGATGACTCGGGTCGAGGCGTTATCCTCTGACACGACCACCGTGTTGGGATCGGCAATCATCCCGACCCCATGCAACACTTCGATCCGATGCTGGGCCATATTCTGCTGGATGACGTCGAGTTCCTGCTGGATCACCTGATCCTTGCGATGCATTAAATCATGGACACTTAGATCGGCCTTTACTCCTCCGACAAGCCCGTAGGCAGTCCGCTGGCGCAGGCCGGCGATGTATAATGCAGTCTCCCGAAGCGTTTTCGATGGAACCGTACCGGTGTGAATGCAGACTCCGCCCTGAACCGAATGGCGCTCCACAATCGCCGTCGACTTGCGCATTTTGGAAGCTTCAATCGCGGCTTTTTCACCAGCCGGACCGGAACCGATGACGATAAGGTCGTACGTCTTTTCAGTCATGCCCAGGTCCCAGTATTTTCGCTCACGTCGAGTGTCGCGCCCGGAGACTTCTTCACGTCACGTTCACATGTCATAGATGGATGCCAAGCTACTACTGTTTAGGATGGAGGGAAACAGCTTTCTTCAGCAATCGCCGAACGGGCTCTGTCTATTGCGGAAGAACCTTGAAATCGTTTTTTTTCGGCGCTGCTTTGCCGATCAGGCTTCGCCTCACATGGATGCGAATCTTCTTTTCCGCCTGATCGAAGTACTTCTCTGACGGCGTGATGCCCCAGATGTATTTGGCCACAAGCTCGTTCGTGCCGTAGTCGTACAAACCCGCCTCGTTGGCGTCGAAGCGAACGCCATACCGATACCCCTCGAACGGCGTGGAACTGCCGCCATATTGCTGCTCGAACAGGAGTGATGAGCGACCCTTCAGCCGTTCGTCGAGGGAGAACAGGATGTTCCCCCTTGGCTCCGTCGCGGAATCACTGGCGATCTCGAAGCTGAGCCACTGGGGGTCGCCAAGTACGGTGACGCCATCTTCATTCAGAAGTGGCGAACCTTTGGGCGCGCTCCCGGGAAGTATTGAGGCCTGTTGCTCAGTGACCCGTGTCCCGTAGGCATTGAAATCGGCCAACAACGTCGGCCAATCGGCCAACCCGACCGCTTTGGCGAGGGTGGATTGGATGTAGAGATGATTCAGCGTGTCAAGGACGTCGGTCTCTACTGAGAGCGTCCGGTACAGATCGAGGAACTTGGCTTTCCCGAGCTTGTCGATTAGATAGGAAACAAAAACTCCGGCCACTGGATATGCGATGTCCGCCCCGGATGAACCCCGAAAACCGGGGGCTGTGATGATCGAATCCAGGATAACAATCTGCTCTTTGAGCAAGAACACGCCCAGATCCATGAGCGAAGTAGAGCGTTTTCCCCATCTCCCACCATAGCGCACGGCCACTCCCTCGCGCAGAATCGGCAGCGTAAACAGCGGGAGTTGCTTGAGTTTCACGTTGACCAGCAGATGGACAAGTTCGTGGGCGTGCGGGAAATCGGCGGAGATGACGTCATTCGACGCCACGTCAAACTGCCCCTGTGTTACGGTTCCCGTGATGGCTCCTACGGTAGAATCGCTGTCGCAATAGAAGAACTCTATCTTCCTGGTAGCGAACTCCTTGAGATCCTTCTTTTCCAGTCCGAGAGAGTCGGCGATCCGCTCCACGCAATGATCCGCTTCGGCAAGCAGGGTCTCGTTGAGGAATTGCTCTCGTTGCGGGTGGGTGTGAATCCTGAAGTACTTCGTCTGGCTCAGTTTCCACGCACGGGCGAAGAAATCCTGAGCGTAAATCAGGGCATAGTAGCCGTGCATGTTTTGGACATAGTAGTTGTGTTCTACCGGCTTTCCCCCGACGAAGTTAGAGTACAATAGCCGGGCGAACTCCGGAGGATTCAGCTGCTGCGACTGCTTCACCGGCGGCACGAGGTGATTTCTCATGACCGGCAGGTTGTAGACAATCGGTGAACCACAGTCCACTTTCAAGGGCACGTCAGTATACTCGATGCCAAAACGCCCGGAACGCTCCGCGCAGTCCTCGCGCCACATGAGCCCCGCCGACTCCAGATTGCCACTGACAATCATCTCAAAGTAGTCGGTGAGGGTCTGGATTCCATTCTCTTCGGAATGAGCCTGAACAACGGCTGTCAGGATCGTGAAGCCTGCGATCACATTGATCAGCTTCAAGGCGAGGCGGTTATGCATCATGTAAGTTTGACTCCTGAAATTGGTCATCACTGCGGCCATGAGATGGAGATTATACGTCCATAAGCTTGTTTTGTCCAGCTCAGTTAAGAAAAAAGCCCCGTCACTCGGGGCTTCTTTCCTCACTACCTGGACGAAACTTAGAATTCAAATCCTACCGAGAAGCGCTGCGCCGACTCCAGACGGCCGAAATCCTGCCAGGAGTAGTCAACGACCAACTTGGTGCCTGAAGTTACATTCGTCTTCAAGCCGCCGCCGAAGGAGACTCCTTCTTCATTCGCGTTGAGTTTGTAGCCGGTCCGTAGAAAATAGCGACTGTCGTAGCTGAGCTCGACGCCCGCTGAGCCCTGCTCGGGACTGTCACTGGGGTGGCGAAATTCAGTTGAGAGGGTTACCATGGATCTTGAGTCGAAATTGACGTCGTAGGCCATACCGACTCGAAAGAGCAGCGGCAGGTTGTACGGCGACGTCTTCAGCGACGCCCCGACCGAGGAATTCGATCCACGCCCTTTTTGATCGTCATAACTAACGTCAAGGCTTGGTCCGTTGAATTTGAGCTGGGGCCCCATGTTGGCAATGCTCATACCGAGACGCAGGGATCGAAAACCGGTGTAGAGCATGGTGCCAAAATCAAACGCGATCCCTTGCGATCGTTCCTGATGGATCTTCTCGCCGACGAACTTAATCGAAGCTCCAAACGCAAATCGGGCGGTCAATTGGCGGGCGAAGGTAAGTCCCAGGGCGTATGATGAAGCTGAGTAGTAGGTGCCCGTCCCCTCCTGACGCTGAAAAGTCGTGATCTCCTGATCGTTCATGGACAATATACTCGCAGAGAGACCGAACACGCCCAGGTCTTCGAAATTGCGGGCATAGGCGAAGTAGTTGAGACGAACATCAAGCAGCCAGTTGACATTAGTGAAGCCAAGCTGCGAGTTTTGGACGTCGACGAGCCCGGCTGGATTCCAGTACATGGAATAGACGTCGTTGGAAGCGGCCACGGACGCCTCTCCCATACCCTGATACTTGGGCCCGACGCCGATCTTGAGAAACTGCGCTCCGGCTGTTCCTACCTTCGACAGCTCGGCGGAGGCACTGCCGACCAACCCAAGCAGAACGAAAGCGGTGAGTAGCTTTTTCATACCTGCCTCCTTTACTTAATCACCGAAAAGCGGCCAAGATGGTTACCGTACGTGGACTCGATCTGGTACAGATAGACTCCCGAGGCCACTAACTGCCCGTTATCACCCAACAGATTCCAACGCGCCTTGCCAGTACCGTCGATATGGTCGATCGTCTTAACCAGCCCGCCTGCCAGAGTGTAGATGCGGATTTTGCATTGATCGGGTATGCTCTGGAACTCCAGGACCGACTCGCCCTCGCCGGTTTCAACCATCGACGAATACTGGGCAAAGTAGGGATTGGGCACGACACGGGCTCTGCCAAGTTCAGCAGTCGCCTCGGTGGCATCGACGCCGTCAACCTTGAAAGTAAAGCTATCCTCTGGTCCGTTCAATCTGGCGCCTGTGAACGTGAAGGTCTCTCCGATCTGGGGATGGTACGTCGCTGTGTCCAGCTTGAAGAGCCAGCTGAAGTCGTAGGGGTACGCGGCGTCAAACAGGTTGGCTGTCGGATTGTACGGACTGTTGACAATCATCATCGTCCGATATGGACGCCAGTTACCGGATTCGCTCCGATCCAGCACCGCGAGGGAGACGCGCTGATTGGTCGTTATGTTCCAGACAGAGAACGGTACGGCATAGAGAACATAGGCGTCGCCGCTGACGTTGGGCGCCATGGTCGTGTCGCCGCTGTATCGAAGCTCATACGTGCTGCGATACTTGGCATCACCATAAAGAGAGTCCCCAAAGAGAATGACTGTGCTGGGGCCCCAGAAGTTCCTGAGCGTGAGTGTGGTATCTGCGCCGACAAACGCCGATTGCCCAAGATGGCTGGGCTCCCGATCGACATTGCGAATGACCGCTCGTATACCGTCGGCAACGTCGAACATTCCGGGATCAAGGTTCTCTTTATCTTGATTCTTGAGAACAGTATCCCCGGTGGTCATGTTGATCAGATGCCAGTATGTTCTGCTGGGAGTATCTTCGAAGGTGACCGCGTACTCGCTCCCGCGAACAGCCTTCTTGTCGAAGAGTATCGGAACAACGCTCCCTTCTGACGGGATATCTGAACCGGAATACGCGTGACGAACTGTTCCAGCGGCTGAATAGAACCCAGCTGGATCGCTAACCGGCGTGACCGAGACGACGTTTGGCGCTGTGCCGGCCACTCCAAAGCCCGATTGAAGCGGGTCGATGCCAGTGACCGTGTCGCCGCGATCGAAGGCTGTGAGGCAGTACCAATAGTCGACACCGTTGTAGAGGCCGGTGTCGATGTAGGTGTGCTGAATCGGTTCACCTGGAGCATTCACCGTGTACAACGCCAGAGGGGTGTAATCGGTCTTCAGGCACTTGTTGCCGGTCTGATAATTGACGAGCCCCCATGACTTACCTTGATTGTCGCTGCGATAGAGTTTGTATCCGGCAAAATCGGTGGTTCCGGTAAGCGGATCATGGCTCACTTCCGACGTGTCGTTCCATTTCAGGTAGACCTTTCGGTCAGCCGCGCGCACGCTCAGGTTCGGTGTGGCCGGAGGCTGCGGTCCGACGAAGTGATTATTGTAGAGCGTCTGGGCGAGGGCGGCGTTAGCGCGGAAATTGGCTTCGTCGGCCCCGGCAATGAGTGCATAAACAACCCGAACAGACTTACCGGCAGTCAGGTTGATCCCATTCGTACACTGAATATAGTACTGATCTGTGGGCGGAAGAGACTGATCAAACTCGTTCGAGGCAATCAGTTCGTAGCGACCGGCGTCGGTGATATCCTGAAGTACGTTCCAGTCACCGTTGCGGAATGACGTCATGCCGATGCCGTCGGGCGTTTCAAGGTACTTGGTCCCCATGACCCCAGCCTTGACGGTCGGTCCCCAGCCGGGATCGAAAGCGTCGGCGTCGTAAATCCAGGCCAGATTTTCGGTGGAATCGAACGCCACGAGGTCTCCGAGGCGGCCGTTTTCGCCTGTTCCGTCGGGGCCGCCAACGTCGATGTCCATGTACAGACCAAAGGCGAAATTGGGGTAGTCCGTCGTCGACGTATTCTTGATATCAACGATCACGAACAGAAAGTCCTCGTTGTAGCAGTAGTTCCACTGCAGCATGGTGTGGGTCAACTCGACTCCCAGAGGACGAGTGTCGGTCGCCGCGTCATTGAAACGGAAGTGCGATTCCTGCAATGACAAGGGCCCGGAGTTATAGAAGTGATTGTCGATGGGATTATAGCTTCGAGTATAGACCCATTTTGATGAGTCAAGATTGTACTCACGCCACCCGCGGGCGGGATTGCCCAGTCCGGCGCCGACGGTATCGCGAGCGTCAAAATTGTAATATCGAGTCGTATCCGTCGACAGCAGAATCTTGTAGGCGTCGACCCCGGATATCAGTGATGGGATTGCCTGGAAATCGTCTTCGGTATTGGCGATCGCGGTATCGCCGTTTTCTTTCACGGTGCCCATCCAATACTTGATCTCAGCCAGGTAATTGCGTCCTGAGCCACGCGGCCACTCTCCGGATGGCTTCCCGTAAAATGAATAGCCGCCGACGTAGCCGAAATTGTCGACTGTGGTCACGATGTTGCCGGTGTTGTGCGTGATCTGATCGACCGTAATTGGCGCCGGCATCTGGGACGCGCCAGCAGTCTGGATTCCGATATTGCGGTAGGTCGGAGTTCCCCGCATGGCAAAGAGGGTGCAATAACAGCATGCAACCAGCGTCCCGATGATCGCCCCCGATCGTATGATTCTTCGATAGTGTGCCATTCTTCTTACTCCGGTTTAGAAGTTTATCTCTAACCCGGTGCGAACAGTCCGGGGGGCCGAGTAGTTCTGGGGGTCGTGATCGTACAGCCGATCAAGGCGACCAACTTCCGATGCGTTCAGGGATAGACTGGCGCCCGGCTGCTGAGCATCGTTGTCCGCAAGCCCGGTTCGAGTGTAGACATTGAGCACGTTCTTGCGATCAAAAAGATTGTCGACCTCGACGAAGAAGGTGACTGGGTATCCCTTGAACCCAAGTGAGAAATCCTTATTGAAGCGCATGTCGACACTGTAGTTTGAAGGGAGGCGCCCTTCATTGCGCTCGCCGCGGCGATTCCCGAGCGAGTCGGTTTTCGTATACGGCAAGCCTGATCCATAGTAGCCAACGAAATTGAATCCCCACGCACCCGGCAATTTGATGCCAAAGAGCGAGCCGGCCCAGTTGGCAGGCACGCGATAGTCAATCATCGCCGTTACCGTATGGCGCTGATCAAAGTCAAGCGGGTATTCCTTGACCGGCGCAAGAGTATCCTCAGTTGAAGTCAGGAAGGAATAATATGGATCAAGTGCGGTCGAACCGACGCCGGTAGCGGTCATATAGCTGTATGCCAGCGACGCACTGAAGTTCCCACCGACGGCCAGACGATCGAGGGTCATATCAAGTCCCTTGACATGCCCATAATCGCCGTTGTCAAATCGGGTGACGGTTCGGCCCAGGAACTTCATCGACTCCCGGGTAGTCGTGAGATCGCTGACGTCTTTGTAGTAGGCAGTAAGATCAAGGCGCAGTTTGTCGGTCACAAGCTGATCCAGGCCAAGCTCGTATGACACGGTCTGCTCGGGCGCAAGATTGGGGTTCCCCAGCAGCGGATAACCGGTTCGAATGTCCCCCTGCAGGTTCGTGTACATGTAGTTGTATTGTGGAATCTGGTAGTAGAGACCATAGTTGAAGTGCATGACTGATCGCTCGGAGATCGGGAAGGAGACGCCTAACCGTGGCGACCATCGCGATTTCGATTCCGCCTTGGCGTAGACCACCGCGGTGTCGGCGGGAGTCGCGTTATAGGAAATGTCGGCATTGCGATAGTCAAAACGGACACCCATGTTGATGACAAAATCGGCGTATTCGAGTTTGTCCTGTGTATAGAACGATCCGTACATCGGTTTGCTCGAGTACAGCTCACCGTATGGTTTCTCGTTATAGAACTGCTTCTTATCCCAGTGAACCTGATACTGTCGGTACTCAAAGCCTGCCTTCACCTGGTGCGTCTTGGTGACCTGCTTGAGCAAACTGCCTGAAACAGCGTTGTAGGCCGTCTGCCGGTATTGATAGGATGGAATGTAGTCGTCCCCCTGGGCGTACCCGACAGCCTGGTAGGGGTTGTCCCAGTCGCGATTGTTCAAATAGTTGTGCGTGTGGATGGTGCCGTTGTAGCTGCCGCTGGCATCTTCCGAATACCCGGGCCAATCCTTCCAGTACACATTCATCAGGAAGCCGGGGGCGCTTAAGCTTCTGGTCAGGAAGCGATTGAAAGTCAGGGTCGCGATGGTGCGTTCGCTGATGCTGTAGCTTCCCGAGAATCCTGCAAGATATGCTCGACGCTCGAACGACGACAGCCCGTCCAGGTTGAAATCGTACGACCGGCCGTTTACGTCGCGGTGAGTGTACTGGTCACCATCCGATCTGAAGTACGCCCCATTCGTGACCAGTTTCAAACCTTTCGCCGGCCGCATCGTTAGCTTGCCGGTTCCCGAAAAATTCTTCTTCAGGCTGTGGGGCAGGGAATTATTGTCGCGCAGAACTTCGGCGGCGCCGAAGAAAGTATAGCGCTCGGGGTTCATTCCAGGAACTGGACCGGATACGTTCACGCTAAAGGCCCGGTTGCCGAGGCTCTTCAGTGCTCCCCAGGTTCCCGAGTTAACATCATACGGGTGGGTCATTCCCTCGTAGAATCGTGCCTTCCCCCTGTAGATCGCTCCTCCCTCCGGCGTTACCGCGTTTACAACTCCGGAGAGCGCTTCACCATATTCAGCGGCAAAACCGCCGGACGTAAGTGAAAGCTCTTCAAGGGCGGTAGGGACGACGCGCATCCCGGAGTTGGAAGTGAACGGATCCTGAATTGAGAAGCCGTCATAATAGTAGGAAATTTGTCCGGCGCGACCGCCACGCACGTGCATTTCATCCTTCTTGTCGAGGATCACTCCGGGGTAATGCCCGAGAATGGCCGCCATGCTCGTGACATTCGGCATGTTCTTCAGCCGATCGGCAGTATAGATGATGCGTGACGCGGTCAGATCCTTCTGAACGATCGGATTCGACGCGTAGACGACCATCTCCTGCTTGAGTTCGATGGCCACCTCCTTGATTTCAAAGTCCACCGGTGTGGTCAGGTCAAGGAGCACGCGCACCTCTCTCTTGGTGAGCGCTTCGAAGCCTACTGACGTAACCGCGAGATCATACCTGCCGCTCGGTACGTTTATAATGCAGTACTCGCCGTCGTCATCGGTGGTTGTGCCGATCTCCGTGCCGATGATCCGCACGGAAGCCCCCACGATCGGATGTCCTGTCTGAATGTCCGTCACTGCCCCCGAAATCTTTCCGGTGACTCCGGCAGACAGGTTGCCTGCAAGGAGTAGTGTACCGAGGAGTAGCGCTGGATAAAAGGTTATGAGCCGACTGTTCACAGCAGATCCTCCGAGGTTGTTTCGGGTTCCCAATATGTTTCTCTTCTTGAGCATGTTTTATGTCTGCGCCAGTATGAGCATTTGGCTTATCAGTGTGTATCGACGGGGTCGCAAAATCCTTGAGTCATCAAATTAGAATCCGGACGCTATTTCTTCCGCGTTTGTCAAGTTCTGGGGCAGTTTCCCGATAGTTGTGAGCATAGGCCACGCTATGCTCGGAGAGCTGCATCCAGCGGCCACTGTGTGCATAGTATTGTCGCACATGCGGAACATTCACGTGGAATGAGAGCGTACCGACATCATGACGCGCATTAGGGCGAACATCGGCGGCTGGATGATCACGGCTGCCGCTATTCTTCTTACACTCTTCGAGCCGTCCTTCGCACAAAAGGTTGTCATCATCACCAGTGATACGCTCACGTCGACCCTGCGGAGTGTCAGCGGCGCCAAGACAATCATCAAGCGAGAGAATCCTTCGGGAGAGTTCTTCGACTTCCAGCTCAGACAGGACATACGGAACGCCCAGCGTTTCGCCGATTCGATCAAGGGTTGCCGACCGGACCTCATCTTGACTGTCGGGAGTCTGGCGACCGAGTTCGCTCACGAAAACCTGACTGATCTGCCTATCATTTTTAGCTCAGTCATGTATCCGGTCATTTCTGGTTTTGTGGAGTCGTTTGCGCATCCCGGCAAGAACATCACTGGCTCATCATTGTCTATCCCCCCGGATATCCAGTTTCGATACTTCCGCCAGATCGTGCCGTCGTTGAAGAATCTCGGCGTATTGTATACCGACAACACCGCCCCCCTCATCCCGCCATCAGCCGTCGTCGCGAAGCAGATGGGCTTGAATCTGATCGCCATCAAGGTCACCGGAGACCGGGAACTGTCGTTGGCGATGGACTCCCTCACCAAAGTAACGGAAGGAATCTGGTCAGTCGCCGATCCAAATCTCTTCAACGCCCAATCGACGAAGTTCATTCTCATCAATGCGATCCGCAAAGGGATTCCCTTTATGGGCTTCTCTCGCAACGTGGTCGAGTCGGGAGCTCTCTTCGCGCTTGACTTCGATTACAAAGCGATCGGTCGGCAGGCCGGTGGGCTGGCCAATCAGATTCTGAAAGGGATTAAGCCGTCCGAAACGACGGTGACAACGCCTGACGTGATCTGGTTTCATTTCAACGAGAAGACCGCCAAGCATATGAACATTACGATTCCGCCAGAGTTGGTGGCCGTGGCCAAGGAGGTGTATCGGTGAGCGCCTTCAAGGCCAATTGGCACATGAACCTGCGGACAAAATTCGTCTTGCCGATTTCGGTCATCGTCGTTGCCAGTACGCTGATCGTCAGCGGCTACCTCATTGAGCGGCAGTCCAACAGCTTCCGTCGTGAACTCGAAACTTCGGGCAAAACCATGCTGCGCATTCTGGCGGTCAACGCTGAAAGCGGCGTGCTCTTTGAATCGCGCTTCGAGCTTGACGAGTTGCTCAAAGCTCCAACCCAGTTTGAGTCGGTCCGGTATGCCATAATCACCAACGCCCAGGGGGGTGTTCTGTCGCAGACCGGCGTTCGCGATATCGATGAGCCAGTGCACGTGCTAATCCCAAATGATCCGCATCTGACAGACTCGATGACGGTCCGCTACTGCAATGAATCCAGTGGAAAGAAAATGCTGATTCTCTGCACGCCAGTGGTTACCCACAAGAAGGTCCTCGACCGCGAGCACCTCGGCATCACGGGTGGTACGGATAGCTCCTTGGTCTCCAGCTATGTATCGGAAGTGATCGGGCACATTGAACTCGGGCTCACCCTCGATCAGGTGAACCGCTCGATCCGCGAGGCGCAGCAGGCCGCATTCTTGTTGACAGCCATGGTTATGTTGGGAACGATTCTGCTCCTCACGTTCATCGTCGGGGCGATTACCAAGCCGGTGACAGAACTCGTGGAAGTGACCGACAAGGTTAGTCGCGGCGACTTCAGCCGCAAGGTCGAGAGTCTGCGCCACGACGAACTGGGACATCTGGCCGAAACGTTCAATCGGATGATCGAATCGCTCAAACTTTCCCGAGATGAGATCGAGGCCTACAATCGCAACCTGGAGCAGAAGATCATTGAACGTACACACCAACTCGAGGATGCTCAGGCGCAATTGCTTCAGTCTGAGAAGATGAGCGCCATTGGTCAGTTGGCGGCGGGCGTCGCCCATGAGCTGAACAACCCGTTGGGCGGCATCTTGGGCTATGCCCAGTTTACACTCGAGAAACTGAACAAGAACGTGCCTGAAAAGACTTCGGCCAAGGAAATCCAGAGTTATGTTCGCTATCTCACCGACATCGAAATTCAGTCCCGGCGCTGCAAGACAATTGTTCAGAACCTGCTGCGGTTTTCGCGCTCGTCGCGGACGGTCGATTTCGAGGATGTGGAAATCAACAAGGTCATCGAAGAGACAGTCTCCTTCGTCGAGCACCAGCTTCATCTTAACCAGATTGAACTCGAGGTTGTGCTGGCCTCAAACCTCCCCGTCATTCAGGGAAACGCCGGCCAGTTACAACAGGTGTTCACGAATCTGATCATCAACGCGATGCACGCTTCTCAGCCCAATTCGGTGATCCGAATCGTCACTAAGTCCAGTCCCGCGCTTGGGGAGTTCGGTGGCGCGGTCGAACTCATGTTCGTCGATCATGGCAGCGGCATCAGGGAAGAGAATCTCAAGAAGATCTTCGAGCCCTTCTTTACGACCAAGGAGATCGGAAAGGGAACCGGTCTGGGACTCTCCGTCAGCTACGGGATCGTGAAAGACCACGGCGGGGAAATCAATGTCAGTTCAACAGTTGGATCAGGAACCACGTTTACCATCGTTTTACCGATTCAGAAAAGGGAACCTCAGACCGATACTATTGAACAGAAAGAAGTGAACTGTCGGATCTAACTGGTCACAGTCTATGGAACAGGCCCAACAGCATTCGATCCTCATCGTCGATGACGAAGAAATCATCCGTGATTTCCTGTCCGAGATTCTGGAGGAATATCAGGTTACCGTTGCCTGCGACGGCGACGAAGCGATCGAGAAAATTCGTAACAAACGCTACGATTTGGTCATCACCGACCTTCGGATGCCTCGCGTCCCGGGCGAGGAAGTTGTCAAGTTCACGCGCGAAACCTATCCCAATTCGAAAGTCATTGTGATCTCCGGTTACTCAAGTTTGGCCACAGTAAGCCAGTCGGTCAGCAATGGCGCCTGTGCCTTTCTCTCCAAACCATTCAGTATCAAGGAGCTGCTCCAGACGGTATCGACCGCCCTACAGCAGTAAGTCCCATATGGCGCACGTGTTGGTCATAGACGATTCGAAGATCATTCGTGATCTCCTGGTTGACTTCCTGACGGAGGAAGGTCATTCCGTCGAAGCCACCGGCGATAGCGTCGAGGGCGTGGAAAGAGCCATCAACGGCAAGTTTGATCTCTGCCTGTGCGACTTGCACATCCCCAAACTGAACGGCTATCAGGTGTTTTGCCAGGTATCGGCTGAACGCCCTGAGCTTCAGTTTGTCTTCACCGACTCTCTGCCGGACCAGCTGGCCGAACAGGCGCTTCGAGCCGGAGTCTCTTACTGCCTGCGAAAACCGTTCGACCTCGAACAACTCCGCGCCGTACTGAATCAGGTGACCAAGCCCCTTCGCGTAAAATGAATGAGCTGCCGGGAAACAGACCGCGGGTCATCGTTGTCGATGACGAGGCTATCGTGCTTTCGCTGGTACGAGACGCCCTCGAAGACGAAGACTACGTGGTTGAAACGGTCGGCTCTTCGCTTGGCGCTCTCGAGCTTCTGAATCAGCAACAATTCGACTTGATCATCACCGATATCCGTATGCCCAAACTGGACGGAATAGAGATGGTCAAGCGTGCGCGCGAGATACACCCGGACATCGGCGTCATTTTCATGACTGGTTACGCTAACCTCTCCTCGGCGAAGAACGCTATCAAACAGGGCGCCTTTGACTACATCATGAAACCGTTCGAGCTCTCCGAAATCAGACAGGCCGTCCACAACGCGATCAAATCTCGAACCGATGCTGTCGAAAAGAGCTCAAGTCAGCAGCTGTCGCATCTCTCCGACCTCAGCCAATTGCTCTTCACTGCCAACGACCATGATTCGATGATCACTTCGTCTCTTCGGTTTGCGATGCTGCACCAACGCACCAATCGCGGCGCAATACTGCATTGGTCTCGTGATAACCATGTGTGCACGGCCATATCGATTGCCGGCAGCGAAACATCAAAGGCCATTCTACCCGACGCCCCGCTTTGCGAAGCGCTGGCTGGTCGGGATGTCGACCGCTTGCGCGCGCCGTTTCTAACGGATCCCGATGGCCGACACCCAATCCTCGATGACTATGCTACTGCCGAACTACGCCCATACTTCTATCCCGCATGGCTGAAGGCGGGAAGCCACATGGTCGTCGTACCAATCATCCGCTTTGACACGATCACCGGATGGACCATGTTGGGTTTCGACGAGGAGACGATCCACTTCAAGGAATCAGACGCCAAATTCCTTACGATTGCCGCCAGTCAGCTGGCGATCATGCTTGAAAATCTCAGCCTACTGGAGCAGACGCAAAGGGCGTACGCAAGTCTGAAGGAACTTCAGGACGAAACAATCGAATTGGAAAAAATGGCCACCCGCGGCCAGATGTCAGCTGAGATAGGCCATGAGCTCAACAATTTTCTCGGGATCGTTGCCGGCAATCTCAGCATGCTCGAAGTGCAGATGAAGCGAGGGCGCTACGAGGAACTTCCACGCTACGTCACCCCCATGACGGAAACCATCGAGAAGATCAAGACCTTCACCAACAGCCTCATGGACCTGCGTCAGATTTCCTCGCGAGTGGAAGTGCTCTCTTTTGACAAAATACTGCAGGAGGTTGTCGACTATCTCAAACCCCAGAAGCGCTTCCAGGGAGTTGAGATTGTCTCCGACGAAATCCCAAAGAACATCCCGTTCGAGGGGGATTCGATTCAAATCCAGCAGTTGCTGTACAATCTCTTCAACAACGCCGCCGACGCCTCCATCGACCGGCCGGTTCGCCGGATCACCGTCGAAGTGACATGTTCACCAGAGACAGATCGATTTTCGCTGATTATATCAGACACAGGCGCTGGCTTTGCGCCTGAGTACATAGGCCGCGCGTTTCAAGAGAAGTTCACGACCAAAGAAAGTGGTCATGGCTTCGGGTTAGTAGTCTGCAAGCGGATCATCGAAAATCACAAGGGACAGCTCCATGTCGATTCGGCTCCGAATCAAGGTGCAAGCATTCGGATCGACTTCCCTGTCGCAGTGCAACAAGCTGTGCTTGTGTAAAGCAGATTGAATCTCGTCGGGAAACCCGGCCAACATCATTCAAGCTTCACGACTTCTCCCCCATGACCGCAACGAACCGTGCAGCTTCGCACTCCTCAAAAGTAGCGTAGGCGACCTTCGAGCCACTTTTCCCGTAGAGAATGACCGCGCTCTTTGAGTTCACGGTTCCTCCAGCGAGTCAGGCGCAACGACCAATACCAGCGCGTAAGCACTCTTTTGTACCAGTGTAGTTTCCACTTCCGACGATAATGCGACCGATTTGACACTAAGTACGTATCTGCCGGGGTTTGGGCACGAACTGATTTCTGCGTGATCTGTCCAAAGTGATGAATAAATGAACGCCCTGTGGTTCCAACAGAGAGACCGGCTCGTCGCACACGCCGGAAGAAGTCGGCATCTTCGAATTGACCGACTCGAAACTTCTCATCGAACAAACCTATTCGATTGAAAACGTCTGTACAAACCATGAAGCAGATGCCATCAACCAATCCCATCCGTGAAAACCCGGACATAGAGGCGACAAATTCGGACGAATAACTGCCGAGATCGTAGTTCATCTCCCCCTCTCGAATGGCGGGACTGGCAACGGCAACGCTGCGTTCGACCGCGAATCGCAGCAATCCGTCCAGCCAATGCTCCGGCACGAGCACGTCATTATTGCAGATGAGCGCCCACTCTGACTTGGCCAGCTTTACGCCCTGATTCCAGGCAGTCGCACACCCGAGGTTTTCCGCGTTGGTAATTATCGAGAGATCGGGCCATCCCGACAGGAAGTGAGCTGTTCCGTCGGTCGAGCCATTATCGATGATCACAATTGGGATATGGCGGGCGTCGCTCCGTCGAACGCTTTCCAGAAACTGCTTCGTATAGTGGAGTTGGTTGAAGACCGGGACGACGATCGTGACCGTCGATCGATGCCAGTCAGGGAAATCAGTTGATTCCTGTGAAGCGCGCTCGGTCATAGTGCACGGTTTTGGATCAACGTTCAATCTTGAGGGCCGCCAGAAACGCTTCCTGCGGGATCTCCACGCTGCCGATCTGCTTCATCCGTTTCTTCCCCTCCTTCTGACGTTCCAGCAGTTTCCGCTTGCGGGTGATGTCACCACCGTAGCACTTGGCTGTCACGTTCTTACGTAGCGGTCGTATCGTAGAACGACTGATGATTCGGCTCCCGATAGCAGCCTGAATCACAACTTCGAACATCTGCCGCGGAATCAGCTTTTGGAGTTTTTCCGCCAGTTGCATCCCCCAATGGTACGCCTTTTCGCGATGGATGATCACCGAAAGAGCGTCGATTGGGTCCCCATTGACCAGAATGTCGAGCTTGATCAGGCTGGTGCGCCGATAGTAGGGCAGGCCGTAATCGAACGAAGCATACCCGCGAGTGGAGGATTTCAGCTTGTCGTAGAAGTCGAAGATAATTTCGGAAAGTGGGAAGGCATAGGAGAGTGTCGCACGCGTCGGAGAAAGATACTCGGTCGTCTTGTACTCTCCCCGTCGATCGGTCGCAAGCTTCATGATAGCGCCAATGTAATCGGACGGGCAGATGATCTGCGAGTCGACATATGGTTCCTCGACAAAGTCAATCTCTCCGGCCTGTGGCATCTCAGCCGGATTGTCGACGACACAGGTCGAGGCGTCGGTTCGATGAACGATGTATTCGACGTTCGGCACCGTGTTAATAATCTCCTGACCGTATTCACGGGAGAGTCGTTCCGTAATAATCTCCATGTGCAAGAGACCAAGAAAGCCGACGCGAAAACCGAAACCGAGGGCGGTTGAGGACTCGGGCGTAAAGGACAACGAGGAATCGTTGAGCTTCAGACGTTCCAGCGACTCCCGCAGCTGCGTGAAATCCTCCGCTACGGCCGGATAAAGCCCCGAGAAGACCATCGGTTTGATATTCACAAAACCGCGCACCGGCTCTTTGGCGGGATTGACTATGGTTGTAATAGTGTCCCCAATTCTCGTATCCCCCACTTCCCGAATCGAGGCATAGAGATAGCCGACATCGCCCGCCATGAGCGCATCTTGAGGAAAGGATTTGAGGCGCAGGAACCCGACTTCCTCGATTTCGTGCGTCTTGTTATTCGAGAAGAAACGAACCTTATCCCCTTTGCGCAAAGTACCATTGAACAGCTTCACGAACGGCTGTGCCCCACGATAGCTGTCGAAAGTGCTGTCGAAGACCATCGCTTGAAGAGGGGCATCGGGATCTCCCTTGGGGGGCGGCACAATCCGGATGATGGCCTCGAGCAATTCGTCGATGCCGATGCCGGCCTTTGCCGAACAGAGAATTACATCGTCGGGATTGCACCCAAGCAGTTCCACTAGTTCGGCAGAGATTCTTTTCGGATCGGCGGCGGGCAGATCGATCTTGTTGACCACCGGCAGAATTTCCAGATTGTTGTCCATGGCCAGGTAAAGGTTCGACAACGTCTGCGCCTCGATCCCCTGGGCGGCGTCGACAACCAAGACGGCTCCTTCACAGGCCGCCAGCGAGCGGCTGACCTCGTAGGTAAAGTCAACGTGGCCGGGGGTATCGATCAGGTTGAGTTTATACCATGAACCGTCCTTGGCAAGGTAGTCCAGCCGGATGGCATGGGCCTTGATCGTAATCCCCCGCTCCTGTTCAAGGTCCATCGAATCCAGCACCTGAGCGTGCATTTGCCGATCGGAGAGCGTCTTGGTCCGCTCAAGCAGGCGATCGGCTAGAGTGGATTTGCCATGATCGATATGGGCTATAATCGAGAAATTGCGGATTTTCGAAAGGTCGTGCATTTGTATCTTTCACTTTACGTTAGACATTCACACAACGATCTCTTCCATATCGAAAATCCACCGTCATGCAGGCCGGCAAAGGTAGGGAAAAGGAGAGCAATTGTCAAATTGCAGGATGATCGCGGCGTCGACTCGATTACTTCCGCAGATAGAATGCCAAGCGGTCTTTCAATTCAGACTTCTTGATATCGGACTCGAGTTCGCCGTCGTAGGCGATCGAGATCTTGCTCGTCTCTTCGGAAATAATGACGACCACCGCGTCCGAGACTTCACTGACCCCGACGGCCGCTTTATGGCGCATACCATAGAGCTTGTGGTACCGGGGATTGTTGGTCAGCGGCAGCGAAGCGGCAGCGGCGACGATGAAATCCCCGGAGACGATGACCGCTCCGTCGTGGAGCGGCGTGTACGGCGTGAACAGGGTCACGAGCAGTTCAGAAGACAGTTCGGCGTTCATCTCCTTGCCCGATTCGGCGAAATTTCGCAAACCGGTGCGCCGTTCGCAGACAATCAGCCCCCCGTAGCGGATTTCGGCGAGGCGCAACGCGGCGCGTGAAACCTCTTCAAGCGTTCGCTTTCGCTCCAATCTGACCAGATGTCGAAAGAGCGGTGTCTGGCCAATCTGGGCGAGGGCGCCGCGAAGTTCAGGCTGGAACACGATGACCAACACAATGAAGCCGACAGTGGCCAGGTTCGAGAAAAGCCAGGTCAACGCCTCAAGCTGAAACCAGTAGGATGCGAAGGCAACGACACCGATCAGAGTTATGCCGGCCACGATCTGGGCCGAGCGTGTACCCCGTGTCAGTTTGAGTCCCTGATACAGAATGATCGATACAATCAGGACATCGACGAGGTCCTTGAGCGTGAAACGAATGAAACTGTATTCCAGGAGCGTCATCAATCTTCCTGTAGCGCGCACATAATCGCCAGCGCTTCGGCGGTTTCGGCAACGTCATGTACCCGCACGATATTGGCTCCGCGCTGGAGTGCGCTCAGAGCCGCTGCGATCGACCCGCCCAATCTTCCCTCTGCCGATCCACCCGTGCGGTGTACCATAGCAATAAACGACTTTCTTGACGCTCCTACAAGGATTGGGAGACCGAAACCCCTGAAATGTGAGAGCTGTTTCAAGAGGTCAAGATTATCCTGCAACCGCTTCCCAAATCCAAGGCCGGGGTCGATAATCAAACGGGAGCGTTCAATGCCGACGCTCTCACAATACTTCAGGCGTTCTTCAAAGAAGCTGGTCACTTCGCGTACGCAGTCTTGATATGTCGGATTGACCTGCATACTGTTCGGCTCCCCCTTCATATGCATCAGGACTACCGGTCCCTTCGTCCGCTGAAGGAGATCGGTCATGGACGAATCCTGGCGCAGCGCAGAAATGTCGTTGACGATATCGGCTCCGGCGTCAAGCGCGGCGCGAGCCACGGAGGCTTTGCACGTATCAACGGAAATCGGGACGTTCGATTTCTGCCGCAGGTTTTCGAGAACCGGAAGCACGCGATGTTGTTCCTCTTCGGGGCTGACAGGATCGGCGCCGGGGCGCGACGATTCGCCGCCGACATCAATGATGTCGGCTCCCTGCGCAACCATTTCGAGCGCGCGTGTCACTGCCGCATCGACCGAGACCCACCGACCGCCATCCGAGAACGAATCGGGCGTGACATTGAGCACGCCCATGATCAGAGGCCTGTCGAAGGACAATGTCTGCCCTGATGGCAGAGATAGCGAACGTGGCAGAGGACTCGACCTGTCAGACAACGCCCAACTCCCGTTTGAAAATTATGCGTTCATATATAGAGCCAAGTGAGAACTCGGAGCAAGCAGGTTTTTTGCGATGACGAACAGGGTCGAACGGGGTTACTTCGAACCTTCGATAAGCGATAAAGCCTCGCTGCGCGTGGCGTTCTTGCGCATCATGCCGCGAATCGCAGAGGTGATAATGCGGCTGCCGGGTTTTCTTGTGCCGCGCATCGTCAGGCAGAGATGTTCTGCCTCGACTACGATCAGCACCCCCTTTGGTTTGAGCGCTTCGACGATTGAATCGGCAATCTGCGATGTCATGCGCTCTTGAACCTGAAGGCGCTTAGAGAACATCTCCACGACCCGTATCATGCTTGAGAAGCCGACCATCTTGTTATTTTGGGGTATGTAAGCGATATGAATTGCCCCGAAAAAAGGGAGCAGATGATGTTCGCACAGTGAGAAAAAAGAGATATCCCGCAGGATGATCATCTCGTCCTTGTTCTTGGTCGTGTACTTGCGCAACTCGACAGTCGGATCGGCGTCGATTCCCGACAGGGCTTCTTCGTAGAACTCAGCGATGCGCTCGGGTGTGTGGCGCAGTCCCTCACGCCTGACCGACTCGCCAACTCCCTCAAGTAAGAGCTTAACCCCCTGCCGAATCTTGGTCTTGTTGATGGACACGCGTTCTCGCTCAGGGAGCAGGGATCGGTACCGGTTGCATCCCACTGAGCGGCCGGCCGATGATCTCGTCTACTTCCCGTCCATCGACAATCTCCCGCTCGAGGAGTGCCTTGGCCAGCTGATGGAGCTTGTCGAGATGCTCCGATAGAATTCGCCGGGCGGTATCTTCAGCCGTGTCGACGAAGGAACGAATTTCGCCATCGATGAGGACAGCTGTGGCCTCGGAATAGTCGGAGTGCTGGGCAATCTCGCGGCCGAGGAAGATATGCTCCTCTGTCTTGCCGAAGGTGACCGCTCCGAGTTTCTCCGACATGCCCCAATTGCAGACCATTTTGCGAGCAAGTTTAGTCGCTCGCTCCAAATCGTTTCCGGCGCCGGTATCGAGCTGGTTAAACACGAGTAGTTCGGCGATACGACCTCCCATCAGAACCGCCAGCGTGGTTTCGAGGTAGTCACGCGAGTGGGTATGACGTTCGTCGACCGGCAAAGACTGGGTAACACCGAGCGCCATGCCGCGTGGAATGATCGTCACTTTGTGAATCGGGTCGGCCTTGGGGAGAAATTTGGCCACGAGAGTATGGCCGGACTCGTGGTACGCGATGACTTTCTTCTCCTCATCGGCAATGACCAGGGACTTTCGCGCTGAACCCATGAGCACTTTGTCTTTAGCCTCCTCGAAATCCTCCATCAGAACAAAATCGCGATTCTTGCGCGCTGCCAGAAGGGCCGCCTCGTTGACCATGTTAGCCAGATCAGCTCCGGTCATACCTGGCGTACCTCGGGCCAGAACCGTCAATTCGACATCGGGGCTCGTCTTGATCTTGCGGACATGAACCTTGAGAATCCCTTCCCGTCCCTTGACATCAGGCGTGGCCACGACTATCTGACGATCGAAACGACCGGGTCTCAGCAGCGCCGGGTCGAGCACGTCGGGGCGATTTGTCGCTGCGATGAGGATCACCCCTTCGTTCGATTCAAAGCCATCCATTTCAACCAGCAACTGATTGAGGGTCTGTTCGCGTTCGTCGTGCCCGCCGCCCAGACCGGCTCCTCGGTGACGGCCGACGGCATCGATTTCGTCGATGAAAATGATGCAGGGCGCGTTGCGTTTTCCCTGATCAAACAGATCGCGCACCCTGCTTGCCCCTACCCCGACAAACATCTCAACAAAGTCCGAGCCGGACATAGAGAAAAATGGCACACCAGCTTCGCCTGCTACGGCCCGCGCGAGCAGAGTCTTGCCCGTCCCGGGAGAACCGAGCAGAAGCGCCCCCTTTGGAATCTTGCCGCCAAGTTTCTGGAATTTGGCCGGTTCTTTCAAAAATTCGATAATCTCCTTAAGCTCTTCCTTGGCTTCGACGGCGCCAGCGACATCGTCAAACGTGACTCTCGGGCGCTCGTCGGAATGGAGCTTGGCCTTGCTCTTGCCAAATGAAAATAGACCCTTTGGCCCCGCGGCCCCCTGCATCTGCCGCATGAAGAAGAGCCAGACAACCACGAGAAGAATCCACGGGCCGAAGATGCCAATGATCGACCAGAAGTCAACCCCCTGAGGTTTGGCTACGATCTTGGTTCCGGCTTTCTCAAGGCGATTGACGAGTTCGTAACTATTGTCCGGAAACGGGATTCGCGATTTGAAGCGAGAGTATTTTCTGGGGTTCGTGGACGAGGCGAACGACTTTGCCTCCTTGAGCTTTCCCTCTATCTCACGCTCGGTGAATGTCACCTCAGGAACGTTGTTGTTATCGACCTCGGCCAGAAACTCGGAGTAAGTAACTTCGCCCATCTCCTGGTCGAAACCCTTGTAATACGTGTAAAGAATGAACGCAACCAGAAGAAAGCCGAGCCAGAACAGCATCGAGCGTCCGGTTCCTTTCCAGTTCATTCCCTCGCGAGGGGCCTCTCCCCTGTTTCGTCCGGGGTAATTCGAACGCCCGGGTTTATTGTCAGAATTATTCACCTATGCTCCGTCTCATTCGTGTTCTATCCAGCCTTATACCCGTGAAGAGAGAGTATTCCTTCAATATCGGTTGATGTTGCGAAAAACTCATGGATCGAGCAGCTTCCCAATAAACGGCAGATTGCGATACTTCTGGGTATTGTCGAGTCCAAAACCGATCACAAACTCATTGCCTATCGAAAAACCCTTGTATTTTACATCGAGTTTGGCGCGATGACTTCCGGGCTTGTCGAGGAGTGTAACAACCTCAACCGAAGCGGGTTCCAGTTTCTTGAGCTTAGCGATCACGAGCGAGACTGTCCGGCCTGAGTCAACGACTCCCTCGACGATCAAGACATGACGACCCTTCAGAGGGATCGAAAAGCCGCCCCCGAAGGCAATGTCATCTTCCCGCTTCACGCCCTGCCGATATGACGCGGCCGACACAAACTCGACTTCGACCGGTAATTTAATATGACGCATCAGATCGGAAAGGAATACAATACAACCCTTCATGACTCCTACCAGGACAGGCGTCTGGCCGGAATAGTCTTCGGTGATCTGCCGGGCCAGTTCTCGAACGCGTCGGTTGATCTGATCCTGAGGCAGAAGCAGCTCAAAGGGCTTCATGCGAATCGGCTTAGTCGTAACTGATCTCAAAACTAAGAATCTTCTTTGTCGTTTCGGTCACTTTCACGCGGTCGGCAATTTCATGTCCGACCAACCACACGATACCACTCTGGTCACAGAGCAGAGGAATCTCATCACGCATGACCGACGGAATCTTTCGGTCGGTTAGAAAGTCGCTCACTTTCTTGGTCCCATGCATTCCGAGCGGGCGAAATCGGTCGCCGGCTCGAATACTCCGTACTGTAAACGGGGCGGTCATCCTGTCGGCATCCAGCACGATCTTTGCCGCTCCGCGCTTCTTTGGCACACTCGTTCGCCTGCTACGGATCTGTCGGCACCTGAGTTTCATGCCGAGAGCATCCACGACAGCGACTCCACCGACCGGCACTTCCCCTTCGAAACACAGGGGTCCCATACGGAATATCAGGAGTTTATCGGCAGTTGTCACGGCCTGAATTCCGCCCGCTAACGACAATCCACGTCCGGTAGAAATCGCCAGTTCATCCAGTCTGTCCACCGACTCCCTGTCAGGGGGCTGGTCGGCAGCGGAAAGAGTTTGGAGACAATGTCTTACCAGTCTTCGCCGAACCCACAGAGGATACGCACGATACGAGCGCAAATCAAGCGCAAATTTCCCGCCGGACGTTCGTTCAACAACGCGTCGAACGGCACGGCAGGTCAAGTTCTGCAGGAACAGCTCCTCCTGGTCGAACGATTCCGCCAGGCGCAACAAAGCCGAGTCTACTTGCGGGTTGAGCCTTTCGCGAATCTCAACTAACAGGCGGTTGCGAAGAAAATTGCGGCTGAAGACGAGGCTTGAATTCGAGCGATCCTTGCAGAAGCTCAGATGACGTTCGCGCAAGTAGGTGAGTACTTCAGCTTTGGTCGACTCAAACAGTGGTCTGACGATCTTCCCCCTGCTGATCGGCATCCCCATTAAACCGCTGCGACCGGTCCCACGCAGAATTCGGAAGAGAATGGTCTCGGCCCGGTCGTCCGCGTGGTGTCCCAGTGCAACTCGAACACAGTTGCGTTGAACAGCGAGCTGCTCGAACAGGCGGTATCGAACTTCGCGGGCAGTCTCTTCAAGCCCTTTCTTCTGACGCCGTGCCAGCGCCGGAATATCTTCGCGGACAATTGTGATTGGAACGCGGTAACGCCGGCAGTAGTCACGGCAGAATCGTTCCTCGGCGATAGCCGCTCGCGGTCGAATGCCGTGATTGATGTAGACCGCTCTCAATTTCAAATGCAGCTTTCTTCGCATCCTGCACAGGAGATGCAGCAGCACGACGGAATCTGGTCCACCGGAAAGAGCAATGAGTACGGAATCCCCCGCACTGAGCAAGGAGTGTCTTGCAACGGTTTCTGTTACCTTCGACAAGAGGTCCATTCGGTGATAATACGCGACCGCATGGCGCCTGGGAAACAGATTTCACCGGTTTCGATCCTTGACCATGCTCTGGATCAAACCTATATTGGCGCACCCAAAATAGAAAGAGGGCACATGACGGCGTCATTTAGGCAACCAGTTCTCTCCGCGGCGATGATTGAAGAGCACGGCATCACTCCTGAGGAGTACGAACAGATCAAACGAATATTAGGGCGTGACCCCAATTACACTGAACTGGGGATATTCAGCGTCATGTGGTCGGAGCACTGCTCATACAAGAATTCGATCGCACTGCTCAAGACCCTTCCCCGAGATGGCGCCAACCTGTTGACCAAGGCCGGTGAGGAGAACGCCGGGGCGGTCGACATCGGGGGCGGATTGGCGATAGTGTTCAAGATCGAATCGCACAACCACCCGTCGGCTATCGAGCCGTACCAGGGCGCGGCGACGGGTGTCGGCGGAATTCTCCGCGACATTTTCACCATGGGTGCTCGACCGATTGCGGCCCTGAATTCACTTCGCTTCGGTTCACCGGATAATCCGCGGGTACGATATCTCGTCGACGGTGTCGTGCGCGGGATCGGCGACTATGGCAACTCATTCGGCGTACCGACCGTTGCCGGAGAGCTCTTCTTTGATGAGTCATACACGGGGAATCCGCTGGTCAACGCCATGGCAGTCGGAATCGTCAAGTCTGATCGACTGGCCTTTGCGAAGGCTGCGGGAAACGGCAATCCGATCATGATTGTCGGATCCAAGACCGGGCGAGACGGCATCCACGGGGCTACCTTTGCCTCCGAAGAGATCAGCGATAAGTCCGAATTAAAGCGCCCTTCAGTTCAAATTGGGGATCCCTTCACAGAGAAGCTCCTGCTGGAAGCAACCCTCGAGATTATCGATGAGGACCTGATCGTTGGGATTCAGGACATGGGGGCGGCGGGGCTAACTTGCTCGTCATCGGAAATGTCCGCCCGCGGTCGCTCAGGGATCGAGATCGACATTGAGAAAGTCCCAGTGCGCGAGAGCGGCATGACCCCGTATGAAATACTCCTGTCAGAATCGCAGGAGCGGATGCTCGTGTGCGTCAAGGCCGGAAACGAAAATCGGGTTCGAGCTGTGTTCGATAAGTGGGGACTCGATTCAACAATCATTGGACGAGTCACCTCCGACAAAATGATGACGGTGAAGCTCGACGGCGAAACCGTGGCGCGGATTCCGTCGGATGACCTCGTGCTCGGTGGCGGAGCGCCCGTTTACCATCGAGAGAGCAAACGCCCCGCTTACATGGATGAAGTCAATGACTTGAATCTCGGCGAGTTTCCGCTCCAGAAGGACTGGAAAAACGCACTGCTGACCATGCTTGGTTCCCCCAATCTGTGTCACAAGGGATGGGTGTTTGAACAGTATGATTCGATGGTACGTACCAATACTGCGGTCGGTCCCGGCTCGGACGCCGCCGTTTTGCGAATTCGGAAGACCAACAAAGCCCTCGCGATGGCGACCGACTGCAACGCCCGTTTTTGCTACCTGAACCCTCGCCTTGGGGCTCAGAGTGCAGTCGCTGAAGTAGCTCGGAATATTGTCTGTTCCGGGGGGAAACCTCTGGCAGTCACTAACTGCCTGAACTTCGGGAATCCATACAAGCCGGAAGTCTATTACTGCTTCGCTGAAGCCGTAGCGGGCATGGGGGACGCCTGCCGAGCGTTCGACACACCCGTGACCGGCGGGAACGTCTCGTTCTACAACGAAGACCCAGAGCGCGCCGTCTTCCCCACGCCGACCATCGGTATGGTCGGGCTGATCGAGGATGTTTCAAACATCACGACTCAGTGGTTCAAGGATACTGACGACGTGATCTTTCTCTTGGGACAGACGCGCGATGAGCTTGGCGGGTCAGAGTATCTTCACACCATGTTCCAGGTCACGAGGGGTCCGGTTCCGGGCCTTGATCTGCAGTTCGAAAAGCGATTGCAGGACGCTTTGCTCGAGGCCGTTAGGACCGGAAAGATCAAGTCGGCTCACGATGTCAGCGACGGCGGTTTGGCGATCGCTCTGGCGGAAGGATGCATTTCGGACCGCGAACATCAGATCGGCGCTGAGATTCGCATAGCGTCGAAGGTTCGCATTGACTGTCTGCTCTTCGGGGAGAGTCAATCGCGGGTCGTGATCACCTGCGCGCCCCAAGACGCACAGTGGGTAGGGTCCTGGTTCTCCAGCCGGAAGGTACCGGTCGCGAAGATCGGCGCTGTAGGAGGAGACAACCTGACGATAAACGACTTTATTAGCGTCGATCTGCACGAACTCGACCACGCCTTCTACAATACGCTGCGCCAGATAATGGAGCGGGTCAGCTGATCACCTCCGTTCGACTTTTGCATTAGCGCCTGAACGCCGCCGAACACTATATTCTTCGCATGGCCTTATATGTCTTTTCCGACGCCCACCTGGGGGGCGCTTCTCTTGACAAAGAACAAGAAAAGCTGAAGAAATTGGCGTTGCTCTTCTCGAAGGTGAGCGCCGACGGCGATCGGGTCGTGATACTCGGTGACTTGTTTGACTTCTGGTTTGAGTACAAGTATGTCATTCCGAAAGCGCATCATGAAGTACTCTTTGCCCTTCGGGAGTTAGTTAAGCAGGGAATACAGGTTGATTATGTTAGCGGGAATCATGATTTCTGGATGGGAGACTTCTTTCAGAACCATTTGGGGATCCCAGTTCATCCCGATCAATTCGAATTGGAATACGGCAGGCAGAAATTCCTCCTGGTACACGGTGACGGTCTCGCCAAAGGGGATCGCGGTTACCGTGTGCTGAAGAGAATTCTCCGCAATCCCGTAAACGTCTGGCTGTACCGGAAACTCCCGCCGGACTGGGCCTTTCCGCTGGCTCGGTTCGTCTCCGGTTCGTCGCGGGATTACACTTCGCGCCGAGATCATGAATTCGCAGACGATTATGCCGCGTTTGCCCGAAGCAGGTTGGGCGGCGCGTACGATGTCGTTGTCATCGGGCACTTGCACATTCCGATCTTCGCGGAATATCCGGAAGGGTTATATGTCAATACTGGCGACTTCATCCATCACTACACATATCTGAAATGCGATTCGAGCGGAAAGAGACTTGAGAGTCTGAAGTGAGCAACGCGCCCGGTATGTTCTCGCGACTGGTATCACCACTCAGTCCCGGAGAAGCAGCTCAGCGCCAACTTCATGTTCTCGTCTGGACACTGTTTTCCTGCTCATTTGCATACGGATTATATCGAGCTCTTGATCTGTGGTGGGTTGGCGATGACGCCTTCATCTCGTTTCGTTATGCGAAAAATCTCGTCGACGGACATGGCTTGGTGTTCAATGTCGGCGAGCGGGTTGAAGGGTACTCGAATTTCCTTTGGACGGTACTCATCGCCTTCGGGATTCTGCTGAAAGCTGACCCGATTCCGTTCAGTCTCACGCTCAGCATCATTGCCTACGCAGCGACAGCCATAGTACTGGTCCGATATTCCTGGCAGCATCGCCGCGACGCTGTCAGCGGCCTCACGCTGTTCATGCCTCTCTCTGCGATCTGTTTGATGATTCATCACGAGCATCAGGTGTTTGCGACCAGCGGTCTTGAAACTGCGGCGGTGACGTTCTTGTTGATGTGGGGCTTCACACTGCTCGTCTCATCGGTCAGGCCTCTCCAGTTCTTCAGAGCGGGTCTTGTGCTAACTCTGGCCGCTCTCACTCGACCCGACTTTCCCCTGTTCGTTGCGATGTCACTTCCCTACATCCTGCTGTGTCGCGGGTCGAGACTCCGCAATCTCGCTTCGTTTGTGCTCCCGTTCGTAACGATCTACGTACCATACTGGCTCCTGCGATACAATTACTACGGTTATCCGTTCCCGAATACATATTACGCCAAGTCCGCTGACCTCCCATACTATAGTCAGGGGATAGTGTATTTGTGGCTGTACTTGAAGTCATATTGGGTTCTTCTGTCGACCCCCGTGGCTGTTCTGCTCCTGGCGCGGCGAGCTGGCTGGAAGTTCACCCCGCTAAATACAAATGACATGCCTTCGAGAGCTCTGGTGCTGGGAGTACTCTATCTCATCCCCTATGTATGGTACGTGGTGCGCTCGGGCGGAGACTTTATGTTCGCGCGTTTCCTCATGCCGGTTACACCGATAGCTTTTCTTCTGATTGAATCATCGCTCAAGGTCTTTGCGCGTCGCGTCGGGATTCCGTGGCTTCTGTCGGCCATCGTCATCGCAGGCCTGCTCCTTGGAGTGAATCTGTACCGCGACGACCCGCTCCTCAAGATTTCGGGCATCGCCAACGAGCCGGCGTACTACCCGTCTTCATGGGTGGAACAGGCGAAGACGACGGGAGCGAAACTCAAACAGTGCTTCGAAGGGACGGACGTCAAAATCAGCTTCAACGGCCGCTTTGCCATGTTTGCATACTACTCTGAAGTTCCTGTGGCAATAGAGTCGTCGACCGGATTGACCGATGAGTATCTCGCCCACTTGCCGCTTACGGCCCGAGGGCGTCCGGGACATGAGAAGCGCGCTCCGCTGGAATATTTGATTGCACGCAAAGTGAACTTCATGATGAGCCAGTTTCCTACGCCGACAAACGCGATGGATTCAATTCTCGCGATCTACTTTGATTCGATCCAGTTCAGCATCGTCACGTACAACAACGATCTCATGGATCGCGTGGACCACTGTCAGGGCGTGCGGTTCATCAAGTTCCCGGATTTTCTCGACTCTTACCTTCCCGGAATTGAGAGCATGTCTCGTAAGGACGTCCGAGACTCGTATCAGTTTGCTCGCGCCTTCTACTTTGAGCAGAATGCCGATCCCCGGCGCGAACAGCTGTTTCTGGATCGTCTCCGTCGCCAGTGAGAGTCAGGTCGATCATACGGGGGTGCCCACACGCCTCGACGTCGACCTCGAAAAAAGACTCTTC
Source organism: uncultured Ignavibacteriales bacterium (assembly GCA_964540105.1). Classification (GTDB taxonomy): domain Bacteria; phylum Zixibacteria; class MSB-5A5; order GN15; family FEB-12; genus DATKJY01. The sequence continues at coordinate 1,150,409 of CAZILL010000001.1, read as the reverse complement.
CGACGGAACCCTGGAAGCCAAAATCCGGTTTTGACATCTGACTCTCGGGATGAACCTTGACCTTGATTTCCTTCCGTGGAGTCACTAAGCTTGTTTATTAGAAGTCTTGAAATCAAGAAAAGGAGACTTTTGAAATGTCATTGATGGTAGGAACTAAGGCGCCGAATTTCGAGGGAAAGGCGTATTCGAAGGGACAGTATAGGGATGTGAAGCTGTCCGATTCACTCGGTCACTGGGTATTGCTCTATTTCTATCCCGGGGACTTCACCTTTGTCTGCCCCACGGAACTGGCTGACCTGGCCGATTCATATGCTGCGCTGGTGAAACTCGATGTTCAGGTCTACGGAGTGTCAACTGATTCGCATCACGTTCACAAGGCCTGGGATGATGCCGAATTGTCAAAGATGATCAAGGGAGGGATCCCGTACCCGCTCTTGTCCGACGCCGGCGGTGCGATCGGCCGCGCGTATGGGGTGTACGACGAAGCTGAGCATGTCGACCTTCGTGGGCGATTTCTGATTGACCCAGACGGCTTCCTGAAGGCGTCGGAGATACTTGCGCCTGCAGTGGGACGAAACATCGATGAGACCATTCGCCAGATCGAGGCGTTTCAGTACGTTCGTTCTACGAATGGTGCCGAAGTATGTCCTGCAAGGTGGCAACGAGGCAAAGCGGCACTTAAGAAGGGCCCCGATCTCGTAAGCAAAGTTCACGAGGTTTGGAAGAAGTAGCTCCGCTCGTTCAAAGAAACAAACGAGGTGCTCGGCGTCACGCGCCGGGCACCTTTTCTATTTCAGCGAACAAACCGAGTTGGATCGACTATTGATGCATTGAGCGCAGAGATCGCGGCAGTTGCCGGCGAGCAGAAGTACATCTCAGCTCCTGATTCGTCAGCCGAATCAGCCAATTCTGATCCCGTCGTTGACAGTCCCCGTTCTCCTCTGGCAAACGAACCGGCCAAGAGATGCTCGCGGAAGCTTCCCGAGCTCATGATCACTGCTCCCGCTTCGACAAAGACGCGAATCAAACCCTTCTTGAGCGCTTCGAGATAGACGGCTCGCGATGCCGGTATGATGAGCATGCGGCAATCGGCATGAACCTGTTTCCCCTTCAAAATATCGGCGGCGACGCGGAGGTCATCGAAGCGACCGGTAGTCAAAGAACCCAGGATGACAAACTGGATCGAGGTCCCTTCGAGTTCAGCGACATCCTTGATCGCTTCTCCCCTGGGAGGGCAGGCGATTTGTGGGACGACATGGTCGATGTTGATCTGATACACCCCGGAGTATTCAGCGTTCTTGTCAGGGATGATCGGTTTGTAGTTCGTGGGACCACGCCCGGTCAAATAACGTCGTGTGGTCGAGTCGTAGGGGGCAATTGCCCCGACCGATCCGAGCTCGCGCACCAGGCATGACAAGGTAATCCGCTCGCTCATGGTCATCTGAGAAACGACTGAACCGCCGTACTCGATCGTCGCTCCCGCAGCCACCGTTGACCCAAGAGTCTTGACGACCGCCATCGAGATATCTCTGGCGTACACACCTCGCCCTTTACGCCCGCTGACCGCAATGCGGAGCGTCGGGGGGACACGGATGACGGTCTTGCCGGTTGCCCACAGCTGCGCGATGAGCTCGGGAGTGAGTGCGGCCGTGTGCGAGCTCAGGCATCCGAAGGCGGTCACATCCTGACCACTGCCGACGATAAGTTCGCCGGGGAGAACATGCCCCATTTCGATCACTACCTGGTTGCAGATCCCCTCGCGAAAGTCGTAGACACCTTTGATCCGCTGACGTTTCACGAACTCGACTATGGCCTTCGGCTCAAGGCTGGCGGGAGAGGATTCGGCAGAGAGAGCCCACCCTTCGGCCACGACAATCTTGGTTGGATTCCAGACATACACCGCTCCCAGCTTCCTGAAGTGCTGGACAACCTGACCGATCTCATGGTGGCTGACAGCGAGGTCCGGCTCAACTTCGATGCTCTCCCCGATCTCGACACGCTCTACCCCTGCCGCCCGTGCGATGATCTTCTGGGCCACGCTCTGTTTTCCATAGAGTGAATTCGCGTGCGGGCTGAGGGCAGCTCCCGGAAAGGCGAGCTCAAGCTGTTCGAGCTTCAGGAAAGCGGGCTTCTCGCGTATGCCGTATCTTCGCCGCCAGTTATAGAACGCGGCCTTCGAAAGCCCAAGTTCGAGGCCGGCTTTCTCGTCGTCACCGTAGCGTTCCCAGAGATTACGGACTTCCCCCTCGGAGAACTTCGGTAATGAGTGCTTCGGGATGTTCTTCTTGCGTCGCCAGTATGCCACAAGGTAGGCCGGAACACCGCCAAGACGCTCACCGATCTTCTCGTCGGTCTTGTATAACTTCTGCAATTGCAGAAGATCCCCCTTGGTCGGAACGGCGACCTTTCGCGTCATCGGGAGGCAAATTCCTGTCTCAGGCGCTCATAGATCGGTTCCAGCGGGACCGATACGACATTGGTCTTCCCGACCACTGGCATAAAGTTCGTATCCCCAGTCCAGCGCGGAACGATGTGCATGTGAAGATGGCCAGGCACTCCAGCTCCCGATCCGCGGCCAAGATTCATACCGAGATTGAGAGAAGTCGGACGGAGACTCTTCTTGAGTATGGCCACTGTGGTCCGCGTCAATTCGAAAATCTCGCACGCTTCGTCGGTCCGGAGTTTCTCAAGGTACCCGACATGACGGTTTGGGACGACCAGGGCGTGGCCGGTATTATATGGAAACTTGTTGAGAATAACGAAGGCGTGGGTACCGCGATGAACAATCAGGTTCCTGACCGAATCTCGCTCGTGGTAGCGGTTGCAGAATATACATCCCTTTTCTTTCTTGCGAAGGACAAAGGCCGAGCGCCAAGGTGCCCACATAATCTTGTCAGTCATAGGTCATTAATATATAACAGACTCCGGCGCCGGCAATAAAAATAGGGCACGGCCCATCTATCGCGTTGTTTTATAACATGTTAACTAATGTGGGATTGGCAACAGCAAAGTGTCCAGCCGACTCCGTTCCGGACACGACTGCAAGTTACCAGTCCATATTCAGTTACAACCGAAGGTCGAGCGCAGGTTATGGTTTGGTATCAGACGAGGTATCAGTTGTAAGATTCAGTGCTTCCCACATAAGGAGCGGGGATACCGACCCCTCGGCGAGTAGCTTGTCAAAGAAAGCTCGTTCTGAGAAGTTGCTTCCTTCACGTTTGGAGACCGCTTCCTTTAAGCGCTCGATCTCGCGCTTCCCCATCAGGTACGACATCTGCACGGTCGGCGAGATTGTATAGCGGCGCACTTCCTTGCGAATGTATTCCTCGCCGGCGCTCGTTTCTACTTCCAGCGTCTTCGTCATCCACTCCACACAATCGTCATAAGTGAACTCGCCAGTATGCAGTTTGACGTCGGCAACAATGCGCGCTGCGCGAAAACGAATCCCACCCAATATCCCCAGCCACTGACTGGGATCCTCGCGTCCGAAAAGCCCGCTGTGGTACATCATCTCCTCGCAGTACAGAGCCCACCCCTCAATCATCATCGTGTTCATCTGCCACTTGCGAACCGGATCGCTATTGCGCGCGGCCAACTGCATCTGCAGATGGTGACCGGGATATGCTTCATGGACTACCGAGCCGCGGAAGCCGCGCCGGTGGACGTAACGGTAACGCGCATCGAGCTGAATACGGTCGATGGAATCTGGGATCGGGCGGACATAAAAGTACCCTTGTTGAGTCTTGTCAAAGGGACCCGCTGGCTGGTACGCGATCCCGGAAATCATGGCACGCAGGAACGGGGGCGTCTGAATGACCGTGACCGGAGCGATGTCGTCCGGCACTCGAATGATGTCGTTCAGCTTCAGGAGCGTCTTGACCTGGTTGACTTCCCAGCCATAATAGTCGAGCAAATCCTGACGCACAAAAGTAGCCGGGATAAAGACCGAATCTTGGCCATTTTGATGATTCAGTTCGACGTATGACTCGAATTCCTTGTACTGTTTCTGCGCGACGGCCAGAAGACCTTCGCCGATGCGTAGCAGCGAATCGGCATCGAACGGAAGGAAATACTCATGGGAGAGCTTGTAATCGAAATTCACTTTCCCGATGGCAAATCCCTTTTCCGATCCGGGTTCGAGAGCGGCCAGATGGTTCTCGAAGCTTGTCATGGCTTCGCGAGCGGCTGTCGATACCTGCAGGATTTCATTCGCGCGGGCTGGGAACTGGTTCATCAGCTCGCCGGCGACTTCGCGATAGAACTCTATGCCGGATTCCAGGGACTCTTTGGCGGCGTCGATATAGACCTTCGGTTGCTTTCCAAGATTCTTCTGCGCCTGAGCCAGCAGCGTTGACACCCCCCGCATGCGGCCGAGAATCGAGGGGAGCTTCTCCGACAACGGCGCGTGCTGAGAGAGCATGAGGAAGTAGATTCCGTTCACGGCCTGATCGACATACAATTGAGGAGACCGGCGATACCACTCAATTTGATTGAGATCGAGTAGAGCGATATCGACATTCCCCTTGACGAGCTTGTAGTTGATCTGGTCATGCGGACTCAGCTCCGCAACTTTCACTTTGTGCAGCCGCGTTTCGAATTGCTTGAGGCGCGATGTAAACGACTTGATCGACGCCGAAGAATAGTCAGCAAGTTTGGCATCGAAGACGTGTATCCCCATCTCGGTGGCATGAACCGGGTCCAGCTCCTGAAGACAGCTCAAGATTTCTTCACTCAGATTGCCGAAGGTTGGCGCTTTCTTGTTGGGAGCAGCCGTTGCTGAAGTCGCAAGAGAGAGCAGAACAAAGAAAGTAAATGCTGAAGCCAGTATTCTGAACATTGATCCTCCTGATCTTGCCGATCACGCGCGTTTCGTGATCGGATGAGCGCCGCGCTGTCGCATCAACGGCGATGAAACAATCCTATGAGCTCAATATGCATCGTGTGTGGAAACATATCAACCGGAATTACTTGCGGAAGCTGATACCCACCGGCAATGATCTCCTTCGCATCGCGAGAAAACGTAGCCGGGTTGCACGAAATGTACATGAGTTTCGGCGGTCCCAGTTCGATTACCCGTTTGAGAGCCTTCGGATGCAATCCCGCCCGAGGGGGATCGACCACGATGGCCTCAAAGTCCCCCTGCTCGGAAACAGTAGTCTTGAGGTATGCGGTCACATCCCCCTCTAAGAATTCTATGTTCGCAATGCCGTTTAGCGCCGCGTTCTCGCGCGCGGCCTGTATGGCTGCCGGAACCAGCTCCACCCCGATTACCTGCTTGACGTACGGAGAGATCAGTATGCCGATGGAACCTGTTCCGCAATAGAGATCGAGCAGCCGATCAGTGCGTGAAGGTTGCAGCAAATCGAATGCAGTCCGATAGAGAGTCTCCGTCTGCAACGAATTGGTCTGAAAGAAGGAGTTGGCTCGAATGCGAAAACGACTCTCGAAGAGAATCTCTTCGATGAATCCCGCGCCGTACATGATCTTCTCCACTTCGCCGGTGGCGATGTTCGACTTCTGACCATTCTGGTTATGGACAATGGTCGTCACTTCCGGGACGGCTTCGCGCATCTGAGTCACGAAATCTGCCTGATCGGGGAAGTCGCCGTAGTTCGTCACAATGTTGACCATCGTCTGGTTGGTTCGCTTGGTCTGGCGGATCATCACAAAGCGCAGGTAACCATTGTGTCGCCTGACGTCGTATACCGGAATGTCGCGTGCGCGAACATATGTGCGCATCCATCTGATTATCCTGTTGGACAACTCAGACTGAAGATGACAGCACTCGACGTCGAAAATGTCATCGAATCTCCCGCGCCGATGCAATCCCAGCGTGAATGGTTCATCGGGGCGGGCGTGAAACGAAAACTCCATCTTGTTGCGATAATGAAAGAGCTCGATCGAACCGACTACTTCGTCAATCCTGACATCGTCCATTCCGCCTATGTGCCGCAGACAATCCGCCACCTGTTTCTTCTTGAAGAAGATCTGCTGATCGTAGGCGAGGTCCTGCCAGGTACATCCCCCACAGAGATCAAAGTGCGTGCAAACAGCCGGAATTCTCTCAGGGGACTTGATGACAATCCTGCGGACGACCCCCTCGCAGTACCTCGCCTTTGATCGGGTAATCTCAGCCAGTACGGTTTCGCCGGGTAACCCCCCTTTGAGGAAGACGACCTTTCCATCGAGATGGCTGACCGCTTTACCGTCAAAGGCCAGATCAGTCACTTCAAGCTGAACAAGTGAGTCGGACTCAGGATCGGTCATTGATGATCGTGATGTTTGCAGAGTAGATCGGCGCGGGTGCAGTCGCTCTTCTCAAGCTGGATCGTGCCATGTCCAATGCCAAACTGCTCGCCGAGAAGGTTGTTGATTCGGGAGATAATCTCCGGCCCGCGATCATACTGATCATCGTCCAGACAGACGTGACACGACAGAGCGATTTCATTCGACGACAACGACCATATGTGCAGGTCGTGGACATCCCGCACCTGAGGAACAGAAGCGATCGTTCGATGGACGCGATCGAAGTCGATGTCCGCGGGGACCGCTTCGAGCAGGATGAGCACTCCTTCTTTGATCACTGTGTAGGAGGACCAGAGTATCATCAGGCCGATGACGGTCGAGAGAATGGCGTCGATTGCCGTCCAACCTGTCATCATAATGACTATTCCCCCCACGATCACGCCGACCGACGACAAGGCGTCGAAAATCATATGAAGAAACGCACTCTTCATGTTGAGCGACTTTCCCTTTTCGGACGAGAGCAACCATACCGAAAGCACATTGCCGCAGAGCCCGACTCCAGCGATCGAGAGAAACAACCACGGACGTTCAATCGGGCGAGGATTCATAAGGCGGTGATATGCCTCCTGAAAAATGAACACGGAAATCACAACCAACGCCGCAGCAGAGATAAGTGCGGTCATGACTTCCAGTCGTTTCATGCCATAGGTGGAGCGTTTTGTTGCCGGTATTTGAGCTCCTTTGGCGCCCAGCCAAGCCAGAACGAGAGCCGCCACGTCGGAAAGATTGTGGACGGCGTCAGCCAGGAGCGCCAGATACCCCGAAAGGATGCCGCCAAGAAACTCAGCAACGGTGATGATGAGATTCAGGATGATCGTGGTTGCGAGTCGTGTCCGCGCCACGCCGGTAATGGAGTGATCGTTTCCCATTTCTCAATATAATGCGAGACTCTTTCGGTAAGCGCGAAAAAAGAGCTGGCTCGGTCTGTCAAGTTCCGCGGTCATGTGCCCTCTGGAGCTTCGTTGCGGGCAGATTTTTCGACCCGCACGCGCACGATGCGATTCTTGTCCTTGGCCAGCACGGTCATCTTCACGTCCGCTAATTGAACACTTTCGTAGCGATTCGGCACCCGCCCGACTTCATCGATGAACAGCCCCGCCAGGGTCTTTTCCTCATCTTCGGAAAGCGCGCTTCCCAGCAGATCATTGATCTCACCCGGACGCACCGAGCCGTCGGCATGGACGACCGTCGGAGACAACCTGACGATCGGGTCCGCTTCGGCGTCGTATTCGTCGCGAATCTCCCCCACCAGCTCTTCGAGAATATCCTCCAGCGTAACAATCCCGGCTGTCCCGCCGAACTCATCAAGGACAATCGCCAGATGATTCTTGCCGCGCTGGAACTCCTTCAGGAGGCGCGGCAGAGGCATCGAGTCGGGTACGAAGAACGGCTCTCGGACGAGCTTCTTGAGAATGAACTCTCCGGGATCACTCTGCTGCGTAATCAGGTCTTTCGTGTAGAGAACACCCACAATCGTATCCAGGTCTCCTTCGTAGACCGGGAAGCGGCTGTAACCGCTGTCAACGATGAGTTTCCGATTCGCTTCGACCGACGCATGAAGGTCGATACCAACGACATCAGTCCGCGGCTTCATAGCCCGCCGAACAGTTGAATCCGTGAATTCGAATACCGACTTGATGAATTGCTCTTCGCCGATTTCAAAGAGTCCCTTCTCGCGTCCATCGACAATGATGTGGTTGATCTCTTCCTCGCTGATTACTCGCTGAACCCGGTCCATACGGATCCCCATAAGGCGACAAATACCGGTAGCCACAAGTCGCAGCGTTCGCGCGAACACGTAGGAGACCTTGTAGAAGAGATGAACCGGGCCGGCCAGCAGGCGCGCGTAGCGTTCTGGAAACGAAATGGCAATGTACTTCGGTACCAATTCTCCCACGAGCGCCGACAAGATCGTGATCGACACGACCACGATCCCGACCGCAAAAGCCGACGCAGCGTTGGCGACGAATTCGATCGAGCTTTGGCGCAGAACGATCTCCAGTTTCTCCACTACAGTTGCTCCGGAGACAACGCCAACGAGAGCGCCGACGAGCGTTATGCCAATCTGCACGGTGGCAAGGAATCCCTCGGGATCGTCATGCAACTTGAGCGCCGTGGCCGCCCCCATCTTCCCTTCTCGGGCCTTCTGCAGCAACTTGCTCTTTCGGCTGGCGATGATTGAAAACTCGGAGAGCGCGAAGAAACCGTTGGCCAGAATCAGGACGATTATGGCAATGACCTCGAGAAGCAATCGAGTGTCCATGCGCTACCCGAACACCCTATCGATGAAAGGAATATTCATGGCCAGAACGAGCCAGGCTCGCTAACCGGCGTATCCCTGATAGACAGATGTTTGCGCCAACTCTTTGAGACGCTCAACACGTTTCTCGACGGGAGGGTGAGTCGAAAACAGCGACGTGAACCCACGTCCAGAAAGCGGATTGGCGATCATCAGGTTCGCTGTGGCCGGATGTTCATCAAGATTCATGCGAACTGGTGCACTGTGGAGTTTCTGGAGCGCCGAAGCCAGAGGCAGATATTTACCCGTAATGTTTCCACCCTCCTGGTCGGCCCGATACTCGCGCTGACGCGAAATCGCCAGCTGAATGATCATGGCGACAAGCGGTGCCACTATAGCGGCAACCAGCAGCCCAAGACCGCCACCGCGGTTTTCGTTGTCGCGACCAACACCGCCGAAAATTGCTCCCCAGCGGGCGAATTCCGCGATCATACCTATTGCTCCGGCTAAAGTCGCGGCGACGGTTCCGATCAGCATATCCTTGTTGCGAATGTGCGCGACCTCATGGCCGATTACCCCTTCAAGTTCATCTTCAGTCAGAAGCTCAAGAATTCCTTCAGTCGCGGCTACGGCTGCATTCTCCAGATTCCTGCCTGTAGCAAAGGCATTCGGAGCCCGATTCGGAACAATATACACCTTAGGCATCGGTATCATTGCCTGGGTCGCGACACGTTTGACGACGCGGTACAAGCGAGGGTGGTCGGCTTCCTGAATCTGCCGCGCTTTATACATTTTGAGCACCATCTTATCCGAAAACCAGTAGGTCACGAAATTCATGACCCCGGCAATGACAAACGCGAGCATCATGCCGTTTCGTCCCCCGAACATGAACCCGATCCACATGAACAGCATCATGAGGACAACCATGAGCAGGGTGACTTTGAACCCGTTCATTGCGACTCCCTTTTGATTCCTTTCATGTCTGACAGACAGCCTGCGAGCCAGGCAACTCCGCTACATATATCAATCTCAGAGACAAAAAGTTTCCGAAATCATCCGAATAAGCCCGTCTCTGGCGTCTCGCGAAAGCAAACTCCAGTACCGGGAAATTTCAGCGCGTGCGTCGACGCCGGCTCCGACCGAACGAAATTCCGTCGGTTGAATAGCTGTCGGCAACCTGTGAAACCGTCTCGGAACTCGGATCCGTGGGAGCAGTCTCTTGCCGGGGCCGATCATCGTTGCGCGGTCCGCGAGACCGCCCGTAGGTGACGGATTCAGGTTTGCTTTCGGCCGCATCGGACGACCCCTTCTCCGGCTGTGCTTCATCCCGCTCCGCTCGATTCTCAGAAGTCGGAGTTGATTCAGATTTTGGGCTGAATGGAGACGAATTGAGATTTCCGGAGGTGACGATTTCATCTGATTGATGGCCATTCTCGCTCTGTGCTCCTCGTCCCTGTGCTATTGTCTCATTTACTGGGATGGCGCTGTGACTTTGCTCCTGCTCCGTCCTGTCGGGTGGGCCCACTCTTGGTCGATAGTCGCCTCCAGATGGTCCTCGCCGATCACGATTTTGCCGCGGTCCACGGTCTCGGTGTCCGCCACTTCTATGTCCGTCGCGCCTCGGTCCTTCAGGGCGGTGATCACTTCTTGGTTCCCGATCTGCAGGTTTCATCTCGGGCTTGGCCTCGGCCATTTCGGCGTCATAGACCGGGCTGGATGACGGGCTCACTGCAAATGGCGAACGTTGAGTCGGCTCGTTTCTGCGCTCGAACGGCGGTCGTTCACGCCGCTGGCCCGTGCGGTCGCGATCACGGTCCCCATGCTGGCGTTCACGGGGTGGGCGGTTGTCGCGCCCCCGGCTTTCTTCTCCGCGAAAGTCTTTTCTTTCCGGCCGATTGACATTGGCTCCCCCGTGCTCAGGACGTCCCCGATCAGGACGGCGATAACGCTCGCGACTGTCGGCATGCTGGGGACGACGCTCTGTCGCGGCAGACATGATCTCGACAAGGGTGAATGATCCCATCGACGTCAGGATTCCTCCAAAAAGGAGGGCGGTCGCAACCATCAGGAAGAGACTCATTCCCATAGGACTGGCGGTAATGTCGTGAGCCGGAGCGAGCAGGCCCGATGCCACGGAACCGATAGCGAAGGTCACTATTGTGACGCCAAGGAAATAGATGAGCGGGAGCGCTGCCGCTGCCGTCATGCTTTTCCCGGTCCGCACGGAAGAAATCACAGTCGTCGTCGCGACGACCAGCAGCGATAATGCGGCGCCGCGAAGGACGCCCATGATGAGGGTGCTCGGCCAAAGGTAGCCCAGGAGGCCGCCAAGAATGACACCGGCAATTGCGCCGAGCAGGATCAGGTGTGTGGTTTTACCTGTCATGTTGTTCCACATGTTCTGGTTCGCAATACGTTCAAATCCAACCGTCTCAATTCGAGCGAACCACGTTTGTTTCCAAATGAACTGGATAATCCGGCTGCGCCAAACGGCGCGTTGATATCCACGGTTGGATCGCTATAAACGCCCTTTCCGGCAGCGAGGTCGTACCTCCTGCGAGTTTCGGGCAACGGCGCGTACACGCCGACTTTATTATTCATCAAGCTTGGTAACAATATGCAATGTCGCAAGATATGGCAAGTTCTATTTTGACCGCCGTTCTCCCACCCCCGACTGACTATAGTGATCCTATCCTCCAAGGCTTGATCCGAATCGTTCAAGATCGACGCTCCGCCCGATCAGGATGAGGATGTCTCCGACTCCGAGAACAGTCTGACTCGGCGGGTTCAACTGAACTTTGTGATCGCTTTGACGCAGCCCGACAACCGTGATCCCGAATTCACGGCTCAGACCGACAACTTCGAGCAACTTACCAACCAGGTTTGAACCGGAAGGGATCGCGATCTCCTCAACGAAAAGCCCCTCCTGACCGGCTACTTCCATGCGCATGAAGTCGACAACGTTCGGCTGGATAGACGCCATCGCCATCCGACTCCCGCCGAGGATGTGCGGGACAACGACATGATTCGCGCCGGCGCGAATCAGTTTCTTCTCCCCCTCTTCGAAATCGGCCCGAGCAATTATTTTGAGACGAGCATTCATATGTCGAGCAGTCAATGTAAGATATACGTTGAGGGCCTCGTCGGGCAGCGTCGAGATCAGGGTTCGGGCGCGGTGTATTCCGGCTCGCTCGAGCACCTCCTCGTCGGTAGCATCCCCTTGAATGTGAGGGCGTCCTTCGCTCAGCAACCGATTCACATTGTCGCTGTTCCGTTCTACAACTACATAGGGTACCTTCCGCTCTTCGAATTCCTTGATGACCTGACGACCCACTCTGCCGTATCCGGCTAAAATGGCGTGATCGGTCATCTTCGCAATAGCGTTATCCATCTTCCTCCTCGTCACCAACTCCCTGAATTGTCCCTGTAAGATCATCTCTCCCACCACAGTAGCCACAAACCCACCCAGACCCACGCCGAAGAAGATCAGGAAGATCACAAATATCCGCCCCCCTGTATCCAGGGGATGCACTTCCTGGAAACCGACGGTTGAGAGGGTAATCACTGTCATATAGATACCTTCGAGCAGATTCATCTTCTCGATCGCGACGAATCCCGCCGTCCCTCCCAAAACCAGCAGCGTAAGCGCCATCAGCGCCAGCTGAAGCTTCCTGACCGGCGAAAGCCCCTCTTTGATCTGAAATCCCATGGCTGATGTTGATTTTAGAGCTTTCCGGGGCCTGTTTCTACTAAAAACCACGGGCTCTTCACAATTGCGAGCCGTTTGCAGGAGAGCATTGGTTTTCACACCTGTAGATCATGTCACATCTGACCTGCCCTGCCTTTGCACATCTTCTTACGAGTGTAACATATTGCCTCACAACATATTAACGCTTCTGATCGACTGGCCGCCATATTTCTTGACCTATGCATGGTTTTTGCGTACGTACCTTCTCATGCAAGCCGTCCAAATGCCATACAGCCAGACGAGAGTATTTGTCTGGTATCATGTCCCGATGCTTTTGTGGGCTTCGGCGATCATCACAGCATCGTCGATCCCTGATCTGAAGAGCCCGGATTTGGCTCTCCCGTTGTTTGACAAGCTCGCGCATTTCGTCGAGTACCTGGTTCTGGCCGCCCTAACCTTCCGCTCCTTTTCTAGGCTTGCCCCGGGGGTGAGTATCAACGCGGCTCTGATATTGTCGCTCTTATTCATCGCAGTTTTTGCGGGGCTCGACGAATTCTATCAAGGTTACGTGCCCGGCCGGGTTCCGGATCTGTATGATTTTGCGTCTGACTTCCTGGCGGCGATCCTCGTCATATCGTTTTCCTGGGTTCGAAGAAGGAGAGCGGTGTCACGCTAAGAGGAGAAATGGCAATGAGTTTTTCAGTTTTTTCTGTTCCTACTGTGACTCAAAACCTTGACAATAGTAGGGAATTGGGTATATTTCGCTCGGTTGAGAAGGGGAAAGGTTGTTGATACTTCCTCGTAACTGGGCCTTTTCTTCGTTATTGGTCTAACATAGCTGGTCTGTTAAGAAAACATCTACCAGTGGGTTTCGTGAGTCTTTTGAAAATTTGCGCGACTGTGAACTCCTGTATCGCTGGGTTGAGATTCAGAGATCACGCCTGCGACCATGGTTCGCGTTATGAAAAGCAATAACGCAGTGATATGACAAATAGATCGAATAATACATCAATCATTCAAACTCCAAACTCTCTTGGACAGGAGAACAACATGAAACGCATTTCAATGTTGCTTGCGACGCTCGCAATCCTCCTTCTGGCCTTTGGCAGTGTATCTGCCCAAGGTTGGTCAGGCGGAAGCATCGGCGTCGACAAGGTACAGGGTCTGTCAGGGCTTGACACGATCAACATCGGAAGCGACCTACGCTTCATACTTCGCTACAGAAACGACACTACCGCCAAATTTGGCATTAGTAACGGTTTCCGAGTGTATAGCCCCGACGGCGCCACTTGGGACAGCACAACCGGCGACACCCTCGGATGGCGTGCCTCTGACCCGTCTCCGGGCGTTCCCATATTGGGCGGGACTCAATTCGATCTGGGTCTGACACTCGGACGTTACAGCAATGACGGCGCTGAGTCGGACACAATTGGCGTCCTGGGACTTATGTTTACAGGAGCCGGTCTTGCCGGCGGCTTCAATGATACCGCCTTTGCAGTGACTGCTTACAGGATGCACGCCGCATCTCATGGCAAACATATTTGCGTCGACTCCTCTTGGTTCCGCCCAGGTGGAACCTGGAAATGGGCACGCACCGGTGGCGTGAATCGTTTCCCGGCGTGGAGCGGAGGGAAGTGCTATACGATCTACAACCCCTCGGCGCCCCCTTCCGATACCATTTCGGTCACTCCGACCTTCCTGAGCTTCACCGAAGCCGCGGGTAACGGCGCGGCGATCGAGCAGGATATCACGGTTTCTGACAAGAACGGACATGCGTACGCCTTTACCGCTACGCTTTTGCATCTTCCGGGATGGGTCTCCCTTCCGATTTCCTCTGGCACTACCACTGGGATCGTGAGGGTTAGTGTTAACGCTGGCGCCCTTGCTTCCGGGACATACTATGATACCGTGGCAATAATGGCGTCAGCCGTTGGGTCGCCGGTTCTCGTGCCGATCACCTTCGTGGTCACCCCAGCCCTTCAGATCACGAAGCTTGCCCTCAAAGACTGGACGGCCAATTATCCCGGATACAGTGAGATACTTACAGCCACGGGTGGCACGCTGCCCTACACATGGTCAATTATCTCAGGCGCTTTGCCGACCGGTTTGACTTTGAATCCTGCAACCGGTGAAATCAGCGGAACGCCAACTGTAAACAATGTATTTTCATTCACGGCGCAGGTCGCTGATGCCGTTCCGTCTACGGCGACACATGCCTACACAATCACCATCAACCAGGCTCCGATAGTTTTGTCTTCATGTTTCGGACAGTGGACAGAGGGCTTGGCGATAACTCCGACTCAAATGGACGCAGGCGCAGGCACCGGAACAAAGCACTGGAGTATCACGAGCGGCGCCCTGCCGACCGGCATCGCCTTGACAAGCAGTGGCATGGTTAGCGGGACGCCGACAGCGGCCGGAACGTTCCCCTATACAATCACCGCCACCGACTCGATCGGCGCGACAGGCAGTTTGGCCTGTTCCTGGATTGTCAATCCGGCCATCGCCATTGGGAATTGCCCGAGTGATGGTGTCAAGGACGTTCCCTACAGTGCTTCGCTCGCTTCGACGGGTGGCACGGGATCCGTGACATGGGCGCTTGCCTTCGGTTCTGGAGCTCTTCCAACCGGATTGTCGCTTAGCCCCGCCGGAGCTATCGCGGGCACACCCTCAGCGGCCGGTTCGTTTAATGTCACGTTCGAGGCCACAGACGCCGTAGGCGCTAAGGCTACGAAAGCCTGCACGATGACAGTAGTCGATGGTCTTTCCATCACCACCGCATGCCCGTCTGACTGGACAGTCGGAATGGCGTTCCTGCATCAGTTCACTGCGGTCGGCGGCGTCGGCACCAAAACCTTCTCGATTTCTGCCGGATCGCTTCCGAGCGGTACAAGCATGAATGGTGACGGACTTATTACCGGCGCTCCTTCTGCTGCCGGGACCTTCAATTTCATAGTTCAGGTGACTGACGGTGCAAGCAACACCGCCAACAAGGCCTGCTCGTGGATAGTCAACGATGTGCCAGCGATTACTACCGCCTGCCCGGCTCCGACCTATGTTGGCAAGTCTGTTTCGCTCCAGTTTGTAGCCACCGGTGGCACGGGAGCGCTCACCTGGTCTATTTCCGCCGGCAATTTGCCGGATGGCGTTACGCTCAGCCCGACAGGCCTGCTGGCTGGTACGCCGGCTGCTACTGAGTTTGGCCTCTTCCTTTACACAATAAAAGTCATTGACGCCACCGGAGCCAGTGGCACTCAAGCCTGCCAGTGGACAGTTCTCCGGATGCCGGCTGTCACTTCGTCCTGTCCTCCGAACGGCACGGTTGGTGTTCACTTCACCACTGCTGATACCGCGACTGGCGGTGTAGCCCCGTATTCGTGGTCACTGATTTCCGGCGCTCTGCCGGCGGGCATGACCTACAATGCAGCGGGCGTTCTGGACGGCACGCCGACCGAGTCCGGCTCGTTCACCTTCACCGTTCAAGTGAAGGATAACAATAACGAAATCGGCACCAAGACCTGCACGTGGGTGGTTGGTGCCTGCAAGTCGATCTTTGTCCGCGACAGCTTGCTGGTATTCGACGCCTCTGAAGGAGATGTCTCGACGGTCCCGTCCATGATCATGGACAGCATTATGATCAGTGGTGGCGGTTCGGCTGTTGTGTACGTACGTGCTCCTCTGGACACGACCTGGGTGAAATTCACTCACGGCGCGGACACGGCGACCACGCTGACGGTAACGGCTCCAGCAGTTATCGGGGTGATGGTCAATCCCGCCGGCAAGAGCGCCGGAAATTATTTCGCGGATTGTATCGTGTGGTCAGTTGACCCGAGCATCTGTGATCCGAAAATGGTCGTATTCACGACGGAAATGAAGATCAAGAAAGTCATTCTGCCGAGCACGGATACGGTCATTGTCTCCACGGTTCCGGCTGTTCCGGGAATGGAACTTGACGTGCCCGTGACGCTTCGCAACAGCTGCAATCTGGACAGCATGATGGCCAGCTTCAGCTTTGATCCAGCACACCTGCATCTGGCTGGAGTGAGTTTTGCCGGATCACGTTTGACTGGATCTCTTAACTCATCAGTAAACAATGCCGCCGGCACGTGGCAGATGTGGGGTTCGGCGACCGGCGCTCTTCCGCTGGCGTCACCCGGTCGCGGCCTGATGGCGACTCTCCATTTCATCGTGAAACCCGACGCACCGGCGGGATTCTATCCCGTGGTGAAGCTGGTCGATGCTCAATTGTATCGGAATTGCGGCACCGGTCCCACCGCCGAGACTCCTGAGTTCATTCCGGGCGGGATTATCGTTGACCCGAACCTGATGAACTCCATCTGCGGTTATGTAGTTGACGAGTTCGGCGTTTCGATCTCCGGTGCCACTGTTGAGCTGTACGGCAACTATCCCGGCGCTCCTCTCGCAACTGTGGGATCAAGCGCAATCGGATCGTTCTTTATCAACGGCAACTTCCCTGTTCCGTTCGATTTGAGAGCCCACATGAGCGGCTATTACCCCGGTTTCGTGATGGACTTGAACTTCAACGCCAAGGGCGTGAAGATCGTTCTGAAGCGTCTCCGCAGTGTCGTCATCACCAGTCAGTGGGTCGACTACTACTGTAATTCGAACACTCTTGATGGAATCCTGCTTCCGCTCGGTTCGGTGATCGAAGCGACTACACCGACCGGACTTCTGGTTGGGCAGTGGATTGTTACCGAAGTAGGGAAGTACGGCTACATGCCGGTCTATCGAGCCAATCCTGATCTGCTTGATCCCAACGGCGCCGTGACTGGTCAGGCCATTGCCTTCTCGGTCGATGGCAACCCGGCTACGACCACCGGCAATACGATCTACCCAGGCACTTACGACCAGATGCAGGTTTGCCTCGTTGCCGAATCCAACAAGACCAAGGAATGTACCCTTGTCGCTGGTTGGAATCTGGTTTCGTGGAATGTCGATACCAAGACCGACTCGATCGAAGCGGTACTGGCCTCACTGGCCGGCAGAATCAGCGTTGTCCTCGGCTTTGAAGGGGGCGGATTGACGTTCGATCCCGCTTTGAAGCAGTTCTCAACTCTTTGGTTTACCGACCACCTGAGTGGCTACTGGATTAAGATCACCGATGGTCCGAGCATCACGCTCCGCGTCACAGGCATGGCAGTCGCACCGAGCACGGCGATACCGGTGACCGCCGGCTGGAACCTTGTCAGCTATCTGCCGGATGCCTCGCTTCCGACTGCCGACGCTCTAGCGTCACTTGGCAGTAACTTGATTCTTGCCTACGGTTATGACAATGGTGTCAAGTTCTACATGCAGGGATCGGCCTGCGGTGGTCCTACTTGCCTGGCCACCATGGATCCTTGTCATGGGTACTGGGTCAAGGTGTTGCAGAATGGCTCTCTCACCTATCCTGGCGGCATTCCCGGCGCTCCGATTTTCGCTTCCGAGAATCCGAACATCGTGGCTGCCAGACTCGCCGCTCCGAGCGACATCACTCCGAGTTTGAACTGGGTCAACATGTACGGTGGCAATCTGACGCTCAATGGCGAGCGCGTTGCGGCCGGCACTAAGATCGGCGCCGTGACCCTGTCCGGCACGAAGGTCGGTAGCTTTACAATGACCGAAAGCGGCAAGTTCGGCTTCATGCCGGTCTACGCTCAGACAACCAACGACGGATCTGCTGACGGCCTGCAGGCTGGCGACCAGTTCCGACTCACTGTTAACGGCGTAGAAACCGAGCAGACCTTCACCTGGACCGCCAACGGCGACCGGGTCGAGGTAAGTGCGTTGTCAGCGAAGACAACGGGCGGCACGATTCCAGGAAGCTACTCGCTCTCCCAGAACTACCCGAATCCGTTCAACCCGTCGACAACCATCAGCTTCACCCTCCCGGCGGCGGGTCAGGCGAGACTTGAAGTCATCGACATTCTCGGCAGACACGTCGCGACGGTCTTTGACGGTACCGCGAACGCGGGTCAGAACCAGGTCGTATGGGATGGTAGAAACGCCAACGGCGAAAGCGTCGCCTCCGGCATCTACCTCTATCGCCTGAACTCCGGCAACTTCACCGAATCCAAGAAGATGATGTTGCTGAAGTAGCGTAGAATGAATAAACGATCCGGTCCCGCGTGACCCGCGGGACCGGACATTAAAGAAGGTAATGTTGTGAGAAACCGAATGAAAAGATTGCTTCTGACCGCAGGACTGTTGGGGCTCCTGAGCATGAATGCGGCGGCTCAGCAAAAGGTTATCCCGACTCCTTGGTGGACTGCATTCTACGATTCTCTGTCGAATTACAACGGATCGCTGGCACCAGTGGGATCTGTCGTCAGGGCGTATGCACCCGGAGGCATCCTCTGCGGCCAGCAGATAACTGCAACCCCGGGGCTCATGCGGTTCATGCCTGTCTACGGCGACGATCCGTTCAGTCCTGGCGTAGTGGAAGGGGCAACTGATCAGCAGATGATCAGTTTCACGATCAACGACCGTCCCGCATCGATCCTGAAAGGGGACCCGATCTGGGTTAACAACAGCTGGAAGCAGATAACGTTGTCATCAAACGCCGCTGTTAGTTTCAGCGTTGGTTCTTATCAGACTCTGCTTTACGGTCGGCCGCGCGACACCGTGCGGTTCAGCATCAACGTTCGCAATACGGGCAACGGCCTTGATCTGTATAGCATAAACGTTCTCGGCTCGAAGACTGATACCTCGATCACGGATCGCTGGACCATCATCCCGCGTGACACGGTCTATGCCAATGCAGGCCAGACGGTGCAGATCTACTTTGATGTCGTCGTGGCTCAGTGGCCCGGCACACCAGCTATTGACTCTCTGACCTTCACGGTCTACAGTCGCTTCGATCCGACCAAGAGATTCACCGGCACCTCGTCTCTGACCGCAGACAGGGCGCTCGATGTCGATGACCCGAGAACTCTTCCGAACGAATTCACCCTGAATCAGAATTATCCGAATCCGTTCAATCCGACCACGACTATTTCGTTCTCATTAGCATCGCGGTCGACAGTGCAGCTCGAAGTCTTTGACATTCTTGGGCGCAATGTGTACAGCCGTGACCTCGGCGCTTTGCCGTCGGGTGCGCACGAGTTCGAGTATGACGCTTCGAACTTGGCGAGTGGTGTGTACTTGTATCGAATTCTCACTGAACGGGGGAGCCAGGCGAAGAAAATGATGCTCCTCAAGTAGCACGACGCTTCATAGGATTTCGTATCAGGACCCTGGCCTTCGCCGGGGTTCTGGCTTTACGGAAACTTCTGTGGCGCCAAATTAGTAGTTGCCCGACATTTGCAGCCTCCCTTATACTGACTCAAGTTCGCTGTTCACAAGACTATTAAGGAAAGTAAGTGCCCCTGAGACTCACCGTAGTTGCCAAGACGGACAAAGGGCTGGTGCGAACTGGCAACGAAGATTATCTGCATCTGGATCACGAGAATCGTGTCTATGCTGTCTGCGATGGCATGGGTGGACATCAGGCCGGTGAAGTAGCGTCGATGACCGCCTCGGAGACGATGCGCACGGCATTCACCGAATTCTACACCGGACTCCTTGATGATCCCGTCCTGAAACTCAGCAAAGCGCTGCCCGCATGCGGCGATCTTCTCCTAAAATCAATTCGTCTTGCCAACCGAGCCGTGTACCGAAAGGCTCTCCTGGATCAGACGCTGGCAGGAATGGGGACCACGATTGTCGCGGTGGCCTTTGAATCCGACTTGCTGTCCATCGCCCATGTGGGCGACAGCCGTGCCTATCGGCTTGGATTGAAAAGTCTCGAACCGTTGACGATCGATCACTCCTGGGTTGCGGAAGTCGCGGCCTCACAGAACCTCTCGCGCGAACAGGCCGGCACCCTGGTCGGGAAGAACATCATCCTGCGCGCGTTGGGAGTGCGCGAGAATGTCGAGGTCGACTACCGCCAGATCAGGATTCAGCCAGGTGACATATTCATCCTCTGTTCGGATGGACTCTGCGGTTACGTAGAAGACGAAGAAATCTTCAATGTCGCAAACCGCAGCCGAGAGAATCCCGAGAAACTCACTGACGATCTGATTACGGCAGCCAATGATCGCGGGGGGGCGGACAACGTCAGCGTGATTGTCGTCGAGGTCAAGGAAGCGACCGCGACGTCACTTCCCGAGGTCGAGGTGTTTACCATCGACTCGGAATCTGCGGGGGTTCTTGAGGCCGAAGATCGGTGGCTTGATCTCTTCGCCGCACGGCACTCCGAAATAGAGGAGCAGGCGGCTCCTCCTGAAGCTCAGTCGAGAGGGAACAAATTCCTCCTGATCGGTATCTTCGTGGTTTTCGCGATTGTCGCCGTTACGATTATCTACTTCAGTACTTCCCACTGACAGGCCAATTCTCCCTGCCGCGGTTTTTTTGACCCGAAAAGACCGTTGACAACGGAAGGGGGGGCGTTTACCTTTGGCTTCTGCTATTTGAAGCACTTGCGCCCGTAGCTCAACTGGATAGAGCGTCTGGCTACGGACCAGAAGGTTGAGGGTTCAAATCCTTCCGGGCGTACTTCTACTGACAAAAGTGGCGTTTCCAGAACTATCAACAGTAACGAACGGATCGCTCAGGTTGTCTTCTTCCTGTGACGGAGGTATTCGATGACCCCGGGGAGGATGGAGATCACTATGATCGCAAGCACGACCAGAGTGAAGTTGTTCTTGACGAACGGCAGGTTTCCGAAGAAGTATCCTGCGAATGTAAAGCTCCCCACCCACAGTATCGCACCTACCACGCAGAAACCAAAGAAGCGCGGATAGTTCATCACACCGACACCGGCCAGAAAAGGGGCAAAGGTGCGTACAATCGGCACGAATCGAGCGATAATGACGGTCTTGCCGCCGTATTTCTCGTAGAAGCCGTGGGTGCGATCCAGATACGCCTTCTTGAGAATGCGACTATTCCCCTTTTTGACAATCTTCTTCCCGATCGTCCTGCCCACCCAGTAGTTGACCGAATCACCTGTAATCGATGCTGTGCAGAGCAAGAGAAAGAGCAGGATCGGGTCAAACGATCCCAGGGCGGCAAAAGATCCGGCGGCAAACAGGAGCGAGTCCCCCGGAAGGAACGGCGTGACCACAAACCCGGTCTCGCAGAAGATGGTCAGGAAGAGAAGAGCGTAGGTCCAAACGCCGTAGGTCTGAATGATGTCATTCAGATTCCGATCGAGATGAAGGACAAAATCGAGTGCCTGTTTGATCAATTCCATAGGGGCACGTGGAGGAAGATCTGGTACAAGGGCATGGGGAGAATATCGCGGGACAATCAGGAATGGTCAACAAGCATCTGTTCCCATCGATCTCAGCTGGTCAGCTTCGCGAGTCGCTTTCGCGCGTCGGCAATTTCTTTCAGTTCGATCTCCGGCTTCCCCCAATACTTCAGCATCTCCGTGTAGTTCCTGATTGCCTCATCCCTGTTGCCCAACCCCTCATTCGCCTGCCCAAGATAATAGCAGCAGATGCAGTACGAGAAGCCCGTCGTGGACTCGAATTCGCCGGAAACGTACCTTTCAAGAATCTCTTTCCCTTCCTTGAATTCTCTGTGTGCGACGAGCAGGTTTCCCAGATCGCGCGTGTTCTCTCCGAAATGCTCACTCTGACTCTTGATGAGACCGCGCAGCCCTTCGATGATGCCGACCGTATCGTGAAGGGCATGGCCCTCAAAGACTCTTTCGATAGCGTCAGCGACAGGCCACATTTCATTTGGGACGCGGGACCTAAAATTGGAGAGGAATTTCTTGAATAGTGGGCGAGCGACTTTGACCTTCGAGGAGTCGAGTTCTACGAGCATCATCGCTTTGCGAGCATACAGACCGTTGATCGACCATTTCTCAGCCAGATCGACATACTTCAGGGCACTGTCTGTAGCTTCGTATGAGTCGAATGTCGTTGCCAGGACGTTATACGCCTGCGTCATCTGCATACTGTCACTCGTTTCCTTGCTGAGATCGAGGTTCTTTCTGAGATACGTGATCGCCGTCTCAAACTTCCCAGACCACTGTGCCAGGTTGGCGAGCTCAAGAAGGTAATCGGATCGTTTGTACGGGTCCCGCCCTGCCGCGCTTCCGTACTTCTCGACAAACTCACTCGCCAAAGCGAAGTCGCGCGTGCGAACAGCCAGGCGAGCAAGCGAAATGAGCAAGTCGTCTTCAGAGGGGAATCGCTTAAGGAGCTCTTTGTATTCAACGATGGCTTCCTGGATTTTTCCGGTCTTCGTATAGATCTTCGCCTGGAATCGGTAGGCAGCGGGAGAATCAGGGTGGAATTGCTTGAGTCGATTGATAATTTGAGTCGCTCGTGTATAGTCTCCAAACCCGTAGTGCAGCTGAACCCCCATGCTTAGCGCCAGCTGAAAACTGGGGTTCTGGGCGAGAACAGTGTCCAGTTGCGCAAAGGCCCCAACCGTATCCTGCGCCAACTGTGCCAGCAGGGCGCCGTAGATCGTCCGACTTTCCTGATCATCCGGATAGTTGCTCACCATCAGTTTCATTTTGGTCATCGCATCGCCGAATTTTCGCCGGAGCCAGATGTCGGCGTAGATATCGAGCATGTTCCGATCCTTGAGAGGCAAACGATGCTCAAACTGCAACGCTTTGGCGAGTGAATTCGACGCTTCTTTCGACCGATTCTGGAAGGCCCGAATCATCCCTACGCGCATGTATGGCAGCGCAAAGGAGGAATCCATCGTGATCGCCTTACTGAAACGCAGTATGGCCTCATCGTATAATTCCTTGCCAAAAGCTGTCATGCCGAGGTGATATTCGCGATAGGCGTCCGTCGAAGACGACGTTACCGAGGCTACCCCTTGTTCGCCGGTGGCCGATCGCTCGACATTCATGGCCAGAGCGATCTTGCCACTCAGGCTATCGACAATCATGAAAGGATCGGACCCTACGACTTTTTCGCCAAGGAGAATCTTTCCTGATGATGTTTCTTCAAGGCGGGCGTCGATGCGAATCTTGTCCGCCATCTTGTAGAACGATCCGGTAAGAACGCGAGAGGCTCCTAACGCCAACGCCTTCTCGACAAACTCCTCGTGAGAGGGCGCAGTCGCGCTCTCCCCTCGTTCGCTTTCGATGGCATCCAGAACGCGCTGGCGGCTGATCAGATTGAGAGACTGGTTCTGAGCCAGATCCGTCAGGAGAATCTCAGGCAGACCGGTTTCCAGCCAGTCGAGCGTCTTGTCGCCCGTCTTGTTCTCAAACCCGAGTATCGCCAGACTGTTTTCCGCCGCCTTCAGACCAGAACTACTGACTGACGTCTTACTGCCAGCCTTCCACCCTTCGACAAACCCGGTGACTGCTTCACCAAACCTGTCTATGATAATGAAGAGCGCAGCTATAACCAGCACTACCCAGACCCATCGTCTCTGATAAAGCGGACGTGAACCGACCGCCTTGATCTCCTGAGTGACGCCGGAGATCGTATCGGAAATGCCGCTGTCGAACTGCCGGCGCAGATTGCGCAGATCGACAACCAAGTCACGCGTATCATGATAACGATCATCGGCGTTCTTCTGCAGACACTTGTCGATGATCCGCTCAAGTTCAACGGGGATGGCGTCGTTCTTAATGCGCGGGGACTCATGCCGTGTCTCCAGAATCTTGGCGAGTGTGGAGACTTCAGTGTTTGCTGAGAATGGAAATTCGGTGGTTGCCATCCGATACAGAAGGACACCGAAGGAGAATATGTCGGATCGTGTGTCGACCGTCTCGCCCCGAACCTGTTCGGGTGACATGTAGGCTACCGTCCCGACAATTTTGCCGGCACGGGTAAGTTCCCGCGAAACGGTTTTCGTCTTGGAATCTCCGGAGAACTGGACCGGATCGAGCGGCTTGGCGAGACCAAAATCCAGAATCTTGGGTTGTTCTTCGTCATCGACAAGAATGTTGTCTGCCTTGATGTCGCGATGCACAACATTGATTTTGTGAGCTGCCGCCAGGCCGGCGGCGATTTTCTCGGCCAGGCGTACAACAACGGTAAGATCGCTCGATCGTTGCTTGAGATACTCCGCAAGGGACTTACCTTTGATGTATTCCATGACGATGTAATCTACGCGCCTTCCGACCGTCGGGTCTTCGGTGGAACCCATGTCGTAGATAGCCATGACATTAGGATGTGAAATCTGCGCGGCTGTTTTCGCTTCGCGATGAAATCGTTCGAGTCGCTCGCTGACTCCAAAGTACTCGGCAGTCAGGATTTTCAGCGCCACCTGTCGCTGAAGCTTCTTGTCTTCAGCCAGATACACCTGGCCCATGCCTCCCTCGCCCAAGAGTTTCACAATTCTAAAGTGTGCGAAGTCCTGATCTGGTTTGAGCATGTCTACTCTCTTTTCAAGATGAGCATGGTGATGTCATCTGAGCGCGGGGCGTCCCCGACAAACTGATCGACATCCTCCATGACCTGTTTCGCCAAAGCGGCCGGATCCAATTGTCGTGAGGCAACCACGAGCCGTTCCATTCGTTCGTCAGAGTACTGCAAGTCTCCGTTCATTGCCTCGGTGACGCCATCGGTGAAGATGAAGAGCAAATCCCCTGAGGATAGCGATTGGGTATCAACGCTCCAGGCGCTAAAGTCAAACGCGCCTATCATGGTCCCCGAAGGCTGTAGGTAATCGATGTGTCCGCTGGAGCGAACGAGAAGCGGTGGATTATGCCCGGCGTTCACGTATTCCAGTCGCTCGTGCGCGGGGTCCACGACACCCACGAAGAGTGTCGCGAAGTCTTCAGGTGCGCTGTAACGCCAGAGTTGTTTTGACACGTGCTCGACGGCGCGGATCAGATCGAAGTGGGGATCGTTGTAGAGAATTCGAAAGGACGCCAGAATGTTGGACATAAGAAGGGCGGCACCCATCCCCTTGCCGCTCACATCAGCGACCAGGAATAACATCCGACCGTCAGGAAGAAGGGTCATATCGTATATATCCCCCCCCACCGAGCGCGACATAGTCTGACAGGCAAAGGTCTTGTAGCCTTGAATAGACGGCGCCTCCTTAACCAGGAGATTCTTCTGAATCATCGTCGCCCGACGCACTTCAATGTCGAGCGCCTGCTTTTCTTCCCGCTCTCTCAGTAGAATCGAGTTGACCAGACGCGAGGCAATAATGTTCCCAAATGTAATCAGCAGCCTGAGGTACTCGTCCGTGTAGCGATGGAGTGGATTTGTGGTATCGACATAAAGAATCCCCAACACTTTTGATTCATCGAACAACGGCACAGCCATCGCCGATTTCAGTGCGGACATGATGATCGACTGCTGCGAGGCAAACCGGGGATCATCCATCGGGTTTCCGATCAGGATGGCATTCTTATTCGCCAGAAGGTCCTTGATAATGGTTCGTGACAGAGTGAATGACCCGGGATCCCGCCCCCCCATCAAGAGTGTGGCGCCAGTGAAAACCTCTTCCTGATTCTCGGACACAAAGAGCACCGCCAGCCGCTCGGCCGGAATCACGCGCGCGACCATGGCCAGCGACTTCTGCAGCATCTGTTCCCTGGGCTCCGGCAGGACGAGAGTCTTGGCCATCTCGAAAAGAGTAGGCATGAGATCTGGATTATCTACCGCGTGTGAGGGCTGCGGTCGGAGCGCTTCGCTCAGGGAGAGGAAGATCGATTTCTCAGGATCGCGCTCGGCCAGACGCGTGGTCGGCAGAGAGACGCGCGTTGCCCCAGATTGATCCTCGAGCACGATCTTGAATTCGACATGGCCGAAGATCAACTGATCTCCGGGTTTTACCTCGATCTGCCTGGTCACCGGCCGGCTGTTGACGAAGGTTCCGTTCTTGCTCCCGAGGTCGCGCAGGAAGAACTCCGTTCCCGAGTGAGATACTTCGAGCTCAGCATGCGGGCGAGAAACAGTCTTGTCCTGGACATGGAAATCATAGTCGGCGTTTCGACCGATCACATATCTTCCCGGCGGCAATGACCACGAATAGTAATGCGTTCCGTCGGTTCCAATCAACTTTGCCATGGCGGTTCTACGTTATCAATGGTGACACAGTTTCCTGTTCGGTTTGACAAAGGATAGTGAGTTGAGGTCAGCGGCGCAACAGGAACTCGCCGTGCCTGTCCCCGAGCTGATCTGAAAGAGGCAATCAACTGTGGACAAGCGCACGGCGGCGCAGTATTATCACTGTCCCGAAGGGAACTTTCGGAAACTGTTACCGGGGTCTGCCCGTATCAGTATGAAATACACATTTTCGTGCAGGAGAAGTATATGTCAGCATTAGGTCGAACCTGTTCCGTGGCGCTGGTACTCGGAGGTTTGGTGTATGGAAGCGCGCTTGCCCAAACCAACGAGCGCGGCTTGGATCCGAAGAACTTTGACACGACGATCAGCCCATGCAGCGACTTCTATCAGTATGCCAACGGAAACTGGTGCAAGAATAACCCCGTCCCTCCCGAGTACGGCAGCTGGAGCGTAGGACATGAGATTCACGAACGGAATTTCAGCATTCTTCACGACATTCTGGAAAAGGCCTCAAAGGATGGTTCCGCTCCCAAAGGATCCGCACGGCAGAAGATCGGTGACTTTTTTACAGTCGCCATGGATACAGCGAAAATCGAGGCCGAGGGATCCAAACCTCTCAAGGCTGATCTGGATCGCATTGCCGCAGTCAAGAGTCTCAAGGATTTGCAGCAGTTGATCGCCGATCTCCACGCCAAGGGTGAGAATGTCGTCTTTGATGTCGGCGCCGATCAGGACATGAAGAACAACGTTCAGATAATTGTCTATGCCACCCAGGGCGGGTTGAGTCTACCTGATCGCGACTACTACACTCGCGATGACGAGGAAAGCAAGAAACTCAGAGAGCAGTATCTTGAGTACGTCACGAACATGCTCAAGCTGCTTGGCGATGACGATACGTCGGCGAAGGCGCAGGCGCAGAAGATCATGGAAATCGAAACACGGTTGGCAAAGGCCTCGCTGACCAACGTTGAACAGCGCGATCCGAATACCTGGTATAACTATATCACCGTAAAGCAGGCCGACAGCGCGACACCCGATTTCTCCTGGAGCGCCTATTTCAAGGCGATCGGCCTGAGTCATGTTGAGAGTTTCTCGTTTGCCCACCCGAAGTTCTTTGCCGAGATGAATCAGTTATTCAAGGAGATTCCGGTTGAAGATTGGAAGAGCTACTGCCGATGGCATATTCTCAGCGGCGCGGCGCCGACGCTCAGCTCGGAATTCGTCAACGAGCGCTTCCGCTTTGTTGGGACGGTCCTTCAGGGGACCAAGGTTCTCCAACCTCGCTGGAAGCGGGTTCTCAATGCCACTAATCAGGCTCTCGGCGAAGTGCTGGGTCAGTTGTATGTGGAAAGAGTCTTTCCTCCAAAGTCTAAGAGCCGGGCCATGGAAATGGTCAATAATCTGAGGGAGGCACTTAAGGCCCGAATCAACAATCTCGAATGGATGAGTGCCGAAACGAAAACGAAGGCGCTTGAGAAACTGGCAGCGTTCACGCCCAAGATCGGGTACCCCGACAAATGGCGGGACTATTCCAGCTTGTCTATTGAGAAGGATTCATACTGGGCTAACGTTAGTCGAGGGCGCACCTTCGAAATGCGCCGTCAGCTAAACAAGATCGGCAAGCCGGTTGATCGCACGGAATGGGGCATGACGCCTCAGACAGTGAACGCCTACTACAATCCGCTCATGAATGAGATCGTCTTCCCTGCCGCTATTTTGCAGCCGCCGGAATTCGATGGTGACGCCGACGACGCCCTGAACTATGGCGCCATGGGGTCGGTGATCGGGCACGAGATGACTCACGGTTTCGACGACGAGGGAAGCCAATTTGACGCCGTCGGCAATCTCAAGAATTGGTGGACCGAGGAAGATCGAAAGAAATTCGACGAGCGCACCCAGAAGCTGGTCGAGCAGTTCGACAAGTACGTTGCGGTCGACAGTATGCATGTCAACGGTAAGCTAACGCTGGGAGAGAACATCGCCGATCTCGGGGGGTTGCTCGTGGCATACGATGCCTTCAAATTGGCTCTTGCTGCCAAGCCGCAAAAAGAGATCGATGGTTTATCTCCGGAGAAGCGTTTCTTCTTGGGTTACGCTCAGGGCTGGCGGACGAACTATCGCCCTCAGACCCTAAAGCTTCAGATCAACACCGACCCGCATTCCCCCAGCAATCTTCGAGTTACCGGGCCGCTTTCGAACCTGAAGGAATTCAACGACGCCTTCGGATGTCCGGCTGGAGAGGGGATGACCCGCAGCGAATTGGATCGCGTGAGGATCTGGTAGAAGCAGGCGCCACGGATTGATTCACACAGTATCGAGTGGCCTCGGGCTGGTTGCCAGACCTGAGGCCACTTTTCATTGACCGATGGGCCGAAGCGGCACAATCACGAAGTTCGGCTGTTTTGTGAGCATTTTTTTATCTTTACAGATTCCCTTTCACCAGATTTATTTTCCGCGGTTAGATTCTATGCCCGATCTCGTGGCACATGAGATAGATATGAACATAGTATGGATACGTTTCTTCCAGAATGGAGGTTGGGAGTGAGATTAAGAGTAGGTGCGGTGCTTATGGCGCTGCTGGTCACGATCCCGTCTGTCGGCTACAGCATGGACAAGAAGGGAAAGTTGGCCTTAGGGTATTTTGATTCGCAGGCGCCGCTCGGTGTGCGCTACTGGTTTTCACCGCGACTGGGCGCCGATCTGGGCGTTGGCTTTGAGGCGATTCGTTACCCCTTGGGTATGAACACGGCCGCAAAAGTGGCGGACAAGGAAGGGGCGAATAGTCTTTGGCTTGAAGCCGGCATCCCGTATGTAGTCTATCCGACCGAGCGGGCAAACCTGTTTGTCAGGCTGGGTGGTGTGCTGGGTTTCCCCGACGACAATCTCTATTCTTACAATCTTGGAAGAGGGAATGATACGATCACCGGGCACACCTCGACGTACTTTAGCTTGAAGTTGACCCCCGGGGTTGAATTCTGGGTGACCGACAATTTTTCCCTCGAGGTCGCTCATGGAGTCGAGTTCCTGGTGCTTGATCCTTACAAGACGAGCAAGGTCGATGCGAGCTATCGGTTCGGTTCGACGGCTTCATCGTTGACCCAGATCGGATTTCACTTCTATTTCGGTAGAGAGGCCAAAGCCGCTGTTGAACCGCCTCCGCCGCCGGTCATAGTCGCGCCGAAGGTCGATACTGACGCTGACGGCGTTGTCGACGATTT
Organism: uncultured Ignavibacteriales bacterium; assembly: GCA_964540105.1. GTDB lineage: Bacteria > Zixibacteria > MSB-5A5 > GN15 > FEB-12 > DATKJY01. The sequence continues at coordinate 1,120,964 of CAZILL010000001.1, read as the reverse complement.
CGACAAATGCCCGAGTACACCCAAGGGGGCGCTGGTTGACGCGAACGGCTGCCCGATGGATGCCGACAAGGACGGAGTTCTTGACGGACTCGATCGCTGCCCGAATACGCCACTGGGTGTGGTTGTCGACTCTCGAGGCTGCCCCATCGACGCCGATGAGGATCTGGTCGCGGATAGCGTAGACAAGTGCCTGGGAACGCCGAAGGGTGTCGTGGTTGACAAGGACGGCTGTCCTGTGGTCAAGAAGATCACGCACAAGATTGTCCTGCATATCAAGTACAAGTCCGGATCGTTTGAACCGGATCAGGCCTCCAAGGACAGCCTGAAGACAGTCGCTGAGGCAATGAGAGCATACCCGGAGACGAAGATTGAGATTCGCGGGTATACCGACAGCCTGAACACTGAGGCGTTCAACCAGAAGCTGTCACAGAATCGCGCTCAGGGAGTAGTCGATTATCTCACGAGCCTTGGAGTCGAACCTGAACGGATGATCGCCAAGGGGTTTGGCGAGGATCCTGCGCACGCGGTCGGTGATAATGGAACCGCGGCCGGTCGCAGAATGAACCGCCGGGTGGAGATCGAGTCAGTTACACAGTAATCGATCGACACGATTGATCTATCGCGAGGCGAGGCCTGAAACAGACCTCGCCTCTTTCATGCGTGGCAGTCTGCCTTATGGCTCAAGCTCGACGGCATCATTTCGTTTGCGGGTAACCGCGGAATTAGTACATTCTGTTTTCGACCTACGGGAACGCCGATAGAAGAGAAGGACGAACGAACATGAGCGCGTCGGATCACGACAAGAAACAGCCTGACAGCAGCAGCTCGGCATCGGCCGTGCCAACAAACTTCATCCGCGAGATCATCGAAGAGCATAACCGCTCGAGCAAGTATGATCAGCGGGTCCAGACGCGCTTCCCACCCGAGCCAAACGGTTACCTGCATATCGGACATGCCAAGTCGATCTGTCTCAATTTCGGCATAGCAGCGTCGTATCCCGGTGGGCTGTGCAATTTGCGTTTCGACGACACCAATCCGAGCAAGGAGGATGTCGAGTATGTGGACTCGATCATGGAGGATGTCCGCTGGCTCGGATTCGACTGGCAGGATCGGCTGTACTATGCCTCGGACTACTTCGAAAAGCTCTATGAGTTCGCGGAACAGTTGATCACGCTTGGCAAGGCGTATGTGTGCGACTTAAGCCCGACTGAGATGCGGGAATATCGCGGCACACTGACCGCGCCGGGGAAGGAGAGCCCGTTTCGCAATCGTTCGGTTGAAGAGAACCTTGACCTGTTCCGAAAGATGCGCTCCGGTGGGTTCCCCGACGGATCGCGTACGTTGCGCGCGAAGATTGATATGGCGAGCGGTAATGTGAATATGCGCGATCCTGTGATCTATCGCATTCTTCGAAGCAGTCACCATCGCACGGGGGACGCCTGGTGTATCTATCCGATGTATGATTTCACGCACTGCCTTTCGGATTCGCTGGAGCGGATTACCCATTCGATCTGTACGCTCGAATTTGAGGATCATCGGCCGCTGTATGATTGGTTCCTGAATGAACTGAAGGTCTATCATCCCCAGCAGATTGAATTTGCGCGTCTGGAATTGACGTACACCGTGATGAGCAAACGCAAGCTGCTGCAGCTCGTAAACGAAAAACAGGTCTCCGGCTGGGACGATCCCCGCATGCCGACCATCTGCGGGCTTCGCCGACGCGGCTACACGCCGGAGTCAATTCGACTGTTCGCGGAACGAATCGGAGTCTCGAAACGGGACAGCATGGTGGATGTGGCAGTGCTCGAGGATTGTGTGCGAGAGGATTTGAACAAACGGGCGCCTCGGGTGATGGCCGTGCTCCGGCCGTTGCGCGTGATCATCGACAACTATCCTGACGATCTTGTTGAGGAATTCGAGACAGTCAATAATCCCGAAGATCCTTCTATGGGGAGCCGCACGGTGCCGTTCTCGAAAGTTCTGTATCTTGAGCAGGATGATTTCCGCGAGCAACCGCCAAAGGGATATTTCCGGCTTTCACCCGGCGTTGAAGTGCGGCTGAAGCATGCGTATTTCATTACCTGCCAATCGGTCGTTAGAGATGCGAAGAATGGCGAGGTCGTTGAACTGCATTGCACCTACGATCCGGCCAGTCGCGGCGGCGAAACGAAGGATGGCCGCAAGGTCAAGAGCACGCTGCACTGGGTCTCGGCCAGGCACGCGCTGACGGCTGAGGTTCGGCTCTATGACCATCTCTTCAGCAGCGAGAACCCGAATGTCGCACCGGATGGGCTCGATTTCAAGAGCAACCTGAATCCGAAGTCGCTGGAGATATTGTCGGACTGCAAAGTCGAGCCGAGTCTGGCGAACGCTGTTTCGGGGAGTCGCTTTCAACTCCTGAGACATGGCTACTTCAATGTCGACCCGATTGAATCGAAATCGGGGCGTCTTGTCTTCAACCGCACGGCCACACTGCGCGACACTTGGGCGCGGGTGGAAAAGGGGTCGAGCAAGACGTAGCGTGAAGCGAGTGTAGTTGGACTCCCCCTCACCTGTCGCTTCGCGACATCCTTTCCCCCGGGGAGAGGAATTGCTTCTGGCGGGTATTTGTGGCGTGGGGAGTAGAAAATGGGTTCGTTTTCTCACAAAAGCGTGGGGACGGATCCGTTTCGAGTACAGCAGTTGCAGGTCATTGACACAGTTCTTCCTTTCATCAAGGTGCGCAGGGGCGGGATTACTATCAAACTGATGGTGATTTCGCATGCCCTTTCTGTTGACATTGGGCACTATACGATCTATCCTGGGGTAGGCGGACTCTTGCACGTGATTCGAACAAAATGTACATGTGGGACCAGCATATTTCATGACTCTACACGTTCTCTGAGGAGCTGTGTGTCCTATAGTGAAACACTTACTTCGTTTACATAGGGAGCAATTACGATGAGAAGAGGGAGCATTGTATTGCCACTCCCCATTCTGGCAGTGGCACTCTTGGCGGCATATGGTTCCGCACTGGCACAGGGGAGTCCTTCATCTGCAGATTCGACCAAGCAACGAGCCACTAGTCAGCCTGCCACTGCAATACAGACTCCAAGATCAGCCGACAACACTGAGAGCGGAAAGATTGTTGTCTTAAGGGGCTTCAAAATTGGAGTTCGCTGGTCGGGATTCTCTGGTGACGGCTCTGAGGAGATGGACGGTCGAGCCCTTTTGGCGTTCGGAGGATTCATCACTTACGGCAGCGATTTTTTCGCTATTCAACCAGAATTGTGGTATTCCCAGAGAGGAGCAGGCAATTATCCGCCAATTAAACTGAATTACATCGAAATACCGTTGCTAATCAAGGTCCTTAACCCAATTGCATACGTTTTCTTCCGAGATAAAGATCGAGCAAAGCGGATGCTCTACGTCGGGCCAGTTGTCGGTATCAAGATTTCTTCGACTGTGGAATCGCATGTCGGGAAGGCCAAGAGTCTTGCATTGTCTTTGGCCGCTGGGGGTGATGCTTACCGGACAATTGGGAAAAGCCACCAGACTAGAATATATTTTGACTTCCGTCTTACGTTCGGACTTTCCAGCCCTTTTGACGACTCCGGATTTGGAGGTCAACGTCTTAAGCACTTATCCATGGACTGGCTGTTCGGGTTGGCCTTCTGACCAGACGTTGAGCGCTCTATGCGAGTGACCATATGTAGCTTAGTCGGCGGTCAATCAGGGAGCTTCGATGTTAGCGACTCCGCGGTCGCCGCCCCCCCTTTCCTACTCCATCGGTATCTTGTTTCGGTTCTTGGCCAACCAGCTGTCAAACGTCTGGAGTGATGGGTTGAGGCGTTTCGTGAAATCGGTATCACGGGCACTACAGAACGCCTGATCAAAATCGCGGTTGAACTGGAACATGTTGCCGAGGTCATCAGCTCCGGGGAATCCGAAACTGCGATAGACAGCGGGTTCGACGGGGTTGTATTGTACTTCCTTGCCGAGTACCCTCGTGAAGGCACTGGCCATCTGTCCGCCTGTTAGGTGTTCACCGGCGATACCGACAGTCTTGCCAATATACTCTGGCCCATTCTTGAAGATGCCAAAGGCGCATTTGCCGATATCTTCTGCGGCGATGCTCGGAAGCTTCTTCTCCCCCATCGGCAGAGTGATCGCGTACTGGCCGCTCTGGTCCTTCTTGGGACCCATGCCAAAGTGAATGAAGTTATCCCAATAGAACGAGGTCAGCAGGAACGTGGTTGGTACCCCAAGCTGGCTGAAGAACTGATTGGATTCGCCTTTAGCGTCGAAATGCGGCACTTTGTACTTACCCTGTAAGGTTGGCATCCGGTCGTCGCTAAGCGGTATCCACTGGCGAGTGTCTTCAAGGGTCGACCAGATGACGTGCTTTAGGCCGCACTCTTTCGCCGCCTGAGCCATTGCTCGCACGTGGGCTTGTTCTTTTTCGGTGGAAAAATGTTCCCAGAAAAAGGTGACACAGTAGGCGCCATAGGCACCTGTGAAGGCTCTTTTCAGGCTTTCCGGATTGTCGACGTCGGCTGCGACGACCTCGGCGCCAAGTTTGGCCAATTCTTTGGCTTTATCGGAATTCACATTCCGCGTCAAGGCCCGTACCGCAAACGTGTGCTCAGGGTCACTTAAAATCGCCCGAACCAGTCCACTTCCCTGTGCGCCTGTGGCGCCAACCACCGCAATGATTCGCTTTTCAGCCATCGTTGACCTCCGTTCCTATTAGCAAGGTGATTATGTTGCGTGTCTACTAACTGACAGATTGAACAGCGGCGTTGCCGATTTCGTTCCGCGATGTTCGCGGGGTGCAGCCGCTTCATCGGACGGTTCCATTCGCCCCCCCCTTTATTCATGTTGCCTCGCGTGGGGCGAGGTTGTATATAAATCGTCATGGATGAACAGCTTATTGGCAGCTATAAGGTCCTCAGAAAGATCGGGGCCGGCGGCATGGGGAAAGTCTACCTTGCCGTTCACCAGGATGTCCCGAATCTCCGGGTCATTCTGAAGATTCTCAGTGATCCGAGTTTGGGGGGGCGGTTCCGTCAGGAAGCTGACAAGCTGGCGCTCTTAGACGGGCACCCCAACATCTGCCGTATCAAGCACTTTTTCAACAATGGGGATGACATAGTCATTGCCATGGAGTATGTCGAAGGGATCACTCTCGACGAACGTGTAAAATCAGGCGTCAAGATGCCGGTTTCGGAGGCGATCCCGATCATGACCTGCCTGTTGGATGTGCTTCAATTCGCGCACGAGCGGGATGTGTTTCATCGCGACATCAAGCCGAGCAATATCATGATTGATCGCCAGGGACAGGTGAAAGTGATCGACTTCGGTATCGCCAAGGGGAAAACCGATCCGAACCTGACCATGACCGGCTCTTCGTGCGGCACGCCGGCCTATATGGCGCCCGAGCAATTCGTCCCGACTGAAGACACGGACTATGCCAAGGCCGATATCTATGCCGCCGGGACAACGCTCTATAATATGCTCACCGGTGAGTTGCCGTTTGCAGGGGGAAACGAATTCGCGATGCGGGATGCGAAACTCTTCTCCGAGCCGGTAAAGCCGCGAACGATCAATCCTGAGATTTCCAAGCAGCTGGAAGCGGTGATATTGAAGGCTCTCAAAAAAGAGCCGTCGGAACGATACGAATCGGCTGGTGCCATGAAGAAGGCGATCGAGTCGCTCGGAGCGGTTACCCCGCGACCGGATGACCGAGCGGAGCATAGGATCGACGCGATTCGAACTCCGAAGTCAAGCAAGCTGCCGATGATTCTGGGTGGCGTGGCTGTAGTCTTGGGGGTTGCGGCGGGTTGGTACTTCTTTATTGGCAAACCGACGGAATATCATGCCCCGAAATTGACCGCGATCGGGGATCAGACAGTGAAGGCTGAGCATTTGATCCGCTTTGCGGTCAGGGCGACGGCAGACGATGGCTCCGCGCCAAGCATCACAGCAGTGAGTCTTCCGGAAGGAGCCTTGTTCAAGGCAGCGAACAACACATTCGAATGGACGCCGACAGCCCAGCAAACGGGAGTTCACACGATCCGTTTTTATGCCGCTGATCCGTCGGTGCCTGCACTGCGCGACTCGGCGTTGGTCACGTTCACAGTCACGCTCGAGGACACTTCGGCGACCAAGCCTATCCCCTCACCGGTGATCGGAACGACCGGGACATTGAGTGTTTCGGTGAAGCCATTTGGTGATCTTTTCGTGGATGGCGTGCGGGTGCGCGAGCATGCGACCTCGGCGACGCTTAGAGTCGACGCCGGAACGCGCATTGTGGAGCTTCGCAATCCGTCGGGAACGCCGCCTGTGCTTGCGGAGACGCTTGAGGTGCAGGCGGGAGAGTCGCTGACGCGAGCATTTAACTTCAATGTTCCACCCGCGCCGCAGCCAGCGGCAAGAAGTGTCGGGAAGCTGACGGTGGCATCTGATCCGAGGGGCGCGATTGTGGAGATTGACGGTGTGGCTCAGGAAGACCCGACGCCGTACACCTATCAGGATCTGCGCGAGGGAACGCACACCGTGAAAGCCTCGATTGAAGTGGATGGCAAGCTCGTTGAGCAAAGTCGATCGGTAACGATTGTTCGGGACAGTGTTCACAAGGTTGTCTTTGACTTCAAAAAATAGTACTTTCCTTGTGAATCCAAGTTGGCTATTTTGAGTTATAAGATAGCAGTCACACACAAAAAAACCAAAGGAGCCACCATGAAGAAACGAGAGAGAACGGAGTTTTTCTGTTGTCTGATACTGGCGACCGCACTGTGCGTGGGGATTGGGACCGCCTCTGTCAGAGCGCAAGCGCCCGCGTCGGTGTCCGAGAAAGTGGCGAAAGCGATCAACACCTACTACTTTGCGGCTGAATTTGAAAAAGGATCTGCCGCCGCGAAAGAGCTTCTGAAACAGCCGAATCTAACGCCGACCGACAGCGTCGCAATTTACGAGGCGTTGAGTCTGTTCACCTACGGTCAGGGGAAATCGTATTTTGAGCGGGCGGTGGCGTATCTGGAGACAATGGCGAAGATCGGCCCCTGCGTGCTGCCGATTCCGCGCGAGCCGTGGCCGTCGCGACTGAGCGACCAGTGGTTCAAGATCACCCAGGCCAAGGGGATGCTCAGCTGCTCGGACAAGAGCGGCGGCACTGCTAAGACAGTGGCGGTCATGGAATTTGACAATTATTCTGTCGGCAAGTATCAGGAGGAATTAGGACTCCTGAGCAAAGGGTTGGCGGACTGGTTTGCCATCGATTTCGGGAAACTCAGCGATCTTCGCGTAGTGGAGCGTTCCAAGATCAATTTCGTGCTGAAAGAGATCAAACTGAGCCAGGAGGAGAAAGTCGATCAGGCTACGGCGGTGAAGGCCGGGAAGCTCCTGGGCGCGCAATACATGATTTTCGGCAGCATCACCCAGCTTGATGGCAAGCACACGAGAATGTCGGTGCGCGTGGTAAAAGTGGAGACCTCGGAGATCATCGCGACGGTCGACAAGGAAGGGTCGCCCGATTATTCGAAGTTGGAGAAAGAACTGGTCGAGCAGCTGGCGCAGAAGCTTGACATCACGGTGAGCGACAAAGCACGCAGTCTCCTCCAGTTGGGCGGAACGTCATCTCCCGAGGCGGCGGCGTTCTACTCTCGGGGCATCGACGCGATGGACAAGTACGATTACAAGAGCGCGTATGAGTATTTCAAGAAAGCCTACGAAAAAGACAACGGCTTTGCCGAGGCCAAGAAGCGCATGGACACCTACAAGCCTCTGGCGATTTAGCGTCGTGGCATATGTTCAACCCGTTCGTGTGAGGATCGTATGAGAAAACAAATCGCGGTCATTGTCACGGCATGGCTGATATGCGGCGTCTGTCTTGCCGCCTCGCCTAAAGCGCCGGGGTCGACACCGACCGAACTCGAGAAGACGATCACAAATTATGACAAGCATCTAAAGAAGAATCCGAACAAGGCTGAGTTCTGGCAGGGATTGGGGATTGCACACTACTTCAATGGCAACATGGCCAAGGCTGAAGACGCCCTGAAACGAGCCGACAGCATAGCGCCCGACGCCAAGAGCAATCTCTACCTCGGCTTGACCTACGAAAAGCAGAACCGCCTTGCAGAAGCGATCGCCGCGTATACGACAGCGCTGAACCAGAATCCCGGCGGCTCCATCCGTTCATCGCTGCAGGCACGGATCGACTACCTGGCGATGCAGAAGCTGCGTAAGGATGCGGCTGAGGCCGTGAAAAACGAGAAGGCTATCAATAGCGATGATATTCCGGAGAACAGCATCGCGGTCGTTAATTTTGACGGTTCAAAGTTGAAGGCAGATATGGTTCCGATCGGACTTGGGTTAGCGGAGTTCACGGCCAATGATCTGGCTAAAGTGAAATCGCTCCGGGTCGTAGAACGTCAGAAGATGGATGCGATCCTGGATGAACTCAAGCTCTCAAAATCGGGAGCCATCGACAAAACAAGCAGCCCGCGTGTCGGAAGGCTGATGGGAAGCAGGCGCGTTGTGACCGGGACTCTGAACAGCGCCGGTAAGAACAAGCTTCGGCTCAATGGTGCCATTGCTAATGTTCATGACAGTACGCTGATCTACCCAGACGCATCCGAGGCAGAACTGAAGAACCTTTTCAAGATGGAGAAGAGTTTTGTCTTTTCCGTTTTGGACAAACTCGGGATAACGCCGACAGCGGAGGAGCGAGCTGAGATCCAGAAGGTTCCCACAGAGTCTTTCCTGGCGTTCCTCGCCTACTGTCGCGGTCTCGATTACAATGGGCGCGGGATGCCGGATCGAGCGAAGGAGGAATTCGGCAAGGCTTTTCAAACGGATAAAGGGTTCAAGGAAGCCGACCTGAAGATTCAGAATATAGAAACCGGCGCACTTGAGGCTTCGACCGGCGCACAGGATCTAGGGAAATTCGAGACTCAGGTTCAAGCGGAAAGTCCGCCGCCGACGCAACCCCCGGTACCTCCCCCTCCCGTTACGAGTCCTTCGGGGCTGGGTTCCACGCTTGGTTCGATTCTCGATAACGGAGGAATCATCCCCAACAGTCGGCCGCGACCAACCGGCCCCACGCCGCCGGTGGAGCCAGACCCATTTGGTCACGTGACCGTGAAAGGGACGTTCTATGGGAAATAGCCGGATCAGTTTGGCGTTGGCGACCCTCTTAGCGGTCGCCGTTGTTTCGACCGAGGTCCACGGACAGATCGTCTACGGTCGGCAGTCTTCTACAGACATACGCCTTGTATACAGCTCGTGGACGATGAAGACGGATACTTTCGAGACGACAATCAGCCAGTTCTCGGTTCCGATCAATGGCTTTATTCCTTTAGGAGAAGGACTTGAAGGGCAGCTCTACATAGACGGCTCGAGCAATAGTCTCGACTTTGGGGCAGGCAAGTCCAAGGCGACCGGGCTTGGAGACTTGCGGCTGCAAATCAGCAAGGCGCTCAGTGACGCCCATCTCCTGGTCAGCGGTGGGATCAGCGCTCCCACGGGAGAGAAGAAACTTCCAGCGGCCGACTGGGCCGTGGTACAGCAATTGTCCACAGACTTCCTTTCATTTCCGTCGCGTCAACTGGGCGCAGGCCTCGGACTAAATGCTCTGGTCGGAGGAGCGACGATGCTCGGGGAACTGCGTTGCGGAGCAGGGGTCAGCTATCAATATGCCGGCAAGTACACACCGGTAAGGGACGGAGGGGAGTATGATCCCGGGGATCAGGTTAGTGTCAACGCTGGCGTTAATGGCGGTGATATTGGAGGCATGCTATGGTCGACGAACGCGATCTTCACGACCTATGCCGATGCTAAGTACGGTGGGGCAAAGGCGTTTAAGCAGGGAACGGAACTGCAGTTTCAGGTCGGCTTCCAGCACTCCAAGCCGGAGAGCTATTCACTTTCAGGGGCGATTCGATACGTTCTGCGCGGTCGTAGCACAGAATACGCCGACTCTTCGGGTGTCGTCGACAATCAGCTGCGTCGATTCGGAAACGAGATAAGCGGAAACATCAGCTATTCCCGGATGGTCGGAACAAACTGGAGCGTGGAGCCCGCGCTCAGTCTTAGAGTTATCGGAAGTACTGAGACTGGTGTCAATGGCTCGAATGTCTCCGGTTCGAATGTACTGGGCATATCAGGTACAGTGGGCCGTCGATTCGATAAGAGTCTCATTGAGGCCGGGGTCACATACTACACCGGCAAGGCCAACGGCAGTAAGACCACTCTCAACGGTCTGCAGTTGTCGTCGACACTGCACATAGCGTTGTAGGAGAGAGCAGAGATGAAGAGATTCAAGACTGTAGCGTTGCCGGTGGCGGGACTACTTGCGATCGGCGTGGAGATCTTTCTTTGCTTCGGCTGTGCAGAAAAGATCGTCAGTAGCAGGGCTCCATCAGCTGTGACCGTCCAACTGGCGGCGCCGGCTGACCTGCGCGGATTGCTCGATTCAGCGGAGTACCGTCTGATCGTGACCAGCTCGGAAGCTGAAATTCTGAGGACGCCGCTGCACTACAATGCGACTATGGGCATCGTTGAAAGTGAGGGTCCTTTCGACATTCCCGGTGGGCTCACCTGCACGTTTACAATCGAAGCCTTTGATACGGTGTTGGCCAACGATGTTCGCACCGACACGACAATAATGAGCGGCGACACGACAATCGCCATCGAAGCCGGTCAGTACTATGATCTCAGGATTAGTCTTCAGCCGACAGTTGCGCTCATGCTCCTGACGCCACCGTGGGTGGCCAAGAAGGTCGGGGACAAGTTTGCGGTTGAGGTCATGCTGTACAATGTCCCTAATGTCGCTGGAGTGACGTTGCGCATCGACTATGATTCCGTGCTGAGCATTGACAGCATTAGACCAACACCCAACACGAATCATGATGTTTTCGAGGCGATTCCTACTACTCCGCATCAGAAGAACCTGTCAATGACGATCGCCTCCTCAGCGTTCCGGGGTTCGCCGCTCTTCAAGTCGGGCATGAGCGGAGAGATAGCGACAATCTACTTCACGGCGGTCAAGACGCCTGACGCTTCTGTGACGGATGTTCAGTTGTTTCCGACAAGTTTCTATGATATCAACGGACCGATCTCTCCACCGCTCCTAAACGATGATCCTGACTTCGCGGGGCTCTTTGGGTGTTATGTGCAGATCAATCCGTAATTGACCCGGCCGACGATTATTGGGAAAACGGAAACGGGACGGCGACCTGATCGCTGTCCCGTTCTTCATGTTCGAGCGAAACTCTGGGAAGGCCGCTACTTGCTTTCGAGGATGATCGCCTCTTTGACTTTGGTGGTAAAGGTTTCATCCGACTTGAGCGATCCTTGTCCACCCTTGATCAGAAAACCAAACCCAGGGAATATCGAAAAGAGCTTGCGGTTCCCTCCCTGCTTTTCGACGGAACCTTCGAGCTTGATAGCGGCATCTTTGGCGGCTTTGAATTCCCCTTTCGGCTGAAGTGACTCGAAGCTCACCTTCAAGTGACCGCCCTTAAATGGCTTTGCCGCTGTGGCGTCCTCGACTTTCGCGCTTCCCTTCGCCCCTTCCTCAACAATAGTCTTGCCGGCGATTGTAATCGGTTCAACGAGGCTGAACGTGATCTTGTCCCCCTTCTTCAGTTTCCCCGATGACAGCGCTTGACCTGGATCGAATCTGACCTTCAATTCCTGTCCCGCAGGGAGTTGGAATTTCCCGGCCCAGGCGTGCGATGCCAGAACGACGCCCATGGCGATGAGAAGCGCAACGATTCTATATGTTCTGTATCCGAGAGCGCTCATCGTTTATACCTCCTCTTTGGTCTACACCTGTTTCTGTTACTTCAGCGTCGGCAGCTGCTCTTCCAGCGGCGGCGAGAAGCTGATGGTAACATTCTTTGAGATATTTTCAAAGCTCACTTTGCCGGACATCTGAAAGAGGGAATAGTTCCCTTTGAGCACTTTCTTGTCGCTTGGGTTCTTTCCAAGTTGACAGGGGTGATTGGGCTCGTCGAAAGCTACGTGAATATCATCGCCCATCTTCCACAATAGCGGGACTTTGTCTCCCTCGAGAATCTGAGTAGCCTCGCTCCACTTTGGGTCTTCCCCTTCTTTGGTGACTTCGATATGAACATGCCCTTGATTGGGGATCGCCTCGACTTTGCAATTATACTTCTGGGGCTTTGTGAAGCGATCAGCCGCCTGCAAGTACCTGGAGACCATGGTGGCATTCTCTGGGTCTGACTGCTCCAATTGCGGGAGCAGATCTCTCAGTGTGGTCACCGCCGTATCCAGGCGATACTCCGGCTTTGTATTGCCGTTGATTTTCTCCATCAGGCTGCCAATGTCCTTGCTGACGGCGCGGGCGGCCACCGTCTTGACTTTCTTGTTGGCCTTCTCCGCGAAGGCCTTGCCGAGATCGGTTTCCTCCCGGGAAAGCTCCTTGAGATACTCTGTTTGCTCGCGCTGAATGAGCGTCACGAGCGCATTGAACAGGGTCGTGTCGGTCATATCGGTGACGGTCGTTTTGAATCGATTCCAGTATGCCAGAACTCGGTCGCTTCGGCGATACAGGGGGGTCGTGTTGTCGCCGGTGTGGAAACTCATCAGATCCCCCTCGAGCTTCTTGTGTCGTTCGCCGAGCTCAACGGTGGTATCGCGCGGGTTGAGTTTTGGCCAGAGACTCGGGTCGCGCACAATCTCGGTGAACTCGCGAATCACGACATTGAGACGCGCAGCGGCGTCCTGCTCGTTGATATGCTGGTACGAGGACCTGATTTGCATGGCTGGGCCTGCGAAATCGCTGAAGATCCACTTGACCACCCAGGCGTTCAGGTAGCGATTGTATCCGCGGAGGATCATCGTCCGTTCGTCTTGTGTGAGCGTGTACATATTGTTATTACGCGCGCTCATGATCTGAGTTTCAGTGCTGGTTGCCTGCGAAAGAAGCCATCCAAAATGATAAAGATGTGGCATTGAGTAGATGAATATCCAAACGAAGCAGATCAGCGCAACATATTTGGCGACGACCCGGAATCTTCCGATCCCTCGACTGCGCCCAATGCGATTGAGCAGCCAGTAGAAGGGTTCTTTGACCCCGACCGGATGCATTCGCGCCGGAGGGGCATAGATCGATCGGCCGACGTCAGAGCCGATCCGCTCGGGGGTAGAGCCGGTGCAGGAGATGAAGAAGATCTGGAAGTCGAGGGTGCGTCCAACGACAATCCTGAGAAAATCCTTGAGCTTGACCAATACATTCCGAACCGTCCCCGACCAGGCAGGATTCGAAGTAACCTTGTTGCTGCTCAGGACCTGATCCAGGAAGAGCTCGTAATCTTCGGAGAGGAATCGTTCATCCTCGGCGCCGATTAAAACGGTGTGCCCCTCGCCGGCGAACCCTTCAAGGACATCGGCCTTGGTAATGACCAGCGCGACCGGTATCGGGAGGCGCGCCTTTAGTGGCGCCAGGCGTTCGAGCATATTGACAAACGACGCTACATGTGATTGGCAAGTGAGCTCTGAACCAAGCATTTTGGGGTCAAAGAAGAATAGGAGCCCCTCGCAGCCCGACATGAAATCGATAACTTTCTGCTGCAGGTCGTGCGATTCTGAAATGGAGACCGCCTTGCCGTTGTAGTCGTACGACACAATCGGCAGCTTCTTGTCGCGATCGAGAATGGCATTGAAGATCAGAATCCGTTCGCCTGATGTCGGGTCGGGGAATTTCTTTTCGCTTCGCAGATCGACGGCGGTTCCGACACCGGTCGCGGCTCCGAGTCCCCAGAGCTGGCGGTAGTTGCCAAGAAACTCGCTGGCGGTGGCGGTATCGGTAACTGAGATTTGCAGATCGCGGGCGATCTTTCCCTCTTCGTTCAGGACGGTAAAATAGACTGTCTTGCCTGAATTAGCCTGCCCAAAGATGCCAATGCGAACGCCCGATGGCCACGCAAAACCGCCATCAGCCTTCTTGCTGGATTTTCCTGAGGCAGCCCGCGCCCCTTTCTTGAACAGCCCGAGAATCTTGCTCACGCTATACTAAAACCTTGTCTGGTGTCAGGGTTGTCATGGCCGGAGCTACTTCTCCCTGCTGATCGGCTGCTGACCCGAGCGTTCAATCAGGGAATCAAGCTTCTTCTGAGTGTACTTCTGCCACTGGATCGGGACGTAGATTGCCAGAAAAATCGAAATGATCATGACCATCAGGTAATAGAAATAGGCTGGATTTCGCTGGCGAATGACCAATCGGAAATAGCGCGAACTCGAGAAGGCTCCGCCAAATTTGGCTCCGGCTTCAGAGAAGAACTGGCGCAAGGTCGACCAGAAACTACTCTTGCTGAAGTACTGCCAGGTAGTGAGATAGTACTCGAAAAGTTTGCCTCGCTCGCGGAGTTTTGAGAAGGTCCCAACACGTTGCAGGTGAAACTCCAGACTGGTACGATCCTTGAGCAGGTCTGGTCCAAGGGCATGACGCCGTCGGGCAAGCTCAAGAAACTTCTGGGGATCGGTCATGGCCATGAACTGCTCCGGAGTCAGACCGGATTGAATACGATGACCGTAGGTATTGATAAACCGGGCGATTTCCTGCAGGAAGAAAGAGTTCAAGCGGTGGTTGTTGTTCAGGCTGCCGTCGCGGAAGAGCAGAGGGATCAGGTGGGTCTCGAAGAATGGAACATCCTGTCTTACCGGTCGCAGGCCACGGCAATAGAGATAGGACCGATTGGACTTGCCATCGATATCAGCTTCGGACTCAAAATACGAAATCAAGACTTGCAGGGTGATCTGGCGCAGATCGGAGGCTGTGATCGACGCCGCCTGTATCCGCTCTAAGAAGAACTGATCGACGTCAATAGCTTTATCGCGCTGTTCCCGTAGGGCCTGAAAAACGGCGCAGATGCCACTGTAGGTCTGAAGAAATCCTTCGGTTTCGAACGACGTTGATTTCTTCTCGTAGGTATCGATATACCGGAAGAGATCCTCGATGTAGTCTTTCATATTCCGTGCACAGCGCTCACATTGCGTACAGGACGAGGTCCATCTTGCCGAGTTTGGCGAGTTTTCCCGGATCGCGGGCGCCGCGCACGATGAGCGTGACTTGTCGGACCGATGGGGATTTCAGAATATCCGGGGGGCGGAAAGCGACTTTGTTGCCGTAGGTGGTCGTGTCGACTTCCACTGGATCAGTCTCCCCCATCCCGCGAGACTGGTTCAAGCCGAGTCGAACCTGCATATTATTCCATTCACCCACGGAGTACAGATCTTTCGCAAGTAGAACGACGGTGTCGGAGATGGCGCGCGGTTCGGCAACTTCAATGACCAGATAACTAAGTTCTCCGACCTGTTCAAGGCGGTTGGATGAATACGCGACCATGCGGTACGTGCGGCCATTGTACGTCAGGGTGTCAGTGGCGGCGGCATCACTGGCCAGTTGTTCCTTCTTCATCTGGGCCAGGAAGCCCATGACACCACGCAGCGTGGTGAGAGTGGAATCGATGGCGCTCAGGTGTCCGCCAATATCCTGGTGATTATACTCGGTCATAAGAAGGGCGTCGACTGACGCGATGAAGCGGCCGATATCGGTGTTCAGTTCCTTCGCGAAGTACTTTTCGTTGAGATAGTCCTTAACGCCGGGGTGAAGATTGAAGAGGGTCGAGAACACGCGGAACAGTTTCTTGAAGAGAACAACCAGTTGGCTCGGGTGAATTGCATTTCGGCCGACAACGTACTCGTCGAGCGTCGCGCCGAGATGATAGACAATCTGGAAGATCGTGTCGCGGAAGGCATTTTGAAGCTCTGTCTTTTCGCCGGCGAGCGCGCCGACGGCAGAGAGCGCTTTGAAGGCGCTTGACGCAAGAGAAAGCAGGCTCTCCAGCCGATTCCGAAATTCCAGCGCCTTTTGGGTCAGCCTTTCGTCGGCAGAGATGGTCAGGGACGGGGGATAGTACGCGCCTGAGTGCGACACTTCGTTTCCGGAAAGCGTGAGTTCGGCGATCTGCAGGCAACGCCCCTCCGGGATGTTTGGCCTTGCACCGAGATGGAGTGAATACTCTCTGACCAAATATGGCATGCGCGGAAGGTCCTCGGATGGGTCGGGCTCTCCTACCTGTTTTCGCGACGACGGATCGCTGCCAATATATACTGGGATGTTGCCGGCAGTGGCCGGTGTCTCGGCCCGGAGGAGGTTCCGCCCCAACTCGTTTATCTCGACAACGCTCCCGTCGGGGGCGATCGCCTGACATCGCAACACCTCAACCGATATCTGAGCCCCGTGAAGCACGACGTTTAGTGACAGCGAGGGTTTCCCGGAAAGGGATTTTCGGACAAGCCCGTAGCGATCGCCTACGTCGCCCGCGTACCAACGTGCCAGCTCCTCGAAATAGGCCTCCTGATCCTTCAGGTGTTGGCGGGTGATCAGCATCCCGTCCTGCCAGTTTACCGCGAAGAGATTATAATCGCTCATTGTGTAGTCTTAGCTCCTGGCCAAAGGTACGTTGTGTCACGGTTACTATCAAGACCATAAGTCAATTTGTGCTATGAAAAGTCCTGAGTCAAATAGATGCCGCATACCCGAGATAGGCTTGGCGAACGCTCCTGCCGAGCTTCATACGTCCGGCAGGTGCGTCGATTCGCAGGCGATATTCGAGAAATCCGGGCATACAGGTTTTTACGACCCAATCGATCCTGGTTCGCATGGGCGCTCCCGGGAAGAGATCGACGATCTGTTCGGTCTTCACGCCGCGAAGCACGAGCTCATAGCTGGAATCACATTCGCTGAAGGAACGGCCGATAATCATTTCGCGCCCGAGCCGTCTCGCACGAGAACCAAGCTGATAGCGAAGCGGGGTCGGAATCTGGTACTCAGACCGAACGTTCTCATGCAAAGAGAACTGCCAGGGAAAGAAATACTCAAGGATGCGCACAAGCCACTCTGGATTTCCGGACCAGAAATGAAAGTGCGGGAAGATCGATGTCCAGAGGAGCGCTTCACTGAATTTCGTGGAGGTGTCCTCGAGGCTGAACTGGAACAGCTGGAGCACTTTGGTCAGGTGATTCAAATCAATAAGGCCGAGATTATAGCGCAACGCCAGCAAGCGGCTCTGGGCGGTCTGCCTGATGACGGCCGCGTCGAAAGGAGCCATGAACTCGCGGGCGCGCTCCTCCCAGTTCTCCCCACTGTACAGGAACTGATAGGGCATGAAATCGACGGCGCTGGAAAAACCGACTTTCAGGGTGACATGCGTGCGCGGATTGATCGGCTCCCCTGCGCGCGGCTCCTGCTCGCGAATTTCTCCCTTGAAATTCTCATATCTGCCGACCGCCAGCAGATCGATGCGGGAACTATCGAGCCCCATCTGCACGAGCGTGTTTATGGCCGTCGTAAAGTGAAACGGAAATAGTCGGGCGCAGAAGTCCGGCATGAGATACGAGGTTTGCTCTGGCATCAGTACTGGATTTCCACTGAAAACTGAGTGTTTACAGGAGCTCGCTCTTTCAGGAAGTGGTGAAGCCGTGAGCGAAGCAACTGGGCTTCGTCGCTGGAGAGTATTCCCTCGCGATCAACGGCAACCTTGACGACGATACACCGGCGAACTCCGCGATCGCCGAGTTGAACCCCGTTTTCGCAGGTCACGCTTGTGATGCGGGCGTCAAAGGTAGTTGCCCAGTTTGCGATTTCCGCGAAGCTGAGCGCCCGGTCGCGACTGCGAAGACGAGCGCTGACTTCGTCGACTGTCTGCTTTTCGGTTCTGGCGGGTATGGCGCCGGTCACCGGTGTCAGATTTTCGACGGCAGAAATCCCGGGGTGAGATTCGTAGAGCTCACTGATCTTCCCCGCTTCGACCCCATTGGCGTTGGTGCCGGCCGTAACTGTATAGACGACCGTCAAAGCGTCGGGAGGAAACTCGGTGGCCGAAAAAAAGTCAAACCACAGAACAAGGCGCCCGTCCCGTTCTTCGACTGAGTAACAGTGTCGAGTCGGCTGCGATCCCATCAGGTGGCGGGCGACGTATTCGTTTCCAGACGAGTCAACGACCTGGGTGATGTCGAGGATCTCGTCCATTGGTTCGGGAATCTCGATTTCAACCATGCGATTGCCGCCGGTGTGACGAAAGAGCTTGAGTTCGTTCTTGTTGAGCGCGATGAAACAATCGAAGAACAACCCCAGCGGGGGTTGTATTTTCTGTCGATTCCCGCCGGTCGGCAGATCCAGCCTGATCCAGTAGTACTGGCCATCAAGGGCTGCATTGCGAATGCCGGCACGCGACAGGGCATCTCGGAGTGGAACGGCAAGGGTCGCGCTTTCCATCTGTCCCGCGAAGCTCTTGGGAATTTGGACAAATCTCTCCTCTACTCCTCCGAAGAGGTTTGATGTTGTCCGAAGCCCACCCCAGTTGGAGTCGCGGTCGTGTCGCTCGAGCAGATGGGCGACAGTAGTCGTGAGGCCGGGACAAAACGCGGCCTCTTCGCCGAAACCGCTGCTCGTGCCGGGAACCCACTTTGACCAACGGAGCTGCCTGACCATATCTGAGTCACCTTTGAGATAGACGAGGGCTTGATCGAACAGGCTTGGAAGGCCGGGGAACTCAACGGCGATGTACACCGCTCCTTCCTGGGCATCTCTTGTATTCGTCATGACCGCGCTTGCTGAAGCTGTGGGCGACGACGGCTGGAGCAAGTCGCGGACAGTGTTGCCCGTCACGTAATACGCCAACTTCACGTCGGCGGCCAGAATTTTCGATTTCTTCATCGAGGAAAAGAAGAGCGTCTGGCCCCCCTCGCGTCTTTCGCGATAGAAGAAACGGGTGTAGGGGTCGACCTCAACGACCGGGTCGCGGGGACGGCACCGCATGACCGTGAATGCGGGAACCGGCCAGCGCTTGGCTTCCGGCGCCACCGACTTGATCAGCGCGTTGGTGGCGACTTCCCACGTCTGCTCAACTTTCTGTTCTACCTGGGAGAGTTGGTGAGCGTAGAGCTGGAGCATCATGCGCAGAATAGGATCCATCCGCTCCGGAGATTCGGGAACCTTGGGATTCCAGGTTCGGAGCTCGCGGTGCATGGCGGCAAAAATCTGTTCGGATGATCGCGCTTTGCTCTGTTGGGACTCGAACGGGGCCATAGATTCCGCTATCTGATAACGAAGGTATCTTCGAACTTCTTGGGTTCATTGTTGTCTCGGAAATCACCCGCCACCTTGACTTTCATGCCGAGGGCGTGTGCCAGGCCTGCGGTCTCGCTCTCAAATGTGACCGAAATATTCGAGAGCCGTTTCTCGAAGCGGTCGATGGCATTGCGAAGATTGGAGCGGATGTCGGCTTTGCTGATCGTGTACAGATCAGAATACTCCTTGTCCCAGATATCGCATCCATATTCGGGATAGAAGGGAAGCGAACCGCGGCGGGTGCTGAGAATCAGCCCGATAGAGAGACGGATGGACTCCTCGAGGTCGATCTTGGTCAGGTAACCGTCACGGAGAACCAGGGGGAGGGAAAGGAAATCCATACACAATCAATTGATCTGAACCAGGGACCCTTTGACAGTGAGGACACCTCCGGCCTTGACATCGTGCATGGCGCTTGCCTCAGATTTGACATTGGTGCCGTTCAGCGCGAGATCGGCGCTCGCCTTGATCTCGGTCTTGGCGTCGCTGGTGAGTGAAACGGCGTTCGCTTTCACTTTGAAATCCTGCTGAGCTTCGAGACTGATATTCTTCCCCTTGATCTTGATATCCCCCTCGGACTCAATAGCAATGCTCAGGGGATCGAGAGTCATCAGGATTGAGTTCTTGCCGTCCTTCTGGGTGATCAGGATTTGCTCTTTGCCATCCTCGTCTTTGAACGTGACTTTGTTGCCGTTGCGAGTGTTGAACTGCTTGACCTTCACACCGGATGATCCGACGTAGTCTGACGACGTTACGGCTGGTTTGTCGATGCCGTTGTACAGGCATCCCAGAACTACCGGCAGGTCGGGGTTCCCGTGTTCGTAGCCAACGAGCACCTCGTCATTGATCTCTGGAACATAGAACCACCCGCGTTCCTTTCCTGAGTCCGGAAAGACGATCCGAAGCCAGGGGGTGGTCATGCTATTGCTCCACGGGAACTTCACCTTTACGCGCCCGAGACTGTCGGGATCGTTGTTATCAGTCACAAGAGCGTTCTGCAGATGCGAAAAAGGCTGAAAGCTGTCGCGATGGGCAGGGAAGCTCGTCTCAACCGGCGTTGCCCGAAAGGTGTTATGGTACTTGCCGCTCGAATCGACGACGTGCTTGACGTTCTGCACCCAGTAGAGGCCATTGAATTTATCCATGCCCGTAATCTTGACGCATCGTCCTACCTTGATGCTCGGAATTATCGATTCCCCCGTGCACGTGACGACGTGGCCCAGAGACATTTTCGACGCGGCCTCAAGCTGGGCGTCGAGCGTGCTTTGATCCATCGCCGACCGCGTCAACGGACTCTCAGCGGCATTTCGATAAATCTGTTTCGACGCGTTTTCCGCCGACGATGTCAACGCGCCCCCCCCTCTGGCCTGAACAGATCCGGCGAGCTCCTTTTTCTTGACATAGTCAAAGAAGTATCCGGCAACTTTGTACGACGCCGTTTCCAAACCAACAGAGACCGCTCCGAGCGACTGGAGCCAGGGGAGTTCCACTGGGTCGCTGCCGCTGGCTCTGCAGACCCGGAAGGTCTTCCCGTCGTAGAAAGCGAAGAGGCTGTTGCCGCCGGCCAGTCTCATGATGAAGGCGTAATCGGTTTCGCCATACTGGACGACGAACTTCAGCAAGTCAGCTGTGGCCTCGACCGCGCCTGAAGAGATGGAGTGTTTACCCAAGACGCTGCTGATGATCTCGCTGGCTTTCATGTCGTAGAAGAAGGAATTGCGTGTGGCGCCATCCAGAGCGATCGACGGACTGTGTGCCACGATCACGACGCTATTGATTTCTTCGACGCTATTGTCGAAATCAATACCGGTGATCGTCCCGACGAATTCCAACTCCTTCGAGGGGTCGACGACCTCGCCATGGGGCGTGATGGTCAGGGTAATTGATTTGCCAAGAAACGCGGTGTAAGAGCCGGTATCGAGAAAGTCCGGACGGCCCGACGATTGCGCGACGAATCGCAAACCGACCTTGAGGACGTGGTGCGTCGCAATGGACTGATCGAGATCGATATACGCAACGTTCTCTTCGATCTGGCGACCGTCGATCTGAATCTTGCTTGTTGAAGCGGTTTCAATCTTGGGCATAGCAGCACAGCGCGCTCATAAAGGCAGGTTGGGTCGGAATCAGTCCGACCCAACCTCAGCCGATTGCTATTCCTGCCACCGGTTATCAAGCTCGGCGTCGCCTATCTTCACTTTGTGCGCCGAGATTTCGAAGTACTCGTAGATGTGATCTTCCGGGTGCTCCTTGATATGAGGGATGTGCTCCACATATTTGCTGATGAAGCCCTCTTCCCAGGTGAGCTCCTTCATCGTGGCGTCGCTGGGACTCTTGAACATGACTTTTCCTGCCTTCCACTTCGGCTGGCTGGAATCCATCGCCCAGCGAGCGATGTCGACGTTTTCGTCGGACTCGCGCTTGATCTTAATCGTACCGGCGTGGGCACGATCGGACGGGCGTCCGGTATGATCGGCAGCGGTATACAATTCGTACGACACTTCGTGTACGTTCGTGTACTTCACACCGTCGATCTCGAGAATTGGTCTTCTTGCCATGATACACCTCCTGTACCTGATGAGTTACTGTGACTGACTCTATTTCAACTACTTCCTGTCGTGTGACCGAGTATGGTCGATGCGCCGCTACTTGTCCTTCACTCCTGTTTTGTTGTCTTCACTCCAGGCGACAAACTCAATATTGAAGCTGCGCGCCGGGTACTTGGGATTCAAGCTGACCTTGACATCAACCTCCTGACGTTTGCGCATGGCATCGTCTGCGAAGATTTCGACTTTGTAGTCCTGCAGGATATTGTCGCCGCCGCTGATGGCCTTCATGAAAGCGTCTACATCCTTACGCATGGTGTCGATGAACTTTTGGTCAATGACCGTGAAGGTCTGCTTGTTGAGATAGTTGCGCAGAGTCTTATAGACGTAGTCATACGTACGGCGAATCGAATAGACATTGAAGGTCTCTTTCGTGAAGAGCGTCGCCGCGCCCATAGCAACTGCGGTCCCCTCGAAGTCCACGAGCGGGTTGACGCCTTTTTCGTTGATTTTGCTGGCGTCGGGCTGATTGCATTTGAAGCGAAGGTACTTGGCCTCGTTGATCTTGCCATACTTGAAGCCCGCCATCGGCTGCTGCATGCCGACTGACGTGTCTCCCTGGTACATCTTGCCGGCCACGACTGCTGAAGGCGGAATCCACATCTCGTCGTCCTCGTACTGATTGGCGTTGCGGGCCAGAACGTAATTGGCGAAGACGGAGACATACTGCTTGTACGAATCGATCCCTGGAAGGTTGGCGTAGTTGGGATCTTCAAGCATATCCATGACTTCTTCGAACTTCTCGAAATTGGGGAGATCGGTCATGACATGGACTTTGTTAGGCATACCGAGCTGACGAGCGAAAGTATCGATGTTCTCGACACTGCCGAGATAGCCGGGGACAACCGCCATGGCGAAGCAATCCTTGATGCTCCACTCGCGATAAAGATCGGCGATTGCCTTGGCCAGCTTCTCGAACTTCTCCTTGTCATTTGGGTTCGAGAGTTCTTCGGCGCTGGCATTGGCGAAATAGACGTTGACCTTCTCGTCCGGTTCCTTCTGGGCGTTGGCAAAGAACTTGTCGATGGCCCGGTAGGTGGTTTCAAGCTCGCGGCTGGCCTGGTGGACTTTGCGCATGTTCTTATTCAGATTGGTCTCGAGCTTAGTGGCCCCTTCGCTAAGTTCTTTGCGAATGGCATCGAGGTTGTCGGATTTCGACAAATGCTCGGTCCAGATTTTCAGGCGTTCGGCCAGCAAGGCGCGCTGCTTGGCGAACTCTTTCTTGGTCAGGAACTCCTTGCGCTGGAAGTCTTTCTTCGGGTCGAGCCACTCGACGCCGCGGACCAGATCGCCGTCGGCGGTCTTGAATGACGGCAACAACGCCGCCAGTTTGCTGAAGTCGCCAAAGGAGTCACCAATCAGAGAAGCAAAATCCTTGTCAGATATCTTTTCGGCAGCCGGCTTTTCGCGCTGTGCCTCCATGGCCTGCGCGGCCTGAGGCTGAAGCTCTCTTTTTTCTTCTTCACCCATGATCATTCACCTCTTTCCCTTATTCGCTCAGCAGGTCGATATAGTACTTGGCGACCTTTAGGAGAGCTTCTTTCTTCTGCTTGTCTTCAAGCGTTTTCTTCAGAGCGTTGTTCTTCTTCAACTGGGTCTCGAGATCGTCCATCATCGATTTGCCATAATAGGTCTTGGACAGATGGTCGTTCTTTTCGATCAGTTCTTTCGAGGTGAAATCCTTCATTGCGCGAATTTCGAATGATGCGTTCACCTGTTCCCCCTGCGTATTTTCCATTTCTACGGAAAACTCTGGGCGGAATTTCTCAAACACGTCTTTGAGGTTGTTGCACCGTGTCGGAGTGACATCGGCGTCCTGATCACTGTTGAGTTTTGCGGCGTACAAGATCTTGTTCGAGGGAAGGAGTTCAACGGGTATTGAATCATCCTTCTGGATTCGTTCCGAGGCGCCGAGCATAAATTTTCCCATACTTACCTCCGGTTTTATGTCTACTCGATGGTCGTTTTCGGTTTCTTTGTGAACACGTACGCGTCGTTTACGATATCAACCATAACGTGATCACCCGGTTCAACAGTTCCCGTGATGATATCGACCGAGAGCTTGTTGATGACCTCCTTCTCGATGATGCGTTGAATGGGGCGCGCCCCCAGTTCGAACGTGTAGCCATCGCGGGCGAGTTTCTTGCGCGCTTCGGTGCTCAGGGTGGCGTTGATGTTCTGATCTTTCAGCAGTTTCACCAGAGAATCGAATTCCAGTCCGGCGATAACCTCGATCTGTTCCATCTTGAATGAGTGATAAATAATGATGTCGTTCAGACGGTTCAGCAGTTCCGGGCGGAACTTGGTGAAGAGGAACGCCCGAACCTCATCCATGTCGAGGTCGCGCCCCTCACGGTCGGCGTCGAGAATTTTGTCGGCGGCATAATTCGAGGTGAGGACGACCAGACAGTTGGAAAAATCGACGGTGCGTCCCTGACCGTCCGTAAGACGGCCGTCATCAAGCAACTGCAACAGTATATTGAAGACGTCGGGGTGCGCCTTTTCGACCTCGTCGAACAGGACAATCGAGAACGGCTTCTTGCGCACGGCCTCGGTCAGCATGCCCCCGGCTTCGTAGCCGACATACCCGGGCGGAGCGCCGATCATCTTGGCGACGGAATGGGTTTCCATGTACTCGGACATATCAAAGCGTACCATCGCGTTCTTATCGTCGAAGAGGAATTCGGCGAGCAGTTTCGGCAGATACGTCTTGCCGGTACCGGTCGGACCGAGGAAGAGGAAACTCCCCACGGGTCGGTTCGGCATCTTCAGTCCGGCTCTTGCTTTGCGGACGGCATTGGCAATCGCGCTGATCGCTTTGTCCTGACCTATGATTTTGGCCGACAGGAACGACTCCATGTTGACCAGCCGATCTTTCTCGGCCGTCAGCATCTTGGAAAGCGGGATGCCGGTCCGGCGAGCGACAACGGCGGCGATGTCCGCGTCTTCGATCTTCTTCTCGAGCTTCTCAACAACCCCCCGCAGTCGATTGAATTGGGCAATTCTCTGTTCAAAGTCCTGCTTGATACCCTTGAAATCCAATGGAGCGGCGGTCATGACTTCGCCTCCTTCGCCACTTCGGCACGATGTCCCCAGTAACCTTGAAGACGGTCAACCAGGCGGGTGAATTCGGTGTAGGCCATGTTTAGTTTGTCAAACGGTTCCTTGTCCGTCGCCACCCTCTTGCCTTCACACGCGGCAACCAGTTTCTCGATTTCCGTGATCTGCGTTGAGATCGTCGGCACGATTACTCGGGCGAACTCCTCTTTCACGCTGAACTCCGACCCGGCTTCGTCGATGATATCAAGCGCGATATCAGGGAGATTTCGTTCGCTGAGGTATCGCTGGGCGTAACGAACCGATCCGGTAATGGCTTCCGCGGAGTAGACAATCTTGTGGTGGGTTTCGTACTTGGGAATGACTCCGCTGACAATACGGACAGCTTCATCGTAATTCGGAGGAGCGACCTTGACCTTTTCAAAACGCCGGTCGAGGGCTTTGTCCTTCTCGATGTACTTGATGTATTCCTCTTCGGTGGTTGCGCCTACCAGCCGAATCTGACCGCGCGCCAGCGCGGGCTTGAGCAGATTAGCAGCGTCCATGCCGCCTCCCCCGTTACCGGCGCCGACGATGGTGTGGATTTCGTCGATGAACAGGATGATCTTGCCCGCCGTCTTGACCACTTCGCTGACCAAACTCTTGAAGCGCTCTTCGAATTCCCCTTTGTACTTGGCCCCAGCGACCAACGCCCCCATGTCGACCCCCATGACTTTAGCATCACACAGGGCGGCGGGAACTTTCTTATCGATGATCGCCCGCGCAAATCCTTCGACAATGGCGGTTTTCCCGACACCAGCTCCCCCGACGAGGATCGGGCTGTTTTTCCGGCGGCGAAGAAGAATCTGGATGACCTGCTGAACTTCCTTTTCGCGCCCCACGCACACGTCGAACTCACCGGCGGCCGCCTGGTTGGTCAGATCGATGCAATAGCGCAGGGTTCCGGCCACCTCTCCTGTGGCTTCGGAACCACCCGTGGCTCCAGCAACGGTCGTTTTCGACGTGATTTCGGCCACCGACTTGCTTTCCGCGATGCCGCGATAGATATCTTCCTTCGTAATGTCGATTTTCTCGCGAATGTAACCGGAGAGATGCGATTTCGGGTCGAGAATCGCGATGAAGATATGATGTGGTTCAACGAGAGCATCGAACAGCTTGGCCTTTTCCTCGATCGCCTGAATGAGCACATCCTGCACCGGTGGCGCGATAGTGAGATTGTCACGAGCTGACATCTTGGAGGGTTGAGATTTGAGATGTTCTTCGATGATTGATTCGACGAACACTTTGCTCTTGCCAAGCTGGTTGAGGATTGACTCAACTTCTGAGCCTTCATGGCGGATGGTCGCCATGAGCAGATGTTCGATGTAGATTTCCGGGTGCCGGAAGCTGGCCGCAACTTCGCGGGCATTCTTGATCACTGCGCGAGCGTCGGAAGAGTAATTAGCTATATCCATTCGTTATACCGCAATCCTTGCCTCTTATATCTTCTGGAACAGTTACCTTCCGGCATTCATCCCAAAGGGCCGGACTGTGCGATCAGAAATATCCGCATTACCGACCTACTATGTCAAGCGGTTTGTTCTGGAGTATACCTGTCGATAGCCCATTTCGCTGATTCATCGAAGATGACGGTTCTGGTCGAAAAAGTCAAAAACGGTTCGGCGATTGGCACGAAGCCACTCCGGATTCCATCGGTATATGGCAAAGCTGTCGGCCAGGAACTCTTCCGATGCAGCCCGGACGCGCTCGGCATCTCGCCCCATATTGGCGCGCCGTGTTCGGCTGTACGGAGTCACTGGAGCCAACTGACGCTGGATCCGCTGGAAATCTGCAGCCATGTGGCTTTGGTCCATGCCGGTGTAACTGCGATTGGCTGTTGAAAAGGCATTCTCTGCACTCCTGAGGCTCTGTAGGTCAGAACTATAGGCAGGCCGATCGCTGGTCGGCACCGTGCTTGGTTGCTCGTACTGATACTCGTAGTGGTCGGGATCCGGGTTTCGGACCCTGAAATAGTCGGGCCAGCGATTAGAAATTCGCTCGCGTTCCCTCAAGAGGTTTGCCCGTGCCTCACGATTTCGTTCGCCGGCGAGCCGGACTTCGGCAAACGCGAGAGCATGCCCTACCTCATGCAGGACTGTCTGCGCACAGCCCGGCAGGAGATTCGTCGAATTCGTGCCAAGCGACATGAGCGCGCCATTAACCATACCGAGGTTATATATGTCCACCGTGTGCTGGCTATCCCAATAGGCGCCCCCCTCTTGCTCAGATTCGTTTTGATGAACCTCAGGAGGCGCGGTACCTCTGCGCCGAAAGTGAAGCCCCCGAACACGCTCAAGTTCCTGATCGGTCAATATGTTGAGAGCCATCAAGGCGACGCGCTTATCCTGGTCTCGCCAGGCGTTGTCGAAAGCGATTCCATAACTATTCAAGCGCCGCGTGACGGTCGCTACGTCGTTGTCACTCGGGAGGGCGGTCGGAGGGGTGCCAATTTTGAAGATATCAAGTGTGCCGGTATTGGTGTTGGGCACGACATTAAAGAGCATAAACTCACCGGCAGCGGCGGCTGCCCCCGCTCGGCGTGGTCGAACAACGGTCACGTAATTCACGGTTCGGACGTTGAGAGCGACTTCGAAAAGAGCGTTAGCCTCCAATGCGATGCGCTGTTCTTCCTGGCTGAAATTCTCGCCATGAAAGGTGTTTGTGAGTGTGCCGACATGATGCGTCTCGGCCATGTCCTGCACGGAGACGCGCGACACTCTGACCGCTGGCTCCACGAGTTGCGGTTCGACCGTTACGCGGGTTCGCCCGCCGCTCCGGCCTCTGGCACGGCCTCTGCTGCCATCACACATGAGCGTCCCTTGTGAGCATCATTCACAAATCGCCAATCGTCGAGCTATTCGTAAAATCCATCAGAGATCCACGGTGAATTCACCGGGAGGAATATCCTCCAGGCGCGCCCGTCCGTTTTGATCGAGACTACCTTCTCGCTCAGTTCCATCGGGGAGGGTTACTTTGTATTTGGCATTCTTGATCGGCTGTCCGCTGTCATCAATAGCCTCAATCTCGATCCAGTCTTTGAACTCCAGCAGGCCGGAGTCCTGTTGCTTCTTGCCGAATTCCTGCTTCTCCACTTTCACCGTGAAAAAGTACTCCGGCGGGTTGTAGCTGCGACCGTATCGCTGCAGCTCGGCGTCGGACGGGATTTCGTCGGTGTCCTCGAAGTACTGATACTCCCAGTCCAACCTGATCTGCTGGTTCTTCACCACCGCCTTCAGCTCGGCAATCTTGTCGTGGATACTGTCCCGATCAAACTCGTATATCGTGACCAGAACCTCGGTATCGTCGGCAGCCCCACGGACGTCGGCCGAAAGGGTGAGAATCTCTCCACGCCGCGCCTCTTTGGCGCTCCACTTCATGTTCGTCACGAGCACACCAGGCTTGACCGGGATGAGGTCCGAATCCCCGTTCAGGCCATGCTTGGGGAGCTTCACTTCGAAATAGACCTTGTCCTTTGGGTCAAGATTGTCGGGAATATCCAGAGCGCCCATGAAGGCGTTGTTGGAAATCTCACCCTTGACTTTACCGCACTTCTTCCCCTTATCGGACTTACCCGTGACTTCGACCGATGCGCCATTGCCGACAAAGGAGGTCCGAACGACAAATGCGGCCGGCAGTCCCATATATGCGACGCCACTCGCCCAGCTGGTTTCGATCAGGTCCGATTCCAGTTTGATCTTATGCGGCGTGTCAGTGGCTTTGGAGAATTTCAGTTCCATGGCTATCTTCGTTCACTCATTTGGAAAGCGTTGGAGTGAAGCTGTTCACCATCTGATCCATCTCGAGGGCAATGGTCTTGATGGTCTTTCTGGAGAAAGTCCCCGAGAATGTGTACCCGCGACCGCCAATCAACAGAAAGACAATCTTCACGAACCGCACCGTCCCGTCAACCGGTATCCACTTATAGACACACTCATGAGCCGGATTACCGTTCGGAAGCTCTTTCGGCTCGTCTTTGAGGGTTTCAGCTCCCTGCAGAGTGGTGAGGGTGGCATCGATCCGCACTCGGGCGAATTCAGCGACATCATCGGAGCCCGGTGAGGGGTCGATGGTCAAGGTCACAAAGTGCTGATGCCCGCTGTCGTCGGGACCCCTAAACGTATAGACAGTCTGATCCTCCCAACCATTGGGAGGGAGGAGAGAGAAAGTGGGCATGGTGGTCGTTTGCGCCATATCTTGAATCCTCACTCAATACAGATTACACTGTTCAGTCCCGCGACAATCACTCGACCGCGAGAGTCCATGATCGGTCGACAGGTTGCCGCCTCTTTGAGCGGCTTGTTCATCTGGATGTCGCCTCGTGATGAAATGTGCAGCAGGGTTCTTCCTGCGGCACAGAGGACCGAGCCATCTTTCAGCACGGTCAGTCGAGCTTCGTTGGCGTTACCCGGAATAGGCGCTGTCCACGTGATTGCCCCAGCGCTTACGCTCAGCAATTTGGCATCTACTATCAAGTAGATGGCATCCCCGGGACCGACGGATGGCGGCTGCAGGGACGGGACCGTCTCACCAAGAGGTAATTTCCACTCCACTTCGTGCTTGGCGTTGATTGCCTGCAGGGTGAGCCCACCTTCTTCCTGCGGGAACTCCACGACTGCGAGAATCCGTGCGGCGTGGTCGCATGAACAGGAAACCAGACGTGTGAAGCTGATCGTCGAGACTGCGCTGTCTGAGCGAGCCTCAGCAGGGAGTAGATACAGATTCTGGCCGGTTGCTACCCCAACCTGCGCGCCATCAGGTGATTCTATGACTGTGACAACATTCTCAGGTCGCCGGAATTGCCACGCGAAATCATCGGTTTTGAGATTGAAACGATACAGAGAGAAGTTGGGGCCGCCGAATTCATCGCCCGGGCTGTTGGTGGGCGTAGGGATACTCTCGTAGCAATAAAGCATTTCATCCCCAAGACGGCGGCTATAGTGGAGAATTGCCTTTGATGAGAGAAACGGCAAAGAGATCGGTTCTGTCAGTTTCTGGTTCATGGCGATGAGTTGATAGAAGCCGCCAGGATCGAGGGTCACGAGCCCTTCTGGCCTCAGATCAAAGAGTGCGTTTCCACCTACCTGGCGGCGCCAGATCGGCTCACCGTTGTCGAGCCGACGAGCGTCGATCACTCCCCCGTACGATACCAGGAGAAGTGAATCGGCAATCGCCAAATGAAGAGCCGGGCGCGGCTGATCGGCCAGGATCGACGGCTTCTCCCAGACCGCTTCGCCGTCCGGTCGGCCGTCGACGGGAAGCGAGGAGCTATTCTGGCGATCGCCATACAAGGTTGTGTTAAGTAAGACGGGGTTAGCCACGGTTACCTCCTGTTTGCCCGAATGGCATGAAGCTGCGGGCATCAGCGCCACTCCAAACAACAGCAGCCATCGCTTTGCGTGCATCATCTCTTTTCAGAACTGCTCCAGAGTATAGGAATCGCCCAGGCGGGCGTCGGTCCATGTCTTAAGATAGCTCATTTGACCCAGCGGCGCCGCCGGATTGATTATGTTCAGCGCATAGCGCACAAATTCGTCCGCCGTTACATTGTCATAGATAATGACGGAACCGCCCGTGTTCGGGATTCTCGTCCCGGTCGCAGGCGCGTTGGCGTGATGGAAGTCAAGGGCGTAGTTGTTGTTGGCCAAGGCGGCGCTCGTGGAATTCGAAGGGAGAAAGCCGGCCATAAAATGCACGAAAATGTTCTTGATCTCACCGGATCCGCCCACCAATCGAAAGTAACCCTTGCCGGCTGGTGGGTTTGAGGGGGTCTCGTATGACTCCCATTGTTGTTGAAGCCGGAACACGCGAACGGCCTGTTGATTGCCGGTCCAGGCGCCGTGAGTGAATTGACAGCTCAGCAGCAATCGAACAACCAGCACAGCCTGATACTGAATAGGGCTTGGCGCGGCGTCCTGGTTGGGGTGGAAGTACTTGATTGACGATTCGTCTTTCCCCACATCGTAGAGCGCCAGATTCAGGCGTTTGAGCGGCGAGTGGGCGACTTCAAACTGTGCCGTTTGAGCCATTGGCAGAGCCATGTCGGCGGGACGGGTCGAGGGACCGACGGCCGTCAGCGAACGCGTGTAGGTGATATCCCAGGTGTCCCGTTTCAGGCGAGCCACAAAAGTCTTGTCGGGAAGGAGCGTTTTCAGCGGGGCCGCTTTGGTCGCTTCCATTATTTGGTGCATCGGATACCATAAATGGTGCAAGCGAGGCGCACCATTATGGAACATCATTGAGGTCACGTTCTCCGGCATCGATAACTGGATCATGAATTGGTCGAAATCCGGGGACGCATAGTTGTCGTTGGGGTCCGGCTTGTAGAGCGTCTTGACATACTCATCGGGCTGTCCTGTAGCATGCCCCAGTTCATGAGCCATCGTGTGCGCCCCGAAAGAGTCCCCGTGTTCGGTGACGGGTACCTTGGGATTGAAGACGTCGTTCTGGTCAGTACCTCCCGACTTGTTGAGTTTGAACAATGAGTAGAGATACCCTTCGGTGCGGATCGCCCACTGATACGCGGGTCCCCAGTGTCCGTTTTCATCACGACACACCAGCGCCAGGAACTTTGACTTTCCCCCGAGCGCATCTTGGCGCGCTTTGAGAATGGACGGGGCTTTGACGTTTGAGAACAGTTCCGTGAAATTCGAGACAGCCGGATGAGCGGGGTCGGGTCTGGTGTCGAAGTCGATGTTGTCCGGCTGCGGATCGGGGACGACAAAGGTCTCGCGTTCATCGAAAAAGTAGAAGGGGCGAATGACGACCGAGGTCTCCGTCACCGGTTTTTCTTCGAGGAAGTATTGCTTCTTGTTCCAATGACGGACAGCGTCGTAGACGAATTCATCGACGAACTGCTTGACATCGGCCTTCGAAGGTTTGGGATTAATGGGGGCGGCAGGAGCCGGAGGATTCGCGGGCTGTCTCCTCGAGTCAATCATGAAACTGATCGACACATAGGAGATGGTGTACGAGACCGGATGTTTGCCGTCAAGATGCTGGTGATGGAAATAATGCAGATCGTAATCACCGGTTGAGCCGAACTCGGTGTGATTGTATCCCATCGGCCAATGGAGATGAAAGTCGGTGTCGTTTCTGACTGCTGCCCGCGCCCCAAGAACATGTTTCGCCGGATCGTAGGAGGCGTCGGCCACAGCTCGCTTGTCGCCGATTGTATAGAAACCGTCCCGGAAGAAGACAATCCTGGCGTTAGCTGAGTCGTCGGCCTTCGTCGGCAGCAGGTTGACTTTGAACGGAATGCGGCTTGACATCGGCTTGGTTGCATCGGGCTGATACAGATTCAGCAGTCCCTTGGTCTGATCGACGAAGAAAATCTTCACGCGCGACTTCTCCGAGAGCGGTTTCCCCTTGTCGACAGCGACAACATCGCAGTTGGGGTGGATATGGTCGCAGTCATATATGTTCTGAGTGCCATCCTTGACATCAAGAAGTACGAGGTCGTCCAGGCAGAAGATCAAGGGCGTGTCGGGGGCAGTGACATTCCCGCCAAAGGGCTTGAGCTTCTTCTGTACTGTGAGTACGTTTTCAAATCGTTCTCCCGTGGCCATGTCTCCGTCATAGCGTGTCCAGTAATTCCGCGATGACCAGCGCAATGGCAGGTCGTAATACTTGAACCGGTCCGGCAGAGCGAGTTTCTTAACTTCATCCACTTTCTTGGTGACAACGGTCGGGGCGACTTTGTCGCTGTCAGTGAAAACCCACTGGCTGTCGGTGGTGAATTCAAAATGAAGCTTCTTTCGGTTCGGGTCGTTGAGGGCTGTCTTGAATTGCAGTTTGAGGGCATAGACGCAGGAGTCATTCGATTTGACGACCTCTTCCTGCACGATGTCGACGGGAACTGTATCGTTCTCGAAAGCCTTGATCGTGATTCCTCTCGGGACATCTCGAAGCTTCTTGGCGATCCGATCATAGAATCGAAAGCAGACATGGTACATGACCGCATAGAGATCGCTTGGGGAGATATACTTCGGGTCGTAGAGATCAGGGTGATAGAGCGGGCAATCTTTCTCCTTGTGAACAGCGCTGACATCCTTGGGGCAGTCGAGCGCCGGCGCTTCTCCCTCATCGAAGAAGCGTATCTCGACGCGGCGATTGGTCTGGGAACGATAGTCGCTCTTGTCCTTGGCCTGAATCGGAAAGGACTCACCGCACGCCACATAGGGCTTGGAGTCTTCGACGAACCTAAGGGTGTCAAGGCGGCGCTTGTCCAGCTGTTCCGGCGTGTCCGCAAGGACCTCGCACAATTCGTCGTTATACAGATTATATACCGCTTCCCAAAGCTGGACGGGCCAGCGCTTCTGGCCGTCCGCTTTCACGATTGTGACCATGTTGTCGTCGAGACGAGCCACTTTCTTCTTGTCGGCGTACTCCATGTTATAGTAGTTGACGAAGGCCGTCAGCGCCTGTTCGAGCGGACTATCCCAATTGTTATCGATTGACCCGGGATTACAGGGCCAGTGACGTTTCTTGAACACCCAGGTCAGAATCTGCTTGTGGTCTTCAATCTTCTGCTTCTCGTGGCAGATCTTCGCCCAGTCGTTCTGCGAACCGATCAATAGATAGAGAACATTCTTCGAGCGCAGGTCCGAAAGCTTGAAATTGTAGGTCGCACCGCCGGAGGTATCGGTGTGACCGGCGATGATGATCTTCTGCTTTGGATTGAACTCGAACTGCTTAAACACAAGCGCCAGCGCTTTGACGCCGCTGATCTTCGTCTGCTCAGGGGTGGCGCCCCCTCCTTGTGTGGAAGAGGTTCCCTCCGGATTCTCGGGCATCATGACCGCGCTGTCGTGGTGGAACAGCACGTCTTCCATTTCGAGAATATGGACCACAGTTCGTTCCTGCTGCACCTCGAATTTCTGATGCGTCGGAGGCAGGGCTCCCTTTGAAGTCACGGCGAACTTCACTTTGGATGGCGGCAAGGTCATCTGAGGTCACAATCCGTCAGCGAAAAGATTCTATTTCCGGGGATCCACAACCACCTTGATCAGGCCGGGGGGAACGTTGTTGATCTTGGCATAACCGTTGCCATCGAGCTTTCCTTTGCGCACTTCCCCGTTGGGGAGAAAGAGCTTGTATTCTTTATTGGCCATCGGCTTCCCCTCGGCATTCTTATATTCCAGCTCGATCCAATCCTTATACTCGAGCGTGGCTGAGCGGCGAACGCCGTAGGGAGTCTTGACCACGAAATAGAATGTGGGGGAAGAATAACCCCCTTTCTGAAGTTTGTCGCGCTGCAGGTTGAGGTACTTTTCGTCGACTTGCAGTTCCCATTCGGCCTCTACCTTATCCCCCTGCACTGTGGTCTCGATGGTCTTCAAGAGTGTATGCGCGAAGCGCGACTCCCTGATAAAGATGTCGAAGCTCCCCTTTTCGCCGTCATCGATTCCCGATGTTTCCGCCTTGAGCTTCACCGTATCGCCGACCCGAGCCGACTTGACCGACCATTCCGCCTTCGTGATCCCTTTCAGAATGATCTCATGGTTCCCTTCGGGCACTCCCCCTTTGCGCAGTTGACCCGACAGGGTGCCGGTGGTCACGGCGCCTGTTGGGTCTTTGATCACGTACTCGACACCGCCAACTGGCAATCCCGCCTTGTCGACAAATCTGACGTCAAGGAAATGCCCTTTGGGCGGCTCGGAGCTTTTTGACTTATCTCCCTGTCCCACGTCAAGACCACCACTGCCAGCGCCCGCTCCACCGCCCCCGCCGCCGCCACTTCCAATCATGACGGTCGGACAACCGGGAGGCGCGATCGTGTCAGGCGGTCCGGCACAGGTGACCATGTCTCCGACACAGGCTGCCGGAGTTCCACAGATCAGGACTGTCGGAACACCGGGCGGCATAATCGGTCCTCCCACGTGGGGTGGTGGCGGCACTCCGGGATTGAGCATGGGGCAGACATGCATGTCCCCCACGCGAGCCGCCATCATGCCGCCGATCAGGACCGTCGGCGCCCCAACCACTATGGTCCCGCCGTGGACTGTTGTATCTCCCATCCGAGCCGCTGGTTTGCCCATATTGGTTACATCGATATCAGGTTTTGCTGGTTCGTAGTTTCTAAGCAAATTGCGATCATAGATAGTGAAAGTCAACGACAAAAACTGAAAGGCTGATCCTCTTCACGACGTCAACTCCTACTGGTAAGTCAATGCAGGGCAATCTGCTGCCAACTCACCTCTTGCTTCCGGCGGGGCCGACTCCACGACCGACATTCTCCATAGAAGTCCAAGAAAGGGCTTGTAGAATTCAACATTCCATGTTATTCTTGTTAGAATCTGCATTGACCCGGGCGGCAATTGTCGAACCCGGGTTTCTTTTGGATGATCTTCCCGTCAATGGTTTGATCAATGACTCAGATGCGGAGTTTCTAACGAGGCGGAAACTTATCCGCCCCACGAAAGGTTTGATTGTCGTATGATACCAGTTGACCGCATTCGCAACCTGGCCATTGTTGCCCACATCGACCACGGGAAAACGACTCTGATCGATTCTGTCTTTCGTGCAACGCGCACGTTTCGGGATAATCAGCAGGTCGCAGAGCGCCTGATGGACAACAATGATCTGGAGCGGGAGCGCGGCATAACGATTCGGGCCAAGCACTGCACAGTTAGCTGGAACGAGTATCTCATCAACATTATCGACACGCCGGGGCATGCCGATTTCTCAGGTGAAGTTGAACGCGTGCTCTCGATGGTCGACTCTGTTCTCCTCCTGGTGGATGCTAACGAAGGGCCAATGCCGCAAACGCGGTATGTACTGATGCGCGCCTTGCGGCTCGGCCTACGACCGATCGTCATTATCAACAAGGTCGATCGACCGAACGCGCGACCCGATTACGCCTTGAACAAGACTTTTGACCTGTTTATCGATCTTGGGGCAACTGACGAGCAGGCGCATTTCCCGGTACTCTATGGCTCCGGACTCGACGGCTGGTTTGTACGAAATCTTGAAACAGACGCGCGCGAGGGAATGGAAGCTCTGTTTGAAACGGTGATCGAGCATGTTCCCCCGCCGAAAGTTGACCAGGAGGGGCCGTTCCTTATGCAGATTAGCACGCTGGCGTGGAACGACTACATTGGACAGATCGGTGGAGGAAGAGTGCTCCGTGGCACACTCGACAAAGGGGAAGATTTCACGCGGCTCGTGATGCGCTGGAAGGATTCGTCGGATCAGGAAGCCGGGTGGGAGTTTGTCAACTCGTCGAAGGAAAAGGGTGTGCATCTGTGGGTGACGCGCGGTCTGCAGCGGGTCGAGGCCGACAAGATCAGCGCCGGCGATATTGTCTGGCTGGCCGGACCGAATGAAATCGGGATCGGCGACACTTTTTCAGCTCTTGAAGATCAATCGGCGGCTCTGCCGCCGCTCGAAATCGAGGAGCCGACCGTCTCCATGTTCTTCCTCGTTAACAATGGTCCTTTCTCCGGCGGCGATGGCACGGCCATCATGCTGCGCCAGTTGAAAGAACGGCTGCTGCGAGAGCTTCGCACCAACGTCGCTTTGCGGATGGAAGATCTGGGACGATCCGATGGAGTCAAAGTCTCCGGGCGAGGTGAATTACATCTGGCTATCCTGATTGAAGAGATGCGGCGCGAAGGGCTCGAGTTCTGCATTTCACGCCCCGAAGTTATTACGCACAAAGACGATGATGGCAACACCCTTGAGCCGATGGAACAGTTGATCATTGATGTCCCTGAAGAGTATCAGGGAATCGTGATCGAGAAGCTGGCGGGGCGCAAGGGGGAACTGCGAACGGTCGAAAATGCCGGCACGAATGTTATCAGGATCGAGTTCGCCATACCAACCCGGGGGTTAAGCGGCTATCGCACCGAGTTCCTGACCGACACACGCGGGCTCGGGATCATGTCGTCGCGCTTCGTCGGTTACGGTCCATGGCGGGGAGAAATTGCCTCGCGAAATCGGGGGTCGGTGGTCAGTATTGAAACCGGTCCGGCGACAGCGTACGCGATTGAGGGACTTCAGGAACGCGCCGTGATCTTTGTCGAACCGACCGAGCGAATCTACTCCGGCCAAATTGTGGGAGAAAACTCCCGACCCGACGATCTGCCGTGCAACCCGACCAAACGCAAAAATCTGACCAATCATCGCTCATCGACCAAGGATATCGCGGTCACGCTCAATGTCCCACGCAAAATGACGCTGGAACAGGCCATGGAGTGGATCCGATCCGACGAGTTGGTGGAAGTAACCCCCAAATCGATTCGGATGCGCAAGGCTATCCTCGACTCCGAACAGAGGAAGCGGGCGCAAAAGATTCAGGTTGGTCTCATTCCCGGTCTTGCCGCTGCACCCGCTCTGCCCGCGGTCTGAACCACCTCTCTTAGAGACCCCTTGACAGCGCTGTCGCGTTCCGCTATGTTCGCGCGACATTGAACAAGGGATTGTTCATCTCTCACAACCAAAACTTCCGTGCGATGGAATCTTGACGAGAGCGCTGCAAAGAGAATACAACGCAAAACTCCTCCTCGAGGATGGTCGAGTCTATTTGGGTCGACGGTTCGGGGCGCGTTCTGACGGGATCGGGGAGGTCGTTTTCAACACCGCGATGAGCGGTTACCAGGAAATTCTCACCGATCCGTCCTATGCCGGTCAGATCATCGTGATGACCTATCCCCAAATCGGCAACTACGGCATCACCCGCGACGACGCAGAGTCTCGAAAGCTTTTCCTGAGTGCCCTCGTCGTCAAAGAACGCAGTCGCATTGCGAGTAACTGGCGAGCGGTGCAGGGGCTCGATGAGTATCTCGCTGAGAACGGTATCCCCGGTCTTGAAGGGATCGATACGCGCGCACTGGTTCGGCATCTGCGCTCGCAAGGAGCACTGCGCGGAATTCTCGCGGACCTCAACGTTGACGATCTGGAGCTTTTGAGCCGGGCGCGCGCGCATCCGTCGATGGCCGGTACTGATCTGGCGAGCGGCGTCGCGCGCGGGGATATCTATTCGTGGGCGGAGCAAGCGGTGACGGTCAGTGGCACATGGACACAGCAGAGCCTCTTTACCTTCGGGCAGTCGTCGCAATTCCACGTCGTGGTGTACGATTACGGAACGAAATGGAACATCCTGCGCTGCCTGGTCAAAGTCGGTTGCCGGGTGACCGTTGTTCCCCCT
Organism: uncultured Ignavibacteriales bacterium; assembly: GCA_964540105.1. Taxonomy (GTDB): domain Bacteria; phylum Zixibacteria; class MSB-5A5; order GN15; family FEB-12; genus DATKJY01. The sequence goes on along the minus strand of CAZILL010000001.1, from coordinate 1,082,977 downwards.
GAGATTGCGGCCTCAGACATTCTCGCGCTCCGGCCTGATGGCGTTGTGCTCTCAAATGGTCCTGGTGATCCGGATCCGCTACAGTACGCTGTGCGAAATATCCAGAGTCTGCTCGGTCGGGTGCCAGTCGCCGGTATCTGTCTTGGGCACCAGTTGCTCGCCCTCGCCTCGGGAGGCAAAACATACAAGCTCAAATTCGGCCACCGCGGAAGCAATCATCCTGTGCTGGAAACGCGCACCGGACAGGTCCGCATCACTGCGCATAATCACGGTTTCTCCGTCGATGCCGATTCTCTCCCCAACAGGACAACTGAAATCACTCATATCAATCTGAATGACAATACGGTCGAAGGACTGCGGCTTCGCGATCTGCCTGCGTTCAGCGTACAGTATCATCCTGAGGCGTCACCGGGGCCGCACGACTCACTGGATTTCTTCACCGATTTTGTCGAGATGATCAAACTCTGGCGCGGAAGCGACACTCATGCCAAAGCGCGCTGATCTCAAACGGGTGTTGGTGATCGGTTCCGGTCCGATTGTTATCGGGCAGGCGTGCGAATTCGACTATTCTGGAACGCAGGCTATCAAAGCCCTCCGCGCTGAGGGGATCGAAGTTGTGTTGGTCAACTCCAACCCAGCCACGATTATGACCGACCCCGATCTCGCCGACCGCACTTACATCGAACCGCTGACGGTGGAGTTTCTTGAGCAGGTTATCGCGCGCGAACGGCCCGATGCCGTCCTGCCCAGTGTCGGCGGCCAGACTGCGCTCAATCTGGCCCTATCTCTGCAGGAATCCGGCATCCTTGACCGCTATCGTGTCGAGTTGATCGGCGCCAGCGCCGAGGCGATCAGAGTGGCCGAAGATCGAGAACTGTTCAAACAGGCGATGCAGGGTATCGGGCTCGAGGTACCACTGAGCGTTCTGGTCTCGGATTTCCAACAAGCCAAAGCCTTTGCCGATGAAAACAGCTTCCCGATCATTGTGCGGCCTTCATTCACACTCGGCGGATCCGGAGGGGGCGTCGCGTACAATCTCGAAGAGCTCGAAACCATTGTCAATCGCGGGCTCGGCCTCTCCCCTGTTCGTCAGGCGCTCGTCGAAGAGTCGTTGATCGGATGGAAAGAATACGAGCTGGAAGTCATGCGGGATCGTAGCGACAACTTCGTCGTGGTCTGCTCAATTGAAAATTTCGATTCGCTCGGTGTGCATACCGGTGATTCCTTGACGGTCGCACCCGCTCAGACATTGACCGACCGTGAATATCAGCGCATGCGTGATGCAGCGGCGGCTATTCTGCGCCGTGTCCGGGTGGAAACCGGCGGCGCGAATGTCCAGTTTGCGGTGAACCCGCAGAGTGGAAGGCTGGTCGTGATCGAAATGAATCCGCGCGTTTCGCGCTCGTCGGCGCTCGCTTCCAAGGCGACCGGCTTTCCGATCGCCAAGATCGCGGCCAAGCTGGCTATCGGCTATACGCTTGATGAGATTCCCAACGACATCACTCGAAAGACACCCGCGGCGTTCGAACCGGCGATTGACTATGTGGTAACGAAGATGCCCAAATTCGCGTTTGAAAAATTTCCCGGGGCCGACGCCGCACTCGGAATCCAGATGAAATCGGTCGGCGAGGTGATGGCTATCGGCCGCACGTTCAAGGAGTCACTCTTCAAGGCGCTTCGCTCGCTCGAAGCCGTAAAGCCGTTCCGTCCGAGCGCCATGACCCGCGAGCAGCTCTCTGCCGCACTTGCGACTCCAAACGAATTCCGCCTTCACTACATTGTCCATGCGCTTGACTCGGGATGGAATGTCGGTGATATAAATCGGCTGACCCAGATCGATCCCTGGTTTCTCGATCAGATTTCTCACTTCGCCGCTCTGCAACAACAGCTGCGGGGCAGACCGCTGGCCGACATAGCCGACGCCGAGTTGCGACTGGCCAAGGAATACGGCTTCTCTGATCGCCGCATCGGCTACCTGACCAACACCGAAGAAGACTTAGTCCGACAACGCCGCTTTGATGCCAAAATCAGGCCCGTCTATAAGCGGGTCGACACCTGCGCTGCGGAGTTCGAATCATTCACACCGTATCTCTATTCGACCTACGACGAGGAAGACGAGAGCGATCCTCAACCGGGCAAAAAAGTCATCATCCTCGGGAGCGGGCCGAATCGGATTGGGCAGGGGATCGAATTCGATTACTGCTGCTGCCATGCGTCGTATGCCATTCGCGAGGCCGGGATGCAGAGCATTATGGTCAATTGTAACCCGGAAACCGTCTCCACCGATTATGACACGAGCGATCGTTTGTACTTCGAGCCGCTCACACTCGAAGATGTACTCGAAGTGTATCATCGCGAACAACCCGATGGAGTCATTGTGCAGTTCGGCGGTCAAACGCCGCTCAAATTGACGCTGCCGCTGGCGAAAGCGGGGGTAAAGATTCTGGGGACTCCACCTGATTCGGTCGATCTAGCCGAAGATCGCGAACGATTCGCGGCGTTTCTGGATCGGCTCGCGATCCGGCATCCGGCGCACGCGATCGGACGAAACATCGATGAAGGGGATGCAGCTGCGCGGAATCTTGGCTTTCCGCTGCTTCTGCGGCCATCCTACGTGCTTGGCGGGCGCGGTATGGCTATTGTCTACGGCACCCGCCAGCTTCACAGCTATCTCAATGCTGCTTTCGACGCTGCTCCCGGACAGCCGGTGCTGATCGACAAGTTTCTTGAGGATGCCTTCGAGGTCGACGTCGACGCGCTTTCTGACAGCGAAGAGTGTATTCTCGCGGGTGTCATGCAGCATATCGAAGAGGCGGGTGTGCACAGCGGCGATTCGAGTTCGGTGCTGCCGACGTTTCTGATTGCGCCGAAACACCTTGAAGAGATTGCGGATGTGACCCGTGTGCTGGCGCGAGAATTGAAAGTGGTCGGCATGATGAACATCCAGTACGCGATTGCGGATGACGAATTGTATGTTCTTGAAGTGAACCCCCGCGCTTCGCGCACGGTGCCATTTGTCGCGAAATCGACCGGTGTCCCGCTGGCGAAGATCGCGACCCGTCTGATGCTCGGAAGCAAACTACGAGATCTCGGCCTGACTGAAGATTTGAAAGTCGGCCGTTTCTTTGTCAAGACGCCGGTTTTCCCGTTCATCAAATTCCCGGGGGTCGATCCCAAACTCTCCCCTGAGATGCGTTCGACGGGCGAAGTGCTCGGAATTGGCGCCGATTTCGGCACTGCTTTCTACAAAGCCCAGCTGGCGGCGGGAATCAGGTTGCCGAACGAGGGAGCGATCTTGATCAGTGTCAATGACCGGGACAAGAAAGGGATGTTGCGGGTGGCGCGGCGTTTCAGCGCGCTTGGGTTCCGCATTCTGGCCACCACCGGCACAGCCACCTTCCTGCAGGATATGGGGGTCATGGCGGAGAGTGTGCTCAAAGTCAGCGAAGGGCGTCCGAACTGTGTCGATCTGATCAAGAGCGGCGATGTGGCAATGGTGATCAACACGCCGCTTGGGGCAACGTCAGCTCAAGATGGCTGGGCGATTCGAACGGCGGCGATCCAGCACGGAGTTCCGTGTATCACGACTCTTTCCGGGGCTGTCGCTGCGGAGGAAGCTGTCGTCGCCCTTCGCACACATGAGATTTCGATTTGCTCGCTGCAGGAGATACATAGGGGGGGGTATCGTGGATTTGCAGGCAAAGTCACTTCGCCTTAGTCATTCATCTCGAGAAGCGGCTTCACTTTCATCAGAGTCAATGAAATCACTGAACCTGGCGTCGATGTGTGACGCAAACCATCTATCTATAATCGATTTCCGAAAGCGCCACTCTTTGCCCAATTTGGCGGCTGGGATGCGGTTCTCCTTGGCCCACGTGTAGATCGTCTGGGGCTTAAGTTTCAGATACGCAGCCACTTCTTCGAGCGTCATGACATCATCGTCCATAAAGGCTGTCAAGCCACCCCCCAGGCGTTTGCAAAGTGTCGACGCAGCTGGAGTCGGGCTGCCTTGCGTTCCCTGTAGCCGGCGCCCCTTGATCAAGTTCGACCAGATGTTTGGCTGAGTAAATCACAGCAGCGTAGAAGTTCCCTTCGTATGTGCCGAACAACTCAAACGGCTGGTTCTGTTTTGCTATGAACGGCCTTAGGCTCCACGCAAGCTGGACTCCGACAAATGCCAGGATGACTACCCAGACACGAAAGACGATCACTCCGTTTCTCGGGTAAATGTCCTTCTTCTCGCAGGAGTACTTCAACGCCTGAACGATCGTATTCATGCCGAATATGCCGGCGAAGAGCATCACCGCGAGATGCAATAGATGCAGAAAGTAGTAGTTGCTGCCGGTTAGCAGGAAGATTACTACAATGGGCACAAAGGAGAGCATGATGGCAGCCATCAGCAGAAACCCCGACAGCACCATTGGGATCATCTGAAGCAGTTTCAGGCGAGATCCCAGAATGAACTGGACGATGAAGAAGGCCGGGAAGCAAATGAGCAGGGCGAGTGTGAACAGCGTGGAGAGCTTCACGCCTGCCACGACTGCTTGCAGGAGACTGTGATACGCCCCCATCACTGCACCATAGATGAACAAGAACAAAGCGAGTAGGATCATTTGGTTTGCAACGAGCGCTTTCGCACCTTCTGCCCTCATCAGTTTCTCGAAGTAAGCATCGGTATTCAACAGTGATGGAAAAGCGTCCGGCGAGAATAAAGAGCCAATTCGCATGGTCACCTCCTTACTAACATTCATCAGAAGGATAACAAGAAGGCTCCCATTGAGCAAGCAGTTTCTTTGTGTTTATAAGTGTTTTCTACTGTTTTCTTATGTTTCATTGGTTCTTCTGCTTTGACTAAGGTGACGTCCATAGGGATCCGAATCCATGAGACTGCCAAAGCGATGCATCAGCCACCATCATCTCGGAATCTCCTTCCCCTTCGTGCATCAAATAATTCCCCTTTGATCCGCTGATGTGTGCGATTGTGCGGGCAGTGTGTGATGCAATTGCGTTGTCCGTTAATCACTTACGGCTTTTCGTCGGCGCTTGGCATCGCGCGTGCACTTACAGAAGCGAAAATACCGTGTGGCGCACAATGACCGTGCGGCCAGCACGATGCTACTCAAGGAAGAGTAACAGGGAAGTAAGGGATTATGCTGTCAGGTAAATCAATTCTCATCACCGGCGGGACCGGATCGCTCGGGCAGAAATTCACCGCCATGGTTCTTTCGCGGTTTCCGTCCGTGCGGCGGCTCATCATCTACTCGCGCGACGAACTCAAGCAATACGAAATGAGCCAGCTGTTTCCGGAGTCGAAATATCCAGCGATTCGCTATTTCCTTGGCGACGTTCGCGACAAGGATCGCCTGCGGCGTGCGATGGAAGATGTCGATATCGTCGTGCATGCGGCGGCGCTGAAACAGGTTCCGGCGGCCGAATACAATCCGTTCGAATTCATCAAGACCAACATCGTCGGCGCGCAGAATGTGATTGAAACGGCAATTGATCAGGGCGTGAGCCGAGTGGTGGCGCTTAGTACCGACAAGGCAGCCGCGCCGGTGAATCTCTATGGAGCCACCAAGCTCTGCTCCGACAAATTGTTTGTTTCGGCTAACAATTTTCGCGGACGCCACAATATCCGGTTTTCCGTCGTGCGCTATGGCAATGTCATGGGGAGCCGTGGAAGCGTAATCCCGTTCTATCTCAGCAAATCGCGCGAGAGATCTACTCTGCCGATCACCGACCCGCGTATGACGCGGTTCAATATCACGCTCGAAGAGGGCGTGAATCTCGTCCTCCATGCGATCACTCACATGTGGGGCGGCGAGATTTTCGTGCCGAAGATTCCGAGCTATCATATCACCGATCTGGCCGAGGCGATCGCGCCGGGTTGCAAGCAGGTTCATGTCGGTATCCGAGCCGGCGAGAAACTTCACGAAGAGATGATTACCCAGACCGACGCGCTCAGCACGCTTGAGTTCGATCGATATTTCGTGATAATCCCGCCAACCCCAATGTGGGACGTAAAAAACTTGGCCTCGGCTTTCGACGGACGGAGTTGCGCTGATGGTTTCAATTATTCCAGCGGCAGCAATACCGAGTGGTTATCGGTCGAGCAGCTGCGATCGCTGATCAGGATTCATGTGGACCCGGATTTCAATCCGGTGGGTAGCGCTCTGCGGCCATCGGTCCGCCTGAAAGCAACGCGGCGGATAGTTCTCGAGCGCGGGCCTGAGCAAAGCGAGAGCACGTCTCGATTTGTCGCGGAGGTCGATCCGGTCGGAGTGGAACTCTAACGCACGGCGCTTCTGCGGTGCAATTCTCCCAAGCTTGAATTTATATTGCCAAGCGCGAATGTGACGGTCTATACTCTGATTTGCAGAGCGTAGACCGTTAGCAGCGTTGTCATCATCGATGATGGAGGTGCCACATCCCCAGACGTGAGGATTTCATATTACGGCCGATCCGCGAGACTGATCTTGAGATCATTCTGGCTTGGCGCAATTCCGAACGGATCAGGAATGTCTCGTATACCGATCATATCATTTCGATGGAAGAACATCGGAGCTGGTTTCGTCGCGTTTCGGCCGGAACTACCTCACAGCATTTTATCCTCGAACACGGCAGCCAGCCGCTTGGCGTTGTCCACGTTACCGATATTGACCCCGTTAACAGCAAGTGCTGTTGGGGGTTCTACATCGGTGCGACCGAAGCGCCCAAGGGGAGCGGTTCGATCATGGGTTTTATGGCTTTGGAATATCTCTTTGAATCGCTCGGCCTTCGCAAAGTTACCGGTGAAGCGTTCGCATTCAACACCGAGAGTTTGAAGTTCCACAAGCGACTGGGTTTTGTCGAGGAGGGACGACTGGTCGGTCATGTATTGAAAGGGGGACGATACGAAGACGTGCTGGTTATGGCGATTTTCCGCGATAACTGGCTTCGGATCAAACCGGAGCTGGAGCAACGTTTCTTTCGCACAACGGAGGCTGTGTGTCCGGAGTGACCATCGGCGGCCGCCAGATTGGTCTGGATCGTAAGCCGTTCATAATCGCCGAGATGTCGGGCAATCACAATCAATCCCTTGAGAGAGCCCTGACGATCGTGGATGCAGCCGCTCAGGCAGGCGCGCATGCGCTGAAGATCCAAACGTATACCGCCGACACGATGACGCTCGATATTGAAGGGGATGGGTTCTCGATAGACGATCAATCGAGTCTTTGGAACGGGACAAATCTGTATCAGTTGTACGAAAGGGCGCACACGCCCTGGGAATGGCACGAGCCAATCTTTGAGCGGTGCCAGAAACTCGGTATGACCGGTTTTTCCACGCCATTCGACGTGAGCGCGGTGAATTTTCTGGAATCGCTGAAGGTACCGGCGTATAAAGTGGCGTCGTTTGAAAACACTGACCTACCCCTGATCCGCCACATCGCCGCTACCGGCAAACCGATGATCATTTCGACGGGCTTGGCCTCTCTTGCCGAATTGGACGACGCGATTCGTACCGCCCGCGAGGCCGGAGCAAGGGACATTGTCTTGCTGAAATGCACGAGCAGCTACCCTGCGCCGCCGACCGACATTCATCTTCGCACCATTCCGCATATGCGGGATCTGTTTGGCGTTGAGGTCGGGCTGTCGGATCACACGCTGGGGCTGGGAGTACCGCTGGCGGCAGTTGCCCTTGGGGCGACAGTCATTGAGAAGCACTTCACATTGGCGCGCGCCGATGGCGGCGTCGACGCCGCCTTTTCGCTTGAACCCAGTGAACTGCGTGCACTGGTCGATGAAACCGACCGCGCCTGGCAGGCCCTGGGGACGATTCTCTACGGGGTATCAGAAAATGAGAAGAGGTCCCTGCAATTTCGCAGGAGTCTCTACATAGTCGACGATATGAGTACGGGAGATGCGCTGACTCCGGATAACCTGAGAGCGATCCGCCCGGGGTACGGCCTTGCTCCGAAGTTCTACGACGTGCTCTTGGGGAAGAGAGTGAGTCGCGACGTAAAGCGCGGTACTCCGGCGAGCTGGGATCTGCTTGGTTGAAATGACGACATCGACTAAGCGTACAATCAGATCCTTCCTCCCACCCTCAATTCTCATTCGAATCTATCGGCGGCTGGCCGAACGGTATATCGACAGTCTTACTCCCTCGCACGACCCGGCGAAAAAGACGATTCTGGCGCTAAATCATTTCTACGAGCAGGACCTGCGCGCCCTGTCGCAGGCTTGCCGCGATTACAATTTCGTCGTCGTTGATGCTCCTCGACTGGTGCGCGGGGCAAAATTGTTCTTCGATGACGACGTCATTCAACTGAACGCTCCGTACGACTCTTCCTCGCCATCCAAACGGGCTGCCTGGCAGAACGAATGTCGGCGGCTTCTGGACCGTGTTGACAAACGGTTTGGGATTGATCTGATGATCACCCCTGCGGATTGCTTCTGGTGGATTCGTGAAATGATCGACGTCGGGCACGAGAGAGGTTTCAAGACGGTCGTGATTGACAAGGAGGGGATCATCTCCCCGTACGATTTTGAGGCCGCTGCTAACAGGATTCGCATGATGGCGCCGTTCATGTCGGACCACCTGTATGTCTGGAGCGAACGGCAGCGAGTGTTCTGGAACAGAATCGGGGTTTCCAACGAGAACATATCTGTCATCGGGCAGCCGCGCTCGGACTTGTTCTATTGCGAAGCAACGAACGAAGTCGATGCGCTCTTTCCGAGATCACAGCCCACGATTGTCTTCTTTACGTACATGCACGACGCATATATACCAATTGAGCTGGCTACCGCAGAGGGATTGACCTGGACGGTTATGCGGGACGAGACCCACGAAGAGGTCTCTCGTTTGGCCCAGCAATTTCCGAACTATAACTTCGTGGTAAAGGCTCACCCTCAGCAACCCGACCGACAACTCCTGAAAGACAGATACGAACGAGACAATCTGCGCGTGGTTGGTGGTTCTTCAATCGCCAATGAGCTCATCCAACGCTCAACGCTGATAATCGCCTTTCAGACGACGGCTGTCATTGAGGCCATGTTCATGGGGAAGAGAGTGGTCTATACGTATTGGAGTGAACTTCTTCCCCGGCTGGAAAGTGATCTGCTTCCGTTCCATAATGCTCCAGGAATTCGCATCGCCCGATCACTGCAGGAATTTCGACAGACGTGCGAGCGGGTTCTGACTGGCGACAAATCGATGTTCGAGTTCTCGCAAGAGACTCTCGCGGCGCGCGACCGATTCGTCAACGAGTACCTTTATCGACCCGACGGGCACGTGTGTGAGCGGTTCTTCGATTCGGTGGGAAGGTATATCCGATGAACGCTCTTTTCAGGAATACTGTCTTCTCCGGTCTCGACTTGATCATATTGATTATCCTCAGTTTTCTTGCCACGCCAGTCCTGATTCACAATTTCGGCGTCGATGGCTACGGCGCATTTGTCTTTCTCAGCGTTTTCAGCATCTACGGCATGCTCTCGTTCTTCGATCTGGGGATGGAGGGATCGCTGATGAATCACGTGGCGCGCATCGATGCCAATGGCGCCACCACTGAACTTGAAGATGCCCTCTCCGTTTCGCTGGCTTATTACGCCGCGTTAGGGAGCATTCTCGGAGTAGTGCTCTACCTGTGCGGAGATATCATTGCGTCACGGATGCTCGGCGAACACTCGGCGCTGAACAAAGAGGAAGCGCTGACGGCGATGACATATGTGTCGGTAAATATTGTCATCCAATTCATGACGTTACCCTTCGCGGCGATTCTGCAGGGGCTTCGACAATTTGTTCTCACGAAGTCGATCAATTCGATCATGAATATCGGCCGGTATATTCTCTTGATTGTCATCGCGGTGAAGTTTCATCGAATTGACCTGGCTTTTCTCGTCATCATGTGTCTATCGGGTGTGACTCTGATCGTCTATGTCGGGGTGTTCTTTCTAAGACGTACCGCGTTTCGCGGCATGCGACCGCGCTTCAATCTGACACTCTTGAGACGTCTCTTCAGCTACAGCGGCATACTGTTCGTCAATCGCCTGATCGGGTTGCTCTGTAATCAGGTCGACAAGTTTCTGATCTGGTTCTTCCAAGCCGTAGCCGGCATGACGATCTATGACGTCGTCACCCGCCCCGCCAATCTGTTGCGTCTCGTGCTTAGCGTGCTCAATTCTGCCATTATTCCCGAGGTGGCGCGCCTGCATCAAATCAACGATCTTTCGTCGCTGCGCCGATTGTTCGTCGATCTCGTCCGCTATGCATATCTGATCCTCCTCCCCCTGCTCGCCGTCCTGTTTGTGTTCATGGATTATCTTCTGCGCGCATGGGTCGGCGAACTGTTTGCCTCGAGCTCGTACCTGGCCCTGATACTGCTCTCCGCCTACCTCGTGCTGCCGATTCCATCGATTGCATCCACGATGGTCGTCGGCATGGAGAAGGTGAAGCAGACGATGTGGATTTCAATAGCGTATACCCTCGTCAAAATTGTCGGGAGCCTAATCTTGCTGAACGTGATCGGGCTGGCCGGCCTCATGATAGGGACTCTGCTGGCAGAGGTCTTCTACCTCGCTCCTTACTCACTTTCAATGAAGAAGTTTCTTGAGATGGAAGTCGAAGCGCTGGTGAAGCCCCTCGTGCCTATTGTCGCTGTCAGCGTAGTAGCCGTGGGTAGTTATCTGTTGGTGCGTCTTCTGCTGTCCGACAACTACGTCGCAATGGGCTCCTGCGCCGGAATCATTCTTGTGATTCACGCCGGAGTCAATTACCGTTTCCTGCTCCATGATAACGAACGATCGTACTTGAACCAGGTTCTCAGATCACGCGGGATTCCTGCCTCAAATGGGATGCTCGATCACACGCGAACATTGAAGCCGTGATTCCTGAGGTATCGCTTAGCCTCCAGCGGCGTTCTTTCGGTGTAGTGGTACATAGCAGCAGCGGCGACCGCCGACGCCTTTCCCTCGCGAAGGGCGAGCGCCATATGTTCATACTCTCCCGCTCCACCCGAAGCGATCACCGGAATCGACACCGCTTCGCTTACGCGGCGCGTCACATCAACATCGTAGCCGGCCATTGTGGCATCACGGTCAATCGAGGTCAGAAGAATCTCTCCCGCCTCGTGCCCTTCCGCTTCTTTCGCCCATTCCACCGGATCGCGTCCGGTCGGATGTGTCCCTGACCGCGTGAACACCTCATAGCGACCGTCCGGAGAACGACGGAAATCTATCGATATGACCACGCATTGCGATCCAAATCGTCGGGCAATCTCACGGATCAACTCGGGCGATTCTTCCGCGGCTGAATTGAGGGCAACTTTATCAGCGCCGACACCAAGCAAAGATCGAACATGCTCGACCGATCGTATGCCGCCGCCAACCGTCAGCGGCATAAAACACTCGTCGGCGATTTCATCGATCAGAGCATAGTCCGGCTCTCTCCCCTGCTGAGTCGCGGAGATATCAAGGAAAACAAGTTCGTCGACTCCACGCATGTTGTACACCTTGATGGCCTGCATGACGCTCCCGACCCGCCGCCACGAGTCGAAGCCTTTCCCCTTCACAAGCCCCAAGTCCTTATAAAGGAGCGTCGGCATGACTCTGATCTTCAAGGACACGACTGACCTCTACATGGAGAGAAAGTTCTTCAATACCTGAAAACCCGGTCGCTGGCTCTTTTCGGGATGAAACTGGACTCCGCGGATGTTTTCATGGCTGATCGCGGAGGTAAAGCCATCGGCATAAGGAGTACTGGCAGCGATGTCGTTCGGATCATAGCAACAACAGTGGTAGCTGTGGACAAAGTAGAAGTCGGTACCGGGTGTGATATCCGCAAACAGAGCATCCTCTTTGTCCGGAAACACTTCGTTCCACCCGATGTGGGGAATGCGGAGGTCGCCCTTGGCAGGAGTCAATCGCCGCACCTCACCGCGAATCCACCCCAGCCCGGCTGTTTCACCCCCCTCAAAGCCGACAGTCGCGAGAAGCTGCATCCCAAGGCAGACTCCGAGAAACGGAATCCCTCGGTTGAGCGCCTGCTCAGTCAGAGCCTGATCAAGTTCTCGCTCCGAGAGGTTCTTCATCGCCTCCGCGAACGACCCAACGCCGGGGAGAATAATATGAGTTGCGTCCTTCAGGTCGGCCGGATCGCTGGTAACCAGCGGACGCCCTCCGTTCTCTTCGACCGCTCGTGCCATCGAATCCAGATTACACATGCCGTAATCAACGATGGCTACGACGCTCATATATTATCGTAGTTGATCTTGGTCAGATTGCCGTTGCGGTCCTTCAGGAGATTCCCGCGAGAATCGCAGACAAACAACCGTTTGTTGGTAAATCGATCGCAAATCGATATGAATTCGTCAATTGTCACATCGAGATCGTCAAGGATTTCATCAATCGGAGTGCCAAGGTAGGTCCAGGGAAACTTCCCGTCGTGCATCTTCACCAATTGAAGTGCGTCCTCGCGCGTGAGTCGGCCACGGCGAAGATGCAGGCAGGCGAAATCGGTCGCCCGTCCGAAGCCATACTTGAGGAACTTGAAGTAGTCGTGTATACCGGTATGCAGGTTATCGAGATTTTCATAATTGACCATCGAGCCTTCGATGGTCTTGTGATAGGTCGCCATGCCGTGAGCCTGTGAAAACAACGCATTGGAGTAGCCGTCCCAGGGCAGATAGTACCCGAGGAATATTCCTGTGACACCGATCCGCTTCAGCTCTTCGTCAGAAGGATACGTGTAGCTAATCAGATGCCTGGCCTCGATCTCTTCCTGCCCGATCAGATCGGTTACGCGAAGCCCCAGCAAACCGCCGAATTCTTCAAGCCAGCGACGGGTCAGCACGTTGTTTTCCACGTCGCCAGCCGGGCCGCCGTACTCATTCTGTGAGTTCTCACCCCAGACCAGGAGTGGGATATTCATCTGCACGGCGACTCGAACCGGAATCGTGAAGATGGTTAGGTGTTCCGGCCAGGAGATATCGCCGATCTGTCTGAGGGCAAGTCGATTTATTCGGCGTCGGATGATCGGGTTGGTGGTCACTTCGACATAGTCAACGCCCCGCATCTTCAGATTCTCGATGTTCGCCCGACCGATTGCGGACAGCTTGCAGGTTGTGGCAGTCACACACAGAGGGTTCATTCCCATTTCCAGGACCTTAACCGTCTGGTAGGTGCTATCCTTGCCGCCGCTGACCGGAATGATGCAGTCGTAGTTGCTGTGGTTCTTGCTCCGGAAGCGGTCGAGAATCGCATGTAGTTCCGTCTTTCGGGCCGGCCAGTCGATCTGCTTGCGACGCTCATAACTGCGACAGGCGTTGCAGACACCCGCTTCATCGATGAGCAGATCGGGTTTGGTTTCTGGCATCACGCACCGAACGCAATAGACGATCGACTTGGCAGCATGCGATATCGAGTCGCGAGCAATTTCCTTTTTGAGCGTTATCTTATCCAAAAATTCTACCTCTCTTCCAGAATTGCCTTGCAGAGGCTCCTGACGGGAGTAACCAAGATTCCTCTCCCTCCGAAGTCAACAAGCATTTGATTCGGCGCGACCGAAAACAACATTCAACAGGGAAAATTGTAATTGCGGGCAGTGGCACGCGAAGCCTATGCTACATACCGGTCTGAATCCGCTCGCATGCACGCAACCAGAGCGCGAGAAACCGGTCTCCTGCTCCTGTTGAAGAAACAAGGGAAAGAGACGGAATGGACCTTACTCAGGCAAGGAGGCCTGAAGGATGGGCAGGAAGATTGCCATTGTTTCAATTTTTGATCTGACCCGGGTATTGTACGAAATCTCGACAGCCCTGTCCGCCGCCGGTCACGAGGTCTTCTGGATCACGACGAACAACTTCTGGACTGGATGGCTGGTGAAACAGGGAGTGCCACGCACCGTCATCCTTGAGCTCGTGTTTTCAACGAGAGATTTTCTTGACGCGAAGCTCAAAGAGCGCCTTATGGAGGAAATCGTAGCCAGCGAGAATGAATGTGATCTGACCATCAACCAGATCTTCATGATGGATCAGTTTGTCATGAGGAAGAACAAGCCGGATATCAATGAGTATGCCTTCTTGTATTACTATCACATGAAGGAGTTCCTTTCGAGCCGCGGAATCACTCACCTCTTTGCGGAACCAACAAACACTAACGAGATGGTTGCCCATCTGCTCTGTCGACGCCTGGGGATCACGTTTATTTCACCAAGCGACATGCGGCACCCTCCCCGTCGGGTTGTCTTCTTTGACAGCTATCGGCAGGAGAGGACGATCCCCTGTCCAGAGAGTCGAGAAACGGCGGACGGAAAGACGCTGCTTGAGAGGTTCGCTGTAGACAGTCCCCCACCCCTCTACTTCGGGGAATTGAACAAGCAGCGCGTTTTGAGCCCGATGAAGCTGTTGAATTCGATCAGCAATCGGGTAACCCGAAAGGCCATGTTTACCCGCCAAAACCTGACCCATCATGATCTTTCAGGACGGATCAGCCTGCTGACCAGACGATTGGTGAACGGCTTTTCGCTGCGGCATCTGTTTCGCTACGATCGACTGAATGACGTCAACGGGGCCATCGCGTACTACCCACTCCATGTGCAACCGGAATCATCTATCGACGTTCTGGGAGCCTATTTCAGCGATCAATTGAAGCTCGTGAAAGACATCAGGCGGGCGCTGCCGTTTGATGTCACACTGATTGTCAAGGAGCATCCCAATTTCCTCGGAACCAAGAAGCTCTCACTCTTCCACGAAATGCGCCGAATACCGAATGTAAAGCTGATTCACCACAGCGTCTCCAGCATGGAGATACTCAAGCGTTCTGCGATCGTATTCACAATATCCGGTACCGCTGCACTTGAGGCGGGGATGCTCGGCAAACCGGCCATCGTATTCTGCAAGATGTTTTTCAACGGTTTCTCTTCCATTCACTATTGCAGCGATATGACCAAACTCCGCGAATTGACCCATGACCTCCTGCGACGCTTTCATCGCGATTATGACGCCGACTGCAGGTTTATGGAACGCCTGATGGCAAACTCCCACGACGCGTTCTGGTCCGATCCCCTTCTCTTCCCCAGTGTGCTCTCTCAAGAGAATGTAGTCAAACTGCAGAACGCCTTTCTAAGCGTGGTGTCGCGTGATTCTTCTTAACGCCTTGTCGATCGTCGCGTATGTGAGTCTCAGTCTCTATGCGTTGCGACGCCACAAGAAGCATTTCATTCTCTTCGGCTATCTCTTCTTTTCCCAGGCTTGGGCGCTGGTCTCCTGTTTCTATAACGATCTGGGTACTTACAACGTCGAACTGCTCCGGTTTACTTTCCCAACTCTCGCGACGTCGAAGTTGGCGTTCTTGTACATTGTCTTCAACACCGGATTTCTTGCTGTGGCCGCGCTGCTCGACAAGGTGCCGCTCTCCCGAGTCGACTTTACCGTCTCCCCCGGATCCCTTCAGCTCGGAAATCTGAAGGCGTCGGCATACGCCGCGATCGGGCTGGTGGTTATCTATATCGCCTACGTCTTTACGGTCGAGGGGATTCCAGTGCTATCGGGCTTCGGAAAGTATGAATTTTTTCAGGCCGCCGATCCGATGCAGCGCGCGCTGCTGATCTACGGAAATCTCATCGCCTTCGCCTTGGGGTATTTCCGCAGGAAAGCAGGTCGGATATCGGTCAACGGCATCATCCTGTTCGTCTTCCTCGCCTATGCGGTGATGATCGGAAACAAGTTCTCGATGCTTGTGAGCGTTTTTGTGCATTACTATGTCGCCGTCTATATCCGGTATCACTATCAACATCCGGACCTACGATTGTTCAGAATGCGACACGCCCTGCTCGTCGGTGCGGCCGCGGTCGTGGTCGGAGCCTTCGCCCTCACGACCTATTCCGTCGTCATCGGTAATACGAGCATAGCGTACAACTATCTTCTCAATCGCACCCTGACTTTCCAGGGGGAGATTTGGTGGGCCGTCGACAACGATATCGCATCACGGGGACGGTACGATGATGATCATAGCGAGGTCGAATTGACCAACCTCTTACATCGCGGCGCTGTCCCCGCTGAGGAGGTCGGAATGAAGTATCTCATGATCAAGATTCTCGGTCCGCAGGTGGCATCGACCATCATTGCGAGGGGATATCTTTACACGATGGCCTATCCCGCCATCCTCATCGCCATGTTCCCGTTCTGGATCACAGCGATCCTGCAATTTCTGGTCGGCGCGGTCTACTTCCTTATGCTCTACTATCTCTACTACTCCGTCGTCTATAATCACGCGTTTCGCTCGATTATCGCCATGGTCATCCTGATGCCGTTCACCACCGTCCTGTTCACCGGCAACTTCGAAGTGTTTTTTACTTTTGGCATGATTGTGAAGATTCTCATATTGCTGACGCTCGAGATGGGAAGCTTCGGAGCGCGAAGAGGCATAGTGTCGACATGATTCGATATCTGTTTCAGGATTACGTCAACAACAGGGGGCAGGTCAAGATCATACTCATTCTCGTGTTCTTCCGCTTCGTCAATCTGTTCGCCCGGCGACGCGGTTCGATCCTGTGGTGGCTCGGCATTCCATTCATGATTGCCTACCGTGTGATGGTCGAGTACATCCTGTGCGTGGAACTGCGCGCTTCGACCAGCGTCGGGGCTGGACTGAAGATCGAGCACGGCTATGCCCTGGTCATCAACGATCGCACTGTTATCGGGCGCAACGTTCACGTGCGTCACTGCACGACGATCGGCTGTGTTAAACTCGCTGATGGCTCACAGGGACCGAGTCCGGTAATCGGAGACAATGTCGAAGTCGGGGCCAATAGCGTCATCCTTGGGGGCATTCAGGTCGGTGATTACGCCAGGATCGGCGCGGGAAGCGTGGTCATCAGCAATGTTCCGGCATACGCGACCGTCGTCGGCAATCCGGCCAGAGTGATCAAGGTGGCCGATGGGGAGAAGAGACTCGCGCCCTCTGTCTATGAGGCCTGAGCCACTCTGATGGGAGCTTACAATCTCATAATCATAAACGACTTCGCGCACATCAACGGCGGTGCGGGCAAAGTTGCGTTGCTTTCGGCACTCGGTCTTGCGCGTCGAGGACATGACGTGACGCTCTTCTCTGCAGTCGCACCGGTAATGGCCGAGCTGAGCGGCATGAAGATCAAGCTGATCTGCACTGATCAACAGGAGATACGTGCTGATCCCAATCGGTTTCGAGCCGCTCGACAGGGACTCTGGAACGCGACTGCCGGGCGTCGAATTGCCCAGCTTCTGGATTCCTGTGACCCCTCATGCACCATCATCCACGTGCACGCGTGGACCAAAAGCCTGTCAACGAGTGTCATATATGAGGCCGTCAAACGGCGGTTCCCTATAGTCTGCACATTGCATGACTACTTCATCGCCTGTCCGAACGGTGGATTCTTCAACTATCGAACCAACAACATCTGTGCCCTGCGTGCGATGTCTTCCGCTTGCCTTGCCACAAACTGCGACAAGAATGGATATCTTCACAAGGTTTGGCGTGTTGGGCGCCAGGGAATTCAAAGAACATGGGGCAGAGTCCCTTCAGGGATCAGCCACTTCATCACGATCTCTCGGTTCAGTCGGAACATTCTCGGACCATACCTTCCCTATGGTGCAGCCACCTATGACATCCCGAATCCGGTACCCGGATTGCAGGAGTCTCCGGCCAGCTGCGGAGAGAACCACCGGTTCGTTGCGGTCGGTCGCGTTTCGCCTGAAAAAGGACTCGATTTGTTCGCTCAGGCTGGCCGTAAGAATGGAACAGCGCCTGTGGTCGTCGGAGATGGAGAAGGCCGGCGGAGTCTGGAGTCGCGTTTCCCTGAGATCGTTGTGACTGGGTGGCTGTCGGATGACGATGTCAGAGCTCAAATGAAACAAGCCCGGGCGCTGGTCCTCCCTTCGCTCTGGTATGAAACCCAGGGGATGGTTGTCCTTGAGGCGGCGGCTCTGGGAATTCCGGCGATTGTGCCGGATAACTGCGCAGCGCGTGACAGCGTCATCGACGGATTGACTGGCCTTTGGTTCGAGACAGGAAACAGCGATGACCTGGCCGACAAGATGCGGAAACTGAAAGACAAGGAAACAGCGACGCACATGGGACAAGCTGCGTACGACAAATTCTGGGCAGATCCTCCGACGATGGACAAACACTTGCAACTTCTTGAAGAAGTTTATTCGAGTGTCATGGGAAATGCCTCGCACACCCCTTCGAACGCTGTGAAATCGCAACCGGCAAGAGAGAGCCTGGTGCGACGGTGAATTCGCCTGCCCCAGACATGCTGAGCGGGCTTCGAGTCGCCATCGTACACGACTGGCTGGTTACGTACGGAGGAGCCGAACGGGTCCTCGAGCAGATGCTGATTCTGTTTCCGAACGCCGATCTCTTTTCGATAGTGGACTTTCTTCCAGATCAGGACAGAAAACACCTGCGCGGCAGATCGGTGACGACCAGCTTTGTACAGCGGCTTCCGATGGCACGGAGCAAGTATCGGAACTACCTCCCCGTAATGCCGTTCGCGATAGAACGCTTCGATCTTTCGAGTTATGAACTGGTCATCTCCAGTTCGCACGCCGTCGCTAAGGGCGTTATCACCGGACCCGACCAGCTTCACATTTGCATGTGCTATTCACCGATGCGCTATGCCTGGGATTTGACCCATCAGTACCTGCGTGAGTCCGGTCTCTCCGATGGTCCGCGGGGGGTTCTCGCCCAACGGATGCTCCATCGTATGCGCAGCTGGGATGTGATTTCGGCCAACCGTGTTGACGAGTTCATTGCGATCTCGCACTACATAGCCCGAAGAATCCTGAAAACCTACCGTCGAAAATCGAGCGTTATTTATCCACCCGTGGATGTGAACGCGTACGATCTCTGTCAGAAGAAGGAAGATTTCTATCTGACGGTTTCCCGCATGGTCCCTTACAAGAGAATCGATCTGATTGTTGAATCGTTTCAGCTGATGCCGGATAAGAAGCTGATAGTAATCGGCGACGGCCCGGATTTCGCGAAAATACGTTCGAAGGCCGGAGCGAATGTTACTCTACTCGGCTACCAGCCTTTCGAAGTGGTGAAAGATCACCTTCAGCGCACCAGAGGATTCCTGTTCGCCGCAGAAGAGGACTTTGGGATTGTCCTTATCGAAGCACAGGCCTGCGGCACACCAGTTATCGCCTACGGCAAAGGCGCAGCGCTCGAGACCATTATCAACGGCAAGACAGGCCTCCTTTTTGAGCAACAGCAGACCGCTGAGATCGTCGATGCCGTTCGCAAATTCGAGCAGATGCAAGATCACTTTGACCCAATCGAGATTCGGAAAAACGCGCTACGCTTCTCTCAGGATCGGTTCCGAAACGAACTGACGGAATTCGTAACGAGCTCACTTGCCTCTTACCCCGAAGCCCTTTCACCCAACGCAGGATGAAAGGCATGGCAGCCTTCAGCGCGCCACATTGGCACGACCAGTTTACACCAATAACACCTCTTTTGTATATTTCGTTGAGGTGGATGATTTGAAGAATTATCCATGACCTTGGAGAAAGTCTTTCCTGTTTTCCGGAGTTTCCTGAGATTCTACTCGACCGCCCGAGTCGATCATCGTTAATTCATTGCTATACAATGACTTCACTTCAATGTTTTGGTTGATCTCGCGGCATGCTATTTGATATAATACATCATTGAATTGGAGAAGGGCATGCAAGGACGCGTCATATTGAAAGACACACTGAGATTGGACCAGACGGCAAAAAGAGAACACATTCCATCCGGAATAGAACAGGAAGACCGGAATATCGAACAAGATTCGTCCTCTTTCAAGTTCGACATAAACTTGTTCGAACTTGCCCGGCTTCTGGTTCACAGGAGACGGCTAATCGTTAGCGTCGTTAGCGCCGTGATGGTAGTCACGGCAGGTTACATGTTCCTGAAACCGAACATGTATACGTCGAAGGCGAGCATATTGCCATCGGGGAAATCGATGAACGACGGTTTGAACTCCGTGAAGAGCTTGGTCGGGCTGGCCGACCCTCTGGCGTTGTCCGACGAGAATTCCTCGGCCCTGTTTCCGGTCATCCTCAAGTCCAATCTCATCGTCAACGCCGTTCTGGAGAAGACCTATGAATTCTCTGATGGTGAGCGGCGAAATTCTCAGACGCTGGGCCAGTATTTCGATGAAGAGAACCCTGATCTCCTCCGCAGGAACCTCCGTGATCAGACGAGCATTGAATCCGACAAGAGAACCGGAGAAATCAGCGTCGGCGTGGAGACTTCCCACCCGCAGCTTTCGCAGCTGATCGTGGCCGAGTACCTGACACAGCTCGAAGACTACAATCTTAACAAACGACGTTCGTCGGCAAAGAACAACGCCCAATTCCTTTCCCACCAGATGGAACTTGTGGGTCTGGAACTTCGCGGCGCCGAAGACCAGCTGGAACAGTTCCAGAACCAGAACATGGACTGGAATAACACTTCCAGCCCTGAGATTCTTAAGGAGCTGAGCCGCCTTCAGCGCGATGTAGAAATTAAGTCAAACACATACACAACGCTTTGTCACCAGTACGAATCAGCAAAACTGGACGCGCAGAAGGATGTTCCGATCGTACGGATTCTCGACACCCCATCGCTGCCGACCATCAAGTCCGGCCCATTTAGAAGGCAGGTGATCATCCTGTCTGGCGTTCTGGCATTCTTTGTAGTCGCGTTGGTCATCATTGGGTCCGACATCGCCCGACAGGGGACCTCGGGGGGAAATCGTGCTGATTTTGAATCCCTTCGCGATACCGTAAGGAGCTCGTTTCCTCGCGGCTGGAGAATGATTGATCGAATGCGTGCGGTGCGAAAATTACGGCTAACTGCAGCCGACACTTCCCAGAAGTAGATCCGATCACCTGATCTCTCCCCTATATTAAAGCGCCGGACAGCAGCGCTGACAACAGATGCGGAGTGTGCCAATCTGATTCCCCATGCATGAGGCTCTCGGCTCTCTGAGCGACAGATAGGAGTTCGTCCGGACGACTCATGACGTCGACGAGTGCCCTTACGATCTGATCGGCAGTTACGGCATGTGCCCATCCCAAATTCCAACCGGCGCCTGCCTCTGCAATGGACAGCGCAAGCTCTTCCTGATTCTGGGCGAGAACCATCATGAGCGACGGCAGGCCTAGATAGCATCGCTCCCATGCGGAAGTGCCCCCGGCTCCGATCGCCAGATCTGCCTTCGCCATGAGCTCAGCGATATTGTCGACCTGACAGTGGAACGTGGTGGATCGCATGCCACTCACGATTTGGTTTATGTCGTGTCGATGGGGGTTACTCTCGCCGACCACCACGTCAACGGCTATCTCAGGTCGATTGAGAATTCCAATGGCGTCGAGAGCCTTGGAGGTCTCGTTCGAAGGGTCCGCGCCTCCCATGAAGATGAACATCCGTCGTACGGTACCGTCGCGGCGCGGCAGGCTCTGGTATGCGACTTCAAACTGCGGTCGGAGCAGGGCGTAGCTTGGGCCAAGAAAAGTCAGGCAGGCAGAAGGAACCAGGCCGCGATAGTGATCCTTCATGTCCCTGTGGAGATTCTGGTCAAGAAGGAGATCGCAGGTGTGGCGTCGATTGGCCAGATCATCAATCACCATCAGCCGACCGACAGCCGGCTGCAGGATCTCCTCCCATCGGTAGTCTATCCCGTAGTGATCGATAACGAGCAGCTCGCAACTGCATCCTGCCGAGACTATCGCCTGGAGGGCCTGGGCGGCATCATCTGACCAGCTCACGCCAAGCCAGCGAGCATACTCATTCTCTATAGAGGCGGAACACTCCGTGCCCTGCCCCGAGTCCTTTAGGAGACTGAGAGCGAACCCCTGTTTCCTGATGACACGGCCCAGGTTTCCCGGCAGCTCGCGGCAGACGAAGAGGCACTCGCGCCCGGCGCGACGAAGCTGGTCGGCCAGAGTAAGGCAGCGCATAACATGACCGGTGCCGATTTCCGTGGAGGAATCAACCCGGAACACAACCGATGGACGAGATCGTTTGCTGCGGTCGGGCAAGGTCATTCACCTCATGAAACGGCATGAAGCTTCAGGGCATCAGCGCCCGGAGAGCTCTTTCTGGTGCACGTGCTGGTTGAGCGTGATCCAGGTCGGGTGCTTCGCACAGAGGTCAAGAACATCCTGCATCCCAAAGCGTGGCGTCACAGGATAGAGCGCTTCGAGAATCAGCCTGATCAGCTCGAAGTCTTCGATTGTGTCGACTGTCCAACGATGACTGCTCAGGTCGAGCTCATGATGCACCTGCCCGACGCGATAGCGCTCTTGCTGATCCTGAATAAACGGCGTCACATGTTCCCTCTGATGCGCGCGCTTCGCCTCCCTATGCATCTCGCCAAGTGCTTTCATTGAGAACACTTCAACATCCAGCCCTCTGGGGTAACTCCGTTCGATAGTGTTGCTGACGTAATCGAATCTCTCGCCAGCATTGTAGAGCGCAATGACCTTGTCGATGACGTCAGGATCAATCAGCGGGCAATCCGACGTCACTCTGACAATATGATCGGCGTTCGTTATCACCGCGGCCTGATAGTAACGTCCCAGAACATCTTCCTCAGAGCCACGGAAGACAGGCAGATCGAGTCGCGTGCAGAATTCACAGATCACATCGTCGGTGGCGTTGGTGGTGGTCGCGACGACCAGGGCCTGAGCGCCCTTCACTCGGCGCAAACGCTCGATTTGGTACTCCAGAAGCGGCTTGCCCAGGACGCTCCTGAGGACTTTGCCCGGGAGACGGCTCGAAGTCATCCGTGCCTGGACAATGATGGCTGTCTTCATAGGAGTATACGAGACAGTTGCGCTACCACGAAATCCTGTTCCGAGTCGGTCAGACCGAAGTACAGCGGAAGCGTTATCGCTTCAGCATAGTAATTCTCGGCGTTCGGAAACTGACCCGCCTTGAAACCAAGCCGCTGGTAGTAGGGCTGGGTGTGGACCGGAATGTAGTGAAGATTGACAAGTATACCGGCCGCTCGCAGTTCTTCGAACACCTGTCGATGTGACTTCTCGATCAAATCACGTCTTAGCCTGATGACATAGAGATGAAACGCAGAACACGTGTCCGGGTGCTGCCACGGAGTCGTGACCGGTAACGACGACAGTAGCTCGTCATATCGCTTCGCGAGGACCTGTCGGCGTGTCACAATCTGGTCGATTCGTTGCAATTGACTCAGCCCTAAAGCGGCCTCGATGTCGGTCATACGATAGTTGTAGCCGAGGGCGACCTGCTCATAGTACCAAGGACCGTGACTCGACCCGACCATTTCCGCCTCGGAACGAGTAATGCCGTGACTTCGCAACAGCCGAAGCTTGGTAGAGAGATCATCGCGATTCGTGAGGACCAGCCCCCCTTCGCCGGTGGTAATGATTTTGACCGGATGGAAACTGAAGACGGCCAGATCCGAATAGGCGCAGCTCCCCACTTTGGTCCGCAAGTAACTCCCGCCAATACCATGCGAGGCATCCTCGATGAGGACGACACCGTACTCCCTGGCCAATTCGGCGATTTTCAACATCTCACACGATTGACCGGCAAAGTGAACCGGGACGATCACTTTCGGCAGCGTGCCATTGCGTGAGGCGCCCGCCAGTCTTGCCGAGAGGTCGTTGACACTGAGGTTGTAAGTGCGCGGGTCTATGTCGACGAAGTCCACTTCCGCCCCGCAGTAGAGGGCGCAATTGGCCGACGCGACAAACGTATTTGGGGAAGTCCAGAGCCTGTCGCCACCACCAAGTCCGCTTGCCAGCGCGGCAATATGGAGCGCCGAGGTGGCGCTATTGGTGGCCACGGCATGCTTGCAACCACAGTACTTGGCAACGGCGCGCTCAAAACGTTCAATGGTCGGCCCCTGGGTCAACCAGTCAGATCGAAGCGCCTCGACAACCGCCTGTACATCCTCCTCGGTTATCTGCTGGCGCCCATACGGCAGGACCTTGCTCGGTCTCTCGTCGCGGGGGACTGCGACAACATTAGCTGGAGTCGTTGAAGACACATAGCGACTTTTCACTTGGTGAGTCTATGACACGTGTGGACGCAGTTCAACAAAAACGTTCCCGCTCACACAGCTCACACGCCTGCGCAAAACCCGATCATTTGCAGCCGGTCAGCGTAATCAGGCCCGCGTTCTTTCGCTCGGCACAATTCCGGTAATCACAGCAAGTGTGGCATACCCTCTTATGAGCAAGAAACCCAGTCAGCTCTATTTCTGGCGAGATGTAGTCCGGCTTGATTGGTTCTTCACGCAGCAAATCCGTGCTCAAGTACTTCTTGTTGTCGTCGGGGAAGACGGTCACCACTACTGACGACGGCGACAATTCGTCCTGAATCAACACTGCCGCGAGAAAGTTCGCCCCCGATGAAATGCCAACCGCCAGCCCGAGGTTCTGTGCGAGTTTTTGTGCC
This sequence comes from uncultured Ignavibacteriales bacterium, assembly GCA_964540105.1. Classification (GTDB taxonomy): domain Bacteria; phylum Zixibacteria; class MSB-5A5; order GN15; family FEB-12; genus DATKJY01. Next base: position 1,058,548 of record CAZILL010000001.1, on the reverse strand, counting down.
ATCAGAATGGCGTCGCCGTCAGCTACGTCAATAACCGGATCGAGCGCGTTCAGGTCCAGAATGGGTGGAATGAACTCATCAGAAATTCCCTGAATCCGATGATGCCCGATCTTGCGCCCGGTGCGAAGCGTGGGTGAGTTGGAGGGCTCCATCGGGTGAACTCGCGTTGACGGGTTCTGGGTACGAAGATAGTTGCCTACCCCCATAACTGTCCCCCCGGTGCCTACTCCGGCCACGAAGGCATCGGGAATCAGGTCATTGAAATTCAACTGCCACCAGAGCTCGGGACCGGTGGTCAGTTCGTGTGCCTCGGTGTTGCCGCTATTGGAGAATTGCCTGGGGAGGAAATGATTCTGCGATCCTTTGGCTAACTCCTCGGCCTGACGAATGCTCCCCAGAAAGCCCCCTTCTTCCTTCGTCACCGGACGAATCCTCGCCCCCAGACTCTGAATCAGGTCCACCCGCTCCCGGCTCATCCAGTCCGGCATGAAGATAGTAACCGGATGCCCTAAGGCGCGCCCGATGGCAGCAAAGGAAATTCCGGTGTTTCCACTGGTCGCCTCGACAATCGTGTCCCCCGGTTTGAGCGTTCCTGCAGAATAAGCTCGTTCCAGGATGTGCAACGCCATCCGATCCTTGATGCTTCCAGTCATGTTGAGATGCTCGGCCTTGGCGAAAACGCGCCGTCCAACACCGGCTCGCCGAAACTGAATTTCAAGCAAAGGCGTATTGCCGATCAGAAACGACAAGGATCGAAATCTGTCCTCGATAGCTTTGGTCATGCTGAATACCTCTTTCTATCCTTCAAGATATATCCGGGTCAGGATTGTTCAACTTGTTTTCTGCGCTCTTCTTGCTGTTTAGAAGTGGTGCGAGCAGCTCCGACGCCGGTCGATGACATTTGTTACTACCCCGATCTCACACCAAGCATTGCACAAGATTCCTTGACAATTCGTCAGTTCATGGATAATGTAAGATAGGTCGGTACACGTTGCGACCGCTCCCTGGGATACTCTTCAACCGACCTTAGTATTGTCGGTGAACGAAGTACGCGGAGGATAGTATGGTTTTCAGAACAGTTCGACTCAGCATGCTCGCGGCGCTAATCTTTCTGCCATGTGTCGGCACTGTATCGGCCCGCGCCAAATTCGAGGACCTACGAGAGAAACTGACGAACGAGGCGGTCATGTCTCCGGCGTCGATCCTGCTCCAATCGGCAGTCCACAATGTCGGCAGGATCGTCTTGACGATTTCGAACCACGGTCTGTTTGGAGCGTACGGCAGTGGCGGCGGAGATATCGATCCATTCACTGGCTTGAAGGTTCCCCCCTGCGAGTTCCCCAAGGGATCCGGATCACGCTATCTGTTTGCGGGGCTCTTTTGGTTTGGGGCTCTGGTCGGCCAAGATACGCTCGTATCGACCGGCGCCGACGGCTGGACACCTAATATGTTCGAGGTTTACCCCGACGAGAGTCCTTTCGGCAGTATAGTGAAGCGCTCTTCGAATCCGAGCGATCCTTCCTACCACCCTCAAGCTGTCTCGGATCAGGATTTTATTTCGAAACACACTGATACCTTTACAGTGTCGAGAAACGGTGTTTCACTCCAACCTGACGCAGTCTCGGGGCGACGTCACAGACCACTGGGGATCGAAATCACGCAGAGCAGCTACGCTTGGGCCCTCCCTTACGCCGAGGACTTTGTTCTTTTCGACTATCGTATCAGGAACATTCAGCAGAACGAACTTCGCGATTTCTACATGGGGATCTGCGTCGATGGCGACGTGTACGGGCGGGGGGTTGACGGCAGTTTAGGTGCCCACGATGACCACGCCGGTTTCCGCCGCGATCTCCCGACTCCCAGCGGATTTTCGGGAAGCTGTAACTTCCAAGATACTGTGAACATCGCGTATATCTTTGACAATGACGGCGATCCGGTAGGTGGGGACCTTCATGCATCCAGGTCAGTGCCTCACGTGACAGCTACCCGTTTCATACGCACTCCCCTCGAATCATCTGCTCTCTCCTTTAACTGGTGGTTTCCCGATTTGGGTGATTTCGGTCCCCAGACACGGGCGAAATTACGTCCCATGGGACCCACAGGGGGGTTGGGCGTTCCAGCAGGTGATGCAAACAAATACCACCTGCTGCGTAACCGGGAAATCGACTATGACCAGATAATGACTGGAACCATCTCACCCACTGATTCCATCTGGGTCCCTCCGAGTTCACCTGTTACCCTCGGGGCTGCCCTGGGCGCAGACGTTCGCTACCTGCTCTCGGTTGGTCCGTTCGATATCAGTCCGGGACAGGAGCTGCCGCTCTCTTTTGTATACATAGCCGGAGAGGATTTTCATACCGATCCCAACAACTACAGGATCAACCTCCTCGCGGGAAATCCGTCAGCATATTACGATAATCTCGACTTCACCGATCTTGGTCTTAACTCCGCGTGGGCGTCATGGATGTACGACAATCCGGGAGTCGACACCGACAGCGACGGGTATGCCGGTAAGTATCGAATCTGTTACGATTCTGTATCTGCCAGATATGACACTTTGTGGCAGGAGGGGGACGGCGTACCGGATTTCAAAGGTCCCCGACCGCCGAATGCCCCCAAAGTGTGGGGCAACGGCTCGACATACATAGACGGAAGTCTCTACTGGAGAATACGGGTTAGGTTCAACGGTGCAAAATCGGAAACTGGCCTCGACGAGTTCTCCCGAGAGCGGGATTTTGAGGGGTACAACGTCTATCTGTCTCGTGACCTTCAACCCTCCAGTTTCAGCAAACTGGAAAGCTACGACAGACTCGATTTCAGGAAATGGACATTCGGGAACGGGCAATGGGTCCTGCGCGACTCACCGTTCACACTCCAACAGCTGCGCGATCTGTATGGACCGATCGGTGACCCCAACTGGGATCCGATGCTGCTCTTCAATGACTCGACCCATCGCTATGAGAACAATCCGTACAACAGAATCGGCCTTGCGGATTCGGTTTTTTACTTCGAACCCGAGGGAGCGAATCGATCTACTCCGTCGGCAACACGGATTCACAAAATCTATCCTGACACCGTGGCACATCCGAAGCCGCCGGACTCATTCCTGCAGGCGAGGTGGGACCCGACTTCGTTCTCATTTCCTATCCTCGACTCAGTCACTCGAGCCATGTATTTCACCGATGACAATTATCTGAAATACTACGAATATAACTACACCATCGATGGCCTATTGCCCTTAGTCCCATATTATGTGAACGTGACAGCATTCGACTACGGGTCGCTCAAGGTCGGACTTGGTCCTCTCGAGACACCCTACGCGCTAAGTCCGGTCAGAGCTGATACTTCCTGCTGTGTGGGTGTCACCGGAAACGTCGACGGCGATCTCGCGGAAACTGCTGACCTTTCGGATGTTATGGCGCTGGTGTCATATCTTCTCGGATCGGGGCCATTGTCATCCTGCGTCGCGGAAGAAGACGTGAACAGGGATGGGAGAGTTGATATCATAGACATCATCATTCTGGTCAACTATCTCGTACTCGGCAGACCGCTTCCCGCCTGTCCGTAGTCGACAGATCCTCACCCTTGGTCCCTCTCCCCGCACACAAGCGGGGCGAGGGGAAGAAGCTTGAGATTATCGAGAGAGGGTCACGGCATCACAGTTGAAACTTTACCGTTTGGTCAGGTCCTGTCCCTTCTTCAAATGGGAATGCCTGCCCCAGCTTCAACTGGGGTGACCTGACCCGCACCGTCGGGACGAGCTTCGTCGTTCGGTCGGGCCTTGATCCCTGTTGAAATAAGGGCAGGCGTGACGGAGCTGTTAGGAAAAACGCCCACGCACCCTTCCCCTCTCCCTGTCAGGGAGAGGGTGGCGCGGAGCGACGGGTGAGGGGGAGATTCGTCGTTCGGTCGGGCCCTCCGTAACGACCCCAAGGCGGCGCTCTACGTAACGCGGCCCGGAAGCTTCAAGAGCCCTGCTTATTGATCGCGCCGGACTTTAGTCGTCGTGCTTCTCCCCCTTATGACCGTTGCCATGGCCGTTCTTTTTGCCATGTTTGTTCTCTCGGTCGTGACCTCGTCCCTCGCTCTGTTTCTCCGACTTCCCGTGGCGGGAACGGTATTCCGCGCTTGAGACCTCATGGTTCACCCTGACAAAATCGCGATGTTCGCCGCGAAGTCGAATCACTTCTGACGGCTTGAGACCATAGTGATTTGTGACAAACCGCAGGTTGACCATCTTGACAATGTCATCATCCTCAAATCGGATTCTGTTCCATTCCTTTCGAGGACGTTTCCAGTGTCCGTAGGCTCGCCCGTATTCCGGCCCCGGATCGCAATCCAGAGCGATGTAGTAGACTGACGGACGCAGATGGTAATGAAGAGTAATGTCCATCCAGGATTTCCCGGAAAGACGAAGGTCCACCACAACTTCCGGCTTTACACGAGCCCGAGAAGCTATGAAGAAGACAACCGGTAATTCCTCATCGGGAATTCGGCGCTCACGGATGACCACTACTTCCCGCTCCGGAACGCGGTAGGTCTGACCGATGGCGAGGTAGAAGCTCTTGACACCTTCATCGGTGATCGAAATCCCCGCCGAAACCTGAGCCTTGGCCGTAACCGCCAACAAGAGCGGCAGGCAAAGTAACACAACTCTGTTCATGGACATATTCTCATCTCCTTATCTCTGTCTATTATCGACTTCCAATCGCTGAGACTGGAGACAAATATGCTCCATCATGCGCGTGTCGCAACTACTTTTAGTTTACGGACATGGGGGCAATACCGCTGTTCCGCCAAGATAATCGATCAAGGCAAACATATCAGAGATGTCCACGGGACCGTCAGTATTGACATCATTTTCCTCTGGGCAATCGGCAAGCGGAATGCTCGCCCCCAGGTAGTCGACGAGCGCAAAGACATCGGAGATATCAACTACGTCGTCGGTCGAACCGTCGGTGTTGCCCGTTGTGCCAACACAGCACGGCGGGGGGGCACAGGCGAATTTCTCGACTATAATGTTATCCAGTCCAGCTTCGACCACTGAACCAGAACCAAGATCGTCCGCCTCGAACATCAAACGCATGTCCAAAGTCGGCGTGAGATAGTCCTTCACCCAGAGCGAATAGACATACCACCCCCCGCTGGCGTGAAAGACCGGACCGATCGAGTTGGCCAATGTCCATGACATGCCGTTATTGTTGGAGATGTATACCTTGAAGGCGTCGGTGAGTGGAGCCGCCCCGAAATCATTCGAATACCAGACTGCATATTCAACTCGGGTTGTCACGTCAGCCGAAAACTTGGGCGACATCAGCGTCGTGTTTCCATTGTCGACGTCGGAGTTGCCATAGACATTGTCCGTCAGCCAGCAGGAACCGGCGCCCCCAAACGCTGTGGGCGGATCCCCGCGGTCCCCCAGACCAACCGGCACCCCCAAAGTCCAGGGTCCGTCGACACAGTACCCCCCGACAGTCCATCCGAGATCGGTGTTACAGTTATCGGAGAAGATTGTCGTCTTGCTCGAAGCGGCCCAGGCCTTGATCGGATCGTTGGCTGAGGGAGCGTAGTACATCTGGCTCGTGGTCTGATCCTGAGCGCTGACATAGTACTGAACTCGTTCAAGACAGGCGAGTCCCGGTAACGAGGCAGAATAGCCGATCCCCCCCGGGTTCATTGCGCTTTGCAGCCATGATCCATTCTCGATTCTGTAGTTCAACGTGACCGACCCGGGAGCGACAGACGCCCCATAGAAGGCGGCTATGTTGATTTCGACCGCGGCTGCTGCGCCGGGGGTAAGCATGACCGGATACCCCGCTGAATAATTGAGTACCAGGGTTGCCGCGGGTGCAAATGACTGGCTGACCGTATAGGCGGTGGCCAGTGATGCCTGAACCATGCGCGTCATGTATTCGAAATCCATGAACGACGTGCTGTCCCGGTAGGTATGATAAACGGTCGAAAAGACTCCCTCCTGCACAAAGCTGACTTCGTACCCCTTCTGTTGAAACGGATAATGATCCGAGCCGCCGCTGGTCCCTTTGAGGACCCCCTTGGTGATGCCCGCAAGCGAGTCAGCCAGCTTTATCCAAAGATTCGAGTACTGGAGCGCGGCGCCGTGGTAGATATTGGCCGAATCGAGGTTGGTTGCCTGAGCGATCATATCCATGTTGAGCATATACACGATGCTGTCCTCGCGGGTGTAGGCGCGTCGCACATAATCCGCCGAACCGAGTAGCCCATTCTCCTCGGCATCGTACAGCGAAAAGATCACAGTGACATCGGTGGGAACATCTTTGAGTACACGCGCCACCTCAAGAACAGCCGCCGTTCCGGAGCCGTTGTCATCGGCGCCGGGGGACGCCGCTACGCCATCCCGATGCGCCCCAATGATCACTTGATGATTTGGATAGACTGTCCCAATCTTATACGCCAGCACATTCTGGCACGGGGTCGAGAGCCCGCCGATGGTCGTCGTGAAGCTATCTACCACAACCGAATCATAGCCGAACGCCGTGAATCGGGCGGCGATCCAATCTCGCGATGCATAGTTCGAATCGGTGCCTGCCGGTCGTCGGTAGTAGGCCTGAAGGCGGCTGGCATACGACGTTAAGGAGTCCTGGCGCACGCCGGAAATCAAGGTCAGGAGCGGAATATCGGTCGTCGACAGCTGTGCTATCAACTCCGCGGGTGAGGCTCCCGGTTGCGGGAAGCTGATCGCAAGCGGCTCCGCTGATATTGCGGACACTTCAGGCTCAATCCCACGGTAGAACGAAAGTGGCCGGTCCAGAGAGTACAGCCGGAAATTCCCCTGTTCATGGAGAAGTGTAAACCGCGAAACATTGGCCCGATCAAGCCGGTTATCAACTGCCAGCCTCTCCCGATCGACGTTGCGGGCGATCAGCGCAAAAGTAAGGCCGCTCTCGCCGATCGACCCGAGATCGTCAGGAGAAATTAGCACCAGATATCCGTCATCTAACCGAATCAGCGCCTCGGCGCTGGTGGCCGCAAGGCGACGAGCCTCATTTGCGTTGCTGACAGACACCTTGTACAGATCATCGGCTATCGCGGGACCGGCTAAGGCCAGTGTTGCCGTAGCGATCAGGATTAATCTCAAGCGCATAGGAAAGTCCTCTCGTTCTGCGGTTGTCGTCTTTACCTAACAGAGACATATGTCTCTTGGAGCAATCAATCCAATATATGATCATGGTCGCTCATGTCAAGGGCAGAAGCTGCGCCGCGAATACCTCGGGGATCATGCTCCCGAAGCAGACACTCTATCGGGAGTCTTGTCTTCAATCCAGATGTCCGCTCACGCAATATCTCTTGACTGACCGCTCAGAGTCGAATGATCTTCCACAGATGTCTGTCCCGAAACGTCCGCTCCATGCCAAAATCTTCTATGGACTTGTCGTTGGCGTTGCGGCCGGCCTCACTGTCAATCTGACAGCGGGGGGCGGCAATTCCTCGGTGATCTGGATTATCCGCCAGATAACCGAACCGATCGGTCAGCTCTTCCTGCGCCTGCTCCTGATGATCGTTGTGCCGCTCGTGTTTTCCTCCCTTGTAGTCGGCGTGGCTGGGATTGGCAGCTTGCGAACCCTGGGTCGGGTCGGACTAAAGTCCTTTCTCTACACTCTCGTCATCTCGGCTATTTCCGTCGTGATCGGTCTGACCCTCGCGAACACAATCAAACCCGGCTCACGAGTCGACCAGAGCACAGCTGAAGCTTTGGAGCAACGCTATGGCACTGAGGCGTCCCGCCGCATAGGGGCTCTGAGCAAGTTATCAGACGAATCTCCGTTCATGCAGGCCGTAAAGACCATAGTGCCATCCAACCCGCTATCCGCCATCGCAAGCGAAACGCCCAATATGCTGCACTTGATGTTCTTCGCGTTGGCGCTCGGAATCGCGGCGACACTGGTGTCAGCGGGCGTGGCAGCGCCGTTTGTGGGCGCCATGGAGGCCCTCTTTGCGCTCTCCGCCAAACTGATCGATCTGATCATGCGGTTCGCGCCATTCGCGGTCGCCTGCCTGTTGTTCAACAACGTGGCCCAGTTCGGGGTCGACCTTCTCGCCGCCCTGGGCTGGTTCATTCTGACTGTTCTGCTGGGGCTATCGCTGCATATGTTCGGAGTCTACTCTCTCTCTGTCTATTTCTTGTCGCGACTGAACCCAATCGATTTTTTCCGGCGGATCAAGACCGTCATGCTGACCGCCTTCTCGACGTCATCCTCTAACGCTACCCTCCCCACTGCACTTGCCGAAACCGAGCGGAATCTCGGCGTACCCAAGGAGATCAACAACTTCGTTCTCACTATCGGCGCCACCGCCAATCAGAACGGAACCGCCCTCTATGAAGGGGTGACCGTGCTGTTCCTGGCTCAGTTATCGGGGGTCGATCTGAGCGTGGGGCAGCAGATCGTCGTCGCCTACCTGGCTATCCTCGGCGGAATCGGAACCGCCGGCGTACCATCCGGATCGATGCCGTTCATTATTGTTGTCTTGTCGACAATCGGTGTGAACCCGGCGCTGATCGCGGTTATCCTGGGCGTGGACCGAATCCTCGACATGTGCCGCACTACACTCAATGTCACCGGGGATATCACTGCGGCCACCTACGTTGCCCGTTCGGAGGGATATGCGCTCTCTCCAGCAAAGGCGCCGTTCGCCGATCAGGAATGAGAAGCCTGTCCCTATCCCCCCCCATTAGCCGTTAAGAGCTCTCGGCCGACAGCCTGACCGAATTCCTCGGGAACCGTCCGCCGTCTGGCGCATTATAGTGAGATAATAGACAACAACAGTCGACTAATGCCGGCGGCAGGGGATCCGAACCCTGGCGATTTGAAAGCTAACTGAGAGGTTTACAGTGACTCACAAGATTCTTACTCGATTCATCTGGTCAGCCACCCTGCTGTCTTTAGCGGCGCTGCTCGGATGCTCCCGAAATCAAGCCGCGGAACGGTTCACCCCTCCGCCGATGCCCGTAGAGCAGACCAATGTGAACGAAGCGACAGTTACCGATCGTTTTGAAGCGGTTGGTTCAATCGACGCTATTGACGCCATTGTCGTTGTTTCTGAAGTCGATGCACTGGTGAAAGAACTGCCGTTTCAGGAAGGGGCGTCCATCCAGCGAGGCGTTGTCATCGCTCAGCTTGACGACACGCAGCTTCAGGCTGAACTGGCGCGTGCGGAAGCGGTTCGCGATCAGAAGCAGGCTACTTTTGATCGGGTCAAGTCACTCGCCGACAAGGGAGCCGTCGCCCCGCAGGAATTCGACGACGCCACCGCCGGCCTGAAAGTCGCGATGGCGGAAATGGGGATTATTCAAGCGAGACTCGCCAAACTGAAAATTACTGCCCCTTTCGCGGGAGTGACCGGATCGCGTCGAGTCAGCGCTGGGGCGTTCGTCCGCGCTGGCGCCTCCATCACTGATTTGACACAGATCAATGAACTCAAGGTCACGTTCGCCGCGCCAGAGCGCTACTACCCGATGCTTCGGATGCATTCGCCTGTGTCAATCACAACCACCGCCTTCCCGGACCGTGAATTCGAGGGTACCATTGCAGTGATCGAGCCTGTCGTCGATAAAGCCACTCGCAGCGTTCGCGTTATCGCTCACGTGCGGAACCAGGAACTGAAACTCCGCCCGGGTATGTCCGCGAATGTCTCCGCCGTGCTGAGCAAGCGCGATCACGCGCTGATGATCCCGGACGAGGCGATCTTCGCCGAAGGAAGTCAGACGCTGGTCTTCGCCGTCAATCCTGACAGCAGCGTAACGCGAGTTCCGGTAGAGCTGGGCGTTCGGCAAAGTCGGATGGTGGAGATTCTGAAGGGACTCGAGCCCGGTATGATTGTGGTGCGGGCGGGGCATCAGAAACTGAGAGAAGGGAGCAAGGTGGTGCCAATTGCGCACGAATCAGCCTCAGGCGTAGCGCGTGATCAGGGAGGTCCCAAGTGAGGTTGAGCGAACTTTCCATCAATCGACCGGTTCTGGCGATTGTCTTCACGCTCGTAATCATTCTGTTCGGCCTGATTGCCTACACTCGCCTTCCCGTCCGCGAGTACCCCGACATCGACCCACCTATCGTCTCTATCTCAACATTCTACCGTGGAGCGAGCCCGAACGTTGTGGAAACCGAGATCACCGATCTTCTGGAAGAGCAGATTTCGACCATCCCTGGAGTGAAGACGCTCACTTCTTCGAGCCAGGAACAAGGATCGGTCATCACGATTGAATTCGAACTGGGGCGCAATGTCGATGAGGCCGCCAATGATGTTCGCGATCGCGTCTCCCGTATTCGTGGCCAGCTGCCGCGAGAGGCGGACGATCCGATCATACAGAAGGTCGATGCCAACGCCCAGGCTATCGTTTGGCTGGCCCTTTCAAGCACTCGCCACTCGAATCTGGAGCTGACCGATGTCGCGGACCGAATTCTGAAGGATCATATCCAGCGGCTCCCAGGGGTCGGCTCGATTATTATCGGCGGTCAGCGGCGTTATGCCATGCGAGTCTGGCTCGATGCGCAAAAGATGGCAGGCCTCGGCCTTACGACTGCCGACATCGAGCAGGCGATACGTCGCGAAAACGTTGAGATCCCCGCCGGCCGAGTCGAGGGCGAGGGACGCGAGTTCTCGGTCCGAACGCGAGGTGAGCTGGCCACTCCGGAGCAATTTGCAGCGATCGTAGTAAAGCAGAGCGGCGACGACTTTGTAAAGCTCGGCGATGTTGCCCAAGTTACCCTCGGAGCTGCCGACGAACGTACCGCCGTGCGCTATAACGGCCAGCCGGCAGTTGGTCTGGGGATCGTCAAACAATCCAAGGCCAGCACGCTGGAGGTTGCGGATCGCGTAATCGTCGATCTACCGGAGCTCTCGAAGCTTCTTCCTGAAGGAATGCGGCTCGACGTTGCCTACAATTCCGCGACGTTTATCAAGGAATCAATTCACGAAGTCGGTCTGACCCTGGCGCTTGCCATCGTCCTCGTCGTTCTGGTCATTCTGCTGTTTCTCAAGAGTTTCAGAGCGACAATCATCCCAACTTTCGCGATCCCAACATCGATCATCGGTGCCTTCGCGATTGCGTATTTCCTGGGGTTCACGATCAACATTCTGACCCTGCTCGCTCTGGTACTGGCCATTGGACTGGTAGTCGACGACGCCATCGTCGTTCTCGAAAACGTCTACCGTCACATGGAGATGGGGAAATCACGATGGCGGGCTGCCTTCGACGGCTCGAAGGAGATTGGCTTCGCCGTCATCGCAACGACCATCTCGCTGGTAACGGTCTTTGTGCCCCTGGCCTTTCTTCAAGGGAGTGTCGGGCGGCTGTTCAATGAATTCGGATTGACCGTCGCCGTTTCAGTTCTGATCTCCGGCTTCGTCGCTCTCACCTTAACTCCAATGCTCTGCTCGCGCATCCTCCAGCCCCTGCACAGTGGACGCAACACCTGGGCCTCCCGCTCGTTCGACGCCTTCTTCGTCCGCCTTGATCGCGTCTATAACAGTTCTCTGGAATATGTCATACACCATCGGGTGATCACACTATCCAGTGTCGCGATACTGGTCGCAGTGGGAGTTGCCACACTGCGCTTCCTTCCCCGGGAATTAGTTCCCACCGAGGATCGAGGCACCGCGTTTGGAATCGTCCTCGCCCCTGAAGGAGCAACCCTGGCGTACACCGACCGCTACATGCGCCAGATTGAAGAGGTGCTCATGAACGTCCCCGAGCGCCAGGGGCTGTTCACCGCCACTGGACTCGGATTCGGCGGACCCGGTCGGGTGACCAACGGGTTCGTGTTCTTTGCGCTCAAGCCTCGCGACGAGCGAACCCGCTCTCAGCAGGAGATCGTACAGCAATTGTTCCCACGCCTGCTGGGCATCCCCGGTGTCCTGGCGTTCCTCATCAATCCCCCCTCCCTTGGACAGGGATTCAGCGCACCGGTGCAGTTTGTCCTGCAAGCGGACACCTACGAGGAACTTCAGAAGGGGGTCGGTATCATGATCTCAAAAGCGAGCGCCCTTGGGTATCTCGTAAATCTCGACACTGATCTTCGCCTCAACAAGCCGCAACTCGACGTCAGCATCGACCGGGAACGAGCGGCAGGACTCGGGGTCTCGGTGACTGATGTCGGCACCGCCTTGGAGACTTATCTTGGGGGGCGCGTGGTGGGGAATTTCAAACGTGGCGCAAAACAGTATGATGTGATTACCCAGTTGAAACCGACTGAACGCGCCACGCCGGGGGCAATCGATGAATTGTACGTTCGCGGCAAGGGTGGTCTGGTGCAGCTCGCAACAGTAGTGAAAACTAACGAAACCGTTGCGCCCAAGGAGCTGAATCACTTCAATCGCGTTCGCTCGGCAACCGTATCCGCAAACCTCGCACCGGGCTTCAGTCTTGGGCAGGCTCTCGATGACTTCGGCAAGATCGCCGTTGCTGACCTGCCCAATACCATCAAGACCGATCTGTCCGGACAATCGCGAGACTTCCGCGATTCCAGTTCCGCTCTGTACTTCCTGTTCCTCTTCGCTCTTGTCTTCATCTTCCTGGTGCTGTCGGCTCAGTTCGAGAGTTTCATTCACCCCCTGACCATTCTGCTCTCTGTGCCGCTGGCAGTTGTGGGCGCTTTCGTCTCCCTGCTCGTCTTCAAGCAGAGCCTCAATATCTACTCACAGATTGGCCTGATCATGCTGATCGGGTTGGTAACCAAGAACTCAATCCTGATCGTAGAATACGCAAATCAGCTCCGACACCAGGGGAAGCAGGTCGTCGACGCTGTCTGCACGGCTGCGTCAATCCGACTCAGACCGATTCTGATGACTTCCTTCGCGACTATTTTTGGCGTCCTGCCGATCGCCATTGGACTCGGGGCCGGCGCCGAATCGCGTCGCCCTCTGGGCATCGCCGTAGTGGGCGGAATGATTTTCTCTACCTTCCTCACCTTGCTGGTCGTGCCCGTCGTCTATACCCTTCTCGCGCGCCTCACAAAGGAACGGACTACAGGCGAGACGGAACGGTCAGAGGTTGCTATTGTCAAAGATTCAGTGGCTCCGAGCGTGCCGGGCTTATCAAATCAATGACGTGAAGTGAGTTCAAACACTGCGTTACGTCTTGCGCTCGCCATTGGCGAGAAGTGCCCGCCCCAGCTTCAACACGGGTGGCGTGACGCCAATACTCACGGACACGCCGGCAGCAGAGTCGTTCCGTGCAAGTAGTCAATGATGGCAAACAGATTAGAAATGTATACCGACCCGTCCCTATTAACGTCATTCTCCGCGGGACGACCGGATAGCGGCAGACTCAAGGTATTTTGCTGAAGGCGATGATTCGGGGAATAAGCTGGGAGACAGGGATACGCGTAGCCGACTTTTGTAACCCGCTCGACACCATAACCTTACAATCTAACCGCCTGTCGTCGATCAGGTTCGATCTTTGAATTGGTTCAAGTCCTTTTGAACTGTTTTGAATAGTTTTGAACGAAACAAGGCACAAGAAAGGCACAAATTCGCTGATCGAACATGGATATAGTAGTCTGAGCGTCGATGGCAGGATGCTTCTTCGACTAGAACCTCGTGCCAAGACCACGACTTATCCTTACGCCGTTCTGTCCCCACTTCGAGCAGAACTCATTCAAGTTACGGGAGACTCTCCTGGCACACCTGATACCCGACATCAGATTTGCTCGGCCCAGCGGATCAGCCCTGCAATTTGTGGCCTCTGTGCAATCACTCCCACAGTGACGCTCCGAATTGCGTTGACCAAACTCATTACGCTCCATAAGTTGTCCACCATAACAACACGACAAACGCAGGAGAACAAGTTCCATGGCCACAGCAAAGAAACCCACCAAGATCAAAATAGGTAAGGGAAAACTCGGGTACACTACCTCAAATGTGTTCAACGCCCCGCTCCAGAAAGTATGGGACGGCGTTACCATGAAGAAGCATCTGGTGAAACACTTTGTCGATGATGTCATTGGGGAATTTGGCACTAAGAAAACTCCGGTCGAATGGGTCTGGAAGGAACACGGTGCCATCCACCTCGAAGTCATCAAGTTCGTCAAGCACAAGGAAATCATCGTCCGCGGCTCCAACATGATGGGGACTTATCAGACTACGATCCGCTTTGAATTCGTACGCAAAAATGGCAAGACTATCTTCCGCATCCATGAAAGCGGCTATGATCCCAAGGATATCAAGATGGCCTTCATGATGTGCGAAGGCTGGACGGAATTTCATACCGGCCTCAAAGCCTACCTGAAATTCGGCGTCGACCTCCGCAAAGCGTAGACGATCCCCCCTACGACCTTCACAGCAGCCGTCTCGGGCCCGCAGAGAGCGTCGCGCGGGGCAAGGGGGCGATTAGTCCTTGACGCAGCGGACGGAGAAACCGTCTCCCTTATTGAAGTAGTTACGGTCGACGGTTGAATCGTAGAAATTCAGGCTTCGGTACCTGGCGTCCCCACTGCTGCCTTCCGTAGAGGACCAGAAGTTGGCGCTGTGCCCTATGCCGAAGTAGGTGCCATCATAGTAGTTACGGTAACCACCAGGCAACCCGGAGAATCCGCTTTCATTCGTAGCACTCGTGTTGGGGTCTGCCCAATGAGTTGTGTCTGCTTCTTTCATCTTGCCACCGGCAACAGCATTACCACCAAGATAGTCAGTGAGGGTCGTCCACTCGGAGTCCGTCGGCAAATGCCACCCTGCTGGCGCTATGTTCCGGCCGTCAGCTACAGCATACCAGTTATATAATCTGCCATAGGTGGTTACATTCTGAACGTCGTTGTTGTATTCGCAGTAAGCGCCAGTGGTAAGGCCTACCCATGCGGGAACGTCTGTTATGTCGGGGATCGCTTCGCCATTGCGATAATGGGTCACTTTCAAGTTCTCCCCCATCCACCACTGATTACCTATTTTCACCGTCTTGTAAACATTGTTGTCAATGTCGGTTACTGTGCCAGTCTTTGCATCAGGTTCAGTGGATTTTTTCGAACAAGATGATGTCAGAAACAAAGAAGCTGTCAAGAAGCCGATAAAGAGCCACTGTTTACCCATACGATTACCTCCACCGAGATTGTTTGACCTGAATTACATAAAAGAATACATCACAGTCCCCGTTTTGTCAAGGCGAAGAACACCCGTCGGGCGGCAGCCCTCGTGCCTTCTCGTCTTTCAATATCCCCCCTACGAACCTCTCAGTCGCCCTCTCGAGCCCGCAGAGCGCGTCACATGGGCAAAGGGGGGCGATCAGTCCTTGACGCAGCGGACGAGCAAGCAAATCTCTCGCCGCGCTCGGAACGGCAAATCTCTACATACTCATATTGGCCGTAACAACACGGGAGACTCTGGCATTGCTGTCAGAGGCTCTTCCTCATTCTACAAGGGGATTGTTCTTATGCGCACGGTGGCAGCTGCGCTGTCCCACTCAAGTAATCGATCAGAGCGAACAGATCGGAAATATCTATGGTGCCATCGATATTGACATCATTCTCAGGCGAACAGCTTGAAAGCGGAATGCTCGCGCCCAGATAATCGACTACCGCAAACACATCCGAAATGTCAACCACGTCGTCGGGTGAGCCGTCGGTGTTGCCGGTGGTACTCAGGCAACAGCCAGGTCCTATGTACGCCGCAAAAGTGCGAGAGTATAAGTCCCACCCCCCCGCTCGTTTAGCACGCACCCGCCAGTAATAGACCGAATCAAGACCCAGGGACGCATTGACAAAGAATCTCGGTGCCGTCAGACTCGAATCGTCGTAGATCGGGGCTCGCAAGTCATAATAGCGATCCAGCTGAAACTGATATTTGAGCACTCCAGACGAGTCGATCAAACGATCCCACGCAAAGCCGGGACGTGGACTGTGCGTCCTGACGCCGTTGTTCGGCTTGATCGAGGACACCGATTCCACCTTGAAATAGAAGATGAGGCTGTCAAAGGCGGCAGCATCGGCTGTTTTCTGTAGACTCCCCCAGGCATCGCGATAGTCATGAAACACACGTGACTGCAATTGATCAGAACCATTAATTCGAATGTCGGTCGAAAACACCGGACCAGGAGGGGTGGTTCCCGGATTGGGGCGTATCACAATCATGTACTCGCCGTCCTGCAGATTGTAGTCCCAGGTTCGCTGGTCAATCACGCCGTCCCCGTCGAAATCAGACCGGCCAAAGGCCGAACCGGCCACCGTGCTCAATCCTCTTGAGATCGTCCTTCCCTGCGGGTTGATCTCGGAGATGGAGATATTCCCATACCCCGTGGCGACCATCTCCTCAGGTCGAATCGGATCAGGCGGCAGTTGGTTAAGGGCCGTCAGAATCGGGCTCCCCGCCTGACCACCAACCACAAAATCAACACTTCCGCTCCGGTTCAAATCCGTCGCCACTAATGAAAGTACTGGATTAGCTCCCATCGATTCTTTGAGCGTAGCAATTACACCCCCTAAACCGTTCCCTGAATATATGGTCAAGTCCTTGGTCGTGCTGTTGACCACACTGATATCCAGATTCTTGTCTTTGTCAATGTCTGCCACCGACAGGCTCAAGGCGCTCCCCACAATCGGAATCGCCTGCGAACTGGCAACCCCACCGGTTCCATTCCCTACAATCAGCGTTACCACACTCGTGTCATTAGTTCCTGTGGAAATGCCCGTCACCAACGCCACATCAGGTTTGCCGTCATTGTTCAAATCGATGTCTGAGGCAAGCGATACCACATCATACGCCCGATACCCGATCCGAGTGGCTGCCGACAGAGTGAAGGCCCCCGTTCCGTTGTTCAGATAGATTCGGGCGGAGTCGCCGTTCGTAGCAATAATGTCATCTCTGCCGTCTCCGTTGAAATCAGCTGTGCCGACAAAATCGAGCGTGAACGGCAGTGTCTGATTAGATGGGAACTGACCAAGACCATTGCCTGACAAGAGTACACCGGGATTGACAACGATATCTTTCTTGGCATCTCCGTCAAAGTAGCCGGTGGTGATTGTCGGAAACGTCGCCACGTTCGGCGAATACACCATCGGCGAAGCGCCTGTAGTCATTGAATCGATGCTGAAATTGCGGCCTCCCAGATTCAAGAGCACATACAGTTTCGTCATTGTCCGGGCCGCGATATCCAGTAGAGTATCACCGTTGATGAAGTCAATCGCGATGGCGGCGTTCTTGATGTTCAAGTAAGATCGCTGTTTTTCCAGCGTGCCGTTTGGTTTCCCGTAAATGATAAACAGACTGTCTGAACTATTGCCGGTGAATACAATATCCGGGTTATTGTCCAAATCCATATCCGCCTGTTTGACAAAGAAAACGTTGGCTGTGTCGGTAGTCGAAGTAGTATCGAATAGAGGTATGCTCGGTACGGATTGGTTCAGGAGAACGGTGATCGCATTCTTTGCATACAAAGCTACTCCCAAGTCGGTCTTGCCATCACCATTGAAGTCTGCTGCGCAAATAGAGAGCATTCCACCATTCACCCCGTAGTTGTTTCTCAAGGTAAGTGTGCCGTCGCCATTGATTTCCATTATCGAGATGTTAGCAGAACCTGCATTTCCCACAGCCACTTCTGATAGGCCGTCGCCGTCAAAATCCGTTACAGCAAGTGAATACGGATTGTAGCCAGGTGAGTAAACAGCGAGAGTTGAAAATGTACCGCTGCCACTGTTTATCAATACTCGGACACCGGCCCCCCAGTTATAGGGATTGTTAGATCCATTAGCTATAATCAAGTCAGGCTTTCCATCCATGTTCACATCATGAACACACACGAAGCGTGGCGAACCTCCTATCGCAGAATACACTCCCGAAGAGAAAGTGCCGTTTCCGTTGTTCTTGAAGAAGTATGCCCCTGCATCTCCGGTGCAGACATCTATTACGTCCTTCTTTCCGTCACCATCGATATCAGCGATCTGTAAAGAGTAGGGGTTGAGTCCGGCAGAGTAGTTAGCTGAAGCGTTAAAAGTGCCAGCACCGTCATTGAGTAGGATAGAGATGTTATTGGAGCAGAAGTTGGCGACCGCCAGGTCAGTCGATCCGTTTCCATCCAGATCTCCGGCAGCGATTGAAATCGGACAAGATCCTACAAAGTAGTCAAGTCGATTTCCGAATTCACCGTTACCGTTGTTCCTTAGGACGGATACTGTGCCTGAGGAGTAGTTCACGACTGCCAAATCGGGCTTCCCGTCGCTAGTCACATCCGCTGTAGCTATTGAAATCGGGTGGCTGCCCACAGCGTAGTTGATAGCAGGCTCAAAAGTCCCGTCGCCATTACCCTTCAATGTGGATATCGCGTTGGAATTCCAGTTTGCCGTGGCTACGTCAAATTGTCCATCGCCATTGAAATCTGCTGAAGTGATAGATTGAGGATTGTCAACCCCATATTCTGGTGGGGTTCGAAGTCCTCCATTTCCATCGTTCATGAAAACCGAGACACTGGGCATCGGCCATCGGTTTCCCACTGCAACGTCAGGTTTTCCATTCCCATCAAGATCACCAACACAAGCGGCCCACCCTTCATTCTCAATCGCATAGCTAACCGGTGCAGCAAATGTGCCGACTCCGTTGTTCTTCAGGATTGAGACACTTTGTACGTCGATGCTCGGTACTATCAGGTCGATGTCTCCGTCTGAGTCCAGATCGCCAGAACTGGCACAAAGTGACCTACCTCCTGACGGGTAGTCAACAGCTGTCCCAAATGCACCGGAACCGTCATTGATAAGGACGGATACCGTGTTTGAACCATAGTTTACAGCCACAAGATCAAGCTTTGCGTCTGCGCCGAAATTCGCTGCAAGCACATACCACGGACCGGACCCAACTTTATAACTTACCAGAGCTGCAAAAGTACCGTTGCCATTGTTCTTGAGAATCGAAACGCTGTCTGCAGCATAATCGGCCACGGCCAGATCGAAACTTCCGTCCCCATCAAAGTCAGCAGCACAGACCGAATGCGGGTTGCTGCCACAAGTGTAGCTGACACCATCAGCGAAAGTTCCATCGCCGTGATTCTTCAACATGGACACAGTATTTGTGCCCGAATTAGCAACGGCTATGTCCGGCCATCCGTCGGCGTCAAAGTCGGCTGAACAAAGAGAATAAGGCCAGCTAATACCAACTCCATAGTTCGTGGCGGTCCCAAACGTGCCGTTACCGTTGTTCTTCAGCACTGAAATGTCATTGGAGCTGTAGTTAGCCACCACGATGTCAGGATGGCCATCCTTGTCAACATCGGTAGCAAATATTGTAAGAGGTCCGCTTCCCACGCCATAATTGTCAGCGACGCCGAAGGTTCCATTCCCATTGTTGCGGAGAATCGAGACATTGCCGTTGTCGAAATTCGACGTTGCCAAGTCCAGTGCGCCATCCCCATCGAAATCTGCGGTGCACATCGAGCGTGGTTCCCTGCCGCCTACCGGAAAGTCGATGCGAGTATAAAAGATCGGGTGGAACGCAAAGGACTGAGCCGCAAACAGGCAGAGGCCAACCGACCACAAAGCAGCAAGCGTGAGCGCCTTCACAGGTCAACCGGAGCAGTGTAGCAGATATTAATTCCCATAGTATCGATCATAATATACGCAGATTGGCTGGTCTCGCAATGGAATTGTGACCCTCCCCCGGTTCGGTATGGGTGGCAAGGCGCGGGTGCTCATCACGTCGAGTCAGTCGTGCGATGTGACGGTGGGGGCGGATTGGCATTCTGCGGACGGCGGCGATGGAGCCTTCTGTTGAACTGTGGAAGTCTGCACAGTGACCACTGGAGGGGGCAGATATGTCAGAAACAGCGATTGGACTGACGCGAGCGAAGGAGGGGAAGTTGGAATGGTCGGTCGAAAGAATCTTAGCCGGGGCAGCTCGCACATGATCCTTTCGGATCAAATCAGGGACAATCGATCGAAGGAGACCCGACTGTCGGAAAGTCGTTGCCATGACGCGAAGTGTACTCTTACTTGGAGCATCACCGCGTGCTGATAGCTTGCAGGCGCACAACAACATCTATGTGTCATTGCTTTAGAAAGGAGTAGAACAATGAAACAGTATGGTGCTGAATTCTTTGGAACATTCTGGTTGGTTCTTGGAGGTTGCGGAAGCGCTGTTTTGGCCGCTGCATTTCCAGGTGTTGGCATAGGATTGCTTGGGGTGGCCCTTGCGTTCGGTCTGACCGTTCTGACCATGGCCTATGCCATCGGCCACATTTCCGGCTGTCACCTCAACCCGGCCGTGTCGATCGGACTTTGGGCTGGGGGGCGTTTCCCGGCCAATAAACTCCTGCCCTACATCATTGCTCAAGTGCTCGGAGCAGTTGTGGCAGGTGGAGTTCTCTACCTCATCGCCACCGGCAAGGCCGATTTCGATGTATCAGCTGGTTTCGCATCAAACGGCTATGGAACCCATTCTCCCGGCGGTTACTCATTCCTTGCCGCACTGCTTACGGAAGTTGTAATGACAATGATGTTCCTGCTCATCATTCTTGGGGCAACGGACAAACGTGCACTCCAAGGCTTCGCCCCAATAGCTATAGGCTTAGGACTCACGTTGATCCATCTAATCAGTATCCCCGTAACAAACACGTCGGTCAACCCTGCGCGGAGTACAGGCGTGGCTCTGTTTGTAGGCGGCTGGGCAGTTGAACAGCTATGGTTATTCTGGGTAGCCCCGATTGTCGGGGCCATATTGGGAGCAGCAGTATACCGCTTCATTGGTTCGCATAAATCGTAGGTCTTGGATTTGGTAGCATAGCAACTCGGACTGGTAGTCGTTCAACCTTGAATTATGGTTGTGACCGCCGCTCCATCGGAAGAGAGCAAGACCACGGGCTTCCCAACGGAATCTACATTCTCATAATACGTCCCCGGCGCCACCAGCACTGTATCACCGTTTGAAGCCGCATTGATGCCGGCTTGTATCGTCGGCTGATCGGCGGGAACATGAATTGTGGTGGCGGAAACACTTATGGCTATGCCAAGAACTGCGATGAGATTGAGCAATGATTTCATTTCGCCTCCAACGGGCGTAACTGATAATTATGTATCAGTATACCCACATCTGGGGATTGTGTCAATGGGGGAGATAGCTCGCGATCAGCCGTGATCGTTCGCCATCGTCCCGGAGAACAATTTGGGGGTCCAACGACATTCGCTGTCGCGAGATCACCTCAGAGCGACAGTTTCTCTTGGATGAGTGCTTCGAGCTTTCGGGCGGTTGACGGCGCATGCCCCGAGAAGTGATTGTTGACGTAGATATAGGCATTGGTGTTGACGGAGAGGGACTTGGTCAGGAATGTGCTCCAGATCTCGAGGGAGTCGGTTCGGTCGATGACCTCCTTCTCCCACGTCGTCGTAATCGCTTCGATGCGCTTCCGTTCCCCAAGCAGGCGCACATACGCGAAATCAGTCGTAAACGGATCAAAGCGCTGAGTAACTTCTGCGATCGGTGGCATCCACTCCTGATCTACCAGCACCAGTGCGACATCGTACCTACGGAGAAGATCAGCAAAATCGGCGGTAAGCCATTTTGGGTTCCTAATTTCAACCGCGTATCGAAACTGCCTTGGAAGGTCATTGAGAAATCGATCTAACCGATTGAGGAATGCTTCAGGCTCCGGGAAGATGGATCTGTTGAAGTACGGAAACTGAAGAACCAGCACGCCGAGGCGCGTTCCGAGTCGCTCCATCACGCTCAGGAACTTGTCGCGCACGGGATAAGTCCGGTCTGGGTCCAGCACTGTCGAACCATCCGGCGTCGCGGCCTCGCCGCCGTGGACAATCTCGCGGGGAAACTTCGCGCCTACAATGAACTCTGAGGGGGCAAGCTGACACCATCGTTCTACGGTACGAATGGTCGGTATGGCATAGTATGACGCATCGATCTCCACGGTCGAGAATTGCGTGGCGTAGAATTTGAAGAAATCTCTGGGCCTAGTCCCGGGTGGGTAGAACGGGCCGACCCAGTCGGTCTCCGAGAACGATGACGTGCCGATGCGAATTCTGCCCGATGCCATACCGCAAAGTACGCATCGTCGCGAGCGAGCGCATCAGACTT
Source organism: uncultured Ignavibacteriales bacterium (assembly GCA_964540105.1). Taxonomy (GTDB): domain Bacteria; phylum Zixibacteria; class MSB-5A5; order GN15; family FEB-12; genus DATKJY01. Next base: position 1,036,519 of record CAZILL010000001.1, on the reverse strand, counting down.
TCTTTCATCGACTGACACTTCAGAAGAGGACTCTTCTTCGGGACAATGGCTCCTTTTGGTGCGCGTGGTTTGCCCCTTTCAGCAAGACTAGATTATCAGGACTGCGCCTTGACAAAAAGACTGTCCGTGTCCGACATTAGCTAAACCCGCACAGATCAGGACCTCGATGTAGTTACTACCCGACGGGGAATGTCGTGCAGATCGTCCTTGACAAGATGTTCTACGAATAATACACTAATAGTACTGTTCTCGCGAACAGGCGGTACTTGCAGTTAGTACGCAGTTCACGAACGACAATTGAGAGTCTGCTGTATGAGTATCTTCATTGTCTGCAGAAGCGTCTGTAAATCTTCATGTTGCATGTGTATCATAGTTCTGATGTGTGGTACACGGATATGATCGTTCAATCCAAAACCCTAAGAGACCCGAGGAGGTGAGATTCATGATCTATTTGGTCGACCCTAAAGATGTGATCGAATTGCAGGGGTGCAAGGTGTACTGTCACATCAAGCCTCTGTATGGCATCATCATCTGATGACCATAGTTACGCGGGCGCTCCCTTTCGGGGGAACGCCCGCATGAAGATTGAGAATGCGACAAAAGCGATGTAGTGTAGAAAGTACTGACCGGGCGTTACAAGCGAAGGATATCCAATGCCGTACATATCACGATACAACCACATACACCCTTTGCGTGACGGAAACTGCCTAGCTTTCAACGCCCTGACGGGTGCGGTCGGAATGATGACCGCGGAAAACTTCGCCGTCTATGAGCGGCTATGTGTCATGCTGTCCGACGGCCAGCCGGTTCAATTGACGGAAGAAGAGAAGCTGTTGCTTAGTCAACTTGGCTACGGCGGGTTTGTCACCGAAGCCGATGGGAGTGAACTGGAACGACTGAAATTCCGGTACCGTGATTCGCGGTACGACATGTCATCACTCGGTCTGGTGGTCGCGCCGACGATGGCATGCAACATGGGATGCGACTATTGCTTTGAGGCCAACAAGAGTGGCCGCATGACGCCCAAAGTGGTAGAGGGGTTGATAGAATTCATCGAAAGGCGCGCGCCAAAGCTCGAAGATTTCCAGGTTACCTGGTATGGCGGTGAACCCTTGCTGGCGATGGACATTATTGAAGATCTGACGGCGTCCTTTGTAGATCTTGAGAAGCAATACAAGTTCAAGTTCAGTGCTGGTGGCGTCATGACCAACGGTTATCTTCTCACGAAAGAGAAAGTCGACCGATTTGCGAACCTGCGATTGGGGGAAATTCAGGTAACAATCGATGGGCCTGCGAGGGTACACAATCGTAAACGTCCCTTGAAGAACGGCAAGGATAGTTTCGACGTGATACTAACGAATCTCGCTTACGCCTGCGCACAGATTCCGACTGTGATCCGCGTCAATGTCGATAGGTCGTTTACGCCTGAAACGATCAGAGAATTGTTGGTCGAACTCGATGCGGCCGGACTGAAGAACAAAACCTGCATCTATTTTGGGCATCTCGAGCCTGCGACAGTGGCGTGCGCCAACATCGCTGAAAGTTGCTTCGAGACAAAGGCATATTCGCAGGCCGAATTGGAGTACTACCGGATTCTGCTGGATGAGGGATTCCGCGTCGAGAAGCTTCCGCAGCCAATACTGACCTTCTGCCTCGCGCAGCGGAGGAATTCGTTCCTGATTGACCCCGACGGTGATCTGTACCGCTGTTTCAACTATGTGGGGGATAAGACGAAAGTCACAGGTAACATCCTTCAGGATGTCGACTACAAGAACGAGGAATTTCTTCGCCTGTTTTCCTTCGATCCGTTCGAGGTGGGGAGTTGTCGCGATTGCGAGATCCTTCCAATCTGCATGGGGGGGTGTCCGTCGAGGCGGTCAGACCGCTCGATAGACGAATCTGAATTTTGCGACAGCTGGAAATACAATTTACGCCCGATGCTCGAATTGGTTGCGCAGTCACGCCAGCAATCGAATCCCGTAACCACACAGGAGACCCAGAAATGAGCGGCAACGGTTTCAAATTTTATCCCGAGATGGTTGTCTGGGAGATAACCTTCGCGTGTAATATGCGCTGCATCCACTGCGGTACGGCGGCAGGGAAACGTCGGCCTGATGAATTGACGACTGCTGAAGCGCTGAAATTGATCGATGACCTTACAGCACTGGGGTGCAAGCATGTCACGCTGTCGGGAGGTGAGCCGCTTCTTCGCGATGATTGGCGCGAGTTGGCGGCCCATCTTAGAGAAAACGGCCTGATCGTGAACCTGATTACAAATGGCTATGCCGTAACGCCCCAGGTTGTCGCTGATTTTGTCCGACTGGAGATTGGCCGCGTAGGGGTCAGCATCGACGGCACCGAAGAGGTGCACAATTTCATTCGCAAGCGGCCGGATAGTTTCCGCAGGACGGTTGAGGCGATGAATCATCTGCGGAACGGTGGGATGGATTTCTGCGTCATCACGCAGGTCTCAAATCTGAATCTCGGGGAGCTTGACGCGATGCACAGGATGCTTGTAGAAAACGGGTGCCCAGGTTGGCGGATACAGATGTGCACGACTACCGGCCGCATGAACGATTATTCTGACATGGTGTTGTCGTTGGATAACTACGAGCGTTTTATTGACAAGCTTCTCGAGTTGAAGAAAGCGAACGACATTTATATCGATGTCGGTGAGAATGTCGGGTACTATGGGTGCAAAGGGAGCGAATTGGCCGACGGGATGCCGTACTTGGGGTGTTACGCCGGACTGCGCATCGCGGGAATCGAGTCGAACGGAAATATCAAGGGGTGTCTGTCGATGCCCGAAGAGTTTGTCGAGGGGAATATCCGTGACGCCTCGCTGGCGGAAATCTGGCACAGACCAGAGGGGTTTGCGTACAACCGCAAGTTTACTCGCGAGACTGCCTCGGGCGTATGTCACGACTGCAAGTATCTCCCGCTGTGCCGTGGTGGGTGCGCAACAACTTCGGTCTCTCAATCGGGGTGTCGAGCTGACAATCCTTTTTGCATGTATCAAATCGAGCAGAAAAAGGGAATACAGAGCCAGGACAGCGACGATCTGACAGCGCTGCTACATCGGTTTGGTGAAGCGCCAGCAGAGAAGCGACGGGCGGAGTAACTTAGACCGACGGCCCCGACACTCTCCAAGATCATCTACGAGCGACGGGCGTTACACGATTCAGAACTCGTCGCTGATGGCTAAGAGACCGACCATACTGCTTGCATATCCATCGAGTTTCTACTCGTCGACCGGAATTGACGACGTTGATCTCAAGACATCGCTGTTGATTCTGGGCTCTTTTTTGTCGCCGGATTTTCCGATCACATATATGGATTTTGAGGTCGCTGTCGGGAGACCCAATTCCCTGATTCAGATCAGGCGGTTTGAGCGCCATGTCCGGGAGTACTTTGAGAAGAATCAATTCGATATTCTCGGACTCTCCTGCTGGACGAGTATGTCTTACAATGCTACGATGCTCGTGGCACGGGTTTTCCGGGAGTTGTATCCCGACAAGCTTATCGCTGTCGGTGGGTATCATCCTATGGCACGACCGCAGGAATTTTTCACCGACGATAAGCTGTTTGACTATGTCGTGTGCGGTGAAGGAGAAGAGGCATTCAGAAATGTAGCCGGGCAGTTTGCGGTTGGCGGTCGACCGGCGCAAACCACGGTCGTTCAGGGCACGACGGCAAGAAGTGACCAGTTTGTCGCGTACAAGTGGGAGTTGGTCGATTCGTTCATTCATGCCCATTTCCCCAATGGCCTTCCCAAGATATATGTCTATCTGTCGCGCGGCTGTCCGTTTGACTGTTCCTTTTGCATGGAATCGCTGAAGGAGCGGCGGTGGCGTCCGCTCACGCCCTCGCAGGGGATCGCGCAGATTCAGTCTGCGGTCGAACGGTATGGCTCGAAAATCGTGGGGATCGCCGATGCGTGCTTCGGTTTGCGTCCTGGGTGGAGAAAAGAATTTCTACGTCTGCTGGTTGACAGCAGGCCTTCATACCAGACCATATTCGAAACTCGCGCCGAATATCTGGACGAGGAGGACATCACGTTATTGGCTCAAGTGCCGGTCGAAATTCAGTTCGGAGTTGAGAGTTGCTCGCCGACCATGCTGCGTCTCATGCACAAGACTAAGGTTCCAGTGAAGTACTTGGAGCGATTCTATCGAATAAGTCGCGCTTTGTCGGAGCAGCGGATTCTTCACCGGGCGAATATGATCTTCAATCATCCCGGTGAAACCCGCCAGACGTTGTCTGAATCGTTTGCATTTATGGATCGCCTGCTCGACGTCCCTGAATCCTATCTGATGTGGATTTGCCGGCCCTACATGCACTATCCCGGATGTGAACTTGATCGGAACCAGGAGTACTATGAAGAGACGTTTGGCGCTGAATTCCGCTGTGGTGAGTGGTGGCGCCAGGATCGCGACCAATATCTGGCGTCGCTCGATTCGACGCCATCGGCGGAGCTGGCCGGTGTCGATCGCGAACTGTGGGGACGACTGTTGACGCAGCGCGAGGAACGGTTTCGGATGGGATTGGCGTCGCCCGCGTTCCGGTATGCCGCTGAAAAGTATTTCCCGGAGTGGCTTAATGCCGACCGTTACAAACAAGTATAGCAGGCTCTGGGGGTATATACGCCCATTCTGGCATCTTGAGGTTCTCTCGCTTGTCGTGATGGCGGTCACAGCAGGACTGGCTCTGGCGCTGCCGCGGGCGATCCAGTACATGATAGATGTCCTTATCCCTTCGCTCGCAAATTCGCCCGGACACCAAGTCGATGTTCAACGGATAGCCCTGTTCGGCGCGGTGCTTCTTGCTCTCTATCTCGGAAACGTGCTCTTCTCGTGGATTCGTGACTATATCGCAGGCGTAGTTGGGGCGGGGATTATTCGGAATATCCGCCTGGAAATGTTCCGTCATCTGGAACGGCTCTCCTTGAAATTTCATCAGGAACGTCAGGTTGGGGAGATCATGTCTCGGCTGTTAAACGATGTCCTCAGAATGCAGAATCTCCTGAGCGAAACACTTCTGACTCTGATCATGAACCTGCTGTTGCTGGCGGCGATACTGACCTATCTGCTGAGCGTCAACTGGATGCTCACGCTGGTGGCGATCATTCCAGTGCCGCTGACGGTTCTGGCAAGTGATCGGTACGGGAAGAAAATACATACCCTCATATCGCAGCTACAGGAGAAGGCAGCCGCGCTCTCGGCACGTGTTCAGGAACGACTTCTTGGTATCAAGACTGTTAAAGCGTTTGGTCAGGAGGATCGTGAAGCGAAGCAGCTCGATGTTACGCTCAAGGAATTGTTTCATTTGTCGGTCCAGAACAGTGTGGCAATGTCTTTGGCGGCAAACCTGGTCCAGCTAGTCAACATGCTGGGACCGATCGTTGTGCTGGGCTGGGGAGTCTATCTAGTCGCAACCGGCGCGATGAAACTCGGTGAACTGATCGCTTTCTACATTCTCCTTACGTATCTCTATGCCCCTGTTCAGGGGCTGGCGCAGACCAATATCCAGGTTCAGTCGGCTGTGGCGTCGGTCGATCGGGTTTTCGAATATCTGGACATCGAGCCGGAAGTCGTCGAATCACATGAACCGGTTTCTCTTGGCACCGTATCCGGTGAGATTCGTTTTGAGAGAGTCTCTTTTTCATACGGGAATCAGAACTTTCAGCTTTCCGACCTCTCCCTGACGGTCAGGCCGAAGGAGAAAGTGGCAATAGTTGGAGTATCTGGGTCGGGCAAGACGACTATCGTCAACTTGTGCATGAGGTTCTTCGATCCGTTTTCGGGGTTGATTATGCTCGATGGCGTCGATCTCAAGTCTCTGTCGATTGAAACTCTCCGCCGTCAGATTGCGCTCGTGGATCAGGATCCGCTTCTCTTTCGCGGCACGGTATGGGACAATATTGCCTACGGCGATCCGTCAGCGACTGAGGATACCGTCGTTACGGCCGCGCGAATAGCCAACATCCACGATTTCATCATGTCGTTGCCTCATGGATATGACAGCGAGATCGGCGAGCGCGGGGTGACGGTTTCAGGAGGGGAAAGGCAGCGGCTCTGCCTGGCGCGAGCAGTTGTGCTGAATCCTGCTGTTCTGATACTCGATGAAGCGACTTCGGCGCTCGACGCCAATTCCGAGCAACTTATCCAGGAGTCATTGAAGCGGATACTGGTCGACAAAACCGCACTCGTGATCGCCCATCGACTGGCAACAGTACAGCACGTTGATCGGATCATAGTTCTGGAAAATGGCCGAATAATGGATGAAGGAACGCACGACGCACTAGCCGCCCGGTGCCCGTTGTATCAGGAGTTAGCCAGAAAGCAGCTGATCATCTGAACGGCGAGGCTTGCGGCCTTTTCCCTCCACCCAAGTTTACGCTCGCGCATCCGTTGCTGATCGGATAGTCTTCACATTCTAGCCTGCCCATGACCTGTCTCAAAGGAACCAATCCTGGAGTCATGTTAGTAGATCTGGATGAGAGGGGCCACTGGCCCCAAACTCCCCATCGGAACCTTTGACCTACAAGGTCGCTCAGCCAATCCATCACACCTCTCGGAAAATTCGCAAGGTGTCGTCTCGCAAGTGGGGCTCTGCCAGTACCAAGCGGCCACTTCTATAGGATGCAAATCTGCGGGAAACTCAGAGCATCAGGCAGCGAAGCCCGATGCGATATATCTATAGTGAACATTATCAGCTGGACAACGAGTGGCGTCGGAAGTATGATATATCACTGAGTACTGCAACCAAGCGGTGAAAGGCGCGACCGGCACGAGTTTGCGCTGAGAGTCCGTAACCAACAAGGAGATGTATGAAGTCATCCGCATTAGCCATCGTTCTCGCTGCAACATTAACGGCTTATCTAAGCGGCTGCGGAAGCGGGAGCAAGAACAAGGATACGTCGGGGCAGCAAGACAGTTCGCATGCGGTACAGCTATCTGATGCCCAACCTCAACCGTCCAAGCAGCCGGATAGCTTGAAGGTGCCACAGCCGTCGGCCGCCCGTCTCGAACCGTCACAGCAACATGTGACGCTTCAAGAGGACCAGAAGCATGCCGAGGCGCCAGCTGTTCCCAAAGAGCGTAAGATCACGATTCCGGATTCAACGCAACTGCAGGTCAGCCTGACCGATTCTGTTCAGACAAATGAGAATCAGATCGGTGACCATTTCCGCGGAATTCTGGTACAGGCGATCGAAGTTTCAGGAAGGACGGTTTTCCCGCAAGGATCGACGGTTGATCTCGTAATAACCAAGCTGGTTAAGGGTGGAACGCTCAAGACCTCTCCGGAGATCGGATTCACGATCGAGAAGATTGTCGCTGCGGATGGCCGAAGCTACAAGATTGCCTCCGATGAGTATTACGAAAAAGGAAGAAGTCATACAGCTCGCGAAGTTGGTATGATCGGCGGCGGCGCGGCTGCAGGCGCTCTCGTAGGGGCCTTGGCTGGCAAAGGGAAAGGCGCCATCATCGGCGCGGCAACTGGTGCTGCAGCAGGTACCGGACTCGCGGCCGCCACGGGTCGGCAGAATCTGGTGTACGGACCGGGTCAGACGGTGATCTTCAAGACTACACGGCCATTGTCGGTGACAGTACCCAACCGCTGATCGACCCCGATTCGTACGATGAGCAACAACTATCTACGAAGTTAAGGGGCGCGATCTCCACGGCGATTGATCCGTGAGGCGTTGGTCAAAAGAACCGTTGAAAATCGGCTTGATAGCGACAATTCCGGCGGCGTCTTAGGGTCATTTCTGGCAGGAAGAAGGCGACGACGGCAGTATGATCTGTCGAGTGAGTTACTCCGTCGGCGTGAATCATAGAGAATTCAGAGTCAAGATGACAATTGAGCTCATTCCAAATTGGGGGTTATCACATTAACTTGAAAGGAAGAAGCCAGACATGCTGAAGGAATTCAAAGAGTTCGCGATGCGTGGCAATGTAATGGACATGGCCATCGGCATTATCATCGGCGCGGCGTTCAGTCCGATCATCGGATCGCTCGTGGGCGATATTATCATGCCTCCTATCGGCCTGCTGTTGGGCAATGTCGATTTCTCCAACCTGTTCATGGTGCTCAGAGAAGGTGCCACCGCCGGACCGTATGCTTCCGTCGCTGTCGCCAAAGCAGCCGGCGCGGTAACAGTCAACTATGGATTGTTCATCAACACGATCATAAATTTCATGATCGTCGCATTTGCGATCTTCATGATGATCAAGGCGATGAACAAGATGAAACGGGAACAACCGGCTCCGGCCGCCGCTCCGACCACTAAGGAATGTCCTGCCTGCCTCATGACAATTCCGATCAGGGCCACCAAGTGCGGACACTGCACTTCGGCCGTTGCGTAGATAGATCGATCGTACCAGACGCAGAGACCCGTCGGAGAAATCCGGAGGGTTTCTTGTCTTAATGCGCTCTCCGAAGAACAGTGATAAGTTGGGATCCCTGACGGCCGGCTGGTGGCGAGCAGCGGCAGGATCTTGTACTTGCCCTGATCCGGTCCCAATAGTTGCACCGTATGTCATCAAACTATTGACCTTTCCCCTTCAATAATCACGACTGAACATATCTGTTTTGCCTCCCACTCATTGAGGGCAAGGCTCTGAAATAGACCACGATCCTATAGTCCTGCATTAAATCTCCGATAAATAGGATAAAGAATCTCACGGAGAAACAATGACTGCACCTAAGAACTGCTGGGAAGTCAAGCAACGTGGTCGACAACCCGGCGGTGACAAAGCTGAAGAGTTGGGAATCTGTCCCGCTGCCTTGGAATCGAAGCACGACGCCAAGAACCGCGGTGTCAACGGAGGGAGATTCTGCTGGGCAATAGCAGGCACATTGTGCGGAGGCAAAGTTCAGGGTCTGTTCGCGATGAAGATAGAAAGTTGTATCCTTTGTCCCTTCCTGCAGCAAGTCGAAGCGGAAGAAGGCCAGCGGTTTGTTCTCCATCCAGAACAAGAACTGTGTGAAACAAGTGTGGTCGATTCTAAGAAATGAGTATAGCAAGGAGGTAGTAACGTGATTGCGAGTCAGGAAATCACTAACGCGGTAGCCGCGCACGGCAAGTGGAAGGTCCGTCTCAAGGAAGCGATAGCCACTGGCAAGATCGACACGGCGGTGGAAACGATTCGTGCCAATGACCAGTGTCCGTTCGGGAAGTGGTTGCACGGTCCGACTCTGACGGCCGCGGACAAGCATTCGGAGCATTATAAGACCGTTATGGACCTGCACACTCGGTTTCATAAAGCAGCTGCAGAAGTGGCCGCGTTGGCGACAGCAGGCAAGAAAGCCGAGGCTGAGGCGAAGCTGAGCATTGATAGTGAATTTTCCAAGATATCAGCAACACTGACGACGGCAATGGTGGCTTGGCAGAAGAGCTTGACACCCACACCAGTGCATTGACGATGACCGTACCATTGTTATAGTCAGGCATTGTAGACACGATGAGCCTTTGGCGGTAGTGCCAGAGGCTCTTGTACTTTCGGCCGTGAATCTCACCGCCCTACTCTCTCAAAATTCATGGGGGTGTCTGAGTGGAGATGGGTTGGCTGGCGCATAACAACCATGTCCAATTGTATAATCGAAAAGTATTTGCAATTCTTCAGATTCATGGTAGCTTATTCACGGATGTTCGCGGTGTTCTCCCTCCCCCCACCCAGCATCCACCGGAGCCAGTTATCTGGCTCCTCTTGTATGCCCTACCTCTCGGAATATTTCCAAGGTGTGTGTGCGGGAGCGATTGATCAGAGAGAACCGAATATGGGAAGGCCATTGCCATGAGGCAAAGTGCGTATTAGCTTGAAGAACAATGTGTCCAAATATGCTGACGACGCACTCGCTAACCATGAGAATCCCTGTAGTTTCCCTTTTGCTTTTCTTTGCATCGAACGTGCAGGCTCAGACTCCAGTTACGCTTACCATTAAGTACTCAGAATCGAAAAACGATTCGACTCTTTTCGAGCGAACAGTTCAGCATGACATTCAATCACAGACTTTCCATGTAACGGACAGATATCTATCGGGGCAGCTTGAGTCGCAGGGAGACTATCTGGTGATCGATCCCGCGGTGAAGGAGGAGTTCTGGAACTATCACCAAACGCATATCAAGCACGGGCATTTCAGGAAATGGTATGACAATGGTCAGCTTGAGTGGGAGGGGGCGTTCGAGAATGGATTGATACAAGGTCCGGTGAAAGAATGGTACCGAAATGGACAGCTTCATTACAGTGGAAACTATCGTAAGGGGATGCAAGAGGGTTCGTTCACATACTTCGACGAGCAAGGCAAGTTGAGATATCAGGCCGACTTTATCGACGGATCAACGGTTCAACCGGCAAGAGTCCGATACGAGTATTTGACCTATCTCCCTCAGGATTACGACAAGGACACGAGCACCAACTGGCCAACGATTATATATTTGCACGGCGGTTCCAGCCGTGGGAGTGATTTGAAACGGGTGAAGGCCACCGGAATTCCGGACAGGCTGGAAAGGGGTAAGAATATTCCCTTCATCGTTATTGCTCCGCAGTGTCCCATTGACAAGAGGTGGGAGACAGACAACTGGTTCGACAGTCTTTACGGTGAGATTATCTCCCGATATCGAATCGATACAAACAGGATCTATCTGACAGGATTGAGCTTGGGGGGTTCGGGAACCTGGTATCTGGCGATGAAGTATCCCTCGACGTTTGCTGCTATTGCCCCTATCAGCGGCAGAACATCTAATCTCCAATTTCTATCGGATAATGTGAGCAAGTTGGCCGGAAGACCGATCTGGATATTTCATGGCAAGGACGACGAGATTGTGGACGTCTTAGAGACATACCAGATCGCCAAGCAGCTCGATCAATGCGGTGTTAAGTATTCACTTTCAATCTTTGAGGGTTATAAACATTGGCAGCCGGCGTGGGAGGTGTATGCGGGTGACGAGATTTACAGCTGGTTTCTCCAGTGGAAGAGACAGCAGATAAAATAGACCAATGTTGGATGTCCCATCGGTGTAATCGGATCGGAAACAGGAAGCTCACAGAAGTTTGGGGAGAGTGAAGACGGGGCCGCTTGCAGACTCATTTGGTCCACAGTACTCTCCAACTATTGCTAACAGTCTCAAGCGTCTCCCCTTGCGTGGTGACCACTATCAAGAGTGATACAATGCCTGGATGTAGTTCATTCGAGAGTCTGTAGGGCTTGGAGCTGGCGAACTGTCCTGAGGATAAGCGGCTTTCGCTCCATCACCGGAAATTCTTCAACCGGAGGATATCTACGTTAGAGGGCCCGCGCGACAGGATAAATCGTCTTCCGTCCGGGGACAGGTCAAAATCCCGAATGACGTCGCTCGTAAAATTGGTAAGCTTTTTTGCCGGTCCACCATCGACCGGCAAAATCATGAGATTGGAAACGTTTGAGCGGGTATCGACGTAGATGAGATTCTTGCCGTCCTTCGCCCAAGCAAGTCTGCCCGTCTCTGCGGTTGCCGACTGCGGCAGGCTCTTGATCAGTTTTCCCGACTCAAAATCCATGATGCCCATCTTACTCTCGGTTCTCGCCGAATCTGTGAAAAAGCAGGCAATGAATTTTCCGTCCGGTGAGATCGCTGGCGCAGAAGCCGATTGATCTGAGATTTTTACCATCTCACCACCCATCGCGGGAACGCGATAAAGTAGCAGCGGACCCGAACGCCACGATTGAAGCATAATCCATTTCCCATCGGGAGTAAACAACGGAGCATAATCTTCTCCTTCGGCAGTAAGTGCCTTCGCATTCTTTCCATCGCTATCGGCCCGCCAAATAGCAGGCACACCGGACGCGTACGACGAATAAGCAATCGAACGGCCATCCGGAGAAACGGCTACCTGGGAGACTCTCGGATTTCCTGCCACAACCTGTTCTGAATTGGATCCGTCTGGTGCCGCTTTCCATATCCCGGAAGCATCAGTCCGTTCGCTGCCAAAAAATACCTGATCGCCAGCTCCCCAGGCAACTCCCATCATTCCTTCTTGCTTGCCAGCGGATATCTGTTTCCATTCCGTCCCGGCTCCAACCCAAATGTTGGACCGGTTCTGGCCTTGTGACACAGCGGCAGTCAGTCCGTCAGCGGTGGCGTTGAGACCGAAATACTGCTCGAAATCTGCCGACACCTGTTCTGCAACACCGCTCGGATAATGCACCAGGTAGATTTGCTGGCGAAGGACCGTAGCCTGATCAGAGGCACAAACCAATATGTCTTTGCCATCGGGCAGCCAGACCGGGGAGTTGACTCCGAGCCACTGTTGCGACGTATGCCAGACTTCCTTGCCATCCGCAACTTGAACCGCCACCAGCTCCGAATGGATCCGCGGTTTCCATTCTCCTTTACCACACAGAAGGAGCTTGCCGTCGGGTGACCAGCTTGTCGGGCCGAAATACCAATATGCCCCTTTGCCAGACACCAGAGTCCTCTCGTTCGAGCCATCCGCATTCGCGATCACGATACCGAACTCGCCTGATTTGACATCCACTCTCGCGAATGACATTAGCGTCCCATCCGGCGACCAACTGACTCTACTGTCAATTTTCCGTAGTATTGTCGTAGGGGCTCCGCCGAGCGTAGCGATGCGCCTCAGACTCGATTGGTTGCCGGACTCATTCTCAAGAAAGTACACGTAATTGCCATCAGGTGAAAAGACCAGTGAGCCGATCCCGTGATCTGTCGGGCCGTAGATGAGAACGCTATTCTTAGTCGCGACCTGTCGTAGGGAAAGTCTGAATTGTCCTCCTTCGGTCCGCGCTATGGCCAGGTACTTGCCATCAGCCGAAATAGCGCCGGAAAATGAAGTGCCATCGTCGGTCACCTGAGTAAATTGAACTTGCGCCCGCGGTGCATGCACCGTCTTGTTTGACATCTTCACAATTAACAGTACCATCGCCGCTACCACTACCACTCCGATGGCGACCTTGAACCAAAGAGCACTCCTTTTCACAACTACGGGAGTCACCTGGCCCGAACTGCCGCTGATTGCCATCCGTTTCAGATCAGCGGTCACATCGCCGGCCGTCTGGTATCTGAGCGCTGGGTCACGTTGCAACAATTTGTCTACAATTCGTTGGAGATCATCCGGCACATTCGCCCGGTATCGCGCCAGTGGCTCTGGGGTATCCTGCGTGATCGCCCGCATGGTAGCAGCATCGGAATCCCGCTTGAAGGGGGTCCGCCCCGCCACCAATTCGTAGAGCACCACGCCAAACGAGAAGAGATCCGACCGTTGGTCTACTTCGCCCCCCTGGGCCTGCTCCGGCGACATATAGGCCACCGTACCAATGGTCGAGCCGATCTTGGTTAGTTTCTCGCCGCCCTGGATAGTTGCCAAACCGAAATCGACTATTTTCGGCCGCCGGTCCGCGTCGAGCAGAATATTGGCGGTCTTAATATCCCGATGAACGATGCCAATGCCATGCGCCTTCTGTAGTCCTTCGCATATCTGTATCGCCATATCGACCGTCCGGTGCATCGCCAACGGGGCGCCGTGGGCAAGATCATGGAGGTTCTGGCCGTCGACATATTGCATCGCGATGAATGGTCGCCCCGCGAGGTCACCGACCTCGTGGACGGTCACGATATTGGGATGGTCAAGCCGCGCTGCGGCCTGAGCTTCGCGCCGGAACCTGTTGACCAAATCCTGGTCACTGGCAAACTGGACGGGCATGAATTTCAGGGCGACCCGTCGGTCCAGACGAGTGTCCTGTGCCAAATAGACTTCGCCCATACCTCCCGCACCGATCTTCTCTATTATCCGGTAATGGCCCACCTGAGTTCCAGCGGAGAGAACGGTAACGGTCGACGTATTGTCATCGACTGGTTCTGAATTTTCCAACAGATTATGCTCCCGGATTTGATTGTGCTACCAACTACTGATTGGGTAATATAGGCCGATGTTCACTCTAATACAAGACAAATCTTCAGCTGTCAACACAATCGGAAATCGAAATCTTACCACACACATCTAAGCCGCCTCGATGTTGATGCCGGAGGGGCCTGCGATTGTAGGGTGGACATTGATTTCCGCGGGAATCCGAGGCACAGAGGTTGGTAGCAGAACCGGCAGGAGCAGTCAGGACTTGAGAGTCGCCTTTCACCAAGCCATCAAGTGGCCAAGGCTCGTTCCGAGGATCCGGACATGCGGGTCAGGACAGGCACTTGCCAAGTGATCAACCCGTGGATGCCGAATCAAGCCTCGTTTTCAATCACCCAGTTGCGGAATTCGTCTCGCAGAACCCGACCTCATCACGTTCAGAATTGACACTACCGATTCGATCTCGTCCAGAGAACCAATGTGCAACCCTCCCCACGGTCATAAGCTCCTTGAACTGGGAGTGGATAATCCTTATTGAAGGGTCGAACAAGCAGTTGCAAAGTTCGTCCAATGTAGGGAGTCTGACGGAGGCGCGAAGCCACACGTAGCGTTTGGAAGCTTCTGCTGCACCGACTTCTCTCAAGACGACGAGACAATTCAGGTATGAATTGAAGTGAATCGCAGAGGCACATCTTACCGCTTGTACCAATCAGAATTGCCTTGCATCAAAGGGACTGTCGAGTATCTTAAAACAGAGATACGTCCCCATGTTCGTGGTTGGTCCAGCATGTCTGCATCGTCGAACCCGCCATACGTCAGTGAACAACTGCTTCTGTGTGCTGAATCAGACGAGCGTCCCCACGTGGTCGGGGATCCGGTTTAATCGTCTACCGCGTCAATCACAGAGCGCTGAGGGAGATACTACATAACCGCACTTCTGTGAAAGGAAGGAAGGAAACATGAGAATTGCACCAATTCTGGCAATAGTCTGTCTCGCCGGGACAACTTCATTCGCTCAGGGGCACATCGTCATCGGATGGAATGATCTAGGCATGCATTGTGCCAATCAGGACTTTTCGACGTTTGTTGTACTGCCGCCTTTTAACAATGTCCATGCACAGGTGGTTCAGGTCGGTGACGCCACTCATGTGCCGGTGGTAGTCACATCAGGATTTCGCGTCTCGTACGAAATTCCGGGCAACACTTTTTCGGTCGGCAAAACTAATTTCTGGGACTATGCCTTTCAGATATTCGGTGCGCATCTCCTTCCGAACGTAGGTCTGACTGGGAATGGCCTTGCCGGCGACATGGTTATCCAGGATAACAATTTCTTCGTCAGTGGCATCCCCATCACACCGTTTCAGGACGCCGATCTCGTTCATGAGAGCCCCTTTCAATTGGGGCTACTCACGTTGTATGACGGTTCCAATAATCTGCTGGCAACCACTCGGGCAGTCATTCCAGTTTCCAACGAAATCAACTGCGTCGGTTCGGGATGTCACACCAGTGGCCAAGCGATACTGGATCAACATGGCCCCGAGGCCGGTTTCGACCCGAATGCCAAGCCGATTCTCTGTGCCAGCTGCCATTCCTCAAATGCACTCGGGACGCCCGGCAAGCCCGGGCTGCCGTCTCTGTCGGAGGCCGTGCACAGCCATCACGGCGGAATTACGAACGATTGCTACAAGTGCCATCCCGGTCCCGCCACGCAATGTCTTCGTGACGTGATGAAGTACAAACACGGCTTTGTATGCCAGACGTGCCATGGCACTGTGACCAATGTAGGCGAGAGCATCGGTAATGGGCGCATTCCATGGCTGCAAGAACCGTCATGCGGAGCCACCGGGTGCCACGGCGCCACCTATGCCGAGGAGCCGGGCAAGCTGTTCAGGCAATCACGGGGACATGGCGGGCTGTTCTGCAGCGCCTGTCATGGCGAACCGCATGCCATTCTGCCCAGCGGACAGCCGAATGACAACGTTCAGAATCTCGCTCTACAGGGATATGCCGGCACACTTAACAAGTGCCAGGTTTGTCACGGTGTGGCTCCAACCACAGCGGGGCCTCACGGGCTCACCGCAGGCAGTTGCTGCCACGGCACGACCGGCAATGTCGACGGTTCGTCTGACGGCGTGGTCGACATCTCCGACGTCTTCGCAATGGTGGACTTTTTGAGCGCTAGTATTCCTCTTTCCAGCTGTCCAGCAGCGAATGATGTCAACAAGGATGGGACGATAGATATCAGCGACCTCTTTGCGATCATTGATTTCTTGAGCGGGACCGCACTTCTGCCTGCGTGCCCGTAGGCGGTCAGCCATTGCAAGAGCACGAAGAGCCTTTGGTGGCAGCGCAGAGGCTCTTATGTTCCAGCGGCCGATCACGCGTTCCACCGAGTACTCCTCCCTCTCGGAATACTCACAAGGTGTGTGTGGGTGTGGGGCGCGGCTAACGCGTGAGCGCCCAATGGAAAGCGGTGGACGTACGAGGAAAAGCCGAATATCGGAATGCCGTTGCCATGAGGCAGGCTGAGTCTTAGCTTAAGGAACACCGTGTCCGAATTGTTTGACAACATACAAAAGGGCATCAAAAGGAGAACAACAATATGAATAGCGCAAAGGCTTACTCCGCAATTAGCCCCACATCAGGGCTGGAATACACGAAGATTCCTCGAAGAAATCCAACTGAACATGACGTACAGATTGAGATCCTCTTCTGCGGCATATGCCATTCCGACCTCCATTCGGTTCGCAATGAGTGGGGCGGCACCCAATATCCGATTGTGCCGGGGCACGAAATCGTTGGCCGAGTTACGAAAGTCGGTACTGCCGTCAAGAAATTCGCTCCAGGCGACCTCGCTGCCGTTGGTTGCCTGGTAGGCTCCGACCGCACCTGCCCTACGTGCCAGGCGGGACTTGAGCAGTATTGCTCGAAAATGGTTCTTACATTTAACTCCCCTGACGAAGACACCGGCGCCATGACTTACGGCGGTTACTCGGAGAGCATTGTGGTTAACGAGCACTTTGTCCTGCGAGTGCCCACCAATCTTGCTCTGGCCGGCGCCGCGCCGCTTTTGTGCGCCGGGATTACCACATACTCGCCTTTGCGCCACTGGGTCGTCACCAAGGGAAAGAAGGTCGGTATGGTCGGTCTGGGCGGATTGGGTCACATGGGAGTGAAGTTTGCGCATGCCTTCGGCGCTCACGTTGTTGTATTCACAACTTCGGACAGCAAGACCGAAGACGCACTCCGCCTTGGAGCCGATGAAGTGGTCATTTCCCGCAATGACAATGAGATGCAGAAGCATGCCGGGAGTTTCGATTTCATTCTCGACACTGTCTCCGCCGTTCACGATATCAATGCCTATATCAACCTACTCTGCCGGGACGGAAACCTCACCTTGGTGGGTGCCCCGGAAAAGCCGCTCGAGATCTATGCCTTTCCCCTGATCTTCGGGCGCCGCAGCTTCTCCGGCTCGCTCATCGGCGGCATAGCTGAGACGCAAGAAATGCTAGACTTCTGCGGCAAGCACAATATCACCGCTGACGTAGAAGTCATCCCGATCCAGAAGGCCAACGAAGCTTACGAACGGATGCTCAAGTCCGACGTGAAGTTCCGCTTTTCAATCGATATGGCATCGCTCAAATCTGAGTGAATAGACAGCGTTGAATGGTACTGACCTTGCCCCCAAAACCGCGTCCTAATGCTCTATCAGTGAATCTGGATTGGGATTAGCCGAACTTGAACCGATCTCCAGTTTGGATCCTCGGACTGCTCACCTCGTCCGCCACCCCCTGTCGGAATATTCACAAGGCGTGTGTGAATACATCTGCATACTGGTCATCGCATAGCAGTCAATTCCAAATGGACGCTGGTCCAGCGAGGCTAGTAGCTGAATGTAAATTCAAGCAGTTCATCTTCCGGATTCTGCTCGATTCCGACCCCCGGGTCGAACGCGCATGGCAATTGTGAAATACACTCTCGCCTGTGAGACGTGTCTCATATTGGTCAAGCCTAGAGGAGAACTGTCGGGTACTGTTACTTGAGCGATGTCCCCGCTTCAGGGTGTTTTTGCGAACAAAGGGCATGAACTCAATTGCACGCTGTGCGAAGACTCATCGCCGAGTGGCACAAGTAGGGCACAAAACGAAGAAGTTGACTTTGGAGAATTCAATCCCATTGAGTTACAATGGATTAGACGATCCGACAAGTCCATACTGGGAGACAGGGACTCGAACCCCGATCCCACGGTCCAGAGCCGTGTGCCCTACCATTGGACGATCTCCCAGTTCTTACTTCTGAATCGGCGAATATCTTCTACTCCTGAACCCACCGACGGCAGCGACATCAGAACCGCTGCCAAGCCTGTCAATATAGGATTCGTCCTGCGCCTGTCAAGTCAGACTTTTCGACGGACGCGGAGAAATTGATGAATCAGCAGCGCCGTTCCCTTGACCGAAAACCGAGCTTGATTCCTGACAACCCTATTCCTCATAGCGAGCGATGAACCGAGCTCGACCTTACTGTTCAAGCACGTGAACTCGGTTCCTTTGGAGGCGTAGACGATGCTCCTCGAGAGCGGGACAACCGAAACAATGTCGCCAATCGCGTTCTGAAGGACCCGTTGAGTGTCGCGCAGAAGAAGAACATCATAGCGCGGATTGACGATCCTGACGTTCACTCTTCGGCTGCGCCTCGGCTCGAATTCCGGTATGGCCAGAAGCATCACGTTTCCAAGGAATTGATCGGGCTCCCCAAACGAGGGCTGTACTATGTCGATAGCAGCCGGCGAACGTTCGAGACAATACCTCAACGCCAACTCCCCGTCAGTTTCGTCTTTGGCTTGCGGATGCGTGATAATCTCGATGCCGGTTGGATCGGACGGCAACTCCTTAAGGGAATCAAAGTCGCCGATGAGGAGATGAGGCTTCAATCGCGCCTTCTCGAAGAACGAATATCCTCCATCGACGGCCACGAGGACCTTCCCCTTGCAGAGGGATCGATAGAAGGGAATATCTCTATCCTGATAGTCTCCGTGCAAAAACAGCACGTAGCTTCCAGCCGCTATTCTCTTTCTCATGGCGGTTACATCTTGAGCGCGACCGCAGCCGCGCCCATCAGGGCTGTCTTCTCTTCGATAATGACCCCAACCGGCATACTGGTCAGAAGCGACTCCATCTTCCCCTTCTTAATGAAGCGCTCCATGAAACGTCCCTTGTCCAGAGCCGTGATGATCTGCGGTGCGATCAGGCCTCCGATGAAGACACCGCCGAGGGTCACCCCCTTCAGGGCCAGATTAGCGGCCTCCGAAGCGTAACAGTCGATAAAAATGTCGAGCGCCCGCACTGCGTTGTCGTCCGCACCCGAAAGAGCTCGTTCGATAATAGCGCCGGCTTTGTCTTTCGCTTTCGAAAACCACGGTGCTGGCGCCTGTTCCTTCGAATCTATCACGAAACCGAAAATCCGTTCCAACCCAGTCAGGCTGACCACATCTTCCACTTCAACATGCCCGAGCTCCGCGTAAAGGTACTGCCACAGCTCACACTCAAGCTGGCTGCCTGGAGCGAAATCGGCGTGCCCCCCCTCGGAGGCGTATGGGAGAAAGGTCGTGCGATCTCGATAAATGAGCGCTTCTCCCAGTCCGCTGCCAGCCGCGATCAGACCGAGATTGCCCGCGCTCCCGGTATGCCCATTGTTGATTGTAAAGAAACTGCTGGGAGGAAGCTCGGCGAGGCCGTGCGCCGTGGCGACAATGTCGTTGATCAGGCGAACCTCGCCCAGAGAGAACTCGCTCTGAATCTGCGCGCGACTAATGTGCCAGGGAAGGTTGGTCGTGCGTACTTCGTCATTGATGACCGGGCCGGCAACCCCAAAACAGGCGCGTGTTATCTCTTCTTTGTTCTTCTTGAGGTAGAGGTTGAGAATCGACTCCAGATTGGAGAAGTTGCGACTCACAAAACTGGCCTGATTGTAGAGGGACATCCCTCCCGCACGCTTTCTGACCCGAGCCAGCTCAACTCCGGCTCCACTGATATATCCGGCTAACATTATGCCTCTTCGACCTCTACGTCCTTCCGTTCAAGGTGGCTCGCGGCCGCTTCGTCCAGAAACCAAATCGTCTGCTCTGCATGCACCCTGGCCGCAGGACATATACACGCTTCCGGTTGCTTCGACAATACTTTTCTCACCATTTCCGCTTTTTCGCCTCCGGTTACAAGAAACAGGACCACGCGAGCCGCGTTTATCAAACTCAAGCTAAACGAAAAGCGACGAGCTCCCACCGCCGTCACGAAGGGGGCGATGAGGAGTCGACACGGAACTGTGTCGAAATCAGATCCCGGAAAGAGTGACGCCGTATGGCCGTCAGTTCCCATCCCTAGAAGGATCAGATCAAACGACGGATTCTCGCTCTCCGCAGAAGACACCCTTTCGCGTACCAACTGTGAATAGCGTTTGGTCTCGCTCTGCCAATCGCCCGCTTCACCTCGAATGCGATGGATTCGGCTCTCATGTATTCCCATGGGTTCGAAGAGAAAACGAGATGCGGTACCGTAGTTCGATTGATCGCTTTCGGGCGACACTGCGCGTTCATCGGAGAAGAAGAATTCAGCTTTCTCGCTGAGTAGCACCGAGCAACCCGGGGTGTCGGTCAACGACCTGTACATGAGAATCGGCGTGTTCCCTCCCGAGAGAGCCAGAGCATACCGACGCGGCTCAGAATGACGCGCGATCTGGTCGCAAAGAAATGACGACGCCGCGCTGGCAACGTCGGGGGGCGTTGCGAAAACTGTGACCTTTCGGGATTGCGCCATCTAACGATTCCTCGGAAGTCTTACAGCCGGCCCGAAGCTGCAAGCACGCCTTTGATCTTGATGAAATGCCGGCAGGATGACGCGTATTCTTCGAATTCGACGCGATCCTGCAGAGTGCGTAAGACATAGGCGGCCAAAGGATACGACGCTAAGGTTCTCGAAATCGTAACACCGCCAAAACTCGCCTCAAATCCTTGATCAACTCCCATGCCGACCTGAGCGATTGAGGCGCTCGTGCCATCAGAAAAGGACACAGCCAAACATTCGCCGTGGTCATGGAGCTTCTCCCAGCAAAGACTGGCGGTTACTCCTTGATACACAACATCAATCTGTCGTTCCGAAACCTGAATAGGAGTTTCCGCCCCTAAGCGTGAGAGTACCCAGCCGGACATTAGATCATCGAACAGGTCGTAGTTGGGGGAATGTCGAAATTGAACCCGAACCGGCCTCGCCCGTCGATTATGAGTCACCGCCCTATTCACGATTTCACCGAACAGCTCTCGAATTGGAAGCGTACGGTACCAGCGAAGGGTAAGAAACAGAGCTGCGGCTGGATTGGCTGGAACAACCTCCGCATTCACAAAGAAGAAATCAGCCAGCCCGAGCACAAGTCCATCAAATTCGGGTGTGGTTTGATACGGTCGGAAATCAACGGCCACGACCGGCACCGAATCGACCAGAAGAGATCGGATGGCGCCCGCGGTGAGCCCCACACGCGATCGATCCACTTCGATTTCAATGACCTCCCAGCAACGAACCTGACCGGTTTCTTTGTTTCTAGTGCAACTTGTTCTGACATACGCTTGGTACGCCGCCGAATCGTCATCGATTACAGTCAGAAAGACGCGGGATGGATGCGCTGAGGCCAGACTAAAGGTAAGCGCTTCTGCTTCGCGGCGGCTCTGTGTGTCAGCGATGATCAGGATATTGGCAAGGCAGATCTTGGTCGACGAGATTCCTTCGAGCTTGTCAGCAGCCGCCTGTTTCCAGATCTGGATTAGGCGCCGCTCAATCATCTCCGCGTTGACGGGCAAGTACCCGCCGTCGATGGTCAGCTCCGATAACGCTCCGGGAGTCATAGCCGCAACCACTCGCGGCGATCGCGCGAGACAAGGTCCTCGGCGGCGGTCGGCCCCCATTCCCCCGACGGATAGCTGTGCAGCGGCATTGTCTTCCAAACCGTCGTTATGCGATCCACAAACTGCCAGGAGAGTTCGACTTCATCTTCGCGCGCGAAGAGCGTGGAATCGCCGGTGATCGCGTCGAGGATGAGCCGTTCATAGGCCTCCGGCGAAACTGTGCCGAACGAGCTGTCATACATGAAGTCCATCCGCACCGGCGTAACGCGAACGGTCTGACCAGGTGTCTTGGCTCCAAGGGTTAAGGATATTCCTTCCTGCGGCTGGATGCGGAGTCGCAATACATTGGCGTAAGGACTGTCGATTCCCGATGACTGGAATATCATGTGGGGCGGCGCCTTGAATACGATCGAAACATCGGTCACCCGTTTAGGAAGTCGCTTTCCCGCCCTCAGATAGAATGGAACACCAGACCAGCGCCAGTTGTCAATAGTCAGCTTCATGGCAACATACGTATCGGTCACCGAATCGGCCGCGACGCCATTCTCTTCCCGATACCCGATCACTGCTTCTCCTCCGACCGAACCCGATCCGTACTGACCGCGCACTACGAGCGACATGACATCTTCAGGCGTGAACCGGTGAAGAGAACGCAGTACTTTGACTTTCTCGTCCCTGATGGCCGTGGCGTCAAAAGCAGCCGGCGGTTCCATCGCGATCAGCGTGAACACCTGGAGAATGTGCGATTGGATCATGTCTCGAACAATCCCGGCCTGCTCAAAATAGCCGGCACGAGAACCTATCCCAAGAGACTCGGCCACAGTAATCTGAACGTGGTCAATGTAGCGGCGGTTCCAGAGCGGCTCGAAGATCGAATTCCCGAGACGAAACACGAGGATGTTCTGGACTGTTTCCTTCCCTAGATAGTGATCGATGCGGTAGATTTGCTTTTCACGAAAGAGACTGTGGATGGTGCCATTCAGTTCCCAGGCCGAGGCCGTGTCGTGACCGAACGGCTTTTCGATGATAATGCGAGACCATTCATCACTGTCGTCGACCGCTGTCGCCAACTCCGCGCTCTTGAGATTGCGAATGATGTCCGGAAACGACGACGGAGGGGTCGCCAAATAGAACAAGGTGCTCCCCGGCATCATGAGCCTCAGCGTCTCTGCTTTGAGTCTGTCCTTCAGTCGTCGATACCCATCATTGTCTTCAAACGTTCCGCTCACATAGTGCAGATGCGACAAGAACTGATCCAGAATCTCCTCCGATTCCGGCTGTCGTCGCGAAAACTCCTTGATCCCCTTCTTCGTCTCCGCGCGGAACTGCTCGTCGCTTTTCTCCCGACGCGCATACCCAAAGATCGTGAAGGATTCGGCAAGAAATCCGTCGAGAAACAAGTTGAATAGGGCAGGCAGGAGCTTTCGTTGGGTAAGATCGCCCGATGCCCCGAAGATCACAAGGTGGAACGGACCCGCCTGACGTGACCGCATGAAACGGCTCAGGAAGGGGTTGCCGTAGGGCGTGTCGACCTGAGACATTACTTCCCCTTGACGGCATGACCGCCAAACTGATTTCGCAGTGCCGCCAGAACTTTGGCCGCGAATGAATCCTCCTGGCGTGAGCGGAAGCGGTGCATCAGGGCATACGTCAAGGTCACTGCCGGCACATCGCGATCGATTGCTTCCAGTACTGTCCAGCGCCCTTCGCCGGAGTCGGCGACGTAACCACGCAGCTTCTCAAGATTTGGGTCTTCAACAAATGCCCGTTCAGCTAATTCCAGAAGCCACGATCGCACCACCGAACCGCGATTCCACAAGCCCGCGATCGCACCAAGATCGAGTTTGTATTCCGAGGCCTTCAGGATTTCAAATCCCTCGGCGTACGCCTGCATCATTCCGTACTCAATCCCATTGTGAATCATCTTTACGTAGTGTCCGGAACCCGACGGCCCGACGTGCATATAGCCATCCTTCGGAGCCAGCGTGCGAAACAGCGGTTCCGCGATCTTGAACGCGGCGTCGTCCCCGCCAATCATCTGGCAGTACCCAATCTTCAATCCCCAGACGCCGCCTGAAGTTCCCGCGTCGAGAAACGAAACCCCCCGCGCCTTCAACTCTTCTCCGCGCCGTTTGGTATCGTGAAAATTCGAGTTCCCGCCATCAACGATGATGTCCCCTGCGCTCAGATGTGAGGCAACATCATGAATCACCTGTTCGGTGGCATCTCCGGCCGGGACCATGACCCACACTACCCGTAGCGTCGAAAGCTGCCGAACCAGATCGCCGATCGACTCCGAACCAACCGCTCCGGTCGTTTCCGCCTGACGCACCGTGTCGCGGCTGCGAGCATAGACCACAATGTCATGCCCCCCCTGACGCAGGCGCGTCACCATGTTGAATCCCATTTTCCCAAGACCGATGAAGCCTATTTTCATTTTTGTACCTTTCGTTGTCTTAGAGCGACCGAATTCTCGCTGCCACCGAAGCGGCATCAATCCCCAGAAGTTTGTACAATTCGTCGGGCTTGCCCGATGAAGCATACTCCGACACACCCATCTTCTCCAGGTGGGCAACAAGACCTTTCTCAAACATCTGCGCTGCGATGGCAGTGGCGAGGCCGGTCTTTACATTGTGATCTTCGAGGACAACGACATCGCGGAACGTCGCGAGTTTCTTCAAGTCATCGACGTGCAGACTGGACCAGTCCGACACGCTGACAAGTTCAACCCGCTTCCCTTCACCCGCGAGAGTCGTCCAGGCCTGCATAGCCGTCACGAGCATATTCCCCGCCGCCACCAGCGCTGTCGTCTCTCCCGTGCGGATAGTCTCCATGCGCCCATACCGATACCGATACCCCGCACCGAAGAATGGCTTGCCGTCTTCATTCGTGATCGGCGGAATAACCGAGCGCCCCATGATGACCGCGAAATTCCCAGGCGTCGTGAGAACATACCTGGTGATTCGGTCAGTCTGATTGGGGTCAGCAGGAGTGATCACCTGCCAGCCAAATGTAGAGTTCAACAATCCAAAATAATCGATGCACTGGTGTGTCTTGCCATCCTCACCCACATTGACTCCGGAGTGCGTACAGAAAAGCTTGAGATTGCTGTGATTAATATCGTTGAGGCGAGCCTGATTGTAAGTCTCGTCGATGCCGAAGACTCCAAAATCCGCCCAGACTGAAATGGCCGCCTCGCTGGACAACGCCCCCGCCATCGCCGCCGTACTGTGTTCGGTGATCCCGCACTGGAAGAACTTGTTCGGATGTTTCTTGGCCAGGCCGTCGGTCTTCACGGACTTGGAGAGATCACAGTCAAACACCGCCATGCAGAATCCGGGGCGCGATGAATTCGCATCGGCAAACGATACCAGCGCCTTGCCAAACGCGCTTCGGTTATCAGACTTGTCTTCCACTGCGTAGACAATCGGCGTGCCTGATTCAACCTTCGGATAAGCGGCATGCGTGGTGTTGAACCTCGGGGGCGGGCCGCTCTTGCGTTTTGCGGCGAGAGCATCAAGGTTGTCAGCGACACCGCCCAGTTCCGCAAAGGCCTTCCGAGCCTGATCCACCGATAAAGCCGCTCCATGATAATTCTCGTCGTTCTCCATAAACGACACCCCTTTCCCCATCACTGAACGCGCAAGAATCATGACCGGCGCGCCCGTCGAGTGAACGGCCACGTAAAGGGCTCGATAGACCTGCTGGAGATCATGAGCATTGATCTCCACCACCGTCCAGCCGTCAGCTTCCCAATCGGCGCGAATATCCTGCGGCATAATCTTGTCAATACTACCCGAAATCTGAAGGCAGTTATAATCGATCAAGGCGGTCAGACTTGAAATCTGAAACTTGACCGCCATTCGTCGAGCTTCGGCCAACTGCCCCTTTTGCTGTTCCCCGTCCCCCATCAGGACGAAGGTGTGAAAATTCTGGCCCGAAATTCGGCCGTACAACGCCTTCCCAACTCCTACTGAAAGCCCCTGCCCGAGATTCCCCGTATCCCATTCAATCCCCGGAACCGAGCGCTCGACATGTCCCTCAAATGGCGAACCAGCCTGGCGAAATCCATGAAGGGCAGGCTCGATGTCGAAGAATCCCGCTGACGCCAGACCGACATAAGCCCCGGGTGAGGTATGTCCGTGCGAGATGATAATCCGATCGCGATCGTCTCGATACGGATTCTTCGGATCGACTTTCGCCATGTGGTAAAGAATGAGATACATCTCCAGCGACGACATGGAACCGCCGGGATGGCCCGAGGCGGCGATAGTCGTCATCGTGATGATCTGCCCGCGCGCAAGGCGCGCCTTCTCCTTCAGCTTGGCTATCCACTCCGGGGATAGCTCCGGCATCGCAAAACCGCGCCAGGAATCGAACATAGTCAGGTGCGTATCCTTTCCTTAGGCTAGCGCGCCACGCACCAGCCCACAAAACTGTTTGATACCGCTTGCCGGCTGCCCGTCGATCGCCACAAGGATCGTAGGCCTCCTGCGCTTCAGCAACGCCTGTGCGTCCCCCAACCCTTGCGCGGCTATCAGCTCGCCGAAACCGAATGATTGACCAGAAATAGGCAGCGCCGCCCGCTGTTTCTTCACAAACACGACAAACAGGCCACACTGCGGCCCTCCCTTGTACAATTGGCCGATCGAATGTAAATACCGAGGTCCGTAGCCGCGAAGGGTCGCCATGCCGGTCTTGTCTCTCACGAGTGTTCGCAAACGAGCAAACTCTCTCTCCGTCCCGATGTCGCTTTTGAAATAACCGAGTAGCGCGAGATATTGCGGCGGACGACCCGCTCTTAAGAACGCTCGAAGAAACCGCGTTGGATCAGGAAGTCGTGTCTGATCAAGAGCGTGGTGCGATCGTGCTGTGAGGACTGACATCTTTCCCCATTGCACGGCCGGTTTATCGAATGGGAATCGACCAGTTTTCTCGTGCGAGGCGAGGATTCGCTTTGTGTTCTCCTTGCTCTCCGTGACATTTGGCTCGTCAAAGGGGTTGATCTTCGCAAAACATCCGGCAACGGCCGTAGCCGCCTCCCAGAGGACAAACTGTTGTCCGAGCTCGAGCGTGGAGCCAAGCCTGATTTGAACGCACGGCGCCGCTCCTCGACGTGATGACGACAGAAAGCGGCCCGGAGCTGGTTCACCCGCCATGGCAAGAGTAACAAACAAACGATCCCTCCCATACGTCGATCGGGCCCCCGCTGGCTCGGCATCAATCGGCACAATCCCGCGCAACTTCTTGCCGGTCGATTCTGCAATCAGCTGCTCAATCCACGGCACAAGCGGTGCGAGTTTCTTCGACGCCAGGAAAGTCAGCTTGTTAGCGCTTTGCTTCTGACCCGCCGCGAGCACAGCTCCGAGCAACAGTGCGGGGTTGGATTCATCATGACGTTCCCGAAGGAGGCTCTCCATCTGCACTGCCTGCTCCACGAGATCCCCGATCCTCACCCGGGTGAAGGCGGCGGGGACAAGCCCGAAGTACGACAAGGCCGAGTACCGTCCGCCGATATCGGATGGATTCAGAAACACTCTTCGATAGTGATTTCGGCGCGCGAATTTCTCGAGATCACTTCCCTTGTCAGTGATGGCTACAAAGTGCTCTCCGAAACTCGACAGCCCCTGTTGCCTGAACTGATCAATGAAAAACGCCTCGTGCGATCTGGTTTCAACCGTCCCGCCCGATTTCGAGGCAACGATGAACAGCGTCTTCGAAAGTCTGATCTTCGATGCGATCTCTTTCACGGCCGCAGGATCAGTGGAATCGAGAACGTCGAAAGATGCCAGTCCGGCATGAGCGCCGAAGACCAACTTGAACACTTCGGGACAAAGTGACGACCCTCCCATCCCCATCAGGACAACATGCCTGATCCCGTCCCCGAGAGCTTTCTCCCTGAACTGTTCGATCGCGGCGACATTCTTCCGCATTGATGACGCCACATCCACCCACCCCAGTCGATTGGCGATGAGACTACGGATTGCCGCATTCCTGCTAAACAGATTCGCTTGCCTGTTCATAATCTGAGGGACCAGATCGACTGACACCCCCTTGCGTACAAGCCGATCAGATTCGGGAGCAACTCTCCCGGCTTGGAGTTTCATGGACCCTTGTTGTTTCATATACTGATGAACCTCTTGTGGTTTACGTCTTCAGGACCCGATTAACCAACCCCAGACGATCCTGGACGCCGAAGAAGCCGGTTCCCATGACCAGAATATCGGCTCCCGCACCGATTACGCGAGCCGCGTTTGACTCGTCAATCCCACCGTCCACTTCTATTTGCGTGCTGAGGTGATACCCGTCGATATATTTTCGCGCCGCGGCGATCTTTTCAAGCGTCGACAGCATGAACTCCTGCCCGCCGAAACCTGGAAACACTGACATGATCAGGAGGTAGTCAAACCGATCCAGGTGAGGCAGCGCGCGTTCGATGGGCATATCGGGATTGATGGAAAGGCCGGTCTTGAGACCAAGTTCCCTGATTTGCGTCGCAAACGGCGCCGGGTCAGCATGTACTTCCAGGTGGAAGGTCAGGCTGTCTGCTCCCGCCTTGGCGAATGGTCGAAAGTACTTCTCAGGTTCGGAGAGCATCAGGTGGACATCCAGAAAGCTGTCCGTGAGGCGGTTGATCGTCTTCACAACTGACGGACCGAACGACAAGTTCGGCACAAAATGCCCATCCATGATATCCAGGTGGAACATCTTCACACCGGCGGCGCTGGCGCTGGCGATCTCAACTCCCAGTCGTGAAAAATCAGCCCCCAAGACCGAGGGCGCAATAGTTGCCATAGTGAAAAGGTGTCGGTTTTTAGTGCAACGAAGCAACGAAAAACTAACACCATGCATCCTTAGAATCAGATTAGAGAATTGATCTGAGCGGTCTACTGTCCCTTCATCCGCATCTGATTTTCGAGGACAATACCGGCGTTGCGCTTGAGCCCTTCGAGCTTGGCCCGGGTAAGTGGTGTTCCCGCCGTGAGCTCAAGAAATTCTTCGCGCGAAACCAGCGATAAAACGGATCTGCAGTCTATGAATTCGCCTACCCCATTCGACGCCAGCAGCTCGTCGTGCCCCGTAACAACTGCGCGGCCGTTGTGCGGGCACACGTCTTGACAGATATCGCAGCCAAAAAGCAAATCTCCCATTCTCTCTGCCAGCGTCGACGAGATTGTCGCCGGTCGCTCAATAGTCAGATACGATATACAGCGTCGAGCATCAACCGTTCCTTCCTCGACTATTGCTCCCGTGGGGCAGGCATCAAGGCATCGTCGACACGTGCCACATCTCCCGTGATTAATAATCCGTGCATCGTCCCGATCAAGCTCAAGATTAGTGATGATCTCCGAAAGGAAAATCCAGGAGCCGAATTTCCGATTGATGAGCATGCCGTTCTTTCCGAGAAATCCCAAGCCTGCCTGCACCGCATACGAACGTTCGAGAACCGGACCATAATCGACAAACCACTTGAACGAAGCTGTCTCAAACTCTGAACCTGCCCCTTTGAGTTTCGCTAGGAGCTGCTTGGTCTTCTTCGCAATCACCTTATGGTAATCACGACCTCGGGCATATCGCGAGACACGACCATAACCCGCTTCGACCTGAACCGAATTCTTCTGGAAGTAATTCAACCCGAGAACGATCACGGAACGCGCATCGGGCAGAACTCGTTTCGGATCCATACGACGTTCCGGTTCGCTCGCCAGGTACGACATTTCGCCGTGGTAACCAGCCCCCAGCCAGCTCCGGAATCTTGCGCTCGCATCAGGAATAGTTTCCGCCGACGCAATCCCGCATAGGTCGAAGCCAACATCGAACGCCAGACGCTTGACAATTTCTGAACTGAACATCTCTTGAAAATACACATGACGGAGCCTGACCGGAAATCCTATTCTCCTGTCCTCTTCTGCGAGCAAGCCACAGTCGCAGCCCTTGACCAGATCGGAAAGAACACAAAATCCTCTCCTTTTTTCCTTTCTTTCTCGATCGATTATGTGTACAATATCGATGACATTGGCAGGCAACCGCTGACTTCACGTGATCGCGTCCGCAACCGTTAATGCTGAGGGTGGAATATGACGGTGTTAGTTGTAGATGACGAAGAGATGATTCGCGCCATTGCGGAAAAGGTTCTCAGGCGGGCCGGTTTTGATATTATCACCGCCGCGACCGGCCGCCAGGCGATCGACCTGTTTTCCAAGCAATCTGAGCATATCGCTGCCGTGCTGATCGATATGTCGATGCCCGACATGACCGGTCTCGAGACCATTCGCGAACTTCGAGCAATCTCTCCCTTGATTCCGTGCATTATCTCAAGCGGGCACAACATTGTTCCCGGAGACATTCCCGCCGACATCGCGAATAACATAGAGCTTCTGCAAAAACCGTACAGATCTCAGACACTGGCCGCTGTCGTGAAGTCGCTGATCTCGGTGCAGAAGTAGAGCGGCGCGGGAAGTTGTCTGAACAATTCCTGCTTCTTATCTTTCCCCTTTTCCTGTCCCCGACCACTTTCTATACTGTGGGTTGAAAGGGTCAGCGGTTTGTTCGTATGCAGCGTGTAGGTTCTGAAACAAAGATAGCGCTCCTGGTCGCAGCACTGGCGGCGACAATCATGCCGCTGGCCGTTCTGGCCCAGTCACAGCTCCGACAGGTCAACATCGCGTTCTTCGAGGCGGGTGATTACACACTTCACGACCCCATGCGCGAAACACTGCGGGAGGAAATCGACCGGATTTTCCCGTCCGACACAGTCGCCGTCTATCCTCCCTACGGGTTCCGATCGGTCGAGTGGAAGCGAAGCGCCTGCAAGGCCGCTGCCAGTGAATTAGCGGGCATGAAAGGGATCGATATCATCGTCGCTATTGGACCATGGGTGGCACGTGACCTTCTTGAAGCAAAGTGCGCAAAACCGATCATCGCTCTTGGGCAACTCAGTCCGCTCGCCGATGGACTGGTCGATGGCAGCGGACGCCCGACCGCGCCGAATCTCACCGTGGCCTACGACCCCGCCAAACTCGACAACGACCTGCGAATCATCAAGCGCATGTTAGGGGTAAAGAACCTCGGTCTGCTCTTCTTCCATGCGCCGGGTGAAGGAGAGTCGTTTCTTGGCGCCGTTACTTCCGCGGCCGCAAAACTCGACATGAAGACGGTCACGTCTGAAGGGTACAATAACGCCGGTGTCTATGCGTTCTTCAAAGCGTACGGAGAACTCGACAAGAAAGTCGACGCCCTCTACATCGGAAACCTGTGGGGACTCAACGCCACTGCCATTGGCGAGTTTCTCGCCGCGGCTGCCGCTGACCATTTTCCCGTCTTTGCCGCTACCGATCAACATCTCGTCGCACGCGGCGCCCTGTGCTCTACCGCTCCCATTCTTCTGAGTGAGGCACGCTTTCAGGCCGGAAAGATACTTCAGATCATCCGGGGAGCCCGACCGGTTGACCTCCCGACTCTGCTTCCTACTTCTGGCGCCATGGTCCTGGGCGAGAAAGCCGCTCAATCGGCAAAGCTTGAAATCCCCGACGAGTTTCTTCTCGAAGCGAATCTGTTTGAGAAGCGGCCCGATCCGACCGAACCTCCGCTGACCTTGGCGGAAGCGATCCGCCTTGCGAAAGAGCAGAATCCCGGCTACCTAGCTCAACTCGATGCACTGAAAGCCGCCTCTTTCAAGGCGGGCCGCGCCGCCTCCCGATATCTTCCTCACCTCGACCTGTTCGGCTCCGCCGCGCATGTAGATAACAACACGGTCTATGATCACGATGGCAGGATTCAGAGCGAGCTTTATACCGCCGGTCTGTCGCTCGACCAAACGCTCTTCTCACTTGAGGCCCTGCGGGCCATTCGACTCGCCGCGAGAGAGCGGGGGAGAAACCAGCTCACGACTGATTCAGGCACAGCGAAGCTGGAACTGGCCGTCTCTCTGGCCTATCTGAATTACGCGAAGGCGGACGAGCAGGTTACTCTGCGGCTTGCTCATCGCAGCCGACTTGACCAATACCTTGAAATCACCCGCGCCCGGCAGGCCCTCGGCGAATGCGACAGCGTCGAGTATCGCCGCTGGAGAAGCGAACGATTGTCTGCCTCGGCAGCGATAGCCGGGGCCAAGAACAACCGGCGCGTAGCGCAGATCCTCCTCAATGTGCTCCTCAACCGAGGCGGGAATGATGCGATAACCATCGACAACAGGCAGTTTGACGCCGACGCCCAACTTGAGGACTTCGATCGCCTGCGCCCTTTCATTCAGTCCGATCGCGTGCAAGTGCGAACAGAGAACTTCCTCGTGCAGCAAGCCATAAAGCTCAATCCAGCCGTCAAAATCGCTGATTCTGACATCGACCTCCAGAAACTTCGCTTGTCGCAGAACCGGGCAAGGCTCTTCCCCACCCTCGACCTGCAGGCCAAATTCTATTACCGCGACTCCCTTCGTAACTCGGCGTCATTTACTGAGAAGGGGAGCAATTTCTCACTCGGGGCGAAAGTTCGCTTTCCGATCTTCGAGGGTAACGACCGCAGCAGCGAGCGCAAGAGTCTTGCCGCGCAGCTAAGCGAGTTCGAATACCGGCGTGATGCGCTCCGCATCGAGGCAATGGGGAAAATTCAGAGTCTCGTGGGAACCATACGAGCGACCGGAACCAGGCTCCTGGTCCTCTTCGGCGCGCGCCAGATGTCCAACGACGACCTCGCCCCGCTTGAGCAGCGCTACGATCGCGGCAACGCGAGTTTTGCCGACCTGTCAACGGCGTTAGGCTCGCTGCTGAAGACCCACGCCGAGGCTCTTGGCACCCGCTTTGACTACTTTGAATCACAGGCAGAGCTCCTCAAGGAGACCGGATGGTCTCTCTCCGACCACTCCCTGACCGTCGGCGATGAACTCTACTCCCGCCTGTCTGCCGCTACGGGCAGACGATAGCAGAAGCGTAGCGGAAAGAACAGACCCTCCCCCCTTCTCTGCAAACACTCCTATAGATACTTCATCAAGAGTCTCATCGCGCAAGCTGCGACCACCAAGCCGGTGAGAACAGCCCGAATCAGGGCGTAGATCGGTCGGTCGGGAAACGACGGTAGTGGCTTCCCGGAAAGCAGCAGCAGGAAGCGACGAGCATAGAACAGCGTGCTGAGAGCGATAAGAACGACGGTTACGGCGGTCAGGACGTAAATCCCGAACGCAAATCGTATCGTGTGAAACGCGGCCAGCAGCACGATCGAGGCAAACGCGTATTTTCCCGACAGATAGGACGGAAGCGCGACCTGCTTTCCCCTCAGAAGGAAGGCCGATGCGCCCAGGATGACCAGGTCACGTCCGAGAATAATCACTGCGAGCCAGATCGGAAATTCGCGAAACAGCACGAGCAAAACAATGGTCGAGGCGGCCAGAATCTTGTCGGCAAGCGGATCGAGTATCAGCCCGGTTTCAGATTCCTGATGGAACCGCCGGGCAAAGTACCCGTCAAGGCCGTCAGTGACCGCTGCGATCGAAAACAGAGCAAGACAGATGATCGTCGAAAGCCCGTCGCCGCGCCATAAGAAATAGCCAATGAATGGCGCCAGCGCTATCCGGGACAGACTTAGAAGATTCGGCAACAACAACAACTCCGATCGGCGCATCACCCACATGGTCTCATCCCTCTCATTGGCTCACGGCAGAACATGAATACATTTCCCACACTTCAATATCAAGCGCCTTCGGGAAACTGTGTAATTTCGGGAAGTTTGTCTTGACAGGAAGATTGAAGATTTCGTATTCTGGCTGTAGCCAAGTGCGGCGCGCGCGGTCTCGTCTGTCCTTGTTCCTCGGCGCCGCCACCGATGCCTTAGGTATTAACGCAGCAACCAGTATTGTGAACATGGACTACCATCGTGCGTTGGTTCCGATTCAATATAGTTTACGTCTCTTGTCTGATAACTTACATTCTCGAGAGTTCATGACATCCGCCTGATTTGCGCACATCGTGGAATTCACGTGTGTTTTAAGAGTCAGCACGTTTGAGAGGAGGTGAAATAGAGAGGGCTCAAGGCACAGCGCTTGGTATTGCCTAAGGGGATGATCCGCAAGTTGGCCTTGTTTTCTGCGAGTGGCAATAGGATGGGTGCCCTTCCGCTCCCCATGAATCGCGATTTCCGGTCGCACGTCCCTTTCTGATGGATAGCCCTGCTGAGTATTGAACGAGAATCATGAATGCAAACACGGGCCAGAATGGCGAGCGATTTGTCATTCGATTGACAACCGACGATCCGCTCGCATCAGGACCTGTTCCTCACAATCATCGTATCGAAGGAGTTTGGAATGAGAAGTAGAGTTAACGGAAGGCCCCCCCTTCCGACAAGCACAAACAACCTCGTGCACTCCTTGTTGTGCTTCTTTTCGGCGGCCCTCATACTGGGACTCGCTCTCAGTTCACCGGCCACTGCCGCTCAGTCTTCAACCGCAGTGTCGTCGAAGGCCTGGTCACGACCTCAGATCGACCCCAACCCACCTGCCATAGGACAGAACGACGCACCGGTCATCTATAAACAAGAGCAGTCGATGGCAAGTGCGTCAGCGCCAACGAATAATCCCGACGTTGCCATGACCACGGCGACCAACACTACACAGTCCGAGAACTCCGTGTTCGTCAGTCCTACAAACCCGCAGATCCTGCTGAACTCGAACAACTCCTCCAACTGGCCTGTAAGTCAGATCTTCGGGTCCAGCTATTGGGTTTCTACCAACGGTGGCCAGACCTGGACCGGCAGCACAGCCGGTGCCGGTGGAGCGAACAATGGGGACCCGGCTACCGCAATCGATCTCACCGGACGGATGTACATTGGCTATATAAGCGCCACGGGTGGTATGGGTATTTCTTACTCTACCAATAATGGTTCAACGTGGACAGCTCGGACGGTGTCAAGCAAAGGCTCGCTGGACAAAGAGCACATTTGGGTCGACAACAGCGCCGCCAGTCCGTATAACGGACGGCTATACGATGCCTGGTCTAACTTTCTGACCGGCGACCCGAATGTTAATGATATAGAGATTGAGCGTTCGGCCGATGGCGGGTTGACCTGGTCATCGCCGATCAACATCAGCAATGCGATTAACGCTGGCAGTCATAATCAAGGCGTGAACATTCAAACCGGCCCCAACGGTGAAGTGTATGTCGCATGGGCGGTTTACGATGCCTGGCCGGCCAATGAAGTGGCGCTTGCTTTCGCGAAGTCATTGGACGGCGGCGCAACCTGGTCTGCGCCTGCTCGCATTCGCACAATCAACGGAACCCGTAACACTGTCCTCGGTGGCAGCAAGACCATGCGCCACGCCAGCTATCCCTCGATGTCAGTCAACCAGCAAACGGGCAAAATCTACATCGTCTGGACGAATATCGGCGTGCCCGGAACCGGGACCGGCGATTTCGATGTCTACATGATTTCGTCCGTTGACGGCGGCGCTTCCTGGAGCGCACCGCTTCGAGTCAATCAAGACACGCAGGGTAACGGCAAGGACCAGTGGATGCCCTGGCTCGCATGCGATCCGGTGACTGGCGATCTCTCGTGTATATATTACGACTCACGCAATTTCGTCAGTAACAATGCCTGCGAGGCCTTTGTGGCCGTCTCGCAGGACAACGGCGCGACCTGGGCAGACGGTATAGTAAGCGACTTCTCCTGGTCAGGCGACGGAATCGTCGGATTCTCTGGAAACTACGCTGGCGACTATCTTGGCATATCTGCCCGAGGTGGCAATGTCTACCCAGTCTGGGGCGACAACCATTCAGGCAATTTCCTGACCTATGTATCTCCTTTCACTCTGATCTCGGGGCCGGTGCCGCCGGTCGCCGCGTTCGTCGGCTCACCGACCACCGGTTGCGCACCACTTGCAGTGACTTTCACCGACCAGTCAACGGGCACTCCGACGTCATGGTCCTGGACTTTTGGTGATGGGGGGACCTCCTCTCTCCAGAGCCCGACTTACAGTTACGCGACTGCAGGGACTTATACTGTGGCGCTTACAGTCACCAATGCTGCCGGATCCGATACTAATACGAAGACTAACTACATATCCGTCACTGTTGGAAGTGGTCCAGTTGCCGACTTCAGCGGAACACCGCTCACAGGCGCTGCCCCGCTGACGGTTACCTTCACCGATCTGACTACCAATGCGCCCACGTCCTGGTCGTGGAATTTCGGCGATGGCGGCACATCAACTCTGCAGAATCCGTCACACGCCTACACGACCGCAGGGAGTTATGCGGTGACGCTTACCGCTTCGAACACGTGCGGACCAAATACCGCAACCAAGCCAAACTACATAACTGTCACCGCGCCGCCGGTTCAATGCGATGACTTCGCCGACGGAAATATCAGCAACTGGCTGAATAGCAGCGGCACCTGGACCGCGACCGGCGGGGCTATGAACGGGAACTCGAATACAACCGACGCACGACGGACATCTCCCTTTGGATCATTCACGAGCGCGACGGTCACATGCGATGTTCGCATGAACACGGGACGGACACAGCGCAAGGCTCGAGTAATCTATTCCTACGTCAATAGCAGTAACTATCGCTTCATCGAAGGTGACGATATCAACAATTGGTGGCGTATTTACGAGCGTGTCGGTGGGACCAACACGGTGCGTGCAACCTTTGCGTCGACGATCAGCACAGCGGTCTGGTACACCGCGCAGATTGTCGCCGCCCCCGATGGTAACGCTACCCTCAAAGTTGGCGGCGTAACTTTGGGTTCCTACAAGTTTCCTACTGCAGTCGCCGGGCTGGTCGGGTGCGGTTTCAACCGTGCCAATTCTGACTTCGACAATTTCTGCATTAGCGACGCTATTGCCGGGCCGATTGCCGGCGGTGGCGGAAGTGGTGGCGACGACGATGATCAAGGTGCAAATGAAAAAGTCGCGCTTCCCAGCACCATAGCACTTGACCAGAACTACCCGAATCCGTTCAATCCGACAACGACTATCAGCTTCACCATTCCAACCGCTGCTGAAGTCTCACTTGAGATCTACAACGTACTCGGCCAGAAAGTGACGACGCTTGCCAGCGGGTCAATGCCGGCTGGTGTACACACGTTTGTCTGGTCCGGAAGAAGTGAGTCGGGTCAATCAGTCTCTTCGGGCATCTACTTCTACCGCCTTGTCGCCGGCGACATGGTGGTAAGCAAGAAGATGATGCTGTTGAAGTAAGACTCCGCTCTGCTAGAGAGAACAGGGCAGGTCGCTTGACCTGCCCTGCTTTCATATACTCGATGCACTTACCTCAGTTCACCTGCTCCTCAAGCTGGAACCGTTTGTAGATCTTCGCGTACGTGCTTTCCTTGCTCATAAGTTCACGATGACAACCAGACTCTACAACTTTGCCTTCGTCGAGCACATAGATCATGTCCACGCGCTCCAGAGTGTCCGGACGATGCGTAATCAGAATGGCCGTCATCCCGGGCATCACTTCGTGCAGGCGATTCCACAAAGCGGCTTCAGTCCGGGAATCAAGCGCCGAGGTACAGTCATCGAGAATGAGGATCTTCGGTTTGCCGACAAGCGCCCGCGCCAGCGCCAGACGCTGCTTCTGACCGCCGGAAATCGACATCCCGCGGGTACCGATCGTGGTTTCAATCCCCTTCGGAAACTGCGCTATCTCTTCTTTCAACTGCGCGACCTCCAGCGCCCACTCGAGCAGTGTGTCCGATATCTCTTCACGGCCAAACAGCACGTTGTTGCGAACACTGTCCGAGAACAGGATCGGTTCCTGAGGGACATACCCAATCGAGCGACGCAAGTCTTCAAGGCGGTATTCACGAAGTGGGTGCCCATCGAGGACAATGTCCCCGCCGGTAGGATCGACAAGTCTTGGGATCATGTTGATCAGCCAGCTTTTTCCCGAGCCGACTCGACCGACCAGCGCCACCTTCTGACCTGATCTGATTTCAAGCGTAAGCCTGTCGACGATCTTTCGGTCAGAATCAGGAAAATTGAACGTGACCTCGTCGAAACGGAGGTTTCCCTTGATGTTGCCGTCGGCGGGAATCTGGCCGCGATCTTCGATCATCGGACGGACCTTTTCGAGCTCGACGAGGCGGTCGATCGAAACGCCCGACTGCAGCGACTTCACCATGAATTGTCCGATATCGAACATTGGGAAGAACAGAAACACGACATAATACACGAAGGCGAACAGCTCCCCGACCGAAAGAGTCGTGCGGATAACCATCGACCCGCCCGCCAACAAGACGATGATAACCCCAAACTGCCAGATATACATATACATCGAGTCGACGACCGCACCTGCTTTGACCGCGGAGATTTCCGCGTCGCGTCGGCTGTGAGCGGCCTTGTCGAACTTGCCCAGTTGCGCCTTCTCCTGAACGTACGCTTTGACCACTCGGATACCGGTGAAGCAGGACTCCATGACCGCGCTGAAACTCGATATACTGGTCTGAAGATTGTCATACCGCTTGTCGAGCAGCGACGAACTCTTGAAAAACACGAAGATCAAGATCGGCAAAGGGCCGGCCGTCATGAGTGTCAACCAGGGGTTGATGCTGATCATCATGATCAAAGTGAACGTCACCATCATGAGCGCTTCATAGAAACGGAAGATGCCCGAGCAGGCAAACCATGAGAGCTTTCCGTCGATGTCATCCGTCATGCGCGTAACCAGATCGCCGGTGCGAAACTTGTTGAAGAAGTCCGGTCCCTTGTCGGTCACACGATTGAACGCATCCTGGCGGAACGCAAAGTCCAGACGGCGGTTCATCCAGGCCCGGTGTGCTTGTACGAAGGCGTACAGGGCGAACGCAATAAGCCCAAGAAGGACAAAGCTCAGCGGGAGCGACTGATCAGTTGTCAGTCCGAACCGGTCGCCGGTCTCAGCGACCCAGCGAGCAATCGCGTTATCGGCCAGGGCGCCGGTCTTCACATAGTCGAGCGAGAACTGAATCAGGCGCGGGCTAAAGGTCTGGAACATCGCCTGAACCGGCGTCAGGACCAGAAGCACGGTCAGGACCCACGGAAAGTGCCTATAGTATCTCCAGAACCATCGTATCTTATCACGCATTGGTTGCCACTCCGTTTCTTGCCTTGAACTGCAGATGGAAGAGCCGAGAGTAGTAGCCGTTCTGCAGAATCAGCTCAGTATGGGTACCCCGTTCGACGATCTCTCCGCGTCGAATGACAAGGATCTCGTCGACATCGAGAATGGTCGAAAGGCGATGGGCGATGATCAGCGAAGTCCGACCGGCCATCAGCTTCTTGAGTGATTGCTGGATAGTTCGTTCGGTTTCCGGATCGACCGAACTGGTCGCCTCATCCAGTATAAGCAGATCAGGGTTAACCACGAGCGCCCTCGCAAACGAGAGGAGTTGCCGTTCGCCTCTGCTGAAATTGGAGCCTTTCTCAGATACTTCGGTCGCATATCCCTTTGGCAGCCGCGAGATAAAACGATCAGCATCGACTGTTTGAGCTGCGGCCACAATCCGCTCATCAGAGATCGCTTCAGACTCCAGCGCAATGTTCGAGCGGATGTCGCCGGGGAACAGCAGAATATCCTGCAGAACCAGTGCAAAGCGAGCCCGTAGGTCATTCTGGGAAAGATCGCGAATATCAATGTCGTCGACGGTGATCCGTCCCCTTTGAGGATCGTAATAACGCAACAGCAGAGAAATCACCGTTGATTTCCCGCCTCCGGTCACACCAGCCAGCGCCACCCGTTTCCCCGCAGGGATTTCGAACGATGCATTCTTGAGCGCGTAATTGTCGTCGTTTGTGTACGAGAAGGAAACATCTTCGAAACGGATCCCTTTGGTAAGTCTGGTCCAGCCGGTCGAGCGTTTTGGATCCACCACCCTGGCCTCCTCCGCCAGCAGCGCGAAAATCCGCTTCGCGCCCGCAATCGCTTTCTGGATGTTAGAAAGCTGCTCCGACGTCCGAAAGAGTGGCTCGAACGTCCGCCAGATCAGGATAATAAACATACTCATCGTGCCGACGGTAACCAGACCGGTTCTCGTCCATGCGATGCCAAAGTACAAAACCAGACCAATCATCAGGTACTGCAGGAAGTACATGGTATTCGAGAAGATCACCACACTCACCTCGGCATAGGCGTCGTTGCCGAACTTCTCGCGATTGATCTTCTCCAGCCTCCCACGTGCATAGTCGCCGCGATGGAAGATCTGCACAATCGCCATCCCGTGCAGAAATTCGGTGATCGTTGCGGTCACTTCGGCCATCTTCTTCCGTACTTCCAGAAACCGCGGGGTCGTTTTCTTCTCGAAGTAGAAGATCATCCCGATTATAATCGGTATCAGGGTCAGAAGAATCGCCGCCAGTCTCCAGCTGGTGTAGAACATGACCGCGAACGTGCCCACAAACAGAAGCAAGTCTCCGACCAGCACGACTGCTGTCACGGTAAAGAGCTGGCGAATCGCTTCCGTGTCGGATTCGACGCGCGACATGAGGCGGCCAACCGGATGTCGGTCGAAGAAGGAAACATCCAATCGAAGAACATGCTGGAAGATTTTCGTCTTCATTTCGACCATGACGGCCTGTCCGATGATCTCCAGCCGAATTCGCTGGAGGTATTGCAGCAACAGGGTTGCGCCCTGAAGTAACCCGATCGATATCGTCGTAACCAGCAGACCCCGATAGTCACTCGCTGACAGATTCACGTCGAAAGCCCGCCGAAGAAGGATCGGCCAATAGAGTGACGCAAGCGTCGCTATTGCCAGGAGGCTCAGGCAGATGAGCAGACCGCGAAGATGCTCTTTCAAGAAAGGGACAAGCAAAGAAAAAGCTCGCCAGGAACTGATTCCTCGCTCCTCGTCAGTCAGTTTCTGATCGTCAAATATCTCTGTATTCATTTTCTCCAGAACCAATCATCATTACCATATGAATGTCGATGGTCAGGCGGCAAAAAAAAACCGCCGAACCTGCTTAGGGTGCGGCGGAAGATTCGGTTGTTCACCCGTCACTACATACGCGTGCCGCTTCCGCCACAGACTTTGCCTGTCAAGTTCAGGTCGTTCGAAATTCTGGTTGTTATGATCATTCGTGAATTCCTCTTTGTTTACTTTCGAGTATGGATTGGGCCAACTGATCCGATGAGCCGCTCTCCTTGCTCGAGTGCAAAATATATGCAGGTGCTTTATTCGCAGTCAAGGAGAAAAACGTATTCAATCCGCTACCGTTGACAAATTTGAGCGTACTCCCTATTTTGTGACAAAAATAACATTCTAACGGTACCTAATGTTCTGTTTTGTAATTCTCGTTATCGACACTCTGCTGCCGGCGCTCACCACCCCCTCGACGCCGATATCCGAAGGAATTCGATCATGAATCTGGGGGC
The DNA here is from genome assembly GCA_964540105.1 of uncultured Ignavibacteriales bacterium. Classification (GTDB taxonomy): domain Bacteria; phylum Zixibacteria; class MSB-5A5; order GN15; family FEB-12; genus DATKJY01. The sequence continues at coordinate 995,444 of CAZILL010000001.1, read as the reverse complement.
GTACTGTCTCGCCCGCTTCACCGATCCGGAACGGCTCATTCCAGTCGCAACCTCACTCGCGCAGAGCGACTCAATTGCGCACTGGGATGCTGTCGACGGGCATGTCCAACTCGTCTTTCGGACAAAGGGAAACACACAGGTAGGCGCCGATCTCCTTGGGATCGACGGCATCGATGAGGTAATGCGATACGAGATCGTGGACGACGGCGAAGTTGGAGAGCCCTACAGCCCCGAGCTCTCGTATGCCTACGTGTTCATTGAGACTGAACCCTCCAAGAGAGACTCCGTCCGTGCTCTCATGACGGCAATAGAAGACATATTGTGGTCCTCGGTCACAAAAGGGGGATGTGACATTGTTGCTGTCGTCAAGGGAAAGAGTTTTGATGCCGTCGAGCGGATCGTTGGGCAGAAGATACGTATCCTCGACGGCGTCGTACGCATGAAGCACGATCGTATCATCGATCTGAAGCAATTGTAAGAGGAATACTGATGACCGATCACACGAACAGAGATTTCAAGTCGTTCAATGTCGACCTCTGGAAGCATGACGGTCACGCCGGAGCGCTGATTCCACTCTTGCAGTCGGCTCAGGATACGTATGGCTACGTGTCAGAGAAGGCGATAGACTACATCAGTCATGTGACCGGCGTGCCGGTCGCGGATATCTACGGCGTTGTCACGTTCTATGCCCAATTCCGCACCAGACCGCTCGGCAAGAACGTCATCAAAATCTGCAATGGCACCGCCTGCCACGTGAATGGGGCAAAGATGGTGTATGACACAATTCAGGATGAATTGGCAATAACCTACGAGGAAACGACCGACGACGGCAATTTCAGCCTTCTTTCGGTCGCGTGCATTGGCTGTTGTTCGTTGGCACCTGTGATCACAATCAACGATGAGACATTTGGCCGTCTGGACTCAGCGAAACTCCGCAAGGTGATCCGCGAAGCGAAGCGTCGCGCCAAAACCGCCGACACGAAGAAAGACGGTCAGGATAAGGCATGAAGACCGTGACGATAGGGCTCGGCACCTGCGGAATCTCGGCGGGCGGCGAAAAAGTCTACAAAGCCTTTCAGGATGAGCTGCGCGACCATCCGAACAGTTTCACTCTCAAAGAAACCGGCTGTGTCGGGATGTGCTACCGAGAGGTTCTCGTTGAGATTACGAATGGCGCCGGTTCGGAACATCTGTACGGCGACGTCACTCCGGATCGGGTCGGGCGACTCGTCGAGGAAGCGTTGCTTGGCGATCGTCCTATCGACGAATGGCTGGTTAATGGAGAAGGGCGCGAACGCGGCTTCTTTGAAAACCAAGTGCGCATCGTCCTGCGCAATTGCGGCAAGATCGACCCCGGATCATACGACGAATATGTCAGAGCAGGCGGATACACGGCCATCGAAAAGGCGATTCGTCACATGTCACCCGACGAAGTCATAAACGACGTTATCGCGTCCGGCCTGCGCGGTCGCGGAGGAGGCGGCTTCCCGACTGGTACCAAGTGGAAATTCACGCGCGCTGCAACTGGCGCCAAGAAGTACATCATCTGCAACGCCGACGAAGGGGACCCCGGAGCGTTCATGGATCGTTCGGTGCTGGAAAGTGACCCGCACTCGGTGATCGAGGGGATGATCATTGCCGGCTACGCCATAGGCGCCGACGAAGCGTATATCTACTGCCGGGCCGAATATCCAAAGGCTGTGGCCAGACTCCGTCAGGCTATCGCACAAGCCCGCGCTCACGGACAACTTGGAGCAAACATCTACGGAAGTCAGTTTTCGTTCGAGATTCGCATAAAGGAAGGGGCCGGCGCCTTTGTGTGTGGAGAGGAAACCGCGCTGATGGCCTCAATCGAAGGGCGCCGGGGAATGCCCCGTTTTCGCCCGCCCTTTCCGGCCAACTCCGGACTATGGGGAAGGCCGACCAACATCAACAACGTCGAGACCTTCGCCAATATCCCCTGGATAATCAACGAGGGCGGAGCGGCCTTCGCCGCCTATGGTACTGCCGACAGTAAGGGGACCAAAGTCTTCGCCATGGCCGGCAAAGTCAAACGGACCGGTCTCGTAGAAGTGCCGATGGGAATAACTATCAACAGCGTGATATTCGACATCTGTGGCGGCATCGTCGGCGACCGCAGGTTCAAGGCCGTTCAGATGGGTGGTCCCTCCGGGGGCTGTATTCCCGCCTCCATGTGCGAGCTTCCGATCGACTATCAGCAGATCAACCGAACTGGCGCAATCATGGGTTCCGGCGGTCTTATCGTCATGGACGAAACCACCTGCATGGTCGATGTCGCCAAGTTCTTCCTCACCTTCACGCAGGCTGAATCCTGCGGGAAATGTACGTTTTGCCGCATCGGAACGAAACGGATGCTGGAGATCCTTGAGAGGATCACGATGGGCCAGGGAACCATTGCTGACCTTGATAATTTGACCGAACTCAGTGACCAGATCAAGTCGGCATCGCTGTGTGGTCTCGGACAGACTGCCCCCAACCCGGTCGTCACGACCCTGAAATACTTCCGCGACGAATATGTGTCCCATATACAAGATAAGAAATGCCCGGCCCATGTGTGCCAGTCGCTTCTCACCTACACCATCGCCGACAACTGTAACGGTTGCACAGTCTGCGCACGGGCCTGCCCGACTGAGGCGATCCTGGGAGAAAAGAAACTTCTGCATGTCATCGAGCAGGACAAGTGTATCAAATGCGGCAAGTGCTTCACGGTCTGCCGGTTCGATGCGGTCATGAAGGAGTAACGACATCATGGTCACCCTGACAGTAAACGGCAAGAAGATCACAGCGTCACCAGAGCGGACCATCCTCCAGGTATGCAAGGAGATGAACCTCGATACGATTCCGACGCTCTGCTACGACGAGAAGCTTCCGCCGTTTGGATCATGCTTCCTCTGCGTCGTTGAAGTCGAAGGGCAAAGCCGCCTCTTCCCCGCGTGCTCAAGCAAAGTCGCCGAAGGGATGGCGATACAGACGCGATCAGAGCGGGTCGTTCGCGCCCGGAAGACCTGTCTTGAGTTGCTTCTCTCCGATCACTACGCCGACTGCTTCGGTCCCTGCCGTCTCAATTGTCCTGCTGACGTCGACATCCAGGGGTATATGTCGCTCATCAATCTCGGGAAATTCAAGGAAGCGGTTGCGCTCATCAAGGACAAGAACCCGTTGCCATCAGTATGCGGACGGGTCTGCACTCGCAAGTGCGAAGTGAACTGCCGGCGATCGCTGGTCGACGCTCCGGTCGGAATCGATTTTCTCAAACGATACGCCGCCGATCAGGATATGATCGGCGAAATGTGGCAGCCGGAAATGAAACCGGACAATGGCGAGCAGGTGGCCATTGTTGGGAGCGGGCCGGGGGGCTTGACCTGCGCCTATTACCTGGTCACAGAGGGGTATCGTCCTACAGTTTTCGAGTCGCTTCCTGAGCTTGGCGGCATGCTCCGCTACGGGATTCCGGAATATCGGTTGCCGAAGGCCGTTCTGGACAAAGAGATTAGTTGGATCGCCGACCTTGGCGTGGACATCAGAACTAACCAGACTCTTGGCAGGGACTTCTCAATTGACGATCTCTTCAAGCGCGGCTACAAGGCTGTTTTCGTAGCGTTGGGGGCGCAGATCGGAAAGCCGATGCAGGTGGAGAACGAAGAGGCTGAGGGTGTGCTTAGCGGGGTCGAATTCCTCAAGCAAGTCCAGATGCAGACTAACCCGCCGGTCAAGGGGCGTGTGGTCGTGGTAGGAGGTGGAAATACCGCCATCGATGCCGCTCGAACCTCGCTTCGGCTCGGCGCTCACGAGGTCATTCTGCTGTATCGGCGCACGCGCAACGAGATGCCGGCCAATATGGTCGAGATCGAAGCCGCCGAACATGAAGGCGTAAAGTTGGAACTGCTCGCGGCGCCGGTCCGGGTTAATGTCCAGGAAAACCGAATGCGTTCCATCGAGTGTATTCGGATGGAACTTGGCGAGCCCGATGCGAGCGGACGACGCCGTCCGGTCGAGCGCAAAGGATCGGAATACACGCTCGAATGTGATTGGGTCATCTCAGCCATCGGTCAGGAACCGAATCTTGACGGCGTTGACGTAGATAAGAGGATAAAAGTCACAAAATGGAAAACGATTACCGCTCAGAAAGGCACTTTCGAGACCGACCGACCGGGTGTGTTTGCGGGCGGTGATGTTGTCACTGGTCCCGCCGATGCGATCGACGCCATAGCCGCCGGACGCCAGGCGGCACGGGCGATTGATCGGTATATAAGAAGCGGCAAGATCGAGCCGTTTGTTGATCGCTTCGAGAGCCGCCGCGACAACTTCCATAAGATTACGCGTGAAGAGCTTCCCGGTATCCAGGCGTCAGAACGGCATGGTATAGCAGAACTACCAGCCGCCGAACGGATAAAGTCGTTTACCGAGGTTGAATTCGCTTATGACGACGAAACAGCCACGGCCGAGTCAATACGGTGTGCGGAGTGCGGGTGCGACGTCGGCCTTGCATGCATTCTTCAGGATTATTGCACTGAATACGGCGTCGACCAAACGCGGTTCGTAGGAGAATTCAACCGCTACAAAGTGGATACTCGCCATCCGTTCATCAAGATCGATTCCAACAAATGTATTCGCTGCGGGCGGTGTGTCAATACCTGCGCCGAAATCCTGAATGTCTCGGCGCTGGGGTTTGTCAATCGCGGTTTCCGCACTATTGTCAAACCGGCACTCGACAAGGCCTTGCATGAGACCAACTGCGTCTCATGTGGCAATTGCATCGATGTTTGTCCCACCGGCGCGCTGGTCGAGAAAATGCCGTTTCGACGCTCCGGCCCGTGGAAAATGGATTCGACTTACAATGTCTGCAACTACTGTTCGGTCGGGTGCAACATCACGCTCAAGGTGAAGACCCCCGATCTCTTCTACGTTACCGGCGCAGCGCCTGATCTCGGACCGAATCGCGGCGAGTTGTGCGTCCGGGGCCGTTTTGGATATCAGCACTATCTCGACGGATCCCGCCGGACAAAGCCCATGGTCAAGAAATCCGGTAAGTTGGTAGAAACAAGCTGGGAGGAAGCGTTGAGCGCCGTTCGGAAGGGGATGAATCGTACTCTCGAAGATCACTCCGCCGACCATCTCCTGGTCTCAGCCTCTCCGAAAATGTCGAACGAGGAACTATACCTTGCGGGACGCATGGCACGAGCCGCCCTTGGCACAAACAATTTGATGTCGTTTCACCACTATCTGAACGGCGCCGACTACCAGGCTCTCGACGATATACTCGGCACCACACTTTCCACAGTTGGTGAAAAGGAAGTGGCGGAAGCTGATCTCTATCTGTTCCTCGGCGGCAATCCGACCCTTGACAACCCGGTGCTCGGCTGGCAGATGAAACGTCGCATGCGTCATGGCGCAGAAGCGATCGTGATCAACTCCGCTGAAATCGATCTCGCTCAACATGCGACCATCTGGGCCGATCCACGTCGCGGGACCGCCACTACGCTGCTCAACGGCATTATCGGGCAGCTGATCATGCTCGACAAGATTGACCATACCTATATCCAAGAACGAACCGTCAACTACGACCAGGTAAAGGCTGACATCAGCAAGCTCTCGTTAAGTGAGGTAGCTCAGATTACCGGTGTTCCGGTCGCGACGATTCAGAAGATCGTCAGTCTTCTGGCCTCAGGCGACAAGAGAGTTGTAGCGTGGTACAATCTCGATAGCCGCATCGACCGCTCCTCCGACGACCTCAGAGCTCTGGCAACTCTGCTCCTGCTCTGTGGGAAAATTGGCGTCTCCGGATCGGGACTCGCCCTCATGTCGAGCCAGTGCAATCATACTGGCATGCGTCTCGCCGGATTCGATAGCCGCTTGATTCCTGGCGGCGCTGCAATCACCCACAGCAGACTCCTCAAAGAGATCGGGGCGATGTGGCGCATAGATCTCGACACGCTCGTGAACAGGGCCGGAGGCTTGCTGTCGCGAAAGATTCGTGAAGACAAGATTCGTGCGGCGATCGTTCTTGGCGAGAATCCGGCTGTTGAACCGGAACTAAATCCTTTGTTTAACAATCTCGAGTTCCTTGTTGTCGCGGACATGTTCATGACTGAGACAGCCCAAATGGCCGATGTCTTCCTTCCGCTCTCGGGGTATCTCGAATCCGAGGGACACTTAACCAATTGGTCTGGATTGAAGCAAAAGACTAACCCCATCGGCGAGCCGGCAAGCGGTATGAACAACTGCGATCTGCTCAAGCGGATCTGCGGCCTCATGGAACATCACGTCGGTCTCGAGAATCTCGATCAACTAAACAGCGAGTTGGAGTTTCTTACCCGCCAGTTCATGCCGAACGGACGGATCGACGGGGTTTTCCCAACCTCTGACGGCAAAGCTCATTTTGCGCTCTACTCTCATCAGGGACTGCCAACTCGGGCTGAAATCACCAATGTACTTGAGATTGATGCTCGGATGAACGCCCGCATGAAGTTGATTCGAGCATAGGTCACCTTCATCAGGAGATTTCTTGGTGATCGGGGGAGCGTAAGTAGATACTGCTCGTAACCTTATATGTATTAAACGATTACGTCAGACACTCAGGATTAAGAAGCCTTCGAACTTGGGGTCTGGGTAGCTCGAATACTTGCGCCAAAAGCCGAAACATGTTATGATACAGTACTGAGTGGATAATTCTCGAATCTTGGCTTAGAATAAGGATCGATCATGACTCAAGCAGGCACAGCGCAACGCACCCCGTTCGGATATACACAGCTTTCGGACGATCAGATCTACGGATTTGAACAAACCTTTGGAGCCCACCATTATGGCCGCATGCAGCTGGTCGTGAGAACAGCTCAAGGAGCGTGGTTGACCGGTATCGACGACGCCAAGTATCTCGACTGCCTGGCCGCCTATTCGGCCGCCAACCAGGGACACCATCACCCGACAATCGTACGCGCTGTGGTCGATGCCCTGCAGGGGAACTACGGCTCCGTGATCTCGAACGTTGTCTATACTGACGCTCTTGGGTTGTTCCTCAAGAAGACCGCAACCATCCTGCCGCAACTTGCGCCCCGTTTTGGAGCAAAGGGAAACAAAGTCCTCCCGAAGAATGGCGGCGTGGAGTCGGTCGAGACTGCGATCAAGGCGGCCCGCTACTACGGCCACAAGGTTAAAGGGATTCCTGATGGCAAGCAGGAGATCATCGTCTTTAACAACAACTTCCATGGCCGTATGATCACCACGGTTTCGTTCTCGACAACCCCGAAATACAAAGAGGGATTTGGTCCTTTGACACCCGGTTTTGTCTCAGCTGGATTTGGAGATCTTGCCGCTGTAGAGAAGACGATCAACAAGAACACCTGCGGAATCCTCGTCGAGCCTATGCAAGGTGAGGGAGGCATGTATCAGCCGCCGGCAGGGTTCCTGAAGGGACTTCGAGAACTGGCCGACAAGCATGACCTGCTGCTGATGTTCGACGAAATCCAGGTCGGTTTGGGACGGACCGGTAAGATGTTCTGCTTCGAGCACGAGAATGTCGTTCCCGATGGCATCGTTCTTGGAAAGGCGATTTCAGGCGGACTTGTACCTGTGTCCGTATTTGTGACCAGCTCACACCTGATGGATCTGGCATTCCAGCCGGGACGAGATGGCTCGACTTACGGAGGCTACCCGCTGGCCTGCGTCGCCGGGATTGCCGCCCTCGGTGTCATCGAAGACGAGGATTTGCCCGCACGTGCGGCGAATATGGGAAGCATCCTTAAGAAGAAGATTCTCGAGGTGGCAAGTCGCTCGTCGCATGTCAAAGAAGTTCGCGGCGCCGGTCTGTTCATTGGAATCGAAGTGAACAACGGCGATGCTATGGCCTACTGCAAAAAGCTCATGGCGCTCGGAATTCTGGCCAACGACAGCCACGGACACACCATACGCATCTCACCGCCGCTGATTATCGGCGAGCGCGAAATCGATTATCTGGTTGAACGATTGGAGAAAGTGTTAGTAGATTAACTGGCTGGGAATCATCGTTCGAGGGCGGACCATCATGACACGATGATCCGCCCTTCTTCTTGCTCTTACTGAGTCCCAGTCTCACTCGCTACTTCAACGAGCCGAAATAGATCGCGCTCAGAGTCATTGCCGCGCCAATAGTCTGCACGGCAGTCAGGTATTCGTGGAAGAAAAGCACCCCCCAGATTGTCGCCAGAGTGGGTTGGATCAGCAGGACAAGTCCGGCCTGTGAGGCCCCGAGTTTGGGAAGCGCGGAAGATATGGCAATCCAACCCGCCGATTGGGCCACAAGACCGAGTGCAAACAGCAGGATCCAGGACTTGACATCCGGCGGGATCATTGGAGCTTCCTCGATAAGTGCCGACGTCCCAAGGAAGATTGCGCAGAAGAGCGACATCCACGCAATCAGGGCGACAAAATCTAGCTTCTTGATCGCGTGCCCTGCCTTCTTCAAAGAGATAATATAGTTGGCGTAGGCTACGCCGGTAATCAGTCCGAAAAGGACACCCAGCACATAGCGCTCGGTGAACTCCACATCGCTGCTTCCAAGTCCGACCAGCAGTGCCACACCGGCCATGGCGCTGATTGCGGACAAGAAGAACCGCAGGGTGAGCTTCTCTTTGAAGACGAAGTATCCAAAAATGGTGCTTCCAAAGATCTGTGTGTTCCCCAAAATGGTCGCCATACCCGACCCGCAGAAGAAGATCGACCGGTGCCAGGCAAAGAGATCGACAAAGAACGCAAACCCGGCCATTGCCGACCAGAAATATCCGATCCAGGGGAGTGTCAATGATTTGCGCCGGATGATCAGAAGGCTAAAGAGTAGCAACGCTCCGAAGAAAGTCCGCCAGAACCCGATCGCTGTTGGGCCGATGCTCGTGATATCAAGCATCTTGACGAACACCGGAGCAAAGCTGATGCAGACCCCACCGATGAAGACGATCAGAAGAGCGCGTGACTTGGAATCGGTGGAATGCATACGATTTCGAGAATAGCGGTCGACTGACCCCCTTCAAAGCATAATCTCTTGCTGCCGCCACGAGAGAAGTGGTCGGGAGTTTCAGGGCGGACTGACATCAGCGCGATATCCTCGGCAAGTCCTATAGGGAGAACGCGATGAAGAAACCGCGATCGCGACGAACAATCTGGAGAAGCACGTTTGATCCCTTCTGCGCTCCCCGCAGGAGCTCATTGAGGTCGCTCGCCAACCCGACCTTTCCCTGATTGACGGTGCGGATCAGGTCTCCTTCGCGCAAGCCGGAAGAATAGGCGTTGCTCGATTGATCAATCTCGGTGACGACCAGACCAGTCCCGTTCGCGTCAAGACCATGCTTGTTGGCCAATTCCCTGCTCAATGGGGCGACCGTAAAGCCCAGGAGGTTTCGTACCACTTCCTTGACGTGCCTTGTTGGAGCCTCTCCCGGAAGTTCCATCAATTGCGCTTCAAAATCACGCTCTCGGCCGTCACGAAGTATGGTCAGGGTGATCTTCGAGCCCGGTGCGGTCGAAGAAATCTCGTTTCTCACTTGCGATGAATTCGTGACTTTCTGATCACCGATGGCCGTGATGATATCCCCCGCCTGGAGCCCTGCTTTCGACGCAGGACTCTCTGGAGCCACGTCCCCGATCAGGGAACCATCCTGTCCATTCAAGTTCATGGCGCTGACAATCGCTTCGGTGAGATCCTGAATTGAGACACCCAGCCATCCGCGGACGACCTTCCCATCCTTCATGAGGGCGTCCATTATCTTCATCGCCATGTTGACTGGAACGGCGAAGCCTATCCCCTGAAATCCCCCGCTCTGGCTCATAATGGCGCTGTTGATACCTACCAATTGACCATCAAGGTTCACCAGCGCCCCCCCTGAGTTACCTGGGTTGATGGCCGCATCAGTCTGAATATAGTCCTCGTAATCGGCTAACCCGACGTTCGAGCGCCCTTTGGCCGAGACTATCCCTTGGGTTACGGTGTGCGCCAGGTTCGTCGTGAGCGGACTTCCAACAGCCATGACGATCTCCCCCACGCGCAGACTGTCGCTATTCCCAAGGGCGATAGCGGGTAGACCATCAGTATCAATCTTAATGACCGCCACGTCCGATTTGGGATCGGTGCCGACCACATGGGCAGTATAGCGCCGACCGCTCGTGGTTCGAACGACTATCCTATCAGCCTCGGAGATCACATGATTGTTGGTCAGGATGTAGCCGTCTCTGCTGACAATCACTCCCGATCCGAGCCCCTGCTGGCGGAACTCCCGCCCCTGCCCCCTATTGCGCCCACGGTTGCTGTCGTTACCTTCTCCGGACGGATCATCAAGAGGACCACTGAAGAACGGGTTGCCGAATGGCGACCATAAGTCCGATCCTCTGATGACCTTCTCCGTTGACACGGTCACTACCGTGGGAGTAACGGCACGGGCCACATCGACAAACGCATCATTGAGATCGCGAAGAGTAGCAAGCGGTCGCTCCTTCGCCGGAGTAATAGTGATACTATACTCCTCGGGCTCCTTCCGAGCCGACGCTGCGACGGCAAGACCCAGAACAGCAAAACAAAGCAAGGCGAACAATTTTCTAGAATACAATGACATAATGGTCACAACTCCTGATTTCGTACTCACTTCAGTCCAGTTATACAAGGTTGGAAGGGGAATGTTTCGCCTATCTCAATAGAGTAAAGGACCCGCTGGCGCGATTCGCGGGGAATGTCAGAACATTACACCGAGCGTCAGCGCCGCCCGATATTGAGTCGTCGACATGTCGTGGTGAATATTCTTCAGAACATCTCCAGTATCATCGTATCCCACACTGGCCGGATCATCCCCATACCAGCTCTGCGTTTGGTTCCCGTTTACCTTGACGGTCAGGAAATCAAATGACACGCCAAATAGGTAAGTGGCACTTCCATAGGAAATCCTGTAGGTTGATTTGAAAGATGAGAGCAGACCAATACCGGTGCCGCTTCCTTTGGCATTCTTATACCGCAACAGATGATCATCGAAATCCCGCGCAATGGCAACGGTTCCTGCTGCGCCAAGCTCAAAGGAGAGTCTGCGTGTCGCGGCAAGAATGGTCCGGACCCCAACTTGGGGAAGGTAGTATGACGCCTTGTACTTAATCCCCCTCACGGTACGGAAGTATTCGGTGTCGGGATAATACTGCCTCGTGAGATTAGAATCCAGCTGCCAGCCGCGCAAGCCGACAATGTCCTGCGTGACGTGAAAGTACGAAAACCCAAGGACACCGTCAATGTGCAGCGGGGAGTCGCCAATCATCTTGATATACCCCTTGGCTTCAATGTGCCAGGAATTCCCCATGACATCTGACTCTGTCGAACTGAATTTCTCATTGAAATATCCTGGGATTGCCGCCCAGTCGCCATCTGTCATGCTCTTGCCAGGATTGTTGATATTGGTAAAGAAAGCGGCTTCAAGCGACCACTTCGGATCTCTGACAAGTGGTGAAATCCCGAACCGTACCCCCACAAGCAGCTCGTCTAATGGAAAGACAAGCTCGCTCTTGGCTCTGCCAATAAGGGAATTGCCAAAGGTAGCGAGCTGATCCATCAGGTACTTTGTATGCCCGAAGTTCATGGCAAAGGCAGGTTCAATGCGCACTCCCAGCGATCTTGCTGACGCGGTCTCATGATCCCCGGCCGATGTATCCTGAGCTGAAGATGAAGGACTGCTCGCGAATGCGATGAGCGTCGCGACAGCCATTAGTTTCAACATGTCGAAATGTCTCCCTCTATTTGGTTAGCGTCTTGTTCGGTTATGGTATTCCAGCCCACAAGGAAAGTAAATGACATTCTCGCTCGACGCAAGATGCCAGCTTAGCGTGGATTAGCGGCCTGCTTCAATTTCTCGACGGATCGATTCCGCGACATTGTCCAGCGCCGCCTCAACAGATGGCGTCAGGTCAATTCCGGGTTCAAAACAGGCCCCTTCAACTCCGTAGATGATAACCCTTGGTGGGAGCGTCTTGAGGACACGGGCCAATTCTATCGCTTCAGCGACGCTGAAATCATGGGTGGAATAATGGAAGAACTTCCTCGGAATCGGTTCCTGATGAACATCAAACCGAAAGATTGTTCCTGACTCCTTGCCCGATTGAACGGCGTCGATAATGAAGACAGCATCGTTCTCACACCAGCTTGACATGAGGGCGGCTCCTTCGCCGCTCTGCTCCAGGATCGAAACCGACTGATCGCACAGCTTGGAGAGCTTTCGAGCGACCAACGGGCCGATCGCATCGTCGCCTCGGGTCTCATTCCCCACACCAATGACGAGCATTCGCCTCGCAATGCCGCGAGTATCAGCGCTCATGGGAACAGTCACTCGCGTTCGAACGTGAGCTTGAGTGAGTGGGTCGCGCAGGAGATACACGGATCATAATTTCGCACCGCCTGTTCGCATTGCCAAGTCAGGTCGTCATGCGGAATTTCGAGATGCCTGCCCACGTACTCTCGAAGATCGTTCTCGATAGTCTTTTGATTCTGTGACGTTGGCGGAACGATCTTCGCATCCCTGATAACACCGGCATCGTCGATCTTGTACCGATGGTAACAGATACCCCGTGGCGCCTCGGTACAACCGTGCCCTATCCCCTCTCTGGGAGTCACCCGCACCGATGACTCTGCGGGCGGGGCATAGTTGGCGATGATCCGCAGAGCTTCATCGCAGGCGTACACAAGCTCGACGGCCCTTACAATAATACTCTTGAAAGGATTAGTGCAGATCGGCGCGAGCCCAACGTCCTCTGCGGCCTTCCGCGCAATTGGAGAGAGGCGGTCGAAGTTAAGATTAAAGCGGGCCAGCGGTCCGACAAAGTACGGCCCCACATCCCGGTGGATAGATTGGAGCGCGTTGGAATGTTCGACATGCTCTTCCGTGAAGTGCGCTTCGTAGGCTTCAATGGGAATGTCGAGACCGCGGTTCGAGACCAGCCGCCCTTCGTTGAAGGGATACTCCGACGGGTGACGAAGCGATACGAATTCATAATCGCGCTCGAAATCAGGGAAGTGGAATCCCGCGACGAGCTTGACGGTTTCAACGGCCGCATCCCTGGCCCAGGCAAGTGGTTCGATCAGAGGTGACAATTCTTGCCGTGAAGGCGCCCGATAGAATCCCCCAACTTTGACATTTACGGGGTGAATTTCGCGCCCACCGACAACAGTGACTAAGTCGTTGCCAGCCTTCTTGATTCTCAGTCCTCTCTGCACAATTTCTCCATATTCCGAAGCCATCTGGATGGCATCCTGAAACCCCAGAAAATCAGGGGCATGGAGCATGAAGACATGAAGGGCATGGCTTTCAATCCACTCTCCGCAGTAGATGAGTCGACGCAGCTCTCGCAATTGACCGTCGACCACTGCCCCGCAGGCGCGTTCCATCGCATGGCAGGAGCTCATTTGGTAAGCAATGGGACAGATGCCGCAGATGCGGGCGGTGATGTCCGGCGCTTCGGTGAAGTCGCGTCCCCGCAGGAACGATTCAAAGAAACGAGGCGGTTCGAAGATCTTGAATCGAACATCGGAGACCTTCTCGCCGCTGATCTTGACGTGAAGCGAGCCCTCTCCCTCCACTCTCGCGAGGTAGTCGACCTTAACCGTTCTACTTTTCATGAGCCTCGCTCTCCTTGCGAAAGACATCGGCGTAAGCGTTGTAGCTGCGGAAGGCCCGCACGACCGCGTCATCGCTTGCCCCAGTGCGAATCCATTGATCACTCAGTGAGCCGGTGTTGGGAGTCTCCTTGGGGCCGAAGCACCCGTAACAACCCCGGTTAAACGATGGACAGAGCGCTCCGCACCCTGCCTGCGTTACCGGACCAAGGCAAGGAGTCCCTTTCGCAACCATCACGCAGACACAACCCCGGCGCTTGCATTCGAGGCACACGCTATACGAGGGGGTGGCCGGCTTGCGGCCGTGCAGAAAGGCCGTGATGACTTCCACCAATTGCTGCTTGCTGATGGGGCAACCGCGCAATTGAAAATCAACCGGCACATGATCGGCGATCGGCGTCGACTTTCCGAGCGTCTCGATGTATTGCGGGTTGGCATAGACGAGAGGGATGTAGTCCTTGACGTCGGAGAAGTTTCTCAGCGCCTGTATCCCTCCGGCAGTCGCGCAGGCCCCGATTGTAATCAGGATCCTCGAAGAGCGTCGCACTTTGTGAATCCGTTCGGCGTCGTGTGGCGTCGTAATGGAGCCTTCGACCAGCGAAACGTCGTACGGTCCCTTTACAACCGCGCGCGAGGCTTCCACGAAGTTGGCAATCTCTATCGCTCCGGCGATTGCCAGTAGCTGTTCCTCACAATCGAGCAGGCTGAGTTGACAGCCATCGCACGAGGCAAATTTCCAGACAGCGAGTTTCGGTTTGCGGTTCGCAGTCATACTACATCTCTCGCTTCCCAAGATACTCTTTGATCCTGCCGTATCGGAATACCGGACCATCCTTACAGGCGAACTTGGGGCCAAACTGGCAGTGCCCGCACAGTCCCACACCGCACTTCATGTTTCTTTCAACCGACAAGTACACGCTTGTGAGTGGAACGCCACGTTTCTGCAACCCCAGAATCGTGAAGCGCATCATGAGCTCAGGCCCGCAAACCATCGCGACCGTGTTCTCCGGGTCAAAGCTGGCCTTTGGGATAAGCGTCGTTACAACGCCGACATTCCCGCGCCAGTCCGACGCGGCTCGGTCGACAGTCGCATGAACTTCAAGATCAAGTCGTGACCGCCAGCGCTCCAGATCAGACCGATACAGTATGTCCGAAGGTGTGCGCGTGCCGTACAACAGCACCACTTTTCCATACTCAGCGCGATGGTTCAAGATGAAGTGCAGCGACGGCCGCAGAGGGGCAAGCCCAATGCCACCGGCCACGATAACTACGTCGCAGCCTCGGGCAGCCTCCACCGGCCAACTGGTCCCAAAGGGACCCCTGACTCCGACCGTATCTCCTGCCTTCAGGCCGCGAAGAACTCTGGTCACTGTTCCAACGGCGCGAATTGTGTGTACGAGGGGCGTCGGTTTCGTCGGATCACCGCTGATCGATATTGGAACTTCCCCCACTCCGAACACGTAGAGCATGTTGAATTGACCCGGCCGGAATGAGATACCGGAGTCGGTCTTCGTATCGGTCAGGTCCATAGTAAATGAGTCCGCGGTGTTCTGACGAACTTTGCGTATCCGAAACAGCTCGGGAACCATCGGATCAATGATGGAATCCTGACCAATGGGAGCGCCAACGGTCGTTGTCATTTGTAGACGTCCAGCAACTGTTCCTGGGTGACCGCCATCCGGTGCAGTATGATCTGCGCAAAGCGCTTGAACATTTCATACCCCAACTCGTGGTCCTCTTCGCACTTTCGTCTAAGACAAGTGCCATCAAGCGCAATCGCACGCGTAAGCTCGATCGCCCGTGTGTCGAAATGATGAATGTATGGCGGGAAAAGCCATGACCAGCCGACCACCTCTCCTTCGCCAAGTGTCAGAATAGTGAGCGGGCCGCCGACCGGGTTGAACATCTCAATAGCCACTTTTCCATGACGGATCATCCAGAACTGATTAGCCGGCTCCCCCTGTCGATCCATATACTGCCCGGCGTCGAAGCGGGCGTTAGAGGCACAGCCGACAATAACTTTCAGATGGCGATCGGCAACCCCCTTGAAGAACGGGTGCTCGGCCATATACGGTTCCAATGTCTCCATTTGTCACTCCTTTATTGAGAGCGCCGGCTCCGGCGCCAGACTGTCCGTTATCGCACGGATCTCCTCGGTCACGTCTATTCCAACAGGACACCATGTGATACAGCGTCCACAACCAACGCACCCGCTCATGCCAAACTGTTCATGCCACGAGCTGAATTTGTGGGTCAGCCACTGGCGGTAGCGGGCGGCGGCCGACGTGCGGATACTGCCACCGTGGATATAGGAAAAATCCATTGTGAAGCAGGAGTCCCACTTTCGTCTGCGCTCCGCACTCTGTGCTTCAAGATCGGTACGATCTTCGACTGTCGTACAGAAGCAGGTTGGGCATACCATGGTGCAGTTTCCGCAGGTGAGGCAGCGCTGGGCACTATGTTCCCACTGGGGGTGGTCCATGTTGCCTTTGAGGAGTGTCGGTAGATCAGTGGTATTGACTTGTCGCCCCATTTGTTCGGTCGCCTGCCGCGACACGCTCTCTGCGGACTCAACCTCGGCTTTAGTCGCTATCCGAGCGGGAAGCCCAGTGAGTAATTCTCCGCCCTTAGCGCTCCCAACTTCCACTATTAAGTAATGACTATGAGCATCGGTCACTTCGGTCAGCGCCAGGTCGAATCCCTGCGATACCTTTGGTCCGGTATTCATTGAGGCGCAGAAACAGGTCCCGCCCCCCTTTGAGCAGTTCACAGCAATAATGAGGCAATTTTCGCGCAGCTTGGAATAGACTGGGTCGCGGTACTTGTCGTTTATCAGTATTCGATCCTGGATGGCTATTGCCTGTGCTTCACAAGAACGCACCCCGAGAAACGCTCTCTTCGTCGGCGCGGTTGTCTCAGGCAGAACCTCAAACTCCCTGCCCGCGCGCTGCGCCCGCCACAGGGTAATTTCTGGCAGATGCAGGAATCTCTTCCACGAGTGAAGTCCAACGTTGAAGTGAAAGAATCGGGGATCCTCCTGATGTACCATCCGGTATTCCCCGGGAGCCTGATTGTCGGTCCAGCCCGTCGGAAGCTGTTCCACCGCTCTCAATTCATCATACACGACAGAGCCGTTCCTGATTGTTGGGCCTATGACCGTATATCCATGGCGAGTAAGCCCGTCGAAAAGGGTCGCGAAGTCCGCAACATCCAGATACATAGGCTCAGGACGAGTGAAGAGAACGCCTTGCGGACACTCCTGCGTGGCAGTTATTTCTTCCTGTTTTGTCGTCACCGTCGAGTCCCAAGATTATCCATATCTTAGAATCATCCCAATCAACAAAAAGCTACTTTCTCGAATGACACGTGTCAACCACAATTCAACGTTTTGTGAAATAAATCGCAAACTAACACACTGGAACATGATTGAGAACGCCGCCTCATTGGCGAGGCCGTCTCTGAAATTGCGACACAAAGGGATATCAAACCCTCGCGTCCAGTTCCGCCCTTCTCCTTTCAATGCGCTTGCCTTGGGAGAGCTTTGTGGTATACTACATGGCCAAAACGGGTAAGGAAGCTCTCCATGAAAGTCGTTCTCGCGCAATGTAATCCTATTGTCGGAAATATTGATGAAAACCTGAATAGAATCCTCCACATTGTCGCCCAGTACTGCGCTAACGCGGACTTGGTTGTGTTTTCCGAACTGTTCCTGACCGGCTATCCACCCCGTGACCTCCTCGGGGAACCTTGGTTCATCAACCGAGTTTCAGAAGCGGTGCGTACCCTCGTGGAACGCAGCGATGAGTTCCCTGGATGTGGAATCCTTGTCGGGGCGCCGACTCCCCACCCGGTCAGCCCCGGAGCCGGACTGTACAATTCGGCTCTTCTTATCAGTGACGGAAGACTCCTGTTCACACAGCACAAATCACTGTTACCGACGTATGATGTCTTCGACGAAACACGCTACTTTGACAGAGCCCCTCAAATCGGAGTAATTTCCTTCAAAGGGGTCGTCCTGGGAATCTCGATCTGCGAGGATGCGTGGAACGATCCTGAGTTTTGGCCGAGGCAGGTTTACGAGTTCGATCCTATCGAAGCGCTTGCCAGACAGGGCGCTGAACTCCTGATCAACATATCCGCCTCCCCGTTTACCCTGGGGAAAGAGACCGTTCGCCATCGACTAATCAGCAATCACGCGCGCAAGCAGAAGTTACCGTTTGTCTTTATTAATCAGGTCGGAGGGAATGATGACCTGGTCTTCGACGGCCGCAGCATGGCGTTTGATGGCCAAGGAAATCCTACAGCACTGTTCTCCTCTTTCCGCGAGCAGGTTCAGGTGATCGACACAGTACAAGCAAAGCCAGTTGTGAATCCCCAGCAGTCAGACAGGATGGGCTCCCTTCATGAGGCGCTCACACTGGGTGTAAGAGATTACATGTACAAGTGCGGATTTCACAAAGCTGTTATCGGGCTTTCCGGAGGGATCGATTCGGCAATAGTAGCCTGCATCGCCGTGAGTGCGATTGGCAAGGAAAATGTCCTGGGAATCGCGATGCCCTCGATCTTCACGGCTTCCATCAGCACTGAATACGCGCAAGACTTGGCGAAGAGTCTCGGTGTAGAGTTCCGAATTATCCCCATCCTCTCCCTGTATGATTCGTATCTGTCGACCCTTCGCGACGAACTTGCTCTCTCTCCCCAGAGTGTGGAATTGACCCTCGAGAATCTGCAGGCCCGTATCCGTGGAAACATCCTGATGGCCTTCTCGAACCGGCAAGGATCCTTGGTGCTCTCGACGGGCAACAAGAGCGAGTTTGCCACCGGATACTGCACACTCTATGGTGACATGGCGGGAGGTCTGGCGGTAATATCCGACGTACCGAAGACAATGATCTATGAACTGGCGCACTATATCAATAGAGAGACCGAGGTAATTCCACGAGAGATCATCACGCGTCCACCCACAGCTGAGTTGAAACCTAGTCAGGTTGATCAGGATACTCTACCGGCATATGACATTCTCGACGCCATCCTGAATCACTATGTTGAGGAACATCTTTCACCCGCACAGATTGTTCAGCTCGGCTTCGATTCAGCCACGGTCAAGTGGATCATCGGCGCGGTCAACCGCAGTGAATATAAGCGGCGACAGTCAGCCCCCGGCCTGAAAGTCACCACGCGCGCTTTCGGCATGGGGCGTCGCATGCCGATCGCAGCCAGGATCAGACCCTGAGGACAAGGAATATCAGGAGTGATCGTCAGTAGATACCGCGCGATTCTGACAATTCTTCTTCTCGGGGCTTTCCTCTCTGGAATTCGCACAGCGGTCGCGCAGAACGCTCAAGAAAAGACCACGATCGTCAACCCGCCACGGCTGGCAGTCGTCATCGTGGTTGACCAAATGCGGCCTGACTACCTGACACGATTTGCGCCGCTCTGTCACAGAGGGATCGAGCGGCTACTTCGCGAAGGGGCCTTATTTCCTCGTGCCTACCACGACCACGCCATTACAGAGACTGCCGTAGGGCACGCGACCATTGTCACAGGAGTGACTCCCCATAACCATGGCATTGTCGCGAACGAATGGTATGAACGCAGTAAGTCGAGCTACCTCTATTGCTGCGACGACACGTTCAATATCGTGGGAAAACCAAACGAATTTGGCCTCTCGCCGAGGCGTTTGCTCAAGCCGACCGTAGGCGACTGGCTGAAAGCAAAGTCGCCTCGCAGCAAGGTTATCGCAATCGCTCTGAAAGATCGAGCGGCAATACTCATGGGTGGCCAGAATGCCGATGCCGTATTTTGGAATCACCGAAAATCCGGTGAATTTGTCACATCAACATACTATGAACAAGCCCTCATCGGATTCCCAAGCGTTTTCAATGAACTTCGGATGCGCGATGAATTCTACTCCACCGGATGGAACAGGGTTGCTCCTGATTCACTCTACACGATCTTCGCGCCTAATCACGTCGATTCGACGTATGCATCACGTCTCGCTCCGTTCCCTCACCTATTCGACACTACGGCGGGGAAACCGGATGAAGAGTATTACAAGCTCCTCTATTCCACGCCGTTCGGTGATGAACTCTCCCTACGGCTTGCCGAGAAGGCAATCTCGGGGTTTCAGCTGGGAGCAGACAGTTCGCCCGACCTTCTCTTCCTGAGCTTCTCATCTGCCGACGCTATTGGTCACCTGTACGGACCATCAAGCCCGGAAGTTCTGGATTATTATCTGCGCCTCGATACCTATCTGGGAGAACTGTTCGAACTGCTTGACAAAGAGGTAGGGCGGAAAGCTTACGCTATCGTCGTCTCCTCAGATCACGGCGTGATGCCGCTGCCGGAGGAATTGAGAGGCCAGGGGATACCCGCGCGCCGGCTCTCACTCGATTCTGTCAAGGCGGACATGAAGAAGATCGGGGCGGATATCACGTCTGAATTGAAGCTATCATCAACAATCTTTGCCGACTACGGTTACGAAGTAATCCTGAACTATGAACCCGCTTTGGCACGTGGCGTTTCTAAAGAGGATTTGCAGAACATGGTCGCCGCGCGTCTTCGGGGATTGCCTTATATCGCTGATGTCTATACCGTCTCTGAACTCCTTTCACCAAGGACAAACGACCGCCCATACCTGTCGCTGTTTCGCAAGATCGCCCGGTCCGATCGCGGCCCCGACCTGTATGTCAGGTTTGCGGAATACAGCCTGCTGACGAATACGCCGACCGGAACCTCGCATGGTTCACCGTATGATTATGATACACATGTGCCGTTGATCTTCGCCGGAGCCGGGATTACGGCTGGAACCTATTCCGACTCTGTGCGCACCGTCGACATCGCGCCCACTCTTGCCGAGATTCTAGGTCTGGGTTCCCCAGACTCTGTGGATGGCGAAAGCTTGCTGAAGAAACTACGCCCTTAACGGACAGGGAATAGCGGGAGCCCCAAGGCTATTTCTTTCCTTCAGGCTCTGGAATTTCTTCAGAAATTCCGGCCAGCCGTCTTGCAATCTCAACTTTCTCATTCAATTTGGCACTGGCGCGGATAACCATCTTGGCACCGTCTGGTGAACCGCCTCCATGCATGCAGCCGGGCACGCCCGAACCCACCGTGCACCACTCGACCAACCGCGCCGCTCGCGCCCTTGATTCGGCCGAATGCTTCGCCGTCATGTATTTCTCTATCAGATGGCCATAGCGACTCGACACGAAGTCTTTGTGCGACGGCATACATCCGGTCTCGGCGATCCCGCCCGCGATGTCCTGAGCGAGCACTGTAGTTTGGTATGGCAGAGTCGCGACATGTACCTTGTTGACGTTGGAGAGCATCGGGTCGCACAGCCAGGCGCCTGAGTCATGCTTGCGCCCTCTCGCCGCTGCGGCTATTCCGACCCCGTAGGTCGTTTCATTGTTGATGTACATCTGCGTGAGTTTGTCATTGAACACTTTCGAGGACAGTCCGTTTGTGCGCGCTACGAGCATAGCGGCACCGATCTTGATGTCCCCCTGTCCAGCCACGCAACCGCCGATAGCCGCGCGATACGGCATGATGAAGTAACTTACGGTCGACTGCGTATACCCAGTCTCCCCGCACATGAACACGCGCTCGTTGGGCACAAAGACATTCTCAAAGAGCAGAAACGCCTGGGTGATTCCACCCTCAGTAACCGGATTGTCGAAACCTTCCTCCTCATCGCGCGTGTCATTGGGATGACGAGTCTCGACAATCGTCAATCCGGCTATATCTCGCGGTATGACGAATGAAATCGCGCAATCGGCGTCCTCTTCTTTGTACCCCGCGCCCGGGATGACGAAGATTTCATTCGCCGCCGCGACACCGCAGATCATCAGTTTCGCTCCCCGAACGACGATGCCGTCGGCACGCTTCTCAACACAGTGCAAAAAGAGATCGCGATCGCTTTGCTGAGAAGGGCTTTTCGTCCGATCCCCCTTGGCGTCGGTGAGCGCACCGGCGATGGTTATATCACTCGTTTCGGCTTTCCTGAGCCAGGAGAGGAAGCGTTGATGATAGCCGGTTCCAAGATCACGATCCATCTCCCAGGTGGTAACAAACATCGCATTGAGGGCGGCCCAGCCCGCACAGCGCCCGCCGGTGCATGTGCCCGTGAGGTGGAACATAAGCCGCTTCAGATCACTGTTGGCGTACATGTCCTCGGCGGAGCGGACGATCGATAGGTAGCGGCTGATCCGCTCCCCGCTCAGATGGGACAGGGTCGTGAGCAGCTGTCCAAAATTCTCGTCGGTCGCTGCCCGGTACGTCCAGCCATGCCCTTCGACCGTGCGTCTGGTTGCAGGATGCGTGGTCACATCCGTGATTAACCTGTCAAACTTATAGATGTTGGCCTTCATACCTTTGAGTGATGCCAGGTATTGTTCGTAGGTTCGCAGTGCCATTGTGTCCTCCTGCTGGTCCGGTTGCGTTTGCTACTGCAATATAGGCACGAAATTCGAAACAACAAGATGGCAATATCCATCTTGCAGGGGGCGGCGCCTGGCTACCTAGGGAGGCGTTTGACGACGATCATGGTCAGGTCATCAAACAAGTGGGTGGGGGACGCAAACTCCATGACGGCACTGTAGATCGCATCTTCGATCTCCTGAGCCGATCGGTCGCGATGAGCACGTATGACTTCCACAAGTCGGTCAGTGCCAAACTCGGTTTGTTCAGACGAAAAGGCTTCTGTCACGCCGTCAGTGTAGAGCACGAGGATGTCTCCCGGTTGAACGACCAGAGCGCGCTCCTCAAAACTGGTCTGGGCCGTGACGCCGAGTATTGGCCCCCCTTCCTGCAGGTATTCGACGTCACCCGTGCTTCTCAAGAGAATAGGCAGATTGTGACCGGCATTGGAAAACGTAAAGATGTGATTCTTGGCGTCCAGCACGCCATAGACCGCTGTCACATAATTCCCGGGCTCAACCGACTCGAAGAGCAGCGAATTGACTTTTCGAAAGATCGTTCGTATGGAGTAGTTGTTGCGAATCTCCGCGATCAGTGAGGCTCGAAATGACGCCATGATCAGGGCTGCGGGAATCCCCTTTCCCGACACATCGCCGATTGCGATCCCAACGTGACTATCGACAATCCGAATGAAGTCATAGTAATCGCCACCTACTTGTCCCGACGGGACATTTCGGCCGACAACATCGTACCCGGCGATCTGTGGGTCCTTTGCCGGAAGGAAACTGCGCTGGATTTCGCGCGCGATGTTAAGTTGCTCCTCGAGTTTCTTGCCAGCAAGGCTGTTCTCGTGCAGGCGAGCGCGCTCCAGAGAGATCGCTGCCTGGGTCGCAAACGCCGAGATGAGCGAGGCCGCCCGACGACCATAAGCGTCGAGCTGATTGCACTCAAGGTTGATCACACCAAGCATGCGATCGTTGAGCTTGATCGGAACAACAATCTCGCTCCTGGTAGCCGGGTTCACGTTGATATAGTGGGGATCTCTTGAGACGTCGGGCACAATAACCGGCTCCCCCGTTGACGCCACATGCCCAATCAGCCCCTGACCAATCTTTAGCTGAAGTCGGTCGTCGGCCTGTTGATCATAACCGATCGAATAGATTGACTTGATCTCCTTGACGGTCGGGTCAATCAGAAACACGCCGCCGGCGTCAAAATCCACAACCTGTTTGAGTGAGCTGAGAATCTCCCGAAGAACTTCATTGAGCTCCAGGGAACTTGAGAGCTTCTTGCCGATCTGATACAGCAAGTCCTTTTCGAGCGCTTCGCGTTTAACCTCTCGATAGAGATGCGCGTTGTCGATCGCCACTGCGATCTGGTCATTCAGACCGGTGAGAATGTCAAGATCGGCGGCCGTAAAGGCGCCGTCCGCCTTGTTAATCGCCTCAACGACACCGATCATCTGCCCCTTGCCAATGAGAGGGACAGAGATAATCGATCGCATACTCATTTTGCCGAAGTCCTTGATGAACGGATGAACGCGCGGGTCATTGGCGGGATCATCCAGAATGATCGGCTCACGATACGTGGAAACCCAGCCGATAACCCCCTGGCCAAGTTCCAGAAAGAAGACGTTCATCTTGAAGTCATCGTGCTTCATGAAACGGATCTTCATGTCGGTGCGGTCATGGTCGACGCGAAAGACCAGAGCCGCTTCACAGCTGACGGCCTTTATGACGAGCCGCAACACCAATTCGATGAGTTCTTCATATTCGAGAGTGGAATTGAAAACGCGCGCAGCTTCGAGGAGCAGTTTTTCAGTGCGCGTGTGCACGACTTGATCGGACATAGGAAGGTGAATGTACGGTGCCGATCGAATTTGTCAATCAGTTTGACGCTGCCAGGTCGTTGCTGATGTCACATTGACAATTCCTGATCCTCATCCTTGGTTGACAATTACGATCTTCTCGCAGGATTCTGACAATCGGCAACCCACCGCGTGTCGATTACAGCCACAAGTTACGGTCCAGAGTCCGATAGTGAATGGCTTCGGCGACATGTCCCATCTCGATATTCTCCGATCCAGCAAGGTCAGCGATTGTACGCGCTACTTTGAGAATTCGATCGTATGCCCTCGCCGACAACCCCTGCTTGGTGATGGCCAGAGACAACAACGATTTCGACTTCTCGTCGACCAGGCAGAAGCGCCTGATGTCGCACGGCTCCATATGCGCATTACAGAACAGATGACTTTCCTTGCGGAATCGCTCGAGTTGGCGCTGGCGCGCGCTGTTGACCCGAGCCCGGATGATCGTCGAAGGATCTCCCTTGGTATCCGATGACAGGTCCTTGAATTTCACCGACGGCACGGTAATATGAATGTCGATGCGATCCAAAAGTGGTCCCGACACGCGCGACATGTATCGCTGGATTTCGCTTGAGGAACACTGGCATTCATGCCCCGGATCCCCGAAATAGCCGCATGGGCAGGGATTCATCGCTGCGACAAGCATGAATCCGGCCGGATAGGTGAGCGACGACGACGCCCTCGAGATGGTCACCTGCTTGTCCTCCATTGGCTGGCGGAGCATCTCCAGAATATCCTTCTTGAACTCGGGAAGTTCATCCAGGAAGAGCACTCCGTGATGCGCGAGCGAAACCTCCCCCGGCTTGGGAATCGTCCCACCGCCGACCAGACCGGCATAAGAGATAGTGTGGTGCGGGGAGCGGAACGGCCGGGTTGCGACCAGTGCCGAATCTGCTCCCAGTCGCCCAGCCACTGAGTGAATCTTGGTTGTTTCGAGAGCCTCTGCCACACTCATGTCGGGGAGAATCGTCGGCATCCGACGAGCGAGCATCGTCTTCCCCGATCCGGGAGGTCCGATCATGATGATGTTGTGCCCACCGGCGGCAGCAACTTCGAGCGCGCGCTTGGCCGATTCCTGCCCTTTCACGTCGGAAAAGTCCACCGAATATGATCGCGCCTCATTGAAGACCGCCTGGATGTCGACATCGAAGCAACGCAGACTGCTTTCGTCCTCGAGAAAATGAACCGCATCCTTGAGAGTCTTGACGGGATAGACCGGAACCGTGCCCGCCATGGCGGCCTCACGGGCGTTTTCCTTTGGCACGAGAATCCCTTTGATTCCGTTGCCGGCCCGAACGCTCATAGCCATCGGAAGTACTCCCGGCACCGGCTTCAGGGAACCGTCGAGCGACAATTCCCCCAGGAGAACATAGTCGTCAACTCGCTCTCTGATGATCTGTCCGGTAGCGGCCAGAATCCCAATCGCGATGGGCAGATCAAACGCGGACCCTTCCTTTCTGACGTCAGCGGGCGCTAGGTTGATGGTAACACGCTTTGATGGAAAGACGAAATCGGAGTTCTTGATGGCCGCTGTGACCCGTTCTTTGGACTCACGAACAGCACCGTCGGGCAGGCCGACGGTTACGAACGCTGGAAGTTGTTGCTGAATATCAGCTTCTACTTCGACTGGATACGCCTCAACCCCAAGGGTCGCCGACGACATGACTCTGGACAGCATAGCAGTTCTCCCGTCTGGTTGTTTGTTTCTTCATACTCGAGCGGGAGGAAGACCGAATCACAGCCGGTCCCCCTCTCACGCTCGGAGCCGTCGCCCCAGCCCCATCGGTGAGTGACTATCTGCGTCCCACTGACAGTATCGTTCCCCCCACTGACAAGGCCTGTCAGCCAAAGTGAAGTTTCTTTTGTCTTTGAAAAGTTAGCGCGGGGCTGGGTTCAGGACGTCAAGAGTAAAGATTGGATCAAAACAGGTGCGCGCTACACATTGGTGGTAACACCACGCGATGTTCGTTGCTGAGCGCTATGATGAAATAAGAAACCCCGGCGCTAGAACACCGGGGTGCGGCTTGTCAGTTCGTCTGAATTGTTAGCCGGATTTCCTTAGTTATGTTTCCTTCTATCTGCCTAAGGAGCAATTCGGTCCCGTTCTGTACTATGGCCTGAAAAACACCATTAGCATTGTCAGCTTCTCTGCAAACGTCTTTTGGGATCCAATTGGGATCCTGAGTCAGCTCAACTCCAGATGTCATCTCGTATTTCCCATAGGCGTCGCAGAAAAGTCGTGGCGGCCTTGGCACCATCGTTGTGTCCAGCATATAATTGTAGGACGAGCTCTTGAAAATCCATATGACAGGCTGTTCTTGCGGTACTTGCGTTCCATCCTGAACAGAATAAATACCTTCATATCTACCTGTCAGAGAAGGAAGAGACTCAACTTTCTTATCAGCCCGACACCCGCTTATCCCCGCAATCCCCGCTACAATCAGAAGCAACCCAACGAATTTCCTCATACAGCCTTTCTCCGAAACCACTTCCTCACAAGAAAATATGGGATCTAATATACTCAAATGCGCCTCTGCAGCACAACAGAAAAATGCCCTCGGCCATGTGAATGACGTTTCGATGTTCTGATTGTGCAAAGGTATTGTGCAAAGGTAATATCGGACCAAACCCCTCTCAAGTTGTCGCACATAACGTTCTGCTATATAGCGTGATACGAGCCGGCAGATACAGCCTGGCTGAGCATCAGGCTCCTCTTCGAGACTATCACTGCGGGCAGGGGCGGATACTTCCGTCCACTGCTTCTATTCCCCGGTTATCGTCAGATAGCCGGCCTGCTTCCACGCGATGATGCCACCGGTCACGTTGTAGACATTCTCGTAGCCAATGGAAACGAGGAAGTTCGCGGCGAGTGCGCTCCTGCGACCGGCGCGGCAGAATGTATAGATAGGCAAAGCCTTGTCGAGGGGGAGCTTAACGGTTTCCCGCTCCAGACTGTCAATCGGAATGAGGGCATCGGCAAAGCTCAGCCGCTCTGATGAATACTCCTCTGGCGTACGAACATCAAGGACGAATCGAGCCGCTCCCTTATCGAAAAGCCGTAGAAGTTCGTGGACATCGATCGCCCCTGCCGCGGCTAATTGCTTCTTATTTTGTCCGGAATTATTCAACTGCGGGGCACCATTAATCGATAGTTATGATCGGAAGGGAATTCCCCTTCTGTCATCATGCGGTGGAACTATCGAAAAGTCCTAAAACTGTAAATCTTCCACTTATTGTTGACGCGATGCAGCCCAAAACGTGTACGATATCCCTTCGACGCTTCCTTGTCGACGAATGTAACTTCAACAGTGGCCGAGGATTCCATGACTTCGGCGTCGTTCACAATCCTCTGCAACGCAAACCACCGTCTCTTGGTCAGGCCATCATTGGTAAGATCATTCAGGATATCCTGAGGATTGACGAAGACGCGCGGGCTGTCGGCGTGGACAGCGTAATCCTCAGAGCTATTCTTCATCAACTCGGCAAGATCAAGCATGTGCGCCAAGGCGGCCTGATCGTTCTTCTCCATAGCGCCAAAGAAGGAGATTACCACCTGCCGTGGATCGGAACTGGATGAACCGCTTCCGCCGCACCCTGATAGAGCAAGCGCGAGCAGGCCGATCAGTATCTCACTGACATGTTTGGAGACCCGAGATGTCACCATCAAATCCCTCCGGTAAGGGTGATGCGGTGGCTCTCGCCAAGATCGGCAGCAGGAAGAAGCGCATACGACAACTGCATGTTCTTGATGTCGAATCCAACCCCGACAGAAAGGCCAGCCCACTTGTCCTTGGAGTTTTGCGCTCGATAATTGAGGCCTGTGCTGTTCCATCCAAGGCGAACAAAAAGCGGCTTAAGAGCTGTCAATTCACTTCCAAACGCGACCGAGACCTTGTTGTCAACAGGTATGATCAGGTCGCTGCTGACTACCATCGGGAGCCCTCGCAACCGCGCCGCGGCGCCGGCTCGCAGAGTGAGCGGGAGCTTCGGCTTGTCTGAACCAAGGCCGGAGAACTGAACGCCGAGGTTCTGAATCGCGATTCCAGCGTTGTAGCGCCCGCGCAGCGCTGAATACTTAGCTCCCAAATCCAACGATGCTCCGGTTGCGGAATACGATTGCACTTTCTCATAAATGAATTTGCCCGTCGCGCCGAACGAAAAATGATCCCCCTGTTTCAGCGCGTAGGTAGCGGCCAACACCAAATCCCCGCCACTGAATTCGCCGGTCACATCCCCACTTCTGCTGGTCTGCACAAATTTCCCATAATTGAGGTAGCTTAGGTGTACGGCCATGACGCGGTTTTCAGAAGGACTGTGGATATAGCCCAGAAAACCGGACTGCAGATCGACAAAGTAGTTGTTGTATTCGAGAATGAAGCGCTTGGAGTCAAACGCCGTGATACCGGCAGGATTGTAATATAGTGACGATTCATCGTCGGCCAGCCCTGTGAACGCGCCCCCCATAGCGACCGGCCGTGCGCCCACGTTGATTTTCAGAAAGGAGAAGCCCGTCGTGCCGACATCTTTGCCGATGCTTCTCGCCATGGACATGGTCGCCGTCAAGATGGCTGCGACCAGAACTGCAAGAAAATAGGGATAGCGCTTCTGTGTGTTCATCTTGTCTGAAAGAAAGTACTCGTCATCTAGGTCGCTGTCAATCTAATTGCAGGCTGTACCCTACCACGATACGGTCGTCTTATTGAGAATCGCTTCAACCAGCCGTTTCCCGGCTGCTCTCTGTCCATCCTCTTCGGTTTCTTTGTCAGCCTTGTAGATTCCTTCCTGATTCATCTGCTCTTTCCAGAGGTCGGACTGGTCTTTAGCATTCTTGAGCGCTACCTGAAAGTCCATCAGCACCTTGTACTCCTCCACGCGGTCGCTCAAGTCATACTTGCTCGGGACTCGCTCGTATCGCGTCAACTGGCCTGTCAGAACAGCGTCGGCCATCTCCTTCGGGACTACCTTGATCGTGCCGTCATTGATGAAGGCCTCAACGATGATCTGGGTGAGGCGGTCAGTCAGGCCAAATTGATTTGTTTGATTCTCAAACGGATCAATCGCGATCGTCTTGATGCTTGATTTCCCGCGGCCATTGAATGTATAGACTCCGCACCCCAGAGTCAGAGATACGGCACACAACAGCGCTAAGCTGAAACCCATTCTCTTGTACATATCAGTTAAACCCGACTACGTCGGTGACGTTCCCTGAATAGTCCGATCAACAACAACCTTACCCTTCTTGATGACTTTCGAGACGAGATTGACGCCGTAATGATACGGCAACTCTCGAAGATCCTCGGCTTCCCAGATCACAAGGTCGGCCTGTTTTCCGATTGAAAGCGACCCAAGGTTCCTCTCGCGGGCGATCGCACAAGCCGCGTTTACGGTCACGGCTGCAATAGTCTCCGCGGCGGTCATCTTGAGATGCACGGCCGCCAACGACATCATCATCGTGAGTGATTCGCAATAACTTGAACCGGGATTGCAGTCAGTGGCAAGAGCCACCGGTACGCCTTCTTCAATCATCCGTCGTGCCGGAGCGTACCGCGTGCTCCCGAGAGAAAATGTCGTACCGGGAAGCAGCACAGCCACTGTCCCAGCCTTTGCCAGGGCTCTAATGCCTTCGTCTGAGACATAAACGAGATGATCGGCCGAGATTGCTCCAAGCGAGGCAGCCAGTTCGGCGCCTTTGGTTCCTTCGACAAGTTCGTCAGCATGGAATTTTGTTCCCAAGCCCAGGGATCGAGCCGAATCCTGAATGCGGCGCGACTGGTCATAATCGAAGACCCCTTCCTCACAGAAAATATCGGAGAACTCCGCCAATCCACTCTTGGTTACAAGCGGCAGCATCTCTTCGATAATCTTCGAGACATATTCTTCGCGGTTGTCCCGATATTCGTCGGGGAATTCATGAGCGCCAAGGAAGGTCGGGACCAAGTCCACCGCATGTTCGGAATTCAGCTCTCGAATAATCTCCAGTTGTTTCACTTCCGATTCCAGTGATAACCCGTATCCGGATTTCGCCTCGATGGTAGTGACGCCGTGTTCAAGAAAGCGATTGAGTCGGAGGCGTGTCTTCTCTTTCAGCAACTCTCTTGGAGTTGAGCGCAGATCGCGAACGGTGCGGCGAATCCCCCCTCCTGCCTGGGCGATCTCCATATACGATCTTCCCTGAAGCCGCATCTCGAATTCGTCCTCGCGGGTCGCAGAGAAGACAGGATGAGTATGAGGATCGATGAGACCGGGTGTAACCAGCCCACCCCGGGCATCGATTTCAATACAGTCGCGGTCACTCTGAAGAGAGCGCATGACGTCGGCTGACGCTCCAGCGGCAATTACTTTTTCTCCGTCGGCCGCAACGGCAGCGCCTTGAATGATCCCCGCCTCCTTCAAATCGCGGCCGATCCGAGGAGCAGGTCCGTTCATGGTCACAAGCTGCCCAATGTTTCTGACGATCAGGGTCGCTTTCATTGCTGTAGATCGTTCTGGCCAAAGTTCATCTGTTCAGACGGCCCCCACGCCGCACTTCGTCTATTTGAGACCGGGGAGTTTGACCTTGTGTTTCTTTGCGAAGTCGATGGCGTCTTTATAGCCGGCGTCTGCATGACGCATGATTCCGGTTCCTGGGTCGTTGGTGAGAACCCGATTGAGACGAACTCCCATTTCTTTTGAGCCATCGGCTACGACAACCATTCCGGCATGAATCGAGTTGCCGATCCCGACGCCGCCGCCGTGATGAATTGAGACCCAACTTGCCCCAGAAGCGCAGCTTAGCAGCCCGTTCAAAAGTGGCCAGTCGGCGATCGCGTCGGAACCGTCGGCCATACCCTCGGTCTCCCTATTCGGTGAGGCGACCGACCCGCAGTCGAGATGATCCCGGCCAATGACGATCGGGCCGCTGATCTTCCCGCTTTTCACATAACTGTTGATAATAGCGCCGAATTCTGCCCGCTCGCCGTATCCGAGCCAGCAAACCCGCGCCGGCAGCCCCTGAAAAGGGACTCTCTCGGACGCCTTGGTGATCCATCGTGTCAGCGGCTTGTTATAGGCGAACTTGCTCAGAATCACGTGGTCGGTTACCTGTATATCTTTTGGATTCCCAGAAAGTGCGACCCATCGGAACGGTCCCTTCCCTTGGCAGAACAGAGGCCTTATGTAGGCCGGTACGAAGCCGGGGAACGCAAAGGCGTTCTTTAAGCCGCCAATCTCGGCCTGTCCCCGCAGGTTGTTGCCGTAATCGAAGACCACCCCCCCGGCCTGCTGGAATTTCACCATCGCATCACAATGCTTGACCATCGATTCATACGACCGTGCGATATATCCTTTAGGATCACTCTTGCGCAGCCGATCCGCTTCAATGACCGAAAGCCCCTCGGGGATGTACCCTCCGAGTTCGTCGTGTGCCGAAGTCTGATCGGTCACGATATCCGGGACAACACCGCGTCGGAAGATCTCTGGAAAAATCTCCGCGCAGTTCCCGACCAGACCGATTGAGATGGGCTCTCGCTTCTTCTGAAAGTCCTTGAGAGTCAGCAAGGCCTTATCGAGGGACTTGGTTTTCACGTCGCAGTAACCGATCTTGAGTCGGCGATTGATCCTGGCCTCGTCGGCTTCAACCACGATGGCCGACGCACCGTTCATGGTTGCCGCCAGTGGCTGTGCACCCCCCATCCCCCCCATGCCGCCAGTCAAAATCCACCTGCCGGCAAGGTCACCACCGAAGTGCTTGTCGGCGATGGCAGCAAACGTCTCGTAGGTCCCCTGGAGTATCCCTTGCGTGCCGATATAGATCCAGCTTCCGGCGGTCATCTGGCCATACATGATCAGCCCGAGCTTCTCCAGCTGGCGGAATTTCTCCCAGGTCGCCCAGCGCGGGACAAGGTGCGAGTTCGCGATGAGAACCCGAGGAGCGTGATCGAATGTGCGAAAGATGCCGACAGGTTTGCCGGATTGCACAAGAAGGGTCTCGTCGTTGGCGAGAGATTTCAGTGACTTGACAATGGCATGGTACGCCTCCCAGCTCCGAACAGCCTTTCCGGAACCCCCATACACAATCAACTCGTTGGGTTTTTCAGCAACCTCGGCGTCGAGGTTGTTGTTGAGCATGCGGAGCGCCGCTTCTTGATGCCATCCCTTACAGCTCAAGCGATTGCCGCGAGCGGCTTTGGTCGAAATTCCCTTCATTGTCCATCTCCCGGGCGTTTCCTCTTAGTGGTGTCGAATATACCCGCGGTCCATTCGCAAGTCAAACGCTCTGTCATCGCTGTTGCGAAGCGGTTGCCAGAACTCTATACTCACTGCGAGGTCACTGTGGCAGGAAAGATCGATAAGAAGCGAGAATCAGCAGTTCGTCGGGCTGAATCCGATCGCATAGTGCTGCGGGCGTTGAAGCAATCGGACGCGCCGGCGCTATACAAGTATCTTCAAGAGCGACTGGTCTCTCGATACACTTTCATACCGTATCCGTATAAGCTGTCCCATGCAGAAGAATTCATCAGAAAGACACAGAAAGGGCGGAAGGCTGGCACCCAGTATGATTTTGGAATCGAGCTGCGATCTTCACGCGAAGTGATCGGAGTTATCGGCCTGTTCAAAATCAGTACCCTGCACGAAAGCGCCGAGGTCGGGTGTTGGTTAGCCAGGCCATACAGGCGGCAAGGGCTGATGACGGAGGCGATGACAGCGATCTTGCGCTTTGCCTTCGGCGAGCTGAAACTGGCCCGAGTTAGCGCCCATGTTTTCCCGCCTAACATCGCATCACAGCAGATGGTTCTTGGCTGTGGATTCACGCTTGAGGGCCGCTTGCGCAAGAGTGATATTCATCGAGGTCGCAGGAAAGACAATCTGATCTTCGGCATTCTGAAAAACGAGTTCCGCCGATCGTCACGTCGCAACACTCGGAAGCATTCGTAATTTCCATTTTTTTGTTGCTTCTCCGCATAAAACCGCCAAAATATCGCCATGGCACGTATCCAGAAGCCAAGCTCAGGGCATCTCGTGATCTCGGTAATACACTCGTCGCTCGATGCTTTGGCAGATGCTTTGGTTCAGCTCGAACGGAGATTCGGGCGCGTGCAGTTCGAAACGATCGACATTCCGCACGTCAACGGAGCCGTGTACGCCGAAGAGATGGGCAACAACCTGATGCGGCGGTTCTTCTCATTCGAGCGACTGGTGGCTCGTGACATTTTGATTGAAGCCAAGGGGGCGTGCCACAAAATTGAGTCGACTCTGGGAGATCAGGTGGATGATTTCACTTTCCGAACGGTGAATATCGATCCGGGACTTCTGACACCAGCCAATCTGGTGATGGCTTCGCACCGCGAATTGGGGCAGCGGGTCTATCTCGGCAGCGGCGTCTTTGCCGAAGTGACGTTGGTCTACTCGCGCGATCAGTTCGTTCGCCTGCCCTGGACCGATCCTGATTTCTGCCACGATGAAGCGATCGATCTCTTCCTGCGGGTTCGCGAGAACCTTTCTTCGGCCGTTGTCTCGCCCGAACCACTGGCGTCCTAATTGCGCACGGACGTTTTTTTCTTTTCTTTGATTCTCCTCTCTTCGAAATTGCAGAAAACAACCTCACGTCCAGAGCTCCCACGTAATGTGGGGAACGAACTGGCCCGACTCGGTTAAAAGGAAGTAGCGTGGACAAATTCATTATTCAAGGACCCGCAACTCTCAAGGGAAAGATTCGCGTCGACGGATCAAAGAACGCCGCGCTCCCCATCATTGCCGGTGCGTTGCTGATCCAAAAAGGGGAATCGGTCATACGCAATGTGCCCCCGTTGCGCGATATCTTTACGCTGGTCGAGATGCTGAAATACCTCGGAGCGAAAGTTACCTATGATCCGAAGAGTGAAGTCATAACGGTCGACGCCGCGCGCCTGACTGAAAATACCGCCCCCTATGAACTGGTGCGGCAGATGCGGGCATCTTTTCTGGTCCTTGGCCCGATACTGGCCCGAATGGGGGAAGCCAAAGTCTCACTGCCGGGAGGCTGTTCGATCGGAGCGCGGCCAGTCGATTTCCATATCAAGGGATTCGCCCAGCTCGGAGCCAAAATCAGCGAAAAAGGGGGGTATGTCATCGCCGAAGGAAAGCCGCTTTTGGGCGGCTCTGTCTATTTCGACCGACCCTCACATACCGGCACGGAGAACATTATCTACGGAGCCGTGCTCGCTAAGAACAAGACTGTCATCACCAACGCCGCCTGTGATCCTGAAATCGCCGACGTCGCCGACTTCCTGAACAAGGCTGGAGCCAGGATTCATGGCGCCGGAACCCCAGAGATTACTATCGAGCCCGTGAAGAAACTCGAAGCCGTGGAGCATTCGGTCTCAGGGGATCGTCTTGTAGCCGGAACCTACATGTTCGGAGCTGCTTTGACGGGCGGAGAGGTTGAAATCACAGGGATCGAGTCGGGCCAGCTGACCATGGTCACTCACAAGCTCACCGAGATGGGTGTTGAGATCAAGCTTGGTAAGAGAACGATTTCGGTCAAAGGACCGAAGAATCTCGCCGCAACGTCGGTGACTACCTTCCCTTTCCCCGGGTTTCCGACCGACCTTCAGGCTTGCATCATGGCGGCCACGTGTGTTTCTCAGGGAACCTCACATATCCGGGAGACTGTTTTCTTAGATAGGTTTTCGCATACGATGGAAATGCGCCGACTTGGGGCCGATATAACGGTTTCAGGAGCGGAGGCGCTGATCAACGGTGTCCCTGAGCTGCATGGAGCCGAAGTGATGGCCCCGGATATTCGAGCTGGAGCCGGAATCGTTCTGGCCTGCCTCGCAGCCAGAGGGAAATCGGAGATTCAGCGAGTGTATCATATTGATCGAGGATATGACCATCTCGAACAGAAACTGGCCTCGCTCGGAGCCGATATAAAGAGAGCAAAGGCCTGATCGTCTCGCGTTCGGGGACGTCAGTTCAGTAATCCACGGGTCGGATCGCCGGGTCTTATCCGGTAGGGTTTTGCAGATGACGTTGCTTCAACGTCAGTGTTGTACAAAGGATGGGAATGAAGTGATGAAGATTACTCGTAGGGTTCTGCTTTCCCTGATGACTTTGGCAGTTGCCTCACAGGCTCAGGAGACCAATTTCGGCAAGAACAAGGTCCAGTATAAGAACTTCCAATGGAGCTATATCCAGACTCGCCACTTTGACCTCTATTTCTATGACAATGCCTACCCAACCGTCAAGTTCGCGGCCTCGGTCATGGAGTCGTCATATGTCGAGATTTCGCGAGAGTTGAACTACCACATTCAGCGCCGGGTGCCGGTCTTTGTCTACAATTCTCACAATGACTTTCAACAGACCAACATCATCTCCTCGCTGATTCCTGAGGGGGTTGGAGGTTTCACCGAGGCGTTCAAAAACCGCATCGTGATACCGTTTTCCGGCTCCTATGAAGATTTTCGTCACGTCCTTCATCACGAACTGACGCACGCGATTGTGTATGATCTCCTCTACGGGAACGCGCTCGGGTCGCTTCTCTCATCACGGCGATTGTTCAATCTCCCGCTCTGGTTTGCCGAAGGATTCGCAGAGTATTCGTCGCGCTACGGCTGGGACTATTTCGCCGACATGTTTGTGCGCGATGCCACCATTAACAACTACCTGGCTCCTCCCGAGGAACTCGGCGGCTTTTTGGCATATAAGCAAGGGCAGGCGATGATTCAGTACATCGTCGATAAGTACGGCGAGGAGAAACTGGGCGAGATTCTCCAGCGCGGCAAGATTCATCTGACGATGAGCAAAACTCTCAAAGCGGCTCTGGGGATTACGGAAGAGGAGTTGTGGGAGGGGTTCTCCAAGGAGATGAAACGCCGTTTCTGGCCAGAGATCGCGGCGCGCAAGGAGCCGGAGGATTTTGCCAAGCCGCTCACAAAAGCCCGTAAAGACGGATCATACTTCAACGAGCAGCCGGTGTTTACCCCGAACGGAGAAGAGCTGGCGATATTCACCGATCGTCGGGATTACACAGAGATCGCGCTCATTTCTGCCGCCGATGGCACGGTCATTGATCATCTCGTCAAGGGGGAGCGCTCAGGCGATCTCGAATCAATGCATTCGTACGTCTCCGGCATGTCGTTTTCTCCCGACGGCAGAAGCATGGTCTTTGTGGCCAAGTCTGGTGGGAACGATGCTATCTTCTTCCTCGATGTTAGGTCGAAGAACATCTACAAGCGCAAACGCCTCCCCTTCCATAATGCGCTCTCCCCGGCCTGGTCCCCCGACAGCTGCAAGATCGCCTTCTCCGCGCTGCAAGGGTTCAAGCGCGACCTGTTCGTGTATGACATCAAGGCCGATGAAGTT
Source organism: uncultured Ignavibacteriales bacterium (assembly GCA_964540105.1). Taxonomy (GTDB): domain Bacteria; phylum Zixibacteria; class MSB-5A5; order GN15; family FEB-12; genus DATKJY01. The sequence goes on along the minus strand of CAZILL010000001.1, from coordinate 959,208 downwards.
CGTCAGCTGACCGATGATCGATTTGACGACCTCGACCCGAGTTGGCTCCCCAATTCCTCGTCGTTGGTTTTCAGCTCGGATAGACCGCACTCCGGACCGTTGGCGACTACCTACCTCGGGCAGCCGGCCTCCGATTCAACTCCCATGCGTCAGGGGGATTTTGACTACGGCGATTACAATCTGTTTCAGATCGACCTGGTAGCGTCCACCATCAATCCCCTCGATGTCGGCTCAGGTTCAAACCATAGTCCGTCAGTTTCCCCTGATGGCCGCAAAGTAGCCTTTATCTCCAATCGAAACGGCATCGACAACATCTACGTAGCATATCTTGACTCGGCCAAGAGCTACTCGGTTACTGACATCCTCTCCGGCGTGCGCTCAGTGTCATGGTCCCCCGATGGGCGCAGACTTGCGTTTTCCGCATTCAATCAAGGGGCGTTCGATGTCTTCATCCTAAAGGAACTCGTTCCGGCTGGCGACAACGGCGTTCTCAAGCCGACCGACTTTATGCTCGGCAAGTATGAAAAGAAAGAAAAGGCCAGGGGAAAAGCCACCGAAGCGGATTCGACTGTTGCGCTTCAAGCTGAACGTACCGACACAAACGCCGCGCAAACGGCGCTGCCTGATTCACTCAAGGCCGACTCAAGCCAATTGGCCACCACATCCGACACAACCGCGCAGGTCGCGGATTCCTCAAGACAGAGCAGGCCAATCGCTGACTCGACGGTCACGAAGACTGGAATGAGTGGCAGCGATTACGTCTATGTGAGTACTCGAAAACATGATCCGCTCGATTCTCTGATGGTTGACATCACCAGTGATTCCGGTCGCACGCTTGGACCCCCAAAACCGGAACCGGCTTCATTTGATTCGATCCCGGAGCCGCTCCCGAGCGGAGAGTACGCTATCCAGAAGTACAAGGTGAAGTTCACCCCCGACAATGTCGGGGGCGGTTTTTCCTATAACACTTTCTTCGGTCTGCGGGGTCAGTCGTATTTTATCCTCTCGGATTATCTCGGTAATCACCAGATCTACCTGGCGACCGATCTTGTGAACACTATCGATCAATCGAATCTCCAGGCCTATTACTTCAACAATACGAAGCGGATCAATTTCGGCGGCGGCATTTTCCACACCAAGAATTTCTACGTCGACGATCAGAATCACCTGTTCTCGGATCGATTCTACGGCTTCCAGTTCTTTGTTTCGCGGCCGCAGTCGACATTCAGCCGCCTCGAACTGATCGGCGCGCAGTATTTCATCGATCGGAAGTTCTACGACATCGACGATCTCCGCCCGAATCGAAGCTCCCGGATCACCACGGCGACCGTGTCGTTTGTAGTCGACAATATCTTATGGGGGAATACCGGGCCGGTCAACGGGCGTCGCGCCAAAGTCACGGTCGGCGGTGGGATCGACCTGTTCGACTCGCATAATGTCGATTTCTATTCGACTGAAGTCGATTACCGGAAGTACTGGCATTTTGGCAAGACCTTTTCCGCAGCTTTCCGTCTGGCTGGCGGTGCGTCTTTCGGGAGGACGCCCAAGATCTATTTTCTGGGAGGCACGACGAACTGGATCGGAAGCCGCGCGCTTGACGCCCGAGTCTATAACGTCAACAATCTCTACTTCTCTGATGTCGTGACGCCGCTGCGTGGAACACCCATCTACGGGCTTTCCGGTGATCGGTTCGGGCTTGCGAATTTCGAATTCCGATTCCCGACCATACAGGTGTTCGCGCTGCGGTTCCCATTGCCGATTGTCATCACCAATGTGGGCGGTTCGATCTTCACCGACATCGGCGCAGCCTGGACCGGCGGTCGGTTCAAAGGCGGGACAAGCCTCGACGGCAACGCGCACTTGCAGGATATCAAGACCGGTTTCGGCGTTGGAATGCGAGCCAATTTGATGAACTTCATACTCCTGCGCTACGACCTCGCCTGGTCGACCGACTTCCTGCATGTGTCTGAGAAACCGACTCACTACTTCTCATTCGGCGCTGATTTCTAAGCACAAATAAAACGGCCGGTCTTCGTGACCGGCCGCGTATTCCACCAATTTCCCTGGTGTAGCTACTTATGAACCGAGCAAAGTTTCCCTTTGCCGCTGGTGAAACGCTTGCAAGGCTTACCCGATTTCGTTTTGGCCGAACAGCGCACTTTCTTCGCGCTTTTCCCTGCGGCCTTCTTTGTTGCTTTCTTAACCTTGCGCATTGAATCTCCTCCTTTATCAAGAGTTCGGTCTTAACTTATCACATGCGATATATCTGTCAAGAAAAAAAGCGATGGTTCGGCGACTCAACGATTGTTGGTGGACACACAGGCAAAAGGCGTTCGAATGAACGCAAGGTGAGGTAATGCCTCAAAGTTCGCTCAATCTACTTCCGCTTCCAATTACTGATCATGTAATCCCTTTCCCTTGAGAATATGCTGCATACTTTTCTCAACCCTTGACTCCCGGGTCTTGGATTGTTTGGGTTCCGAGAAATGAAGAATATATGCTCTTTGCCGTCCCGGCGTCAGTGCATCAAAAGCAGTCTTCAATTCTTGGTGTTCGTCTAATTTGTCTTGAAGTTCTTTGGGAATGACGAACTCCATGGTCTTCTTGAAATTCACTTTCAAGCCGGCTTTGTCCACTTCAACGGCTTCACGGATATAGGCTTTTAAGACAGCTTCTTTTTTTTCTATTTCCAGAACATTGGTGAACCGAACTTGCCGCGCCGCCTGTACATTCTCCGTTTGTTGAATTAGAATACTATTGGCATCCTTTAGCAAGGCTCCTTTGAAGAACAGAAGCGCGCAGTATTCTTTGAACACATGGATTAGAACTACGTTACTCTTCTGAAACGTGTAGCAAGGAACGCCCCACTTCAATTCTTCCGTAAGCTCGCAGTCTAGAACGAGCATTCTCAGTTTCTCAATTTCAGCCTGCCACTTCTTGGCTTTAATGAAGTAGAAATCAACCTTAGGATTCATTCTATTCACTTCTCAATACCTCAGCTTTGTTGGTCGACCAGTCTTGTGGTGGGCTTGGCTGGGTGCCCATCAATTCGGGTCATTTGCGCTTCGTCGCGTGCTTCTTCTTCCCACCGCTCTCAACACTGTTGTTTTCGGGCTTCTTGTCGCGGCCGAAGTGCTCGATCGCCATTGCCATCTGACGCAGTTTTTCGTCGGCCCGCGCGAAGACCGAGTCGCGGGTGAACGAGCCGTCGTCGCGTCGCTGGCCCCCCGGCACACCGGTGAGGATCGAAATCCCCTCACTGATTGACTTCACCGGAAACACGTGAAATTTTCCGGCCTTGATGGCGTCGAGAACATCGGGACGCAACAGAAGGTCCTGTGTGTTCTGATGAGGAATGATCACCCCCTGATCGCCCGTAAGGCCTCGACTCTTGCAGACATCGAAGAACCCCTCGATCTTCTCGTTCGCGCCACCGATCGGCTGAATCTCTCCCCGCTGGTTGACCGAACCGGTCACCGCAATCCCCTGTTTGATCGGAAGACCGGTAAGTGAAGACAGGATGCCGTAGATCTCGGTCGAAGACGCCGAATCCCCTTCGATGCCGCCATACGACTGCTCGAACGAAATCGACGCCGACATCGAGAGCGGTTTGTCCTGCGCAAACATCGCGCGAAGGAATCCTCCCAGCACGAGTACGCCCTTGTCGTGGACTGGGCCGGACAGTTCGGCCTCACGCTCAATGCTGATGACACCGGCTTTCCCGAGCGCCGTGCTGACCGTGATGCGACTCGGGCGGCCAAAAGCATGTTCTCCAAGATCGTACACAGAGAGTCCGTTGATCTGGCCGACCACCGATCCGGTCGTCGAAACCATGAGGGTCTCCTGATCGTAGAGCTCCTGAATCTTATCCTCGATCAGATTCACGCGTTTGCGTTTCTTGATCACGGCATTCTGAACATGATCGCGGGTCACTCGCTTTGCCTTAAGTTCACCCGCGATGTAGGAGGCTTCGCGGATAATGTCGGCCACGGCTGTTAGACGAACGCTCAACTTTTCGCGATGCCCGGCCAGCCGCCGTCCGTATTCGACAACCGCCTGCATGCCGCTCACGTCGAACGGAAGCAACTGTTCCTCGTCGATAACGCGTCGAACATAGCGGAAGTACTCTTTCGAATTCGACAATGTCAGGGGCATCACGCTGTCAAACTCAGCCTTGATCTTGAAGACCTTCTTGAAATCTTCATCAAGCCGCCAGAGGAGATTGTACAGATGCGCCTCGCCGATGAGCACGACCTTCACATTGAATGGAATCGGTTCAGGCTTAATACCCGCGCCGGCCATCATGAAGAAAGGATCATAACCGGCAACCTCAAGCTCACCATTGCGGAGCGCTCTCTTGAGAGGGTACCAGACTCCCGGCTCGTTGAGCACGTCGAGGGCATTGATCACCAGAAAACCGCCGGCTGCTTTCAGGAGCGACCCGGGATAGATTCTCGTAAAATCAGTCCGCCAATATCCAAAGCGGTCGACCACACGCTCAAGTGACCCGAACAGGTTCTTGTATGACGGCGATTTCTCGATGACAATCGGAGTCGTGTCGTTATCCGAGTTGTCTAAGATGAGATTCACAGAGAACTCCTCGAACGGCTCCCGTTTCCGGTACGGCGGAGCCTCTTCCTCACCTCGCCTCGGCTGTGCCTCGCGATACCGATCAATATCGGAGACCAAGGCATCCTGGACTTCGTCAAGGTAGAGCAGGGTCTTCTCGCTCGGATATCGCTTCTTGAGCAGGTTTACTTTCTCGGTCACCAGGGGAGCGACCATCGAGTAGTTGAGCTTCTCAACCGCATCGTCGAGTTTGGTATTGAGTTTCTTGGATTCGATCGTCGTAACGTCGAACTCACGGCGCAGACTGTCCCATCGACGCCGCAGTTCGTCAAGCTGAGCCAGAGAGAATTTCCCTTCCTTAGAAAGTCGTTCGAGCTTCTCCAGCGACGCCGGCTCGCCGTCGATGAGCGGCTGAATCTCATTGCGAACGCCGATTCCGGACTGAATCTGGACCATGACAAAGCCGGCCTGAGTCAGCCGATCCTCGAATGAGGCGATCAGTTCTTTTTGACGGTTGTCGAATTCACGGGTGATTCGGTTGAGGCGATCCTTGTAGTCTTCAGAAAGGAATATCTTGGGCACAACTTTTCGAACAGAGTTGATCAGATACTCTTGATCCTTCTTGAAGCGCTTCCCTTCGCCCGCCCGAAATGTGAGCACACGCGGACTATCCTCGTTCTTAAAATTGTTGACATAGCAAACATCCATGAGGTCGGGAGTCTCATGATTGAGTTTCTCCAGTAGATGTTTGATCGTTCTGGTTCGACCAGTGCCGCTGAGACCGGTCACAAAGACATTGTAGCCCCGCATCCTGACGTGCAGCCCAAGCTTGATCGATTCGACTGCTCGATCCTGTCCGATGATCTCGCTCGACGCTTCAATGTCATTCGACGACGTTACCTTTTCCGGTTTGTATGTGACTCGATAATCGATCTCGTTGAATTTGAGTTCACGAACACGCGGCCTGGGGGCCTTCTTTTTCAGCGGCATAGAACCTCCATGATGCAGTTATGCGACCGCAAATATACTGGTGTGGAGCTGGCCCATCAATAAAACAGAGGTTTGGTCTTCAGAGCCGAACGCTGTGATTTGCCCGAAGTGACCAAAATGTCGAGATGAAATTGACCAGATGTTGCCATGGTCGTAACTCGTTGGATGGCAGCATTGAGTATGAATTAGCCTTCTGCATCCATCGTGAAGTCTTTGGATGTCATGCCTGATCGTATGCCATAGTGGCAGACCGATACGATGTAATGTAGCGAAAAGCCGGAAAAAATCTTTGTAGAGCTGTTGAAAAGTGACGTCGAGTAAGCTGTTTCAGGGCATGACATTAACCAACTGATGGCTCGTAAGTCATTGGGGTTGAATAACGTTACATTTCTTGACAGAGATTTTGTTGAGCCCTATATATTCGGCGTGTTGCTTTCTTAGCATTGCGCACTGAATTGGCGGTATCGTCTAGTGGTTTAGGACAGGTGGTTCTCAGCCATCAAACCGGGGTTCGACTCCCCGTACCGCTAAGGTTCAACGCCGGTAGTTATTCCCTGGCTACCGGCGTCATTTTTTTTCTCACACACGATGATCACTACAACATGATGCCCGGCGGATGCCCGGCTTCAGTTTCACAGTGACCTGCGCTGACGCAAGCGCCATTTCAGAATGTTATCAGGCCGCTTACAGAAATGACATGGAAGTTGCCTGAGCCTGCCTTGGTTTTATCTATGGCATAGAGAGTATACTCGGCGCGAATCCCGAACCTTTTGTAGAGATCGTACTTGCCGCCGAGACCAAGGACCAAACTGCTACCCGACTTGGTTTTGGTCCCTTTGTCGGCGCTGCCGCGACCGAACGCAATTTCGGAATGCCAAAAGATCAGACCGACTCTTGCGAGGCCGGAAAAACGACTTCCTATCGGAAGCGTGCCAGTTGGAGTGAGTTCAAAGCCGCTCAACTTGGTCTCGAGATAATAATCCGAGGTCTGCTCTCCAACTGGAACAACTGTTGGCGCGAGTCGGGACTTCCCGAGCTGAATATACCCAGCTTCGACGCCGAAGTTGTTCATCGGCTGATAGCCGGCAAAGAACTTCCAAACAGTGTTGCTGGGCGTGATATCTTCGGCCTTAAAGCCCAAATTAGTCGTGTCGAAAGTCGACCAAGTGGCGCCAATGGTCAGGCCGGCATAACCGCTTGCAGCGCTGACAACCGCTCCCCCTCCAGTCAGCAGCATGGCTACACCCGACGCAATAATCATGAGCATCGTGCGATACGGCGTGGGGTTGTTCTTCATACAGATCACTTTTCACTCTCCTTTTCCAAGAAGTGCCTTGAGACCGTCACGTGGCGGCGACTCTGATATGTGTCGAGTGGTGCGGCTGGTGCGGGAAGTCGATCTCATCCACCCGTCATGATCACGTACAGAGAGTATAGACACCACGATGATACGAGTCAAGAGGAGAACGCAAAAAGGGACTTGAAACTTCTCTGATGGACAGATGCCGTGCCGCTCGCGGAACGGCATAAATCCGTTGACATGACGCTCGGAAACTCCCATCTTGGCGCTTCGAACAAGCGCAAGGTTTGGGTTTCCATTGCGTATCCCAGTGCTTGCGTGATCAACAGCTGCCGAAGTGGTGAAATTGGTAGACGCGCTGCGTTCAGGGCGCAGTTCCTGCAAGGGAGTGGGGGTTCGAGTCCCCCCTTCGGCATAGATGACTCTAATCCCAATCGGCAGCTTTCGCTAACCGACTTGACCATGACGAGACCGGCGACTGTCGAGGAACTTCCAGTTCGTCTCAGTGTTTTGAAGAAGCATGGGGCATATCCACAAAATCCTGGTTCCGTTCAATGAGACGAGCGCACTCGATCCTGTGTGCGACATTAGAGGCAGACACGCATGAATAGAGTCGCTCAAGTAAACATCGCTTTCTGGATCATGAAAATCTGTGCAACAACGCTGGGTGAAACGGCAGGAGATCTCGTTTCCATGACTATGAACGTGGGGTATGCCGTGAGCTCGATCATCCTGATCGGCATATTCTTCGTAAGTCTCGTGGCTCAGCTACGTTCACACACATTTCACCCTGCGCTCTACTGGACGGTGATTCTCACTACCAGCACCGCGGGCACGACAATGTCCGATTTCATGGATCGAACCCTTGGGCTTGGTTATGAAAAGGGATCGCTGATTCTGGTGAGCAGTCTGTTGATAGTTCTTGTCGCCTGGCGACTAAGTGAGAAAACACTGTCCGTGAGCAATATCCAGACCACAAGGGCAGAACTGTTCTATTGGGGGGCGATCCTGGTTTCTAACACGCTCGGTACTGCACTGGGAGACTACTTGGCTGATGATTCCGGGTTGGGGTTTCTGGGTGCGGCTGCCGTAGTCGGCGGGGCGCTCACATTGACTGTTTTGGCAACATACTTAACAAGGCTCAGCCGCGTGATGCTTTTCTGGGTGGCATTCGTCTTGACCCGTCCTTTCGGGGCAACCTTTGGCGACCTCCTTACCAAGCCCGAGATCAATGGAGGGCTCGGTTTCGGCACCATCGGGTCGTCAGCTGTATTAGCTCTTCTGCTCTTGGGAATGCTCACCTATACCGGGATGATCGCGAGACGCGCGACAGCCCGTGCTGAACTCTGACGCGAGCAGGCGCTCCCCTTAAGCGACACTCTGCTCAGCGCGAGCGGATCACCTGCAGGGAAATCCCCTATGATTTCCGCGACGTAAGTGTGGCGTCCGCTCTCTTCTTCTCCTGATTAATCTGCCAGAGTCGCCAATACGTGTAGACGACAGGAATGATCTCGAGGGTTAGAAACGTCGAGCTGATGAGGCCGCCGACCATCGGCGCTGCGATCCGTTTCATCACGTCGGCACCAGTCCCGGTAGCCCAGAGCAAGGGTACAAGTCCCATCATGGCGGTGCCGACAGTCATCAGTTTCGGCCGCACACGCATGACGGTCCCCTCCATGTGTGCCCAGATGATGTCGTTCAGATCGCGAATCTTGCCTGCTTTCTTGCGGCGCTCGTAGGCGTGGTCAAGGTACAGGATCATGACAATACCGGTCTGGGCCGCCAGACCGACCAGAGCAATGATGCCGACAAGTGTGGCGGTTGAATAGTTATAATCGAGGAAGTACATGAGCCAGATACTGCCCACCAGTGCAAACGGAACCGAGGCCAGAACGATGCAGGTTTCGGTGAAGTTTCGGAAGTTGACATAGAGCATGATAATGATCAGGATGAAGGTGATCGGGATGACGACTTTCATGCGCCTGGCCATTACTTCCATCAGTTCGTACTGTCCTGTCCATTTGAGGTAGTAGCCCGACGGCACCTGAATCTGTTTGGCTACGACTTCTTTGGCCTCTTTGACATAACTGCCGATGTCGCGCTGGTTTTGATCCATGTCAACATATACGTAGCCGACCAGCATGCCGTTTTCGTCGCGAATCATGGGGGGGCCGCTGGCAATGTGGATGTCGGCGATCTGTCCAAGGGGGATGTGTGCTCGCGCTTCGGGGATTTTGAACCTCGTGGCCGAAGACGACTTTGTCATTCCAGAGGGGGATGACATTGATGAACCGCCAGTAGCGTTTCCCGACTTCCCGGAAGGGAATGAGGAACCGCTCGAACTGCCCATGCCGCTGTTGTCCATCTGGGCGAAGGTCATAACCCGGTTGTAAGCCTCGTAATCGACAAGGGGGTCGCTACCGGCCAGAAGAGGAGAAGTTGGGTTCGTGGTCGGCGATAGCGAACCCATCGACGGCATCGAACCAGACTGCGTGGCGCCGACCTCGGCCGGGAGCGGTACGAGGATTTCTTTGAGGCGTTCGACGTTTTCGCGGACATTGCGCGGATAGCGGACATTGATCGAGAAACGGTTCCGCCCTTCAATGGTAACTTCGATCGGCATGCCGCCGATCGCGGCCTCGATGACATCCTGCACGTCGCGCATGGTGAGGCCGTAGCGGGCGATTTTCAGACGATCGGGAATGATGTCGACGAAAAAGCCGCCGGTGTTGCGGTCGGAATAGACCGAGCGTGTGCTGGGGATCGAAGAGAGAGACTTTTCAAGCTCGATACCGATCCGCTCGATTTCAGAGAGATCGTTGCCGAAGATCTTCACGCCGATCGGCGTGCGGATGCCGGTGGAGAGCATATCGATGCGGGTCTTAATGGGCATAGTCCAGGCGTTGGTCCAGCCCGGCATCTGCATCGCTTTGTCAAACTCAGCGATGAGCTCTTTCCAGCTTATCGTTCGTTCCTCGGGCCAGATGGCGCGAAGAGGTCTCTTGATAAGAGCAGGGGCCCAGTTCGAATACCAACGCGTAAGAGGGATTTTTCGCCACTCACTCATCGGTTTTAGTTGTACCGCTGTTTCAAGCATGCTTAGCGGAGCGGGATCGGTAGGGGTCTCTGCGCGGCCGGCCTTGCCGTAGACTGAGATCACCTCAGGGAAGGTGCGGATGACCCGATCCTGATACTGCATGTACTGCTTCGCAGCCTCGATCGAGATGTTGGGCATCGTTGTGGGCATGTAAAGAATGTCCCCCTCGTTGAGCGGAGGCATGAATTCGGAACCGATCTTCGGGATCATCGGAATGGCCGATAGAACCGCCGCCACGCCGATGGCAATGGTAGTCTTCGGATTTCTCAACGCGACGTAGACAAACGGCTTGTAAATGGCGATGAGCAGACGAGAAACAGGGTGCTTTGTTTCCGGGTGAACCTTTCCTCGCAGGAAGGTGACCATCAGGGCGGGGACAAGGGTGACCGCAACTATGGCGGAGAAGAACATGGCGAAGGTCTTGGTGTAGGCAAGCGGTGTGAATAGACGCCCTCCCTGTCCCGTGAGGGCAAAGATGGGCAGGAAGCCGATCGTGATGATCAGGAGAGCGTAGAAGATTGAGGGTCCGACTTCCTTGGCTCCGGCAATGATGACCTCCTTTCGAGAGACATTCGGCGGAGCTTTCTCCATCCGCTTATGCGCGTTTTCGACAAGCACAATGCTGGCGTCTACCATCGCGCCGATGGCTATGGCGATGCCGCCCAGACTCATGATGTTGGAATTGATCCCGAGGAAATACATCGGTATGAACGCCAGACCGACCGAGATCGGCAAGGCGATAATCGGTACCATGGAGCTGCCGAAGTGCAACAGGAAGATGATGATCACTGCCGCGACCACCAGACCTTCCTCGATCAACGTGTTCTTGAGCGTATTGATGGCGCGTGTGATCAGATTGCTGCGATCGTAGATGACCTTGACATCGACTCCCGACGGAAAGGTCGGCTTCAGTTCCGTGAGCTTGGCTTTGACTCGTTCTATCACACTGAGCGCGTTTTCGTTGTAGCGCATGACCACGGTTCCGCCGACACTTTCGCCGATCCCGTCCAGTTCTCCGACCCCTCGGCGAATATCTGGTCCAAAACTGATCCGAGCCACGGTACTGAGGAGGATTGGTGTCCCTGAGGCGCTCCTGCCTAAACCGATCTGACGAAGATCGTTGAGACTCTGGATGTACCCTTTGCCGCGAATGAAGTATTCGCGTTCGGTCAGCTCGAGGACACGTCCTCCGACATCATTATTGCTGGCTCGAATGGCGCGGCTAACATCGCCTATGGATAGTCCGTAGGCGCGCAATTTGTCGGGGTCAACTTCTACCTGGTATTGTTTCTGATAACCACCGATACTGGCCACTTCAGCGACGCCGGGAACTGAGGCCAGTGCGTAGCGGAGGTTGAAATCCTGAAAGGTTCGCAGTTCAGAAAGATCATGTGTGCCGGTCGTGTCAGTCAGGGCGTATTGGAAGACCCACCCAACGGATGAAGCGTCGGGACCAATGACCGGCGTGACCCCTGCCGGCAGTCTTCCCTCAAACTGCTTCATGTATTCGAGCACACGGCTTCGCGCCCAATAGATATCGGTTCCTTCGTCGAAGATGACATAGACGAACGACATACCGAACATGGAGTATCCGCGCACGGCAGTAACGTGGGGCGCCGAGAGCAGTGATGTGACGATCGGATAGGTGACCTGATCTTCGACGAGATCGGGACTGCGCCCCATCCATTCTGTGTAGAGAATCACTTGCACATCGGACAGGTCGGGGATGGCGTCCAATGGAATGTGAGTGATCGAATACCACGCACCGACGCACGCGAAGAGGGTTCCAATGATAATCACCGCCCGGTTGCGAGCGCTGAAGTCGATAATGGCGCGTATCATAGGCGTGAATCTCCCGTAGTGGCTTACTTGCCGTGCCCGGCATGCGAATCAGGTTGAACGCCGCCCATGCCGGCGATGGCCGCTTTGAGTCGGCTCTCTGAGTCGATCAGGAAGTTGGCGCTGGTTACGACCTGCTCCCCTTCGGTAAGGCCGGAAAGAATCTCAATCCAGTCGTTTGCGTGGCGACCGACTTTCAGTAGCCGCGGCTCGAAATGGGTGCCGTTGTGCACGACAAAAGCATACTGCAGGTTACCGCCATCCATGACAGCATCTGCGGGAATAGCCAGCGTCGCGATGGTGGGGCGGTCAACGTCGATTTCGGCGTACATGCCGGGTCGAAGATGGAAGTCCGGATTGGCGATTTCGATTCTGACTTTCATTGTGCGGGTTTGCTCCGACAGGGAGGGGTAGACGAAGCTGACGACACCTTCGAAGGTCTCATCGGGGAAAGCGGCGGTTGCCAGATGGGCGGTCTGACCTACTCGTATCGCTGCCAAATCTTGCTCGTAGACGTCGGCCAGAATCCAGACCTTCCTAAGATCGGCGACCGTAAAGAGGCTTTGATCGGGACCAATGAATTGCCCGCTCACGACGTTCTTTTCAAGGACATACCCTGTGAACGGACTGCGCACCCACAGTTCGGCGCGCGCGGTATTGGAACTGTCAAGTCGAGCGAGCTCGTCAGACGGGATACCAAGCAAAAGCAACCGCTCACGGGATACGTCGAGGAGCTGCTTCCGTGTCCTGCTCATGAGATCGTCATTGGCGACATTGGCCATCGCTCGACGTGCGACAAGATATTCCTTCTCGGCCTGGTAGAGCTCCTGACTGTAGACTGAGAGGACTCGCTCGTGTGCTGTGACCCGTTGACCTGTTTGGTTCACGTGGAGTTCCTTCACCCAGCCGTTGAAGCGAACATGAATATCGGACAGTTGGGTTTCGTCGGGAGTGACAAAGCCAACAAGGTGAAGAGCCATATCCAGGGAACGACGTTCGACTGTGCCGACGCGCACGCCAATCAACTGAAGCCGCTTAGACTCTATGCTGATCGGCACGAGTCCGGGAACGGGTGCACTCCCCATATCGGACATGGAATGCCGTGCGTGAATTGAATCCGCCGACGGAGTGACCAATTCCAGATCCATGCCGCACTTTGGGCACTCGCCCGGTGTGTCGGAGATAACCTCTGGGTCCATCGGACACATGTATTGCCCGGGCTTGGCGGCACTGGCAGACGTGCCTTCATGCTGATGAGTAGTGGCTGGAACGCTGTAGCTGGGCGAAGTTTCCTTACCGGCCGCATCGATGGGAACGAGGCTCATGCCGCAGATCGGGCAGTCTCCCGCTTGATTGGCGACGTACGTGGGGTGCATCGGGCAGTGGTATTGGGTCGGACCTGCCTCCGCCCCGCTCCCCGGGGTCAGGCCAAAATAGCTGAGGATCATGATGAGCGCAAAGAGCGTCATGCCGCCCAGAATTATCCATCGAATAATAGCCATAGTGTGTGTGAAGCGCGGCGCCTCCTCCTCACCTTCTGGCATCGGTTCATGCTCGTGCGGGTCGTATGGGTGATTCGCATCAGTCATCGTTATTACCTCTGAGTGTTACTTATTCTTCATTCCGCCGGAGTCAAAACTCTCCGGGTCGACAGTATAGCTGCCGATTTCGGCCAGAGTTCGGGCGAGTTGGTTGGCTGTCTGGTTCAAAGCCAGACGATCCCGGTAGATGCCGCTGGCGTACATGAGCAAGTTCGTGTACGGGACCCTGTTTGTGGAATAACCCGCCAAGGCGCTTTCAAAGGCGTCCTGATCTGCGGGGACTATGCGTTTCTCGTACAGATCGATGGTTTGGACGAGATGCAGGGCTGTGAGGTGCAGCAATCTCAGTCTGGCTTCGATTTCGCGCCATTTCTGCGTGGCTTCGAGGTCAACGCTCTTTCGCATCGCGTCCATCGAGAGAGCCATCTTCTTTTGTTGCCGACCCGCGAACAGAGGGAGCGAGATATTGGCTTGAACTCCGACCATGTTGTCTCGTTTTGCGGACACGCCCTCCATTGAAATATCGAATCCAGATCGTAAGCCATAGTTAGCCTGAAGATTCAACATTGGCCAACTCATGCGCCGTGCGACCGCGCTGGCAAAATGATACGCTTCGGACTCGTGGACGAGTTTCCGCAAAGGAGGATAATGCTGTCTTGCCTCGGCCAGCCATTCTTCGGGAGATTTGGGAATCTCGGCGAAGCTCGGCGCCGCCAGCGGCGGATTGAGCGTGGTCACTTCAAGGCCGCGAAGAATATTCAGATTATACTGGGCTTCTTCGACCATGTGCTCAGCTTCAAGGAGTTGGGTTTGCAGTCGCCATAGCTCTGCTTCGGCACTCAGGACTTCGCCAGAAGAAGCCTGATTGGCGGCGACATTTCCGCGTGCGGTCGCTACGACCTGTTCGAGCAGGCCGTATTGACTGGCAAGATCGGAGAGGGATTTGCCGCGATAGTAGAGATCAGCGAACGCAAACTGAGCCGCCATTGCCACGCCAATCTCGGCGCTATAACGATCCTGCGTCGCGGCGCTCGCTTCAGATTGGGCGGCCTTCTTAGCGAGTCCCTTCTGCCCAGCCAGTGGAATACTCTGGCTCAGGCCGATCATTTTCATAGTCATCGGGTCCATGCTGAAGTCAAGCGAGGTCGGCAGATTGGCGACTCCGAGCATAAGCATCGGGTCATCCCAGGCACCGGCAGAACTGACTTTGTTTCGTGCGGCTTCTTCCATGTACTTTGCCGCCGCAACCTGATTGTTGTTTCTCATGACATCGCGTATGACCTGTTCGAGGCGGAGACTGTCGCGCGTTTGACTTGGCGTCACTGATGCCGAGAACAGGCACAGAGAAACAGCGATGAGGGTTCTCGACGCGAGGGCGCTGACAGTGGAGTTGCGTTCAGGTACGGTCATAGAGGAGCATTCCTTCGTGTGATTCAATAGTAATACCCATGCCAGAGGGCTCGTAACGCGCAACATCTCACAGCAACGAGCCTATTGTATTATATTACAACGAGATACAAGCATCACTATCGATCAGAAATCAAGCCACGAATTGACCCGTCCGTAGTACCACAGGAGCGAAGCAGAGAATATTCTTCAATTCTGGATAATATTATCAAGTCGATGGGTTGGTCTGGCGGGTGGGACTCTGCAGGGGCAGAATCAGGAGCTACGCGGAGTCTGGAGCCGCATGGCGAAATTGCGAGCGCTCTCCAGCAACGGGAACCGAGACTTTCGAACAAAGGGTATCTGTATATCACGCCCTCCGAACTTTCGTTTGTACTCTCCTCCCCCGCCCATGTCACAGACGGTCATCCCGTGGGACTTCCAGTACTTCATAGAGAACCAATGGACGGCTTCGTTCGGCTGAAGGTGCTGATACTGGCGCCAGCTTGCTCCGCCCCAAAGATACATGGAGCCGTTCATGGCCGGATAGATGCCGGTGGCAATGCAGCGCCCCTCACTTTCGCGGGCGCGGACCAAAAGCAGATTCCCGGTCGGCAACAGGTGCTTTATGAGCAGACGCACTCGCTCGATGGCATAGGTCGGCGAGAGAGACTGCTTCGCAAATACATCGACTAATTGGCCGTAGTACTCGCCAGCGAAGCTGAGGTCGCTGGCAACATCCACACTGACGTTTGATCTTTCCGCTTTGCGAATGCTGGTTCGGCAGGATCCTTTCATCTGGGCAAAGATTCTGTCTTCGTCGGGTGTCAGATCGATTTCGAAGTTGGAGAAGGTTCGATACGGCCATCCAAGCTGATCGGCGTCGGCGATTGACATTCGTCGATCCATGCATTCAAGATGCACGCAGCCGAGTTCGTGGAAAGCAAAACGCCTGAGGGCGGGCAGCAGGTCACGTCGCACGATCCCGGACTCCAGGTTGAAGCCCATGTAGGATGTTGTCCAGCCGGGGAACGGGGAGCCGAGGATTTTGAGCCCAAATTTCCTGATCAACGCCCCTGTGAAGTAACCACACACTCGACCAGACTCGGTTACCCGCGCGATTATCGGTTCTGCACTCTGTGACTCGGCAATGAAATCGAGCCAAGGCTTGGTCTGAAACAGGGTGCGGTCAGGGTAATTGTCGAGCTCCGGCCAGTCGACATCGGACACTCTGGAAAGCTCAAGCGCCATAGTGCGATAATAACATAGTCTGAGGGGGGAATCTAACTGAAAAGGTGTGAAGTGGTCGCGAACGTAGTGAAATGAAAAGCGGCGGACACCTGGGCGTCCGCCGCTGACTGGGCAATTGTCAAGACCGCACTGCGATCAAGCTTCGAGCGGCTCGTCGGTCGCAGCATCAGATGATGCTGGCATCTGTGAAGCCGAGGCTTTCAGCTCATCGGGCATAGCGTCCCCGACGGAATGAGCAGCCGATGTCGGATGTTCGGCCAAGTACTTCTCAAACTCCGAGCGCTCACGCTTGCGGTAGTAGGCGACCACGGAGAGAATCACTTTGTGCTGGTTGCGGTCGAACTCGATAACTTGAAGGGGTATCTCTTCGCCTTCGCGGAACACACCGGTCGGGTCGGTCAGATCCTTGCCGGCAAGCTGGGCTGCCGGGACAAAGCCCTCGATGCTGTCGCCGAGATCGACGACAACCCCGCGGTCGAGCACCAAGGTGATAGTCCCCAGACACTCCGCACCCAGCGTGAATCGTTTGGCGATTTCGGGCCAGGGATCATCCATGAGCTGCTTGTAGCCCAAAGAGATGCGGCGGTTGTCATGGTCGATCTTCAGCACTTTCACATCGACCTTGTCCCCTTTTTTCATCATTTCGGACGGATGCTGAATCCGCTTGGTCCAGGACATATCTGAGATGTGAACGAGGCCGTCGATCCCCTCTTCGAGTTCCACGAACGCACCAAAGGCGGTCAGGTTGCGCACCTTACCCGCGATGGTTCTGCCGATCGGGTATTTCTGTTCGATGGTGAGCCACGGGTCAGGTTCCATCTGCTTGATACCCAGCGATATCTTCTCATTATCCTTGTCCACCGAGAGCACGATCGCGTCGACCTTGTCGTTGGCGTTCATGATTTTCGACGGATGTTTGATATGCTGAGTCCACGACATCTCGGAGATATGAATCAGACCTTCGATACCGCGTTCCAATTCGACAAACGCTCCGTAGTCGGTGATCGATACCACGCGACCGGTGATCCGCTTGCCAATGGGATACTTCTCCTCGATATTCTCCCACGGATAGGGTGTCATCTGCTTCAGACCAAGGGAAATGCGGGAAGTTTTGTCGTCGAAGTCGAGAATCTTGACGTCGATCTTGTCTCCGAGCGTGACCATCTCGGAAGGGTGGCGGATGCGACCCCAGGACATATCCGTGATATGCAGGAGGCCGTCCACGCCGCCGAGATCGACGAACACGCCGAAATCGGTAATGTTCTTCACTATTCCCTGTCGGACCTGGCCAACCTGAATTTCGTTGAGCAGTGTCGAGCGCATCGATTCGCGCTCTTCTTCGAGCACGACGCGACGAGAGACAACGATGTTGCGACGGGATTTATTCAGCTTGATGATCTTGACATCGATCATCTGGTTGATCAGAGCGTCGAAATCAGGTACTTGCCGAAGCGAAATTTGCGAGCCGGGGAGAAACGCGTCGACACTCATGATGTCGACAACCACGCCCCCTTTGATGCGACGCGCGATGCGTCCCTGGATAGTGGCGCCCGAGTCATGGACTTCACGGATTCGATCCCATACGCGCATGAAATCGGCCTTCTGCTTGGACAGTATGAGTGCGCCGTTGGTGTCCTCGATCTGCTCGAGATAGACGTCGATGGAGTCGCCTACTTTGATATTGATCGGGCCGGAGAATTCGCTGATCGGGATGATCCCTTCGGACTTGAAGCCGACATCAACGATAATATCCTCCTTGGTCACACCGAGCACACGACCGCGAATGATTTCACCTTCCTTGATATCCTTGATGGTGGAATCGTACATCTCGACCATCGCGTCGTATTCGGCTTTGTCGTAAACTACGCCGGAAACGTCGGTGATCTTGAGCGCCTCGACGAACGTCGGTTCAGCCGGAAGGCTGGGGACGGCGCGGGCAACGGCACGGTCGGCCACGCGTTGGCGGCGAGAGGTCAGCGCATGATCGGGCTGATCCAGTTCCTGAGCGATCGCGCTCGCGATGACGACGACTTCATCGTCGCGCTTCGTGATCTTGGTTTTGACCTTGGTGGTTTTTCTCGCGGTCGTCGCTTTGCGTTTGCTCAGCGAGACCGGAGCTGGGGAGCTGAATGGTTTCTTGGCAATTGCCATTAATGTGAGAGAACCTCCTTAACGTTACCCAACAGTTTTGGATTTTTCCTTTTTGGGGAAAACCGCCGGGGTGCCTTCATCTCTCGCGCTGTGAACTGGTCACAGACTTGAAGGTCAGCCATGTTATATAAGGAAAATCTTCAGGATTTCAAGCCTTTTGTGATGACCTTCTTACTTTCTTCGGTCTTCCCTGCCCTTTCTGAAGAGGGAACCGATTGCTCCTTGAGCTGGCGTATGCGCTCCATGACGGCAGAAGCGATCGCTTCGTAGCTATCCTTTCCTGGTGAGAACGAGACTACCCAGTCAGCCGTCAGAGGCTCGCCATAGGAGATTCGAAGGCGGTCACGACCCCGAAAACAATCCGTAAGTCTATTACTGGCATGAACATAACCGGGAACTATAGGACACTTCGCCTGTATCGCGAGCAGGCCGACACCCGGTTTTGGATCGAGGAATCCGTCGGTCCTGGATCGAGTTCCTTCAGGGAAGATGGTGAGTCCGAATCCCGCTTTGATGACATTCAATGAGAGCTCGATGGCGTTCCGATCGATACTGCCGCGACGCACCGGCAAAGCGTTGGTTCGGGTGATAGTGTTCGCAAACAGCTTGTTCTTGAAAAGTTCCTGCTTGGCGAAGAAGTAGACTTCGCGGGGAGCCCAGGAGCCGACGAGAAGGGGATCGTAGTAGGAGCGATGGTTGGTAGCCAGGATGAAACCGCCGCTCTTGGGGAAGTGTTCGGCTCCGGTGACAGCTACGCGAAAGATGAGCTTGGAGATGACGCGGGTGAGACTCCACCCGGCGTAGTAGAGAATTTTCATGGCTATGTGAGGACGCGCTTCAGAAGCGCCACGACCCGGTCAACCTGCTCCTCGACCGTAAGGCTGGTAGTGTCAACGACGTAGGCATCATGGGCACGCTGAAGCGGGGAATGCTCACGTCCCGAATCGAACGCATCGCGTCTGGTGAGATCGTCAATCTGCTCGTCGAGTGAAGTCGAGACGTTGATCCGGGCCAGGTCGATCAGGCGGCGTCGGGCACGGGTTTCAACGCTCGCGTCGAGATAGACTTTCACGTCGGCATTGGGAAATACAGTCGTCGTCGTGTCCCGCCCTTCGGCCACGATGGAGCCGTTCTTGCCAAGCTCTTTCTGTTTGGCGACCATGATCTCGCGCACGCCTTTGTGGGCGGAAACTTCGGAAACCCGCTGGGTAACTTCCGGAGTGCGAATCTGCTCGGTCAAGTCCTCACCATTGACAAAGACGCGATTGACGGCGGTATGGGTGTCGAAGCGAAACGCGAGTTGTCGAGCCAGGGCGGAGAGCTGAACAGAGTCGGCGGGCATGATATTCCGCTTCATGGCAAGATATGTCAGGGACCGATACATGGCACCCGTGTCGAGATAGCTGTAGCCCAAGCGAGCTGCGAGCATGCGCGCAGTAGTGGACTTACCCGATCCGGCGGGACCATCAATAGCGATGATCTTGTTCTGCAGCTTCGTGAGGTTGTAGCGTGGTCCGGTCATGACAGCAAGGTATCGATTTGAGTATGTCCGGTCAAGTTCAGCAAAAGGAACGCGGCGTCAAGCTCGGCGACGTGCCGATAAACGGTCGACTACTCTTAGCGCTGTGCAAGTTTAGCGATAGTACCCGGTCATGTACCGGAAATAGCTCCGCGGCGCCACAATCCCAGTTCTGAACCGTCCGTCGTAGTGAACGCGCCCATGACAGGGTCTGCAGACAATCACGCAATTATCGACCTGATCCGGCCCTCCCAGGGCATCGGGGTGGATGTGATGTGCGAACTCCTCCTGCCAGTCAGTATTGTCACCGCAGACGGCGCATCTGCCGCGCTGGCGAGTTCGAGCCTGGCGCTTTGTTGTGTCCGAGAATCTCACGTACTGCTCCTTATCGATAGCGATCCGGGTAACTTGCTAATTGTTCACGCTGATTACTTCTCATCCAACAGGAAACCGGGCAGCGGCGGGGCTCCGAACCACTTGAGATGCAGATTGCGATAGGTGCCATCGGACTTGATTTGAGCCAGCGCCGAGTTGACTGCTGAACGCAGGGTATCCTCCCCTCTGCGGACGGCCATACCGTAGTGCTCCTTCGAGAGAATCTCCCCGACGGTTTTGGCAGAGCCGTGGCTTTTGATATAAGCTTGAGTAGTTGGGAAATCATTCAAGACTGCGTCGAGGTTCCCGTTGGCCATATCAATAAAAGCCGCGCCTATATTGTCGAAAGAGAAGACCTTGAGACCGACGGTCTTCTGGGCCATCAACTCTCCCGTTGTGCCAAGCTGCACACCAACTCGTTTGCCAACGAGATCAGAGATTCCCTTCACTGACGTGTCGCTCAGAGGGACTGCGATGGATTGCCCTGCGAGGTAATAGGGGTCGCTGAAATCGACGATGGCCGAGCGCTCGGGTGTGATGGTCATGGAACTTATCGCTACGTCGTATTTCTTTCCTTCGAGGCCGGGGATCATCCCGTCGAACGGGGTGACGATGAACTCCGGTTTCCACTTGTTGATCTCGCAAATCTTGGTGATGAGGTCAATGTCGAACCCTTCCGGGAGACCAGTCTCGGTATTGACGGTCTCAAAAGGTGGGTAAGTGGCATCAGTGCCAATCCTCAAGACCTGAACAGGGGCGCCGGACTTGCTGCCACAGCCGGCGACGAACAGGGCGAGACTCAGGAAAGCAATGCGTTTCATACAAAAAGGTAGTCCTCAGGATGTTATCATCAAGAAAACAGAAGGCGCTCATCTCGGCAAGGAGATTTCGAGATCTCTGCCAGCCAAGAACAAGACGCCGACCCTGCTCGAAAGAACCTGGTGTCGGCATCTGTAGGGAGGAAATAATGCGTCAGTAATAGTCGATAGAGAGCGAACTGGCACGATCATCGAGTTCCACAGTAATGTGGTTCTTGAGCGTGTCGTAGCCGCTGTTGACGAATGCTCCGTCTTTCTCGACGAGGCCGATTTTAGTCAGGTAGTCGCGGTCATTGACGCCGGAGATCTTGACTGCTGAACTGCTCGGAAAGCGTAACCGAAGATCGGAGTTCTCCCCGACCAGAGAGACACTGACGTCAGGCACCAAGCTGCCGAATTTCAGATAGACCGAGGCCCCTTCGGCGTCGACTTTCAGGGACTTCAACGGCGTGGAAGCCAGATTGAGATGAATGTCGGAGCTGTTGCCGTAGCACTCAAGAATCAGAGGAGTCAGTCTGGAAAACGACAGGTACCAATCGCTGGGCAGGTCACCGTTGATCTTGAATGCTCCCCCCCACATGTGACGATCGCCACCGGCGAAGGTTACAGTAGCGAGATGGTCGGCCACGCTGTAGTCGATCTTGGGTTTGTGAGTAAATTCCTTGAACTGGCCGTAGATGAGATCGTCCCCAGCATCGCGAATGGTCAGGTCGCCGTCGCTAAGATTTAGAATCGCGTGGAGAGTGGTGACATCGGGATCGGCCTGATTTCGATAGGTAGTTTCATGGAAGAAGCTGCGATCGTCACCGCCCACACTTCCCGAGAAGACGAGGTACATCCCACCGACAAACAGGAAGACTGACGTCAAGTAAGAGATCAGATGTAATCGTGTCTTGGCGAAAATCTTCTCGACACCGACAGCGATGAGCAGAACGGGGAGATACACCAGGAAATCCGCCCAGAAGTTGCAATTGACTTTGCCAAGGTTCTGCAAGAGAAGGACAACGCCCACAAAGATAAGGAGTGTCCCCCATCGAAAACGGGCCGGAGTCATGCTATGGCCCCTCCGTTCTGTGGTGTCACGGGCGGCTCTGAAACAGGGGTCGACGAATCCCCTCTTGCCTGCCGGCCGTGAAACAATACCAAAACCAGACCGACCGCTATCAACAGCACCGGCCAATACAGATGAAAGACATGGTGGAGGTCGAACCAGAACCAATTCTCCTTGATCAGGAACACAAGCCCCAGAAGTATGAGAATGGAGCCGGGGATGTAACGAGTCCATCGGGAGGCCCGATATTCAACTGGGGCGAGCTGAACATCCAGAGGACGCTTCTTGATCGCGACCATCATGATGAGGTACAGAAGCAGGCCGGTTCCGTTGGCCAACACGAGCAGGGCGGCTCCGATCCTGAACAGGGCCGGGTCGATCTCGAAGTATTCGCCGAGTCCTCCGCAAACTCCCCCGATGACTTTATCCGTGGTTGAACGATACAGACGCTTAATCATCACGCCTCCTTCTTGGATGCCATTGTGTTCATCTGAGTACTATGTACGAGTGGAAGGAGACGAAAGTTCGAGAGAATTTGGGGTCGCTATCGACGAGCTTCGGAGCGCCTCACGCCGGGATGGCGGCGGCCCGCCGGCGAGTTCAATTGGGTGGTGACCGCTACGAGAAACTGCTCCAGGAGCATGTCCGGCTTCATAATGCTGGTGCGGCGCATATCGGAGTCGGCTCGCGCGAGACTGATAAGTATGGCTTCGATCCGAGGGTTGTCGTGTTGATCCCCTTGGGCACGCAACTTCGGTTCGAGCCACTTACGATAGGGCTCGAGGTGTTTCCCGTTCTTCACCAGATAGACAGAGAGCAGATGCTGGAAAAGGAAGAAGAGGATACCGGTAGGGGAATTCCCGTCGGCGATCAATGATCGAACAAGGCGAAGTGATGCGGCGGAGTTGCCCGACATCACGAGGTCGCCGAGTTCAAAGATGGAGTGCACATTGTAGCCGGCCGTAAGAAAACGGACGTCTTCGACAGTGATCTTCTGGCCGGACCCCTTGTAGTCGATAAGCTTGTCGACCTCAGTCTCGATCGCGCCTCGATCACCTGCAAGGAGCTCTGTCAGGAGCGTGCGAGCGTCGGGATCGATCGCGACATTCTGGCGGCCGAGCTTGGCAAGGACGTTTCGTTCGACTTCAGAACTGGAAAGACGTTTGAACTCAATCTCCGTGGCCGATTTTGTCACGGCCTTGAAGAAGGCTGAGTCCTTTCTCGGCTTCTTTGCTGACGGCGAGCTAAGAATCAGGAGCCGGCTCGGGTCCGCAGGAGTCATGAGTTTGAGTATGCGTTCGACTTCTGCCGGTTTGTAGTGCTGGAAGTCGGTCACCGAGAAGACCTGTTTCTCGCCCAGCATCGGGTAGACGGAGAGTTCGGCCATCAGATCAGCAGAGGGAGTCTTTCGGGCGTCGATCCGACGATAGTTGGTTTGATGAAGCGATTTCGGAAGGAATTGGCGAGCAATGAATTTTGCCGCTTCGACGATCCGATAATCCTCGGTGCCGTGAAAGTAGTAGACAGGGAGGAATTTTCCAGCGGTTATACTCAGGTTGAGCTCGTGGGGTGTCATATGGCGAAGATACCGGCCCACGCCGGCAGCGGTCAATCCAAAAGCATGTCAAAGGCGCTGTTGTCGCGTGCGGGCACCCAAGCGACGGAGAAGCGATACTTGGCGCGATAGACTTTGGCCTTTTCCAGAAGCTCGAGGAAGCGAGCGTCGACTGGTTCCCGCCCGTTGAGCTGGTTGATGAGCGTGAGGTTGTTTCCAAAGATCTGAAACGTGTGATTAGAGAAGTACTTCGGGTTGGTATCGATAAATTCGAGCAACGCCAGAAGCGAAGCTAAATCGCTATGATCTGGGTCGACCGCCGCAAAAGGGGCCTTGAAACGAATCCCGACTTCGGGGATATGGAAGAGGACCAGGGCCGACTTGCCGGCCGGGTTGTTCTCAGGAAGGGGGCAGGCGCCAAAATAGCAATCCATGCCGTATTATCAGGCAACTGCTGTGCCGCTGATAAGCGACAGATGGCGATCTACGCGGCAACAACTTATGCCGAATGGCTGTTGCCCCATACTGAAAACGGGTGCAGGATTTCGCCGACCCAGAGGCAAGAGATCCCGTTCGACCGAATCGAGGACTTTGACCCGTTGTCCTGTCGATCAGTCTTTCATCGAGCCCAGGAACTTCTCGTTAGATTTCGTCTTTTTCAGTCTATCAAGCAGGAATTCCATAGCCTCGATAGGGTTCATTTCAGCCAGGAACTTGCGCAAGATCCAAATCTTACTGAGAATCTCGTTGGGCTGCAGCAGTTCTTCTTTGCGCGTTGAGGAGCGGTTAATATCCATCGCCGGAAAGATACGCCGATCGGAAAGGCGCCTATCGAGAACCAACTCCATATTACCGGTTCCCTTGAATTCCTCGAAAATGACCTCGTCCATTCTTGAACCGGTCTCAATCAGGGCGGTGGCAATAATCGTCAATGATCCGCCTTCCTCGATGTTTCGCGCTGCCCCAAAGAACCGCTTGGGCTTGTGAAGGGCATTGGAATCAACGCCGCCCGACAGGATTTTTCCGGAGTGGGGAACGACGGAGTTGTGAGCGCGTGCAAGGCGAGTGATGGAGTCCAGCAGAATCACGACATCGTACTTGTGCTCAGTAAGGCGCTTGGCCTTTTCAAGCACCATATTGGCGACCTGAACGTGACGTTCGGCAGGCTCATCGAAGGTTGAGGAGATGACCTCGCCTTTGACAGAGCGGCGCATATCGGTGACTTCCTCAGGACGCTCATCGATGAGCAGAACCATCAACTTAACCTTGGGATGATTCGTCGTGATGGCCTGGGCGATCTTTTGCAGGATCATGGTCTTCCCTGCCTTGGGCGGAGAGGTAATGAGGGCGCGCTGTCCTTTGCCTATGGGGCACATCAAGTCGATGATCCGCGTAGTCACTTCGTCCGGATTCAATTCGAGGTGGAAGGGATCATTCGGGTAGAGCGGGGTCAGGTTGTCGAAGAGGGTCTTGTGCTTGGCAATGTCCGGGTCTTCGAAATTGACTGCCTCGATCTTGAGGAGCGCGAAATAGCGTTCGTTTTCTTTCGGTGGACGAACCTGACCGGAGGTCGTGTCACCGGTGCGCAGATCAAAACGTTTGATCTGAGAGGGCGAGACGTAGATATCATCCTGCCCGGGGAGGTAATTGTAATCAGGTGAGCGAAGGAAGCCATAGCCCTCATCCATGATTTCGAGCACTCCTTCGGCGAAGATCATGCCGTTGGCGTTGCTATTCGTTGTGGCTTCCATCACTTTGTAAATCAGTTCGGACTTTCGCAGTCCGGAAACGCCCGGGATGTCAAGACCTTCGGCGATCTTGAGCAACTCGGAGATGGTCTTGGATTTTAATTCCACCAGTTCCATATCGTTTGTCCTCTAAGTTGAGTAGTAGTTATCAAGCTTTTCTTTTCTTCGTACGAGCGGAAACCGTTCGAGGCTTAGGCTCGTCGGAGAGTTCCTCTATGGGAGCGTCCCCCCAGAGCCGTTCGAGCGCGTAAAAGCGACGCGTCGGCTCGTGGAATACATGGACGACGACGTCAATATAATCAAGCACGATCCAGTTCCCCTTGCCGATTCCTTCTCGGTGATTGGCCCTGATCCCTTCCCTGGTCAGACCGTCGTCGATGGCTCCAGCGATAGCCTTGACGTGCACATCGGCCTCGCCGGACGCGATGACAAAGTAGTCGCACACGGCCGAGAGCGTCTTGAGTTTCAGGATTTTAACGTCGAATCCTTTACGGGAGAGCGCCAGCCGACCGGCCAGACGCGCCAGAGAGAGGGGGGTTAATTTCTTCAAGATGCCGTCTTACTTCTCCTTCGGTTTCTTCGACAAGCACACAATCCGCGAGTAGTCATCGCCGACCACCAACGTCGCGGTGACGAGGTCGCGGTTGTCGATTAGCGGTCGCGAGACTACCGTCGACGGGTCGAGCCCGATCTTCTGGCATAGCAGACGCGCGTTGTCGGTTTCCTTTTCCCGTGAGATGACAAATGAGGCGGGAATACGAGTGGCGTCGATCAAGGATGTGTCGACTACCGAGATCTCCACGTCCGCATCGCTGTATCCCGATAGCTGTTCGGACAACTTAGCTGTCAATCCTCTTACCCCTGACGCATTGAGAATCTGCAGTCGCACTATGTGCGTAGGGATATCAACAGAGCGTGCGACACCGTTCGCGATGCGCATCGAAAAGACGACGGCATAAATCAGGACGGCAATAAACGACCCGCCGACGGCGTAGGTGACCCCACGGCTTAAGAGTCTTCGCCACACGGAGCCTACCGGCTGGGGGGCGGATGAATCTTGATGATCGGTTGATTCGGAGTGAAACATGCAAAAAATCAAGCAGGGAGGGTAGCGTTAGCGACTATGCCGAATTACCTCTCTTTCCTCATGCGCGTGGTTTCGTGTCAATGTCACCAGGGATATCGCCAATGTCCGGTGTTGCCTAGAAACGATGTTTGCGAAGCATTATATCGTTGAAAGCCTATCGACATCTGGAACTTCTCAGACGGATGGTAATCCAGCCTGAAGCCCGGGAGGATAGTCGCATCGGATGTTCCCTGACCCCACAGGGCGCCAGTATTGTGAAGCACTCCGACACTTACCGCCAGCGAGAGCTTCGGAGAGAACTCGTAGAACATGGTTGAGTTCAGCATGCCGGCGGAACCGGACTGGCCATTCCCTGAAAAGAAGCCCATGGAGTAGCTGTTTGACCAGCGGATGCGGGATAGATCGATCAACGAGAACGCGCTGGCTGCCGGCTTTACGTTCAATGAGTTACTCTGGCCAGCTCTGTTCAAATCGGCAGCGTCTTTGAATTGCGCCATAGTCGCACCGGCTGCTAACAAGATGACTCCGACAACGATGCTAAGGAATAATTGTTTCTTCATAGTTGTATCTCTCAATCCCAATTCAATTTACACTTGCCGATTGGCTTCGTCAACAAAAACCTTCAAATCATTTCTACGAGAGTACTGTTACTTGCGAAGATTGCCTACTCGCCCGGAAACTCGAGCAGTACATTTCGTTAGCACAAATAGCTTTAGTCAAGATGATACCGCTCCTTCCAGCTTCTTGGAGCCCCAAGCTTAAGCCCATATAAATAGCGAATCAACTGGCCTTGATGCTGGACTTCATGCTCGAGCAGTTCGAAAGCCAACCGCTCTTGCGATTCAGTCACGCTCGTCAATGCCATGAACATCTGCTGCGTCTCTCCAGCAGAGCGAAGCAGAGCTGAGCTAACCACTTCCTTGTTCGCTGTCATAGCTGCTGGAAGAGAACAGCTGAATCCTTCCCACTTTCCGCTTCGGATTCCCCTAAGATAGCTCTCCCGCGCTCCAATCACACACCATAGCTGTTGCCCAATCGTGTTGGAAGGAAGGTCGGCCAGCCTTGAACTGAAACGTGCTTCCTCCAGAAAGATTGCGAGGTCATTGTAGAGCCCAAAGACTTGATTGATTCGCTCGCTATAGATTTGTGTCACAATTATTCTGACCTTACGGCGACTTCGCAGACAACGAGTTAAGAGAGGGGCTGACGCTACTCCTTGGCCGGGGCCGCACCCAAGTCCGAGTTAACACTCTGATGAATATAAACAGCTCAACCTCGATGACTTTCCTATATTATCGGAAATCGGATACACCTATTGTACCAATCCGAGACGAGGAAATCTCCTGATTGAGGTGAAGAGATTCAGCAGCGATCGGAGAACTTACGAGCCAGTTCCTCAAGCTCTTCGACCGAGTTGACACCCTCGACTTCATCGGGGTTGTCGGCAGTCACGACAGAAACAACTAACCCGTTATTTCGCAATAACTTAATGGCGTCGGTGAGATAGTACTCGCGTTGGGCATTGGAGTTGCCAATCTGCTGGATAACAGAAAAGAGCTTCCTGTTATCGAAGCAGAAGGTACCGCTGTTCCCCTCGTTGATCTTCTTCTGGTCGTCGTTTGCGTCGCGTTCCTCGACGATTTCAAGAAGCCGATCTGTAGTCCCTTCGCGGATAATTCGCCCGTAGCCTTTTGGGTCTGGGTAGATCGCAGATAGACAGGTGGCTGCAGCATGGGTCTGCTGGTGGACGGTGAAAAGCCGTCCAATGGATGACTTCGAGAGGAAGGGGACGTCGCCAGCCACAACCATAGTGGTGCCGTCGAAATCGGTCATCTTCTCTTTAGCCATCAGAACGGCATGTCCAGTGCCAAGCTGCTCCTTCTGCCAGACAAACTGAACGGGATAAGTTGCGAGTTTCTCCCGGACCATCTCCCCGTTGTGTCCGATCACGACCACAATGCGATCAAAGCCAATCGGGATGAGAGTGTCCAGCAGAATGGCGATCATCGGCCGGCCATGGATTTCGTGAAGGACTTTGGGAAGGTCGGACATCATCCGCTTTCCCTTCCCGGCAGCAAGAATGATGGCGCTCTTGCGACTTGACGTTGCGTTCTCTGAACTCATGAATAGCGGTGACTGAGCTTTACTTCGTTGGCCGGTTGGCGGCATCGACGTGAACCGCGATTGGCTTGTGCGCGGCGGCCTCCGCGCTGTCGTAGAGAGCGTAGGAGAGAATAATGATGAGGTCCCCCTTGTGACCCTTACGGGCTGCGGCTCCATTGAGCGCGATTACACCGCTATTGGCGGGCCCTTCGATTACGTAGGTTTCGAACCGCTCGCCATTGTTGACGTTGGCTATGTCGACTTTCTCGTAGGCGACTAAATTGGCGCGGCGCATCAACTCGGAGTCGATCGTGATTGAGCCGACATAATTCAGATTGGCATCGGTTATTGTGGCGCGGTGTATTTTCGATTTCAGAAGCGTCGTGAACATGCTCTCAATTCCTCGCAGGCTGGTTCAATCCCGCCCTTTTCTCAATTCATTAATATAACCAAATCAAGTGGCTCGGCAAGCCTCGGTTTAGTCCGGGCTCAAACGATTCGGCAATATACCTAACGATCTCAATGACAAAAGGTTCCGCGCCCTAAGTGTCGAGGCGAACCCAGCTCGGAGCCGGATATTGCCGGAGGTCGTCGTTGAGATCCTCAATGGTTCGAACGACATTCTTCCAGCGGAGCAGCTTCCGTGCATCATCAGGACCGACCCAAGCGAATGCGCTGTTCTCCGAACATAGTCGGACTTCGGCGTCAACATCCACGATCGCGACCACAAGCGGCAGCAGCCAGATCGCTTCTGCGGTCGGTTCGAAGAATTGGATCAGGTACTCCGTGGCGTAGAGGGCCTGCGGTCTGAGCGAAGTTTCTTCGATGAGCTCACGCAGCGCGACCTGCGCGACTGTCTCACCACTTTCAATCGAGCCGCTGACAAAGCCCCAGAATCCTTTATATGTTTCCGTATTGGCTCGCTCAACCAGTAGAAACTGCCACTGATCTGACTGCTGTCTAACTGCGGCGACGTTCACGCCATGCCCGATGATTGGAATCCCTCTCGACTTCATGCGGGAATCACGCGAGTTTCATGTTGTCGATAAGGCGTACACCGTGAACTTTGACCGCCAGCGAGCAGACTGTCCCGGGGGTGATTTTGGTCGTAGCCGCCAGTGAATTGAAATCAGTGAAGGCTATGTAATCGATCTCTGCAGTTGGACAGATGGAGTGAATCATGGCCTGCATCTCTTTCTCGATTATGCGGGCGCCGACCTGACCCGACCTGACCAACGCCCTGGCTGTGCGCAGGGCATAGTGGAGGCAGATAGCTTCGCGGCGTCCGGTGGCGTCGAAGTACTTGTTGCGCGACGACAGCGCGAGGCCGTCGCGCTCCCGCACGGTAGGAGCAATGATGTACTTGATCGGATAGCCAAGATCGACAGTCATCTGTTTGAGCACACGCGCCTGCTGGAAATCTTTCATTCCGAAAACAGCAACAGCGGGTCGCGTGATATTGAACAGCTTCGCTACGACCGTGGTCACGCCGCGAAAGTGCCCGGGGCGCGAACACCCCTCGAGTATGTCGGTCAGATTCTCGACGTTCACTGTCGTCTGGAAATCATCCGGATACATCTCGGAGGCTCCTGGGATGAAAACTATATCCCCACCGGCGCTCCCAATTTTGCGGATATCCCCGGCTTCGTCGCGCGGATATGTTGCGAGGTCTTCGTGCGGGGCGAACTGCTTGGGGTTGACAAAGATGGTCGTGACAACGATGTCGGCTTCCCTTTTCGCGCGGCGAATGAGCGATACGTGACCGTCGTGAAGAAATCCCATGGTCGGGACGAGACCGATTGTTTCTCCGCGTGCCGCGATCTCACTTGCCGTACGCTGCATCTGCTTTATGGATCGGATAGTGCGCATGAGCGAATGCCGGAGAAGGATCAGATCCGGGGAATGGTTTCGTCGTCAATCGGTGGGTTGATGTGCTCCTCCTGGAAGAACAGTGGCTTTTCGTCGGAGATCTTGTAAGTGTCCTTCAGATACCGAATGACAACATAGCCGCGTGCTTGAGCAGCGGCCACTATAGCTAGCGCATACCCGATGATCGAAGCGAAAACGAGAAACAGCATGATTGCCAGAATGTGACCTGCGAACGAATGAGTGGGCAGGTAGGGCAGGTTCGGGATGGAGAATCCCCACGAAAGGCCGGGGAAGACGTTGAAAACCTGGCGCGCGAACTCGGCTCTCATGGGAAGGTGCGACAGTCCTGATCTCGCAAGAGTCCAGACATTCTCGCCTCCTCCCAGAGATGTCGACCAGAGCAGAAACTGTATGGTTCGATACGCAAAGTAGGCATAGACGAAACTGCAGAGTTTCGCGGCGACCACTGAATAGAGTGTGAAGCCGAGCCAGTGAAATGGCTGGCGGATGATTGTTGAGAAGGTTTCCACGATTGACGTGAAGGATTCATTGTTACGCTCGGCTGCAGAAACGGCCGGTGTGAGAAGAATCGAGATCACGAGGATGAGAACGACAAAGACCGTGAAAAGGGCGATGACGAAATTAGGAATGAGGAAGAGTATTGAGTAGAGCAGGTCTCCGACGACCGGAATCCGCGTGAAAAGCCCAAGGAGCATGAACAACGCGACGATAACCGCCACCGCGCCGACAATGGCCAACTCGGACAGGAGAATCTGCCGGGCACGTCGAAAGGCGAATCGTGCGGCACCGGAAGCGGAAAAGAATCGATTACCACGAATCGCCTCGATATTGATGGCCGCGACGGCAAAGAAACCAAGCATGAGAGCAAACACGGACGCGGCAATCCCACCGGCATACAAAACCTGAGCGCCGACGCTTCCTGCATTGACGCCGGCAAAAGGGAGCAGGCCGTAAACGGAGTACGTTGATCCGAGCGATTGACCGTCGATCGCGAGGGATAGGTAGTAACCCAGATCATAGACGCCCACGGCAAGACAAAGGAAGCAAGTCATAACCAGGATCTGTTTCGCCGAAAGTGCCCGCGCTGGCGCAGAAAGCACGTCGCGAAAATCAAATCGAGGGGGATGCTCCATGTCTCCAATGTCAGGGCACGATCGTGGATTGTCAAGTATGATGTGGGGCTGAGACCCGTTGACTCATATGTGGAACTCTATGATATCGCCGTCAGACATTTCGAAGTCTCGCTGCACGCGCTGGCCGTCGAACTTCCCTTTCCCCCAGACCTTAGCGAACTTGAGCTTGGCTGCAAAATCCTTGTGGATCGATTGTGCGGCGTCCTCCACGTTGCTTCCAATCGGCAGAATGATCGGGTCGATCAACTCAACCTCGTGACCGACCTGTTTGGTGTAGACTCGGATGATATTGAGCGAATCGAAGAGCGCCTGATTGAAAGTCGCAAGGCTGCTGTCATCCATGATAGACGTTGCCACAATGGGGAAGCCGGGGAAGCGTTGTGACAAGAGCTCCTGCCATTCGTGGCGCTCGTCCTCATGGGCTTTGTGGGCACAGAGGAAAGCTCTCTTGACGTGGAAGCGAGGGTCTTCGACGTGGAAGGTTAGGTCGGGGCGAAGGAGGACATGCTTCTCTTCGAGCCGAGCGAGGACATATGACACTCGCTCAATCATGGCAGGGTCGGTAACGTCGCACACAAGGACGACCGTATCGGCATTGCGAACGAGGTTTGGCATGTATGGTTCGAACATCTCGTCGGAGATCGGCGGAGTATCAATAAGCTGAATCTGAATCGTCTCGAACGTCACCATTCCGGCGAGCGGCTCGCGGGTGCTATAGGGATAGTCAGCTACGACCGGCTTGGCATGAGTAAGGGCATCAACAAGTGACGACTTCCCCGTGTTCGGCGGCCCGATCAGGATCACCTGCCCGGCTCCCTCACGCTCAACGTGATCATGGGTGATGGCGTGCTTTGCCCCGTGACCGTGATCCCCCTCGTCGATCTGTTTCTTTAGCACTGAGATCTTGGATTTCATCTCGGCCTGGAGTTTGTCGGTCCCTTTGTGTTTGGGCATCATGCGCAGAAGTTCCTCGGCAAGACGGAGTTTCTCGCGGGGATCCTTTTCGGCCTTGAAGGTCCTCTCAAGCTCATAGTATTGTGGGGGCAGATTCGCTGGCATGGAGCATGTATAGCAAAAAGGGAATGAGGAATCAAGACTTCCAGGCGAGTCGGCGGCGCCGGTCAGAATGCGATAGGACAGGCTGCAGAGCGGACATATATTTACGTAATGGACTTCTTTGAACCTGACAAGAACGATAGGACAAGTTCGGAATCTCGGACCATCCGACCCCTCGCTGATCGGATGCGGCCCCGCTCGTTTGATGACTTTGTGGGGCAGGAGAAGGTGGTCGGCAAGGGAACTCCGCTGAGAAAGGCTATCGAAGAGGACAAGGTCGGATCGCTCTTGTTCTGGGGACCACCCGGCACGGGCAAGACAACGCTGGCCGAGCTGATCGCGACCAGTACGCGCGGGCAGTTCATCCCGTTTTCGGCCGTGTCGACAGGGATCAAAGAGATCAAGGAAGTAATCTCAAAGGCCGGTTACTACTACCAAATGTCGGGGCGGAGGACGTACATCTTCATCGACGAAATCCATCGCTTCAACAAA
Organism: uncultured Ignavibacteriales bacterium; assembly: GCA_964540105.1. Taxonomy (GTDB): domain Bacteria; phylum Zixibacteria; class MSB-5A5; order GN15; family FEB-12; genus DATKJY01. The sequence continues at coordinate 926,257 of CAZILL010000001.1, read as the reverse complement.
GCGCAACAGGATGCCTTCCTGCCGTACGTGGAGAAAGGGGATATTGTCCTGATTGGCGCGACCACTGAGAATCCGTCGTTTGAAGTGAATTCTGCGCTTTTGTCGCGGATGCGGGTGTATGTATTGAGTCGGCTGACCGAGAAGGAGATCGGAGCCTTGATCTCGCGGGCGATTTCGGACAAAGAGCACGGCCTTGGGTCGATGCGCCTGGCGCCGGTCGAGGGAAGCGTCGAGTTCATCGCGACTGCAGCGGACGGTGATGCGCGTCGGGGTCTGACCTTGTTGGAACTGACGGCGCAGTTTGTTGGAGTTGGCGGAACAATCACCGTTGACATTCTCCGACAGGTCAATCAGCGGACAGTGCTCGTGTACGACAAGGCGGGCGAGGAGCACTACAACCTCATCTCAGCACTGCACAAGACCATCCGTGGCGGCGACCCGGATGGCGCCCTGTACTGGCTCGCGCGAATGCTCGCTTCAGGGGAGGATCCTATGTATGTCATACGACGTCTGATTCGATTCGCCAGCGAGGATATCGGACTGGCGGATTCGTACGCCCTGACCTTGACAATGAACGCACGCGACGCCTACCACTTTCTTGGTCCTCCGGAAGGAGAGCTGGCAATTGCCCAAGCGGTACTGTATATGGCATGCGCGCCGAAGTCAAATTCGGCATACAAGGCGTTTGAGCAAGCCAAGCAGGATGTCGCTGAGCATGGTTCGTTGCCCGTACCGCTCTGGATTCGCAACGCTCCGACTTCGCTGATGAAGTCGCTCGAGTACGGAAAGGGATACAAGTATGCTCATGACTTTGCCGACCATATCACCGACCAGGAATATCTCCCGGATGAACTGGCAGGGACAGAATACTTCCATCCTTCAGACTCCGGGCGTGAGGCCAAGCTGGCAGAGTATATGGCGAAATACAAGGCCGTGCGCCAAGAGCTGAGAGAAGGGCAGACAGGCAAGTGAGGCGCGAATTGAACCACTGTGATTCTCAAGTGTTTAAGCACCAATGCTGAATCGCGTTCTGACATTGCTGCTACCGTTCCTTGTGGTCGGAGGAGGGACGGTGAATGGGAGCATCTTCATTCCGATGGACAGTACCCAGACTGACCATCTCAAGGCCTATGGTGTCGTGTTTCGGGCTCTGGAGAAGGGATCGAAAGCGGAATGGCTCCTGAATTACCGAGCAGGATCGTTTCTGATCGATAACTCGGATGATATCAGCAACGACTGCCTGGTGAAGGGGGTGTTGTTCGAGCAGGTTTCGTCAGGGCAGGTGGCGGATATCTATCGCCAAATCGAAGTTGAGAATATGGAGCGAGTGGAACTCGAGAAAGCGCCCAAGATTGCGGTCTATTCTCCGCCGAACAAGCAGCCGTGGGATGACGCGGTCACTCTTGCTCTCACCTACGCGGAGATACCGTATAAGGTCATCTGGGACGGTGAGGTTCTGGCCGGCGCGCTTAATGATTACGACTGGCTCCATTGTCACCATGAAGATTTTACTGGTCAATACGGGAAGTTCTACGCCGCCTTTCACAATGAGCTGTGGTATCAGAACGATGTGCGCACGAACGAGGAACTGGCCCGCAGACTGGGCTTTACAAAGGTGTCGCAAATGAAATTGGCGGTTTCGAAGACAATCTCCGACTATGTTCGTCGCGGAGGTTTCTTCTTTTCCATGTGTTCTGCTCCGGAGACATTTGATATCGCCCTGGCCGCCGAAGGTGTGGATGTTGTACCTCGCGAGTTTGATGGCGATCCTATGGACCCTGGCGCGCAGGAGAAGCTCGATTTCACAAGGTCGCTTTGCTTTGAGAATTTCAGGATTTCTCGTGACCCTCTCGCCTACCAACGTTCGAACATCGACACATATCCGGATCGGCTGATTCGTTTCGGTTCGCCCAAGGATGACTATTTCTTCCTGTTTGAGTTTTCCGCCAAGCTCGATCCGGTGCCGACGATGCTCGTGCAGGATCATGTCAGCACGGTCAACGGGTTCATGGGGCAAGTGACCGGATTTCGCAAGTCGCTGTTGAAGAAGGCAGTAATCGTGTTGGGGCAGCCCGACGGCTTCGACGAAGCGCGCTACGTTCACGGCAATCTCGGCCGGGGGACTTTCACCTTCTTGGGAGGGCATGATCCTGAGGACTACCAGCATATGGTCAACGACCCTCCGACCGAACTCTCGCTGCACAAGAACTCACCCGGATATCGTTTGATTCTTAACAATGTGCTTTTCCCAGCGGCGAAGAAGAAAGAGCGCAAGACCTGACGCCTGCAGGGTCCAGTGCGGGTGTTGCGGACCCATATTCTTTTTGACAGAGTTGAGGCTCGTCAATACCTTGACAGCATGGAAGAAAATGCCGATAGAACAGTGCTGGCCATAGACTACGGCACACGCCGAATCGGTCTGGCGAAGAGTGATCCAACCGGCCTGATTGCATCGGCTCTTGAGACATTGGAAGTGAAATCGCAGGCGCAGGCCCTGAGGGGGATCGGCAGGTTTCTCGAAGAATATCACCCATCAACGCTCGTGATCGGATACCCGCTGCTAACTTCCGGAGACCGAAGCGCCAAGTGTGACGAGATTGATCGGTTTATTGAGAAACTCCGCGAGCAATACAGCGGTCCGATTCATCGTGTCGATGAGCACTCTTCAACGGTTGAGGCAGCGGCGATAATACACGCGCACGGCAAAAGGATCGGACAGGACAAACGACGACTCGACCGTCTGGCGGCGGTCCTCATCCTACAGCGTTATCTGGACGGGCAACATGAAGAGTAGCATGGACTTCAAGTTCTGGGAGTACTTGTTTTACTTCTTTGTGACGACATTTCTGCTCCTGGTCGGCTTTTTTCTACTGCTTCTCGGAGTACTGCATGCTATTCCGGGCTTGGCGAAGCGGGCCGCTCGTTCGTCGGGTGGTTTCTTCTTATCCGGGTTGCTGGTCCTCTGTGTCGTCGCCGGTTACCTGTACTACTCATTTGTCCGTGCTGTCGACTTGGGTGATCGCGAGGTGGTTATCCTGATCAGGACGGGCGATGACTTCGCAGCGTTCGCGTCGAAACTGCAAGACGCCGAGATTATCACATCCCGGATGCTGCTCGAATATACGGCCCGTTGGTCCAATATTGATAAGCACCTCATTCCCGGCGAGTACCACTTCTCAGGCAAGAATTCGTGTCGCAGCGTTCTCGAGAAACTGCACAGAGCCAAAGGGACATTGGCGAAAGTCACGATCTATGAAGGGGCGCCAATATGGAAGGTCGCGGCGATCTTGGATCGGCAGATGGGAATCGACTCGGCCGACGTGATCGCGCTCAATCGGGATAGGTTGTTTCTGGATAGTCTCGGGCTTCCCTGCCTTGAGGGGTATCTGTTTCCCGAGACCTATCTGCTGGCGCCCGGCATGAAGGCCCGGGCGGTAATCCGCGAACTGGTAGGGATGTTTCACCAAAAGACTGATTCACTCTGGAACCTGCTCGAGAGTGTCGGATTATCGTCTCAACAAGTGCTTGTCATGGCTTCCATCGTTCAGGCCGAGGCGAAGCTTGATTCGGAGATGGCTGTGATCGCATCGGTCTACTACAACCGTCTGAAGTTCGGAATGACTCTGGATGCTGATCCGACGGTCATTTATGGACTCGGCGGTTTGGATCGACTTCTGACGAGAGATGATCTCGAAAATGAATCACCGTATAACACCTATCGCATTGGCGGACTCCCCCCAACGCCTATCAACTCCCCCGGCCTTCCGGCTATCCTGGCTGCGATTCGTCCCGACAGCACGCGCTTTCTGTATTTTGTCGCTGACAGCCAGGGGAAGCATCGCTTTTCGTTCACCAACGATGAGCACAATCGAACTCGCCGGCAGATTCGTATCGACGCCAAGCGAAACTGAAGTTCTACAGCCGGAGCAGGGTCAGACTTCGTTACGCTGTTGGAGCTGGCGGGTACGTGAAATTTCATCGCAAAGGCCGTGGCAGATTCTATCGAGCGCTCCCTCTTCACACGCTGCAAACGTATTGGGGTGGATTGAGCTGAAACCAACCAGACCAACCACCTGATCGTTGCAGCGGAGCGGTTGGATCACGAACGAACAACTCAAGTCATCGAGCAGGAGCGCGCGCTCGAACGCATTTCCACTAAATAGCCCGCAGTAGTTCTCGGTGTATACTTGTCCCTGTTCAGCGACCTTTTCGAAGAGGGATGAACAGGTGGGAAGATACAGGCTCAAATTGTGCCGAATCGTCCCCGCATTGAAAGTCGCCACGGCGCTGTATCGGAATCCGTCTGATTCTTTCAGGAGGAGCAGTCCCTTGTGGATCGGGAAATGGAGTTGGACTATTCGAGTGAGCTCGACAAAGGCCTCCCCCACGCTGTGTCCCCGGTCGGTAAGACGTTCAGGCTCGGATTGACCGTCGCCGTGGGAAACAGGCTCCGGCGCTGAAGGTTCCTCGTAGGGCATCGTTACTCGGCCTGTCGTACATGATCATTGTTGTTCGATTGGCTCTTGCCTCAGATTGTACTTCTTCACCTTACGCCAGAGGGTCGTGCGCCCGATTCCAAGATCAGTTGCAGTTTTGGTGAAGTTCCAGCCGTTATCGGAGAGCGTCTTGACAATCAGCGAGCGCTGTCCACTGTCGAGGAGACCCTCTTTGAGAGTCAGGCTGACTTTCGTCGGGACAGGTTCGTCAGCTTCCGGCGCGACGTCACCAGAGACAAACATGATGTCGTCGACTCCGATCTCGGGTTGCTGGCAGAGCGCAGCCCCGCGCTTCAGTGTGTTTTCCAATTCGCGAACATTTCCGGCCCAGCTGTGCCGTAGAAGCTTCTCTACTGCGCCGCGTGTGATCTGCAGGGTTCTGCCGTTCATCTCGGAGGAGATTCTTCGCAGGAAATAACCAGTTAGCATCTCGATATCTTCCGGGCGCTCGCGCAGAGTCGGCAGGGTCAGCGGGATGACATTGAGACGATAATAGAGGTCCTCTCGGAAGCTTCCGTCGGCAACCAGCGTTTTCAGATCACGGTTGGTAGCGGCAATGACCCGGATGTCGACTCTTCGCGACACGACGGCTCCGATTGGCCGCACTTCGGAATCCTGAAGAAAGCGCAGGAGTCTGACCTGGAGTGAGGCGGGCATGTTCCCGACTTCGTCGAGAAAAACGGTACCACCATCCCCTTCTTCGAAAAGTCCCTTCTTGTTCTGCCAGGCGGACGTAAATGACCCTTTGACGTGCCCAAAGAGCTCCGACTCCAGCAACCCCTCCGGAAGCGCCCCGCAGTCGATTGCCACAAAATGACCGTTGCGTCGGTGCGAGTGATGGTGTATCGCCCGAGCAAACAGCTCCTTGCCGGTACCTGAGGCGCCGGTGATCAGAACGGTGATATCGGTCGGGGCAATCCGTACCGCTGTCTCCTTCACTTGGGCAATGGCTTTGGAAATTCCGACAATGTTGTCGAACCCATAGTTCATTGCCACGTGCTGGCGAAGAACGATCAATTCCTGCCGCATCAGCTTACGCTCAATGGCCTTGTGAACCTTGACCAGGAGTTGATCGTTGCCGAAGGGTTTGGTGAGATAGTCGAACGCGCCGGCGTGCATTGCCTCGACAGCGCTTTCTATGGTACCAAAGGCTGTCAACACGATCGATTCGGTCTCCGGCGAGGTTTGCTGAACCAATTTGACAACATCGATCCCCGAATCGTTGCCGATTCGCAAGTCGGTAAGGACGGCGTCTATCTGTCGCTCGCGGAGGCACGTGATGCCGTCCGGAACTGAGTTCGCCTCATGAACAGTGTATCCCTCGCGCCTCAAGATGGCCGCGATGCAGCCACAGGTAGCGCGTTCGTCGTCGATCACGAGGATCTGTATCTGCTCTCTGTTATGCAATCCGTTCATGAGAGATGACCTCAGTCAAGGGTATAACCATCGCGGTTTCGAGAGTCTGGCCGAGTGTATCAGAGTTGTTGGTCATGTGTACGGACAAGGCATTGGCCAGACCGGAGGCATAAGTGATCCAGTCCTCGCTGAACGCAGAGCGCCAACGGGGGTCAGGTGAATCGGTGACGCATTGCACTCTTAGTCCTTCTCCGTTTGCGCAAAGGTCGGTCGTAATCGTGGTTCTCGTCGACGTAGAAGAGGATGACAGATGGGCGTTGAGCAGCGCCTCGAAGAGAAACGACGGGGCAGCTTTAGGCAGATACGCCGGCGGAAGGGATGCCATGGTACTGACCAGCGTCAGGGTACTGTCGGGACGGCGGGCGGAAACTTTGTCGACGGCGATCCGCAGCGCGGAGAGTAGATCGACCTCCACCGGCGGATAGCGATCAGCATGTGCCAGCAGATGAAAGCGATCTACTTGCCTGGACAGGTCTGAGGATTCCTCGAGAACGATGCGGAGCAGTTCATGGGCAGGATGCCCGGCGCAATATCCGATCAACGTTTCTAGTTGTTTCCCGCAGGCGACTATGCTGGCAACCGTGTTTTGCATGCTGGTCAAGAATCCTGTCGGCACTGACGAAGCGGTCATTGTCGTCTCTTTGACGGTAGGCACGGGTTCGGCAAGGGTCAATACGCACAGACTCAGACAGCTTCTGGACAGCGCCGTCATCGAGAGTTTTCTGCGCTTCGACCGATCGGCGAGCAGATTCTTCAGAGCGCCGAATTCCCGGTCGGCGACTCGCTGAAGGCCGCGCCCCATCAGCGTCAGCATGGGTTGGTTGGCGGTTACGATCCGGCCTGATGACCGGTTGATCAGAAGGATCGGCTCCTCGGAAGCGAGATGTGGCGCAAGTTCGGAGCACACATCCTGAAGGGATCGATCGGCCTCGCGGAACATACTCACGATCTGCATAAAACCATGATCATCATCGCCAGGGTGAGCGAATCGCTCCGGCGCCATGAGGCCAAGGATGAGGGTACGATCGCTGAGCGCTCCGACGCGGGCGGTATGAATGCGATAACAGTGACCGTTAGACCCGTTGCGAGAGCGAAAGCTCTGGGTGAAGAACGCGTCGCCATCATTGCGAAGTCCGGTTTCGATTGTTTCCAGCGGGAAAAGCGACAACCCCTCAGGATGCAGATACTGGTCATGATGAATGAGAAAGACCAGTCCATGTTCGGGAGCCAATTGGTCGAGGAGAGCCCTATCGCTTTCGGTTAACCAATGGCGCAAGCGGAGTCCGAACAGGAGAGACTCTATGCGTGTGACGGCTGTGCCATCGGCAATGATTGGAGTGTGATGGTGTGGGAAGACTTCAGGAGAACGGTCGCCGTTTCGCGATTCAATCTGAAACTGTTCGGTGTACATCAGCTTATAGCAACAGCATGGCTTGTTTCATTGTGGCACATCCATTACAATTGTCGGATCAGTACGCCATTACTTGAGCCAGGAACTGACTCGAAAGGAGGGTGAGCGAGTTTTAGGCTTGACCCTCCCGCCAATCGACCCTATTTTGGCACATGCTACTCACAAAACAGCAGGTTGAGCACGTTGCCCGCCTGGCGCGATTGAATCTTACACCCGCGGAGATCGAAAGATATAGCGCGGAACTTACCATAATTCTGGACTATATCGACCAGCTCAAGACTGTAAACACGAGCGGAGTTGAAGCCAGAGAACAGTTTGTAGCCGCCGACAATGTGTTTCGGGAAGATGTTATTAAGCCGTCACTGCCGAGAGTAGATGCCCTGGCTAATGCTCCCAGCAGCGATGGAGAGTATTTTCTGGTTCCGAAGGTGCTCGGATGAAGGAGCTGGATGTCCTGGCGGTGATTCCAGCACGGATCGGTTCAAAGCGATTTCCCGGCAAAGTCTTACATCCTTTCAAAGGGAAGCCTCTGCTCTATTACGTTTGGAGTCAATTGGCCAAGGCCCGGCGAGTTTCACGATTAGTGATAGCCACAGACAGCGTTATGATAGCCCGGGCCGCTCACGATTTTGGAGCAGAAGTTTTTCGGACGTCGGCCCGACATCAGACAGGGTCAGATCGGACCGCCGAAGCGGCCGAGCGACTTGGGGGAAAAATCGTCATCAATGTGCAGGCGGACAGTTTTGGTTTGACCCCACGGATAGTAGACAAGGTTCTGACCAGCATGATGCGTGAGAGATCAGTCCGTTTCGCGACCTTGGTGAAGAGGCTCGATTCTGATCACGATCTCCTGAATCCCAACTGTGTCAAAGTGGCCGTGAACAGAGAGGGAAAGGGGATGTGGTTTTCGCGAAGCCCGATTCCGTTCTTGCAGTCCAGAACCGCGCACTCAAGGGTCAGCCAGTTCCGATTTTGGGGGCATGTGGGAGTCTACTTCTTCAGGGGTGAGGCTCTGAGAGATTATGCGGGCTGGCCGCGAACGGCTATGGAGAAAGCAGAGTCGCTGGAGCAGCTGCGAATCCTTGAACATGGGGAACAGATTCGAGTGTATCCGACGTCGATGAGAACGATTTCTGTCGACAGTCCGAACGATATTCGAAAGATCGGTGTTCTTTATAGATGAGTAGGTGGTAATCATGTCAGAGGTCAGGACCAGGTATATCTGTGTGACAGGGGGAGTGGTATCGTCACTTGGCAAAGGGATTGCGGCGTCGTCGCTGGGGCTCCTGCTGCAGAAGCGTGGGCTACGGGTCCAGAATATCAAGTTCGATCCGTATCTGAATGTCGATCCGGGCACGATGAATCCCTTCCAACATGGCGAAGTGTTCGTTCTCGACGACGGTTCCGAGACTGACCTTGATCTGGGGCACTACGAGCGTTTCCTCGATCAACCGATGGAGAAAGCGAACAATGTTACCACCGGACAGGTCTATAACACGGTCATCACCCGCGAGCGGCGAGGCGACTACCTGGGCGCGACGGTGCAGGTGATCCCCCATATCACTGAAGAAATCAAGAATCGCCTGCGTCACAAGATACGCTCCGCAGAGGTTCCCGATGTTGTCATCGCCGAGATCGGCGGCACTGTCGGTGACATCGAGTCGCTGCCGTTTCTTGAAGCCATTCGCCAGCTGGGACAGGAAGAGGGGGCAAACAATGTCATGTACATTCATGTGACATTGGTGCCGCATGTGCCAACCGCGGGAGAGTTCAAGACGAAGCCCACCCAACATTCAGTACGCGAGCTACGGGAGATCGGAATACAGCCGCATGTGCTTCTGTGCAGGTCATCCAAGCCACTCTCAGAGTCATTGCGGCAGAAGATCAGCCTGTTTTGTTCTGTGCCAACCCGAAATGTAATCGGCGCGGAAGATGTATCGACCATTTATGAAGTTCCCCTGCGTTTTCATCTGCAGCATCTGGACGAGATTGTCTGCGAACATTTCGGCTGGAATCTTCCAGAACCGGACCTGACCGAGTGGGAGGATATGGTGTATCGCATCAAGAATCCGCGTCACTCGGTAAAGATCGGGATCTGCGGCAAGTATGTGAACCTCAAAGATGCTTACAAGTCAATCATGGAAGCGTTTGTGCACGCCGGTGTGGCCAGCAACGCCGAGGTGAAGCTGATCTGGGTAAGCTCGGAGGAGATCAAGCAGGGCGGGGCAGACAAGTTCCTATATGATATTGACGGTCTGCTGATCCCGGGTGGATTCGGTGAACGAGGCGTGGAGGGGAAGATTGAGGCGATTCGTTACGTGCGGGAGCGCAAGATTCCGTTCTTCGGAATCTGTCTGGGGATGCAATGCGCAGTGATCGAATTCGCCCGGAATGTGTGTGGCCTCGAAGATGCACACAGCTTCGAGTTTTACCGAGATCTCAAGCATCCGGTGATACACTTGATGGCCGACCAGGAGGGGGTGACAGAGTTGGGGGGTACGATGCGACTCGGGGCGTACTCCTGCCTTCTTGACGAGCGCTCACACTCGCGAGCGGCTTACGAGGATTCGCGCATTTCCGAACGGCATCGTCACCGTTTCGAGCTGAACAATGTTTACCGCGATATGCTGGTGCAGAAGGGGCTTCTGCTCGCCGGACTGTCGCCCGATGGGAAACTAGTTGAGATTGTCGAGGTGCCCGACCACCCCTGGTTCGTGGGCGTTCAGTTCCATCCCGAGTTGAAATCTCGGCCATTGAAACCGCATCCGTTGTTCAGAGACTTCATCAAGTCCGCAGTAGAATACAATCAAGGGCGGACGCTCGGAACAGCCAGCCGAATCGCTCAACCGGAAGATGTGATTCGGCCCACTACTTGAGCCGAACTACCGCATGTACATCGATCCCTCCAAGGGTTGAGTCGGCAGTCAATTCGCTGGCACATAGTCGTTGACTTTCACGCGCCAGCCGCCTATCCTATTGGCTTGCAGGGTAACACGAACAGACGTAAGTAGTTGGAACGATTTTACTTCATATTCATGCTCATCTCCCTCATGATGGTTGCGGGTGATGCTGAGGCCGCGGCGAAGAAGATCAAGGGGGCGGACGAAGCTGAACCGGTCGAGTATCGATCACAGTCATATGATCAGCCGATCAACCCAGACCTCTATCTCATCCGTCCCGGTGAGCAGATTCTGGTCACCTTTGTCAAATCCAAGCTGCCACAACTTGCCTTGACCGTCGGCCAGGAAGGGAGACTTGTACATCCGACTCTCGGCGCCTTCGATCTGTCGAGAAAGACTCTCTCAGAAACCAGACAGCTTCTGTTGCCGCCGATCCGGGAGCAGTTCAACGCATCTGAGATTGACCTGTCGGTCTCCCCTCCCTATCTCGTGAGCATTTCCATTACTGGGGCGGTAGTCAAACCGGGATACTATCAGGCGTTTACCTCGCAAAGAGTATCCGACCTCATTGCCGCAGCCGGCGGTCTTGAACAATCTGCTTCCACGCGGACGATTCAATTCCTTGGATGCAAAACCCCGTTGCGAGTCGATCTGGATCGTGCGAATTACCTGGGGGATCTCTCCGCAAACCCTCCCCTTTACTCCGGCTTTCACATAGTCGTTCCAGATCGCGTTTTGGAGCGTGTCCAGGTGATCGGAGAAGTCAATCACCCGCGAGCCATAGAACTGCTACCCGGTGATGACCTGGCGCTGCTGGTAGACCTTGCCGGCGGAACTACCCATCGCGCGTCGCTCGATTCCGCTGTTATTCTCGGCAAGCCGGAGCGGAATCCTCGCGGGGCAGGGTCCATTCACACTGGAGACGTGTTAGCTATTCCCGCCAGAAACGAGGTCTCCTTGTCCGGATCGGTTACAGTATTCGGCGAGGTGGCACATCCGGGTAGATACGAGTTTCGCGACAGTCTTGAGCTGAGTGATTTGGTGACAATGGCTGGGGGGGTTACGACCAGAGCGAACGAGGAGAGGATCACTGTCTTCCGCCGCATGGAAGCCGACAGTTGGGGGCGCTTGCAGGAGGCACGATATGCAATTTCGAATTTTGTAGATAAGAAACGGAAGCCGGTTCCGATTCTCATCAGGGTCGCCGACTCGATCTATGTTCCGGCCAAAGTTGGCTATGTGCGGGTAAGCGGGAAAGTACGAAACCCGGGACTCTTCCCCTATGTAGAAAGAAAAGATGCGAAGTTTTATCTACAGGCAGCGGGTGGCATTGCCCCCGGCACTCCGGGCGCTGTGATCGCGCTCTCCGACCGCCTGTCTGGGATCACGATTGAAGCATCCCCAGGCACACTGGTGCGGGATGGGGATGAAGTCAGCGTCGCGGCTATGGAAGTGACTCAATGAGCGCCGGCAGCACGGGGAATTTCTGGCTGTTGCTTGAAGTCCTTGCAAAGCGACGAGGCTTTGTCATCGGCTTTGTCCTCTTTGCAACGATCGGAGCGACGGTCATATCGCTTGTACTCCCGTCGTGGTATGAGTCGAATGCGCTCCTGCTCCCCCCGAAAGGAGCGGTGACCACTATGGATCAGCTGTCGCGTCTCTCGGAAGTAGTTTCGGTCACAGGTGGTCTGAACCTTCCGGTCATGGTGACACCTTCGGACGTATATGCGCGGATGCTGAAGAGTCGCACACTGTGCGACCGAATCGCCGACAAGTACAAGCTTCAGCAGCGATATGGCACGGGAACAGCTTTCGATACGTACCAAGAGCTTCTTAAGCATGCGTCGTTTCGTGTCACGGAAGAGGGGCTGGTGAATGTCAGCGTAGAAGACAAGGAACCGCAGGTTGCGGCCGATATGGCAAACAGCTTTGTCGACGAGATCAACAGCGTCAGTCAGGAGATCACGTCATCGCGAGCGCGTCAGAATCGGCAGTTCATCGAAGATCGTTTGCGGCAAGCCAGAGCTGATCTGGATTCCGCACATCGAGTACTTGAGCTCTTCCAGCAGACCAATCGCGCTATTGATTTTGACGAACAGACGAAAATGGCCATTGAGCAAGCGAGCCAGCTCAAGGTTTCGCTGGCGCAGATTGATCTCGACATTCAGATGGCTCAGCGTCTGTTAAGCGCAAGTCATCCTGAGATGAAAGAGAAGCACGAACGGCGTGAAATCGTCAGACGACAACTTGATCAGCTTGAATCGGGAGGACTGGATAGCTCGTACTTTGCTCTCCCCGTGGCGTCCATTCCGGCTCTCAGGAGCAAGTATGAAGTCCTCTACGGCAACGTGCGAATCGCGGAAAGACTCCACACGATGTTGATGGAGCAGCTTGAGCAGGCGAAGATTCAGGAGAAGCAGGAGTCGCCAGTGATATCGGTGCTGGATCGGGCGAGGGTTCCTGAGATCAAGAGCCGCCCACAACGGACGCTGATTGTCGGGCTTGCCTTCGGCCTTTCCTTCATTGCCGCGATTCTGAGCGCGGCGCTGCTTGAATACCTCGGGAATCTGCGTGAGCAACAGCCGGAGAATTATCGTCGCGCGCAATATGCGTTGGGGGCGTACCTGGGATGGCTCCTCGGGATGAAGTCCAAGAACAAGTAATTTCTTCTGTACATACGTTAACGAGGTAAAAACCCATGTCCACAGCTCATATATCCCCCTCAGCCCGCATAGGAAGCGGGACTACGTTCGGCGAGTTCTGCTGCATTGGTGACAACGTCCAGATCGGTTCGGGATCCGTCATCGGGCATCAGGTTGTCATCCATGAAGGGACAATCATCGGCGACAGCGTCCGCATCGATGATGGCGCGGTGATCGGGAAGCGGCCGATGCGAGCCGCGAACAGCGCGGTGACCTCTGACCAGGACGTGCCGCCTACTGGGATTGGCAGTCAGTGCATTATCGGAACACATGTTGTGATCTACCGCGGAAGTCGCATTGGAAACAAGGTGCTGGTGGCGGATCTCTCGACCGTACGGGAGAACGTCTCGATCGGAGACTTCACTATTGTCGGGCGCGGCGTGGCGATCGAGAATTCCTGCACCATTGGGCGCTACGTGAAGCTCGAAACCAACGTTTATATCACCGCTTACTCTGAGATTGAGGATCGCGTGTTCGTGGCGCCTTGCGTGGCGACCTCCAATGATAACTATGTGGGACGCTCGGAAGAGCGGTTCAAACATTTCAAAGGAGTTGTCGTTCGACGCGGAGCGCGCATTGGCGTGAGCGCGACAATCCTCCCGGGAATCACGATCAACAACGACACGCTGGTGGCGGCGGGAGCACTCGTGACTTCCGATACACCTGCGAGGAAGATCGTTGCGGGGCTGCCGGCGAAGGTGTTCCGCGACGTGCCGCCGGATCAGCTGTTGGAAAACCAGGGGTGGAAGGAATAGGATACAATCATGCCTGTGGCACTGCTCGACTTGACCCGACAATACGCGTACTTGAAGCCAGCGATGGACAAGAGTGTGCTTGATGTTCTTGCCCACGGAAAGTTCATCCTCGGTCCCGAAGTCACCCAGTTGGAGAGCGAGATTGCTTCGCTCTGCCAGGTGCGGCATGCGATCGGATGCGCCTCGGGGACTGATGCGCTTCTGCTTGCCCTGCTGGCAATCGGGGTTGGGCCTGGGGATGAAGTCATTACAACTGACTTTTCTTTTTTCGCCAGCGCCGGCGTAGCGTCGCGCCTGGGGGCGACTCCGGTCTTTGTCGATATCGAGCCGGACACCTACAATATGGATCCAAAGAAACTCGAAGCGGCCATCACACCGAGAACGAAGGCAATTATGCCCGTGCATCTGTTTGGCCAGATGGCGGATATGGATCCGATCATGGAAATCGCCCGCAAGCACAAGCTCGTCGTGGTCGAGGATGCGGCGCAATCGATCGGCTCTGAGTATAAGGGGCGGCCGGCCGGATCGATCGGCGACTTCGGGTGCTTTTCCTTCTTTCCCTCGAAGAACCTCGGGGCGGGCGGTGACGGCGGTATCATTGTCACTAACAGCGACGAGTATTATGAACTGTGCAAGGTGCTTCGAGAGCATGGTCAGAAGCCGCAGTATTACTACAAGATGATTGGATGTAATTCCCGCCTCGCGACAATTCAGGCGGCGATTCTTCTGGTGAAGCTCCCTCACCTTCGGCGCTGGTCGGAGAAGCGCATTGAGCACGCACGTCGGTATGACCGCGAATTGTCGGGCTTACGGAATGTGAAGACGCCTGTTGTAAAGCCGTATTCCACCTTTCACATCTATAATCAGTACACGATAGCATGTACCAATCGCGATGCCATCGTCGATGGGCTGAAGAAAGCACAGATCGGTGCAGCGGTCTACTACCCGGTGCCTTTCCATGTGCAGGAGTGCTTTGCTTCGCTGGGATATAGAGCTGATCAGTTTCCGCATTCCACGAAGGCTGCCAACGAGGTGCTGTCGATCCCAATCTACCCGGAAATGACGGAGAGCGAACAGACGGAAGTGATCTCGACGATCAAGCGGCTCGCACAGTAGTGTCGATAAACCAGACGAGCTTGAGATTCAGGTGACTCCGCGACGTGTGAAGCAGGTGTTCGGGCTGATCAGCGTCGTGCTGATCTCGAAACTCGTAGGGCTCGCGCGCGAGATGGTCATTGCTGACCGCTTTGGGACATCCAGCGATTACGATCAGTATCTTATCGCCGTCATGCTGCCGGCCCTTGCCTGGGGAGTAATCAGCTTTGCCTCGTACTACTTCTTTGTTCCACACCTGACGAAACTCTTCTCGGGCGCGATCGATAGCAACGACGAACAATCGTGGCGTTCGACATGGTCGTTGTTCAATATCACGACTGTCGGAGCACTTGGAGTCACGCTGCTTCTTCTCCTGCTCGGTCCCTACCTCTTGCCAATCTGGGCGAAGGGATATCAGAACGTCGATCTGGGAAAAGTCATCTTCTACGGTCGAGTGACAGCAGGGATTGTCCTTTTGGGAGCTACGGAAGCATTCCTGCGCGCACTTCTGAATGTAAGGGGGATCTTTTCGTATCCCGCCTGGGGACTGATTGTCTGCAATGTCGTGATGATTGGGATCACCTTGTGGCTGGCGCCGAATCTTGGGGCGGGAGCAGTCGCGATTGGAGTGCTGGCCGGATTTGTAGGCCAGAATCTCTTCCTGCTGATGCGCGTTGTGACCCTCAGCAAGGCTTCGTGGGAGTGGGGACTCAAGCTGCCAACTTCTACTTTTATGCTGGCGACCGGTGGTCTGCTCGTGGCTGTTGAGCTTCTCAATCGAAGCTACTTTCTGATCGATCGCTATTACGCGGCTCCCTTCGGCGAGGGGATCATCTCTGCACTCAATTATGGGCAGGTTCTGGCACAGCTACCGGATGCGATCGTGGGGTTCAGCATTGCCTCGGTGATGTTCCCACTCTTTTCGGAAAATGGGGCAAAGGAAGAGAGCGTACGATTCGGTCAACTCTATCACGAGGCGGTCATCGGCGGCTTGATGGTGGCGATTCCGACCGCACTGTTTGTCTTCGTCAGCGCCGACGATCTGGTCAGACTGCTCTTCAATCGTGGTGAATTCGATGCAACGTCGGTGACCACAACAGCCTCGCTTCTGAAACCGTACACACCGGCCGTTGCGGCCCTGTTCCTGATGTCGACTTCACTTCGCGCCTGCTATGCACTCGGCCTCACGCGGTATGTGTTCTTTGCTGCGACCGGCGCCCTTGCTCTTAAGTTTGTCGCTACGGCATTGCTGTCGGCCCACTTCGGATCACCGGGGATATCAATGGCTACAACACTGGCTCAGGTCGGCTTCGCGGTCTCACTGCTCGGATTAGTTCTCCCCAAAGTGCCGAAAGAGAGTCAGTCAGCCCTCATTATAGATTTCGGTAAGATAATCATGGCCGGCGCAGTCTGCCTGGCTATTGTCTACTACCTTGATCTCGCGCCTCTGTGGGATTCGCCGCATCCAACTCAGCTCGTACAACTCTTGCGCGTCGGCATGACAGGCGCCTTCGTGTTTGGCGTGTTCCTTCTTCTGTCATTGGCGCTCGGACTGAAGAAGTACATCACGAAGGTCATTCACATTCGTTCGAATTGATATGAGCGCAGGAGTAGGACACTGATGGCGGCTCG
This sequence comes from uncultured Ignavibacteriales bacterium, assembly GCA_964540105.1. GTDB lineage: Bacteria > Zixibacteria > MSB-5A5 > GN15 > FEB-12 > DATKJY01. The sequence continues at coordinate 909,850 of CAZILL010000001.1, read as the reverse complement.
ACGGATTGTCCTCTGTGGGTGGGCTGATTCCGCGCACATTGAACGCTGGGCGGAAGGACTAAGCGCACGCGGGCATCTGGTCAAGCTGATCTCGGTGGGAGGTGAGCCGTTGCCAGGGATCGAATGCGTCATCTATCCTGCCCGACATCAGGGGGAGTATATCCGCCGCTCGATCGCCGCCGCTCGCGAGGTGCGCAGGTTCAAACCGGACCTTGTGCATGTTCACTATGCGTCCGCCTTTGGTTTGTGGGGGCTTCTGTCGAGGCGTAAACCACTTGTTGTCTCAGTTTGGGGATCCGATATCACAGAGTTTCCTTCACAATGGCCACAGCGCACGTATGTGCGGTATCTTCTGAAGCGCGCAACTTGGATCACTGCTACCGGCAAGGCTCTTGAAACGGCGACAACGAAGCTCTACCCCGAGTCGGTTCGAAAACTGAGCGTCATTCCGTTTGGCGTTTCTATCCCGGCTTCCTGCCCTTCTTTACCAGACGCAGAGACGATCAGAATCTGCACACTCAAGTGGCTGCAGCCGGTGTACGGACTTACGGTGCTCCTCTATGCACTGGCCGAAGTGGTCAAGTCCTTCCCCACCGTTTCACTTTCGATCGCGGGATACGGCCCGCAGGAAGCGGAACTTCGACATTTAATCAAGAGACTCCATCTAGAGAGTCACGCACGGCTGGTAGGGTTTATCGAAAACAGGAACGCTTATGCGTTCATTCAGGAGCATGATATCATGGCTATGCCCTCTTTACAGGAGGGGTTCGGTGTCGCGGCGCTTGAAGCTGCAGCGTGCGGGCGTCCGGTGATTGCGTCCAATATCGGCGGCATACCCGAGGTAGTTGTTGACGGTGGCACGGGGCTGCTCGTGCCGCCAAACGATCGCCACGCTCTGGCTGCGGGGATACTGAAACTTGCACACGATGCGGCTCTTCGAAAGAAACTCGGCGCTGGCGGCTATCAATTTGTCAAGGAACGCTACACCTGGGAGCGTTCGCTCGATCTTATGACCGACCTGTACGAGCGGTTGATCGCGGAGAACCATCTTTGAGAGCGAGCGAAATGATAGCATCAACGCGAGGCGTAGTGGCTGTGGTCGGCGGTGGGGCGGCAGGCTATTTCGCAGCGATCACTTGCGCGGAGCAGCACCGCGCTTGCACCGTCGTGCTTCTTGAAGCGACGAATCAACCTCTGGAGAAAGTCCGCATTTCAGGCGGCGGACGCTGCAATGTAACCCATGATTGCTTCGAACCAGCTGAACTCGTCCGAGCCTACCCTCGCGGATTTCGTGAATTGCGTGGCCCATTCAGCCGCTTTCAGCCGCGCGATACGGTCGCCTGGTTTGGAAAACGGGGGGTGACTCTCAAGACTGAACCGGATGGCCGCATGTTTCCGGAGAGCAACCAGTCTTCTACAATTGTCGATTGCCTTATGGCCACTGCCACGGACCTCGGCGTCAAGACACGCCTGAAGGCGCGAGTCAAGAACGTGCGGCATAACCCGGATTCCGAGACTCGTCGAGCATTTGATATAGAACTGCACGATGGTGAAGTAATCGCCGCCGACCGACTCTTGCTGGCGACAGGCAACAGTCCCGACGGCTACCGGATGGCCCGCGAATTGGGACACGAGATTGTACCGTGCGTTCCATCGCTCTTCACCTTCAAAATAACCGACCCACGGATTGAAGGGCTATCGGGGTTGACTGTTGACGATGTGCAGGTTCGACTCACTGTTGAGAAGGAACGCTTCGAGCAGAGGGGGCCGCTGCTGATCACGCATTGGGGTGTCAGTGGTCCGGCGATACTGAAACTGTCGGCGTTTGGCGCGCGAGCGCTGGCGAGGACAAACTATCATGCGACGCTCAAGACAAACTGGATGCCGTCGATGGCAATCGAATCGGCGGTTGAACTGATCAGCAGACTCAAGCGGCAGCATGGCACACGCCTCGCACACGCGAATGGGATCGAACCGATCCCTCGCCGACTCTGGAGTAGTCTGGTCCACTACGCCGGCATGACTCAAGAACTGACCTGGGCGAATGTCAATGGGCAGCAGATTGACCGATTGGCTCGTGAGCTCGTGAACGGCGAATTTCTGGTCACCGGTAAAGGAATATTCAAGGAGGAATTCGTGACCTGCGGTGGAGTTAATCTCAGGGAGATCGATTTCAAGACGATGGAGAGTCGGCTTTGCCTGGGGCTTTTCCTCGCAGGCGAGATTCTGGATATCGACGGCATTACCGGCGGTTTCAATTTTCAGAGCGCCTGGACTACCGGTTGGATCGCCGGGGCAAGTATGGCTGGATAGGCACGCTTACAGCGTGTCTACTTTTCGTCATCGTCCAGATGGAAGCGGTGCAGGAGACGGTGAAGAATCGGTACCGCAAGTACTCCAAAGATCGTCAGGAACATGACGCCACTGAAAAGGGCGTAGGCTGCAGCGAACAACTTCCCAGCATCAGAATGGAGAGGATCAACCGGTCCCATCCCCCCAAGAATCATAGCTGCATTCAGCAACGCGTCCAGCCACGCGAGCCCTTCAAGGTAGTGATAACCTGCTATACCAATAAGCAATGATAGACTCAAGAGTCCGGTCGCCACCCAGCCGCTGAGCACCATTCTATGAACGAATTGCTGCCGAGGAAGAAGCGACTGCTTTCGATGTTCAAGCATGAAAACTACTTATGCGCTGTCACTTCACTGAGCTCATCGTCGACGTTACATGCACGCTGGTAACTCTACTGCACTACTCAGGTAGTCGATTATCGCAAACAGATCGGAGATGTCATCTGCCCAATCGCTGTTGACATCGTCTTCTGTGTGACAATCGGAGAGCGACATGCCGGCCAACAAGTAGTCCACGATCGCGAATGCACTGGCAATATCGACCAATCCACTGAAGGAACCATCGACATTCCCCGTAGTGCCCGTGAAACAGCTTCTCCCACCGTTAAGATTTGTCAGAATCGAAACCGTGCCCGCGAATCTGCTCAACACTGCCAAATCCTGTCTTCCGTCGCCATCAAATTCAGCTGCGCAGATTGACGTGGATCCACTGACGCCGTAGTGGGTCGCACTACCAAAAGTCCCGTTCCCGGTGTTCTTTAGAATAGAAACCGCATCCAAGTTCGCAGCTGGCAGGTCAAGCCTTCCGTCCCCATCGAAATCACTCGCAACGACCGACTGGGGAGAACCGTCAAGCGCGTAATCGACCGCGCCAGCAAATGTGCCATCCCCATTGTTCTCTAGAATCGAGAGGGTATCTGAGCAGATTGCTGCCGCTAAGTCAGGATTCCCATCCACACCAAGATCAGCCGCAGCAATTGAGCCAGGATAAGATCCAACTGGATAGTCGAGGCGGGTGTCAGACAGCGGTTCAAAGGCAAGGCTTGCGCTTGCCACCGACGATGCAATTGAAAAGAATAGTGCGACCTTCTTGATACTCATACGACAACTCCCACGTACGTTCGAAAACGGTCACCAAGTCGCGTTGCTACGGTCAATGTATACAAAACAGGCTGGTTTGTCAACGACAATACCAGCATTGGGCCAATGTCCGCGCAGGGTACCTTGCATGACTCAAAACACCAGCGGGTCTGACTATGATCGTCAGACCCGCCGGATACTCGCTTCCCTAAGCTCCACGGTGGAGTCGAACAGCTATCATCACTTCAGCAGCAGCATCTTCTTCGTCGCAGTCGAGCTGCCGGCATTCAAACGGTAGAAGTAGATGCCCGAAGCGAACGAAGTCGCATCCCAGACAACGCTGTTGGTTCCGGCCTCGGCCGATCCAGTAAACTCCGCGACCCTTTGGCCGGTGACGTTAAAGATCACAAGCGTGTAATCCGAGGCGCTCGGCAGACCAAACTGAATGGTCGTCTTGGGATTGAACGGATTCGGGTAGTTCTGAGCCAGCCAGAAGCTTGCCGGTAGATTTCCCGACCCTCCGGCTTTCGCCGTCAGGTTGGTCAACTCGACGTTGTCGCCAGTGCCGGTCCAGGTGAAGGTCTCGGTTGTCGCGACATCGCCAACCTCGAACGTAAATTTCTCACCCGAACCAACCGCGGTACTCTGCGCACCTTCGGACATATCAGTGCCATAGACCGGCATGAATCCAAACGTGCCGTTATCGCCGACAGTCCCTGCGCCAACGATCGCGCCGGACTTCACCGACCGGGCAATGACTCTGGTGCCACTCGGCACCATGGCTCCATCAAGAGTCAATTCATGAGCGTAAGCATTGACCCAGTTCATGGTCGGTACAAACGGAAGTTTCGGCTTGGAATTGGTGGGGGGTTTCAGAGCTGACGCTACCATCGGTCCGCCGGGATACATGAGAGTAGTATTGCGCGAGACTTTCATCCAGTACCCCAACAGCGTATGCATTGAGTCGAGCGTATTGAACGTCGGGGTTGTCGGAGTGAACGCCGTATGTCCGTACGCGTCGAAACCGTACACAAACAGGAGATCGCGGCTGATCGAAGCCAGAGCCTGCGCCGGAGTCATGGTCACATCGGGAAGATAACTGGCGAGGTTCCACCCCTCCTCGAGGTCTATTGGCGATCCAACCGGTACCTTCGGTCCGGAAACACAGAGGGTGTCGTACTGCTTCATCTTGAACCAGAAACCGTGCAGATGGTCGGCGCGCCTCAGGGTCGAGTGCAGCGGCAGTTTCGGATCGTAGGTGAGTCCTTCCCCTTCAAAGCCAAGAATCACCTCAACATTGGGCATAATCTCTGCAGCGAGAACGGCTACGCTGTCAATCGGGGTGTCGACATTCCAGGAGATCAGGTTCCAACCGGTCCGAAGCGGAATACAGCGTTGTGTGGAGAACCAGCAGACCGGTACGCGATCCCCGTTCATGGTCCAGAAGACAGGACGATCGCTGAATACAGGCTCGCCGTCGATCCTAAAGCTCAACTTGTCACCCGGTCGTGCACCCTCGTCGATGTTGGGAGTGAGCAAGTCGTCGTGATAGACATTCAGGAATCCGTACGAACCGTGCGAACCGACAGTACCCTCTCCGCAAACGACGCCGTCGGGGTCAAGAACTGAAATCACCGACCCCAAGCGCAGGACTCTGCCGTTGAATCTGGCTGAGTCGCAGTACAAGCTGATCCATTCATCAGTCGGGGTGACATGGCGACGCTCGGGACCTTTGATGTAGTAGCATTTTGTGCCGATCCACTCTGGATAGCGATTGATGCCGCTATAACCTGCCCACATCCATCGCGCCGCAGGTCGAACAAAGGACGAGTCGATGCAGATCCGCTTTCCCTCCGATCCGGCGTGAATGTTGAAGGCTGAAATCGCATAGGCAGTATCATTGAATCCTCTCGAAAGGCCGGCACCAACGTTCTTCGCCCCTGCGAAAAGGATGGTGTCGGCATTCATGCCGTCAGCGCTGTACTTGCCTATGATGCTGACAAGATCGAACTGAGCCTTCCCCAAAATGGCTACACCGGGCGAAGGGTCTGTCGGTCTCCAGCCGAGAGAATCGCCACTCGTGCTGTCCCACGTGGCACCGTCCGGACTGTAAACTCGAAATCCGTTGCTGATCCCGTAGAAGCTCTCGGCGCTGTCGTTCACGTAGCGAAGGACAAAACGAAGGGTCTTTCCTACCGCAACGCTATCCCCTGCCGATGCTCCTTCTACATGATCAACCACAATCGCGCGCTGTGGGGTTGAATCATACTGTCGGGGTATAATGTAATAGCAGCGAGACCCGATCCAACCCGGGTAGCGTTTGAGTCCTCCCGAACCTGCCCACACCCAGGTCCCTCCCGGCCGGAACCATGACGAGTCGATACAGATTCGTTTCCCCTCTGACCCAGCATGAATATTGAAAGCAGTTATTGCATAGGCCGTGTCGTTGAACATTGTCGGAAGGCCAGAGGCGAAGTTTCTGACGCCAGCGATCGCGATGGTGTCCGCGTTAGAGCCGTCGGCGCTGTACCTGCCGATGAAACTGCCCAGATCGAACTGGGTCCTCCCCAGAATGGCGACACCGGGAGTCGGGTCTGTCGGTCTCCAGCCGAGCGAGTCCCCTGTGGTGCTATCCCACAGGGCTCCGTCAGGGCTGTAGATACGGAATCCGTTGCTCATCGAATGCCCGCTGGTGCTGTCGTTCCGGTAGCGAAGAACAAAGCGCAAACTGCTCCCGACGCTGACAGAATCCCCCAGCTCAGCACCTTGCACGTGATCTACCACAATCTCCTGCCGTCCGCCCGAGTCTACTGACCTGGCTTTGATGAGATAGCATCGAAGGCCACTCCACTCTGGGAATCGATTGAACCCAGCGGTGCCCGCCCACTTCCATGTCCCTCCCGGTCGGAACCAGGACGAATCAATGCAGATATGCTTTCCTTCAGAGCCGGCGCGAATGTTCAGCGCTGTGATGGCATACGCCGTATCATTGAAACCACCAGGTAAGCCGGTCGCCTGGAACATCGCTCCCAGGAGTCCAATCGTGTCTGCCCCCATCCCGTCAGAGCTGTATCGGGTAATGGCGCTTACGATATCGAATTGTGCCCGGCCGAGAATCGCTTTCCCAGGGGTTGCATCCCCGGGCCGCCAGCCCAGTGTGTCGGCAATCGTGCTGTCCCAGATCGCTCCGTCCGGACTAAACACGCGGAACCCGTTGCTGATCCCGACTCCTTTGGTGCTGTCGTTTCGGTAGCGAAGCACAAAACGAAGGCTGCTCCCGACCGCAACAGTATCCCCGGCCGATGTGCCCTGCACATGGTCGAACGTGATGCTGCGATGGACCACAGTGTCGGGCGCATTTCCCTTGATCCGGAAGCAGCGAGGGGTCATATTCCAGGTCGCGAATCGGCTGAAAGCGCCGGTACTCGCCCACTTCCAGGTCCCTCCCGGAGGGAACCACGAAGAGTCAATGCAGATCGTTCTGCCAGTCGACGCCTGACTGATTCCGTAGACAGTCATAGAGAACACTGTATCGTTAAAGGGGCCTTTGAGGCCGATGGCGGTGAACTTAAGTCCCAAAAATCCGACTGTGTCTGAAGCCACGCCGTCTGCGCCATAACTTCCTATACTCAGGCCTAGATCAAACTGCGTCTTGCCGAGAATCGCTACCCCGGGGGTAGGATCGCCGGGACGATATCCGAGAGAGTCAGCCCTGGTGCTGTCCCAGGTGGCGCCGTCTGGACTGTATATCCTGAAACCATTACTGATCCCGACACTGTTGATACTGTCAAGCCTGTACCGCAGAATGAACCGAAGGTCGCTGCCCGGCAGGACGGAATCGCCGTGGGCAAGTCCCTGAATTTGGTCAATAGTGATGAACCCCTTGTCCCACGGCGCAGCCTGCGCCAGACTTCCCAAAACTACCGCCAGCAACAGTGCCAGCATGAACCGCGCATAACGTTTCATGTTCCATTCCTCCGCTGTTCTATGTACATTGTAAGCAAACTTGACAACTCACTGTGTGTCATCTCTATGAATTCAGATTTGTGAATCTGTGTTAGTCATTCATTATAGACGTGTACATCCCCATAATATTCAGTCGCGCAATGCACTCAATAAAGCGATTTGACTTTCCTCCCGCTTATCTCACGGTAATATAGACGCCCAAGCCCGCTCTTGCAAGCGTTTTTTCCAACCGATGCGGTCGACGACGAAGTCAGAAGAGACCGATCCAGGGACTTCTCGACAGAAGAAACCCAAACAGCCCAAGCAGTATCACCGGTAAAGCGATCCTTCGGTAGACCAAAGAAAGGTTGCTCCCGAAGTACTCATTGGTCAAGATCAGACACAAATGAGTCGGGGACAACAACATGCCGATATATCCGCTCAGATACCCCAGCAGAATGTGGCCGGGCATGATCGTTGGTTGGTACATGAATCCAGCCAGAAGTGTGTATCCCATTCCGACATACGCGGCCACCATGCCGGTCAGTATGCCGAGTGTAAAGCAAACAAATACGATCAATAACTCAGGCGGGAAATGATAGGTAGTCGCAAGAGCAGGGATCGATCTGATAGCCCCTGAAAGCTCAAGAACGGTCTGAAACGAGAGCGTGCCGAACATCAGGAAGATCAACTTATACGACAACCCAGACTTCGCGGAAGACCAGATGGCGTTCTTGTGAGGACGAACAAAGATGATCAGCAGGAGCATCGCTGTTAGCACAGCCAGAGACAGGTCGATTCTAAAGACCGCGAAGATGGCTATGGCGCCGGCGATTGGCCAAATGCTTCCGACGATGCCGGAGAGAGAATGCCACACGCGCACTGTCTTCCCATCCTCTTTGTCAATGCGGCGGGAATAGAAATAGGCCCCGACAGCCAGCATGAAGAGGGAAAGGGGAAATTGCAGGAGGGCGACTTTTCCCATGGCAAGTCCGGTGATCCCTTCAGTCAGGATGATTCCCGGATAGACCGGCCAGAAGAACTCCACGAGATGGCGAAACCAATAATTGGAGACAGTCCTGAACTCAGGCGTGTACTTCTTGTCCTTCAGAACATCATTGACGAGCGGAGCCGACAGAAGGGCACCGCCGGGCATGGGCATAAGCCCGATCAGGAATGGTAAAATCGCAACCGCTGTTCGTCGGCCACCATAGAGGTGGCGGCACGATTGTGCCAGTCGCTCCAGATACCCTAGTTCTTTGAGGAGTCGGCCTAACATTGTAATGAGCATAATAACAGCAGTGAGCGAGAGGAATCGCCCTGAGCGTAACAGATTCCAATACCCCTCCAGGAGCATAGCTGGGGCGATTTGATACAAAATTGCGGTCAGGAGACCGGCGCAGAACAATGTGATTCCGACCGGCAACTTCTTACGAAGGGCAAAGATAATAGCAAGGAGTACTGCGAGAAGCTTGAGTCCGTCCATTGGGTAATCTACCGAGAACCGAGGGCTGAAGTCAACGATCCGCTTGACATCGCATGGGCGCGGGGTACTTTATATCGAACATATGACCACACCGAGTTTCGCGAAGAGACCAGCGCCTTCGAGCAGCCTGTTGCCGACTCTGTTCGAGCAATCCGCTCACGAAAAGGGGTTCGTGTGGCTCGATTCGTCGATGCCATCTGCGACGCGTTCTCACCATTCATTTGTCGCCTATCGACCGATAAGCGAGATTGTCAATCATGGGCTAGAGTACCGTGTAACAAGCCGCAGTTCCACGAGCGTGTATCAGGCGTCAATTGCAGAAGCCATTGACTATATCGATGAGTCCGTTCAGAAGGACGGATTATTTGCGGCGGGCTTCATAAGTTACGAAGCCATGCTTTCGTTCCTTGATCTCGAAAGCACGAAGCGGCCATCGGGGATTCCTGATCTTCATTTCTTCCTCTACGACTCGGCAATCTGCGATAACCAATTAACAACTGACGGAGGCACGCTGCCAAATGCCTCAACAATCGCTTCGTCGTCAGTACGTGCGAACCTGACTCGGGGGGAGTATCTGGATCGCGTGAACTCGGTGAAGAGGCATATCCGCGAAGGGGACATTTATCAGGCAAATCTGACGACGAGATTCGATGTGAACAGCAACTTGTCACCGATAGATGTGTACCGGCGGCTTCGGCAATTGAATCCAGCTCCTTACTCAGCGTACCTGAACATGGGATCGACGCAAGTTTTGTCGTCGTCACCGGAGAGAATGTTCTTCCGTAGCGGGGACTTCCTGACAACGAGTCCGATCAAGGGGACGATTCGCCGCGGCTTCAATCCAGGGGAAGATGAGTGTGCCACCCGGCGATTGCTCAGTTCGGAGAAGGATCGAGCCGAACTCCTGATGATTGTCGATCTGCTTAGAAACGACTTGGGAAAGATCGCGAAGACCGGAAGCGTGTCGGTTGATACGCTGGTTCGAACCGAAAAGTATGCTTCCGTGATTCATCTCATGAGTGACATCTCGGCGCGTATCGCGCCCGACCTTCCTCTTTCGCAGATTTGTCGAGCATTGCTTCCCGGAGGGTCTATCACCGGCGCACCAAAACGTCGCGCCGTCGAGTTGCTACAAAACCTGGAACCTCTGCCGAGAGGAATCTACACCGGATGTGTCGGATACATAACGCGCGAACAGTGCGAATTCAACATTGCGATTCGGACCATCACCTGTCACGACGGCGCCTATCACGTTCAGGCAGGGGGTGGGATTGTGGCTGACAGCGAACCGGAAGCTGAGTACTCTGAGATGATAGACAAGTCTTACGCCCTCTTGAAGGCGCTGGGAGTACCGGAAACGGAGCTGGCATGCATACGGTGAGCTCGATCAACGGAAGGTTGGTGAACTACACGCACGCAAGAATCTCCATCTACGATAACTCCTTTCTCTATGCCGAAGGGCTGTTCGAAACGATGCTCGGGATTGACAATCGGCTGCTGTTTCTGAATGAACACCTCGATCGACTGTATCGAGGGGCGAAAGTTATCAAGCTTGCGGTGCCGGTCAATCGGGATAGACTCGAACGCTGGCTATTTCGGACAACCAAAGCTCACCCGGACAGAGTCAAGAAAGTGCGCCTGACCGTCACGAGCGGGGAGTCGGAGCGGTGGCTGGGCAAGGCGGGAAAGCCTCAAGTCATAGTGTACGTTTCTCCGCATACACTGCCGACGAAACCGTTTCGTTTGTACGTATCCGGACTGCGGGTCGACCACCGCTCAATCTTCCGCCAGATCAAAACGCTCTCATATAGCATTCACGCGGCTGCGCTGCGTGAAGCGCAGACACATAAGTGTGACGACGCCCTGCTTCTCAATGAGGCTGGTCGATTGGCGGAAGTAACGTCCGCCAATCTGTTTTGGGTTAAGCGGAAGCGAGTATTCACACCACCGCTAAGCGCGGGATGCCTCGACGGCGTCACGCGTGCGGCGGCGATTCGACAGCTGAGGATACTGGGGTTGGAAGTCGCAGAGAGAGATGGGACGATTGACGCGCTGGCAACGGCAGATGAAGTGTTCATTTCGAGTTCACTGAAGCTGGTGATTGGCGTTTCGGCAATTGTGTGCGATGCGCAGACGATCAAGGTTCCGGGCGGACAAGTGGCGAGGACACTGTTGGGTCGCTTCAGTGAGCAGCTGGGGCTGCCACGATGATCATATCGATACGACGGATCTACCCCCCGGGGCAGTTTTTAGATTGACTCGCAAAATCAAGGTCGTCTATACTCCAACCTATAGCTCAGGAGTCCGAGCATAGTAGATTGTGAGATGATATGAACAGATTATCGATCGTAGTAATTGGAGCGCTCATGGCCTTTGCCGCCGGCAACGCACATGGCGTTGACAAGGAGCGAGCAGAGCGGACCAGGAGCAAAAATGGAGCGACTCTTTACGATATTCCGCCTCGAATGCTGATCGATCTTCCGACGGCAGGGACTTTCCCACGCGGGCAGTATGACATTGGTGTTCGGCTCTATCCGAATGGGGGGGCTCAGGGATCGACGAACATCGGCTTGTCCAACCGGCTACTGATTGGTCTCTCATATGGAGCCGAGTATGCGTTGTCGAGCCGATCGCCGGTCTGGAATCCCGACATCGAATTCAACATCAAGTTCCGGGTGGTGGACGAGATGGAGTTCTTTCCGGCCATTTCGGTCGGCTTCTGTTCCCAGGGGGATGGCGGATGGAACAAGACGTATCAGCGCTATCAGTTCAAGTCGCGCGGGTTCTACGTAGTCGCGAGCCGCAGCGTGTACTTGTACAAGTGGACGTCGGGATGGCACGTCGGACTCAACTACTCCTATGAGAAGAAGATTGACAACGATAACAATGTCGATTTCTATGGCGGCTTCGACGCGACTTTTGACTACAACCTGGCCTTTATGATCGAATACGACGCGGCCTTCAACGACGATCGGGGTGATATCCCGACCAGCATTCGAACAAGTACGGATTCAGTCAATTTTTCAGGCAAAGGGCGCGGCTATCTTAACATGTCGCTCAAGTGGCTGTTCACGGATAAGCTCGAACTGGAAGTCATCTTCAAGGATCTGTTCGTCAATCGTCGTGAATCGGAAACGTTCTCGCGTGAAGCGCGAATTACGTATATCGACCACTTCTAATCTACTGCAGTGAGAATCGGGGAACGACGCGAACCTCAGTAACCTGAGGACGATCACAGTCCTAAAGCGCGCCAGCGATCGATAACGGTGGCGACGAATTCTCCAACGGCATCAATGAGTCTGGAGCGATATTTCATCGCCTGGTCAAGGTCGAAGTTCGGATACCCTTCCCCCTCCTTGTAAAGCAGAATCGTACCCGGGACGGGATAGATGTCGGCGCCGGGGCGAAAATACCACGCGAGCTTAGGATCATAGCGGTCCTGCCCCGCCAGTTTCGGGTCGATGGTCTGGACCATGGCGGTCTCGTCAGTCCCGGCGTGCCCGCCGGCGTGACCGAAGAACTCCGCGGTCATGTCTGCGCAGAGTTCCCACCAATGGATGACCGCGATATTGACTTTTCGTTCGCGGTGAAAATCGGCTGACACTGCCTTGAGCGCCGAATTATTGCCGCCGTGGCCGTTCATGACGATCACGTTGCGAAAGCCGTTGTCGGCAAGGGAATCGAGGATATCGCGGGTAAACGCGCGATAGTTCTGCTCGGAGATCGTGCTCCCGCCATTGAAGCGGTAGAGGGATCGGGTTATACCGTAATTCAGTGTAGGGGCTACGAGAGCGTTGATCCGATCGGCGATTCCATCGGAGATGATCTCGGGTATGAAATTATCAGTGCCGAGACACGATGAACCGTGAGCTTCGACCGTGCCGACCGGCACGATGACGGTGTCTATAACAGACGGGACGTGGTCGCGAAAGGTTAGCCAGCTGAGTTTCTGGAGGTGACGTTCCACTCAGGGTTCCAGACGAGCGAGAATTCGCTCCATGATGATCTCGGTCTCACGAGCCGTGTTGAGATCCCCTTCGAAACGGCACTGGTTAATGTCGCGGGCCATCATCTCGAGATACTCGGACGATTCAACGGCGTACCAGATTTCGAGTTCGGACCAGGAGAGATTTTGCTGGGAGAAGGCATCGGCAACATCGCAGTAGATGTGGGCTGAGGTCCAGTCGAGTTCGGCCAGCGGAATCTGGTAGGAACCGGACATGCCGATCGTGTAGTAACGCCCTTCGGGTGTCGGGCCGAAGACAGCGTCGGATTCCTTGAGCATCTTCAAGGCGGTCTTCATCATTTTCGGGGTAATGGTCGGCGTGCGGCTTCCGATCAGGAGTACATGTTTATAGCCGGCGGCAAAGCAATCAACGAACACTTTGTCGATTCGTTTGCCCCAGCCTTCGACTTGTTGTTCAACCGCCAGATAGCGTTCCTTGAGAGCATCGGCGAGTTTGCCGGTCAGCTTCCCCTGGAGATATTCGGTGACGATCTTGACCAGCCGCTTGCGATCCGACTCGCCGACATAGTATAGGCGAGTATCCGCGTTCGCGATATCCAAGGCATTGGTGAGAGTGTCGGTGATAAAGGCCTGATGGAGAAAGCGCAGATCGTCGCCTTTGATAAGTCCCAGGTCTATCGTTGAACCTTCTTCAGTCGGTTCCTGGACACAAATCGCGATGACCGCCTCGTTCTTCTTTTTCGGCTGCATATCCCTGTGCGTGCTGGTGGTATTGCCTTTTCAAAAAAGATAAACGCCCTCGCGCGGAGAGTCAAGCGCGTCGCATGAAAAATGCGGGAATAATTTCGTTATCCGATATTCTGCAAGGCGGGAAAGAGATCGAGCAGGAAGCCGGAGATACGCTGAAGAAGATCGAAGAAGATCAGCACCCCGACTACCATCAGAAGCGCGCCGGAAATGATCTCGACGGCGCGGAAATGTCGCTTGATGAAACTGAACGCGCCGATGAGATAGGTGAAGAGCAGCGCCGTGAGAATGAATGGTATTCCCAGGCCAGCCGAGTAAAACATGAGCAGGATAACACCCTGACCGGTCGTGCTCTGCTGAGCCGCGAGGGTGAGGATGCCCGCCAGAATGGGGCCGATGCATGGCGTCCAGCCGAAGGCGAAGGCCATACCAATGACTACAGAACCGAGAACTCCGAATTTCTTTGTCCCGGCGTGGATGCGCTGTTCATAGTTGAGCGCCTTGATCTTAAACACACCCGCGACATGCAAACCGAACAGAAAGACCAGGGCACCGGCGACCTTGTTGAAGATCTCTTTATACTTGAGAATGGCTCCGATCTGAGGAGCAAGCGCCCCAAAGAATATGAAAACGGCTGAAAAGCCGATCACAAAAAAGAGCGTATTGATAAAGACTTTCATCGTGTGACTGCGGGCACGGTCACGCTGGGTCAGGTCATCTATGGAAACACCCGAGATGAAGGAAAGATACCCCGGGATGAGCGGCAACACACACGGAGAGAGAAATGACAACAGCCCGGCAAGAATCGCCGCGGGGATTTCTACAGTTGGCTGATCAAACACGCTGGATTTCCATTTCGAGGGATTATACCACGGATTCCGTGAAAGGGTGACAGCAGTTCCCGATTTTCAAGAGACTTTTCGCGACGCACGAGCGATAACTTCGTCTTTGATCAGTTGAAGCAACTTGTCGGGATCAAGCTTTGCAGCGATCTTTGTGGCAAGCTTTTCGGCTAACTCCGAGGCGACTTGACGAGTGAACAGATCAACCTGCTCGTAGGTAATCTTCTCCACTGTCTCCTCCCAGGCAAGTGGCTGTCCACCTCGACGATCGCGGGACTTGTCACTGTCCAGAGGCAGCGCTTCGGATTCAGTAGAACGCAGAAGTTCGATCTCTTTCTTGAACTCGTCGATGAATTTCTCTACACCCGCGGACGAACGCGAGCCGCGCGGTGAATTCTGACCGGTCGGAGGCATAGCGCCCGTTTCCGAAGCGGTGAATTTCGTGTGCGGCTCCAGTTGAGTCGAGGGGTCAGTTACCGTGATCTTGTGATCGTCGCGTGAACGCGGCTCTTTACCCTGATCATCATCGCGCATCGAGTTGACAAACCAGTCATAATCATGTGCAACGTTCTTTTGCTGTGGTTTGAGGGCATGGGGATCGGACAAACCGTATTGATCGGTCATGATCTCAAGCTTGCTGCTCCCAGAAGAACCGCTCTTGGCCGGGGCTTTGGGTGGTCGCTTGCCAGTGATCTCCGAACCGGGTTCACGGATCATCAACGACTCGACCCGCGACGAATCCGACATCTCCTCGCGTTCTCCTCGCGGATGATCTGCGAGATGGTGATCCGGTACGACTGGGACGTTGGGGACATTCAAAGAGGTCGTCGACCGGTCGAGAACTTCCGATCCTGTGACGTCGATACGATCGAGACCGAGAGCGGTATCGAGGAATTCATCGTCAATGGAAACTGCTCCGAGAGGATTGGCGGCGCTTTTATGCGAATGTCCGTTCATTGAGCCGGAAAAAGTCATCGCCTTCTGGACCAGCTCTCGTGGGTCAATCGGTTGGGTAATGACTACTTCGGGAGGAAAGGGGATTTCGGAGCGCTGATCATCTTCGACAATCAGCAAAGGAAATTTCGAATACTGAGGGTGGGATTGGACCATCTCGTAGAACGGATGCCCATCATGAGTCTGAATTGCGGCGCCAACAATAAGGACATCAGGGCGCGAGAATTGCAGGACCTCCTGAGCCGACTCGGCGCTCCCAACGGAGATGACTTCAAAGCCGTTCTGCCGAAGGGCGGTCTCCGCCGCATGACGGATGGCATCGGTCGGTTCGGCCAGAAGGACCCTTTTTCTTGGGGCTGTCAACTACTTCTCCCGAGGGTCGCGTTGCTTCGATAATTGCGAGGATGCTTCTTCAAGGAACTTGCGCTCACTTTTCGTAAGATTTTCCATCCCGACTTCGTTTATCTTGTCGAGGATAGCATCGACACGTTGCATAACCTCATCGGCTTTCTGACGTCTCTTGCTGAGCATAGCCAGCTGCTTCTTGTGGCGCAAGTCTTTAAATTTCTGCCCGACGGCAAGCCACCGCCAATCCACTTTGAGATAGGCAAGACCGCAGAGGGCTCCGCCGAGATGCGCCATGTGGGCAATGTGTCCGCTTGAAAAGAAGTAGCCGAGAAGCATCATGCCGGGGATCGCGTACTTCACCTTAACGGGAAACAGAAAGTATATGTACAGGAGTCGATCGGGAAACATCAACCAGTAGGCCGCCAGAATGCCGTAAATCGCCCCCGATGCTCCGATGATCGTGCTTTCCTGATGAGGAAAGACGGCCAGAGAAAGAATCCCGCCCGCGAGGCCGCAGATGAGATAGAAACGGGCGAATGATCGCGTGCCCCAGGCGTACTCGATCTCGGTACCAAACATCCAGAGCGTGAACATATTGAAGAATATGTGCGCCAGGCCCCCGTGGAGGAACATGTACGTAAAGACCTGATAGATCAGGACTGGGAATTGCGCGAAGAACAGGGTGGGTGTCAGACCGAAACGCTCGGTGATCTGAGGCAGGAAGTACTGCCCCAGGAACACAGCGGCATTGGCGATGAGCATCACCTTAATGAAAGGGGAAATAACCCCTGAGCCGAAGCCAACATTGTCGCCGTAGGGGCGACTTGGGTTATAGCGGGAGGTCCTCATGGTTCCTTATAATATCGGCGTCAGGACGGTTTTCGTAAAGAAGTGAGTAAATAAGGATATGAATTCGCGAAACTACGGGTCCCGTCGGCTCGGGTCGGGCTTTGGCGCTGTTTTGTCTCCCTCCGGGAGACGGCATGAATCCCCCATTCAGGTGGGGATGCCGTATCGAGGAAAGACCTTGGTCACCAGGAGCAGCCAAACGGCGACAAAGAGCCCGAGAAATAACAGATCGTACCAGTCCAAGAAGTTCCTAACAACTCACGTTCAATGGTTCAAAGCCCTGCAAAGAAGAGAACTCTACGTATGGAATCGGCAGCGGACGCGCTTTGTTCCAGTGGGTACGGAAAATCATGCGGGCCGGTGCTTTCACCGGCTCTGCAAGCTGAAACTACGCCAGGACCTTCTCCAGCCGGGAGAGGAGTTGCGATTTTGAGGCGGCTCCGATGACCTGGTCAACCACTTGTCCGTTGCGGAAAAAGAGCAAGGACGGGATCGACATGATCTTGTACTTCCCAGCCGTCTGGTTGTTGCTGTCGACGTCGAGCTTGGTGATCTTTACTTTGTCGCCCATCTCTTTGGCGAGCTCCTCAAGGATGGGGGCGATCATCTTGCACGGACCGCACCACGTGGCCCAGAAGTCAACGACGACCGGCATTTCAGATTCAAGCACTTCCTTGGCGAAGGTCGCGTCAGTGATCTCAATCGGTTTGCTCATGCTGTATCCTTCACTTTTATCAAAGTTCAAATTCTCTCGTACTCAAACAACCGAAACAGAATCGGGTTCCAGCACGCCGTAGTTAGATTCCGGCTGCTCGAGCCGGAATCTGCTAACACGAATATGGTCCAGGGGGATCAAAAAATCAATCGCTATCGATCAGAAGTCTTTTTTCATGCGGTGCATGCGGTTACGAACGGATTTCGCTCTGAAACGCCCCTCGCTTGCGGCTGAGAAGGACTTTACTTGATCGGCGAAGGCCTCAAGCCGAGTCTCCTCGCCGGAGTCCCGCAAGCCTTCATAGCTGATGTTCAGCCAGGGGACCTGGCCCATGTCGTCCGATACCTTCTTCGACAAGGAACTGACCACCGTGCCGGGCATACAGTTGAAGGGCATGGCGTTGACAACCCCGCAAGCCCCCTTCTCGACCATCTCAACGGCCTTCCCCACTGAAAGTATCGCCTCCCCCTTATAGTTCAGTGATAGATAGTGCGAGGCGCGCTGCATGAGGGACTCGACTGATTCATCATGAACGAAGGGGAAATAACGCGCGAATCGGCGTGCAATCGAGTGTTCCTGATAACGCTGCACGCCGATCTGAATGACACTCTTGAGCAGTCCTTTGAAATCGCGGTTTGTCCATGAATCACGACGAAAGGTCGCAGACGTGTAGAGGGGCCATTCCGTGAAGGGCGCCAACCAGACTTCGAGACCCAGGCGCTCGAGCTTCTCGATTAAATGATTGTTGGAGAAGCGGTTGTTTCGCAGGTAGATCTCGCCCACGACTCCCACTATGGGTCGGGCCACAACGTCCATTTCTAACTGCGAAAAGGCAACTGCAGCCTGTTCCGCCAGCTTTTCGAGGGAATCGTCATTGATAATGGACTCTTGCAGCCGAGCCAGATACTCAAGATAGAGTCTTTCAGCCTGTCCGAGATTCCTTTCATATGGTCGGGTTCGATGCAGGCACTTGATCAAACAATCGACAAACACCATTCCGCGCCAGGCCAGCGTGCGAAATGAGGTACCATCGAGGCCGAACTGCTGATAGCCGTCCTTGGAATTCGGCGAGTAGATGGGAATGTCAGTGTATCCGAGATCGTCCAGAACCATACGATGGAATTGATTGTAGAGCCCGAAGCGGCAGGGACCGGTGGCGGCAGGCATGAAGAAGACTGAGCGCGATCGATCAAAACCCTTTGAGTGTATCTTCTTGATCATATCACCGGTCGTCGTAACGCAGGGAAAACACTCTTTGCCGGATGTAAATTTCTTGCCGTATTCGAGCGTCAGAGTGTCGGGTTCGTCGAGAACGTCAGCGTTGAGACCGCAACGTTGAAAGGCGGCCTTCAAGGGGAAGGCATGGTCGCACATGTATGGTATAAAGATCGTTTTCTCAAAGGGCTTGAAGCTGTCGCAGGCAACGGAAAACGCTGAGATCGGCGGTTCGTACTTGTAGAATCGCAGAGAATCGATGAATGCTTCGGCGCGAGTGATCAGCCCGGCGTCGGCGGAATGCTCGTCGATCTCAAGCTGAAGATACGGTTTGCCGCTCATCGCCCGACGGAAGAAATGAGTGATGAACGAATCGGGGCCACACCCGAATGAGGTGATGTACACGGCGAACAGATTCGGATGCTTGCGGATGAGATCCGCGGCCAGGAGGATCCTTCTCCCCGAGCGCCAGTACATGTTGCCCAAATCAGTGCTCCCTTCTTCGAGTGGAAGGAAGTCGACAGGGATTACCTTGTAGCCCAGATTGCGAATCTTGTCGGGTATTTCAAGAGACAGACGGCGATCGTACCCATTGTACGGTCGGCTTATGAGCACGAGAACTTTTTCATCGGGCTTGATATCGTCGAGTGCCTTCCGACCCTCGTCGGCCAGATTCTGGCGGAACGAGCGGTATGCCTTCAGACCGGCCCGAACCCCTTTGGTGATCTCGCGCTCATTCAGGCGAAGACGATTGCCGAGCGATTTCAGTTGAACACGGAGATCCTCTTCGTTGTAGGTGAAGGAAACGGCGCTGTCAATGAAATCTATCCCATGTGACTTGAAATCAAAGCGGGCTTTGACCGACGAGGCGATGGTCTGGACATAAGGACATGAAAACGCCGCATCGCCGACCTGCTGCTCTTCCTCCGCAACGCGAATGAGTGACGGCAGGAAGATGGCATCGACCTTTTTTGAGACGAGATTGGCGATGTGGCCATAGACGAGCTTTATCGGATAGCAGGTTTCGGCGCTGAACAACTCAAGGGAATCCTCAACGATGCGCTGATTCGACGGATCAGAGGTGACAACCTGACGTCCGGTCGCTTCGAAGAAGGCCCGCCAAAAGGGATAGAAATCAAAGAAATGGAGCACACGTGGAATACCGATCGTTCCAATCATGGTTGCCGGGGAATTCCCATCGAAATACTTCCGGTGCAGGTGCTTCTGCCTGAAACTCGTGTAGTTCTCCGGCAGAGCGTCGTCCCCCTTCTTGTCGACTTCGTACTTTTCGCACCGCGCGCCATAAAAGAGTGGGCTCTCGTTCTCTATCTCGACCTTTCGTATCTCGCAATGATTGGAGCAATCTTCGCACGGAAAGCTCGAGAGCTGATAGGTTCGCTTGTAGATATCAAAACCCTTGAAGGCTGTTTGGAAGCCGGGTTCGGCATCCTTTTCCATCGCCAAAATAGCGGCGCCAATAGCCCCGGTGACGTCGTGGTGAGGCGGGACAGTGATGGTCTTGCCGGTCAGTTTCTCGAAAGCCGCAACGACGCCCTTGTTCCAGGCCACTCCTCCCTGAAAGAAAATATTGTCGCCGACCTTGCGATCCCCCACGACTCGGGTGAGGTAGTTGCTGGCGATAGAATAGGCCAGACCGGCAATGAGATCCTCCTTTCGAGCGCCGGAGCGCTGATGCGCCACGAGGTCGGATTCCATGAAGACCGTGCAGCGCTCGCCACACCCTACCGGACAGGTCGAGCAGAGGGCTTTGTCACCAAATTCGGTCTCGATGTTGATTCGGAGCTTTTCGGCCTGCTCCTGCAAGAATGAACCCGTTCCTGCCGCGCAAGCCTTATTCATTTCAAAGTCGATGACCGCTTTGTTCGATAACGAGATGTACTTTGAATCCTGGCCGCCGATCTCGAAAATCGTGTCGACCTTGGGGTCAATCGTCACCGCGGCAGTAGCCTGGGCGGTGATTTCGTTGCGAACAATGTCCGCTCCAATGTAGTCCGCGATTAAGTAACGCCCCGACCCGGTAGTGCCGACGGCCCGAACAACGGCCCGGTCGCCGACTTCCAGGCCGATTTCGGCAAGCCCGCGCCGTACCGCTTCGATTGGCCTCCCCTCGGTCATCAGGTAGCGCCGAGCAACAACGCGATTTTCGCGGTCGATCAGCACGACATTCGTAGAAAGGGAACCGATATCAACACCGAGAAACATATCGGTGGGCGTTGTCATGGCACGGGGACGAGCCGAAGTGACATCATAGTACTTGGTCTCCGGGAAATCGAAGGAGAGCGCTTCATGGCCTGATTCAGCCACGCGTTGAAACTGTAGGTACGCGTCGATCTTTTCAGGTTCAAATGACTGCACTACAGTACGCTGCTCCTCGGCGAGTAGCGAGGCCCCCAATGCCCCCATCACGTTGTGATCGGGCGGAACAATGAGTTCTCCTTCGGCAAGATCAAGGATTTCCGTGAACGCTCGCACCATTCCCGGGTTGGCCGCCACTCCCCCTTCGAAAGCGATGGGTTTGTCGAACCGCTTTCCCCGCGCGATCGCGCTCTTGAAATTACGCGCCACAGCAAAGCAGAGGCCGGCCACAATGTCGTAGTCAGGAGTGGCGATCTGCTGAAGATGGATCATGTCGGACTTGGCAAATACGGAGCAGCGTCCGGCGATCCGGGGCGGGTGAAGTGACTTGAGCGCCAGCGCGCCAAATTCGTCCTCGATGGAGATATTCAAACGCCCCGCCTGCTGATCGAGAAACGAGCCGGTGCCGGCGGCGCACTGAGCGTTCATGGCGAAATCCACAACCGAACGATTGACACTGTCGAGAATGAGCAACTTGGAGTCCTCTCCCCCCATCTCAATGACAGTTCTCACATACGGGAGCACGTGGAAGTTGGCGGCCGCCAGCGCAGCTATCTCGCCGAACGGCTTTCCCCCGAGAACCGAGTGGGCGGTCTTGGAGCCGATTCCAGTCAAACCGAGATTCAAAGGTTGACCGGTGAGGTCGGGAAACTCAGAGTTGAGAAGATCACGAAGCGTCTCGAACGGCCCGTCATCGAATCGTCGGTACACGCGACGACTGACCTGTCCGTGCTCGCGGAGCACGAGTTTCACGGCCACCGAGCCGATGTCTATCCCTAACGCCCTGATTGTTGAATCCATTTACTTAAAGTTAAGCGAGCGACGAAGACACGTGCAAGCACTTTATAGATGCCAGGGAGAAAGCAGTTGTCTTGTACCCACGGTATTCTATATTCATTCTTTCTGGATGTAACGATGCGATTATTGGTACAGCGCGTGAAAGAGACTGAGGTTGTCATTGAGGGGGCGACGCATAGTCGAACGGATTACGGTCTGTTGATTTTGTTCGGAACGAGGCGGGACGACGACGAAGCTTCCTGTGCTTATCTCGCTGACAAGGTGGTCAACTTGAGGATTTTTGAAGATCTTGACGGCAAAATGAATCTTTCGGCTCTTGATGTTCGCGGCGAGATCATGATTGTATCACAGTTTACTTTGTATGCGGATACGCACAAGGGACGTCGCCCGGCGTTCACCGACGCCATGCCACCGCCGCAGGCGGAGGTTCTCTATCGCCGCTTTGTCGATAGTGTTGCCGCGAGCGGGCTGGTGACCAAGACCGGCTCGTTTGGAGCTGTCATGGATGTCAAATTCACTAACCATGGACCGGTGACAATTCTGCTTGAACACCCTTTACCCTAACCTGAACAGCATCGCTCGAGTCAGATCTCTTGTCCTTGGGTCGGCCTCACCTCGCCGCTTACAACTGTTGACTGAAACGGGTGTTCGGTTTTCGCGGATTGTTTCGAATCTTGAAGAGAGCCTGTTGCCGGGTGAGCAACCGTATCGCTATGCAACCCGGCTCGCGGAAGATAAGGGGCTCGCGGTCGCGATGTTGGCTCCGACCGATGCAGTTGTCATCGGATGCGATACGATTGTGGTTCTCGACGAAAGAGTCCTGGAGAAGCCGGTTGACAAGGAGGATGCCTTCCAAATCCTGAGCCTGCTCTCTGGAAAGCGCCATGTCGTCTGTTCGGCGGTGGCCTTTGTGATCGGTAAGTCGGTGTTGTCGTCAGGCTATGAACTGACGAACGTGTATTTCAACCATGTGTCAGCCGCACAGGTGCGTGAGTATATTGCCTCCGGCGAACCGATGGACAAGGCGGGTGCCTATGGCATACAGGGTATGGGGGCTTTTTTAGTTGACAGAATAGAGGGAAACCTTGATACTGTCATCGGTTTGCCTCGGACGTTGCTGGAGATGCTGGCCGGGGAAGTATTGTTGCGCATTCAATAGCAGAGTGTGGTCTTACTTGTGATGGGCAATGGGCGAAGTTCACGTAAAGTTTGGATCATTGTTGCGGCTCGAACGGGAGCGTCGTAATCTGACGCTGGCCGAGATTTCCCACGACCTGAAAATCTCAGAAACAAATCTTCAATATATTGAGGCCGGAGACGTCGAAGCGTTACCCGCCCAGCTATACTTCGGTCTCTTCGGGAAGTCATATGCGGAACTCCTGGGCATTGACTATGCTCAGACGCTGGAAGCAATCCGAGAGGACCTCGGGGAGCCGATAGAAGCCAACGGTATCAATGGGACATTCAGTGGATTGCGACAGGATTACGATGGAAGCGGAAGTCGTGAGGGACAGGAGGCAAAGCCGGGTGAAGCACGGGACCCGCAGAAGTCAGCTTCGCGGTTTATCATACCAATAGGCGCGTTGATTGTAGCCGGCATAGCGCTGCTTTGGTATATGCTGGCTCCGCACGCGAAGATTTCATTGTTTCAGGATTCGGAACCTCAGGTCTCAGAGACAGATCAGGATTCTGCGGGCGTGAAGTCTGATGGCCAGACCGAGAAACTTCCCCCCGCAAAACTGAATTTGAAACTCGTAGCACGGGATCGGACGTGGGCTCTCGTGATGGCTGACGGCGATACGGCCCTGGCAACGAACCTGAAACCGTGGCGCGAATATCCGATCAGGGCCCAGGAGCGGTTGGTGGTATCAATCAGTTCTCCCCTCTCCGTGGACGTAACTCTGAACGGAATGGCCATCGATCTCAGTGATCCGGAGAAGGGGAATGTTGAGGCTGTTGAGATCAGCGAAGCGAATATGGAGAGGTTCAAAAGGCGTGAACCGACTGACACAGTGAGCTCAGATTCAGGATTGGGAGACACGATGCAGGGTTACACGCTGGACGCGCTGCCACTTCCTGATTCCGCGGCCAACACCGATTCTTCACCATCGCGTTTGAGGAAGTCAGCGCCAGCGCTGCCGGGCAGGAGTGCGGAGGACGGAGCGAAGAAGCATGGTGACAGTGCGAGGGGGAACCGTGGGCTTTAGGAGTGTGGTCGCCCAGTATCAGCTGGGAAAGCTTCGGAGGAAGGTCCAGCCCACTCCGTTCAGCGTCCCATCGGATCTTCTGCGGACAAAACACATTCTGGTCTGTCTGCCATCGGGCCTGAGGGAGCTGACCCTGGTCAAGCAGTTTCTGCCATCGATCAGCTATCTATTCAATAAAGCGGATGTGACGCTCTTGTCTGTACCGGGCATCCAGGTAACAGATATCTATCCTCGGAAGGGATTTCAAATTGTGACGCCATCCGTAGATCAGATGGGTTGGGCAGGGGTCCCGAAGAAGGGCTTCATCACCGTCTTGCAGGCGTACAATTTCGACATGGTGATCGACTTGAGTATGGAGAGATCGGTATTTATTTCTTCGGTGCTGTTAAGTTGCCCCAAGGCGATACGGATCGGTCGCGGGAATCATCTGGGGGAACCATACTATAATCTGGAGATCAAGACGAAGTACCTTCGGGATGAGCGAAATATCTATCGCTCTCTGTTTGAAACGCTCGGAGAGGTCATGAATCGCCGGGCACCAGCCATCAATGCCGGCGGGGCGCATTAGTTATTTGGAGGAATCGTGTATCTAAAGCGAGTGGACATACTTGGATTCAAATCCTTTGCCAATAAAACAACGATTAAGTTTTCGAACGGGGTGACGGCCATTGTCGGGCCGAATGGGTGCGGCAAGACCAATGTCCTTGATGCGCTGCGCTGGGTGCTCGGCGAGCAGCGACCCACGCTTCTGCGCGGCGGCAAGATGGAAGAGGTGATCTTCAACGGTACCCGCGACATGAAGCCCCTGGGGATGTCGGAAGTTACGCTGACCATCCTCAATGACAAAGGAGTCCTGCCGACGGCATATCACGAAGTCCAGGTAACACGACGCCTGTTCCGGAGCGGTGATTCGGAGTACTTGTTAAACAAGGTCCCCTGCCGACTGAAAGATATCAGCGACCTGTTCACCGACACCGGTATGGGGGCACATTCGTACTCGGTCATTCAGCAGGAGATGATCGATTCGGTCATTTCGGACAAGGCGGAGGAACGTCGCTTCCTGTTTGAGGAGGCGGCCGGGATCACAAAATACAAGCAGCGCAAGAAAGCCGCGCTTCGAAAACTGGAAGCGACCGAAAATGACTTCCTGCGGCTCAAGGATATCTACGCCGAAGTGAAAACACAGGTCAATTCCTTGTTTCGTCAGCATAAGAAAGCCGAGCGATATCAGAAGATCGCTGATGACATCAAGGCGTGGGAGCTGGCACTTGGCTCTAAAAGGGTGAAGACGCTGGGGCTCGAAAAGCGCGAACTCAGGGCCGAATTCGATCTACTCTCAGATCAGCGGCTGGGTAAGAGTGCGGAACTCGACACACATCAGGCACAACTCGAGAATGACCGCAACGAGCAGCTCGACCTCGAGCGAAAGCTGAATGAGATCGGCGCGCAAATCTATGCAGAAGCCGAGCGGATTCATCAGTTGGAGAGACAGATCGAAGTTTCACGGGAAAAGCGCTCCGGGGCGCAGGCGCTGGTCGAAAAGAACAGAGTCGAGATTACGGCCCTCTCCACGAGAATCGACTTTCTCAAAGACCAGGTCATGGAGTCGAGCAAGGAGATGGCTGAGCAGCAGAATCAGCTGATGGCGATCTCGAGTGACCTTAAGGAGGCTGAAGGACGACAGGCCGAGGCCGATCGCCAGCTCCTTTCAGCGCGTGCCGTCAAGGAGGCCGAGAATCGCAAGCTGATTGAGCTCGAAGGAAGACTGTCTTCGGGAAAGACTGAAGAGTCGAGCCTGCGGGAGCAGGAAACTGAGTTGGCTCGTCAGTTGAGTGAAGTTGATGCGCAGACTCAGGAAATGTCGCCGAGCCAACAGACCCTACTAACCGAGCATGAGAAGGCAGGGCAGCGGCTCAATTCTCTATTGAACCGTCGAACTGAGATTGAACAGGAGCAGAGCTCGCTCACTTCAGAGCTTGAACGACTGGTAGAGCTGAATGAAGAATTGGCGCTGGAAATCGCCAACACGGCAGCTTCGGTTGAAGCTTGCGAGGCGCGACGGAACCTGCTCAAGGATATGATGCTCCATTATGAAGGACACGAATCGGGGCTGGTCGCGGCTATGTCCGAGCACAATCGATGGCCGGGCATTGCCGGCACGGTGGCGGAAAAGTTTGTGCCCGTGGCAGGTCTGGAGATCGCCCTTGAAGCAGCCCTCGGAGATATCGCCGGATTCCTCATCTGCTACGATCGCGGTTCAGCGGAAAGCATTATCTCATACCTGAAAGCGGAAAAGAAGGGGAAAGCCGGGATTCTGGTTCCTGATGCCGGCACGCTTAACCCCGCCATCCGCCGTCCGGAGATTGCTCTGAGCGGATTCATCGGCTGGCTCGAATCGTTCGTTTCTACTGACGACGACCTTCGCGTGCTCAAAGACGCTGTCCTCTCGCGAACAGCGGTCTTCCGGTCAGGCAGCGATCCGAATGAAATCCTTGAGCGTCTCCCCTATGGCTTCAGCGCCGTTTCGAGCGACGGTGTCTATTACAGCAAGAATGTCATCTCGGGCGGTTCGGATGATCATTTCCCGCTTTTCCGGCGCAAAGAGAAAGTCGAAGAGCAGGAACATCAGATCGCTACGCTGACAGAACGGTTGGATGCTCTGCGGGAGCAGAAGAACAGGACCACGGCACAGATTGCCTCGACGCGCGCTACGTCCAGCGGTCTGATAGAGACACTCGAAGGGACTCTCGAGGAAATCGATGGCGCTCAAAAGGCGCTTGCGGAGATCGATTTCCAGCGTCGGACGTTAGCAGGCGACTTTGATCGTCTGGACAAGCAACGTATGTATTTGCGATCTCGGTTGGAAGCCATACGGGGCCGTCAGTATTCCCTCGGATTAGATTTCGATCAGCTATCCACGATGCGCAATTCATTGGCCGAAACGATGCTTGAGGTCGCGAATCGACTGGATGAGTTTGAGAAGGAGTCAAGCGGAACTCTCGAGCGGGTCGCAAAGTTGCAGGTTGCGGTCGTCGAAGCGCGTAGCCGGGTCGAGCAGAGCCAGAGCCGCCTGACTCATATCGACGAAATCAAGTGCGATATCGAGACAACACTCAGGGTCAAACAGGAAGAGATCGATCAGGCCGTCGCCGACGATACCCTATGCACCCAGCGGATAGGCGAGTCGGAGCAGGAACTGAAGAAGGCGTTCGAGCGTCGCGATGAACATTCCTCGCGCCAAACCGTGTTGCGCGGTGTCCAAGCTGAATTGCTGGATCGTGCGACAACACGAGAGCGACGGATGAAAGAGGTTCGGGACGAGCGTGACTGCCTCGGCGAGCAAGTACACCACTTGGAAATCCGCCTCAACAGCATTGAATCGGAAGTGAGGGGAATTTCCGAAAAGATGCGCCAGGAATATGAGATCGACATAGAAGAAGTGAGCGCGCCAAGTCCCGATGAAACGATCAGCGAGGAAGGCGCACGCGACCGGCTTCAGCAGAATAGGGAGCTGCTCAGGAAATTCGGAGCGGTCAATCTGCTCGCGCTCGAAGAGTATCGAACCGCGAGCGCGCGTGAAAAGTTCCTCGGCGAGCAGCTCGCCGATCTGACTACAGCGAAGAGTGACCTCCAGGCGACAATCACCAAGATCAACCAGACCGCCCGGCAGCTATTTATGGAGACTTTCGAAAAGGCGCGGGCGAACTTCAAGAATCTCTTCATCGAACTCTTCAGCGGAGGTGAGGCTGATATCACGCTCGATGACCCGACCGATCCCCTGGAATCGAACATCGACATTACCGCCCGTCCGCGAGGGAAAAAGCTCCTGTCGATCACGATGATGTCGGGCGGCGAACGTGCCCTGACGGCAATTTCACTGCTCTTCTCTCTCTATCTCGTCAAACCGTCCCCGTTCTGTATTCTCGATGAGATCGACGCGCCACTCGACGACGCCAACTGCGGGCGTTTCTTGAAGATCATCAAGAAGTTCTCGGATCAAACGCAGTTCATCACAATCACCCATAACAAGATTACGATGGAAGCTGCAGACAACCTCTATGGCATCACCATGGAACAGCCTGGGATTTCGAAACTGGTGGCAGTGAAGTTTGCCGAAGGGAATGGCGACAGCTCAGGACCAGTGGTGGTGCAGACCGACGCGAGCATGCCGGAAGAAGACTACGCAATTGCGACGCAGGAGAGCGCACTGCCTGAGGCAATCCAGAAGCGTCTTCATCCCGACCTGACCATCACCGACGACGTCGAGCAGTAGCGTCTCGTTTCATGTTCAATCCGTTTGAAAAACTCAAACAGTCGTTGACGAAAACGAAGGAGAGCATCCTTGGCAAAATCAGCCAGGTGGTGAATCGCCGACGCATTGATGATGAACTTCTCGACGAGATCGAACAGATCCTCGTTGAAGCCGATGTTGGCGTCAAGGCCACCATGCGTCTGATCGAGAGTATCAAGGTGAAGGCTCGGGAGCGTAGTCTCACCGAGGGTGCCGACGTGATGGGGCTTCTCAAGGAAGAGATCGCTGCGATCCTGTCGCCGGAGGACAGCATGCTCGAAAGACCCTCAGATTCCAGACCTGTCATTTGGCTGATCGTGGGGGTCAATGGCGTTGGCAAGACTACAACCATCGGGAAACTGGCCCTGTTCTTCGCGTCGCAAGGAAAGAAGGTCATGATCGGAGCCTGCGACACCTTCCGTGCTGCAGCCATTGAGCAGGTGGCGATCTGGGCCGACCGCGCCGGAGTGGAGATCATCAGAACGCAGAACGGGGCGGACCCGTCGGCGGTCGCTTTTGACGCCGCGAGCGCGGCACGCGCCCGCCATGTGGATCTCCTTCTGATTGACACAGCGGGCAGGCTGCATACCAAAGGAAACCTGATGGAAGAGCTCAAGAAGCTTGCGCGGGTGGTGCAAAAGGCATCGCCCGAATCGACAGTCCTGAGCAAGCTCATTATTGACGGCAACACCGGCCAGAATGCACTGTCGCAGGTTAAGGTGTTCACCGATGCCGTTGGATGCGACGGGCTCATTATCACGAAACTGGACGGCACCGCCAAGGGCGGAATTGTCATTGCGATCGCAGAGGAGATGGGTGTGCCGGTGGACTTCATCGGTATCGGCGAGGGGATCGACGACCTCCAGCGCTTTGACTCGAAGAGATTCGCAGAGGCATTGTTTGCACCATGATCGACATGCCCGTGCGTTCGACTGTCCGCGAACAGATGATCGATGTGACCGCGCTCGTGCAAAAGGCGCTGACAGAGAGCGGCTATACCAACGGCATTGCGCTCTGCTTTGTTCCTCACACAACAGCCGCGATCACGATCAATGAGAATTCGGACCCAGACGTCAAGCGAGACATCCTCTACAAATTGAACAAGGAAATCCCCAGGAACGACGGGTACCACCACGGGGAAGGGAACTCGGACGCTCACTTGAAATCATCGCTGGTCGGGTGCTCGCTTTTGGTACCGTTCGAGAATGGCAAACTAATTCTGGGGGTCTGGCAGGGAATCTGTTTCTGCGAGTTCGATGGCCCCCGGAATCGATCTCTGCTAATTAGGGTTTCCGCTCTTGCCTAAAATCGAAATCGTTGCACTCGGGAAAGACAAGGATGCCTGGGTGACGGGGGGGTGCGGGCATTACTTGAAGCTGCTCAGCCGCTACGCCGAGACAAAACTTATCTATGCCCCAACAATCAAGCAGGTCGCGTCGCTGACACCACGTGAGATCATGGCACGAGAGGCCGAACTTCTTCGGAGGCACCTGGGTAAAGGGACAGTCGTGGCGCTGAGCGAAAAGGGAAAGCACATGAACTCGCTGTCGCTCGCGAGGTTCATTGAGAAACTTCAGATAGCGGGCAGTGGCAAGATCAACTTCGTTATCGGGGGTTCACACGGGCTTGATGCCGGGCTGATCAGACAGGCAGATACCGTCATATCGCTCTCGGAAATGACCTTCTCACATCAACTGGTTCGGGTGATTTTGCTGGAGCAACTGTACCGCGCCTTCTCGATTCTGAACGGCGGTTCCTACCACAAATAGAAACGCCCCGTCGGAAACTCCTCAGGGGCGTTTTCAAAGGCTTGAGTGCAATGCGCTACTTAATCAAGATCATCTTTCTTGTCTGACTGAATCGTTCGGCTTCAAGGCGATACAGATAGACGCCCGACGCAACCTGCGCACCGTTTTCAGCCTTACCATCCCAGATAATAGTAGCTGTGCCGGCGCCGCTCGTTCCGCTGAACTCGCGGATTTCGCCTCCAGTAATACTAAATATCGTCAGGCGCCACGCGGCCTCATGGGGCAGGGAGAAGCTTATCTGGGTCGTCGGATTGAACGGATTCGGATAGTTCTGACTCAGGATGAAATCGCCGGGGAGGGTTGAAACCTTGTTGGCAGTGACGTATGGACGACCATCGTAATCTGCGATTTCGGAGCGACTCAAGCTGACGTGCCCAGTGCCGGAGTACGGGATTTCGATAAGGCGATGGCTGCCGGCCTCGATGCGGCCGGGGCCAATGTTGTAGATGAGCATCCTGAGTTTGCCGTCTTCGAGGGAGTAACCGAGGTCCATCGCGCTCGCGGCATCAGTCAGACGGGGTTCTCCAAGCATGACGCCGGGATCGACGTCACAAACGAAATAGGCGACGCCGATATTCCCCACCGCATCCGTGGACACGGACAGAACATTCTGATCGAGATGAGACACAACTTCTATCGGTTTGGGGTAGGGCGAGATCTTTGGAATCGGGTCAGCGTCACCGACGAGGATGCGAATCAGATACGCCAGGTCGGCCACAGTCAGAGTGAAGCCGTCGGCGTTGATGTCGCTTGCGGCAACTTGTCCCGCCACGTTGATGGTAAACGCCCGCAGCCCACGTATGAAGTAATTGGTGTACAGTACGGCGTCGGCCACTTCGTTTTTCAGGCCATTGAGGTTGATGTCGCCTCGGGCATCTATGGAATCAGGATGAATGATACAGATACCACCGTTGATGAACTCAATGCAACGGGTGATTGAGTTCTTTTGGCCGGGAATCAGGCAGCGATCGGGCGCGCCGAGTCCGACTGGACGCGAGGCTTCCGGATATCGGGTTTCGTCGGTCTCGTCCCAGATAAGAATTCGCTCGGCATTAAATATTCTGCGATCAATGAGAAGAGAATCTCCGAGTGTGTTCGAGAAACTGTTGTCACCGCAATCAAACCACGAGAAAGAGATTGGCACGAATTGACCGCCCAGGGTCTGGTCGCTTGAGATTTGAAACTCGATCGTCACCAGTATGCCGTTGGGACGCAGAGAAGAATCCGGAGGATGGAACGGGCCATTATTGCCGTCGGCAAGTCCGACAAATCGAACCAAGCCTGACGGGCAGGCGCCACCGCAGGAGCCGTTTCGCGTTGAATACGTAAAATACTCCCACTTCTCAATGGCCGTATTGGCAATCCACGCATTTTGGAAGGCAACCGCAGATGCGTCGTAGCTCACCAAGAGGTCAAACCCGCCGATCGGGCGATTGGTCTGGACTTTGAGATTCACCAGCTGGCGCGTACCGACGGGTGTGCAGACCCCTCCGTCAATCGACGTACGCACACACACATCGCAATCTGGTTTCTGCACGACGTTTACCGTAAACGTGCCAGTGGCCGTTTGGCAGCCGTCGCTGGCCTCGAAGCAGAACTGGGTCGGGCCAAACGCAGTGGGAAGGAAGCACAGCTTGCCGCTGTCGGCAGTGATGAGTCGGAAATTACCTGGGCCGCAGACCTTTCTGATGGTCACGCTCTTTTCCTTGTCGGAAGCCTTGATCCCGTCAATGCAGATTGAGTCGACATCGCCAGGACAACGCGAGAATGTGAAATTGGCGGTTGGTACCGTCAAATGAGGGGCTTCGTTGGCGGCTACATTGACAACTGTCGTCGCTGAGTCGATACCGCAGAGCGAAATGACCTTGATCTTGTAAGTCGTCGAACCGGCAGTGCTGACAGGGACGCAGATCGTGTTATTGCTGAACGTTCCCGCCGGAGTGATCTGGATCGTAGGGTTGGCGCCGCTGATCGACACCGGCCAGCAGAGAGTTGTCGGGCTGGTCAGGCAGAGTGTCGTGTCAATGCGGGGTGGAGTACTGACATGCGGACTGGAGCCGATCGTCACGTTTGCGTCGAATCGACAGGAATCGGTACCGCAGATATCAGTGGCAATGACTCTGATCGAGTAGGTACCCGCAGTGGCGGCGTAGAAATAGACACTGTCTTTGTTCTTATCGTAGCGACCCGCGGGAAGCACCTGGACTGTGGCGGTCGAGGGACTCACGTGCAACGGGATGCGAACCGTATCGGGTCCACAGATCGCGATCGGATAGTTCTGGGGAGGGCAGGTGATTGTCACAGCCGGAGCTTGCGCGACGGTAACCTTGACCGTATCTACCCCGATCGCGCCACAGGAATCGCGTATGGTTACTACGACATTCGTAACCCCAAACACAACCGGAGAAAAGCAGATTCGGTTTCCAATGACCTGACCGTTCGGCTGGACAGTAATGGTGCTACTGTTGTTGTCAGGATCCAACGCAATATACGGGTCAAGGCAGATCTGCTGCAATGTACATTGCGTTACCGAAGTATCTCGGCCCGCGTTAATCTGCGGCGGTCGATTGAACGTAGCCGTCACTGCGAAGCTGCAGCTATCCTTCATACAGGCGGATTCGGCGATCAGTTTCATCGTTTTGGTTCCGGCCGCAGTAACAGGAACGCAAATCTGGCCGCTGCTCATGTATGCCCCCCCACCTTCCACCCGTACGTTGGTTCCGGCTGGAGAGACTGTAAACGGATAGCACAGAGTGTCGGAGACACAGAGGAATTCGCTCTTGTTTCCCGGACAGGTGATTTTCAGCGTCGGCGCGATCTGGACCGGCACGACAACGGTGCATGTGTCGTTATTGCATCTCCCCTGGGCAATGAGCCGGATGCGATACGTACCACTCGAATCGGCGAAGAACCTGAGAGTCTGATTTGTCCAACGACCAAAGTTGGTCAGGACCGTATCATAGGCTCCGTTGACCGGAACGCTAATGACTATCGAGTCCGACCGGCAAAGGCCGCGACTCTGGTCACCGACCGGACAGGTGATCCTGGCCGTCCCGATTATGTTCATTGTCACGCAGATCGGGATGGAATCTTTCAGACCACACCTATCGGTCGCAACAATCGCGACGCATGAAGTCCCACCCGTACGCGGCGTGAAACAGGCCATACCGGTCAACGGGTTGTAGGTGCCGTTTTCTACCCATACCGATGCCAGATCGTTGTCGACGTCTGTGACCGCGACCGGTACACAGACCGCGCTTAACGAACAGACATTGACGGGCGCAATCGGCGTATATCGAATCGAGGGGCGGGAACCCATACTGACCGATATCGCGATTTGGTCAGATAAGGTCAGCCCGCACGAGTCCGTCGCAGTTACAGTTACATTATATACACCCGGCGTCGTGGTTGTGAGACAGACTATACCGCGCTGCCCGTCGTAGGTCCCGCCAGTCGCCGTGACGCTGGCGATGTTGTTGTCGGGGTCGCTGACCGCAGCCGGGAGGCAGAGCTTGCCGGGGGAACACTGCATAATTGCCGTGTCGCGCGGCAGGAGGACCAAGGGACGGCTGTTTGTGCGTACCGTAACCGTGAACGTAACCTGCTTGGTGAGCCCACAAGGGGTAGTGATCGAAACTGTGATCGTGTTGGTCAGACAGCAGTCAGAGTAGAAATATACTTCTCGAGTAGTTGGATTCCATCTCGCATTAGTTCCCGAGACGGTCACAGGCATGCCATCCGGAATACCATAGATCGGAAACCTGAGGGTGTCGGGGCGACACAGGAATCTGGTAGTGTTCCCCGGTCCGGAGAGAACGAGTCCCTGATCGGTCTTAATAGTCACATAGGCGGTAACAACAGTTCTGGCGCCGCACGCGTCGGTGGCTGTCACAGTAATCTGATATCTACCGCTGTCAAATGGCATGAAGCAAACATTGCCGTTGTTATATGTACCGCGACTGACCGTTACATTGCCGAGATTGTTGTCGGGGTCTTCAACCCTCGCCGGAATGCAGACATTTTGGGGCACGCACAAATATATGGTCGTGTCAACAAATCGAATGGTCGGTGCGCGATTGAGGTGCACGGTGACAAGGGCCGTGTCGGCAACAGTGCGGCAATTGTCGCTTCCTGTGATGATGACTGTATCAACGCCGCTCGCTGCCGGCGTGTAGCACAACTTGTGCGCGAGGGAGTCGTAGGTTCCGCGATTCGAGCGTACGCTACTGGTAACGCCGCTGACCGTGACGGGAAGGCAGATTGGAGCCGGAGTGCATTGGGTAATACTCGTGTCACTGCCGAGTCTGACCGTCGGCGTCGGCGTAATGGTCACACTGAGGTTCACGGTATCACTTGAAGTCATTCCGCACCGATCAACCGCCCTCACGATGATCTGATACGATCCTGTCGTCGGGGTCGTGACACAAACGCGGCTGTTCAGTCGGTCATAGCTTGCCCCTCCGCTGGTGATGACGCTATCGAGGTCGGCGTCGAGATCAGAGACGCTTATGGGCAGACAGATGCTGCCGACGCTGCAGCCGGTTATGGAGCTATCGCGTGGCAGGACTACAACCGGTGCACGTCCTCCTCGGACGATTAATGTCGTCGTGCAATCGACCGAGCCCAGTTCGTTGCTCACCGTAATCAGGGTACTGTACTGACCGGGACCGGTAACAGGAATGCAGACCTTGCCGTCGATGAACGAGCCCACTGGGCTCACGGTAACTTGAACGCCGGTACCGCCGATAGTGACTGGCAGGCAAACAGTCTGGGGGTAACTTCCGCACACAAGGGTATCAACGTTCCCCTGACAGGAGACGGAAGGTGGAACCTTCTGATTGACATCAAGCGCAAATCTGCACGAATCAGTATTGCAGTATCCGGCGGCCGTTACCCCGAACGACTGAAGCCCTGGAGAAGCAATGTTCAAGACTACCTCTCCGGTCAGATGATCGTAACTGCCGAAAGGTGAAACCGTAACACTCGCTGTAGACGGAATTATGCTAACTGGGATTCGGACAGTTGCTGGCAGTGTGATATTCTTCGGGATGATGGGCGGCGGACATACAATCGTGACCGAATCATGTTTAATCGCAGTCACTACTGCCGTGTCTATGTCAATGGCGCCGCAACTATCGAACACAGAGTCGATAATCAGGAAAGTGCCCGGTCCCGGCAGCTGGACCGAAATTCCTTCGGAAGTGACTATGCCTGCAGAACTGACGACATAACTCACGTTGTTGTCCGGATCGGACACGTGGTACGGAAGTAACAGAGTTCCTGGTGTCGCTCCGCAGTAATCGACTGTCTTATCCGGACCAGCGATGATGGTCGGCGGGCTGTTCTTTGTGACGACCACAGGAACAGTGCACGTATCGGTCAAGCCGCAGTTGTCCTCTACTTCCAGCCGCACATCGAAGCTGCCCAGCAACGGGTTGTTCAAACAGATTGTGGGACCGGCTGCAACCGCGTTACCCGAAAGTACTCGATAGGCGAGTGGTCCCGCTTCGGGATCAACGGCATCGACTGTAAAGCAGAACGTGTCAGCATTGCAGGTGAAATAGCGCTGAGCGCTCGGGCAGTAGATTATTGGCTTCTGATTGACCACAACCCTCACCCGCATGGAATCGGTGAAGCAGACAGATGTCGCCAGACGATTATACAGGCCGCTTCCGCTGCACGTATCCGAAAGGCAGAACACGAGCACGTATGTGCTGTCTACGGCTGTCGGTACAAAGCAGACTCGCCCCGTTCGATCGGAAGTCGAGGAAAACTGACCAGGGCCAGCTTGATAGGCAAAAGCGGTCGGGCCTCCTTCGGGATCGACACCCAGAACAGTGACACATACTGTGTCAGACTTACACACGTAGATCGCCGTGTCATGTGTCGCGAGATGCGGAGGTTGGTTGACGATTACGACATCCGAGATAATGGCTGTATCACTCAGACAACCGTCGGAAACAATGATACTGAACTTGTAGGTCCCGGCCATGGGCGGGAAATACGTCAGGGTTCCTGATGTTGGGCTGATGGAGCCAAGTCCTGACAGCAAGGTGTAAGTGAGTTTGTCTCCGTCTGGATCGGAGGCTTGAATCAGAAGGTTTCGGTTCAGGATCGAGTAGCAGAACGCACCGTTGAAATTCTGATTGCTGATTTGCGGAGGGGAGTTTGATCTTATGGTGAATACGACCGTGTCATACACAGAATGCCACTGCTTGTCCCTCAGTTTCCAGATGAATGTGTCCGCAACTGAAGATCCCGGTCGGTAACAGATTCTCGTAGCGAATGGGTTGGGAAAGTAGGTTGGCTGGTACGTGATTGGCCCTTTGATCAAGGTCAGCAGCAGCGTATCGTCGACGTCGGGATCGGTCGCCGAGATGTTGTAGCAGATCGAGTCACCGCTGCACATCCTGACAAGTGAGTCGGCCGGCACGTTGAATGTTGGCGCCCAGGTCACGCCGGTCGGATTCGGATCGGAATTCCCGTCATTGGTGGTGACGCTCCCTCCCGGTTCTGCGAGTACAAGAGGAGCAGCCACAAAGAAGAGGAAGAGAAGCGCGATCAGTAATCTTGAACTCGACAACGACATCATCACTATACCTCCGTTAACGACCCAAGGCATCGGAAATCCAAGAGCGTAGTGCACCGTAAGCACGATTCACAACAAAGCCCCCATCGCGCGATGTTGAAATCCAAGCCGATACTACCTGTGGGTCAGGTAAGACCAAAATGCGGTAACTTGCCGTTACTTTATCGAATAGAGTAACCATAAGAATATACTACTACAGGGTAATGCGTCAAGGGTAAAGAGCTCATCAGCAGAGTGCGCTGCAAGAAACAGGCCAAATACTAAGTTGTTATAGGCGCCACCCTTAGCCTTGCCTTGCCGTCGGTTAGGTGCGCTACACAAGCCGCTGCACTTTGCTCAGTGTGCACTCATATGCGCGACTTTACCCATGATGAAAACAGGACACCTGCCGGAACTGTAGTTGGGTCATTCAGTCGCATCTGGGATCAGAATTCAGTACTCACTTGACTTGACGGGACATATGAGCGGATATTGGCGGTGAGAAAGACCATTAAGGAGCTTGTGATGACCAAACCTGTTGTCAGGAAGAAGGATACGAAGCAGGCCTTGATCTCCACCCTGCTTCATGAAAATAGAGTTTTTAGGCCGACGAAAGACTTCATCAAGCAGGCCAACGTCGCAAAACCTGCGCTGTACGGTCGTTCGGCGGCAAATCCAGAGAAGTTTTGGGAGGGGATCGCCGGGGAATTGGTCTGGAAGAAAAAGTGGACAAAAACACTCCAGTGGAAAGCTCCCGACGCGAAGTGGTTTGTCGGCGGGAAGCTGAACATCACCGAATCGTGTCTTGACCGCCACGTTCTTGACAGCAAGCTCTGCCGACGCAATAAGGCTGCGATCATCTGGGAAGGGGAACCGGGGGACAAGCGCGTGCTGACCTACCGCGATCTTTGGCGGCAAGTCAACAAATTCGCAAACGCGCTCAAGAAACTCGGAGTTGGAAAAGGGGATCGGGTCGCGATCTACCTTCCGATGATTCCGGAGCTGGTCATTGCGACCCTTGCCTGCGCGCGGATTGGAGCTGTGCACTCAGTCATCTTCGGTGGCTTCTCGCCAGAGGCGCTTCGAGATCGAATCAACGACGCCCAGGCTAAAGTCCTGATCACCGCTGACGGCGGGTACCGCCGCGGCCAGATCATTCCACTCAAGCATGACGCCGACGTCGCCCTGGCGGACTGTCCATCAATCGAGCACTGCGTCATCGTCAAACGCGGCGACTTCCTGCTGCGAATAAAGGAAGGGCGTGATCATTGGTATCATCGTCTCATGCAGGAAGCGGACGCCTTCTGTCAACCAGTTTACATGGACAGCGATGATCCGCTCTTCATCTTATACACTTCCGGAACAACCGGTAAGCCAAAGGGGATTGTGCACACCTGCGGCGGTTATCTGGCGGGGGTCTACGCAACCTCGAAATACGTATTTGATCTGAAGGAAGAGGACGTCTTCTGGTGTACGGCAGATATAGGCTGGGTGACGGGACATTCCTATATCGTCTACGGACCGACAGCGAATGGCGCCACCCAGGTCATGTACGAGGGGGCGCCGGATTGGCCGGACCAGGATCGGTTCTGGCAGATTGTTGAGGAGTATGGTGTCTCGATTTTCTATACTGCCCCGACCGCTATCCGTGCCTTCATGAAATGGGGGCGTGAATGGCCGGACCGACATAATCTCAGCACCCTTCGCCTGCTCGGATCTGTGGGGGAGCCGATCAATCCCGAGGCGTGGATGTGGTATCATGAAGTGATCGGCCGAGGGAAATGCCCGATCGTCGACACCTGGTGGCAAACTGAAACGGGGCACATCATGATCACGCCGCTCCCCGGAGTGACAACGACAAAGCCCGGCTCGGCGACGCAACCGTTTCCAGGTATTAGCGCGGCCATACTCGATGAAGCGGGGAACCAGATCAAGGAAGGGGGAGGATACTTGGCGATTACGAAACCCTGGCCGGGGATGTTGCGTGGAATCTGGGGAGATCGCCAACGATTCATTGATACGTATTGGTCAAAGTGGCCGGGCATCTATTTCCCCGGTGACGGCGCCAAGATCGACAAGGATGGCTATCTCTGGATACTGGGGCGCGTCGATGACGTCATCAATACGGCCGGCCACCGGATCTCAACCATGGAAGTTGAGTCGGCGTTGGTGGAACATGCGCTGGTTGCCGAGGCGGCTGTGGTGGGGGTTCCTCACGAACTCAAGGGAGAGAGTCTCGCGGCGTTTGTAACTCTCGTGGGCGGAGTGGTTGGCGATGATCGGTTGATCGGACAACTGAAAGACCATGTGACACGCAAGATCGGAGCGCTGGCCAGACCAGAGAAGATCATCTACGCCGCCGACCTCCCGAAAACTCGTTCGGGGAAGATCATGCGGCGGCTGTTGCGTGACGTTGCCATCGGCCGCGTACTCGGAGACACGACAACGCTTTCCGATCCCGACGTGGTGAGCAGAATCAAGAAGCATTACGAGGAGGATTGAGCGGAACCGGAGTATCTGACGATTCTCTTGTGATATCATAATTGATGACCTGATGAGGAGCTCAAGATGGATTTTAATCTCACCGAAGAACAAACCTTCGTTCGCGATGTCGCCCGCAAATTCGCCAACGAAAAATTGTTCCCCCGGGCCGGGGAGTTCGACCATGATGCTAAGCTCGACCGCAATCTGATCAAGGAGATGGCCGGTCTGGGCCTGATGGGGGTCAAAGTCCCGGAGGAGTATGGCGGCGCCGGACTTGATAATCTGGCCTATGCAATTTCGATTGAGGAGCTGGCGCGCGGCTGCGCCTCGCATGCGCTGGTCGCAGCTGTACACGGATCGCTGTTTGCGATGCCGATTCTTGAAGCCGGCACTGAAGAGCAGAAGCGAAAATACTTGCCTCCGGTATGCTCGGGCGAGAAAATGGCTGCGTATTCGCTGTCGGAATCAGGGGCAGGCTCAGACGCTGCGTCGTTGACCCTAAGCGCGGTTGAGTCGGGCGACAGTTACATCCTCAACGGAACCAAGCTGTGGGTAACCCATGGATCAATCGCCGATTATGTCATCGTCTTTGCTACCGTCAACCGTGAGCTTAAGACCAAAGGGATCGTGGCGTTCATAGTTGAGGCCGATAAACCCGGATTCCAGGTCGGCAAGAATGAAGTGAAGCTTGGTTTCAAGGGATCGCCAACGGCCGAGTTAATTTTCACGGACTACCGTGTCCCCAAAGCGAATCAACTGGGCGAGGTGGGACGCGGATTTAACATTGCCATGGAGACTCTCAATCACGGGCGAATTTCAGTTGGGGCGCAATCGGTTGGGATGGCCCAGCGCGCCTTCGAAATCGCAGCGAGGTATGCTCTGGAACGAAAACAGTTCGGGAAGGAGATCGCAACCTTCCAGGGGATTCAGTTCAAGCTGGCTGAGATGCAGGCGAAGCTGCACGCGGCGCGGATGGTCACCTATGAAGCAGCGTGGCGCAAGGATCAGGGTCTGTCGGTGGTCAAAGACGCAGCCATTGCCAAGATGTACGCTTCGGAGGTCGGAACCGAGATCGCCCACGCAGCCATCCAGATTCTGGGCGGATACGGTTATACTCACGAATACAACGTTGAGCGAATCTATCGCGACGTGCGCTTGTGTGAGATTTTTGAAGGGACAAACGAAGTCCAGCGAATCGTGATAGCGCGAGAGGTGCTCAGAGAATTCTCAGAAGCTACCTGAAGCTGGACAGCCTCTCCCCCGCCGTTATCAGGGGTTTCTGATATGGTATAAACCAACCGCCGAGCACGCGTCGGGAGCCGTCGCCGAGGTGCGACTGCGCGTAGATGAAGTTCATGGTATTCGACAGGGTCGGCGGGATTCGCAACGTGTCGACGAAGTGGTTGAACTCAGGGAGCTTGATGAGATTCTTCGTCTTGAAACCGGCATCGCTCTCCGCGGAATAGAGATAGTAATACGGCGTTTGGTCGGGAGGGCCGGGGCTCTGGACCTCAAGCGAGATCTTACCCCCGAGCTCGAGCCTTCGTATTTCGCTGAGCAGAACAAATTTCACTCCTGAGAAGACCTGCAGCGATTCAGGGGAAATACTGTAGAATGACTGGTCGACCTGAAGTGATACCCCTTTGGAATCCGCCATGCGCAATTTGGCGCTCGGATTCGTGACGCCAAGTCCGTTGAAACCCCAGAGTTTCCAGCCAAGATATTTGTCGGCATCGTCGCCAAAGCGTAACAGAAACCCGTACCGAACCAATTTCACTTCACTGGTGTCCAGTACAACTCCTGACCGGGTGCGCTGGAACGCAAAGCTGTCATTGACCCTCGCTATCGCTTCGCGCAGCAATCCGAAATGACCATAGTCGGCGTTGTTCGTGCTGAGTAGTATCGTGTAATGTCTCTGATGTTCAATCACGGAGTCTCGATATTGCGCTGTGTCACCGGGAATTCGGTATGGATCGGGATTGATAATATGGTCACTTCGAAACAGGCTCCCCCCCTCGTAGGGATCAGCCAGAAGCAGGGCGATCTGGTCTTCATGAAGGACATAGGGCACGTTCCGCTCTTTGCAGGAGTGGCTTAGAGCCGCGAAAAAGAGCGCGGCAGCCATAGCGCAAAGCGCCCGTGATCTGTGCCGGCTGCAGAGTCTGTTC
This sequence comes from uncultured Ignavibacteriales bacterium, assembly GCA_964540105.1. Lineage (GTDB taxonomy): Bacteria > Zixibacteria > MSB-5A5 > GN15 > FEB-12 > DATKJY01. Next base: position 868,651 of record CAZILL010000001.1, on the reverse strand, counting down.
ATACTGAAGGTCATCGGCGACTCCTCTTCTTAGCTTGTTTCATTCTTGCTTTCAGGGTGGTCACCTCGTCGCGAATCAGGATCGCCGTTTCAAACTCCAGATTCTCGGCGGCCTTCTTCATGGCTTGAAGCATGAAGGTAAGCTGGTCTTCGCCTGACATCAGGTTAAAGTGCGAGGGTTTTTCGAACGTCTTTTCCTCGACCGTCTTGCTGTCGGCAAACAGCGTTGAACGTATGATCTCATCCCTGGTCTTGAAAATGGTCTCGGGGTTGATGTTGTGTTCCTCATTGTAGGCCAGTTGTCGGGTCCGGCGCCGATTGGTTTCTTCAATCGCCTTGCGCATCGAGTCAGTTACCTTGTTAGCGTAGAAAATGACGACGCCATTCTTGTTACGGGCGGCACGGCCGGCCGTCTGCACCAACGAACGCTCGGAACGAAGAAACCCCTCCTTGTCGGCATCGAGCACAGCTACCAGCGACACTTCCGGAAGATCGAGCCCCTCGCGGAGAAGATTCACACCGACCAGCACGTCGAATTCAGCAAGTCGCAAATCGCGTATGATGGCCGTGCGGTCGATCGAATCGATTTCACTATGCAGATAGCGTACCCGGATGCCAACCTTCTCCATGTACGCCGTAAGGTCCTCGCTCATACGCTTGGTCAAGGTCGTGACCAGCGTGCGTTCGTTGCGCGCCACTCGCAGGCGAACCTGTTCGAGAAGGTCATCAACCTGCGTTGCGAGCGGTTTGACTTCGATGATCGGGTCGAGCAGTCCGGTCGGGCGAATCACCTGTTCCACGATGACCCCCTCGCATTTCGCAAGTTCATAATCCGCAGGTGTCGCCGAAACATATATTCGATTCTTGACCAGAGCTTCAAACTCATCGAAAAACAGGGGACGATTGTCCAGAGCCGACGGGAGCCTGAAGCCATGTTCAACCAAAACCTCTTTCCGGCTCCGATCACCGGCATACATACCTCGAATCTGCGGGATCGACTGGTGGGACTCATCGATGATAGTCAGAAAATTCTCGGGGAAGAAATCGATTAGGGTCTGAGGGCGCTCTCCGGCTTTACGGCCGGTGAGGTACCGCGAGTAATTCTCGACGCCGGTGCAATAACCAACCTCGCGGAGCATTTCGAGATCATACTTTGTGCGGGATTCAAGACGTTGCGCTTCGAGGAACTTATCCAGAGGGCGGAATATCTCAAGCCGCTCCTTGAGCTCCTGTTCGATTTGAACGACCGCCTCCTTGAGAAGCGGCTTCGAAGTAACGAAATGCTTGGCCGGATAAATAGCCACTTTGGTCCGCTCGCTCAGAATCTCGCCGGTTAGCGGATCAACCTCGACGATCCGCTCGATGTCATCGCCGAAGAGTTCAATCCGCAGCGCCGTCTCATGATAGGCGGGGATCAGCTCGATCGTGTCCCCTCGAACACGGAAGTTACCTCGACTGAAATCGATATCATTGCGATTGTAATGAATATCGATCAGCGAGCGAATAAGCTCCTCGCGATCTACCGTCGCGCCGGTTTCGAGAAAGAGCAACTGGTTTTTGTATTCCTGCGGCGAACCAAGCCCGTAAATGCAGGAGACTGACGCTACGATAATGACATCTTCCCGCTCGAGCAATGAAGCGGTCGCGCGAAGGCGAAGCCGGTCGATATCCTCGTTCATCGAAGTATCTTTTTCGATGTAGGTGTCGGTTGTGGGCAGATACGCCTCGGGCTGATAGTAATCGTAGTAGCTGATGAAAAACTCAACGGCGTTCTTGGGGAAAAACGCCTTCAGCTCTCCGTAAAGCTGCGCCGCAAGAGTTTTGTTGTGCGAAATGACCAGCGTGGGTCGACCGAATTTGGCGATGACATTCGCAATTGTAAACGTTTTCCCCGAACCGGTCACCCCCAGCAGGGTCTGATGCTTTCGCCCGCAGTGCAGACCGTCAAGCAGTTCGGCAATCGCCCTGGGCTGATCGCCGCGCGGGGTAAACGCGGCCTGAAGCTCAAACGGGGCGGACTGCTCTGAGATTGTCGAGGTCGGTTTGGTACTCATCATTTCATCATTGGAGACGCTTTTCAGAGCAATATAGCGCAAAGAATGTTTCCGGCAATCACCTTCAGCGACATCCATTGCCGTCAGATCCCCTCAAATGGAACCAACGGTCCGACAGGACGTGTAACTCCTGTAATGCAATGGGCTTCGGGGACCGGGAAAAATGCGCTTGACTTGGAGAGCCGTTGGTGTATGTTGTTGGGTTTAAGTGAAAACGGTTGAATAGCTTGGATAGTTTAGGAGGATGATTGATGTACGCCATATTTCAAATGGCCGGATTCCAGTATCGCGCTGAAGAGGGAGCAGTTCTCAAGGTTCCGCTCAACCCGGCCGCGTCGGGAAGCAAATTGCAGATAGCTGAAGTGCTGCTGGTAAAAGCGGAAAACGGAACCCACGTCGGGACGCCCTATGTTGCCGGCGCCAGAATCGAAGCCGAGGTCATGGAGCACGGCAAAGGCGAGAAAGTTCTCGGATACAAGTACAAGCGGCGCACGAAGTATCGTCTGACCCTCGGCCATCGACAGGATTTCACAGAGATCAAGATACAGAAGATCGTTTCGCCCAAGAGTTGACGCTTGTGCGTGATCTACTGAGAGACGGAGCAGGGAAAGCTCTCTTCAGCCTGGCGTTTCTGTTGCTGCTGGCTACGGTGTCGGGGGCTCAGGAATCAGGCACGATCGTCGACGTCGGTGTGCAGGGGAACCGCGTCGCGACAACGTCGCTCATTCTCGGGGTTTCGTCACTTGAGAAAGGGAGCGCCCTCTCACCCACTATGATTCAGGAGACGATCAAGCGGCTCTACGGCCTCGGGATCTTCTCTGATGTGTCGCTCACTATGGATCGGGTGACCGGTGGCATCAAGATCACCATTCTCGTCAAGGAGCTGCCCAAGCTCTCCGGTCTGGAGTTCTCCGGAAACAAAGCTATCAAGGCCAAGGAACTGAACGAGAAGCTCCGTTTTGGCATAGGCGGATATATTTCCCCCTTCCTGATCCACCAGAAACAGGAAGAGATTCTTAGGCTCTACTCAGAAAAAGGGTACTTCCGCGCGGCCATCTCCCCGTCGCTGGAGTACAGTAAGGACTCATCCGAGGCGCTCCTCAAATACCGGATCAACGAACACTCCAAGGTAAAGGTCAGCGACGTTATTGTCACCGGCAACTCTCGCGTGCAGGCCAAGAATCTGGTCAAGAAGATGCGCAACCGCAAACGCGGCTTCCTTCGAAGTTCCGATTTTGCGCAGGACAAATACGAAGAAGATCTGGTCAATGTCATCGCCGAATACCACAAGCGAGGTTTTGTCGACGCCTACCTGATTTCGGATTCGACCAGCATCGACACCACGGCCAACCGGATGAAGATCTTCCTCAGTGTATACGAGGGACCGCGGTATCATTTTGGGAATGTCCAATTCAAGAACAACAAAGTGATCGACAGCACTCGATTGGTTTCCAAACTGAAATTCCATCCGGGGGACATTTTCGATGGTGAAACCGATGAAAAATCGCTCTATATCCAGTCATTGAGCGAGCTCTACACGACCTATCAGGATATCGGGCATCTGCACGTACGAATAGCCGACCAGAAGAGCACTCGTGCCGACTCGATTCTCGATATCACCTACGATATTACCGAGGGACTTCCGGCGCACGTGAACATGATTAAGATCGTCGGCAACACCAAGACCAAGGACAAAGTGATTCGACGTGAAATGTCGATGCTTCCCGGGCAGATTTTTGACCGCGCTCGTTTGCTCAGATCGGTGCGCGATGTCATGGCCCTCAACTTCTTCACGAACGTGACGCCCATGCCGGTCAATCTTCCCAATGGTGATGTGGATATTGAAGTGAAGATCGAAGAAAAGGCAACGGGTCAGATCTCCGCGGGAGCGGGCTACAACAGCCAGGACAAATTGGTGGGAACGCTGAGCATGGGGATTCCCAACTTCGCCGGGAACGGTCAGAATTTGTCGTTCAGCGTTGACTTCGGGAAGAGCCGCAGTTCATATTCAGTCTCGTTTACCGAACCCTGGTTCAGGGGACGCCCCACTCTGGTAGGGGCCGATGTCTATTTCACGCGGCGCAGCGGACTCGAAGATTACACTGAGGGACGCCAGGGCGGATCGCTGAGTGTGGGGCGGCGCTTGCGGTGGCCGGACGACTACTTTCACGCGTATGCAGCCTACCGACTGGAACGAAATCAGTTCAAAGGATTCTCAGAGGCGTATCGAATCGCGCGTTCCTACAAGTCCTATTCTTACTTTGATCAGGACCTGAGCCATGACTTCGACGCCTCCAAGGATCTGCTGGTCGCGAGGAGTATCCATAGTCCTTACCCCGGGTCGCTTCTCGATTACGAAGAGAAGTGGCTGACAGCGTCAAGACTTTCGTTTACAATCAGCCGCGACTCAAGAAACCTCCCCGAGTTTGCGACCAGAGGTTCTCAGTTCGCATATACGTTTGAGAATACAGGCGGATTCCTGGGCGGTTTTTGGCATTACCAGCGACATACGATCATGATGGCGAAGTTCATTCCCGTGGTGGGTAGTATTGCGCTGGCAGCTAAGATCAAGTACGCGTTGGTCACGTCTCCTGATGGAGACGACCGTATTCTCGCCACGGATCGATTTACACCGGGCGGCGTGGGATACACGTATGACGGAGTAGTGCGCGGGTATGACGACGGCTCGCTCACACCGGACACGCTCGCGAAACAGACCGACACGACATTTCTTTTCGCCGGTCCTCCGTACAGTGACCCACATCGGGCAATCGATACTTCGTACACCCTTTCGCACCCCCGCATACCCGGAAAGTATGTGCTGGTTTCGAATGTTGAACTACAGGTGCCGATCATGAAACAACAGTTGTATGGGATTCTGTTTTTCGACGCGGGAAACTCCTGGCTTCATGCGGGTGATATCAAGGGCTTTGGCAGTTTGTATAAGAGCGTAGGCTTTGGTTTCCGTATTGTTGTGCCGGGAATCGGGATGATCGGGTTCGATTTCGGGTACCCTCTGAACAACATCCTGAATCAGAAGAAGGGCTGGAGGCCTCAGTTCCAAATTGGAAATACTTTTGGCAGATAAGTAACGGACAATAGAGGAGAGACGAATATGCACAAACGTATCTGGAGCATGGGAGTGTTGATGCTGACGATCATCCTGGTGTCAGGACTGTCGTCAGGGGCGTCAGCGCAGACGGTGAAAATCGGCTTTGTAAAGGATGATCAGATTAAGCAGGGGTACAAGGCGTGGATGAAGGCTCAGGAGCTGTGGGAAGTGGAACGCAAGGCGTGGGATGACGAAGCCCAGACCAAGCAGAACGAACTGCAGGACCTGATGGCCGAGTATGAGAAACAGCGCTTGATTTTGTCCGAGGACAAGAAGAAGGAAAAAGAAGCGTCGATTCGCGTCAAACAGGAAGCGCTGGATGCGTTCACCAAGCAGGTCTACGGTCCGGGAGGTAACGCGGAGCGGAAACAGCAGGATTTGATTGCCCCGCTTTTGGAAAACGTCAATAAAGCGATTGAGGCCGTGGCGATTGAGGGAGGATATGACGTTGTCTTTACCATGCAGAGCGGTCTCGGGTATATCAAAGAGACATATGACGTAACCGCCAAAGTTCTGGAACAGCTTGAGAAGATCGAAAAATAAACCGTCATTTACGCTGACGGAACTCGCTGACAAAGTTGGCAGCTCACTGACCGGTGATGGTTCAGTCGTTATTAGCGGGGCGGCGCCAATCGACATTGCCGGTCAACACGAGATTAGTTTCGTCGCTAACCCGTCGTATCGAAAGTACATTGCGAGCACCCGCGCAGAGGCGCTGGTGCTCGATCCCGAGACACCGGACAACGGAATTCCTGCGATTCGTCACGCGAATCCGTATCTAACCTTCGCCCGGATCGTCGATCTGCTCAATCCAGATGATCCCAAGGGGGTGGGAGGTATTCATCCGACTGCGATTGTCGAAAGCGGTGCGAACGTATCCGCCGAAGCAAGCGTTGGACCGCTTTGTCATATCTGCACGGGAGCTGAGGTCGGACCTGGAACAACGTTGACTTCTGCCGTCTATGTCGGGCCGGATAGTCGAATCGGGGCTAATTGCCTGATATACCCGGGCGTGAAGATTCTGTCGGAAACGATCATCGGTAGCAGTGTGATCATTCATGCCGGCGTTGTCGTCGGATCCGACGGATTCGGATTCACGCCATCTGAAAACGGCCTCAAGAAGATTAAACAGATCGGCTGGGTGGAGATCGGCGACGATGTTGAGATTGGCGCCAACACGACTATCGATCGCGGAGCACTGGGACCGACCCGTATTGGCAGGGGAACAAAAATCGACAATTTAGTTCAGATCGCTCACAACGTCGAGATCGGCGAACATTGCATTATCGTCGCCCAGGTCGGGATTTCCGGGTCTACTACGCTTGGCAAGGGCGTTGTTCTCGCCGGCCAGGTGGGCCTGGTGGGGCATATCGAGCTTGGTGACGGCGTTCAGGTCGGCGCTCAGTCCGGGGTCAATAAGTCGATCCCACCAGGCAAAGTCTACTTTGGCTACCCTGCGCGCGAGGCTGGCGAGAGCATGCGCATCGGCGCCGCTCTGAAGCATCTCCCCGCCCTGCTCAAACGCGTTCGGAAGTTGGAAGAGGACAAAAAGGGCTAATTCCTCAGGTTGTCAACTGTCGTTCGATCTCCGCGATCTTGACCCAATTCTTTTCCATCTCTTCGACATGAGCCAGAATTGAGGCCGCGTCGTTCATTTCTGCCGCCTCCCGGATACAGCATAAGGAACTCCACTGCTGGCGATTGACAATCTTCAGCGATGTAACCTGCCGTCCAAGAGTACCGATAGCATTGTTCAACTCCGAGGCGATCTCCTTGAGCTGCCCTTCCCCGCTCAAGACCACTCGCGAGGTGAGATCCCCGGTGCTCAAAACACGAAGGCGATCCAAAATGCGCTCGGTCGGATCGACAGAGCGAACATTGGGTAGAATCGTGATGATCGCTATCGCCGTGCTGGCCGCTATTACGGCCGAGATCATGTATGGCAACAAGGCCATGACGGCGAGGTCCATTCTTGAACCCACCTGGGCAAGGGGGCTTTCCGGGTCGAGTCGCCCGAAATAGAATACGAGCGCTCCGCAAACGATCAGTGACGATCCCGCCAGCAGAATCATCCTCCGATACAAGTGAGCTTTATGCTCCTGGGGGGCGTAAGTCGCCTCGAGGGTCAGAGTGTCCGACATGATTGAGACTCCTTTTGTAACAGTTGCTCAAGGGGCACATGGATCAAGTTCCAGCTATCCCTTGTGCTCTCTCTCTTCGGAACCGGAAACGTCAGAACTGAGCTCAATCTTCGAACGAATTGTGCGAGAAAAAAGAACAGACGGAACCCGCGTAGGTTCCGCCTGTTACATCGGATCTGTTCGTCTTCTAATCAGAAGGGAAGGTCGTCGTCGCTCGCGCTACCGCCACGATCCGGAGGGGGTGGAACGTCATCAGGGGCGCTGCCCCCCTGGGGCTGCTGTTCCGCGCCGCCGCGAGAGCCAACGAACTGGAAATTCTGAACGACTACTTCCGAGGTGTAGCGTTTCTTTCCTTCCTTGTCGTCCCAACTGCGGTTATCTATCCGACCTTCGATGTACACTTCCGAACCCTTGCGCAAATACTCCTTCAGGACCTCGGCCGTACGTCCCCAGGCCACGATATTGTGCCAGGTGGTCGATTCTTTCTTTTGGCCGTCCTGACCAGACCAGCGCTCGTTTGTGGCCATAGTGAACGAAGCGACCGCCTTGCCACCCGGTGTGTACCGCAAATCGGGGTCTTTTCCCAGCCGTCCAATCAGAATGACTTTGTTGACACTCATGCTTTACCTCTCCTCTTAGTGATTACCTAAGTTACTATGCGCCGGCGGTCAAGTCAAGCAGCAACAAAGTGCTTGATAGGGCCCGCTTCAATCGCTATTGTCCGGCCTGTGTCAAGCGCGTGTAGCATGAGGAGGATCGGGTGGTAGCGCCAACAAAGGGAAAGCTGTTTCTTGTTCCGACCCCGATCGGTAACCTCGGCGACATCACGACTCGGGGGCTGGCAACTCTTTCCGAGGTGGACCTGGTGGCATGCGAAGACACCCGCGTGAGCGGTCAATTGCTAAAACACTTTGATCTGAAAAAGAAGCTGATCTCATATCACAATTTCAACGAGGCTGGACGAGCCGAGACGCTCGTCGCGATGCTGGCCGAGGGGAAGAATATCGCGGTTGTGACTGACGCGGGTTCTCCGGGGATATCCGATCCCGCCTTTCGTGTTGTGCGGGCGGCGCTGAGCAACAATATCGAAGTGAGCGCTCTTCCCGGACCCACAGCAATCATTCCCGCGCTCACTGCGTCCGGACTTTCGACCGACCGCTTCTTCTTCGAAGGTTTCCTAAGCAATAAGTCCGGCGCGCGTCGGAAACGGCTCGGCGCAATGAGTGGCTACGAACATACCCTGATCTTCTACGAGTCCCCCCATCGCGTTCTGAAAGCGCTGGCCGACATGCGCGACGTGCTCGGAGATCGTCGCGCCTGCCTCGCCCGGGAAATTTCCAAGAAATTCGAGGAGTACATTCGCGGTACCATCTCGAATATTCTTCAGGTATTAGCGGCACGGACCATCAAAGGGGAGATCGTGCTGGTTGTCGAGGGAAACCGTCGCGGTGAGAACGACGAACCATCGACCGAAGAGGCGGATCGGTGAAAACCCGTTCCGGCATTGTCGTGTATCCCTTCGATCTGCTTGTGATTGGCTATTGCCTTGCCATGCTGGCCCTCCTGCTTGTCTTTGGGCGCTTTGCCCCTGAGTACTACGACGAATGGCTCTTCTACAGCGGGATGGCCGCGGCGGCGGCGTTGATCATCCGCTTTGCGCGTGAGGATTCCATCCCCTCGGTAAGGCTTTTGCGAATATTGTATCCCGCCCTGATGTTCACTTTTTTTTATCGAGCGACCGGGGGGGTCATGCTGCTTGTCTTCGACCACTTTCACGATTCCCGGATCGTGGCGTTTGAGACATCGATCTTCAGTATCGAACCAACCCTCTATATCGACAAACAGTTTCTCAACCTCTGGCTCAACGAAATCTTCTCGTTCTGCTATTTCAGTTATTATCTCATGCTTCCTGTCTTCCTGATCACCCTGGCAGTAAAGAGGCAGCAAGAACTGCTCAAGCAATCGCTGACCGCAGTAGCCCTGACGTTCTTCGTCTCTTACCTGCTGTTTGTTCTCTATCCTGTTGAAGGGCCGCGGTGGCATCTTGCCGGCGCTTATCTTCATCAAGTGGACGGACCTCTCTTTCGGTCACTCGTCACCGAGATCATTGATCACGCCGCGGTTCGAGGCGGTTGCATGCCATCGTCACATGTCGGTGTCGCATTGGTTCTCTTGTTGTTCACATTCAAGCTCTCCAAACGAGCCGGGTGGGCGCTTCTGCCCCTGAATATCGGACTGGCAATTGGAACCTTCTGGGGGAGATTTCACTATGTGTCGGACGTTGTCGTCGGTGCGATCATCGGCGTCGGATCCACACTCGTCATCTGGAAATGTTACAGTCGCTGGACCGCGGCCGCTCCAATCAATATGCGCACGAAGGAGTATCACGTAGAGAATGTATCCTGAGCTTTTTCATGTAGGACCAATTCCGATCCGCAGCTACGGTGTGATGCTGGCAATTTCATTCGTGGTGGGCGTACTGTATATTTGGCACATCGCTCGCCGCGACAAGAAGCCTTTCGATCCGTATCTGACAATAGCATCACTCATGATTCTGTCGGGAGTACTGGGAGCGAGACTCTTCTACGTGTTGTTTCACCTCGAGGAATTCGCTGGACAATGGGGGGATGTGGTCAATCCCTTTCACTCCGATCATTTCGGGATTGCCGGACTGAACCTCTACGGAGGAGTGATCTCGGCAGTCGGAGTAGTCCTGCTTTACTGTCGTGCGGCGAGATTGAATCCGCTTGGGGTATTCGACGATTTCTCTCCGACGCTTGGAATCGGGCTGGGGCTTACCCGGATCGGCTGCTTCCTAAACGGCTGCTGTTTTGGCACACCGACCGAACTTCCCTGGGGATTAACCTTCCCCCCCGATTCGATTCCCTACTCGATCTTTCAGAATCTGCCGCTGCACCCCGCGCAACTGTACAGTTCACTCTACGGACTGTTGCTTTTTGTCTTTCTGCATTTCACAATGAAACGGAAACGATTTACGGGGCAGCTGGTGGCGATCTTGTTCATGTGCGAAGCGCTATTTCGATACACCATCGAGTATGTCCGTTATTACGAAAATGAGATGATGCTCCGGCTCGACGGCGAGACCGTCACCTACAATCAGATCATTTCAGCCGGACTATTCATCATCGGCTTGACCATCTTTCTCGTGCAAAGAAAACGCGGAGCCTTCCTGAAGAGTCCGCTAAACGACGAAACGCCAACTCACATCAGCGAGTAGCCGCCGTCGACGATAACCGTCTGTCCTGTGATCCAACTGGCTTTCGGAGTGCAAAGAAAAACCACGACATCGGCCACTTCATCGGGAGTACCGATCCGTTTGAACGGTGTCCGTTGCGACACTTCGGCTTTCATCTGTTCGTAATTAGGGAACACCTTCAGGGCGTTGGTGTCGATGAAACCGCCTGAGACACAATTGACCGATATCCGCCGGGGGGCCATCTCAATCGCCATGTACTTTACCATGTTTTCAATAGCCGCTTTGGAGACTCCGATTGAAGCATAGCCGGGGATGTAGCGAATCGAGCCCAGCGATGACAGCGCGACGATCCGGCTGTGGTCCGGCATGATCGGGGAGCCGAGCTGAACGCAGTGGAGAAAAGCGCGGGCGTTCGTGTGCATGGAGAGATCCCAGGCCTTGTCGTCGATTTCAAGCATCGAGGTATAGAGGCCGAGGGCGGCGTTCGAGACGAGTATATCGAGCTTTCCAAAGCGCTCCTTGATGCCGTCGAAGAGTGCCGGGATTTGATCATGATTGCCCATGTTCGCACGATGGGCATAGCAGTCTACGCCGTGCGCCTTGATCTTTTCAACAGCATCATGTGCGGATTGACGACTGCGGAAGTAATTGATGACCACGTCGGCTCCCTTTTCAGCGAGCCCCTGCGCGATCGCTAATCCAATCCCCCGTGTTCCTCCCGAGACGAAAGCTACTTTCCCTTTGAGTTCCATTCTGTCCCTCCTGAATTAGACTGTATGCAGCTTGTCAGATTTCATAGCCACCCGCCTGGCTTTCCAATTCCTCAGCCAGACTTTCCAGGCTGACGGGGGTAAAATCGGTTTCAAATGCCTGCGAATATTTCTCGATGAGGTTGGCGCTGAACTTCTTCAAATCTACTTTCTTGCCGAGAACCTTGTGAGCCGATGTCATGACATTCGCATCAAGACCACACGGGTTGATGCACTGGAAATCCTCAAGCCGCGTATTGAGATTGACCGCCACGCCGTGAAACGTGATCCAACGCTTCACCGCCAGCCCTATCGAGACGATCTTCTTGTCACCGACCCACAGGCCGGTATGTTTGTCTCCTCGTGTCGCAGAAATGCCGATGTCGCGCATCGCCGCGATCGTCCCTTGTTGAACATTGTCCATAAACTGGTGCAAATCTCGTCCCCGTCGGGTCAGATTGAAGATGAAGTAGGCAACCAGCTGCCCGGGTCCGTGATAGGTGACGTCGCCGCCTCGTTCCACGAAATGCGGCGCCGACGGGAGATCACGGTAGTTTGCTTCATGCCCATCGCGCCCAACAGTGACAACTTCGGGATGCTCTACGGTGATGATTGTGTCCCGAGCCAGGCCGTTCTCGCGCATCCGCACCAAGCCGTGCTGCCAGCCGAGGGTTCGTTCATAGTCTACTTTACCAAGTTCCAGCGACCAGCCCAGCAACCGATCCGACATGACGCCCTGGACCATTACCGGAGATTCATCAGCAGCTTGGTCGGGCTGGCCAGAAACTCATGGACGCGGTGCAGGAACTTGACAGCCGTATGGCCGTCGATCAGTCGATGATCAAAAGAGAGTCCGAACGAAGAGATATCGCGGATGACTATCTGGTCGTTGACCACCCACGGCCGCTTCACGATGGCGTGAATGCCCAGGATAGCCACCTGCGGTTGACTGATGATCGGGGTCGACGAGGTCGCGCCGAACATACCGGCATTGGTGAGCGAGAACGTCCCATCTGAGACATCGTCGGGTTTCAACCTATTGGTACGAGACTTCTCCCCCAGCGACGCGATCTCGACGGCTAGCTCGACGATCGTCTTCCTGTCGGCATCTTTGACAACCGGTACGATAAGCCCTTCATCCCGGGCCACGGCCACGCCGATATTGAAATAGTTCTTGACGATGATCTCTTTGTCAGTCAGCGACCCGTTGATAGTCGGATACTCCTTCAGAGCCACGCACACGGCTTTCATAATAAACGGCATGAACGTGATGTTAACGCCATAGGTCTCAACAAACGAGCGCTTGATGTCATTGCGGAACGCGACCAGATCGGTAAAATCGATCTCTTCAAATGTTGTGACATGTGGCGAGGTTTGTACCGACTTCACCATGTGTTCCGCGATAGCCTTGCGGGCGCCAATGAGTGGCAGGCGCGTCACACGCTGGGATTCCGGGAGGGGCACGAAGACCGGTATCTGGACCACTATCTTCGGCGCTGCCTTTGGCATGGACGAGATCGAAGCTGCAGCCGATGCCGACGTCACCGGTTGAGCCGGCATTACCGCGGGAGAGGGAATCGGGCCGGCCGTGAAACCAGCAGCGTCGGAGCGCTCTCCAACCGTTCGCATGACATCTTCGGCAGTGACCCGGCCTTCTTTGCCGGTGGGGGTGATTGTGCCCGGATCGACGCCATATTCCCGGATGAGCATCTTTACCTTAGGAGACATCTGCCCCCGACCGATCGCGGCTGTCCCCTGAATCGCAGTCGCAGACTTGGTGACCGGAGCAGCCGGAGTCGGCGTGGCCTTGGCAACGCTGGCAGGGGCGGTCCCCTGAGCAGAAGAAGCGCCTCCTCCCTTACCATCGTCGATGCTGGCGATCCGCGTTCCAACCGGCACCAGTTCCCCTTCCTTGACATATTGCGCAGTCAGTATCCCCGCCGTCTCTGCCGGAATCTCTACATTGACTTTGTCCGTCATCAATTCCACTAAGGGCTGGTTCACTTCGACTCTATCGCCAACTTTCACTTTCCACTCGAGAATCGTCCCTTCCAGGACCGACTCACCCATCTGCGGGACCAGGACATCTTGGGTCATAACGTAAACCTCATCTGTTCACTATTTCTGCTACACCACGTGTGATTCGGTCGGCTCCGTTTCGCCCACCGGCGGCCATGCCGTAGATACGGCAACACTCAGCTGATTTCAAGCATTTTTTCCAGAGCCAGAAGCGCGTCGCTTCGGGTCGGCTCGGGTACGGTGATCGGTTTTATATCAGCGTAGTTTTCGAGACAAAAGGCAAGATCATTGAGAGTGGTTCGATACATGTTGGCGCAAACCGCGCAGGTGTTTCCGGAAAGCTCGACAATGGTCTTCTCGGGATAGTCATGCGCCAGACGATTGATGAGGTTGATCTCTGTGCCCACGGCGATGACACTGCCAGCGGGGGCCTTCTGGCAGTAGTCGACAATGAACTTTGTCGAGCCGTTCGCGTCGGCCAGCCGGACGACATCGTTCGGACATTCAGGGTGCACGACGACCTTCACGCCCGGAAATTTCTTACGAACCTCGTCAACGTGTTCGGGCTTGAAGTTGGTGTGAACATGACAATGCCCCTTCCACAAAATCACCCGCGCCCGTTCAATCTGGTCTTCGGTCAATCCACCGCGCTCCTGCGAGAAGTCCCATATGGCCATCTGGTTCGAACTGAGTCCGAAAGCGATGCCTGTGTTATAGCCCAGGTGCTGGTCGGGGAAGAAGAACACTTTCTCCTTTCGCGCCAGTCCATATCTCAGCGCTGACTGTGCGTTCGACGACGTGCAGATCAGGCCACCGTTGCGTCCGGTGAAGGCCTTGAGTCCCGCGGCCGTGTTCATATATGAAATCGGCATGATGCGGCGCTCAGCGCCAAACGGCTTGAGATCCTCCCATGCCGCAAAGACATCTGAGATTTCAGCCATGTCGGCCATCGGACATCCGGCCAGAGGATTCGGCAAATAGACATGCTGACGGTCTTCGGTAAGAATGTCCGCCGATTCAGCCATGAAATGCACGCCGCAGAAGACAATAGTTTCGGCCTCCTTGCTGGTGGCGGCGATCTTGGACAGACCGTAGCTGTCGCCAACATGGTCTCCACAAGAAACAACTTCGAGGCGTTGATAGTGGTGAACGAGGATGCACAAGGAACGCCCGAGTCTGGCGCGACATGCTGCGATCCGAGCGGAAAGGTCGTCGTTTGACGCCTCGCGATATTCTCTGGGCAGGGAAAAGTACATTAGCCGTCAGCGTCCTTCTGAAGGCGAGCCCATTTTCGCTGGACAAGGTCGTGCTTGTCTGTAGAATGACCGGGAGCGACTTTGGCCCTGGGGTCGATGAAGTTCTTCGCATTATTGACGGCAATTGCCACTTCGCCGCATCCAGTGGAGATCAATTTCAGTTTACCGTCATAGGTCACAATGTCTCCTGCGGCGTAGATACCTTCGATGTTCGTTCGCATCCGGCTGTCGACTTTGATGGCGTTCTGTTCGAGCCCCAACCCCCAGCTTTCGATCGGCCCCAGGTTGGTGAGGAAGCCGATGTTGCAGATGATAGCGTCGACCGGGAAGGATTCCTCTTCACCTGTCTGCGACTGCACGATGGTTACGCCCGTGACGTGATCATCTCCTTCGATGCGCTTTACTTCCCAGAATGGGTATTTCATTCGGACCGAAGAGTTCTTAACCTTCTGGACAGAGTCTTCATGGGCCGAAAAGAAGTCGTTGCGGTGAATGTGCGTGATCGTCCGCGCCACCGGCTCGAGCATCATCCCGTAATCAAAAGCCGAATCGCCGCCACCGACGATCAGGACTGTCTTATCCTTGAAATCGTTCACACGCCGGATGAAATAGTGTATCCCTGCTCCTTCAAGTCGTTCGACATTGGGAACATCAAGTTTGCGCGGCACGTACGCTCCGAGTCCGGCGCAAATGATAACGGTCTTGGAAAAGTGCGTGGTAACGTCGGTCTTGAGACAAAAGAGATCATTGGTCCCGCGGCTTACTTCAAGTACTTTTTCCCCGAGGCACAAACTGTGCGGGTATTGGGTGGCCTGCTCGCGCATGAGGCGGGTGAGATCCTTGGCGAGTATTTTCGGAAAACCGGCTACGTCGTAGATGTACTTTTCGGGGTAGAGAGCCATGAGTCCCCCGCCGACTTCCCCCAGCATGTCAATCGCCTTGAAGCGCGTCATCCGCAATCCGGCGTAGTACATGCCGTACATGGCTACCGGTCCGGCGCCGATGAAAGTGATATCGAAAGTGTCACGATCCGTTGGCGAGTTCATTTCATTGTTCCTGCTTTTCGAACGTTACAACACCAGTGCTGCCGCGTTGTGCCCGCGGCGATCAGACGCTTCCACTTCACGAGTGAAGCGCCCTGCTCACGTCAAGTGGAAAGGGGAATCCCCGGCAAGCGACTGCAAACGCTTACTTCTGCAGCTGTTTTAGCTGTCGAAACAACGCGACGTTGTCGGGCAGCTGCGCAAGTTCGGCATGTTCTATGTAGCGTATAATGCCTGTACTGTCGATGAGGAAGACAGCCCGCTCGGCGTACCCGCGCTCGCTCAGAACTCCGTATCGGCGAGCCACCTCGCCATGAGGGAAATAGTCGGACATGAGTGGAAAGGACAAGCCTCCGAAAGTCTTTGCCCAAGCCACATGACTGGGGACGGAATCCACCGAGATGGCCAGAAGCTGACAGTGATATTCGTCGAACTCACCGATGATATTCTGGTATTCAGGAATTTGAGTGGCGCAAACGGGAGTCCAGTCTCCTGGATAGAAGGCAAGGACGACCGACTTGCGTCCCCGGTACCAACCCAGATTCAATTCCCCTTCATTGTGCGTGGCGAGAGTGAAGTCCGGAGCTGTATCCCCAACTTTCAACGCGTGCGCCTTGCATGTCCTCGAATGATCGGGGTTGGCCACATCCGAAATCAATACCGATCCCCTTCGTCGTCATCGGGATCGCCGTCATCTTCGAAATCTTCCCCAAGCCCGTCCTCTTCGTCACCAGTCCATTCCGAGAATTTCCTTTTCGGCGCTCCGCAGACCGGACACCCATCCGGTGGTTCTTCCTCGTCGTGGACGTAGCCGCAGATGTCACAAACCCACTTCATGGAAACTACCTCCCATCGCTGGAATTCATTTCGTCGTTCATCAAGACGGGGATCTGTCTCTTAGTCTTCAAGAGGGGCCCCATCGTCATAACCAAACCAGTGGTAATTACCTCCGAGCGACTCTTTCTCCGCCTGGAGAAGTTCGAAATGGCTATGCTCTTCATCAGCCAGTCGATCAAAGATCGATCGAAACTCCGGATCGGAAACGAGCCCCCGTTCATCCTGATAGTACTTCATGGCAGCCAATTCCGCTTCGATGGCAAGGATGAGAAACTCCATTTCGGTCTTCTTATCCTGCAGGTGCCCGTCACGAAAAACCTTAGCCAGCGCGCTGATTCCCTTGGCCGGGAGCTTTCCGATTTCGCCGCCGACATGCTTTCGGTACAACCCGTACAAGGTTTCCTTGTGACGAATTTCGTCATCACGAAGATTTTCGAGCTTCCGCCGTGCCGTGTCGTTCGTGGCGCGTTTGGAAAGGAGGTCATAGAAGAAATAGCCATCTTCTTCACCCTTGATCGCCTTCTTCAGGACCTTCCCTATTTCACCCTTCGTCTTTGTCATATCGACAAGCCTCTTTCATTCGAGATTCAATAATGATTTTTCGTTCGCAAATAATCAATAGCTTTTTTCATGCGTTCCGCGACCACAGGCCGAGAGAGCGTTGCCAGTAGATCGTACAATCCCGGCCCAACCGACATCCCGGACACCGCCAGTCGGGTCGGGTGAATCAGTTTGGCCTTCTTTATGCCTTTCTCCTCGGCCAGGGCATTCAAGGCCGATTCAAGCGAATCGTGGTCGAACTCGGCGAGAGACTCGAATCGGGACAACAGCGCGTCGAGAAGATCAGCGGTATCCGGTCCGAAATGCGTCGCCGCGGCCTGCGGGTCGTAGACGTAATCGGCACTAAAAAAGTACCCGCCCAGCGACACAAAATCTGTCACCCGACGTACCCGCTCCTTGAGAAGCCCGATTACTGTCCGGAGGTAGTCCCAGCGGGTTTCCAGCCAGTACTTCGTGCTCAAGCCGGCGTCAACCAGGAGCGGCGCTACCATCACGGCCAAGTCGTGATCCGATCTCATCGCGATGTGCGCCTTGTTGAAGGCGACCAATTTTTCCTCGTCGAAGACTGCATTCGACGGATTCAGATGGTTGGGATCGAAGAGTTGAATCAACTCCGCTACGGTGTAAATCTCGCGTTCAGTCTTGGGAGACCAACCCAACAGACAGAGGTAGTTAAACATGGCCTCGGGGAGAATCCCCTCGAGCTGATAAGCGGCTACATCTTTGTCGCCCAAACGTTTGGAAACCTTCTGCTTGTCCGGACGGAGAATCAACGGGACATGACCGAACCGGGGTACATCCCAGCCCAAGGCATGGTATAGATGAATCTGCTTGAAAGTGTTTGAAATGTGGTCATTACCGCGGATGACGTGGGTTATCCCCATATCGTGGTCGTCGATCACAACCGCGAAATTATAGGTCGCGCTCCCGTCGGAGCGGGCCGCAACGAAATCCTCGATGTCCTCATTCTTGCGTCGAATCTCCCCCGAGACAATATCGTGGTAGCAGGTCTCCCCGTCGGGTATTCTCAGGCGAATTCCGAACTTCTCTCCCGCCGCGAGCTTGGCGTCGATCTGCTCCGTGGAAAGCCCCAGACACTTCCGATTGTACATTGAAGAGCGCTTTTCGGCGGTTGCCCTGGCACGCGCCGCCTCAAGTTCATGGGTGGTACAGAAACAGCGGTAGCCATGACCACTCTCGAGGAGCTTCTGACCGTACGATCGGTAGAGCTCAGTTCGTTGAGATTGATAGATAACCTGTTCATCCCAGATCAGCCCAAGCCACTTGAGGGCTGAGAGAATCGGTTCTACAAGGAAGGCTTCGGAACGCTCAACATCAGTATCCTCGATACGAATGAGGAACTTCCCCCCCGTATGACGAGCCAGCAAGAAGTTGAAGATGGCGGTGCGAGCGGTGCCCACATGCAGATAGCCGGTCGGCGATGGCGCAATGCGAACACGTACGTCGGGTGATGCCATACAAGTCAACGCCGGAAGTTACGAAGGATTATCGGGGTTGGAGGTCGGGTTTCCGGGACCGAACGGCGGCGCGCTCATTGCGCTCGGGGTCGATGACATGACGGCTGAGTATGGCGTTGACTGCATTGGAGCCAAATCGAGTTCAAGGCCGCCCAGCATCCGTGCCAGGGCGTTGTAGACCAGAATGAATCCAGCCCCCAGAATGGTGTTGAAGAATGCACCAAGAATGGCAAACATAATCGGCATGAATATGACCAAGACACCGAGAGAGATTTCGTCCGTATCCAGTCCGGGTGCTTGAAAGCCGGGGAGCTTGGTCAGCACCGCGACGATAAAGCTGAAGAAGAGGGCATACAGAAGACCTACAACAAAGCCTAAGATGAGATTCGCAAAGAATGATATCTTGATAAAGGGCCAAAGACCGATCGATTTCAACTCATAGCGCATGCACACCTGCCCTGCTCTTCAGGATTGACTTTCCGACCCAGAACTCACTGCCGCTAAGATAGCGGCGTGGGTTCGGTTTCTCAAGTCAATAGTAGACACTATTTATTCTTCACGATAAACCGCGCGTCAACCGCTTTGCACATACCTTTGTCCGGCGAGGCGATGAACGGATTGATGTCGATCTCCGAGAAACAGTCAAAGTCCCTCACAAGTTGCGAGACACGCAGGAGGGTCTCCTCGATTGTGTCAATGTCGACCGGCGGCGCTCCCCGGAACCCGGTCAGAAGCGGGTACGATCGCAGCGATTTGATCATCTCCCTCGCCCCTTCGTCGGTCACCGGATGAATTCTGAACGCGACATCTTTCATGATCTCAACGTAAATCCCGCCGAGGCCGAACATGATGAGGGGGCCGAACGACGGCATAGTGGTCATGCCGATAACGGTCTCGACGCCGCCATCAATCATCTTCTGGATTGCCACAGAGAACTGCTCCCCCTTCTTGAGCTTGCCGACACGTCGCTCCAGTTCCTGATAGGCAGTGCGGATTTCCTTGTCAGAGCGGATATCGACCATCACGCCCCCGACCTCGGTCTTGTGAAGGATGGGAGGAGTGTTGATCTTCATGACGACCGGATACCCTACTTCGGAGGCCGTGTGAACTGCCTCCTTGATACTGTAGGCGAATCGATACATGGCGGTCTGAATACCATACGCCGAGAGGATTTCTATTGCATCCTCGCCGACGATCGAACCGTCCTGGCCGTTCAGGGAGCGGTCGAGGATCGTCTGCACTTTGTTTGCGTCGACCCGAAAGGTCTTGAGTTTTCCCTCTGGTTTGCGTAACCACTGGCGGTAACCCCAGGTGGTGGCCAGCGTTTTGGCGATGGCCTCGGGGAAAATGTAGACCGGTATGTTATGGGACTTCAGGTAGTCAATCCCCTCGGACCCCTCCCCCGCCCCCATGAAACAGGCGAGCACGGTCTTGTCTGTCCCTTCGAGCGCGGTATAGATGCTCTCCGCGACCGCCAGCTGGTCTATCGTGACCGGCGGAACGAAGATCGGAATAATGGCATCGTAGCGTTTGTCCTTCTTGATAACATCAAGCGTCAACTTGAACTCGCGGGCGGCAGCCCCTGCCACCATATCCATCGGGTTGGAAAACGAAGCGTTCGCATTACTGAACTTCTTGAGATCTTTCACAATCTTTGGAGAGAGGGGCGGCATATCCATGCCGTTGTTGATCAGGGCATCGGTAGCAAGAATACCCGGCCCACCGGCGTTCGTCACGACAACAACACGATTCCCCTTGATAACTGGCTGAGATGATAGAGCCGACGCCACGTCGAATAGCTCCTCAACGGTGTCGACCCTCATGACGCCGGTCTGCTCGAAGAGGGCATCGACGCCAACATCGAGATCCGCCAGCGCACCAGTATGCGAGGAAGCCGCCTTGGCGCCGAGCTTGGTGCGGCCCGACTTGACTGCGACAATCGGTTTGAGGCGCGACACGGCGCGGGCGATCGGTGTGAAGTGACGCGGGTTGCCGAAGTTCTCAACATAGAGGAGAATAATGTCGGTACGAGGGTCGTCTTTGAGGTAGTTGAGAATATCATTCACCGAGATATCGGCCTTGTTCCCAATCGAGGCGACGAGCGAAAAACCGATCCCCAGCTCTTTGGCCTGATTCATGATCGCTTCCCCCATTGCACCTGACTGCGTAATGAATCCAACCTTACCGATAGTAGGGTAGGTCTTTCCAAAAGTGCCGTTGAGGTTGATCTCGGGGTCAGTGCAGACTACACCGAAACAGTTTGGGCCAATCATCCGCATGCCATATTGGTGACAAATTTCCAGAACATCCATTTCGGCCGCTTTGCCAGCGGGACCCGTTTCGGAGAATCCTGCCGAGATCACAACCACTCCTTTGACCCCTTTCTCCCCGCATTGCCTCACAACTTCTTTGACGGCCAGTTTGGGGACAATCACGATGGCAAGGTCAACGGCATCGGGAACATCGAGAATGGTCGAGTAGGCCTTGATGGAATGAATGACGTGCGCTTTGGGGTTGACAGGAAACACCTTACCGTTGAACTCTGCCGAGATAATATTGTGAAGAGTTTCACGACCTATGGTTCCCTTGCGAGTGGAGGCTCCGATCACTGCGATCGAAGCAGGCCGAAAGATATAATCCAGCTCATGTCTCATAATATTTTATCCCAGAATTAGTTACACTGAATAATGGCAAGCACATTGGTGAATAAAAATGGACTTCAACCTCACTTCTGTATAACTGTGATATCGACCAACTCATACAGGAATGAACCCATTCCCTAACAAATGTCAAGGGAAAGTTCTTGGTGGGCAGAAGGTTTGAAAGATGAACAAAAGATCGCAGACGCAGAATCCTGCCCTGCAAGAAGCAGGTATTCCCCACGGCTCCTCAAAGGGAGCAAAGGATATTCATTCCATCGCTCCCATAGGATTAGGAATCTACTTCTTCTTTCCGGCGCTTTCGTTTCCGTGGCGGATGGCTGCCTGTGCCGCGGCGAGACGCGCAATCGGGACGCGATACGGTGAACAGGAAACGTAATCGAGTCCGATCAGGTGACAAAACTCGATGGAGTCGGGGTCGCCTCCATGCTCGCCGCAGATTCCGATCTTGAGGTCCGGGCGCGCCGAACGCCCCTTTTCCTTAGCCATTTTCACCAACTGTCCAACGCCATCGCGATCGATCGAAACAAACGGATCCCCTGGCAGGATCCCGTGCTGCTGATAATAGCTGAGGAATTTGCCAGCGTCGTCGCGTGAGAAGCCCATAGCCATCTGGGTAAGATCGTTAGTGCCGAAACTGAAGAACTGGGCTTCCTCAGCGATGGCGTCAGCGGTGAGCGCCGCGCGAGGAATCTCGATCATCGTCCCGACAAGAAAGGTCAGGTCTTTGACCTTGTGTCGGGTCATCACTTCATTGGCAATGCGAAGCACCAATTCCTTCTGATTCTTAAACTCATTGACATGCCCGACCAGCGGAATCATGATCTCAGGAAGAACAGGAATCTTGTGCTTATGTACATCGCAGGCAGCCTCAATGATCGCCCGCACCTGCATTTCGGTAATTTCCGGATAGACTATCCCCAGGCGACAGCCGCGATGTCCAAGCATCGGGTTCAGTTCGGTAAGTTCATCAATCCTCTTGAGGGTCTTTTGAAGCGCCTCAAGCTGCTCCTCGTAATCATCTCCCTTGGGATCGAGAGCTTTCACTTTGGCCTCGACATCTTCCTTCTTGGGGAGGAATTCATGAAGCGGCGGGTCGAGCGTGCGGATGGTCACGGGCAATCCCTGCATGGTCGTGAACAGTCCTTTGAAGTCCTTCTTCTGGTATGGCAGAAGCTTCTCAAGCGCGACCTGACGCGCTTCGGGAGAATCAGCCAGGATCATCTCCTGAACAATCGGGATTCGATCCTCGGCGAAGAACATATGCTCTGTTCGACAAAGTCCGATTCCTTCCGCTCCGAACTTGATCGCCTGTTCGGCGTCGCGGGGGATATCGGCATTGGCGCGAACTTTGAGGTGTCGGTATTCGTCGGCCCATTTCATCAACTCGGAGAATTCTCCTGACAATTCCGGCTCGATCGTCGCGACCGTGCCGAGGATGATCTCGCCAGTAGAGCCGTTGAGGGTGATGACTTCACCCTCTTTGATAGTCAACTTGCCGACCGAGAATTGCTTCTTGCTTAGATTGACCCGAACCTGATCGGCCCCCGACACACAACACTTCCCCATACCGCGTGCGACGACCGCCGCGTGCGAGGTCATCCCGCCGCGGGCGGTGAGAATCCCGACGGCGACATTCATCCCCTCGATATCGTCGGGGTTCGTCTCTTCGCGCACGAGAATGGAAGCTTCCTTGGCGCCATGTTTGACGATGTCTTCAGCGGTGAAGTAGATCTTTCCGCAAGCGGCGCCGGGTGAGGCCGCCAGCCCTTTGGCGATGACATCGAACTTCGCTTTCGGGTCAATGCGGGGATGAAGAAGCTGATCGATTCCGACCGGATCGATACGCAAGATCGCTTCTTCCTTCGTGATCAATTTTTCCTTCGCCATGTCGACGGCGATCTTGATTGCCGCTTGCACCGTCCGCTTGCCGTTGCGAGTCTGCAGCATGTAGAGCTTGTGTTCCTGGATCGTGAATTCGAAATCCTGGATATCTCGGTAATGCTTCTCAAGTCGGGTCGTGATCTCCTTGAGCTGCTTGTAGATGTCCGGCATGTCATTGGCAAGCTCGCTGATGGGCTGCGGCGTGCGAATCCCGGCCACAACATCTTCCCCCTGAGCGTTTACCAGATACTCCCCAAAGAACTCCTTTGCGCCGGTAGATGGATTGCGGGTGAAGCCTACGCCGGTGGCGGAGCTGTTCCCCATGTTGCCAAAGACCATAGCCTGGATATTGACCGCGGTGCCAAGATCGGACGGGATATTATTGAGGCGGCGATACGATATCGCACGCGGATTATTCCAGCTGCGAAAAACAGCATCGCGGGCCATGCGAAGTTGAGTGAAAGGATCGTCGGGGAATGCTTCACCTGACTTGCGCTTAACAATCTGCTTGAACTTCTTGACGATCTCCTTGAGGTCGTTGGGTTGCAGCGAACTATCCTGTTTGATGCGGCGCTCGTGCTTCTTTTCAGTAATGACTTCCTCGAACTGCTCCTTGTCGATCCCGAGTACCACGTTGCCAAACATGGAGATAAAACGACGATAATTGTCCAGCGCAAAGCGCTGATTGCCGCTTCGTTTCGCGATCCCTTCGACAGACTCCTCGTTCAGACCCAGATTCAGGATTGTGTCCATCATGCCCGGCATCGAGAACTTGGAACCCGAGCGGACCGACACCAAGAGCGGATCGGCCGGATCCCCGAACTTCTTTCCCGACGATTGTTCGAGCATGGTCATGTGTTTTTCAAGTTCTCTATCGATCGGCTTGGGAACTTCCATGCCGTTTTCGTAGTAGATTCTGCAGACGTCGGTGGTAATCGTGAATCCCGGAGGAACAGGTATTCCGGCATTAGTCATTTCTGCCAGATTGGCACCCTTTCCGCCAAGCAAATCCTTCATCGCGGCCGTGCCGTCAGCTTTCCCTCCCCCGAAGAAGTAGTAGTGCTTATCTCCGGAAGTCGACTTGTGCGCCAACGGTTTAGCTTTGTGGGACGTAGTCTTTGCAGTCCCTTTAGGTGGAGTAGATTTCTTCGGCGTAGTGACCTTCTTACCTGCCATATTATCTCCTTCGAACTATTCCCGATCTTTATGCGCAGAATGTATCACACCAAGCTTCTCAGTGCAACTTAAAAGGCGACCGGGAAGCATATGTCCCCGATCGCCCTTCACAGCCGGCGTAGAAACGTCCTACATCGTAAAGAGACGTTCCCCTCGAATAATCTTCTCAAGAATCCGAAGCGTCTTCTCAACTGGCGAGTGCATAATGTCTGCCGTATTGAAAGTGCTTCGCACAACCTCTCTCGACGCGCTCAGCGATGACTTGCCACGACCGCCTCGGATCTTCTTTTTGTGCGTCAGGTTATACTGCCGCTGATATTCCTTGGCTTTTTCCTTGTGCATTTGGTAATAATGCCTCTGGTATTCGCGGCGCGCCTCGGCCGTCGAAAGCCTCGAAGTGGAGTTGCTTTGATTCTCCGCTCGTGCGGCTGACTCGGTGTTGGTTCTGGCTGGGTTTTTCTTCTCAGTCCGAGCCATTACCCACCTCACTTTCCCTGTGTTAAAAAGTTGCTACCCATTTCGACGATGCGCAACAGTGTTGGTTCCTCACACCGGAGTCAGGTTAGGAAAAGATTGCCTGTCTGTCAAGTACTTTCTTTCGTTTCTTCGATAATTCTCTCCTCTAACTGGTTTCTTTTGAGCAGGTTAACCTCAAGGATAATACGAACGGCTTGTAACTGTATGACACATAACGGCTTTCATTGATTCGACAGTGGCGAGTCAACCTATTCAATCATATAGAATTACAGCAGAGATCCGAACCTTGTGCCACGTTCTTCACACGAATTCTCATACTCAGTTACCTCTTGTACGCAAGCGGACAACAACCAGCTGAAAAAAAAGTCCCGAACCTTCGCAGGCTCAGGACTTTCAAGCAGTATTCTGTCGCTTCTACTGAGCGGTTTGCGCTTTGCGTCCAAGGTGTCTGGCGATTTCAAGAGCAATATAGCTTACAAAGAGCAGGACGACCAGCCAGAAGACAAGCTGATACCAGACATCGGCGTTAGGGTTGGCGTTGTTCACGTTGAACGCTGATTTCATCCAGTTTACCCACAAATACTGAACGCGATTCGCAAAGAGTGAAATGCGATTCATGACGGTAAAACCGAACGTCGCTCCGAAGCCAAGCATGAGCGTCCAGATCCCCAACTTCGCCATACCACCGATAGCCCCCCGATGCGGCAAGGAGAAGAAGAAGTACACTAACGCTGATACTGAGCCGACAAAAATAATCAGCTGGGAAAAGCCGGCGGTGATGTCGAGGTAACCGTTGCCGAGGAAGTTCGCCCAGTTGATCGGGGTCATCGCTGCTACTAACTGCCTAAGCACGCGGTTGGTCATTTCAAGAGGTATCGTAATGCCCGCGGCAATGCCGATGTAAATGGCCATAGGGAATCGCGACACCCACGCCCACTTCTTCGAAAAACGAGAGAACATCAAAGCGCCGAGAATTCCCGGGATCAGATACCAGGGTCGAAGAGAATTCAACCAGAGCAGGTACCAATCGCCATCCGACAATCGCTGAATGAGATTCGGGCTGAGGCCGTTGTGCCACAAGATGACTACAAAGTATCCGGCAGAGACACCGACAAACAGGTGCTCGGCGAACTTGTAAATCGGGTTATCCTTGTACAGAAAGGAGAATATTGCCAGCGTCAGGAACGCCCCAAAGCTCGTCCACAGAAAGGTTTCAAAACTCATTGATTTCTTCTCCTTACTTCCCGGCCTGCTTGTTTCTGCCGCGGGTGACAAAATAGCCGACATTGCCCACGATAATAAACAGAATGATCAGCCAGTGAGCGAGCAACTGGATGCGCATGCCGTCACGCGCCATGCCGGCATTGTCCGCCAGTTTTTCGTACTGGGCCGCCCCGTATAGACCCGCCATGAGGCCGAAGACCTGACCTGAGCTTAGATATGGATAATAGTCGGCCCCCATAACTCCTGTCAGGCCAAAAGCCAATTTGAAGTTATAACGACCCTGCCCGTCGGAAATCCACATGTCGGCAATATTACCGGCACACAGACTTACCACACACGCCACCTGATCGTAGTTTATGACCCCTTTCATGAGGGGCAGAGAATCAAGAGGTGTGCCATAGTAATCGGTCGGGAACGGAATTCGAAAGTTCTGACCCATCCCGAGTATGATGAGGTTCGGGTACGGTTTATAGCCCAGGAACACATAGTCAACGCCGCGCGTAATCGTCCGCCCCGGGTAGGTCACGCCGTTGTAGGTTCGATCCAGCTTCAGCGAGTCGGTAATATCCCGAATGGCCTGATCGGCCATGCCGGGACCGTTCTGCGATAGGGCGGTGACGATGACGCGATACTTCTTGCGGAAACAGTGCTCCATGACAGCGTAGGTCATTGGGTGAAGTTCCGCCTGGCTTGAGGGATCGTAATCAATCGCAACGAACACAATCTGCCCCGGCTTGAGGGTGTCGACAAAATTGTGGATCGATTTCACTTCGCTGTTGACCAAAATAGGAACGTCGAACTTCATGGCGTAGGCGCCCACGCAGACCAGCGCCAATAAGAGGAAAATCCACCGCCGATCCAGAGCCATCATTTTGTTGAATAGATTCATAGCCTGACCCTTTTCACCCTTTCCCCATGTATCCGCGTTCAATGCCGAGAACGACCTTGATGGCGGTGGCCACCATCCCCAAGCCAATACCGATGATAATTGCACGCTTGGCGGCGAGGTTGGGGACGTTCAGTAGCCATGTGGCTGTTTGTGTGAAGTACTCGCCGATTCCCGGGAGCGGGGTGAAGCGCAACATCATGATAAAGGCGGCCAGAAGTAAGAGCGTCGCCAGAAGATTGCGGGCTCTGAAGGCTCGATACGATGCCGACGCAATATAGAATGCCAGCAGAGAAAAGACGGTGGCTTGCCCGGGGATAACGATATAATCAAAGAGATGACGAAACATGTAACTCTGCAGACCTTCAGGGGTCACAAGCCTGAACTCCCAATGCTCGCCGATCTTGGTAAAGAACCCAAAGAAGATGATCGTGAACAGACCCACAAGGAGCACAATAGAGTATTGCCAATCCTGCTTGCGCTGCTTGATCTTGTCATAGGAAACACGGATCAGCGACCAGATTCCGAGCGCAAGGGCGAAAATGCCAATGATCGGAACCCAGTCGAGGGCGAAGAACTCGTAAACCCACTCGGTACTTCCGTGAGGCATGAAGTACTGAACGGCCATGAATGATCCGAAAATAAAGACCAGTACAAACGGTAATTGTCTTCTCAGCATGGTTATGTCCTACCTTATTACCCGGAAGTATTCTTTGAACTCGGGCCAGCCCAGGTTGACGGAGACAATGCCCGCTATGGCGAAGATGATCACGGCAGCCTTGGCCAAGTCCTGGGCTTTCAGCGAACCGAGGAGAATCGGTTCGCGTCCAAGATAGGCCGAGGCGGCATACAGTTCCTCGCCGATCAGGGTGTAGTCACAGGCGACGACGAAGAACGGTATCTGCGCGATTTCGTCGGTGCCGGCGATCTGAATCGATCCCGCCAGCGCTCCGGTCTCGGCAAGAATCAGCGACTCAGCAAAGAATTTACCCATGTAGATATTGGTTGCTGGTAGTTGTCGGAGCATAATGCCATTGACCGCACTGACATACGCAAACTGATTCTGGGTAACGAAGAAGACCGTGTCATCTTTGTAAGCGTCCGGTCGACCGGCGTCCGCGTAGCCGGTCTTGACTGCTTCCTGCGCTACAGACATAACGATCGGATCGTAAGTGGGGACAATCAGCTCTGTCTGGTACTCGGCTACTCTCCGGGCCACGCGTCCCAGCACCGTGAAAGAGGCAATCGTGGCAATGTCGGCGGCAGTTCCGAGTCCCAAGACGTAGAGAATCGGTTTCCCCATTTCTGTGGCTCGACCAATCGCCTCGTCCACCGCTTCAATCCCTCCCAGGGGTCGCACGTAGAGGTCCTTCCCCTTGCGGGCCACCGAAACGAAGAGGATCACCAGGGCAAGAAAGATCGACGTTGCAAAGAGGGACGGCGTGCGATCGTTGTTATACCATTGACCGTACGCCTGTACTGGACCAACAATTTCCGAGAGGGATCTGACGTCGGGATTAGCGGTGACGGTAATGACGCGATAATAATAGTCGCATCCGTTCGGAAGGTGGTCGGCAGCTTCAAGGTCCTTCTGGCCGCTGTTCACAAAAGTGCGCACACCGGCAAACGACTCGCCTACTCTGCGCCACTCGCCGTGGTTTGGATACTGAGCGTGGGCGGTGGGGGCGCGCTCCCAGTCATTCTTAATCGACCGCTCAAGACGCTTGATCTCGCTCGGGAGCGAGGGCATCATACGCCGCATAGCCGCGACAGTGTCGGTGTACTTACTCACCGAATCCTGGAGACCCTGCTTCGTGTACTTCTTCAACAAGTCCTGCGCTACCGGCAGATAACGACGAAAGACCGTGTTCACGCCGGTCAGAGAGTCGATCCGACCCTGATCCGCGTGCAGGGTGTCGAGATAATACGGAGTCCAGCGTTCGATCTCGTAGAGCCGAACGTTATTGGCACCGTTGCCGTCGTCGGGCGA
The DNA here is from genome assembly GCA_964540105.1 of uncultured Ignavibacteriales bacterium. Classification (GTDB taxonomy): domain Bacteria; phylum Zixibacteria; class MSB-5A5; order GN15; family FEB-12; genus DATKJY01. The sequence continues at coordinate 839,888 of CAZILL010000001.1, read as the reverse complement.
TAGATCCCAGGTCAGTGTAATCGAATGGCCGTGATCATTGGGGCTGTCTTCAGCCCGAACCGCGCTGACCGGCCGTGGAATGGCCGGATCAGAAGCCATCAGCTGGGCGTTCTGCGCCGAATCAGTCTGCGCCGAGACCGTGGATGCGGAAAGCAGCATGGCCAATAGCGCGGATGAAAGGGCATATTTCATTTTGCCTCCATATCTTCTGGAAGACTTCATTAGCTTGTCAGATTTAACCAATCTCGGAAAAGGAACGTGAGGCGCCCGACCAGGAGCGACACGCGCCCCATGACGGTATAGCCGAACGACGCTCCAAAGGTGATCATCAGGACCCAAATGCCGATTCGTGACGCCCGCCCAAAGGCGCCAGTATGCTCTTTCGAGAAAAAGAAGTACACAAGTCCACATAGCACACCCAGGAAAATCACCCAGTTGGTCAGCATGGCCACGAATTGCCCGGACATGGACAAACTGAGATTCGAAAGAAAGTGTCCGACCCCCTGCCAGTCAACAATCAACGGCACAAAAGTCGAAGAGACCTGTTCGATAAAATCGGAGCGGAGATAGCGAATGAAGTTCAGGCCGGCGGTTGTGCCAACGATAAACGCCAGCGACCATCGGGAAAGCCATCCAAGTTTCGACGACAGCCGCATGAGCAGAAGCAGGCCAAAGATGATCGGCAGCCAGAAAATGAAATTGTAATCTCCTGGGATGTAGGAAACCTTGAAGAATTTCGAAAGCGGCTGTGAAATACGCGGAACAAGATTGCCGACGATTGTTGACCAGAATCCAAATGACATCCAGTAAGCGGCCGAAACACCCACATAGAGATGCTCGGCAAACTTATAGAACGGATTATCCTTATACAAGAACGACAATACTGACAAGGTCAGGAAGGCGGATGCGGTCACGAGGAAACCGCGAAGAATATTGTGCTCCTGCGCTCCGGCAAGTCCCTGAGCTTTCAGAATCCAGCTGAGTACAAAAAGCGCGCCGACGACTGAGGAGACGATCAGCGTGGAACGTTTCACGCCATCCCCTCCTTACGGCGTCCGCGGAAGTACGCGACATTCCCCAGAATGATAAAGGCGATGATGACCAAGTGCGCGAGGGTCTGGGGACCCATCATGCGAAGCCCGGGGGTAGCTGTCGTTTGGAACCGTTCGTATCGGGCGGCCAACTCCGATTCGTATTCGGCTGCTCCCTTGATTCCACCCAGAAGGCCGAGAAGTTGCTTAGGGTAATACGGATAGAGCTGCGGTGCGGAGACCGCTGCCAGTCCGGCTCCTATGGGCACGTTAGCGGGATCGCCGACAAACAGGATCCACTCTTTTGCTCCCGGCTTTCCCCCGCCAATGGTAAGGATGAGGTCGAAATCCTTGCAGGATTCTATGCCCCTAAAGACAGGAATGCTATCAAGGGGCTGACTATTGACATCGGTTGGATACATTTTCTTGAGGTCAGTCACGATAACATTTAGCACCCCTTCGTTGCCCGCCTTGTAACCGAGGATGCCGTAGTCAGTGCCGGCAATCTTTTCGGGGAATTCCTTCTTAATAATTCTCTCGATTGAACCGCTCAAGAGCGATTGACCGGTCGCCCACAGAGACATGAACACGACCTTGTGTCCCTTTGCAAGGCAATGCCGCATGAACGCTTCGGCCTGCGGATGAACTTCAGGAGCCATAGCGGGATCGAAGTCAAACGAGATCATAATCTTGGAACCGGCAGGCAGAGATTCGACTTTGTCGAAGACCGCCCGCACAATTGGCGTTGCCGACTCTTTGAAAGTGACCGGAAACAGGATCGGGGCCGAGACCGCGACCAGCATAAACGCGAAGATCATTCGGCGGTCGACCTCACGCGCGGACCAGGCGCGAAGCGCCAGCCACAATAATCCTCCGGCGATCACGATAAGTGAGATGGCGACGCCGAGAGAATTCAGACTGACAAGAGGGATATGAATCACGCTTGAACCTTACCCCTTCCCCTCGCCCAGGTAGGTGCGCTCGATTCCCAGAATCAGCCTGAGCGACATGGAAACGACGCCGAGTCCTATCCCGATGATGATCGCTCGCTGGCCGGCAAGATTGGGCGCGCTCATGATCCAAATGGCGAGATTAGGAATCTGCGCCAGCGAGAACGACTCCGGTATCCAATCGGTCAGAACGGTTCCGAACGGAGTGCGTCCGAGCAGGATGACAAACGCGGCGACGAGGAGTATGGTTGCCTCTTTGTTCTTGGCTCGAAACGCGCGATAGGACGCTGACGCCACAAAGAATGCCAGGAGGGCGTACATGGTCGAGTTCAGTGGGGACATAAATGACTCGAAGAGAATCTGAAACCATGAACCGGTCGCTGTCAGGTCGGCAGTAACGCCTCCCGGATTACCGAGCTTGAAAAGTCCGGCAGCCAACATGACGACAAAGCCGGTCAGGGTTACAAGCGAGTACTGCCAGTCATGCTTCTTGCGGGCAAGCTTGTCGGCGTGGATACGAACCAAATTCCCTCCGCCCAGAAAGAAGGCAAAGACGGCGATGATATCGAAGAAGAGTGTGAAATTCTCTCCTGATGATTCGAGGGGAGGCAGGAAGACCGATACAATGAGCAGTGTCCCGACCAGAAAGGTAATCGCTATGGGTATCTGTCGCTTCATCGGTGTATCAATTGGTCTTGAAGATAGTTGTCAGAAGTTTGAGGAATTCAGAGACGAGCTCGACATTCCACACGGCGGTCAGAGTCGCGCCTGCAACACCCAGCAGGATCGCGGCCAGAGCGATCGCCTTACCGACATCCTGTCCCTTGAGTGAACCCAGTTGTTTTGGTTCGCCGGACAGATACGCCGACGCGGCAAACAGTTCCTCACCAATGAGCGTGAAATCGCAGGCCGCGACAAAGAACGGCAGTTGTGCGGGCATGGCGGTGCCGGCGATCTGAATGGCACCGATAGAGTTCCCGGTTTCGGCGATAATCAGCGACTCGGCAAAGAATGCCCCAAGGTAGAAACAGGCAGCAGGTTTTTCGCGAACCATGATGCCATCGACCGCAGCAACATAGCCGAACTGCTCGTCGGTCACATATGACACCATGTCATCATTATATGCATCGGGCCGTCCGGCGGCCATATAGGAAGTCTTGATCGTCTCGCGCGCCGCCGTCATGACAAGGGAACGCGACACCGGCATGTTGATCTTGGTATCGTAGTCGGCAATGACCCGCGAGACTCGTCCAAGAATCGTGATACCGGCGATTGTCTGGACATCATCCATATCCTGAATGCCGGGAATGAACAGAATGGGGCGTCCCATCTCGGTGGCGCGTCCGATTGCCTCGTCGACTGCTTCAAGTCCGGCGATTCGCCGAATGAAGAGCTTTGTCCCTCGTCGGGCGGTCTCGATGAAGAATATGACGGCCATCGAGATAATCAGACCGATCAGGAAGAGATACTTGCGATTGAAATTGATCCATTCGCGCTCAGGAGTGATCGACTCGGTGCGTATTGAAGCCGATGGAGAGGCGTCGGAGATGGTCTCGACATAGTAGACATAGGAGCTGTCGAGCGAAACCCTGTTATCAAGGTAGGAATTGGAGCCAGCGGGCAACTCGGTAATCATCTCCCCCGGCCCGCCATTGGCGCTTCTAAACAACCGATACCCTGTGATCCGGCCCTTCAGGAGCTGGTCGTCAATTGACGGAACCCACGAAAGCTCAACGGCTCCTCCATTGTCGTACTCGTGGTCAACCACGACCAGCGATGTCACAGGCGCGGCAGGCGGTGCGGTGAGAGTCGTATCGCTTACAGATGTCACAGGTAGCTCTGCCGAGAAGACTGGGTTCGGCAGGAATGCGCATGCCAGAACGCAAGCCAACAAGGTCCGCAGACAGAAACCAACCATACGTCGCCTGATACTCACTACTGAATCAACCTCAGCCAGTCGTTGAGAAGAAAATCGATGCGCCCGATCAGGAGCGACATGCGACTCATGACAGTATAGCCAAATGAGGCGCCGAAAGTAATCATAAGAAAGAAGATGCCAACTTTGGCGGCTCCGCCGAATGCTCCCTTGTGTTCTTTGGAGAAGAAAAAGTAGATGAGACCCGTGAATGTGCCAAGGGCAACCACGATGTTGCCGAGGATATCATAGGCCGAAGCGCCATAATTTGCGCCAAACAGCGGTCGGATAGTGTCGGATACTTGGACCATAACGTTCGACGCAAAATAGATGATCAGGTTCAAACCAGCCGTGGCGCCGACAATAAACGCCAGCGGCCAGCGGGAGATCCACCCAATTCCGGGGACCAAACGCAAAAGCATCATGAATCCCAGCACAGCCCCCACCAGCAGATAATAGTCGATCGGTTGGGACGGGTCGGAAGGATTTATTCCAACCCACAACTTGCCGTAGATGTTGTCCCAGAAATAGGTGACGAACCAGTAACCGGCCGAGACACCGACAAAGACTGCCTCACAAATCTTGTACCAGACATTGTCGCGATACAAAAAGGAAATGATCCCCAATGTGAGGAACGCCGCAATCCAGAGAGCGAGATGGTTCATCATGTCAGCCATTGCCAAGCTACCTCTTGCCCTTCTTGCGCTCGTGGCGGAAGTAGGCGACGTTACCGATGAAGATAAACGCGATCACGACGATATGAGCGAACGATTGCGACAGCATGAATCTTGTCCCCCGGCCGAGATAGTTAGTGATCTGCTCGAATTCCGCGGCGCCATTCATTCCCCCCAGGATTCCAAGCAATTGTCCGCTCCGGACATACGGATACATGCCGGTCGCCTGCACGGCGGTGTTGCCCGCCCCCATCTTCAAACCGTATCGATCGACACCAATGAGTACCCATTCCTTGGTGCCAGGATAACCTGCAGAGAGATTGAAGGCGTAATCGATATTGGAGAAGTTGCGAACATTCTTGACCAGCGGCAGGCTGTCATAAGGAGTTCCCCGATAATCTGCTGGAAACATCGATTTGAAATCCGAACCCATGCGCTGAATGACGAACTCATTGCCGGACTGGAACCCGAGATTGACGTAATCCTCGCCATAGGTGAGATTCTTCTTCTTGTAAACATCCTCAGTGAGCAGCTTCTCGTATGCCAGCCGGGCCTGCTGAGATCCTTGCGGCCAGAGACCCATAATGATGACCTTGAGCTCGTGGTCGAAGCAGAATCGGAAGAACGATTCCGCCATCGGTTGGAGTTCTGGAGCCGAGGGGGGATCATAATCAAATGAGACCAAGACTTTTGAACCGGGGCGAAGATTCTTGATTCCGTCGTAGACCTTGCTCGCCTCGGGTGAGATAGGTACACGCTGGGTGATCGACATAAAGAGGGGCAAAGCGACAGCGATGCCGACATAGAGAAACACTATCCGTCGCTCAGCGAACTGACCTCGCAGCGTGCGCACCAGAATCCAGGCAATCGATAGTCCGATCAGAACAATGACCAGTATCGAGATCTTCGGCGAGAAGGCAAACGGCTGGAACCAGTCGTTGTGCCTCCCGATATAGGCGAAGAGGCAGAGAATCGTAAACAGAAACATGACCCCGATTCGCCGAAAGTCCCTGTTCATGCGCTACTCCCCTCCCAAGTGGGAACGTTCGATTCCAAGAATGATGCGAAGTGACGCGGAGACGGTCCCGAGAGCGATGCCAATCATCACCGCTCGCTGGCCTGCTGTGTTAGGATAGTTCATGATCCAGGTGGCCAAGTCTGAGAGTTGCCAGTGCTCCGGCATGAATCCCGTCAGAACGTTGCCGATCGGAACTCGTCCGAGCATGACAAAGAAAGCAGCGAGGAGCAGAAGGGTCGCTTCAAAGTTCCGGGCACGGAAGGCACGGTACGATGCCGAAGCCACAAAGAACGCCAGGATGGCAAACATTGTCGACGAGAGTGGAGTGTAGACATTAACATAAATCCAGTCCGAGCCGGTGCCCGGTTCACGAAATCCCCGCCCCTCCCAGAAACCGATGATGGTCACGATCAGGAAGCAGACGACGATAATGATCGCGTACCCCCATTCCCCTTTCCGGGAGAGCATCTTTTCAAACGACGTCTTAAAGAGGTTGAGAGCGCCCAGCCAGATGGCAAAGGCGGCGACGATTGAAAACCAGTCCGAAGACCAGTTAGCAAGTCTATTGAACGGGTAGTGGGGAATGAAGTAGGCGACCACGAGAATCGCACCTACCAGACCGGTGATAAGAACAGGAATCTCTCTGCGCACGGCCTATTCTCCAATCACCATAAAGAGTCGGTGGGCTTCGTAGAGATAGATCGATTCCAGAATGATCCCGATCAGAATAAGAACCAGAATCAGACCCTTGCCCATATCCTGCCCTTTGAGCGATCCCAGTTGCATCGGTTCTTTCGAAAGATAGGCCGAGGCCGCGAACAATTCTTCACCGATGAGCGTGTAATCACAAGCGGCGACAAAAAACGGCAACTGTGACGGTTCCCCGGTACCCGCAATCTGAATCGCCCCGACCGAATTGCCGGTCTCGGCAAGAATCAAAGACTCAGCGTAGAACAGACCCATCATGAAAATAGTGGCAGGTCGTTCCCGCACCACCATTCCGTCGATAGCAGCAGCATAGCCAAACTGGTCATCGGTCAAATAATGCACCTGGCTCTCCCTGAAGGAATCAGGGCGACCGGCTTTCGCGTAGGCTTCCTTGACAACTTCACGACAGGTAACCATCACCAGCGATCGTGAAACCGGCACATCCAGTTTGGCCTCATACTGAGCAGCCATCTCGGCAACTCGTCCGAGAATGGTGATACCGGCAAGAGTCTGCACTTGATCCATGTCCTGAGAGCCGGGGATATAGTATATCTTTCGCCCCATCTCGGTCGCGCGCCCTACTGCTTCATCAACGGCTTCAAGACCGGCGATCTTGCGAATAAACAGTTCTTTGCCGGAGCGGGCCCGGTGGATATAGTACACAATGAACAAACTCAGCAGGATGACTCCGACAAACACATTGATGCGCTGAAAGTCGAACCACTGAGCAGATGGCTTGACGGGGGCGGACGGATCCGAGTCTGAATGAAATGACCACAGAACAGTCCCGGACGATGCGGAATCATTGACCGCCCGAATCATGTAGACGTAGGTCGAGTCGTCAGACGCGTGTCCGTCGATCAGAACGCTGTCTCCTGCCGGGACATCACCAACGGAGGCGAAGTTTAGTGGAGCCGTATTCAACACGATCGATCGCAGCGCGATGTACCGCTTGATCTTCCCATTCGTGACGTCATCGGGGGACTTGTCCCAGCGGATCGTCGTCGAACCTCCGGCATCGTTGGGAGTGTCGCTGGCGCGCACGTTGACAGCAGGCTTGGGGGTCATCGCTGACGCTATTACAGAGGTAGAATCTCCCGGCTGCACCTGAGATTGCGAAGTTGAGATTGAAATCGGAATAAGGGAAGTGACGATAAGCGCACACTTGAGAAGCCGATGGAGCGAGCAGAGAGGGCAGGTCAAGCGGTCATTCCTCAAGGAGACGTCAGTCTACACGGAGTGTGGGGCGAAACGACATAATCTATCGACGGATGAAGCGGCAAAACGTGTAATCATCTGCTAGCTCTTCTGTGACTGCCAGTTACCTTTCCAACCCGTTGACTCAGCCAGCGGGCAATCTATCGGCTGCAACAGCTCAAGTCAAGCCGAAAAAGCGGATCGCAAATCCGCGGAACATCCGGGCGATACAAATGATCGGTCTTTAACTCGAAGTCAGAGGCAATCTCACTGGAAATCGATCAGATGATTATGACTTCAAGTGAATGCCGCATCTTTCATCCACTAATTCAGGCACGGTCATAAATTCGCGCTTTACAAAGGCGCCGACCTATGCTATACTCGACATCTTGACATGGCCGCGTGAATTCGTACGAATAAATCAATTCATTGTGGCGCAGACGATTAACCGTTTGTGACTGAGTAGCTGAGCAGGTATTGATGGCGAAGTTTTCCAATCCAAGTGATATCAAAGTGATCGTTGCCACCGACTGTGGGTCGACGACAACAAAAGCAATTCTCATCGAATTCGTAAATGGGGAGTACCGTTTGATGACGCGCGGTGAAGCTCCAACGACGGTCGAAGCCCCGTTCGAGGATGTCACCATGGGTGTGTTGAACGCCGTAGGTGAGTTAGAGGAACTTTCAGGGCGCAAATTGTTGGACGAAGCAGGGCGATTCATATCTCCTGCTAATGGTAAAGTCGGCACTGATGTTTTCATTTCGACTTCTTCCGCGGGAGGAGGACTACAGATGATGGTTGCCGGCGTGGTGCGATCGATGACCGCTGAGTCCGCAGAGCGCGCGGCGCTGGGGGCGGGCGCTATTGTGATGGATGTGATCGCATCAAACGACAAGCGACTTCCGCATCAACAGATCGAACGAATCCGACATCTGCGCCCGGACATGATCCTCCTGTCAGGTGGAATCGACGGCGGCACGACAACGCACGTGGTTGAAATCGCGGAACTCGTTTCGGCTGCCGATCCCAGACCGCGTTTGGGGACCGGCTACAAACTTCCCGTTATTTATGCCGGTAATAAGGATGCAGCCGGTGCTGTAGCAGAGGCTCTGTCCGACAAAGTTGATCTCAAGACCGTGGACAACCTTCGACCGGTGCTGGAACGGGAGAACCTCGGGCCGGCACGCGAGGAGATCCACGAGCTGTTCATGGAGCATGTCATGGCGCAGGCGCCGGGCTATCGAAAGTTGATGTCGTGGGCCGACGCTCCAATCATGCCGACTCCCGGCGCCGTTGGGCTGATCATTCAGACGATCGCTGACATATACAATATCGAGGCCGTGGGCGTCGATATCGGAGGTGCCACGACCGACGTCTTCTCGGTCTTTCGGCCGGATGGCAAGACACCGGTATTTAATCGCACGGTTTCTGCGAATCTCGGGATGTCGTATTCCATCTCCAACGTGTTCGCGGAAGCGACTTTACCCATGGTCATGCGTTGGGTCCCATTCCCGATGGACGAACGCGATCTGCGCAATCGTGTCAAGAACAAGATGATTCGCCCCACGACCATTCCTCAGTCGTTGGAAGAATTGATCTTCGAACAGGCGATTGCGCGCGAAGCGCTCCGCCTGGCGTTTGTCCAGCACAAGAGCTTTGCGACCGTGCTCAAGGGAGTGCAACAGCAGAGAACCATTGCCGATGCTTTCGAGCAGTCATCGTCTGGAAGCACGATCGTGAACATGATGACCCTGGACATGCTGATCGGCTCCGGAGGGGTTCTGTCCCACGCGCCGCGCCGAGCACAATCAGCGTTGATGATGATAGACTCATTCCTGCCCGAGGGAGTGACGCGACTATCGGTCGACTCTATCTTCATGATGCCGCAGCTCGGAGTTCTGACTGAAGTCCAGCCAAAAGCGGCCACGGAAGTATTCGAGAAGGATTGCCTGATTCATCTGGGGACTTGCGTGGCTCCATCCGGGACGACAAAGAAGCCCGGGGTGGTGATGAAGTATTCGCTTGAACTTCCCGAGGGGACGGTCTCGGGCGTGCTGAATCATCTGGAAATGAAGTTGTTCAAACTGGGCCTGCAGCCCAACGGGATTCCGCAGACAATCAAAGCGACATTCGAGCCCGAGCGGAATTATGATGTCGGCGGCGGCAAGGGTGTGAAGGTAGAAAAGACCCTCTATGGAGGTGTAGTCGGAGTCATTCTTGACGGACGCGGACGCCCCTTCGATCTCTCGTCTCTCAACGAGCAGGATCGGGTGTCGTACTTGAAGAAGTGGGCCATCGAGCTCGACATCTATCCGGAAGGGGAATGGAGCAGAAAATGATGAGGCGCACGTCACGTTGTTTCAGGACCAGCGCTCTGGCGGCGGCGGTCATCCTTGCGTTAGCAGGTATCGCCTGGTCAGGTACATTTGTGAGCCTGAACGGACGCTTCGTTGTCACGTATCCGGAGGACTGGCGGCAGGTCGGGTTTGCCGAAGTTGATCTTGTTCTTTCGATGAGTAATGCCAAGAGCGACACCTACGCATACGAAGCCGTTTTCGCCCTCGCCTCGAATCCGCAATTTCAAGTGGGGCCATATGTCATCCTGAAGGTTGACACGGTCGGGCAGATGTCACGAAAGCAGATTGACTCGGTGGTTACAGGACTTGGGCAGTCGTTTGGCGGACAGGTGAAAACTGTATCACCAGAAGAGTTCCTGGCCAAACCGATTGACAACAACCCGGAATATGTACCGCAGCAACAGCTGGCCGCTGTCGTGAGCAGTTTGAGCGACGAAGAAAAGAGCGTCAAAGTGAGCGTCCTGGGGATGAAATTCTATGATCGAGGTATTGCCAACTTGTATTTCTACTCGCCCAAATCGCAGTTCGAACAGTACAAGCCAGTTTTCAAAGCTATGTTAGCTTCGTTTTCAACCGAAAACATCGAGGCCGCGCTTCCGCGCGAAAATGTCAAACTGGCCAGTTCCGAAAAGATGAAGGAGAATGCACCCGACACCAGTGCGGAATCGGATGGAAAGTTGTGGATAATCGTGAGCGCTCTCGTCGCAATTTCGGCAATTGCCTTCGCGGTCAGTAAGAAGAGAAATCGATCACCCCGCTGATCATTGGAGAATTGAAGGAGCCACATGGGCCACGCATATACACCAGGGCTGAAAGTCACCGAGAGATTACTGGTCAAGAAGCATCGCATTCTGCCCCTCAAGGGGGATGTTGTTGTCAAGGTAGGGGATAAGGTGAAGCCCGATGACGTCGTCGCGCGTACCCTGCTTCCGGGCAATGTGGTTCCGCTCAATGTCGCTAACAAGCTCGGGATTCCGCCGGAGGATATTGCCTCGATCATGCTGAAGAAGGCGGGTGACAAGATCAGGAAAGGGGAGCAGATTGCTCTGGCCAAGTCGTTGTTTGGGCTTATTAAGAATCATTGCGAAGCGACCATTGACGGAACTATCGAATCCGTTTCACACGTAACCGGCCAGGTGCTGCAGCGCGGCGAACCTACGCCTGTGGAAGTGAAAGCCTATATTCTTGGAGAAGTGATCGAGTGTCTTCCCCGAGAGGGCGTGGTTGTGGCCTGCATGGCTTCGTTCGTGCAGGGGATTTTCGGCATCGGCGGGGAAACCTCGGGCACTATACGAATCGTCACACCGGACAATACGACTGTACTCACCGACAAGCTGATTGATGACAGCCTCAGAGGACAGATCATCGTCGGCGGATCTCTCGTGACCGCCGCGGCGCTGAGGAAAGCGATCACCGCCGGTGTGCGCGGCATCGTAGTCGGTGGATTCGACGACAAGGATTTGCGCGATTTCCTGGGGTACGACATTGGCGTGGCAATTACCGGTTCTGAAGATATCGGAACGACGCTCGTGGTGACAGAAGGATTCGGTCAGATCAACATGGCGCAGAAGACATTCGATCTGTTCAAGAAGCATGAAGGGGAAATGGCCTGCATCAACGGGGCCACGCAAATACGCGCGGGCGTGATCCGTCCCGAGGTCGTGATTCCCTCAAGCGACGTCAGCGTGAACGCGAGCATTGAATCGGCGCCTCTGGAGGGACTCAAAGTCGGCTCCCCGGTTCGCGTCATTCGGCATCCATACTTTGGTCGACTGGGCAAAGTGTCTGATCTGCCCTCCCCGCTGGCAAAGCTTGAGTCGGAATCAAAGGCCCGTATTCTCGAACTTGAATTTGATGATGGCTCCCGCGCTACTGTACCGCGAGCGAATGTTGAGGCCATTGAAGGTTAGAGCGTCCCCGCGATAATCTCGAATGTTCAAAAAAGCCTTCCGAGCCATCGGAGGGCTTTTTCTCTTCAACGGAACCGTAGGCGGCGTCCATTGCCTGTGGTGGAATCCTGGCCGCTCGCTCTCGAACTGTCTCGAGCTGCGTCGAATCTTGTGCTATCTCGAAGCTCGTCGGGATGTCCCACTGGGGCATCTCGACGCGATTCACTTTGTCCCTGCTTGCCGCATCCGATCGGACTCATCATGAGCAGCACTGCAAGACCCACACAAAGAAAAACTCTTCCCATAGATAACCTGACCGTTCCTTCTGGTAAGTACGCTGATGCCGAATGCAAATCAAGCTTTAAGACACGGCCCTTGTGGATCGGTGTTCTGGGTTTTAGTTGACGCTCTCATAGAGGCACGGTATCATGGTTGGTCCGACAGAAACGGGATAATTGGATTGTCGGCCGCTCGCAGTAAACCTTTGAGTGTAATGGGCGTACAAGCATTATGAATCACATCGTACTCGCCGGGTTCTTTTCCGGTTCGGTCTGGGAAATCATCGGCAACACGTCGACGTTTGGCATTTTTATCCTGAGCATGCTCGTATTCATGTCGTTAGTCTCATGGGTGATCATTTTTCATAAGTGGCGACAGTTTCGCGTTGTGGAGCGCGAGAGCGACCAGTTTATACAGCATTTTCGAAAGGTGAGAACGATAAGGGACGCGACCACTCAAGCTCGTTCCCTTGCCCAGTCCCCCCTGGCCAACATGTGCGCCGTAGGTACGGAGGAGTTGGCGTCTCTCTCTTCGCGCCGCAACGGCGGTTCGGAAACAGCGGCCACGGCTCATTCCTTGGACCTGACCGACTTTGAAATCCTGGAAATGACCATGGAACGGACCCTGACCGAGGAGATGGGAAAGCTGGAGAAGCAGGTTGTCTTCCTGGCGACCACTTCGAGCGCAGCCCCATTCATGGGGCTTCTGGGCACCGTGGTCGGCATCATGGATTCGTTTTGGTCGATCGGGGAACGCGGTAATGCCTCGCTGGCGATTGTCGCCCCGGGGATTGCGGAAGCGCTGCTGGCCACCATCGTAGGGCTCGGCGCAGCCATTCCCGCTGTCATCGCCTTCAACTGGGCAAACAACAAGACGAAGTTTCTCAATGACCGGGCAGCAGGATTCATTCTCGAGTTTCTCGCGCGGGCAAAGAAGGAATCGATCTGATGCGTCGCCCCCTGCGTCGCCCATATCGAACCGTGGCCGACATCAATATCGCTAACCTCGTTGACGTCGTTTTGGTGCTGTTGATTATTTTCATGATCTCTGCCCCGCTCCTGCAGTCTGGAATTGAGGTGAACCTGCCGAGAACTGTGTCCGCCGCGCCCCAGGAACAGCAAGAAGGAATCGTGATCTCGCTGGACCACAAGGGAGGTGTCTACATTAACGACAAATGGTCGCGCCTTGACACTTTCGAAGCGACCTTGACAAGCGAAATGAAGGCCAAGAGCAGTACTTCGGTATACATACGAGGAGACTCTTCGGTCGCCTACGGAATCGCAATTGAAGTGATCAGTCGCATCAAGAATCTTGGCATTGAGCAGATCGGGCTGGTCACCGTGCCAGCAGATAAGAGCCAGAAACGGCAGGTGAAGCGATGAGCGACCTGAGGCGAGACGTTATCCTTTCCATCGCCGTGCACGTCTTGATCGTTGCGGCCACGACGCTTTCCTCCCCGTTTGAAATCAGAAAGAAGATCGATGAAAGCGAAGTGATCAAAGTCTCACTTATGGCATTGCCCGAGATGAAACCGGCCGAGATTCTGCCTGGCGCGATTCCGGTAGCCAAGGCTCAGGAGGTCGAGCAGCCTAAAGTGCAGATAGCTGACGCAAAAAGCCAGATAAAGACAAAAACGAACAAGCCAAAGCCGGTCAAGCAACATGTTGTAAAGCGCAAGATCAAGCCCGACAAGAGCGCTGAGGAACTCGCTGGTGAAGAAGAAGGAGTGCTGGACGCGACCGCGCAGGGAACACCGTTTGAGGGAGCTCGAACAGACAATGCTTCTTTTACCTATCCATATTGGTTTACCGAGGCTTACCGAAAGATTCTGCTCAACTGGCGAAACTCGGTGGACGCCGACGGCGTCCTTTTGTGTGTCGTGTATTTTCAGGTTATCCAATCTGGCCGGGTGGTCGAGTCCAAAGTAATCAAGTCGTCGGGAATCCCGGTTTTTGACAATCTGTGCCTGATCGCCGTCGACCGTTCCAGCCCGTTTCCCCCACTTCCACGGGATTTCAAGGATGAGATACTGGGCATTACGTTACCGTTCAAGTTCGAACCGAGGTAATTTCATGAGAACAGCCATATGTTTCATCTTCCTGTGCACAGTAATGACAACCGCCTCTGTCTGCGCTCAAGGTGACGATGTCCGGAACATCTTCTTCGATACCCTTCGCTCCGGAGATGTGCGCCCGACCCCAATCGCGGTGGAAGAGATGAAGTACGTCGGCACTCAGTACATAACGGCCGGCGACTCGACAATCATGGAATACACAACCGGCGTCATTCGCCGAGATGTCGATTTTTTCGCCGACTTCGACCTGGTTCAAGTGGATAGCTTCTACCTGAAGACCTACGAGATTCAGGAGCTTGATCTTCTTGGATGGAGTCGATTGGGAGCAACCTATGTTGTTCGCCTTGAAGCGGAGTTTCCGGGAGGGCAATTGCGAGTCCGGTGGCGAATCTTCGACGCTGCCCGCAAGCAGGAGATTGCCAAGGGAAACGCCCAGGAAGATCGCTATGCCTGGCGTGTCCTGGCGCACGATATCGCCAATGAAATCGTGCGAACCCTTACTGGTGAGCGCGGCATTTTTCGCACTCAGATTGCCTATATGCGCAAGATGGGAAGTGCGAAGGAGTTGTTTGTCTCTGACTACGACGGGGCCAACGAACGGCAATTGACGAAACTCGGCACCATCTGCGTTTCACCCTACTTCTCACCCTCGCGTGACGAAATCTACTTTATCAGTTATCGCGACGGTGATCCGCAGCTGTACAAGATCGGTATCAATGGGGGCAAGGTGAGCAAGCTGACCAACTTCCACGGTAGCGTGTCCGCGCCGGCGGTTTCTCCCGACGGAAACAAGATCGCCTGTTCCCTGACGAAGGACGGTAACTCGGAGATCTATGTTCTGGACACTGATGGAAAGCTGATCAAGCGACTTACCGATCAGTCCGACATCGAGACCGCACCGACCTGGTCCCCCGACGGACGTTTGATAGCGTTTACGTCCGATCGAACCGGGGCGCCGCAGATCTATTTCATGGATGCCGACGGGTTCAACGTGCGCCGCTTGACCTTCGAGGGGGGATACAACGACTCGCCGATCTGGTCAGCCCGAGGGGATCGCGTCACCTTTGTGAGCCGCACGAAGACGGGCCGATTTGATCTGGCTTCTATCGACACGTCGGGGTCCGAGTACAGAATCATGACCGAAGTAGGCATGAATGAAAATCCCCACTTCTCCCCCGACGGCAAGCAAATCATCTTCACGTCCACCCGATTTGGCCCCGGGGATATCTACACCGCCGACCTTTCCGGCCGCAACCAGCGCCGTCTAACGCGCAGCGGAGATTGCTCGAATCCCTGCTGGGGGCCTATCCGATGAAAGTTAAGTGGTTGACTGGATTGACCGGCAGTGCGCTAGCCTTAAGGAGACGTTTTTTTATTGACCCAGCCAATAGCATGCGGTAGATTTTGTGATACATAATGGATTGTGAGTGATCTTAATCAGGAGAAGGAGAATTCGATGCTCATGAAAAGAACTGGTTTTCTGTTTATACTCGGAGTTCTGGCAATCGCGTTGCTGGCATCCTCGTGCGGAAAGAAGAAGGTTGCTGAGGAGGTAACTCAGACTTCGCCAACAACCAAGAAAGATACGCCCAAAACCGACGAAACGACGACTACGCCTTCGGACGAGAAGTCGACACTTAAGGAATCGCAATTCCAGACCGTGTATTTTGATTACGACAAGTATAATCTTCGCTCAGACGCGAAGGGTGCTTTGGACGCCAATTACACTCTTCTGAAAGACAATTCCACGGCGGTCGTCAAGATCGAAGGGCATTGCGATGAGCGCGGGACTGTCGAGTACAATATAGCTCTGGGCGAGCGACGTGCACGCGCCGCGATGGACTACCTGATTGGCTTGGGCGTGGATGCCAAGCGACTCTCGGTAATCAGTTATGGGAAAGAACGCCCTGCGGTGATCGGATCGAACGAAGACGCGTGGTCAAAGAACCGCCGGTGTGAATTCCGGGTCGTCTCGCAGTAGCAGCAAGTATCAACGATATGACGATATAACGATATGATGAAGCACAGCATTCTGCAGAAAGGTATCCTGGCAGCGGCGGTTGTGGTCTGCGCAGGTTTGATCGGTTCTGGCTGCGTCACTAAGCGGGACGTTGAAGAGATCAACACGCGTCTTGATCGCATCGAACAGCAGAATGACAACGTGCAAAAATCCGTCACCGCGATGGATACGATCATAACCGGCGGAGCTGAAGCGGATCGCAAGTTGCGCAATGACATGTCTACCTCGATCGACGAGCTTCAACGTCAGTTGAGTAAACTGCTCGAGAACTATAGCGATCTTACGACGAAGATCGACGCTCTTGGAAAGAACAAGTCGATTCTCAGAGGATCGGTTGGCGCGCAGGATGGATCTGACAGCGTGGCAAGTGCCTTGCCCGACTGCACGACAACGTACGATGAGGCCTTCAATCTGGTGCGCAAAGGGGAATACGACAAGGCCATTGCCGGCTTCAGGGGATTTCTGACGACCTGCCCGCGTCATGCGTCGGTCGATCAGGCCCACTACTGGATTGGCGAATGTTACTACTCTCTTGAAAAGTACGTCGATGCGGTCTCCGAATTTGATTACCTGCTCAAGAGCTTCAAGGGTTCAGCGAAAACCAGCCAAGCTTTGTACAAACTCGGACGGTCCAAGCAGGAGCTGGGCCAGAAG
Organism: uncultured Ignavibacteriales bacterium; assembly: GCA_964540105.1. Taxonomy (GTDB): domain Bacteria; phylum Zixibacteria; class MSB-5A5; order GN15; family FEB-12; genus DATKJY01. The sequence continues at coordinate 823,121 of CAZILL010000001.1, read as the reverse complement.
GCGGACGCCAAGAAGGTATTCCAGCGGCTCCAAGAGGAGTTTGCCGGAACGCTCGAGGCGGAGCAGGCCAAGGAGCGCATGAAAGAACTGAAGTAGCTCTCGAAGCTCGGGCAGAGCGCCCGCGAGATTCAGACCCCGATCGGATTCCCAGGACCCGTTCGGGGTTCTGCTTAGAGGGCGGGCATTATGATTGACAGCTCAAGTGATCCCGTCTTAATTCTCGGCATGGCCAACGTACCCAAACAACTGCTTGGAGAATACGAAGAACTCAAGCGGCAGATCAATCACCATAACTACCTGTATCACGGGCTTGACCAGCCGGCAGTCGCCGACGCAGTTTTTGACGCGCTCTTTGACCGACTTCTTGAAATCGAAAGGGACTATCCCGCGCTTATCTCGCTCGATTCTCCGAGTCAGAGAATCGGCGCGTCGCCGTCAAAGAGATTCAATCCGGTCACGCATCGACAAAGTATGCTCTCGCTTCAGAAAGTAACCACATTCGAAGAGTTCACGGCTTTTGATCGGCGCGTTCACGAAGGACTGGAGACCAGCGATGCCATCGAATACGTAACCGAACCCAAGCTTGACGGGTTAGCCGTGGAATTGGTATACGAAAAGGGGCTGCTGACCGTCGGTTCGACCCGGGGGGATGGTGCGGTCGGGGAGGAGATCACATCGAATCTTCGAACGATCAAGAATGTCCCGCTGCGCCTGTCGGACGAGACCTCGCGGATGTATCCGCTTCTCGAGGTGCGCGGGGAAGTGATCATGCGTCGCTCGTCGTTTGCTTCGCTCAACCTGAACCTGCTGGAAGCGAATCTCCCCCCTCTGGCAAATCCGCGTAATGGGGCGGCTGGATCGCTGCGCCAATTAGACCCGAAGATAACCGCCTCTCGCCCGCTTCTTTTTTCCGCCTATGGCGTTTCAGCAACAGATCTTCCCGGTTTGAGCACGCAACAGCTCGTGGCTGAGTTCCTCACCAAAGAAGGATTCCTCATCAACGAGCACCTGAAAACTGTGCTCGGAGTCGAGTCCGTGCGTGCGAACTTCGAGCTTCTGGAAAACCTGCGACCCGATCTCGACTATGAGATCGACGGCATGGTCGTGAAAGTCAATTCGTTTACCCATCAGCTGTCGCTGGGTCAGATTTCGCGGGCACCGCGCTGGGCGGTGGCGTGGAAATTCAGCGCGGAGCTCGCCCAAACGGTGATCGAAGCGATTGAATTCTCGGTCGGTCGAACGGGTGTCGTGACGCCGATCGCAAAACTACAACCGGTTCGTGTCTCCGGGGTCACGGTTTCAAGTGCCTCGCTGCACAACGATGACGAAATCAAGAACCTCGATATCCGTCAGGGCGACACCGTCATCATCCGTCGGGCGGGAGATGTCATTCCGGAAGTTGTCGAAGTTGTTATGTCAGAGCGCCGTGAAGGGGCAATACTGGTCACCTTCCCTCCGGGTTGTCCATCGTGCGGCGAATCGATCGTTCGTCCGGATGGAGAGGCCGCATTTCGATGCTTCAATGTGTCATGCCCGGCGCAGCTCGAGGGACATCTGATCCACTTCGCCTCAAAGTCAGGCTTCGACATCGAGGGGCTTGGCGATAAACTGGCGCGCCAACTTCTCAAAGCGGGGATTGCGAAGAGCCCCGCCGACCTCTTCTTCACTACGAAAGAGCAGCTGCTTCCGTTGGAGCTGATGGGTGACAAGAAGGCGGAGAATCTTCTCTCGGCCATCGACCGTGCCCGGAGTACACCGCTCGCACGGATTATCAATGCCCTCGGGATTGTCGGGGTCGGGGAAACCTCGGCGCGGGTGCTCGCAGAGCACTTTCAATCGTTCGAACGCTTTCAGGGTGCGACGGTCGATGAATTGAGTCTCGTACCTGGTGTCGGTCCGATCATCGCCCGTAATATTGTCGAATACTTCCTGCGCTCCGGAAACCGCCAGCTGATTGCCAGGCTTCGGCAAGGCGGCGTCCAATTCCCGGACTTTCACGCCGTCGCAAGAACAGGCAAGCTGTCAGGGAAATCGTTCGTCATTACCGGAACCTTGTCGAGACCGCGCGGTGATTTCAAGAAACTGGTTGAAGTCAACGGCGGAACAGTCGCGGGGGCGGTCTCAAAGAAGACGGACTTTCTCCTCTGCGGATCTGAGCCTGGATCAAAGCTGGATCAGGCCAGAAAGCTCGGTATCACGGTCATCGATGAAGAAGCATTCGGGGACCTCCTCAAGCACAATTGATCCGAGCCTCTTGACCTAGATCAAAGCCTATTGGGTCCCTATCACCGATAATTGCTTCAACGGAAACCTAACTGACGGGAGCTCGATATGAGTAAGTATATGAAACTCTTCATTTACGCTTCGGTGACCTACCTGGCCGCGGCGACGATCATAGGGATTATTAACGGTATTGCCGGCCCAAGTTACCTTGGCCAATTTAGCCACACTCATTTCAATCTACTGGGATTCATGTCAATGATGGTGTTTGGCATTGGCTATTTCATCCTGCCCCGGTTCAACGGCACGGATCTGAAATTCCCCGGCTGGGTCGCCGTTCACTTTTGGACCGGTAACATAAGCCTGATCGGGATGGTGCTTTTTCGCGGTCTGGCGGTCGAAACCGGTCAGACGATCTATCAGGGATTGTTCATAACGTCGGCCACTCTTCAGGCCGTGTCAATTTTCATGTTTGTCATCAACATCTGGTTTAGCCTCAGCCAGACGGTGCAGGCGAAGAAGCAGGAAACTCCTACCGCTTCCGGCCGGGTCGTACTTCCAAGCCCACCGCCCGTCTCGGTGAAAGGGTCTCAGAGACCGAAGAGTTCCGGCGCGCCTGTTCAGGTTGACGCCAATTCGCGAGTGGCTGATTTGATCGATCGGCTTTCGGATATCAAGGGACTTCTTGTTGAGGCAGGTCTTTCATCTCTGGCTCTTCCTGGACATATCGACCGGGTTCGGGCAATGGGTGTCACGCTCGGCATGGCCTGTCGAAACCACGGTCTTGACCTCGATGAAATCCTGACCGACGTGCGCAAGAAGTTCAGCGACGCCGGCTTCGATGTGGCGAAGAAACCGCAGGACAGAAACGATTCGATTATTACTGGTGATAACCTGATCGGCGAAGTGATCCAGAACTATCCCGAATCTCGCGCAGTCTTCCAGAAACACTTTGGGTCCGGCTGTTTCGACTGCCCGGGGCAAGCGTTTGAATCAGTTGAAATGGCCTGTCGGATGCACGGGGTAGAAGTCGATTCGTTTCTTGAATCGGTCAACGAGGCTGTGACTGGGTAGCGTATGAACGGGCTCTGTTCCGCGCGCCAGATGCGGTGCCGAGATCGTCAGTGATGGTTCGACGACATGATCACGATGTTGACTATTTCGAGCAAGCGTTCACAGGAAAACGGCTTCTTGATAAACATGTCGCCGCCAACCTTGAATGATCGCCCCATGTCGTCACTGCGATCTTTACCGGTCAGGAAGACGATCGGAACGTCGACCAGCGTGATGTCCTTTTTCATATCCTGGCAGATCTGATACCCATCCATCTCCGGCATCATGATGTCAAGGATGATGACATCGGGATGGAATTCCCTCGCACGGGAGACGGCACTTCGAGCAGAGTTTTCGACGCGGACAGTGTAGCCGGCCTCGGTCAGGAAGGTTTCGACAATATCAGTGATCTCTGGCTCGTCATCGATCACCAGAACCTTCGCTGTCTGAACCCTTATCTTTTGTGACATCGAGCCATTCCAATCGAGGTTTTCTTGCCGTTGCAACTGATGCACATCACATACAGTATATCGGCCGGCGACCGGACTATATTTAGCTTAGAATCACCGATTTACGGACTGCATTGTCAACGCCACGAGGTCAAGAAGCTGGCGGTTTGAGAAAGGCTTACGCACAAAAGTCAGCCCTCCGCTGGCAAACGCCCGTCCGCCATCCTCAGTTGGCGTCTTTCCCGTAAGAAAGATGACGGGGACATCGCGCAGCTCCGGACTTTCCTTGATCCTGGCGGTCGCCTGGTAACCGTCCATGTCCGGCATTGTTATGTCCATGAGAATCAGGTCCGGTCTTGTCTTCTCGGCCATAGCCAAACCATCCGCACCGGTGGCCGCAGTCATGACCGTATAGCCGTTCCGGGTCAACAGCGCCTGGATCAGGCCGGAAACGCTATCTTCATCATCAACAACAAGGACTGTCACCGCCCTGTTGCTCTGCGAATCGATCATCTTTCACTCCCCTCTTGTATCCACGACGGACGGTTCCCGTCGGGTTATGGTACTTATGTCGACCGAGAGCAGATAACATTTACCCACGGAATTCGCGATCAGCTATCTTGGTCAAGTGCAAGGACATGGCAGATTCCCGCGGCTCGGTCAGGGAGCCCTTTTTGATTGCAAATCAAGTCATGGAATCCTATTCTATTTGAATGCCGACTCAGAAGGATGAACTCCAATTCGTTGCCCGTAATCGCAAGGCGCGCCATGATTACGAGATCACGGAAACCATCGAGGCGGGCATCGAACTTCGTGGAAGCGAGGTCAAATCGATACGGGAAGGGAAAATCAACCTCTCCGATGCCTACGCTCTTGTAGAACGGGGACAGGTAGTGTTGAGGAATATGAACATCACGCCGTACAAGATGGCGACCGCCGAAGCAATCGACCCGCTCCGCCCGCGTCGACTCCTCTTGCACAAGAAGGAGATTCGCAAACTGTTCGTGAAGACTGAACAGCGCGGGATGGCTTTGATTCCACTGGCCGTCTATTTCAAAGGGAGAGTGGCAAAAATCGAACTCGGGCTTGGGATCGGGCGTAAGAAGTACGACAAGCGTCAGGTGATCGCGGAGGCGGAGGCCAAGCGTCGCATCGCACGCGCGACTCGTAAGGACCAGAATTGAACGAGAGAACCAAGCGCCATTCGAAGCTAATCGCCGGTTGCATGGCGCTCGTTACTGCAATCGCGTTTTCACCGGCGTGGTCGAAGGTGACGGTTATAACTGCGGAGGGCAATGAGACCGTTGCGTCCTACGACGAAAGCGGCGTAACCTATATCTCGCTTTCAGAGCTGGCTGAGATCGTCGGAGGAACCCTCGATTGGGAGCAACTTGGACGCAAGATCAGCTATGTTGATAAGAGTTTCCACTTCAGCTTCCTGGTAAAGGCGCCATTCTGCACCCTGAACGACTCGATTCTAAACTTAACCTACCCGGTCACCTATCGCGATGGCCAACTCTTTGTGCCGGCGCTCACGTTTGTACCAATCCTGGATCCTGTTCTGTCGCAGAAGGTCACCTGGAACAATCAGGAGAGGACCGTTCGCCTGGAGTCGTCATACTTCAACGTAACCGATCTTTCCTTTTCGCCGAAAGCCAATGGCCTGCTCATTGAGGTCAACCTGGCGGAACCGCTGCCATACGACATTTTCGTTACCGAGGGGAATTGGATCAACATCTCTTTTCGCGGTGGCGTCCTGAACTCAGCGCGGATGGGATCTCGAAAAGACAGCCGATTTCTCTTCGATCTCAAGACCCTTCAGGAGGAGGGAGTTGCACAACTCTCACTCCAGCTGCGACGCCCGGTCACTACCTGGCACCATAAACTGGCCAACGACCCGCCGCGCATTCAGATTTCGATCGCTGACGCAAAGTTCACTATGGATTCGAGTCAGGCGGCGCCAAAGATCGGGCCGGACAAGAAGATCGATGCCATCGTTATCGATCCGGGGCATGGCGGCTCTGATTACGGCGCGATAGGACGGGGAGGCACTCGTGAGAAGGATGTCACGCTTGCGATCGCTCGTGCGCTGAGTGACCTTATCCGCAAAGATAAGCTTTTTCGAGTCGTGATGACCCGCAACAGCGACAGACAGGTCACGCTCCAGGAGCGTGCCGACATTGCGAATAACGCCGGCGCGGATCTGTTCGTGTCGATACACGCCAACGCTTCACCACTTCCCGGCGCTCAGGGCTGGAATGTCTTCTTCCTGGCCCCCGCCCGAAACGACTCGGCGAGAGCTGTTGAGCAGCTCGAAAACAGCTATTTTCTGCGCGACGCCTCGGCTGGCGAACGCGAAAATGACTCTGAATCTCCTTCGGTCGCCGACGATCCCGTCGTGGGAATCCTCAATGAAATGATCATGACCGAATTCCAGGCGGAATCGAGCGACCTGGCAATAATGATGGATCGCGAATTGCGGAAGAGACTGGATATCCCGGCAAGGGGAGTCGATCAGGCCGGCTTCTTTGTTTTGAACAAGGTCTTCACGCCCTCGGTGCTGGTCGAAAGTGCGTTCATTACCAACAACAGTGAAGAGAAACTGCTCAAAAAGAGCGGCTTCCAGCAGGAGCTGGCCGCCGCCATATACGACGCCGTCAAGCGATTCAAGCTCAAATACGAAAGCAGATGAACCCGATCAAGGGTACGACGCAGGAGAAACGATGAATGCTCCAATAGGGGTTTTTGATTCCGGAGTTGGGGGACTTACAGTCGCCCGAGAACTGTTCAAGCTCTTGCCTCACGAGGATATTGTATACTTCGGAGATGTCGGCCGTTCCCCTTATGGCGGTCGCTCCAGGGAGATCATCACCCAATTCACGCGACAGGACGTGTCCTTTCTGAGCGAGCAGAAGGTTAAGTTCATCATCTGTGCCTGCAACACGGCCTCGTCGGTCGCGCTCGAAGAAGTGAGTAAGGGGAGCGACCTTCAGATGATCGGTGTGATCGGCCCGGGGGCACAGGCTGCGGTCGCGCAGACGAAGAACAGTAGAATCGGAGTCATCGGCACAACCGCCACGATCAGTTCCAACGCGTACGCGCGAACGATTCATGACATCGACGCCACGATCAAGGTCTTCTCTCTCGCCTGCCCCCTGTTTGTACCGCTGGTCGAGGAGGGATATGTCGGCAAGGAAGCTACATACCTCATTGCACGTGACTACTTGAAGACCATGCTCGATGTCGAGATCGACACGCTGATCCTGGGTTGTACCCACTACCCACTCTTGAAGAACGTTATCGCCGAGACCGTGGGAGAAAAGGTCACGCTGATCGACTCGGGTGAAGAGACCGCTCGTGTGGCGTATAAACTGCTGGTCGAGTCCTCGCTTCTCAAGCCGGAGGGCAAGCAAGGCCGGGACGTCAAAGGCGTGCACGACTTCTATGTCAGCGATGTTCCTGAGAAATTCTCTCAAGTAGCAACGCGATTCCTCGGCGAGGTTGTGGATCGAATCACCCGGGTCGATATCAGTCGATATTAGTGGCGACCGAGACTGATCATGCAGCTTGTTCTGGCCACAAACAACAGAGATAAGATCACCGAGATACGACATCTGCTGGATGATCTCCCGATTACGATTCTGACCGCTAACGATTTTCTTGAGTTTCCTGATCCGGAGGAAACCGGTACCACGCTAGAAGAAAACGCAATCCTGAAAGCAAAGGGGATCGCCGAGTTCACCGGCCATCCGTCCCTTGCCGACGACAGCGGACTCGAAGTTGACGCTCTCGGTGGCAAACCGGGAGTCTTCTCTTCTCGCTATGCCGGCAACAATGTTAGCTATAAAGATAACTACACAAAGCTGATTCTGGAACTGGCAGGGGTGCCACAAGAGAAGCGTACAGCCAGATTCCGTTGTGTAATCGCGATCGCCTGGAACGAGTTCGAGGTTGAGACCGTTGACGGCAGTGTTGACGGCTTCATCACGAATAGTGTACGGGGAGAGCAGGGATTCGGATACGACCCGGTCTTCTATTTTCCTCCGTTAGACAAACGGTTTTCGGAAATGACGCTCGATGAAAAGAACGAAGTGAGCCATCGAGGTAAAGCTTTGCGATCGGCCAGGGCGCTCATTGTCGCCAAATTGAACCAGCCCCGCTAAGTGATGACGAGCTTTAATACGGCGATCAGCAGAACTATCGCCAGAACTTTGCGGATGAGCATGGGTGAAAAAAACCTTGATCCGAGGTAGGAACCGATCAACCCCCCCAAAAACGCGACGGCCAGAAACGGCGCGAGGGTACCGATCTGCAGAGCGCCGCTCATCCCACGTCCCGCCAGCGCCGCCAGGGAATTGACCAGAATAAAGCCGGCGCATATCCCCGCTGTCTCTTTCGGGGGAGCCCATTTCATCAATAGAAGAATCGGACCAAGGAAAATCCCGCCGCCGATTCCGACAATCCCTGAAAGCAGTCCAACTGAGACCCCAATCGATATGGCAGGAGCGATTCCTGGTTTCCTGGTAGACAGGATTTCCGTTGAAGACGCCCCAAACTGAAAAGCCAGTCGGATGGCGGCGACGGTCAGAGCGACGACCAGAAGCGCGCTGTAGAAACGATGTGGTACAACAAGTAATCCGCCGATCAGAGCGGCCGGAACCGATCCTATTGCAAAAGGCCAGAGCGATTGTAGCTGCACGTAGCCGGCCCGCCAGAACATAGCGAGGCCGATCCCAGAGACGAGCACATTCAGGATCAGTGCGGTTGAAGACATCAATTGTGGCGGCACAGCAAAGAACGCGAGAATGGCCAGGTACCCCGAGGCTCCGCCGTGCCCTACCGACGAATAGAGAGCGGCCACGATGAGCACGAGAGCTGAAATCAGGAACAGGTCGTGCGAGTCGAAGGTCATCATGCTATGCAATATCACCAGTCGATTCTGCTTATGTCAACCGGCAGGTGTTCCGGCTACGGTTGGAACCTGAAGAATGGGTTCGTTTTCATATAATTCAATCTTCACGACATTTTTTCGCTCGTGATTTTGTACCCACGGGCAAATCCCCAAAGAGAAAAGTGAATTCTGTGATTGGAAGCATAGCTATTGCTCATACTAAGGGAGCGAAATCGAGATTAGAGTCGAATCGACGGTGATTTTGCAGATGATTAGGGCGCGGCGAGGCTCAAAATGGAAGCCAGCCACCGAAGAAGAGTCTCATTTCTTCAATTCTTCGGCCCAATTCTGGACGACGACAAATTCGGGGGCGTGCCCTCCATCGGTCGGTACGAGCAGTAGAAATTCTTGACCGTCGGCTGAGACATCGTACGGAAAGAGCGTTTGTACACCTGAGAAATGAACGCGATGCGAAAATATCTTCGTCGGGGCGCCGATTTCAAGTCCATGATCATATGTAATAGGGACGGCAATAAAGTCGAAATCAGGTGTGAAATAATAGAGTTCCCGTCCGTCTGCCCGCCACTTTGGACATCTCCCTTGCGTTGCAGAGACCTGCCACTTGCCGCCGGTGGCGCTTAATTCACGAATATAGATCTCAGGTCGTCCTGATTCGCCGCTCTGGTAAGCCATGAACCGCCCGTCGGGCGACAAAGCTCCCCGCTGTTCGCTGTACGGCTGGGTCAATAGAGGTTCAGCTTTCTTGGTGATTGTGCTGTAGCGCCAAATGTCACCAGCGTCTTTTGCTACTGCAAGCATCAGCGTGGCTCCGTCACGCGCGACATCGGTCACGGACACGTCGATAGAGTCGAGGGTCAGAACTGTTTCATCAGCGCCGGTGCCATTGGCGTTGCGTTGCATCACAAAGAACTTTTTGCCATTGCGGTTTGTCGTGAATAAGACTCTTGTGCCGTCATTGTTCCAGACCGGCCAGACGTTGACCGCCGGACCAAAGGTCAGCCGCGAAGCCACATCGCGCTTGAGGTCGCGCACCCAGATGTCGACTGAGTTCTGCTGTTCGGTAGATTGACCGTAGGCCACCCGTGATCCATCGGGAGAAAGCGCAAAGTCGAGATATTGCCCCGAAGAGCCGAGCCGTCCAAGCGAGTCGCCACGACGATTCACCCAGAGCATGTCTCTGAGTCCTACCGATTGGCCGCTCTGATAGATCAGTACGCCGTTGTCGGAAACGCCGAAAAGAGCCCGTTCTCCGATCGCCGAAACGTTGCTCGACAGTGGCGCCGGCTCGCCGGTGACGCGAAGACCTTTTGCATCAAAGGGATGGGCTACCAGCAGGTTATTCTTGATGTAGACGAGGTAGCCGTTGCTGTATTCGACCCTCGAATTCACTTTGGTCAGTGAAACAGTCTCGAAAGAATGAACCGAACCGACCTTGAGCGTGTGTTCGTCCGCGGAGGAATCGGAAAACGTCAGGTACAGAAAGTGATCACCGTCGGGCAGAAACCAAGGCCAGGCGGTCATGGTTTCATGACTGGCGCGATCAATTCTCGTTGCTGCGGTTGGGGGACCTCCCGAAGCCGGAACCATGCGAACTGAATCCGAAGTGTTGCCGTCAAAAACGATTATCCCTCCGCTCCCCCAGGAACCATCGGAACCGTTTGCCGCTTCGCACACAAGCTGCGCAAGCCCGCCAGCTATGGAGACTTTCTTGAGCTGGCTATTCTCGAAGAACGCCAACTGCTTGCTGTCCGGTGACCAGAACGGCCGGGAGTTGCCGCTCTGCACTTTGACCAGCATGTGAGCGTCAAGTGAGTTGATGGGGCGAATGAAAATCCCGGTCTGGCTTGACGAATCGACAGCAACGAAGGCGATCATGCTGCCGTCTGGAGAAATCTTCGGCCAGCTCACCGAAGATAATCCGCGGGCGGGCGTGATCGAAAATCGCGCCACTGTGGGTTTAGGCACGGGCGTCAGGAAGTGTACAGAGGCCAGAGCGATCGTTGCCAGACCGAGCAGAGCGACAGCCGCCCAGAGAGTGCGTTCGCGCGTCCTGCGTCGGGTCGAGACCGCGATCGGAATCCCGACCTGAGAACCACCTTCAGCAATCCACTGAAGCGCGCGTTTCAGATCACCTGCCGCCTGCCAGCGATGATCCTGGTCTTTTTCCAGACACTGCTTGATCACTCGATCCAGCATGGGGGGTGACATCGGCTGTAGTTCAGAAACGGGGCGTGGGTTCTCTCTCAGGATCGCCGCAATCAGACTCGCCTGGCTCCCGCCTTCAAAGGCACGTTTGCCAGTGGCCATTTCATACAATATGACACCGAACGAAAATATATCGCTGCGAACATCGGTCTCCTTGCCTTCAAGTTGTTCAGGCGACATATACTGGAGGGTGCCCAGGATGGTTCCTTCGCCAGTCAGAGGCGTGGTCGTCCGGGTGATGCCACTAACACCCTGTACGATTCCTCCTGCCTGTTGAAGTTTGGCCAGGCCAAAATCCATCAATTTGGCTCCACCCTTGGTCAGCATGATATTCCCCGGTTTCAGATCGCGATGCACGAGCCCCTGACGATGCGCCTTGTCAAGGGCATCAGCAATCTGAGTGGCAATGGTTAGCAGTTCTGTCGCAGGTATGGCTCCCTTGGTGAGACGCATGGCCAGGGTCTCGCCGTCCAGATATTCCATGACCAGAAAGTCGGTTCCATTTTCGTGGCCAACATCGTGAAGCGTGCAGATGTTAGGATGGTTCAGACTCGAAATCGCTTTCGCTTCGCGGTCAAAGCGTTGGCGAAGATCGCTACTGTCGGCGATGTGGGTGGGCAACACCTTAATAGCCACGGTACGTTCCAGGCGTGTGTCCTTCGCCTTGTAGACTTCCCCCATGCCGCCCACCCCCGCGGGGGAATCAATCACATACGGGCCGAGTTTTGTTCCATTTGCCAAAGCCAAGGGAAACCCTCCAATCAAGAGAATGCGGTCAGGGGTTCATCCCCCGTTTCGTCAATAAATAACATAGATTATTTAAGTCAACATTACAATTGACAAAAAGTGCCCTGGCGGTGTCAATTTTTTTGCAGTTCAGGAGGCAGAAGTGGGATCGTGCATCGCTTCACATCCCTTTGTCTTGTCGACTGGCGTCTGGGCCTATTCGGTGAAGAGCTCGGTTTTCGTCTTGGTCACCCAGCGCGGCGCGGAATCGACGCTCTGTCGGAGAATGAGGTTCAACTGCGCGGCGTGGTGCTGCACATGGCGCATATTGTACAGAAGCAGCTCGCCAACGCTAAGCTCCAGTCGTTCGAATCCGCAGCGCTGGCGCATCTTCGCGTCTGTCGTCGCGGCAATTCCTGCCCGACACTTCTCGCGGCCATGCTCAAGGTAGGCCAAGAGCTCATCCTTTGTGTAAACATGGTCCGGAAGCAATCCGGCCGGATCCAATTCATCAAGCGTGAAGGGCACCGGAGGAGCGAAGCCTTCAGCTGAATCCGAGAGATAGTAATCAAGGAAGAAGAGAGTGTGGTAGGATATGTACCAGAAGTCATGGTAACCGGATTCGTCAGCGCGCTTGCTCCACACGTTGTCGGGGGAGGCGTTCATGGCGTTCTCGAGCATGTCGATCGCCGCTCCGAACTGTCGCCAGATGACTGTTTTCCAGAATACATCCATGCCAAGGCTCCTGATGTAAGATGTGACCAATCTCTTCTGACAAGATATGCTCTCAGACGCTCATGCAGGTATCACTTTGTCGGCGATTTACACAGGGATACGAAGCGCACACGAGGGATCGTGGCTGCCGTTTTGTGAAGCCGGGACAAGGTCGTAGCCCGCAGGTTGAATCGAGAGGCTCAGGCGTCGAGCCCTCGATCAGGGGCAGACCCGGGAATCAATGAATCGAAAGTCGCGGTTTCCGGCGAATAGGCCAGCATTTCTCCAGTGTCGATCTCAAAGTACCAACCGTGTAACGCAAGACTCCCCTGGTCGACGCGGGCTCTAATCCACGGGAATGACAGAAGATTCTCGAGGGAAACGAGAATCGCCGCCTGCTCACAGGCTCTGGTCTGCAGGGTTCGAGGCTTCTGCGACAGCTCCACAAGTACTTTGTCCCGAGCTCGATGCGCGATGCGCAGCCAAGGTCCGATGAATTCGAAGCGGTTCTCTGTAATCCCCTCGCCGCTCATCAACGCCTGAATACCGCCGCAATTGGAGTGGCCGAGTACAATCACATGTTCCACGTTCAGGCTCTTGACGGCGAACTCGATCGCGGCACGTATACCAGGCCCATCGGCTTCATGGCTGTACGACGGGACAAGGTTCGCCACGTTGCGGACCACAAAGAGCTCACCGGGAGCTGCGCCTGTCAGCATGGCCGGGTCCACTCGAGAATCGCAGCAGGAGATCACAAGTGTGCGGGGCTGTTGGCGCTCGCCAAGGTGCGCGTATAGTGTACGGTCCTCCCGAAAGTACTTAGCCTGGAAGCGCTCGAAACCAGCTATGAATTTAGCGATCTCTTTCATCCGTACTTCTCACACCGTAGACTTGCCCAGTTCGGGAGAGGCGGCATGAGGGTCAACCACGACTGACACTCGAGGTTCGTAGGAACCGGCCCCCCTGACAGAGCCACGCCACTGGGTCTTCTGTAGTTGTACTCCCACCCAACTAATTTCCGGTCCCTTCGGGCCAGTGTCAAGCGGAGTTCGACCTCCAGCAGGCGGTGGTGGCCTACCCCGTGATTTATGACAAGCCAATATCTGATTGACTGTAATGTAGGCATCTGGATCTGAATCAGGAGTGGTGTTCTCGTCCATTAATTGGAACTTGGTTGAGACTTTCTCATTTCTACTCTCTCATTCAGAACTGTGCAGCGAATAGTCCATTTATCTGACAAGAATCTGCATCGATCTGCAGTAATGGAAATCAGGATATAAACAGGATAGATTCGATTGTGATTGTGCCCGTGCAACATATTGTAAGACAATCGAATACGCTGCCGTCAAAGAGCCCTTCAACAGCGACAAATCGGTATGAGAATTGCTATTCTTAGAAACGGATTAGAATACGTAATAAGTCTATGCGGATTAAAAGAGTAGTGAAAAAGTAGTTTGAATCAATAAAGAGAGAGAATCATGAAAAGAATCCTTCTGACGGCTCTTCTGGGGTTGCTCATCGTTCCTTCGGTCTTCGCGGTTCCAGATCTCCAATTGTTTATCAGCGGAGCTCATTGGAATTCGTCTGAAGAAACTTGGGTAAGCAATACGGGCGCATTCGACTTGTTCATTGTGGGCAAGGCGAACATCAACAATGTGTTGGTGAGCATGGCCATCACTGGTGTGAACCAGAGTACTGATGTCAGTGGCAGCTCGGTGCTGGTTAACGGGAATCCCTATTCCAGCTGGGCTTGGGGGAAGCCCCCCTTGGCGACCCTGTCGACAACGACCGGCGACCTTCCTGCACATGGGGTGTTCCCGACCTATTTCACCGAGTTCACGGCCGGCAATTTTCATAACGTGGGTGGGATAGGCAACTCAGCCCCGGATTCTCACGGATCATATTGGAATCCCGCGAGCGGCTATATCAACAGCAACACCAACGGCGAGATCAAGAGCTTCCATATTGTGGTGAACGGCGATTACGGGGTTCACTTTGACGCTTACAATCTCCGTCGGAACAGTCGTGGCCTGACTGAAATCGATAAGTTTGCCCCGTTTTCACACGATGCCGAATATGACACCCCCTCTGTACCGGAGCCGGCATCGATGTTTCTCCTCGGGCTCGGTTTGGTTGGTCTGGGTGTCTATACGAAATCCCGGATATAGTTTCTCACAGATTTCTCAAACGGCTCTCTGAAAACAGGGAGCCGTTTTTCTTTGGGGGGAGTCTTTGATCCTCGGAATGATCAGGAAGTTTGTGAGACGATCGGTGTTCCCTGATGGAAGATCATCCGCCAGCTGCCGTCGGTGAACCGCCAGATCGAGCTTCGGAGCGAGTGCCTCTCTCTGCCATCCGGTAGATGTGCGACTACACGATAGGTGACCAGTGCAAGACCAGGTGCAAGCGTAGTGCTACGAAACTCAGAAATCGACATGCGAACAGTCTGCTCAGATAACAGCGCTTTGATTATCGACCCCTTGTCGTACGTCTGGCCCGAACTTCCAAACTCCACGAATTGGTCATCGAGTAACGTCACAAGAACCGCCGGTGATTGCCTGATCTCAGGACGCAGGAGCCGTTCTTCGAGCTGGTAAAGAACGTGGTGAAGGGTCGACTCCGCTTCCGGGATCATCTCTGAGGCCTTCGTGACACGCGAGTCACTTCGCTTCTGCCTGCTGAATCTGTTTCAGGTTCTCCTCCGACAATTGCCTAAGGAGTCTTTCTGTCTCGGCTTGCGATCTGGCCGCTCTCAGTTCGAGCTCACGCAGGTCGACCTTGTACATCGTTTGAGAAACTCCGTTACCAGTCATGTCAACGAAATCTACAGCCGTTGCGTTTCCGAACTGATTTGATTCGCCGGAAGACGCCAAAGTCGTGACAGTTCCATACGAAGTCGGATAGAAGGTCGCCCTCAGAGAAGGAAACTGCGCGGTTACCAAAGCTCCGGCCGCGTTACCTGCATGCTGGCCTGCCTTCAGACGAAAGGTGTGCGTTCCCTGGCTCTTGAAGAAAACCCTGGATACCGCGACAGGAAATAGAATCGAACTCGTATTCGCAGGATTGTCGCATCCGAAATACGTGTAATACGGCACCAAGGGGCTGCCGCCCGGAGCGTCGTCAATCTGAATATAACAGATGTTTCGACCGGTTGTCCCTTGAATGTACCCCGTTGCTCGTCCCTCGAGAACTACATAGCCCGGTGACGGGATTGTAATAGTCACCGTCGTCAAATCGATCATGGGTAGAGCGGGAACAGCGATAGTCCCCCCGGTTTCCTGGGCGATCCCCGGTTCATTGAGCATTTCTTCGGCGTTAATCGCGCCTGTACGGAGTATGACTGACGAATCCCCGGGAGCACTTGTTAGAGTCAAGGGATCGGGATTGGCAAGAGAGGGACTGAATCGCAGGGCAGGCGTCGAACTTACCAAAGTCCCCGAGTGAATCTCCCAATCAGCTGAGGAGGACTTCAGAGCCAGTGTGGCGCCAGCGGTTGAACCGACGACGTCGAAAACTGTCCCTCCGAAGAACGCCGAGGGGTTGAGCGTACCAATGCCGACATTAGTGCCCACGACGTTTAGGACATCGCTCACGCCGGTACCCAGAGTGAGGGTCTGGATACCTCCTGCCGTGTAGATGCGGCTGTGGCCGCTTCCAAATCCTTCTGTGGCTACACCTATCTTCAGCCGGAAACTCGGATTACCGATTCGGAAATCCCCCTCACTCCCTGCGACATTCCAGTTTCCCCCCACCACATCAAGTCGGGTGATCGGGGTCTGAGTCCCTATGCCGACGTTGGCGGAACCGCTCGCAGCGTAAATAGACTGACCGGCGTCGACCCATCCGCCCCCATTGACGGCAAAGAACGAGGAAGTCAGCCGCTCGCGAGGCACGAGCTCGGGGTCTGGATCGACTTTTATGCCAAGATAGCGGACGCTGTCCTCCACAACGCTGTTCGGAAGTATCTCCACTTTCCCAAGATCGACAGCGAACAGACCATTACTCGCCTCGACTTCCTGCTTTTCGGACCAGAGGGTCGAACCCCCGGAAGGGAGATCATAAATAGAGAATATCACCTTGTAGAGCCCATCTGGCACGGGGTTACCGGAGCCGTCGGTCAGCCGCCCTTGATAATTGAACAGCCGGGGAGTCGAAGCATGGAGCACGTTGGCAGCAAGAAAAAGCAAGACAACGGCGAAGGTGAGTCTATTCTTCATGTGGTACCTCCAAGGGCAACAAGAAACATGATAATTCGAATATATTGTAGCTCTAATATCGGCGGATGAGGTTCGCGCCTGACTTGAAAGGTACCCTGTTTGGTCCAATTGTCAATTGCTTCCGCCGAATAGCCGAGGCGTGAAGACCCGCTTCGACATGAAGCAGAGAGTATTCCCCCGCACTGGATTGCCTACTCTGCATCCTACAAGAGACAGAACTTGCGCTTCTGTCACATCTCTTAGACTATGAATGGCAACAAGATAATACAGTTGCGCCTCGTCCGCACGGCTGGATCATTTCGGTTCTCTCGTCTGAGCCTGTCTGCGCTTCTCTTCCGATAATTGCCTGCCGAGTCGCCCTGCTTCAGCTTCGGCCTTTGCCGCTTTCAGTTCAAGCTCGCGAAGGTCAACCTGATACAGGGTCGTGGCAGGTCCCTTTCCGTCAGGTCCGGTCGGAACGGAGACTGCTTCGGCTTTCTCGAATTGGCTGGCTTCATCTGAGGAGACCATCGTTACCACAGAGCCGTAAGAGGTTGGGTAGTAGATGGCCTTCATCATCGGGTTATCCACCAATGCTACACTACAAGGACCACTACCTTCTAATCGGAACGTGTATGAGCCGGCAGGTTTGAAATAAATCCTGTAAGTGCTGATTGGAAAACGAAACTGACTTCCGCCAGGTGCTTGAAGAGTATATTGAAATGCGGTCGCAGACTCTAATTGGTACCCTCCAGCGTCTTCATCGATCTGAACATACCCTTGAAGTCCCGTGATCGCAGTGAGAATTACCTGACATCTGGCATCGATCACAATATAACCTGGCGCCGGGATAGTGATGCTCAAAGTGAGGATGTCAGCCGGAACGCCGGTACACGGCAAGTACGATGGTATGTCTGAGAGCTGTTGCGAAGCCGCGATTCCCGGTTCATCGACTAAGTCCTGTGAAGCGACAGAATTGTCCTGGATTTCTGATGAACTGATCGCTTCAGAGGGCAGTCTGACACTTGCGTCCCCTGTTCCTGAGGCGTCCAATTGAATTGTCGGAAAATCTCCGGGATGACCGAGTTGTAGAGAACCGCCACCCCAATAGTTACCGGTCAGTACTACGGTTAGATTGGCGCTCGGCGTGCCGTCATACAACGTCAAATTCCCTGACGGTGCGGCATCCAATGTCGCTCCTGTAGTCCCTCCAACTCCAGTTAAACTCAGGAGTGAGAATTCTGGGAATATGGAAACACGGTCAGCGCCACCAGATTGCCACGTGCTTGTTACTCCGCTATGGATCGTCGTGCCAGTCATCGTACCCCCCGACAGGGGCAAGTAACTAGGCGCAATCGTGGCCGTTCCAGCGGTAAGGGCGCTGTTAGCGGTCAGAGCTTTGCTCGCTTGCTCGGCTCTGAACGCAAACGGCACGGAAGTCAGTTTGGATCGAGGACTCAGTTCCGGGTCATCCCCAATCGTTATCCCGAGCCAGAGCGAGGTGTCCATGAATAGTTCCAAAGTCGGTTCCGGCTGTGGAGCGGCACCCAAATCGATCGAAAACAGGCCGTCTTTGGTGGCGACTTCCACTTTACCAGAACTCCAGATTTGGCGAGCGGGTTCTGCAGCAGAAGAATCATAAATCACGAATATAGCCTTATGTAACCCGTCCGGAACCGGTGTGCCCCTGTCGTCGGTCAGCCGTCCCTGGTATGTGAATTGGTGCGGGACTCCAGTTGGCACTGAGTAGGATGTTGTGGAGGCTATAACCGCTATAATTGCTACAGCCAGCGCATTTCGACCAAGATCGAATCGCATGGTAACTCCTCTTTCTGCTTTCTTGATATTTCATGTCCATATTATCGACGTTGAGCCTATCGGAAACACAGATTGTCGACACGAACTTGTTTCCATAGCCAAGCACACAAAGGGGACAGGATCGTATCCTCGAGAGCAAGGTTAACAAAAAGGGGCAGTTTAGTCAAGGATTAGATGTTCTCCTGGCCTCCACACCACGAAGAGCAGCCAGTATGGGCGGGAGCGTGACCGGACTGTAGCAGTACTGTTGTTCTCCGCTGGAACTCAAAGATGAACGAAAAAACAAAACAGGTATGGACTATGATGGCTTGGCGCGTGGGTATGTCTGGATCACTGGAGTGGCGGAGGCATAAGTCTTTTTTTCAGGACTTTCTCCGGCTGCCACCTGCGCGGTGTCGGCCATGCAGCTGAGAGTATTCTCCCGCAATGGATTGCCTACTGTGCATCCTACGGGAGACAGAACTTGCGCTTCTTTCAACTCTCTTAGGCTATGAATGACAACAAGATAATGCAGTTGCTCCTCGGCCGCGCGGCTGATGCTTCTGTGGCATAGGGTATGCTGATTACCACTCTGGATGACCGGTAGACACAGAAATAAGGAGGCAGCATGTTAGACGGCAGATTTCAGCGAGGTTTCTCCCAGGAGCGGTTGGCATCTGTGAAAGAACCGAAGATCCGTAAGGATGAGGTCGGCTACTACATTATGTCTCTGTCGGAAAACAGCAAAGTCTACTTTGAGGATTTCTACGGCTTCCTCCGAGCCACTCACGAAAAGGCCAAGCGAGAACGGGCATCGATTAAAGTGAAGATCGGGCAGACACCTGCAAACCAATGCGAGACCCTTGCCTACTACCGTGCCCGCCTCGTGATCATCGATCTCCTGACTCGGTCCATCATGCGTTTCTACACCGATGGGTCCAATCTTGGCGTCATCATGACTCCCTGGTGCTTTGGCACCGTTGTCTTGGAGAAGATCGAGGTCTATCGTGATCGCATCAGCCGGGGCGAGGTCGAGGACGCCAACATCCCGGACTACCCCTATTACGTTGTGAAGTACATCGACGAAATCTACAAGATCGCTCTTCTGGAATTGTTCGATTTTCCCCAGGAAGCGTTCCAGATGCGCTGGCAATATTCGGAACTCCTGAAACGGTATTCGCGGATCCTGACTGACATCACCGGTTCGTTGCAGTCGGTGATAAAGTCCGTCAAGAACATAGGCGCCTAAGCCTCTCCATATCGGAGCCTGCAAACAGCTCTCGAAAACCCTCGGGCTAAAGCTCGGGGGTTTTCTTCATTTGCACAGCTCATTTGCCGACAATAAACATAATGAGCAAATCTGTATTTGTTGTCCTCGTCAGAGTCAAGGAACTGATGACCAATGGCCTCTACCGTCGTTAAGAATCGTACAGAACAGAAGTTCCTGCCAATCTACCTCGACTCGCTAAGGACCGATTCCGTCCTTGAGTTTGACCTGCATATTTCGGTGGGTAGCGAACTTGTTCTCTATCGCTCGGCCAATCTCGCCTTCACCGATAAGACCCGCCAAAAGCTTCTGGAAAACAAGGTCGATCGACTCTATGTCACCCAGGACAATCGCGGCAAATACCAGCAGTACATCGAGCAGAACCTCGACAAGATTCTGCTCGACACGTCGGTGCACGAAGAGAAAAAAGCCGCGATTCTATACGATACGTCAACCAACCTGGTCCGTGACATTCTGAACAATCCGACCTACGGTGAGAACATCCAGCGTTCACAGGCCATGGTTGCCAATACCGTGGATTACATTCTTCGGGGAAGAGACGCTTTTCTAAGCCTGCTGAAGATCACCTCGTTTGACTATTACACCTACACCCACTGTGTAAACGTCTGCACGTTTTCGATCGCTCTGGCCCAGCAGATGGGTTTTAAGGATCAGCAATTTCTGAACGAACTGGGGACGGGGGCGCTCCTACACGATGTCGGTAAGTCCCGTATTTCGGACCGTATCATAAACAAGCGGACGGCTCTTACCCCGATCGAGTTCGAGATCATGAAGAAGCATCCCAAGTGGGGCGTTGACATTCTGTCCGAAACCAGCCTCATCGCGGAACCCTGCTATTATCCGGTTCTGCAGCACCATGAACGCGGGGACCGGCGTGGGTATCCGTCAGGGCTATCACTCGACGAAATGCATATCTACTCGAAGATCGTGGCGATCATTGATTCCTTCGACGCCATGACGACCGAACGCGTGTACCAGCACGCCATGGAGACCTTTCCGGCCCTGAGGATTATGTTCGCTCTGAAGGGAGCCTATGACGAGCAGATTCTCAAGGCCTTTGTCGATCTCATGGGACCGTCCGGTCTGCTCGAGGTCTGAGCGTCACACGTGCAGCCTGCATCGTCTTCAATCCTATGTACTGGCTTGCTGCGACTGGTCGGCGTCGGGTGATTTCTGGGTTAGATGCGGTTTCGACGCTTCTTTATCCAGTATTCCGCGATCACGCATCATGTGCTTAATCAGGAGAATCTGCCCGAAATGCGACGCGAAATGCTCCAGAACATGATACACCGTCCACTCCCGGGTAATCCGATTTTCCCCTCTCATATAGCTCACCTGCATTTCCGAGTCGCGCCAGGTGTGCAGTTCGGAATGTACTCGTGCGCGGGCAGCGTCGAGCATCGCCAGATAGTTCTCGATCGGCCGGCCCTTTAGTGTTGCCGGGTGCAGGTCGTCGGGTTTGAGAGGGAGGCCGTCGTCGTCCATTCGGATACCCAGAATCGACAGAATCAGGTTGTCCCCGTCGGTTTCCAGTGGAATTTCCTTCGTAGCAACATTGATCCAAAACAGTTCGACCACCGCCAGGTGCGCCAAAAGCATGCCGATCGTATTCATTCCGGCGTACGGCTGCCACTCCAGTTGAACCAGGCTGAGTTCTTCGACTTCCCTCTTCAGGAGCGTCAGTTGATCGTCAAGTTGTGCCGCGAACGAGGCCACCATCGGCTGCGTGACCGCGTCGTATCCCACAGGCGCGCTTAAGACTCGTTCTTTCATATGCCTCCACTCTGATGCCAGGAAGAAAGCGCAGTGCGCCTCTCAATTGCCTCTTGTCAGGTCGTTCTATTCTACCGGTCGGAAACTACATCGATCTTCGTCTCTCGGCAACCAGAACTTACCCGAGAGACGGCACCAGAAGCGACCCGATCAAATGCTGTTCAATCACTATTGAGCAGCGTATATTCACGTCGCTTACTCAGGAGGACATATGAAAGAAGTTGTCAGAACCGATCAGGCTCCGGCCGCGATCGGACCGTACTCGCAGGCCATCAAAATCGACTGCGGTAGCCTGCTGTTCTGCTCGGGACAGATTCCTCTCGACCCAAAGACGATGCAGGTTGTCGGCAAGACAGCCGGTGAACAGTGTCAGCGAGTGATGGACAGCATAACGGAATTGCTGAAAGCAGCAGGCACCGACCTGTCGCACGTTGTCAAGGTCACGATTTTCCTGGCAGACATGAACGACTTCGGACCAGTTAATGAGATGTACTCAACCTATTTCGGTATGAACCCGCCAGCCCGTTCGACCGTCGAGGTGAGCCGACTCCCAAAGGATGTCAAGATCGAGATCGAAGTGATCGCGACCTTGTGAACGAAAACCACACAAGGTAGATTCTCATTGACAGCCGAGACGAAGGTCGTTATTCTTACCGACGATTTGCAGTGACAGCGGAGATTGGTTTGTCGGAGACGAAATCAAGACGAGAGATTCTGGGCCTTTTGCTGGGTGGGAGTACTCTGGCAACTCTGGGCGCCATTCTGTATCCCGCAACGAAGTACATTATTCCGCCCCCCAGCGGCGAAGCCAACGTGACTCAGCTCAAACTCCCTTTCAAACGTGCAGACATTGAGGCCGATCCCAAGAAAGCGAAGACCTTCAAGTTCGGTCGCGATCTGGGGATTATCATACTAACCGACTCCGGCGAACTTCGAGCCCTTGCCGCGCGCTGCACCCACCTCGATTGTACGGTGCAGAATCGCCCGGATCAGGGACTGGTCTGGTGCGCCTGCCACAACGGGCGCTACGACTACGAAGGGCGCAATATCTCCGGGCCGCCTCCGAGACCGCTTGAGAAATTCCAGATCAATCTGGTTGGTGAGGATATCTTTGTTTCGAGGGAGAAGGTGTGAAACCAACTCCGGAACTCAGAAACAGCGATGGCGTGGTGAAGCGATCGTTCCACTGGCTCGATGAGCGGTTCAAGATTGATGCCCTGGTCGACTACATGTCCCACAAGGTTGTACCGCGTCACGGGCATTCGATCTGGTATTATTTTGGCGGGATCTCGCTCTTCCTCTTCATTGTCCAGGTGGTTACCGGCATTCTTCTGCTCATGTACTATCGCCCAGGGGCGGACTCGGCGTATGAATCAGTTCGTTTTATCGTGTCGGAAGTCACTTTCGGTTGGTTAGTGCGTGCGCTGCATTCCTGGTCGGCCAATCTGATGATTTTCGCTGCATTTCTTCACATGTTCTCTGTCTACTTCGAGTCTGCCTATCGAAAACCTCGTGAACTCACCTGGGTGAGTGGAATCGTGCTTCTGGCGCTTTCTTTTACATTCGGATTCTCGGGATACCTGCTCCCGTGGAACGAGCTGGCCTTCTTTGCCACTCGTGTCGGGACCGGCATGGCCGGGGCGGTTCCCTTCATTGGCAAGAACCTGTTAGTTATCATGCGGGGAGGAGAAGAAGTGACCGGAGCAACGATCGGAAGATTCTTCGGTCTGCATGTGGCCATTCTACCGGCAGTTTTCACGGCAGCGCTAACCATGCACCTGGTGTTCATTCAGCGCCAGGGGATGAGTGAGCCGATGTCGTGGGCAAACCCCTCAACCGCGCCAGAGAAGAAGTACATGAAGTTCTTTCCGCACTTTCTCCTGAGGGATCTGCTCGTTTGGCTGATCGTCCTGAACATCCTCGCAGTGCTGGCAGTGTTCCTTCCCGACGGCTTCGGTGTCATTCACTGGCCACTGGGTGTCAAGGCGGACCCCTTCGCACCGCCACCGCCTGTCATCCGGCCGGAATGGTATTTCATGTTCGCATTCCAGGCTTTGAAGTTCCTCCCACCACACATTCTCTCCATCGAGGGGGAGTTGGTTGGAATTGTTGTATTCTCCGTCGGTGGCCTGATCTGGACGCTGGCGCCGTTTCTCAATCGCAAGGCCTCGGTCAATCAGCCGTCGAAGATATTCACTCTGTTCGGCGCATTTGTCGTGGCCTTCATTCTGTTCATGACGGTTCTGGGATATTTCCTCGAATAGAGATGATGAGCCAATGATGAAGACACTACTAACCGCGTGTATCCTGCTCTTCAGTACTATCAATGTCTACTCCGATCAGGTGGACAAATGCCTGAGCTGCCATAAGGATGTCGAAGATGACACGGGCCCTTCGCACAAGATTTCGCGTGACGTTCATTTTCAGAAGGGGCTGGGGTGTGTTGACTGTCACGGCGGAGATGCCGCGCTTGACGATATGGATCTTGTCCGAAACGTGAAAGGTTATCGCGGAAAACCGAGTCATCTCGAGGTTCCCGAGTTCTGTGCGCGATGCCACAGCGACGCCGCTTACATGCACAATCATAACCCTTCCCTGCCAACCGATCAGCTCGAAAAGTACAAGACCTCAGTCCACGGCCAGCGCTTGTTCGGAGCGAAGGACGCAAAAGTGGCAAACTGCATTTCGTGCCACTCGGTCCACGAAATCAGTAACGCTCGCATTCCCCATTCCAGCACCTATCCCATGAATATCCCAAGAACGTGCGGCAAGTGTCATGCCGACGCCGCGTACATGGCCGAATACCGGATTCCGACGAATCAGCTCGAGGAATACCTGAAATCGGTTCACGGGAAAACTCTGCTCGAGAAGAAGGATCTCGGTGCGCCGGCCTGCAACAGTTGTCACGGTAATCATGGCGCCGCTCCACCCGGGGTTGCGAGCCTCTCGGCCGTCTGCGGCAATTGCCACGCGGTGCAGGCTGAACTGTTCAACGCGTCGCCGCACGAGAAGGCCTTCACTGATAACAAGTACCCGATGTGCGAAACCTGCCATTCGAATCACAATATTGCGAGCCCCGGAGACACTCTGATCGGGACAACAGAACCTGCTCTCTGTATTAATTGTCATCAGGCTGACGACGGTACAAAAGGCTTTGCTACAGCCACCTCGATCTCCACGGCCATCGGAGCGCTGGTCAAATCCCGCGACTCAGCAGCCGTCCTGCTGGCTGATGCAACCACGAAAGGGATGCTCACAACCGATGAAGAGCTTCGGTTGAAGGAAGTCGATCAAGCGCTGATCCAGGCGCGGACCTTGATACACTCGTTTGATGTTGCCAAGGTGAGCACCGGTGTGCAAAGCGGACAAGTAAAGGCCGATACAGTTCGGACGAATGCGGCCGCTCTCATTGACGAGTATTATTACCGCAGGAAAGGGCTTGGAGTCGCCACGCTCTTTATAACTCTCCTTGCGGTCAGCTTGTACCTCAAGATCAGACGTCTCGAATAGCACCCTCGCCCTGTGTTCATTTTCGCTCGGGCCGGTTCTCTGGCTCGAACTTCTTACCCCACAAGTGGATGAATATCCTATTATTCATGAGCTCAATCCACGATTCGCCAAGGCCAACAATGTGTACAGCTTTGTTAACTTTGTGCCTACCATACTGTTTGTGCCCAAACGAGTTGCCGGACAGTGGAAGACAAAAAACAACTTGACAAAGACGCCGAAGCGGATTTCTTGCACATCATTATTTGTGAATTTGGTCACATAGAGTAACTGGCTGGTTGGAGCGTAATGACGAGCATGTCGGAGTATCTTTCGATTCCCATTTTCATTGCTGTCGGGACCGGTATTGTCTTGATTACTTTCTTCATTTCCCGGCTCATTCGCCCTTCAAATCCATATCCGGCCAAAACCGTCAACTATGAGTGCGCCGAAGAACCGGTCGGGTCATCGTGGATTCAATTCAACAACCGTTTCTACATTTTTGCGCTCATTTTTGTCATCTTTGACGTGGAAGTCGTATTCCTCTTCCCATGGGCGGTCGCCTTCGGCAAACTTGGTCTCTACGCTCTGATTGAGATGATAGTTTTCATTCTGATTCTCATGTTCGGTCTCTACTACGCCTGGAAGAAGGATGCCCTCAAGTGGGTGTGATAAGGAAACTTCCAATCTACGCGGAACGGATTCCAGGTGGTGCTCTGGTCACGACAACCCTTGAGTCTGTGCTTCATCACGGCCAGGCGTCTTCTATCTGGTACCTTCTGTTCGGCACAGCGTGCTGCGCGATTGAGCTCATGGCAACCGGCGCGTCGCGCTACGATTTTGACCGGCTCGGGATGATCTTCCGAGCCTCCCCACGCCAATCGGATCTGATCATTGCGGCAGGGACGATTACCAAGAAGATGGCGCCGCGCTTGCGCAAGCTCTACGACCAGATGGCCGAGCCACGCTATGTCATTGCGATGGGTGGCTGTACCGTGAAGGGTGGTCCGTTCTATTACGACAGCTACGCGGTCGAAAAGGGAATCGATCATATTGTGCCCGTTGATGTCTATATCCCGGGCTGCCCGCCCCGACCGGAATCGCTTCTGGAAGGATGTCTCACACTTCAGAAGAAGATCAAGGCTCAGCGACTTGGTGATTGGCAGGAAAAGTAGCCATGACCAAAGAAGAGCTCAAAGCGTATATCGTTGATCACTTCGAGGGGAAACTCACGTTCTTGGATACCGGACGTCATGACCCGATGTTTCAGATTGCACCCGCCGATCTGCTTACGGTGGCCCGAGCGCTTCGCGACGACGTAAACCTGCGCTTCGATTTTCTCTGCAATATGGGCGGGGTGGACACGCGCGAACAGTTCAATGTCGTATACTCACTCTGCTCGATCTCTAACAACCTCAGACTCGACTTCAAACTGATCCTTCCGTACGAGCACGCCGAAGTTGACTCGGTCCAGGAGATCTGGGCCGGCGCCAATTGGCATGAGCGCGAGATGTGGGAATTGTACGGCATTCATGTCCGCAATCACAACAATCTCAAGCGGTTTCTTCTTCCTGATGACTGGAATCAAGGCTATCCCCTTCGTAAGGACTGGGACGCCCCCGATTTCGTGCGGCTTCCGGAGTTTGGCGCGTGACCCTTCGCACCGAAGAATTCGTCGTCAACATGGGGCCGCATCACCCCTCAACCCACGGGGTGTGTCGACTGCTTCTCACGATGGACGGCGAGCGGGTGACTCATGTCGAACCGTATATCGGTTATCTCCATCGGGCCATTGAGAAGATGTGCGAGAATCGCACCTATCCTCAGTGTATCCCCATCCTGGATCGCTTCGAGTACGTCACGGCGATGTCCTGCAACTACGTGTTTGCGCTGGCCGCCGAGAGACTCGCTTCGATTCAGGTTCCGGAGCGAGCCGAGTATCTTCGCGTGATCATGCTGGAACTGAACCGGATCGCCTCCCACCTGCTTTGGTATGGGACAACTGCGCTCGATCTCGGGGCGATTACCCCGTTTCTGTACGGTTTCCGAGAGCGCGAATCAATTCTCGATCTCTTCGAAATGACCTGCGGGCAGCGACTGACATACAATTACATTCGCATTGGCGGTGTGGCCAGAGATATCCCCGTCGAGTTCATCCCCAAGTGCCGTCAAGCCGTGGCGACAATCACAGCCAAGATGTCCGATTACGAGGGTCTGCTCAATGAAAACCCGATCTGGATGGCCCGTAACATTGGGGTGGGGGTTCTCAGCCCGGAGAAGGCAATCGCGTATGGTGTTTCGGGTCCAGCCTTGAGAGCGAGTAATGTGAAGTTCGACATTCGCAGAGCCGATCCGTATTCGATTTACGATCGCTTTGATTTCGAAATCCCGACCCGCCCAAACGGCGACTGCTACGACCGATATCTTGTCCGGCTGGCCGAGATCAAACAGTCGCTGCGAATTATCTCGCAGGCGCTTGACGGACTACCCGAGGGGGACATCAAAGCGAAAGTGCCAGGTAATTTCAAACCACCAGCCGGCGAGGTCTACGCACGTATAGAAAACTCGCGCGGTGAGCTCGCGGTGTATCTGGTCAGCGATGGAACGAACAAACCGCTCCGCTTGAAAGCACGAGGCGGATCGTTCAATCAGCTTCAGGTCCTGCCCGAGATCAGTAAAGGGCTCTTGATCGCCGACATCGTCGCCATCATGGCCTCCCTTGACATCATCATGCCGGAAGTGGATCGCTAAATGACGACCATCATCGCCAGTGGCGAATTGATCGTCTTGTTCCGATGGCTGCGCGGTCTGCTGGTCTCCACTGGTCTGCCCGAACTGTGGGTAGGTGTCCTGTCCTATGTTCTCCTGGGGGCAATGATGTTTGGCGTATTGGCTATTGTGGCCCTCTTCCTTGTCTGGTGGGAGCGGAAAATATCTGCCCATATCCAGCAGCGTTTCGGGCCAATGCGAGTCGGATGGCACGGATGGTATCAGACCATCATGGATGCCCTCAAGTTGCTGCAGAAGGAAGATGTTCTCGTCGATACGCGCGACAAGCCCGTCTTCTTCTGGGCGCCGGTGATCTGTTTTGTCGCGGCCTTCCTCGCCTATGTCGTCATACCGTTCGGCGATGGCTTGATTGTCGCCGACCTGAACATTGGCATCCTGTATATCATGGCCGTCACGACCTTCACGATCATCGCGCTCTTGATGGCCGGATGGGGATCGAACAACAAGTACGCCCTGCTCGGTGGCATGCGTTCCGCCGCCCAAGTGGTCAGTTACGAAGTACCCATGGTCGTTTCTATCCTGACCGTTATCCTGTTTACCGGTTCTCTATCAATGGTCGACATTGTGGCATCACAAAAGGGGCACGGTGTTTTCAACTGGTTTGTCTTCCGCGTTCCATTTGGGCCAATCGCATTCATAACCTACCTGATTACTGCGACCGCCGAGAGCAATCGCACCCCGTTCGATATTCCAGAAGCCGAGCAGGAACTGGTCGCAGGGTATAACGTCGAGTATTCCGGCATGAAGTTCGCCATGTTCTTCCTGGCTGAATTTGTCAACATGTTCACTGTCTCGGCGATCGCCACGACCCTGTTTCTTGGTGGTTGGGGTGGACCGGTGCTTCCATCCTGGATTTGGTTTCTCATGAAGACCCTGTTCGTGGTATTCATACTCATGGTCTTCCGTTGGACCTTCCCGCGCTTGAGAGTTGATCAACTCATGGAATTCGCCTGGAAGTTTCTCGTGCCCGTGACCTTTGCGAACCTGATCCTGGCCGGTTGGATGAAGCATGCCGGGTGGTACTGGTGACCCGGATGAGGACGTAATGGGATTACTGAAAGACATCAAGAATCTCTTTGTCGGGATGCGTATCACGACCAAGCATCTGGGTCGCCATGCAATCACGATTCAATACCCGGAAGAGAAGTGGACCATGCCGGAGCGTTCGCGCGGAATCGTGGTCCTGTTGTCGGACAAGGAATCAGGAGAGCTCAACTGCACTGCCTGCATGCTCTGCATGAGGGCGTGCCCCACCGGCGCGATCATCATCGACGCCCCCCGCGATGAAGCCAAGAAACGGCACCTCAAAGGATTCGTCGTGGATAACGGCCTCTGCTGCTTCTGCGGTTTGTGTGAGGAGGCCTGCAATTTTTCTGCGTTGAAGATGGCCACTAAGTATGAGTTCTCGACGACCAACAAAGACGATCTCACGTGGGACATGAAGAAGCTCCAGGAAATGGGACGCGATGTGCCGTACATAGATACGCGCAAGAAGAAAGCGGCGGTGGAACCTAAGACGACTCCTGTCAAGGCTCCGGTAGCTGCAGAAGACGCACAGCCCGTGACAACAGCGAATCCTAACCCAATCTCCGAACCCGAGATACAGCCAAGTTCGAAGGCCGAGTCGCAAGGAGACGCATAGCCATGCCTGAACAATCTGTGGGTATCATGTTCTGGATTCTCTCAGTGGTCATTTTGACGTCGGCCTTCATGGTCGTGAGCCTGAAGAACATCTTCCACTGTGCTCTTTTCCTGATTGTCTGCCTCTTTGGAGTCGCCGGCATTTTTATTCTTTTGCACGCTGAGTTCCTCGCGGCGGCACAAGTGCTCATCTATGTGGGAGCGGTTTCGATACTGATCATCTTTTCAATCATGCTCACGTCGAATCTGGCCGGCAAACGGATCTCCCAGACAAACCACAACGCCATGGTGGCCTTCTTTGTCAGCCTCATGTTCGTCCTCGGGGCCTTCGTCCTCCTGCGCGGGACGCATGTCTGGCACATGGCAGACACCCCCCTTCCGGCAAACAACATCGAGACCATCGGCACCCTGCTCATGAACGAATTCATGCTTCCCTTTGAAATCGTCTCAGCACTCATGTTGGCAGCGCTGATCGGCGCCATTGTACTGGCGCGAGAGGAGAAGTCCTGATGTATTACTACCTCTCCCTGGCTGCGTTGCTGTTTGCTATTGGACTGTTCGGCATTGTCACCCGCCGGAACATCATCGGCATCCTCATGTCACTAGAGCTGATGTTCAATGCGGCCAACATCAATCTCGTGGCTTTCAACAATTTCATCGCCAAAGCGGGCATGACCGGACAGATCTTTTCGCTCTTCATCATCGTGGTGGCGGCTGCCGAAGCAACCGTCGGTCTCGCGATCGTGCTTCTCATCTATCGCAATTGGCGCGGTATCGACACTGACAACGTGAACATCATGAAGTGGTAGGATGAGACAATGACCAGTCACGCATACTTGATCGCCCTGCTGCCGCTTCTTTCGTTCCTCATGATCGTCTTCTTCCTGCGCTGGAAGGAACAGGTGTCGGCGCTCGTCTCGATTGGTACGATCGTTCTCTGCTGGCTCATGTCGATCGTCGTCTTGATCGAAATGCTGGCGGGGCATGGCGCACCGCACGAAAGCTATTTCCGCCTCACCTCGTTTACCTCGATGAATTTTGAGCTGGGCATCTATATCGATGCCCTTACCGCGATTATGCTGGTTGTGGTGACCACGGTCGGCTCGTGTGTGCAGATCTACTCGCTCGGATATATGAAAGATGACCCGCGCTTCAGCCGTTTCTATGCCTATCTCTCGCTGTTCCTGTTCTCGATGCTCGGTCTTGTATTGGCCAACAACTTCTTCATGATTTTCATCTTCTGGGAACTGGTCGGCCTCACGAGCTATCTGTTGATCAGTTTCTGGTTTGAAAAGAAATCCGCAGCCGATGCCGGGAAGAAAGCGTTCCTGACGACACGCGTCGGCGATCTGGGATTCATTCTGGGCTTGCTTCTGATTGGTGTCTACGCCGGCACGTTCAACTATCAGGAAGTCTTCCAGAAAGCGGCGGGGGGGATGATCCCGGCATCGATCCTGACGGTCGCGGCGATTGGTGTCTTTTGCGGCGCGGTCGGCAAGTCGGCACAGTTCCCGCTTCATGTCTGGCTGCCGGACGCGATGGAGGGTCCGACGCCAGTCTCGGCGCTCATTCACGCCGCCACCATGGTCGCTGCGGGTGTGTACTTGGTCGCCCGCTCGATGGCGCTCTTTGTAGGGTCCTCTGAAGCGTCAATGGTGGTTGCGATTATCGGTTTGATCACCTCATTCATGGCAGCCTCCATCGGGTTGGTTCAGAATGACATCAAGCGAATCCTGGCTTACTCGACTGTGAGCCAGCTGGGCTATATGATCATGGCCTTGGGACTGTATGGATACGATTCATCCGAGGGACACCATTCACCCGGATTCGTTGCGGGTACGTTGCACCTCATGACCCATGCCTTTTTCAAAGGGCTGCTCTTCCTCGGAGCCGGCTCAGTGATTCATGCTGTGCACACCAATGACATTCAGGATATGGGTGGGCTGTCGAAGAAGATGAAAATCACGAGTGCGACCTTCATCATCGCCTCGCTTTCCATCGCCGGTATTTTCCCGCTGTCGGGATTCTGGTCAAAAGACGAGATCATTGCCACCACCGTGAAGCACCCGGTCTTCATGATCTTCACGCTGGCTATCGCCTTCATGACGGCATTCTATATGTTCCGGCTCTGCTTCCTGACCTTCTTCGGCGAACCGCGTGACCATCACAGATTTGAACACGCGCACGAATCTCCGAGAGTCATGACCTGGCCGCTTATGTTCCTGGCCGTTCTTTCGGTCTTTGCGGGATGGGTCGCGCTTCCGTGGTTACCGCATGGGTTCTCGTCGTTTGTGTTTTTCGGCGAAGTTCACCACGCCGAGCCATCTTATCTCCTGATGCTCCTCGGAACGGTCGTGGCGGTCTCCGGTATCGGCCTGGCGTATCTTATGTACTATAAGCGCTCGATCTCGGCTGATGCCATGGCGGAGAGGTTCAAGCCTCTCTACACGCTTCTGTACAACAAGTATTACTTCGACGAACTGTATGACGTTGTCATTATCAAGCCGATCCTGGGCTTCGGCAATTTCATGTGGACTTTCGACGCTAAGGTAATCGACGGACTCGTAAACCTGGTTGGCTGGCTGACGGTCGTCTGGTCGGATGTTAAGATGTGGTTCGATACGTGGATCATTGATGGCGCTGTCAACGGCTCAGGCTGGCTGGTTACTCAACTGGGGGGAATCATCCGCTATTTGCAGACCGGAGCGGTTCAGTTCTACGCGCTGTTCATCATAGCCGTCGTCGTGCTGATCGGTCTTTTCAAATTCGAGCTGGCGCATATCGACGTGGCCTGGCCGATACTCTCGATCGTTTTTGTGGTTGGGGTGATGGTGCTTTGGTACATGTCGCGTTCGGCGCTCGCTCGTGAGAGCGCGGCCGCTGAAAGTGGAAACGAGAAATAGTTTGACGCTAAGGGATAGATTGTAATATGGGCATACTGAGTCTGTTGGTGTTCATTCCGCTGGCGGGTATGGCGGCGGTGATGATGCTTCCCAAAGATAACAAGAAGGCTATTCGATGGACAGCGACCATCGCCAGCCTCATCCCCATGCTGATGTCTTTCTGGCTCACCTGGGATTACTTCTTCAACTATTCCGGTTCCTCCGCGATGGCGTATGTCGAGGGACCCTTCGACTGGATTCCTTCGCTGAACATCCAGTATTTTCTTGGCGCCGACGGCATTTCGATTCCGATGCTCTTTCTGACCGGACTGCTATCTACCCTTTCTCTTCTGGCGTCGTTCGGAATCGAGAATCGGGTCAAGGAGTACTTCGCTTTCTTCCTGCTGCTTGAAGCGGGCATGATGGGCGTGTTTGTGGCGCTTGATTTCTTCCTGTTCTACGTATTCTGGGAGGTTATGCTGGTGCCGATGTATTTCCTGATCGGCGTCTGGGGAGGACCGCGTAAAGAGTACGCCGCGATCAAGTTCTTCCTCTATACATTATTTGGCTCGATCTTCATGCTGGCCGCAGTCCTGATGCTCTATTTCAGCACTGAGCCGCATACGTTGAACATGCTCACCCTCATTCAGACCGGCTCGACTCTACCCTACACACTTCAGATGGTCTGTTTCGTGTTCTTCTTCATCGCCTTCGCCATCAAGGTCCCGGTCTGGCCTTTCCATACGTGGCTTCCGGACGCCCACGTGGAAGCGCCAACAGCCGTGTCGGTGATTCTGGCCGGAGTCTTATTGAAGATGGGAACCTATGGTATGCTACGCGTGAGTTGGCCGATGTTCCCTCACGCCCTGCAATCGTTGTCATTCTGGATCGCACTGCTCGGAGCGATAGCCATCATTTACGGAGCCTTGGTCTCCATGGCGCAGAAAGACCTCAAGAAGCTCGTGGCTTACTCGTCGGTCTCGCATATGGGCTACTGCATGCTCGCTCTCGGAGCATTCACCTCGGCCCAGGCGATTTCGGGATGCATGTTCCAGATGATCTCGCACGGTCTGATCACGGGCGCACTGTTCCTTTTGGTGGGCGTCCTTTATGACCGCGCTCACACACGAGAAATCGCCGCCTTCGGAGGGCTCGGCTCGAAGCTTCCTATCTACTCCGGCATCATGGTTTTTTTCTCTATGGCGGCGCTGGGGCTGCCGGGTATGTCCGGGTTTGTCTCTGAGTTCATGATCTTTCTCGGATCGTTCAGCGCGGTGAACAAGGTCCTGGTCGGGATCTCTATCGTCGGCGTTGTCCTCGGAGCAGCCTACATGCTAAGAATGGTTCAGCGCGTATTCTTAGGTGAGTTCAATCTGGCCCGCTGGGGCGGTCTGACAGAAATAAACGCTCGCGAACTTGTCACGGTTGTGCCCTTGATGATCCTGACCCTGTTCGTGGGTATCTATCCCAAGCCGCTCAATGATCTCATGGCCGCAACCCTTCAAAACCTGATCACACTGATGGCTCGGTAGAATATGGAATCGCATCTGCCAGAATTCAGCGCACGCCTCATGTTGCCCGAAATCTTCCTGTTTGCCTGGGCGCTCGTGGTGTTCACGTTTGATCTGCTGACCAAACGTCGCACCGGCACGGCGGTCGGGTATCTCGCGCTGATCGGCCTCATCCTTACCGGCGTCATCCTGAGTGTGACCGGATACGGCAAGGGATTCGGCGTCATGTTCTTCAATGATCCGATGGCCATTTTCTTCAAAGTGATCTTCCTTGGAGCGGCCTTCATGGCGATCGGAAGTTCATTCGGAACGATCGAGAGCCGAATCGTCAACCATCGCGGCGAGTTCTTTGGTCTGATCCTGTTTTCCACCGTCGGCATGATGTTCCTGGCGTCCGCCAACGAACTCCTCACGCTCTACATCGGGTTGGAACTGACAACGATCCCACTTTTCGTGCTGGCAGCGTTTTTCAAGGATAACCGCCTATCGGTCGAGGCCGGTATCAAATACTTGATCGTCGGGGCCTTATCGTCGGCTCTGCTACTGTACGGCCTCTCATTTCTCTATGGCCTGACGGGGACGACCGACATTCTCCAGATGCGCCTCAATCTCGCTGTTGTTCAGCTCAGTTTCCAGGGAGACATCGGCGTGATCCTTGTCCTGGCGGTCATTCTTATCCTAGCCGGGATAGGGTTCAAGCTGGCTCTGCCTCCGTTTCACCAATGGGCGCCGGATGTCTACGAAGGGGCGCCAACTCCAATCGCGGCGTTTCTGTCTGTCGGGTCAAAAGCCGCCGGTCTTGTGGCCTTTGCCAAGATTATGGTGATGGGATTGTATGCCTTTTACGAGCCGTTCATGCTGCCCAACGATTGGGGAATGCTCACCGGACTGCTCGCGGGATTGGCCATGGTGGTCGGCAACGTTGTCGCGATACGACAGCACAATATCAAGAGAATGCTGGCCTACTCTTCCATCGCTCAGGCCGGCTATATTATGATCGGCATGGTTTCAATGAACGAGCTCGGTCTGGCTTCGGTTGGGTTCTACATGTTCACGTACATGTTCGCCAACATGGGTGTATTCGCCATCGTAGCTTTCTTCGAAGACAAGACGGGCTCCTGCGAGATCGCGAGCTACACTGGGATGGCCAAGAGCTCACCGTTCTTTGCCGGGTCTTTGGCCGTGTTTCTGCTCTCACTTGCCGGAATTCCACCCCTGGCCGGTTTTCTGGCCAAGTACTATGTTTTCGCCGCTGCTTTGAAGCTGGCCGGGACGGGTCAGGACCATAACTGGCTTTATTGGCTCGTCGGCATCGGCCTGCTCACATCTGTCTTCGCCCTGTACTATTACGCCTACATCATTAAGACCATGTATTTCTCCAAAGAGGACTCTCCCTACAAACTCCGGTTCTCATTCCCGGTCCTGATGGTCGTTGCCATCGGACTGGGCGGTGTGCTCTTCATCGGACTCTACCCTGAACCGATCATGGATTTTGCGATGCGAATCCCGTCGTCGTTTGGACTCATGTCCCACTGAATCCAAAACGTTTGACACTGCACTCAACGCTCCCTATACTCCTCTGACAAAAAGTCGGACGGAATTTCTTATATGTCGTTGACCAGCGCCTTCATGCCGCCTATCAAGCGTTATTTCCTCAGCGGGGTACTTGTCGTTGTTCCGTTGATCCTAACTTTCGTCGTGCTGCGCTTCTTCTTTGATGCCGTGGACGGGATCCTTCGTCCACTGATCCACAAGCTGCTCGGGTTCTCTGTGCCCGGGCTCGGGTTTGCGGCTACGATCATCTTGATCTTCATCGTCGGTCTCATCACCCACAACTATGTCGGTGGTCAATTGATTCGAATCTGGGAGAAGATTCTCAATCGGGTCCCTATGATCCGACCCGTCTATTCCGGAGCGAAACAGCTGCTCGAAGCGACCACCTCTTCGTCAGCATCGTCCTTCAAAGAAGTGGCAGTGATCGAATATCCTCGCCTGGGGGTCTACACCGTCTGCTTTGTGTCGCAGTATCTGGACTTCGATATCAGCGGCAAGACACGACGGTTCGCCTCGGTGTTTGTGCCGTCGACTCCAACACCGGTAACTGGCTGGTCTGTCCTCCTGCCGACGGAGGAGGTCACACTTGTGGATATGACCGTGGAGGCGGGTATTAAATTCCTGGTGTCGGGAGGTGTCGTCTCTCCACGGACGCTGAAGAGTAAACCCCACGCGGGCAAAGGACTCCGGCCGGGAGAGAAACCTTGAAGCTTGCTAATTTGCTCATGGAGCGCCGGATCAGCATGGATCTCAAGGCGCGCACGAAGGATGAAGCCATCGTTGAGCTGCTCGATATGATCCGCGAGGAAGGGGTAGCCCTCCGCTACGATATTGTGCTGCAGTCTATCCGAGAACGTGAAGAACTTGAGGACACATCCTACGGACACGGCTTTGCGTTCCCCCACGCCCGCACCGACGCTGTCAAGGAAATGTACATTCTGATTGGCGTATCCCGACTAGGTCTGGAAGGCAAAACAGCCGATCGCATCCCGCTCCATGTGGTTTGCCTGCTCCTGACACCGTCAACAATCGCGAAGCTGTACCTGCAGGCGCTGTCAGGGCTGGCGACTCTTGCGCGGCAGACAGGTGTTCTGGAGCGTGTCCTAACGATTGAAAACAAGGCCGACCTGATCAAGATGGTAGCCGACGCCAACGTCGTTGTGGACAAGGAACTGCTTGTCCGCGACGTCATGCGCCATAAAGTGGCCTCGGTGACACCCGAGGATACTCTGAAAGAAGTGGCGAACCAGATGTTCCGCCATCGACTTTCGGCGCTGGCAGTGGTCGACAATCGCAACAAGCTCCTGGGCGTGATCAGTGATCGCGACCTGATCAAGGCCGCCCTGCCAAATTACGAAGCGCTGGTTTCGAATATCAACTACTCGCTGGAAGTCGAACCGTTCGAAGAGCTCCTCAAGCAGGAAGACAAGATCAAAGTGTCGCAACTCTACCGCAATGAATATGAAATCACGACCCCGGAAACACGGGTGGTTGAGGTGGCCGCGATGATGATCTTCAAGGATGTCCGGCGGGTCTTCGTGGTCGCTGATGACGTGCTGGTCGGCGTGCTGTTGCGTAAGGATATAGTCAACATGGTCATTCGCGGCTGATGGAATTCACGCACCTCGCCATTCAAAAGGGGAAGTCCCAATGAGCTCACACCACAAAGTCTACGACGTCGATCCCTACATGTACCTGGTTCTCGTGTTGGCCATAGTCGTCACGCTGCCCGGCCTCTACTTTGGCCTTGCCCATACCGCGCTCTCACCGGTGACCGGCGCCATCGCCTTTGGTGTCGCCATCTTCGGGGCGGCGTTCCTGTTGTCATGGGCGGCCGAGGCAGCTCAGATCGACATATCCGAATCTCTTGCCATAGCCATTCTCGCGCTGATCGCGGTCCTCCCCGAATATGCCGTCGACTTCGTGTTCACGTGGAAAGCTGCCCACGATCCCTCGCAGGCCCACTTCGCCATAGCCAATATGACCGGTGCCAATCGGTTGCTCGTCGGCCTGGGTTGGCCGGTAGTGCTCTTTCTATATGTTCTCGCCAAGAAGAAGAAAGCTATCATTCTCGACGAATCTCAGCGCGTGGAGATCTTCTATCTGGCGATGGCGACTCTCTATTCCTTCACCATCCCCCTTAAGGGAAGCCTGAATCTTATCGATACCGTGATCCTCATCACCCTGTTCATCATGTACACGCGTCGAGCCGCGCAATTGGATTCCGAAGAACCCGAGTTCGTTGGACCGGTCAAAATCATCGCGAACATGAAGGCGATCAATCGCCGAATCGCGACGGTGGTCATTTTCCTCTATGCCGGTCTGGTGATCTTCGCTGTCGCCGAGCCATTTGCTGAATCGTTGGTGGAGATGGGGAAAGCGCTCGGCCTGAATCAGTTTCTCCTGGTTCAGTGGCTCGCGCCGATCGCCTCGGAATCTCCCGAGTTCATCATTGCCGCTACCTGGGCCCTCCGTGGCGCAGCCGGTTCGGCCCTGAAAGCGCTGATCTCCTCGAAAGTGAATCAGTGGACGCTCTTGATTGGAACAATTCCCTTGGTTTTCTCAATTTCCGGCGGGGCGATCAAGCCGTTCGTGCTTGATGATCTTCAGGACCATGAACTCTACTTGACCGCGGCTCAGTCACTCTTTGCGGTCGCAGTGTTGGTAAATCTTCGACTCGGCCGTACGGAAGGCGTGTTACTGCTGGTCCTTTTCGCCCTTCAGCTTTTCATAGAACATATTCGTGTCGAGGTCGCGATAGTCTATGTTGTCCTCGCGCTCATCTTCCACGTCGCACACCGAAAGTGCCTGGTGCCGGCCGCTATCATGGGGCTTGGTCTCAAGACGAAGAAGTGATCTCCGGCACGAGGCGCAGGCAGGTCCTCTCGGACCAAATCCCCTATTGCGGTCTCTTGCCGGCGGTCGCCAGGACATACGCGTCCGATCGGAAATACTTCGCTGCCACCATGCGTACTCTCTGCACGTCAACCTGCGACAGACTGTTCAAATAGGTTCGGTCATGTCCCGGCTGCCTCCCAAGGTATTCATCTGAAGCCATATAATAGGCCTGATTGATGCGTGACAGCTTGGCGCTCATCAGGCGCCCCCAGAGCTGATTTCGTGCCTTGCTTACTTCCTCGGGCGTGGGGCCATCGAGCCGCAGTTTGTCGATCTGCAAGAGCATACCGTCGAGCGCTTCCTGGTATTTGCTGGCCTGGGTCCCCATTGAGCAGTAATACCATCCGAACGCGGAATCGAACAGTACGCTCGCTCCCACCGAGTACGCCAGTCCCTGTTTTTCCCGCAACGTCGACGCGAGCCGCTCCGAAAGTATCGAGCCTGCAACCTCCAACGCCGGGGCATCCTCACTCTGGTCCCCCGGGAGCGGTGAGCCGAGATAGATGCTCATCTGCTCCTTCTGTAGTTCTTTGTGCTGGTTGAGCGTCGCAGGAACGGCTTCCGCCTGCGAGGCTCTCGTGATCGCCGGCTGAGCGCTTCGATTCATCCGCCCAAATGTTCCTTCGATCCACCCCAGTGCCTCCTGCGGATCACGATTCGTGACAACTGCCACGACCATATTCTCCGGAGAGTAGTAACGCTCATGATGCCCTCGAAGGTCGGATACTGAAATCGAGCCGACGGTCGCCGGGGTTCCCATTACGGGTTTTGCGAAACTCTTCCCGCCAAACAGGGTATTGTAGAAGAGGCTTCTGGCCACCGATCCGGGTGAACCCGATTCGCGCATGAGCGTTCCCAGCATGCCCTTCCGGACATTTTCCACCTCAGCGCTGTCGAACGCAGGCGCCATAACGAGATTGGCCAGTAGATCAAGCCCTTCATGGGCGAACTCTTCGATCGTCTCAAACTTGACGAACGAAAATTGAGGCGTGGTATAGCGATCATCATACGGGATAAAGGGATTGTCGTAGAGTGTCAGATTCGCTCCCATGCGGGCAAGGGCACGCGTTACCTCGCTCGCTGAATACGCTGAGGTTCCTTTTTCCAGGCAGCGATTCACAAAATCAGTGATACCGGCCTTGTCATCAGGTTCCGACTCAGCACGATTCTTCCCCATGACATCGACCGCAAAAACGCGACTATCCGGGCTCGATTTGATAATAACCGTCAGACCATTGGCAAGGAGTTCCCGACGGTAAGTCGCCTTGTCGACCATGTCGAAACGCACACTGTCAGTCGAAGGAAAATCGACTCGTGCCCCGCGACTTAGGTCGATCTCTGGGAACTTGGCCGATGCAAAGTACGCTGTAACCTGATCAGAACTGAGACCAAGGGGCTTGTACCCAACTACGGTCGAATCCGAAGTCGGTCGAACAACGGTTGCGACGTATTTTGGGCTCGCAAAGTACCGTTCGGCAGCACGCTTACACTGGTCCCAGGAGACCTTTGCAAGTTCGTCGGGGTACTTCTGGACAAAGTCCCAACCCACGGTCATCATCATGGGCGCGATCATGAACCCGTAGTAGTGTAACTTCTCGGCGTTGTAGATATCTGCGCAGCGAACACTGGTCTTGATCCCGTCCAGTGCTTCAGTGTCAGCCGCCTGACCAGCGACTCCGGCGATGGCCGATATGATGGTTCGCACGATGGTGTCGCGATTTGCGCTCTTTTCGGTGATGGCGGAAACTTCCAGCCGCGTGAACTCACTGTATGTTGCCAGCGAGACCTGCACCTCAGTCGCGAGAGGGTCGGCCCCCCCCTTGAGAGCACGCATGAGAGGTGAGACTTCATCAAGAGCGAGATACTGTGCCAGAAGATCGATGGCCAGATAGTCTGAATCGGAAACGGTCGGGGCGTCGAAAGAAAAATTGATGTAGGTCGAGGTTACCGAGGCCACCGTGTCAAAGATCGCCTGCCCGTGGACCCTGCCTCCGCTTCGCGACAGGAGACCCTCCGGAGCGGCCACATCGTCGGTCGTCAGCGCAGCTTCATCGGGTTTCTGGATCCCACCGAAGATCGCTTCAATCTTCGTCTTCATTTCGGATGGTTCAAAGTCCCCGATGATCAAAGCGGTCATTCGGTCGGGCTGATAGTACTTCTTCCAATAGGCCGTAATCGCATCACGAGGAATGTTCTCTATGAATCCACGATACCCAAGAACCGGTCGACTATAGTCGGTATTCGCATAGGCTCTCTCGGTGAAGAACTCTTCTGCCTGAGCCCCGGGGGCGTCGGCGTCGCGATTGATCTCTTCGATCACAACCTTGCGCTCCTTGGGCAGCTCGGTTTCGGGGAACACAGAGTTGAACAGCATATCGGTCTGGACCGCCAACCCGTAGTCAATGTATTGCTTCGGAAGGAGCACCAGATACCCAGTCATGTCCTTGCGCGTAAACGCATTGATGTAGCCCCCCAGGTCACGAATCGAATGGTCGAGCTGTTCGCGTGTGAGATGGGTGGTGCCGTCAAAGAGCAAGTGCTCCAGAAAGTGCGTGATGCCGTTTTCATAAGTCGACTCATACTTGCTGCCGGACTTCACAAAAATCACACTGGCAATCATGGGCGAACTGTGATTGGGTTTCAGAATGATCTCCATGCCGTTCCCCAGTCGATAGGTTTCTGCGACTGGTTCAGCTGTCACCGGAGGCGCCGTAAACGCCATAAGACAGATAAGGGCTATACCAAGCATGGGCATTGTGTATGACTTCATGAGCAACTCCTGTATGTGGAAAGTGGTCAATTTCTGCGCAACGTTCGCTATCTTCACGATTGTCAACGAGTTATTCTATTATACCGTGGGCGTACTGTCAAGGTAAGTCGAAAATTGACGTTGACTTGGCTGTCGGATGGACTATATTCCATCGACCAAGAATGAAAAAATCGATTATTCACATACTGTTCGTCACGACCAGAACCGCAATCATTGGCTTGGTTCTTCTGGCCGTTGTCCTTGGCGCGAACGTCTCGATCCTCAAAGTTGAGCGACTTCAGTCAAAGCCATCGGCTTCGCCGATCGCCGAAAGCGGGGAGCACCAATTGCTACCGGGCCCGCAGTCGAATGAAGCGGCCGGTAAGATGGCTACTGACAGCAGGCCGAATTACTGGCCGGTTGGCGTGCTTACTGCTGCGGCCCTGCCGCAATCCGATCATGAACGCAAGAGTTTCCGCAATCAGCTTCCGATCGACATCTCCGGTACCAACGCCGAATACAGTTCCAGTTGGGATTGTGATCCGCTCGGTTCCGTTTCGCTGGTCTCCCCCGATGTCAGTCGACAATTTACTCTCGTCGGCGCTCGACCATCCGGCACGAGCTAACGACCTCCCTCCTCGGCCGCACACACACGGCCCGTTCTCACGAAGAATCAGCCTTTTGTTTGCAGTATATCTTCTTTTTTGAAAGGAATTTGCTATGTCACAGAAATGGCGTTTAGGTCTCACCGCCCTGATGGTGATTCTCGCCTGCCTCGCGTTCTGGAACACAATCACCCTTTGGACCATGGATGACTCCGCAAAGAACGCCATGGAGGAAAAGGAACCCGGGGCGATCCTTCGCCTTCAGCAGAAGGCGATCCGATTGGGACTCGACCTTCAGGGTGGTATCCATGTCGTCTTACGAGTGAAGCTTGAAGAACTCGATGCCCCTGCCCGTGAAGGGGCCGTCGATCGTGCCATTCAGGTCGTCCGCAATCGTGTCGACGGGCTCGGGGTGGCCGAGCCGGTCATTCAGAAGCAGGGGAACGATCGCATGATCGTCGACCTCCCCGGCTACACCGACGCCAATCGCGCGGAAGAACTGATCGGTCAGACTGCACTCCTGCAGTTCAAAATGCTCGAGACTATCGACAACGCCAATCTGATCCTGGCGCGTATCGACACGGCGGTCGCAGCCTACGAGCGCGCAAAGACCGGTGGCTCCACTGCCCCGGCGACGACTCCTCAAAGCCTTACTGACACAAAGCCGAGCATACCGGGGGACACAACGAAGAAATCCGGTGACATGCTCACTCAGCTAATGGGTGACACGACCGCCAAGAAGGACTCAGCGGGGCAGTTCAATTTCGACGAAACCAAACTCAACAATGAGACCGAGTCCTTTACCTCACGGCTGGAGCCATCGCTGTTCAACAGCCGCACCAACACCAACTGGCCCGGCTACGCGGTCTCCAGGAAAGACAAAGAACTGCTCGACCGGTGGCTGGCGCTACCCGCGGTGAAGGCGATCATTCCTCAGGATGTCGAGTTGGCATGGTCGACCCGCGCCGAAGTCCGCAACGCGCGCGAAATGTATGAACTGTTTGTTCTCAAGCGCAAAGTGCAGTTCCTGGGACGATTCCTCGAGGGGATCTCGCTTGGGCGCGACAACATGGGTGGCCTGGCGGTCGACTTCAAACTCTCGGGCGACGGCGCGGCCCGTTTTGCTCAGTTGACCGGTTCGAATATCGACAAGCCGCTGGCTATCGTGCTCGACGATAAGGTCGAATCGGCCGCTTTTATCAATTCCAAAATTCGCAACCGTGGTCAAATCACCATGGGTTCTTCGGCAACCTTCGACGATGCCCGCAATCTGGAGATCGTCCTGAAGGCCGGCGCTCTTCCCGCTCCAGTTGAGATCATCGAAAAGAACGTGGTGGGCGCTACTCTCGGCTCCGACTCGATCAAGAAAGGGTTCTATTCATCTCTTATTGGATTGATCCTCGTCTTTTTGTACATCGCGTTCTACTACCGCGTATCCGGTCTCATTGCCGATATCGGTCTTCTCTTCAACGTGTTTTTCCTGATGGCTATCCTGGCGGCGCTCCATGCCACCCTGACCATGCCCGGGATCGCGGGAATCATCCTGACCATTGGTATTTCGGTCGACTCGAACATTCTGATCTTCGAGCGAATTCGTGAGGAGATGCGCACCGGCAAGACGGTACGAGCTTCTATCGACGCCGGATACAACCGAGCTTGGGTGACTATTCTCGATTCACACATCACCACTCTGATCACCGCGGGCGCGCTGTTTCTCCTGGGGTCAGGGGCGATCAAAGGATTCGCGGTAACGTTGTTCTGGGGCGTGACCATTTCACTGTACACCGCCTACGTTATCACGAAAGCGATCTTTGATTTCCGTAAACAGTACGAAACCCTGAGCATCTAAGAAGAAAGGTCGAATATGTTTTCACTGATTGGTGTACCGGACATAGATTTCATCGGGAGGCGATATGTGGCCTTTGCTTTTTCCAGCATTCTGACGCTTCTCGGTATCATTGCTTTTATCATGATCTTTATCGGAAAGGCGCCGATGGGGATCGACTTCGCCGGTGGCGTTATGGTTCAGGGGCATTTCGCCCAGCCTGTGCCGATCGGAGACCTGCGTCTGGCCCTGGAAACGAAGTTTCCTGACGTCATGGTCAACGAAGTTCAGGACTTCTCGAAACCCAACGCCTTCATCGTCAAGACCAAGCGTCCCGACACTGACGCCGAAGGGATGCAACGCGTGAAGGTGATCACTGAATTGATCGCCGCGAGCTTCGCGGGCAACACGTTTACAACCGATTCCGAGCATGTCATCGGACCGGCCGTGGGCGAATCGCTCAAGAAGGACGCGACGTGGGCCATTTTCATTTCGCTGGCAGGTATTCTCATTTATATCGCGTTTCGTTTCGATTTCAGAGCGGGAATAGCCGCCACGATTGCCACCTTTCATGATGTGCTGGCCGTCACTGGCGTCTT
The DNA here is from genome assembly GCA_964540105.1 of uncultured Ignavibacteriales bacterium. Taxonomy (GTDB): domain Bacteria; phylum Zixibacteria; class MSB-5A5; order GN15; family FEB-12; genus DATKJY01. The sequence continues at coordinate 779,248 of CAZILL010000001.1, read as the reverse complement.
CTGGATCCTCGGGCGGGAATTCGACCTATTGGTCGTCTCAGCCCTTCTGACCCTGGCCGGTTATTCGCTCACCGACACCGTTGTTGTCTACGATCGTATCCGGGAGAATCTTAAGAAATTCCGCAACAAAGCAGAATTCGTTCCATCGGTAAACCGCTCCATCAACGAAACCCTATCGCGCACAATCAATACGTCGATGACCGTGCTGGTTGTCGTCCTGACCCTGTTCCTGTTTGGTGGAGACGTTCTGAAGAGTTTCTCCCTGGCGATGATTATGGGCGTCGTCGTCGGAACATACAGTTCCATCTTTGTCGCCAGCCCGATCATGGTTGAGTGGGAGGCCCGCAGCCCTAAGCGATTCAAATAGCGGAATCTGTTTTTCAAAGCAAAGCCGTCGGCAGGAAAACCGACGGCTTTTTCATCAGAAAGAGTGGTTTCGGTGTATATTACGGTATGGGGAATATGAGATTGAAATTCCTGGCAACTCTGGCGAGTCTCTTCGTGATGATCTCCGCACAGGCTCCGGCCCAGGAACGCTTCGACCTTGCGCCTCGCCAATTGTCCCCCGCAAACCAAACCGTTCGCCCGAGTTCAAATCCCTCGGCGGTGAAAGTGGCTCGCCTGCATTACTCCGGCGGTGGAGACTGGTACTGGGGGAGCTCGTCGGTTCCGAACTTTCTGAAATTCGTCCGCGACCGCACCGATTTCGCCGTCGATACTATAGAGTATCAGGTTGAGATTATGGACCCCGAATTGTTCAAGTATCCCTTCCTCTTCGCTACCGGGCACGGGATCATCAAGTTCACTCCGGAAGAGAAGGAGCGTCTGCGACAGTACCTGGCGGCAGGTGGCTTTCTCTTTGTGAACGACTCCTATGGCATGGACAAACCCTATCGCGACGAAATGGCCGCGCTCTTTCCTGAGCGCCAAGTGACCGAATTGCCCTTCAGCCACCCGCTGTACCATTCGTTCTTTGATTTCCCGAGCGGGCCGCCGAAGATCCATGAACATGACGGCAAAGCCCCGCGCGGATACGCAGCCATACTCAACGGCCGAGTCGTCTCGTTCTTCTTGGTCGAATCCGACATTGGCGACGGGTGGGAGGATGCGCAGGTGCACAACGATCCGCCGGATAAGCGGGAGGAAGCTTTGAAGATGGGTGTGAACCTTTTGGCCTACGCGTTGTTAAATTAGTAATCTCTCCGTTTTGACCGCTTGGTTCCTATAGAGTGCGCGACATACAAGAGTAGGTATGAGAAGACGGGGTCCACAGAGACGAGGTAACGCCATGATCGACATCACGAATAGCTCAATTCTCCTGCGACGATTACACGATATCCTGAACAGACAGCGTGGAGTTCTGTTTCTCGCGGGGCTCCTGCTGACTCTTACGGTGGCCACGAGTATTGGACTACTCTTATCCTTCCTGGCCAATGTCATGGTCCTGCCAGTCTGGCTCAAATTGACGCTTCTGTTCTTCTCGGCAGGAACCGCCGGGTACTGTTTCTGGCGGTATTCGCTCGCTCGCGTGTTTGGCGGCTCGGTCGACCAGGTTGCCCTGGCCCTTGAAGAGAAGAATCCTGACCTCCAGGGGCGCCTCATTGCGGCCGTGCAGTTCGCTCGTCTCCCCCGCCATCCAGGGTTTTCCGGAGAGCTCATTGAGCAGACGGAACGTCAGGCTATAGAACAAGCGGGGCTCATCAATCTCAATGAAGTTGTCAGTTTTCATTCGGTTTTGAGGAGCCTGCGCCCGATGGCGGTCGCGGGGGTTATCGCTGTCGCTCTGATCATCCTCTTCCCCGGTTTCTTCAGTTACTCGTACGAAGTCTTTTCCAATCCCTCAGTAGAAGTCGCTCCTCCCCTTGCGTACAAGATCATTCCTGTTCCGGGCTCGACGGAATGGATAAAGTACAAGGATATCACTATCGGCGCCGCCGTTGTCGGTCAGAGGATTCCGGAAACGGGTTCGGTGTACCACCGGCTGGCCGGAGGCAACTGGCAGAAGACCGAAATCAACATATCTGCCTTGGGGCGGCTATCCTCCGCATCGGGTGACTCACTTCAAATCGGTCTCACCCTCCGCCAGATCAACAAATCGTTCGACTACTACGTTGAGGCTGGTCGCCTGAAAACCGAGGTTCAGAGAATCGACGTCGTCGACCGCCCGCGGGTGAACAATATTTCTCTCTCGATCTTCTATCCTGAGTATACCCGTCTCTCGCCGCTCACAATCAGCGAGAATAACGGTTCCTTTTCGGCCGTGGTTGGAAGCCGGGTGAATATCAAGGTTGAGGCCAATCAAAATGTCAATCGGGCGGAGCTCGTTTTTTCCGACTCCAGTCATCTGCCCCTTTCGCTCACAAACGGACGGGTCGCCGAAGCCTCGCTTCTGACCGACAAATCGATCTCATATCATGTCCGCCTTGAAGATCATCTTGGCGAAACGAATCCCGATCCCATTGAATACTACATCACCGCCATTCCCGACGAATATCCGTCAATCGACGTGATCCGACCCGGATTCGACGCCAACCTGAACGACGACATGATCCTCCCGCTGAAAGTCCACATCTACGATGACTTCGGGTTCTCATCGCTCGTGCTCAAGTACGCGGTCATCTCGCAGGGACGCGCATCCGGAGAGAATGTCGCAGTCCTGCATTTCTCCGACGGGATCAAGACAGAAGGAGACGTCGAATTGAATTGGGACATGGATCCGCTGAACATGTACCCCGGTGACTATACGACGTACTACTTTGAAGTCGCCGACAACGATCGTATCTCCGGCCCCAAAGTCACTAAATCACGGTCCTATATTGCGCGCATACCGTCGCTCGATGAAGTGGTAGCTCAGACCGAATCCGAAGGCCAGGAGCGTATTTCCAATACCGAGCGGATGATTCAGAGCGGCAAAGAACTCGTGCAGAGGCTGAAAAATGCCGCGCGCAAACTCGACGCGCAGCCCAAGGAATCGCGCAAGGCTGATTGGCAGCAGCAAAAGGAGCTGGAATCGATCGCCGAGAAGAACGCCGAGATGGTCAAAGAAGTTGAGAAGATGGCCCAGAAGATGGATTCGTCCCTTGAGAAGATGCGCGACAACGCGCTCATGAGCCGCGAACTCATGGAGAAGATGCAGCAAATTCAGAAGTTGTTCGAGGAAGTTGCCACTCCGGAAATGCGCGAGGCACAGCGGAAACTCATGGAAGCGCTACAGAACATGGATCGCCAGAAACTTCAGGAAGCCATGAAGAACATGGAACTCTCCCAAAAGGAACTCATGGAGCGCCTCGATCGAACCCTGTCGTTGCTGAAGCGCCTTCAGGTCGAGCAGAAGATGGAGGCGATGATGCGTCAGGCCGAGCAGCTGGTTCAGCGCCAGGAAAAGAGCAATCAGCAGACCGATGCCTCTCCGGACAAGCAGCTTCCGTCACTGAGCAAGGCTGAGGACGAAATTAACAAGTCGATGCAGCAACTCAAGAAAGATGTCGAGAGCCTCAGGGAGCTCATGAAGAACGCCAATATGTCGCAGAGTCAGGAAGCCCAGAAGTTCGCCGAAGCGATCGAGAAGAACACGGCTGACCAGAATATGCAGAGCATGTCGCAGTCGCTAAACCAGTCGCAGAAGCAGGATGCGTCGAAAGAGGGGAAAGAAGCCTCGACGAAGCTGAACCAGATGCTGGGCGAGATGCAAAAGCAGCAGATGGCCATGAAAGGGGGGGATACGGAGAAGATCAAGCAAGCCATGCGGCGCGCCATGGACGACGCCAATTACCTTTCCAAGAGCCAGGAAGAGCTGCTCAAGAATGCTGCCGACCTTGACCCGCGCTCGAGTGTACTGCGTGATCTCGCCCAGAACCAGCAGGATCTATCTTCCTCGTGCTCCGGCCTTAAAAACACAATCGGTGAACTGGGAAAGCAGTCCCCGTTTGTAGCCGCGGAGCTGGCCATGATTCTCGACCAGGCCACCCGGGATATGGCCACGGCGATGCAGTCACTTCAGGACCAGCAGGCGCCGAGCGCAGTGCAGAGCCAGCGGGAAGCTATGTCCGGCTTAAACAAGGCCTCAGTCCGCCTGATGGAATCACTTGAAGAACAGAAGAAGTGTGACAAGGCTGGAAGCTGTGACAAAAATATTTCAAAGATGGAATCTATGTGCAACAAGCAGAATAATCTCAACCAGAAGACTCAAGGACAATGCAACAACCCGGGTAGTAATCCCGGGATGAAGCCGGGGCGTGAGGGACTCGAAAGGCTGGCGGCCGAGCAAGGTGCGATACGAAAGTCCGTTGAGCAACTGGAACAGGAGTTCGGCGGCTCACGTCAGATTCTGGGACGGCTCGACGACATCGCACGCGAAATGAAGAAGGTCGAAGAGGATCTGCTCAGTGGAGCCCCGGGCCAGGAAACGACCGAGCGTCAGTTGAAAATCTATTCCCGCATGCTGGAGGCGTCTCGCTCGCTTCAGCGCAAAGATTTCACAGAGCAGCGCAAGTCGGCAAGCCCTACGGAGCAGCCGGTGTACATCCCTCGTGAACTTTCTTCGGAGTTGCTCAATGACAAGACCCGCTTTGAAGACCGCTTGCGGCAATTCCTGGGTGACGACTACCCGTCTCAGTACGGCGAGCAGATCAAAGCCTACTTCCGCGCGCTGCTTCAAACTGAGACCGCTCCCTCAAAACCAGCAGCTACTGAACCCGGTCGATAAGTGAGCTTTCGCATCCTAAACCGGCTCCTGGCCTGCCTGCTCATCGTTGCCGGAATCAGCGTTTCCCGTCAAATTGAAGCGCAACCTCGAAGATCGGGCTCTCCCCCTTTAGTGCTTCCCGGCCAGCTGTCCGAATCCGAGCAGAGGCTGGCGACGGTGAGACAACTGCTTCAGCAGAACAACTTCGAAGGGGCGATGGCTCTGCTTGAAACCCTGTTGGAGGCCGAGCCGACCAACCCTGTGGTTAACAATCTTCTTAAGGTGTGTTACCTGCAGTTGAAGCGTTTCGGCAACCTTGAACTCCTTACCCGACGCTTCATCGAACACGACTCTTCCAACCTCTCATTGCGCCTCGATCTGGCCGATGCGCTCGCCAATCAGGGGAAAGTCGAAGCCGCCAGAGAGGCCTACTACGAAGCCCTGTACACGGTAAGAGACCACGACCAGGGCAAGTGCGCTGCCGTTCTCAAGAGCATGTTATCCCACGAATTGGAATCCGACGCCTTTCGCATTCTCGATTCGCTGCGACTCGTCCTGAAAGCACCGAACCTCTTTGTTCTCGAACGAGGCACCCTACTGGAAAGGCAGAAGAAGTACAGTGAGGCAACCCGAGAGTACTTCACTATCCTTCCACGCGACACGACCCAGGATGGACTGGAAGCGGCTCGACGCGCTGCCGCCATGCTCGAATTCTATGAATCCTCCCCTCAGGTCGAGCAGTTCCTGATCGATACGATACGTAATAACCCAGAACCTCATGTAGTCAGGCTCCTCGCCGATTTCTACATCAAGAACGGCCGTTTCGACAAAGCTTTTGACCTCGCCGTGCTGCGAGATTCACTCGAGCGCATGAACGGCACATACTTGAGCTACTACATGCAACAGTGTTTCGAGCGCAGACACTACCCGGAAGTTGTTCGAATGGGGAGCTATGTGTTCGCGCATAATCGGGCGACCGCCTTCGTCGGGAACACTCCGTTTCTGTATGCGAGCTCTCTGGCCCGTGGCGGGCGCGTCGACGACGCTTGCGCCGTCTATGACACTATCTTCGCGGCTTCACCGCGCGAACAGGAAAAAGGGGATGCGCTCTACCAGATCGGCATGATCCACTTCGACATGACCGGAAACTACACGAAAGCTCTCAAGTACTTCGACTCGGTAGCCACCACCTATCGCCGCGGGCTGAGCTTCCTCAATGCGCAGAAGATGATTCCGTATTGCTATCTCCGGACCGGCAATCTTGATGCCGCCCGCAAGAACTTTGAATTCGTTCGTTCGCAGTCGCTGTCAGCTGAAAACGCCGAGGAAATCGCGTTTAATTTGAGCATGATCTCGCTCTACAACAAGCAATACGACTCCGCCAGTGTCGGGCTTCGCAAGCTCCTAGTCGACTTCTCTCAGGGGTTCTATATTAACGATGCGGTGCAAACTCTGATGGTCTTCGACCAGGCCGATAAGGACACTGCCTTGTTGGGTATCTACTCCACTGCTCTCTGGTCTGAGCAGCGAGGTTGGCTCGATTCATGCAAGCTCTGGCTTGGAAAGCTTGTCAGCGCCGAGAATAAGAGTCTGGCCGATATTGCGCTCTACCGGAGCATTCTGATCGATTTTCGACTGAACGACACGACAACGGCGCTCAACGGCATCGAACGGCTGACCGCTGATTTCGAGAATTCGTATTATGTCGCGTTCGGATTGAAGATGAAGGCCGACCTTCTGGCCGAGACGATGGGAAAGCAGGAGGACGCAAAAGCCATTTACAAACAGATCCTCGAGCAATACCCAAACTACCCGTTTGCGTCCGAGGTGCGCAAGAAACTGCGCCAACTCGAGAGCAATGTCAAGGCGGGCTAAAACTGCGACAGTTTTTCCTGGCCTCGTTTGAGCATATTGATCTCCTGTTCGAGACTGAAGATCTTCTGTTCGTACTGCTCGACTCGCTTGGACTTGGCCTTCGTTGTCGTCCGAACTAGAAGCCCCAGCGAGACCAGCATGAAGAGTGCCGAGTTGATGGTCCGAAAGATTTCGCCCATGTTGAAAACGGAATCAGCAAACGCCAGGATTCCCAGACAAAACAACAGTGCACACCAAAAAAACATATCTTCCTCCATCTTCGTATGAACGTCGCCTCTTCATCGGGGGAAAATTCTGATTGTGCTTTCCCGCCGAGTTGCTATATTCGTGGCTTCGTTTCGTAAAGTCGATATGACTCACGAATTGTATCGGCTTCAACCGATCGTGGCTTTAGGAGGATAGATTGTCAGATCATTCGCTGTGGAATAGTATCAAGAACGACCGCGCCAACGCCTTCAGTGCCGCCTTCGTATTCGTGTTCACGTTTATCGTATATCACCTGACTGTCCAGCGCTCTATCCCCTTTTGGGATTGCGGCGAGTTCATCGCGTGCTCCGCGATCCTCGGTATACCGCATCCGCCAGGGACACCGCTGTTTGTCCTGATTGGGCGTCTGGCCGCGGCCCTGCCGTTTGCCGACGACGTTTCGTACCGTATCAACTATATCTCAGTGATCGCGTCGTCGTTTACGGCCCTCTTCAGTTATCTTCTGACCGTAAAGCTCATCGGATACATATTCAACGGTGGCGCCAGGGACGCGCTGGGTCGCTATATCACCTATCTCGGAGGCATTTGCGGTGGGCTCCTGGTCGCGTTTTCTCAGACCAACTGGGGCAACAGCGTGGAAGCGGAAGTCTACGGCTTCTCCCTGGCGCTTATGGTACTCATTATCCTGTTAACTATCCAGTATTTCGAAAATCGGGGAACCGCTATCGCTGTTCGCAATATGGTCCTGGTCTTCTTCCTGGCCCTGATAGGAGTCGGGATCCACATGACCACCTTCCTGGTCGTACCGATGGCAGCGATCTTCTTCCTGCTTAAAGATGACGCGGGGCCGAGGGAGTTCTTCATCGTCTGCGCGTTCATTGTGATGGAGTTGCTGACTATCATGCTCTTTTCAGGTGGGCGGGGCGGAGTTCCCATGTTCTACCTCATATCCGCGATTTTCACGCTGATCCTCTTCGGCCTGCTGTACAGGAAAATCAACTGGATGGTGGCCGTCGCGATGGGCTGTGTTTGTTCGATTATGATCAGCTTCGAGATGTTTCTCATCCTCACCCCTGTCGGCCTGCTGGCCATTGTCGTCTTGGGGTCTGTTTCCCGCAAATTCGATCTTCGGATGGATTGGAGACCGGCGCTGGCTATCATCGTCGTCGCGCTCATCGGATTCTCGGTTCACCTCTATCTGCCGATTCGGTCGAGCCTCAATCCGCGTATCGACGAGAATCACCCGGCTCGAGACTACAAGACTTTTGTCGATTTCCTCGACCGCAAGCAGTACGGTTCGGAGTCAATGGTCAACCGCATGTTCCACCGCCGGGGAACCTGGGAGAACCAGTTCTTCCGTCACCCGCACATGGGTTTCTGGTCCTACTTCGAGGATCAGTACACCGGCCCCGGGCTTATCTTCGTCCCCTTCTTTGCGCTCGGTATGATCGGCATGTTCGTCGCCATCAGAAAACGCCTCGAGATCGGCCTCCCCTTCTTTACCCTGTTCTTATTGTGTTCCGCGGGCCTTATCCTTTACATGAACTTTGCTGACGGCATCAAGTATGATTATCAGACCGGCGACGCCTACCTTGAAGTTCGCGATCGAGATTATTTCTTCACTCCAGCGTTTGTGTTCTTCGGCATAGCGATTGGCGTCGGCATTGGCGTGGTTATCCAATGGATTCGAAACCAGATGGCCAGTCGGGGTGAATCGGCGCAGCGGGCTGTGGTGTATGCCTGCACGGCTACGCTCATTCTCCCGGGATTCGGCCTGGTGGACAACTTCCACACCAACGATCGTTCGAATAACATCCTTGCCCGCGTCTACGCTCAAAACCTTCTTGATAATTGCGACAAGGATGCGATTCTCTTCACCTCAGGGGATAACGATACTTTCCCGGTCTGGGCACTTCAGGAGGCCTACAACTATCGTAAGGACGTTAAGGTCGTCAATCTGTCCCTTCTCCAGACCGACTGGTATGTGGCTCAGATGAAGAACCACTACGGCGTTCCGATTTCGCTCTCTGATGAGCAGATTCTCTGGTATCCTTTCGAGCTTCGGCCCGGCCTTGAAGTTTCCCGACCCCGCAAACCGTTTAATGACAGACCGCGGGGGAGAGAAACATATCTCTTCCCCGGCCAATACGGTAATTCGGTCATTCGTGTCAGTGATATGATGGTCGACGAGATAACCATCGAGAATAAATGGCGGAGCCCTATCTTCTTCAGCTCCCCGCCCTATGCTGAATCACCCCTGAAGCTGCGCGATCGGGCGACCCTCGTGGGCTCCATTTACCGCTTAGACAACCGCGATCCGTACCCGAATCTGGTCGACGCTGACAAGAGCTTCGACCTGTACATGAATACATTTAAGTTCACCGGACTGGAAAATTCAAACGTGTTCCGCGATGAGAACGCCACTGGTGTGTACGTAAGCCTGGGCGTCAATGCACTTCGGATTTACGATGAGCTGCTTCGCAAAGCGGACACCACCCGGGCCATAACGCTGGCCGAACACATGATCAGCCAATATCCCGAGTACTGGCAGACCTACATGGTACTCGGTGAATTATATGACCGGAGGGGGGACAGTTCCCGAACCACCCAGTTGTACCGACAGCTGTCCGACACCCTTACGGCGTTTCTTCGAGTGGACGACGGAAACCTCTTTTATAGGCAGGATCTCGGGCTGACGAAGGTCGAATTGGGACGGCGGTTGAAGGACGAATCCATGATCAACGACGGCCTCAAGGAGCTGTGGGCCGCTTTTGAAGGGGATCCTAACAGCAGTTACGGGTTCCGCAAGCTCATCTCCGCCTTGTCCTCCGAGGGTAAGTATCAGGACATGAAACGTGCCGCTGAGAAGTTCGCCGACTACAAAGTTAATCGAAGTGATCCATACGTTCAGAAAATTCTCGGCATAAGCGCTCCACAGGGTATTTCTCCCGATGAATGAGCGCATGACGGGGGCAAGAGGCGATGGCTCGTTGCTTCAGACCGACTTGTAGGATTTCGCTTAGGAGAATTTGTAGCCGGTACGACGGCGATATTTGCCGTCAACGCGATCCATCATCTTCTCCGCGATGAATTCGCGCCGTACGGTGCAGAAGTCCTCGTGGTGCCGCCCGATGATCTTGTTCGTCTCATCCTCCGAGTAGACACGATTCGGTTCGAATTGGGCGAGAATATACTCCAGCAAATACTTGCGCTTACTCCGCTGGGCGGGCAGAATTTCGATATGTTCCCCTTTGACGAAGTTGTTCACGATCTTCTGCTTCAGGTTGTCCCCGTTCCGATTCGAGTGGCGCTCCAGCCATTGATGGACAGAGTGGTCTGGTATCCGCCAATCCTTGCCGATCTTGTACGCAAGGATCTCCCCTGCCTGAACTTTGCGGGTAATGACCTGAACATTCATCTTCAGCTTTTCCGCAAGCTCTGAAGTCGTGAAGAACTCCGTGTTTCTAATCATGGCCTCTCTATTCACACTTAACTCTCCTCGTGTTGCACCTGAAACTATAGGAGCATATCGTATTGTCAAGTAGTATCTGGCAGTATTTCATATATTGATCTATACGTATTTTATCCAATTCTAATGATGGATTCAACATAAAACCGTCACGCTGTTTGATTTGACATCACTGTGCGCAATCTCGTTATTGCCCCGCGTGTCGGTACTCATCTACGCTGTCCTCTGTCTCATCTGGGGCTCCACTTGGGTCGCAATCAAAATCGGGCTCTCTTCAGCCCCACCGCTTCACGCCGCGGCAATTCGTTTCGCCGTCGCAATAATCATCCTGGCGGTCATTACCATCATCCGAAGGGAGAGATACCCGAAGAGCTTTCGTGACCTTTTCCGGCTTGGTTATCCCGGGCTCTTCATGTACGGGGCCAGTTATGCGTGTGTCTACTTTGGCGAGACCTATATCGACTCATCCCTCGCCGCCATCTTGTTCGGCTCTTTTCCGTTCTTCGTAGCCTTTCTGACTGCCACTGGCTCAAAGGCTGAGACGATTTCGACTCGCGAGTGGCTCGGCCTGATCTTCGGATTTATGGGTGTTGTGGTCATCTCATACAACTCTCTGCAGGTTTCTGGTGACATTTTCCTCGGGACTCTCCTTGTCGTCGTCGCCTCGTTCTGTGCAGCCTACGGCCTCATCCTACATAAACGTCATCACGCAAAAGAGAGCATCTATGTCTCGGCAATAGTGCAGATGGCCTTGGGAGGATTGGCAATCACTGTTGCCGCAGTCTGCTTTGAAAACTGGTCGGACAGCATCGTGTCAGCACGTTCTGTGGAATCGATCCTCTATCTGGCGTTATTCGGGACTGTCATCGCGTTTCTTGGTTACTATTGGCTGCTCATTCATTCTCGGGCGGTGACCGTCTCATACATCGCCTTTGTCACTCCCCTGGTCGCGATTCTGATTGGCGTCATGTTCTATGACGAGACGCTCACCCCGATGATCATTGCCGGTGCGGTGATGATACTCATCGGCATTCTGCTGGTCGTGCGGAGGCAATAAAGAGGCTCCCATTCCTACCTCCTCGGTCGTGCCTGAGCGATCACGGCTTGCTTGAAAACCTTGCCAATCCCGCAGAGGTCTGTTATGATATGTGAAATGTATCACAACCTTGCAAGGGAAATAATGTGAACTTAGAGCAGATTGACCGGTTGGTGAAAGAGAAGAACATCGAGTTTGTCGACATCAAATGCTCCGACTTACCCGGCTTCTGGCACCATATAACCTTGCCCGTTTCATCCTTGAACAAGGAGTTGTTTGAGACAGGCGTTGGAGTTGATGGTTCGTCGCTGCCGGGGTTTTCCTCGATTGAGCGTGGTGACATGATCATGCTGCCCGACCCGACCACTCGTTTCATCGATCCGTTCTTCGATCGCCCGACTATTTCCTTTATCAGCGATATCATGGATTCCGGCGAGAAGGTCAGTCCGTTTTCGCGAAATCCTCGCCGAGTCTCAGCAGACGCCGAGCGCTTTCTTTCCCGAACACTCAATGGCGCAACCGCCGTCATGGGCCCTGAGTTCGAATTCTATGTTTTCGACAAGGTCAATTTCTTTCAGGGGCCGGACTCGGCGTTTTATGACCTCGACTCCGCCGAAGCATCGTGGAACGCTGGTGGAGACGAAGAGAGTCTGGGCTACAAGATCCCGCACAAGCAAGGCTACCATGCTGCGCCTCCGTTGGATCGGACCTTCAATCTGCGCTCCCAGATCTCCTCTATGTTGGCAGAAGTCGGAGTAGAGTTGAAGTATCACCACCACGAGGTCGGAGGTTCCGGCCAACATGAAATCGAGGTGAAGTTCGCGCCTCTCTTGAAAATGGCTGACCGGGCGATGATCATTAAGTACATCATCAAGAATCAGTGCATGCGCGAGAAGAAGTCAGCCACCTTCATGCCCAAACCGCTCTTCACTGAACCTGGATCGGGACTCCATGTACACCAATACCTATCCGATGGTAAGACGTCGCTTTTTTATGACAAGAGTGGTCCGGGCGGCATGTCGCAGCTGGGGCTACATTATATAGGCGGATTGCTCGAGCACGTCGATTCGATTTTAGCATTTACGAACCCTTCGACAAACTCCTTCAAGCGACTCGTGCCTGGATTTGAAGCTCCGGTCGCCGGGACCTTCTCCGTAGGGAATCGAACAGCCTGCATCCGCATACCTGGGTACCAGCGGAATCCTGACACCATGCGCTTTGAATTTCGCCCTCCCGATGGAACCATGAATCCATACCTGGCCTTCCCGGCTATGCTCATGGCGGGCTTGGATGGCATTAGGAGGAAAATCGACCCCGGATTGCCTCACAATGTGAATCTCGAGACTCTCCCCCCGGAAGATTTCGCCAGGATTCACCAGCTTCCAACCTCGCTGACCAAAACCCTCAACGCTCTCCAAATGGACAACAACTATCTGCTGGAAGGCGGAGTGTTCACAGAAGATCTTCTCGAGCACTGGATCAGGCTAAAGCGGAAGGAAGTCGACGCCATTCGAATTCGTCCGACACCCCATGAATTCGAGCTGTATTACAATCTGTGAAACTACTGAAGGTTACGCACTAATACCTCTGAGTGCACTATCAGCTCTTCTTGTGGGTGATCATGGCCGAGCCTTGAGCTGTCGGGAAGATGATCATCTGCGCCACCTGGACATGATCCGGGCGACCTGCTATCCAGACAACAGCTTCCGCGATATCTTCCGGGCTGAGAGGCTTGTAGCCCTGATACACTTTTTGAGCTCTCTCCGAATCCCCGTAAAAGCGAACTTCAGAAAAGTCAGTCTGAACCAGCCCAGGGTCAACAGTTGAAACGCGGATTGGGGTATCGACCAGATCCATAAGCATCCCCCTTGTGATAGCATCGACCGCATGCTTGGTAGCGCAGTAGACATTCCCACCTGGATAGAGTTCGTGCCCAGCAATTGAGCCAATGTTGATGATATGCCCCTTCGAGCGCGCAACCATACCCGGTATGATCGCCCTACTTATATATAAGAGTCCCTTGAGGTTAGTGTCAATCATCTCGTCCCAGGCCTTTGGATTCCCTTCGTAGATCTTATCCAGGCCTCTTCCCAAGCCAGCGTTGTTGACGAGGATGTCAATTTCCTGCCACTTTGTCCCCAGCCCTCTGACTGCGGTATCGACAGCCGCTCGGTTCCGAATATCGAGCTCGACGACAAGGACTTCCGAGAGAAGCTGGCTAGCCAGCTTCTGGAGTCGATCCCCCCTCCGCGCCGCCAGAATCAATCGAGCCCCAAGGTCCGAGAACTTCCTGGCTGTGGACTGGCCTATTCCCGAAGATGCACCGGTTATGAATACTGTCTTGTTCGCAAGTGAGCTCATATCAATTCCTTTCTATCATGCGCCCGGACAATCTATTCGACTTTGGAGTTCCGGTCAACCTACATGCGACAGGACAAACCGAGAGAAGCGGCTTTTGGGAGATTCCATCGCTTGATCTGTTCCACCACGATGTGGGGAAGATGGACAGTAGGCCATACTCTGAACAGCTATTCACAGGTCGGTGGGAAAGACCCTGTCAACCGCGAGACATTATCTTGTTATACCACAACGTGATAATATATCCACGCATCAACGAGAATGCCGGTCACGCGATGGCACGTCTTCTGCGGTACCCTGTCAGAACTGTTAATGTTTTCTTGCCGTGCCCGATAGAAACAGTATGGCGAACTCCCAACTGTTGTCTCGAGCAGGCAGAGACGAGAATCGAGGGCGATGCTGTGCCGAATACAAGACGAAGAACTGTGGGTTTGCCGAGAAAGACATATTGGCATTTGTACAGCCTGCAGACTCTTGATGGAGACAAGTTAGCCAAGATTGTGAACAAGATTCTGAAGAAAGAGTACGTTCTCATCAAGTAGGAAGCGCCGGGTAGTTTTTCGCTTGACACCCGTATTGAGCCGCCCTAGCTTGGCGCCTTGACTACGCTCTGCCGCTTCCCATGAGGACTGCCGGGGGACGGGTCCTTGCTCTTTTATTTGGGATAGGAAGGTTCTTGGGATGTTGAAAAACAGAATAACTCTGTGGTTTTTGTCCAATTCAAAGGAAGCGTGCCGGCAATTCAGCATCAGACGGATCTGGCTGTATGGCGTTCCGGCGATCGCGCTGACTGTATTTGCCGCGATATTCTTCCTCCTGTCTGAATTCCTTGACAACCGGGTCAGCCAGGGGGAATTGAGTCGTCTGAAGACCGAAAACCAGTTTCTCATGGAAAAGTATGAGAAAATACGCTGGTCTCTGGCAGAAGCCGATGCCCGCTTTGACCAGTTGGTTTCAAAGGAGATCGCTATTCGGACGATTTTCAATCTTCCGGAGATAAGCAACAGTGAGCGCCAGTTGGGAACTGGCGGCCCACGACCTCTGAGGTTTACGGAAATGACCGACGGGGAGAAGCTCGCTGCAGCCACTGAATCGCAGGTTGATCATCTGCTGAAGCTGTCGGAGTTCGAGCTCCAGAAGTTCGCCCAGGTCGAATCTGCTCTCCAAGGTCTTCGTGACCGGCTCGATCGAACCCCGACCATCTGCCCAACTCAAGGGTATTTCTCGCGTGGATTCGGGCGACAGTATGACCCGTTCACTGGCTATCAGCAGATGCACCGAGGGGTTGACATCGCCAACCGTCCGGGCTCGCCAATCGTTGCCACCGCCTCTGGCAAGGTGATTTTCTCGGGGACCGACCGCGGTGGAATGGGCAATCTGATCGAGATCGACCATGGTTTCGGCTATGTCACTCGCTACGGGCATATGTTGAAGCTCATCGCTCGTGTCGGACAGTCGGTAAACCGCGGCGATGTGATCGGACTGGTCGGTTCTACGGGGTACTCTACCGGTCCACATGTCCACTACGAAGTCCTGCGCAATGGGTCCCATGTCAATCCGCGAGAGTTCATTTTGACAGGTTTGTGATCCTGTTTTGTACCTGATGATTCCAAAGCCGCCCCTTCCGGGCGGCTTTTTTCTTGTCCGAGGAACACGAGCTTCTAAGTCGATATCAGGTTCCCACTGACAGGTCGGCGGTCTCAGCAGGTCCCTGTTTTTGTGGGGGAATTCGGTCCCACTTCCCTATATTGTCTTGCCATGAGCAAACCGAATGAGCTGAAGCTCAAGATTGATGGGATGCACTGCGCGAGTTGCGTAGCGTCCATCGAGAAGGGGCTTAGGGAGTTCGCCGGAGTTTCCCGGTGCCAGGTGAACCTTGCGACCGGTCAGGCAACAGTGCTGTATGATCGCGCCCGCCTAGACCAGAGTCAGATCGTCGACAAGATCAGAGAGCTCGGGTACACGGCGACTGAGGGGAGGCAAGACATTCTCCAGATGAACAGCCGCGAAACGACTCTCTCACGGCGTCGATTTGCCCTGGCCCTGATCCTGACTGTTCCTCTCATGTATCTATCCATGTGGCCTATGTTTAGTGAGCAATTCGTGGTCCCCCGGGATTTGAGCGTCTGGCTGCAGGCGATTCTCTCCGGAGCATTGGTTTTCGTCGCGGGACGGAGCATCATTTCGGACACAGCGAGGCAAACAGTTCATCTTCACGCCAATATGAACTCATTGATCGCTCTGGGGACATGCTCCGCCTACGGCTGGAGTCTCTGGACAATCCTGCGAGGGGGAGTTGGTCACCATCATGAACTGTACTTCGAGTCGGCAGGGATGATCATCACCCTCATCCTGCTTGGACGATATCTGGAAGCGCGCGCCAAAGGGCGGGCCAGCGAGGCCATAAGCGAAATGATGAAACTGCGTCCCTCGAAGGTCACCGCGATTATCAACGGGGTGGAGATAGAGATCGATCCTTCGTCCGCTCAGTTTGGCATGACACTGCTCGTACGTCCCGGAGAGCGCTTGGCCGCCGATGGCGTCGTTACAGAAGGGACCGCGGCTATTGACGAATCGATGCTCACCGGAGAATCGGTTCCTCAGGACAGAAAGGTCGGCGATTTCGTCATTGGAGGTTCCCTCAATGGTAACAGCCCCTTCCGGATGAAGGTAACTGCTTCAGGTGAGCGGAGTTATTTGGCGACTGTCATCAGGCTGGTCTCCGATGCCCAAACCGCCAAGGCGCCGGTGCAGAAACTGGCTGATCGAGTAGCCGGTATATTTGTGCCTGTCGTAGCCACATTGGCCGCGATCACCTTGCTGGCTTGGTGTGTTTTTGCGCCGGGGAACCCGCTCATGATCAAATCGGTCATTTCGGTGCTGATCATCGCCTGTCCGTGCGCATTGGGGCTGGCTACACCGACCGCTGTTCTGGCCGGAACCGGACGCGCGGCCCGCGCAGGGATCATTATAAAAGGTGGAGACATCCTGGAGAGCATCTCCCGATCGAGTGCAGTCGTGTTTGACAAGACTGGAACGCTGACTCATGGAATACTCGATGTGGTTGCGACGATTCCGTCGGCCGACCATACGGCAGAACAGGTGGTCAGAGCGAGCGGGTCACTCGAGCAGCTTTCCGAGCATCCGATAGGTCGAGCCGTGGCCAGGTACATGACGAGCCTTCAGTTGGCTTCGGAGCCGGTGACCGATGTTATCAACCTGCCCGGATTCGGCATCTCAGCTACGATGAACGGCAAGCGTGTGCTGGTCGGCAATGGCGCTCTGATGGAAGCTGAGAAGGTGGCGCTCGGCAGCCTGCAGGACCAGGCCACTAACGAAATGGAACGAGGTCGAACGGTCGTGTTTGTAGCGTTTGGTAGTCGGGCGATCGGTCTTATCGCCCTGGCCGATCGGGTTCGTGGGGATGCCCGCGAAGTCATCACCCACTTGAAGGGGACGATGCCCTTGGTTACGATGCTTTCGGGCGACAATCGCCTTACGGCGGCGGGTGTAGCAGAGTCCCTTGGTTTGGAGCAGTACGAAAGCGATGTGCGACCTGAACAGAAGAGTCTGTTTGTGCAATCATATCAACGTGCCGGTCATGTCGTGGCCATGGTCGGCGATGGGATCAATGACGCTCCTGCCCTGGCAACTGCGGATGTCGGGATCGCAATCGGGAGCGGGACTGACGTTGCCCTTGAAGCTGCCGATGTTGTTCTCGTGGGGGCAGAGCTTTCCCTGCTGCTGAGGATGTTCGCAGTCTCT
Organism: uncultured Ignavibacteriales bacterium; assembly: GCA_964540105.1. Taxonomy (GTDB): domain Bacteria; phylum Zixibacteria; class MSB-5A5; order GN15; family FEB-12; genus DATKJY01. The sequence continues at coordinate 761,854 of CAZILL010000001.1, read as the reverse complement.
CGTGAGACGATGAAGGTCATCAGGCAGAATCTGTTCTGGGCATTTGCATACAATGTTCTGGCGATTCCGCTGGCAGCCGGCCTCTTCTATCCGCTCTGGGGATTAACACTGTCGCCGATGATCGCCGCGTTGGCGATGTCGCTGTCCTCGCTGTTCGTCGTGACAAACTCGCTGCGACTCAACAAGCTTCAGCTGGCTTAACTCGGACAAATCTACGCCTCATTCTCTGAAAGCAGTCACTGTCGTGGTCTCGGATGGCAGTAATGGTTTTTCGGAAATGGTCGATACTTCACGTGAATGCGCAAAGTGGGGGGAATGCTGAGGATTCCACGTGACATCACTACTTAAAGAGAATCAGCCGGCTGTAGCTGAGATGGAGCAACAGAAACAAGCCGATTTATGGCTGGAGATGTTTGCCCTGTTCATTCACGACATCGAGTCTCCGTTAGCGTCGATGAAGTACCTGCTGAAGATCGCGGACGAAGGGAGGCTCAGCCTTCAGAAGCCGACGCACCAACGGCTCGTGCGTTCGTCAAGAATCGCGGTCGAAAGAGCGGAGGCGATTCTCTATGACATAATGGCTGTGGCCAAATCCGGCAAGGCCGGGCTTCCGGTCACATTAACAGAATCTGAGCCAATCCCGATCGTGAAGGAATCAGTGACTCTTGCTGAAGGCTCAGCCTATGAGAATGACATAACCATTACCCTGGAAACTGGCAATGAACAAGGGAAGGTCATCGCTGATACAGCGCTTCTGAAGAGAGCCCTCGATAACCTGCTTTTCAACGCTATTCGCCATACGCCGAACGGCGGCACAATATCGGTGTATCTGACACATGCCGACGATTCAATGTACGTCAATGTGAAAGATTCCGGCGAAGGGCTTGGAGACATTCCTCCCGACCAGCTTTTCGAGAAATACGGACAGCTTCAGCTCCGCACAACCGGACGTCACCGCGGCGTCGGTCTCGGATTGTATTTCTGCCGACTGGCCGCGACCGGTATGGGCGGGACGATCTTCGCTGACGATCATCCCGACGGGGGCGCGGTGTTTACGTTGCGGCTACGCCGAGTTGAGGAGAGAGCACTATGACCTTCGACGCTGAATCCTATCTGAAATCCGGGTCAAACGAACTTCGCATTCTCGAGTATCGCGCCTGTGGTCTGTCGTTCGGTATTAACATCCTCAAAGTGAAGAAGATCGTCAATGATCTGACTGATTTCACGACCGTGCCGGAGGCGCCTGCCGGCATTACGGGAATGTTCAAGGATCGGGACCGCCTCGTGCCAGTCATCGATCTTGGGGGTTTTCTGGGTCTGTCGAATTCCGGTGGACGATCAGACAATGTCATCGTCACCGAGTTCTTCGGGATGACTACCGGTCTGGCAGTGGAGTGTGTGGACTGGATTCATCATTTCCAATGGGCCGATGTTATCGACGCTGAGAAAGTGTTTTCGAATGTTGCCCACAAGTATGTCATCGGGATTGTCAAGCCGACCGAAGAACGAATGGTGCAGTTGCTCGATTATGAGACGATCCTTCTTGACTTGTGCCCGAAGCTTCGCGAACACAGCACTATGTCGTATACCGGCCATGCCGATTTTGGAGGTAAGCGTGTGCTCGTCGCAGAAGATTCCCCGGCGGTCAGGGCGATGCTGATCGCCGAGATGACCGATCTGGGTTTTGACGTTCGAGCCGCCATTGATGGTGAGGAGGCGTGGAAGCTGTTCCAAAGAGAGTCGTTTGATCTGATCATCTCCGATGTCGAAATGCCCCAGATGGATGGACTGGCGCTAACTTTGCGAATCCGTCAATCGGAGCGCCCAAACACTCCGGTCATTGTGTATTCGTCCATCGGCGATGCCGGAATGAAAGCGCGCGCGGCGTATTTGAAGGCAGACGCACATATAACGAAGCTGAATCTATCCAAGCTCGTCGAGACCTGCGAACGCCTGTTGCGCGGCGAAACGATCGCCCCCGACCCTGCCACGGCCGCTCCGCGGCTGGTACCCACTGTTGAGATTATTCCGATCGAGTGAAACGCGCCCAGGCAAAGCCCGCGATCACCTATCCTCGGCTCATGCAGGTGCGAACTTCCCGTTTCTCCACGAATTGAAATCGGGTATATTGTCCCCGAAGCGGAGAAGCCAATGAAAGTCGCACGACAATTATCTCCAAAACGAGCGCTCTGGTTGTTCTTGTTCATGCTGACTGTGGCCTTTGCCCAGGCGCTCTGGTGGATCATCTTCATGGCACGCCTGACTGCAGAGAAGGTCGATTTGGCCGAGCAGTTGGGCGGTTCCGCCGGGCTGGTCGAGCAGATTCATCGCCAGGAAATCACACGACAGATCATGGTTGGCACCGAAGGAGTTTTCCTGCTCCTGTTGATCCTGACCGGCGCCTGGGTGATTTATCGCGCGCTCGTGCGAACCGAGGAGCTCACCTTCCACCAGCAGAACTTCCTCATGGCGGTCACACATGAACTCAAGACCCCGCTGACATCGATGAAGCTCTACCTGGACACGCTGCAGTCGACGAAGATCGCTCCTGAAAAGAAAGAAGGGATTGTCCCGCGGATGAAAGAGGACGTAGTGCGACTGGAGAAACTGGTCGAGAATATTCTCGATGCCGGGCGATTCGAGCGAAGCGGGTATCACCTGAACAAATCGACCTTCAATCTATCGGACCTCGTGGCGGCACGTCTGACCGCGCTTCAGAAGATACCGACGGCTGTCCCCCTACGTATCGACCGCACTCTGCAGGAAAGTGTCCTCTGGTACGGCGATGAGGTCGCCTTCGGCCGCGCCCTCGATGCTATCCTGGAAAACGGCTTGAAATACCACAATAGGGAAACAATTCATATCACGGTCGTGCTCGAGGCTGCCCAAAAGCAGATTCGGGTCACGATTGCCGACGAGGGGATTGGCTTTACAGCGACCGACGCCAAAGCTATTTTCGAGCGATTCTATCGCGTTGGAGACGAGATGACTCGCTCGCAATCGGGCAGCGGGCTTGGGCTGTATCTTTGCCGCGAGATTATTCGCGGACATGGCGGGCAGATTACGGCTCTGTCCGATGGTCCCGGGAAGGGCGCGACATTTGTGATCACTCTGAAACGGAGCGAGAACGATGAGAACAATTCTGCTGGTTGAGGATGATCATCATCTGGCCGACGGCATGATCCTGAACCTTGAGGCCGAAGGGTATCAGGTTGTGCATGCCTCCGAGGGATTGGCCGCTTTCGAGATGTTCCGGAAAGGGACCTTCGATCTCGTGTTGCTGGACATCATGCTGCCGGGGATGGATGGACTCACGATTTGTAAGAAGATCAGAGCGCTCGGAGCGACACTCCCCATTCTGTTCATCACGGCGCGCGATCAAACTGAACAGAAAGTGGAAGGACTGCTGGCGGGTGGTGATGACTACATCACCAAGCCATTTGACGTACCCGAGCTCCTGGCGCGAATAGCGGGAATATTTCGCCGTCAGGCCTGGCTGGCCACTGAGGAAACGGTTTCCGGCTTGCTGGAATTCAGTGGACGGAAGATCAACTTCAAGACCTTCGAAGCGGAAGGGCCGGGCGGGCGGTTTGTGCTCACGCGGAAAGAGTGCATGGTGGTCAAGTATCTCGCAGAGCGAGCCGGTGAGGTCGTGAGCCGCGATCAGCTGCTTGACGCGGTGTGGGGATATCACATCTATCCGACCAACCGCACGATCGATAACTTCATTTTGAAGCTGCGCAAAATCTTTGAAGATGATCCCAAGGCGCCGGTTCATATCGAAACTATCCGCGGCGTCGGGTACCGGTTTCAGAAGGGGGAATAAGGAGAGGCGCCCACGGCGCAGGATCTTGCCTCTGTCCAAACGGTGAACTTCCTGGCAGCCCGCGATTTATCGTGGGTTATTCGGCAGTGCGACCCAGAGTATCTCCCAACAAGGGTGCATCGCTACCCAGCTCGGGAGGGGAGCTTTGTGAGGGTATCTGAAGGAATTCGGATGAGTTGGATCAAGTCTGCCCTGTGAGAACCCCAAGCGGACAATTTCGACCGAAAAGGGCAAGGAGGTCGGGAAAGCCGTTGCGACGCGGCGAGCTGTGTCTTAGTTTGGTCACTCGGAACCAACGGTCTTGACGAAGAACTTGGCAGGAGAGAGTGTGTAGTGGACCCTCTGTTGCTCTCCATAAGGCCGTCCATGGCGGTGCACACAAATTGATGACTGATTTCACATGTGAGTACGGCCAGAAGCCGACACGACAGTCAATATGATAAAGTCAACACATCGTCTCTCGTCCGGTAGGAAGCACAAGCTTGTCTACGAACGACCAGTCAAGATGCGTGTGACCATGAAGCCGCAGTTTCATAGTGAAGGGCAGAAGTACTGTAATGATCCTATTGAAAGCGGCTACACGCCCTTTCAATATGGGGACTTTGATTGTAAGGTCCTTGTCGATCAACAGGAGACCGAATTCGAGCTGACCCAGAATTTCGACTCCGTGAACGTTGCTTTCACGTGTCGGGCGGGCTCACATCAAGTTGTTATTCTGCACATCGTGACTCAGAACGACAGGAAATTCGCACAGATCGATTTTGCCGGTCGGGTTGAGATAAAGCACGACGTGACAAACCGATGAGATAGCGCTGTGGCTGATAACTCCGGCAAGAAACCTGACACTTCAATCGTCTCAGCGATCTGCACAAATGATTATTGTCAGAAGCTGGCTGATGTTGAGAGAGCTCTGCGGCGCATGCTCGAAGCTGATCGCGCAGGGCGTGATGACCTGAACCGTCGCCTCGATGAGGCCGTGCAGGGTCTCATCAGGGATCTTCGAAACTTAGTCAATGAGGAAACGCGCGAGGCCGACAGATTCCTGGATGAATATCTGAAGAAGATTCAGAGCATTCTGGATACCATGGACGAATTCCTGGCTGATTCGAAAGAACGGATGAAGGAAGCCAAACGACGAGCATGGCAAGAATATAATGAAGTGCAGCAATGGTGGCAGGGGGAGCGTGACACATTCACGCGGCACTTGATCAAAGTGTTTGATGCCGCGGCAGGTGTGGCCGGAATCGGCAAAGAGGATTACAGACGCGTGGTACTGCTTCCGACGTGGTATAAACTGGAGGTAGCGCCCATTCAGGATACTTCGTACATAACCAAATTCGCGAACATCGCCGTAGATTCACTCGAAACCGGCGTCAAACTGGTTGGACCTGCGTTCGGGATTCCGGTATTAAGTTACCAGCCGGACGTTGACACACGCATACTCTTCTATAAGAATCCCCCCCCCTGCATGAATCCGTGGGTTGATACCGATAACAAGCCAGAGTACGACCGCGAACAACCAATTGAATTTCCCATCAAAATCCCCCTCAGTTCTGTCATTCCGATTACGTTTGCACGCGGATTGCCAACTCGAGTCTTCGCACCGTTCCAGGACCGTCACGAGGAGGGCCGGAACATGCTGGCTGGTGTTCAATTCCTGTTCTCAGACAAGCTTCGTTCAGACACTAATTGGATTTGGTTGTTCCTGGATGAATTGGATGCCAAAGACAAGGAGATAAATCGATACGGATTCGGGTGGTACCTGCAGGGACGGTTCTATCAGGATCGTTCGCTTAGCTTCAGCATCGAGAACCGCATGTTTGTCGATGCGGTCCATATTGACTTTACAGCCAGGGACAGCAAAGGGAGAGGTTTCAATTCAATACATACACTGGAGCCAAACTACACGCACAACGTTTACGTCGAGCTCGTGACCAACAGCAGTAAGTATCACCTTACCACCGAACTACGGGCCAACCAGAAGGGAATCGTTGGCCGACGGGTGGAGCTATCCGCTACCGTGAAAGCAAAGGCACAGGAGATAGTTGGCGGTGAAATCGGACTTACGGTCAAAGCGGCATTGCCCGACTCCCTCATCACAACTATTGGCAAGGTTGGAGATGAGATGATCCGCAGTGAAGTCATTGAGTCGATGGAGCGGTTGAAGGAGAGGACCGAGAAGTCGTCTCAGAACTTTCTCGATGCGTTTCATGCGCGGTGCCCGAAACCAAACTGTGACGGAGTCGGAAGTCCGATCGGATATATTCCTGATCCTCAGGTGCGGGATCGCTACCTACGAGAATATTTATGCGTCAAGTGTAACGTCCGTTTCAATTCCGACGAGTCCGACAAGTGGGATCAGGCGGTGAGCGCTCTTTATGGAATCGGAAATCACTTTGCGGCATTGGCTCACACAGCCCATGCCATCGCCAAGACCGCGTGGGCGATCATGAAAGTGATCGGACCGCAAGTGGTTCAGAAGGACGCTGATTTCGTGGTTCAGGTGTGGGGCAAGGGGAAGATAGGACTTCAGTCTGGTGGTGTCGGCGCGGGCCCGGGCGCTGACCTGAAGATAAAGATCTTCGAGATCAAGGCTCCAATCGCTCAATTCGACAGTGTTGATGACTGGCTTACGATAGCTGAACTCTGTGCAAGAATCTACCTGCACATCGGGCGGTTGATCTACGAGGACATCAGGAACGTTTCAGCGACGGATGTTCTTAACATCATCACTGGTTTGACGGCACTCCCACAGAATCTCTCTGGTCGTCTGGTCAAATACTATCTAACGGCGATACCACTTGCACTTCAGGATCTTCATAACCAGGTTTGGGTGGAGAAAGCCTATAAGGATGTAAGACTGGCTGTTGGTGGCGATTTGTCGTTCAGCGCTTCCGGAGAAGCTGGGGCACAATTCAAAGCTACCATTAAGCCTATTGACGTCGGTCTGGAATGCAATCTTGGGGCTCTCTGCAAGGACTCGCAGAAGAGAGGAATTCCAAACGTATATAAGCTCGCCTGTGGTAATTCTTTCGAGGTGAAGGCCGGCGGATCAATTCCCAACCCGTACATCGTCACAGCCGGCTTTGACGTTGGTATTGGTTTCCCTCTAAAGACGATCAAGGTCGGTCTCAAGACTCAGCAGTCGCTTTTTCATGGGTAATCTGCAATTGCCACATCATTGTATCACCCATGGCTATATGCCTTCGGCAGGGGACGACGGCACGGAGCGACCGGATCAAAGCCCAAGACCAGAACCTGCCGTAACTGCTGCCACTCCTGCCCGACAACATCGTTACGACGCTATTCCGGTGAGAAAGGAAGGACCGTGACCGGGCCGAATTTTTTGGCCTGTTCTATGATCTCGTCAGCCTTCCCGACCAGAACCAGACGATAGTTCTCCTTTGGGAAGTACTTCTTTGCCGCCGCCATCGCCTGAGTCGCGGTGACCGTTCTCAATCGCTCCTGATAGTCCTGATAGTAGGGTTTGTCCAAGCTGTTCAACCAGAGATTGGTGAAAACGTCGGCCAGATCGTCATTGGTTTCGAATCGCAGCGGATAGGTGCCGCACTTGTAGTTTGTGTAGTGTACTCGGTCGGAATCAACGAGTGGTTCAGTCTGCATACGCAGCGCTTCCGCAAAAATAATGTCCAGCACTTCACCGACTGAGGCGTTCTTGGTGAAGGTCGAGACGTGTGCGACACCGCCCGGTTTCAGATTCGATGAGCGATAACTGACACTGTAGGTCAGGCCGCGATTGACGCGGATTTCATCCATCAGGCGCGAAGTGAACGAACCTCCATAGACTGTGCCCGCAACTTCGAGATGTGCGAAGTCGGGATGATTGATCGGAATCCCGCTGAGACCGAGCCTGATCTGGGTCTGGGTGGCATCCTTCTTGTCATAGATGATCACCTGACGGCCGGCGACGGGCGGAAAGGGCGGCTCTTCCTTTCCAGCCACAACTTTGCCTGTCCACGTCCCAAAGTACTTGGCAATCCAGCTTTGCACGGCCTCTGGGGTGACGTCGCCACACACGACGAGCAGACAGTTGTCGGGCGTGTAGTGGTCCTTGACAAAGCGAACGATGTCGTCGCGGGTCAGCTCTTTCACACTGGCGGCCGTCCCTCCAGTGAAATGACTGTATCGGCTTGCCCCAAGAACAGCGGACCAAATGGCGTCGCTGGCGACATTGCTCGGATTCTCAAGGCGGCTTGTGAGGCTGCCAAGTGTACGGGTGGCGGTCTTGTCGAATTCGTCGGGCGGGAACGCCGAATTGAGCAAGAGATCGGCGATGATTTCGAAGGCGTTCTCAGCCTGAGCGGTCAGGAACTCCCCCTCGAATCCGGCGGAAACATACTTGCAGGATGTCGAAAGCGTCCCGCCGCCGAAAGCGACTTCATCGGCGATCTGTTTCGCGGAGCGGGATGAGGTGCCTCGCATGAGCATGTCGCTTGCCAAAGATGCCAACCCGTCCTTACCGACCGGATCATAGATAGAGCCGGCGCGGAAGGTCAGTTTCAGGGAGATCAGAGGCAGCTGTTGACGCTGAATGATGTTCACAGACATCCCGTTGTCAGTTCTGAATTCCTGACTTGTCGGAAGCAGAATCTTCGCCCAGAGTGATCCGGCCGAAAGAGTCAGGATAGCGATGAGGAGCGATAGTTTCTTCATGACTTTCCTTTCTCGGGCACAAGCACAACAGTCGTTGAGTTCTTCGCTTTGAAGTACTTTGCGAGAGTTTCTTTGACCTGCTCAGTGCTGACGGCATTAACTCGCTCGACAAACCGGTACATGACTTTCCAGTCACCGTAGAGGGTTTTGTAGCGGGCTAAGTCGTGAGCGGTTCCGTTGTTCGTTTTGTAGTTCTTATAGAAATTGGCCGTGAGGCCGTTCTTGGCCTTCTGGAGCTCGGCCTGGGTGGGACCGTCGAGGGTCAATCTGGTAAGGACCGAGTCGAAGGCTTTCTCAGCATCTACAAAGCTCTTCCCTGGTGCGACCGCCACATAGAAGGAGAACAAGGTAGGGTCAAAGCTCCAGTCGAAACCACCGTATTGATACAGGGCCAACTGCAGGTCGTTCACAAGGGTCTGGTGCATGCGCGAGGATTCACCAGTGGTGAGAATGAACTGGATTACTTCCAGGGTGTGCAGGTCCGGACTATCCTTATCACCGATGTGATAACCGCGCATGATGTGTTCATGTTCGGCCTCCCGCTCCAGCAGAACGCGCCGAGCGCCCCGCTGCTCCGGTTCATACCTGGGGACACTCGGTGGAGTCGGACCGCTCGGCAAATGGCCGAGATATTGCTTCAACAGCGCCAACGTCTTTTCTGGATTGATATCGCCGACGATGGCCACAACGGCATTGTTCGGGGCATAGTAGGTTCTGAAATACTCCGCGCAATCGGTTCGGTTGAAATTCTTGATTGAGGCCATCCAGCCCAGGACCGGCGCCCCATACGAGTGAGCCATAAACGCCGCCGCCCAAAGTTCCTCGTCCATAATCCCTTCATTGTCGTTGTCAGTCCCGACCAGGCGCTCTTCTGAGACGACGCCCGCCTCAGATTTCACTTTTTCTTCCTCCAGAGCCAGACTGGACATGCGATCGGATTCCAGATCGAGCACCAGATCGAGAGCCTCAGTCGGAAAATCCTCGTAGTAGGCAGTCACGTTCTGGCTCGTATAGGCATTATTCTGTCCCCCCTGCGCCTCGAGCGCCTGATCGAACATCTTGGGACCATACTTCCTGGCCCCGTTGAACATCATATGTTCGAAGAAATGGCTGATACCGGAGTTGTCGCGGCGCTCGTTCCGCGACCCAACTTTGTAAAAAGTGTAGTAGCTGATGATCGGAGCCGTGTGGTTCTCCACCATCAGGATCGTCAACCCATTGTCGAGCTTGAACTCCTTGACATCAAGCCGGAATTCGGCCCATGTCGAGCCAACGACCAAGGCTAATGTCAGGATGATCGTGAATAGTGTTGTTCTAAGCAATCGTCACTTCCTTTGCCAAATGGTACAAGCAGAGTGGATCGTAGCCAAGCATACAAAGCGTGGTACGGATTGTCCAGCCGGAAGATGCGTTGTAATCAGTGTGTATTCACAGTGATTTCGATAATTGGCCTTGATGCGAACCGAGCTTGACGACGATTGAATCACGCGGACAATGATACCACGGGCGGATAAGAAGGCAGCTCATGCATAAATTCCGTTCTCTTCTGATTCTTGACAAGGGCTTGAAAGATACGGTATATCTGCATAGTGAAGGCTGGATCACGCTAAGTGATTGTAAGACATTGTGGTGATCAAGGCGGATTTCTGAGCGATGGGCCTGGAAACAAAAGTAGGGGCTGTGAGGTTAGTTGAACGTCACCCCCGCGAAGTGGATGCGACAGGGAAGCAGGATTGTAGGTAGTGGAGTCACAGACTCAGAGTTACTCGGTTGAAGAGCAGGTCATCAAGTCGACTCACATCTGGTGGGCCATACTTGCAATAGTTTCAATCGGCAGCGGTGTGGCGATCCTTCTGGTCAATCCCATGATTGTGTTCGGGCTGCTCGGTGTGATCATGATGATTACACTCCTCGTGTATTTCCCTTTCCTGGGTGTCATGGCATACTTTGTTTTCGAATACGCCCGCCTTTCAGCCATGTTTCCCGCACTCCAGTCGCTCCAATTCGGAAAACTCATTGTATTGCCGACACTGGTTGTTTGGCTCGTACGATATGCAGTGTTCCGAGAGCCGAAGGTTGCCTACGATAGAGCGTACGTGTTGTTCTTTGTCTGGAGCTGGTTGGCATTTGTGTCAATCGCTGTGGCGAGAGACACGACTATGGCATTTGACGGCTCGGTTGATCTGGTGAAGTGGTTCATTATTTGCTTTCTGATCATAAACCTGATCGACAGCCTGAAACGTTTTCAATGGGTCATGTGGGTCTATCTGCTACTGAATTTCAAGCTTAGCCAATTCCAGATTCGATCGTTTTCCGCCGGATACGCGTCTGCAAGCAATCAGGAATTCTATATCAGTCAGGGGGCTGGCGGGGGGGGCGGCTTCTTTGGAAACGCCACGGATTTTGGAATGGCGATGGTAATCGTAGCACCATTGGCCTTCCATCTGATATCGACCGTGAAATCGAAAGCGCTCAAAGTGATAGCGGGCACTTTCACTGTCTTCTTCGTGATCTCCATTCTCAAGAGCGGCTCCCGTGGTGCCGCGTTAGCTCTCTTTGCGTGCGCAATGCTATACTGGACTCGTTCGAAGAACAAGGTAGTGAGCTTGGTTGCTGTCGCACTGTTTATAGTCGGTTTTTGGATTGTCGCACCTGACGCGTGGAAGGATCGATTTGTCTCCGCTCAGAATTACGAAGAAGATTCCACGGCTTCAGCAAGAATTGAGCTTTGGAAGGGTGGCTTTGCGATGTTTGCGGATCATCCGGTGCTCGGCGTTGGCATGGACAATTTTTCCCCTAGCTGGGTAAGTGAATACCGTCCGTCCTCCATCGCCGGAGGGGCAACGGTTCCACACAACGTCTTCATTCAGGCTCTATCAGAGTTGGGCTTGCCGGGATTGCTGGTTGTGTGCTTGGTGATTTACGTAGGTTTCAAGCGCAATCAAGAGACGAGGCGGATATACCAAGCGTCAAGACTGGGAGAGCCGTGGATACTGAACTTTTCGTATGCACTCGATATGAGTATGCTCTCGTTCGTGGTTGGAGGGATGTTTCTAACAATCCTATACTATCCACACCTGTATGTAGTTCTAGGACTGACGATTGCTCTGAATCAGATAGCCAAGTCGACCGCGAAGGATCGAGAAGTACGGGCGCAGTTCCAAGAATGAAGAAGTTGATTAAACTGATCGGGGCAGGAGTGTTATTCCGGTTTGGGTTGTGGCGTCTCCTTTTCGCGATTCGCGGCTTGTTCACTCGCTCGCAGCCGGCGTTCATCCTCATGTATCACCGGGTCGTGCCTCGGGATACGACTGTCGGTGAAGCGCCGTGGACGAGATTTCGCTCGCTACCGGGCATCGTTGTTTCATCGGAAATGTTTACGCGGCACATGTCATTCCTTACGGAACGCTTCGATGTCATCACGTTGGGGAAGTTGATTGACAAGATTGAAAGACGGGAACGATTCGACCGCCCCTCGGTTGTGATCACGTTCGATGATGGCTGGCGGGATAATTATGACTACGCTTTTTCCCCGCTACGAGACTCAGCAATACCCGCTACAATCTTCCTGTCGACAGGTTTTGTCGGAACAACACGCCTCTTCTGGCCGGAACGCCTACTGTATATTTTCCGCGACGGGGATCGTTCGAGACTGTCGGTCTCGGAGTTGCCACAGGATCTCATAACTCCTGAGATCAGCGAGACTCTCCTGGTGATCTCATCATCAAGCGGCGCAAATCTTGAACTTCATCTTGAAAAACTCATTGGGAAGCTGAAGAGCGCTCGGTCGGAGCCTCGTGAAGCTCTGATAGCGGCCTTGTCCCACCAGCTATTAGAGGACAAAGCAGAGTTGTGTTGCGCGCGAGTAATGCTTGATTGGAACGAAGTTGAGATCATGCGCCAGGGGGGGATCGAATTCGGGTCGCACGGAGTACATCACGAGTTGCTGACTGAGCTCAGCGCGGATGCGACTGAGCGAGAGCTGGCTGACTCGCTCGGGGCCATTCGATCTCGACTCAACCCGAGATTGTTTTCGCTGGCGTATCCAAATGGCAACTATAATGAGGCGATCAAGAAGCGGGCCTTGACTCTGGGCTATCGTTGCGCCGTTACGGTCGAGCGAGGAATCGTCACGCTGGAGAGTAATCTCATGGCCCTGCCGCGGATAAACATCCACAATGATGTCAGCACTGGGTTAACGGGGAACTTCTCGGCGTCGCTGTTTGCTTGGCACATCTACCGGTCGATCTTCTGATATGTCTATACTGGTTACTGACGGAGATCAAAGGGCGACACTGGCTGTTGTGCGTTCGCTTGGACGCCACAGTCTGTCCGTAGTTGTCGGCGAGCGGTTCGGATCAAGCCTCGCCGGTGTTTCTCGGTACTGCTCGGAACAGTGGCGATATCCGTCTCCTTTGGAGGAACCCGAGAGATTTCAGCAGGCTCTTCTGGATCGGGTCCATGGGCAGGCATATGAGCTTCTGATCCCGATGACCGACCTGACGTGCATTCTGGTCTCGGAAATACAGGAGGAACTCGAACAGCATGTCCGGGTTGCCCTGCCCGAGCCTGGGGTGTTCGATCGGACGTCGAACAAAGCCGAGCTGGTGCGTTTGGCCCTGTCTCTAGGCGTACCTGTCCCAGCCACGACCTTTATCACTGAGCTTGACCAGGTCGCCGCCATTGCTCCCGGACTGGTCTACCCAGTCGTTGTGAAAGCTACTCGTTCGCGAGTACGACAGGGCAACCGATGGATTAGCGGTAGAGTACGCTACGCCTCGAACTCAGAGGAGCTGATTGCGGTTTATCGTGCGATGCACGAGGAGATGCCATATCCTCTTATTCAGCAACGAATAGAGGGGTCCGGCAGCGGTCTGTTCGCTCTTCTTGCAGACGGAGAATTGAAGGGAGTCTTCGCCCATAAGCGACTGCGCGAAAAGCCACCGTCAGGGGGTGTCAGCGTTCTCCGGCAGTCGATTCCGGTTGATACGCGGATGGCCCAGGACTCCCAGAAGTTGCTGCGGGCTTTGAACTGGACCGGTGTCGCAATGGTGGAATTCAAGAATGATTGTGCCGATAATGTACCAAAACTGATGGAAGTGAACGGTCGATTCTGGGGGTCACTGCAGCTTGCAATTGACGCCGGTGTTGACTTTCCGTATCTGCTGTATCGGGTGAAGCGCGGACTGTCGGTTCCCGAGCTTTCCAAGTATCGGACGGGAGTGGTCACGAGGTGGTTCCTCGGAGATTGCGATCACTTGCTTGCCGTCTGGCTGCACCGACGAAGGAATCTGTCGCTCCCTCTGGGTTTCCCCGGTCGATTCGCCACGTTATGGAATTTCGTGAAGGCGTTCGGACATAGCACCCGATCCGAAGTATGGGACAGCAAGGACGTGAGACCAGCGTTGAGGGAATTTCGTACATATCTGGGGGACCTGTTTCGAGGGGTGCGAAGGAAACTGCCATGGAACGGATGAACAGATTTCGTGGAGTCATCCACGTTCATACTGACTTGTCACATGACGGTCGCCTCACACCTTTGGAGCTAAAGCAGCTGTTCATGCGCCACAATCTACAGTTTGCGTGTTTGACAGACCATTCGCAGGATGTGCAGGAGGATCAATTTGCTCTTCTCCGAGAGCAGTGCCAGAAGCTATCGGAATCGGATTTTGTGCTGATACCGGGGCTCGAGTACTCGTGCGAGAGCGAGGTCCATATCATGGGCATCGGAATAGAGAACATGACACGCGCAACCGGCTATGTCGAAGTGATTGATCATATCCACGCGCATGGAGGAATGGCTGTTCTCGCGCATCCAACCAAGGCCAACTATCCCCTCAGTCGCGACTGGCTGGGCAAACTTGACGGAGTCGAAATCTGGAATCGAGCTGTGGATAGCAAGTATCTGCCTCAGACGCGGTCGATCCGTACCTTCTTCGATCTTCAGCAGGCCCACCCTCACCTGACACCGTTCTTCGGTCTCGATCTCCACCGCGAGCGGGGCTACCAGGATCACGCCATGGAGATCGAAGGAAGTAGTCTGGACGCAGTGGCAATTGTGCAAGCGATGAAGTCCGGTCACTATAGGTGTGTAAGTCGATTCTATCAGGTTTCAGCTCATCCGATCCCGCGTTCAGGGCAATTGACAGTGATCGGCTTCTTCAAAGCGATCCTGAATTTTCTCACGATGGTAAAGGGGTGGATCCAGCGTGCCCGCTAAGAAACGCAAAATCCTTCACATGATCGAAACAACCGGACCGGGGGGAGCGGAGACGGTGCTGCTAAACATCGTTCGGCGTCTGGATAGCGAAGAATTCGATTCATTGGTGGTCGTACTGGGGAAAGGGTGGCTGCATGATCAGCTTGTCCGATCCGGGGTCAAAGTGCGCGTCCTGCCCAGTTCAAGAGCGAACGACTGGTTGTTTCTTTGGAATATCAGACAGCTGGTGAAAGCCGAAAGGGTTGAACTTATCCATTCTCACCTTGATGGGATGAATTTCTACGCGTGTCTTGCCGGTCAATTGACCGGAAGGCCCGTGGTGGCCACATTTCACGGCATGATCGGAGAGTGGCACGGCTTGAGCATCAAGAGCCGACTGAAGTTTGCGATCATTCGAAGGTACGCGAAGCGGGTGGTCGCTGTCTCGAATTATCTCAAGCGGGAGCTGGAACAGAAGTGGCGTTTCTCTCCTGATCAGATCACGATGATCCACAATGGAGTGGACTTTGATGAGTTTGAGACAATGCCGACCGGTCGCTCGATCCGTGATGATCTGGGGTTCGCGCCGAATGCGCCGCTCATTGGCATGGTGGGCAATGTCCGACGCCCGAAAGGGTATCGGTACTTCGTGAGCGCCGCGCGGTTGGTCATCGACAAGATTCCGGAGTGTCGTTTTCTGATCGTTGGGCATGGAGAAGGGAAACTTCTGAATGAACTCATCGGACAGATTGAAGCCCTTGGCCTGACCGACAAAGTCGTTTTGACCGGATTCCGAGAAGACGTGGCGAGCGTTGTGGCACAGCTGGATATCTTCATGCTTTCCTCCCTGACTGAGGGATTATCGATCGCGACGATCGAAGCGATGGGACTTGGAAAGCCGGTGGTGGTCACCGACTCCGGCGGGCCCGGGGAAATCGTTCGTAACGGTGAGACCGGGTATGTTGTTCGACCGGGTGATCCCAGAGCTCTTGCGGATCGAACGATGCAGCTGCTTCTGAATCGCGGGCTGGCGGATCGAATGGGACAAGCTGGGCGCGAAGATGTCCGGCACCGCTTCGGTCTTGACCAAAGCGTTCGGGCCTATGAACAACTCTATCGCAATTGTGAGTGATGATCATATGTTCTGGATATTCTGGGTCAGTCTCGGTTTAATTTTTTATACGTACCTGGGCTATCCGCTTGTTCTCCTGATCGTCGGGCGCTTTCGTCACAAACCCGTGAGGCGGGGTACGATCAACCCCAGGGTATCGATGATTATCCCTGTCTATAATCAGGAAAAACGGATGAGGCAGAAGCTGGAGAACAGTCTTGCCCTGAACTATCCAGCAGACAAGTTCGAGATCATCGTTGTTTTCGACGGTTCCACCGATCGCTCGTTGGAGATCGCGTCGTCTTTCAGCGACCCGCGAATCAAGCTTCTGCCACGCAATCTGCGCGAGGGGAAGCACTACGCGCAGGGTCACGCGTTGGCCGTTGCGCGCGGAGAAGTCATCGTTTTTACCGATGCTTCCATAACGCTTCCGCCTAATGCGATTGAGAGAATCGTGAGCAACTTTGCTGATCCTAAAGTGGGTTCGGTGTCGAGTGTCGATAAGGTCACCAGTAGCGATGGAACGGTCAACGCCGAAGGCGCGTATATCCGCTATGACATGTTCCTTCGGAAGGCCGAGAGTGCGATCGGTTCGTCAACAGGCATGAGCGGTTCGTTCTATGCCGCTCGAAAGCTTCTGACAGAACCCTGGATTCCATATCTTTCAAATGATTTCTATATGTCACTCAAAGCGGTCATGATGGGTTATCGGGCGATCCTGGACGAAGAGGCCGTCGGCTACTACGCGGTGGTTGCTTCGTATGGTGAGGAGTTTTCCCGCAAAGTGCGGACAATTGTGCACGGGATCGATGTATTGAAACACTTTATCGAGATTCTGAATCCATTCCGTTTCGGTTTCTACTCGCTGCAGATAATCAGTCACAAACTCCTGCGCTGGTTGATCCCGTTCTTCATGATCCTGGTTCTGGTAAGTAATCTACTCCTCTTGGGAAATGGTCCTGCGTACGGTCTGATGCTTGGAGGACAGGCGTCATTCTACCTTGTCGCCATGCTGGCACGATTGATACCGCGTCTGCAGGAGATAACAGCGATCAGGCTGGTGTATTTCTTCGTAGTTGCGAACGTCTCAGTCCTTATCGCCTGGTACAGGGGCGGGGTGGGAGAACGGTACATCGTGTGGGAACCGTCAAAGCGATGAAGGTCTGCCACCTGGCATCGGGTGATCTCTGGGCGGGAGCCGAAGTTCAACTGGCTACCCTGATTTCCGGGTTGGTGAAATTCGACGACCTCCAGCTCACGGTGATCCTGCTGAACTCCGGCGTTCTCGCCGAGCGAATTACCGCCCTCAATGTTCCTGTGCGAGTTTTCGAGGAGCGCACGCATAACTCGCTACAATTATTAGTCAAGATAAGGCGAGTCCTTCGCGAGGGGCGTTTCGACATCCTGCACACTCATCGCTTCAAAGAGAACGTCATCGGCGGGCTGGCGGGAAGTTTCTCGAATGTCCGTCATCATATCAGAACCGTTCACGGCATGCCTGAGCCATTGACAGGGTTTCGGGGTCTCAAGAGTCGCGCTTACCACGCGCTCGATGCCTTGATTGCCCGCGCGAGAGTCTCGAAATCCATCGCTGTCTCGCACGACATCGAACGATCGCTGTCCGCCAGATTCGGAGCGGACAGGGTCGTCATGATCCATAATGGAATAGACCTGTCGGGGGGGCGGCCGACCACTCCGCTTTCCGCCGTCAGGCAGCGTATGGGGTTCGATGTCACACACAAATTGATCGGCTCAGTGGGACGGCTGACTCCGATAAAGGGATATCAGTACTTACTGGGAGCCTTTCGGCAGGTTTTAGAGCGCAATCCGAAGGCTCGGCTTGTCCTTGTAGGAGACGGACCCGAGCGAAAGAATCTGGAATTGCTTTCCAGAAAGTACGGTCTTGAGGAGAAGGTCTGCTTCTACGGCTTTACATCCGGGGTAGCGGAGGTGCTTGGTGCGCTCGATCTCTTTGTTCTTTCTTCACTTCACGAGGGGATTTCAATATCGTTGCTGGAAAGTCTGGCGTTCGGAGTGCCTATCGTCGTGACCGGTGTCGGAGGGAATCCTGAAGTTGTCCAGGATGGTGTAAACGGGTTGCTCGTGCCGCCATGCGACGAGCCGGCGTTGGCTGATGCGATAGTTTCCGGTCTCGATGATCCTGACCGATCCGGTGCGTTCGTTAAGGCGGGCAGGCAAATTGTTGAAACTGAATTCTCAAGAGAAGCCATGGCGGCACGTGTTCATGATCTGTACAGGCACGTAGTTGATGGGTTGAAGGGATAACCTCGGACAGTGGAGATAACTGAGTACAGAGAAAGTGACCGCGCTGAGTGGGAAGCCTACGTTGACAGCCGACCGTCTTGCTGGCACTATCACAAGATTGGCTGGAAGGCGGTCATCGAGTCGGCTTATGGTCATCAGTGTCGCTACTTTGTGGCTCGGGACAACGGGGTGATAGTAGGAATCCTCCCTCTCACAGCGGTCAAGAGCCGCCTCTTCGGGCATTCATTAACCTCGCTCCCCTTTCTCGATCATTGCGGGATCGCGGGTGATAGCAAAGCTGTTCACGACGGGCTGATCTCGGCCGCCGTGAGGATGACCGATGAATCCCAGGCGGATTACCTTGAGCTTCGACAGATCGAATCGGTGACGGATCAGTTTCACACCGACAGCCACAAAGTGACACTCGTTCTTGACCTGCCAGCCGATCCGGAGCGGCTGCTGAACTCGCTTCCGGCTGAGCGCCGAAACCGGATTCGCAAGGCGCGCAAATCGGAGTTGAGTGTGGAGTTCCATGACCGCTCGATGCTTGGTACATTCTATAAAATCTGGGCAGAAAACATGCGTGATCTCGGCTCGCCACCCCACAGTCTAAGATTCTTCGAGACGATCCTCGATCTGTTTCCGGAGTCATCCAAGGTGATGCTTGTTCGATACGGACGTGAATATGTCGGAGCTGCAGTGGGCTTATACGCTAAGGAAACGCTGACTCTCCCCTGGGTGTCGTCGCGGCGAAAGTACTTTGAACTCTATCCCAACAACATTCTGTACTGGGAAGCGATGTGTTTCGCGATCCAAATCGGCTGCACGCGATTTGATTTTGGGAGATCGTCGGTCGGGTCGGGGACCTACACGTTCAAGATTCGGTGGGGGGCTAAGGCAACTCCGCTGCATTGGCAGTTTTACAGTCCCGGCGGGCGCGACCTTTCACTGCCGACGACCGACAATCCGAAGTACCGTCTGGCTCTGGCGGTCTGGAAACGACTTCCGGTGGGAGTTACGCGCCTTGTCGGTCCGTCGATAAGAAAGTATATTACGGCGTAGTGAACGCAGATTGATATGACCCGGATTTCCGAGACGCACATGATCAGTTTTGTTATTCCTGTATTGAATGGGGAGAAATACATAGTGGGCTGCCTTGAGGCAATCCGCAAGGAAATGGCGGTTGGTGACGAGATCATTGTCGTCGACAATGGTTCCGCGGACAGCACGGCGGCCATTGTCGCGAAGTATCCTGAAGTGAAACTGCTGACGTATCCGAAAGCCACCATTGGCGCAGTTCGTAATCACGGAGCAGCGATAGCGAAGGGGGGCCTGTTGGCCTTTATCGACTGCGATTGCCTGGTCTGTCCAGGTTGGCGTCGAGCCGCGGTGGAGGTGCTGAGTGACGAGTCGATCGCCGCCACCGGTTCACACTACGACTTTCCCGAACATCCGACTTGGGTGGAAACAGCCTGGCTTTCGGCAAGGAAGATGACGGCCTCACCGGCAAGGTACATAGTCGGCGGAAACTTCATTGTGAGGCAAGCGATCTTTGAAACCGTCGGTGGATTCGACGAGACAATGATAACAGATGAAGATACGGACATTGGTGCTCGCCTGAGCGAAAGTGGGTATCGAATCATCAACGCGCCACAAGTGAGAGTGATTCACCTTGGAAACGCCAGGACGATTGGCCAGTTTGTCAGGAAGGAGAAGTGGCATGCTACTAGCATCCTGAAGAAGGTGACATGGCGTACAATGGACAGGCCGATGGCTATGACATTCGCATTTCTCGCTTGCACTGTGGCCGATTTGGGCATAGTCCCAGCTGCGTTGTTGGGTCAAGTCAATCCCTTCATTCCAGTTGTTGTCATCTTACTCGTACCGTTAGCCACAACTGTCTTTCGGATATATCAATTCAGGAGCCATAAGTACTTCTTTCAGCAACTAATCCTCTATATGTTGTTCTATGGGGTACGTTCGCTTACTGTAATAGAGTGTGCGGTGAAGAAGGACACACGGATCAGCACATGAGTGTTTTCACACTTCTATGTGGAGCTGCAAGATGAATCCTTGGATATCACGTAACCTAGTCTACCGACCCATTTATGCGTCCAGGAGAGAGCGTGTGGAGCTATTCGGCCGCGACATTCACAAATTTCATACGTTGCCTGCTGAGCAAATGCAGGAGATTCAATGGGATAAACTGATCAGACTACTCAAGTATCTATCTGTACATAATCCGTATTATCGTGCCCTCTTCTGCTCGAATGGAGTTTCGGTGGACTCCATTCGTTCATATGCGGAGTTCGCTCGAATTCCCATCCTTACCAAAGAGACGATGAGGCATCAAGTAGGTATGATGTCCTCAAACGGATCGTGGAAAGTCGCGGCCCGAAAAACTGCGGGCTCGACCGGCATCCCACTTCACTTCGCGAAAGATCGTACAGCCTGTGCATATAATGACGCCCTTATGTACGCCGTTTATGAGTGGCGTGGTGTTCGCATGGGAGACAAACAGGGCCGCTTCTGGGGGTTACCGCTTGATCTGAGGACTCGACTCAAGTGGCAGGCGAAGGATATCCTCTTGAACCGCAAGAGGTTTAACTCGTTTAATATCACGTCGGAGCGTTCAGTCTCCTTCTATCATGATCTCAAGCGGTTTCATCCTAAGTACTTTTATGGATATCCGTCTGCGATATGCGAGTTTGCCGCCCTTACGGAGCTACACGGTTTACACGTGAGAGACCTCGGCATTTCCACAATCATTACGACGGGTGAGATGCTTTTCCCAGCTCAGAGAAGACAACTAGAGGAAGTGTTCGCATGCGAAGTGGCCAATGAGTACGGCTCTACTGAAAACGGCATTATCGCCTTTGAGTGTCGGGAACGCCGTATGCACTTGATGAATCACAATCTCTTTATAGAGGTGCTGGATCCTTCTGCATATACACGTGTCAAACCAGGCGAGAGAGGCGTCGTGGTCGTGACCGAATTGCATTCATATGCCCTTCCGTTCGTGAGGTATCGCCTCGGTGATATGTTGGTTCCTTCGGATCAAGTGTGCCCCTGCGGAGTCGCGTTGCCCATTGTTGAGAGCATAGAAGGGAGAGTATCCGATTTGATAATTGCTGCGGACGGATCGAGAATATCCGGCCCAGTCATTAACTACACGATGGCAAGTGGGGTCAGGAGATTCAAGGCTGTCCAGCAATCACGTCAGGAGATTCTCATTCTTATAGAACCGGGGACAGGCTTCGAGGAATCTGACCTCAAGCTGATCAGGGATCGTTGGCACACTCTGGTGGGTCAGGAGGTCACTATAGATATACGGATCGTGGAGAACATTCCAGCTGACCCATCAGGAAAGTTGCGGGCGTTCGAGTCCAGATTGCACGAACATGAGAGACCAAGCGGTTGCTAGGGTTCAGTCACCATGAGTGTCGAACTTCTTCCATGGGGATGTACGAATGGATTCGAATTCCAGTCTTGATGCACCTTGCTTCCAGGGACTGGAATTGAGGGATACTCGATGAATTGTGAAGATGACGCGCCGCTTGTTTCAGTCGTAATTCCGACGTTCAATCGTGCGCATATGATTGACGCGGCCATTGACAGCGTCGAGAGCCAGACTTACACACATTGGGAATTGCACATCGTCGACGATCTTTCGACCGATCACACTCCGAGTATCATTCTCGAACGCGGGGCGAGTAACCCCAACATCCAGTACCATATCAACGATAGAACAAAGGGAGTCTCAGGGGCGCGAAACTGCGGCATTGACAAGGCACACGGCAAGTATCTGGCTTTCCTCGATTCAGACGACATATGGGTCGCGGATCACTTGGCCTCGGCCGTAGATATCCTTGAATCGCACACCGAGATTGGACTCTATTTCGGGAATCGCGTAAGTGTTGACGCCACAACCGGCAATTCGCTGGGGGATTATTTCGCGTACGAAGGAATTCCCGAGAAGTTCGACACTGTGCCGATCGGCGCTGACTATCACCTGATGACAAGCGGCGTTTTCGATGCATTTCTAAAGGGAAATGTTGCGGCGGTCCAGACAGCAGTCATCCCATTGGCGAAGCTCGGCGCTCTCCGTTTTGATGAGAGTCTCTTGGTCGCTGAAGATCGCGATTTCTTCTTGCGGTATTATATTGAGAAACGAGTCTCGCCAGCGCTGCGCGTATCCCCGTGCGTAAAGTACATTGTCCATAACGAAAAACTATCTCATCCTACGCCAGAGAACTCGATTCGCTTCATTGAATCACATTTGCGGTCGTGGTCAAACGCGCTGAGAGACTTCGATCTCTCTCCAACTGAGAAAGCTGCTACAGCCGTGCAAATGGCCAAAGAACAGTTACACCTTCCGTATCTATATCGAAAGTCAGGGCAGTATCGCAAGGCTCTGGCTTCTATCCGGAGCAACGCTTCAACGGCTCTACCCCGGAGAACCGTGACAGAATTGGTGAAAGTTATCGCTGAATGGGTACTTGGCCTGGGGAAGCGTGAGATCAGGAAGAGGTGATGTACTTTGATGGTCATCGATATCTCGCTACCCCGCGTGCTTGCCAGAGTTCAAGAAAAGGGCTACTGTAAGATTAATTCTCAGAAAACCGTTCCAGCTACGTTCTGGCGACTACGAGATGCATATAACCGCTATACGTAACAACAGGTTACATGGAGATCTTTATGGTTGTTGGCGGCACTCGAATCGCTTACATTCTATCAGATAAATGACGATACTACAATAGATCTCAAGAAAAGGGCCTTGCGCCGCTTGAGTTCGTATAACGAATTGATCAGAAGGCCAAGCTCCCTGACGTGCACGGCCTCTAGAGATCTCTTCGGATGGATAAATCACGTTTCTTCTCCAGGAGGTGCGATGAGCTCGTACTCGACTTCAAGAATACGATGGGCGCTGATTCTGAGCGTTATGGCTCTGATACTGCTTTCTTCCCGAACCGCACAAGCGACCAGGTATTATGTGTCTAACGGGACAACTGGCGGAATGACCGGAAATGATTCTAACACAGGGGACTCTCTTGCACCGTGGTTAACAATGCGAAAGGCATGCCAAACACTAATTGCGGGTGATACGGTTCTTATTTACTCAGGGAGATATGATGAGACGTCCGCCCGTTCGGGCGATGCCGGCTCACCAACGGAGTTCGGTCTTGCTCCAGTCAACAGCGGTTCAGCTGGACACCCCATTGTATTCAAGGGGTATGGTCCCACTCGCCCAATCCACGTTGGCAAGGGAGCTAATTCAAGCACAGGGTTCAGATGCGCTGCTAACTTGGACGGGAACAGGTATATCACATTTGACTACATTGAATTTAGATTTGGCTATCGTGGTGTCCGGCCAACCGGCAATGCATCCGACATAATCGTTCGTAATTGTGTCATAGACTCTACGCTCGGCCCGCTAAATAACAACAACGGTGGTTTTGTCACGTTCAACAACTCCTATGGCGACGTCAGAAGATGTATTGTTGAGAACTGTGAGATTTTCCATAATGGTGACGTCTCTGGCTACGTCGCTTTTAACACCAGCGGGATTCACATTTATGCCGCAGACAGCATGATCTTCAGGAACAACACTATCCACCATCAGGAAGCCGGCATCCACATTAAGGGAGAGCTATGCGACAGCACTAAATGGATTGAAGTCTACGGTAACACTGTCTACAACACAGTTGAAGGCGCGTACTGGGTTGGGCACACTGGAATGCAGAAGGACATCAATTTTCATCACAATGTTGCCTACAATGTCGCCGGATCGGGCTTCAACGGCGCAGGAATGATTATCAATGAGGGTGGAACAAGCTGTCCCAGCGCATGGGACCTGCGGCGAATCAAAGTTTATAACAACACTTTTGATTGTGGAGGTTCCGATGCCGGTTTATTGGGTCGTTTCGGTCCCCCTTCCGATTCAATTGAAATATTCAACAATATCTTTCATCGACCTGGTCTTGGCGGTTACGGGGCTGGCGTTGGGTGGAAATGTGAGAGTGGCTATCCAGGTCACGTCTTCGAGGACTACAATCTCTTTTATGGAAGAGGTGACGGGGTCTATTTCATATACCCCCAAGGAACGAGCTATACAATAACAGGGTGGCGCGCAGCAAATCCGACAGGTATTCTCGCAAATCATGGGTCCCACAGCACTGAAGCGGACCCACTATTCGCGAACTCCCCAGCCCACGACTATCGACTGCAGGCCGGGTCTCCTGCTCTGACTGGCGGGCGTGGCGGCATCTACCCCACCTATCGCGGGGCCTTTGCCGCGGCCGGATTGACCGTCAACCTCACGGCTACACCGACGTGTCTACCTACGGGCGGCGGGACGACTACGCTTTCGTGGGGTTCGACAAATGCAGATTCTGTGGTCATCCGAAATCAGGCCACCGGCCAGCGAATCAGTGGATCGGGCCCTGTGAATGGATCCGCCTCAGTATCGATGACCGTGGCGACAACATACACCGCCACTGCCTACAAACTTCCGAATACTTCGACCGCACAAGTGACTGTGACCACAGGATGCAACCCTCCTCCGACAGTGACGCTTACCGCGAATCCTACCTCACTTCCCGCTGGAGGCGGAACCTCGACGCTGAACTGGAGTTCCACCAATGCCGACTCGGTCGTGATTCGAGATCAGAACAATGCGAGAATCGCTGGAAGCGGTCCGACGAGCGGGTCCACGTCGGTGAGCCTGTCATCGACGAGTACCTATACAGCCACTGCCTACAAAGTTCCGAATACAGCTACGGCACAGGTAACTGTGACAGTTGCGGCTGCCGGCAATGACAACACAGCCCCAGCGTCGACAGCTCTGGCGATCAGCAACACAACACTGGACCCTGTGCGGCAAAATGTCACGCTTCGCTGGGCAGCCCCGGGGGATGACGGCGCAACAGGAACGGCTAACCGCTATGATCTCAGATACTCCACGTCGCTGATAACCAGCGACGCGAGTTTCAACGCAGCCACGCAAGTGGCCGGCGAGCCGACTCCCCGCGCCGCTGGAAATGTCGATTCTATGATTGTTACGAACCTGGATCCGAATCAAGTGTATTACTTTGCCCTGAAAACCGGCGATGAAGTCCCGAATTGGTCAACCCTCTCGAACACGGTCAATTCAGAGAACCGCGCCGTCGGTCGCACGGCGACAGTGAGCGGAACATATGCAGGGTACAGTGCGGCCCCTCTCACCGATGGCGTCATCGCTCCGCGTAGCAGTGCCGCCACCTGGGCATCGGACCAGAGTACACAACCGCACTGGGTGGAGATCGATTTCGGAGCGACGCGACCGGTCAACGGCGTTCGAATCTATTGGGCCTGGAACAGCGCGCGATCGGCCTGGATGGTCTCTCAGCAGTATACGATCCAGCGTTGGAACGGCAGCGCTTACGTCGACGTTGTCACAGTGAACAACCCGACGGCGACTGATAGCTTTTCGGTTACAGTCTTCCCCACCGTCAACGCCCAGCGGATGCGAATCTATCAGCCTGCCAACATGGGACCAGTGCTCTATCAGACGATCATGTGGCAGACTGAGATCAAGATCGAATACGACACAATCCCGCCCGGTAAGGTCAACGACCTCGGTGCCCTCCCCGACGATGATGGCAATGAAGCGACAGTGACCAGATCTGAAGTCAGCGTGATGTGTCATAAGGAGTTCGCGGTTACCGCGGATCGCCGCGAGTTCCTTCTCTCGACATGATAGCAAGACGGGGCTGACACACTCGACATGATCGGGTCTTCCCCTGAATTCGGACACTGGTTGTGAAACCCACGACGTATGGGTAAGCGCCGATTGTGCAAAGCCGCTTGCCTTTTGGACTTTCTTTGTCGATAATCTCCTGACCGAAGTGACGCGAAGCATAGTTACTTACTCGAGGTCGATGACCTGGATTGTGACGTGAAAATGACGCAGAACTCAGGTAGGAATCCTTCTTGACTATTGGTCGTGGGAGACTAAACATGGCAACTGAAGAGAGATGGAAACAGGCACAGGACTTTGAAAAGGGGTACTGGAAGAAGGCCGCGGCAAGAGTAAGAGCGGGAAATAGACCAGCGCTTACTCATTTCAAGTGGCGCTCACAGAACCTTCTTGACATGGTAGGCAAAGCCTTTCCCGACACTGCGATATCATTTTCTCAGGCGCGGGTACTGGAAGTGGGGAGCGGCCCGGTCGGCATCACTGCCTATCTGGACGCCGCCGAGCGATATGCTGTCGACCCGCTTTGTGATTTCTATACCACTCAGTCAGAGCTTATCGTGAATCGTAATCCCAACGTGAAGTACATCTGCTCAAAGGGGGAGTCTTTGGATTTTGACAGTACGTCTATGGATCTCGTAATAATTGAAAACGTCATAGATCATGTCCAAAACATGAATGATGTTGTAAGGGAAATCCATCGAGTACTGAAACCTGGAGCTGTCCTGTTCCTCACTGTCAATGTTCACCCAGTATGGGGAGCTCTCCTGCACGAAATCCTGTCTGCACTCAGGATAGACCGGGGGCATCCGCACACCTTCACGGTCAACAAGATTCACAGCTTCTTGCAGGAGCACGGGTTCACTGTAAAGCACAGCGAATGGGAAGATTATAAGCAATGTCGCCGAAATGACCTGCGTCGTCCCGGACTGAAGGATAAGATCGTGGCTTTGACCGGTTTGAGCGAGTTTCTCTTCACGAGCGTTTCCGTGAAGACTTGATCCGCTCGATCACCTCGTTCGACGCCCCTATCTCAATCCGATCGTTCCGAAGTAGAGCACGAACGGGTGGGTCGGGCGACCCGAGAAAATCACAATATTGGTAATGCGGGCCATGTCGGTTTCACGATTGGCGGGCCCGAGTCTTACCTTCTCAAGCGGGATCGTGAATCTGTTCGTTCCGGGATGAACCGTGAATCGAGTGTCGAAGCGGTCATCTGGTTGGAAATTATGGTGGCTGTCGTCGATGCGTAATCCGAGCTCTATCGCATCTTGGTTTTCAGAGTAGATCGAAAAGAAAAGCTCGTTGTAGCCTCGCCAATCCGGATAAGGCTCGTCAATGCGAATCCCCGGATAGGTTCCGATAGAGAATATGACCTTACCGACCCTGCCTTCTTGAGAATCCCATGCAGGGAGCCCGGTGACGACTTCAAGAGTAGATTCCTGGGGAATCACGAATCTGGTCGACAGATAACTGTCAAAGTCGCAAATGCGAGGGAAGTCGTGGTTTCTGCTCAGAAGAGCAACGCTCCACACGGCCGGAACGACGAACGCAGCCGCCAAGGCGAGACCAGCCAGAATCCGAACCGCTGTTTTGCGCCATCGACCGGCGAGTTGCCGAAGCTCGACCTGCGTAGGGTCAATAGTCCAATAGAGACACAGAAAGGAAAGAGCGCCGACCGTGTCCATGAGTACATCATACGGATCGGCATCGCGCCCGGTGAAGTGCTGTGTAGCTTCAGCAAAGACGCCAAAACAGATCGTTACGAGAAACGCGAAAAGATATCGCCTGCCGAATCCAGCCTCGCTCGTGCGTTTGATGTTACGCAGACCATGCAAGGCTACGAGCGAGAGGACACCGAACAAAAGCGAATGACCACTGTTCTGCAATTCGTCAAACAGGACCGATTTCTCAGGTAGGGGAACCAACAGGGCTATGATAGCGGCAAGAAACACACCTGCGGGGAAGAGAATCTGTCTGCGCACGTGGGAAATATCGGTTTTCGAAACGCGGCAGCCTAACATTTTTCGACGCGCAAGACAGGTTGACTACTTGACCTGCCAGAGCGGCAAGGGTACATTGTAAGGGAACATTTTCTTGTGCCGATGATAGAAGTGAAGAGGCTGCGAGACCGGCAGTTGACCCCAGGCGAGGGGTCTCACGGCAGTCAGCTTTAGGACGGCCCGGAGAGCAAATGAGTGTTTCAAGTACCAAACAACTGATCGACCCCAGGGAGATTCTGACCGTGGTGCGCAAGCGCAAATGGCTCATAATCATACCCTGGATCCTGGTCTCCATAGTTGTCTTCGCCGGTTCTTACTTTCTCCCTCCGGTCTATCAGTCTTTTGCCATCGTGAGGATTGACCAGGATGTCAAACTGTCCACGGATCTCCAGGGTCTTCTCGGGATGGCGCGCTCGTATCGTGACGAAGGCCGGGCGGATCGGTTGCGGAGCTACTACAACGAACTGACATCCTTGTGGTATGTCTCTCAGGTCAATGAACGCCTCAAGCTCGATCAGGACCCCGACTTAGTCGCTCTGGCCACCAAAGCAGCCACGGCGCAACCCGGGGTAACGCTGGATCAAGCCAAACTCTATATTCTTCAGGACCGACTCAAAGGCAGGATCAGCGCCAATTTCGCCGGCGGGGACCAGATAGTTATCAATGTCGAATCTGAGAAACCCGAACAGGCGCAAGCGATCGCCAACACTCTTAGCGAAATCTTTATTGCTGAGCGTTTGAAGCAGGAACTCACGTCGATTCGAAGCTCGCAGGATTTCTCAGACGTCCAGCTGTCAAAATACGAGAAGGAACTTCAGGACAAGATTAACGAACGGACCACCTACGAGCGAAACTACCTGAAACAGCAGCTTCCCGATGCGGTAACGTCGGAGGCCAATCGAAATCTCGTCAGTGCTGAAGTCAATCAGATCGAGGACGAGATCAAGACATCCCAGACCAGAGAGAAAGACCTGCTGATTCGTCTTAACCGAGTTGAAGGACTTGCTGGACAGAAGCTGCAGCTGAAAGAGTCGGAGCAGCACACAAGACTCGCGGGGGATCTCAAGGAGCAGGTTCGTTCACTGGCCGATCTCGCCACGAATGTCCCCTGGAGTGACGCTCAGATTCTCAATTACCGCTTGAAACAGAACGCTTCCTTGAGCAATATCGGAGCCGAGACAAAGCGACTGGTTAAGGAGCAGTTCTCCGGGTTTGATGAGTCCACGCACGCCCTCTTGACTGATCTCTTCACAACCCGCGCCGGACTCGATTTCTATTACTCCAAAGCGAGTTTCCTCAAGGCGTCGCTGGAACTTCTGAAGGATAGAGTGGGGCGTCAGCCGGAGTTTCAAGCCACGATTGACAGGCTCAATCGCGAAATAATGGCGGCTACCGATCTGCGGGACAAATTCAAGAAGCAGCAGGAAAGCTCAAGCATCTCCCAAGCTCTTGCCCAGGATATGTCTTCGTCGAAGTACCGTGTTGTCGAGCCCGCCAAAATCCCTCTGGCTCCAATCAGGCCTGATCGGGTGAAGATCGTCCTGATTGGCATTTTCCTGGGACTCATGATCGGCGGTGGGGCCATGATCGTCGCCGAGCTGGCTGATTCATCTTTCAAGAAAGTGGACGACGTTGAGCGGTACCTTGGGCTGAAAGTACTTGGCGTGGCCCCCAAAGTAGAATTCCTTACCCGAGTGAAATAGCTGCCCGCAGGCTCTATCCCTTCTGTTTCTTCGCTTGAACCAATTGCCTGAGCCAGTGAAACCAAAGCTCAAGCCCTTGATTAGTTCGACATGACATCTCGAGAATCGCCAATTGACCGTTGATTGCCACCGCGTTTGTTTTGACACGATCGAGATCAAACTCGCAGTATGGCAATAGATCGATCTTGTTGATGATCATGGCCATTGATCGCCGGAACATGCCAGGATACTTAAGCGGCTTATCGTCCCCCTCGGTCACACTGATCAGAACGACCTTCATGTCTTCCCCAAGATCATAACTTGACGGACAGACAAGGTTCCCGACGTTCTCAATAAAGAGCAGGTCGAGTCCTTCGAGATCGATTTCGGTGAGCGCATTAGTAACCATCCGTGCGTCAAGATGGCAGGCTCCACCGGTAACAATTGGGCGGACCACCCTGCCCCCGGCTATGGAGAGCCGGCGAGCATCGTTGTCGGTTTGCACGTCTCCGGCGATGAGGGCAATCCGAAGCGTGTCATTCAGCTCCGCGAGGGTCCTTTCAAGAAGACTGGTCTTGCCGGAACCCGGGGAACTGACTAAGTTCAGTGTGACTACTTTGTGGCGGCTGAACTCCTCCCTCAGTACCGCCGCCAGACGATCGTTTTCAGAGAGCACTTTGCGTTCAATGTCGATTCTTTCAGTCATCGAGGCGCCTGTCTGCTTTCGCGGTTTACCTCTTGCAATCCATCCGAAGCGCATTCTTCCACTTCGAGGTAAGCGACGTCGAGTTCCATACCGTGAGTCAGGCTAACGTCGCGGCTTCTGCACTGCGGACATACGAAACAGAGATCAGCGACGGTGAAATTGTGTTCGCAGGCTTGACAGTGCCCGCGCGCCTCGATTCGTTCTATGGAGAGCGTAGTACTTGCGAGCACCGTGTCGCGGGTTAAGGCCTCGAATCCAAACGCCAATGATTCCGGGACAACGTCCGAGAGAGCGCCAAGGCGCAGTGCAATGGTGCTCACCGACTGCCATCGGTTCTTATCCAATTCCGCCATCACGGTCTGAACGATGGTGTCAGCGAGGGCCAGTTCGTGCATTCGTTTCTGCCAATCCTCATAATGCCTTGGTTTCGGTCACTTCTATCAGCTCACCTGCAGGTGACTTCATGCGGTGTGCTGACAGGTATGTGTACAGGGCTGGGATCACGTATAGAGTCAATCCGAGCGAGAATAGCAGCCCGCCAATGATCACAATTCCCATCGAGACCCTGCTCTTCGCGGCAGCGCCCAGCGCCAGCGCGATGGGCAGCACGCCAAAGACCGTCGCAAGACTGGTCATCAAGATAGGTCGGAAGCGTTGAACGGCCGCATCGACGACAGCCTCCTTGATGGATAGACCCTGGGCCTTTCGCTGATTGGCGAATTCGACGATCAGAATGCCGTTCTTCGTGACTATCCCGATCAAAGCAATAATGCCGATCTGGCTGAAAATGTTGAAGGTTTGCCCAAAGAGCCAGAGCGAGAGCACAGCTCCCGCCAGAGCGAGCGGGACGGTGAACATGATGGTCAGGGGATCTGAGAAGCTTTCAAATTGTGCCGAGAGGATCAGATAGACTAAGATCAAAGCCAGCATGAAGGCGAAAAGCAGGGTATTCGAGCTGTCGGCATACTCCTTGGCGACTCCGGCGAGGCTGGTCGAGAAGGATTCGTCCAGGGTGCTGTCGGCAATCACATTCATGGCATCGATCGCTCCTCCGAGTGTGTATCCACTGGCGGGTGATGCCATGACAGTTGCGGCCACGTAACGGTTGAAGCGATACAACTGGGGCGGGCTGCTTCGATAGGACATCGTGATCACATTGTCGAGCTGGACCAACTCACCGCGGTTGTTCCGGACATAGAGCGACTTGAGATCGAGCGGCTCGCTGCGGTTGGCGCGGTTGGCTTGCGCGATCACCGAGTATTGCTTGCCGCTGTAGAGAAAGAACCCGTAACGCTGTCCACTGAAGTAGAGCTGAAGAGTCTGCGCGATGTCGCGAACGGTAACGCCCAGCGCCCGCGCTCGATCCCGGTCGATCTCAATCGTCATTTCGGGCTTGTTGAACTTGAGATCAAGATCAACCACCTGAAACGCCGGATTGGTCTGCGCTCTCTCCATGAAGGGTGGAATCACTTCCCTGAGTTTCTCCAGAGTCGGGGACTGTATGACAAACTGGACCGGAAGCCCGCGGCCACGCCCGCCGCCGCCGATCGTTTGTTCCTGCGTGACGTAGGCTCTGGCGAATGAATAGTCTCTGATTTGGGCGGTCAGTTTGTCCGCTGTCTGCTGCTGGCTCAACTTCCGCTCCGTCGGGTCCTTGAGCATGATTCTGACAAAGCCGCTATTGACACCGCCTGTTCCCCCGCCTCCGGCAGTGGCGGACACGATCACGGACTTCCCAGGAAGCGTGTCGACCAGGACGATGAGTTTCCCCATGTAGTCGTACATAGCTTCGTACGACGTTCCTTCCGGAGCGGTAACATTTATCATGAGGCGGCTCTTGTCTTCAAGAGGCGCCAGCTCCGACTGAATGATCGACCCCAAACCCACTATAATGGCAATGGACGCGCCCATAATGACCAGCGCAACCCACCTCTGATCGACAAAGATTCGCAATGAGCGGTGATACCCCGCAATGAGCTGAGTGAACCATCTCTCGCTCAATTCAAAAAA
Source organism: uncultured Ignavibacteriales bacterium (assembly GCA_964540105.1). Classification (GTDB taxonomy): domain Bacteria; phylum Zixibacteria; class MSB-5A5; order GN15; family FEB-12; genus DATKJY01. The sequence continues at coordinate 729,643 of CAZILL010000001.1, read as the reverse complement.
CTTATTCTCATGCGCGGGTTTGTGCAACAGGCGGGCACTCATCATGGGCGTGAGTGTTAACGACACGAAGGCCGAAATCAGAACCGATCCGGCTACGACCACCCCAAACTCGCGAAATAGGCGCCCGGTAAGCCCCTGGAGAAAGATGATGGGAAGAAACACAGAAGCCAGAGTGATGGTTGTGGAAATGATCGCGAAGATGATTTCCTTCGACCCCTTATGCCCTGCTTCCAATGGTGGCATACCGTTTTCGATCTTCTTGTAGATGTTCTCCAGAACGACGATAGCGTCATCAACGACGATTCCAGTAGAGAGCACGATCCCAAGCAGAGTCAGGATATTGATCGAAAAGCCGGCGATGTACATGATGAAGAAAGCGCCAACGAGCGAAATAGGTATCGCCAGCATCGGGATGATTGTAGTTCGCCAATGTCGAAGAAACACAAAGATGACAAGCAGAACGAGGCAGAAAGCAATCAGGATGGTTTCCACTACCTCGGAAATGGCCTTGCGGATATTAGCGGTCGTATCCATGGCCACGTTGATCCTGATATCCTCGGGAAGATCCCGCTTGATTTGACCGAGGCGGCGATGGAATTCGTCGGCGATCGCAATGTGATTTGATCCGGGTTGGGGAACGATGGCAACGGCAACCATCGGAACGCCGCCATTGCCGCGCAGAATGGTCCGTTCGTTCTCGGGTGCCAGCACGGCCTGGCCAATGTCCCGCAGCCTGACCACTGAGCCGCGCTCTTCCTTGACGATCAATTCATTAAATTCCTCCGGCGTGGATAGTCGCCCGAACGTGCGTATGGAAAGCTCCGTGCCGTACCCTTCAATCCTTCCTGACGGGAGTTCGACATTCTCGCGATCCAGGGCGTTGCGAAGGTCGAGCGGTGTGAGATTGTGTGCTGCAAGTCGAGCGGGGTCAATCAGCAGTTTCATTGAATACTTCTTCTCCCCCCAGATCATGACTTCGCTGGCTCCCGGGATGGTCTGAAGACGTTCTTTGAACACGTTGTTGGCTATCGCCGAGAGATCGAGCAGCGAGCGCTTGTCGCTCTGTACGGTCACAGACAGAATTGGATTGGCGTCGGCATCGGATTTTTCAACGGTCGGCGGATCGACATCGGGCGGAAGATTACGAATGGCCCTCGATACCCGATCACGAACATCGTTGGCGGCGACATCCATCTCGACTCCGAGCTGGAATTCGACCGTGATCCGGCTTCGACCGTCGCTGCTGGATGAGGTCAGGGAACGGATACCGGCAATGCCATTGATGGATTCTTCGAGCGGTTCGGTTATTTGCGATTCGATAACCTCGGCATTCGCACCCGTGTAGTTCGTGTTGACGGTAACGATGGGCGGGTCAACGCTCGGATACTCGCGGACACCCAAGAACAGAAACCCGATTGCTCCGAAGAGTATGATGAGAATCGAAAGAACGATCGACAGAACCGGGCGGTCGATGCTGATAGACGAGATATTCATATCTGCGCGGCGTCAATTGCCAGTGAGCGTTCTTATCGAGACTTCCTTGCCGTCCGACAATTGCAGGAGTCCTGAGACAATGAGTGTATCGTTGACGGACAATCCCTGGACGACCTGAATTTTCCGGTCCGTCCTGATCCCTGTCTTGACTGGGACAGCTCGCGCTTTGCCGTTGCTGGCGATATAGACCATTTCACCCTTCATCTCCGGGATCACCGCCTCGGAGGGAATAAGGATCGCGTCGGGTATCTCTTGAAGAGTAATCTCGATTTTCGCGAATGAGCCGGGGATCAGGCTATCACCGGGGTTGGGGATCTTTGCTCTGGCTTTGATGGTACGGGTGCCGGGATCGATCTTCGATTCCACGGCAAAGACGTTGCCGGTGTGCCCTTGCTCTTCCTCGGTAACGTGCAACAGAATTCCAAGCCCGATCTTGAGAAGGGGCGCATATTTTTCCGGCACCGAGAATTCGACCTTCATCGGGTCAACTTCCTGAATCGTGGCCGCGAGCAGAGCCGGGGTAATGAAACCACCTTCGCTGATGTAGCGCAGTCCGGGGCGGCCGTCGAACGGTGCTCTAATCTCTGTTTCCGCCAATTGCGACTCAATAGCCTCTTTCTCAGCCTGAACTTTACGAAGCACATTGAGGATTCGGTCGTACTCTTCCTGACTGATGGCGCTGATCTCAAAGAGCTTTCGACGGCGCGTCTCTTCGTCTGAAGCCTGCTTTTCTTCGATTTCCTTCCCCTTGAGCCGTGCCTTCAGCTCTCGATCATTGATCTTCAGCAGGAGTTCCCCTTTCTTAACTTTCTTTCCTTCCTGAAAGTAGACGCCGGTCACTCGTCCTGAAATCTCCGATCTCAACTCGACTTCTTCATTGGCCAGCAGGGTTCCAGTGGCGTGGATCGTGTTACGAAGGAGCTCCGGTCGGATTATCCTCGCTTCGATCGGTACTCCGCCCTTGCCGGCAGCTCCGGCGCGATCGGCCTGTTTGCCAGTTCCCTTGCTGCATCCGTGAAAGAGCAAGCAGCAGACGGCTAACCCAAACGCCGCCGGTATCGAGCATGATGGAAACTTGCTGAACATGATTACTGACTGCCTAACGGACTGCAAGGGGCTTTCGTTCCGAGGGCGTTGATAGGGAGACGTCGGCTATTTTCCAATGGCCACTCTCAGTGGGGATTGATCGATCTCCCACTGCCCTTTGGCGACGTTCTTTGCACCTTCGAAAACAAGGTACGAGTACTTGCCGTAGTGAGGAATCAACTGACCAAGACGCGGTAGCGACGCCACATCGTTCGAAAGCATAACCATGTACTTCTCGAATCCGTTCCATGACTGCCCAGTCAAGACAACGGTGTGTCCTGGGCGCAAGTAGGTCGATCCGGCAAGTGTGACTGAGTCGGGAGTAACTCGAACGCGATTCGCGAGATACTCTGGAAGAACAGACGGATTCAGTATGACCGGTACCACCGAGCGCGAGAGTGAATCGAGTTTCATTTCTGGTACAACTTCGATAGTATCCTCTGACAGATTGTCACCAAACGACTTGAACAAGCTGCGCTCGTCTTCCGAACTCGCGTTCGTGACAAAAGCGCGTGCAGGCGCTCCAATGACTGCTGAGATAATCGGCTCTACCTCTTCAGGGTACAGTCGGCGGAACAGATGATATTCGGGGTCCAACCCCACTGACTTCGACCCCTCAGGTATCAGCATATCAACCAGAACCTCGCCAGATTCCATGAGAACGACTGTGTCAACGGCAGTTTGTGAACCTTCTACCCGAACCGGAACTCGCAGACGGTAGCCCGAGCCACTCTTTTCGGAAATTTTCAAACGGATCGTCTCCGTCCCGGCCTTCTTGCCTGCGCTTCTCCCTAGAAATTCCAGTCCGAGAAGCGGGGCACCGGTCCGATCGATCCACTGGGGAATGATATACGACAAATCCTTCCCGCTCGTTTGCGCAAAAGCCGTAATCCACTCCTCCCACGAAATCTTCCGACCCACGTGTTCTTGATATACCAACTTCCACGCATCATTGAACGCCGCACTCCCGATCTCCTCTTCGATCATGTGGATGACCATCATCGCCTTGTTATAGCCGATAGTCCGAGTGTTTGGGCTGGTGCGCGAGGTGAACTGGCGAATAGGAAAGTCCTTGTCCTTGCTCACGTAGCTGACGTATTGCTTCAGAATGTCCTTTCGGCACTCACGGGCGGCGGCGGGAGATTCGGCCAGTTTGTAGCGATAGTCGGCACCGTAGACAGTCATCCCCTCGCACCAATTGCCGCGCTCGTAGTCAACGTATACGCTGTTGCCCCACCAGTTGTGTAGAACCTCATGGCCGAGCGACGAACTAATGATGAACGGAAGACGAAGCACGCTCTGGCCGAGCAGGGTCCAGCCCGGCATTCCGTAACCGGTTGGGAAGAAATTTTCCGCGACCGTAAAGCGCGAAAAAGGATACGTGCCAATAAGGTCGGTATACATACTGATGTACTTCGACGTTGCTTTCAGGTAGTTGTCAACCAACCCGGTATCAGCCTCAAAGAAGAGGCAGACAACTTCGGTATTGCCGACAGGAGCGCTCTTGGCTACATAAGGGGCGGCCATGAACACGCACCCGTCGGACGAAAACGGATTCGCCCAAACTTGAACTCTGCGGTCCCCTTTGATCTCTGATGCGACCCGGTTTCCATCGCTGACCGATTCCCATGTTGCCGGGATGTCCGCAGTGACTGTATACTTCGCCAGTTTCTCACTCCCCTGAGGGTAGAAGAACGCCGAAGAGCTTAAGTAGGCTCCCTGATCAAGAATAGTGCCGGAGACTTCATTTCCGACCGCCTCTCGCGAGAAGCGAACATTGGCGACATCTTCCTGAATGGCAGCCTTGAAAGTCAACGCGAACGACGTGGTTTCCGCCTGCCTGGCCTTGAAGAAAATCAGCTTTGCGGAAGGTGCGACCGTGTCGGTTGCCAGATCGGCCCGGATTTCATCCGGCAACGAGGCGCTGTCCTTCGGAATGGCGACGACGTACTCACAGCGCTTCCCTGAAACGGCAAACGCACTGATCTCAGCGGTGCGACTCACAGAGAACTTGTTCCATCCCGCCTCAAGCGCTACCGTGCCGCTATCGCATATCAGCGCTGTATGAGAAGTGACATCAAGGGTTATCTGTATCCGATGACTCTCGAAGTTGACCGAATTCGCCGCCATCGCCTGTCCGCTTAGGGCGATCATGATCATCAATCGCAGGACTTTCATTCTACCTCCGAATTAGGACGTCGCAAAACCTGACGCTGAAGATAGTAGATTGTGTCCGAAGCTTCAAGGGATTGATTCGTCGCACATTCCGACGGTAGAAGTCCGCACAAGAAAAGGCAGGGTCAGATTCGACCCTGCCTCGGTTTCTTGTGCGCCGTGCTGCTCGGCGCACTCAGAATCGTTTACAAATGTTACTTGCTGATCTTCTTCTTTCCGAAGACTCCGGCGCCCATCAAACCCAGCGCGAACAGAGCCATGGTGGTCGGTTCAGGAATGGCGTTCTGGTCGCCGACAGCGATCTGGTGATCCTCGATCTCACCGGTGAAGTAGTCACCGAGCGGGTCCAACGGCCCGTCGGCGGTGATACGAGCGCGAAGCCAGGTGCTTCCCAGACTTGCGGTCAGCGGGACGTTCAGATTGACAGCCAGATTCGTGGTCCCGTTGTCAAACCAGATGTCATTCAGGTTGTAGATGAGTTCGCTGTTATCGAACACATGATCCTGATTCCAGTCGGCCCATACCGACAGCCACTCGTAGGAACCAATGTCCGCGAAGTAGTCGAGCGTCACGGCGATATTCATGGTCGCGACATCGCCGGGATTGAAGGCGGAGAAGGTGAGCCCATCGGCAAGTGAGCCGTTGACGCCGAGCCATTCGGACAGGAAGGGATCGGGGTCGAGGTGGGCCGCGGCCCCGTAGCCGGGCGCAGTCGAGAACGACATCGCAAAGCTCATGGTCGGCACAATCAGCGCGGCCAAAAGAGCTGTGAGAAATACCTTACGCATCTACTCTCCTTTTCTAGATGAATCTGTACATCAATAGCAATTTGTTTCTCAATAGGTCCGACAAGTTAACGCGGTACAACTCTCCCGCTAATATAGCCAACTTAATCCATTCCGAGGTTCTGTCAAGGACTTTTTCCTCGTTTTTTGGCGAAATCTGGCTCCAGCAGCGGGCTTTTGCGATTATCGCGTTGTAACACCTTAACTTGCGCACGGGCAATCTACTTGAGTAATATCATTTTCTTTGTCTCGACGAATTCGCCGGCTGTCAAACGGTACAGGTAGACGCCCGAGCTGACCGGCTGGCCGGCGTCGTTGGTACTGTTCCACTCGATAGAGTGATACCCGGCGGGCATTGGACCGTTCGCGAGCGCACGCACTTTCTGCCCGAGGACGTTGTAGACTTCAAGGGCCATCGGGCATTCCGCCGAATATGTCTTTACAACGCAAAGTGACGTCTTACGGACAAATCGGTAACCCTACCGCGCCTGTCAGGTAGTCGATCAGTGCAAACAGGTCCGAAATATCGATCGTACCATCGATATTAACATCGTTCTCATCCGGACAACTCGAAAGCGGCACACTCGCGCCCAGGTAATCCACCATAGCAAAGACATCCGAAATGTCAACGACGCCGTCTCCCGATCCATCGACATTCCCCGTCGAACCTATACAGCATGCGATTGGTCCAAAAGTCTGCCAAAAACCCTGCTTGATTTTGTAGCTGGCTGACGCAACCTCCCCAACCGCGGTCTGACCGATAGTCGCGTTGACTACATAGCTTGCGGAGCTTCCGCGCCCTCCGCCACTCGAGATCACCTGCCACTCTATATGCTCACCGACTGCTGGACTCTGGCTCACCTGGACTTTCACATCGTCAGCGGCTACAATTAGCATTGTCGCGATGATTACCACAAAACAACCTGTCAATATCTTAATGAACGACCTCATCTGTCGCTCCTTTCCCGTTACCGATCAACATCCGAAGGCGCCTTCGGATCATCGATTGCGAATTCTCACTTGAATGCCTCCTGCGGCCAATCATGTGCTCCACTCTAATCCCCTTAATCCCCTTGCTCCTGTCTGAGTCTTTCTAACAGAAGCTGGCGTTGGAGCTTCTCCGCTTCGAGTTGAGCTCTGGTTGCACGCAATTCAAGATCACGCAAATCCACTTGAAACATAGTCTGACCATCCACTTCTACCGGTTTGGCGTTTTCAAATTGACCGGCGTCGGCGCCCGTTACCAGTGTGGCTACGGAGCCGTAAGATGTCGGGTAATAAGTGGCCAGTAATATCACGTTATTGACCTGCGGCGTGCAACTCCCGCAAATTGACGGTCCCTCACCCCCCTCCAGTAGAAATGTATAGGCTCCAGCTGTCTTGTAGTAAACGCGAGAGATGTACCCTGGAATCTCTGTAGCAGCAGAAGTGCTAAGCGCACTGTCCTGTCCGAACCGAGAGGCATAAGGGTTCGTCTCACTCCCGCCAGCAGTCTCATCAATTTGAACCCAACCAGCGCAACGACACATCCCAACTGCCACGGCTCGAAACTTCGCTTCGACAACGATATAGCCGTCTGCGGGCGTGGTGATTGAAACCGACAACGCGGTTTGACCCGTCGATGACGTGAACATCTTGTAACCCATTGGCTGCATTATGGCACAAGCAATACCCGGTTCATCGAGAATCTCGATTCCTTCAATCGCGTCGACTGGAAGACGTATACTGGAGCTTCCTGAGGCCGACATGTTGAAGATGACATCACGGTCAGCGCCATTCAATTGTACGTACGGTTCTCCTGTACCGGAGTAATTACCATCCACATAAAACGCATTTCCGCCGCCATCTCTGCTAACTTGAAGGTAGCCAGCCCCATTGCCGCTTGCGTCAGGTCTTATGCTCGCGAAGGTTCTATCGACGGTTGTGTCGACAAGGGAGATTCGGCCATCGATATCCCCGCCTTTCGCGCCATCAACGGAGTTGACGCGCATGGCGTAGCCGGTCGAGACTATAGGGTTCCGTGGAAGCATGTTCTGTCCAGCAACCGTGACCTGCAGATACAGGGAATCGTAGTTCGCAAAAAGCGAATCAGGAATTGGAGTGACATTCCCCAGAAGATGGGTGAATAGTCCGCCCACCGTTCCAACTGTCGCTGATTCGGTCCAGCGTTGAGTACCGGCAGTCGGATGATCGTACACTCGGAATATAAACGCATAGTTACCATCTGTTAACGGTGTGCCGGACGCATCAGTGGCGCGACCCTGATAGCTGATCTTCCTCGGCGTGCCGACGGCCAGACAAAGACCGCACATCATCGTCATGACCAATATCGCAGCCAAAATCTTGACTAGTCTGCAATTCATGTTGTCTCCTTCTGTGGAATGAATCTCTATTCTGCCCTAATCACATCTCTCATCATACCGACTATCGTTGTTCCAGCGCCTCAATCCGTCTATTGAGCTGTTCGTTCTGTCGCTTGAGTTCTTTGATGGCCTCAAGTAGTACCGGTGTCAGTCGCCCGTAGTCAATTGCGAGCGAACCGTCCGGCTGCTCCATGACCACTTCCGGCAGCACTTTCTTCACATCCTGCGCAACGAATCCTATCTGCGTCTCTTCAGAGAACTGCTGATCCGGATACTCGTCTGTCTTCCACTGGTAGCGAACGCCCTGAATTCCTGACACCACGTCGAGAGCGTTGTCCACAGGTTCTATCGCTTTCTTGAATTTCCCGTCTGAGCAGGCGCCAATTGTGCCTGTGTAGCAGATATTCCCCGCGACATGAAGCGCTTGCGTGGGTGTCAGCGTCCCGATTCCAATGCGTGGATTTCCGTTCGCACAGGACAATACTATTTGAGGAGCATAAGAAAAGACTGTCTGCCCAATGAGTTCCATTCTGCTCTCAAGGCCGTTTGACTTCGCGCTGATACGAGGCGAGTTGCTGCCGAACGGAGCGCCCGGACCAAGACGAAGTTCGGCATCGGTGTCAGTCGAATACATGTGCACGAACTCTTGCTGACCACCAAGACTTGATGGTCCATATGTTCTGAGCCACGCGGTGTCACCGGCTCCTGCTACTGGAGCTTCACCCGCGCCAGAACCTGTGCCATATGAGGTTCCAATTTCCAGCATCTTCCCGGGTGGCTCGGGTTGCGGGTCGAACAATTTCATGCTGAAGCCGGTGTTGAACGGACTTGGTTCGACTCCCATCACTTGACCGGCCTGATTAAAGAAACTCATGCTCGGGCCCGAGCCGGACGTGGCGACGAGTTCGAACATCTTACCGGGCGGCTCCGGTTGAGGGTCAAACATCCTGATCGAGGGTCGGGAAATAGCAGACGGTGTCCCGCTTGGCAATGCGGAGGTTACACCACCCATGCCGCTCGTAATCTCAATCGCCATTCCGGGGGGTTCAGGCTGAGGGTCGAACAGCCTGATACTGGCCCCGTCGAAAGGATCAACGCCAACGTCAACAACAGCCTTCCCCGGTGGCTCCGGCTGAGGATCAAAGAGCTTCATCGCGACACGATCGTCTCCTGAGGCGAAAGCGATACTCGAATCACCGTCACTCCGCTTGATCAGCATCGCTCCCGCCGAGGTTTCAACATCCCCGAAGACCTTGCCTGCTATTGCCGCTCTCGGGGCCGAGGTCAGCAGCGTCCGCGGCGCCATTGTTGCCAGCAGCCCAACCTTGACCTCCAGATAAAGATTCCCTTTCCCCAGAGCCGCCAGATCCATCGCGCTCTGACTGCCCAAGACAACTGAGAACATCCCATTCGCGGTCTGTACGCTCGAAAAGACATCCGACCATAGAGGCAGACCTCCCGTCGGAGCGCTGAAGATCTTGAAAGTCACACTGTAGGACCCGTCCGGAACGGGGACATTGGAGGCGTCCGTCAAACGCCCCTGATACGTTAGAAAGTCCCCGGAAATCACCGGCTGTGCAGCCGCCATCAGCGACATCCAGCATAACACCACGAGAAAACGAGTAGATTTGGGCATACACCCTCCTGAATTGTGGCTTGGCTCTCATACCAAACCAGATCTAAGTATGGATTGAGTATAATACCGAGATAGGTGCCCTAACAAGTAAAATTGATCAAAATGCCCATTATTAGAGAGAAAATCGACCGCGTTTACTGTCCCACTCCAGACTGAAAGAATCGGCGCGTTCTGATCACCGCGACATCAGACTCACGCCGCCAGCAAGAACCCTCCCCCACCCGAGTGTGCCCCCCTACTTCGCGATCTCTTCGAGGGCCATCAGGCAATACGAGGTCACCAGGTCGGGGTTATTTTCCCACCAGCGGCCGTTGTCGTTCACCCACGAACCGTCCGTCTGCTGAATACTGATCAGTTTGTTGGCCAGTTCCCCGCGCCAGTCATGAGTGACACCCGCCGAGTCGACCAGCTTCTCCTCGCCCAATATCGCGAGCGCCTTGGCCATCACATGGTAATAGTAGAAGAGTCCCTGACGATCCAGCTGGGGGTTCTTCTCGACCGAATAGTTGGCCTTGATCCACTGGTACGCGGCCTGAACGCGGTCGTCATTTTTGGTCAGTCCGGCATGGATGAAGCTCTTCATCCCCGCGTAGGTCATCGACCCATATGAAGTCGTGGCGCCCGCCTTGGAGCTTCCCGGGTAGTAGACAAACCCGCCATCGTTGGTGGACCAGGCGTAGTTGTTGTACTTCTTGTAGTTCTGGCACCGTTCGAGAAACTGGATTGCCTTCCCCCAATAGAGCTCGCGGTTCACATTTGCCGAGTCGCCGGCGCTGGTTGTGTCGTCGAGCCGGGTTTTCGCGTTGTCGGGACTTGGCTCATACAGTTCCGAGGCACGGAGCGCCTCCAGCGCGAACTGCATGTTGGAGACATCGGAGCGCTCGTCCTTGTTGTAGCCGATGCCGCCATATGACGCGCTATCCGGGGTCATGCCGGTCGATTCATCCGCCTGAAGCGAGATCAGGAAATGACGCGCTTTGATAATCGTCTCCTCAAGATTGGGATTGTTCGCGGCTACAAGCGCCATCAGGCAGATCGACGTGTTGTAGGCCTTCATCTGCGGCTCGTAATCCGGATAGATGCCGCCGTCGGGTTTGACACTCCGCATGAGGTATTTCAACCCATTCTGAATATTGATGGCGTACTGGGCGCGGATAGTCTCCGGCGCGCGGAGATACGCGGTGAGGGCAAGGCCGGTGACACCGGGATACTCGCTCCAGGAACCATCCTCTTTCTGTGATTTGGCGAGATACGCCAGACCCGTCCCAAGACTATGCTCGATTTCGTGCTTGATCGAGGCGTCGACTTTGGGTGTATCAGCGGCACAGGCTGGCACAGGTCGCGATAGAACAATGAGGGATGAACCGATGAGCAAGAGCGCGGTCGTGATGAGTTTCCTGTAATTCATGCAGTCCCCTTTCGGAGGTAATGTCGTCATAGACCTATGACGCGAAGATGGCGCAGTGTCGCCGATTTGTCAAGGGAAAGAGCCGGTAGGGATTGGAGATAGGCTTTTCACCCGAGTCGATTCATACTCGCATACAAACAGAAGACGTGGCGAGTCTTTTCGCCACGTCTTTCTAATCTGAAGCTCTCCGCATTGGAGGCTTATGTCCGGAACACTTACTTCAGCAATATCATCTTCTTGGTGGCGCTGAACGCCCTCCTTCGTCGATAGCAAATCTATTGTACCGAGACATTCACCACATATGGATTGGTGTTACTGAATTGAGAAGATGTCAACGAAGACTCAAGAGTAAAATAGTAATATCCTGCCGACTGGGCTGTAGTGGAAAACGTGTAAGGCCCCGGAGAATAAACCGTCGTTCCGCTCCTCCAAGTAGTCGTCTGGTCCGGCCTGTAGCCGCGAAAATATGAGTTGGTTGGGACCTGTTTGATAACGACCGTTAGAGTTTCGGATGCGTTCAGATAGACTTTGTAGTAGTCCTTGTCTTTGCCCACACGTATGTACGCGCTATATTCTTGTCCAGTAGATAAGGAAGTTGCTGAGGCAAAACCGTCGTTTGGCTCTCCTGACTCACTTGTGGTCATGTTTTCTGAGATAGTAGTTGTCTGGGCCGGGTTGATGACTGCTGGAAAAGTCTTCGTCATATACAGCGGATGCGAGAGTTCGATAGTGTATGACCCTTGAGGCACTCCGTTGATAGCAAAAGAACCGTCTGGCGCGGTAGTCGCCGAAAGGACTGTCCCGAGTACTTTCACTGTAGCGCCCTGCGGTGAACCGATTGGCGCTGTAAACCCTGTTTCAATCAGAGCATCGTATATCTTGCCGGAAAGCTTACCCGATGTAGGCCTACCGACGTTTGCTTGAAAGACATATGGATTGGTGTTACTGAATTGAGAAGATGTCAACGAAGACTCAAGAGTAAAATAGTAATATCCTGCCGACTGGGCTGTAGTGGAAAACGTGTAAGGCCCCGGAGAATAAACCGTCGTTCCGCTCCTCCAAGTAGTCGTCTGGTCCGGCCTGTAGCCGCGAAAATATGAGTTGGTTGGGACCTGTTTGATAACGACCGTTAGAGTTTCGGATGCGTTCAGATAGACTTTGTAGTAGTCCTTGTCTTTGCCCACACGTATGTACGCGCTATATTCTTGTCCAGTAGATAAGGAAGTTGCTGAGGCAAAACCGTCGTTTGGCTCTCCTGACTCACTTGTGGTCATGTTTTCTGAGATAGTAGTTGTCTGGGCCGGGTTGATGACTGCTGGAAAAGTCTTCGTCATATACAGCGGATGCGAGAGTTCGATAGTGTATGACCCTTGAGGCACTCCGTTGATAGCAAAAGAACCGTCTGGCGCGGTAGTCGCCGAAAGGACTGTCCCGAGTACTTTCACTGTAGCGCCCTGCGGTGAACCGATTGGCGCTGTAAACCCTGTTTCAATCAGAGCATCGTATATCTTGCCGGAAAGCCTGCCCGTCGAAACACCTGCATACATTCCCGCGAAGGAAATCAAGTTCCCTGCGGTCAGTGTTGCCATGCTGTCCTTAGGCTTCGTATAGCCGCTAACTTCGCCGTAAGAAATGCTGTAGGTCCCTGGTGTAGCTGAGGTTTTTGTCCATGATGTCCCGCTTCCAGTGTATGTTGCCGGCCCAGTGACAGTGAACGCGGCATTCGTCAAATTGGTGGCAACTGTTATGGTACCAGTTGTCACGGGGGCATAAGTTCCTCTGAAGGCAATGGTGCCGCTCGCCACAAGTATTTTCGTGCTATCCGGTGGTGGGGCGTACCCGACAACAGCCCCGAACGTGATAGTGTAGTTTCCTGCAGGTGCCCCGGTCTTCGTCCACAACTTTCCGCCTCCAGAGTATGTCGCTGGCCCGGTGAGAGTAAAAGTGGCGCCATCCAGATTCGTGGTAATTGAAATTGTACCCGTTGTTGAAGGCGCTGGTGTTGGGGCTGTTGGGTTCTTCTTGGAACAACTGTTGATCGCAAAGAGAGAACCTGAAACCGCCAATGCCACCATCAGTCCCACCAAGATCGTTTTGGCGGTGATCGTTAGTGTGTTTTCCTTCATGAAACACTCCTCTCAAAGATGTTATTGGTTCGATAGAGCACAATTCGAAATCGTCCCTACCTTCTGTAAGATGAATAGTCGCACGCGCGCAGGTTTGCCCACGGTGGGGGCGAGAAAAGTCGAGAAATGTGAAGATTTTCGGGAAATTACTTGCTGAGCGTACTTTCGGCTCGCAGTTGCCCCTCGGTCACCCAGCCGTCACGCACGCGATCCCAGTAGGTCACGCGATTGAGGAGCGAGTCGGAGTAAACGCCATCGGGGATGTTCGGAAGTGAATCGCGCAAGATAAGAATCTGGCGACGTTTACGATAGGCATCGGTCATAAGGACCGAGGTAGCCCTAAACCTCGCATTGAGGTAGTAAAGTACATCGCCGGTGTTGGTAGCCCGTTCATACAACCAGATGACCCATTCATCATGCGAATTGCGGCGAAAAGTCAAATTCCACGGATACGGCCCCGCCAGATCGATCTTGCCTACTTCCGAGACGGGAAACACTACGTAATGTATTTGACTGCCACGCTCTACCCAACTCAGGTCAAAGTCGCCATCGGGACGATTCCAGTAAGGGGGTGAGACACCACGACAGGAGTCGGCCGGAAGGGCAAGAAAACAGAGCGCCTTCATTCGATTGGCGAAGGCCCACCCAACCAGCTCATCTCTGCCGTCTCCGTCGACATCATACGGTGCAACGAGGTTGATCCACCCGCCCTGAATATACCAGCTGAGCTGATTCCCTTTTGCATCCCAAATCTTCAGATAACCACGTGCCGGACCTGTTTTCGCGCAGCGGGTGACTATCCGAACGTCTCCTGTCACTGTCATTACATGCACTCCCGGCGCTTCATACCAGTTTGCCTTCCCCTCAGGAACGGAATCCCCCGGGTACTTAAGCCGGATGGAACAGTCACGGCTGAAGATCGTGTCCCCTTCGGCTCTATATACAAACAGCCACCCGCTGACTGGGCTGGCGTCGGTCGTGAACGGCATGTAGAGAACCTCCTGGAAGCCGTCGCCGTCAATATCCGAAATCGTGCAATTGGCCATGCTGCTTGAATCAGGAAATAATTCGCAGCCAAAAGACCTGCTCCAGAGCGTACGCGAATACTTGTTGAGTACGTCGAAACCATGTTGAGTCGTGCGGATTTTCGCGGGTACTTTGTCGAGCCAGGGAGCGAGGAGCACCCACGCGAGCAGACCAATGAGCACGACCAGAGCCGGAAGCTCAACCCAGGTCGAGCGTTTTGCTTTCCAGGCCCGTCGTGCGGCGTAGGCAGTGAGACTCAGGCGCTCACGTTCGAGAAAGCGAGGGTCGTCGGCCACCGCCGCGAATTGATCCGCACCCATCATATCCAGCTTTCGTCCGGGCTGCTGCGCCTCGAGCTCTTTCACAATCTGCCAGGCTTCGGTGATGTGATCCCGCGGAACGACGAGAAAGCTCAGCTCGGAGTGGAAGGCACGCACGATCTTCAAGCGAAGGCCGTCGCGGTCAATCGGTAGGAGTTTCCCCTCGGGCGAGAGCGCCCCGGAGAAGGCCACACGCGGCGAGATGTTCAGGCGCTCTCGAAAGAGTTCCACTTTCTCTACCGCAGTCACCGCGCCAACGGCAAACGCCACACCGAGCGAATCTCCGGTGAACCGTGCCCCGCGCGAGTTCAACTCGAACTTGAACTGGAAGCGTTTCGAAAGCGGTACACCATAACGTGCCGCCAGATAGGCTCGCGCCGCGAGCACGGAGTCGCGTGCCTGCGCCAGAAAACGATCATCGGGGCGTTCGACCGGATTATGCACGACAATGTCATCCTCGGTGTGTTTTTTCTGGAGCGGCAATGCTGTCACATTCAGGGTGAGAATCCGTCCGCGTGGCTGCAGCCCAAGTTCGGGATAGTCCTCGACGAACAGACACCGAACAGACACCGCGTGTCTGTTCTCCGGCCTGACACCCGACTCAGAGAAGGACGACGGAACGACCTGGAGCGTGGCCGCCGCAAGGTTCGAAAGTGCGTCGATATCTCCCGTGGCGACAATCTGGTCCGAAATCTTCGAGAGGAATGTTGAAAGCGACGCCAGTTGCGCATGATCATCGGGAAGAAATTCTCGCGGATTGCTCTGTACGGCCGCTGCCGCCAGGAGTGGGACAAACTCCCGCAGGTACGGCTCAGCAGCCGGCGAATTGCTCCCCTGTAGTTGAGCGAAGAACCTGAGGCCGCACAGGATTCGTATTTCGGGAGAACTGTGCTCGTTCTGCAGGCAGCGCCGAAGCTTCGCGGCGGTGTGTTCTATTTCCAGTATCGAGTGCATAATCGTTGGCCAAGTTATCGAACGAAAACCGATCGAAACGGCAGCTACTGGAAGAGAAAGATCTCGATCGGCTCGGTCGCTTTCATGTTCTGTACAGTTGCTCGCTGGTTTGGTGCAGCAGACACCATTGTGATTTCAGACACGTGACCCTCTCGAACGGCCACCCTCAGGGGGATCCCTTCGAGCATCTGCGTAAGCTTGAGCACTTCGATTTCGACCATCATGTTGCGCTCGCCGTCGGAGAGGGTCACTCGGATCTGGTCGCCGGCTTGTGAAGTCAGCATACTCGACACTTGACGGTCTGAAGCGCCGGACCACGGAGAGAGGGTGAAGTCCGCTTTCGCCAAATGAACTTCGGCCGTATACATATCGTCCGATGGCCACTGGACAGCGCCCAGATTGATTCGCCCTTCGGGGTCAGTCAGATACTCACGGTCGTGCCCGAACGGCTTGACCAGTACGTTGCGGCAAAGCGCCGGATCGTCTGACATGAGATAGAGCCAAACTTCATTGGTGTGCGAGTCGCGCACTACTTTTAGCAGTAGACGCTGGTCGGCCGAGGCGAGTGTCAGCGATGTCGTCGATTGTGACCTGTGGTTTCCTTGTGCAGCCAGACGAGACAGCGCTGACTCCCCCTCCAGATCCTCCCGCCAGTCTGTCAGCATTATGACACCAGTTACCGGAAGGTCGACCCACGCTCGACCCACGGCGGCAAATTCAGAACGAAGCTGGGCCACGACAAAACGGCAGGATGGGCACTTTTCGAGGTGCTCGCTAAGCTCCGGTACCGCCTCACCGAGGACAAATCGATCCCACTGCTCACTTGTTGGGCATTCCGACCGATACACGCTCTCTAATCCTCATCTCTCCGGGCTTTGTCCGACCTTATCTGACCTCTTTCGTAGATCTCAGTCATGTCAAAACCCGCATCCTTGCGCCACAAAACGCTTTCGCCCGTCCGAGATCGCCCTGTGCTTCTTCCCTCACCGCACTTTCGCCCTGTGCCATGTTGCCAATCCCTGAGTGCCGTTCCCGTCTGTTCAATATCATAGTAGTGGCAGCTATTCATGTTTTCCGACATGCCTGGCAAGAAAAACTGAAAAACAATGCTTGAACCGATCTCTTGCCCAGTGGGCGTGGTACTCGAAGGCACGATGATCGGAGCGGTACTGCTCTGGCGTAAGGCCATGAGAGAATTCGGCCAAATACTGCCAGTTCCAGCGCGTTTGACCGGTTTCCGACAGCTCCTCCATCAGACGATCGATCGCACTCTGGTAGAGCTCACGTCGCTCAAAAATGCCGTTCCCATCACTCAAAGAAGACAGTCGCCCTTTCAACTCTCTGCTTACCTCGTCCCTGGCTCGTCGCAGTGCGACCTGCTCGGGGATATGGTTGCCAGCGACCCCTGATTGACAAAGGTACGATTCAAGCGCCTGTGTCCTGCTCCCCTCCAGCAAGGCGTCTTGCAGGCTCGATATGGCGACAGCGCCTTGTCGCTGTTCGTCAAGTGTAACCTCCTCAAGAACTGTTACCACCAACTCATCCAGACTTCGACAACTGTGGGAAACCCTGAGAACGATCCCCTGCAATTCGCGCATTTCCCACGGCCTCTGCCTCTCCCGGTGGTCGCTCGAACTTGATAGAGCGATCCATTGAGGATTCTCCTTCGGAAAGCAGCAAACCCGATCGTCGCTGCGGAACACTTGTTTTAGCAGACGATCCAGACGGGCGGCATTGGGATCGGTTTCCGGCCAGCGGTGGTAGAGCTCGTGTGCGGCTGTTTGGATCACGGTTCCTCGAAACCGCAGATACAGGGTTCTGTCGTCGTCAGCAAGCGGTTCCCCGAGCACCGCTGCCAGCGTTGACTCACGCCCGTGACCGCAAAAGAGCGCGGCCGTTAATGAGATGCTCAGTTGTTCAAAGGTGATCCCGCGCACATCCGCAGCTCGTTGAATTCTGTGGTTGAGTACGGGTGAAAATCGACAGAATTCGGCCGCGACACGGACTAATCGCTCAGCGGAGCCGTGAGCACGTTTGCCGTCACACCAGTCGCGCAAAGTACGCGAAACATCAGAAATGCAGTTGCCGGACACCGTAAGTGGCATGCGAGCGTCTTCTTGGTTGCCTATATGATTGAGTTCTGTCAATAGTATACTACTTCCCCCTCGTTTATGCAACGCCTACTGCGTCTATTGACTCCTGTGTCTCGCTGAGCGTCCAACAGGCAAGTGCCTGTCCGATAGCGCCGTCGCGATCTCGCCACGCTTTCAACACGGTTGCGGATCGCTGGCGCGTCTCCCGATCGCTCTGGGGAAGATCCTAACATCCGGGTGAAGAAGATCGATGGTCGCGACCGCTAGTCGCCTCTGGCGCATGGAGTTGCGGACGCAGATTGCGCCGGGAGAAAATATCTCGATTTCGACTGGAACAACATATGCATACATGCGTATATGCCTATAGTACTATGAAGAAATCAGTCAAACAGAACGAACTTCCAGCCCTGCTTCGGGCAATGGCCGAAAGCACGCGCTTGAAAATGCTCCTGATGCTGGAGGCAAACCCTCGAACGGTCGGCGAGATTGTCGACTTCTTTGAGCTGTCCCAACCGACGATCACCAGGCACCTGCAGACCCTCGCCGCCGTAGGGCTTGTGCGACGCGCACGCCAGGGGCAGCATGTTCTGTATGAATTGGCTGTCGATCGGGTGCGCATGTTCTGCACGGACCTTGTCGCGTGCTTCCCGTGTTGCTGCGTCAGCTCCTCTTCTGATGAACCGATGAACCTGCAGGTCTTGGAAATACGCAAGAGGGTCCCGAAGGACACCCAACGGCGAAAAACAACCTCCAGAAGTAGGAAAGGAGAGACGTCATGACACGGTATCAAACTCCGCGAGTCGCGCACTGCTGCTCCGGCTCGCAACCAACGTCCCGGGCAGGACGCTAAAAGGCCCATACGACTTGTTTGCTTCAGGGGTCCCCGTAGACGGGGATCCCTCGTTTGAGAAATCTGCGCTGGCAGACTTTCTTGCTTATCCAAGTTCGGATGGGGCGCCACCAATATACAACGCCAGATTCACAGAGGCAATCCTCACCGAGCTTGACGTTGTCAGGACCTTCTGCGGGAGAGACCCTGTATGCTTGGACAATCCCTGCAATCTATTACAACGCCGTCAACTTCAGGCAGACTTTGATTTCGTGGCCGTAGGCAGCTGGGTTCTCGAGCGTAATCCTGACAGTGACATTGGCGGGTATGTTCAGGTCTTTGACCCAGAGTGGATTCTCTCCCGCTCGCCAGCAATATGTCACGCCGTCGATTCTGATCAGCAATGTCTGCAGCGGGTGGTCCCGCTCGGTCGATCCCGAGAGTTCCAATCGGTAGTTCCCGGTGGAGTTGCGAAACTTCCAAAGGATTTCTTTCTCACGACAAGTGATCTGATCACAGTGCGATTGCGGCGGGCAGCTCCCCGGTTCGATAATGGTTACTGAGTCTACGTGAGTGACCGTGTCGGTCAGTGTAACGGTATCGACTATCGTCCTGATCTCCTTAATTGTCACCGTGTCAACCAACGTCACGGTATCGACGATCGTGCGAGTATCGATGACTGTAACTGTATCGAAACGGACAACGGTATCGATAGTAGAGATGGTGTCGGGCAGGGTAAGCGTGTCGGTGATACTAATTGTGTCTGTGCGCAGGATGGAATCCGTGAGGGTGACAGTGTCATGGATGTAGATAGTGTCGCTTGCCTGCGGCTCCGGTTTCGGTGAGGAATTGTTGATTTCAAGTGGATCAGAACAACTCGCCAGATACGACAGCCCCAGGCCGGTAAAGATCAGAAGAGCGACCAGATATACTCTGTTCATCGTGTACCTCCGAAAAGTCTATGCACCATTGCGGAAAGAACGAAGCGGTCACTTCTGGAACGGGCTTTGTGCGTCAGGGCGATCCGCTCAGTTGACGGATAATAGGCGCCAGAGATCGAGAGCCAATTCAGCGGTTCAACCCGTAAACCGACCAAGGCGCCTTCAGATAATCTGACGTATTCGTAATACTCGCGTGAGATTTCTTCTACCCGCATCCACCCCAAGAGGAGTCCGACACGCGTCTGTTCTAACGGATATACGATCAGATTGCATCCGGCAAGACGCCGCTTGGTATCAAGTTGCAGGGTGTCGTATGTGAAGGTGCGGTTCCACAAGGTATGTCCGACAACTCCTTCCACGTAAAGGCGCTGTCGCCAGGTGATTGCGCAGCAAAGGAATGGGATGCCGCCGAACGGTGACGACGTGACTCCGCCGCCCATCTGAAGCCCGAAGTGATCGGCAGTCTTAGTCGGTTGACTTGGGCTCTGCGTGTGTTGAGCCGGAGTAGGTTGAGTTGCGACTAAGGGAACTGATTTTTCCAGTACGCCAGTCTCCGCCGGAGGTATGACTATTCGTATACTTGCAAACCGATACTGCGGTCCGCTTCTCTTGGCATCTTGTGACTGGATGATGAGTCGTGATGAGTCGAGGTCGAAGTTCTGTATCATCCAATTTCGCAGCGCGTGAGCTCGACCCAGAGCCAGGCCGGGGTTCTTCGCATCGTTGCTTTCGCGGAATTTCCCGCCGTCGGCCCCACCGGTGATAATCGCCAGCGCGTGACGATATTTGTGCAACGTGTCCGCAATTGCTCTCAGCTGTGGTTGATGAGGCTTGAAAATGTTGGGGTCGACGCTCCCACCAACTCCTGATGGGAAGTTAGTGACGACGACTTCCTGAGCTGTTACCGAACCGAGGAGGAGGATCAGGCATGCAAATACGGATACCAGATACCCAGCGGACGATCGCGATGTTTCCATAGGGCAGTTCTCCAATTCGACGCTTCTGACGCAGTCGATTGCATGGGGAGATTCCCATAGATCGACTGGCATCTTCCTATCTTGTTAGCAGCCAAAGCAAAGCCGCAAGAATGCAGAGGATTTATGTACATCGCTCCCGTAAAGTGCAAATGTGATGCCGGAAAGAGAGATCCCTTAGGTCACCCGCGAATCTGACCGGACAAGAGGGGACGTCGGCTCATAATACAAGAAGCCCTTCAGCTACATCGCTGAAGGGCTCGATTTGCATTTTAAGCTCCCCCGGCTGGACTCGAACCAGCGACCCGCTGATTAACAGTCAGCTGCTCTACCAGCTGAGCTACAGGGGAGTGCTACACAAAAACCAGTTTACCACGCCGCTACAAAACGGCAAGCCTTTATAATATCCCTTTTCGGCAGTTTGTCAAATGATTTTCACGCCTTCAACGACCGGGATTCTGAGCCGATTTCCAGATCAACGAGTCGGCCGGCTCATGGACAACTTTGGAACATTGGCCAACAACATCCGTAGAATCTTTAAGTAGTGAGAACAACAACTGTCATTCAGGAGAAGATGTCATGAAATCTCTATTTCGAATTGCGGTGTTTCTGGTCATCGTCGCTGTCTTGATCGCTCCGCTGGCGTCGTCAAAGACGGACAAGCCGGACAAGGACGCCTGGATGGGTGTCTACACTCAATCGGTCAGTGATGACTTGGCCAAAGGATTCAAACTGCCGGTTGAATATGGCGCCATCGTAAACGAAGTCATGGCCGACTCACCGGCGGAGGAAGCCGGTCTGAAAGAGAACGATGTCATTGTCGGTTTCAACGGATCCAAAGTAACTGATTCAGATGAGCTCGTGAAGTTCGTCGAAGAAGGGTCCGCGGGAGACAAAGTGAACCTGAAGATCTATCGCGATGGCAAGGAGCGGGAGCTCACGATAACCCTCGGTACTCGTCAAGAAGGGCGGAATCGAACGGCCATCGTAACCCGTTTGGGCAAACCGAATAAGAAGGTGCTGAAATACTCCTATCGCACTGGCGAAGACAAAGAAAGCTATATCGGCGTGAGTCTCACCGATCTGAGCAAACAGTTGGCATCCTATTTTGGAGTTCAGGGGGCTGGAGTGCTGATTAGTGAAGTCACCGAAGACTCCCCGGCGCAGAAGGCGGGACTCAAAGCTGGTGATGTGATTTTGTCGATTGGCAAGGAGAAAGTTGAGAATGCGAGCGACGTGCAGGATCTGATTCGCGACATGAAGCCCGGCGACAAGGCTGAGCTCAGCCTGATTCGAAACAAGACCGTGGAAAAGGTCTCGGTCGAAGTTGCTGAGCGGGATACTGAGAACCATTACGGTTTCTTCCATGGTCCGTCGGTACCGGATGCTCCCGATGTCAGTATCTGGACCCCGCATATGAAGGGCCTTCACTTTGGACGCAACGACAAAGATGACGACGAGAACGAGTTCGAGTGGACCGAGAGCGAATTGAAGGAGTTCAAGGACGAACTGAAGGCGATGAAGCAGGAGCTCCGATCGGACGATTTCCGCAAGGAGATGGAGGATCTGCGCAGGAATTTGCGCGATCTTGAAAGAAGTCTCAACGACCTGCAGAAGAAGGTAAAGTAGCGGCAGGCAGACTTGCTTTTACCGACCCTTTTCTCTATGTAACCCAAGAGAGCAGCGCCCGCTGCTCTCTTCTCTTTTGGATTGACAAAATAGTGCATTTTTGGTATTATTCCGTTGTACGCCGTCTCAGATGATATTAGGTAACGTTCACATACTGCCTGAGGAGAAACCATGAGTCAAGTGCGAATGAGTCTCGTTCTGGTTGCGTTCTGTGCGATCGCAACTCAAGTCCTGTCCGCTGATCGTGCATCCGAAGCGGATCGGGGTCCCGTGACGGCCACTGTCACACACAGGTCTGCTGGGCATCCGCAAACAATGGAGATTCAGGAGGAACCGTCAATCCATCTGGACAAGGGTCAGTCCCAGAATGGTTCGCCGTTTTCCAGCATGCAGAGCGCCAGTCCGATGGTTGTTGCCGAAGCCGTTCACGCGACCATCGCGGATGGCGGCAACAGCAAACTAATACTCGGATATGAAAGCAATGGACTGCTCGATACCGCCTTGATCTGGGCGGGCTCTGCTGACGACGGCCTGACGTTTCCCACCAGCGCTTCGTTCACGACCACCGGGCATCCTACGTACCCAGCGGTCGACTTCTGGGGCAAAGATTCGATTTTCTACGGAACCCAAGCCGCCTCGCCGCTCGAAAATAGCGGCGGCAGGGTTTCCGTGAGCAAATTTACCAATCCAATTAATACTCCCTCCTGGTCGCAGAGCTACTGGAATTGGAATCCATACGGCTGGCACGACATGATCGCCGCGGATATCGCTTGCGATACCGGCGGTGAATTCAATCAGCGCCCCGGGGAGTATGCATTTGGCGTCATATCCTGGGTAGGAAGCACAACCTACACCGTGCCCCCCATGACTAACGCTCCGCACATTCTGTACGAAATCGACACTACGCTCGTAGGACGCGCGACTATCAGCTGGTACAACGGAGTCGAGAATTGCCAGTCCACGGCCATCGATATCGATAAAGTCACAACCTTTTCTTATTCCGTCTACGACCGCTTCAATGCGACCTCCAGTCAGTGGGAGATTCTGGTGCGGCGTGATCTGTTCTCAAACTTCAAGAACCAGACCCAGAACGGGATGACTATCTACTCAATGCCAGTCGGACAGATCTCGACATACCCAGCGGTGGCGGCTCACAATGGCCGCATAGTGATCGCCGCCGAGTACTCAACGGCCGCCTCACCGGGCGACCACGACATTATGTGCATGTACGCTTCCGGAAGCAGCTACGACGCCATGAGCATCGGTGTGGTCGTAGCAACGCCCGCCGACGAGCGATACCCACGCATAGCCCATGTTGATGGCCCGGTGTTTGCCTGCACCTACATTGCCGATCACGTGCTCTATGTAGTGATCAGTAATGACGGGGGGGTAACCTGGGGCACCCCGCAGTCACTGAGCGGTGCAGATGTCGTCGTTTCAGAGTATCATGCGTCCGACATTGGTGAAAAGGCGCGCAAGGTGGTCTGGGAATACTATTCGAATCTTCCTGCCGACAGCACGATTTCGCTGCATTATCTTTCGACTGGCATAACGGCGGATGTCGACGGCGATGGGATCGCGGATGCTGTCGACAATTGCCCGACCATTGCCAACCCCACTCAGGCTGACGCCGACGGGGACGGAATCGGGGATGCCTGCGACGCCTGCACTGACACCGACGGGGACGGTTTCGGCAATCCCGGTTATCTTGCCAGCATCTGTTTCGAGGATGTCTGCCCGTTGATTGCTGATCCCGCCCAGACCGACACTGATGGCGACGGCATCGGGGATGCCTGCTGCTGCCTGCTCACGACCGGGAACACGGATGGTTCTCCTGACGACGTGGTCGATATCTCGGACGTCTTTGCGGTTGTCGATTATCTTGGGGTGTTTATCCCGCTTTCGGGCTGCCCGAAAGAGAACGACGTCAACAAGGATGGCACGGTTGACATTTCTGATCTCTTCGCCGTGATCGATTACCTGGGCGGCGCGGCTGTACTGCCACCCTGCCCTTGACAGCAGGCTCGAGGTTTCATCGGGTCACAGCCCTGGCAGGCTAGGGTTGTGACCCGACGATTCGCCTACGCGCTCGCATAATTCGAGGGCCTCCCCCTGCTCCGGCAGGAATTGCTTAGCCGCTCGGCTCTGCGGCTTTTTTTCCATTTGACACTTGCCGCCCGACCTCCGGCGATTCTATATTATCCTCACCCATGGCGAACATCACGGTTGAAAAACTCTACGAGGCTCGCAATCAGGACCTCGAACTGACCCTCCTGTCAGGCAACAACGCCGGTTTGCAGAAAACGATTCACAACGCTGAACTGCATCGCCCTGGTCTCGCCCTCACCGGCTTCTTTGAACGATACGCCAATAAGCGGATCCAAGTTCTTGGGGAAACCGAGATGGCGTACATCAATCGCTTGTCTCGTGAACGCTTGATCGAAATCGGCGAGAAGATATTTAGTCATGACGTCCCGATGGTGATTATTTCCAAGGCGATCACTCCCCCACTGGAATTCATAAAGGCCGGGGATGACAGTGGAACCGCCATCTTCTCGAGCCGCCTGACAACGGCCGTTCTCTCCAATCGCCTTTCGGCTTATCTCGACCACAAGTTCGCGCCATCGATCAACGTGCATGGAACTCTGGTTGATGTCTATGGCGTTGGGTTGCTGTATACCGGCAAGTCCGGTATTGGCAAATCCGAAGTTGCACTTGATCTGGTTGAGCGCGGCCATCGTCTCGTCGCCGACGATGTCTGCAAGGTGACCCGAGTGGCCCCGGACGTGATCATGGGGTCCGGTTCGGAATTATTGGGACATCACATGGAGATCAGAGGAGTCGGCATTATCGACCTCGAAGAACTGTTCGGCATTCGGGCTATCCGCCTGCAGAAGCGGATCGAAGTGGAAGTGCATCTGACCTTGTGGTCGGAGACGGCGCAGTACGAGCGGCTGGGAATCGACGACTCGATGACCACGCTGCTGGGTGTGCAGATTCCTCAGGTCAATGTACCCATCTCGCCGGGGAAGAATATCACGGTCATCTCCGAGGTGATCGCCATGAATCATATGCTCAAGATCTATGGTGAAAATTCGGCCCTGGAGTTCACCAAGAAACTCTCGCAGCGACTTGTCCGGCAGTCGAGCACGAAGGAATATCTCGAGTCGGACTACGAATAATCTCCCCGAGCAAAGCGCAAAAGCCTCTTGGCAAGGTCGGGGCAGTATGCTATTATTCCTGTCTTTGACGCCCTGATCTGGTGGAACCCCTGACATACGTGGGCAGTAGAAGACAATATTAATTATTGAAGGAAAAGGAACGAATGAAGAAGCGCTATATTCTCGGCATCACGGTTATCGTCGGTTTCTGCGCCGCCCTGGTCGTCAACTGCGGAAAGTCGGGGGGGCAGGTAGTCGCCAAGCTGGGCAGCGAGGAGATAACAGTCGCTGAATTCGCCGATTTTATCAAGAACAAGGATTATCCGTACCGCGGGGCGCAGGATGAGTTCAACAAGAAGCGGGAATTCCTCGACAGCATGATTAATCTGCGACTGGTGATCAGGGCGGCATATGAGAGCGGCCTTGATAAGTCGGAGGAAATTGCGCGTGTCGTGCTGGCCAACAAGAACAAGTTCCTTCTCGACGCGTTGTATCAGAAGCTCGTCGTGAGCAAAGCGCCGGTGAGCGATGCCGAGCTCAAAGAGATGTATGAGCGACTCGCTAATAAGATTCGCGCATCGCACATTCTGGTGAATACGTTTGATTCAGCCGAAGCGATTGTCAAGAAGCTTACCGCTGGTGAGAATTTTGAGCAGCTCGCGTACCAGTGCTCCACCGATCCATCCGCGAAGCGTAATCGGGGGGATTTGGGGTATTTCACCTGGGGCTCCTTTCCGCCCCAGTTGGGAGATTTCGAGCAGGCGGCATTCAAGCTCGAACCGGGTGAAATCTCAACACCTGTCAAAACTCAGTTCGGGTACCATATCATCAAATTGATCGACAAGCAACCGAACGACTTGCGCGCACCGTACCGTGATATGGAGTTCTCCATGCGCAACCAAATTGGCGCGGCCAAACGTGATAAGATACTCTCAGAATACATCAAGGAACTCAAGACCAAGTTTCCGGTCACAGTCGACACGACCACCTGCATGTATGTTGTCCGAAAGCGAGCCGACCTCTATCCCCCGCAACTGCAGGCGAGCCTCCCGAAAAACGATTTCGACGACGCCCAACTGGATCGCAATGAGCGTGAGCTGGTGATAGCAACCTGGCCAGGTGGCCAATTGACCCTCTACGAGTATCTCCAGCTGTCAAGAGCGCAGAACATTCCGGCTGCAATGAAACCCGAGTTTACAAGTTATGATTCTCTGGCAAACTTTGTCTTCCAACTCAAGCTCTCCGACATCCTGACGTACGAGGCCAACCAACTGGGGTTGGAAAACGATGAATTGTTCAAGAAGAACATCAAGCTTTTCAAGGAATATACGATGGCTGATGTGATGCGCATTGACTCGATCCCAAAGCTCCCGCCGCCGGACGAATCTGCTATGCGGCTCTACTTCGACGAGCACAAGGAGGAATACACCAACGCCGCCCAGGTACGAGTCTATGAGATTCTGGTCAGCGACGAGATGGTAGCTGACCGTCTCGCCCGAGAAATAAAGTCAATCGAGGCGTTCCGGAAGAAGGCTAAAGAGCTGACCGAACGTCCCGCCCAGCGCGGCCAGGACGGCGACCTGGGATATGTGGAGCGGCAGTGGTTCCCCGAGATTTTCGATCTCGCCTGGAAGAGCCCCGTAGGTTCAGTTCAGGGGCCGGTCGTCACCGTAGGTAGATACTCAGTAATCTATGTGATCGACAAGAAACAGGCAGAAGTGAAAGACTTCCTCGCGGTAAAGGGGGACATCATGCAGAAGATGCAGTTCACCCAGAAGAACGACGAGTATTGGCGGTGGGTCGACGATCGACGGAAGTCGGTGGGAGTAACGGTCAACGAAGAAGCTATACGGGGCATGATTGACCAGAGCAAGTACCCGGCCAACGACAGCGCCAGCGTAGGGAACGGATGATCAGTTACCTTCGGGCCGCGCGTATTGCCATCGCCTCAGTCGCTACGTTCACGACACTCAGTGTCATTTCAATCGCGGCCGAACCCGAGAAGCTCGACCGCATTGTGGCGGTTGTGGGGGATCAGATCATTCTCCACAGTGAACTCATGGGTCAATTGAGGATGATTACGCTGCAATCGGGACAGCGCCCCCGTAACGACGCCGAACTGCAAAAAATGCAGAATGACATTCTCGAGCAGATGGTGGCGGAACAGCTCTTCCTTGCGGAAGCGAAGAAGGACACTACGATTTCGATACGTGCTGAGGAGGTCGACCAGGCGCTGGAAGATCAGGTCGCGCGGATTGCCTCGCGTTTCGGCACTAATGAGCAGTTCCTACAGGCTCTAGCGCAGGAGGGGCTGACCCTTCGCGACTTGAAGAAGAAAAATCGCTCCGAGATCGAAAAACAGCTTCGCAAGCAACGACTACTTCAAAAGAAACTCGCCGACGTGCCAATTTCCCGCCACGAGGTCGAGGAGTTTTACAGAAATTTCAGAGATTCAATCCCGAATCAGCCCGAAGGAGTCAAGCTGGCCCATATTCTGCTCGCGGTCAAACCCTCAGCGCAAGTCGAGGATTCAGTCAAGGGATTGGCGACGGAGCTGCGCAAGAAGATTGTCGATGGCGCTGATTTCGAGACGATCGCTTCTACGTACTCGACTGTAGCGGCGCAAGCCAACGGTGGGGATTTGGGCTATGTGTCATCTGACGATGTTGTTCCCGAATTCGCCCGCCCCGCCTTTGCGCTGTCGGTTGGAGAAATCTCGGGCGTGGTTCGTACACCATTTGGCTACCATATCATCAAGTGTGAAGGCAAGCGCGACGAGCGTCTCAAGCTACGGCACATCCTCCTGTCAGTTGTTCCCTCTGCACAGGATTCGACGACCACCATGAATCTCGCCGACTCGCTTCTCACTGCAGCTCGTGCGGGTGGTGATTTCGCCGAAATGGCCAAGGTGTTCTCGGAGGACAGCGATACGCGCGCGCAGGGGGGGGAACTCGGCTGGTTTGCTATTGCCCAACTGCCGCCTGAATTTGTGACTGCCGTGACCGGTTGGAAGACAATCGGCGAATACAAGGGGCCAATAGGCTCCCAATACGGGCTGCATCTGCTCAAGCTTCTTGAATATGAACCAGAAAAGAAATTCACGGTCGAATCTGATTTTGACCGGGTGAAGGAAATGGCTCGCCAGGAAAAGGTTTCGCGTCTCGAGCAGAAGTGGTTGGCGCAGATCAAGGCTGCCTCGTATATCGATTACCGTCTCTAACCTTCATGCGAATCGACGATTTCCTTTCAACAGTAGGGATTATCAAGCGGCGCACGGTTGCCAAGGAAATGGCCGACAATGGTCTTGTAGAGGTCAACGGTCGGCGTGTGAAGGCCTCTTACGATGTCAATCCAAACGATATCATCGTGATCAAAGGAAGCCACCCGTACAAAGCGGAAGTCCTGGCTGTCCCGAGCGGGTCAGTCGCCAAATCGTCGCGCACTCTCTATTTCAAGCCTCTCCCCTGATTCCCCTCTGAGCGATGTCTCAGGACCGGCAATTTCCACTCGGTTCGGAAACTGTTTGCCAGATAACCTTGTTGAACTCTATGTTACTCACTGAACAAGAGGAAATCCAATGGAACAACTGTACACGCAATTGCTGACCAGCATCGGCGAAGATGTTACCCGCGAGGGACTTCGCGACACTCCTACCCGAGCCGCCAAGGCCTTTCGGTACCTCACCCAGGGATACACACAGAGTATAGCGGAAGTGATCAACGATGCGATCTTCACCGCCGACATCAACGAAATGGTTCTGGTGAAGAATATTGAACTCTACTCGCTATGCGAACATCACCTCTTGCCATTCATAGGCAAATGCCACGTCGGGTATCTTCCCAACGGGAAAGTGCTCGGGCTTTCCAAAGTCGCGCGCGTGGTCGACCTGTTCGCGCGTCGCCTGCAGATTCAAGAGAAACTCACCAAGCAGATCGCCGACACGATTTTGAAGTACACCGAAGCGCACGGTGTGGCAGTCGTCATAGAAGCCCAGCATCTCTGCATGATGATGCGTGGCGTGGAGAAACAGAACTCGGTCATGACGACCTCATGCATTCTCGGCTCATTCTGCGAAAGCGCCAGCACCCGAGCCGAGTTCTTCAGCCTGATCAAGTAGATGCTGCTCACACTCAGTAAGCGCTTTGAGTTTTCGGCTTCGGCCAGAATGCGTCTGGATACCCTCTCGGAACATGAGAATGAGCGTGCGTTTGGTGCCGGAAGGGGGGGACGGTACGGGCAGGGTTACAACTTTGTGCTTCACACCGTCTTCACCGGCCCAATCCAACCTGAGACCGGCATGATGCTCAATGTCAGCGACATCAAGCACCAGGTTAACACCCTGCTGTCAGCACGTTATGATCACAAATTCCTCAATGCCGATACCCCTCCGTTCGACGCGATCCTGCCGACTCCAGAGAACATCGCGCGACAGTTGCTCCTGGATATTGGACCACTCTTTGGGGAGCAAGACGCGCGGCCAATCGCGTGCCACTTGGAGCTCACACCGGAAACTTCGGCAACCGCTTACTCGACGGGCCAGATAGAACGCAATTTCTGGATTGAGTTCTCTGCCGCGCGGCGTACGTTTTCGCCACACCTGTCTGATGATGAAAACCGTGCGCTGTTCGGTGATGCATCATCTCACGACGGTCATGGCCACAATTACCGCCTGCAGGTAACGTTAGGTGGTTCTATCGACGACCGAATCGGACAGATCGTGCAGGATCACGAAGTTCGCTCCCAGCTCGAAGGATTCAGGGATGGTCTTGACCACAAGAATCTAAATACGCAAGTTCCAGGACTGAAGAATCGGCCGATCACGACCGAGTCTCTGGCGCAGTATGCAGCGTTGACTTTTGGCCATGCCCTACCTCTTTCGAGAGTAAAGCTCTGTGAGCTCCCGTATTTCTTCGCTGAGTACACTACTGATCATCATTGCTCGCTCGGATTGGAGACATACTTCCATGCCGCTCATCGCCTTCATAGCCGTGCCCTCTCCGACGATCAGAATCGGAACCTTTATGGCAAGTGCAACAACCCGGCCGGTCATGGGCATCAGTACCGCGTCGAAACTACTCTGGGGGGACAGATTGACAGTCGGACAGGCACGCTCCGTGACTTATCTTCGTTCATTGAGGGTGCACGAGCCGCCACTTCTCCCTGGGATCATAAGCACCTTGACTACGAGACCGAGTCGTTTGTCGACCGGCCAAGCACGGGTGAGAACATTGTAACTGCCCTGTGGCCAATGCTGCAGGGGACGTTCGGATCGCAACTCGAACGACTGCGACTCTGGGAGACCCCCAACAACCGCTTCACACTGCGTCGAAAGGGATAAGACAGGAAATGGAAAGAATTCTTATCACGGGCGCAAGCCGTGGGATTGGCCGTGCCATCGCGGTCGAACTTGCCTCACCGAACAGAAACCTGCTGATTCACGGACGCGACCTTCGCGCTCTCGAAGAGACCGCCGACTACGTGCACCGCAAGGGAGGGCGAACCGAGCTCATCCCGTGTGATCTCGCGAGCCTGCCGGACCTCGAGCGAATGACTCAAGAGATTGCCCGACAACCACTTCACGGCATGATCCATAATGCCGGTGTCGCCTACGTCAAATCGGCCGTCGAACTCACGCTCGATAACTGGCATCGGACCTTCGCGGTCAATGTCACCGCTCCCTTCTGGCTGACTCGCAAGCTTCTGCCTATCATGCCGGCCGGTTCCAGCATTGTCAACATCCTCTCTACTGCCGCACGAACCCCTTTCCCCAACTGGAGCAGCTACTGCATGAGTAAATTCGCCCTTGACGGGTTCATGCGCAGCGTGCGCGAAGAGACTCGCGCGAAAGGGATTCGGATTATCAACATCTACCCTGCCGCTACCTCGACCGACATCTGGAATCGGGTCCCCGGTGAGTGGCCAAGAGATCACATGCTCTCTCCGGAGCAGACAGCTCAGGCTGTTGCCTACGCGCTCAGCCGTCCGGCGTCAGTCCAGGTCGAGGAGATTACACTCGGCAGCATTGGCGGCGCGCTCTAAACGAGCATACCCCCGAGCAGAATTCACTTGACAAAAAGCCCTGTCGTGGATATTGTATGACACAATCAAGTTAATGCGCACCACAGGGGTTGGAAGGTCCTTCGAGATTTCTGTGGGGTTAGTGGCGCACGAAAGCACGAACATGTCCATGATTCTTGACCATACAGAGTTGAGGAAGGGAGAAATCACATGAGGACTGTGAAGTTCAGCTTGTTCGTTCTGGCCTTGAGTGCGTTGGCAAGCGCCACTTTTGCCTTCAAGCCAATATTCGAAACCCGTATCGATTATGCGGTTGGAAGGGAGCCTTATTCCGTTCTCGCCGCGGACTTTGACGGAGATGGGAAGCCCGACCTGGCGGCTGCCAACGGTGGCTCCAACACGGTCGCGATTCTGAGAGGTAATGGCGACGGTACCTTTGCCGGTAAAGTCGAGTATTCGGCAGGAGCATCTCCATTCTCAGTTTCGGCCGCCGATCTTGACGGGGACGGAAGGCCCGACTTGGCCGTTGCCAACTACGGAGCCAACTTCGATACGTCCGGCACGGTC
Organism: uncultured Ignavibacteriales bacterium; assembly: GCA_964540105.1. Lineage (GTDB taxonomy): Bacteria > Zixibacteria > MSB-5A5 > GN15 > FEB-12 > DATKJY01. The sequence goes on along the minus strand of CAZILL010000001.1, from coordinate 698,058 downwards.
TCGATTCTGAAGAACAACGGTGACGGAACGTTAGCCCGCAAGATTGACTATATCGTCGGGGGCTGTCCTGCGTCGGTCTCTGTGATGGACGTAAACGGTGACGGCAAGCCGGACATGATCACCGCAAACTACTACTCCAATTCGGTCTCGGTTCTCCTCAACGATGGGAATGGGTCGTTTGGCGGTCGGGTTGACTATACGGTCGGCTATCAGCCCATTTCTGTTTCTGTTGCTGATCTTGATGGGAACGGAAAGGCCGACATTGTGGCGGTCAATCGTAGTTCCGCGTCGGTGTCGATTCTCTTGAACAATGGGGATGGGACGTTCACGCGTAATGGTTACTATATGGCAGGAAGCTATCCCCGCTCTGTCTTTGCGGCTGATCTCGACGGTGATGGTAAAATCGACCTTGCAACGGTGAGCGAAGTCTCCCACACGGTCTCGATCTTGAGAAACAACGGCGACGGGACCTTTGCCAGTAAGGTCGACTACGGGGTAGGAAGGAATCCCTATTCTGTTTTTGCCGCGGATTTTGACGGGGATGGGAAACTTGATCTGGCGACAGCCAATGGTGGCGCGCACACGGCTTCGATTCTGATGAATAACGGCGACGGGACCTTCGCGGGCCGGACCGACTATGGAGTTGGGAGGCAACCCTATTCCGTTCTCGCCGCAGACTTTGACGGGGATGGCAAAGCTGATCTGGCAACAGCGAACTACGCTTGGAATTCCGGGCTTGGCACGATTTCGATTCTGAGGAATTACGGCGACGGCACGTTTGACAAGAGGAGTTCCTTTGGGGTTGGAAGTTACCCTCGCTCCGCACTTGCGGCCGATCTCGATGGAGATGGCAAAACTGATCTGGCTACGGCTAATAGCGGCGCCAATACGGTCTCGGTGCTGAGGGGCAATGGAGACGGCACCTTCTTAAGCGATGTCGAATACGCCGTCGGATTCTGTCCGGTCAGCATACTTGCAAGGGATCTGGATGGAGACGGGAGGCCTGAACTCGTGACTGCCAACGACAGCGCTGGCACGATCTCTGTCCTGAGGAACAATGGCAACGGTACCTTCTCCGCCGGGGTCGATTATGGGGTCGGTGTCGGACCGAAGTCTGTCTTCGCGGCCGACTTTGATAGAGACGGGAGACACGATCTGGCTGTGGCAAATACCGGCTCTACCCCATACGACGACTCCGGAAGTGTCTCGATCCTGAAAAACAACGGTGACGGGTCATTCGCCGGAAAGGTCGATTACGGGGTTGGTCGTGCCCCTACCTCGGTGGTTGCAGCAGATTTCGACGGGGATGGAAATCCCGACTTAGCGGTGGCGAACTCCAATTCCTACCCCAAGGAGGTGTCAATCCTGAAGAACAATGGGGATGGGACCTTCGCCGGCAAGATCGACTATGACGTTGGATCTAGTCCGACGTGCGTTATCGCGGCGGACTTGAATGGAGATGGAAAGCCTGATCTGACCACGGTTAACTGGTGGGGGGCCACAGTCTCGATTCTGTGGAACACCGGGAGTGGGGACTTCGGCGCCAAAATCGATTATGGTGTCGGTAACGCTACAACGTCCATTCTTGCGGCTGATATTGATGGGGACAGTAAGCTTGACCTGGCAACAACCAATGACGAGGCGCACACGGTTTCGATTCTAAGAAACAACGGGAATGGCACTTTTGCCGGTTTGGTCAACTACGGGGCGGGCGACACGCCCCGCTCGGTGTGTGCAGGCGATTTCGACGGAGACGGGAAAGTCGATTTAGCAGCGGCTAACTATTACACCAACACGGTCTCGATTCTATCGAACAAGAGAATAGGCGGGTGCTGTGCCGGGACGACCGGAAACGCGGAAGGGTCTACTGACGATGTAGTTGATGTCTCGGATGTCTTCGCGATCGTTGATTTTCTTGGAGCAGACCTGCCGCTGTCGACCTGCGCTGCCGAGAATGACGTCAACACGGATAGCACTGTCGATATAGCCGATCTGTTCGCGTTGATCGACTACCTGGGCGCGACGGCCACATTGCCGCTCTGCCCGTGACATCAAGACTCTTCGGGGTCGCGGAAGTGGTTGCTCAAGAGAGAGCAACCACTTCTTGGGGTGTGGCGGACCACGCCTTATCCACGCCGTCAGTTTTCCATTGACACTCCCCTGGCCGCTCAGCATCTTTACTTCCTTAACAAATTGCAGGACAGACCCTTTGCTGGCCTGATCCCAAAATGAATTAACGTTCCTGGAGGAGCCGCCGACCGGTATTCCTGCCCGCCAAGGAGGCATACAATGAAATCGATTCTGCTCACCGCAATTCTGTTCCTCATGGTTGGCCTGCTCGGGTGCGGCCAATCGGGCGAGAAGATTGTCAAGATCGCACTGGTTTGTCCTCTTACCGGCGATGACGCAGCTCATGGTCAGGGGATGAAACGCGGGATGGAGATGGCCATAGCGGACGCCAATGCGGCAAACAGAATCCCCGGTTACAAACTTGAAATGGCCGCTTTTGATGACCGCTCCGATCCGAAAGAGGCGGTCACCATCGCCAATCAGATCATCTCGGATCGCTTGATTGCAGGTGTCATCGGACACCTGAACAGTGGCTGCTCTATCCCGGCCAGTCAGGTGTATGCCAAGCGCAATCTCGTGATGATCACGCCCGCCTCGACCAACCCCAAATTGACCCTTCAGGGATTCAAGAACGTCTTTCGAATCTGCGGAACCGACGACGTCCAGGGAAGCTTTGGCGCCAATTATGTGTACGACACACTCAAGATCAAACGCGTGGCAATCATTCATGACAAAACCGCCTACGGGCAGGGACTGGCCGAGGAGTTCATGAAACAGTTCGTGGCGGACAGCGGGACTGTGGTGAGCTTCGACGGCATTGACCGAGGCGACAAAGACTTCAAGGCACTGCTGACTCGAATCAAGGGCGAGGAACCGGGGCTGATTTTCTACGGTGGGCTCTATGCCGAAGCCGGCTTGATGTCGAAACAGATCAAGGAAGTCGGAATGACTATCTCGCTATTCGGAGGTGACGGCATCTTCACCAATGAATATGCGCGCATTGGCGGTACGGCCACTGAAGGGGACTTTGCCTCGATGGTCGGCATGCCCCCCGCCAAACTCCCTTTTGCAAAAGAGTTCCTTCGCCGTTACGCCGAACGATACCCAAATGAGGACATGCAGCCGTACGATCCGTACACCTATGAGGCAGCGTCTCTGCTCGCCACCGCCCTCGGGGTCGTGAATCTGGATCAGACCAAGCTGATCGATGAGCTGGCGAAAGTGAAGTATATGGGAATACTCGGCGAGACGTCGTTTGACGCCAAAGGGGATAATCTCAACAAGCTGATCAGTATTTCGCGCGTGTCGAACGGGAAATTCGAGTACTACGAGCACAAGTAATCCCGCCGCATGTTCATTCAACAGCTGATCAACGGACTTACCCTGGGCAGCATTTACGCCCTATTCGCCCTCGGGTACACGATGGTCTATGGAATTCTGTTGATGATCAATTTTGCCCACAGCGAGATCTTTATGGTCGGGGCGTATGTTGGATTCTGGGTCCTGTCGCTCCTTCCACTGCTGATCTCCCCATCCTTGCCTGTCTATTTTGTGGCGATCTTCGCGCTCGCTTTTCTCGGGACCGGCCTGCTGGCCGTGGCCGTGGAGCGCTCGGCCTACCGACCACTGCGTCACGCTCCTCGCCTAACCCCCCTGATCAGCGCCATCGGGGTATCGATCTTTCTTCAGAATCTCATCATGCTGGCGGTTGGCGCGGAGTCCCAGTCGTATCCTGAGATATTTCGTCTGGCTCAATTCGAGACCTTTGGTATAAGAATTACGTCACTTCAGATCTTCATCTTCGGGTTAGCTGTCGTTCTCATGATTGTTCTTCAGTTGTTCATTACGCGAAGCAAGATGGGCAAAGCGATGCGAGCTGTCGCGCAGAACCATGTCGTTTCCCAGCTCATGGGAATCGACACCAACACGATCATTGCTCTCACGTTTTTCATCGGCGGCGGTTTGGGGGGAGTGGCGGGAGTACTCAACGGCCTCTATTACGGGAGCATCAAGTACAATATGGGCTTCTTGCCGGGGATAAAGGCCTTCACGGCTGCCGTACTGGGCGGAATCGGCAATATCAAAGGGGCGATGGCCGGAGGTTTCATGCTTGGCGTACTCGAAGCGTTGTCAGCCGGCTATATTTCATCGGAATACAAAGATGTGATCGCCTTCATGGTGCTGATTTTAGTCCTTCTGTTCAAGCCGACCGGACTTTTCGGGGAAGAGGTGACGGAGAAGATCTGATGAACACCCCCCACAAGTATTTTCTGGGCGCCATCCTGCTTCTGCTGGTCGTCGTCCCTCCGATTGTTCAAGCGACTGGCAACTACTATGCTATTCACGTCGCAGGACTGGTGGGAATTTACGGCATCCTCTGCATCGGGCTCAATATCACGATTGGCTACACTGGTTTGCTCGACCTGGGATTCATGGCTTTCTATGCCATCGGCGCTTACACCGGCGCGCTGATGAGCATTGCCGGGATATCATTCTGGATCATTTTACCGGTGAGCGTTCTGGTCGGCGGGCTGTTTCGGTTCCTCATCGGCGCTCCTGTCCTGCGCCTGAGAGGTGATTATCTCGCTATCGTGACCCTTGCCTTCGGTGAAATCGTGCGCCTCGTGCTGAACAACTTCGATTTACTATCCAATGGCCCCAAGGGGCTCCCGCGTGTGGGTGAGACGATTGGCAAAGTGAGCCTGTTTTCACTTGAGTTCACCGACGATATCCAGTTCTACTATTTAATTCTGGTCTTTCTCCTCATCGCGGTCCTGATCAGCTATCGCCTCGAACACTCTCGCTTTGGGCGCGCGCTGGTGGCAATTCGCGAAGATGAGCTGGCAGCGGAGCTGACTGGCATCAATGTCGCTCGCACCAAGGCAACAGCCTTTGTCCTGAGCGGGATGTTCGGCGCCCTGGCCGGAGCGATCTACACGCACTGGATCGGATTCATTACTCCCGAGACTTTTACCTTTTGGGAGTCAGTCCTTTTGGTTGCCATGATTGTGTTGGGGGGAATGGGGAATATTGTTGGCGTCCTGCTCGGTGTTGTGCTCCTGGTTGGTGTACCGGAAATTCTTCGCGCCTCACTCGGTACGAGGTTCGTCGATTATCGCATGCTTCTCTTTGGCACCATCATGATCCTCGTAATTATCTTCCGACCGCAGGGGTTGCTCCCTTCGAAACGTCGCTCGCTGGAACTTCACCCGACAGAGGGAGAGTAGTGCGGCATGCTGCTTGACGTAAACGATGTCAGCAAACGATTTGGAGGGCTCAACGCTCTCTCCTGCCTGTCAGCCCGTGTCGACAAGGACGAAGTGCTCGGCCTGATAGGGCCCAACGGAGCCGGCAAGTCGACTCTGTTCAATGTCATCACCGGTGTCTATTCGCCAGACTCTGGCGCGGTCAAGTTTCAGGGAATGCTGATCAACGGCGCCCTTCCCCATCAGATCGTCGAGTTGGGTGTGGCGCGCACGTTCCAGAACCTTCGCCTTTTCGCCAATATGACCGCCCTCGAGAACGTGATGGTCGGTCGGCACTGCCGCTCAAAGTCCAGACTTACCGACGCGCTGCTTCGAAATCGAGCGTTCGAGCGTGATGAACGAGAGATCGGTGATCGAGCACGGGAAGCACTCGACTTTGTGGGGTTGTTGAAATCCGGCAATGAACTGACGCGGAATCTCAGCTACGGCGATCAGAGACGGTTGGAAATCGCCCGTGCTTTGGCGGCAGAGCCGTTGTTATTACTGTTGGATGAACCGACTGCGGGGATGAATCCCCGTGAATGCAACGATCTTGTCGCTTTGATCGAAAATGTTCGGACACGCAACATCGCGGTGATCATAATCGAGCATCGCATGCATGTCGTCATGTCTCTTTCCGATCGAGTCATTGTACTGGACTACGGCGAAAAAATAGCCGAGGGGAAACCGGCAGAAGTGCAGAAGAACCCGAAAGTTATTGAGGCTTATCTGGGTTCCGATTCTGTGTAGGATAGTTCGCATGTTGCTTGAAGTCGAAAATATCTTCATGTACTACGGCCAGATCGCCGCTCTCAAAGGTGTTTCGCTTACGCTGGAGAGAGGTGAAATAGTGGCCATTATCGGCGCCAATGGCGCGGGAAAGACTTCCCTCATCAACACCATCTCGGGTGTGCTGAAGCCGCGACAGGGAGAGATTCGCTTCGACGGGAAACCGATCAGTAATCTCCCCGCGCATGTCATTGCTCGCCTCGGCGTTGTACAGATCCCCGAGGGAAGGAAAGTGTTCAACAAACTGACGGTCACCGAAAACCTCGAGATGGGCGCCTATACAGTCAAGGACAGAGCCAAGGTCAGAAGTGAGATTGAGACCATGCAAAGCCTCTTTCCAGTTCTGCGAGAACGGAGCCTGCAGAAGGCGGGAACCCTTAGTGGCGGTGAGCAGCAGATGCTGGCCATCGCGCGCGGACTCATGGCCGGACCTCAGCTGCTCCTCTTTGATGAACCGTCAATGGGACTCTCTCCCGTCATGGTGGAAAAAGTGTTCTCAATCATCCGCGAGATCAATCGTCGCGGGATCACAATCCTGCTCGTCGAACAGAACGCCCGCAAGTCGCTGCAGATCGCTTCCCGAGCGTACGTTCTGGAGACCGGGAGTATCGTCCTCTCGGATCGGGCCGACAAGCTCCTGGAGAACGACCTCGTCAAGCAGGCGTATCTCGGCGCATGAGTTTGCGAAAACAACAGGTCGCGGCAGCCGCGCTTCTCTTCATCTTCATAACGGGTGTCAATTTCGGATGCACCTACGTCTGGCAACGAGAGTTTCGGACAGAAGGCGAAGCCGCGAATCCCCACGTCCGAGGATGGACACTGTCAGCCAGGATCGTCGGCCTTGAACAACGCTCCATGAGAAAGGAGGTCAGCGTCCCGACGAGATTTGCGATTTCGTTCCGAGCGGTCCGCCTTCGATCAACCGCAGCTTCAGGCAGCGAACCTGATGTGGAAGACATATCCCTCGACAGCGCCGTAGTTCTGTATCGTCCCGGCGATCTGCGCGAGAACTGGGTTCTGAATTCCGGAGGATGGGTTTCATATGAATCGATCTCTCCACGTGAATTGGTTAAGGCATTTTCTGAATCAGGAGAAGATTCTTCCGCCGTGAAGTGGCATACGATCCCGCCGGAGATTGATCAGCTGAAAGTGACGTTGTACGCGAGAGCAAATGTCGGCCGGTTGGCCCAAAGACCTCGTGATGGTGCCACGATCCCCATCGATACGATCATCGTCAATCCTGACGTGATCCAGAGCGCTCTTGAGCCGATCGAGATGACGTTGACCGCCCGAAACCGTCACCTGCAGATTCCCGGCGTTATGAGCCGCTAAGAATCAGCTTTTTCTCTTACGATTAGCCACAAAATCCCAGAGAAGATAGGTTCCCAGATCGTCGACCGATGCGAAGTAGGCGCGTCCCTTATTCAACTCCGTTAAGCGGGCGACGAACTTCTGAAGGTATGGGTCGTCGGTGACCATAAAGGTCGTGATCGGAATCTTCTTCTTCCTGCAGATAACTGCTTCATCGAGGGTGCGATTGACAATCCGCGGATCCAGCCCCATTGGATTCTTGTAGATCTGACCGTTCGGCCGAGTGATCATCGATGGTTTGCCGTCGGTGATCATGAAAATCTGCTTGTTCGCATGCTTTTTGGTCAGCAAGATCCTGCGCGCCATGCGAAGACCGGCCTGAGTGTTGGTGTGGTATGGTCCCGCGCCAATGTAGGGCAGGTCGGCAATCCTGATCTCTCTCGCTTCATCGCCGAACAAGACAATCGAAAGAGAGTCTCTTGGAAACTTTGTGACGATGAGCTCTGTGAACGCCATGGCCACCTGTTTGGCCGGAGTGATTCGATCTTCGCCATACAAAACCATCGAGTGCGAAATGTCGATCATGAGCACCGTCGCGCAGGAACTGCTCCGTTCAGATTCGAACACTTCGAAGTCCCTCTCCGATAAATCGAGCCCGAGATCGCCCGTGCGAATGACAGAGTTGAACAGGGAAGCGTTGTAATCGATGTTTCGCACGTTGTCGCCATACTCGTAGACTCTCTTCTCGGGAAGGGGATCCTCAGAGCTTCCTCCCTCAAACGGTAGCAGATGATCCCCACTACCCGACGATCGCATCTTCTGAAAGATCTGATCGAAGGCATCGCGCCGAAGCGAGCGCTCCCCTTTGGCCGAAAGTCGCGCGCCGTCGCGAGTGTGGCGAATCAGGTCGGCGCTGGCCAGCTTCTTGCGGAACTCGTCGAGATCGTACTTGGCGTCGAGGATTCCCTGCTGCTGCAAGCGCTTCATCAATTCGAGTGTCTCTTCCACGCTCCCATTCAGTCGCATCAGCAGGTATTGGTAAATGGCGAAGAGGTCGGTGATGTCTTTCAAGCGGGCGAATTGTTCATCATCCCATTGTTGGTAAACGAACTTCACCGACTTCCCCCCATCCCTTTCAGCATATCGGAGAAGATGTCTGCATATCGAACCAGCGAATCGATCTCCTCACGGGCGATAATGCTGTTGTGGTGCAGTCCTTCCAGAACGAACTCCATGCGTAGCAACTGCTCCCGGTGATCGCTGACATTAAAATACTGGCTCACTACCTCCGTGAGACCGGCGACACTCTCCAGTCTCTTTCGGTATTCAGTCACCGTCAATTCGTCAGACAACTCCAGCTTGCAGCCCGTAGAAAAGTAGTCAATGATCGCCTCGTATGGATTGGCCGCAACAGGTCGATCGCCGCGCGGCTTCTCCTTCGACGGTGTCGGGAAATAGCGCAGGAAGACGGTATTGATAGCCTTGCCGATCAGGTTCTGTGTAACCAGTATCGCTCCCTCCTGCTCCCCCTCGTATACCAGTTCGATCTTGCCGGTTACCGACGGAATGATCGCGTAGAGATCGCACATCCTGACATACCGGTCATTCTCCTTGTTGCGAAGCGCACGCCGTTCGATGTTCGACAGCAAGTTCTCGTACGCTGAAATTGACACTCGCGCCGACACTCCTGATGTCTGGTCGACATGCTCGCTGGAACGGGCCTGGAAGGTCACTTCCTCTATGATGTCGCGAATAAATTCCGGGACCGACAAGTTCTTGTCGCCAGCGTTGTGCTCACTCGCAGTGATCGCTTTGGCCTCTTCAAGAGAGCGCGGGTAATGCGTGATGATCTGCGAGTCGATGCGATCCTTCAGCGGAGTAATGATATTCCCTCGGTTCGTGTAGTCCTCGGGGTTGGCCGAGAACACTAACATCATGTCGAGCTGGAGTCGCAGCGGGAAACCACGCACCTGAATGTCGCTCTCCTCGAGGATATTTAGGAGCCCCACTTGGATACGCGGCTGAAGATCGGGAAGCTCGTTTATCGCAAAAATCCCTCGGTTGGTGCGCGGAATGATCCCCCAGTGAATGACCTCTTCGTTCGAAATATCAAGCTTTTCACGGGCTGCCTTGATGGGGTCGATGTCGCCGATCAGATCAGCGATGGAAACATCCGGGGTGGCCAGCTTCTCATGAAAACGCTCGTCCCGATGACGCCATTCAATGGCGAGTTCATCCCCCGTCTGTGCTGCCAGATGCCTTCCCTTCGGTGAGATCGGGTGGTACGGATCTTCGTTCAGGTAGGTTCCAGCGATCACCGGTTGATACTCATCAAGCAAAGTCGGCAGCAGCCGGATGATGCGGCTCTTGGCCTGCCCGCGAAGTCCCAGCAGGATGAAATTATGACGGGACAAGATGGCATTCTCGATCTGCGGAACAACCGTCTTGTCATAGCCTACTATCCCGGTAAAACTGGCAGTTCCAGCCTCGATCCGTTTCAGCAGATTTTCCCGCATCTCCTCCCGAACGGTGCGGCTTCGCCATCCGCTCCTTCTGAGTTCCCCAAGGGTCGATGGTAATTTCTTTGTCACATTTCTCCTTCGATATTCAAAGTCAAGACGGCTCTATCTATGGTCTTGTAAGGGTAAACAGCCGTTCAGTCCGGTTAGTTCAGCCGGATTGAAAACAATGAGGAACTGTCAGTAACGATGGCAGGGTTAGGCCGTTCAGAAGATCAGCCGCAAACCATCTCTTATGAGTTTGGTCAGATCGGAGCGCTCGCCTGCCTTGGCGTCAAGCGACGACTTGATTTCCAGCCTCAGCTCAGGGTAAAGCGACTTTCTGAAAAGGATCTCAAGGATTTCCAGTGATGCCAGCCAGTCGTCGGGATAATCCCTTTTGAGTTCCTGTCGCACCGTCGGCAGTTGGTCATACGGAATTCTCTTCTCGCGTACATCGCGAATCAGCTGATAGAGTCCGTGTAGTCTGCGCGCATGACCGTCGTGGGTGACCTTGATGGTCCGCTCTCTTGCAAGCAGTGGAACGCTATGATAAGCATCGTTGTCAGCCGCGCCGTTGAACACCGATACGATCTTCTCGCCGACCGCCATATCATACGCCCCCCACGCTGGAGCAAAAAGAACCCGATCACCTATGTTCACACGGCAGTTCGTAAATCTCATGAGAATGACTTTCCCATCTCGACGTTCGATTGAACCCAGATCCCCTTTGACCGATATGCCGCTCGTAAACAACAGCGAGACAGTCATTCCGGTGACAATTCCGTGTTCGCGAAGCTCGCTGTCTGTCATATGCTCCAATGGAGTGCCCACATTCACAAGGCTCCCCACAGGTGAGCCAAATCCGTCGGCATGGTGTTCCCGGCCATGGCCGTCAATTTGCCTTTGCCTATGCGATAGCGCCGACGGTCCCTGGGTTTGGATATAGGCTGGCTGACCATTGCTCCCGGGAATTGCCGTCGTGAAGACTCCGGACACCTGAAGGCCCGACGAATACTCGCAGGTCGCGACACTGCGGCATTCGATCCCTTTATTCACTCCTTCGAGCCCCCCCACCGTGAACGCCATGGTCGCGACGAACTCCTCAAGAACCCGGTTGAGTTGCTCGAAATCGGACGTGACGAACAACTGAGGCTGTTTGGTGGTAATGTCGAACGGATAATTCGCGGCCTCTATTGAATAGGGAAGCTTCGTCACACTCTCTTCAAGACAGCTGACTGCCTCGCCGATCGAGGAGAGCAGCCCGGCTCCGTAGATTTTGGGATTCCCGATCGGACCAATCAGCCCGTACTCGACCGTCCACCAGTGAAGTCGGCTCAGTCGTGCCATTTCCGACGGCTCGCCGAGATTGGCCTGACGCTCCTGTACGTCGCGTTCCGCGCCCGAAATTTCTGCTGGCGTAGCGGTCGGGCTCTCTTTGAGAATCGACAGATGGCGAATCGCCTCGTAGAGCTCGAAATCCTTTCGAGACGACATCGCCCGCGTGCCGACCTCACCGAAACGTTGGAGATATGCGGCGTACTCAGCGTCGACGATGATCGGTGCATGCCCGGCGGCTTCGTGCACAATGTCCGGCGCCGGGGTGTAGGCGATATGGTTGATTTGTCGCATGTCGCATGCGATCACCAGCACCCGGTATGCCTGGAACTCCATGAACGCCGCCGGTGGAATGAAGCCGTCGACCGCCACGGCCCCCCAGCCTATCCTTCCCAGAATGTCGTTCATGTCCTCGATTCGAGGAATCGCATCGAGATTGATGCCCGTATTCAAGAGGCCGGTAAAGTAGACCCGGTGCGCGTTCTCCTTCAGTATGTGTACCGCCTGGCGCATCACGAAACGCCAAACGGAGTGATCGATCGGAGTGTAGTCGGAGTACCGTTGGTCGACGGCAAACTGCCGCAGATGATTCGGGAGTCGTGCGACCTGAGGGTTGCCCGCGACCGCAATTCCCCTAGACGCTGATGGGTTTGGTGATACCGTCACAAATCTCTCCTCTCGGCACAACTACGGCAGACAAGTGCGCGTCGCCGTCGGCGCCAAAAGTGTATTCAATGAGTCCAGTATACGACGCCGAGGAGGCTTCGGCAAGGCCTAGTTGAAGGGTTGGAGAAAATGCGCCTACCTGTCCCGCCGATGCTGAAACCTCTTAACCCTTTGCCGGTTAGATAGATACGACTGTCGGAACGATCTGTTCCGCGTCGACGAGAACTGACAGCGAGCTATACCTGCGCTAACAAGGAGTGCTTGAGTCCACGAGCAGAACAAACCACTTGCCTTTCGAGGCCTGATGGTCTATTTTCTGCACCGGGTGCGGCGACTGTAGATTCGCGGCCTGGTAACCGTGCGAACGAAGGGATAATGCGATGGCAGATGTGATAGGCATCCGTGGATATGACTATGTGGAGTTCTATGTTGGGTCGGCCAAAATGGTCGCGTTCTGGTTCGCCAAAACCCTTGGCCTCGATTTCACTGGCTACCGCGGGCCGGAGACCGGAGTTCGGGATCGGGTTTCATACTACCTGACCAGGAACCGCCTCAAGTTCGTCATCACCTCAGCCCTCAATCCGGGTACCTATGACGTCTCAGGATTTGTGGCACATCATGGCGACGGCGTGAAACGCTGGGCCATCGAAGTCGATAACGTCGAACATGCTTTTCGCTACGCGACCCAGCACGGCGCGGTGATGGTTTCCCGCCCGCAGCGCATTGAAAACAATCATGGCTACATCGAAGAGGCGGCGATTCGGCTCTACGATGACACCGAACTGGTCTACATCAACCGCGATCATTACAAGCATATTTTTCGTCCCGATTTCTGCGCCCCAATCCAGAAAATCAACGCCACTTGTCACGAGACCGGAATTCAGAACATCGATCATATCGTGGGGAATGTCCGCGAGAACGAGATGAACCTCTGGGCCGAATACTTCAACAAAACGATGGGGTTCGAGACCTTTGTCGACTTCAAGGCCGGCGACATCGGCACGAAGTACTCAGCGCTTCTATCGAAAGTCGTTCGAAGCTCGGATAGTGTTATCCGCAATCCGATCAATGAACCGTTCGCTGGGATAAAGAAGTCTCAGATCGAAGAATACATAGAGCAGTATCAGGGTTCCGGCGTCCAGCATATTGCGATAGCGACCGACAATATTGTGGCCACGATTGCCGCCCTTCGCGCCAACGGCATGGAGTTCCTCGCCGTACCGGATACCTACTACGATGCCCTTCGCCAACGCCCGGACCTGAAGATTACCGAGAACGTCGATGACCTTCAGAAGCATGGCATACTCTGTGACATCGAAGGTCAGGGATACCTGCTGCAATTATTTACAAAACCGATCGGAGATCGACCGACATTCTTCTTCGAGTTTATCCAGCGACGCGGGGGAAGCCAGGGCTTCGGCAAGGGGAATTTCCAGGCTCTGTTTGAGTCCATTGAGCTGGACCAGAAGCTGCGCGGCAATCTCGACCGTGAATATGTCCCGGGGATGCCTCCATGCTGAGCGCTTGACCTCGATGAAAGGAAATTCCGATGCCATTCTATCATAAACTGGGGAAGATTCCGGCCAAGAAGCACACCCGCTTCTACAAGAATGACGGTACCTCTTTGTACCGCGAAGAACTCTACTCCACGCTCGGGTTCTCCGGCATTTATTCGAACAAGTATCACATCCACATGCCCACGTCGGTTCACAAAATTCGTGAAGTAGAGTTGCACAAGAATGTCGAATGGTCCGACGCTCCGCTGCAGTACTACCACTTCTTCACTGACAGGAAGAAAACCGACGGGGATTTCATCACGTCGCGCAATCTCTTCCTGCGCAACCCCCACTGCGCGATTTCAACTGCTCATCCCAATCGCGACACCGACGCCTTCTTCAAGAACGCATACGCCGACGAATACGTGTTTGTGCATTACGGACGGGGGTTCCTGTTTACTGAATACGGGAAGATTCGTTTCGTCGAAGGAGATCAGATCATCATCCCTAAGGGAATCCCGTACCAAATCAAATTCGACGCACTGACAAACAACAAGCTCATGATTGTCGAAAGCGACACCGCCTACGATATTCCGAAGCACTTCCGCAACGACTACGGTCAGCTCGACGAAAGCGCTCCCTACTGCGAGCGTGACATCAAGATTCCAGAGTACATGGAGCCGATAGACAAAATCGGGGAGTACAAACTAATCCTTAAGGGTGGAGATCGGTATTTCGAATACACGCTGCACCATCATCCCTTTGATGTTGTCGGCTGGGACGGTTATCACTACCCGTACGCGCTCAATATCAAGGATTACAATCCGAAGGTCGGCAAGTTACATCTCCCCCCGCCGATTCACTTGGTCTTCAAGACCGAGCACTTTGTTCTCTGTAACTTTGTGCCTCGCCCCTTCGATTTTGACCCCAATGCCATTCCGGTTCCATACTGGCATTCTAATTGTGACAGCGACGAGGTTTTGTATTATGTTGAGGGAGATTTCATGTCGCGCGCCGGGATAACGGAAGGATCGGTTACTCTTCATCCGTCGGGGATGCCCCACGGTCCCCAGCCGGGCAAGACCGAGGCATCACTCGGCGCCACTGAGACGAAGGAATATGCTGTCATGATTGACACATTCATGCCGCTGAAAGTCACGCTCAATGTGAGAGAAACCATTGACGAAGCCTACTCGCGTTCCTGGCTTCCGAAACTGTAACGGTCAAAACCGAAAACCCTTTCCTCTGGAGCCGGATCAATGGTGAAAGTACCCAGCCACATTCAGACCCTTCAGCCGTACGTCGCCGGCAAGCCGATCGATGAACTGGCGCGAGAGAAGAAACTGTCGCGAATAGTCAAGCTGGCCTCGAACGAAAACCCGCTGGGTCCCTCGCCGAAAGCCATAGCCGCTGTCAGCGACGCCCTGAAGCAGGTATCACGTTATGTTGATCCCAGTTCATATCTTCTCGTGAAGAAGCTTGCAGAGAAGCTCGGCAGAGAGCCGCAGCAGATCATCTGTGGCGCCGGCGTCGACGCTCTCCTGGGGTATATCATCAAAACCTTTTCAGAGGTTGGCGACGAAGTCCTGACTTCTGCCGGCACCTTCATCGGCATTTACGTGAATGCCCGAAAGCACGACCGAACCCTCACCCTTGTGCCTCTGAAGAACTATCACTACGATCTCGAAGGAATACTCGCCGCAAGAACGGAACGGACAAGGGTCATCTATCTCGCCAATCCGAACAACCCGACCGGCACAATCTTCGCGGCCGAAGAGTTCAAGCGCTTCATGGCGCGCATCTCCCATGAGATTCTGGTCATTCTTGACGAAGCGTACTTCACCTACGCTCAGTCGAATTCGGAGTACCCCAACGGCCTCGAATACGACTATGAAAACCTGCTCGTGACCCGGACCTTTTCCAAAGATTATGGCCTGGCAGGTCTCCGCGTCGGATACGCTATCGGACAGGAGCGACTGATACGGGAGCTCTACAAAGTCAAACTCCCCTTCGAACCGAATTTCCTCGCCCAGGAAGCGGCACGCGCCGCGCTCGATGACGATGAGTTCCTGCGAAAGACGGTTGCCCTGAATGAACGAGGGCTGGAGAGCATGACCAAACGATTCGCCGAACTCGGTATCAGATACGTCGCCACCGACGCCAATTTTCTTCTGATGCTCATGCCGTCCGAGCAGTTCGCGGCCGAATTCAACCAAGCCTGCCTCGATCGCGGACTGATCGTTCGTCACGTTAAGACCTTTGGCATTCCGGAAGGGATCCGTATCAATACCGGCACTGAGGAAGAGACTGCGTTCGCGCTGGATGTCATTGACGAAGTCTACACTCAGTTGGTCAAGGGATCACCGCACAATCTCGCCAGCCATTCGCAAGGATAGCGGATATGAAACTCGTTTCATTCGCCACCAAGGTCGCCCAGGAGCGGGTCGGCCTGTCGATCAACGACGAGGTCATTGATCTCAGCGCGTGTGCCTCAAAGATCGGGATCGATCTCCCCACGACGATGGCCGAGTTTCTCAAAGGCGAGGGCAAGTCGTTCGACCTGGCCGAAAAAGTTCAGGACGCTTTTCTGGCCGGTAAGGTTGGCAAGACGCTCAGCCGAAACGGCTATCGACTCCTGGCCCCCGTACCTCACCCGACCTCGTGCCGCGACGCCTACGCCTTTCGACAGCATGTCGCCACCGCCCGCCGCAATCGTGGCCTGGAGATGATCCCCGAATTCGATCAGTTTCCCGTCTTCTACTTCACCAATCACAATGGGATTATCGGCGAAGGGGACGTGGTCGTCGAGAGTGACCATCTGCAGCAGCTTGATTTTGAACTGGAAGCCGCAATTGTGATTGGGCGCCGCGGGAAGAACATCAGATCAAGCGACGCCGACAACTACATCGCGGGCTTCATGGTTATGAACGACCTCTCTGCCCGTGTACTCCAGATGGATGAAATGAAGCTCAGCCTCGGTCCGGCCAAGGGAAAGGATTTCGCCACGGCCATTGGCCCCTGGCTGGTGACTCCCGATGAACTTGAATCGACCCGAACGAAGACCCCCTTCGGCAACACCTATGATCTTCGCATGACTGCGTACCACGCCGGGAAGCTCATCTCTGTGGGATGCCTCAAGGACATGAACTGGACCTTCGCCGAAATCATCGAGCGCGCGTCGTACGGAGTCGAACTATATCCGGGCGACATCATCGGCTCCGGCACAGTTGGCACCGGTTGCTATCTTGAGTTGAACGGCTCCAAGGCGCTACGAAGCAAAGAATCTGCCGAGCCGTTTTCACCCGTCTGGCTTGCGGACGGCGATACAATCGAGTGTGAGATCGCCGGACTCGGCCGACTTAAGAACCGGATCGTCAAAGCGGACGGGGACTACTCCATACTCAAGCGAAAGAAGAACGTATAGCCTCCGTAGTGCGTGGTGACCTTCAGTATGATCCACGTCGAGCCCAGAAACCTGACCGTTCGCGAGATTTTCGGCTACCTGCAGGGCGGCATCGCCCCTCGACCGATAGCCCTTGTATCAACTCTGAGCGTTGACGGTCTGCGTAACTTGTCCCCCTTTTCGTTTTTCAATGCCTTCGGCGGCAATCCGCCGATAGTTGCCTTTTCTCCCTCGCGTCGCCAGCGCGATGGGACACTCAAAGATACATACACAAACCTCATGGCAACCAAGGAATGCGTGATCCAGGCCGTGACGCACAGCATGGTTCAACAAGTCAGCCTGGCCTCGACCGAATATCCCTCCGACATAGATGAGTTCAAGAAGAGTGGCCTGACTCCAATCCCGTCCGACATCGTCAAACCTCCAAGAGTAGCGGAGTCCCCCTTCCAGATGGAGTGTCTGCTTCGCCAGATGATCCCTTTAGGCGAACAGAACGGTTCGGGGAATCTGGCCATCTGTGAGGTCGTGAAATTCCACGTTGATGAGCGTATCTTCAAGAAGGGGATCATCGACCCCGACAGCATCGATCTGGTCGGGCGCAACTCAGCCGATTACTACACTCGCGCAAGCGGGTCAGCGATCTTCGCAGTGACGAAGCCGGTTGAAACAATTGGGATCGGTTACGATCAGCTCCCTGAGTTCATCCGTCGCTCGACAATTCTCACTGCCAACAATCTCGGACAACTCGGGAATACCGAGCGGATTCCCGACCGCACTGAGGTTGAACAGTTCGTCGGCGGTTTCACGGCGCTGGAAGGGGACGAAGGCTCGTTGACTCTACTCGAACAGAAAGGCAGGTATGCTGATCTGTTTCGCGTGGCGCTTTATCTCCACTCCCGGGACAGCAGAAGTTCGTCGGCACTTTTCGAGCGCGCCGCAAAGTGCGCTCTTGATCAGAACAACCTTGATTTCGCATGGAAGGCCTTGCTCGCTGCCGGGTCTCTCAGCGGAAGTTGACGCAGCGCGGCTGGCATCTCGGTATGAGGACTCATCGGTGACAGAACCTCTTTGGCAACCGTCACGCGAGCGCGAGCAATCAGCCAATCTCACCGGGTACATGCGGCGCGTGTCGCAGCGCATCGGGCGCGAAATGAGAGATTATTCTGATCTGTACTCGTGGTCGATTGAGAACATCGAGGAATTCTGGGAGTCAATCTGGCACGAAGCCAAGATAACCCACTCCAGCAAGTACCACTCTGTCCTCTCGAGCCGGCGCATGCCGGGCGCGCAATGGTTTGACGGCGCGACCTTGAACTTCGCCCGGAATCTTCTACGCTATCGGGATGACCGCCCAGCCATCATTCATTGGCGGGAAAGCGGGACCCCGATTCGATACACGTATCGCGAACTCTATCGTTCGGTTGCGGCCTGCTCCAAAGGACTGGCCCGCCTGGGGGTTCGGTCGGGAGACAGAATCGCGGCCAACCTCCCTAATATTCCTGAGGCCGTCATCGCCATGCTCGCCGCGACCAGTCAGGGCGCCCTCTGGTCTTCCTGTTCCCCTGACTTCGGTGCGCAGGGTGTAATCGACCGATTCTCCCAGATCAGTCCGAAACTCTTGATCACCGTCGATCGCTACGTCTACCAGGGGAAGAGTGTCTCCTGCCTTGAAGCAGCACAGGAGATCGCTGCTCGAATTCCTTCGATCGAGAAGATTATCGTGATCTCTCCTTATCCAACTCCGGTACCATCGCGCGACGACAACCTTCTGACATGGGACGACTTGCTCTCGCAGGCGGTCGATGAAATCGACTTCGCCGAGCTTCCCTTCGATCATCCTGTCTACATCATGTATTCTTCAGGAACAACCGGCGCCCCAAAATGCATCGTCCATGGAGCGGGTGGAACTCTCCTCCAACACTACAAAGAACTGGTACTGCACACTGACGTGAAACGCAGCGACATTGTCTGCTACTACACAACCTGTGGCTGGATGATGTGGAACTGGCTGGTCAGCTCGCTTTCGATCGGCGCGACCGTTTTCCTCTATGATGGCAGTCCCGCCTACCCGAACATCGAGATTCTATGGAGAGCGATCGAGCAGGAACGGATTTCGGTCTTCGGCACAAGCCCCAAATATCTCTCCGCCTGTCAGCGTTCCGGATTGATCCCGCGCGACCAATTCGATTTGTCCTCACTGCGTACTGTCCTCTCGACCGGATCGCCGCTCTCCGACGAAAACTTCGCCTGGGTCTATGGCAACGTCAAACAGGACCTGCAATTGTCCTCTATCTCGGGCGGCACCGATATCATCTCCTGCTTCATGCTTGGTAATCCGCTTCTCCCTGTCTTCTCGGGGGAAATCCAATGCCGAGGCCTTGGCATGAAAGTTGAAGCATTCGACCAAGAGGGGAGCTCCCTGATGAATCAGACAGGAGAACTTGTCTGTACTGCGCCGTTTCCCTCGATGCCGATTGGCTTCTGGAACGACCCCGACGGCACCCGGTATCGCAAAGCGTATTTTGACATCTACCCGGGCGTTTGGCATCACGGAGACTACATTAGGATCACTGAACGGGGGACAGTCGTCGTCTATGGCCGTTCCGACGCCACGCTCAACCCGGGCGGTGTTCGCATCGGAACCGCAGAAATCTACAATCCGGTCGAAGCTCTTCCGGAAATCGTCGACAGTATCGCGGTTGGACAACGCTGGAACAACGATATTCGCATCATTCTGTTTGTCGTCCTGGCGGAGGGTGTCGAGCTAACGATCGAGCTGAAGACCAAGATCAAGAATGCTATCCGTGCCCACAGTACGCCCCGCCACATTCCCTCACTGATCCTCCCCGTCCAGGAGGTTCCGCGAACGCTGAACGGCAAGAAGGTTGAGATCGCTGTCACACAGATAATCCACGGCGAGAATGTCCCCAACCGTGATGCGTTACAGAAGCCCGTTCTGTTAGATCAGTTCGTGAATATCCCTGAACTGCGCCGAAACTGATGCTTTCCATTGCCGCCCGCAACTGAAGTCTGTCCCCGATCGACTCGGCTCCATTTCCCTGCGCGAGAAATCAGGTCGGTCGGTTCGGCAAGTAACTCCTCTGGGCTTTCCGGGCCGCGCACGAGATGAATCGCCGCTTTTCTGCGTTCGAAGTTCTTGATCAAGCGGCTCAACTCAAGTCCATAACGACCGGCGATCTGCAAGCGCTCGATATTCGCACCGAGCGAATCCGAGAGAGCGCGGGGATCGTCGAGGTCGACCGTCTTCGTGCGTCGATGTGAATCCTTCTGGACCCGCGCGAAAAGATAATCCGTTTCCTCACGCGTTCCGCCTCCCGCCAGCGCCATAACGATCACGATCAAGTCCACGCCAATGGCGAACATGAGTGAGAAGAACGTCAGTTTGTCCATTTCATAGAGGTCCCCGATCACCAGCATCAGCGCTTCCTGCTGGTTCATCGGTGTTTCCACGTAGCTGGCCGGGCTGGGGGGTTCGGGCAAATTTCCGGGTGGCGCCGACGCCATCATGGTCATCTCTGCGGCAGGCAGCCGCATCGTCACCTGATTGACTAATTCATATTGATCAGCAACCGGCATGCTGCCCGTGATGACCAGGGCCGTCGAATCGACAAACATTATGTAGCTTTCGATGCGGCGGAGATTTTGATCGACTTGTCCGTTCCAACTGTCGAGGTAGTTGGAGATTATCCCACGCCCCGCACCCTGCCGGTAGTCGCTCCCCTGGCTGCGCTTCCACGAGTCGACCGTGCGGCGGGCGCCGTCTATGATCGACTGGACAAACGCATCCTGCGAGCCCTCGTCGACTATCGTGGCCCATCCCTTCTCCTCTTCCAGCTTGATGAGCTGGCCGACGCGTTCCCGCTGGTAGTTCCCCTTCGCGAGCGCCTGACGGGCCTCTGTGCCATACCGGCGGATCACCGGTCGAGCGGCGTCAGCGTAGTCGGAGCGGACCTTCTGACCGCGGGTGTTGGCCTTGAGCATGAAGTTAAAATTGGCATAGGAGAAGAAGATTGAGAAGGTGGCAGCGACTAGAAAGACGATCACATAGGTCAGCCTATTCCCCCGAACGCGCATGATATTCCAGGCAATCCCAAGCAACGCCGTTTGGATTCCGAGCGATCCGATGATCGCCAGCGGCCAGCTGACCAGAATGGCGAGTCCATTCAGGGTCGTGAAAAATGACAGGACGGCGATGAGAAATGTCCCGACATAGATCATCCCGGATGTGAGATGCTGAGGTTTAGGGACAATCATGGCCGAATCCTCTCCATAGTCTGCTTTCCAACCCTTCACCACCTCAGGAGAAGGAAACTACGCGGTTGCAGTGTTCCAGATGCTCGATGACTTCATGTGACGCGGAAACGGCCAGATCATGGTTCTTGCGGATCTTCTCCTTGTCCTTTTGACGCATCGCAGCTACGGCTTGATTGGCGTAGAGATGCACTCGTTCATGCGGTCCTTCGATTGCGCGGAACTCAGGATTGGATCCGAACTGCCTGGCGCCGTCTGAATAGTACCACTTTCCAAATCGGCATTCGCGGTGAGTCACTTCCTTCCAGCTCGAAAGGGCGAGCTTCCCCTTCGTCACTTGCCCGAGCTTCTCGACATAGAGCCGATGATCGTTCTGGGCGATGCTGAGCATCCCCGTGTTTCCGTCGGAAAGCGTGAACTTCGAAACCATCATGCGCATCCCCTCCGCCTGACGATTCAGCTCTTCCGCTGCCGCAGCTGATTGCTCCGCCCCAGATGCTGTCTCTCTTGTCACAGTCGAGATATGCTCAACGCTCTTGGAGATCTCTTCAGAGGCCGTCGACTGCTCCTGAGCCGCGGTTGCGATCTGGTTGATCATGTCTGTCACGCGCTGAGCCATGGTTACAATCTCGTTGAGACTGTTTCCGGCTCGGTCAGCCAGGTCTCGTCCCCGATCGACCTCCCGAATGCCGGACTCCATCGAGTGGACCGCATCCTGGGTCTGCTTCTGAATCCCCTTGATCATCTCGGTAATCTCGCCGGTCGCCTTTCCCGTGCGTTCGGCCAATTTGCGAACTTCATCGGCCACGACCGCAAATCCCCGCCCCTGTTCGCCGGCACGAGCCGCTTCAATTGCGGCGTTGAGAGCCAGTAGATTGGTCTGGTCGGCGATGTCGTCGATGACGCCAATGATCTCTCCGATCTGATCCGCAGACTGGGCCAGCTTGGCGATAGATTCCGCTGATCCCCGAACGACCTTGGCGATCTTTTGCATTCCCTGAATCGTCTCGTTGACAATGCGCCCTCCCTCGGTCGCCACGCCTGCCGCACCGTTGGCGGCTTCACTCGCCTCACCGGCGTTTCTCGAAGACTCGATAATCGTCGCGGTCATCTCTTCAACCGCCGCGGATACTTGCCCAACCTGACCGGACTGGTCAGTGGCCCCTTTCGACATCTGTTCCGACGACGACGCGATCTCGGTTGCCGCGCTCACCAATTCACGGGCGTTGTCAGCTAACTGCCGAATCATACCTGAAAGATTGGAATTCATAAGCTCAAAGGAATTGCCCAGATTCCCCTTGGTTACGATCATGCCATCGATCGCCTTGACCAATTGCCCGACTTCATCGAGAGAGTCGATATTCAGCGACTCTATCTTTGACTGGCTGACTCGCTGCGTCAGATCGTTCTGCGCGATGGCGCGTGCAACCTTTTCAAATGATTGAAATTCCTCGTTTATCTGCTCGGTCAATCGTGCCACACTTTGGAGCGGCACAGAGATCCCGCGAGCCAGATAGAAAGCAACCAACAGTCCGAGAAGAACTGCGATACCAGTAACCACGCCGACGATAGTCAGAACACTGCTTTCGGTCGCAGCGGCGTCATTTTGAAATGCCCTCAGCAGCTCCTCGCAACCCGAGGCGAGATCATTGGCCCTTGCGGCCATTTCGGAGGCAATCTCATTCTGTCTGTCCTTAGTGTTTACAAAGCCACCGAAGGCGGTGTTGTACTCATGGGCTGCGACCGTGATCGCATCGAGCTGCTCTTTCACCTGTTGAGAACGGGATCTTGACTTGAGATTCTCGGAAAGCGAAAGAAGAGACGCCATGCTCTGACTGTTCTGCTCAACATATTTCCGATCTCGGCGGAGTTGGTAGTCCTTCTCGTGCCGTCTGGCTTCCAACATGAGATTCTGCAGTCGCTGCGCATCGCCTGTGTTCAGAGCATCGCACTCCGACAGCACTTTCCGACCTGCCGCAACCATTACATCGCTCGCCTGCTTGAGTTCGCTGCTCTGGCCAACAAACTGGTTGAATGAGGCCTGATAGTCGGTGGCGTTGGACCTGATCTTCTCGAGTCGCGATTTGTTGTCAGTTTGGTCTGATCGAGAGCTTACGGCGTCAATCAGAGTGAGCATCTGCCTGGTGTTCTCACGAGCAGCATCAACGCTCTTCTGATCGCCGATCAGAATGAACTGCAGGTGGTCGACCTCGCAGTCCTTTACCCATTTCTCGATCTTGTTGACATCTTCCAGGTCGACCGCGGCCTGTTCCATCGCACGAAATCCGGTCATGGAAACGTATCCCACAATCGCTGTGAGCGTCAGGATGGTGCCAAAACCGATATAGAGCTTCTTGGCAATCTTCAGATTCTTCCAGTTCATAGGATGCTCTCCTCTCCTACGATGCTCTCCCGGCCCTGCTTCCCGACATCGAAACATGTTCAGGATAAAGTGTTTATCGTCTTTGACCTATTTTTCGGGTAAACAGCCATTTCCCTTGAGCAAAAAGCGTGTATAGGTGTTGAACAGACTGGGGCGCCCGATCTACATTGACCTTGTCGAAGTGAACTTGCGCAACCAAACATTGCCTTCCCCTTCTCCCCACCGGGGAGAACTGCCCAGAGCAACGATTGAAGAGAGTTATCGAACGTCCTCGAGCGTGGCGAACTGAAGAAAGGCGGGACAGATCTTATCTGTCCCGCCTGAGCCATTTCCCCTCTTCCGTGTTGGGAGAGGGTGTCGCGAAGCGACTGGTGAGGGAAGTTCGTTAACACTCCCTCTTAGAAAGCCACCTGAAAATTGACCAGGAATTCGTCATTGTTGACACTCGTTCCTTGCTCACCGTTGAACTGGTAGTTCAGCTGTATCAGAGTGTACTTCTTGTCAATGAACAGATTGGTTCCGAACGAGAACCGATTCGTCTTGTCGTCCGCTTTGGCCAGGCTCGGATCCATCTGTTCGTAACGAGCCACTAATTGAATCTCTGGCATGAATGTGGCGCCGGTTTCAATAGTATGTCCGCCCCAGAAGTACCAGCCTTCCTTCCTGACCTCGCCCGCTTTCGAGCCAAGGTATTCGGCCTCGAAGACTTCTGCCTTCCAGGCCCAGGTGACTGAGCTACCGTAGGTACTGAAATTCTGCTTCGATGTACCAGTATCGTTGGTCTTCCCAACGTACCAGTTCGGAGACACCGTCAACATCTCTCCGATCTTCGCTTCGGCGCGAAGCACGATGTTCTTTTCCGTGTTGACGTCGGAACTGTTTATGCCGGCCCCGTTGAATAGACCCGTGTACAGATCGAGGCCGAACCCCTTCGTGATCTTCGTTCCGTAGCGCACCGATAGCCCGATATCGCGATCTGGGCCGAGCGATGCAGCCTGGGACAGGTTGATAAGCGGCATCGCGGTTGATGAGCGCAGGACGTCGGTACTAAAGGGAATCTTGTACTGCCCGACCCGAAGGTTCCAGTTCTTCGCCGGCGAGAGTGACAAGGAAGCGTCGAGCAGCTTCGGTGTTTTAGCAAATTCACCGACCAGCTCGATCTTCGCGTACGTGTTGATCTCACCTGTCACGCCGAGCCGCGCCCGCTTGGCGTCAAACGTCGATTTCTGCTGTGCCCCGAACTTACTGTAGAATTGTTGATGCACAAAACCGGTCATTTGAATTGCACCGTGTTTTACGGTTGGGGCGTTGATTGCCGGCTTGCTGGCGGCAGTTCTCTGCTTCTCAATCGACTCATTTAGCGTCGTCACCAGAGAAGCCAACTGATCGATCTGTGGCGAACTACCTTCGGAAGGAGTATAGGTGTTGTCATCCAGAGACGCCAACCTGCGACTGGTCTGCTCGCTCTGTCCCTTCAGCGAGTTGTTCTCCGCTTTCAGGAATTCAATATCGGCCATGATTGAGACCAGAGTTGATTCCGACAGCTGACGCTCATTCAATCTCAGCGCGAGTTGAGCCACCTGCGTTCTTAGTTGCTCCAGATCAGAATTCAGGGCGGCCAGCCGATTCTTCTCGGGCGTGCTCGGCGAAACTTCCCGGGTCGCCGATGATTGCTTGGTAGCGGGTGTCTGCGATCCTTCGCTACCTGCCGTCGGTAAGGAATTGAGAGCCTTCAGGTTTGCTTCGAGAGCTTTCACCGCAACTTCGAGTTTGGAGTAATCCTCGGTCTGTCCGGCTTCAGCCGGGTCTGAACTCGTGACGGCTGCTGTACGCCGTGAGGCTTCGATTTTGGTCGTACTCTCGGACGCTGAAGCGGCGACATCGGCAGGATGTTCCGATCTGCTCGGGCTACCATGATTGATCTCTTTGGGGGAACTCAGTGCGGAATACTGCGCACGGATCAGCTCTTCCTGCCTGGGATGCCCCCCCAGCCATTCCACAGAACCGTTTTCGACATGGTAGAGCGCCCCTTCGACCGCCAGTTTGCCCGCTTTCACCAGTGCACAGACTTCAGGACTCTGAACAAAGAGATCCTCGGTCGATTGCCAAATATTCGCTTTGATCGCCTCGGGAATCGACTCCTTAGAAGAGCGCTTTGGGTCCTCCTTCACAACTTTCCCCACCGCAACTGTGATATTGTCGACCAGCGACGGGAGCGATCCGGGCAATTCCGCTCCAGTCGCCACGGCGGTGACTGCTCCGCATGACGTATGTCCCATCACCACTAACAATGGTGTTCCCAAGTGCCCGACGCCATACTCGATGGAACCGGTCTCGTCGACGTCGGCGACGTTCCCAGCAACCCGCACGACGAACAGATCGCCTATGCCGGCGTCAAAGATCTCCTCCGCCGGTAGGCGCGAATCGGAACAGGTGAGCACCGTTGCAAACGGCTGCTGGCCATCCTGCACCTCGTCGAAGCGTTTCTGATCGAGGTTAGGGAAGGTCTGCTTCTGCGACGCGAAACGTTCGTTTCCGTCCTTGAGCCAACTGAGCGCCTCGGCCTTGGACACTCCTTCTTGCCCTTTCACATCCGAAACGTCCGGCCACACGGGGTGCGCGCCTGTATAGAAATTCGCGTCGCTGTTCGCCGGCGGCGCGCCGGCGTTGACCACTAAATAATCCTGGCGGGGATGTGTTCCGAGCCATTCCACGCGGCCATCTTCAAGATGATAGAGTCCACCCAGGATCTTCAATTTGCCGGTCACGATCTTTTCGCGAACAATCGAGCTTCTCCGAATCAAATCCTCCACCGATTGCCACACGTTTTCAACGATCGCGGCAGGAACAAGCTCCTTGCCTGAAAGCTGAGGATGCTTCTCCTGCGCGCGCGCGACAGCCGGCTTGATGTTCTCCACCAGAGGGGGGATCGACCCATGGACAGTTGCATTGGTCGCCACGGCCGTCACCGCGCCGCACTTAGTGTGCCCCAGAACGACCAGCACCGGCGTGTTAAGGTGATCCACGCCATACTCGATCGTTCCGGTTTCATCTACGTCGCAAACATTCCCGGCAACCCGCACCACAAAGAGATCGCCGATCCCCAGGTCAAAGATCTTTTCAATCGGAACACGCGAATCGGAACAGGACAGAACTGTCGCCTTGGGGCGCTGTTCCTTTGCCGTCTTCGACAGCGCGTTCTGGTCCTGGCGCGGGAACTGCATATTCCCACCGACAAACCGCGCATTCCCCTCCTTGAGCTGACGCACTACCTGGGCGCCGCTCTGCAATCCTCGCTCCGGCGTCGCCGCTAAGACCGTGACATTGATCACCACGGCCGCAGCAATCACTACCGACATGAACACTTTCATGGAAGTCTCCCTTTCATCTGTGAGTCATGAATATGACTGCAATTGTCGCTAATCTAATAGAAGTCACCCCTACCCTGAACGGCTAATAGCCGCTCCATATTTATGTCGGGAAATATGTTCCAAGCTTTAGGCCAGAGCTCTGGTTGAGGCAGCCTGGTCCGTTCCGCTTTTCCCAGAGGGACGCGGTGCGCTATTTCATTGCCCGAAAGGAGAAAAAGGATTATGCTTTACACTATGAAAATACTGTTCGCACTGATACTATTGGCGCTGGCCTCAAGCCTCGGCGCGCAAACCACCCCACCGCTGGGCATCAGGACCAAAACTCCACAGCTCCACGCCTACACCAACGCTGACATCATCGTTTCCCCGGACAAGAGAATCACCAAAGGCACCCTGGTCGTCAAAGACGGACACATCCTTGACATTGGTACGGCCGTCACCATCCCGCTCGGCGCAGTCGTCACCGATCTCGCCGGCAAATTGATCTATCCGGGTTTTATTGATCCGTTCACCGAGTACGGCCTGAAGGCGCTGGACAAGCCGCGCCCGGCTCGTGATCCCCGCCCGCACTATGAAGGGACACGGATTGGCGCCAACGCCTGGAACGACGCGATTCATGCGGAACGCAACTCTGTTGCCAGCTTCCAACCCGACCCGAAACAGGCTGAACCGATGATGAAACAGGGGATCACCGTTGTCCAATCAGCCAAACTCGACGGTATCTTTCGCGGCCGTTCGTTTGTGACTCTGCTCGGTGGATCACTTGCCAACGATCAGTTGCTTGTCCCGCAATCAATACACTTCGCGGCTTTCAACAAAGGGACATCCGAACAAAGCTATCCCAGCTCCCTGATGGGCAGCATTGCCCTTATTCGCCAGAGTTTTCTCGACGCCGCCTGGTACAGCAAAGCACAGGCGGTGTTCAAGGCCAATCCCCGTCAGAAAGCCCCCGAGACCAATCTTGCCATATCGGCGCTGGCCAGCGCTGCCTACGAGAAATTCATTTTTGACAGCGAAGACGAATTATCCCTGCTGCGGGCTTCCAGAATCGCGGCTGAGTTCGGAATTTCGTTTGTCCATATTGGAAGCGGGCACGAATACGAACGGATCAAGGAAATCGCGGCAACCGGGCAGCCAGTCATCCTCCCCGTCAATTTCCCAAAACCGCCGGAGATCAAGTCGGCTGACGACGATCTCGACGCCTCCCTGGCCGATCTTCGTCACTGGGAGCGAGCGCCGTATAACCCCCAGGTGCTGGAAGCCAATCGCGTGCCGTTTGCCTTTACCACGCGTCACCTGAAGGACACGTCGCAGTTTCTCAAGAATATCCGGCGTGCGGTTAAACTCGGTCTCACCGAGAAAGGGGCCCTCGCGGCGCTCACGACGATTCCAGCCTCCTTCTGCAGTCTGACCGATGAAATCGGCACTCTCGAAAAAGGGAAACTGGCTGATTTTGTCATTTGCGACGGTGAGCTCTTCAACGAAAAGACGCGAATTCTGGCCACAGTCGTCAGAGGAGAACCAAGAGAGTTCATTCCCCTCGATCAGGTCGATTTTCGCGGCGAATGGACTCTCAACCATTCAGGCCTGGACATGACTCTCAATCTGAATGGGGAGATCGACAAGGTCAAAGGTGAGCTGCGTTACAAGGATCGCACGGTCAAACTGAGTGAGATCACTACTCAGCGAGACAGACTCCTTTTCATCGCCAAAACGGATACCCTCGGATTCCCCGGAATTCAACGCTTTACCGCTCGTCGCGATCAAGATCGCTTGGTAGGAACACGCGTCACGCCCGATCTAACCAGCGCGACATGGATGGCGTCATTCAAATCAGCATTCCAGCCCGAGAAGGATTCGAGTGAAATAGGGAAACCACAGCGCGACTCTCTCGTTTCGAAGATGACATCCCCTAACATGGCCTATGGACGTATCACCCCCCCCCAGACCGAAGCTGTTCTGATCAAGAACGCCACGGTCTGGACCTCCGAATCTGAAGGCATCCTTATCAACGCCGACATCCTCATCATGAATGGAAAATTCGCTCGTGTTGGCGCCAATCTCACCGCTCCGGCCGGGGTCCGGGTCATTGATGCCAAAGGCAAACATGTCACCGCGGGAATTATCGACACGCATTCCCACGTGGCCATATCGGGGGATGTAAACGAAGGATCCGCATCGGTCACGTCCGAGGTTCGTATCGGCGATGTCGTCGATCCCGACGACATCAACATCTATCGCGCTCTTGCTGGCGGTGTCACGACCATTCACTTGTTGCATGGTTCTGCGAATGCCATCGGCGGCCAGTTGCAGGTCATTAAGAGCCGCTGGGGAGCAAGCTCCGAGGAAATGAAATTCACTGCCGCCCCCCCTACCATCAAATTTGCTCTTGGAGAGAACGTCAAACAGAGTAACTGGGGGGATCAGTTTACCATCCGCTATCCCCAGACCAGAATGGGCGTAGAGACCATTATGAAGGATGCCTTCCAGGCGGCCCGCGAGAACGAAGCTGAATGGACTGCCTACAACGCTCTTAGCCAGACAGAACGAACACGAATTGTTCCCCCCCGTCGCGATCTCACCCTTGAAGCGCTCAGCAATGTTCTGAAGGGAACCCTGTTGATTCACTGCCACTCATATGTTGCCTCAGAGATGCTGATGTTGATGCGTTTGGCCGAGCAGTACGGATTCACCGTGCAGAACTTTACTCACGTTCTTGAAGGCTACAAGGTCGCAGATGAGATGGCCGCTCATGGCGCCAGCGCCGGATCCTTCTCGGATTGGTGGGCGTACAAGTTCGAGGTGTACGACGCCATTCCGCAGAATCCTTGCCTGCTTCATGACCGAGGGGTGGTCACGTGCATCAACTCCGATAGTCCCGAATCGGGTCGCCGTCTCAATCAGGAGGCCGCCAAGTCTGTCATGTACTGCGGCATGAGTCAGGAGGAAGCGATCAAACTCGTGACCCTGTATCCCGCTGTACAGCTTCGCGTGCAGGATAGGGTCGGCTCCATCAAAGAGGGGAAGGATGCCGACTTTGTCATCTGGAACTACAATCCCCTGTCCATCTACGCCCGTGTGCTGCAGACGTGGGTCGACGGGAAGAACTATTTCGATCTCGATGCCGACCGTGCTACGGGGATCGAGATCCAGAAGGAGAAGAGCGCGCTCATACAGAAAGTTCTTGCCCAGGGGAAAGAGGATTCCGGGCCCCACTCACGCGACGGCTATAAGATGCCCGGCCATGTTTCACACTGTGAAGACGTCATGGATTATTGGAAAGAGGTGAACGCATATGAAGCTCAAAGATAGCGTAGGTTCGGCTCTCCTCGTCGTCCTGCTCGCGGCCTCAGTCGCGGCCCACGACTATCTTCCCGGATCAAGGCAGCAACTCCCGATCCTGCTCAAGGGGGGGGACCTATACACCGTCAGCGGCGGCACCCTGAGAGCCACCGACATGCTCTTCGAAAACGGACGTATTACCCAGATCGGCCACGGATTGATTCCTCCCTCTGGCGCTGAGATCATCGACATCACCGGTCAATTCGTCTACCCCGGGATTATCAATGCCCACACTAACCTCGGATTGATCGAGATCGGCGAAGCTCGTGCTACCAATGATCTCGGCGAAAGAGAGCGGAACTGCGCTGAAGTCGCCGCGCACATCGCCTACAATCCTGATTCGGAACTGCTCCCCACGGTACGTACGAACGGAATTACTACAGCGCTGGTCGTCCCGACAGGTCAGCTTATCACGGGCCGTTCCAGTCTCATGAATCTCGACGGCTGGACGAAGGAAGATGCAGCGGAACGGATGATTGTCGGCCTGCATCTCAACTGGCCGCAAGTCTCGGTCATTAATGCGTGGTGGATGGAAAAATCGTCCGAGGATCAGAAGAAAGAGATGGTCGAGAACCAGGCGGCCCTGCGACAGATTTTCGCCGACGCGCGCGCCTATCAGGCCGCAAAGCAGGCCGACCCGAATCTTAAGATGGACCTGCGCTGGGAAGCGATTCGGCCGATTCTTACCGGCGAACAGCCGCTTCTGGTGCAAGCCGACGATTATCGCCAAATCGAAGCTGCCGTCAATTTCGCCTCAGAAATGCGTGTCCGTATGATTCTCACCGGAGGTCGCGAATCATGGAAACTGACCGACTTGCTCAAACGGAAGAATGTTCCGGTGATCTATGGACCCGTGATGGCTCTCCCAATGCGTGATGACGATGAGTTCGATCTCCCCTTCAGGACGCCGAAGCTGCTTGCAGAGGCGGGAGTGAAGTTCTGCATCGCCACGTTTGACACATGGAACGGCCGTAACCTCCCGTTCCACGCTGGCTATGCCGTCGCGATGGGGCTGACACCCGATGACGCGCTGCGTTCCATCACGCTCTCACCAGCGGAGATTCTTGGCGTGGCCAATGATCTTGGCTCACTCGAAGTCGGCAAGAAGGCCACGCTCATTGTGTCTGGCGGTGACATTTTTGACGAACTCTCTTCGAAGATAACTCGGATGTTCATAGAAGGGCGGCGAGTCGACCTGAACAACAAGCAGCTCGAGCTATACAACAAATATCAGGCCAAGCGCTACACTCCCAAGACCAAGTGACGGTCAGGGATTCACGTTGATGCTGACGGTAAAGTTGTCGGAGCCGTAGTGCGATAACTGCCAGGCGAAGTCCAGTTCGAGATTGAATGGCGACAGAAACGGGGTCAAGTTCCCCAGGCCGAATCCAATCTCCCGGTGCGCTTTCTGGGCAACTTTGAATGTTCCTTCTCCCGGCCGTGAGTCGGGAGTGTGAAAGTCACTCACGAACGTACCCCCAAAGACACTGAGAAACAGCGGCAACTTCTTGATGAGCGGCAGGCCACTCTTGGCAAATAACGCTGTTCTGAAATTGTGGCGCACGTATATCGCCAGAACTCTGTCCCCTACAAAATTCTCCTTTCCCAGAGTCGCGAATCCGAGCGATCGCCCGAGTAGAGAGTATCCAACGTCGACGATAAAGTGCTCCTGGGGGGGCAGTACCCCGTCCGAGGTGCCGCCAAAGGCCAACAACGACATTGATCCCAGACCGAACATCTGTCGCTGAACTTGTACTTTGGCCTGATACTTTCGAAACGTGAAGTCGCTCGCCAGGAACTTCTGGCTCGCATGCTTCATTGAAACCTCAGTGATCAGATACTTGTCGCTCGCCGCGACGAATTCGCGCCCCTTGTTCTTCCCCAAAGGACGACTGTCATAGCTCAGGCGATAGTCAAGGGCACGGAGCACGCCGTCGGCAATGGGCGGATTCTCGCGGACGACTGAATCGCCGCGAAAGACCGAATACTCGCTGTTGATGGGCAACGACCATTGACGGTAGCTCCTGTACCCAATTCCCGCCGTGATGTGGGGCAGCGCACGGACCGAAACCCTCGCCTGAACACCTCGCTCCCGAAAATAGTCGAGAAAATCGTACTTGAACAGGAGGGCGAAGAACGTCATGTTCGTGTTTGGAGACGAGAAGATCGTCGGCCGCGTCGCTACCTGATCGCGGTAGAACAGACTGGCGGTGAGCTTGGGACGACCAGGAAACTCATGCGTCAATCCATACTCGTGTTCCCAGAAATGCCCGTCGATGGCATACCCGCTCTTGAACCGAAGTGATGCTCGAGGGACAAGACGTCTGGTTCTCCCGCCGAGTCCCACATATGCCCCCTCGGCGCGATTGAAGTGAAAGAAATCCGCGTTTGTTTGTGAGATGAGAACCGCTCCCACGGCTCCCTGCGCGAGTGCCTTTCCCAGAGGTGTCGGGGCCTTCTCTACGGAGTCAATCCGCACGTAGCTCCGCTCTTCGCTCACGCTTAAGGGGATCCCCTGCTGCGCTGCCCACTTGGCGGAATCGAACTTGTCGGCATCGGGCGCGACTTCCATGACATATTCATCGAATACCTTACCGGTTGTGTCTCGTGCGAACGAATAATCATGAAGCGATATCACGCTCTCAAACGAGATGTCATTGGGGATTCCCGGGAACAGCAATTGCAATTCCATTCCCAAGCGTGTCTCGACCGGCATCATGTACTTCTCTTCGTACTGAACATAATGCTCTCGGATTCGCAGATTCTTGAGAAACGACACGTGAAAACCCTTGGTCGATTTCAGATCGGACGCAACCAGACCGTAGCTGCTGTCGGCGATCTGCAATGTTCCTGCGAACAACGGTTCGTTCTCATTCCTGGGGATAACCCCTACGACGAAGACCCGCTGAGCATCAACGAAGATGCTGTCCTCGAGTGTGTAGGAATAGTAATTCAGCGCATCGTCCGCCATCGGCGAGACAACTTCGAAACTTCCAAAGTCGATACGATTGTGATAAATGCCGGTCACTTCACCCAGAGCGATAAAGGCATCACCGGGAACATTCGCCGTTTGACGACGCATTTCCACGACCGACTTGTGCTTGTCCGGATATTCCCAGTCGTACCGGAGTTGGCTTTCGAGGATAGCAAATATGTTCGCCGAATCAGGCTTCGAGCGATCCCTGACCACCCCCTTGACATAGGCCTTCAGGCTGTATGCCTGAAGTTCCTTGAGCATTTTCTTCTTGCGTGCAATCGCTTCAACCATGATCTGTTGCGCGGCGTCATACGACTTGGTGTAGACCGTCAATCCTGTGATCTCGATGAGTGTTGGATGCATGTAGCTGTCGCACATCACCAGCGTATCCTGCGAAGTCACTCTCGCCGTACTGGAATAGTAGGCTACATGGCTGAACTTGAGATGACATTCCCCACTGTCGACCAGTAGCCGGAAACGTCCGTCATCGTTGGTGAGGCTCGAGCGACTGGTGCCGACGATCTGAACCGTCACCAGAGGGATCGGCTTCATGCTCGATGAATCGAAGACTGTCCCGGTTATGACTCTTGAGGTTTCGCGAGACTCGCTGTTTGCGATGCCGCTCGCCAGCAGCAGGATACCTGCCGCTAACAAGACGTTTCGTACCACCCGCCGTGACATGATTGTGATACGTTGATCTACGCCACAGGTTTCAAAGATGATATAGCATAAGATACACAATCACCCCGCTCACGGACACAAACATCCAGACCGGCCAGATCCATCGCACGAGACGCCGATGTTGCGTAAACTGTTCCTTCAGCGCATATCGAACCGCCAGAACAATGAACGGCAGGATCAATCCGGCAAATATCACGTGGGGAATGAGTATTGCGAAGTAGACATCACGAGTCCAGTCATGCCTCGAGTACGGCACCGAACCCACCTGAGCGTGGTAGATGAGATAACTGATCAGAAACAGGGTCGACGAGACCAGAGCCGACACCATGAGTTTGCGATGTTTCGCGGGATTGCCCGACTTGATGGCGATAAATCCCAGCGTTAGCAGACACCCGCTGGTCAGGTTGAGCAGCGCATTCACTGTGGCCAAGAAGCTGAGGTTCATGGCATCGTACGCGCGAGTTCTCGAATGTGCTCCTGCAGGAGCGCCAGACTCCCCTCGCTGTCATACGGATAGAGACCTCTGACATTCCCATTTGCGTCTACCAGGATGAATCGTGTGCTGTGATTGCCGGGAAGATCGCCGCTGACCTTAAACCCCTCTTCACAGAGCCGCGACACAGAACCGGTATCCCCCCTCACAAACAACCACCGCCTGTCATTCACGCCAAACCGCACTGCATAGTCCTGAAGGACCGGAAGCGAATCCGCTACCGGATCCACCGTAAACGATACGATCTGAACCTTGTCGGAGTGAGCGTATGTGCGATACAACTGCGCCAGATTCGCTCCCATCACCGGGCATGGTCCGTGGCAGCTCGTGAAGAAGAAGTCGACAATCGAAATCTTGCCGTAGAAGCCTGCCTCGGTGAAAGGTTCTCCTGAGCGTTCGACAAACGAGAAGGGTGGCACCATCCATAGCACGGGCATCTCGGCGCGGGACGTCTCGGCCCTTCCCACTACCACAACGGCCGAGACGACGGCGAATAGCGCGCCCGCGACAATCGATGCGAGCATACCTGCCGGGCGAGTAGCAATATGCTCACGTGTTGCATACTTCTGTCGAACCCCGAAGTACAACAGCATGGTCAGTCCGATGAAGATGCCCGCGATCCAAAGGTGAAAGAGTTGCAACACTGCGGTCAGTCCGACAAGCAGAAAGAAGAATCCGAACAGAATCTGTACCAGCATCAGAATCATCATTCCCCAGATTGTCCGCCTCACCAGTGATGAAGGATGTGACGTCATCTTGAGAATCGAAATCCCGACAAACCACGTGAACAGCGCCAGCAGGATGCCTGCGATCATGTGCAGATCATGCCCGAGCCCAACCCTGCTCAACCATTCAGCGTCAGTCAATAGCGGATAATCCCCGCTGACTACTTGCAATCCGGCGCGAACCTGTGTCCCGAGAACAACCTGCAGAACCGCTCCTACCCACAGGAGAGCCACCCACACGGTTGCGTTTGGAGGATAGCGAGTTTCTTCCGAAGAAACATCGCCTTGTGCATAATACAGTTTCTGCGCGACATAGAGGAGCAGACAGACAATCACGAATGAAATCACCAGGTGAGCCGAGACCATCAGCGGCGCCAGCGACGACGCCACTACCTTCCCTCCCTGCCATCCTTGAAAGGCAGTCAACACGGCTGCCGCGAGGGCGGGGTATAATACCGCCACATTTCGCCTGAATTTCATCAGTGCCACGATCGCGACCGCAAGAATCAGAAGCCCGACGGTTACTCCCGCCAGTCGATTGAGATATTCGATCCACGCCAGGGTGACATTCAGAAGTGTCGGATCGATTCCTGATGGAAGGTCCCGCACGCTGAGCGGCGGCACCCATCGCCCGAAGCATTTTGGCCAATCGGGACAGCCCATCCCAGCGCCCGCGACCCGCACGAGCCCACCGATGAAGATCAGAAAGTAAGTGGAGATAATCGAAACGAAAACGAGCCGTCGAAAGCCATTCATCTGCGCACCTTCTTCATACGTGGTCATCATCAACCACAACTGCCTTCAGATGCTGATTCTATGCCCGCGAGTGGCTGTCGGCAAGCCTTTATTTTGCGGAATCGTGTGTGACCGACGCCGGAGCAACCTGAGCTGAATCGTAACCAGCCGCCTTTGGCAACTCCCCAGCTCCGTGCGCGGAATTAGCGGCCGGCGCCTGCTGATACATGGCGGCGCTCTTCTCGATCGGTCCCTCAAGAGCTGGGTCAATATCCCCGCGTCGCTGAGTGTCGAACATGATCAACACAATGAACACCGCCAGAAACAGGAGGGCACCGGCAAAAATCGAGAAGTAGACTTTGCTGTCGAACCAGAGGTGCATGAAGAAGAACGCCACCAGCAGCGCCTTGATTGCAGCGATCGTCATCGCGATGACCAGATTGTAGGGTCCAAAATCAAATTGCGATACGGTCACCGTGATCGCCGTCAGGGCGAGCAGGGCCGCGCCGATCGTCAGGTAGAGACTCAGCGGAAGAATATGCGGGATATGCGCTTTACTACTCATGCTCTCTCCCTAACTGATCAGGTATAACAGCGGAAATAGAAAGATCCAGATCAGGTCCACTAAGTGCCAGTACAGACCCGTCATTTCGATTGGAGTATAGTATTCGCTCGAATAGCTGTTCTTTGACGTCTTATATATCAGCCAGGCAATGACCGACATGCCGCCTATCACGTGAATCCCGTGAAGACCGGTCATCATGAAGTAGATTGAGAAGAAGACATGGGGATTACTCCCCTCAATCCCCTGAAAGGTGTACCATTTACCCGGAAGTTGCCCGAGGTGTATCTTGTGTTCATATTCGAAGTACTTGATGACCAGAAACACGCCCGCCAACGCCAGCGTGATCGCCAGATTCACTATTGTCTGCTTTCTCTTCCCCAGCTGCATGCCGCGAATCGCCAGCGCCATCGTCACAGAACTGAGGATCAGCACTACCGTGTTCGTAGCCCCCATGCCAACACTCAGTACTTTGTGCGCATTGTGGAACATATCGGGATTCCACGATCGATAGATCGCGTACGCACAGAACAGCCCGCCGAAGAGAAGAATCTCCGTCAGGAGAAACAGCCATACTCCCAGCTTCGCCGACTCGCGCTGCTGCCCTACGTCGCTGAAATGGTGCGCCAGAAACGCTGGACGATTATCAGTGTGTGTCCCGGACATTGCTCTATCTTCTCCCCGTTGCGGCGCTTGGATTAGCGTTGGAGCGATCGATCAGCACCGTGTCATAATCGTACGGTCCGTGAAGCACCGTCGGCGCTGTCAGGAAGTTCTCTGGCGGGGGCGGCGACGTGGTCTCCCATTCAAAACCGAGCACTCCCCACGGATTATTTCCTGCCGGCGCTCCCTTGTACAGCGAGCGAATCAGGTAGACAAGCATGATTACAAACCCCAGCCCCAGCACCCACGCCCCTACAGATGAAAACGCATGAAGCGGCTGGTATTGATCCGCGTAGGTCGCGTAACGGCGGGGCATCCCTTTGGAGCCGAGGATAAACTGCGTGAAGAAGGTCATGTTGAAACCCACAAAAATCACCAGGCAGGCGATCTTCCCCCAGAATTCACTATACATTTTCCCAAACATCTTCGGCCACCAATAGTGAATCCCTCCCAGCAGCGCCATCACCGTCCCCCCCATCATGACATAATGAAAATGCGCTACGACAAAGTAGGTGTCCGTAAGATGCACATCGACCGACAGCGCACCCAAAAAGATGCCGGTCAGTCCGCCGATTGTGAACGTGAACAAGAACGACAGGGCGTACAGCATCGGAGTGGCAAAACTGATCGAACCACGGTAGAGCGTCGCAATCCAGTTGAAAACCTTGATTCCGGATGGGATTCCCACAAAAAACGTGAGAAACGAGAAGATCACCGCGGCCAGTTCCGATTGACCACTGACAAACATGTGGTGCCCCCACACGAGGAAACTCATGAAGGCGATCCCCAGCGATGAATAGGCAATCGCGCGGTATCCAAAAATCTTACGGTGCGAGAAATGCGAAATCAATTCACTGATGATTCCCATCCCCGGAAGAATCATGATGTAGACCGCCGGATGCGAATAGAACCAGAAGAAATGCTGGAATAGTACCGGGTCTCCGCCCATCGCCGGGTCAAAGATCCCGATCCCGGCCACCCGCTCCAGAATCAGCAGGACCATCGTGATCCCAAGCACCGGTGTCGCCAGGACCTGGATGATCGCGGTTGCGTAGAGCCCCCAGATCATGAGCGGCATACCGAACCAGGCCATCCCCGGCGTCCTCAGCTTGTGAACGGTGACAATGAAATTCAAACCGGTAAAGATGGAGGAGAAACCAAGAATGAAGACCCCGAGCGTCATCGAAATGACTGAAGTTGACGTCGTCGTACTGTAGGGGGTGTAAAACGTCCAGCCCGTATCGACCCCGCCCATAGCGATCGAGAACAGACAGAACAAGGAACCAAGCACATAGATATACCAGCTCGCCAGGTTCAAACGTGGAAACGCCACGTCCTTAGCGCCGATCATGATGGGCAGGATGAAATTCCCCAGGGCTGCCGGAATCGATGGTATGATAAACAGAAAGATCATGATCGCTCCGTGGAGCGTGAAGAGATGATTGTAAGTCTCATTGCTCATGAACCCAACCCCGGGCTGGAAAAGCTTGGTGCGCATGATCACCGCCAGAATCCCTCCCACCATGAAGAACAGGGAGATCGCGACAAAATACAAAACGCCGATCCGCTTGTGGTCCTGCGTGAGTAGCCACGACCGGAGCCCCTTGGGATGCCTCAGGTAATTGTAGTTCGGTATTGTCAGGTCAGTCATTGTTTCATCCTCAACGAGCGTCACTTGATGGTCTTGAGATATGCGATCAGCGCATCGATCTGCCGATCTTTCAGGATCCCCTGATACGTCGGCATGACCGGTTCAAAACCACTCACTATCTTGGCCTTCGGAAGCAGGATCGATTCCCGCATATAATTCTCGTCAATAAGGACCTGCTGTCCGTCGGTCAGATGTTCCATTGTCCCGAACTTCCCTTTGAATGACGGGCCGACCAATTTGTTCCCGTCTAGTGTGTGACAGGTCACGCACGCCTTTGATTTGTAGAGTTTGGCTCCAAACTCCTCGAGGGTCATGCCTTCCCCGGAGCCGCTCGACGCCTCCTGCCAGGCGTTGTATTCGCGCTCGGACACGACCTTGATCGTCCCACGCATTTCGGAATGCCCCTTACCGCAGAACTCCGTGCAGAACAGGTCGTAGTCCCCTACTTTGGTAGCCTCGAACCAGGCAACCGTATACCGGTTGGGTAACACGTCCATCTTGACTCGGAAATTGGGCACAAAAAAACTATGGATCACATCCTTCGATGACATCAGAAGCTTGATCGGTTTGTCAACCGGCACCATAAGTTCATTGACACTGTTGGCTCCGGAGGGGTAGTCGAAGGTCCAGAACCACTTCTGCGCCGTGAGCTTGACCTCAATGGCATCCTTCGGCGCTACGTGCATCCTCATGAACGTCTTGAAACCCCAGACGAAGACAATAAGAATCAGGATGGTAGGGATCGCGGTCCAGATGATTTCGAGCGCTGTGTTATGAGTGGCGCCGGTCACTAACCCGTCTGTCTTGCGACGTCGATACCGCCACGAGAAGTAGGCCATTCCCGCCACAACGATAATAAACATGATAACACTGGCGTACAGGATGAAGTCGAAAAGCGGATCAACTTCGCCCGCGATTGTCGAATTGCCCGGCGGAAGCCACAATGTGCCCGTGCTATCCATCAGTCTCTTTCCGGTCTGACATGCCAGTTCATAGGCGCTCTACACTCAGGTGGTTCAGTTTCTTCTGTTTCTGTTCGCGCCGCCACATTGTCCCCAGAAAGGCGCCCAGCAGGAGAACGGTCGCCGCTCCTCCAAGCTTCATCACGTTCCCCGCAAAGAGAACGTACCCCCGCGCGAGCGGATCATAATGGTAGCAGTATAAGATGAGCCGATCGAGCGTGCTCCCCAACTTCCCCTCCGACGCTTCCAACAGCGCGAAGCGCAAGTCCTTCGGGTTATACTCGATGCCGTATAAATACCGCGAGATCTTCCCGTCGGGCGTTATCACAAAGGTCGCCGCGGTATGCGCGTACTCCTTCTGCTTTTCATCCCAATAATAATGGTACCCCAACACCTCCGCTAACTGCTTCGACTGGCTCTCCTCGCCGACCGTGAAGCTCCACCCAGACTCCGCGTCGACTTTCCCCAGATCCTTCAGATAGCTGGCGCGTTTTGCTCCAGCCAGATCAAACGTCTCGCGGGGGTTGATGCTCACGGCCA
Organism: uncultured Ignavibacteriales bacterium; assembly: GCA_964540105.1. Taxonomy (GTDB): domain Bacteria; phylum Zixibacteria; class MSB-5A5; order GN15; family FEB-12; genus DATKJY01. Next base: position 657,885 of record CAZILL010000001.1, on the reverse strand, counting down.
GCATTCGAAACTCCTTACCTGGAATCCAGTCCATCTCTTTGACCGACGCTGTCACACCGTTTAGAACCAGGTTGCAGAGCATCGGACAGCTGTAGTAAACCATATTGAGGATAACCGGCTTGCCATCCCTGAAATAGTCCCCAAGTTTCACCGTGGCGCCGTTTTGATCAACAAACGTCAAGTCGAGCGGCAATTGCGCTCCCAGATGTTCCTCGATCCCAACTCCCTGAAGTTCCACGGGATCATCAAGAAGCGCCTGTGCCTGGCCAACGGAACAGGACAACAGCGTCAGGATAACTGCCAGCGTCGTCAGCACCGCCGAAACAGTCCGATAGGACCTACATCGTCGACAAACTAAGTACATATCTTTGCAGTGAACAACGGAGGTTTTCAGGAGTTCGCCCTTGTCAGCATATCTTGAGTACACTTGCCCCACGCTCATTTCTCTGTCTGAGAACGAAACGCTTCCTCGGCGTACAGTTCCAGGGCCCGCTCTATCGGTATCTGGTAGATGCCCTTGGCTGAATCCAATATCTTGTATGAATTCAGCACCTCATCCTCTCGCGCTCTTAAGTCCTTGAGCGAGACTGATTCAGGTTTCAGCACAGAAGTATAGACCACTTCTTCCTTCGTGAGCGTAAACCAGCTGTCGAGAATAATCGCCGAGACAACCACAAACAAAACTCCGGCTACAGCCACCCACAGCAACACCTTGACATTGACCTCCTTGCGGTCATAGCCGTCCCCGGGGTTATCTCGATCCTGCTGCGTATGCGTCTCAGTCATTGTCTCGCCTTAGAATGGGTTTACGTGCTCTATCGAAGCCGTCAATTTCGGATCACCTGTCGGTACAATCGGATTCGCCGCGAGTCGGCTCCAAAAGGCCCAGAGAAAGAGCCCGCCTATCCCCAACAGACACGTCGCTTCCATCCATGAGAAGCTGGCCCCTTCGGGCAGGAGCGTCGGATAGACGAGCCAATACATATCCACATAATGGACGGTCAATATCCAGATGACGATCCCCTTCATAAGCCAGGGTGTCCGCTTGGTCGCTCGAAACAGCATTGCCAGGAAGGGAATAAAGAACTGACCGAACATGATGAGCAGGCTGACATATTTCCACGACCCCTCCCAGCGTTTCAAATACCAAATCGTTTCTTCGGGAACGTTGGCATACCAGATGAGAAAATACTGTGAAAATCCGACATAGGCCCAGAAGATCGTGAAGGCGAACACGAGTTTCCCGAGATCATGATAGTGCTCGACCGTAATCACCTCGGAAAGAACCTTCTTCCCCTTGAGATACAGCGACAGATAGGTCAGCAACGCCAGGAATCCGAGCAGGCCTCCGGCAAAAAAGTATACGCCAAAAATCGTCGAATACCAGTGGGCGTCAAGCGACATCAGCCAGTCATACCCGGCCAGAGTCACCGAGAGCGCAAAGATAATCATCCCGTACGCGCTGGTCTGACGCATCTTGGCGGTCAACGCCTCCGATGAACCGCGGTCCTGCTGAATCGACAACTGATGCAATGTGCGAGAAAGGAATATCCAGATCGCGAAGTAGATAATCGAGCGAACGATAAAGAAGGTCACGTTCAGAAAACCAGCCTTGTGTTGCAACAGTTCATTACTGGCAACCGCGTCGGCGTGGCTCCACTCATACAGTGACGACATACCCAACAGGACGGGAATGAACAGAAGCCCCATGATCGGAATAACTGTCGCAACGACTTCAGCCAGACGTCGGACCACCACACTCCACTGCGCCCCGACCAAATGGTGAAGCATGACAAAGAACAGCGCCCCAAGACCAAGAGAAATCCAGAAAGAATATGCCGCCAGATAGGCATGAAAAAACCGCGCTGCGTCAATAGTGTATCCGACCGCGCTGATCGCGAGCATCGCCCCTCCGAAAATCAGCCAACGGGTCCCGAGTGATTTCGCCTCGGTCAAACGATATGTCGCACGATCCCAGTTCATCTTGTTTCCGCTACTTCAGCGTCCCCCGAAGTTCCTGCGGTATGTCGTCCAACCGCGCGTTCTGACTGCGCTGCAGCGCCCGAAGGTAAGCAATGATCGCCCAGCGATCTTCGACCGGTATCTGGAATCGATAGCTCGGCATGTTTCGAATCCCGTTCGTAACGATGTCGAAAATATGCCCGTCGGCAAAGTTTCGTATCCGGTCATCATGAAACGACGGCGGCGGCACATATCCGCGCTGCATCATGATTCCCTTCCCGTCTCCAAGCCGCCCGTGACAGGGAGAGCAGAAGATCGTAAACCGTTCCTGACCCCGCCTGAGCCGTTGCATCGTGGTTGGTACGGGAGATTTTGCCACTGGGGTAGTGTCCATCTTGCCAGTAAAGTAAATGTCATCGTCACGCAGGAAACCGCGAGCCACTGTTCCCGCCGGCGGCACCCGCATCGTGGCGCCATCAGCGAAGAAGCGACTCTTTGCCTGCGCATTGTACTTCGGCTGGTCATCCATGTTGGGATTGACATGAAGCGGCGGCTTTTCCGACGGCGTGTTGCGGAAGCAGCCTCCCGCCAACAGCGAGAATATCAATATGAGAATAGTGCGTTTCATTCGCCTCTCAGTATCTCCACGTGTGTACCGCCGATGCTCTCAAGGAATCCCTTCGTCTTCAGCTCGTCGAACTTCTCGTCGCCGGCTTCAACGCTGACAAAGAAACCGTCATCGGTCACCTTGATGAATCGATCAGAGTAGAACACCGCGTGCCACAGTTGTGGCAGGCGATTTACCATCAACATTCCAAACACTGCCCCCAACGCCGCGAAGAGCACGGTCAGACCGAAAGTCACGGGCACATACGCCGGATAGCTGAAGAACGGCTTCCCGGAAATCACCAGCGGGTAGTCGACCGCACTCACCCACCACTGCAACGTCAGACCTGATACGCCTCCAATCAGGCCACATACACCAGCGATGTATCCTACTTTCGACGGCTTCAAACCCATCGCTTTGTCCATGCCGTGAACTGGAAACGGCGAGTGACAATCGAACTTCTGATATCCGGCATCACGCACCCTCGCTGCCGCCGCCAGGAGTTCCGCTGGTCCGGCAAACTCGGCCAGCATACCATAAACTTGTGTCTTGTGTTCATGCATGACCGTCATCGATGCCCGTCGCCTCCGGTTGCATGGTGATGCGGGTCGGCTTGTGGGAGCACCCCCTTGACCTCCGACATGGCAATCACCGGCGCAAATCGTACAAAGAGCAGAAACATCGTGAAGAACAATCCAAACGAGCCAAGCATGATCATCGCGTCCCATTTGGTCGGAGTATAATGCCCCCAGGTCGAGGGGAGAAATCCGCGGGACAAGGTCACCACGATCACAAAACGCTCAAACCACATGCCGACGTTGATCAGCAGCGACGCCACAAACATCACCGGGATACTTGTCCGCCACTTCTTGAACCAGAAAATCTGCGGCACAAGTACATTGCACGAGACCATGATCCAATACGCCCACCAATACGGACCAAAAGCGCGATTGATGAAGGCAAACGCTTCGTAGATATTCCCGCTATACCAGGCGATGAAAAACTCGCACGCATAGGCATAGCCAACCATCATACCGGTGACCAGCATGATCTTGTTCATGTTCTCCAGGTGCTTGATAGTAATGATATTCTCAAGCGAAAATACTTTGCGCACGATAATTCCCAGCGACAGCACCATGGCGAATCCGGAGAAGATAGCCCCGGCGACGAAATAGGGGGGGAAGATGGTCGTGTGCCATCCAGGAATGATGCTCACGGCGAAGTCAGTACTCACCACGCTATGCACTGAGAGCACGAGCGGGGTCGAGACTCCCGCCAGAATGAGATAGGCTTTTTCGTAATTCATCCACTGTCGATTACCGCCCCGCCATCCCAAAGATAGAACGCCGAAGATGATCTTGCGTATGCGATTCTTGGCACGATCGCGAAACGTGGCCAAATCCGGAATGAGCCCCATGTACCAGAACATAAGTGAGCACGTGAAGTAGATGCTGACCGCGAAGACATCCCACAGGAGCGGACTGCGGAAATTTGGCCACATTCCCATCTGATTTGGCAGCGGGAAGACGTAGTACAACAGCCACACGCGACCGACATGGATGCTCGGAAACAGTAACGCGCAGATAACCGCGAAGATCGTCATCGCTTCTGCAAAGCGATTGATCGAGGTGCGCCAGCGCTGACGAAACAAGAACAGGATGGCTGAGATCAGCGTGCCCGCATGGCCGATACCTACCCAGAAAACGAAGTTGACAATATCAAACCCCCACCCGACCGGAACATTAAGCCCCCAGATACCGATCCCTTCCCAGAACAACCAACCGACTGATCCGAGCAGGACAAGCACAATCGAACCGCAGAATCCAAACGCCAACAGCCAGGTCAGCGTGGTCTTGCGCTCGGCTATTTCACTTACCTTGCGCGTGATCGTGCCGAAGGTCGGGTTACCGGCTATGAGCGGCGGGTCGACCTCAAGTGCTTCAACATGCTTGTCAGGGTGGCTCACGCTACGCTTCTTTCATTGATCATTCGTGGCCGCCATTAGCTCCCGACGACCTCACCAACTCTGGGTTCGGGTTACGGAGTTTCGCCAGATAGGTTGTTCGCGGCTTGGTGTTGAACTCTTCGAGTACTGCGTAATTGCGGTTCAACTTCTTCAACTGTGAAACCCGACTCCCGGGGTCGTTCACGTTGCCAAAGACAATCGCCTGCGCCGGGCAAACCTGTTGGCAGGCCGAGATGATTTCGCCGTCTTTGACCTCACGCCCTTCCCGTTTGGCGGCATACTTACCGCTGGTAATGCGCTGCACGCAATACGTGCACTTCTCCATGACACCTCGCGAACGCACGGTAACGTCCGGATTCTGCTGCATCCGCACCGTCTCGGGTAGATCCTTCGTGTAATTGAAGAAATTGAAACGTCTGACTTTGTAAGGACAGTTGTTCGAACAATAGCGGGTACCGATACAGCGATTGTACACCATGACATTGAGTCCCTCCCTGTCATGTACTGTCGCCGCCACCGGACAGACCTGTTCACAAGGCGCGTTTTCGCAGTGCTGGCAGGCCATTGGTTGATGAACCGATTCCGGTTCGTCGATACTTCCGGCAAAATACCGGTCAAGCCGAATCCAGTGCATAAACCGCCCCTTGGCGACCTGCTCCTTCCCCACGATCGGGATATTATTCTCCGCCTGACACGCGATCGCACAGGCGTTGCAGCCTGTGCAGGAGTTGAGATCAATCGTCATTCCCCATTGATACCCCTCGACATACGAATGCTCATCCCAGAGCGGAACCAGCGCCGGATGCTCGATCGCTTTCGGGAAAAACTCGTCTTTGTCTTTATACTGAGCCAGGGTCGCTTCTCTGATGATCGGTCGTCCTTCCATACTCCCGTGATTCTGTGAACTCGATAGCGGGTAGTTCGTCCCCAAACGTGTCATCGTCAGTCCGGAGCCGAAATCGAGTGCTTCGCGCGTCCGCACGGCGTACGAATTGAATCCAACGCCTTCCGACACTTTCCCAGCCCCTCTTCGACCATACCCAAGCTGAACCGAGACACTCTTATCAGCATGCCCCGGGGTGATCCAAATCGGCATGTTCACTGTGTGACCCTGAAGCTCAAGCTGAATCATGTCCCCATTTTCAACGCCCAATGAGTCGGCTGTGCTCTTGCTCATCGAGGCCACGTTATCCCAGGTCAGCTTGGTGATTGGGTCGGGAAGCTCCTGCAACCAACCGACATTGGCAAACCGACCGTCATACAGGTGCGAAACCCCAAAAACTATCTCGGTCCGATCGGGATCCGCCGGTCCCGTTACGGCAATCTGTGAAGCGATGCTCTTTGCATCGACTGAGATCTGCACGGCAGGCGAGCCGCTTCCCTTGAGCAGCCCATCATGGAGGACCGTCCGCCATGATTTCTCGTAGCTGGTGGCCGGAAGCAAGGCTTTCCAGGTCTCTCGAACCACTTCATAGCCACTTTGATTCTGCCCCGTTGCGAGTAAAGCCATGAGTTCAACCGAACTCTTGCCATTGAAAAGAGGTTCTATCAGCGGCTGGACTACACTCACTGTCCCGTCGACCGCACGCGCATCCCCCCACGTTTCAAGGAAATGTGCCTGAGAAAGATGCCATTCGGCATTTCGCGCGGTCTCATCGACATGTGAGCCAAGGTGAATCGTGTGAGTTGCCTTTTTCATGGCAGTAACGAAATCGTTATCAACCGGTGCCGTGTAGACCGGGTTCGAACCGAGGATAACAAGGGTATCAATCAAACCGCTCTTCAGCGTTTCGGTCATTTTAGTCAGTTCGTCTTGATTCGGAACGGCAGCGTCCTTCAGTTCTCGGTAAGTAACGGACGTACCGATGTTCCCCAGCGCTTCGTTCATAGCCAGGATCATTCCGTGGACGAATGGGGGCTGACGGTACCCACTGAGAATCAGGCTCTCCCCTCTCGACTGCACGAGGTCTCGTGCCAGAGCGCCGAGCCATTTGGAATCGAACGACTCGCCCGACCCTATGCTCACGCGTGAAAGAAAGTCAAGTCTCAGCCCCTGGCGCGAAAGCTCTTGAGCCAGTGCGAGAGCGAACTGACCCACTTGGCACGATTGCATTCGCAGCCGGTGATCCGCCATACTGCCGGTCACGGAGTGGCCGCTTTCCACCACATATAGACGATTCATCTGATCCGCCTGCGATCGTATCCGCCGCCCGTCGGCAAAACCCCGCAGAGCTGTAACGTTTTCACCCTCGGTTTGCAGAAAATCAGAATCAAGAGCGAGAATAACTTTTGCTTTTTCGACGTGATATACGGGCTGAAGAAGCTTCCCCGTAGCCGCGCGAATCCCTGCAAACCGATTCTCGTCACTGATCGGCTCATGGGTCGCCCACACCGACTTCGGAAACAGTTGACGAAGCTCTTCGCTCAATCGCGCCATAGTTGGCGAGCAGAACGATTCGGTAAGAAACGCAAGCCCCTGCCCCTGAGTGGCCTGAAAATGGGCGTGCCGTTCCCTCCAGAATGCGACAAAATCATCCCATGTCTTCTCACTACCGTTATGCAGGATACGGGAAGATCGATCCGGATCATACAGCCCCAGAATCGCTCCCTGTGCAAAAATGTTGGTCGAACTTAAGCTCGAAGGATGATCCTTGTTTCCCTCGATCTTGGTCGGTCGCCCTTCGTTCGTCTTGACCAGAAGTCCGTAGGATGACATACCAAGGGGCATGGTGGTCGCATAGTATTGCGGCACTCCCGGCGTGACCTCCTCCGGCTGCTTGACATACGGTACAACCTTCTCGACCGGACGACGACAACCGGCGAGTCCCGCCAGAGCCAGCGACGCTCCCATGAGAGTCAGGAAATTGCGCCGCGACCAGCTGTTGTCCTCCTCGGGACTCTCCTGAATATGCTCGCTTTCCCACGCGTACCGAGACTCCGGGTTGTTCGCGAGCTGTTCGAGACTCCGCCAATATGCCCGACCCTGTTTGTTTTCGAGATCGCTCATCGGTGGCACGCTGAACAATCCGTGGGAGGATTGATATTGCGTTCCTTTCTTGCCCTTGCCGCGAACTCTCCCTGGTTCGAGGGAGTTATCCACTTCATATTGGTGATTTCACTGACCGGTCGAAGGGAATTGTCGGGATTACGATGACAGTCCAGACACCAGGACATGCTCAATGGATGCTTCTGCTGGACAATCTCCATCTCCGCCACATTCCCATGACAGCTGAAACAGCCGACTCCGGCGTTGAGATGAGCGTCATGATTGAAGTAGACGTAGTCGGGCAACTTGTGAACCTTGTTCCACTGAATGGGGCGCCCGGTCGCGAAGCTCTCCCGGACGGGCAGGAGCTTCTCACTGTCAGGGAGGATGATCTTATGACAATTCATGCAACTACTGGTCGATGGAACATTGGCTCTTGGGGACCGTTCGACCGACGAATGGCAGTAACGACAGTCCATGCCGAGGTCCCCGGCGTGCAGCTTGTGGCTGTACGGGACTGGCTGCTTTGGTCGGTACCCCACATCCGTATATTTGGGGGAAAAGTAGTACCAGATACCACCCACGACCAATATTGACAACAGACCGGCCCCGCCGGCAGCAAACGTCGGGAGATGGATGGTCCATTTAGGAAAGAGCTGGGCCATGTATAGTCAAGTTTGTTACTATTTTCACGATTTTCAGCCGAGACTCCACCCCAGTGACAAAGGACAAATGTCCCGGCTATTGCCTTTGCTGCAAACGTCATCCGACACAATGAGGTCGAATTAAGGGAAATCCACTGCGGCTGTCAACAAAAGGTAACGAAAAACTTCCAAAAAAATAGACTCGGTGATTCTATCATTTGAGACCCGGCCGGTTCTCCTGAACTCACCGTATCGGAGAGAATGAAAGGCTACAGGGAAACAACACGGTCAACCATGACCGCGAAGAAGAGAGCGAACAGGTACACGATTGAGAAACCAAAGAGGCGTCGCGACGCGGAGTCAGTCTGCTCACGGCGAGCGCTGAGCGCTTTCCTGATGAACCATCCACCCAGCAGAGCCGCTGCGACCAAATACAGAATTCCTGATCCCGTCAGGAATAATCCGAAACTCACTGCGACCACCAGGAGCGTATAGAGGAGGATTTGGTTCAATGTGGAGCTGTCCCCTTTCACAACCGGAAGCATGGGCAACTCGGCTTTCACATAGTCCGCTTTGCAGAAGAGCGCCAGCGACCAAAAATGAGGCGGTGTCCACAAGAACACGATCAGAAATAGAAACCACGGCGCAAGAGCCATCGAGCCGGTCGCAGCTGCCCATGCCCCGACGGGCGCCATCGCCCCAGCCGCCCCTCCGATGACGATATTCTGTGACGTGTTCGGTTTGAGCCAGAGCGTGTAAAAAAGACTGTAGAAGAGAATTGTCGCCAGAGCCAGCAGTGCGGTGAGCCAGTTGAAGAAATAGGCAAACAACAGAATCCCCAAAAGACCGATCGCTATCGAAAACCACAGTGCCTGTTGTACCCCAATCTGCCCGAGTGGGAGCGGTCGACGATCCTTTGTCCGCGCCATGCGGGCATCGATCTCACGCTCAAAGAACTGGTTGAGCGCGTTAGCCGATCCCCCGGTCAGAAAAAGTCCCAACAGAACAAGCCCGAACCTGGTTGGATGCGAGATCAAGCTCCCCTCAAGCACCAGAGCCGTCGCTCCGGTAAACAGAACCAGCAGCATGATCGTCGGCTTGGTAAGCCGTAGATAATTCCTAATCAGGGCATGGGTGCGCTTCATGGTGTCTGCCAATATATCCTGCTCTCCGAGAAACTACTATCATTAAGTATGATTCATCTGCCAAAACAGTCCATATTCCCATTGGTTCCGCTTCGTACGATATTATGCGCTTGCGGCCTGCAGCCGCTGACGTTTATACCGTAAGAGCAAACCCGTTCAGTTAGCGCAACTGACCAATAGAGAATAGAGTGGAAAACGTCGCCTGCCCAAGAGTCCAGAGCGAGAAGTATCCACAAAGACTGTTGGTAAGGTGTTGACCAGTTGTTTGTATTCTCGTAATAATATATATAACAACATCTTAGACAGACGCAAGACGCTAACTTCTTTTCAACGCATCACGCCTATGAGTTGACCGTTTCGTAACATGTTACTTAACAAAACCTTACAAATATCGTCGATTTCAACAAACCCAAGTGAAGGAGTACTGACTTTTCTGTCTCCCTTTGCGCTCTCTTTCTACTTCGTTCATTATCAATGAAATACGGGATATCCGAAAAAAAACACAATTTTTAGTGGTACGGAAAAATCTGACCCCAATATATTGTGCCGCTTCCGAAAACGATGGGCTCGATTTCCCAATGATTGCTGTCGGAAGCAGTGCTCATTTACAGGAAACTTTGATTTGAAATAGAGTCTCACCGAACCGGTCGCGGGCGAATAAGGATGTTCGCATCGGTGGGAACCTCGGATAGACACTGGGAGGTGCCGCTTGAAGCTGAGTCGTTATTTCACCCATGAAGGGGAGTCCCCCTATTGCCGCATTCCGTTTGCCCGTAGAACCTCGGAAATACGAAACCCCGACGGATCGACGGTCTTCAAGCTCGAGAACATTGAGGCTCCGGAAAAGTGGTCGCAGGTAGCGGTCGATATCCTGGCCCAAAAATACTTTCGCAAGGCAGGCGTGCCACTCTCTGATTCATCGGGGCGTCCGTTGCTCGATGAAAACGGAAACCAACGTGTCGGAGGGGAGACCGACGGTCGTGAGGTGTTCCATAGGCTGGCCGGCTGCTGGCGCTCATGGGGAGAACGGTACGGATACTTCGACAGCGCCCAGGACTCGCAGGTCTTCTATGACGAGCTCTGCTACATGCTCGCCGATCAGGTTGCCGCGCCCAACTCTCCTCAGTGGTTCAATACCGGACTGTTTCATTCCTACGGCATTACGGGAACTCCCCAGGGACACTATTTTGTAGATCCGATCACTCATATTCTCACCGAGACCAAAAATGCTTACGAGCATCCCCAGCCGCACGCCTGCTTCATCCAGTCGGTCAGCGACGATCTGGTCAACGACGGCGGCATTATGGACTTATGGGTTCGTGAAGCGCGCCTGTTCAAGTATGGTTCCGGCACCGGAACGAACTTTTCATCAATTCGAGGCTCTGGTGAATCCCTCTCAGGTGGCGGAAACTCCTCGGGCCTGATGTCGTTCCTCCGGATCGGCGATCGAGCGGCGGGAGCGATTAAATCGGGAGGAACCACGCGGCGGGCAGCCAAAATGGTCTGCCTTGATCTGGATCATCCCGACATTATGGATTTCATCAATTGGAAAGTCGTCGAAGAGCAGAAAGTAGCCTCTTTGGTGGCCGGTTCGAGAATCATCCGCCAGCAATTGGCCGAAATCTTCCATGCTGTCACTATCCCGGGCGAAAATGGAAACACCCGAGTCGAAGTCGATCCGCAGAAGAATCCGGCGCTGAAAGAAGCGCTCCGCCACGCCAAACAGCTGGCTGTACCGCTCGGTTACATCCAGAAGGTCCTCGATTTGGCCCAGCAGGGGATTGGCCAGATCGATTTCGCCCAATTCGATACCAACTGGGAAAGCGACGCCTACCTGACTGTCTCCGGACAAAACTCAAATAACTCCGTGCGTGTCCCCAACGCCTTCTTCGAAAAACTTGCCGATAGCCAGCCCTGGGAACTCCGTCGGCGTACCGACGGACGGGTAGTCAAGAATGTCCCTGCCTCAACCCTCTGGGAAAAGATCTGTTACTCGGCGTGGGCCTGCGCCGATCCCGGCGTTCAGTACGACACAACCATCAATGAATGGCACACCTGCCCCGATGATGGCCGGATTAACGCTTCGAATCCGTGCTCGGAATACATGTTCCTCGACGACACCGCCTGTAACCTGGCCTCGATCAACCTTGCCAAATTCCTGGATGATCGCGGGGATTTCGACATCGACGGCTATCTGCATGCCATAAAACTCTGGACCATGGTGCTGGAAATCTCGGTTCTCATGGCCTCATACCCATCGAAAGTTATCGCACAGAAGAGCTACGAATTCCGAACTCTCGGCCTTGGCTATGCCAATCTCGGCACTGTGCTCATGCGCATGGGGATCCCGTACGACTCCCCTCAGGGCTACGCCTTCTGCGGTGCGATCACTTCCTTGCTCACTGGTGGCGCCTACGTAACTTCTGCGGAGATGGCGAAAGAACAGGGCGCCTTTCCCGCCTTCTATCGTAACCGCGACCATATGCTTCGTGTCATCCGCAATCACCGCCGCGCGGCGTACAATGCCGACAAGTCTGAATACGAAGGGCTGAACGTCAAGCCGGTCGGGATCAACCCGAATTTCCTTCCTGAATCCTTGATGCGCGCTGCCCGAAAAGTCTGGGATCGAGCGTTGGAGTTGGGAGAGGTTCACGGTTTCCGTAACGCCCAGGCGACCGTCATCGCCCCGACCGGCACCATCGGCCTTCTGATGGACTGCGACACAACCGGTATCGAACCGGACTTTTCACTCGTCAAATTCAAGAAACTCGCCGGTGGTGGTTACTTCAAGATCATCAATAACTCCGTGCCAACAGCCCTGTCTCAGCTCGATTACACGGAAGAACAGATCGGAGATATCGTCTCTTACGCAACCGGCAAGCGGACCCTCAAACAGGCGCCGTTTATCAACCACGAATCCCTTCGCGCCAAAGGTTTCGGCGACCATGAACTGACCGAACTCGAAGGAGCGCTCGAAAATGTCTTCGACATTACCTTCGCCTTCAATAAGTACACCCTCGGCGAAGAGTTTCTCAAGGAAACGCTGGGGTTTGCTGACGACATGTACAATCGCTGGGACTTCAACCTCCTGCGCGAGCTCGGCTTCACCAAAGATCAGATTGAAGCCGCCAATGAATTCTGCTGCGGAGCCATGACCATCGAAGGGGCCCCGCATCTTCTGGAAAAGCATCTGCCGATCTTCGACTGCGCGAACAAGTGCGGTCGCAAAGGGAAACGATATATCCCGTTTGAGTCGCACATCCGCATGATGGGGGCCGCTCAGCCGTTTATTTCAGGAGCCATATCGAAAACCATTAACATGCCAGCCGAGGCGACTATCGACGATGTCAAGAAGGCGTATCGCCTCGCATGGGAGACCATGAACAAGGCGGTCGCGCTCTATCGTGACGGTTCCAAACTCAGCCAGCCGCTGAACTCAGTGCTTCTCGATGATGACGCTCACGAATCAGCCCAGATGCTCACCGTCAGCCAGACCGCTCAGAAGATGGCTGAAAAAGTGATCTACCGCTACATCGCGAAACGCCGTAAACTCCCCAACCGTCGCGGCGGCTATACTCAAAAGGCCGTGGTCGGAGAGCACAAGATCTACCTGCGCACAGGCGAATACTCCGACGGCTCCCTCGGAGAAATCTTCCTCGATATGCATCGCGAAGGGGCCGCCTTCCGCTCACTGATGAACTGCTTCGCCATCGCTATCTCGCTTGGCCTGCAGCACGGTGTACCGCTCGAAGAATATGTCGAGGCCTTCTTGTTCAGCCGCTTTGAGCCGAACGGGATGGTTAGCGGTAACAAGTCAATCAAGCGCTCGACCTCGATCATCGATTATATCTTCCGCGAGCTCGCGATCACGTATCTGGGGCGTCACGATCTCGAACATGTCTCAGAAGAGGATCTGCGCAGCGACACCCTCGGCACACCAAGCGAAGAGACGATCGAATTCGAGGCGGAGGAACCGGCCCAGACTCTCTCGGCCGAACTGATCGCGACCGGTAGTCGGAAAGATGATGACATTCATACATCCCATTTGGGCGCCTCGCCACGGAACGGCGGCAATGGACATGGCAATGGTGGAAACGGTGGTAATGGAGGAAACGGTCATGGTACATCGATGGAGCATGCGGTTACAACTGGCAAAACTGACACAGCGGAGGCGCTGCTTAAGTACCTTGCCCCCGGAAAAAGTTCTGGCGCCACCGAAGGAGACTCACGTCTCTACCACCAGATCAGAAACGCGCGGCTGAGAGGCTACGAAGGGGATATGTGCCGCGAGTGCGGCTCATTCACGATGGTTCGCAACGGCACCTGCCTGAAATGCGACACCTGCGGCTCCACCAGCGGCTGCAGCTGATTTCATCGTTTTCGTAGTTTCGTCAGTTCCTACTCCCAGCAATCTGGGAGTAAGAACTGACGATTGAAATGTTGCGTCGCATCTTGTCCCTGTTCAACAGGGAGTGCCTGCCCCAGCTTCAACTGGGGTGATGTGACGCTATCTCCCAAATCTCACTTGATACCTTGTACCCCACAGCTCCGCTGCAGGTCCTCTCACTCGACACCAAGTTTCTCACGTCAGCCCATCGTTGCGACGGGTCTTTGCCCTGCGGCCGCGCGAAGCGGCATGGTGCAGGTTCCCCTGCCTTACGGACAGACCGGCAACGGTGCCGCGCCGCCGAGATAGTCTATGAGCGCAAACAGATCGGAGATATCGATCGTCCCATCCTTGTTGACGTCGTTCTCAGTCGCACAGTTCGACAACGGAAGGCTTGTGCCCAGATAATCGACCATCGCAAAGATATCGGAAATGTCCGAGATCCCGTCGGTGGAACCGTCGACGTTACCCGTCGTCCCGACACAGCAACTGGCAAACGTCGCAGAAATACTCCGATTGGCCGTCACATTGAGAAACGTGTGCGTCGATACCGCCCCCACGCTGATTCCGTCGACCAACACATCGGCAACATGATACTGCGCATCGGGAATAATAGTGAAGCTTTGATTCGATCCGCAGTTGACTGGCACCGCTCCACTCGGATTGATTGAACCGTGAAGCCCGGCCGAGGCCGCAATGCTGTACACATCGATTGCAAATGTGGCCGAAATAGTATGGTTGGCTGACACATTCGGGAAAGGATAACTCAGCACAGCGCCAACAGACGAGCCGTCCACCTGCACATCGACCACATGATAACAGGCGTTCGGTGTGATTGTATAGGTCTGGCTGCCCCCATAGTTAACCATAGTCACACCGCTCGGCGTGATTGTCCCGTTCAGCGGTGCTGATGCGCTGATGCTGTAGGTGTTTATCGCAAAGGTCGCATTGATCGTGTGATCGGCATCGAGGAAGGTGAATGTCCAGCCGGTGACAGGACCCTTTGAAACCCCGTCCACGACTACGTCCAGAACATGATACCCAACATTAGGCGTGATTGTGAATGACTGATTGGTTCCGTAGTTCCCCACAACCGCCCCGACCGGACTGATCGTGCCGTTTGGTCCGGCGCTTGCCGTTGTCGTGTACTGGTTGATCGCAAACGTGGCGCTGATCGAGTGATTACCGGCTATGGCCGTGAAAGTATGACTTGTGGCCGGTGTGACCGCTCCCCCGTCAACCGTCAGAGTAGCAACATGATATCCCACGTTTGGCGAAATCGTGAAGGTCTGGTCTGTTCCCCCGTAGACTCCAACTGCCCCGATGGGTGAGATCGTGCCGTTAGCGCCAGCTGAAGCGTTGATGGTGTATTGGTGCAAACCGATCAGTACTGAGACATTGTTGAATGAACTGTTCGTTACCGCCAGGTCGGGCATGGCATCGGAATCGAAATCCCCCGCGCACACCGAAAGCGGGTTGCTCCCTACGGCGTGATGGACAGCGGCAGAGAATACTCCGGCGCCGCTGTTTCTCAGGATTGAGATGTTGTCGGAGAACTGGTTGGCTGTTGTCAATTCGGGGCGTCCATCCTTATCAAGATCGGCAATGAGAATCGACGAAGGTGATGTTCCCACGCCGTAGTCCGTCGCTAATCCGAACACACCGCTGCCGTTGTTCTTTAACACCGAAACGGTGCTGGCTCCGTAGTTGCTGACGGCAAGATCGCGAGATCCATTCGCATCCAGATCGGCTGAGGATACGGCCACCGGACCGATTCCTACCGAGTAGTTCACGGCCGCCGCGAAAGTCCCATTGCCGTTGTTTTGCAGAGTCGAGACATTGTTGTCAAAGGCGTTCACAACTGCCAAATCCATCTTCCCGTCTGCGTTGAAATCAGCCGTACAGACACCGCTGGGGTTTGTGCCGGTCGCATAGTTGACCGCAGTAGGAAACTTTGAATTGTTGAGGTTTATCATAACCGAGACATTACCCGAGCCGTAGTTGGCCACCGCGAGATCGATTTTTACATCCCCATCGAAATCGGCCGCACAGATCGAGATCGGCTGGATGCCAGTGCTGTAATCGACGGCAACATCGAACGCGCCGCTGGGGAGATTGAGATTCATGAGAATCGAGATCGATGCCGAAGAGTAATTCGTCACTGCCAGATCGGCCCTCCCGTCGGCGTCAACGTCTATGGCGCACAGGCTGGTGGGATACATCCCGACTGCGTAGTCGACTGCAGCGGCAAATGTTCCCGTGCCAGTGTTCATCAAAATCGAGACGCTGTTGCTCAGCGAATTGACAACGGCAAGATCCAGTTTACCGTCCCCATTGAAGTCTGCTGAACAAACCTGGTCCGGGTTGATCCCGACCGGATAATCGACGGGCAACTTGAAGTGAGGATCTAACGCAGAAGCGTTGATCGCGATCAGTGATAGTCCGATAGTAATCAGACCTGCTTGGCGAGCTCTCATTTTGACTCCTTGTGTGAGGGACTTGAAATAATAGAATATGCTGATATCGGGATCATTGCGGCTTCTTGTCATGACTGCCCAGTGACTTAGGAAAATCTCTGGTTGTGGTCGATCGGCCGCGGACTGTAACAAAGCGTGCGTATAGAATCTGGCTTCCCGTGGCTTCAAGTAACTCTCTCTGTAAAGCGCTGTGGATACGGAGATACTGAACGCCTCGAATTAGTACGCCATTACGATATCGAAGAGATGCACTCTTGTCAATCTTTTTTTGGAGTTCTAAGACCATTTTAAGAATCGAAAGGCGTCTGGAAAGGCATAAAGTAGAGTGACAAACTCCTCTATTTTCAAAGGACATACAAGCACATCCTCTTCCCTGACGTTTCTGTCACAGAATCGCCGGTGGCATTCCCGGTCTTCAGCCGTGGTCCGGTAATGAGTCAGCCTCCCCCCTTTTTGAAGCCATCTCAGTTTTTTTTCGAAAAAACGCAATTTTCCCCTTGACAACTATTTCTAAAGGAGTATCTTGATGCTGCAATCGGAAAGTGTTACTCTTTCTGTGGATTACCTAATATCGTCCACCCAGGCGGGCCGAGCAACCTGCCTGGGATTTTTTTTGCCATCAAGTAAGACTAACCCGTTGTCCCCTAATAGCCTGTATGAACCCTACCTACCCATAGCGGCTTTTACGATTTGACTCTCCCCACCCTTTTCCGTAGGTTCCCCTCTGATGAATACCCCCAACAAACTCACCCTGCTTCGAATTATTCTCGCCCCGATCTTCATGATACTCTTCATTATGGAAGATTACTATATGCAGTTGGCGGCGTTGGGGTTATTCCTGATCGCCGCCCTCACCGACATGGCTGACGGCTACTACGCCCGGCGCTACGGAATTATCACGGGTTTCGGCAAATTCATGGATCCGCTGGCAGACAAGATATTAGTATCCAGCGCCCTGATTTCATTCGTGTCGCTTCATTTCATCTCCCCGTTACCCGTGATGTTGATCATTGGCCGTGAATTCTCCATCACCGGACTTCGGCTCTTGGCAGCTTACCGAGGAGTGATCATTCCGCCAACTTGGTGGGCGAAAGTAAAAACCTTCCTACAATTGACAGTTGTCGGGATTGTCATGGCCTACATCTGCCTGCTGTCGACCCTGCAGCACTTCCAGAGTCCGGCCCTGTCTCTGATCGCCTTCGACTATCTATTCTATTTCAATCTGGTCATGTGGATCACGGCCGTTGTTACGGTCTGGACCGGCATTGACTATATTGTGAAGTACTTTTTCATGATTAAGAGTGTATTGAAGTAGGTGTCACCATGAAGACCTGGTTGACCAAACTGATCGCGACGGGACTTTTCACTGGCTACTCCCCGTTTGTTTCGGGAACAGTCGGCACCGTGCCGGCGTGGGTCTTGGTGTTCCTGCTGTTTGATAAGGGAATGCCTGTGCAGCTCGGTGTGACGGCGGCCATGTTTGCCGTATCGGTATGGGCGGCGACCGAGGCGGAAAAGACTTTCGGGCATGACTCCAAGAAGATCGTGATCGACGAGTGGGCGGGGATGTGTGTGGCCGTGCTTTGGGTTCCCCATTCACTCACCAATTATGTTATCGCTTTTGTGGCGTTTCGCGCCTTTGACGTCTTCAAGCTCCCACCGGCAGCCCGGGCGGAAAGACTCCCGCGCGGGTGGGGGGTTACGATGGATGACATTGCAGCCGGCGTGCAGGCGAATGTATTGACGCAGATTGTCGTTTTTGCGCTCGCACGGTCTTGAGGAGACTCGGTAGAAGACTGGAGATGCTTTGGAAGTAGAAATCATCACTATCGGCGACGAGATCATCACGGGCCACACCGTGGATACCAACGCTACGTTCATCGCCTCAAAGATGCTGGATATCGGTCTTGGGGTGCGCTTCAAGACCTCGGTCGGGGATAGTCTGGAGCATATGGAGGAGGCGTTCCGGATCGCGCTGAAGCGGTGTCAGGTCGTGATTGTAACCGGCGGTCTGGGACCGACCGACGACGATATGACCAAGCGGGCGATAGTGAAAGTCTTCCGGCGCAATCTCATCTTCCACGAAGAGATACTCGAAGAGATCAGACAGCGCTTTGTCCGCCGCGGGGTCGAGATGCCCGCGATCAATCAAAACCAGGCGCTGCTGCCGCAGGGGGCGCGATTCTTTCCGAACAAGTACGGGTCGGCGGTCGGTATCTGCATCGCCGAGGAGGGACGGATTTTCATTGCCCTGCCGGGCGTGCCATTCGAAATGCAGCAGATGATTGTCGACGAAGTGCTGCCGTATCTGAGAAGCCTGAAGACGGGTCAAGCCATCAGTGTGGTTAAGCTGAGAATAAATGGACTCTTTGAATCCCAACTGGCAGAAATGATCAAGCCCGGGCTTAAGCTCGAATCGGGGGTCAAGCTGGCCTACCTTCCAGGTTACGGTGGCGTGGATCTTAGGATCATCGCCCAGGCCGAGACCGACGCACAAGCCGAAGAAAAGGCGCACACTCTTGAGCGATACCTGGAATCGGTGTGTGGGAAATTCGTTTATGGACGTGACAATGATACGCTTGAAGGCGTTGTCGGACAGCTGCTTCTTGATAATGATAAGACACTCGCTGTGGCAGAATCCTGCACGGCGGGCCAATTGGGGATGACAATCACGTCGGTATCCGGAGCATCACGCTATTTTGTCGGCGGACTGGTAGCCTATTCCAATGACGTCAAGATCAGCCAGCTTGGTGTTGACGAGAGCGTGATCGCGGAGCACGGAGCAGTTTCGGAACCGTGTGCGGTCGCGATGGCTGCGGGGTGTCGGAAGCTGTTCAAGTCCGATTACGCGCTCTCGATCACGGGAGTTGCTGGCCCCGACGGAGGAACCGAAACCAAACCGGTTGGAACAACGTTCATTGGCTTGGCCTCGGCACACAGCGCCTACGCCAGACACTTCCAGTACGGCAATGGGCGCGAAATCAACCGCTCTCGTGCAGTGTACACGGCGTTGAACCTCCTGCGCCGGGAAATCCTCGACATTGCATGATGCGCCTGTTCATTGCCCTGCCGCTTGAGGCGTCGGTTCGTGATTACCTGGAAAATTTGATTCGTGATCTGCGTGGACAGGGTGCGGATGTCAAGTGGGTCGCGGCAAAGAATATCCATCTGACCATCCGCTTCCTCGGGGAGACCGATGAGCGACTGATCCCCGGCTTGGCCTCAATCATCGACGACCTTGGTTCGAGGTTTCCCCCTGTCGATACCGTCACAGACAGGATTGGCGGCTTCCCCAACTTGCAGCTTCCAAACATCTTTTGGGTGGGACTCAAGGGGCGGATCGACCTGTTGTCACAGATGGCCGCAGAAGTGGAATCGGCCGTTCGCTCGTGTGGCTTCGCTCCGGGAACCAAAGGGTTTCGGTCGCACCTGACACTCGGGCGGGTCAAGAAGACGCGGGGGATCGGCGCGCTGCTGGCCTACCTGCCGATGCTCAAAATCGACACCGTTCCTGTTCGTTTTGACCGGATAGTCCTGTATCAGTCGACTCTCACTCCGACCGGACCGGTCTATCGGCCCCTTCACGAGAAGCAATTGGCGGGTTGAGCGCCCGCCTGACGCGCCCCCTTTTTCTCGCAATCCCTAATTTTCACTGACACCTCTTGTCAGTTCACAAAATTAGTTTAGTGGCGACGCAAAAGTGATATATTCGTGGAAACCCAAAGCGATAGATTGGCAGTATGGAGAGCAAGAAAATCGAGATAAAGAAAGGCAAGTCCGACATGGCTACGACGTCTACTCTACCGGATAGAAAGAAGGCCCTTGATGCGGCGTTGATCCAAATCGAACGCTCCTATGGCAAAGGTTCGATCATGCGGCTGGGCGACAGCACCGTCATGGACGTTGAGGTGATCCCCAGCGGTTCGCTCGGGTTGGACTACGCACTCGGTGTCTGGGGCATACCTCGCGGACGAGTAACCGAGATTTTTGGCCCCGAGGCTTCGGGCAAGACGACCATGACGCTTCATGTCATCGCCGAAGCCCAGAAGGCGGGCGGGGTCGCGGCTTTTATCGACGCCGAGCACGCCTTTGATGCCACCTACGCCAAGGGATTGGGCGTGGATCTCACTAATCTTCTGATTTCACAGCCAGACAACGGCGAGCAGGCGCTGGAAATCACCGAGACTCTGGTTCGCTCGGGCGCGATTGATATCGTGGTTATTGACTCAGTGGCGGCCTTGACTCCCAAAGCCGAGATCGAAGGGGAGATGGGTGATAGTCACATGGGGCTCCAGGCTCGCCTCATGTCACAGGCGTTGCGCAAACTGACGGCTATAACCTCCAAGTCGCACACGGCAATTATTTTCATCAATCAGATCCGAATGAAAATCGGCGTGATGTTCGGAAATCCCGAGACAACCTCCGGAGGTAACGCCCTTAAGTTCTATGCAACCGTGCGCCTCGACATTCGCAAGATTGCTTCGATCAAAGAAGGGGAAGAAATGATCGGCTCCCGTACGCGCGTGCGAGTCGTGAAAAACAAGGTCGCCCCTCCTTTCCGCGAAGCCGAATTTGACCTTATCTACGGTAAGGGAATATCTCTCTCTGGTGAGCTTCTCGATATGGCCATCAATCATAACATTGTCGAGAAATCAGGTTCATGGTTCAGCTACAAGTCGGAGCGTCTGGGGCAGGGGCGGGAGAACGCCAAGCGATTTCTTGAAGAAAACACGAGCATCTCATCCGAAATCATGGGACTAGTGAAGGAAAAGCTTGGTTCCGGTGTCATGGAGCGCAAGGCGGCCACCGCCAATGGGGATGAGTAGGGGCCAACTCAGAGACCCCGTGGTCGCGAAAACTGGCATCACGCTTCGGTGATGAGTTAAGTAAACCTACCGCCGATCGGAGGGTTTGTTCTGGTCGTCTCGCAGTGCGCACCGATCAATCTCGGAGTGGCTCTATCCGATTTTCCGACTCCATTTTCTCTTGTCTCTCGTGACCTCCATCTATATCATGCTCATGGAATGAACAGGTTGGGAGATCATCCTGCTTGTGATGAGTGACTGTTGTACCTCTCCCGAAGACGCAGAATGTGCTTTTCGTGGGGAACTACGCTGTGGAGTCCGATGTTCTTTTCTATTGTCTGCTGGAACCTGACGGTTCGACCTGAGGTGGAGAAATAACCGATGGCCGATCTGAAGGGAAATGAGTTAGACAAGCGCAAGAGCTTTGAGCGGGAGGCTCTTCCACATATGGAAGCCCTGTACCGCACGGCGCTGCGCATGACGAAGAATGCCAACGACGCGGAGGACCTGGTACAAGAGGCATTCACCAAGGCGTATCGTTTTTGGGACAAGTTCGAGCAAGGATCGAACTGTCGGGCATGGTTGTTCAAAATCATGACCAACATTTTCATCAACGAGTATCGGTCAAAATCCCGGGCGCCAATGGCAGTGAATGTCGACGACATTGATGATAACTATCTCTACGGCCAGCTCGCCCAAACGGCCTCGGAAAACAACCCGGAGCAGCTGCTGTTCGCCAAGATCTTCGACGACGACGTCAAGAAAGCCATCGAAGAACTGCCGGACGATTTCAGAATGGTCGTGATTCTGTCGTTTCTTGAAGGATTCTCATACCAGGAGATAGCCGAAATCGCAGACTTGCAACTCGGCACGGTTAAGTCGCGCTTGCACCGCGGTCGAAAACTATTGCAGAAGAAACTGTTTGATTACGCCATAAGGAACGGATACATCAAGGACTCCTCACGATGAATTGTCAGGACGCGCTGAATCTCCTCTACGACATAATTGACAAACAAGCGTCAGAAATCGACACCCGGCAGGTTCAGGATCATCTCAAGCGATGCCACCACTGTTTTGATCTGTACAAGGTCGAAGCGTCGGTACAGGAGTTCATCACTGAAAAACTGGCCCATACGGAACCGACGCCAAAACTCGAAGTCCTGAAGTCCAGGATTTTGGACACGCTCGACAGCATCGACTCCGACCACAAACGTCGACGTTGGACGCCCCCGTTCGACACGACCGCCATGACCCTGGCGGCGGCTGCCTTCCTCGTGGTCACCGTCGGCGCCGCCTTGCTCATGGCCGGTTTCTACCGACATCAGGAGCTGTATGCACCCCTTGAAAAGGCGCACTGGAATGTCGGCGCTGAATTGTCTGCTTTCAAGAATAGTGAAGTGACGGCGGCAGTGATCGCCTACTTGTCACGCGATTTGGGCTACACGGTCTCCACGAAAGTCGCAAGTTATGATCTGGTGGGAGCTCATGACGAACAGCTGATGGGGATAACTATGACCCACCTGGTCTATGAACATGGCCCGAGCCATGTTTCGGTCTTCGTCACGCCCTCGACACAATTTCAGATTCCGCAAAATCTCAAAGGTTCGCCCGTTCGGCACAACGCGACCGACTATTTTGACCACAACTGTCGTGGCTGTCGCCTCGTGTACCACTCGGTCGGCAAAGTGGTCGTGGTTGTCGCAACTACCGACAGGTCTGTGGACCTACTCGACTTCAACCCCGACTCGCCTCTCGCACTCAACCGCTCCATCTAACCTCAGCGTTCTTCGCGGGATTACTGTTGAGCAGGACTCCCCGCCCTATCCTTGTTTAGCTGTTAAAGATTGCCCGCGCCCCTTTTGTGAGAATAGTTTTGCCGCTGTGAAGTCAAAATGCTGGTTCCTCCCTGCAATTTCTCTGGTTGTCGTGACGGGTGGGGGCTCTCTGCCCGCGAAAGATTATATGGACAGCAGCCGTGCACTCGAGCAGATCGCTGTTCAGGAGATGGTTTTCAGCGATCGCTTCCGAACCGCGGACTCCGCCTGCCATGCGTTGATCAGGCGTAGTCCGTTCGACCCGATGGGCTACCTGCTGCTCGCCACGGCTCTGGTAGCGGAGTGTACCGATCAAGAGGAGAACCTTTACCCCGACTCCCTTCCCGCTCTTCTGCGATCGGTAGACTCATTAGCGGAAACGGCTCTGGACTCGTGCACATCGAAAACGAAGGGCTGGATGCATCTGGCGCGCGGTCACGCGCGAGCCCTGCGATCGGTCTTTGAAGCACGTTTCGGCTCGGTAGCCAGCGCCATCAAACAGGGGTTCCGCGCCCGCTCGGAGTACCGCAAGGCGCTCGCCAATGATAGCACGCTCTACGATGTCTACGCGGGTCTTGGCAGTTTTCATTACTGGAAATCGGCAAAGGCCGGATTCCTTCGATGGATTGGTTTGTTCAAGAACGAAAAGGCGAAAGGGATCGAGGAACTCACGCTCGCGGCGGACTCGTCGTCAGTTTCCCGTGAATCTGCGCGAGCATCGCTTATCTGGATCTGGATCAACGAAGAGAAATATGATTCGGCGATCGCGCTCGCGCTTGCCATGCACAAGCGATACCCAGACGGCTCATCGTTTATCTGGCCGCTGGCGCAGGCGCACCAACTGAAGCTTCAATACGACAGCTCTCTCATGTACTACACACAGTTGCGTGATCGTATCGCGCACCGCCCCGGGAACTTCTACAACCAGATTGAGTGCGACGCGGCCATAGTTCGTTGTTACGAGCTATTGGGGGACAAAACGACAGGACTGGCGGCAGCGCAACGACTGACTGAGTACTATCAGCTCATCCCGGACGAAACTCGCCGCCGACAGAGAAGCAAGCTGGGGTACCTGAAGCAGATGGCCTCGGGACACTAAATAGACGCGGGTGTTTGAAGATGAGCAGATTTGCCGCGCTCATCGAGAAGGCGACACCCTTCCATCAAAATCGACTCATTCGAGTAGAACGAGTTCTGTTCAGGCATGGACTCGACGGTGACGGGTTGAATGTTCCAGGTGCCCGTCGACCAGGCAATCGCCTCGTAAACGGCGTCGGGACCAACCTTGCCGAGTCCGGCAGCGTGGTAAATCTCCCCCTGGTTGAGATAGATGAGCAATTCGTCGCGACCGGAGGTCAGGGTTAGTTTGACCGTCTTGCGACTTGGGCCGAGGGCCTGCAGAAGATCGATCAGGTTCATATCGTCAAGATGCCCGACCGCTCCGGATTGGCGGATTAGCTCTTCGCGCTCGCGGGCTTTATTTTCGATGCGCGCCTGAATTTTCTTCATCTTGATCAACAGGACATTAAGATTGTCTTCGAGGGGGATAACATCTTCGATCCCCTTCTCGAGGAGCCAGGACATTTGGGAAGCCAACGACCCTTCGGTGAGAAGAAAGGTCGGGACGCGGTCGATCCCGATGCCGGCCTCGTTAAGATCATCGACCAATCGCGTGATATTCTCTGAACCCGCGCACTCGAGGAGAATCACGATGTCGGGACGGCTTCGCTTGAAGAGATCCTCGAACGACGAAAACGAAGTCTCCGTAATCGTTCTGAACCCGCCGTTCTTAATGCGAGCCTCAATTGGCGCCAGTTGCTCGGCATCGCGCCCGTACAACATGACTTGACTGTACTTCTCAAGCGTGGTGATACTGAGGATTTCCTCCTGAATGAGTGCGATGAAACCCTCGACGACTTCGGTCAGGAACAACTTTCCGACCAAATCGCGGTACTTCTGCTTGATCGCATCGAACTTGTCAAGCGATAACGATACATCGGCCCGGATGGTCTCGCAGAAGATATCTACGACTGTCAGAATATTTCCGCCGAGCACTTCGATCGGGAGACGCTTGGTGAACTTTTCCCGCAGGTTGATATACATGGCCCTGAGAATTTCTATGACCAGCGGCGAATAGTTTAGGGAATTAAGAAGCTTGATCGTCAGAATAACGCTCGTACGGCTGTCTACGGCCGAGTCCGGGTTCCCATAGTAGTATCGAGCCAGATCGTGCAGATAGCCGGCGTTGGTGATGACCAACCGATCCTTGTCAGCCAGTTCCATTCGACGGCAGAGCTTGTCAACATACTGACCGACCCTGGCGCTGTGATTGTCGGGCGTGGCGTCGGTTGACGAAAGCAGGGACGTGAACAGTTCAAGATTGCGAACGAGCAGATCAGATTCCATCACGCCCGCATCCAAACTCAGCAGCAACGCCCCGGCCGATTCGTAGTATCGTACCCGTGTCTTTGGTGAGGTCTTGCGCAGGCGATCCAGCAGATCGATGTAGTCGCCCGGGACTGTGTCCTGTATGAACACCGTGTGAAACTTGTGGCTCCCGATCAGGCCGATGGCGTCGTCGGCGGAGTCAGTGCGAATCACTTTGTATCGATCCCGCTCCAGCAGGGTCTGCAGCTGGGAGCCGGTGGTGGCTTCATCGGTGACTAAGAGCACCAGCCCTTTGGGTTGGCGATCATCGGCGACACTTGATCCGCTGGCCGTGGCGCCGACTGAGCTCATCTCGGAGAAACCAATCGACGGGGGCAGGTCGACCCCCTGGTCGCGACCAAGATAGTAGCGGGCGATGGCGGTATTCAGCGCCAGTTCGGCAGCCAGGTAGAGCTTGACTGTTTTTCCGGCAGCGACAAAACGCAGTTCGCTGACCAGATCGGCATTGCTGGGATCTTCGCAGGCGACACGGAGGACATTCTGCTCAGCATCGAAAGCGAAGGGCATGACCCGCCGCGCAACAGCCACGGTAACGGGAATGAATGTTAGGACCTTTTCGGGGATCTCCAACTTGGAGAGAATCACGCCGTCGCAGGAAAGCTTGCTCGAGAGCACTTTCACCAGCATCGCCTCATCAATGAAGCCATGTTGAAGCAGTTGTGTGCCGAGTTTTCCACCGTAGAGCTTCTGGCACTGAAGCGCCTCGGTAAGCTGAGTTTCAGTGATGAGTCCGTCTCGAATGAGAATCTCATCCAGCCGCAGATTCTGTTTCTTGTCGCTCATGGAAGTTCCTGAATCTGGTTGATGGCTCCGCCTTACGCTCTCTGTCTGTATCCTTCGGGACCGCGACCATTCGACATTCATAACGGCCGGTCACAATCCCACTCCTCGCGGCGAAATGCCCCGATATTAGTATATCGGACAGCGGAACACGGAGGTGAAGCGCTGAGAATGGAATCCCCTGTGCAAGTTCTGAACAGCCCGATTGTTGCCTGTCGAAGTGAATTGTATTACCTTCGTTCAATGGATGACAGACGTCGGGAAGCAGAAATCAAGCTGACGGCGCAGGTAAGTTGTGCCGGCTGAGCGTCCAAATTGTCGCCAAAGGTTTTGGCGGAGGCATTGCAGACGCTAACCCAGTCACGACATCCGGATCTCCTGGTCGGTTTCGACAAATCCGACGACGCGGGTGTGTTTCGGATCAGCGCCCATCAGGCGCTGGTACAAACCGTGGATTTCTTTCCCCCCATCGTGGACGATCCGTTTTCTTTCGGTCAGATCGCTGCGGCTAATGCTCTTTCGGATATTTACGCTATGGGGGGGCAGCCGTTGACCGCGCTGAACATTGTCGGTTTTCCAGTTGGCGATATGCCGCTTTCGATCCTGACAGAAATCCTGCGTGGGGGGGGGCTGAAGATCGAGGAAGCTGGAGCAGTAGTCCTGGGTGGACATTCGATCAAGGACAAAGAGCTTAAGTATGGCGTGTCGGCGACCGGCATCATTGACCCGAACAGGATTGTGACCAATTCCGGGGCACAGATCGGGGACTATTTGTACCTGACCAAGCCCCTCGGCACCGGATTGATAACCACCGGCATCAAACGCGGCAAGGTCAGCGAGGAGTTAATCGCTATTGTGATCGAGAGCATGTCAATGCTGAATCGCACCGCGGCCGAACTAATGCTGAAACACGATGTTCACGCGGCGACCGATGTCACCGGCTACGGATTGCTGGGGCATGCCTATGAGGTGGCGGCAGGATCGAATGCCACTATCATGATTGATTCAGAGGCTCTTCCGCTGTTGCCCGACGTGGTGAATCTTGTCCGGCAGGGAATGATAACAGGGGGGGCGAAAGATAATCGGGATTACGTATCCCGACACACGCATATCGCCGAGCACCTTGACCCGAGCGTCGTGGAGGTTCTTTTCGATCCGCAGACATCGGGCGGTCTGCTGATTGCTATGCCTCAGAACCAGGCCGCCAAGTTTGAGAGCGCTCTAGGAGAGCACGGGTTGTGGAGCAGGGCGATTGGACGAGTCGAGAAGCGCGGCGCTCACTTTCTGATTGTCGAGTAGGTATGGCGAAGCGATTTGTTGTTCCCCAGCGGTTTCACCTGATCCTGGCAGCAATCGTCTTTGTCGCCGGCCTCGTTTTCTGGGTTTCGGATTTGACCAGCGACCCGCCGCCGTACTTTTCTGGTCTTGGCCAGTCACTCTACACCGACCCTCCGCAGTATACTTTTCATGCTCGCAACTACACCCTGTTCGGGCAATCGGACCCGTTCAATTATCCCAAGTTCGCGGTCTTCGAGAACTCCCTGGTGTCGCGTTGCGCGTATGTCGTTTTCGCACTCGCCGGCGCGTCACTGACTACGGCCAATCTCGTGGGCGTGATTATGAGCCTCGGCGGACTCCTCTTTTTCCTCCTGGGGCTCTCCCGTCACCATCGACCATGGGTGCTCGTGGCGGTCACTTTCTGCTGGGTGATCAGCGATATGCTCATCACGCACGGACGCCTGCCGTATCTTGAGAATGGCCTGCTGTTTGCCACCGGCATTCTCTTCTGGGTCTACTCGTGGTACGGGGATCGCATCTGGGGAGCGTCGCTCTGCGGAGCGCTGATCGCGGTCGTGATGCTTGCCGGGAAGCTCTTCGGGGTCCTGATTCTTCCGGCTCTGATTCTCGCAATAGTAAGCTCCTCCGAAGGGAACCGAATCCGTCGTGTGATTGTATCCGGCGTGAGTTTTGTAGCGTGTGCCGGGCTCCTGACCTTGATCATGTACGCCGGACGGTTCGCATCCGTGGCGGGCTACTTCGGCGAGCAGACGTACGGACTGTACGGATTCCCGCCCGGCCTTACCACACCCTGGGGTTTTGTCGAGCATGTTGTGTCGTACGGGTACAACAATCGGCTCCTGTACGTCAATTCCGATCTGCTGGCCTTTATGGTCACCGGCGGCTTCTTCCTCGCGCTATTTTTGTCGCTGCAGGGGATGTCATTTCGTCAATTGCCGCGCTCGACAATTTTGGCGGCACTCTGGATTCTGTTCATGGTCGGAGGGCTCATGCCGCTCGGCTACTCCCCGACGCGCTATGCGGTGGCGCTCATTCCACCGATCATCATTCTC
The DNA here is from genome assembly GCA_964540105.1 of uncultured Ignavibacteriales bacterium. GTDB lineage: Bacteria > Zixibacteria > MSB-5A5 > GN15 > FEB-12 > DATKJY01. The sequence goes on along the minus strand of CAZILL010000001.1, from coordinate 629,513 downwards.
TGCTTTACGATGATCGACCAGATGATGTCCGTACAGGAATTCAAATTTGGCCGCTGGCGTTGGTACGCCCTTGGCATTTTAGGGTTAGTACTCTGGTCTACGCTCCTGAATCTGGGGGGGAACCTGTTCTTCTTCAACATTTTCCCGGCGCCGATTCGCGGTTTGACCTGGCTGTCATTCCCGCTTGTGATTGCCCTCGTGGTTTATATCCCTCGGGGACTCCAGAAGATGAGTGGACGTTGGCTGCGGCGTCTGCCACTGTTCTTTCTGATCACGGCTCTCGGGTATTCTCTGGTGGGAAACGCCATAATGGTGCCACGACATCATCTCTCGCTTCTGGTCAAGGGTATCCTGGAGGGAAATCACGATCTGGAACAGATCCTTGGCCCGGATGCCGTGGTGACCGGACCCTACGGACCGACCCTGACCCAGAATACGCACCTGAAATCGTTCATTCACCACTTTGGCGTGGCAACCGTTGACTCGACGTTGTTTGATCGGTATCCGATCACCCATATCGCGGTCGATGTCTCAAACGCGGCAGTGGCCACAAAGAACTACCCGATGCTGACCAGATCGCTGCCGCTGGCAGCATATTGGATTGCCGACAACAAAGTGCAGGTCTATAATATCAGCAAGGTGTGCAATAACCCGATCGCCCTGCAATACAAGGAAACTGACTTTGAACTGGCCCAACAGGCCTTTACTCAGCAGAAATTCGATACCGCCCTCGTGCTGGTGGAGCGTTTCCTGACCCGGGCGCCCGACTCAAAACAGGCGGGTGTGTTGTACTCGAAGGTATTGGCCGGGTACGGCCAGACCGCCAAAGCGCTGCAAGTGCTTATCACCCTCGCCAAGCGCTATCCGACCGACTACAGCATGCAGCTTGAGGTCGGCTATTTTGCCCTGCAAATCGGCGTGAAGACCGATGACGACTCGAAGAGACGACTGGCACAGCAGTATTTTCGTCTGGCCGCGATGGCCAACCCCTACCGCGCCGAGTTTGTCAACAATCTCTGGGAACAGACCCTCAATGCCGGCGCGGGCGCGGCTTCCGAATAATCGGCCACGTGGCTCCATTAAATCTTTATTCTTTACTTTCTGCGGCGCCGCCCGTATAATCGCCCGCACACGAGCGATGGGCTCGGACTATTCAACGATGTATCAAGGAGAATTATCATATGGCCGACCGCTACAAAGTAAAGCCATTGCCGTACGCGTACGACAAGCTTGACGGTATTTCAGCACAGACCAACACGTTCCACCATGACACGCATTACGCCGGATACGTGAAGAAGCGCAATGAGGTGATGGAGAGACTGGCCAAAACTGACCGAAGCCTGGCCAACGCTAATTATTCCGAATTTGGAGGACTCAAGCGCCATGAAACATTCAACGCCGCCGGCCAGCTTCTGCATGAGCTCTTTTGGGACATTCTTGGTGGCGACGGCAAGCCATCGGGTGAAGTGCTTGCGCACATAGAGAGATCGTTTGGTTCATTCGATAAGTGGGTGGAGGACTTCAGAGCTTCGGGGCTGGTTGCCCTGGGTTGGGTCGTGACGGCGTGGGATCCTATCGATGATGCCATCCACAACTTCACAGGCGACGCGCACAATCAGGGCGGGGTATGGGGGACATTTCCGCTTCTGGCCATCGACGTCTATGAGCACGCCTACTACCACGACCAGGGTCCTGCGCGGGCTAAGTACATCGATTCGTTTCTGAAGAATGTCAACTGGAAGGAAGTCGACCGGCGCTACAGAATCTTTGCGCGGATCGCACCCGAATTCAAAGTGACGTGGTAGACGGGGCCATCCCGATCGGGACCAGCGGCCGGCTGTTTACAGTCGGCCGTGCTCTCTCTCCGACTCTGAATTGCTCTATGCCTTGAAGTTCTTCTCGACCGCTACCCAGTTCACCAGTTTCCAAAACGCTTCGACATAATCCGGTCGCGCATTCCGATAGTCAATATAGTACGCATGCTCCCAGACGTCGCAGGTGAGCAGCGGCGTCTTGCCAGATGTCAGAGGATTTCCGGCGTTTGGGGTTCCTTCGATCCCGAGCGAGCCATCGGTATTCTTTACTAACCAGGCCCATCCCGACCCAAAGAGAGTGACCGCTGTCTGGGTGAAGAGCTTGCGGAATTCCGCATAGGATCCAAAAGCCCTTGATACAGCCGACCCGACTTCAGCCGTGGGCTCACCTCCCCCGTTCGGGGATAGGCAGTTCCAGTAGAACGAGTGGTTCCATATCTGAGCGGCGTTGTTGAAAATCCCGCCGCTGCCCTTCTTGACAATCTGCTCGAGCGGGGCATTCTCAAACTCGGTCCCGACGATCAGCTTGTTCAGGTTGTTGACGTAAGCCTGATGATGCTTTCCATAGTGGAAATTCAGGGTCTCTTCCGAAATGACCGGCGCGAGCGCCCCTTTGGGGTACGGCAATTCAGGAAGTTGGTGGATCATAAAAGTCCTTTCATTCAGTCTATCTTTCGATACTGCGTCTTGACTTGTTAGTGCGACAGATTAGGATACTGGAGCGAACATGGATTGTCAAATCGTTCTAACAGATTTTGCGGCGGGAGTCACTCCGTGGCGGCAGGCCGGCTAGCGGTTCTGTCTGGAGCATGGCCTGCTGCCAAGACGTTGACGTTCAAATGTTGCGTCAGGCCTGCCCTTGTTTCAGCAAGGATCTCGTCCCTGTTCAACAGGGAAACCTGTCGCTACTTCAAAGAAGGTGAACTGACGCGGGTTACAAGAGGGGGAAGGTCACCTACTAACAACACGTGAAATGGAGTTCTCATCACTCACCTGCCTTCTGACTGTCCAGTCGTTCCTGCACTACCTCGACGTACTTCGCACAGCGGGTATTGGGATAGGCTTCGGCTAACTCATCAAGAAACTTCTTCTCTGCTTGAGAGTCTATCCCTCGCGCAATTGCTCTAATCCAGTCACGTGCATCCCCCGAGTTGGGATACTTCGTGAGTATGGCCCTCATCATATTTGTTCTAACGATTGTATCCGAATTACGCCACACCTGCTCGGAGAACAACATAGAAAGGTAATAGCACGTTGCCGCGTACGGACCATCGGGAAATCTATCAACAGCTTCCCTAAACTTCAAGCTCGTGGCAGAGAGGTTGTGTTGCTTCCAGTCCGCGTTTGCCTGCTTGATCAGGTTAAGCATCTCTTTCGCCTCACCGGATGGCTCAACCACGAGGAAAGGGAGTTCCACGGAGGCTGCATCTTCGTAATAAACCTGAACCGTATAAGAACCGCTGGGAATATACGGAAATCTTGTGCTCATCAAGAAACTCCCGGAGTCTGGATCGGCAATCCCAAATAGCCTCAAAACATCGAAACTACCGTAGTCCTGTTCTCCCTGATTTAGTAATAATTCGCCGGGAGAGGGTGCAAAGTCGAAATGCACGCCAGTATACCTCAGGCTGAGTCCTGAGCTATCTTTCAGGTCGCTAAGAAACTGGCGGTGATTGGGTGCCGACAAACCGTCAGTTCTCTGCGTATCAGAGGCCGCATTGGTGATTGTAATGTCGAGCCAGATCGGCTCATGTTGAACATATTGATTCTTGGTTAACGTAACCTCTATGTCCCATCGATGTTCCTGTGCGTACAAACACGGAGATACCGCGAGCAGGCATGAGACTGCTACAATTATCGAAAGTACTCTAAAATAACTCATTTGAACCTACCTTGTTACCAGCTAATCTGTTTCAGCGTGTCGATACACTTACCATGAACCCAGAGTGGATCCGCTGAAGTCGTCGCTGAAAACAGTAACCAGATCAGGAGAAGCTTTGGTGGGATCCAACACATAGATCGAGTCGACCAGTTTCGGGCCTGGAATCAGGCTACCCTGCGGTTTCTTCAACTTCGTGGAGTCGAGCATTGTCGGCGGATTGTCCCTCGGGATCCGCTTATGGCCGAACGGAAGCGGCTTCTTCTTGATCGCTTCCAGAATGGAGTCTCGCCGCCTGCGCTCCTGAGACTCGCGTAGTCGAGCAAGCGACGAGTCGAAGACAGAGATGGTGAGCATAGTGGTATCCACCGGACGTCGCACGTACGGCTGCTCATTGGTTCGGAGTTCCTGTCTTGTATCAAAGTTACCTGGAAACCAGGATTCAATCGGCGGCTGCGGCGGGTCAAACTTCGGATGACATTTGAACACCTTTGTCGGGTTGGACGTGGTGACAAAATAGAGCGCTCCGGACGGCCAGTGCCCGGCTCCCACTTTCAATTCCATCCCGACGGTGTCATTGGGGGGGATCGTCACCATGAACTCCGATACGTACTTTCCGTTCTTAGTGAAGTCCATCGAGTCCTGCAGCGGTCGACCCACAAGGATGTTGCCAACAGGACGAATCGTCATCCCGGCTTGACCGGGCCCATCCACAGTCATAATGGTTAGCCGCACTTTCACTTCCCCTGTTGCTGAAACCGACGAAACCGTGTCGAACTCAATATCAAATGGTGACATCCGAGGTTTGGTACTTTCCGCGCGGCTCCACGCGAGAACCAGACCCACGCACCACAATAGGGCGCTCAAGAACCTAACATGGTTTCGCACATAGTCTCCTTGATCTTCATACCTTCTCCCTTCGTTTCTGTTCCCTTTCATCTATGACGAAAGAGTTGTCATCTTGTTTGGATTGATTCAGAAACTACCGCAATTCACTTCGATCAGAACATAACTCTGCCACCTTCCCGACAACGGGAATCACGATTGCCATTATCCTCTCAGAGTGCAGGTGTCGAGTGCGAAGTCCCTGGGTGTTAGTAGGTCGTGCGGGACTCGAAGTCAACTTGGAATTCGATTAGAATTCACGGTTCGGGTATTGTCGGCCCTGTTTGTGGGAATTTCGTTTCTTGAGCGAAATTGTCAATCGAACAGCCAAAAAATCGAACAGAATCGCAGCGGAATTCGTATAAAAGTCGTTAAGTTCAGCGTTGGAAAGTTCGATGACTCAGGTATGGCTGTTCAGGGAGTATTCGCGGGTTAACCATGGAAATAGGTCTGATTTACTCGAAAAAGGATCCTCGGCAGGCTGAAGCTCGGCACTTTGTGGAGCAGTTCATCGAGGAACGGGGGATTCTGGCCAGTATCATCGAATCCGAACAGCCGGTGCTATCGCCAACGATCATCATCAATGGGTGCACTCTTGCTGATCGGCGTTCCGCGCCGCGTAGTCAGGCCGGCCAGATGTATCCCAACCTTTCCGATATCGGGCGTGCGCTCGAAGAGCAGCTCTGGGGCATGTAGCCCCTTCGACAACCCTATCCGTTCACCTTCAGATCCAGAAACGTGATGATCTCCGCCACGCTCTTGCGGGATTGTTCCATGCTGTCCCGATCTCGAACCGTCATGGTGTTGTCCTGCAGAGTCTGACCATCAATGGTGATGCAGAACGGGCAACCCGCTTCATCCATACGGGCATAGCGTCGTCCGACCGCGCCGGAATCGTCGTAGAAGACCTTGAATTTCTTCTTGAGCTCATGGAAGATGTTCGTCGCGTACTCCGGCATCCCTTCCTTGTTGACCAGGGGGAATATCGCCGCCTTGATCGGGGCAATCTTCGGCGATAAGCGCAGGAACACTCTCGGCTCCCCCTTGATCTCGACTTCATCGTAGGCGTCGACTAATGTCGTTAACAGGGTGCGGTCGCACCCGGCTGAAGTCTCAATGATGTACGGCACAAACTTCTCGGTAAAGCGTTCGTCGAAGTACCGCAGATCCTTTCCAGTGGCATTCATGTGCCGCCCAAGATCAAAGTCGGTGCGATTATGAATCCCTTCCAGTTCCTGCCAGCCGAAAGGATACTCGTACTCGATATCATAGGCGGCCTTCGCGTAATGCGCCAGTTCTCCGTCGCCATGCTGGTGCCAGCGCAGTTTATTCATGTTTATGCCGAGTTCCCGATACCAGTTCCAACGCTGCTCGCGCCAGTATTCAAACCACTGGTCATCTTCGGTTGGATGGATAAAGAATTGCATTTCCATCTGCTCAAACTCGCGGGTGCGAAAGATGAAATTGCCGGGCGTGATCTCGTTGCGAAACGCCTTACCGATCTGAGCGATTCCAAACGGAATCTTCTGGCGCGATGAGTTCTTGACGTTCAGGAAATTTACATAGATTCCCTGGGCTGTCTCCGGGCGCATATAAATGGTCGCTGATTCGTCTTCGACCGGTCCCATAAAAGTCTTGAACATGAGATTGAACTTGCGGGCCTCGGTCAACTCCCCCCCGCATTCGAGCGGAGACTTCGATGGTTTCATGGGGCATCGAGCTTCGGCCAGTTTGTCGGCCCGGAAGCGGGCTTTGCACGTCTTGCAGTCGACCAGCGGATCGGTGAATTCGGCCACATGCCCCGATGTGTGCCAGACCTGAGGATGCATCAGGATCGCGGCGTCGAGACCTTCGATGTCATCGCGCCGATTCGTCATGGCATTCCACCAGAACGTCTTGAGATTTCGCTTCAGTTCCGCACCGAGCGGGCCGTAGTCCCAGCAGGATCCGAGACCGCCGTATATTTCAGACGACGGGTACACGTATCCTCGGCGCTTGCAGAGCGATACGATCTTGTCCATAACATCATCAACTTTTTTCGCGCCCATGACTATCTCTCTCCGTGTTCAATTGACTTGTTCTCAACTTCTCCAGGAACTCAAGCGACTTGAGGTCCGAATTCACTTCGGCCTGGTACGACAGGAACTTCGCCAGCGCGCCTATCAGTGCTGCCGCGTCTACGTATCTTATCGGCCGTCGCGTCGCTTCATCGAGCGATGACGTCTGCAGTCTCAGTAGCGCTGCAAAGCCGTCGACAGAAAGCGGAATATACCGTTCGCCCGCCGTTTGGCAAGCTCGACACACAATTCCACCCCGCTTGGGGGAAAGGAGGATCTGATCGACGGCGTTGTTCTCTTCGGGCGGCCGACCACATCCGGTACAGTACGACAGCGACGGATGATATCCGAGCTGTGACAGTAGCCGGAGGAAGAAGGTCAGAAAGAGTGATGGAAGGGCATGCTTGTCAGCCGTGTTGACATACTGGAAGAACGAGATGACGTAGGTGTACAGCGCCGGTTGCGGTTCTTCATCAGGGAGCAGGAGGTAGAGCAGTTCACAGGCTCCGGAACCGTAGGCGAGTCGCCCGAGGGCGCCATCCTTGTCAAACAGGTAGGCCTCGATCAGGTCGCTGTCCGAGAGATAGCCGTTCGTTTCTTTTTCGGAATCGTAGAATGTGATTTCCATCCGGGCGAACGGCATCAGCTTACCCCGTTTGGAATTGAACCGCCTCCCCCCCTTATCAATCAAGGGGAGCTTCCCAAAGTCGCGCGAGAAGAAGACTACGGTACGTGATGATTCAGACCAATTGAAGGTCCTGAGGATAACGGCTTCAGATGTCTTGAGCGACATTGGTCAGCGGCCGCGATAGCGATAGATCGTCTCGTTGGGATAGGCCATGTGGTACTTAGTGCGAGCGATGAGTTCTATATAGTTGCGGTCGTTCAAGAGCAGGTTGCGCTCACGAATATTATCGATGAGCTGAGCCGTCTGGCGCCTGTTGGCGTCGGATAGCACCCGCTTCTCCATCTCGAGCCGGAGAATTCTGGGAACGCCGTAGGTATCGCTGGCAACGGAATACGCAAAAAAGAGGGCGACGCCGCAATAACCCGCGAAGACGAGCCGGCGACGCAGCCGGGCGTTCTCGCCGGATAATCGCTTGATGAGATCACTGGCCGGGGCCAGAAGTGACGGTTTCTGACGGACTCGTCGAGGCATGCCTTGAAGATATATGGGCGCAAAACCGCTGCACAATATAAATATGCCGCGACCGTGCAAATCAGAGACAGAATGCCCTCGAAAACATAAACTTGTCTTTCCGTTCTCTTCGACGTAGGATGCACGCGGCAATTTGCTCGGACAGGATACGCGATTATGCAGTGGCACGATTATCTGGAAATACTGACCGCAATCATTGTCATTGTCGATCCGCTTGGAGCAATCCCGGTATTCGTCAGCCTGACTTCAGATCAGAGCGAGTCAGAACGCTCGCACACTGCGCGCGTTGCGGCGATCTCGGCCTGTGTTGTCTTGATGATCTCTTGTCTCGTCGGAGAGGCGGTTCTGCACTTCTTTGGCATCAGGGTGGCCTCGTTTCAGGTGGGCGGGGGTATCCTGATTCTCCTCCTGGCGATCTCTATGCTCAACGCCAAACTCAGCCTGGCCAAGCAGACGCCCGAAGAGGCTCGCGAGGCTGAGCACAAACAGAATGTGGCGATTGTCCCGCTGGCTGTCCCGCTGCTCGCAGGGCCGGCGGCGATCACGACCATCATCATTTACGCGCACCGCGACGAGAGCTGGCAGTCCAGGCTGACTCTCTTGTCGTCGATTCTGATCGTCTCCCTGATGGTCTGGGTCTGCCTGAGGTTATCAATACCGCTCAGCCGAAAGCTTGGCAGGACCGGGCTGAATAACTTTACGCGACTGATGGGACTCCTGCTGGTCGCAATCGCGGTCGAGTTCATCGCCACCGGCCTTCTTGAATTGCTTCCCGGATTGAAGTAAGCAGCGTGTTCAGCACAGGAGCTCGACCGCGGAACGCAGTAAGGCTCCTTCATAGCACGTCAGCTCTCTGAGCAATATTCGATTACTTCAGATTGTAGAAGGCATCCTTCCCCGGAAAGAGCGCGTTTTCTCCGAGCGTCTCTTCTATTCGAAGCAACTGGTTATACTTGGCAATTCGATCGGTGCGACAGACTGATCCGGTTTTGATCTGCCCAGCGTTGGCGGCAACCACCACATCGGCAATAGTAGCATCCTCGGTTTCGCCGGAGCGGTGGGAGACAACTGCCGTGAAACTGGCCTTCTGAGCCATCTGGATGGCGTCGAGCGTCTCGGTGAGGGTGCCGATCTGGTTGAGCTTGATCAGGATTGAGTTGGAAGATCTGTTCTTGATCCCCTTGGCGAGTCGCTTCGGATTGGTGACATAGAGATCGTCCCCAACGATCTGAACCTTCGACCCAAGAGTGGCCGTCATCTTCTCCCAGCCATCCCAGTCGTCTTCGGAAAGTCCATCCTCAATTGATATAATTGGGTACTTCTTGCACAAGGCAGAGTAATAGTCAATCATCTGATCGGACGAGAATTTCTTCCCCTCAGCCTTGAGGTGATACTTCTTGGTCTTGGCGTCATAGAATTCGGTCGAGGCGGGATCGAGCGCCAGCAGAATGTCCTTGCCCGCCTTGTATCCCGAGTTTCCGATGGCGAGCATGATGACTTCCAGCGCCTCCTCGTTTGACTTCAGGTCCGGCGCAAAACCGCCTTCGTCCCCGACCGAGGTGTTCAGTCCCTTCTGCTTGAGGACTCTCTTCAGGTGTCCGAACACCTCCGCCCCCATCTGGAGCGCCTGCGAGAACCGCTTGGCGCCGACAGGCATGATCATGAATTCCTGTAGATCGACATTGTTGTCGGCGTGTTTCCCGCCATTGAGGATATTCATCATCGGAACAGGTAGCGTCCGCGCGTTGCAGCCACCGACGTACTCATACAGGAATCGCCCTCGGCTTTCCGCAGCGGCCTTGGCGGTGGCAAGCGAAACACCCAGGAGCGCATTCGCTCCGAGTTTCGACTTGTTCTCGGTACCGTCCATCTTTATGAGATACCGATCCAGCGCGGCCTGATCGTATGGATCGATGGCATCTGCCAGAAGTGCTGGCCCGATCTTTTCGTTCACATTCGCCACAGCCGTCATGACTGACTTCCCGAAGTAGCTCTTGGCATCTCCGTCGCGTAATTCGACGGCTTCATGCGCGCCGGTTGACGCTCCAGACGGAACTGCGGCTCGTCCGAGTGTGCCATCGGAAAGACAGGCATCTACTTCAATGGTCGGCGTTCCGCGACTATCGAGTATTTGGCGGGCATGTATATACTGAAATTCAGACATCGGAAACTCCCTTTCTAATTGGCAAATGTTCGGCGAGAACATATTCTTGGTGCAGGTCACCCGCAAGATTAAACTCGCCGGCGAGGCGGCATTCGGCTGTGTATTGACACTGAGAAGTGTCCTGAATTAGCTTGGAGTCTATGGAACAGTTCTTTCTTTGCGCCGCGTGCGGTGAAGAAAACGAGGTCTTCCTTGATCCTCAGGAGGGGAATGAATTCGAGCTGGTGCAGGACTGCCAGATCTGCTGCCAACCGAATGTCATTCGAGCGCGATACAACTTCTACTCCAACGAATTCGATCTCGAAGTCTACCGGGAGGATATGGGATGATCAGACGTGACTTCCACTGATCGCAGGGTGATGTTCGTGTTTGTCGCGGCTGTTGCTGTACGACTCTTGTTTTATGCTCTCACCGCGTTCACCGCTGACGATGCCTTCATTACCTTTCGTTATGCCGCCAATATCGCGAGTGGTAATGGCTTCGTTTACAACCTGGGAGAACGGGTTTTGGGCACCACAACCCCGTTGTTCACTCTGATCCTTTCCTTCTTCGCGCTTGCCGATCTGCCTCTTCCCCAATCAGCGTTGATCATCAGCCTCATTGCGTCGGGATTGACCGCAGTCGTTATGTACCGCTTTGCGCTGTTGCTTCGCTTCACTCATTTCGCGCTACTCCCCCCCGTTCTCTACATTTTGTGGCCAAGGTCGGTAGCGGTTGACGGTTGCGGGATGGAGACAGCGCTGTTCACGCTGCTCGTCACCGCCGCTTTCTACTTTCAGCATCAGGCCAAGCCATATTATGCCGTAGGAATGGCGACCTTAGCATCGGTCACGCGGCCCGAGGGGTTCCTGGCGCTCGGTATCCTGTTGATCATGCAGGCTGTCAAGAACTCAGCAAGCCTGGTTCGTCTCCTTCTCCTTCCAGCTACAATCCTGATCCCCTGGTTCTCATTCGCGTACTGGTATTTTGGTTCAATTGTGCCTCATTCCATGACCGCAAAACTGGCGCTTTACAGCCACGCCGGTACATTGGACACCTGGAACCGGTTTGTCTATCTGCTCGGCTGGCACAATCCGGTGGGAATAGCGCTATTCATCGCTGCGATTCCCGGGTGGTATTGGCTTCGAAAGAAGCAGGGAATTGGCGTGTGGGCACCAGCGTGGTTACTTGGCTTTATCTGTTTTCTTGGCTCAACTCCAACCCGTCTCTTTCCGTGGTATGTCGTGCCTGTTTATCCGATCTATTTGCTTCTGGCGTCGGCAACCGGGTGTTTCATCGCGGAGCGACTGGAAATGAACGCTGCCAGTATTCAGAAATCCATGAGATACGTGACGATCTTGATTCTTCTCCCGTTAGGTGTCGGAGTCTATCAGCAGGTTCGACATTACCGCGAATTCCAGGAAGTGCTTGAGACCGTTCACAAAGAGATCGGGCTCTATCTCTACCGTAATGCAGCCCAGAACGATATCGTTGCGGCAGAGGACATAGGATATGTGGGTTACTACTCAGGGTTGCGAATTCTTGATCGTGACGGCCTCGTGTCCCCGGAATCAGTTCCCTATAACCGCGTCGGGGAATACGGCAACCTGATCTATGATCGACATCCAGACTGGGTGGTTGCGGCAGAGGGAAGCCCGATCAGCGGTTTTGTGGCAGATTCTCTCTTTAGAAGCATGTATCGCCACGAGCAGAGGTTCGAGCGTCATGCCATTGCCTATTCCATTTACGCCCGTGTTCGCTAAACCCTAAAGATTCGCTGGACAGCAAGTCGACTCTAAGGTACCTTTTCCGCTACTCTGTCGGTCAAGGAGGAACGTATCTCCGCGCCGCTTCGGCGCTTAATAGATAATGGCACCGGGGCGTGCAGAACCAAGACAATCGACCGACAATACAGATTGAGACGAAAGAAACGAGCGAAGAGTAATGAAATATCTGATTACCGGCGGGGCAGGGTTCATCGGGAGCAATGTCGCGCGAAAACTGCTCGAGGATGGGCACCGAGTCCGGGTTTTGGACAATTTCTCTTCTGGTAAGCGGGAGAACCTGGAAGAGATCATTAGTGATATCGAGTTGATCGACGGGGACATACGGGATTTCTGGACTGTTCTTAGGGCGGTGAGTGGTATCGACTTTGTCCTGCACCAGGCAGCTCTGCCATCCGTCCCGCGCTCGGTCGCGAATCCACTGACTTCGAACGCAGTGAATATCGACGGGACACTGAATGTCCTTGAAGCCTCCAAGAATGCCGGTGTAACGAAGCTGGTTCTGGCTTCATCGTCGTCGGTTTACGGCGAGAGCGTGGAGCTCCCCAAGCGCGAGACAATGACGCCATCGCCGCTATCTCCTTACGCAGTAACCAAATTAACTAATGAGTATTACTGCAAAGTATATTGGGAACTGTACCGTTTTCCGACCGTTTCCCTTCGGTATTTCAACATCTTTGGGCCGCGTCAGGACCCAAAAGGGGAATACGCACCGGTGGTACCTCGTTTCATCAATTCCCTTCTCGACGGGAAGTCGCCAGTGGTATTCGGAGATGGAGAACAGTCGCGGGACTTCACCTTTATCGATAATTGCGTTCAGGCAAACCTGCTGGCCGCAAATACAGAGACAATGGTGGGAGAGCCGTTCAATGTCGCTTGTGGCGGTCAATTTACGCTAAACCAGATGATCGACCAACTGCGTAAGATCATTGGGGTGAAAGTAGAAACCAAGTTCGATTCGCCTCGGGTCGGCGATATCCGGCACTCTTTTGCAGCCATAGACAAGATGAAGAAATTCGGCTACAATCCATCGGTGGGCTTCGCTGACGGACTAAAGAAAACGGTCGAGTTCTTCTCAGCGAAGGCCGGAAAACGAGTTCCGGTCTCGTAAGTCTATTTGATTCTGTATTGACCTGAAATCAGATAGAGAACTTCCATCCGCAATACGATTCGGCTCCGGCTGATTTGTCGGGCGGGCAGACCAGACAACTGGTCTTGATGCGGGGATCGATGACTCTGGCAAAACCACTGTACTCCACCAGCCCAACAGACTTGCACGGAAACAGGGGCATCCCTTTGCGCTGCCGCGCCGACTGCACGCGGCAATCAACCATGAAGAACTCAAATGAGGTGTCGGTTTCATTGCGGATTTCCTGACGATTCAGGACCGCATACATTCTGAAGCCCAACGCTCTCTTTAGCCCTTCCAGACCGCTATCAGCTGGAATGTTGTACCGCGCCATGATCCGCTTCGCCTCGATAATCGTAAACTGCTCCCACGCTTGAGCATCCAATTCGATCGCGGCCTCCAGACCGAGCCGCCTTTCTACCGCCTGAAACCAAAGCCCGTCGTGAGCCAGCCAATTCTTGGCGAAATCTTCTATGGTCGCCACGAGCGTGCCATGATCCAGTTCCGCAAACGATGTTGCCATTCGCTTCTTTCTGCCCTTTGAATTGATCCAATCGGCGGTATATTACCCGTTTTCAAGGACCTTTACAAGTGACGACGATAAGTCTATGATTCAAATGTGAAACAACTCTGTGCAAGTCGACACGTGTATTCATCGAACCCTGGTCATGCAATGCGTGTTCATGTGAAAAGATGTTGATTGGCAACAGTTTTGCTCAAGAGGCGAGTGCTACGAGTCAGCATACCTTTCGCTTCAGCATCTGTCGACGTAGTACGTCTTTATGAGGTAGGAATCTGATGTATAGATCAAGAATGCTTCCGGTTGCAGCGCTTCTTTTGGTTCAGGCTTTTTCCGCTTCCCACGCCGGAACATTATCGACAGGACTGTCGGGGCTGATCGCGAACGGAAACCCCGATGACACCGTTACAGTCTGGATAGAGTTGTCTTCTATCGCCAATAAGACGAGCCTATCAGCCGGTGCCAACGAATCTTCGATCTCCCTCGCCGCGCAACACCGCACCGTAATCGAAAGGCTCCAATCGGAGAACCTCACTTCGCAGAAGTCCCTCGTGGAAGCGCTGCAGGCTCGCGACCGCTTGACAACCTCAGGTCCGGTGAAGCAGCACTGGCTTGTCAATGTCGTCGAAGCACAGGTTACCTACGCTGAACTGCCGGCTCTCGCTCAGCGAACCGATGTCAGGGGGATTGACCTGCCTCCGCTAATTGAGCTCATTCACCCAATCGGCAACACTTCCTCATCGGCTCAGAATCCTGCTGTTCCGCGCATCCCGCCCAATCTGACACGAATTCGCGCAGATGTGGCTTGGGGAATGGGCTATACCGGCGTCGGCCGCGTTGTCTGCTCATTTGATAATGGCGTCGACGGCGAGCACGTTGCGCTCAAGGGTTCGTGGAAAGGACGCAATGGTGATTCGGCGGCGGCCTGGTTTGACCCGCTGTTTCACAGCAAGTCACCGCGCGTGACTCCTTCGATCACCTTTCCGAATAATGTCCACGGCACCCACACGATGGGGCTTCTGGTCGGGCAAGTGGATACTCTGATCACCGGAGTCGCAAAGGACGCACAGTGGATTTCAGCCGCAGTTATTGATGTCAAGGGAGCTTCTATTCTGGATGCTTTCGAGTGGGCGGCCGACCCCGATGGTGATCCGAATACTGTGGGCGATGTGCCCGACGTGATCAGTCACAGCTGGGGATTCTCGGCGCGACCAAGTCAGTTCGGCCTCGGTTGCAGCAATGTTGTCTTTGACGCCATTGACAATACTGAAAACCTGGGGATTGTGAACATCTTCGCGGCAGGGAATGACGGCCTGTTTCTCAGCGGAACTTCGATCAGTAACCCCGCCAATCGAGCCCTCGATTCCATTGATTGTTTCGCTGTTGGTGCGCTTGATGCTCAGACCTTTCCTCCTCAGCGCGCGCTACTCAGCTCGCAGGGGCCATCCGACTGCACGGGGCGGATCAAGCCGAATATTATGGCGCCGGGCGTCTTCGTCATCTCCTCCATTCCCGGAAACAAGTATGATTCCCTTTCCGGCACGTCGATGGCGACACCACAGGTCGCGGGACTGGTGGCCCTCATGCGGCAGAAGAATCCAAACGCTTCGGTTCGCGACATCAAGACCGCGATTCTGAAATCCGCTAATCGTGCGGGGTTGAGCGGTCTCCCCAACAACGACTATGGCTGGGGAGTCGTGGACTGTGCCGCCGCTCTGACAGCTCTTTCTTCGACGGCGACGGTTCCCAATATACGCGTCTATGCTTTCACTCACGATCCTATTGCGCCGGGGGATACGGTCGTCGGAACTGTGGTGCTTCAGAACCTCGGTGCCAATGGGACCAACGTGTCAGTCACTCTGAGCAGTGGACATCCCTCGCTTCAGGTTCTTGCCGGATCGGCATTCTACGGCAGTATCGCGAGAAACGATACGGTCCGTTCCCCCGGTCTTTTCAGGATCGTGGTCTCGGATACGGTGTCGATCGGATCAGTGCTGTCGCTTCCGCTCACGATTTCAGGCGGTGGTTTTTCTACCCCTGCGGCGCTTTCCTTCCTTGTGGAGCCTACGCCGAGCAAAGCAATTTCGACGCATTCCACCGGTCGTGTTCAATTCAGTCTCTCCAATTTCGGTGCATTCGGTTTGGGGAACACGAGCATATTCCCCGCGGGCGGGGCGGGATTCAGCCTTGACGGCGGGCAGAATGATCTCTGGGAAGCCGGTATCATTGTGGCTAATAGCCCAGTACAGATCGCGAGCGCAGTGCATTCGTTGATCTTTCAGCCCGACGTTGACTTTGTCGTAGCCCCCGGCGGCTCCATGACGTTCATGGCGCCAGGTCCGATTGCCGCTCAACAGACACATGCCGCGCTTGCTGACGACCATGCCCAGTTTTCTCTCGGTCTACTCGCCACTCAGGAGTCTTATACATACGCAAGCCCCGACAATGACTTCGTGATTATCAGGTATATCCTTCAAAACAAGAACAATGCAATCGTCAGCAACCTTCGTTTCGGACTATTCTTCGACTGGGACATAGGGGCCTTTGATCGCAACGGGGGGACTTATTCTCCGGCTGATGGTCTGCTGTGGCAGGCGGAAAATGTCGGCACGGCCGCAGACCCAAACCTCAGGTCATTTCGAGGATTGACTTTGCTCGATGGACCTCTGGCAACGGCCATCGTGCGCAAGTGTTCGATCGTATACACTCCATGGATCGGAGGGGGATTTCAAGGTTATGACGGGTTCACGGCGCAGGAGAAGTATGTCAATCTGTTTGGACACCCTGACAGTTCGGTTCAATACCGGGATTCTCTCAACGACCTTTTCGAGATTATGGCAGCCGGGCCGCTGACTCTGGCTCCATATGGCGTTGATACCGTCGCCTTCGCGGTGGTCGCTGGCAGCTCGATGCCGCTAATCACGAGTGCGGCAAGCCGAGCGCGGTCGAAGTATAACCAGATTGCCACTGATGTCGAGGAGCCCGACCCCGACCGTCTCCCGGGAGAATTCACACTCTTCCAGAACTATCCGAATCCGTTCAACCCAACTACCAGAATAAGTTTCAACCTGCCTCGCGAGAGCGATTACGTAGTGACAATCCATAATGTCCTGGGACAGACTGTTGAGAGAATGAGCGGGCATGCCAAGGCGGGTCAGATCGAAATCACCTGGGATGCCCACGACCGCGCGACCGGCGTGTACTTGTATCGCGTTGCAGCAGGTCCATGGTCATCAAGTCGCAAAATGCTCTTGCTGAAGTAACTGGTGCTTCAGAGAACAAACGGAATTGCGCGAATCCCGAACTCGCGAGATAATTGATCCGCTTCTGCCGATGTTCGGCAGTAGATGATCAAGTCCTCGGTATCGAGCTGATCAAAGCAAAAATCTCCCTTGCACCGGAACTCCATTTCCCTCCGCCAGTCAGTTCTCCCTCCTATTGACTGCCGCTGCCAGGCGCTGCCGACAATCGAGTCCTCAGGATTCACTCGTTGGCGACGATCATGGTAGGTTACCGGAATGATCCCGTTTGCCGTGCCTATGTCCTGAGCAAAGGAAAGTCCGTAAGGTTCAAACGACATCATGGAGTACCGCGCACGCCAGCGCATGAGAGGCGCGACCTCTTTCGGAGTGAGACCCGTGAAGGAAACGGTAGCGGTCCTGGCGGGCATGTGCTTTGAGGATGCCACAATGCGCCTCGTTCTCAGAATGCGCCTGAGCGTATCAAAAGCTGATCGCGGGTAGGTCGGCGATTCCATCACCGCTGAGTAATAATCGATCCGCCGCTCGTCCGGCCAGGGACCATTCGTTGCTCGTGTCCAGTGTGTGAATCGCGCCGAAGGCGTCGCTTCCAAGTCTGGATTCAGACTCTCTCCGACAAGAGAATAGGCGAGGCGTTCACGTCGTAACGAATGCGGTATGCGGAAGGCCTCGACGATTTCCTTGCCCTCTGCAGAAGCGTGCTCCAAGAGCGAGGCCATAGTTCCCTTTGAACGAATCGATATCGGGATCACGATGTCGGCTCCCTTGACCGCACGTGCATCGCGGCTTGTACCAAGTGAAGTAAGATCCCGATAACTCTCCCTTGCCGACGGAAGTACTTCCGTCACATTCGAGTCCAATGCGAAGTCAGATAACACTTCGGACGGCAATCTCCCCTCACACTTTGCTTCACTGCCAGGAATCAATCTTAGCGGGAGTTTTTCATGCGATGCGGCCGATGTCAGCAACTCCCAGGTCTGGATGCCGGTTGACGAGACGAGCCCGAAACCGTTCTCTCTAAGCCAGCGAACAGCCCGGATAGTCTGGATGACCCATGGGGTGTTGGCACACGGGCGACTTGGCTGTCGCGAAAGGAGAATTACGGCGAAACGGGTCATCAAGCTACAGACTCGGGAACCGTGGAAAGCACTTGACTCGGCTCTCCGGATTATTCGGAGGGTTTTGATTTACGTCTGGCAGGTACAAGGAGAACAGGGAGGTCGGTCAGATGACGTACGTTTGAGGCGACACTGCCGAATATGAGATCGCCAATGAAGCGATGTCCGTGGGTGGACATCGCGATCAGGTCGCAGCCGGAGCTGTGGGCGAGCGCCACGATCTGGGCGGCTGGATCTCCCCTGGCAAGGATCGCTTCAACCTCGAAGCCTTCGCTTGTAAGTTCCAGCTTGATCTGCTCAAGGTATTCGCGATCCTTGCGGATTTCTTCTGAATCCTGGAGATTGAAGTGATCCTGATTGCGTGCGACAAACCCGTCGGCTACGTGCGTCAGGATGAGCTTCGCCTGAGTCAGTTTCACAAGCGGTCGGATGTGGGTGAGAATGGCCACATCGGTTGGGGAATTCTCAAGAGCGATCAGAATGTGATGGTACATGTCTCGATCTTTCCTGTCAGTGTGTTAGGTTAACCAACCCCGAATAGTCTGCACAAGCAGATATACGTTCAAACCGACAATGACAATCGCGATGAGCCAGGAGAGCCCTTTCAGCGCCGGGGCGTTCACAAATGAACCCATTTTTCGGCGGTCGGAGGTAAACATGATGAGTGGAACGACGGCGAAACCCAATTGAAGCGAGAGGATAACCTGGCTGAAGATCAGCAGCTTACCCACTCCCGCTTCACCATAGAATCCAGCTACAATTGCCGCCGGAACGATCGCCACCAGTCGTGTCAGGAGACGCCGCAGCCAGGGGCGCAGCCGAATATCTATGAAGCCTTCCATGACGATCTGTCCGGCCATAGTGCCGGTCAATGATGAACTCTGACCTGAAGCAAGAAGCGCCACGGCAAACAGCGTGCTGGCGAAGGTAGCTCCGAGCACGGGGGTAAGGAGCTGATAGGCGTCGGAGATATCGGCGACGTTCTGGTGTTCGGTCCCGTGAAAAGCAGCCGCGCTGACGATCAAGATGGCGGCATTGATGAAAAAGGCGGTGAGGAGTGCGCCGGTAGAATCGAGCGTCGCGAATTTAAGAGCCATCTTTTTGCCGAGAACATTGCGCTCGAAGGCGCGCGTTTGAACGATGCTGGAATGAAGATAAAGGTTGTGAGGCATAACCGTTGCCCCGAGAATGCCGATGGCAATATACAGCATGGCCGGATTCTGTACGATTTCTGGCGAGGGAATTAGTCCTCCGGCGATCCCTCGAAGGGACGGATTGGAGGCGATGAGTTCGTATGCGAAACAAGCGCCGATCAGGACGATGAGCCCGGCGACGAGACTTTCAATGACCCGAAAACCGCGATTTTGAAGAACTAGAATCAACATGACATCCAAAGCGGTGATAAAGACGCCCACAATGAGCGGGATGTGAAAGAGCAGATTCAGCGCGATGGCCGAGCCGATGACTTCAGCGAGATCGCACGCCGAGATGGCTACCTCGCACAGCACCCACAGTGCAATTGCCACTGGCCGGGAATAATGATCACGACAGGCCTGGGCTAAGTCACGTCCGGTCACAATTCCGAGTTTCAACGAGAGATACTGCAGGATTATGGCCATCAGATTTGCCATCAGGATCACAGACAGAAGCGTGAAGCCGAACTGCGCTCCTCCGGCGAGGTCGGTTGCCCAGTTGCCAGGATCCATATACCCGACCGAAATCATCAGACCAGGGCCAAAGAACGCCAGGAACTTGCGCAGGAAGCGTGCCCCTTCGGGGATCTGCACACTGGCATACGATTCGGGCAAAGACGGGGTCGAGACTTCCTGCCTCCAGCCAGAGTCACTGGTTTCAGGATGGGACTTGCGAAATAAAGACATGAATCTCATCAGCGATACGGTTTCTAACTCTCAGTAGCCTGAGAACCTGGATTAGGAAAGTACGCTTTTGACATGGACGGACACAAGAGAAAAGTCGCTGAACCTTCCGTGCTGAAATGATATGCACTGCCTCGCTGTGCAACGTCGGGGCTGGTTAGCCTGCGAGCCATTACAACTTGCTCGGCGGCATGCAAAGCGGTATCGTACGAACATGAATCGCCGCGAAAGCGAAATCCTGAGATTGGCCAAGGTCAATCAGAAAAAACAGATCGCGTGGCGCCGCCGTCTTCATCAACATCCTGAATTGTCCAATCAAGAACATCATACAACAGCCTTCCTCCGAAACGAATTGTCTCGCATTGGGTTGCGGATTCTTCCGCTACGACTCAAGACCGGAGTTCTGGCCGAATTAGTCGGCGATTATCCCGGTCCGACGATTGCGGTTCGTAGCGACATCGACGCCCTTCCAATACTCGAGCAAAACCGGATACCCTTTTCATCACGACGCGCGGGTGTGATGCATGCCTGTGGGCATGACGTTCATATGGCGACAGTTCTGGGAGTAGCAACCGTCACCGCGCGCTTCCGAAGTCAAATGAACGGCAGGATACGGTTTATCTTCCAGCCCGCTGAAGAGATGCCTCCGGGGGGTGCGCGGCCGATGATCGAAAACGGTGCGCTGAAAGACGTCGATATGATCTTCGGACTGCACGTTGACCCTCACGTCCCGGTCGGCCAGATCGGACTTCGTGACGGAGTCACTATGGCTTCAGTCTATGACTTTGACCTCATCGTACACGGACGTGCCGGTCATGCGGCGCGGCCGCACCTTGCGGTGGATGCTATCACCACGGCAGCAGAATTGATCGATTCCATCCAGAAGATTGTGTCTCGCGAAATCGATCCGGTCGACCCAGTTGTCGTGACCTTTGGGCAGATACAGGGAGGCACGGCTCGCAATGTTGTCGCCGACACAGTTCGACTCGAAGGAACGGCGCGGACGCTTTCCGAGCGAGCTCGCCGCTCGGTGCCGGCTCTCATTCGCAGGACGGCGACGGGGATTGCTCGCGCGCGCGGGGCTTCGATAGAACTGCGCGACGTTGCTAGTTATCCTCTTTTGAGAAACGACGCCGCCGTCAACAAGCTCATTGAAGAAACGTTTACGGTACTCTTCGGCAAGGGAAAGATCGTCACCACCGAGCCCGTCCTCGGCGGTGAAGACTTCGCGTGCTATCTCGAGCAGGTACCGGGGGCTATGTTCCGGCTGGGAGTGATGAACCGTAAACTGAAAGCCGATCAACCGTGGCACTCCCCCGCTTTCATGGTTGACGAAAACGCAATGCTGCTCGGAACGGCTCTTCTGGCGGGAGTTGCCCTCAATGTTCTTGCGAAAGAAGTGCAATGACGAGAGTTGTTCGGATTCTCGCCACTCTTCTGAT
Organism: uncultured Ignavibacteriales bacterium; assembly: GCA_964540105.1. GTDB lineage: Bacteria > Zixibacteria > MSB-5A5 > GN15 > FEB-12 > DATKJY01. Next base: position 608,446 of record CAZILL010000001.1, on the reverse strand, counting down.
ATCCTCCCTTGCCCAGAGTTCGATCGAAGCAGGAGTCCCAAAGGGACAGGCGATCACGTATGCTGATTTCAACTTTGTCAGCGCGATTGCGAGCTCCCAGAGTCGCGTCTACTTCGCGACCACCAACGGGGTAATCGTCTTTAACAAGATTGAAAGCCGCTGGAACGAACCTCTCACGGGCGTAAGCGGTCTTGCCGATGCTGGCGTCGAAGAAGTTCGAGTTGGTCGATTTGACGATCCGATCTGCGTGAAAACGGCGCGCGGGATCTACCAGTTCGACAGCCTGTTTTCCCAATGGTTCCTGCTTCCCGACTGGCCGGTGATCCAATCCGACGACCATCACCTTGACCCCCCGAAGGTTCTGATCATGCCGACCGGGATCAATTACACAGGTGACGGCAGTTTCCTCGACACCTATGGCCGTTCTTTCAGGATGAGCGATGTTGTTGACGATGGGGCAGGAAATCGATGGATTGGAACGTGGGGTTACGGGGCGTTCCGAGGGGGATCGGGGTCGAACCGGGTCGAACGAATCCCGTATGGCCTTCTTCAGGATCCCGCATATGCTTTGCACCAAGACGATACGATCCTGTGGATCTCGGGTCCAGTCCTGAACAGCGTTCGAACGGGTTTGTCCGGCTTCAATCTCAAGAATAATCGCTTCGTCAATCTGGAAACCGGCCCGATGTCCGAGCTGCCAGACGGCGATGTCAACTGCCTCGAATCGGATCAGGCGAATCTCTATGTGGGTACCTCTCGCGGCCTCTTTGTCGTTGAGAAGAAATCGCTACGGGTTGTGGCGCACTTGGATCAGAGTTCGGGACTCAGCTCTCAGGACATAATCAGCCTCAAGAGAGTTGAGGATGAACTCTTCATAGGAACCGGCAGCGGTTTGGTGTCAGTTCGGCAATGCTGCGACTCGATCGCTTACATCGGTCAAAAGCTGTTCTTCAACCGGGTGATCTATGCCATGGATGTGGTCGACTCGTATCTCTGGATTGCCTCCAGTGTCGGCGCCTATCGCATGGCGTTGGCAACAGGCAAATTGCAGCAATTTCAAGATCCGAGTCGGGTGCTCTTCAATCGAGTTCTTGATGTCGATCATTTCGGTTCCTTTCTATGGCTCGCCTCAGATGCGGGGGTAGTCAGAGTCGACACTGAGACTGGTAAGGTCGAGCCCTTTCGTATCCTCTCGCAGAAATTGGACAGTCGCGCCCTGGCGGTCAACGGCGAAGCCGTGGCGCTCGCCTCGGATGGCGGGCTCACCATGCTTTTCTTCGATCGCAAGGAGCCGTCTACCCGCGAATTCGGTGTCAACGACGGGTTAGCCTCCGACTATGTCTACGCTCTTCTCTTTGACGGTGACTATCTCTGGGTTGGAACGGACAGAGGGGTAACCCGCTTCTGGTGGAACAATCCCCATCGCGTCAATTGACCTTACGACAAGAAGTCGTTGATTCCCCGATCGCAAAACGATACCATAAACTGGTGAGACAGACGTTTGGTGGGTCATGCTGAAGATTCTGGGCAACCTCTGGCTGAAGATAGTCGCGTTGGTCATGGGATTCCTCGTGTGGTTTCATGTCGCCACTGACAAGATTTACACGGTGGAACTTCGCTTACCGGTCACGAGGATTGAAGTCAAGGAACATCATACGCTCACCACTATGCCTCTTGATTCTATTCTGATTTCGGTCTCGGCCAAGGGAAAGCAACTTCTTCTCAGTAACTGGCGGCAGAACGGCATACGGATCAGCGCCACCAAACTCCAGGTCGGACATGCGACGTTTCCCCTGAACTCGGATAACACGTTCCTCGTCACTCCCGTCAAGTCAGCTGTTATCGACGACATCGTATCACCGTCGGCGATTGAGCTTGATGTCGACGTCGAATCGAAGAGCATGGTCGCCATACGGCCTGATATCGTAACCGTCGCCGATGATGGCTTCTCGGTCAGCAAGCGCATCGAAGTGACCCCTCAGAAGGCGGCCTTGTATGGGCCAAAGTCTGTACTGCGCGGGATCACAACGGTAGCGACTGAGTGGCGCGAGTTCGATGCCCTGCGAAACAACGTGACCGTTAAGCTTCCCCTGATTTACCCGGCAGGCTACGGCATGCGTATGGAGCCCGACTCCGCAACGGTGACAATCGAAGTGATACCGATCAAGACTCGGGTCTATGAGCATCTGCCCATCATGGTATACAACGCTCCCCCTTCAATCACGACAACGACCGACCCTGCCTTTGTGCGATTGGAACTGGCCGGACCGCCGGAGGATATCGACCTACTCAACAAGAATGCGATCACCGTGTCGGCGGATTTTCGCGATGCTGATGCGGCTGGTGTCGCGCCGCTGAAGTTTGACTGTCCGTCGAACTTCCGCGTCAAGCGTGCTTCGGCTGATTCTGTCCGGATTTTGACGCGATAGTTATGCTCGTTCTCGGGATTGAAACATCGTGCGATGAAACCTCGGTGGCGGTTATCGAGGACGGCCATCGGGCCCTATCGAACGTGATTCTTTCGCAAGTTGCCCACCACAAATTCGGCGGCGTTGTTCCGGAGGTTGCAAGTCGGGAACATATAAAGACGATTATTCCCATCTATCATCAGGCGCTTGCGGAGGCCGGTGTTCAATTCACCGACATCGGGCTGATCGCCGCGACCGCAGGTCCCGGGCTGGTCGGCCCCCTCCTCGTCGGACTGACATTCGCAAAGGGGCTTGCCTACGCCGGCAGCATTCCCTTCGTCGCAGTTAACCACCTCGAAGGACATCTGACAGCCAACATCCTCGAGCATCACGATCTCGAAGCGCATCATCTGACCCTCCTGATCTCCGGCGGTCATACCATGTTGGTAGAAGTGAACAGCTTCGGCAACTACACGATTCTCGGCAGGACCAAAGATGACGCCGCTGGCGAAGCTTTCGACAAAGTGGCCAAGATCATTGGCCTGGGCTACCCCGGCGGCGCGAAGCTCGATCGACTTGCTCAACTCGGAAACCCGAAGTACGTTCACTTCCCCCGACCAATAAAGAGAGAAGGATATCAGTTTTCGTTTTCGGGGCTCAAGACCGCGGTCGCTCTCCACGTCGACAAACTGGATTCCGGGCAACTCGAGACTCACCGGGCTGACATTGCGGCGTCGTTTCAGGCAGCCGTAGTTGATGTGCTTGTCGAGAAAACGATTGCCGCCGCCGAACAGGGTATTCGGGATGTAACCATCTCAGGAGGCGTTGCGGCCAACAGTCATCTACGCCGATCGCTGGGGGAGCGACTTGAGAGAATGAAGTGCCGACTCTTCTTCCCATCACTGGCGCTCTGTACGGACAACGCCGCGATGATCGCCGCCGCCGGGTATTTTCGCTTCCAGAAGGAGGGTCCGACCGAGCTGGCTGTTGAGGCGGTCCCATACCTGAAACTGGAATAGGTCGTCGCGGCGCTCCCGGTCGTCAATCTCCCCCCTTGCACATCGACGGAGATCATGTTATTCTGTCCTCAGAATTCGTGTAACCGTAGCACCTGTTTTCCTGATGAGAGATTTACTCGAAGCGAAGTTCTTCCCGTTTGTGGTGAAGCCCGGACGTTACGCCGGCGGCGAAATCGGCCAGATCGTCAAAGACTGGTCAGGTCGGTTCAGCTATCTGCACGCCTACCCGGATAAGTATGAGCTCGGCCAATCGTACCCCGGCCTGCAGATACTGTATCACCTGGTCAATCGCGATGATCGATTTCTCTGCGAGCGGGTGTTTGCCGTTGATCACGACGCCGAAGAACTCATGCGCAAACTCGATATACCGCTCTTCTCCCTGGAGACCTCGCGACCAGCCGGCGAATTCGACGCCTTTGGCTTCACGCTGGTCGATGAGACGGTCTACACGAATATGCTCTCTATGCTTGAGCTGGCTCGTATCCCGATCAAGTCGGAACAGCGCGGAGACAACCACCCGATCATTCTGGTCGGCGGGCCGGCGGTCTTCAATCCGGAGCCGATCGCTGACTTTGTTGACATTGCTTTTATCGGTGACGCGGAAGAGGGACTGCTGGAAGTTCTTTCGTCGCTCAGGGAAACAAAGGGACTGCCCCGTCGATCCCGACTCGAGACCATCGCCCGTACTGTTGAAGCGGCCTATGTGCCGTCACTGTACGACGCCCAGCATAAACCGCTTGTCGAAACTATCCCGGATCAGATTAAAGCCCGCGTGGTCGGTGATCTGAAAACAGAATACTATCCCGCTCAGCCGCTGGTCCCGCTGGTCGAAACAACGCACACGCATCTTGCCGTTGAGATAATGCGCGGGTGTCCACAGGGATGCCGGTTTTGTCTGGCGACCGCTATTTACCGGCCGGTCCGTCTGCGTCCACAGGTCGAGATTATCCAACAAGTGGACGAACAGCTTGCCGCAACGGGATACGAAGATATCAGCCTGATGTCACTTTCGACAACCGATTATCCGGAACTGGAATCGCTCGCCAACACGTTATCCCGCCGCCTCGAACCGCTTCGGGTGTCAATAAACTTGCCGTCGCTTCGCCCCGGATCAGTGACACCATCCCTTTTCGACGCGGTCAAGCGCGTGCGCAAGAGCGGATTGACCATCGCCCCCGAGGCAGGGACGGAACGGCTTCGCCTATTCATCCGCAAGGATTTCCCCGACGCCGCTATCTACGACACCGCCCGCATAGCATTCGAAAAGGGCTGGACGACGATAAAACTATACTTCATGATCGGCCTGCCGACCGAAACGCAGGAGGACCTGCTGGGGATCGCCAACATCTGCCGCACGGTCTGCCAGATAGGGCGCGAATTCCCGAACAACAAGACCGTCAATGTTACGCTTTCGACGTTTGTCCCGAAAGCCCATACCCCGTTTCAGTGGGATGAAGTTGCTGTCGAAGCGGTAGCCTCCGAAAAAGTCGCGTTCATCAGAAAGCATACACGGGATAGCCAGGTGCACTTCAAGGTCAACAACACGGCACTGGCCCTGCTTCAGGCGATCTTAGGCAGGGGAGGGCGTGAGCTCGGCGCTGCGATCGAACTGGCGTACCGGAACGGCTGTCGCTTCGATGGCTGGTCGGAGGACCTGCGAGTCGACACCTGGCTTTCAGCCCTGCGGGAAACCGGTACGGATCCGGCCGAATCTCTGCGGGCAATACCGTTTTCACGGGTCCTCCCGTGGTCGCACATCAGGAAGGGACCGTCGGTCGAGCACCTCATGGCAGAGCGTCAGCGAACATCGGGTCAGTTGAAAGAATTTGTTCCCCACAAGATCGATGCCGAGGCCGGAGAGAAGGACGACGATTTTCAGGAATTTGGGAGATCGAAGAAGAAAGTCGCATCGCGCAATGTGGCGGCGCCGACCAAGAATCGGGTCCGAATTCGCTGGGAGAAGTCGGCGACGTATCGGTATATGTCGCATCTCGACAACCTGCGCCTGCTGGAGCGTTGTATCCGCCGGGCCCGCCTGCCAGTCTCCTACAGCCAGGGTTTCAACCCAACCATGAAACTATCTTTTGGCCCGCCGCTGCCACTGGGGTTCACGTCGGAGACAGAATTTGTCGACATAACCTTTGAGATGAGCTTTACAATATCTATGCTCGAGAGCCTTCGCAAGGTCCTTCCAACTGGAGTGGAGATTCGGGATGCTCGCGTGGTGCTGGGGGCGACCGCGTCGCTCTCCTCCACCCTGAATAGGGTAATCTACACAGTGCCAATCATGATGTGGCGCGACCAAACGCGACTCGAAATACAGCTGCAATCCGCGCTTCAGTTGGAGAAACTGGAAATCGAACGTTCGAGCAAGGGCGCGGTGCGAAGAGTAGACATTCGTTCGGCCGTGCACGGCCTTACAATAGAACAGGACTCTTTGGTCATGCTACTCGGTCTCGGTGATGGCGGATACGCTCGCCCGGGAGAAGTAGTGCAGTTTCTTACCGACTCGCTGACGACTGATATCATCGCTCTCCCCTTCCATCGCCGCGAGATGTTCCGCGAGGAACCTGACGGTCGCAGAATCGACGGGATGGACTTGTAGGATATGTCTGAGCTGGATAGACACACGGAAAGGCGTCCATACGATCTGGTCCGCGCGGCCGCGGTCGAGGCGCTCTTGTTGATCGAAAAAGGGGAGCAGGCCGAAAGAGCGATCGCACAGGTAACCAGCGGGAAAAGCTTCCGGCCGATTGACATACGCTTCTTCCTGCAATTGGTCAATGGCACAATCAAAATGCGGCGTCGCCTCGATCACGAAATGCGCTTCTATCTCGCCAAGCCTTCCACAGAGATGCACCCGCGCCTGGTCAATATCCTGCGCCTTGGGTTCTATCAGATTCTGTTCACCGACCGTGTTCCGCCTGCGGCCTCGGTTTCGGAGTCAGTAAGCTTAGCTCGACACTTTCTGGATGAGAGACTCTCGGGACTGGTGAACGCCGTCCTTCGGTCAAAGCTGCGCGAGCCCGGAAAGGTGCGCTTTATCTCAAGGGATGATAACGTAGTCAAGCATTTGGGGGATTTCTACAGTTATCCGGATTACTTCGTTCAGTACTGTGTCACGGAATTTGGCGTTGAAAGCGCTGAGCTGTTGTTGGCTCATTACAACCGCCCCCCCTTTGTGACCTATCGCGTGAATTTCCTGAAAGCCAAACCGGATGAAGTCGCCCACGTGCTTCAGGAGAACAAGATTGAATTCTCGTACGGGAAGTACCTCCCGGAGTTCATCCATATAGAGGGCTCCGGCCTTCCACTCGAAAACCTGCTTCTGGCTACCGGGAAGGTGTTTGTACAGGATGAATCCTCCGGATTGCCGGTGCGATTGCTAAACCCAAAGCCGGGGGACATCATCGTGGATCTAACGGCCGCTCCCGGCGGGAAGTCGACTTACGCCGCGATCCGGATGCGCAATAAAGGGCGGGTGACGGCTGTCGATAAGTCGCATCAGCGCCTGGAGCTCGTGGTCGAAAATGCCAAGCGTTTGGGCATCAAGATTATCTCCCCGGTGGCCTGCGACATGGCTGAATTCAAGAGCGATCCGTTCGATCGGGTTCTGCTTGATCCCCCGTGTTCCGGATGGGGTACGGCCAGGAAGCATGCCGACTTGCGCTGGGGCAAGAGTTCGCAGGACATCGAGAACCTGACCAAGATTCAGGCGAAGATGATTGACCGGGCCGCGCGTCTGGTTAAGCCCGGTGGGGTACTTGTCTATTCAACGTGCACGATCATGCGACAGGAGAATGATCAGATCATCGAGGAGTTCCTGCTTCGAAACCCGGCCTTCGAGGTCGACTCAGCGGCGCAGTTCTTTGGGGCCGACCTTGTGAATGATCGTGGTTTTCTCAAGACATATCCTGCCGCCGACAATCTGGACGGGAGTTTCTGCGCCAGATTGAAGCGGCGGCTGGAAAACTGATCGGCTCCGTTCGCGCTCTTTTCTCTTGCCTTAGCAGGGCAAAATGCTCATGCTTTCCCACTGACAGGAGTATTAGGAACTATTCGTCTATGACAGCAGCATTCAGTTTCGGCAACCGAATTCGTCGAGGCTCGGAATTCATGGGCGCCCTTCTGCCCCGCGGGACCTTTAAGCGGAAGGTCGCGCTCTGGGTTGGGGTCCCTCTGCTGTCTGTGATACTCGTGGTGATCCTCTTCGACCAGATTGTCATGAAAGTTGTGACGCGACATGGGGATGAATTTACACTCCCCGACTATACTAACCAGCCTCTCGTTCAAGTCGATCTGCTCCTGAGAGAGAAGAACCTGACCTATCAGATTTCATCTGAAGAGTATGCCTCGGACAAGGAAAAGGGGACTATCCTCAAACAGTATCCGGTCGCTGGATCGAAAGTGAAGGAGGGACGAATTATCAAGCTTATCGTCTCACAGGGCACGAAGATGGTTCCGATTCCTGCGGTGGCCGGCAAGTCAGTGCGACAGGCTATGCTCGACCTTGAGACCGCTGGGCTGACAGTGGGCGAGGTGGCGTGGGCGGTGTCGGATACGATTCCCGAAAAGGTCGTGGTCTTTTCGTACCCGGCTGTAGGCGTCGAAGTGCCGCTTGGTTCGAAAGTCAACCTGATGGTCAATCGCGGCCGCGCTTCCGACTATACTTTCATGCCGCGCCTGATCGGCATGACATTGAGCGATGCCACGAAATTACTCGGCGACAAAGGGCTCAAGATCGGGCTCGTCACCTACCGCACCAACGAGAATTATTTGCCGGATACTGTGCTGGAACAGTCCGAACCAGAAGGAACTGAGCTCACTCTCGGGACCGAAGTCGATTTGGTCGTAAGCGAGACCTGACCCGTACGGCGACTTCCGAACCGACTCTCAGCGGTCGACTGGCTCTCGCATACCTACGATGCAAACTGCACTGCACATACATGCCCTTGTCGCGGAAATCCGCAGGGAACTCATTGGGGGGAAGATAGTCCGAACCGAATGGTACAAGAAGGAACGCTCCGCTTACCTGTTCATCAAGCGGGAGAGCAGCTCGATGGCTCTCGGCTTCGTGTATCATCCGTCGGGTTCAGGGTTCTTTGTCGTTCCAGCATCCAAACTGAAAGTTGACACCCGCGAGAAACCCTGGCCCTTCTTCGATCTGTCCGGTTGCATGATTCTGGACGCCCTTCAGCTTGGGCTTGATCGGATTTTTCACCTCATACTTGAGAAGGAAAGCAAGCGCGAGCACCTGCTTATTGAAGCGATCGGACCCAACGGAAACATGTGGCTCCTAAACGATGAGTTTGGGAAGCGGGCGACTTTGCGCAAACGGGAATTCGCTGTTGGGGAACCGTACGAGAGATTCCAAACCCAGGACAAACTGAATCCCTTCGAGCTGACCGAAGAGAGGTTGAAGAATCACGCGCAGCAGCTGGAGAGATTTCCTTCGATGACGACCTTCGCCGAGAAGAACCTGATCGGATTCAATCACACAATGGCAAAGGAACTGGTCTACAGGATCAGTCCTGACACACACGAAATGAACTTCGCGAGCGATGTCGTGACCACTTCATTCCTCACCTCTGTGAACGACATTGCTCGTCGTTTCCACGGAGAAAGTCAGGGGTACTTGTATTCAGTTGGGGGCAGCACCGAAGTCTACCCGTTTCAGCTCTCCTGTCGTGAAGAACATCCGGAGAAGTTCAAGACGCTGTCGCTGGCAGTCCTGACCATGACCGCCCGCAAACAGACCACGATAGAAGACGCCGATGAGCGAAAGACTACCATGGATGCTGTAGCCAGAGCAATCACCAAGCTTACTCGGCGAGTCAGTAAGCTCGAAGAAGATGTGGGCGAAGCGGCAGATTTCGAGAAATTCAAACGACTCGGCGAACTCCTTCAGATCAACTTCGGCCATCTCAAGCGTGGCATGAAGCAGGTGCGAGTTGTTGATTCGTTTTCAGAGCCGGAGGTGGAGATTACTATTCCCCTCGATTCCGCCCTGAGTCCAAGAGAGAATATCGACGCATATTTCAAGCGTTATCGAAAAGGTCGCGAAGGGCTTGAGCTCCTACAGCGCAGGCTTGAGATCTCGCGTGATGAACTGGCGGCGTTCAAAGCGATGCAGACAGAGCTGGATCATCACTTCGAGCACGCCCGCGAGCAATTCGCACAGGAACTCTCGGCTCTGCTGCCCCGGGAGTCAGTGTCGGTGACAGCTCAGCCCAGATTACCGTATCGAGAGCACCAGTTGTCGACGGGCCTGACCATCTATGTCGGTCGCGACGGGAGCGACAATGACCGGACGACGTTTGAGTTCGCCCGTCCCTACGAGCTCTGGTTTCATACGTCGCAGTGTCCTGGCTCGCACGTGGTGATGAAGTTCCCGAACAAGTCATTTGTTCCGTCGAAGTATGAGATTGAGGAGACGGCCGCGATTGCTGCGTTTTTCAGTCGGGCGAAGAACGATTCGCTCGTCCCGGTTTCGTACACTGAACGTCGCTACGTTCGCAAACCGCGACAAGCTAAGCCAGGGTTGGTTGTTATCGAGCGCGGAAAGTCTGTCATGGTTGCGCCTACGAAGCCGAAGCAAATGTAGCGTGGCACAAAATCGAGGCTATCGGGTGATCTTCTCCCCGGTCATTGCTTCGATCTCGTCGAGCAGGCTCTTCTCCAGGTCGGCTTCGTCCATCCGCTTGACAATCTCCCCTTTCTTGATAAGGATCCCCTTGCCGGCTCCACCCGCAATGCCGACATCGGCAGCCGCCGCCTCCCCTGGGCCATTCACCGCACAGCCCATGACCGCAACCTTGAGTTGGGTCTTGATGTGCCGGGTCTTCGCCGATATGGACTCGGCGAGTGGGATCATATCGATCTGGCATCGCCCGCAGGTCGGGCAGGCAATTACTTCAACTCCCTCGTTCTTGAGCGCACAGGCCGTGAGAATCTGTTTTGCTACCCGGGGTTCGTGGATCGGGTCGGCGGCGAGAGAGACGCGAATAGTGTCGCCAATACCGGTCATCAGGATAGCCCCGATCCCGACCGATGACTTGATCGTGCCGGTCTCCAATATGCCGGCCTCGGTGATCCCGATGTGCAGCGGGTAATCACACTTCTCACCAAGCATATGATACGCCCAAAAGGCAGTCGTGGCGTTGGTCGACTTGACCGAGATGACAATGTCTGCGAAGTTCATATCTTCGAGTATGGCCACTTCGCGCAGAGCCGCATCCACAAAGGCGCGCGGATCGTCGTGACCAAAGGCTTCAAGAATGTCTTTTGGTAGCGAACCGGAATTGACCCCGATCCGTATCGGAACACCCTTGTCTTTGGCGGCTTTTGTGACTTCGCGCACTTTCCATTCTGCCCCGATGTTGCCCGGATTAATCCGAATCTTGTCGAAGCCCGCCTCGATCGCTTTGAGCGCCAGTTTGTATTGGAAGTGAATATCAGCGACAATGGGTCTTGTCACCTGGTCTCGGATCGACTTCAGGCAATCCCCGGCCTCATGATTGAGCACCGAAATCCGAACAATATCACAGCCAGCATCGAAAAGCTGATTGATCTGAGTTACGGTCGCTGCCACGTCGCGGGTATCGGTCGTAGTCATCGACTGAATGGCGACAGGAAAGCCGCCCCCGATGATGACATCACCGATCTTGACCGCGCGGCTTTTTCTTCGTTTAATCGGGTACGTAAGTTCCATAGCTTGTGCGTGACTGTTAACAGAGACCCATAATTTAGTCTTTGTACGCCCAAAGGCAAAGGAAAGTTGGAGCGATTTTGATCTGGCTTAAGCGATTGGTCCCAATATTATTGGCAGCGTTATGTTGGTACGGGTGGGGCGCGTACCGACGCCATGAAGAAGATGCGGCTCGCACGCTCAGGGCAGAAAGATCGCAGGTCGTCGCGCAAATCTGGATCGCCTCGGCCAAGTATCGGGACGATCTGCCACGATACATGACTTTTCGAGATTCCCTGCTTTCAGCGACGAAGATCACCAAAGATGAACTGCTGGCCTATATCAGGGATCTCGAGCCGGATCCTTTGCAGGGTGTCGCTTTTGGTCGTGCGCTCAGCGCCAATGTTGATTCGCTCTATGCTCGGGAGGATTCCCTGCTCCGACCCGAAAGGTTTCAGAAGCCAGATTCCGCTAAAGCAGAAACGCCTCTTCCCGCCGTCGATAGCGCCCAACGTGCTTTCGACTCAACTCAAGTGAGATAGACTTGCGGGCTACTCCGCGGGGAAGGCTCCGGGGAAGAGCTCAATTGTTCCGTTTGTAATGGCAACAACGTCAAAGCGCAGGTCGCAGCCGGTGATGTTATGATCAGCGACATACCTGGTCGCGGCATCGACCAGGTTCTGAATCTTCTTTGCCGTTACCTTTTCCACAGGATGCCCGAAACTCTTCGTTCGGCTGGACTTGACTTCTACGAAGACGAGTAGATTCCCTTTCTTTACGATCAGGTCGATCTCTTTGTGCCCAGCCCGCCAGTTTGTTTCGAGAATGTCATAGCCGTCCTGCTTGTAGAACTCCGCAGCTTTCCGCTCGGAGCGTTCACCGGGAGTCACTCCACAACGGCGTGCAGGTTGCGGCGACTTAGAGGAGGGCATACCCTTTCTGCAACCGGGCGACCGGTTTGAATGAGCGACGGTGAATCTCGCAGGGTCCGTGCTCTTCGAGTTCGCGCAGGTGCAACGCTGTCGGGTATCCTCTATGAACCGCGAAAGAGAACGAAGGATATAGTTCCTGGTAATGATCCATAATGCGATCACGGGTGACCTTGGCGACAATTGAAGCCGCCGCGATGGACCGACAGCACGAGTCTCCCCCAACGATGGCAAACTGGGGAATATGCAGGTTTGGGATAGTGTGCGAGCCGTCGACCAGAACGCACTCTGGCAACTGGGTGAGATCGGAGACCGCTTTGCGCATGGCCATGAGCGATGCACGCAGGATGTTGACCTTGTCGATTGTCTCGTGATCGATTATCCCTACAGCGCACAGGATTCCCAAATCGACGATCTGCTGAAAGACACGATCACGCTGCCCGGATGTCAGTTGCTTGGAGTCGTTAAGACCAGCAAGATCGATGCCGGGCGGCATGATCACCGCCGCGGCCACGACTGGTCCGGCCAACGGCCCTCGGCCAGCCTCATCGACGCCGCAGATGCATGTATGCCCCTTCGCGTGCAGTCCGTCTTCGATCCCTGAGAGTTCCATCAAACCGGCTCGTGATTGCTTAGTCATGTTCACAGCTTCCCTCGAGGACAGACGCTCTCGTCTGGCCTTCTGCTCCACAGCGCTTTCATATAGCCTATTGTCGACGCGCGAAACAGCTTTTATTAGGGTAATGTGCGCTGTATCATCGGAAGAACGAAAGGAAAAAATCAACGCGTGATCTACGGATGAACATGGCCAGAAAGGATCTCAAACCGCATTTCGAATTCACTATCATTGGTGGTCGCCTCAAAGGGCGAAAGATAACCGCCCCCAATCTGGGGGTGACTCGCCCGCCGTTGAGCCGCTTGAGAAAGTCGATCTTCGATTTTCTTGTACCGTATGTCGGTGAAGCGCGATACCTCGATCTGTTCAGTGGTACCGGATCGTACCTCTTCGAGGCCGTTTCGCGGGGTGCGATCAGGGCGACGGGGGTGGAACTTGAAGCAGAGCTGGCTAATGCGATCAATCGACAGGCGGCCGCGTTCGGCGTAGCCGACCGACTGCACTGCCTGCACGAAGACGTTTTCAAAGCGATCCCGCGTCTGGCATCGTTGGGTGAACGGTACGATATCATTATGTTGGCGCCACCGCAGTACAAAGGGATCGTGGATCAGACACTGATGACCTTGAAAGAGTCAGACATACTGGCTCGGAAGGGGATGATCATCTGTCAGCATGATCGATCCGAAAGTTTGAAGACCGATTTCCAGGACTGGCAGATCCGTCAACAGCGTACCTACGGCAACACGACGTTCACGGTGCTTGAGGCGTCGCTGGCATAGCCAGACTAAGAGGCATGTCGACTGGCAAGAAAAAGGGCAGAACCAAATCAGATTCTGCCCTGCAAAGAATACGATAAGAGAATGAACTACTTCTCTCCTGCTCCTTCTTTCCCGGTATCCATCAGCTGCTCCTTGATGCGCGCCGACTTGCCGGTTAGATTTCGCAAGTAGTAGAGTTTGCTTCGGCGCACCGAGCCTGAGCGAATCAGATCGATCTTGGCAATGTTGGGTGAATGCAGCGGAAAGACGCGCTCCACACCGATCCCTGACGATATCTTGCGTACGGTAAACGTCGCCCCCGCGCCGCTGCCGCGACGACCAATAACAGTTCCCTGAAACGCCTGAACGCGTTCCTTTTCACCTTCTTTAATGCGCACGTGAACCTTGACGGTGTCTCCGGGAGAGAACACCGGCAAGTCTTCCTTCAGGAAGCTCTTTTCAAGCTGTACAATCTGTCTCACCGCAGTTTCCTTTCCTCTATCAAACTAACTTCTTTTTCTGCATATCATCTACCAGATGCATCTCTTCATCCGTCAGGTCGGCGGTACGAATCAACTCCGGGCGCTCCTTCAGACATTTTCGGATCGCCTCAAAGCGACGGAATCGGTCTATCTCGGCATGGTTTCCCGACATGAGAACATCGGGAACCCGCAATCCTTCATATTCTGCCGGCCGGGTATAGCACGGTGAACCCAGCATCTGGTTCATGTAGGAGTCGTTGAGCGCCGACTCAAAATTACCCAGCACCTTCGGAATCAGTCGCGCCACCGAATCAAGCATCACAGCCGCCGCCGGCTCGCCGCCGGTTAGAATATAGTCGCCGATTGAGACTTCATCCATCTCATAGAGCGACAAAATCCGCTCATCGACGCCCAGGTAGTGACCACAAATGATGGTCAACCGATCACAGAGCGAATACTGAACGGCTCTATCCTGGTTGAACGGAGCTCCCGCGGCCGACGTCATGACAATCCGCTCTTTGTCTGAACGGGATGACGACTGCCCGCGATGAGAATATCCCCGCTGCTTCAGGCAGTGATCGAGTGGTTCCACTTTCATCACCATCCCCCCGCCCCCGCCGAACGGAGTGTCGTCAACCGTGCGGTGCTTGTCGGTCGCAAAGTCCCGAAGGTTTATGATCTCGATGTCAAAGAGCCCGTTTTCAACTGCTTTCCCGATCAGCGACTGCCTCAGCGACAGCGCGAAATACTCGGGAAACAACGTTACTATTTCAAACTTCATAAGTCACCGCGGCTCAGTCCTGCAACGACAGACCGGAGGTGACAATCACTACTTTCCTTTGGGCGATATCAACGCTCTTCACAAACTGCTTCACCGCCGGACAGAGCAACTCGCGCCCATCGCGCATGGCGACAAGATAGACATCGTGCGACGGATACTCCATAACATCCTGTATGTCTCCCACACATTCGCCCGTTTCACTGTCATAAACCATACAGCCGACCAACTCGAACACGAAATAAGTATCTGCCGGCAACTCTATCAACTGCTCTTTCGGCAGAGCCACATCGCGGTTCGTAAACCTGGCCGCTTCCTCCGGTGTGTCAATCCCTCCGAATTTCAGCACAGGCTTGCCTGAGATCAGGCTGCTCGATTCCACGATATGTTCTTCCCAACCGTCACGACCGCTGACATAGAGGGTCTTGAGTTCCAGAAATCGCTCTGGCTGATCGCTGGTCGGGTTGACATACAGCTCCCCTCGCACACCGCGGGTCCTGCCAATCCTGCCAATGACGACCAGATTCCCGGAGTCAACCAAACTACTCGAGTATCTCCAGCACTGCCCGCTTCCCCTGTCGCGCCGCCGCGGCGCTCAGCAAGATTCGGATCGACTTCGCAGTCTGACCGGCTTTGCCAATCACTTTTCCCAGATCCCCCTGCGCGACTCGAAGCTCATAGACAGTCGTACGGCTCCCTTCCACTTCCACAATAGAAACGTCGTCGGGATACTCGACCAGAGCTCTCACGATAAACTCAATGAACTCCTTCATAGCGGAAATCCTTTCACCTGTTCGTGCGCGGGAACGATTCTATCTACCATGGTTCGTTGAACGGCCCGGCTCACCATGAACCTGAGCCGGACACGCGAGGTCCTTGTTCCTTCTTACTGCTGCGCTGGTTCCGCAGCGACTGACGCTTTCTTCATCCGGCGTGTCTTCTTAGGACGCTCCTTGATTGTCTTCCTGAGCACAAGCGCCGAAGCATCTTCGCCCTTCTTCGCGCGAAGGTATTTCTCGGTGAAACCAATCTGATCGAGAAGCGATCCGACCGTGTCACTGGGCAACGCTCCCTGATCGAGCCATTTGACAATCTTATCTTCGATCACCGTGATCTCGGCTGGTTTGGGTATGGGATTATAGGTCCCAAGTAGTTCGAGAAAACGTCCATCGCGCGCGCGCCGGGAATCGGCCGCGACTATGCGATAGAAGGGGTGCTTGTTCGCCCCCATGCGGCGTAGTCTGATGTGTACCGCCAAAAGTGCATTCCTCCGTTCTTACGTGGCCCCTAAGCCGGGCCAGTTTTTTGCCATCTTTATCATTCGTTTATTATTGCCCATTTGGTGAAACATCTTCTGCATCGCGAAGAACTGGTCAATGAGCTGATTCACAGCCTGGATCGTATTGCCAGATCCTTTTGCAATGCGTTTCTTGCGCGATCCGTCGATAATCCTCGGATTGCGCCGCTCGAGCATGGTCATCGATTTGATGATCGCGGTCGTCCGTTCGATTTCGCGCTCATCTAACTTGAGCCCCTTCAGCTGCTTTCCCACACCCGGAATCATACCAATGACAGATTCCAGCGGCCCCATCTTCTTGAGTTGGCTCATCTGTTCGAGAAAGTCCTCAAAATCAAACTGCGCCTTGAGCAGTTTCTCCTGCATCTTCTGCGCCTGCTGCAGGTCGACATTCTCCTGCGCCTTTTCGACCAGCGTGACAATGTCCCCCATGCCCAGGATCCGCGACGCCAGCCGATCCGGATGGAACGGCTCCAAATCGGAGAGTTTTTCCCCGACCGAGGCCATCTTGATCGGGCAACCGGTGACCTTTCGAATCGAAAGGGCCGCACCCCCGCGCGCGTCGCCATCAAGTTTGCTCAGCACGACACCGGTGAGATTCAGTCGACGATGGAACTGATCGGCCACGTTCACCGCATCCTGGCCGGTCATGGCATCGGCCACGAGCAAAAGTTCATCGGGCTTGACCAGCGCTTTGATCTGCTCGAGTTCGATCATGAGTTCGTCGTCGACATGAAGTCGACCGGCGGTGTCCAGGATGACCAGATCGACGAAATTCTTCGAGGCGTACCGCACTCCCTCGCGGCAAATCTCCGGAGGCGTCTTCCCTTCGAGATGAAAGTGCTCAACACCTATTGAATCTGCCAGAACTTTCAATTGCTTGACCGCGGCAGGACGATAGATATCAGCCGCAACCACCAGCGGTTTCTTATTCTTGCGCTTTGCCCAGAGCGCAATCTTACCGGTCAGCGTCGTCTTCCCGGATCCTTGAAGACCGCACACCATGTACACCGTCGGGGTCTTGTCGATTGGAGCCAGTGGCACAACTTTGCTGCCCAGCAACGTTACCATTTCGTCGTGGACGATCTTGATGACCATCTGACCCGGCTCGATCGCCTGAAGAACTTCGGTCCCGACCGCTTTCTCTTCGACAGCCTTCACAAAATCGCGGGCAACCTTGTAGTTGACGTCGGCCTCCAGAAGCGCCTGCCGAACCTCGCGCATCGAGTCACGAATATTTTTCTCGGACAGTTTCCCCGCGCCGCGAAGTTTCTTGAAGACCGATTCTAACTTGTCAGACAGATTTGAAAACATATTTCCATTTCACATCGTTCACACACACAGATAGTTGTCTCATCTGATGTCATAGCCGCGATACCTGTTTTCTGTCGGGCCGGAAATCGGACAGACTACGTCCTGCGAACGTAAGCTGACCAATATATCAATTCCGCAGCAATAGGCAAGTGGTTTATGGACTCAGAGGAGGTCGAGTGAACACCGGCGGGCGGGCGTATGTTTTTGATGGTCAATCGGTTACAGAACGCTCAAGACAAATGTCGGCCGGACTCCGCTCGCTCGCCTTACGTTCCCCCTAACCGCAAATTTGGTCGAGAGATCGTACCGGTTACTTTCGTAAGTTTGGACTGATCATGTTCTCAGGCCGAACCTTGGCGTCGAACTCCTCGCTTGTCAGCAGGCCGAGCGCCACCGCCGCTTCCTTCAATGTTGTATGTTCCTTGTGGGCCTTCTTCGCAACCTTGGCGGCATTGTCGTAACCAATGTGCGGGTTCAGTGCCGTCACCAACATCAGGGAGTTCTGAAGGTGCTTTCGAATGTTCTCTTTGAGTGGCTCGATTCCGACCGCGCAATGCTCGTTAAACATTTCGCAGGAATCGGCCAACAGGCGTATCGACTGCAGAACGTTGTAGATGATCACCGGTTTGTACACGTTGAGCTCGAAGTTCCCGGAGGCCCCCCCGATATTCACGGCCACATCGTTGCCAAGAACCTGTGTGCAGACCATAGTCATTGCTTCCGGCTGCGTGGGGTTGACTTTCCCGGGCATGATCGACGACCCAGGCTCATTCTCCGGAATCGCGATCTCAGCGATGCCGGACCTGGGGCCCGACGCCAACCAGCGAATGTCATTGGCGATCTTCATCAGCGAGCACGCCAGCGTCTTGAGCTGGCCGTGCAGTTCCACCAACTCATCGTGGGTGGCCAGCGCTTCGTACTTGTTTGGAGCCGTGATAAACGGCTTGCCGGTCAATTGAGCGATAATCGCCGCGACTTTCTGGGCAAACTCAGGATGAGTATTCAGCCCGGTCCCCACCGCCGTACCGCCAAGAGCGAGTTGATACAGCCTCTTGAGAGCGTCATTAATGCGGTCAAGTCCATAGGTAAGCGCCGCCACGTAGCCCGAGAACTCCTGCCCGAGCGTGATCGGAGTGGCATCCATCAGGTGGGTGCGTCCGATCTTGATAATGGCCTCAAAGTCCTTCGACTTTTTCGCCAGCGTATCGCGCAACTGGGTTACCATCGGAATCAGACGACGATGAATCTCCTCAACCGCCGCAATGTGCATGGCGGTCGGAAAGGTGTCATTCGAGGATTGCGCTTTGTTGACATCGTCGTTGGGATGGATCGGTTTCTTGGACCCCATGACCCCGCCGGCCATTTCGATGGCGCGATTCGAAATGACCTCGTTGGCGTTCATGTTGCTTTGCGTGCCGGATCCAGTTTGCCAGATAACCAGCGGGAAATGATCATCGAGTCCTCCCGCGATCACTTCGTCAGCCGCCTTGATAATCAGGTCCCCCTTATCTTTCGGTAAGAGCCCGAGATCGACGTTGACGATCGCTGAAGCTTTCTTCAGAATCCCCATGGCGCGGATCAGTTCCCGGGGCATGCGCTCCGAGCCGATGCGAAAGTGATGCAGCGAACGGGCGGTCTGGGCTCCGTAGTACCTGTCCGAGGGAACCTGGATTTCCCCCATCGAATCGGTCTCTATACGATATTTCATGGATAACTCCTGTGCTGTTCCGGAATGTGACATGGGGGGAATATAATCATTCTCATAGTCGGGGCAAGTCGATGATTTCGTCTTTTCTTCTGGCAAAAGGAGAGGTCGACCCTATATTGACTTGTATTACAGACGCTGGAGGGCGCGTGACATTCAACAATATTCGCTTTCCCTTGCTCAGACGAATGCCGTTGGTGCTGTTGCTTCTTGCGCGATTGATGGCAGTTTCGTTCGTTGCAATGAGTGTATGCACTCCAGCTCTTGCCGACTGGATCAAGCCCCTTGTCTCGACACGGGCGAAAGTGGATTCGATCGAGCGTGTCCTGGTGATCCGGGATGTTGATACGGGGCAGAGTTTCGGCAAGCGGATGATTGACCTGGGGAACATCGACGGCAGATTAGGGAACGAACTACTGGTGACACGATGGCAGGGTGGACATGATACAAATCGCTGTTTTATTTACAGTGGGGGGCTGAACGCAACGGGGACTCCGATTCGCAGCTATCCCTATATCGGTAGTGACTTCAACTACCTTGGAGACTTGAATGGAGATGGTTTTGTTGATTTCGGACAATGGCACCTCCCTCTGCAGCCACAGATCAATTTTGACATTTTCTTCGGTGGGCCACAATTCGACAATATCCCGGAAGTGATCATTCCCAACCACTTCACCTTCTCGTATCAGGCTATAGACGTCGATGGGGACGGAATCCTGGAACTGCCGGTGGTCAGGGATGTAAACGGCCGTCCAGCAGTGTACATCGACCTCTACAAGACGGGGCCAAACTTCGACACCATGCCCGACTACGTTATCTCAGATACGAACGCTAATTTTGGCGACCCACTCTGCACCGGAGATTTCAATGGGGATGGTCTCGGAGACATTGTTGTCTCGTCGCGTGTCGGTGTGGGGGGGTATTCAACGGCAAGCGTGTACGTCTACTTTGGTGTGAAACCCTATGACACTTCGGTCGACCTGATCATTCAAGGTACGTCGCAGTTCTTCGGTCAAATGCTCTGCAACATCGGCGATTTCAACGAGGACGGGTACGACGATCTAGCCATCTTCGGTAGTGACACGGCTCGAGACGGAATATACTTGGGCTCGGCTTCGTTCGACGGCACCCGGGATATAGTTGTGAACCAGATGCGAGGTAGCTCCGGGTATTTCCAGCCATACAGCGTGGAGCGTGCCGGCGATGTGAATCATGACGGGTATCCTGATTTTATCATGGGGTACGTCAACAGCGTAGCTTCGCGCTATGAGGCACACCTGTACCTGGGTGGCAAGGATGTCAGCGCGTTTATGCCCGCGGATATCTGGATCGAAGATTACATGGTTGCGGGGTGGCAGTATCAATTTGGCGAAGCGGTTGCAGGTATAGGTGATTTTACCGGCGACGGCATTGATGATTTTGCGGTTCGGTCGAGGACGGGAAATTACCCTGACACGTGGTACGGCGAAGTAAACATCTTTGCTGGCTGGGACGGTCATGCAACTGATGCCGTATTGGATGATGATGAACAGATCCCTGGGACATTTGTGCTCCAGCAGAATTACCCCAATCCGTTTAATGGCAGTACGCAGATAGAATTCAGTCTGGCAACAGGTGCGCCGGTATCCCTTGTTGTTTTCAACTCGATGGGTGGGCGGGTTCGAACACTGGTGGATCGATTTCTATCCGCTGGATCGCACCGGTCGAGATGGGACGGTACCGACAGCGCAGGAAAGGCGGTCGCATCTGGTGTTTATTTGTACCGATTGACCGTCGGCGAACAATCGTGGTCGAGGAAAATGCAATTGATTAAATAGGGTGTTGCGAGATTACGCCTAAGCAAGAGAAAACGCCGCCGAACTCTTTGGTTCAACGGCGCTTACGATCTTGGCCTGTTTCAGGCCTGAAGCGGATTTGCTGGGATTATTCGTAGACGGAGACTTGCTTACCCGTCTTTCCTACTCGCTCGAATTTTACAACACCGGTAATCTTTGCGAACAGCGTGCAATCACGCCCCATGCCAACATTGTGCCCCGGCTTAATGGGTGTGCCGCACTGGCGCACGATGATTGAACCGGCACTGACTGCCTGGCCGCCGTAGACTTTGGTGCCACGTCGCGCGCCGGCCGAATCCCGGCCGTTTCTCGACGATCCTACGCCCTTCTTATGAGCCATTACTACAACCTCTATACGTTAACATTATCTCTTTGTCGAATTCAACAGAAATCCAATATACAACTTCGAACGAACCTGGCAAGGGAAAAGATAACCTATTATCCAACAATTACTTTCACCATAAAAAAGGGCGGCTGAGTTGCGCTCGGCCGCCCTTGATCGATTGTCAGACGCACTCGCGATCGATCTAACTGACCTTCTCTTCTTTCGGATTGGGTCGGTGGCTTTCAAATGTGAAAGTCAGCTTCTCATCGGTCGCCCCGATCATCAGATCAAGATCGCCGGCATACTGTCCGCGCAGAATCTCCTCCGCCAGGGGATCCTCAAGGTAGCGCTGAAGCGCCCGCTTGAGAGGGCGCGCTCCGTAGGTCGGATCATACCCTTTGTCCACAAGGAACTCTCTGGCTTCGTCGGTCAGTTTGAAACTGATGCCCTTTTCCGCAAGCCGCTTGGCAATGTCGGTCACCAAAATATCTACGATCTGCTTGATATGGGCACGACTGAGCACGTTGAAAACAACGGCTTCATCGATCCGGTTCAGCAACTCAGGATTGAACAGCTTCTTCAACTCGTCGAGAATCTTCTTCTTCATTCCTTCGAACGACATATCCACAGCAGCCCCGTCAAAACCGACTGTCTTTCCGTCGCGAATCTGCTTGGTGCCGATGTTTGATGTCATGATCAGGACGGTGTTCTTGAAGTCCACGCGCCGCCCGAACGAATCGGTCAGGGAGCCGTCGTCCATCAGCTGCAGGAGGATATTGAATACGTCCGGATGCGCCTTCTCGATTTCGTCGAGCAGTACAACTGAATAGGGCTTGCGGCGAACTTTCTCGGTCAGCTGCCCCCCCTCCTCGTAGCCGACATAGCCGGGAGGAGCGCCTATCAATCGCGAGACTGCGAATTTTTCCATGTACTCCGACATGTCTATGCGCACCAGCGCCTCGGGGTCGTCGAAAAGGAAGTTCGCCAAGGAGCGTGCCAACTCGGTCTTGCCGACACCGGTCGGACCAAGGAAAATGAAGGTACCTATGGGGCGACGTGGATCACCCAGACCAGCTCGCGCGCGACGGAGCGTGCGCCCCAGAATCGCGATTGCGTCCTCCTGTCCAACGATGCTCTTGCGCAGTTCATCTTCCATGCGAAGCAGACGCTGCGACTCTCTTTCTTCAAGCCGGAAAAGAGGGATACCGGTGATCTTGGCCAGAACCGAGGCGACATCTTCGGCGTTCAACGTCACCTTTTCCTTCTCCCGTATTTCCTCCCACTTCCTTTGCTGCTCGGCCAGTTTCTCTTTCTCCGCCTTAATTTCATCTCGCAGCTGAGCCGCAGTTTCGAAGGCCTGATTCTTGACCGCTTCTTCCTTGCGATGCTGCAATTCCGCGAGGGCGGATTCAATCTGCGCGAACTGCTCGGGTCGGGTATAGGTCGCCAAATGCGAGCGAGAGCCCGCCTCGTCGATAAGGTCTATGGCCTTATCCGGCTGATACTTGCCCGAGATGTACCGATTCGACAATCTCACCGCCTGCTCAATAGCATCATCAGAAATGACAATCTTGTGGTGCTCTTCGTACTTCGGACGCAGCCCCTTGAGGATCTTTATTGTATCCTCTTCGGACGGAGGCTCGACCATGACGGTCTGGAAGCGACGTTCGAGCGCGCCATCCTTCTCGATGTACTTGCGATATTCATTGAGCGTTGTGGCACCAATGCAGCGCAGCTCACCGCGTGACAGCGACGGTTTGAAAATATTGGAGGCATCCAACGAGCCTTCCGCGCCTCCAGCCCCGACGATCGTGTGTAACTCGTCAATAAAGATGATCACGTCGGTCGTGTTGATGATTTCATTCATGACTGCTTTGAGCCGTTCCTCGAACTGGCCCCGATACTTCGTCCCCGCCACCAGCGACGCCATGTCGAGCGTCACAACCCGTTTGTTCTCCAGCGTCTGGGGAACATTCCCTTCGACGATTCGCTGGGCAAGCCCTTCAGCGATCGCGGTCTTGCCGACGCCCGGCTCCCCGATCAGCACTGGGTTATTCTTTTTTCGCCTGGATAGAATCTGGCAGACCCTTTCGATCTCGACCTCTCGTCCGATGATCGGATCAAGCTTACCGCGGCGAGCCATCTCGGTCAGATCGCGCCCGAAATGATCGAGCGCCGGAGTCTTGGATTTCTTGCGTTTCTTCTTAAACGATGACGGCTTACCGTTCTGAACATTCTTGAGCTCTTCATACGCCTCTTTGTAGTCGATTTCATAGGTGGAGAGGACCTGGGCAGCCACGCCTTCCTCATCCTTCAGTAGGGCCAGGAGAATATGCTCGGTGTCGATATCCTTGGACTTCAAGGCACGTGCTTCTTGTCCGGAAACCTCGAGCGTCTTCTTCGCCCTTGCGGTAAGCGGGAGCTGCCCCATGGTCATCGTGCCGCCTGAAGGTTGAACGACTTCCTCGATCGAAGTCTTCAGGTCGTCTACATCGAGGCCGAGATTGTTGATAACCTCGATCGCGCGTCCTTCACCAAGACGGATCAGTCCAAGCAGGAGATGTTCGGTACCGATATAGTCGTGCCTCAAACGAGAGGCTTCATCGCGAGCATATTCAATGGCCCTGCGGGCCGCTTCGGTAAACATCTCATTCATACTGTGTGTCCTTCCTCTGGCAACCACCGTTGTATAGCGCTCCGAAGTTCATAATGCAATCTCCAAAACGTTCCATCCTCAACCGAGGTTCCGCAGCTTCTCGCGAACCATCTGAGCGCGTACGAAATCCCGTCGGTTATGATCCATCTCCTGGGCATAGTACTTCTGCAGATGGGCCGGTTGTGATAAGAGCAGTATTTCGTTAATCTGGGCGATGGAGAGAAAATCGATAATC
Source organism: uncultured Ignavibacteriales bacterium (assembly GCA_964540105.1). Lineage (GTDB taxonomy): Bacteria > Zixibacteria > MSB-5A5 > GN15 > FEB-12 > DATKJY01. The sequence goes on along the minus strand of CAZILL010000001.1, from coordinate 584,402 downwards.
TTGAGGGCATGCCCCAAACGGACCGCCGACAACAGGTTCATCACTTCATCAGTGGTGAGCACGCGCGCGTACTTCAGTATTCCAAACGCTCGCCAGATCTTATCCTCGATCATATCCGAGGCTTCATCCAGCAGCCGCTGACGGGCGGAGGCTTCAGCCTCGATGATCTCGACCGTTACCCTATTGATCTGGGTAAGGATTTCCTCTTCGGAAATTCCCAGAGTGTTCTGATTGGAGACCTGAAAGAGATTTCCCAGCACGTCCGATCCTTCTCCGTAGAAGCCACGAACCAGCAGGCCGCTGCGAGTTATCTTCGAGATGATCTTGTCGATGTCACGTGTCAGCACCAGACCCGGCAGGTGAATAAGCACGGAAGCGCGCATACCTGTTCCGGCGTTTGTCGGACAGGCGGTCATGAAGCCAAAGTCGTGATCGTAGTCGAATTCCAGGTAGCGGCCGATTTCTGTCTCGAATTTCATGGCCAGTTCAAATGATCCGCGCGGATCGAGGCCGGCGGAAAGCGCCTGAATGCGCAGGTGATCCTCTTCGTTGATCATGATCGCCACTCGTTCGGATGGTCCTATGAGCAGTGCCTTCGAGAGCTCACCATTGAGGAACAATGGTGAAATCAGATGCCGCTCGATGAGGAAATCCCGGTCGATGTCGCTGATATCGGAGGCTTTCAAATACTGTCCCGATGAAAGCATTGGGGAGCGGGTTAGAGCGGAATCGAAATAGCCCACTACTCGCTTGCGGGTCTCCATGTCGGCCGTAGACGGGAAACTGCATCCGGCTACATTACGAGCGAGTCGTACTCGCGTAGAGAGTACAACCAGCGCTTCGTCCCCTTTGCCAGACAACCAAGCCGCCGGTGTTTTTGCCATTTCCTCAAACAAAACGTTCACTGCCTATCTCCGCCCTATTGGTGAACAGAAAAATTCTCTTTGACTGATTTCAGTTTGTCCCGAAGCTCGGCCGCACGCTCGAAATCCTCGGCTTCGATGGCCTTCTTCAACTCGAATTCAAGCCGTTCCTCTTCCCTGACAGGAACAACGGCGCTCGGACCGGCGCTGCTTTCCTCAACTCTGGGGTTCTTGCCGCGATGCAACGAAGCACCGTGTATCTTGCGCATAATCCCTTCAAGGCGAGGCCGAAAGGTGCGGTAGCAGTTGCCACATCCAAAACGCCCGAGTCGCGTAAACTCTTCAAACGAGACCTTGCAGACCGGACAAACAAGGCTCTCCATGGGTTCGCTCTTGCCGGCGCCTGCGGAACTCTTGGCCAAACCGGACAGAATCTCGGCCAATGGGAAAGGTATATTGTCCAGTGGGGAATGAAAACCGCGCGCCGCAGCACATTCCTTGCAAAGCGAAAGGCCGATCTTCTCGTTGTTCAAGATCTGCGTGAGATGCACCTGGGCTTCACGTTTTCGACAATCCTGACATACCATGGCGCTACTTCCTATCTTGCCGTCTCAGACAAAGACCCATCGGCCATATGTAACTCGCGGTCGCATCGATCGGCCAGTTCTCGGTTGTGGGTGGCAATGACAAACGTTGTCGAACGTTCCTGCTTGAGCTGGAAAAGCAGGTCATGAAGAGTGCGTCCAGTGGCGGTGTCGAGATTCCCCGACGGCTCGTCGGCCAACACGATCGACGGCGCATTTGCCAGCGCTCGTGCGACGGCCACCCGCTGTTGCTCACCTCCCGACAACTCCCGAGGGCGATGGGTTCGTCTATTGGTTAAACCCATATTGGCCAGAAGGAGTTCCCCCTGTCTCTGGGCGGCGGAGGCTTTTGCCCCTGATAACAACATGGGAATCATCACATTCTCCAAAGCCGTAAAGTCGTCAAGAAGGTAGTGATGCTGGAACACAAAACCCACCTTCTTGTTTCTCAGACGCGCCAACGCTTCTTCGGTCATACCGGCAAACGACACGTCGCCGACGGTGACATCCCCGTCTGTAGGACGATCCAACCCGCCGAGGATGTGCAGGAGGGTGGACTTTCCCACTCCGGAAACGCCCGTGATCGCAACCATTTCCCCGGCCTGTATTGTCAGCGTGACCCCTTTCAGGACTCGAATGATCCCGTCTCCTGTCCGAAAATCGCGGACAAGCTCACGGGCTCTAAGAACCGGTAAGCCGCTGGCAACGGCACTCAGCCCCGCTTCCATAAGTTCTTTCTATCTCTGTTCATTTTCGTCATTTTTCGCATAACGTTTAGTCCCATAATGCACATTGCATTCTACTGCCTCAGTACGTCAATGACCGACAGCCGTGCCGCCTGATTAGCCGGATAGAGCGCGGCAAGAAAGCAGATCGCTACCGTCGCCAGTCCGGCGACGACGAAGTCGACAATGTGCGTGTCAATCGGGAGATAGCTGATGAAATAGATATCAGCGGGTAATGAGACGATCTGGTACTGATTCTGAAAGAACGCCGCCGTAATCGCCAGAATCCACCCGGACAGAACGCCACCGGCAGCGATGAACAGCCCCTTGTATACAAAGATTCTCCTTATGGCCGCAGGCGTTGCTCCAATCGTCTTGAGAATCCCGATCTCCGCTCGCTTTTCCATCGTCATCATAACCAGCGTCGAGATGATCGAAAAGGCAGCGACGATCACAATCAGGATGAAACCGAGGAACAGAATCTTCTTCTCGATGGCGATCCAGGTGAAGAGGTTTCGGTGAAGAATGTTCCAGGGTACGACGTCATACGCGTTGTGCAGGAGGGAATCGATGACCGGAGTCAGAGCCATCGCCGAATAGATGTCGACGAGTTTGAGATGTACCGAGGTCACGGCGTCGCCGGTCCTGAACAGGCTCTGCGCTGAGATCAGGGAGATGTAGGCAAGTTGAGCGTCGAATTCAAACATACCGGTTTCGAAGATCCCCGAGACATAGTACTTAGCCACCCGTGGTCGGCTGTTACTGCGGAGATCCTCGCCCCGAAGAGAATACAGGACGATGGGCTGATTGAGATCCACACCAAGTCGATCAGCGAGGTTCTTCCCCAGTATGATACCGTGGAGCGTGTCGCCGTCGATTTCCCTTGGCTCGAAACTGTATGTCCCGGAGGTGATATCTCGGGCGATGCTTGAAGTCTTGCGTTCGGAATCGAGATCGATACCTCGTACTACGATCCCGTCCCCTTCCGTTACCGACGAAATCGCCGCTTTGTAGTAAATGAACGGTGAGGCGGCCAGAACTCCCGACACTGATTCAAGGGTGTCAACTAACGAGCGATAGTCGGTGATGAGCGCCCCTCGCGCCGGGAAGATCGAGATGTGCGATGTTGTGCCCAGGAGTCGCGTGCGAATCTCGCGCTCGAAGCCGTTATGCATCGACATGACGAAACAAACGACGGCGACACCAAGGGACACGCCGATGATGGTTATCCAAGTCGACACATTAATGAAGAAACGCCCGGAGCGGAAGTAGCGACGTGCGATGAAACTCTCAAAGGTCATGTAGGACGAAACCTCTTACCGCTGCGGAATGGGTCGCTCATGTCGCTTCCTCGTCGAGAATCCGCGCCAGAATCCGAGACACCGGGACCGATCCTTCCTTTATTTCCTTCATCTGCGGGAAGAAGAGCACGTCGCGAATGGAATGCTGATTGGTGAGAAGCATGACCAGCCGATCGATACCGAACCCAAGACCGCCTGTCGGTGGCATACCGAAGGTGAGAGCGGTAATGTAGTCGTCATCCAGCGGCTGAGCCTCTTCGTCACCGGCCTCCAGCGCCTTTCCCTGCTGTACGAATCGCTCCAATTGGTCGACAGGATCGTTCAGTTCACTGAAGGCGTTGCCGCATTCCATGCCGGCGATGAAGAGCTCGAAGCGTTCCGTGAAACGCGAATCGAGCCGATGTTTCTTGGCGAGCGGTGAGATTTCGACGGGATGATCGGCGATGAATGTCGGCTGTATCAAGGTGTGCTCGACCTTCGCCTCCCAGACCGCTTCAATCACCTTCCCGCGGTTGATCAGTTTGGGACCTTGAACACCCAGGCGCGCAGCTGCAACCTTCGCTTCGTCGAACGGCATACTCGTGAAGTCCACGCCCGTCTTCTCTGTAATCGAGTCAACCATGGTTATCCAGCGGAACTTCGGCTCAAAATCGATTTGGTGTTCTCCGAAGGTGACTCGATAATGTCCGTGTAGCGCGAACACCGTTTCCCGAATTAGATTTTCGTAGAGAAGGGCTATATCATGATAATCGGCGTACGCCCAGTACAGTTCGATCATCGAGAATTCCGGATTATGGAAACGATCCATTCCTTCGTTCCGAAAGTCCTTGCAGAATTCCCAGACTTTGTCGTATCCGCCGACGATGAGCCGCTTGAGATAGAGTTCATCAGCAATGCGAAGGTATAGCTTCATGTCGAGCGTGTTGTGGTGAGTCGCGAACGGGCGCGCCTGCCCACCGCCGTAGAGGGGTTGCAGCACGGGCGTCTCAACCTCCAGAAAACCGTTGCGATTGAGATGGTCTCGGATCGACTGAATAATCTGGGTCCGTTTCACAAACGTCTCACGGACTTCCGGATTGATGATCAGATCGGTGTAGCGGCGGCGATAGCGCTGCTCGAGATCGGTCAATCCGGCGTGCTTGTCAGGAAGGGGATGAAGCGACTTGGACAAAAGCACAAACGTGCTGACTTTCAGCGTGCGCTCGCCGGTCTTGGTCACAAAGAGTGTGCCTTCACACCCGATGATATCGCCGATATCGAGCGAGTCAAAAATATCGAACAACTCGGCCCCCACGATATCAAGCTTGGCGTATACCTGGATCCGCTGCGACATATCGCGCACATCAGCGAAGATCGACTTCCCCATCTTTCGCTTGAGCATGATTCTCCCGGCCAGGCGCACGGGAGTCGACGCGTTCATGAGATCGTCAAAACGCTCCAGCGTCTGGGTAACGGTGTGGGTGCGATCGAACCGATACGGGTAGGGATCGATTCCGCGTCGTCTCAGGTCGGCTATCTTGCCTCGCCGAATCCGAATCAAATCGGCGAGCGGAATCTGTACCTGGCTGTCGTCGTTGTGCTGCGGAGTGGCGTGTTCCTGCTCTTTACCGCTCATGTCCTTGAATCCTTATTGCCCTTATAGTTTGATCGCTGCTTGTGCCACGTGCGGGAATCTGGTCGCGACCGGTGACCGATCCGAACGATAGTCATTTTCGCTTCGGGAACTTCTTGTCCAACCCCCGCTTGACAAATGCCGGAACCAACCCGGAAATATCTCCGCCGTTGTGCGCCACTTCCTTGACGATTGACGACGAAAGATACACCCACGACAGCGACGGCATCAGGAAGACCGTTTCTGCTTCGCGGACCAGCCGGCGATTCATCAGCGCCATCTGAAACTCATACTCGAAATCGGATACCGCCCGCAGCCCTCTGATGATGGCGTCGGCTCTCAGTTCCTTGACAAGGTCGGCCAACAATCCATCGAACCCGATGACTCTGATCTTGCCCGGCGTTACCAGCTGAGCGCAGGTCGTGGTCATAAAATGAAGCCGTTCCTCGAAATCGAACAAGACGTTCTTGCTCGGGCGCACAGAAACGGCTACGAACAACTCGTCGAAGAGATGCGACGCGCGCTCAATGAGCGACTGATGGCCGTTCGTCACAGGGTCGAAGGTGCCCGGATAGACCGCACGGTGTTTGCGTTTTGCTGCCGCCATATCACTCCTGGCTCTGTTATCCATTCGGCGACGCACTTCCGCCGATAGTGACCGTAACATACCCCCACCTGGTGCCTCTGGCAAGTCAATTGACCGTCAACCCGAGAGGAACCAGATATCGGATCGGATCTGCTCCGTTCGAAACGTCCGAGAAGATGAGCGCCTCAGGTCGGCCGAGACCAACTGGAAAGAGCTGTTCGAGGATCGAGAGTAGTTGTGGCGAGATCGATTCGCCGCTCAGGAGAAAACCGGATATCGGTACTGTCACTCCCTCAGCGGCCACGGCCAACAGCTTGACATTGATAATAGTCTTTAGCCTAATCGCGAGTCGACGCATGGCGATTTCATCAGTCGAGTCAGCAACCGTCACCACTACGTGACCGACAGCCACGATGCACCCACGGTACATCAGGCACAGGGAGATAAGCCCGCCGCAGAAATCAGCGATGCAGACCAACTCCCCTCCGTGCGCCCGGCAGAAGGTCAGGTATCCTTTTCCCAGGGCTATTGCCCGAGCACAAAAGCGACCTTCAAATAGTAGTGTAGGATCGGCGTGGGGAAAGACCCGTCGCGTTAACTCCGATAGAAACGTTCGGCGAAAGATAATTCCGTGGTACTGGTGCGGACGGTGTGAGGGAAAGTGATCGAACAAGAATCTCTCCCACGGCTCGGGCATGGTCTGCGCCAATTCGAACTGCACACGGTTCACGATATCTCCCGGTCTTCCGCTCGGAATGTCCAGACTCTTGACAAGATATTCTGTGTCAGGGACCGCCAGAACCGTCCCGTTGGTGCGTGGGATCGAGTTCTCACTCTTCAGAGGAGATGACACCAACGCCAGAATGTGCGGTGAGCCATCGCCATACTCAACCTCGGCGGAGGACAAGGTGTCGCAGGTGAGATCGAGTCCGACGATTCGTGATTCGGTCATGGGTGGACCCTAAGATACGGACGGATTCGCTCAAATAACTTTGCCCCAATCCCTTTGACTTCAGTGATGTCGACTTCGCGCCTGAAACGGTGGGTCTGACGATATTCAACGATTCGATCGGCGAGTATTCTCCCGACGCCAGGCAGGAGCTCAAGTGAATCAGCCGGTGAAGTGTTTGGGTCCAGCACAAACAGGCCCACAAATTTCTCTTCATCCCCAAAGAAGACCGGTAGCGGGGCAGAGTCGACCTGTGGCACTGCATAGGAACGAAGCAAGAGGTATACGGCCATGAGCAGAGCAGTTGCGGCAAGGAACGCCAGCAACTTCAATTGCCCGGCAGAGAAATCAAAAAACTGGGTCAGCCTGTACATGCTCATTCGTCCATCCTGATTCTATCAATATACGGCGGAACGACGAAAGGGCAATCCTCGTTGTCGGTTCACTCCCGTGCGGCTACGAGTGTTCCCCGACGATACACCCATGCTTCATACGATGCGTTGTGCCCCGGGTTCAGGGCGTGCAGGAGCCAGTCATAGGGGGACGGGGTCACATGAAAGGCAGGCGTCAGAGCGCCAAACATCGTTTGCAGAGAGTCAACACAGGCCGCGAGAGTATCAGAGCCGTTCGGATACACGACGAAATGATCTGGAAGCAGACTATCCACTCCCTGTCGACGCAGAGTCACCCAGTCATCCCAGCTTCTGATCACCCGGTGGGACATTGTCGGTGCGCCGTATTGGCTCGGAATCCAGCCTCTCATCTTGGGATGAAGATAGAAGACTCGCGCAGTCGGATTCACTTCCGATAGCCGGACGACCGGTTCAACGAGCCCGCGATGGCCGTAACTGATCGAAAGGATCACCAACGCCACGCAATTGGCAACGATTGTCGCATAGGTGAGGCGGGCAAAGAGTTTCCTGTTCGACAGGATATATCCCCGGGTATGCCATCGATCCCAAAGCGCCAAAGTAAAGAGCAAAATGCTCGCGGGGAGCATCGGGAAAATAAACCGCTCCTGTTGATTGCGCAAAAACCAGTGACAGAACAAGAACGAGAGGATACTGAACACAAGAATCTTGTGCCGAACGACAAACGATGGACGTGCGGCGAGCCACACAAGAACGAACGACAACGGCGGAATGAACAGCGCGATCAGGACAACAACATACAGCCCGGGAATCGTGCTGTACATCGTGTCGTATAGAACATGAAGGTTCAAGTGAGTGAGCGAGCTGCCCGCAAACCGCCCCAGCAGAAAGAGATCGGCGCTCCATGAAATGAGAATCATGATTGCGACCGCGAGACCATAGTGAATGGCCGGCATGATTTTGCGATGGTCATACCAGAGGATGAAGGGGATCGGCACGGCCGCGAACGCGATTTGAAAGCGGATCATCCAGGCCAGTCCGGTCATCACACCTGCCAGATAGAGCCAGCGTGAACGGGAGTCGCTTGCATAGCGATAACAGGCGTAGATCGCTGCCAGCCACAGTTCACCCCCGACGACTTCTATCAGATTCCGCACCCCCAGAAAGGGCATGGCGAAATGAAGCCCAGCGAATAACCCCCCGATCATTGCCCAGCGGTCATCGCGGGTCACTATCTTCACAGCTTTGTACGTGAATATTACCGGCAGGAGAGAAAGCAAGGCATGCGCCAGGCGCACACCGTACATCATCGCGTCGAGCGACCGCATCCCCAGCCATGTCTCGACCTTCATGAGTGCATAGATGAACAGCGTGTAGAGGGGAAAGCGGGTGATGTCGGAAGCCGGATCGTTCAGCCAGTGCAGAAGACCGTCGGCGCCGAATAGTCCTCGGTTGAGCCAGTCCAGGCTGATCACGACCGTCTCAAAATGATCATCCGTGTGGATGAAACCCTTCGACCAGATCACCGCAGCCAGACGAACCAGCCCCGCCGCCAGCATAACTGTGATGAAGGGGTATCGTTGGATGAGAGTTCGGATCTTGTTCAGCATGATACGTTCAATTTGTTCCGGTGAATCTGGGTGACGGCAGCGCCGCAAGTCAAGGAGTTTGTGCCGAGTCGTTGACCCCGGCGCGGAGAAGAAAAAACCCGACCCTGGTAAGAGTCGGGTTGAACGATATCAAGGTTCAGGATGAGGCTATCGTATTCCACCCAGACTGGTGTCGCGAAAACTCCCTGAGACTTGCCTTAGGATTTTCAGATCGGTCAGTTTCTCTGTCGCCTCCAAACCCCAGCCCGTGACCACGTCCCCCTGTCTGGTGATCTTCACAAAGGCGTCGGTCTGAATCTTCCGCACGACAGGATTCCAGTGAAGGTAATCAGTTTCGAGTCGCGTTCCATTTTCGGCCACCGCCACGACATTTCCGAATACTGAAAAATGTCCTGATGTCTCACGAATTAAGCTGGAATCCCCAACCAACGTGGAGATTTCCGTTCCGGCTGAATCCCGGATATGGACAGTCACGACATAGCCGACAGTCGAGTCTTTCGCTTCAAATCGCAGGAGTCTCTTGGCATCGATCAAATTCGTCACGCGCTCTTTGTCGTACAGCTGGATACGCGCCCCGGTCACTTCAGTATCCGGGCGGTGATTTGTATCACCCAGAGTCGGCTCAGTGCGAACCGTACTTTTCTGGCTGTCGCAGCCGGTTGCTATTGCGATCATCAAAATCCCAAAAAGGACCGCACTATATTTCACGAAGTCATTCCCTTCATCCTAAACACAGAAGTAGTCTCAAGTATCGGCAGGCAAAATGGAGAAAAACAGGGTTCTGTCAAGCGCCAATTACTGTGGGGCAGTGTGCCAGCGATTATGCAGCCAGATCCATTGATCTGGAAACTGGCTGACAATCTCACCTAACACGTTATTACACAACAAGGTGACGTTTTCAACGTCAGTTTCAAAGTCGCCAGTTGTTTCATATTGAATCGCCGGCTTGATAATTACCGAGTAGCGGTTGTCACCTCCTCTGACACACACCGCTGGTACGAAAGCTGCGTTGGACTTTAGTCCGAGCATGATCGGGCTGACCGGCGTGTTTGACAGACGCCCCAGGAAAGGAACCAGTTTGCTGCGAACCCGCATGGAATCAGTGTCTATGAGGACGCCGATGACCTTCCCTTCATGCAGCCACTTGAGGAATCGCTTCGGCGATTCTGTGGTCCCGATGTTGGTTAGACCCATGGCTTGTCGGTTATCAACCAGCAGCTTGTTGAGACGAGGGTCATACATCTCCCTCCCGATGACTGCTATCTCATACCCCAGACTGGCAAGGTAGACCGCAAGCAGTTCGAAATTGCCGATATGTCCGGTGATTCCGATGAGACCTTTGCCTGCCTTGTAAGCCGAATCAAAGTGCTCCAGCCCTTCGACGCTTATGAAAGGAGCGATCTCTTGAGTAAAGTGCCGGCGAAACCGCATGACATCAGCCAGGTTTCGGCCGCTGTTGGCAAAGAAGTTTTGCCCAATCCCAAACCTCTGTGAGGCGGTGAAGCGATCCTTGTAGATCAGCCGCAGATGTCGATCGATTCGATGACGATCCTTCGGAAGAGCCATCCAGGCCAGTATCCCGAGAACCCCTCCAAAGAACAGAGCGAGCGAACGCGGAATGACGTTGAAGAACGCAAACGCGCCACTCACAAGATAGTAGACGATGTTTCGTCGGGCCTTCTGGATTAGGCGGAAGCTCATAACGGGATCAATGTGCGTCATTTCGATCAGGGCGTCAAGAAACCGGAAAAAGACGTTTCTCTGCAGGGTCGCTGCGGGAATCAGGGACGAGGACTTCGGCGCGGTGACCGACGCTACCGCTTGGAGAGTGCTAATCTCAATCCAAGCCCAACGAAAACGGAACCGGTGAACCAACGTTGGAAGCGCCAGAATCTTGGTCGCGTTTCGAGCCATGTCGCCGCCCGACCGAAGAGTGTGGCCACTATTATCAGCACCGTAGTACCGGAAAGATCAAACATCATCCCCAGAGTGGCAATCTGTCCTGTCACTGATCCTGCCTCGGGGTTCACAAATTGCGGCAGAAATGACATGAAGAACAGGGCGACCTTCGGATTCAGCACATTGGTGAGAGCCCCCTGCCAGAAGATGCGCCTCATGCTATGTTCCTCCGATAGCGTTTTCAATCCCAGGGGCTGCACTTTCCAGAGGGTCCGAACACCCAGATAGATCAGATATGCCGCACCAGTGTACTTTATCATCTGATAGCCGGTGGCCGAATAGGCCAGAATCGCCGAAAGCCCCAAAGTCGCTGCGGCCACATGCACGAGACATCCGGCCCCGATCCCAAACGCCGAAGCCAGGCCACCCTTTCTTCCTTGTCCAAGCGTGCGGGTCGCCACATATAGCATATCCGGTCCCGGTGTGAGATTGAGCATGATCGTAGCAAGCATGAAAAGACCGGCGTGCTGAAGGTCAAACATGAGCGTCTCCGTTTCCGCAGAAAACAGTGCGCGCGACGGTCATCTTCGGTCTGTTGTCAGCATGATGCAGATGAGCCTCAAACGAGCTTTGACTTCAGGAGATCATGCAAATGAAGAACTCCGGTCAGATGATCCCGCTCGTCTACGGTCGGCAACTGCGTAATTGAGTGTTGTTCCATGATAGCCAGGGCAGCGTCGAGAATTGCCGATTGAGCGATCCGCTTCGGATTGCGAATCATTACGTCCCGAGCGGTTAACGCAAAGAAGTCCTGCCTCTTCTCGATCACTCTTCGCAGATCGCCGTCAGTAAAGATCCCTGCAAGTGTTCCATCGGGTTCCGTCATGAGAACACAGCCGAGCCGCTTGCCGGTCATTTCGATCAGCATCTCGGAGACACTGCTGCGCTGATCAACAATTGGAATATCCTTGCCCGAATGGTGCACCTCATAGACATGTTTGAGCAACCGACGCCCGATCAGACCCGCCGGATGGTAGGCTGCTAACTCGGTCACGGAGAAGTCACGCGCCTTAAGCAGGGCCAATGCCAGCGCGTCTCCCATAACGAGAGCCGCAGTGGTCGAAGAGGTCGGCACTAAGTTGTTCGGGCACGCTTCAGCCGACACCGAGCAGTCCAGGAAAATGTCCCCCTTTTGAAAGAGAGGCGACCCAACCGTTCCGCCAAATACGATGATCTTCAATCCCAAACGCTTTCCGAGCACGATGATTGTATCCATCTCCTCAAGGCGACCCGACTTGGAGATGAGGACAAGGATATCCTCAGGACGAATCAGCCCGAGATCGCCGTGAACTGCCTCGGCGGGATGCAGGAAGAATGATGAAACACCGGTTGAGTTTAGTGTTGCAGTGATCTTGCGCCCAATCAGTCCGGATTTTCCCATCCCTGACACAATGACGCGCCCCTTGCAATCCAGAATGGCTTCTACGGCTTTGTCGAAGTGCCCATTGAGTCGATCGGCCATGGCGGCTATAGCGCCTGCCTCCTGCAGGATGACGTCACGTGCGTACGATTTATGATCCATGTCTTACCGGACAAATTCCTTGGGGGGCTTACCAATCGCCTCGAAGTAACACTGGAGAACTTCTCGGACCGCACCCTCGCCACCTCTGCGCTTGGTGATATACGCGGAGATGTCAGCCAGATCCTTCACGGCATCGGCCACAGCGATCGGCAGTCCGACCCGTTCCGCTAATCCGATGTCGAGTAGTTCGTTGCCGACGAAGGCAACGTCTGAAAACGACATATTCAGCTCGGCCAGCAGCGGCTCGAGCATCGCCACTTTGTCCTTCATGCCCTGCAATACATGCTTTACGCCGAGATCTTTCATGCGGCTATCGGTCGCCGGAGAATGCCTCCCCGAGACGATCGCGATCTCGAGTCCGGCTCGCATGGAAAGAACGATGAAGAAACCGTCGGAGATATTGAACCGTTTGAGCTCCAATCCGTCCGGACCGAAGTAGATTGAATCGTCTGTCAAAACACCGTCGACATCGAGCGCAAGAAGCTTGATTGACTTCAACCGCTCTACAAATCGTTTGCGTGTCAGACGGGGCATATTGTCTTCTCAGGCCAGAGCCTCGCGAACGCGGATAACCGATTCCAACAGCAGTTCCATCTGTCCCAAGGGCAGCATTGCACCGGAGTCGGATTTGGATTTTACCGGTTCCGGATGCGTTTCAACAAAGAGACCGTTGATTCCCACGGCTGCCGCCGCTCGCGCCATCGGAATAATAAACTCGGGTTGCCCTGTGGAAATCGCCCCTCCCCCGCCGGGAAGCTGAAGCGAATGGGTGGCGTCAAATACAACCGGCAGCCCCCCCTCCTTCATGATGATTAGCGAGCGAAAGTCTATCACCAGGTTGTGATACCCGAAAGTCGTTCCACGTTCAGTGAGCATAACCTTACGGCTTGCGGCCTTGGCGGCGATCAGAGCCATATCTTCAGGAGCCAAGAACTGCCCCTTCTTGATGTTGATCCAGCGACCGGTAGCGGCCGCCGCCACCACTAAATCTGTTTGGCGGCAGAGGAAGGCTGGAATCTGAAGCACATCGGCCACTTCCGCGACTGTCGCAACCTCATGCGTTTCGTGAACATCAGTCAGGATCGGCAGACCAAATTCGGCCTTAACCGCGCGCAGAGCTGCCAAACCCTTGTCCATCCCGGGACCGGAAAAGGAACCGGCCGACAAACGGTTGGCCTTCTTGTAAGAAGCCTTATATATGTAGGGGATCGAGAACTTCTCAGCAATTTTCGTAACTCGCTCGGCGATTTTGAGACAGGTCGACTCATCTTCAACTACACAGGGTCCGGCGATGAGAAAGAAGGCTCCCGCTTCGATCCGCTTTATTATCGGATGTATCATGATCCTGAATATACCGAATCGACGCTCGAAAAGCAGTCTACTTTCTCGATCTCCGGAGGTGCCAAACAACGCGGTCCCCGTCGCGTGTCTGGAGCTTGTCGGCCGCTACATTCGGATTAGAGTCGTTGACTGAATAGACCCAATAGACAGAGGGACTGCTCCCAACAGAGTCAACTGCCCGTACAAAGACCCCTGCGGTTGTCGAAAAGTAATCGACTTCATGCTCACGCCTGAGCAGATCAAACACACTTGTTGAATCGATTCCAACAAGCGTAATCACAAGGCTGTCCGGTATCGGCATAGTGTCGGCATTTTGCGCCGAGGAATCCCTTGGGACTGCCGCCTTCTGACTACATGACCACAGAGTCGCCGACAGAAGTACGATAAGCAGCATGCGTGTGATTGTCGCTCTTGGAGCTCGGATGTTCTCCCTTGTCATGGTACTCAAACTAAGTCGATTCGACGGGTGAAGGCAAGCGCGGTTTTCAACTTGCAGGCAGCTTACAGATGACTGTTATTTCTCCCCATGATCACTGCGGTTCGTCTGGCCATCGCGTTTGGGCTCTTGGCGGCTGGTGTCGCAGCGCAGGAACCTGGAACGGCTACTCCTCCTGAGCCACGATCTATTCCGTCTGTTCATATTAATGAACATTCCGTTTCACTGCAGCAGAGCATCTTTCCCGAGTACTACCGCACTCATTCAGCAATCGACGACATCGCCTGGGTCACATCCAGTAACCGCGAAATCGAGACCTTCATCAGGGACAGCGCTGATAGTCTGCTTCACTTGCTCTCCACTCTGTCGGGACTTTCGTGGCGGGAAAGGGAGCTCGGACTTTACTTCGTGCGCTATTTACCATCGACCGGTTCCTCCGATCCCCTCCTCCTTCCGGTGGGGGGAATAAGACAAGGGGGATTGGTTGAAGCGATGCCATCTGGCGCAGCGCTGAAACTGAACCTGATCTACTATCTGGCTGACCGGATGCTCTCCCAGAGCGCCGGCGACACAGTAATCGACACGACGATCACGAACCACCCCTTGATGCAGTATCTCCCGTACCGACGCGAGCTGCTCACCCTCTTACTTGCCGTGGAAACAGGTCGACAACTACTCGGGAGCGATTCGACACGCGCGGCGTATGAATCCCCATTCTGGATCCGTCATGTCAGCGGACGACGAATCTTTGAGGAATACTTCCTCACGAAATGGTCATTGAGCTCCGAAAGACCGCTTTCTCATTGGCTTGCGGAACAGCCGATCGATTCAGACTTTGTCAATCTGACCGGAGTGGTCGAATTCACCGTCGATGAGCCCAGCAAGGTCAGTCGTCAGTATATCGAAGGACTCCCATTGAAGGGACAGTTCGGATTCTCGGTCAAGCTCAACAGTGGCAACAACCTCGTGGTAGAGCGGATCGACGAGTCTCGGTTGGCGTTTCTTTGTGGCCTCCGCAGGAATGACGTGATCAAACAGGTCAACGGAAAGCGTCCTCGTAGTCAAAAGGAACTGGTGGAGATGATCGTTGCCGGCTTCGATGTCGCCGGGACTTTTCTCCAGATCAGCCGTGAAGGAAAAGCGCAAACGATCCTGTTGCGCCCTGTTCATCGGGCGAGTGGAACTGACTCCACTCAGTCAAAACGCGATTCAATCTGATAACATCATCGAATTTCGAAACCGCTGATCCGGCATGGCCGAAACCTCAGGTGAGGGGTAAAGAAAAGACCCGCCTTCAAAGAGACGGGTCCAACACCTGCTGTGTTTTCAGTTGTGAGATTCGACTACCAACGGCTCGAGCGCGAGGTCCGGCGGCTCTTGCTCCCACGCGGGGTGCGACGGGTAGTCTTGGCATAGCGCGGAAACACGTTCTTGCCGGGACGATTGGTCGTTTTGCCAAACGTCGTGCCGGTGTTCCCTCTCCAGACGGAAGGATTCGACTTGCGGATATTCAGCGAGGAGGCTTTGTAGCGTACTGAGTACACCGTGCGGCCGAGCTGACGCGCAACCCACGAGGTCTCGTTGTTGCGATAGAACTTACGCATGAAAGAGATTTCCTGCGAGGTCCACGGATGTCCGCCTTTGGAGAAAGAGCGCGAACGCGAAGGGGTGCTCTTGCGCGGGGTCGGACGGCGCCAGTTCGAACGAGTGGTTCTGAATTTCCTTGTGGCCATTGTGAACTCCTTGTTTGAGTCGTTAACGATCGCGAACTCGGACATGGCTAAGTCTCCGCCCGCAGTAAGTTTCATCTACCAATATTCATCGACCAATTGTCTAAGAGTCTTTACACCAATTGATTAGGTTTTTCCACTTTCACGAGACTGGCAAAAGGCGAGTAGCTATCAAGTGAAGCGGCGATTACCTGATCGGACGAGTGTCCGTGAACATAGATCGACAATCATCCAATCCGAAGCTACCGGGTCGCTCGAGCACGTCCTCGGAGACCACGGTTCGCCCTAACGTCAAGCGTGACTACATGTTAACTGTGAGGGAGTCGTCCGCATTGAGATCGAAGGACATCTTGCATTTTGCAATTCACACTGACAATACTATGCTGAACGGACTCGCGGCCTAGTTCCTGACTAGGGGATCGATTACTTGTTGATTTGACTCCCGAGACATAATAGAATGCCACGAACTGCGAAATTCAGAATAGCGATGCGCCGAGAACAGATTCTAACCGCTCTCTTTTTTCTACTGGTCGCCATCTCGTTCTATCTCTTCTATCGAATCATCCTTCCCTTTTTCGTGCCAATCTGCTGGGCGGCCGTCTTTGCGATCATGCTCGCTCCCCTGCACAACAAGATTCTGGCGCGGACGAGAAGGCCCGCACTCTCATCATTACTAATGTGCGCGCTCGTTCTCGCGCTGATTGCCGGTCCGGTAACCTATCTGTTCCTTGCGTTGGTCGATCAGGCATCGGAAGCAGTCGCCAAAGTCAACGCGCTCTACAATAGCGGAGACCTCAGGAGATATCTCGATTTCAGCGTCCCCGGCCTCGATTTCATTCACGATAAGCTTTCCCCCTACTTCGATCTTTCCAAAGTCAACCTCAACGACATCGCCAAGGATGCCGTGGACCGTATCAGTTCACTGGTTCTCAATCAGACCAGCTGGCTGATCACAAACGCAACCAAAGTGATTCTCCAGTTTGTGCTGATGATCTTCACGACTTATTATTTCTTCAAGGAAGGTCCGCTGGTAGTAAACAAAGTCAGCCGCTTGCTGCCGCTCTCGACGGAGAAAACCTCCGCCATGCTATCAGAACTTCGCGATGTCATCATAGCGACCATGTACAGCGGAGTGCTGGTAGCGCTCCTTCAGGGAGCGGTGGGAGGAATCCTGTTTTGGTCGGTGGGAATTGATTCACCGATCTTCTGGGGGGCAATTATGGCCTTTCTGTCGATCCTCCCGTTCATTGGCTCATTTCTCATTTATGTTCCTGCCGGTATCATCCTCATCATCAGCGGTTCGGTGGTCAAAGGGGTCGTTGTCCTGGCCGTCGGTTCCCTGGTCATCAGCCAGATCGACAACTTCGTCCGCCCATTCCTGATGGCTGGCAAAACTGCCCTGCACCCCCTGCTTCTCTTCTTCGCCGTGGGGGGTGGCATTGCGACTTTCGGGCTGGTGGGAATTATTCTTGGTCCACTGATTGCCGCGCTGTTCATGACCATCATAGACTTGATAGATCAAAAACTGCACAACGAACCCTCGGTTTCTGTGTAAAGGGAAGCCGTCCGAGCGCTCGCCGCTTTCACGTCTTGCCCTTTGCGGATTGTACATTATCTTGGGCCGGAGAATCGGAAACGAGCGCTTTCTGTATAGTTCAGAAGACGTGTCCTATTATCATCGTGAAAGAGAGTTGACTGATGAAAGATAAACGTATTCTTGTTACCGGCGGGGCCGGATTCCTTGGGTATCATTTGGCACAAAATCTGCCGCGGCGCGGTGTCTCGTTCATGGCCTTCAACGACATTGCCCCTTTCTTCAAAGACGAGTATAGAGAATCCTTCGTGCTGGCCAAGGTTGATGTCCGTGATCCCGACGCCATGCACCGCCTCATTCACGACAACAAGATTGACATCATTATTCACTGCGCGGCGGCCTTACCGCTCTGGCCCAAAGAAGAGATCATGTCCACCAATATCGCCGGAGTTCGCAACACCCTCGAGCAGGCTCGCAAGTGCAATGTTGAGCGGGTCATTTTCATCAGCTCGACGGCTGTTTACGGAGTGCCGGAGAAGCACCCGTTGTTTGAAACCGATCCTGTTGACGGTGTGGGCGCTTACGGAACAAGCAAGATCATGGGGGAGCAGGTGTGTGCGGAATTTCGAAAGCAGGGTATGTGCGTACCGGTCATTCGTCCCAAGACCTTCATCGGCACCGCCCGGCTTGGCGTTTTCCAGATTCTCTATGATTGGGTCGATTCCGGGAAACGCATCCCAATCATCGGGAAGGGAAATAACCTCTATCAATTGCTTGAAGTGACCGACCTGATTGAGGCCATCTGGCTCGCGGGATCGGCCCCGGCTGATGTTGCCAACGATATCTTCAACGTCGGCGCGCAGCGCTTCGAGAAGGTAAAACAGGACGTTGGCGCCCTGTGCGATTTTGCGGGCAACGGCGCACGGGTTATGCCCACCCCCGCACCCCTGGTTAAAGGCGCTTTGGCTGTCTTTGAGTTCATGAAGATCTCCCCGTTGTACAAATGGGTCTATGGTACTGCCGATAAAGATTCCTTTGTCTCCACCGAGAAGATCGAGAAGAAGCTCGGCTGGAAGTCGCAGTATTCCAATCAGGATGCGCTCATCGGATCACACAAGTGGTACTTGGAGCATAAGGACGAGCTCAAGATTCAGAAGGCCGGTGTCACTCACCGCGTCGGCTGGGATCAGGGGATTCTCAAGCTCTTCAAGCGATGGCTGTAGTCACTTCGCTGCCTGCGCTATTCGCTTGCTGACTATCGATCAGGGTCCACATCAATGTAAGTGATTCCGTGTTTTTTCATACGGTAGATGAGCACATGCCGGGGGATCTTGAGATAACTCGCCGCTCGAGATTTATTGCCGGCGAATCGTTTCAGAGCGTCGCTAATGAGCTTCTTCTCGGCCTCATGAAAGGTCAACGATCGGGACTCGGTCGGTAGCGTTGAATCTTCATCATAAGCCTCTGCTGATGAGAAATCCGAGGGAAGGTCGGTCGTCGTCAGTCGATCGGATTCGCGGAGGATCACCATCCGCTCGATGAGGTTCTCCAGCTCCCTGATATTGCCTCGCCAGGAATGATTCCGAAGAGTGTCTGAAAGCTGACGATCGAGAGTGATCGCAGTGCCGGGGGCAAAGCGGCTAAGGAATTCTTTCGTCAGCAGCGGAATATCTTCCTTGCGCTCGCGGAGACTTGGCAACTGGAGGGGAATGACATTCAGGCGATAGAAGAGATCCTCCCGAAATTCCCCACGCGTGATCCGTTCTTTCAGATTGACATTCGTGGCGGCGAGAAGGCGGACGTCGATTTCGATCTTCTTTTCTGAGCCGATCGGTTCAATCACGCGCTCCTGAATGACGCGAAGTAACTTGGCCTGCAGTTCTACGCCGAGTTCGCTGATTTCATCAAGCAGGAGCGTCCCCCCCTCCGCCAGTTCGAATTTTCCCTTCTTGTCGCGAACCGCCCCCGTGAATGCGCCTCGGACGTGGCCGAACAGCTCGGACTCGATCAGCTCGCGAGGAATCGCGGCGCAGTTGACGGCAACGAAATCGTGATCATTGCGACGACTTTTCTGATGAATCAAGCGAGCCACCATTTCCTTGCCGGTTCCGGATTCCCCCGTCAAGAGCACGGTGGCGTCGGAAGAGGCCACCTTGTCGACAACATCCATCATGCGGCGAAACGGAACCGACACGCCCACCAGCGCGCGGGTCTCCTTGCGATCACGCAACTGCTCGCGAAGCAGACGATTCTCCGATCGCAGCTGATGGAGTCTCATCGCCTTATCGAGAACCAGGAACAGTTGGTCATCGTCAAAGGGCTTTGTCAAATAGTCATACGCTCCCAGTTTGACCGCGGTCACCGCCTGAGGTACCGTCGCAAACGCGGTCATCAGGATCACTTCGACTTCAGGGCGCAACCGCTTGACCCGCTCGAGCAGCTCCAACCCGTTTAAGCGGGGCATCTTCATGTCGGTGAGGACAATGTCGACGGCCTGCTCTCCGAGAGCTGCCAGCGCCTGCTCGCCGTCCTCAGCCGCGACCACTACGTAGCCATGCTTCTCGAGCTTGAACTGTATTACCCGACGCAGGCCAGCGTCATCATCAGCGAGGAGTACACGCACAGGCATGGTCATCCCTCCGCCTGCGGCAGCGTTATTGTCACTCGTGTACCGTGCCCAGGTTCACTGGCAATGCTGATGCTTCCATTGTGAGCTTCGATAATCCGCTTCACGATGGCCAGTCCCAGTCCTGTTCCCGAGGGCTTCGTGGTAAAGAACGGATCGAACACTTTGTCGATTTCCTCCGGCGATATCCCCTTTCCTTCATCGATCACATTCAACTCGACCCTTCGTCCAGAGCGCGCTACGCTGACCGAGATGCTGCTCCCAGTAGGCGAGGCCTCGGCGCTGTTGAGCAGAAGATTGAGCATGGCCTGGTGCAATTTCTCGCCATCTCCGCTTACAAATAGACCCGGCTCAATGCGTGCCCGAACCGCGATCTTGCGTTCGGCCAGTTGTCTCTCCAATTGTCGCACACTTCCCGAGACAGAATTGCCGAAGTCGAGGCGGCTCAACTCTGGTTCGCGCGGTCGCGCGAACTCGAGAAACTCACGCACGGTGCCGTCGACCCGCTTGATCTCCCGCCCGACGATCTCGGCAAACTCCGAGCGATCTTTCGCTGAAGTCGACGGATCGCACAGGATTTCAACCGAACCTTTGATCGACGCGAGTGGATTCTTGATTTCATGCGCCACTCCGGCAGCCATTTGCCCGACGAGTGATAGTTGATGTGAGCGCTCCAGCTGCCGTTCGGTAAGGGCGTGCTGCCTGCGAATTCGTTCGTCGCGATCAATCAGGAAGCCGACCAGCGCCCCGATGGCAAGATAGAAGAAGATCTCCACAAGCTCCTGCGAAAGCTCGACCATCTGTGATCCAACCCCGAAGAGATTGGGAACGATAAGAAACGATATCATAGCTGCCGTCAGCAGCCCTCCTCGCAGTCCGAACCAGACCCCACCGATAACAATCGGGATGTAGCAGAATCGGGTGTGGAGTGCATGCACCCAGTCATGATGTCCGAACAGGTGATGGAGGACCCAGCCATAGTGAATCGACACCGTCAGCGCAACGACTGCCGAAAGCACGATGAGCTTGAATCGCTTGTGTTCCACATGATCCTTTGAATCCTTGTCCATATACTACTCCAGAACTGATCAATCTTCGTGCCGAAGGATCGGCACTGATTCCAAGCGAATGCTCGTTCAGCTACCCTTTGTTTGACAGTCGGTTGCGTCCTGTTTGCTCGCTATTACCACATTATATGATATCAACTATCTGGTCTCCTTGTCGGAATAATGTAGAATATTCTTCATTTATCAACAATTGTCTTCAGCTTTAGCCCCGACGCTCAAAGATCGCAACCGAGTTATCTGTTTGTCATATAATCAATTCCAGATGCTTTCCAACTAGGCATCGAACTTGTCCCTTGTTATCCAGTGAAGTGAAAAGAAGAGCAAAAACGAACTGAAGAAAGGGAGATTTCTCGTGACACAGTACAAGAAACTGGCTGGCGTAGCGGTTCTGACCGTGCTGGCATTTTCCATCGGCCATTCCGAGGACAAAACCGATACAGCAAAAACGACAACGAAAGAACTCAAGCCGCAGACGGTTTGCCCGGTGATGGGGAAGCCAATCGATTCGAGCGCCTTCATGGACATCCAGGGACAGCGCGTCTACTTCTGCTGCCCGGGCTGCGAAAAGAAACTCAAGGCTGATCCTGACAAGTACTTCAAGAAGGCCGCCGACAATAACGTTCTGTTCGAGAGTATCCAGACCACATGTCCGGTCTCCGGCGAGGAGATCGACAAAACGCAATACGTCGACTGGAACGGTCGCAGAATCTATTTCTGCTGCAAGAAATGCGTGGCTTCATTCACCAAACAGCCTAAGCTCTATCTATCCAATCTCGACAGGCCGTCCGATTTGGGGAGCGGGGAAAAGTCTGAATCGCCCGAAAGCAAAGCACATGATGGTCACGACCACCATTGACCGACTACTTCTCGGCAGCTGAAAGAACTTTCTTTGCGAACCGATCTGGAACTGTAGCTTGATCTTTGCCGTTATGCCCCATATGCTCCCAATACTGGCGATCCAATCGTCACAAAGAGAAGTACCATTCACGTAACAGGAGGTTAAGGTATGGCCACTCAGAATTATGCCACGCACCGGCGGTTTGTGCCGATGTTCCATTTCGTGCTGTTCGGCATCATCTTTCTCACTCTGGTCGGTTCGATCATCAACCTGGTGAAATCGACGGGCAGCGAGCATGGGCTCTACAGCGCCTCACTTATTGTTGTGCTGGATTTCTGCCTTTTGCTGCTCTTTTTCTTTACGCGCATCTTCTCCCTGAAAGCTCAGGATCGAGCTATTCGGGCAGAAGAAAATTTGCGCCATTTTGTTGTCACCGGCAAACTACTGGATTCTCGATTGACTATTCGGCAGATCATCGGGTTGCGGTTCGCCTCTGACAGTGAGTTTGTCGCTTTAGCCAAACGCGCGGCCGACGAAAATATGTCTGAAGACGATATCAAGAAGGCCGTGAAGGATTGGCGGGCCGACACCTATAGGGTATAGCCTTCTCTTGGCCACGGCGTTCTCACGAATGTGACGCCGATGTGATAGCCTGAATATCGGTCTCGGTCTATTATGGTATCGAGGCCGATATGACACAGACCAACAATCAACAGAACGCACCGGGCAGACCAGTCACTGCCCTGCACACGTCGGGCTTCCCCTCCCCCGCCGTCGAACATACCCAAATGCCGCTGGATCTCAATGAACTGATCATCCAGCATCCAACCGCGACTTTTTTTGTTCGAGTTTCCGGCCAGAATATGATTGGCGACAATATTCACGGTGGTGATTTGCTGGTGGTTGATCGCTCCCTCGAAGCCAGCGTAGGACGTGTTGTTGTGGCCATCATTGACGGTGAATTTGTGGTTCGGCAATTACGTCCGCATCATGGACAACTCGTGTTAGATGATCCTCGTCGCCGCACAGAAGGGGACACCCTCACGGTACCTGAAACCTGGGGCGTAGTGACCCATATCATCCGCAAGGTCTAAGCGAATTCCCTATGCCTGCTCCACACCACTCGGCAGAACATCGGTTTGCCCTGATTGACTGCGACAATTTCTTTGTTTCATGTGAGCGGGTGTTCGATCCCAAATTGCAGAACAAGCCCGTGGTTGTCCTGTCCAACAATGACGGCATTATCATCTCACGCTCGCGTGAAGCCAAAGCGCTGGGAATCAAGATGGGAACGCCGCTCTTTGAAGTTGCCGAGCTGGTCACCGCCGCCAATGTTCAAGCCTTATCCTCCAATTACACGCTCTACGGCGATATGTCGCGGCGGGTGATGGAAATCCTCCAGAGCTTCAGCCCTCAGACCGAGGTCTACTCAATCGATGAAGCTTTTCTGGGATTCGACGGTTTTACGTATGTCGACCTTGAAGCTTATGCGCGCACCATTCGCGCCACCGTGCTCAAATGGACCGGTATTCCGGTATCAATCGGTATCGGACAAACCAAAACTCTGGCCAAACTCGCAGCGGAGTATGTCAAACATACTCCTGCCGCACGCGGCGTCTTTGACCTCACCGCTTGTTCTGATGAAAGACGTGATGTCATCATGGCGGCCACATCAGTGGGAGATATCTGGGGGATCGGTCGACAGCTCAGTAAATGGCTGCACAATACCGGTGTGAAAAACGCCCTTCAACTGCGCGAAATGCCCATCGAACAGGTGCGCAAGAAAATGGGGGTCGTGGGCGTGAGGTTGGTCAACGAACTACAGGGAATCCCTTGCCTCTCGCTGACTCTGATCATTCCGCCTCGAAAAGAGATCACCTGTTCCCGTTCGTTTGGCAAACGAGTGCGCGAACTGGATGAACTGCGCGAAGCGCTCTCTTCTTTCGCAACTCAGGCCGGACGTCGACTGCGTCAGGACGGTTCCGCCGCCGGCGCTTTGACGGTCTTCCTCAAAACCAATCCGTTCTCCGACGGCCCGCGGTTTTCGCAGTCGATCACAATCCCGATCACCCCTATCACCGACTGCGATCTCGATCTGATCCGCGCCGCCCTGAACGGCCTCGAACAGATTTATCGTTCCGGCTATGCCTTCTACAAGATCGGCGTGACCCTGACCGATCTCACCCGAGCCAGCGCTATCCAGACCGATCTTTTTGTTCACCGCGACGAACAACGCTTGCGACAACTCAATCAGGTGGTCGATGAACTCAATCTGGAGTTTGGCGATGGTGTCCTGAAGTATGCGGTCACCGGCGTTCGCAAAGGCTGGCGGGGGCGCTCCGGTTTTCGTTCCCCCCGCTACACCACGCGCTGGGACGAACTCCCGTCTGTACGATTTTCTGGAAATGCTCTCTGGTCTCGAATTCGCGGATCGGCCAGCGTTGCGATGTCAAAGCAATGATTACCCGATTTCAGCGCTTCTCTTGGTCCAACAGCTCTCTTAGTCGACCTGCACCCACCAAATTACCGTTGGCAGTCATCGCCGCTATCAACGATTCACGGTAGGCCACAGATCTCGGATTGAGGAGGTATGCCCGCTCGAAGTAATCCTCGGCGCTCGTGTACTTGTGCTGCGAAAACGCTATGGCGCCGAGGTTGTGCCAGCTAAAATCGGATCGCGGGTTAGTCTCTACAACCCGCCGGAAATATCTCTCGGCCAGATCAGTTCGGTCGCATCGCGTGTGCAAGATCAGCCCCCAGGCGGAACAGCGATCAGCCCGCATGTACTCAGACTGGTAATGGATGTCATCCCACGTCAACGGGTCCAGTCGAATCAACGAGGCCTGGAGATGGGTGTTGTCGTAAATCAGCGGCGTGAGAACAAAGAGCGCGACGGCGATCACCTGTACAGTCAGCGCTTTTCGAAGCCGTACATCTGATGCAGTACGGACGATCATCCAACCTCCCAATAAAGAAAGCGGGAATCCGAAGAATGACAGAAGATCCCAGTCGCGAACAGCCCCCAAGGTCGGGTCAATCCAGAATCCAACAAGGAAACAGGCAACAGTCACAACCACGAGCAGTTTCGCTTCGCCAGAAAGCGGTCGTTCTCTGCCAGCTCCGCGTAACACCACCGCCAGAAGCATGAAACCGACCGGAGCGATGAACAACATCACGTTCAACCAGTCAGCCAGATGATATGCTGACAAGGCAGAGTAGGGATTCTCTGGAATCGAGACAATCGGAATCACCGCCTTCAGATCAGCGAAATAGCACACGATCGCGGCCGTCACTGACAGACCGATCAGCGCGAACACAACTACTGAGGTTCTTGAGAAAAACTGTCCTGTGCGGCCGCGACTTCGCAGAGACAATGGAAATAGGACGACTGTCGCGGCTACAGGAGCAAGCATCACGTCGAAGAGAGTCAGCACAACCGCCAGCGAAACGAGAACGATGATTCCGCGACCGGTTCGCAAATGGCGAAGAGCTGCCACCAATGCCCACAGCAACATGGCCGTGGGCCAAACATACAACTCAATATGCCCGAAAAAGAGCAAGGCAGCTGCTCCGGACAGAGCCACACAGAAAACCGCGAAACGGCCAATTGGATCGGACGCAAGTGATCGCGTGGTCGCGGCGAGACCCAGTAAACCGACGACACCGCCGACGACGGAGATCACCGAGAAGGCGTCGCGCGCGCTCAACCCGAACGAATCGACCAGCAGGAAGTTGGCTGTACCATGAAGGAGAACCGCTAAGGGGCGAATATATTCATGCACCGACGAAAACAACTCGCCCATGGGTCTCGACATTCGCTCGACCACCGCGAAGCCGTCGCCATATGTCAGGTTCTGACTCCTGAAGAACCATGCGACAAACGTGAACAGCCCCGCAAGCAGAGCCCAGCCAACCCACGGGCCGAAACGCCCTATGAGTCTGCCCAGCGCCTTCGAAGAAGTCTCTCCGACTCTGTACAGAGCAAGACTGACAGCAGGAACACTTGTCACGGCGTAGAGACTCACCGCCAGAACCAGCGCCCAGCGCGGTAAGATCGACCAGAGACTAACTCCCCACAAATGGATCCCGCCGACCTGCGATCCTATTATCTGCAGCAGTACGACAACCGCAAAAGGTGCTATAACATGGCAGACGGTCAGCTGATCTGGCGGCGTAGACTCTTGATACTGACGAGGCACAGGTTGCCCATCCGACTATTGGTGTATCTCATCACGCAATTTGCCTGCGATGATACCTCAAGTCAAGTTGCACCTTCCCTGTCCACAAGAAAGACGTGGCGATTCACTTCGCCACGTCTTCGTCTGTTGAGAGCCCCACTCAGCAAGCCCTGACTTCAGGTCTGCTACTTCAGCAAGATCATCTTCTTGGTAGCGCTGTAACTTCTGGCGCTCAGGCGGTACAGATAGACGCCCGAAGCCATCCCTGTGCCGTCCCAAGTAAGCGTAACTTCCCCGGCTTCCGAATCGCCCGTGAACTCCTTCACCATCTGCCCCGCGACATTGTAGATCGTCAGTTTGTAATCACCCGCAGTCGGAAGACTGAAACTGATCGTCGTCGTCGGGTTGAACGGGTTCGGGTAGTTTTGGGATAGCGCGAACTCGGTCGGAAGCGTTGATGACTTTCCAGAACCATTGATCGAGGCTGTGATCGACTGGTTCCGTGTATCAGAAGCCAGAGCGGTCGTCACCTGATACTGGCCTTCCACCCGAATCAGAGCCTTGTCACCAGCTTCGATCCGGTTGCGTCCCTTGAGATCGACAAGGAGCAGCTTCAACCCGTCAGCACTCTTGCCGCTGATCAGATCAAGATGCCCGTCGGTCAGATTCGTCGCTACAGCCGGTCCGGTTCCAACCAGTTCCAGCTGTAATCCGCGCAGCGCGTCGAGCGAGTGAACCGAGATGGTCGTGAAGCCGTCGACGTAACTCGTTGTCACACCAATATCTTCAGAGACTTTGGCCAGGAACGGTAGACAGCCGCACATTGGGTCTGGCCCTATTGACTGGAGGTAGTCGATCAGATAGGTCAAATCACCGATATCTATGCCGCACTGGCCGTTTACTTCCATCGCTGGCATGATGCACGGATAAAGCTCTGCGATCAGATAATCAACAATTGAAAACAGATCGGAGATATCGACCGCGCCACTGTTATCCGCGTCGCCGGACAGATATCCCGCAACTGTGCTTGAATCGCGGTAACGATCGAACATCGGTGCGAAACTGTGATTGAGGGTGTCGGAGAACTTGGTTGCCCGCGACGGATCGTCCGAAAGGGCTGTGTCGAAACGCACAAACTGATCGGTTCCGCACAGGCGTGGCATCTTGTAGGAGACATTGAAGAGCGTGATTGTCCCAGTTGGAATCCGATAACCGTGCGTGTTGGCCAGGACGTACTTGATAATGCCGTTCGGTATATCAATCAGGCTGTCGACAATATTCCAGTTCTCCGTGAAAAGCCCGACACGAGAGATAGTCACATCGGCAACTCCGGCCGGTATTTTCAGAGAAATCATCGCCCCCTTGATCGGCTGAGTCAGACTCGCTTGAACCGGCTGAGTCATGACGCCGCCGTCACAGGGTGAAGATGAAACAGAGGGGAGGAGGAGATCGCTATTGTATCTGATGAGGATGGCAGTGTCTGAGAGATGCCCAGCGGCGAGACTGAAGGTCAAGCCATTGTCCCAGCCAAGCGGCGGCGCCGCGGACCAGAAGAGGAAGATGCCTGGCGACTCCCAGATCTGATTGAAGAGAGGGAAGGAGCCTGATCCGTCGCCGGTGAAGTACATGATTTCGCCGGGACCGACGAAGGGATTCACATTTGTGGAGGCAACAATGTCAAGGTTGCCGTCTCGATTAAAGTCGTACGCATCTGCGTAGCCGCCTCCTGGTCGATCAATACCGTATTCGTCAATGGGGTTGGTATCGTAAGCTTCCCCACCAAAGACATAATTGCCAGAGGCAGTTCCCCTATACAGCCAGGCCCCACCGGGATCTCCGTCGTCGTCCTGCCCGACAGCAATATCCATGTACCCGTCATTGTTGAAATCGCCTACTGTTAAGGAGTGCAGATTGACTAGATACGATATGTCGTTCTTTGGGTTGAATTGAGTGCCCAGCAGAAAGTTACCTGCCCCATCACCATCATAAACCAGAACCCCAGGTGTCCACTCTGAATACGTGCATACTGCTATATCAACCTTACTATCTCCGTTCATATCAGCGCAATCAATACCCACTAGATCCCAGAGTGAGGCGATCACGTAAGTGTAGGAAAACGTATTATCTTTGTTGTTCAGAAATACATGGATCGTATCAGAATAATCGACCAATGCGATATCAGGCCACCCGTCCGAATTGAAGTCTCCTGAGCTAACTGACCCGTCACCATCCTTCCGATTGACGATCCCGATCTCTGAGCCGGCTGAAAATCCATCGCCGCCCGTATTGACGTATAAATAGAGCTTACCGTTTATTCCCCAATTCACAAAATCCAATTTGTCGTCATGATTGAAATCATTGATCGTGATACCCCATGACGCGGCATCAAGTTTCAGTTTGCTCACCGTATACGTCTGTGATGTCGCGGCTTGCACTGCGGTCGCCAAAGCTACCGCCATCAGCAACACCACGGTTAGCGTTACTCGTTTCATCCAATCCTCCTCTGTGCGTGCGGTTGTGGTGTGAACGCGTATGTGCCTTCACACCGGTAGTTTGGGCATCACAAACACAAACCGCATGCCAATCCGTTCACGGACAACGAGACTCATAACTCCTTGATTGACAATGGGGATGGAAGTGGGGAAGAGGGGTGCGATCGGCTGTTAGGTCAGTGTGACCACAATAGCGGTCACACAGCACGGGTCAGGCTACCCCAGTGGGATGTCGAATTCCTGCATGTCGCGGCGAAGATTCGAGCGGTCAACGCCCAGAATCCGAGCCGCTTCACTGAGGTTGTTTCTTGATTCGGCGAGCGCCTCGATAATGCAATTGCGGCGAAACTCTCTCATGCGCTGCGGCAAAGCTGGGCGATCGCTGTTTGTGCTCTCCGACCGTGCCGTTGCCGCCAGGCCAAGGTGACGCTCGACCTCAGCCACACCAATCACATGGGAGCTCCCAAGGCAAACCAACCCCTCGATCGCATCCTGTAACTGACGAACATTGCCGGGCCAGTCGTAGTCGATGAGCAAACGCAGAGCATTAGGATCGATCAGTCGTGGGGGCATGTCCCGTTCGATCGTGAAGCGGTTTACAAAACGCTCGACCAGTTCCGGGATATCTTCTCGATGTTCCCGAAGAGCCGGCAAGTGAATCTGAACTCCCTTGAGCCGATAGAACAGGTCCTGACGGAACTTCGCCTCAGCAACCAACTTCTCCAGATCCCGGTGTGTGGCGCAAAGTAGCCGCACGTCGGTCTTTCGCACCTGAGGTTCACCGATTCGCTGATATTCCCCCGTTTCCAGAACTCTCAGGAGCTTGGCTTGAGTCGTGATGTCCAGGTCGCCGATCTCGTCGAGAAAGACTGTTCCGCCGTGCCCATATTCGAAAAGCCCGATTCCTTCGGACAGGGCTGTTGTGAAGGCACCTTTGCGATGGCCGAACAGCTCGGATTCCACCAGATCGGGCGATTTGTGGTTGCAGTTGAAGATTGCCAGCCGTTTGCTCGCTCGCCGGCTGATCTGGTGAATTGCGCGCGCCACGCGCTCCTTGCCAGTACCGGTCTCGCCCAGTATCATGACCTTGGTATCAGTGGGCGCGACCTGACGAATGCGGGTGTAGACTTCCAACATCCCTTTGGCACGTCCAATGAGCCCAAAATGCTGCTCGGCAAACTGTGACAATCCGGCCACATCTCTCCGCAGCTTAGTCGCCTCGACTGCGTTGCGAATCGACCTGATCAACTTCAGACTTGAATCCCCCTTCTCGATGTAATCAAACGGTCTCGACTTCTGATCAATCTCGAACTCGTCAAACTCCCCGGGATAGCCTGTGTGCAGTATAATGGGAAGATCAGGGGCAATCTTCCCAATTTCGCGAGTCGCAGCCAGACCGTCCATGCCGGCCATTTTGATATCCATGACCACCGCGCAGAGATCGCTGTGCTGTCGTACCTGTTCCACAGCGTCCGCACCGTGCAGAGCGGTCACAATCACGTAGTCATCGGCGAGCAGCGCGCTCAGCGAAGCCAGTACGTGCTGGTCGTCATCAACCAGGAGAATAGTGGGACGGCTGGAACTGCTCATACAGAGTACTGCGGTATCATCGATCTACAGGTTCACGGTTTGTCAACATTGCCTCGAGAATTCACGAATAACCTCACCCTTCCCTCTCCCACTGGGAGAGGGTGGCGCGAAGCGACGGGAGAGGTAGTTTCTTCAACACTCCTTTTAGCCCTGTTACTGACCTGCTTGTTTCAAACATATCTCGAATTTCGTGCCTGTGTCTTCGACGCTTGACACCGTGATCGTCCCACCATACAGCTCGACGATCCTCTTCGCCACGGCCAAACCCAGGCCGGTGCCGCTGTTCGGCTTGGTCGAGTAGAACGTATCAAAAACGCGCTTTTGAGTCGCGTCTGAAATCCCTGTGCCGTTATCTGAGAAGGAAACGCTCACTAATCCCTGAGCTGCCGACCACGTGATCATTATAGCGGGATTTGTCCGATTTGTCAAGGCATCAAGGCTGTTCAGAAGCAGATTATTGAAGACACTATAGAGCTGTTTCACATTTGCGGCTACAGAGATGGCCGCATCCCCTGTAGTCTTCACATTCACATTCGAATCTTCGATCCGAACTCGATTTGCTTTCAGCGCCGACGCCACCACTTGCTGCAGATTCACCGGCTCGGGATAATACTCCGAATCGAGTTTCGTGTACTGGGTGATCTGCCTCGTGATGTCGACCGCCCGTACGACCGCCGAGCGAATTGACTCATGGAGTGCATCGATCTTCTCGGGGCTTGCCTCGGACAGTTTCCCCAGTGTTCGCAGCTTTGTCAGCGAACTGTCGGCAGGGAACAGGGCGTTCCTGATCTCATGCGCAAACCCTCCGGCGATATCTTTTGCTTGACGATACCTTTCCTGTGCGATGATTGTCGCCTGCGCCTGCTTAAGCGCTTGGTGCGTGCTTTCCAGCTCTGCCTTCTGGCTGTTGATGATGGTCAAATCCTGCTTTGTTCTTCGACGGTAGTAGTTACTGACCAGAAGCGCCGAGAGTGCGCCAAACAGTGTCGCCAGCACATAGACCTGATTGCTTCGATAGAAGATGGCGATATACGTCCAGAAATCTCTTCTCGTGATTTCAGCAATGAACGATTTGTTCCCCGCTGCCCCCACGACAGCTCTCACCTCCCCCCGCGACCCACGCTCGAGAACTTCAAGATACGCTGCGTACGGCAATTCTGCCAGTTTCTGAAGCTTCTCTGAGTAGAGCCCGATCTGACCGCTCCCTTCGTGAAGCACGAATGCATCCTTCCCAGCGTCGAAACCACTTATTACTGAGATGTACGCAAGACTGGGGCCGAGAGTGATTGTCATCTTTGGTATTAGTGATGTGTCCAGAACCTGAATTGCACTTGATCGCAACTTCAGGTAAATATCCTCAACTCCATCCCCCTCCCAGTCTCCAGTCCAGATTCCACCACCCGGCGTTGAATCCTCGTACTGATGAATGACAATTCCATGCGCGTTTACTTTGCTGACGAGTGACTTCAATACGAGTCCCCCTGCGATGCCTGTATCAATACCCAGGGGGACGCCATGGAGTAGGTAGAAGATATTTTCCTGCTTGCTCCGTGCCAGGCACGTACCATACGGATAATGCGACACGACCCGGCTGAACAGGACTTTCCCCCGGATGTCCACGCGAACCAGGTACGCGAAACTATCATCGAACAGCGAATCTCGCGCCTGTTGTCCCGGATTATGGGTCGAGAGAAGGATGCCGGCGCCTAACGAATCACGACATGGGGACGCCCATTGCACCATCGAGGCAATTGGAAGTACCCATTTGATCCTGAACGGACTTCCTTGCACGCATACCAGCAGACGAGGAGCGAGGTCACGTTCAGGGTTAAGATAGAAGAGCAACTCGACATGACCGTCAAGATCGCAATCAGCAGTAAGGATATGCGGAAATACTCCCCCCCAGCTCCCGTTTCCGCTCCGATCGATTCCTGTTGCCACAAAGAACCTCTGAAGAGCGCCAGCGCCGGGTGACCACTTGAATACGTACGCAGAATCGTGCCAGAACCCGGTCCCAATGACGGACGTATCTCGGTCGGTACTGTCGGTCGCAACCGCGATGTCCGAAACTGCCAAATCTCTAACCGGTGCCTCGGCAAGTATCATTCCACCAGGGTAGGCGCTTAGTAGAAGGTTGCTGTTACCGTCTGTATTACAGCAAGGGTTCTTTACGTAGGTCAGAAAACCGAGCCTAGTGGTCGGTGTCTTCGGCGAGAACACTCTACGTGAGTGGAGCACTGGAATCTGGCTGCATTCTTCTCCGATCGCGTCAACAATCTCCACGCTGTAGGGAAGATAGCGTGTATCGGCCTCGGTCTTGAGCTCGACCTTCTGTGTTTCAGCGGCACAAGCCGAACTCAGGAATGCCAGCAACCACCACCCGACCCAAACCACCCTCATCCTGCGACTCACGTTCAACATTCCTCGTCTCGACGCATAACCGGAAAACTGGCCGGTACTATACAATCAACACCGACCACTCTGGCCAATATAGCGCAAAATGGGAATTGCGAAAGAACGATTCAATGCGCGATTCAATGCGCCTTGATCGTTAGCGAAAGCTCAGTTAACCTCAAACTCATTCGAGAAGGCAGAGTCGTTCACTGGATTCCATGTGCCCGAAGTGAATCTGAGCATAAGTCGATATGTTCCCGCAGAGTCGATCTGGAGCGTGTCGACGATGAGGTCTTTGTGGTTCATCGGGAGCGGATACGAGACGCACCGAAGCGCGCATATCCCTGGCAGTGTCCAGGCCGAGTCAACCCGGCGCTGTATTCGCAGGTCCGGGTTCGTCATGCAACAGGTTGCCACGTTGACCGCTCCCCCGGACACATTGCTGATACTGATCGCAATGGGTTGCGCGATCAGGTAATTGGTTTCTCCTGTCCTGATCGAAAACTGACCGGCGCTTTGGGTGCTGGAATCGCGGCAGGCTACCAATCCAAGCGCGACGAGAAGCAGGGTCAGGAAACACATTACGTAGATTCGTAGCCCTCCCAACTTCATCGCTCTCAATCGACCCTCCTTACTGCTCCCACATTACTTCTTTGAAAGAAAAGTGTCTATCGCCCCGTAGACTCCTTCCGGATTGTCGTACCACATGAATATACGTGTGTCGGGGATCTCTTCAACCGTAATGAGCGGGTTACCGGCCTCCTTCGCCGCCTTCCAGGACGCTTGATGGAAGTATTTCAGATACGCCTTCGTGCGTGCCGAACCGTTGAGCGAGGCGTTGGCCGAGTCGCTGCCGGTTTGTATCCCTTTGAAGTCAGGGATCAACACCAGAGTGGGGATCGTAAACTCCCTAAACCGGTCGGTAACGTCCAGTGCGTGCCACTCGATCAAGTAGCGCACCATCACCTGTAGAGGAACTTCAGCCGATTGCCTGAACAGCTCCGTGCCTGCAAGGCTGTCTTTGCAATAGTCGTCAGGCGTCCACATATTGTTGTCCCAGGTACTCTTCTTCACGGTCTTAAACCATTTCGGCGCCCACCATTCGTCAGCCATTTTGCTCCTTTGCTTGGGCTTGTACTCCGATGTCCAGTCGAAAGTCCCGTCGGCCTTTCGTGTAGCATAGTAGCAATACGGCGAGCCACCGATAATGACGACCTTGCCGATCTTGCCTGAATGCTCCAGCGCCAGATTGAGGGCAACCTGTGTGCCGGTGACAAAATGGCCGACGATGATCGGCTTCGTAAGTTGTTCACGATCAATCAGGTTCAGGATTCCGGTCACTATCCCCTTGCACCAGCTCAACTCTGCGTACGATGTGCCACTGTCAGGCATCGGCGGAGCAGAGGAGCCCGCAAAGCCCGCGGGAGTGACTGCATATACTGCATACTTTGCGCTGAGATGGCGAGCCAACTCACCAAACACGTCTCCTCCAAACCCAAGACCGGCGATGAGAATAACGCTCTGCTTGCCGGAGCCGCTCTTCTGAACTCGGCCTAACTCGCCCAATTGGCAGGTCTGGTAGGCTTTTGGATGAACCAGGTTGTTCAGTGTCGAATCCTGCGAGGAGGGATCCATCTGCCCCAGTACCTGTTGTGAAAGAATCAAGAGCAGGGTCATGAGAGTCATGGTTTTCATAGTTGCCTCTTGTATGAGCAGATTAACAGTTCATAGTAACACAGGCGTCAGCATATTGACGATTGAAAGGTCCGAGGCGATCAAAGAAGAATCAGCCTTTACGAACATACTCCCGTCGATTTCCGAAGATAGGTATCCTCGTTCAGTTGTCTTATCATAAAGGCGGCAACGTCAGCGCGGGAAACTCGTACTGTCCAAATGAAACTGCCGACGCCCTGGCCGTGACGACAAGAACCTCGCTTGGCCGAATTGGTCAACAATGCTGGCCGAACAATCACCCACTCGGAGATGCTTGACTCGATAATCTGTTCCTGCCGCCGCTTATCCCAGAAGTAGAAGGGCAGAATGAGAGGAATGATCAGAAATGTGTAATAGATTCCAAGGCGTCCGACACTGCTCCCGATTCCCAGCGATGTTTCGCAGATAAACCGCGTGCCACCCTGAGTTTCCATGGCCTTCAACAGATTCTTCGTCCCGTCCGACAGAATGCGGGTTGGATAGAAGAATCGCTTGTGCCCAAGAGCTGAGAGTACTGCGTCCTGGTCTCGCACAGCAGCCTCAACCGACGTATAGTCAAGAACGTCGCCAGTCATGATCCTAAGCTTCGGGTGTTCTATCTTCAGTGCTGACGGGTTCCGAACAAAAGCGGTTACCTCATAGCCGCGATCAAGGGCCTGCGCGACAAGCTGGCGTCCGGTTCCGCCAGTCGCGCCCACGATCAACACCCGCGAGATCTTCCTTGTGGTCGATGCTGCGTGAGGGGCGGACTGCGTTCGGCGTAACCCGCGTGCCAATCCGACGGAAAGTGCGATTGCATACGCGATGAACACAGATAGAATAGTCATTCGAATGATTCCTTTCAACCTGATCCCGAAGCACAGGCGCCCAATCCAAACCGCAGCATGGCATCTGCGGCGGCTGCGCGGTATCAGAGCTTGCGGGAAAGCCAGTGCATTATATTAAGCGCCAATTGGCGATTATCGTTCCCCGGAATATTCATCCCGAACGGCTCCCCCTCGGCGACTTGAGCGGTGAGCATTCCCGCCTCCCCCAGAATTACAACACGTCCCTTTCCGCACTCCAGCGCGAGTCCCTGTGCCGCACCGGCTTGCTCGGGGAGGAGTTGTTCGCCATCTCCCACATACTCGAGCGCCGACCCCGGCAACTTCAGCAGGATGGCGGCATCGACCGGACCATCCAGCGACTGGCCGGTGAAGGTCATGACTTTTCGCACAGCAGTTTCAGGACTATCTCCTGAGAGGATTGCATGGGCGCCAAGTCGGCCGTTCTCATCAGAAAACAGAAGAGGGTCGGACAATTCATCCTCCACCTCTACAAAGCCCCGATGCATGGTAACTCCAAAGGCCTGAGCTAACGCAGCGTTGGCCGCGCCAAATGGGGCGTGATCGGCTATCAGCAGCAACGACCCGCCTCGCTCAATCCAGGCGTGAACCACCCGAATCTCGTCGTCGGTGAAGGCCGGGTCCTCACGCCTCTTGTCGGTCTTGATTGGTATATTTATCCCAAGAAACTGAGGCTTGGGAGCACCCGACGCGTTGGCAATGATCAACACGTCGATGCTGTCAAGACGTTCTTGGGAGAATGGCTGTGTCCCTTTCCGGACATCATAGCCATCCTTTCTGAGCAACCGCGCCAGGGGCCAGTACCGATTGCTCCATCCTGCTGTCGACGCGTTATTGTGCGCTTGGTCAATCACGACCACGGGACGCCTGTCATCGTAGGCAGGGTTTACTACTGCGGGATTCCAGCCATAGTCGGCACGCTGTGCTCGATAGGCCGTGATCCCGACAATCAGCACGAACAAACCAAGCAGCGACCCCACTATGAGGAGCAGTATCTTCTTCAGATTATCCCTTCAAACTCGTGAAAGCGACCAGTTGTGATGTGCGATGAAAACGACTAAGTGGACCGAACTTCGCGACCGTATCATGAATCAAATACGTCTGGTTGGGTATTATGTTTCATGAGACCGGTATCGACCTGAGAAGTTCGGACAGAGCCGTGAATTAAAATAGACTTATAGAGTCGACGACAACCAAGAGTGGAAATTCGTGAGCGTTACACGAGTTCGGGTCTTGTCGTCGTCAGGGACCATACTTCTTCATCATTTCCTGATAACGAGGAAGCTCTCGAAGTGGGTCTAAATGATTATTCATCTTGAAATCATTCACGGCGGCGCCCGTTTCCTGAGAAAGCAAAACCTCAAGTTCGTCTAGAGCTTTGTCGTATTGTCCGCACTTGGTAAAGATGATGGCCATGACCATGACCTGATATGGTCCTCACCAGTGGCATTTGACGATTGACAGCATCTCCTTTCCGCGGAGTCCCTCCTGTACCGCCTCGTTGCAGCGACCCAGCTCCGCAAGTATTAGCCCAAGATTCGCAACATTGTGCGGATCATCCGAGTACTTGGTGAGATGTTGCTCGAGCCCAATCCTGGCCGTATCCAGAAACGCCCTTGCCAGGGTGGCATTACCCGCAGCGCGATACAAACCAGCCATTGTATTGAATGCCATGTAGTCATCGGTTTTTACCTTGGGACGTACCCACTTACAGAAACGTTCGGCAAATGAATCAAATTGCACATTGTAGCCCGCAAAAAGGGAGTCTGGAGATAATCCCATAGATTCAATGCTCCACTGCACGGGGATGGTGATAATATCCGCCGAATCAACACCATTTGTCAAAGCTTCCCTAACTACCTCTCGGATCTTGGGCCAGTCTCCATATCTCGTAACGTAGCCGCTCAATTTCCCCAAGTAGAAATCAGCTACTCTGGGTTCGAGAGCGATGGCCCGGTTGATTGATTGCTCTGCTTCCTCAAATTGCAGTCGGAATCTAAGGAAGTTCGCACGATCAGCATGAACAGCAGCGTTCAATGGATCAAGCTCTGCAGCCCTGTTGTAGTTGGCGGCGGCATCGTCAAATCTCCCCTGACGCCATTGGATGAGGGCAATGTTGGTCAGCAGTTCGGCATCCCCTTTGAGATCTGAATAGGCCCGATTGAATTCGCTCCAGACTTTGTCATAATCGTTCTCAACTACATTGTAGTAGATGCCAGCCGCCAGATGGCCGTATGGCAGGTTCGGTTCGAGCTGCAACGCCTTTTCGAAAGATTCGCGGGCGATCTTCCTATCTTCTGCTGATGCCATTCCCGAGGTCAGCGATGAGTAGGCTCGAGACCTGCCGGCCCACGCCAGAGCAAATGAGGAATCAAGAATCACGGCACTGTCAAAGCCGTCCCTCGCATTGCCCACGTTAATTCCTCGCAAACCACTAACACCTTTTAAGTAGCATTCATATGCTCTCGCGTTGTTTGTAGGGCGAACTGCCAGACTCCTGCGTTCAGGTTCAAGCAATTTCACATCGAGTTGGTTGACGATCTTTGTCGCGATGTCTGCCTGCACCAAGAACACTTCCATTAATTCGCGTTCATAGTTATCAGCCCACATATGTCGATCATCTGACACGCGAATGAGCTGTGGCGTAATTCTGACCCTGGTCTGTCCCCCTGATTTTGCCCAGCGTACCGATCCTTCAAGGATGTAACTGACTCCAAGTTCCTTGCCAATCTGACTTAAACCCTTCCCTGATTTCTTGTACTGCATGGCACTGGTTCGCGAAATGACACCAAGACCTTCGATGCCGGCAAGACGGGAGGTGATTTCCTCAGTCATGCCGTCGGCAAAATACTCGTCGTCGGGACTACCCAGATTCTCGAACGGCAAAACCGCTATCATTGGGGCTGAATTGGTGACGGGCATGCTCGGTTTCTGTAATTTGAAGAAGATCACCGCAGAGACCGCCAACACAACGACAACGACCGCTCCGACGACCAAGCTCACTCGGGATCTGGTCGGCTTCTGTGGAACTCCCGTTCCTATGAATTGCGAAACTTGAGTCAGTCGCTTGAGGTCGGCGGCGATGTCATCGGCATGCTGGTAACGCGTTGCGACATTCTTCTCCAGCGCTTTGTCAATGATGGTTTGCAATTCGATAGGGATGTCCCGCCGGAAACGTGCGAGAAGTTCGGGTTTAGTGCTCGTTATAGCGTTGAGAGTAGCTGCCTCTGAATCACCTTTGAACGGTGCGTGGCCGGTAATCATCTCAAAAAGGACTACCCCGAATGAAAATAAGTCAGTGCGAATATCGATTCTATCTCCCCGAACCTGTTCCGGCGACATATAGCCAATCGTTCCAAGTGTCGAGCCGGTCTTGGTCAGTTGATCCGAGCCGAGCACCGACGCGAGACCAAAATCGACGATCCGGGCGCGGCCGTGAGAGTCGATCAGGATATTGGTAGGCTTGATATCCCGGTGCGTGATCCCCTGTTCATGGGCCATCTGCACACCGTCACATATCTGAATGCCTAACTCGATAACACGATTCAGCGGGACGGTCTTGCCTGAGAGGAATTCCTTGAGCGTCTGACCCTCGACATGTTGCATCGAGAAGAACGGCCGGCCGTTGAACTCACTGACTTCATGGACGGCTACAATGTTGGGGTGATCAAGTCTGGCCGCTGCTTGGGCCTCGCGCTTGAACCGGGCTCGACAGTCAGCATCCTGGCACAGATGCAATGGAAGAAACTTGAGTGCGACTTTTCGATTGAGCTCAGTGTCCTCCGCCAGATACACCTCCCCCATCCCACCGGCCCCGATCTTCTCGATGATCCGGTAGTGGGAGACCATTGTGCCGCTGGTCAGCGTCACGTGAGTCTGGGTCTTGTCGTCGTCAGGCTGGCTCACACTTCAAAATGCTCCCATTCGTATTTCACGCGTTCCAACAGCTTCTTGAATCGTTCGTCATGGCGGATGGTGTCGAGGAAAGGGTCCTTTTCCATGAACGGGTAGTTGACACAACCTTTGTCAACCGCGTTTTCCAGCCAGTCAAATGCTTCTTCTCTCGCTCCCGCCATCGCCAACAAGCTCCCAAGGTAGTATGACCAGGCGCCGTCTCGCCAGCACGTCAGTCTGGCTTCGGCTGTCAGTTCACGGAGAGCACCAGCTCCATCGTTCGACAAGCCCAGCCGCATCACCCGCAGGATAGCTACAATGGAACCCGTTGGGTTTGCGGCAAGGCACGAATCCAATACTGAAAGCGCCTCTTGTGTGCTGTCGCAATAAGCAAGCGTTAGAGCATAAGAGAGTTCATTTACCGGATTCCTGTAGCCGGTTCGACGTTGTTTTCGATACCCCTCAAGCGCTCTGGTGAAATCTCCGGCGCAGTAATACATGTCCGCCGGCTGACCGAAGTGTGTTATGGAGTCGAGCGGATAGACTCGTTGATACCGTTCAATCAGCTTCAATGCCTCAGACGGCCGCCCGGCCGAGTACATATATACAACCATAAGTCCCCTGAGCGCGGTTTCGTTGGTCGAGTCAACTAACAGCGCGCTCTTGAAATGCTCCACAGCCTTTTGTTGCTTCCCGAGGAAAGCGGTGCTGATCCAGCCGAGCATGGCATGGGCTTCCGGAAGGTCGGGATCCAAACTTAATGCCTTTTGCGCATACTCTTCCGCCTTTGCAATCCCTTCATCTTGCTCGAAACCTCCATTCACCAGATTCCAGTGTCCCCAAGACAGGCCACTATAGATCAACGCATTCTCTCCGACAATATCGAGGCCTTTCTGGAGGCTGCGGAGCCCTTCCTCAACGGCGATTCTGGTCCCTTTTCTGATTCGGTCGGACCCCCTGAGATAGTATTCGTATGCAAGCGGGTTGTCGATCGACCGCCTGCCCAGGCGACGGTTTTCATCGGGGGTCAATTTTATTCTAATGCCGTCAACGATAGCCCGTGACACACTGTCCTGCATGTCAAACACATCATCCAGAGTACCCGTGTAGGTCTTGGACCACAGGTGGGCATCGGCACTGGCATCCAAGAGTTGCGCCGTGATGCGCAATTCGTTGCCGGCCCTCCGAACGCTCCCCTCGACGATATACTGTACCTTCAGCGCTTTGGCGATCTCGGGGATTGTCTTGTTGCTCCCCTTAAACGTCATCGCGGAGCTGCGCGAGATAACGCCCAACGATTGAATTTGGGAGAGTGTACTGGTCAGCTCTTCAGTTAACCCGTCACTAAAAAACTCCTGATCTGGATCAGGGCTGAGATTCTCAAACGGCAATACTGCCACCATCCTGCGGGTATTCTCAAGTGGTTTCTTCTGCCGGACGTAGGTTATGCCCAGGCCACCAATTATGACAATTGCGATTAGGGCTGCGAAGTACCACGGTGTACGGGCACGGCGCATCGCTACCGGCGTTGAGCCCATCAGCTTTCGTAAGTCGGCACTCAGATCGGCCGCCGTTTGGTAGCGATGCTCAGGTTTCTTTTCCAACAGCTTGCTGACAATGCGCTGTAATTCTTCGGAAGTATCCTTGCGACTGTGCGCCAGAGGCTCTGGCGTGTCCTCAGAAATGGCTTTGAGAGTGGCAGCCTGATTATCCCGCATGAATGGGTTCACACTTGTTATCAACTCATAAAGCACAACTCCGAATGAGAAAAGATCGGAGCGGGCATCTACACCCCGTCCGCCGATTTGCTCGGGCGACATGTAACCGATGGTTCCAAGTGTTGATCCTGCGTGGGTCAGCCGATCGTTGTCACGCACAACCGCCAACCCGAAATCAAGAAGGCGAGGGACATTGTCACGGTCGACTATGATGTTGGACGGTTTGATATCCCGGTGGATGACGCCCGATTCGTGAGCTTTGCGAAGACCGTTGCAGATGCCGAGAACCAGCTCGATGACCTCATTCTCCTGCAGACGACCAGCGGCCACAATTATATCAAGCGAACGTCCTTCAACCAATTCCATGGCAAAGAATGGACGGCCCTGGTGTTCTCCTACTTCGTGAACGGCCACGATATTGGCGTGACCGAGCTTCGCCGCCGCTTGCGCCTCTCGCTTGAACCGCGCACGACATTCAGGATCCTGACACAGATGTAAGGGAAGGAACTTGAGCGCGACCTTCCGATTGAGTGCGGTGTCCTGCGCAAGATAAACCTCACCCATTCCACCGGCACCGATCTTTTCTATGATCCGGTAGTGCCCGATTATGCTGCCGCCAGCAAGTTGAACATACGATCGGGTTATGTCGTCAGAATTACTGTCCTGCATGTTCGACAATCATCCCGTCCCTGGCGGTTCTTCCCGCCTGCTGTCAAATGCTCAGGATAAGGTACCTGTTATGGACAACAAAGGCAACAGGTCAAGATAGAGAGTCAAGCTGCGATGCGGAATCGTCGCTTGGTTGTCAAGGATGCGCACGCTCCGTGCCGAGATTGAAGACGACACTCCCTGCCAAGTCACTGGCTCGTGGGGCGACCGGTCTCAACATAGGTCTTGAGCCGAGTAATCTGCTCCAGCAGCACCTTGTCAACAGGACCAGAAATCCCCTGCGGGCCTCCCTGAAAGAAACCGCCCACACTGTACACAAGCTCCAGCTTCGTTTTCTGATCAAGTGAATCAAGGCTCAACGTGAGCACGCCGGACAGACCCGAACCTTGAAGCGGGCCGAGCCCGCCGGTCATTCTGAGGAGTTTTCCCGGTGAGGCAAAGATTACGGTCATGTGTTGCACGCCACCGCTGTCGGGAAGCTTCTCGCAGAAACAGCCGCCCGGTCTGGGATCGAGCGACAGATTTCGGGCATCTCCCGAATACGTATGATCCGCATTCCACCAATTCCCAACTTCACCGACTATCGTCTTGTAGACTTTGCTCGGGGTAGAATTGATGATGACACTGCTTCCTACCAGGAATCCGGTCGCTGAACTATCGATAACCTCGGCCAGCACAGGGGTCTCCATGCTCAACGCGGCGAACAGCCCTATGGTTAAGAATACTACACTCTTCATCTTATCCAGTCTCCCTTCTGTATAGCAGCCCACAGCATACTCCCCAGAACAGCATCAGTCCAGCTAAGAGTCATCTTGCTATCCCTTGGGTACGATCCAGTAACCTCATTGGGTCTCTATGAACGTGCTATGAAAAAAAACAGCTTATCTCATCAATCGACGCGGTATCGGTCCAGCGTCCCTCGGACATGGTTGCACACATTGTCGCAAAGCCCAAAAATCCGCTCGTTGGCCACACTATAGAAGACGTGCGAACCGCGCTTGGCCTTCCGGACCAGCCCCGCAGCGCTCAGGATGGACAGATGCCGCGAGATATTAGGCTGGCTGCAGTTGAACAGCCCGCCCAAATCCTGAACCGATTTCTCACCGGCCTTGAGCTCGCGGAGTATCCGCAACCGAGTTGGGTCGCTCAACGCCTGAAAGCAGCCAGCCACGAGGACCAAGAGCGAATCGGGCAGCTCTGAAAAATCAGTGAACTTTTTTCTTGTCATATTGATTATATAACTATATATTTATATGTTGTCAAGCAAGAAAAGAGCGAAAGGAAACGTCATGTCTGTAGAAAATGGTGTCCGGATTGTCGCCGGCACGATGATCCTGGTTAGCCTGGCCCTGAGCCTCCTTCATAGCCACTGGTGGCTCCTCCTGACCACCTTCGTGGGAGTCAACTTGTTTCAATCAGCCCTTACGGGATTTTGTCCCGCCGAAAAGATCATCAGGCGAATCCTCGGCGATACTCTCAAAGCGTAAGTACGAGGGGGTTCGCATGATAACAACACGTGAAATATCGTACCTCATTCTGGCCACGGCCCTGCTCATGACGGCAGGGTGCAGCCATGCCCCTGATACCTCGCGCTCGGAGGGTATGGCGGTCGTTCATGATGTCAAAACGGCGCCGTTACAAGCCCTGAGCGAGTCCAGCGCGTTGGAATTGGTTGGCACGGTAGCTGCCCGCAATCGGGCCGAGATCGCCACCAAGGTTCAGGCCCGAATCGAAGCGATTCCGGTCGGGCTCGGCTCCGTTGTCGCCGCCGGAGACCCGCTTGCCGAGCTGGATATGCGCGACATCCGGGCCAGGGTCGCCCAGGCTGAGGCTATCCACGATCAGAGCGCGCGTGATCTGACACGCTACGAGGAGCTCCTTGAACGCAAACTCGTCTCTCAGCAGGAGTTTGACCGTGTCAAGTCGCAGGCTGACATATCGCGAGCGACTCTGCAGGAAGCGCAAGCCATGCTCAGCTACGGTCGGGTCGTTGCCCCGTTCGCAGGCGTCGTGACGAAGAAGATGGTCGATCTAGGTGATCTGGCGATCCCGGGATTGCCGCTGTTCACTGTCGAGGAATCCGCGAACCTCCGCTTGATTGTCGCCATTCCTGAGTCCCTTCAGGATCGGGTAAGACTCGGCGACAGTCTGCCAGTCATTGTTCCGTCGCTTGACACAGTCATTACTGGAGTCTTGACCGAATACTCGAACAGCGCGGATCCTGCCAGCCGGTCCTTCGAAGCTAAGGTCGCGTTGCCGTCACTGCCCGGACTTCGGGCCGGACAATACGGACGTTTGCGCATCTCCTCCGGCGAGTCACCGGGGTTCTTTATCCCTACCTCTGCGATTATACACCGGGGACAGCTTGAACTGGTGTTTGTGGTAACCGATTCCAGTAGTGCAGATTTGCGGCTGATTCGCACTGGACGTCAGCTGAGAGATCGAACCGAAATCCTCTCCGGACTTAAGAGCAATGAGCGCGTGATCGTGAGCGGCCAGGAAACTCTCATCGACGGCGATCGCATCAGGGAGCTGCCGTGAACGCTTCCGACGAGAAGTCACAAACCGGCACTTTGGGCTTGGCCGGGATGCTCGCGAAAGGGTTCGTCAATTCTAAGCTCACCCCACTCCTCGTATTGGCTTCAGTTCTGCTCGGCGGTCTGGCCATCATGCTGCTTCCGAGGGAGGAGGAGCCGCAGATCAAGGTGCCGATGGTTGACGTTCTGGTGTCGGTGCCCGGATTCAATGCAAAAGAAGTCGAGACCCGTGTCACTGCTCCCATGGAGAAACTCATCTGGGAGATTCCGGGCGTCGAATACGTCTATTCCATTTCGCGACCGGAAGAGGCCCTGGTTATTGTCAGATATCTCGTGGGACAGGACATCGAGCGAAGCCTCGTCAAGTTGAACCAGAAA
This sequence comes from uncultured Ignavibacteriales bacterium, assembly GCA_964540105.1. Classification (GTDB taxonomy): domain Bacteria; phylum Zixibacteria; class MSB-5A5; order GN15; family FEB-12; genus DATKJY01. The sequence goes on along the minus strand of CAZILL010000001.1, from coordinate 540,340 downwards.
CTGCAGTCAAATTTCGACAAGATTCCGCCAGGGGTCGCGTTCCCACTCCTCAAACCGCGTTCCATCGACGACGTCCCCATCCTGGCGTTGACCTTCCACAGTCGGACTCAGGATCATCTCATGCTGCGCCGCTTGGTCGCCGAAGTCGAGGATCAGGTCAAACAGGTTACAGACGTCTCGGAGACCATCATCATCGGAGGTCTGCGCCGACAGGTTCGTGTGCAACTTGACCCAGAAGCTCTCGCCGCACGTGAACTCGATCCCTTAGCCGTCGCTGCTACCCTGCAACAGGCCAATCGACAATCCAAGGCCGGATCACTTGACCAGGGAAACCGAGAGATTGTGGTGGAAACCGGTGGCTTCCTGAGCAGCAGTGACGATGTTAAGAATCTTGTATTGACGGTCGCCAATGGCGCTCCGGTGTACGTTCGCGACGTAGCGACCGTGGTCGATGGTCCGGAAGAAATGTCGCAGGTTGTTCTCTTCGGAGGGAAGAGCGCTCAAGGCACCCGCAATGAAGAAGAGGCTGGGGTTACGCTCTCGCTGGCCAAACGCGCAGGAACAAACGCCATCGAAGTTGCCAATCGCGTGCTTGAGAAGATTGAGCGACTCAAGGGGTCTATCATTCCCCGCGACGTCGAGGTGACCATCACCCGCCACTATGGAGAGACCGCTGAGGAGAAATCGAATGAGTTGCTCCTCCACATGTTCATTGCGGTGGTGAGCGTGTCGCTGCTCATTCTGGTCTTCCTGGGCTGGCGGGAATCGCTGATTGTCGCCCTGGCCATCCCTTCAACTTTAGCCCTCACCCTGCTGACCTTCTACCTGACAGGCTTCACCCTGAATCGTATCACCCTCTTTGCGCTCATCTTCTCGATTGGCATATTGGTGGATGACGCCATCGTTGTTGTCGAGAACATCACTCGCCATTTGCATCTGATACATAATCAGGGACGAGCCTGGGCCAAAGTTGCGATAGAGGCTATCGCCGAGGTCGGCAACCCGACTATCCTGGCGACATGGGCGGTAATCTCGGCTGTCTTCCCGATGGCCTTCGTGGGAGGACTGATGGGACCGTACATGAGGCCGATCCCCATTGGCGCCACGGCCGCGATGCTCTTCTCCCTCCTGGTCGCGTTCATTGTTACTCCCTGGGCGGCAGTGCGAGTGCTCTCGTGGAAGAACGGGCGGGAGCATCTGGCCGGCCATGCCGCCAGCGTCGAAGACAAAGGAACCTTGCTCTATCGGCGGATTATGGGCCGACTCATACACAGCGCTCGAACCCGTCGCTACTTCCTTGCCGCCATCATCATGGCTTTCCTGGGCGCTGCCTTGCTGGTCGTAATTGGTTTCGTTCACGTCAAGATGCTTCCCTTTGATAATAAGAACGAATTTCAGATTATCATCAACATGCCTGAGGGGAGTACTCTGGAGCATACCGTTCAGGCGGCGCGAGAAATCGCGGGATCGATTGCGCGCGAACCTGAGGTTGTCAACTACCAGATCTACGCCGGAACATCCGCGCCGTTCAACTTCAACGGCCTCGTCCGGCACTATTTCCTCCGTCGGGGAGCACCGGTGGCTGACATACAAGTCAATCTCTTGTCGCGCCATGAACGTTCGGCGCAAAGTCACGATATCGCCAAGCGTGTTCGCCCGCGTGTCCACGACATCGCCGTGAAGTACAACGCACGCGTGGCTGTGGCCGAAGTCCCTCCGGGTCCGCCCGTGCTACAGACCCTGGTGGCCGAAATCTACGGACCCACCGACTCGTCGCGGACTGCACTTGCGCACGAGGTGAGAAACATCTTCAAGTCGACGCCCGGTGTGGTGGATGTCGATGCTTATCTGGAAGAGGATCAGCGAAAACTGACCTTCATGTTCGATCACGAGAAGGCCGCTCTTCACGGCATCAGCGCGAATCAGATTTCACAGACACTTTCAATGGCTGCTACCGGCGCCCGGATCGATATCGTCCATCGACCAAGCGAGCGCGAGGATGTTGCCCTGGTTCTCGAACTCCCGCGCCCTGAGAAGTCCACCATTCCGCAGCTCCTTAATCTCAAGGTGCGAGCCGCAACCCGGAACGTCGACGGAACCCCGGCGCTCCTGCCGCTTTCAGAATTCGTGCGAGTCGAGGAGCGTATTGTTGACAAGACTATCTATCACAAGAACCTCATGCCGGTTACCTACGTCATCGGCGACGTAGGAGGAGAAGCGGAAAGCCCGGCGTACGCAGTCAGCGACATGAACAAGAAACTGCAACAACTCGACATGACGCATTATGGCGGCCGTGAATCGAAGCTCGAAATCCTGAACTCCCGTCAACCCTTCATGACCGCGGAGCCGGTCCTCAAATGGGATGGCGAGTGGCACATTACTCTCGAAGTGTTCCGCGATCTGGGGATCGCCTTTGCGGCGGTGCTGATTCTGATCTACATCCTGATGGTCGGATGGTTCGGCTCCATGCTGACTCCGATCATCGTTATGGCCGCGATTCCGTTCTCCCTGATCGGCATTCTGCCTGCCCACGGGATGATGGGGGCGTTCTTTACGGCCACTTCGATGATTGGTTTCATGGCCGGAGCCGGGATCGTAATTCGAAACTCCATCATTCTTGTGGACTTCATCGAATTGCGCCTGAAGCAAGGAATGACACTGGCGGACGCGGTCGTCGACGCGGGCGCAGTGAGGTTCAGGCCGATGGTGTTGACGGCAGGCGCTGTCATTGTCGGTGCGGGAGTGATTCTCTTCGATCCCATTTTCCAGGGACTGGCCATTTCATTGATGGCAGGCGAAATCGCATCACTTCTGATCAGCCGCATGGCTGTTCCGATTCTCTACTATGTTGGGCACCATAAACGGAGCGCTTCGGCAGGATAGAGGTCGACGGTTGACAGCAGGTTAATCATAGTGGCACAGAGAGTTACGAGGCCAGGAGACGAGGTTCTCCTGACCTTCGGGTTCACGCGCTCAGTCCGAATCTGCTTCTCACAACCACAGTAGATTTCGGTGAAACAGTTCACAAATTCCCCTTGACAGGCCGGTTGACAGCCGATATATACGGATACAAGACTCTTAAATCTGAAACCTGTTATGCTGTTCTCAAAAGGCTGTACCTATGCCATCCGTGCCGCCCTGCTCGTCTCGGTCAAGGAAACCCGGGACGGCCGCAAGTTCATTCCTATCCACGAGCTTTCTGACGAGCTGGATCTTTCCTTCCATTTCCTTACCAAAATCATGCAGGTGCTGACAGAAGCGAGGATCATGGAGTCGTTTCGCGGCCCTAAAGGCGGGATCGGCCTGGCCCGACCGGCACAAGAGATCACACTTGTTGATGTGATCGCCGCCGTCGATGGCATGACCCTTTTCACGGAGTGCGCTCTCGGACTCCCCGGCTGCGGAGAAAAAACCCCGTGCCCGCTTCACGCATCCTGGGCGAAGCGGCGCGAAGATCTGAAGCAGATGTTCGAGACAACCACCCTCGCAAGTCTCGCGAAAGAACTTGATAGCAACGCTTTGAGGAATTAGATATATGTCAGTGAATATGCTCTCTCCCTACTATCGCAAGAACGCTCCCGTCGGACTGCTCCGGTTCCTAGGGAACCGTCGTCCAGCATGTGTGCCAAGAGAATCAATCACATTATCCATAGCAAGAGGATTGTCTTTCATGAGAAAACCGTTCACAAACAAAGCGACTCTGCTTCTCGCCGCCCTCGTCAGCTGGTGGGGAATCAGCGGGTGCTCGTCAACCCCGGAAACCGATGCTGAGCGAGTAGCGCGCTGGACGCAAGGGAACCTGAACAGCTGGGAGACTGAACATGGCATAGGCCCTGTCACAGAAGACGTTAAACTGGCGCCGGTTGATCCCGCCAGGGCGACTTCGGGGCAGGAGCTCTTCATCAAGAAGTGCGCAACCTGTCACTATCTGGATATGAAGAAGACTGGCCCGCCTTTGCGCGATGTCACTAAACGTCGCTCGTCCGAATACGTACTCAACCAGATTCTGAATCCCGAGCAGATGGGGAAACTCCACCCCGACGGAAAGAAATTGGTTGCGCAGTATGCACAGTACATGACCATCCAGGGGATCACCCGTGAAAACGCCAATGATCTTCTGGAGTTTCTCCGCTCAGAGGTTGGCAAGCCGGCCGTTCCCGCAGAACAGCAACCAGGGTTCGGCGTTCCGCCCCCCCCGCCAACAGCTCAATAGGAAAAGCGAAGCTTAGGACATTACAAGACCCATACAAGGAGGATACCAATGAAACAGTATTATCAGCGCGGTGTGATCGCCGTACTGGCCTGTGCATTCTTACTGACGCTATGCTCAGGTTGCGCCAAAAAGCAGGAAGCGGGCGGCTTCGGTGATGCGGCTGCCAAGGTTTACGTGGCCCCGGGGACTTACGACGAATTCTATGCCTTCATGTCGGGCGGCTTCAGCGGCCAGGTGTCGGTCTATGGCCTTCCCTCCGGTCGGCTCTTTCGTGTCATACCCGTCTTCAGCCAGGACCCCGAAAAAGGGTACGGCTACTCTGAGGAGACCAAGCCGCTCCTGATGACCACGCACGGCTTCATACCGTGGGACGATGCCCATCACCCGCAACTCTCTATGACAGCAGGTCAGACTGATGGTCGGTGGCTCTTCATAAACGGTAACAACACACCCCGAATCGCGCGACTCGATCTGACCACGTTTGAGACCGTGGAAACAATCGAGATTCCCAACTCCGGCGGCAACCATGGTTCCCCATTCCTGACGCCAAACACTGAGTATGTCGTGGCTTCGACCCGATTCAGTGTGCCGATTCCGCAGAAGGACGTGCCCATCAATTCATACAAGGAGAATTTCAAGGGAACGATCTCTTTCATTAAGGTCGATTCGTCGACCGGACGCATGAAGATCGCCTTCCAGATTCTGGTGCCGGGGATAAACTACGACCTCTCGCGTTCCGGCAAGGGACCTTCCTACGGCTGGTCATTCTTCAGTTCCTATAACTCCGAGCAGGCGAACACCCAGCTCGAGGTCAACGCTTCGCAAAACGACAAGGACTACGTGGCGGCTGTCAATTGGAAGCTCGCCGAAGAGTTGATCGCCCAGGGGAAGGGGCAGACTTGGAAGGCGCCGCACTACCACAACTATATGGACAAAGCCGACGTGGGCCAGAGTGAAGTCATCTCCGAGGTTCCGGTGCTAGTGGCGAAAGAGAATCCGGGGCTGGTGTACTACATTCCGACCCCCAAATCTCCACATGGATGCGACGTCGATCCTTCAGGTGAGTACATCGTGGCCGGCGGAAAGCTCGCCGCCCTGATTCCTGTCCATTCGTTCAGCAAATTCAAGTCAGCGGTCGAAGCGAAAGCTTTTGAGGGTGAGCTTGATGGCATTCCGATCGTCAAGTACGAATCCGTACTGGCTGGCGAAGTGAAAGAACCGGGACTCGGCCCGCTGCACACCGAGTTCGACGGAAAAGGATTCGGCTACACGTCGATGTTCCTGTCTTCCGAGATCGTCAAATGGAAACTCGGGACATGGGAAGTTGTTGACCGCATTCCGACCTACTACTCTATTGGCCACCTGATGATCCCCGGAGGGGACACCAAGCAACCCTATGGCAAGTATGTCGTGGCCCTCAACAAGATCACTAAGGACCGCTACCTGCCGACCGGTCCGGAATTGACTCAATCGGCGCAACTGATCGATATTACCGGCGACAAGATGAAACTGCTTCTCGACTTCCCGACCATAGGTGAGCCGCACTACGCACAGGCGTGCCCGAGCACGCTCATCAAAGATCGCTCCGTTCGCTGGTACTCAATCGATGAAAATCAGAATCCGCATGCGATCAAAGCCGAGGGACAAGCTCGAATTGAGCGAGATGGAAAGAACGTTCACGTGTACATGAGTACAATTCGCACGCACTTCGCGCCTGACAATATCGAGGGCGTCAAGGTCGGCGACAAAGTCTATTTCCATGTCACCAACCTCGAACAGGATTGGGATGTACCGCACGGCTTTAGTGTCATGGGAGCGCAGAACTCCGAACTGCTCATCATGCCTGGACAAACCCGGACGATTACATGGGAGCCGAAGCTCGCCGGCGTGGTCCCGTTCTACTGCACCGATTTCTGCTCAGCTCTCCACCAGGAGATGCAGGGCTGGATTCGCGTGTCAAACTGACGATGGATGTGAACTGAGTGACACCAAACTCCGCGAAGGACGATTCCACGGATACCGCGGGATCGTCCGCAAAGTCGGGTGAACGGAATTCGTTTCAGAGAAAGCCAGAGCGCCTGGGGCTCGCTTCGCGCGTGATTCTGGTCATTGCCGCTTTGTTGCTCTCGGCAACCTACTACTATCCGCTCTGGGAGATATCCCTTGATGCTCCCCAGTATCCCGAAGGGTTAGGCCTGGAAATCTGGATCAACCAGATGCAGGGGCAGCATCCGGGTGATCTGAACAAAATCAACAATCTTAATCACTACATCGGCATGAAGCAGATCAATCCGGAGTCGATCCCGGAGCTTCGCATCATGCCCTGGATCATGCGCTTCGTGATGATCACGGGCCTGATCGTAGCTGCTCTGGGAAAACGGACACTCCTGTTGATCTGGCTCCTGCTATTCCTTGCGGTGTCGGTGGCGGGACTGGTTGACTTCTATCTCTGGGGTTACGACTATGGTCACAACCTGGATACCCTGCATGCGATCATCAAAGTGCCCGGGATGAGTTATCAACCGCCGGTCATCGGCTCCAAGAAACTCCTCAATTTCAGAGCTATCTCTCTTCCCGGAATCGGCGGCTGGTTCGCTATCGCTTCTTTTGCCCTCGGCGCGCTGATCTGGCTTTTTGAATGGAGGCGATCTCGACGCTATATTTCCGTTGGATCGAGTGCACTGGCAGGCTTCGCGGCACTGCTACTGTCGACGACCATTCTTTCCTGCAGTGGTCATGGACCATCTCCAATTCAGTATGGTGTTGATCAGTGCGATTATTGCAGGATGACTATCGCCGATCAGCGGTTCGGCTCCGAGTTGGTGAATGCCAAAGGAAAAGTGCTAAAATACGACTCCATCGAGTGCCTTGCCGCCGACGACATTAAGATGGAACAGTCTGCGCTACAGGTTCGTTCACGGTGGCTTACCAGCTTCAACAATCCCGGCACATTTCTCGAAGCTTCGAAAGCGATGATTGTAGCTACAGAACGCCAGAAGAGCCCGATGGGGGTCGGCTTGGTCGCGGTCGCATCACAAGCTGATGTCGACACTCTTGTTCAGTCTGCCGGAGGCAAGGTCGTCGATTGGTCAGACGTGAAGCGTATCGTAGCTCGCACTTGGAAGCTCACGGAGAAACGGTGACGAATCGGCCATTGCGCATCGTCGGGCGTTCGATCCGGTCTCTTCGCGCACTGGCTTCGAGCCTCACGATCGGTGCGACTACCACCTTCATTTCCTTCGCGAGTACCAACGCGACAATCATTGCTGTTCACCCCACCGGTCACGTAAGAACGATCGTCGAAGCAATTGAGATCGCCGCGTCGGGCGATACCATAAGAGTCGCACGGGGACATTACGAGGAGTCTGGCTTACGCGTGACGAAGTCGATCACGCTGATCGGCCAGGATTGGCCCGTCATTGATGCCAATCAACGAGGACCCATTCTGGAGATAAGTGCGTCCAACGTTTCCGTCTCCGGTTTTGAACTGCGCGGTGTGCCGGTCAGCTTCATCAAGGAGCACGCCGCCATACTCCTGAACGGCGCGGTCGATTGCGAGGTAAGAGGAAACCGCTTCCGTGACAACTTCTTCGCCGTGTATCTGGCGAAGTCTCACCACTGTCGTATAAGCGCTAACGATATCGCAGGCGCGTCGAAGCAGCTAACTACCGCCGGCAACGGGATACACCTCTGGAGCTGTTCTCATATCGCGATTACGGACAACATCATAGAGGGGCACCGCGACGGCATTTATCTCGAGTTTGTCACCAGCAGCCTGATCGCGGACAATAGAAGCGAGTCGAATCTCAGATACGGCCTCCACTTCATGTTCTCGGACTCTTGTCGGTATGAAAGAAACGGGTTCATACACAATGGCGCGGGTGTCGCCGTGATGTACACCGATCATGTCGACATGATCGAGAATCACTTCGAGGATAGTTGGGGATCGGCGTCGTACGGGCTGCTTCTGAAAGATATCAAGGACAGCCGCGTACTCCGCAACCACTTCACGCGCAACTCTATCGGCATTCATATGGAAGGTTCCGACCGTATCCACATTGAGCGAAATCGCTTCACCGGCAACGGGTGGGCAATAAAGATTATGGCCAACTGCGTGCAGAGCGTGATCGAACAGAATGACTTCATCGACAATTCATTTCAAGTAGCGACCAACAGTCGCCAAACATTCAGCAGTTTCTCCGGCAACTACTGGAGTCCGTATCGCGGTTTTGACCTCGATCGTGATGGTTTCGGCGATGAACCTTACCGCCCGGTTTCCCTATACAGCCTGTTGGTCGAGTCAGATCCCGCTACCCTCGTGCTCGTGCGCAGCCTCTTGGTTGATGTCCTCAATCTGGCGGAACGAGTGGTGCCGACTTTTACCCCAGAAGCGCTCGTTGATGCGAAGCCCCGTATGAGGCCGATCACATGATCGAGATCAGCCGCCTCCATAAACGCTTTGCTCGTTTTGTCGCGCTCCATGAGATCAGCCTCTCCATCGAGCGCGGCAAAATTACAGGGGTTATCGGTCCCAATGGTTCTGGCAAATCGACGCTGATTAAGTCGCTGCTCGGACTTGTGACGCCGACATCGGGGGACATCACTATTGACGGTTATCTGCTGGACGGTTCGAGTGCGTATCGCCGGTTCCTGGGTTACGTTCCTCAAATCGCGCGCTTTCCACTCGACCTCACCGGACGGGAAATAATCAGCGTCGTCAAAGGGCTTCGCGAAGAAAAAGCTACTCTGGAACGGGAACTGATTCAATTATTTGGACTCGAGTCGGAGCTTCCCAAGCGCGTGCGAGCCATGTCGGGCGGTACTCGTCAGAAACTGAGCGTCCTGCTCGCCTGTATGTACGATCCCACGCTCGTGATTTGTGATGAACCGACTGCGGGACTCGACCCGGTCGCGAATACTCGCCTTAAAGAGCTTCTGCTCTATTTGAGGCAAAGAGAGCGAACCGTCCTCATCACAACTCACATCATGAGCGATCTCGATGAGATCGCCGACAACGTCGTTGTGCTTCTGGAGGGGCGGGTACGTTTTGCCGGCTCGATTCGCGAGTTGAAGCTGGCGACGCAGGAACCGCGCCTCGAAGCGGCTGTGGCCCGCCTGCTGGAAAGAGGAGCCGCGTGAAGCTGACTCTGCACATGGCCTGGTATGCGATCCGTGATGTCGCCCGCAATCGCTGGGGTTTGCTCTACACGGCCTTCTTCGCGGTTGTGACCGTTGGCCTGTTTCAACTTCAGGCGCAATCGGCTAAGGTCGCGGTAAGTCTCATGAGTGTCTGCCTCTTCCTGATCCCGCTGGTCGCTTCGTTATTCGGTACGATCTACTTCTACAATTCGCGCGAGTTCATCGAATTGGTCCTTACTCAGCCGATCGCGCGCAGAACGGTCTTCCTGGGGATGTTTTCAGGTCTGTCTTTTGCGCTTGTCGTGGGGTTTGTGCTCGGCGTGGGGATACCCACAGCCATCCTCGGAGATTGGTCGAGCAGCCAGTTTATCTCAATGTCTCTCCTGCTGGTCATCGGCTCCACTTTGACCATCATCTTCCTCGCACTTGCCTTTCTGCTGGCGATCATCTTCGATGATCGTGGCAAGGGACTCGCCGCCGCGCTCGGTGTCTGGCTCTTCACGGCGCTCGTCTATGACGGCCTGGTGCTGCTGGCGGCTATGACCTTCTCGGACTATCCACTTGAAACTCCGCTCCTGATAGCCTCCATGGCCAATCCGATCGATTTGGCGAGAGTGACACTATTGATTCAAACAGATTGGGCAGCCCTGATGGGTTATACTGGGGCAGTATTCAATCGGTTCTTCGGAACATCATTGGGAGTCGGAATAGCGGTAATCTCCCTGGGAATCTGGACAGCGGTTCCTCTGGCAGTAGGGATCCGAAAGTTTCGTCTCAAGGACTTGTAGATAACTCATGCTTCGAGTGTGCCTTTGAGCACATCGTGAAGTGATCTTGCTCGTGGAGGACTAAAGGCGTATGCGTTTGAGACAGTTTAGCACAAACCTGATCGGGTCGTTAATGACCGCTCATTCACAACGGATCGCGTCACTCTACCTTGTCAGCTTCAGCCTGTTTGTTCTTGTCGGCGCAGCAGCCGCCCTCGTTCTGCAAATGGAGCTCTGGAGCCCTACTTCAGCACTGTTCAGCGGTCAGCTGTTTGGACAGTTGCTCACACAACACGGTATGGTGATGACCTTTGTCGTGCTCATCCCGCTCGTCCCTGCGGTCTTTGGCAATCTGCTCTTACCATCGGCTGTAGGCGCTCATGATATGGCGATGCCGAGAACGAATGTTATCAGTTGGGTCATGCATCTGATCGGGGCGGCGGCGATAATCGTGGCGGTTCAACTCGGCGCGTACGACTCCGGCTGGACAATGAAGATGCCGTCGGACGCCACGGGTACATTCCAACTGCTGGTAGCGGGTTTGTGTTTGGTGGCAGTGTCAACTTTCCTGATGAACTTGGTCATTGTCAGAACCATTCTGTCCCGTAAACGTCGAGCCATGCCGCTGTCACAACTTCCAGTTCTCGCCTGGTTCTTCCTGGTCGGCTCTCTCGTGATCATAGTCGTCAGCCCGATGCGCTTCGTCGCGCTGATTCTCCTCTCCCTTCATCCACTCGGCTATACGCCGCTCTTTTCATTGCTGGACGCCGACGGGATCATCCGCTATCAGCATCTGTTTTGGGCCTACTCCGGACCGGCAACCTTTGCCGCAATCTTGCCCGCTATAGGAATTACATTTGAGACTCTTTCGGCCTGCGGCGGCACACCCCTGTTTGCGCGTCGCGCTGTCATTGCTGCCGGTGTCGCCCTCGGGCCGCTGAGCCTGGTGGCGTGGGGGGAGCATCTGCTCACAGCCACTGGCTCGGAGACGCTCGCGATGACCGGTAGCCTGTTCAGTTTGCTCACCGCTGTTCCCATGTCATCGATCTTGCTGAGCTGGTTGGTGATGCTGTCCCGCGCAAAGCGATGGCGATCAGTCCCGATTCTCATCACCTGGCTCCAGACCATAGTCGTCGCCCTTGGCTGCCTCGTGGGGATCGCACTTGCTATCCCTTCGACCGGGATAACCCTTCATAATAGTTATCTGGCCACCGGGCACCTTCACCTCATTGCCCTCGGCCTCGTCCTTCTCTCGTTTCTGGCCAGTCTCTTTCATTGGTGGCCGATTGTTCTTCAGAAACCTATTCCCCGCGCTGCGGGACAAGCCGTAGCCATGACTATCGTCGTGGGGATCATAACAACCTACTTCCCCATGCTCTTCAGCGGGCTGAAAGGACTGCCCAGCGCTTTGACTGTCTACCCCGATCGATTCCAAACAATGCACATGGTATCCACCTGCGGCTCGGTCATTCTTATGGTGGGGCTCATCGGCGCAACCTGGCTCTTCGCACGAACTGTTCTCGGCGTGAGATCCCCCTCCGATGTCGGGACGCCAGCTGAAGAAGGAGAGATTTCTTACTTCCGCACAGAGTCTCTCCGTATTCAAGGGGAGTCCCGATGAAGAGAGCTGTCGTTCCAGGGGCTTCGCTGATTCACACTTTGGTCGAAGAGCACGAGCACATCAAGATTGGCCTGCTGATTCTCGATGCCATGCGCAAGCGCATCGCAAGGCGCCATACTCTTCCCTTAGGCGATCTGTCATCGGTCGTCCGCTTCTTCGGCGAGTACGCCGACCGGATTCACCACCGCAGTGAAGAGGAACGGCTGTTCCCGGCGATTGAGAAGTCACGTAACCGCCGGCTGCAACATATGCTCGGCAAACTGGCGACACAACATCTCATGGGGCGTCTGTTCGTCGGCGCCATGAAGGCCGCCGTGACTAACGCCCGCGCCCAGCGTCGAGGCTGGCGGAGCAGTTTCATCGAGAACGCGCAAGCATTTCACACTCTTCTCACTATTCATATCTGCGATGAGGATCATCTGTTCTTCCCCATGGCCGAAAGAGTGTTGGCTCAAGCTAAGCGAGCGACAAGGCGTGATCGGGCGGAATCGCCTGCCATCAAGAGACGATGGCAGAATCGAGTCGAGCGCTTGAGTCGTAAGTACTGTCCGACCGTGCCAGGCCGTCCTCGATCCACTCTGCGTCCTGAGCTTCAGTTGTCGTGTTCGTCGGCCGGCTCCAGGCAATCCGACTGACTTCTGGGACCACTCGACCGTCGACGGTCGAAATCCCACTGATTGCACCTCTTTTCAAATAATCCCTCTCCCCCGTGCGAAGTCGATGAGAGCAATCGATTTTTCTACGCGGAGCCAACAGAGTACGTCACCCTTTCCGAGGTTCTCGACTCGGTTTCATCTTTCATCCGTCCATATCTCAATTCGCGCAACAACGTGACTCAAAAGGATGGTCCGGCTGCCCGCTAAAGCTATCATGGCCATTTGACGATACGAGAAGTGATCCGGAGGGAGCACTTAGATGACCCCGGGCGGGGGCATTGATTGAGCACTTAGGCGTCCAACGCTGCTCAGCGCCACAATATCCTCCCCCGATCCTGATGGTAGGAAAGGAGTCTTGGGCACATACGAAGGGGCGTTTTGATATGGTACGTGAACAAGACATTGAGGATCAGCAAGGTTGCAGTTCTGGCTGCCGTCGTGATCTTCGGATCGATGTTGCTTCTCCCCAGCACTCTGCTGGCCGGGGAACAACCGGAAGTCGATCTCTCTGAACTGAGCCTTGAAGAGTTGATGAAAATCGAAGTGACAACGGTATCAAAGCGGGCGGAGAATATCTCCGACGCCGCTGCGGCCGTATTTGTCCTGACCGCAGATGATATTCGTCGATCCGGCGCCACCTCCGTTCCTGAGGCCCTTCATATGGTTCCCGGGATGGAAGTCGCCCGCATGAGCGCCAATATGTTCGGAGTCACGTCTCGCAGTTTCAACAGAACCTTTGCCAACAAGCTTCTGGTCCTGCTCGACATGATCGTGGAATCCGACTTTGATGGACTCGACACCTACAAGGCGCCGCTCCAGATCAACCCGACGCAGAGAGCTGTTGTAGTCTCCGGGTTTTCGGCGACTCATCGCGTCGAAGAACTGCTCGACCTGGGCGCGTCAGGCTATCTGAGAAAACCGTATACAGTTGAAAGCGTTTCCGCGGCGGTCCGTGCGGCTCTGGATTCGACTGTCGTGCAGCCCAACAAAGCCAACGAACAGGAGCGGGAGACACGATCTCTGGCGACAGCGAGGGAACTGTAGATGCGCGTATCCACCTCACTCAACTCTCTCTCGCTTCCGGCATTGCTCATGATAGTATGCCTGATCAGTCCTGGCGACGGTTTCTCGCAGGGCGTCGAGGTCCCCATTTCCATTCAGTGCCAGCTCTTCAGTCGGGTATTGCTATTTGATTTCAAACTGACAGCTCGTGCTGGCGACACTCTCGTCATCGGCATCGTCTTTCAGAGTTCCAACCGAGTGTCGGAGCTCGCCAAAGAACAGTGCGAGGGAAATTTCAATGAGATTGCCAGGAAGCCCATTCAGGGACTTCCGCTCGTCATTAGGCCTATCGATCTGAGCCTGAACGAGAAGTTGGACAGCCAGGTGGTAGCCAATCAGGCCGATATTATTCTGGTCACGCCGCTCCGGGCCTACCCGATTGAAAAGGTGACCGCGATATCTCGGGCGTACAAGCGGCTTACCCTATCGACCGTTACCGACTACGTCGAAGCCGGACTATCGATCGGAATCGATATGAAGAATGAGAAACCGGAAATTGTGGTCAACTTGCCGGCGTCACGGCTTGAGGGAGCTGAACTGAGTGCGAAGCTGCTCAAGCTCTGTAGAGTGGTTGGTACCGACCAATAAGTATATGATGTACAGTACAACACAATCTTGCAGGAGATAAACGTATGAAACAGGTAGTCAGCATCTCGATCCTGATCTTGACCCTGCTTCTTCCGGTCAGTTCCTCATTTTCACAACAGACGAAGGAAGAAGATGCGCTTTCTGAACTTGAACAGGCGCTGAGCGTTAAGATCAACACGGCGGCGAGATACGAGCAGACCGCGGCCGAAGCTCCGTCTTCGGTGTCCATCCTTACCGCAGAAGACATCAAGCGATTCGGATACGAGACTCTTTCCGACGCCCTCGGAAGCATAAGCGGATTCTACATCAGTTATGATCGAAACTACAGTTTTATCGGCGTAAGAGGTTTCAGCCGACCCAGTGACTTCAACAACCGGATCCGGATCCTCGTGAACGGACACACAATTTGCGAGTCAATGGATGGCACGACGTTCGCAGGGTCTGAGTTGGCGATGACCATGGACGCTGTCGAGCGAATCGAAATAGTCCGTGGCCCGGGGTCCGCTCTCTACGGTACGGGTGCGATGCTCGCGGTCATAAACATCGTAACCAAGGACAGCCGAACACTGGACGGTCTGGAGGTGTCGACCTCGTCGGGAAGCTTTGGATCTCGTGATATTTCGGCGGTATTCTCGAAAGATCCCTCCTCCACGTCCCACCTTACGCTCACTGGCCGGGTCGCCGACAGTGATGGTCGCAAGTCGCTATACTTTAGGGAATTCGATTTGGCCACCTCAAACCACGGGATTGCCGAAAGATTGGACTGGGAAAAACGCCATGCCTTCACTGCCGACCTGCAGCTGGGGAAATGGAAAGTGAACGCCCTTTACTCCAGTCGAGAGAAGGCGATTCCGACCGCGTCATACGAGACCACGTTCAACGACGAGAGAAGCCGCTCGCAGGACCGCTATGGCTTCGTTGAGGCTCTGTACCAGACGCCACTGGCAGCCACGCTTCAAATGACGCTGCGCGCGTACTTCGACAAATATGTCTATCGGGGTTGGTGGCCCTATGAGCAAGAGATGGCGTACGACCGGATGCAGGGTGAAATAATCGGCACCGAAGCGCAGTTGATTTTCGATGTCGCCTCGAATCAGCGGATACTGGGAGTGGCAGAGTTTCAGGGCCAAGTCAAGTCGCAATATGAGTACTGGGGTGACATCAGTGGCTTGTATACCGACATCAATGAACCGTACAACGTCGTTTCACTCACCGTTCAGGACGAATACAGACCGTCACGCGAGCTCTCGCTGTTTGCAGGTCTTCGATATGATTCCTATCAGCGCCAAGGGAGCTATACCGCTCCTCGCCTGGGGATCGTGTACGCTCCCACCAACCGCACGAGCGTCAAGGCCATGTATGGTCAGGCGTTCAGAGTACCCACGAATATGGAGCGGTTCTATGAAGACCCCAATGCCGGCTGGAAACCGAACCTGAATCTGGATGCCGAGAATATCGTCACTCGGGAATTGGCGCTCGAGCATCAGTTGAGCCGTGACTTTCAATTGTCGTCATCCGTTTACAGCTACAGAATCAGCAAACTACTGGATCCCGTAACCGATCCCACCGACAGCCTCATTCAGCTGCGCAACATCGGCTCAGCCGATGCCTATGGAGTGGAACTCGGCCTACGAGCCCTGCTTTCTCACGGCTTCTCAGCCTTCGCGAACTATACGTATGAGAGGACCAGCGGGTCAGATGTTGACGGTCAACTCTCAAACTCTCCCCTGAATATGGTCAAGTTTGGCGTCTGGTCATCATTCTTGAGGCACTTCAGCGGAAGCGCGCAGATGAACTATCAGAGTCGGCGCAAGACCGTAAACGGTACTGAAACCGGGGCATTCCTGTTGACGGATCTGCAGCTCCAGCTCGAACCGAAGAGCAGCCACCCCAGCGCTTTCGGTTCTATGCTCAATAGGACCCTGCTCTCGTTTCGGGTGCGAAACCTCTTCGACCAATCGTACTCTCATCCCGGAGGATTCGAGCACGCTGAGGATGCCATCCCGCAGGATGGACGCACCTACCAGCTGAAATTGAGCTTCCGCATGTAAGTTCGCTGGCTGAAAGCCTCGATGGCAAGAACCTCACGGACGGCTTGATTCGGGAGGTATCACGTCTTTAGGGGATTATCTTCGATTCGCTGACTGCCGGAGCATGGTCGTGAGAATCGAGAAGACGTGCTGTGCGACACGCATCATCTTGTCGAGAAGCGAGTTATCCTTCACCCCACATGCTTCTCACGTACGTCCGTGAATGCTGTTTAATGTCGTGACAGCGTTCATTGAAATTGACATATTCGGTCATCGCTCAGCTCTGAATTGTGAAGGCTGACATTGAAATGAATCCCTGGCTTGAAATACCTCTTAGCGACTACGAATCTCACATGGCCCTTCCAACGGTCGGGCAGGCGCAGTTCCTGTCGGCAATCCTGAGAAAGGTCGCCTCCGAGTGCGCTCCGACCTCGGTCGCCATCATCGGATGTTCGGGAGGGAACGGATTTGACGCCCTCTCGCCACAATCAGTCAAGCGTGTTGTCGGCGTCGATATCAACCCAGAATATATCGAGACCGCACGCGATAGATATGCCGGTCGATTTGATGATCTCGTTCTCATCTGCGACGATTTCCTCTCTCCCACTTGTGTCGTTCCGCCGGTGGATCTTCTCTTCGCCGGGCTTCTGTTTGAATACGTTGATTATCTTGTCGGACTATCGTCGATCAGAAGATTCATCAAGCCGGAAGGTCATTTGTCAGTAGTCCTGCAACTGCCATGTGATTCGATTTCTACTGTAAGCCCGAGTCCGTATCACAGTTTGAAGAAGCTCGATACTCTCCTGACGCTTGTCGAGCCAGAGAGCTTCCGAGAGCGCGCCATCGCTCTCGGGATGAGCATCGACCTCGATGATCGAGTAGCGCTTCAGTCCGGCAAGAGCTTTCAAGTGCTCCTCATGCGCAATAGGAAGGATTCGCAAAGCGGTGTTTCGTTCAGGGAGGAACGCCATCGATGACTATCTATGACTTCCGCCGCTACTTGAAATTGCTGAACCTGGCCGAAGAACGGCCATCTGTTCGCGCTCTCGAGAAGATCGTGTACGAGCATATGGTGCGCGTGCCGTTCGAGAATATCTCGAAGCTACTTCGCTGGAAAAGGACGAATCGACATGAGATTCCCAATCTCACGCAGTATCTCGATGGCATTGAACAGCATCATTTCGGGGGGACCTGCTACACGAACAACCACTACATAAACCAGCTTCTGGCGCATCTAGGCTATGATGTCCGACTGTGCGGAGCCGATATGAACCGGCCCGACGTTCATCTGGTAAATCTGGTCAGGGTTGACGGCCGGGAGTTCCTTGTCGATGTTGGCTATGCCGCCCCCTTCCTGAGACCGCTCCCCCGCGATCTCTCGGAGGACTTTGAAGTTACTCACGGCGCGAATCGATACCTTCTCAAACCACAGGATGCTGAAGGAAGGTCCCGTTTGGAACTCTACCGTGATGGGATTTTGCGCCACGGATACGTTGCGAAACCGACCGCGCGACACATCGAAGAATTTGACCTCGTCATTGCCGACTCGTTCAGGCCCAACGGGACATTTATGAACGCCATCCTGATTGTGCGCTTCGATACCGCACGGTCCTGGGTAATTCACAACATGGAGTACATCGAAACCCACAACGATCTCTCCCGCCGAAGTGCGTTCGAGACTGCTGATGAACTGATCGAGGGAATTCACGATCTCTTCGGCATGCCGCCGGAGTTGGTTCGAATCGCTCTTGACTGTTTCTCGTTCAATGGAAACGCGTGGGGTTAGGTGATCTTTCTGAAGAGTGCGCAGAGCTGAATGGATAAGTCTCTTGTCGACTGCATACTCCTGAAATGCTGATCAGAGTAGACAAGCGGTCCGCGGTGAATCCCGATGCCACTGCTACCTGACATATCGTAATGTGTGACAATCACATACAGTAGTATTCTGTGGGCGTGAAACTTTCTTCACTGAATGACGTTTAATTACTTGACGCTGTTCACAAACTTGCCGATACTGAGGCTGTCAGAAAAGTGGCGATTAGGAGATATGAGCGCGATGGGTACTGCTGAACGACGAGAACGAGAGCGTGGAGAGATGCGCGATGCTATCATCGAGGCTGCCCTCGAACTGTTCTTGTCTGAGGGATACCAGCAGACTTCCATCCGGCGCATTGCCGAAAAGATCGAGTATACGCCGGGGGCGATCTATTCATATTTCAAGGACAAGGATGAGATTCTCTACGAAATACATATCAGGGGTTTCGCACGGTTATTTGAGTATCTGAAAGGGGCTCTTGACGAATCCAATCCTCTGGACAAGCTCTACAAAACCGGCCTGTTGTACGTAAAGTTCGCTTTTGAGAATCCGGAACATTACGACCTGATGTTTGTCAGTCGGGCCATCCCGCGCTCGTTCGGGAAAACGGGCGAGGAGGAGAAATGGAAGGAAGGGGGACATGCCTATGGCGTGCTCGTGCAGGCGGTGTCGGAGTGCATGGAAAAGAACTTGATACCGGCGTGCGACATAAACGCTGCATCCTACGCCCTCTGGTCGATGGTGCATGGGATGATCGCGCTTGTCCTTCGCAAGCGATGTATGCTCTGTCCCGACATTCAGCAGGAGAAATTGATCCAAGACGCATACGACTTCATGTTTTCAACAATTCGACCGAAGGGATAGGCATATTTTTTTTGCCACCGGATTGAACGATGTTTACAAATTGTGCGACGTTTAGCAACACAGAAGATCATAGTGATCAAGCGGTCACAAAGGAGAGCAGACAAATGAAGAGAAGAATATTGATCATTATGGCCTCCGCCATAATTGGCTTGTTAACTCTCACGGGTTGCGGCGCATCATCGAAGGCCTCGAGCCAGACGGAATCGATCGCCCCGACCCCGGTGCTGGTGCGTGTGGCCTCAGTTGAGCACTCTGGTCACGATCTACCGGTTCATGCGATTGGCCGGCTGGAAGCCAAGGAAGAACTTCAGCTTTCGTTCAAGACTGGCGGCATTGTTGAACGTGTTCTGGTCGACGAGGGAAGCAAGGTCGTCAAAGGGGATTTGCTCGCGACGCTTCGATTGACTGAATTCGACGCGTTACTGGCACAAGCCCAAACCAACTTTGACAAGACTGCCCGAGATCTCGAGAGATTTACCAGACTATATGGCGACTCGATCATCACACTCGAGCAGTTGCAGAATGTTACCACCGCCTGGGAGGTCGCCAAGGCCGCGCTCGGCGCCGCTGCCTTCAATCGGAAGTGCGCCGAGATACATGCTCCGTCGACCGGCCGGATACTCCGACGACTGGCGGACGATCACGAACAGGCAGCCCCGGGTTCTCCAGTGTTCATCTTGGCAGGCTATGAGAAGGGCTGGATTGTGCGATCCGGTCTGGCTGATCGTGACCTGATGCGAGTGAAGACTGGCGACTCTGCGCAGATTGAATTCGACGCTCTCCCCGGGGAACAGATCAAGGGCGTGATCTCGCAGATTGGTGCCGCCCCGAACGTGATGAACGGAACCTATGAGATAGAAATTCGAATCGTCCCGTCGGAAAATCGACTGGTGACGGGACTCATAGGGAAGGTCACCATTTCCCCGCCGCTGGCTGGCCAGATGTCGCTCGTCCCTGTCGAGTCCCTTGTTGAGGCCGACGGAAGCACCGGCTTTGTATTCGCCCCGACTCCCGAGAGAAACACGGCTCGCAAAGTGCCAGTCACGGTATCGTACCTTCACGGCGGGAAGGCCGCCATCATGGGGGAACTGCCCGGCATTGAGAGCGTGATCACTGCCGGGGCAACCAAACTCTCTGATGGCGCCCGTGTCACTATCGTAAAGTAGTTCAGCCAGGAGACCGCTATGAAACTTGCAGAGTTCTCGGTAAAGAATCCCCAGTTTACGATTGTCGTGTTTGTAATGCTGATTGGGCTCGGAATCTCCTCCTTCATGGGCATTCCGCGCTCAGAGGATCCGATCTTTCCGATCCCAACCTTCGCGATCGTAGCGGTTTTCCCCGGGGGGAATCCCAACGATGTCGAACAACTGATAGTCGATCCGATCGAGAAGAGCTTGAAAGAATTAGAGGATATCAAGCGGATCATCTCGACTTCGGAGAATCAGGTTGCTGTTGTGAATATTGAATTCATCGCCAGCGCCGACGCCGAGCAGAAGCACGACGCTGTCCTTCGGCAGGTCAATGCCGTGCGCACCAAACTCCCACAGGAACTGCTGAGCCTCGAAGTTATCAAATTCAGCACGACCAATGTCAATATTGTGCAGTGCGCGCTCGTATCGGAGTCGGCCGACTACAAGACGCTGGAGGAACAGGCCAAAGCGCTCAAGGATCGGATCGATGCGGTCAGCGGCGTTAAGGATTCGAAGACGCTCGGTTACCCGGAAACCCAGGTTCGCATCTCCCTCGATCTGGAACGCGTGGCGGCGCTCAAGATTCCGCTGAATCAGATTATCGCCGCCATTCAAAGTGATAACACAAACATTCCAGGTGGGTCAGTTGATGTCGGCGATCGTCGCTTCAATCTCGAGACGTCCGGACGGTATCAGTCGTTGGAACAGATCGGCTCAACCGTGATCAGCTCCAACGGCGGGACGGTTGTGCGTGTTCGCGATGTCGGCGATGTCGCCTGGGGGCACGCTGACGAAAACAATTTTGGCCGATTCAATGGTCGCCGCGCCGTCTTCGTCACCGCCACCCTTCAGGAAGGAAGAAACATATTCGAAGTGCGAGACGGCATCTACGCCGAGATGCGCGACTTTGCCAAAGGACTTCCAACTGGAGTAACATTGGCGGACGGCTTTGATCAATCCCGCAATGTTGCCTCACGCCTCAATCACCTCTTTGTCGATTTCCTCATCGCCATCGGCCTGGTACTCCTCACACTCCTTCCGCTTGGACCGCGCGCCTCGATCATTGTGATGATCTCGATCCCACTGTCGATGGCGATCGGCGCGACGATGCTATATCTGACGGGCTTCAGCCTCAACCAGTTGAGCATTGTCGGATTCGTGATTGCGCTCGGGTTGCTGGTCGACGATTCCATCGTCGTGGTTGAGAATATCTCGAGGTTCATCCGAAACGGGCATGGCCGCCGCGACGCAGCCATCCTGGCCACGCGCCAGATCGGGGTGGCTGTCCTTGGATGTACTGCCACCCTTCTGTTCGCGTTTCTTCCGCTGCTCTTTCTTCCCGGGGCGCCGGGGAACTACATCCGAAGTTTGCCCGCCTCGGTTCTCTACACGATCGGCGCCTCGCTGTTGATCTCTCTGACGATCATCCCCTTTCTGGCCAGCTGGCTTCTGAAAAACGAAGAGCGCAAAGAGGGAAATCGCGTCCTGCAGGGGCTTAACTGGGGACTGGAGCGGACATACCGCCGCCTCCTGCATTGGTCGATCAGTCGACCGATTACCACTGTCGTTGTTGCCGCGATTCTCTTTCTGGGAAGTTTGGCTTTGGTGCCGGTCGTAGGGTTCAGCCTGTTCCCCAAGGCCGGCATTCCGCAGTTTCTAGTTACGATCGAAGCTCCGCAGGGAAGCTCTGTCACCGAGGTCGACAAAGCCGCCCGGTATGTCGAGGCGTCGCTTCTGGGAAAGCCGGGAGAGAGAGACGTGATCACCAACGTCGGTAAGGGGAATCCGATGGTCTACTACAATCGGGTCAGTCTTGGAGAGAAGCCGAATGTTGGTGAGTTGTTCGTACTCCTCGACACATACGACGCCCACGAAACACCTCTGTTCCTGAACGGGCTTCGAGATCAATACGACAAGTACCCGGACGCCCGGATCGAAATCAAGGAATTCGAGAACGGAATGGGAGGGGATCCGATCGCCCTGCGCATCACGGGTGACAATCTCGATACCCTGAAGCTGATCGCTGATCGAGTTGAGAAGATCATCTCCGCAACCGAAGGAACGATGTCAGTATACAATCCGATGCGCTCCCCGCGCACCGATCTCCGTCTGGTCATCAACCGAGACAAAGCGGGCCTGCTCGGTATTCCAGCGGGAGATATCCAGCGGACCGTGCGCCTCGGGGTCGCGGGCCTGCCGATCGGTCAGTATCGCCAGGAGAACGGCGATGAGTATGACATCGTAATTGGTCTGCCGCGCGACAAGCGACCGACGGTCGAGCTGCTTGATAGAATCCAGGTCGGTTCCCTGGCCAGCGGCTACGTGCCGCTCCGTCAGGTCGCGACACTCGATTTCCATTCTTCGCCAACAAGGATAGATCACTACAAGCAGAGGCGCTCCGTGACCATTACGTCCGATGTCAGGAGCGGTTACAACACTGATAAAGTCACCAAGCAGATTCTGGCTCAATTGCAGGAAATGGAAACTCCGTCAGGCTATCAGTTCATTCCTGCAGGCGAGATCGAGAGCCGCAAGGAGAGTTTCGGGGGCTTCGGAACCGCGATTCTGATCGCCGCGTTCGGGATGCTGGTTGTGCTGGTACTCGAATTCAAGACATTCAAGAGCACGCTGATCGTCGCCTCGGTCATTCCGCTCGGCATCGTGGGGGGTATGGCTGCGTTGCTTTTGAGCGGAGAGACGCTGTCGTTCGTTTCGATGATTGGCTTCATCGCTCTCATGGGGATCGAGGTCAAGAACTCGATCCTGCTTGTAGATTTTACGAATCAGCTCAGACAACGGGGAATGAGCGTCGACGACGCAATTCAGCAGGCCGGTGAGATTCGGTTCGTTCCGATTCTTCTGACCACGCTGACCGCGATCGGCGGTCTGCTGCCGCTGGTCCTCGAGGGAGCTCCTCTCTACGCCCCGTTGGCGCTGGTCATCATCGGCGGTCTGATCAGCTCCACCTTCCTGGCCCGATTGGTGACACCAGTCATGTACAAGTTATTGCCGCCCATGATCGATTCCGGTGACGCTGCGCCGGAGAATCTCTCAGGTATGGCTTTCAATGAGAACAAACGCTAATTTGCGAGGAGGTCTTTTGTGAAATTGTTTGCCCTTGGTACGGTTATGCTCATCGTCGTCACAGCCCTGTCCGTCGACGCGATTGGTTTGCGCGTGAGTGTCGGAGGTGAAGTCATCCCGCTCACCTACTCTGATCTGAAGAACCACAATACTGGATCCGGGCTCGGCATGCGGGCGGATATTGTCTGGGGCGCTTTCGGCGCCACGACGTTTGAAGTTGGCTACCGCAGATGGGAGCGTGAGACTCCAGTCGGCAGCTCTCAGCTTGAGTTTCACCGAATCGGCCTGCTGCAGCGGTTCTATCCTCTCTACTCCCTGCGCCTGCGCGTCGCACCCTACCTTGGATTCGGTTTCACAGCGACGAACAGGGACAGGTTCTCGCTGGATGTTCCTGACGCCGACCTTGCGGGAATTACGATCCTGACTGGCTGTGAAGTTCCAACATGCTTGAAAGGCGTACGGGCGGATCCATACATTCGCTGGGAGCATGACCGCGAAACGGACTGGACTTACTCGTATGTAAGCGTAGGGCTCAATCTTATTTGGGAGTTTCGGTGAGCGGTATTGGTGCAGCGGAGGATCAGTCGACTTGCGCTTTCGACAAGGCCGCAACAGGTTAGCAACGTTTCTGGGCAGCAACTTCGCATTGCTTACTTCACGTACAGGATTGTTGGTGATTCCTTATTGGAGTGGTTGATAGTATCTGCTGACTCACGCTGCCGTAATTCATAGAAGGACCATGGTTATGAAACCCTTAACGACTACTGGTAAACAGGTCCGTCCCCTGACGCTGAATGAGCATTGGAAAGTTATCGAGTATTTTCACAACGCGGACGATCTCCTGCTCACTACTATGGGAGTCGACCGCAACAAACTCATCTCTACGGACGAATGGTATAGGATGATGGAAGGGGAGTTTTCGAAGGCGCCAAGCCTGCGAAGGTTCTCCTATGTTGGATGGGAGTACGACGGTGATCTCATCGGCCATTCGAATATCAACAATATCAGCTACGGCGAATATGCCAATATTCACCTGCACATCTGGGATACAAGTTTCCGCGAAAAGGGATTGGGGGCGTGGTTCTTCAAGCGCTCGATAGACTTCTTCTTCCGGGCATTCGAATTGAAGAAGATTCTTTGTGAACCTCATTCAGAGAACCCTGCTCCGAACAGATTGTTGCAGAAACTGGGTATGCAGCCTCTGAGGAAGTACTGGACAACCCCGGGGATGCTTAACTTCGAACAGTTCGTAAATCGCTACGAAATAATCGCTCCCTTCGGCGAGAAGGGAAGTTGAAGGATCATCGCTCGTTGAAAAGAGGGGTGCCGATGTCCCTCGGTCTGCTTCGGAGCGTCACCGCGGTTAAGCGAGCGTTGCCCCCCCGGTCGTTGCATGTTCGTGACGTCGAGCCAACCGTTCCGCGTACGACCGGCGAGTGGATCAGTCGCCGATTCACCCGTTCCGCGTCCGCCAGCATTTAAGACATTAGTACCGGAAAAGATCGCCTGTCAAGCCAAAAAATGGTCTTTTTTGTCCACCGCTTCAAGTCGAGGACAATTCTCGTAACAACACAAGCTTATCCGGTACTGACTGTTGTAGTCGATAGGGAAACGTTCAACATATGGGGCCACGCGAGCAATGGCGCATGTGGTCCGGAAGGAGAGTAGTGTGCGCGGACATATTGGTGACTATCATACATTCTCCTTGACGAAACGGACAAATCGTGTCATAGTTATACGATCGGTGCATCTGACCGATCAACTCGTCTTTCAGCATCGGAGACAGATCGGGTGCATCGTTGAACTACTTCAGAGTTTGACAGCATGATCCTTATCAAATAGGAACGTCCAAAGGATGGAGGAGAGTATTATGCGAAATCCAACAACGATGGCGGCATTGGCAGGGTTGTTCCTGGCGTGCCTTTGTTTGGCTGGAAGTGCACAGGCCGGTCCAGTGGGTTGTCCAGCTTGTACTTCGGGTGACACGACGACGCTTCAATTTTCAGTCACGGCGACGGACGGCAATTATCATTTGGAAGGATGCTGGTATACTCCCGGCGGGGCCTGTATCTGCTGTGATACAATAACCGCCGTGGTGAAAGGAGAGCTTGCGACGGTCAAGCTTTCTTTGCCCAGCGGGACAGGGATTGTGCGCGACACGATCATTAATCCCGTCTCTCTTGATTCTTCATGGATCATGTTCGGCTTTGGGCTTGAGATTACCTTCGACGGTGAGATACAGTCCCCTCGAACTGTGACCTATGTTGTCCCGAGAGCCAGTATCGCGAAGTACATCGGTGGCGGCGGAGTAACCGGCGCGAACGGTCTGCTTCGTCTGAAACATCCGACTTTGGTAAATCCCCATGTGATTACAATGAGCGCACTGCAGAATTCGGCAGAACTTCGGTACCTTGGGTGGAATGGGATTGGGTACGATACGTTCTTTGTCTGCACAAACACCGGAGAGGAGTTCCGGAACGCGTCTGGAATCACACAGGTGAAGATCCAAGGGGACTCTGGGAATGTCTATCTTTCTCGATCCCTTGGCGTGGGAACGCCCGCTCCTGGAGACGGCGACAGAGTCGAAGTGGCTGGTGTTATTCATTCAACTTCCGGCGGTGTCAGGTTCCCGGATGGAACGCTTCAGACAACAGCCGCTGCCGCCAGCGGTTGGACGAAAGTAAGTGGATTTGTGACTTGCCGTGATACAACCGACAAAGTTGGAATAGGTAGTTCTTCGCCCACGGCGAAACTCGATGTGTGGACCAGTTCGAACACTGCCCTCAAACTAGCCAACGCCGGTAGCACCTCCAATTTCACTCTCTCTGCGTCGAATTCTGCAGGTACGTGCGGGAAGTTCCAGGCCGGAAATGGTAGCACTGGTTATCCTGCAATACCTGTGGGAGTCGCAGGTTACGGATTTGGTACCTTCGGCGGTGGCCGCTTTGTCGCTGACAGTTCAGGCACTGGCATGGTGGCACAATCGAAGGGTGCGGGTCCGGCAGCAGAAGGGTGGGCATTTGGCACGGGTTATTCCGGATGGTTCCACGGAGGGCAAGGTGTCAGGATTGACGGAAACCTCTGTTACACGGGATCTGCTGGCGCCTGCTCAGACGTTCGCTATAAGAGAGACGTGGCGCCGCTGTCCGGCTCGCTTGCTCGGGTAATGCAGCTCCAAGGGATCACGTACCGCTGGAAACTTGATGAGTATCCGGATCATGGATTCGACAATAGGACTCACCTCGGCTTCGTCGCTCAGGAAGTTGAAGAACTCTACCCGGAAATGGTGATGACCGACAAGGACGGTTACAAGTCAGTCGATTACGGCCGCCTCACGCCGGCTCTGGTCGAGGCGATCAAAGAGCAGCAGCAGGAGATCAGCGCTCACAAAGTGACGATTGCCACATTGTCGTCCCGTCTCGGAAAGTTGGAGGAGATGATGACCAAGCTGGCGAAGGCTGACCCCGACAGTGGCTCCAATCAACTGGCCAGGAAGTAGTCGAGGTGACACAATGAGAAGAACGTACATTCTTGGCGCGATTGTCGCTTTGGTCTCGCTGGTTCTGTTTGCCTGGAGTCTGGCTGCAGGGCGAAGTCAGGTTGACGGTAGCCAGAAAGAAGTGAGGCCGGTTGCGGTTGATTTGAAGGCGTCGCAACCTGCGAGCACGAATCAGAACCGAGCGGTCACGACAACTTCTGGACCAAGCCGACTGACCGGAAAGCCGGTCGTAGCTTCGTCGAATCCAGGGGCGGCTTACTCAATCGAATGGCAGGTGATCTCGAATGGCGGCGGACCATCGATCTCGGCTTCGTATCAAATGAACTCAACCATTGGTCAGACGGCGGTTGGCGCGATATCCTCTGGAAATTACAGGATCTATCAAGGATTCTGGCAAGCACCTGGATCTTGTTGTCTCGGCACGACAGGCAACACCGATGGTTCTCCCGATGACGTGGTCGATATCTCCGATGTCTTTGCGGTCGTGGATTATCTGGGCTCGAGCCTGCCGCTTGCGAACTGTGCGCCCGAGAACGACGTCAACAAAGACGGCACGATTGACATTTCTGATCTTTTTGCCCTGATCGATTATCTGAGTGGGGCGGCGCCTTTGCCGATGTGCCCCTGAACACAACCATCCTGTACAATCAAGAAGAGCCTTTGGCCGTAGCGCCAGAGGCTCTTGTGTTTTCATAAGCCGTTGATTATCGAGCGGCAAGCTCAGCTCGACCAAGAAGCGTGATGAATCACTGCGTCCTTCTGAGGCGAATTATTACGCGATCAAGGAGCGCAACACCAGTAAATGTGAGAACCGAGAACAGGAGCATCAAGGGCTTGGTGTTCAACTCGGAGGTGACTGACCCGGCGGAATTACGAAGCGCCGCTTCGACGGACTGGATCGATGCTCTCATGCCGACGGTCACTTTTTGGACGAACTCTGGGTCGGCTAATGTCAGCGTGAGGACAGCTGCCACAGCGAACATGGCCCATCCAGCAGCAGTTATGGCAACGCCAGACCAGCGGGAAGGAATTCTGTCCGGAGCCGGAGATACGATGAGGAGTCGCCGCATTACTGTGTCGGCGAATGTGGCCGAAAGCTCTGGCTGTTTGAAAGTCGCCAGATCAGCAAACAGTAAGCGATAGGCCTCGAACGCCTGCCTACAGGCTGGGCAGGATTCCGGGTGAGCCAAGTCTGACGCAGGCAACTTGCGCCTGCCGTCAAGATGCTCCTGAATTTGGTCGTCGGCCAGATGCATCTCAGTCACGCTTCCTTCCATTGATAGCGACTCGTCAGGCGATCCCTCAAGAGCTTGCGAGCTCGGAATAGATGACTCTTGACCGTTCCCTGAGGTATCGTCATAATATCAGAAATCTCCTGGATGGTCATTTCTTCCAGATGAAAAAGCGTCAGGACAGCCCCCGGAAGCGCTGGGAGGCGGTCAATCTCATGCACAATGGAAGTCGACATATTAGTCGCTTCGTACTGCCTGTCCGGACGGGCAGATTCATTGGCAAAGCCGCTGGAGGTAATATCGTCTTCGCTGCCGACTACATCATCGAACAATGGTAACTGCTTCCTGGCCAGGAAGCTCAGGCAGGTATTGTACGCGATTTGTCCGACCCACGTGGACAACTTCGAATCGTGTCGGAAAGAGGCGAGGTTCTGATACACCTTTATGAACACCTCCTGACAGACATCTTCCCGATCATGCGGATCACGAACCATGCGAAAAACGAAGTGGCTTACAAGGCGCTGAAATTCCTCGACCAGTATGCGAAACTGTTCGCGATTACCTTCTACTATCGCCCGAACGAGCGCCTTGTGATCGGCCATACATCACTCTATCTGACTGTGCTAAGGAGCAAAAAGTTGCACGGAACTGAAAAGAAAGAGTTGCAACCTTTGGGTGTGAGATCAGTCTCATGGAGTAGAAAGCGAAGGAGCAACCACTCAAAGAAAGAGGAGTATATGCTGGATTTAGGGGAAGTTCTCATTGTGCTAACAGTGTTTGGGTCGGTAGTGACGATAGTCAAGACGGTAGCGGATTACAGAGTCAAGATACGGTACCTGGAGAAGGGCCCTGAGGGAGCGCCGACTAAGCCCCTTAATCTGTGGATGGAAACCGGCGTCGACTCATCGCTGAAATGGGGTTTGGTCTGCCTGTTTGTCGGTGTAGCGGTGCTGATCATACAAATGATGCCCGGCTATTTTGATGAGAAAGCGGTTCTGGGCGGCATGTTTGTGGCGGCCGGTTTGGGGCTTCTGCTGTATTACTTTATTTCAGATATGAGGAAGAAGAGCAGCCCGGCGTGACCGCAAGAAGGTGCTTACCGCATCGGGCGCTGAACGGCGCGAGACCGATCAGAAAGGCGCCATGGCCGGTGTTCCCGTGAATAGTTAATCATGGATAATCAAGAAGAGCCTCTGCAAGAGTGCCAGAGGCTCTTTTGTTTTCAACGGCCCATCCCAGGGAGGCTTGGGTAGATTTCCATGATCAGCTTCGATCTTGCACCCGCATTCGATCGACAGGGGGTCTGATTTCCACACACTATTGAAAGAGGGCGGGGCCACTACCCCTCTGGGTTTCAGCCTTCCGTTTCAGAGGTTTGCCGTCCCCGTTGGCTGACGTTATCAAGAAAAGTGATTGCCGGCCTCGGGGTGGCAGCGCTTGTCGAAGAAGTTCGCGGATGGACTGCTCGGAGCAAAACTATCAACTGGACAATCAGTGTCGTCCGAAGTATGATTTATCATGCGTAGGTGGATAACAATATCGCACATTAGGGAACTCATAAACCCATTCTCTTGACCTCCGGAGGAATTTGTGGAACAGGCAGTCCGAACCGCGGCAACAGGACACGTTGACAAGCGACATCCCAAAGGGTTCTGGTTCATCTTCTGGGGGGAACTGGCCGAGCGGGCAAGTTTCTACGGCATGAAGACCTTGTTGCTTTTGTACATGGTCAACAAGCTCGCCTTCACCGACGCCAACAGCGCGACCGTCGTGTCGCTCTTTACCGCCGCCTGCTACATTCTTCCGATTGTCGGCGGGTATATTGCTGACCATTACCTGGGGAAATTCCGGACGATCATCTACTTTGCCATACCGTATATCCTTGGACACATTGTGCTCGGAACGTTTACGACCGAGGTCGGGCTTTTCACGGCGCTGCTTCTTTTGGCGGGCGGATCGGGAACGATCAAGCCGAATATCAGCACCCTCATGGGCCAGATGTATCACGAGCAGGGAAAATCCCATCTGCTGACTCAGGCCTTCTCGTGGTTCTATATGGCTATCAATATCGGTGCGGCAGTGACAACATGGGTGCTTCCGTTCGTGCGCGACCGTTACGGCTACGCCGCCGCTTTTATGGCTCCAACCATCCTGATGGTGGTGGCGCTCGGCATATTCTACATTGGTAAGAAGCATTATCCGATTGAAGTCATCAAACGCGAGAAAGAAATCAAGACTCCCGAACAAAGGCGCGAAGAGTGGGCCGTGGTCAGGCGTCTGTCCGGTCTATTCCTGTTGATTGTCTTCTTCTGGTCGATCTTCGATCAATCGTATTCTACCTGGACATTATTCGCCCGCGATTATATGAATCTCGACACGCCGTTCGGGCTCATTCCACCTGATGCCGTTCAGGGGTTCAATCCCGTCCTCATCATTATCATGACTCCGCTCTTTGCGTGGATCTGGTCCAAGACCGACACCGATCACCGTCGCTTGTCATCGCCCAGAAAAATGCTGATTGGGTTTGGTCTGGTCATACTTTGCATGGGGCTGATGACTGTGGCCGGGTATGTAGCGGCGTCGAGCAAGATTTCGATTCTCTGGGAGGCGGGCGCATACATCCTGATCACGGCGGCAGAACTGTGCATTTCGGTGGTCGGGCTTCAACTTGCGTTTGAGGAGGCTCCGGCGCACATGAAATCGATGATCACCGGCATCTTTCTGTGCACCGTCTTTCTGGGCGACTCCCTGGCCGGTATCCTCTCGCGGTTTTACACGGATATGGCTCCGGGGAATTATTTTGGCGCCATGACGATCATGATTTCGGTCGTAGCGGTGCTGTTCTATTTCGTCGGTAAGCGCTTCGAGAATAAGTCGTTTCAAAAGTGAGTCGGTTGAACTGAAGTCGGGCACGGATAGTGTCTTGGTTTGTGCCCGCGTTGTGCGCACTGATTGTCAAGTCAGACACAACTAGACACGAAGAGACACAAGTAGTCAGGAGAGCGTAATCCGTTACCAAACAGCACATTGTACCTTAACTGACGGTAGTGCAAGGAGATTAGAAGTCGGTCAACGGGCGCAGCGCATGAGCGGCGGGAGCAGAAGCGATCTGTGCGAGCGTGGCGCAGATCATGACCCGACTCCTGCTCCTTTTCTCTGTCTCGATGCGGCCCCTCGGTTCTCACCAAGTCTTGCGCTATCTTAGACTAGTGATTGAAACCAATGACAAAGGCAAGCGTGTTTACATGTGATATGTCATATTCTGCGGCCAGGTTAAGTTTCCAAATGGTATAGGCAACTCCGGCATACCCCTGCGTAATTGACAGCCTTTCTTGATCCAGGTCCACTTTGGAAGTCGTTTCGGTTCCAGTTATGAGACTTTGTCTAAGTCCGACGTATGGAGCAAGCCCGGCGAACTTCTTACTCGTCATCAGGTCAAGGCTATAGATATTCACATTGAAATCAGGAACTCCCGTGAGTACGGATACACTCGCTCTCACTGCTACTGCAGGACCTCTCTGAGATTCCTGCAGGAATGCGTACTTGAGTTCCCCGCCTACCACACCGTAATTGGCATCCGGGGCAGTCGTCCAGAAGCCGCCAATATCCATGTTGTCGGATACTCCCATAGCAGCCCGAATCGTCGGGATCACTATCGCATCGCCCAAGGGACAGTCTGCGTCAGGATGAGTAAATGTGTTGATCCAGGCCGGGTCGCGCTGGTCTACGGGGGAGGATGAATAATCGATGGCGACACGAAAATTCATCTTGCCGAGGGTCGTTGCCGGGGCAAGTGACTTGAAAGTCACCATTGCGCCGGCTTGTTTGGTAAACGTATGCCACTGTCCCTGAGTCAGCGAACGATCCATGACCATAGAACAGGATTTGACGCTCGGATCGATATGCCAGTACACGTCGTCATTGCCACCCTGTGCACGCGTCACAGGCAGGAGTAGGAATAGAACCAAAACGGTCACTATTCCGCCAAGTCGTGTGTTTCTCATTATACTCTCCTTTCCAAATTGACAATCCACCGATCAATTTGAGCTATTGTGATATATTGTTCGCGTGGTTTCCACGCCTGTACGGTTATTCGCTCTTAGCGACGCTCCTGTGTTTTGCCAGAGTCGCATTGATAACATCGGCACCCACATCCATTAGAGTCTTGACAACATAATCCTCGCTGCAATCCTTGATCAGCCCGACACATATTAGTGAGGCCAGGCCGTGAGTGAACGTCCACATTTTCGTCAGGAGCAGACGCCGCTCGCTACCCGACAGCGAAGAGAATCTGGCATCCTTAGTCATCTCAGACTCCAGTACGTCGAGGAACTCGCGGATAACATCGCGATAGCTGTCCCCTTCCAACATCAGGGCCCTGTACAGGCGGCGGTGTTCGCAGGCAAACAGAGCAACGCCGGTTCCCATATTCAGAAAGACACGGTCGGTATAAGGCCGGGATGTGTATTCCAACAGTGCTCGTTGCGTATCCTTCATCACAGTTAGAGCCAATTCGTCCATTGTGGCAAAGTGTTGGTAGACTGGCGCTGTCGAACACCCAAGCCTGGCGGCTACGTTTCGGGCAGTGAGGGAGCCGAGACCTCTCTTCTCAATCACGGCAACCGCGGCCTCCACCACTCTATTCCTAGTGTATTTTGTCCTTGGCGGCATATATCATTATCCTATCACAACTGTTACATAACGTATGTAAGCTTACGTTAGTTATATATCAAGAGTTTCAAGGATTTTCAAGAACTTTCTAGGGAAAACAAGTCGAGATGAGAGCGCTTGAGAAACTCTTATAATATGTTGAGTGTCAACAGTATAGAGCCGATTTGGCCTCGCAGATTGGCCAGCAACAAGATCGCTTCATGTCCGGACCCCCAGCAGGATAACTTCCCGCCCATGTTTCGATGTCTCAAGCAGCCCAGTTTAGAGGGGGAAGGTCAATAAGCTCCTGGAGGTTTCCGAGAGTTTCGCGTCGTGGTGACCCTTACTTTTCGGTCGAATACAAAATGTTAGCCGAATAGAAAGTAGGACTCAGAACTTCGTTCTTGCGTTGAAGATGAATTCTCTTCAGGCAGACTTGAATCTTCAAGGCAGTCCCGATGACAGAAATCGACATCTTTTGAGGCGGAATATCTTCTCCCCCTCCGGGACCGTATTCAGCAATCAGGGCATCAATCAACGGATGCAGATTAACCTCAAGTGATTCGGCAACGACACTGTCGGTCGTATTGACAAAGGTCATCACCCAGAGAGAGGTGTCGACAGCATACGAAAAACCATCAGCGGAGAACTTTTGGCCACGTTCGTCGGGCCTGATGTATTGATCCATTATGAGATGCTGAAACCCTGCAATGGCCACGGCACGTCGGCGGTCACCCGCAAATTCTGCCCATGAATCGCCGAGATTGCGTGGAGCTGCATAGTATGCGACTCCAATCAGCTTGGCGACCTCGACTGGCTCTGGGCGGCCACCGGGGGCGCCGGCAGAATCAACAGAGAGATTTTCAGCAAACCAGGGCTGGATCGGCGCGTATCCATGCGTTTCGTGCAGGTAGGCAATGATCGAGCTGATCTGGCGAGCGTCCTCAGCGCGGACGGTGTCGGCGTTGATACGGACCTGATTGTCGACGAGCCGATTGTTGTCGACGAGTAGTTGCCGCAGGCGGCGCACCTGGCTTTGCTCAGAGACATGGAATATTCCCCAGGGGCCAAAGCTGACCACCAGCGCCAACAGGCAGAGCGAAGCAGGAATGATTTTCAGCCCTCTGGTTTTGCTCACGTTGAAATAGAGCGCCATCGCGGTCAGCCAGATGGCCATCGCCACACCGATATAGCGGGACTCCGTGATGCCGTAGTCGGAAAGGCGTCGCCAGATGGCCAGTACCAGCACGATGATCAGGGGAATGATGACGATCCAGAACCAGCGGACGGCTGATTTAATCCAACGGTTTTCGATTCGTTCCCGGATGGGGTACAACAGGGTCAGCGCGAAAATGCCGGTGGCGGAAAAGCCCATAATAAGCCGACTCACCCAGCCTTTCGGCCAGTTCCATTGCCCGACAATCTTGGCAATGTAGGCGTACAAAATGATCAGATACACCAAAACCAGGGGGGCGAGGATATACTGCGCAAAGACTCGGAGCCCCCTGGGGTAATCATCAGATGTATCAAGATCGTCGAGATCCTCGGGTATCCCGGATAGAAAGAACAGGGAGCCGAAAATGCCCGCGATGGCAATCCAAAGTTCCGGGTATCGTCTTTCCGGAATATCCATGCCGAACAGATTGTCCAGCGCCGCCAGCGCGATGCTCAGTCCCAGGAAAAGGACAAGGGCAAAAAGCGCCGCCGTCAGAAGGCGAAAGAGGAGCGTCTTGTTGAACTGCCAGAAACCGTTGTGCTGTCCGCTTGCGGCATACGGAGCGAACATCGCCATCAAAACGAAGGCCAGCGCCAAGAGGACTTCGCGGTAGACATAGATGAGTGGTGAGTTGGGAATATTACCCGGGATCGTTACGGCATATCCGACGAGCGCAAGGATGGCGATGGTCTGAAGGCCGAACGACCACCGCGTGCTCCAGGACCGCTTCTGCGCGACCAGCGGAATAGTCGTTAAGAGCGGAAAACCCAAGAGGGCGGCGAACAGGATGTTGAACAGGATGCTCTCCCGCGCCGGACCCTCGTAATCGACAAGGATCAGAGCGATAACCGTAGCCGACAGGGCGCAGATACAGGCCAAGGGAAAACGCCCGATCGTGCGACGGGAATCCTGAACGATGTATTGCATTGACGGTAGTTTCATGCTGCCTCCGATGGGTTAGGAACAATGCACCAATCCTATAACACTTTAACGACAAAAACAATGACAAACACGGAGGCGGGCCGTGGACTGCTACAAGCCGGCGAGGCAGCGATTGAAACACGCGGCCGGATATCACGTAGTGGCTATTAATGACCGAACAACGACGAGGGAATGCGTGCACGAAGTAAAGAAGACAGCGAGAGTCGCAGGAGTGCTATACCTGCTGCTGGTGCTTTTTGGCCTGTTCAACCTAATCTATGTTCCCGGCAAGCTGATTGTGCGGGGAAAAGCGGCTGAAACCGCCCAAAATCTTCTTGCTCATCAAACACTTTTCCGAATTGACCTTGTGATCGGTCTTCTCTCTACCATAGTGTTCATATTCCTCGTTCTGGCTCTCTATCGTCTTTTCAAGGATGTCAACCGACCGCACGCCACTCTCATGGTGATACTGGTTTTGGTCCAGATTCCCCAATCGTACGTGAGTCAGTTACTCCAGATCGGCGCGTTCGAGCTGGTTCGTGGCGCAGACTACTTGTCTGTTATCGACAAATCGCAGGGCGATGTGCTGGCCCTGCTGTGTTTTCGCCTGAACGACCTTGGAACCTACTTTTCCGAAGCATTTTGGGGGCTGTGGCTCTTTCCTCTCGGGATGTTGGTCTACCGCTCGGGCTTTCTTCCCCGCTTCCTGGGGATCTGGCTGATCCTCAACGGCTTTGCCTATGTCGGTATGAGCCTGACCGGTTTGCTGCTTCCGGAGCATGCCGGTACGGTCTATAAGATCGCATTTCCGGCCCTGCTCGGAGAAGCAGCGTTTATGCTGTGGCTGCTAATCGCGCGTGTGAAGCTGAGGCCGCCGACAGATCAGGCACAAGCGTCAGCGAGTGGATAACCTCGAGTCTTAGCTCGAGGTGCACGGCCGCGAGGCAACAGCGGTTTGCTCGGGACCAATCAGTGCGGACTGGAATCATCTCACTTATGTACGAAGTTCTGAATTTGAGCTCTTTGTTCGATCGCAGCGACAACAAAGGGGCGCT
This sequence comes from uncultured Ignavibacteriales bacterium, assembly GCA_964540105.1. Taxonomy (GTDB): domain Bacteria; phylum Zixibacteria; class MSB-5A5; order GN15; family FEB-12; genus DATKJY01. The sequence goes on along the minus strand of CAZILL010000001.1, from coordinate 504,737 downwards.
GGCCATAGACCAGAATGTTACTTTCGTAAATAGAAAAGCCGGCGGACAAGCCTAAAGTTGGAACGGGTGGCTGGTTGAATTGTAAGAGTAAAAAAGTTCGGAGCGTTTCTTGAAACGGTTTTACGCAGTACTATCAATTCTGTTCTTGTTTGCCGGCTCGATGGCAGGCTATGCCGAGTATTGCGTCTATTCACCCAAAGCCTGTGCGATCAAGTTGCGATCGGCATCGTGTTGCCCTCAACAAGCGGAGCCGACTCAAGCAGACAAGGGTTGCCGGAGTGTCGGTAACGACGAGTGTCGGTCGAGCCGGGCGTGCGGAAAGTCTGGCGGTGCGGGAGCAATGGAGAAGTGCGCGCAGAAAGAGAACTGCGTTCCCAGAATTTGCCGGCTGCGTCCACCGCTGCTCGCGGATGGTCCAAACCGTGCGAGACTATTCACACCTGCCACCGCCGAATGGATGCCGATCTCTCTCCAGGTCGGTTCCGAGGCAGCCTCACATACGAGAATACCGAAGGCGCCCCCTCCCTGGGGGATTAATCCCTGCATAGCGACGAGCGTTCTGCGAATCTGATTTTCTGCAACGGCCATGAATTCGCGTGGCCTGAAGATCAGATACGAAATCGTAAAACGCTATTCAAAGGAGATTATTTTGAAGAGACATCACCTCTTTGTCATGGTTGCGCTGACAGTCATGCTGGCTATCGGCTTTAACAACACTGTTCTTGCAGGCGAAAACTGCTGCAGCAAGAACGGCAAGGCCCCGTCGGCGCAGTGCGGCAAAGTCTGTAAAGACAAAGCTCCATGCATGAAAGACTGCAAGGATAAGGGGCAGTGCTCCACTGAATGCAAGGACAAGGGAAAGTGCGCCAAGGACTGCAAAGAGAAAGCGAATTGCGCTGACTCGTGCAAGAGAGCGTGCACTAAGAAATAGTCCTGTTTGACCAAGTTGGGACGGAGTCTGCGATCAGAACAGCGGGGCGGGACGCTCAGCGTGGTCGACAATCCTTACCACAAGGGAAGGCTGCTTCAGTTGAGGCAGCCTTTCTTTCTATCGAAGCGCCAGGTACAGTCCCGACCTCTTGCCGAAGGAATAGGACGACAGGGAACTACAGAAAGTGGGCTGCCAAACCTCGACTTTCCCTCTCCTCTGCACTGGGTGTGAACAGCTCCGTTTTGTCACCCCCGTTGTTTCGTCAACCATAACGCCCGCAGGCCTCTACTGAGTTAGGCCGAAGGTATTGCAGTAGCGTCCGGACGGCGTTGTCATCAAATCGACGGTGCATGCCAGTCTCGGAATGTCCACGTCCCAGACACTGTGCCTGATCACGACGTGATAGCTTCCCGGAACAATATCAGTGAGGCGCAGAGCCACATCATAGGGACAGGTGCAATCACAGAGCGGAGCAGGATGCTCTCTCTCAACGATCACGATGGTGTCATGGTGCATTTCCATGCGCGCTGATATGGAATCGAGACAGCAACTGAAGAACGTGTTTGTGTGACTCAGAGTGAGCGTATTGTCGATCCGGTAGTCCCATTCGACACATTCCCATTTAAGAGAATCTAGTCGGTAGAGGCCGGCTGTCTTGCAGCCTGTTCGACCGATGACTGCGATCCGGGGAAGGAGCGTGACATGCCAGGGATAATGGCATCGGTCAACACTACAAGACTCGGTATCGATAACCGGCAGAGTGAAGGAGCAGCAAAGTGGTCTCTCCTCGATCCATTCATCCAGCCTGGCATATGGTTCGACAACTTCGATCTTACGAATCGTCCTGGTCAGGTTGGTGATCTCGTATTCGACATCGTACAGGCAGAGACAACGGCACCCCCCGCCGGTCATGTAGTCATCTTCTGTGATTAGCGCCAGTTCACCTTTGAGCTCAATTGTCACCAACAGGCTTTCCATACAACAATTGAAAGCGGCATTGATATGTTTCACGTGTAAACTTCCGTCCGGTTCCGACCAGTACTGCAGTGCGTCTTGAGAACAGGATGACACTGTCCTCGATGACAGAGATTCCTGGCTTCCCTTGCATGAAGTTGCACTGACCACACGGACCACGAGTTCGTTCTGATCAGGCTTGACGGCAATGTTATCGCACGTCACGAGAATGAGAAGAGCCACCACAACTGTGAGAATCGAGGCAAGAAGAACCGAACAAAGGGTATCGTGTTTGAAGGAGCACCGCATAGTCAATTCCTCCTCATACTATCGTCCAAGGTAAGGACGACAAAACACACCGTTTTGTCAAACGCAGCAGAGAAACTTGCTCGATCTCTGCTATAAGCGCCCGATCAAGCTGCGCACAAGATAATTCTTCCGGCGAACTGCCTATTCGAAGAAAGGTCGTATTGTAGTCCGACTCCAGTGCCCTGCAGGACGAGGCGTTTTCTCCGTATTTCCTTGTGGTTGTTGCGATTAGAAGATTCAGTCGAAAGCGTTAAAGATCGCGTCCCAAATCTCCGAAACGTAGAGCATAAGAGTAGACGATCGGGGATTTGGGCCGAGCGCTTCCTGATCGCTAAGTCCTGTCACTTACACCTCAACGGAATGGAGGCGGCTATGAGTAAAACAGTCCGGACCATGGCGGTTCTTGTGGTCATTGTCTTCGGAGGAGCGGCAGGGGTAGTTGGGCAGAATCTGCAAGGCTGGATGAACGACGGCCGGAAGCACTGGCTGGTTGGCGAAGTTAAGCTGGGTTACTACGGGGGAGTCGGTCTCCACGCGAGCCTCACGGCGCTGAATTTCGCGCAGAACTTTCCCTTCTCCGTCAGAATCGGCCTTGGCTACGCGCGGGTGTCAGCCGGTGACGCGTGGGCAGCTCGACGTGTCTTCATCAACAACAACACGAACGGGACAGCCCGCTCAAACGCCCGCGTTTGGGATGCGCGACTTGACGTTCTCTGTCCGTTGAAACTCCTGAATCTCAAGAGGACGACTTTCTTTGCCGGACTACGGCACTCCGATTTCGACGCATACTTCGAGTACATTGGCGGGGCGGAGACGTTTGATGTCAAGACGAGTCAATGGGGGCTTGGGAGTGGAATCGAGACGGCCTTCGCACTCAGCCCGCTTCTGGATATGGTCTTCACTCTCGGAGCAGACTACTACTTCAGGAGTACGTTGTCGGGACACGATACCTACTATCGCCCCAACGGTGACGATACCCATCCAATCGACGACTATACTTACCAGGCCGCGGATGAAGCGATCAATCAGCCCGACGTCATGACCCGCTTAATGGTTGGTTTGTCGTACCACTTCTAAGCCGCGCGTACTCCTCGAGGACTACTTATGAGAAGCATACGGATGGTTTTCCTTGCGGGAACTCTTCTGGTTGCGGTCGGTCTGGGTGCAGGATGCGCGGCGGCACGGTCTCAACTTTGCGTTCGCGATCCGCTCGTTCGAAAGGACATCCGATTTGTCGATGAGCGGAACAGCCTCATCATCGATGATCATATTTACTTTTCCAAGGAGGGGTCCGGGAGCAATGGCGGTTTCGGAAGTGCGGGATGCGGGTGCAATTGAAACCGAACCCCAGAGTAAGACAGACTCTCACCGCGATTACCGCCGCACTGGTCGGCGCCACGCCGGCTCATGCTTCAGGTCTCAATCACTCGGAAACGTCCGTGTTGATATACTCTGAACGCGGTCGAGTCCACGCCACGGAAGCACTGTACTCTCTGGACAAACAACTGCGAGGCAATGATCGCTTTAGCTTGCGACTAACGTACGACGGTCTGACGGGAGCGTCTCCGACCGGTGGATCGCCGTCCAAGCGACCACAAACTGTAACTCGTCCTTCGGGCGGAGGCAAGGTGCTGGTGGCGGCCGGTGAGCTTCCCGTCAACCGCGGATTCTCTGAAACCCGCTTCGCTGTCGATGCCGGATTGACCCGGCGTCTTAGTTCGGCCGTTACGGTACGGGGAGAGGTTCATCTGTCGAGCGAGCATGATTACCGCTCGATTGGGATTGGTGGAGGGATTTCCAGAAACCTCGCTGACGCCAAGACAACGCTCGGCTTAACAATAACGGCATCGTATGATGTCAACTCTCCACTGGGCGGTGTGCCCAAACCGTTTGATTCCACGACGACGCCTGTTGAAACACGAAACGGCCGGCGTGCAAGCTACGGCAATGAGCACAAGGACGCGTACGACGCCATCTTTAGTTTGACCCGAGTTCTTGGTCCGAGAACGCTGGCACGTATCAGCTACAGATTCGACTATGCCAGAGGGTATCTGACCGACCCCTACAAAGTGATCAGCGTCGTGCAACCGGCTGATTCTGCCGACGCGGGTGAACCGATCAAAGAGCTCTACGAGAATCGACCGCGAAGGCGTTCCGGCCATGCCCTGTCTTGCGACGTCCGCGAGTACGTCGTGGGATTGATTACCGAAGTTAACTACCGCTATTACCGGGATGACTGGGGTATTCGGTCGCATACGATACGTTTTTCTATCAATCTCGACGCAGGGCGCATTGGGACATTTGCGCCTCACGTGCGATGGTATCACCAGGGGCGCGCCAATTTCTCCAAGCCATTTCTCCTGCAAGGGATGTCGCTGCCCAGATATGCTTCGGCCGACAGTCGTCTTGCAGCCTTCGATGCCCTTACGTATGGCCTCGCCCACAGTATTGCCACCAGTTTGTCCTCGCGCCTCACGCTGGCGTGTGAATTCTATTCACAGCATGGCGACAGGAGTCCGCCGGAATCGTTCGGACCGCTGCTTGCCTACAGCTTATTCCCGGATCTGAACGCGGTGATGCTGAAGATCGGACTGTCCCATGATTTCTGAGGTAGAGTCAGCGCTGGAAGTGCAGCGAACGGAAGATCATTGGATTATCCGCTTCTCTGCAATGGCCAGCCCGTGCGAAATTCTGGTTAGCTGCGGTACGAGTGATGAGATGAGCTCATTGGCCGACGCGGCCCTGGCCGAGACGATTCGAATCGAGCGGAAATTCAGCCGCTATCGAAGTGATAATGTCATCTCTCGAATCAATGGTAGCCTTGGCCAGGGTGTCGCCATCGATCAGGAAACGGCCGATCTTCTGCAGTATGCCGGGCGCTGCCATGCTCTGAGCGACGGCCAATTCGACATAACTTCAGGCGTGCTTCGAAAGGCATGGAAGTTCGATGGCGCAGAGTTCATCCCCGACGCCAGAGTCATTGAGTCCCTGCTGGAATTGGTCGGCTGGGAGAAAAGCTGTCTGACGAGGACCGACTTTCGACTTCGCCCCGGCATGGAAATAGACTTGGGAGGAATTGGCAAAGAGTACGCGGTCGATCGAGTGGCCAACATCCTGTTCGGACTGTCGTCATACCCTCTCATGGTCAATTTCGGCGGCGACATTCGAACCATCGCTCCTGCAGGAAGCGCATTTCGGTGGCAGGTGGGAGTTGAGGACCCCAAAGCGCCCGGGATCTCGATGGGCGTCGTGGAACTCTCGAGTGGCGCGCTGGCGACCAGCGGCAACACCTATCGCTACTGTCTGGTAAACGGGAAGCGACTGGGACACATCCTCGATCCTCACACCGGTTGGCCGGTCGAAGAGACTCCTCAAAGTGTAACTGTTCTCGCCGACTACTGTACAGAGGCGGGTCTACTGAGCACTATGGCAATGTTGAAGGGTTCGGGAGCTGAGCGCTTCCTGGCCCAGCAGGGAGTTGAGTTCTACTGCCGACGGTGAAGTGCCTCTCTTAATTCAGTTGTAGAGGACGCCGTGACCCCGACTATGTTTTCGGCGGGGTGGTCATTTCAGCAGCCGACTGGAGGCCGTTTGCTACAGAAGGGATGATACCTTTCTCAATATAGATCGGTCGGAGTAGATTCCGCCAGTTCGGAAGGTCCTTTGCAAACAGCAACGCCCCGAGAATACAGCACAATCCTCCGATCAGCAGCGTGTTCGGAGCGCCGACACTGGCCGCCAGCCCACCGGCCATGAGATTGCCGAACGGCGCCATCCCGCGCAGCGACATCGTGTAGAATGCCATCACCCTCCCGCGCATATCCTCTTTGACAATAGTCTGAAGCACGGTATTGCTGGCCGCGAATTGGGTGATCATTCCGAAGCCGGTAATGACCATCAGAAGAAGGGAGAGCGGGACCAATCGCGAAAATGAAAACGCAACCAACCCAACGCCAAAGATACCCGCTGACCAGGGAATGACTTTTCCCAGACCTCGCACACTTCTACGCGAGGCGAGGTACACCGCGCCGATCAGCGCCCCGACGCCTGAAGCCCCGACAAGGAACCCCATCGTTTGCGAGTCGCCATGAAGAATGTTCTTGGCGAAAATCGGCATCAGGATTGAGTAGGGCATACCTACCAAACTGATCAGGGTCAGAAGCAACAATAGTGAGCGAATCGGAGGGAAGCCGAAGGCGTACTTGAACCCACCTTTGAGATCCTGCATCACTCGCGGAGAGACGACCGGTCTGCTCTGCGGTTTGATGCGCATCGCAAGTAATGACAAGACGACGGGGATGTAGCTTATCGCGTTCACCAGAAAGCAGTATCCTTCCCCGACAGTAGCGATAAGCACTCCGGCAGCTGACGGTCCGATCAGGCGCGCACTGTTGAATATGGACGAATTCAGCGCAATGGCGTTTCCCAAATCTTCACGTTTTTCAATCATGTCAACGATGAATGACTGGCGCACAGGAATGTCGAAGGCATTGATGATACCCAGCGCAATGCCGAGCAGGAGAATCTCCCAGACCGTAATCGAATCGGTCAACACCAGAGCGGCCAGAATTGCTGCCTGGATGAGGGCAAGGACCTGCAAAACGATGACCATCCTGTGTCGATTCCATCGATCAGCCATGATTCCGGCGAAGGGGGCGACAATCAGAACCGGGATATTGGATGCAAAACCCACGACCCCAAGCAAGAAGGCGGAGCCGGTCAGGCGATAGACCAGCCAATTCATGGCGATCTGTTGCATCCAGGTTCCGACCAGCGAAACGCTCTGTCCACCGAAGAAGAGGCGATAGTTGCGGTGGGAGAGTGCTCGAAGGATGAGGCGAAGTCCGGAGAGTTCCTTGGCAGGAGAACTGTTCATCCGCTAATGATATAGGATCGTCAGGCGGCTGTCATGAAGGAACTATGAGCCGGGCAATCTCTCAGGAATCTGCGCTCGGAAACATGGCAATTGTCATTCAAAGTCAGAGCATGCCCTCGACTCACCGACTCGCGCGGTCGGAATTCGACCGCGGAGTGTTGACAGCTCACTTCGTATCCAGGATTACCGGAAGGCCGTCTTTGCCTGAACCAATGATAATGACTTTCGCATTGGGAGAGTTGGCAAGTTTCTCTGTCGCCTCGACCCCTTTCCACCGCAAGAGTTGGTCGCTTATCCCTGACGACACGATCGTCTGGAAATCGGCTATCCCTTTGGCTTCAATCCGCTTTCGGTCTGCCTCCTGTTTCTCTTTCGTCAAAACGAATTCCATCCGTTGACTTTCCTGATCGGCGCGCTGCTTCTGCTCGATGGCTTCAGTGAGTTGGCTGGGGAGGGACACGTTGCGCAGCGGCGTAGACTCAATATGCACTCCGCGTGGGGCAATGGCTTTGGCGAGCTCGTCTTGAATTGCTATCCCCAGCCGTTCTCGTTCTGATGAATAAAGAGCGCTGGCTTGGAATCCGGCCGTCACGGCCCGGCTGATCGAGCGGAATTGAGGCACCAAGATGATTGTCTCGTAATCGCCGCCCGCCACGGTCCTGTAGACTGAAGCTGCCGAGTCTGGATTGAGTCGATACAGGGCGCTGATTTCCAGTCCAATCGTGAGTCCTTCGCGTGAGAGAACCTGCATTGTCTCCTTTTGCTCTTTGGTCTGGATGGAGAATCTCACAACTCGCGCCAGAGGGTTCACCAGATTGATTCCGGCCGGCAAAGGACGAGCGGAGACAATCCCAAAGAAATCCACCACGCCGACGTGTCCTGCCGGAACCTGAGTGAAGCATTGCGCGAGGGCCACGATTCCACTTATGGCAGCGATGAGGAGTGAAAGGGACGCGACCGATCGGCTTGAGCTGCTCCCCAGCTTGAGATGTGCAGTCGCCCGCCTCCAGGCAAGGAATGCTGCGATAGTGATCAATAGGGCAAGTATGAAGACCATAACGCCACCTTTCCATTGTGTTGTTTTGTTGGTCCGCGGCAATGATCTCTGATGATCACTGTCCGGCAAGAAAGATAGAACATCGGTTTGCCGCACGACAATCAAAAAGAGGCGGGATCCGTTCGGACTTGAACAGTCTTTCGTGGAAGCGAGGTGCGTGAGCGTAGAGGAGGTGCAGGTCAGATCGGAAGGTTCACCGCTGCGGCATGGCGCCTCGCGGATTCTACTCCAGGATTCCTCATCGCGGGCGTCCCCTCAGGAAGCGCGACGGCAATAAGAAGATGGCCCGCACCAGCTCGAATACTCCCGTTACGGCGAAACCGAGAAGCCGGAAAGGGAGAAGAACCAACCACACAATTGGGTAGAGAATCAGGACAATCAGCGCCAGAGGCCAGCAGATGACTAAGAGGATGCACCAAAGCAGAAAAGTTACCATGGATCTCATACGAAGGTATTGTCCATGAAGTTTCCGGTTCTTGACTGCCGATATGCAATTTACAGACTCCGCAAGCCCATGACGAGGTTGTTCTGAAGCCTCGGGAATCAGGGGTGTGAGATCGACTTTCAGAGGCAGCCGAACGGCACGTGCGTGGCTGTTCACACGTCCGGGCGCGTCTCGATAGACTCGCGGTGTCAATGTCCGGTCCGCCCTTTCGGCAATGACATCATCGCCCACTCAGCAGCAAGTGGCAACGGCGCACGAGATGAATAAGAACGATGCTACGATGACGATAGGGCGGCCTAAGATAATGGATATGCCTATCTACGCATTCCTCTGGACATTACCACGGTGGGGTTAGGTGACATCCCGCCTTGACAATCGAGCCAAAAGGTAGACATATTGAATGAAGGAGTCTCCGACGGAACAATGCTGGGTTCTATCTTTCGACAACAAATGCGACTTCGTTCGATCATGATGATCCTCTGCACCTTATTCCTTCACAATGACCGAATCATCGCTTCTACTGCAGTTTGGCGCGACCTGCTAAGAACGGCAGATTCACTGTCGACCTCCGTGCAATATGATTCGGCGATCACACTCGCATCAAGAGCTTTGTCTGAGGCCGAGCGTAGCCACCACACCAGCGATACCGTCGCGGCCACAATCATCTTTAGACTTGGCACTTATCAGTTCTCAAAGAACGACCTTCGGGAGGCCGAGAAATCACTCAGGCGCTCTCTGATTATCCGTGATAGTCTTCTGCCTGCGATCCACGTCGATATTGCAGCCAGTTGCTATGAACTCGGTCGCGTCTATCTGGTGTTGCTCCGACTTGATGAAACCGAACGGCTCTTTACTCGTGCGACACAGATTAGGATCGCGATCTTTGGACCCAACAGTCCTGAAGTAGCTCGTGGATATATCGGACAATCCTCCCTCCGTCGTCTTCAACTCAAGTACAGTGAATCAGAAGAGCTGAGTCACCTGGCCTTGGTCGTCTTTCAGCGCGACTCGACGACCTACTTCCATGAGATGAGGAAGTGTGTCACTATTCTCGGCGATATTGCCAAAGATCAGGCAAAGTATGGCGCTGCCATCAGATATTACAGTCGGGGTTTGGCTCTGATGGAAAGCAGATTGGGAGTCGGTCACCCCGAAACTGGAACTCTCGTTAACCGCCTCGCCACTGTGTACGACGGATCGGGGCGGTACACGATGGCTGAACCACTATATCGTCGCGCCCTGCAGATCTTCGAGAAATCCCTTGGTGCGTCAAATCAAACTGTAGCTTCCGTAATGATCAATTTGGCCGGTTTGTATGCCGACATAGGCCGGTCGTCGGAAGCCGACGAGCTCTTTGCTCGCGCACTTCCGATGTTAGAGAATGCTGTCGGAAAGGACAATGCGATCGTTGGCAAGAGCTTGCTGTTCATAGCAGGCGCTCAGGCGGATCGGGCACATGCTGTTAAGAATCTGAAGAACTATCAGCGAGCGCTGGCAATCTTTGCAACCGACTCAGTGGCAATGGGACCAGATTACGGTAAGACTCTGCTCCTAATGGGCAACGCCAATATGTCACTCGGGAGATTCCATGAAGCTGAATCAGCGCTCGTGCGAGCAATTCCCATTCTCGAAAGGGCCGTTGGGAACGGTCATCCGTCGATGATCAGCGCCATCCTCGCTCTCGCCATCCTAAATTCCGATCTCGGTAATCACGAAAAGGCTGAGCCGCTCTTTCAAAGGGCTCTATCGCAGTCAGAGCGTGTTCTCGGGACAGGCCATCCAATATATGCAGAGATCCTGGAACGTTACGCACGCCACTGTCGACTTCAACATCTGCTGCCGGCAGCGTTGAATGTGAGCGTGCGTGCCTTTGCACTTCGTAAGAAGACCTTCTCGCATGACGCCGTCGTCATGTCCGAGCGCGACGCACTTAGTTATTCCGAGCGTGTGCGCAACGCCGCGGCCGGTGTCATATCGGCGTATCTTGATAGCATCGGACAGGCTGGTTTCGACTCAGTAGTCGTGTCGATCGCGCTGGCCTCGAAAGGCCAGGTCTCAGACGAGATCTTCCAGCGTCAGCAGCTTCTCGCGGCTGAAGTCGATCCCGAGACGTCCGAGCGGGCTGATGTACTGAGATCAATCAAAGCTCGTCTCTCCGAACTATACGCAAACGGTCCGGACGAACGCGACGGTACTTCCTACAAGCGCAAACTCGATTCCCTGACTCGTGCATCGAATGATGTCGAATCCGACTTGGCGCGGCTAAGCTCGCCTTTTCGGACCAATGAGAAATCCGATGAATTCTCAGCCGAGCGCATAGTCCAAGCTCTCCCCGCTAACGCGGCCCTGGTCGAATACCTCAGGGTCGAGCGGCATCAGAAGGAACTGGACTCCACCATCCCACTTTACGTCGCCATCCTCCTGGCGCCATCGAGTTCCTCACTGATCGTAAACCTTGGGCCCGCCGCGCCCATCGACAGCCTCATCACTCAATATCGACGGCACATCAACAGAATCGCTAAAGGTTCGGCTCAGCCTTCGGAAAGCGACAACTCTGAGTATGCGTCTATAGCCGCTTCACTCGTCAAAGCCATCTGGGCACCGATCGAATCAGCCATGCCCGATACCGGCATGCTGTTTATTTCACCCGACGGCCTGCTCGATCTGGTTTCCTTCGCCGGACTCCCCTCACGAGAGGGCGGATATCTGATCGAGCAGCACGCCATTCAATATCTTTCGTCCGCACGCGATCTGCTCCGCTTCCAGAAATCTGCCCCCTCTGGCTCAGGATTGCTGGCGATGGGGGATCCTGATTTCAACGCCACCACTCAGCAGCGTCGCGAAGGGCGTGACACTGTAGTCGACACTACTCTTGCCTCGTCTCTATCTCAACTGCGATCCGCTCCCGGAGACTGTCTCGATCTAGCGGGCATCAACGTGCAAAGGCTCCCCGGCACCCGCACAGAAATCGACCTCATTGGCAAGCTCTGGCGTGGAAACGGACCCGACAAGTTGTGGCTCTGTACCGGCGCCACTGCGAGCGAAGAGAATTTCAAACGCCTCGCCCCCGGAAGCCGCATGATCCATCTGGCGACCCACGGTTACTACGCCCCCGCCAATTGTGGGCATAACGAATCGGAATCAGATCAGCCCGGCACGCGCAAGACTCCGGCCATCAACCCTCTGCTCACCTCAGGACTTTTCTTTGCGGGTGTCAATAATCACCGCAGTAAAGTCTCAACGCCCGACGACGGCATTCTGACCGCCGAAGAAGTGAGCGCCCTAAACCTCAACGGAACTCAGCGCGTTGTCCTGTCGGCCTGTGAATCTGGTCTGGGAGAAATTGCTGCCGGCGAAGGCGTCTACGGCTTGCGTCGCGCCTTTCTTATGGCTGGTGCGCGGACAGTTGTCAGCTCACTCTGGCCGGTTCCCGACAACGTGACTTCACAACTGATCTCTTCGATCTATCGAGAGAATAAGCTCAGTGCCGCAACGCTGTTGCGCGACGCGATGCTGCGCACGTTGCAACGCGAACGAAAACGCGGCCAGCCCGACCACCCCTTCAGCTGGGCCTCATTCATCAGTATCGGCGACTGGCGCAATTAGACAGCGAACGGGGTATCACGACTGTGCGAAGTTACGCAACAATCGCTGAGTCGAAACGTCCCAGCAGTTCTGCCACCAGTTCCAGCCAAAAAGAACACGCCCCGTACTATGAGGGTGTCAGACAGGACACTTTGTCCGGACCAAGAGAAAGGACCTGCTGGCTTTCAGCAGGCCCTGAAAGTTGGTCGAAGGTGCAGGTGACTTCAGAACGGATAGAACAGCACTCCGGTCGTGATCGCGACTGCGTCAGGCGCATTGATCACACAGAAGTACTTGAAATCCAAATAGACCGAGAGTGAGCGTGTGGCAGTCAACTCAAGCCCAATATTGGGCTGAAATCCGAAACGGGCACCGGACGAAGACGTGGGAGACTCTTCGTCAAATATCCCGGACAGTTTGTACAACCCTTCATCCCACCAAGGGTCAGGTTCTGGCTGTGAAGCCTCGCCCCGGTGCACAATGTGCAGCGATGGCCCGAATCCGACGTACGGATGCACAATCGAGTTCTTGATCCTGAAGACATACTGCGGCGTGAATGCGAAGTTGATATCCCAGGCACCGCTCTTGATGTACATCGAGACATCTCCACCCATGTTCAGGCCGCGGTACAGTTTTGTCCTGGTCGTAAGACCGAAGTGGAATCCCGCTCCGAGCTTCTGACTCGCCACGCCCAGGCCCACTGTGCCACCAAACCCGAACGATCTCCCCTTGAAGTCAAATGTTCCGGCTTCGGCGGTTGCTGTCATGCAGGTGAGTATCGCAGTGAGCACCGCGATAGCTGTTAAGGTTCTTCTGGTTTTCATTGTCTTTTCTCCTTTGACTATCTGTTAGTTGGTTTCTATCGCTCTTCACCCAGACAGTGCCCGTGGCCGGAGAGTTGTTACACCCGTTCGGAGATTTGCCCCCGATTCGTGCCCAAAAGAAAAGCGCCCCCGTTTCCGAAGGGCGCTGTGCGCTTCGTGGACTCGATCTCATTGAGGTAGTTCATAGATAACGACTTTCGAAGAATCTGCTACATACAGCTTCGTCCCTTGAACACAGGCGTCGATGATCCTCTTGGGATTGGAGAATGAGAAGACCCGTTCTGGCCCTGAAAACTTCTCGGTCGCGCGCACCACCAAATGCAATCCGTCGATGTACTGAACAATCGTGTATGAACCGGCTTGAACTAATCCAGTAACATCGCTGCCAAAATCGTGGCTTATAGCGTGCAATGTATCCAGCCTGCCTCCATAAACTCTCATCCAATACACCATCCCGTTTCCATACCCATTGCCAAGAACTACTGTAGGAGATTCCGAGGGTGAACACATGCCGATTATGTCGACACTGTAATCAACTCGCTCAATCACGATCAACTCCTTCGATAACAAGACAACATTGGAGGGTGCCATCTCACTGATGGTAGCGACGATCAGACTGTCTGCCGCCACAATCTGTAATAGCCCACGATTCGGTCGAGACCATCTCAGAGTCGGGCTCGCGGGGTTCGAAATGTCAAAGAAGTTGATTTGCTGCTGCGAGAAAACAATTAGGGTATTGTCCATCACGGTCATGCGAAACTTCCCGTAGCCGTACGCCCATCCGTGGACTCGCGACATCACAGAAATGTGTCCACGATCATCCAGACGAAGTATTGATGTGCTATCGCCGCTCCCGACGAAACCGAGATCTTTCGTAGAATTAATAAACAAGTATGAATTATAATCTATGATTCCGCGCTGAATGAATGAATCAACAGGTGCAGCAAGCTTGGCCGTGTCATAGGTGTAGAGTGTGTGACCCACGATTACATACAGCTTTCCCTTGTTGGCCGCAATATTCGTCACCTGCCCGAATTCACGGAACACTATAGAGTCCTTCGGGACTGCCTCAGTTAGGGGCTGAGAATCTGTTCCCTTGTTATTGCACTGAGAGAGAAGCAGTCCAAGCACGAAGACCGTAATTACGACAATTACTCTTGGAATCGCTATGGCAGAGAATGAAGTCATACCTTCTCCTGTTGTTACCTATGGTTTCTGTTTCCCATACAGTACCCGCAGACAGATCCTTGTTACACGGGATTTCGACCGCTCTAAGATGTGATAGGATGAGTCTGGATGTGGTAAGGAACGAAACCGCCCGCCTATCGCGAGCGCAATTCAAATCGATACTGCTGCGACGCCTTATCGTTTGGCGTCAGCGGGTCAACCTCTTCGACTGTCAGAATATACTCCCCGTCTGGAAGATCATGGAAATTCCCCATAACCTGAATCTTCTGCTTGTCATCGAAATTCGTCAGGACCGGTATCCGACGCGTCAGCTCCCCTGCCGGCGACAGCGTCACACTGTATCGAAACTCCGCTACATTATGATACTGCAACACGTCGAAACCCAGATATGTAGCTCCGCGGTCGCGTAGAATGATTTTCGCCTCACCGGTCGATCGCCGCCCCTCCTGCAACTGGTTCCAAGTTGTCTCTGATGACGCAGTTTCTGAATTCATAACGGCCAGAAATCTGTACGTGGGATAAAGAGTCAACAGAAGCAGGAAATACGCGACCACCGGCTTTCGCAGCGCCGGGAAAACAAGATCCGCCACTCGAGCCAACATCGAAACCGACTTCTGCGCATGCTTCACCGACCCCGCCAGGTCACTCTCCAGATCCCTCAGAAAGTCAAGCTCATACGCACAGTGATCGCACGACTTCAAATGCGATTCAACGACACTCAAGTCACTGGCCGACAAGCTCTTTCGGTCAGCATAATACGACGAAATCTGCTCAGCGCTCAGATGGAACTTGCTGTTCTCCTCTTTCTTCAGCGCCGGTCCCTCTCCAAGCAGCCCCATTACCTTCAAATCGTTTCGGCACGTTTCGCACTGCTTCAGATGGGAGAGAACCGCCTCAGACTCATTCTCCGTAAGGTGGCCGGAGTAGAAGTCCGTCAGCCTGTTCCCAATCTCTTCATCAGTACACTTCTTCATATTTCATACTCCGCCTGAAAGTGCCGGCAGCGCTCGGATAGTTACATGTTTTCCTTAACTATTTGCAATTCCTGTGTCTTTTTCAGGCATCTCGAAATCGCCGTACTGGTGGCGTTCTTGGATTTCTTGATATGATCCGCAATCTCCTGATCCGACCAACAATCTTTGAATTTCAGGCTAAGCAGCTCCCGGCACTTCTCGTCGATTTGCGCTAAGATCATACCAGCCAATTCCTTATCTGCGGTCTCATCCGATATCAGCTGGGCCTTGTCATCAGTCGGTTCCATGAGTTCATCAGTGTAGGTCAGCCGATTGCGCCGTCTTAGGACCCGCCCGATCCTGTACTTCACTATTGTATAGATATAGACGCTCAGCGCTTTAAGGCTATCCCCTTTGAAATCGCCTCGCCGAAGATTTGTCAGCAGGATTTCAATTGCCTCAGAGACAAGCTCTTCGCGTTCGGAATCGGTGCCGAAATGCTGATGGTAAATGAATTGGACAATTTTCGTGTGAAGTATCCGAAACTGGGCGGATTCCCCCCGCAGAAACCCATCGATGACCGCCCGGAGTTCTGCTTTTTCTGAATCGTCGCTCACGTTAATCCATCTACCTGCTGATTAGCCGCGTACCATGCTGCTTCGAGCGCCCGCGCTCTCAGTGTACAATAGGATGAACGTCCGCGAGATTCAACAAATGATTCTTTCGCTTCCCTTGCCGTGACGGTGCGTTTAGCACTTCCTCGGCTCGCGAGCACTTTCCGGCCTGGTTGGACTGGACTGTCATACTGAGAGCCCAGCCCCATGCTGAGCTCTCAGTTTTCGCAGAGGAAGAAGATGTTCAGAAGGTGAAGGAGCCCTCGGTGCTCCAAGGCGAGAGACCATCGGGAGTGGTCACCTGTACTCTAAAGACATACTTTGTGCCGGCAGCTGGCCTGTTGCCGCACGGGACCTCTGTAGACGTTTCAGAACCTGAGTAAGTAGTGTACGAAGGCACCGCAAATTGGGTGCCCGGAGGGAAGACAGCTAAACTGACTCTCACGGCCGTCGCTCTGGGGTCAACGTCGGTCCAGCTCATCGTGACAAACCACTTCGGGCATTGGGTAACGAAGGGAGGGGTACCGCACGTTACCCATCGCATGACCGCTGCAGCTGTAACGTTTCTCGGGGCATCAGGCTGCTTGGCAACCCTCACGGAGTAGACGGTCGTGTACGCTGAGTACACAGGCGGCTGCACACCTGAGAACTTCGCCCTCACACGAAACTGGTAGATCATTTCGCGATCGGACCTTTGGTCGATGTTGTCAATCCGCCGGCGATCCGCACCCGATATGTCCACAGCGATAGTAGAAGTAACTCCGTCGAGTGTTTGTTCGATCTCGTACGCGCAGAGGCCGGCCGTGTTGTCAACCCATACAAGAGTGATCGATCGACTCGTGAAATCGTAGACTCCGAGCAGGCCGCTGGGGGCGCGTACTGGGTCCGGGACCGTCGTGGCTGTGGCGATGTCACTGTAGATCGACGCTCCCGATCTATTGTAGGCTCTTACCCTGAAGTTATACGTTTCACCTGCAGCAAGTCCAGTTACCTGCAGTTCACCACTGTTCGCCAAAGCGCTGATTTGAGAAATGGCGCCGTTCGACGTTTGTTCAATCTCAAAACCATCTTCATCGCTTGAGTTGTCGGTCCAACTCAGCTTGATTTGAGATGTAGAAATGGTTGTCGCCTGAAGGTTAGCAGGGGCGACTGGCTGTCTGGGCGTCGGGTCCGGCCCGACTGAACTCTTTTTCGAACAGGAACTGACGATCACTGATGCTGCAATCATTAACAGCATCGTGGCGATACGAAACGTGGTCTGCATTGTGACCTCCTTGATTAATGGTTTGCAGTTCTGTTGCCATTCTCAAGTGCCTTGACCAGGGATTTTGTTACAATCGAATCTTGGGGAATGGTGGCAACGGCGTGAACAGACCAGATGCGGGCCGTCCGGCAAAGGGTGTGGCCAAAGAGAAACAGGGCGGAATGCTGTTCCGCCCTGCCGACTGAATCACAGTAGAGATTGCAGATTCACTCACAGATCAAATAGTAGTAGCCATCCTCATCTTCAATGATGATGCAGTTGGGATCATCGTTGTCATAGTCTCGGTCTACCTGTTTCCTCTTCTGCTCATTAGAGCTGGTAGGCTTCTTGCCACACCCTTCGATCGCTGTGAAAGCCAACGTCGCCAGCGCCACCGCCATCAAGATTTTCGTTTTCATGATCTTTCTCCTTTGGTTTGAGTTTGGTTGCCTCTTTCTTTCAATCGTTAGTGCTGGCCGGGGAGGTATTGTTACATCGATTCCCTTTACTGTAACCGTGCAGTTCGGCACTCATAAACAAGAAGACGTGGCGAATCTGATCGCCACGTCTGTTCAGGAGAAAGGTTATACTGCTCCCCATTAGTGCGTAGGTGTTCGTAATCGAGTACCTTGTGGCAGGATTCACAAAGGAGTCATGCCATGAAGAAGCGAGTTTGGGACAGCAAGACCAAAGCGAAGATTGTGTTGGAAGGGTTGTCGGGGCTGCCGACCGGTGAATTGTGCAGCAAGTATCAGATCGGTCAGACGCAGTACTACCAGTGGCGGGATAAGTTCCTAGCGGAGGCGCACCGAGCGTTCGAGGCCAAAGAGTCAGGAGGCGAAGTGAATCGGCTGAAAGCGAAGACGCAGAAACTTCAGCAGATCATTGGTCAATTGACGGAGGAGTTAAGAAGAAGTGAGGACGAGTTGTTATGAGGCGGTCATCGGAGTCAGTGGCCATTCGTAACGAGGTGATCCTGGAGCGGATCCGCCAATTGAAGTCGGACCATCCGTTCTGGGGGTATCGGCATTGCTGGGCGCATTTGCGGTATGTTGACCGTCTAGATGTGAACAAGAAGCGGGTCTATCGGTTGATGAAAGCGCATCAACTGTTGTCGACCCAGACGACATATGATGTTCCCCGAGTCTCAACTCGTCCCAAGCCGCGTCCGGATCGTCCGAATCAGTGGTGGGGGATTGACATGACCAAGGCGATAGCTGAGTCGGGGTGGGCGTATGTGGTGGTGGTGAAGGACTGGTACACGAAGAAGGTCGTGGGTCATTACTGCGGAAGAACATCGACCGCGAGCGAGTGGTTGATTGCTTTGGACCGCGCCGTGAACCGGCAGTTCCCCTATGGCGTCAGGGATCGCCAACTCCATCTGATGTCGGACAACGGGAGCCAGCCGACCTCGGAGATGTTCACGCATGCCTGTTCGCTCATGGGTATCCATCAAGCCTTTACCAGCTACAACAATCCGAAAGGGAATGCCGACACGGAGCGCATGATGCGGACGCTGAAAGAGGAATTGATCTGGCTGAGGGAGTGGCACGATCCATACGAATTGTCGGTTGCGATCGACACCTGGATGGAGACGTACAACGAGACGTGGTTACACTCGGCGCTGGGACACCGTACGCCGAACCGGTTCGAAGAAAACTATAACTTGACCACGAGGACTCTCTTAGAAAACGCTGGCCAAATAGGGAGCACTACAGCCTCTCGCACTTCCCCTCCTTTGCATAGGTCAGTAGCATCCCACCCTTCGAAATCTCTACCCCCCCCGGCGGGTCTCGCGCATCCCACCCCTTAGTCATGAGACCCTCCAGCGATACCAGCGGCGACTCGTTGGGATTGACAGGCAGACCCGTCTTGTCAACCGGATGCATCAGCTCGTAGTTGCCCCGTTTCTGCTGCCACTCTTGCAGGAATCGGTGTGCGTGCCGGTAACTGTTGGGATGAACCTAGGTGTAGCAGACTTCGCGTCGCTGGAAATCACGCCTACGAGAGTGGAAACGTCCGCTTCTTGAATGACGAGTTCCACCAGTGACGTGCTGTAGGTTGCTAAACTGTCCAGAAGGGATTGAAGGCTGAAAAGGGATGTAAGCGGTTTCAGGGGCCTAACTCCTTGATGTTAAGGGCTCGTGCAGTCACCCCCGATTCGGATAAGCGCTTAAGTCACTGGTCACCGATCCTTTGACCAATTCCTCAATCCTGAGGTCAAACCGCTCTACTGCTTCACCGAAACATGACCCGGTGTGGTTGACTACGATCCTGTCCTCATCCCTCAGGTATTGGATAGTCCGTCCTGGGTAGCGGGCCGTAGATCCAGAAAAGGACCTCCTATATTCACGGCGTAGGTTCGCTCATGTCATGCCTCCACCAAGGCCCGGCCGTAGACCGAGGAACACGTCATGCCCGGCGACACAGTTTCCACTTTGCTTGAACGGAACTCTGAACGGCTCGAAGCCGGCGGTCGAGATCAGCTCCAGCCACGCGTCTCTCGGGAACAGTCCCATCACATGGCGGTCGTGGATGACCTCGACAGCACCGCTCTCGTCTCGCAGAAGATACGCCATGTCGGTCACGTAGTTGTCGTTCATAGAGTCCGGTGCCCACCACCACTCGAGATATCGCAGGGCACGCCCACCTGCATCGCTTCCACCCGTCTCGGTTCCCGGCTCAAATGTCTCCGAGACGAAGTCCGGCTGGAACATTGCCATCCCGCCCGGGGCAGTGTGCTCGAAAGCCGTGGCGATGGCGCTGGCGAGATCGGCGCGTGACGCCATGTAACTGACCGCGTCGTGCAAAAGGACGCAGTCGAAAACTCGCCCGAGCCGGATTGACCGCATGTCGCCATGGACGTGTTCGCAATCCGGGTTGAGGCGGCTGCTTAACGAAAGCATGGCTGGCGCGAGGTCAACGAGCGTGCAGGCCAGCGTCGCCTTCAGGTAGGCGGCGTTGTGACCACCGCCGCTGCCGAGATCGAGCAGAGTCCGAGGCGATCGTCGGCAATGGGTCTCGAACAGGTTCCGGTAGAAAGCAGCCGCTTCGGCATAGTCACCCACCGGTGTCAGCAGGGGGTACCAGTCTGCCAGGTCGCGGTAGAGCCTGGGACCTTGGTCGAAACTCGCTTCGTTATTAAAGAACATGCCCCGTCCTTCCATTCCTCAATCTTCCGATTCCGGTGGGCAGTGGCGTCTTTGTCGACCATGAGTGGTCTCCTTCGGAATCACTGCACCTCTGACCGTTACGCTCGCTGCCCATCTGTCCACATTTATCTGACGTCGAGCACGTAGAGATGGGCTTTTCCATCTTGTGAGTCTCCACGGAAATATACCAAAAAACCGACTTTCATCTGGAGAAAACAGCAGAAGATCGACTCAAAGTACACGCATAGATGAGGGTGGCAAGACCCACAATAGTAGCGGAGGCAATCGAGTTCAATACTTTATTCGCAGCACCAGAACGTGCGTCCTACTGGTGACGAAATTGTAACCGTGACCGTCCTAAGTTACTGCCAGATACCGCCAGTTGTTCGAATATTTGACATACAGATAAGTGGCTGTAAGACAGCCACTTATCATTGATGTTCATTGAGTTACAAGGAATTAGAAAATCGTGGAGGTGGGGTCGAACCCCCGACTCGCTATGCAGTACAAGGACTTCCGGGTCATTGTGACCGAATTGTGATGCTTCTTCCACCTTCAATGATCCCAGTACTGCTCCGAAATGCACGTCTCTCATCAGCATACATGTGTGATGTGCCGTTCTCTTAGCGCACGTAATTGCCTGCGTCTAGCTTCGGCGTCACATGCCACCTAACTCAAGCAGCTTGTGGAAGCGCTGATGGCTTCACAGGGGATCATAAATGGGATCAATTTTCAGTTTGGCCACGGAAATCAACGAGGGGAAGGTCAGAACCCCAACCGACCTCAAGCTCACTTCCATGTCCACGCCAACGGCAGCATGCACGTTCATTCTCACGTTCACAAGAGAGTCAAGCTCACACGCACACGACCCAGCACAAGCCCAGCAACACTCCCTCGATACTGTCTCCAATCCTCTTATTTGGCACAGGCGAACCGCTCATCCCAATCGTTATATCTTAGCTGCCCGTCACAGCAATGCCGGGTTGATAGTTGTCACCGCCCTCTTCTTCATCGCTACCTTAGCGATGATGATCGCGACGGTCTTGCTTAGCTTATTCGGCCTGAAGTTGGCGCCTGTCGCCAACGTTGAGCGGTGCAGTCACGCTCTCACCGGTGTCGCAGTTTCTCTTGGCGGCGTCTCTTTTCAGTTTTCGCACTCTGAAATCGGTCCTGGGGCCTGCGACGCATTCCGTCGCCTGACCTCTCGATAACGAGTTTCCTTATCCTGAAGAGCATCCCTGGGGCAAACGTCGGAAAGCCCTAAGATTGGTAACATCTTGGACGACACGCCGAGGGTCACCGCCTTTCCTGCGACCTAGTTTATCCACTTCAAGAAGTTGACAATAACCCATAACTCATTCTCCCACAAAAAGACAACAACTCAGACCCCCTCGGTATGATATATATGGATACAAAACACTCTTTTTTGGGTTTTTGTGAATGTATTCACTTGACAGAATGCGGGTTTGGTCCGATTCATTTGAATAGTAACCCAGAGTGCGTGGTCAACGCAATCCGAAACGGGATCGATTCAGCGACTTCCCAAGGGCGCTTCTGGACTGCAGGACTTTCGACTCTGTCTTTCGAATGGACAAAGGTATGTCAAGTAGAATCGAAGCCGTGCCGCCAAGAGAGGCCGAACTGCGCCAAGCATTCTGGGCTCAGGTAGACAGTTTCCCTGACGGTACGAAGATCACCAATTGTCTGCAGTGCGGCACGTGTACGGGCACCTGTCCTGTTTCGTACGCCATGGATGTGACGCCACGTCAGATGGTGGCGTTATATCGGGCCGGAATGATCGAAGATATCCTGCGAAGCCGGGCTATCTGGTTATGCGCATCCTGCTATTCATGCGCGGTGCGCTGTCCGGCGAACATCAGAGTCACCGATACGATGTATGCCCTCAAGCGGATCGCAATGGGAGAGAGACAGCGCACCGGAAGGTTCCATGTGCACTTGCTGTCACGCACTTTTGTCAACAATGTCTATCGCTACGGCCGAAACTATGAGCTGGGGCTTGGGCTCAAGTACATGGCACGGTCAAGCCTACGTCGTCTTTTCGGAAGTTTCGGATACGGGCTGTCGCTAATTCGTCGAGGCCGATTAGCGATTGTCCCTCGCCGCATTAAACATGTTCGGCAGGTACGCGCGATTATCGACACTGCCAATAAATTCGGAGAGCATTGATGAAGGAGTATGCGTACTATCCTGGCTGCAGTTTGGAGCACACGGCGAGTTCTTATGACGCGTCGGTTCGCGAGGTGTTCGGTGCACTCGGCGTCAAGCTCCACGAAATCGAGGACTGGAATTGCTGTGGCGCCACTATGTACATGTCGGTAAAGAAGATTGTGGGGTACTCTATTTCCGCCCGCAATCTGGCGCTGGCACAGAACATGGGAATGGACATTTGCGCCCCGTGTAGCAGTTGTTACACAATATTGAGCAAAACCAACCGGCATATCGAATGGGATCCCGGAGAGCGGGACAAAGTCAATCGGGCCCTCGCCTCAGCCGGGCTTTCTTATGACACTACCGTGCGGGTGCGGCACCCGCTGGATATTCTGGTACACGACATCGGCCTGGATGCAGTGAAAAACAGAGTGAGTCGTCCCTTGAACGGTTTGCGCGTGGCCCCGTACTACGGATGCCAGATTGTCCGTCCGCACGGATACTTCGATGATGTCGATGATCCTCAGACAATGGATCGGTTGATTTCCACTCTCGGCGCCCAACCGGTTTACTATCCGTGTAAAGTGCGCTGCTGCGGCGGTATGCTGATGACGACCGACGAAGACATCGCCCTCAAGCTCTGCATGAAGTTGTTGCAGGCCGCCGCCGACAACAACGCCGACCTCATCGCAACCGCTTGTCCGCTTTGCGAACTGAATCTGGAGGCGTATCAGAAGAAGATCAATGCCAAATTCAATACCGATTTTCATATCCCGGTGATCTACTTCACTCAGCTTGTAGGTGTTGCGCTTGGTGTCCCATCGGAGGCAATGGGGCTCGATAAGATGATTGTTCCCCCGACTGTCCTCACCGAGCCGCGTCGGGAGTTGACAGTATGACCTCAGAGCGAAAGCCTGACGAGATACGAATCGGTGTCTATGTATGTCACTGTGGCACGAATATCGCCAAGACGGTTGATGTCGCCAAGGTGGCACAGGCCGCTTCAACGCTGCCGCATGTGGTGGTGTCGCGTCACTACCGCTTCATGTGCTCCGATCCGGGCCAGGAGATGATCCGCAAGGATATCGCGGACAACAAACTGAACCGAATTGTAGTCGCCGCCTGCTCCCCGCTGATGCACGAGCCGACATTTCGCACGGCCGTCGAGACCGGCGGCTTGAACCGGTACTTCTTTGAAATGGCAAACATTCGTGAACAAGTAAGCTGGGTGACAGTCGATCAGAGAGCGGCCACTGAAAAAGCAACCGCTCTGTTACGCGCGGCCGTGGCTCGCGTGGCCTTCCATGAGCCACTGGATATGCGACGAGTAAGCATTCTCAAGAAGGCGATGGTCGTCGGTGGCGGCATCGCCGGCATAGAAGCGGCGCTTCAGATGGCCGACGCCGGTTTCAAGGTCTACGTCGTCGAACGCGAACCGTCGATCGGCGGTCACATGGCCCAGTTTGATAAGACCTTTCCGACCCTCGACTGTGCTGCTTGCATCCTGACGCCAAAAATGGTGGCGGTCGGCAAGCACCCGAACATTGAATTGATTACCTGGGCGGAGGTCGAGGAAGTGAAAGGTTCGATCGGTGATTTCAAAGTCAGAGTCCGCCGCAAAGCCAGATATGTTGACGTCGAGAAGTGCAACAGCTGCGGTTCGTGCACCGAAGCTTGCTTAAGCCGCCCATTGCCCACCAATCGCAAGATGCTCCTCGGCGACCGCGTATTTCGCCAAGGCAGCATGCTGGATGTGCAAGATCGCGATACTCTTGGTCCCGAACACGACCTGACACCCCTGACCGCGGCGCAACCGAAGCCGGAGAGCATCCAGAAACCGGAAAGGGAGGTGACTGCAAGGTGACTACGGCGACCGCACTTACTGAAACGTATGACATCGATCAGACGATCCGAAGAATCGCCGACAGATACGGCGCAAAGCCCTCGGCCCTTATCATGATTCTGCAGGACGTCCAAGTACACTTTCGCTATCTGCCAAAGGATGCGCTTGAATCGGTCTCCCGTGCCATGAACCTGCCGTTGGCACAGATCTACGGCGTCGCGACATTCTACAGGACATTCAGTTTGAAGCCCAAGGGAAAGAATCACATCTGCGTCTGTACCGGGACCGCCTGCCACGTCCGACAGGCGCCGGTGATCGTGGACAAACTCGAACGGGAACTCGGCATCAAGTCCGGCGAGACTACCCCCGACGGTGAGATGTCTCTTGAGAGCGTCAACTGCCTGGGTGCTTGTGCGCTCGGACCTCTTGTGACCGCCAACGACACTTACTACGGCAACATGACTGTCGCCAAGGCGGATCGCGTGCTTGCTGAATTGCGAGGAAAGAAACCGACTGAATCGGTCAAAGAGGAGGCATCGTGATTCGCAGTCGACTCAACGCTGTTCAGGACCTCAGCAATCTGCGCGACAAATTGCGTGGCGACCACAATCCCAACAAAGTGACTATCGCCGTCTGCGCCGGAACCGGATGCCTCGCCTGTGGGTGTAAACCGGTAGCCGATGCCTTTCGTAATGTCCTGAAGTTGGAACACTTGGAGAATGAAGTCGAAGTAAAGCAAACCGGCTGTCACGGCTTCTGCGAGCGTGGGCCCTTGGCGCTTATTCAACCCAGAGGAATTTTCTACCAGCGATTAAGACCTGCCGATGTCAAACTAATCGTCGATCAGACGATCAAAGGCGGGCAACTCGTCAACCGGCTCCTCTACCACGATCCACAAACCAAGAAGCCGATCCAATTGGCCAAGGACATTCCCTTCTATCAAAAACAGCTCCGCCTGATCTTCGGCAAGAACGGATACATGGATCCGACTCTGATCGAAGACTACATCGCGCTGGGCGGTTACTCTTCAGTAGTCAAAGCGCTGACGTCGATGACTCCCGAGCAAATTGTCGGCGAGATCAGAAAATCCGGCCTTCGCGGGCGGGGCGGCGGCGGGTATCCGACCGGTCGCAAGTGGGAATCCTGCCGCAAAGCGAAGGATTCGCCCCGGTATGTGATTTGCAATGCCGATGAAGGCGACCCCGGCGCCTTCATGAACCGATCGCTTCTGGAAGGAAACCCGCATTCAGTTATCGAAGGGATGATCATCGGCTCCTTCGCTATCGGCAGCTCGGAGGCATTCATCTATGTTCGCAATGAATATCCGCTGGCAGTGACCAATCTGTCGATCGCGCTGGATCAGGCACGCGATTACGGGCTGCTGGGTAAGAACATTCTGGGGACGGGGCACGACCTCGACATTGAAATTTCGCGCGGCGGCGGCGCCTTTGTGTGCGGAGAGTCCACGGCGCTCATGGCCTCGCTGGAAGGAAAGATCGGCGAACCGCGGGCAAAGTACATTCATACAGTCGATGCCGGCCTGTGGGACAAACCGAGTTGTCTCAACAACGTCGAAACCTGGGCAAATGTCCCGCTCATTATAGAGAAGGGGGCCGATTGGTTTGCCTCGATCGGCACACCCGGATCGAAAGGAACCAAAGTTTTCGCCCTGACCGGCAAGGTAAACAACACGGGGCTTGTTGAGGTCCCAATGGGAATTACGCTGAGAGAGGTTCTCTATGAGATCGGTGGAGGGGTGCCAGGGGGCCGTCGGTTCAAGGCCGTCCAGACCGGAGGACCTTCGGGCGGCACATTAATCGTGGAGACGCGTGAACCCGGTATCCACGACAGTTTAGTGGCACACGGCGACATTCGTGACGATCAACAGGTCGAAAGCCTGCTGGATCTTCCGATCGATTTCGACGAACTGACCAAGGCCGGGTCGATGATGGGGTCGGGAGGCATGATTGTCATGGATCAGGATTCGTGTATGGTCGATGTTGCCCGGTACTTCCTCAATTTCCTGACCGAGGAGAGTTGCGGCAAGTGCGTCCCCTGTCGCGAGGGGTTGGTGCAGATGCACAACATTCTCAAACGCATCTGCGAGGGCGAGGGCACACCTGCCGACCTGGAAAAGCTCGAAGAGCTCTCGCAGGTTATCATCGATACCAGCTTGTGTCAGCTCGGTGGGTCGGCTCCAAACCCGGTGCTATCCACCCTAAAATATTTCCGGCAGGAATATCTGGCGCACGTGATCGCGAAGGAGTGTCCGGCGGGGGTCTGCAAAGATCTGGTGTCACACGCCATCAACAACCTCTGCAACGGGTGCCATGCCTGTGTCAAACCCTGTCCAACCGACGCAATCATCGGAAAACCGAAAGAACTGCATCTCGTCGTCCAGGAGAAGTGCATTCAGTGCGGCGCCTGCTATCAAATCTGTCAGTATGACGCGATCAGCCGGGTGAAACGAGGTGAGGGCGACTCAGCCCAGCGGCAGGCGCGGGCGCAGTGGCAGGCTCCCGCCCGTCGACACGCCGCAGTGGTGTAGGAGTATCGTTATGCCCGTTGTGAATATCACCATCGATGGTCAGTCGCTGCAGGTAGAAGAAGGATCGTATGCCCTGCAAGCTGCGGAGTCGCTGGGAATTCAAATCCCGACTCTTTGCTACTATCCACACATGACGCCGTACGCCGCGTGCCGCATTTGTGCCGTCGAGGCCCGCACCTCATCGGGCTGGAACAAGGTCGTTACCGCCTGCAATTACCCGACCTGGGAAGGACTGGAAATCCTCACTGCCACGCCGAGAGTGATCAATGCTCGTCGAACCAATCTCGAACTTCTGATGGCAACGTCAGCTCCCGCGCCGATTCTGCAACTATTGGCCGATCAACTTCAGATAACCGAACCGCGCTGGGGACACACCAAGAACACGTGTATCCTCTGTGGGCTGTGCGTCCGCGTGTGCGACGAAATTGTCGGCGCTCATGCGCTGGCCTTTGTCAGCCGGGGAAAGAATCGCGAAGTCTCGACACCATTTGAACTGAACTCGACCGCCTGCATTCTCTGCGGCGCATGCGCAAAAATCTGCCCCACCGGTCATATTCGCATGCACGATATCGAGGAACGCGTATTGAATCATCGGGAATTGTCGCTGTCTCCCGATGCTGCCATCACACTGGATTTTCGACAAGCGGTCCCGAATGTTCCGCGCATTCATAGAGAGAATTGCATCCACTTCAAGACCGACGGATGCCAGGTGTGCGAAAAAGTCTGTCAAAGAGAAGCGATCAACTTTGACGATGCCGACACGGTCGAAGAAATCGATGTCGGCGCCATTATCATGGCCACCGGTTTCGATTCGCTGGATCCCGAGCCGCTCAAGCAGTACGGATACGGCCGACTGCCCAATGTGATTACCGCCGAGGAATTCGAAAAGATGAACAATGCGGCTGGTCCGACCGGCGGCAGGATTCTCCTTGACGACGGTCGGGAACCGCGCGCCATTGCCATTCTCCATTGCATCGGAAGTCGTGATGAGAATCATCATAAGTATTGCAGCCGTGTATGCTGCATGTACGCACTCAAATTCGCCCACTTGGTCAAGGAGAAGACAAGCGCCGAGGTGTATCAGTTTTATATCGACATGCGATCCTTCGGAAAGGGGTACGAGGAATTCTATCATCGGATTCTTGAAGAGGGAGTGAATGTCATTCGGGGAAAGGGCGCTGAAGTAGTGCCGTCCAGTTTCCGCCAACGGGACGAGGGCCACCTGATTGTGCAGTGCGAGGATACTCTGATCGGCAAGTACCGGGAAATTCCTGTGGACATGGTCGTGCTCTGCACCGCATTGGAAGCACGAAAAGACGCCAAAGAGTTCGGACGTCGGTTCAATATCTCCGTCGGGGCGGATGGCTGGTTTATCGAGGCGCATCCCAAACTGGCGCCCGTTTCGACGACGACCGACGGCATCTTTGTCGCCGGAGTTTGCCAGGGACCAAAAGATATTCCTGATTCTGTTGCCCAGGGAGCCGCGGCTGCGGCGCAGGCGATGAAGCTGATGTGCCAGGGAGAAATCCTCATGGACGCCGCGTGCGCGGAAATTCAGGAACAGTTCTGTTCAGGATGTCGTGTCTGCAACACGCTCTGCTCCTACAATGCGATCACTTTCGAGGAGACAAAGAAAGTCAGCGCGATCAACTCCGCCTTGTGCAAAGCGTGCGGTACGTGCGTGGCAGCCTGCCCATCAGGAGCCATCATTGGCCGCCACTTCACCGATGAACAGATCTACGCGCAGATTGAAGGGTTATTGTCATGAGCTTTGAACCACGAATTGTCGGCTTCTTGTGTAACTGGTGTTCCTATACCGGCGCCGATTTGGCGGGCACGGCGCGAATGAAATACCCACCCAACGTGTATGTCATTCGCGTGATGTGTTCCGGGCGGGTTGATCCAGGCTTCGTTCTGGATGCCTTTCGCAACGGCGCGGATGGCGTTCTGGTGTGTGGGTGTCATCCCGGTGATTGCCATTACGTGGAAGGCAATTACAAGTGCATGCGCAGGATGCCGCTGACGAAGAAGATCGTCCAGGGGTTCGGCATCGATTCGCACCGACTGAGGCTTGAATGGGTGTCGGCCTCCGAGGGCGTCAGGTTTCAGCAGGTCATCAGCGAGTTTACAGAACAGGTGAGACAACTCGGCCCTCTGAATCTTCGGGATGTCGTTTTCAACCATGAAGAAGCGACAGCTCCGGTACGCGTAGGTACGGAGTGATATATGGCTAAACCAACTTTGGCGGTCTATTGGGCGGCGTCGTGCGGTGGATGCGATATTGCAATCCTCGACATCGAGACCAAAATACTGGACGTCGCCGACTTCTTCGATGTCGTCTTCTGGCCCTGTGCCATGGATTTCAAGTACGATGACATTCGCCGGATGCCCGACCAGTCGATTACCCTCACTCTCTTCAACGGCGCTATTCGGAGTGAAGAAAATTACGAAATCGCCGAGTTGCTGCGTCGTAAGTCGGTTGTGCTGGTCGCTTTTGGAAGCTGCGCCGCCGACGGCTGCATTCCGGGGCTTGCCAACCTGCATAGCAAAGACGAAATCATGTCCTATGTGTACCACCAGTCGCCGTCGCTGGGTAACAATAACGGCGTTGTCCCCTCTCCGGAAACGAAAGTCCCCGAAGGGACCGTACGTATTCCCGCTTTATGGAATACCGTTCGTCCCCTCACACAGGTTGTTGATGTCGATTATGTTATTCCCGGCTGTCCACCGCAATCCAATCAGATTGCTGACGTTGTCGCGGCCGTTATCGATATCCTGAAAAACGGCAAACCGCTTCCGCCCAAGGGAACCGTCCTCGGCGCATCCGACAAGAGTTGTTGTGATGAATGCAGCCGCAGAAGGGATGTTAAAAAGATCACGCAGTTTGTCCGCCCCTTTCAGAGAACATTTGACCCCGACATTTGTCTGATGGAGCAAGGGCTGATTTGTCTCGGACCGGCGACACGCGGCGGATGCGGCGCCAAGTGTGTCGCAGCCGGAATGCCATGTCGAGGGTGCTATGGAAAACCGGCCGGCGTTCGCGATCAGGGAGCTAAGATGGCCTCTGCGCTGGCGAGTGTGATCGATTCCTCCGATCCGGAGGAAATCGACCGAATCATCGATTCTATCCCCGACCCGATGGGCACCCTTTATCGCTTCAGCCTGCCCGAATCATTCCTCAGGAGGACCCAATCATGCGAGAGATGATCATCGACCCAATCACTCGATTGGAGGGGCATGGCAAGATTCATTTGTTCGTCAACGATGACGGAAGTCTGGCTAACGCCTACTTTCAAGTACCTGAACTTCGCGGGTTCGAGGTGTTCGCCAAAGGTCGGCCGGTTGAAGAGATGGCGCGTATCACGACGCGCATCTGCGGTGTCTGCCCCGACGCTCACCACATGGCCGCGGCGAAAGCGGCCGATGCCGTATACGGTGTCACCATTCCCTCGGCTGCCCGAAAACTGCGCGAGCTGGTCTATAACGGCTTCTACGCAGGAGACCACACAACACACTTTTATGCTCTCGGGGGACCAGACTTCGTCTGCGGTCCGGATGCACCGGCGGCTGAACGAAACATTCTGGGCGTCATTCGTAAGGTTGGACTTGAGGCCGGCAAAGCTGTTGTGGCTCAGCGGGCACGGGGCCAGCGGATGATTGAAATCATCGGGGGTAAGAAAATACACCCCGTCACGGCAATTCCCGGAGGTATGTCAAAACGGATCAGCAAAGCGGAACAGGAAGAGATGATCCGCATCGGCGATGAGATGGTGGAGTTCGCAGGGTTTACCATCAAGGTGTTTGACGACATCATCCTGGCTAATAAGCAGTATGTTGATCTCATCCTTTCTGATACCTTCACGCATCGCACCTACAATATGGGACTGGTTGATTCCTCGGGCAGGGTCAACTTCTACGACGGAAAGATCAGGGTCGTAGGCCCGGACGGTGTTGAGCATGCGCTCTATGATCCGAAGGATTATCTTGACTATGTGGCGGAACATGTCGAGCCGTACAGCTATCTGAAATATCCGTTTCTGAAGAAGATCGGATGGAAGGGGTTCATCGACGGCAACGAGTCCGGAATCTACAAAGCCACGCCGCTGTCTCGTCTCAACGTCGCCAGTGGCATGGCCACGCCGTTGGCTCAAGAACAATACGAACGATACTTTGAAACCCTGACCGGCGATCGCTCGGGAAAGACAATGGTGCATTCCACCCTTGCGACCCACTGGGCGCGGGTGGTCGAATTGGTTTTCGCCTGCGAGGCAGTGGCACAGCAAGCGCGCGACGAAGAAATTGTCTCCGACAACATTCACAGGGCTCCCGAAAGGATAGTCGGCGAAGGTGTGGGTATCGTGGAGGCCCCCCGAGGGACGCTCACTCACCACTACAAGACCGATCAAAACGGCTTCATTACTCAGGCCAATCTGATCGTCGGCACGACCAATAACAACGCACCGATCACCATGTCGATCAAGAAGGCAGCGGAGGGGCTTATTCGCAAAGGAACTGAGATTACCGACGGCACCCTCAATCGGATTGAGATGGCTTTCCGCGCCTACGACCCGTGCTTCGGCTGCGCCACGCACACGTTGCCAGGCAACATGCCGCTGGAATTGATCATCCACGACTCCGCTACTGGCGAGGTTGTCGAAACCGTGCGGAGAAATCTGTGAATGACCGGCTGGTGCTCTGTCTTGGCAACGACCTATTGACCGACGACGGTCTCGGATTCGTCGTCGCGAGTGAGTTAGGTAGCAATCAGAAAGAACTCGATGCCGATATCTGCGCGGCTTCTCTATCAGGATTCTCGTTTCTGGATCTATTGACCGACCGTCGCGAAGTGCTGGTAGTTGATGCCATCGTGACCGGTTCTGCTCCACCCGGCACAATTCATCAGTTTTTGGCCCATCGTCTTGCTCCCACCTGGAATCTGATCGGCAGCCATCATATCAATCTTCCGACGACGATTGAGATGGGTCGCGAGCTGGGTATGATTATGCCGGAGCGAGTCGACGTCATCGCAGTGGAAGCGGCCGATGTACAGACGCTGCATCAGGGGCTTACTCCCGCAGTGCAGAGACAGGTTCCCGAAATAGTGTCTATGGTTCAGCGCTGGATTGGTGACCGGGCACGCGCCTCTTCGGACGCTAACAAATCCTCGGCAGCAGTTCGCCCAGTGGCAGATCGACAAAACGCCAACTCCCCAGGATAGTCCGCGCCATAACCGTTCCCAGACGAGCGGAAGCCGCTTCGTTTCATTGAGAATTCGTTCTGCGCACTCGGCTACCACCACAGCCACGAGCTTCCCCTCGTTGGCGATGTGCATCGGATCGAACCCGAGCAATTCGCAGGCGGAACGGACTTCAGGGCGAACAGGGACAAGTGTTTCGTCGATCTGTACTCCCTTGTGCGCGCTCAGCGCAAATTCGTTGAGCGTGGCGGCAATCCCGCCGCGCATCGGGTCGCGCAGCACCTTGACATTCTCTCCTGCCGTCGCGAGGATCCGACTCGTCAGCTCGTGCAGCGGCGCGCAGTCACTGGTGACGCCGCCGCCAAGGGTAAAGGCCTCTCTGGCAACCAGCACGGCGATCCCGTGATCACCAATTGATCCTGAGACGATGATCTTGTCTCCAGCAGCGATGCGTTCCGTTCCGAGGTGCACCAACGGTGAGATAGTCCCAACACCCTAGGTGATAACAAACAGCTTGTCTGCTTTTCCCCGAGGCACAACTTTGGTGTCGCCAGTGACAGCAAGCGCCCCGAGGTCGCCGCCCGGAAAGAACAGCGGATCAACCACGTGGGCATCGGTAGTGAATGCGATCCGACTTTTATCAACGTCCCGACTGGCCGCGTCAGCCGGCCGGTTGAGTTCCCGATTATCGAATGTCGGCACAATCAACTTGCTGATCAAAGCGTGTGACATTCCTCCGCCGCTCCCGCGGCTCAGTGAAACCAATTCCTTCGCCTGCTCATGTTGACTGAGCACGAATCCCCCTCCTCTGATTGGAAAGTAAGCCGCGCAAACCCCCTCGGCCGATACTATCGGGGCACCTAGTGGGACGGCCGGCGTACATGATTTACCGAACGACGGGCAGCCTGTCGGTCGCTTCATACCCTGGAGTATTTCTCCCGCCCAACATGGGTGACGGCTGAGGGCGGCGACCGGCGAGAGAGCCGCTCGCAGTTCATACTCGTATTTGCGATACTGGTCACTCAATCTCAATCCACTTTGCAGTATCCGGCCGATCCCGCGCCACTCTCTGTTTTCCGGTGCGAACATTTCGGCCAAAAGCTCACGCGTGCGAATTCCCCGCTTGAACGTCGATCGCCACCCCCTCCGAGTCGTTTCCGACCGAACCGACCAGCCGTAGCTCTTCGGCCAGTCGAAATACGAGCGTCTGAAGCCTGCCCCTGGACAATTCCGCGAACGGAAATCCCGGGCGCTCGATGGCTCTCGGGCTCGAATTGACACCCCGGTCGCCGCTTGTCAATCCGCCTTCTTCGATTGCACCTGGGCAGTCAGCCAGTCAATCCAATCGACAAGCCCTTCCCCGTTGCGACACGACACTTCCAGAATCTTCAGAGCGCCATTGATCCGTCGCGCATTATCTTCGACTTTTCGGAGGGAAAACTCAGACGTCCCAAGTAGATCGATCTTGTTGACGATCATAACAGATGATCGTCGAAACATCCCTGGGTACTTGAGCGGCTTATCGTCGCCCTCAGTGGTGCTGATGATAACCACTTTCATATCCTCGCCGAGATCATAACTGGAGGGACAGACAAGATTACCGACGTTCTCGATGAACAAAATGTCAATCGCTCTCAGATCAATTGCATCGATAGCTCGTCCGATCATTTTGGCATCGAGATGGCAGGCACCGCCGGTGACGATCGGGCGTACTATTGAAGCGCCGGCGTTTCTGAGGCGGTCGGCATCATTCTCGGTCTGCACATCGCCCGCCACCAGCGCCATGCGAAGTCGAGAGCCGCAGCGCTCTATGGTACGCTCCAATAACGAGGTCTTCCCCGATCCGGGGGAGCTGACCAGATTAAGTGTCAGAAGCCGATGCCGGGCGAACAGCTCTCGGAGTTCAGCCGCGAGCCGATCGTTTTCCGAGAGAACTTTCTTCTCGATCGACACTTTTTCCGTCATGAACGACTCCGTCAAGGGGAAGTTTCTGGCGACGCCGTCGGTTCGCATTCGGGAGTCGCCGAGTCAATTTCGATCCAGGCAAGATCAAGCTCCAGTCCCGAGACTATCTCAACATCGGCGCTGTGACATCGCGAACAGAGATAGAGTTGTTGTATGATCTCGGTCCGTGCCTGACAGGACAGGCAGCGGGCGGTTATCGGAATCGACTCAATCTGCAGAGTGGAGGTAGCCAGCGGCGTACCTTGACAAGCGATCTGGTATCCGAATTGCAGCGCCTCGACGGAGATATCGACTAGACCGCCAATACGAACACCTACTGATCGCACGACTGCCTGTTTCCGGCCAACCAACTGCTGCTCCACAAGGGTGACCAGATTTGTTGCGACTGATAGTTCGTGCATGATACTCCGCCGGTCCGTTGTTTGAGCCGAGGCGGTCGAAACCCGCAATACTCATAACGCTTCAATATAATGG
The DNA here is from genome assembly GCA_964540105.1 of uncultured Ignavibacteriales bacterium. Lineage (GTDB taxonomy): Bacteria > Zixibacteria > MSB-5A5 > GN15 > FEB-12 > DATKJY01. The sequence continues at coordinate 470,410 of CAZILL010000001.1, read as the reverse complement.
CTAAAGCCGACCACGACAACGGGCAACCGCGAAGCGAGTTTACAATCCGGTTTTGTCATCTGAGTCGTTGTTCGATATCTCGACAATGCCCCGGCTCCCGGAGAACGTGACCACGCCAGTTGTCACACGCCCATGAGTGAGATAGCGATTGGGGATGAGAAATGAATCTATTACAATGGGCAGCAAGACTGTCAGATAAATACGAAGAAGGAATCAGGAAGACCTTGGTCGAATAACTCCACGTTCATCACTGGCGACATGTGACCAGACTGCGACGCTCTTTGTCTCTCGTCATTCGGTGTGATTGCCAGAAATACGCCTAGAAAAGCCAGGGGACGGGGATTCGGACGCCCCTTCCCTTTGTAAGCGATTGATTTGTAATGAGTTATATTATTGGAGGTGGGGGGGGATCGAACCTCCGACTCGCGTTGTATGACACAGACTTACGTAGCGTTGTGACCAAATTGTGAAGCCTTTTGTGGAGCGTCGAAGTGGTCAAGATGGACTGGGCAAGTCCGCGCAATTCGCGAATAGAAACAGGTCGCAGGCCTCCGAGGCATCCGACATTGGTCTATTTTACCTGCTGTCTCTTCCACTGGAGAAACCAGTTGTAAATCTCGTCACCCGCATACACCTCCCACGCCGGCTGCCAATGCCTATATCCCTCAAAAACAGAAAGCGAATATTTAATATCGCATTGATCGAGCTGCTTCGCGATCTGGTATGTCTCTGAGACGTCCACAATCTCGTCGTCCTTACCATGAAATATCCAGATCGGTTTTCCGGCCAACTTGCTCACATTATCCGATAGAAATTGGAGATTAAATGTTCTGCCACTGATAGGGGCAATCGCAGCAAACGTCGAGGGATACTTCATCGCCAGATACCAGGTTCCCGAACCCCCCAAGCTCAATCCTGTCAGATAGATCCTGTTTGTATCGATTCGATATCGGGAGATAATCTCACCGTAAAGACTGTCGAACCAGTTGTCTGTCTCCCACCTCTTGTCAATGGGACACTGCGGAGCAATAACGATGAAGGGAATATTCTTACCCCTTTCCAGCCTGTCCGGAATTCCGGTGGCCTTCACCCGTTTCAAATCACTCCCACGGCTGGAACCGCCGTGCAAATATATAATCGTTGGCCAGTTGGTGCTCGTGTCCTTGTCGTAATCCTGAGGGAGATAGGTCAAATACTCGTATCGGACTCTTGCCGGTTGAACCGTTGATCCGTCGATAAAGTCGGCCTGATATCTCAACTTGCCTTGCTCGTCGAAGTATGTGAACGAACCCTCTTGCATCCCCTTACGATAGTTTCCACTGTAATGAAGCTGTCCATTTCGGTACCATTCTTTCACCGGACCTTGTATCAATCCATTCTCGAACGCCCCCTCCCACTCAAGCTGACCATTGTCATACCATTTCCTGAAATGCCCGTGCTTGATATGCGTTTGGTGATAGTTCCAGAACTCCTCCTTCACCGCGGGATCGATCACCAGATAGTCTCCCTGCGACTCAAGCTGCCCCGATAGATATCTGTCCGTTACATGGAAAGTCTGTGATTGAATGTCATGCTGAACTGTTCGCTCGAAAAGAGTCGAATCGTTTTTCGATTCTGAGTACTTAATGGTAAGCGTAACTGGTGTCTGAGCCTGCACGTTCGATGCAAAGAAAAGCAAAAGGAACACTACCGGTATTCTCATGGTGCGCAAGCGAAGCACTTGGCCTCCGGATACCGATTTAACAGCGCAGTGTATGTAAGCAAACAAGTTGGACATATTGCTCTTCAAGCTAAGGCACAGTTTGCTTCATGGCAATGGCCTTTCGGTATGCCCTCTGTCGCTCTTTGATGGTTGCTTGTTTTGATCCGCGCCTGTTGTTTTGGGATCGCCGCAGCCCGGCCGAGATGGCCATCTGTCGGCGTGACATTGGCCAGTGATTTATATCTAGTTCTGCAGAGAGAGCCACATTACAGTCGGTTGCACTAAATGCTAATGAGACTCATTCGCGAAAGTACTTCGGACGGGGCCGAAACGGATGGACGTGGATCGGCCTGATAAGTGACAAAGAGTGTGGATTGTTAAGCTGTACTTGAGACTTTGAGCGAGCTTAAGAGTCTCGTCTAACATATGTATCATAGACCCAATATAATGGAGGTGGGGGGAATCGAACTCCAATCGCGCGTTGTGGCACACTGACTTACGAGTCATTGTGACCAAATTGTGACCACTTTTTTGGCCGACTTTGCCTTAACATGGCCTAACTAAATCCGCGACAAAGTAGCCCTTTCCCTGTGCCCTGACTTCCCTGACAGAGCATCTACTACCGATCAACAAGTGCTTGCCAATTCTGGACCAAAGTCAGCGGGATCGGTTTCGTCTGCGGCGAAATCACCAGAAACCGCTGGCCGTCCGGGGTCACATCGTATGGCGAGTGGGTGCCCTGAACGATGTCAGCCATGATGGTCTGAAAAAGCGCCACCGGCGTGCTGATCTCCATTTCTGGCTGGAATGTCACCCCTGCTGACATGACGGTCCAACCGGGTGCGAGGAAGAACAGCTCTTTACCGTCTGCCCGCCAGCGAGGGTGCATGCCGCCTGCATATGAAACTCGCTTGACGTGCGTGCCATCCGGAAACGACCGGATGTAAACCTCATCCGAGCCTGTTTCATTCGAAACATAGGCCACCCAACGGCTATCGGGCGAGAAGTGCCCGCCTTGCTCGTAAGCACGTGTGGGGAAGAATGGTCTGATTTGGCGCGTAGCGAAATCAATATACATTACGTCGCCTGAGTTTCCTCCTGATTCATAACCGTCGCAAAGAATGTACTTTCCGTCTTGCGACCAGTCCGTCAATGGAGCCGTTGCAAGAGAATCCGAGAAGACTTCTCTCGAAGCCCCACCCGATAGCGAGTACTCTTTAACTACATCTTCTGGCCCTACGTAGGCCATGATCCGGTCACTTTGTGGAGACCATATCGGAGTCACTGTGTTAGACCCAGAGAGCATTTCATTAGTTACTCGTCTAATTAAACCCGAGGCCACTTCAAAGACCCAGACATCATCATCGGGGTTGCAGATGACACGCCGACCGTCGGGGGAGATCTGTGCCCACCAATACCCGCCGACATCCCCGAGATATCCCAGGAGATTTCCCTTACGGTCCAGCCAGATCAAGCGACATGCCACATCGTTGCTGGCCTCCGGAGGATTGACGACAAAAGTCAACATCCCGGTTTGAGACACGCTGAAACTCGGCCACCCGGCTGAAGATGGCACTGGTTCTGTCAATAGGTGCTGAGAACCAACGGTTGTGCAAGCGGACAGATCTATCCGCTGGGTGGAAAGGGAGCGATCGGATTCGCGGAAGATGACAAGCCTGTCAGGCGGAACCCACTCCGCACGATACACCCCGGCTGTACCGCTCAGCTCTCTGCCGAGCCCTGGTTCACCAAGCGAAGAAAGATAGAGCGAATAGTCTCCAGAACTTGCAAACTTGGTATATAGAAATCGTTTGCCATCGGGTAAGAAACAGGGAAAACCCGGTTGTTTGCCGCCAGGAATGGCCACGGGGTCGCCGCCGGTCTCAGCTACCGTCGAAACACCGAAACCCGCGTCGCAAAAGAGTATGCTCCCCGCGCTCCCCCAGCTACCGCCCCAGATGCCAGACAATGTGGCCCGACAAAGTTTCTGCACCTGCCCACCCTCTGCCGCCACCCGTTTTAGCCAGCCGCCCGCGTAGAAGGCAATGTGCTTGTTGTCCGGTGACCAGAAGGGATAATTCGCGCCGTCAGTGCCGACCAGGGGCACGGCGTCGGACCGATTGAACGAACGAACCCATACCAGACGCTCACCTTTCGAGGAAAGCGACACAAACGCAAGCTTGCTTCCGTCGGGAGACAGCGCAACTCCATCCCGGAAGCACCCGACCGAATTCTCGGGTGGATTGACGGAAGTATAGATGGGTTTTGGATCGGTCGATTGTTTCCCTCCGCCTGTGTACCAGATGTAGCCGGCAACTACAACCATGAGCGCGAAGACTACCCATGGAATCACGGTGCGCCACCGGTGGCCGCGCGCTCGCGTGACTTCGGAAAGCGCCACGGAATCAGGTGCTTCAAGCAAGGCATCGCCAATGTCACGCAAGCGGCGGCTGATGTCTTTATGCAAGCATCGATGTAGCAGTGTCTTGATGTGCGACGGAGTCTGAGCAGGCAGTTCTTCCCAATCGGGCTCTCCACGCAGAACTGCCGCCAGTGTCTCGGATGTGGTCTCTCCCTCAAAGGCTCGTGCGCCAGTTAGACACTCGAACAAAATACAGCCGAATGCCCAGATGTCGGTGCGCTTGTCGACTGACTTCCCTTTGGCCTGCTCGGGACTCATGTAGGCGGCTGTCCCCAGAATAACCCCGGCGCGAGTCATGTTTTCGGTTATTGTCGGTGAGTTGGCTAAATCAGTTGCAGCTGATTCACCCTGAAGAGCCTTTGCTAAACCGAAATCTAGAATCTTGACCTTGCCCTCAGGCGTGATCTTGATGTTGGCCGGCTTCAAATCTCGATGGATGATCCCTTTCTCGTGAGCTGCTTCTATCCCTGCTGCTATTTGGCGGAATATCTCCAAGGCTTCATCGACAGGCAGCGGTCCTTTGGCAATCCGCTCGGCAAGCGTTTCTCCTTCGACCAGCTCCATGACAAGGAGCCGCTTTCCTTGCACATTATCCAGACCGTGAATAGTGGCCAGGTTGGGGTGATTCAGTGAGGCGAGCAGTTTGGCCTCGCGCTCGAATCGCGCCAGGCGCTCCTGGTCACTGCCGAACATGTCCGGCAATACCTTGATAGCGATTTGCCGACCGAGGTTTATATCCTCCGCCAGGTACACCTCGCCCATGCCGCCGGCGCCGATCTTCTCGATGATCCGGTAGTGCCCGATTATGGTGTCGTTCGCCAGCTGAAAGTGCATTCGGGTAATGTCGTCTGAGTCGCTATCCTGCATATTCGACAAACATCCCGGTTTGTGGCGGTCTTGACTCCGCCTGTTGTCAAAGGCTTTTTACAAAATAGGAGTTGTAGACATTAAGGGCAATGGATTAAGGAGACGGCCGGCGAGCAGCCCGGCCACCTCCGGGTCAAACTGTAGCCACTTACAGATTGCTTGCCACGCCTTCGCAAACTATCTATTCACTATGCAGACCAAACTCCTGTTGGCATGGCTATCTCTAACCGCACTCTTACTTGGTTGCCGGGTGCACGGCGGCAATACAAGTCGCGACTATCGCGAAATCCACACGAAGGCCATTGTCACGGATTTGCATTCTGATACGCCTCTCAGACTAAGAGACGGCTTTGATTTCTCCAAACGTGACACCACTGGTCACATGGACCTTCCCCGTCTGAAAGAAGGCGGCGTTGATCTGCAAGTGTTTGCGTGCTGGCTCCCTACCAACACACCCAAAGAGAAGTGCCGTCCGACAGTCGATCTGCTGATTGATTCGTTAGAAGCAAGTATCAAGCGCCACCCGGACACAATCGCAATCTGTATCACGGCGAGGCAGGCAAGAACATTAATTAGTTCGGGGAAGATCGCAGCGTTTATCGGAATTGAAAACGGCGTGGCAATCGCCGACACGCTTGAAAATCTCAGGCACTTCTATGACCGAGGCGTTCGCTACATGACACTCACGCACACTGCCTCGAGCGATTGGTGCATTTCGTCGGCCGATACCGCTCCGGCGTTTCACGGGTTGACTGAGTTCGGTAAGGCAGTAGTGCGGGAGATGAACCGGCTCGGGATGATTATCGATGTTTCACATGCATCCAAGGAAGCAGTCGAAGAGGTGCTGAAAATCACTACTGCGCCGGTAATAGCGTCGCATTCGTGCGTTCATGCCATTTGTCCTCATGATCGAAATCTGACCGATGATCAGATCAAGGCAATTGCGAACAATGGCGGTGTGATTGGGGTCAATTTCTGGAACGCGTACCTGTCGGCTGACGTGAGGCGAATCGAAGATTCTATCATTGGTCCCCACAAGCGGGAATTGGACTCTATTGAAGCGCTATATGGAAATGACCGCGAGGCGCTCGATAAGGCAACAGCTCCGATCTATGCACCCGCGGATAGTGCTGAGAAGCGCCTAAACATCAACGTCGAAACCCTGGTGAATCATATTGACTACATCGTGAAACTGGTCGGCCCTGATCATGTTGCACTTGGTTCCGATTTTGATGGTATTCCGAGTGTCCCAATCGGAGTAGAAGACTGTTCGAAACTTCCAAACATCACCAAGGAACTTGTTCGCCGCGGCTATTCCGACAAAGACATTGCGAGAATTCTCGGGGGGAATTTCATGCGCGTATTCGAAAGAGTGAGCAAGAACTAATCAGATGTAGTGGACATGCTTGTCCAGTTCACAAAATCCTGCGTGACCAAATCCTTACGTTCTTGATTGCCAGTTATTCCGGGTTGTTGCCGGAAATACACTTACAAACGCCATGGGTAAGGGGGCACACCACCCCGGTGCCCCTATAATCTACTGAACCATAATGAGTTATATCAATAGAGGGGGCATCGAGCCTCCGACTCGCTATGTGGGACAAAGACTTACGGGTCATTGAGGCCAAATCGTGACCGTTTTCCTCTCTCCATGCATCCCGAGACCACTTTCAACGATGGACCGCAGTCGAATATAACAGTAGGTTTTCGGCGACCCCTTATGTATAATGTTGTGTTAATGTTGATTTGAGCTCTGCCTTTATCGAAGTCTTGTCTTAATCTGCAACTCTCCGCTAAAACGTTTTCTCGAATTAATCGCGCGATCATGCGCAGTGTATTGGCTGTTCTGAAGTGATTGAACTCTCAACGAGATCAGCACCATCAGGACCAGCAAGAATGGAGTGTAGAGTGAATATCTACGTAGGAAACATGTCGTTCGAAACGACCGAAGATCAGTTACGCCAGTCCTTCAAGGCGTTCGGTGAGGTCTCTTCGATTAAGATCATCACCGACAAGGACAGCGGCCAACCCAAAGGGTTCGGGTTTGTCGAGATGCCGGCAACGAACGAAGCGACTGCTGCCATCAGCGGGCTCAACGGTCGTGAGATGAACGGACGCGCGCTAAACGTCAACCAAGCAAAATCCCGTGAAGAAAGCGGCAACCGCAGCGGCGGCAATGGCTACCGTAAAGTGTACTAATTCCGTCATTATCAGGTCATAGGAAACCTTACCTCAGGGTTGATACTCAAGGAGACCGGTCGGACCGGTCTCCTTGTAGCGTATGGCATTGGCGAGCGTTGTCTGGCCGCGCAAGCACAACGAGCAACTACGTACAATCCGCGCTGTCCGGAGCCTGCGCCTGCCAGCAGAATCCACATTCATTTCACTGGGTCCCTTTTCGGCTGCTTATCCTGCCTTGCCTTTTCCACTTGATCGTGTTTGCTCTTCTTCTGCTTCTGCTCTTTATCTTTGTCCTTCTTCCCGCCTTTGTCACCCATCGTGTGCCTCCTTTCTTGCTGGCAATACATGATTCTATGCTGTCCTCTGAATTGCGGTGCGCGGAACGAGCTTCTCCGTGGATCGCAAGAAGGCGTTCGGATCATGGCGAATTGCGCCTGCTGGCAACCAATCCCAGAACTGGCCGAGATCCCGACGGATCCTGTCCATGAAGTAATTCGGAATTTCCTCCGTCTCTTGTTCGAAGAATCGTCGAAACGGCCGGTCATTTGCCAGTCGACTTCTCATCTCAGTAAAGTAGGCAACCCGGCCAAAACGCTCGGACGATAGTCCGCGAACGATGTTTAGCCACCTAGGTATTGTCTCACCATTTGCCAAGAACCGTCGGATTATCAAACGAGGAGAATAGGAGTACCTCGTTACGTCAATGAGCCGGTCGTAGAATTCCGGCCATGAATAGTTCTTCGGTTTGATGTTCATCTGAATATTGCTGAGGAAATGATATGGAAACGGTAGAACTCGACCTGCTCGCTGAAATTCGAGATTCTGGGGAGCGGCTTGCCCGAAAGCTGAGAGCATTGAGTAAGCCGGAAAGGCACCCGGCGTAAGTTCCAGAAACCTCTTGGTAAGTTCAAACGGCGCCCGTCCTTCATCACCTTCGAGTCCGAAAATATGATTCGTTTGCACATACGGGATATGTTGAAGTATCATGTTCACATGGTCGGAAACCTTCTTGACCTTCTCCATGCCGGTTGTCACACCTGTGCTCGATTTCTTCCCTAACTCGAACCACGATTCAATTCCGGGCAACAACGCCTTGAAGCCATTTCGCTCAAGTCTCTTCACCCGGGACTCGGAGAGCAGCGACAGAGTGGATTCCGCAATGAAGTCGATTCGACCAGGTGGTACTACTTCCTCAATGGCGTCCATACTCCGGTCGAATTGGACACCAAAGTTGGGATCATGCCAGGCTACTCGGGGGTGCTTCAATTTGCCGAGAAGAAAACTCAAGTCATGCTTCATCTCAGTTGCGTCCAACGGTTGATAGGGGACTGATGAGTCAATGCAGAAGTCACAGGAATACGGACACCCCAAGCTGCTCAAGAGCGGCACGATCTTGATCATTGGCGCTTTCCGCAGCGTCTGCTCCATGAATTTCCATCGCCTGCTCACACCGGGCAGTTGGACTGGATGACGTTCAGCTGATAGATGCATACCAATGGGACGGTGTTGTTCACAATCGTCAAGCACTTCCCGGATCAGCGCCTCGTCTGTGAAGCCCAGCACATAGTCAAAGTACTTCTGCGCATCTTGCGGATAACAGCGAGCATGTGGCCCTCCAAGAGCGGTGATCGCGCCCCGAGATCGCAACAGATTGCTGAGCGCATAGGACAACAGAGCGGCTTCTGTGAACGAACTGATGAAGACGAGGTCGACTCCAATCGGCAATTCGTCGATGAGTTGCTCCCGACCTGTATATGTGACAAAGGTGACAGCATGCCCTTGTTCTTCGCACCATGTTGCCACGACCTGCGGCATGATGCTCGCGAAGTTGGCCCCCATGACACGCATCCACATGGTCCTGGTCGGAGCCTTGGCCACGAGGTCGATGATGCCGATGGAGAGTCGGCGCATGGCGGTTATCCTCGACCCTGGCTGTCGTCAGACGACGCCATGCGCACCCTGAGTCTGGTACGTTCATTTCCCGTGCCCATGAAACCGTTGCCCTTCAGTACGAGATATCGAGGAATCACTCTGCGAAACCTCTCGAGAATCGATTTTACCGAGTCCCTGTGGAGGCCCGTTATGTAGGAAATGTCTTCGTATGAAAACCGTTCTCGCATGCGCAATATCAAGATAAATCGAGATTGCACACTGAGACCGGCAAGTGCTCCTTTGACGGAAACATCCGAGTTCAACAAGAGCACCGGCAGTTCCTCGGGTTTAATTGACACAAACGAATGGCGTCCATTGCCATTGCCGTCATCCGGAGCACTCTTGCCATTCTCCAGAAGAGATCGGTCGGGTTGATACCCGGGGTAGTCGGCGTGATCAAATTCCATGCACAGAATCCTGAAGAGTCTCGCCTTGGTACTAACCGTGTCAGTGGAAGCGTGCCAGGTGCGATAGGCTCGTGTCATCGCTCTTAGCACCAGATCTTCAGCGCAGCTCTTGCGCATGGTAAGCCAATGAGCAGCCCTCCAGAGCGTTTCAAGGTGGGGGAGGGTATCCTCCTCAAAACCCTCCCGTTGAGTCGATTTCGCCGTTCCCATACCTCAACTCACCTTGATCATTGAAGAGACCTACTTATGTCTTATGAGTCTTCCTCGGGTGCGATTCGTACTGCTTAGCGGCCTGTGGCTCTCGATTCTTGATCCCGCCGATCACTTGATTCCGCACTTCTACGGTGGTAATGCCCTCGTGAAAGGTGATACTCCCTGCTACTCTTTGAGCGGCTTCCTGGCTGACACCAGCGCTCCGCATTGAGTTCAGGATCTTGTCTATCTGGAACACCTCGTCTTTGCCTGATCGCTTTCCTATTACTTGCACAGCCATCACTTCTCCTTCAATCGTCACCGCTGACGTTACTTCGGGTAGCGGTAGAATTCCGTTGGCTTGGCTACAGTCCACCATAAGAGAAAGACTGCAGTTCAGGCCCAATTCACCGTTTCTGAGCTAATATGCCTGAATTGAACTGCCGATCAATCGGCCGAAGGATTGAAAAAGGAACTAATCCCAAAGAATGAGGCGCTACTCTTGGTTCTTCGAGACCCGTTTCGCCGAGGCCCGCACCATGCCGTCCGTGAGCGCGTAGCTGGCCAGTTCCAGTCGGGTGTGAAGAGCCAGTTTCTCCAATGTGTTGTGGACGTGACTCTTGACTGTATGTACCGCTATATTGAGTTCCTGGGCAATCTCCTTGTTGCTCATGCCCCTTGAGATAAGGCCCACTACCTCATGTTCTCGTCTGGTCAACTTGACCGCCTTCATCAGTCGACCTGCCTTGCCGGTTTGAACAGCATATTCCACAATGTGCGAGAACAGCGAGTTTGCCATAGGGGGCGGCAGCACTTTCTTACCCTCAGCAACCGATCGAATTGTGTGTAGGAAGTCATCAATAGTGGCGTCCTTAAGAATGAAGCCCGAGACTCCAGCTTTGACGAATTCAATGACTTCCGCCTGCACGGGGACAAGGTCCATCACCACGATCTCAGCTTTCGGATGTCGCTTCCTGATGGTCTCAGTTATTCTGAGACTGCTCTGGCTCCGTAAACCAAGATCAAGAAGAACTACCTTGGGCTTGACTCGCTGAGCCTTGTCAAGGGCATCGCCGTTGCCAGATGCCGCTACCGCTCTGATGTCCGGCTGGTCATTGAGCATCGCACTAATCCCCTCGCGCAGAATGCGATTGTCTTCAATTAACAACACTCGGATCTTCGGCACACATGACTCTCCACTGACGACCTGCTTGTCAACTACCTCAAAAATATGGAAATTCGACGAATTCCTGTCAAGCAGAAAAAATGGACTCGATTGACCCAGAAGCGTCTGTGCGGCAAACACTTCGCCGCCAATTGGGCAGCCTCCGATCGCGGGGTGTTCTACTGAAAGTAAACATAAACCTAGGCATTTGCAGAATTTCGACGTATATACCAATAGACTTGGCGTCCACGAATTGATTGTTTTTCAAGCCTTGCCCTGACAAATCAATCCTTGTCAAAGCATCGATCTGGTGACAGCAGCACTATGACGCGCCCACATGGTCCGGTGAGAATCCGCGCCAGGGCAATCTGTAAACGGTTGTAACATGAAAGTGTGATGTTGTGGCGGATGTCAGCATCAGCACATACAAGGTCGACGGCATATCCTTGGGATACTGTTTCATGGAGATGCCTTTCAACGACCAAGGCCGGGCATCCGTTTAAGGCCTGCAGAAAGCGGAATTGAGAGGAAGCCTGCCGAGCGCACGAGAGGAATAAGGGAACGGACTGCGTAACGCTGGACGATTCGCTCAACAACAGAGGATGGAAGCATGTTAATTGTCGCGTGGATCGTATTCGGCGGGATTCCTGGTTTTCTCTCCTGTACATTGGCTGCCGTATTCAGTCGATTTGCCCTTCAGAGAACTCGGCCTCACTATAAACAGTCTCCAGGAAATCTTGACTACCCGTATTACATTGATTTCGGTCAGTAGACACTGTGGAAATCGCACACGTTTCAGACCGGGGACTAATCCCCTTCTCAATCGTTCGAGCGATTGCGCGTTTTGCAGATCCCAGTATACTGTGATTGTCGCGCGCTGTTTCCTCTGGTAGCGGAGAACATCACTGCCGATCCTATTTGCTACCAGCTTCGCACTCGGATGCGACTCCATTGACGCAGTGGTCGCCAGAAAGGAAATACTCGTTTTGCAGAACGGCTCTTCCAGCTCCATTATCAAGCGAATTGCGTTCGTCGGCAATTACCTTCCGCGCCGGTGCGGTATTGCTACCTTCACTACCGATTTGTGTGAAGCGATCGCTGCCGAAAGTGAGGCGACGACATGTATCGCTCTTCCGGTTAATGACACCGATGAGGGTTACCAGTACCCCAGTCGCGTCCGTTTTGAAATCACGGAAAAGGACATCGAATCGTATCGCCGGGCAGCCGACTTTCTGAATATTAATAACGTCGATTTGGTTTGCCTTCAGCATGAATACGGTATTTTCGGCGGTCGAGCCGGCAGCCACATCCTCTCGCTCCTGCGCGAGCTGCGCATGCCGATTGTCACGACCCTGCACACCGTTCTTGCCGAACCGGACGCAGATCAGCGGACGGTGCTGGAGGAAATTACCAAGATCTCGGATCGACTCGTTGTGATGAGTCAGCGTGGTAAGGATTTTCTCACAGATATCTATCACGTGTCTCCGGACAAGATTGATCTCATCCCCCATGGCATCCCGGACGTGCCTTTTGTTGACCCGAGCTTCCATAAGGATCTATTCGGCGTGGAAGGAAAGATGGTTCTGCTTAGCTTTGGACTGCTCTCGTCAAGTAAGGGGATCGAGAACGTCATCGAGGCCTTACCTGCGATCCTCGCTGCTCATCCCAACGTGGTCTACATAATCCTGGGGGAAACCCACCCTCACGTTAAGGAAACCGACGGAGAAGCCTACCGGTTGTCGCTCCAATGGTTAGCACGTGAGAGGGGCGTCGAAAGCAATGTTATCTTCTATAATCGCTTCGTTAGCTTGGAAGAACTGATTGAGTTTATCGGAGCAGCGGACATATACATCACTCCTTATCTCAACCAGGCACAGATCACTTCGGGCACGCTCGCTTACACACTGGGAGCCGGGAAAGCCGTCATTTCGACTCCATACTGGTACGCAGAGGAGATGCTGGCCGAAGAGCGGGGAGCGCTGGTGCCGTTTCGGGATCCTGCTGCCCTCGCTCAGATGGTCGTGGATCTATTGAGTGACGAAGCCAGACGTCACGCGATGCGCAAGCGGGCCTACATGTTCGGAAGGGAGATGATCTGGCCGCAGGTGGCGCGCCGCTATCGCGAAACCTTCGAGCGCGCTCGAACAGATCGCCGCCATTTCAGCAGACCGGGCTTCACTGTCAAAGCCCTCGACAAACATCCTGGTGAATTGCCGCCCCTCAAGCTTGATCACCTGCGTAACATGACCGACGAAACAGGCATACTGCAGCATGCGATTTTCATTATCCCCAATTATCATGAAGGGTACACAACTGATGACAATGCCCGCGCTCTCATCGTGAGCTCGCTCTTGGAGGACGCGGGTAACCAAGAGGCCTTCGAATTAGCCTCACGCTATCTCGCTTTCATCTGGTACGCCTATAACGCCGAGACCGGACGTTTTCGCAACTTCATGACCTACCAGCGCAGCTGGCTGGAAGAGAACGGTTCGGACGACAGTCATGGCCGCGCCCTATGGGCCCTCGGTACAGTTCTCGGTCGCTCTCATACTCCGGCCCTCCAGAGTATGGCCGGATGGTTGTTCGAGAAGGCCCTGCCCGCTATTCTCGGCACAACTAGTCCTCGCGCCTGGGCTTTTGCGCTCATCGGCATTCATGAGTACCTCCAACGCTTCGCCGGCGATCGTCGCGCCGGTCAGGTCCAGGAGGAATTGTCACAGCGACTTCTCTCTTTGTATCAACGTTGTCGCACCGACGACTGGCAGTGGTACGAGGAGGGACTGTCGTACTGCAACGCCGTTCTACCCCACGCATCGCTTATCTGCGGACAATCTGTTCAAAGTGCTGCGATGATTGAAGCTGGATTGGAATCGCTTGTTTGGCTGTCCGACATACAGCGAGCCAGCAAGGGGGGGCATTTTGTCCCCATCGGTTCCAACGGCTTCTTTCGGAAAGGCGGTGAGCGCGCCCGTTTCGATCAACAGCCTGTGGAGGGTCAAGCTATGGTTTCCGCCTGTCTCGAGGCTTATCGAATTACTCTGGACAACCGATGGCGCAAGGAAGCTCAGAGCGCCTTTGAGTGGTTTCTCGGACGCAATGACCTGAATCTTTCAATTTACGACCCAACTACGGGCGGATGTCGCGATGGTCTGCATCCGGATCGTCCTAACGAGAATCTCGGCGCAGAATCGACACTCGCCTTCCTCCAGTCCCTGCTGGAACTGCGCTTGGCAGAGAACACCTTCAAACCTGTGGAGACGCGATCCAGATGAGCAATTCGCACCCCGAACTTCTTAGGCGTCACAAACTGAATCCGATCTTAACCGCTGCAAATTGGCCTTATCCCGTCAATAGTGTCTTTAATCCCGGGGCCACATTGCTGGCAGATGGAACGACGCTGCTCCTGTGTCGTGTAGAGGATCGACGCGGGCAGTCACACCTCTGCGCCGCGCGCTCAGTCAACGGCATTGACGGCTGGAGGATTGATGCGCAGCCGACTTTGATGCCAGACCCTGAACGTTTTCCCGAGGAGGTTTGGGGAATTGAAGATCCGCGAATTACGTACATCCCGGAACTGAATCAATATGTCGTAGTTTATACGGCATTCACGCGCGATGGGCCGGGCGTGGCCCTGGCAACTACCCAGGATTTCCACGAATTCAAGCGCCATGGAATCATCATGCCTCCTGAAGACAAGGATGCGACTTTGCTGCCGCACCGCATCGACGGTCGCTGGGCACTGATTCACCGACCGGTCAGCTCTCCGAGAGCGCACATGTGGATCTCATACTCACCCGATTTAACACATTGGGGCGGTCACAGATTAATGATGGAAGCTCGGCGCGGAGGATGGTGGGATGCAAACAAAATAGGTCTCTCGCCGCCCCCTATAGAAACTCCGAAGGGGTGGTTAGTGATGTACCATGGCGTACGACAGACTGCCGCAGGCGCGATTTATCGACTCGGGCTCGCGCTGTTCGACTTGCATGCCCCGGATGTGTGCCTCAAGCGGGGCAATCAGTGGATCTTTGGTCCCGAGGAATCCTATGAATTGCACGGTGACGTTGGCAATGTCGTTTTCCCCTGCGGGTACACCATTCTTCCCGATGGTGACACCATCCATTTCTACTACGGAGCAGCTGACACGAGTGTAGCCATGGCTACCGGGAGCATTTCAGCAATGCTGGATTGGCTCCAGAGGGATAGCTAATGTCGGGTTGATCGACTTAAGAACCTGTTAGTGGGGTTTGGCCTTATACCGCTCTTTAGGCATGATCAGAAGTGGTCATAGTCGGATCCAGCTTCTTGAGATACTCGTGGAATTCGGAAAGGTCGAAAGAACAGAACCGCTGAACCCAAGTGACAGCCATTCCGTGGAGGCCCCGTCGTTAGTAGATTGGAAAGCGCGATTTAATTGACTCGCACAGTCAAGGCTAGCAGTGACCAAGTTGTGACGTTTCGCGTTTTCGTTTATTCGGGGTGATTGCCAGATATACGCTTAGAAAAGCCAGGGGACGGGGATTCGGACGCCCCTTCCCTTTGTAAGCGATTGATTTGTAATGAGTTATATTATTGGAGGTGGGGGGATCGAACCTCCGATTCGCGTTGTGGCACAAGGGCTTACAGGCCATTGCGGCCAAATCGTGACCGTTCTTTGGTTCTCCACGGCTTCATCAGTAAGCTCCGAAATTATACCTCAGTATGTAATGCAACCCAATTACGATGAAGGTGGCGGCCGTCAGACGTCGCACCCACTTCTCTATGATGGTGACGCGGCTGAAAAGCTTCCCAACTGAACTGGCACCAAACACGATCACCAAGCCGAAGACGATTACCGGCAATCCTGTACCCACACCGAAAAGACCTGGCATGAGCAAATAGGACTTGTGCTGAAGGGCGAGCGGAATGAGACTTCCGAAGAACAGGGCCGCGGACACCGGACAGAGTGACAGAGCAAAGATGATCCCCAGTGGCAGTGCACCCCAGATTCCTCCGCGCTCTGCTAAACGTCGAGTTCTTTCGCCGCCCCCCATGCTGGGAAGTGTCAGACTAAACGAACCCAGAAGAAGCACGCCCACCAGAACAAGGAGTGGCCCAAGAACCTTGTCCATGTAGTCTTGCAGGAAATTGGCCACAGCCGGGATGGAAATCATTCCAGCGACCACGATCGCACCAAGGCCGATATAGGTGAGCATGCGGCCAAGAGTGTACAGCAAGCCGGAGAGAACAGCACGCCTGGGGCTTTCTACCTCTCGACTGACAAACGACACGGCGACGATGTTGGTCGCCAACGGGCATGGCGATATCGAGGTCAGGATACCAAACCAGAAGGCCGAGCCGGCCGCTACGAGCAGTGAATCCATCAATCGGCCTTCAGGTACGCGGCCACTTCCTCACGGATATAGGCCTGAAAAGCCGCTTTGTCTCCAAGATGTTCCCATATCTTGTCAAGATTCTTCCAGTGGATCTGCTTACCGTCGGCAAGATCACTCAATACAACCGACTTAGTGAAAAGCTGGTAATCATCGCGACAGTGTTTGTTAGCATCCTCATCCGTATTGACCAGACGCCAAACGAGGACACTGTCCTTCAGTTGTGTTGAGAAGGCGCTGTCGATGGCCTCTTTCGTGTACGCTTCGATCTTAATGCAGTTCGAGCATCGCTGCGTTCCATGGAAGTAGTAGACGATCAATTGGTGTTTGCTACCGGTCCGAGTTTGCAGCGTATCGGAGACCTCTTTCGTACTCGCTTTTGTAGCGGGAGCGACTTTTGCCTGTTTGTCAGCCGCCTTCGGCTTGACGAGGGTCGAATCCGCAGCCGAGAGCGGAGTGAAATTGCCGGCCATGGCCAGTATCGCCAGGCAGGTCGTCACTAAGATCGTCTTCATCGCATATGCCTTTCTCGTCCAATTGTTCAGGCAATCAGCTTCTTTATTTCGCTGACGGTGAGCACCTTGCCACTCGTCTTGACCACGCCGTCGATAACCAACGCCGGTGTCGCCATGACGCCAAATTTCATTATTGTGGTAATGTCTTCGACTTTTTCCACGTCGGCGTCAACGTCGGCCTCCATTACCGCGGCCATCGCATTCTTGTGAAGCTGTTTGCAGTTTGGGCAGCCCGGACCCAGTACTTGAATTCTCATAGTAACTTCTCCTTACTTCATTCTACAAAATCGCATTGAAGAGATAACCCACGCCGATGATAGCGACTGCGACGACACAGAAGAAGGTCAGCAGCAGCCTCATCTTAAGCACATTCTTTAGGATAACGGCCTCCGGCAGCGACAGAGCCGTCACCGCCATCATAAAGGCGAGGACGGTTCCTATAGCCATCCCCTTCTCCATGAGCGCCTGCACAATCGGAATTATCCCGGCGGCATTACTATAGAGCGGCACACCAATGAGGACTGCCACCGGTACGCCAAAAGGGTTGCCAGGGCCAGCATATCGCAGCAGGAATCCTTCCGGAGCGTAGCCGTGGATGAACCCGCCGATGCCGATACCGACGAGGACATACGGCCAGATCTTCTTGAGTAGCCCCCCGGTGTATTCCTTGGCATAGGACAGGCGCTCTTTCCAGACCATCGTGTGGTCAGTGCCAGCACCCACTTTCATGGTATAGACATGGTCTTGCACAAAGCGTTCCATCTTCAGCTTGCCAATGACAATTCCGGATACGATTGCTACGGTTACTCCCGTGCCGATATACAGGAGGGCAATCTTCCAACCGAATAATCCCCAGAGCATAATGAGAGCTACCTCATTTACCATCGGCGACGACACAAGAAAGGAGAAGGTGACTCCAAGCGGCACACCGGATTCGACAAAACCGATGAACAGAGGCACAGCCGAGCAGGAACAGAAGGGTGTCACGATACCCAATAGCGCAGCGAGAACGTTACCGAAGTACCCAGCCTTATGTGACAATAGCCTACGGGTTCGCTCCGGCGTGAATTGGGAACGAATGATGGCGACGATGAAGATGATGGTCGAGAGTAACAGAAGTATCTTGATACTGTCGTACACGAAGAAATTGAGCGCATCGCCTAAGTGCGTTCCCCGCATGAGCCCGAGGAGCGAATAGACGATGTAATCCGCGAATTGCAGAAGCATATGTTAAACGTCACTTTATCATGTGTGGCTATTTGGCCAAACGGCCAAAAATAGACCCAAAAAAACTACGTTCGACTCAGGACTGTCCGATGCTCTTTGGCAGCGAGTTTCTGTACTTGCTCAACGCAGCCAAAAAAATTCAGGATACAGGGCACCTTGAGCGAGTACCATACTTGTAGACCGCGCTTCTCATCCTCAACAATGCCGGCTGCTTTCAGGATGGACAGGTGCTTGGAAATAGTCGAGGTATCCGCGCCGACCATTTCGGTCAACTCGCAGACGCACTGCTCTTTCCTTGACAGCACATCGACAATAAATAATCGCGTGGGGTGAGCCATTGCCTTGATGATTCTGGCCTTGGCCTCGAAGTGCGCTTTCGTCTTGCTATCCATACCCATATTGTATCACCTCAACTTATACTTGGCAATATCGCCAAATGACCAAGAGTGTCAAGAAGAAGAGACGTGAGAAGGACACAACATCCCAAAATGAAATGCGGAGATATTTTGACTAGAGTGGTACTACATTGACTGTGACCAAATCGTGACCAACGTTGTCGTAACTCATTGATAATTCGTTGTGAGACACCAGGGGACGGGGGAATAGGTAATTCATCCTACCCCTTGTGCGACGGTAACTTAAAGGGACACAATGATTTGGAGGTGGGGGGAATCGAACCCCCGTCCGAGAATAACGTCAAATCACCTTCTACGTGCGTAGTCTCTCATTAGTCTCTCGCCGTCAGCACTGCCGATAGACAGGCCATGCCAACAGCCAGCCGTTGTATTTGAGCGATCGTTAACGGCGTCAGATCACCGAGCCCTCTTTAATCGACGCCGTGTCCCGACCTTGAAGGCGAAAGGTCAGGCACGACGGGCACTTCAACTAACCGTGAGGTTAGGCAGCCATGGCGTAGTTATATTCGCCATTTGTGTTTTGCCCAGTTTGATAACGGGGACCCAGACAACCCCGGCACGCCGATAATCCCCCGCTAAACCCGTCGAAACCTGTCACCCCCATAATCCAAACAAGCTGTTTCAACGTATAGGAGAATTATGACTCTACTATACAGCTTTCAAAGAACACGCAGACTCAGTCTACAGTATACGCTGTCGGTCGAAATCTGCCAAGCCCTACTGGTGTAACGTCGATGAACCTCAAATGTTTCGACCGCGTGGAAGTCCCGCCGCTGTCAGATCTCCTCCCCCTGACTATGGCGTTCTCCCCACATGTCGTGCACTGGAGCCAATTCTTTCATACCGTGCCATCTCCCCGAACGTACAGTCACTCAACCGGATAGCCGCTCCGGCGTGAGGTTTGCTCTCGTCCTTAACAGTAGTGTTGTACAAGTGGAATCTCTTTTCAGAGGGAGACACAATGAAACGATTCCTGACAGGCAGCATAATCTGCATACTGTCCCTCGGATTGGGAAGCGCCGCATACTCCTCCGGCGAGAACGACAAAGCTCCCCAACTTTCCATCCCGCCCGCGCTCCAGGATTACTACTATTCCGGTAAGCTTCCTGAGAAGCTATCCTATAGCATCGATCTTTGGTACGACGCCGCTCTGAAAGGGAATGACGCGGAGATCAGACGCTTCGAAGGGGTTATTTGCGACTTCCTTGATAATAACATCAAAGCCGACGAACAGTTGCTGGGGATACTTGGAGAACAGATCTCTCGCGCCGACCTCGTCTCGGACACAGCCCATAATCGAGGCCGCGATTCGTTGTCGAATCCTGTGACGCTCGATCAATCCGCTCTCACCCAAGCTTGGGATGTCGTCCACGCCAAGAGAACGCTGCAGGACGGAATCAGCAGGACCTCGGCCTTCAGCAACAAGTATCGCCTGATGGGAGACTACATTGAACTCTTGCGCCGCGAACTCGATCTGCCTCGACTGAAATTGGCTTCAGGCGACAAGAGCACAGCGAATAGTTCGTCCCCTCAGAACGGGACCCAGCAAGACTAACACTCCTCCTCTCTCCTTCTCGTGGTTGTGAGCCCTTCACGCACGCCGTCACTGCTCCTTCGGTGACGGCGTTTCTGTTTTCGCTACATCTTTCTCAAGATGGGTACAAAGCGAACACTCGACCGGGCGGTCGTGAGTTTTTCATCGAAGTCAAAATCCCCAAGCATATCAACTATCTCGAAGCGGCCCGAAGAACGCAGGAGCGCCAGAAATGTCCCCATCGAACAGCGTCTGAGACGATCGGGGAATTGATGCTGACGGGTCTCGCCATGAGTAGTGACGGTATAACTCACGACAAGGTCGTCGACTTCTGTCAGCGAATCAAACTGCTGATTAGTCCCGCCCCAGTCAGTCTCGACCGTTATGTCGCCGCGGGTCATGTGCCAGGTGGTCTTCAAGGTCGGTTCCTCTTCTCCCCAGAAGTCCCTCGGGTGCGCGGTCTGAATGAGATAGAGTCCGCCGTCGTTTAGCAGATTCGCTACACATTCGAGATTATCCAGCATATCCTGATTGGTTAGAAGGTGCGCATAGGAGGCCATCAACATATACACGAAGTCGTACTGCTGCTCCGATCGATACGTTCGCATGTCGCCGTGATGGACAACCGCATCCAGCCTTTCCTCAGCAATGAGGCCGTTGGCATAGGCCACCATCGCCGGCTCGAGATCGAGACCGTGCGATACGATCCCGCGGCGCGCGAATTCGCGAACATGATAGGCGGGGCCGCACGCCAGCTCGAGCGCAGAGCCGATTGGGCTGTCTCGATATGCCCGCGATACCTTTTGAAAGAAGTCGACTTCAGCCGGAACATCGCGAAAGTCGAACGCAATGTCATACAACTCCGGAAGCGTGTATTCACGACCCATGGTGAACCTCTCTCACTTCACGAGTGCGGCGAAGCGCCGCCACGACAATTGGTATCAGTACTATTTGCACGGCTATCCCCGGCAGACTTGACACAATCGCGCCACCGGTTGAGAAGAATGCCGCCGCGCTGTATGGCAGTTCGACAAAGAGCCCCAGGACAAACAATCCCAAGCCGAACATCAGTCGTCCGATCAGCATCGCGATAAGCAACGCCAGATAAATATTCAACCGCAGACGTTGATATGCAATTCCGGCCACGAGCCCATACATAGGCAGCTCGAGCGACATCAGCGGAACCGCATACGTCGGCGGCATGCCGGTCAAAAGATACGATAGCATGGGCGCGAGCAGACCGACCGAGAGCCCGCTGACCGGGCCGCTCAAGAACCCAGCCAGGAGTACCGGGATATGCATCGGCAGGAATACTCGCCCGCCCAGCCCAAAGGCGTGAAACGCGATCGGCAGAACGATGGCCAGCGCCAGGTACAGCGCGCTGTGGGCTATTAGTCTTGTACGGTGTGAGAACGCCACAACCCGCCGATTCTATCGGGAATTCATGGCCGACGCCAGATACAAATTGCGATTATCTTCGATACGCACGTCATCGAAGTGACTTGCCGCAAACATCGTCTGAAGGCGTTCCCTCGTGGGCAGTTCATCGTGGGCTACAGCGCCGCCGGTTCGATAGTGCATCTCCGCCAACTGCTTCGACGACAACAAGTGAATGATGTACAATCGCGCTGATGATTTGAGCACCCGATGCGCTTCATGAAGCGCTGTCTGCTGATCTGCAAAATGCGGAAACGACGCAAAAGCAACCGCCATGTCGAAGCGCTGATCGCGGAACGGTAGCATTCCGACGTCTGCGTCCACAACGTTCACACTTGAAAAGGGGAAATTACGATGTGCCGTCTGCGCCATCTTCAACGAGAAGTCCACGCCGGTGACCGTTCCCTTGTCACCCACCTTTCTCCTCAGCAAATCAAAGAGGATACCTGTGCCGCAGCCAAGATCGAGAATGTCCATCCCCTTCCCGACGCCTATCCCCTCGACCAGGTGCTGCAGTCGCTCCAAATCCTCCGCAGTGAACATGAGATCCCATTCGGCGGCGACTTGATCGAAGAACGATTGGTGCTGGTCGTGCATGGCGCGCCAATCTGCGATCAGGGAGCAACCTTGTCAAGATTTTTCGCCCGAACAGCCGTGAATCAACGCCCCTCCCCTCTCATTGCATTCAAATGTGATACAAAAATCCCCCCATCTTCCTTTCCCCGACCGGAAACATTCTGTATATTTCGCGGTTTCGGAGTAACTATGGCCAATCATCGCGAACGAATTCCTCGCAACAACGATTTCCTGCACATCAAGGGTGCGCGCGAACATAACCTCAAGAATATCGACGTCAAGATTCCACGCAACAGCCTGACCGTCATCACCGGCTTATCCGGCTCTGGCAAGAGTTCACTCGCGTTCGACACCATCTACGCCGAAGGACAGCGGCGCTACGTCGAGTCCCTCTCCGCCTACGCCCGGCAGTTTCTGGGCCTGATGGAAAAGCCCGATGTCGATTTCATCGAAGGGCTCTCGCCTGCAATATCCATCGAACAGAAAGGGACAGCCAAAAACCCGCGCTCTACAGTCGGCACGGTCACTGAAATCTACGACTACCTTCGCCTGCTCTTTGCCCGGGCAGGTATCCCGCACTGTGTCAAGTGCCGCCAGCCGATTACCCAGCAGACCGTCGAGCAGATCGTCGATTCTGTCCTGAGCTTCGAAGAGGGAACCCGGCTGATGGTTCTCGCACCACTGGTCCGAGGAAAGAAGGGGGAGCACAAGGAGATTATCGACGAGGCCCGTCGCGAGGGATATCTGCGGCTGCGCATCGACGGTGACGTCATCGAGTCCGATTCCGAAATCAAAATCGATAAGAACAAGAAGCACTCCATCGAAGCGGTCATCGATCGTCTCGTCGCGAAGCCTTCCTCGAAGCGTCGTCTGGCCGATTCCGTCGAGACCGCCATCAAGATGGCGCAGGGGACGGTGCTGATCAATATCAAGAATCAGGACCTGCTCTACTCCCAACAATTTGCCTGCTTGAACTGTAACATAAGCTATGAAGAACCCACCCCGCGGCTATTCTCCTTCAATTCCCCATTCGGAGCCTGCAAAGTGTGCGACGGCCTCGGCCAGAAAATGGAGATCGACCCAAAGCTCGTCATCCCCAACCACTCCCTCTCGATCAACGACGGCGCTATTCACCCGTGGGGAGGAGCCGACATGTCGAACTGGTATCGCTATATGCTCAAAGGATTGGCCAGTCACTACAAGTTCAAATTCTCCACCCCTTTCACCGATCTGTCGGCAAAGATCCAGGAGATCATACTTTACGGTTCCGGTCGCGAGGAAGTCTCTTTCGAATACGAACATCTGACCGGCAAAGGGCGTGGCGCCGGAACCTATCAGTCCCGATTCGAGGGGGTCATTCCGCACCTCACGCGTCGTTATCGCCAAACCGATTCGCAGGATATTCGTCAGTGGATCGAACACTACATGACCGTCAGCAATTGCCCCGGCTGCAGCGGCGCCCGTCTGCGCCCCGAGGCGCTCGCAGTCATTCTCGATCGTGAGACCATCGACAGCATCTGCGACATGTCGATCAAACAGGCCCGCCAATTTTTCACTGACATCAAACTCTCCAAGCGTCAGCAGCTGATCGCCCGCCAGATCCTCAAGGAGATTCGCGAGCGGCTTGGTTTCCTGTGCGATGTCGGCCTCGATTACCTGGCTCTCAGCCGTGGAGCGGCCACCCTCTCTGGCGGCGAAGCGCAGCGAATTCGTCTCGCCACCCAAATCGGCTCCCGCCTTGTCGGTGTGCTCTACATCCTCGACGAACCCTCGATCGGTCTGCACCAGCGCGACAATCAGAAACTGCTCAACACCCTCCTCGAACTGCGCGATATCGGCAACACCGTTCTGGTCGTCGAGCATGACCGGGAGACGATCGAATCTGCCGACTATGTACTCGACCTCGGCCCCGGTGCGGGGGTACATGGCGGCGAGATCGTCGCTTCCGGCACACCCGACGATATCCGCAAAACTCGAAAGTCGATCACCGGCCAATATCTCTCCCACGTCAGACAACTGGAAACGCCGACCTCGCGCCGCGTGGCCAACGGCAACGCCATCAAGTTGTCCGGCGCCACGGGCAACAACCTGAAACAGGTTGATGTCGAGTTTCCGCTCGGCTTGTTCGTCGCCGTCACCGGTGTGTCCGGGTCCGGCAAGTCGAGCCTCGTCAACGAAACCCTCTACCGCATCCTGTCGCGGCATTTCTACAACAGCCGTACTCCCTCGCTGCCGTATGCGTCCATCGACGGCCTTGATCTGATCGACAAAGTCATCGACATCGACCAATCCCCGATCGGTCGCACTCCGCGCTCGAACCCCGCCACCTACACCGGCCTGTTCACGCTCATTCGCGATCTGTTTGCCTCACTCCCCGAGGCCAAGGCGCGCGGCTACCAGACCGGACGCTTTTCCTTCAACGTACGCGGCGGCCGTTGCGAGGCGTGCGAAGGGGACGGTATCATCAAGATCGAAATGCACTTCCTCCCCGATGTTTATATCCCGTGCGAAGCCTGCAAAGGGAAACGCTATAACCGCGAAACGCTCGAAGTCTCCTACAAAGGAAAATCGATCGCCGACATTCTCGATATGACCGTTGAGGAAGCTCTGAACTTCTTCGAGCATATTCCCCGCCTAAAGAAGAAACTGCTCACCCTTGCCAACGTCGGTCTCGGCTACATCCATCTCGGCCAGCAGGCTACCACCCTCTCCGGTGGTGAGGCCCAGCGCGTCAAGCTCGCGGCTGAACTCTCCAAACTCGCCACCGGTCGCACTCTCTACATCCTCGACGAACCGACCACCGGCCTGCACTTCGAAGATATTCGCATGCTGTTGGGCGTGCTCAACGAGCTGGTTAATCGTGGCAACACCGTGCTCGTGATTGAGCATAATCTGGATGTCATCAAGACTGCCGACTGGATTATCGACATCGGCCCTGAGGGGGGCGACGGCGGCGGCAGGATTATCGCTGCGGGTACGCCGGAAGAGGTCGCATCGGTTCGCACCTCATACACCGGCGAGTATCTCAAGAAGATCCTGTAAGCAGAATGACACCGAAGAAATCCCTAATCCGAGCCTCTCGCTAATTCAGTTAGTCGCGGCAGGTTGAGGACTTCAATATGCGGTCCATCAACCGCGATCACCTTCTCGCGTGTTAGTCGCGCCAGTGAACGCGACAGTGTCTCCGGGATCGTCCCCAGCTGCGACGCCAGCACCCCTTTCTTGACCGTCAGCGTGACTCGATGCTCCGCAGTGGCTCCCTCTTCCCTAATCTTTGTAACCAAATAGTGCGCCAGCCTGGTCGAGACGTCCGTCAGCGACAGCTCCTCCACGAGCGCCGTCATCTTGCGCAGCAGTCCCGACAGCCGCGCGATGAGATTGACCGCCAGCTCCGGATGTCGCCCCATGAGCCCGACAAACCGCTCACGATTCATCACGACCAGCTCGCAGTCTTCAAGTGCCTGCGCCGATGCCGGATATGGTCCACCGGAAAACAGAGCCGCTTCAGCAAACGATTCTCCGACCCCCGCGATCATGAGAATCTGCTCCTTGCCGTCCGGTGACTGCTTGAACACCTTAACCTTCCCGGTACCGACGATATAGAACGCATGCGCCTGATCCCCTTCAAAGAAGATCATCGCCTGCCGTGCGACCGTCATCGTGGTCGCTGCTGCCGCCACTTCCTCCATAGACTTCTCATCGAGCTGCGAGAAGAATTGCGACTTCGCCAGAATGTCCCGTATCACCGACATATCCTCGCTTCACCGATCTTCAAATCACTGTCCACACGCATATGATACCATTGCCACCAAGAATAGTCCACGGTGTTGACTCACTTGTTTGGGGACGGTGAGAATGCCATCCTCCTTTTCATCACAATCATATCCCCGACTCTGCCGGATACGATATAGGCAGAATCTAGGTATTCGGCAATCGGCGCGTAGCGGGGAAATCTCGCATAGTAGGTTTGGTCGCCGATGCGACTAAAATCCCCCTCTGGATATTTCTGCACCAGCACGAGACTCGGTTTGGCTCGGCGTAGCCCGGCAATCGACGCCTGGATCAACCCTTCTCCGAGCTCAAGTGGCGCGTACCATTCAACCGGGGTTGGGTTACGCCTATCAGTCAGGTAGTAGAGAATCGGGAAGTCCGGAAATACAAAAATGGGAGACTTCTCACGTGACTCCGATCGTACCAGCGCGACTACCGAGTCGACCTGCCTCACGTTTCGTTCCGTTGAACTGATACCAGATAGTCCTTCAGTCCTGAATTGGGTGTTCAATTGCCCTCGAGGGCCGTCACGGTATACAAACGAGTACTTATGATACATGCCCAGCAAGAGCAATCCTCCAATGAGCAACAACGAGATGAGCTTTCGGTACGGAGACAGGCTATAAGTTTGCCAGCCGATGAAACCAGCGATGACAAGCACCGCCGCTCCCATGTAGGCATACTCGACTCCATAGTAATTGAATCCTGCGAGGTACTGCAGTACAACACCGACGACAGTCATCAGCACGATTCCTGCAGTTCTGTCATTGCACTTCGATCCTCGGGCGCGAAGGGCCGAAATCACTATCAGGATCGCGATTGTGTAGTTGGCGTACAGCACGCTGAACACAAAACTACGATGACCCATCGCAGCAATGACCACGGACGCCAGCGACGTCAGAATAATTCCCACTCTCATCAACAGATTTCCAGGCCGATAGTAAAACAACAAGGTAACCGAAGCGATCGCTGGAATAGACGTCACCAGCGCAGCCAAATTGTCCTGAAACAGAGTCCAGGAGACGGTCATCTTGGAGGCCTCCTGGGGCAGGCTGAATACATTCAACCAGCACAACTGCAACCAACCATTTGCTGCCAGATAGATGGCGTAGCCGAAGATAGGCGCGAAGAAACCGACGAGCAGCATTAGAGCCGACTTAGCACTTACTCGGCCGATTCCCTTTATAAGAGACTGAATCCCCCATACCGCCGCAAGAATGAGCGGGACAAAGAGGAAGTAATTCTGCTTTGAGAGTCCTGAAAGCGCAGCCAAAATACCGGCCACGAAATACCATCGCCCGTTGAAGCATACGATCGCTACCGTGGCAAAGAAAGCGGCATCATAGCTATACCACGGAAATGAGAGGAGCAGCGAAGAGATGACCCAAGTGGCCAATAGCAGAAGAAAGGTCTCGACTCGGGTGACCACGCGATAATACAGGAAAGACAGTATAATTGCGCCCAGCCACATCTGAGCGCTCCAATAGACACGACTCGCAAGTACCGTATAGCTATCTCCGAAGAGTTCCAACAGCCATGCCTGCAGATATATTGAGAGCGGTGTTCGCAAGAAAAAGAAATCGACATAAGGAGTTGCGCCATTGGCGATTCTCTGACCCAAAGACAGCAAGTATCCTTCGTCGGTAGCGTTGAATCCCTGCCCCAGGAACAGCCAGTTATAGACGACCACAAAGATCGTGAACCCGAGGTAAGGAAGCAGCCCATGAACCCAAAGCCTGTCTCTGATTCTGCTATCTGCCATGATAGAACGATGCACCCGATCCGACTACTTCGACATAAATCAAAGCTTCGCTCGTTTATAGATTCCGGTCAATCACTCGCTGCTTGAACAACTGCCCGCCCACTTCCGAGTTCACTTGACTGCACAATCACGTGGAGTCCCCCATGCCCTGCCGTGCGACCGACATCGTGGTTGCCGCTGCCGCCACTTCCTCCATCGACCGCTCATCGAGCTGCGAGAAGAACTGCGACTTCGCCAGAATGTCTCGTATCACGAACCGACCCTCATCTCACCGTGCCGTCAGGAGGCCCTATCCTGCCGTGATGATAGCGTTTCAGACCGAAATAACCAAGCCTGCGTTGAGTTCCTCGGGCGCAGGCGCAAGCTCCGCCCACCGTGATGTCTTGGTTGACAATGTTCATCTCGATGACATACTTTGGATTAATTAACAATCCCACTTCGCTGGAGTCAGAGTTGAAATTTCTTCCGGTCTCGCTGACGCTTCTTATTGCCCTTGTTGGCAGCTGCAAAGATGGAAAGACCGTCTCCCCGACGGATGAACTCTCTCAGACCGTTCAGACAGAACATTTCACCTTCCATGTCAGCCCCGGCGATCAAGTGGACACGGCCCGTCAGGAGGCGCATTATCAATGGCTGGTCGCAACACTGCTGGTCACCGTTCCCCAAAAACTCGAATGCTTTCGGTATCATGATCGCGATCAGATATTTCGCCTGACCGGCAGACAGACCAATGGATTCGCCGAACTGGCAACGTACAAGTATCACACGATCTGGAGCTGGGACAATCATGAATCAGTCCATTGTCTGGTTACGAGCTTGATCGGTTGGCCACCAGCTCTATTCAATGAAGGATTTGCCGTGGGCCTCCAGACTGATCCCTTGAGCAATCGGTTTACACCGATGTGGAACATGATCGACCTGCACGTTCTCGCCAAACAGTATCTTCTTGAGCATTCGATTCCACCGCTCGACACCATGCTCGATAGCCGAACATTCTTCGCCTATGACCCGAACATGACCTATCCGGTGGCCGGATCGTTCGCCGAGTTTCTCGTTAGTTCCAGGGGGATGACTCCCATGAAATCATTCATTGCAAAGGCGTCATTTTACGATACCATCCAACTGACCAGAGACAATTTCCTCGAGGTCTATTCTGAGCCACTCGACACTTTGTGGCAACAGTGGCAGACCTTCCTGATAACCGGGAATTAGGCGGGAGCGGAAGACTCTTTACTACGACGGTACCGTTGGCAGTTCCGTCGGTCCTTGTCCCTCCTTCAAGAGAGATGTGAACTGACGGCTTGGACGTATGAATACAGCGGCTGATTACAGAATCGTGTTCAGCAGTCGTTCGATGTCCGACATCATCAGCGGCTTGCCGAGAAACCCATCGGGTTTCACTTCATCGGCAGCGGTCTCCATATCGGCTACGGAGTATCCGGAAATCAGGACAACCGGCAGTTTCGGGTAGAGCCCCTTGACTTCCTTGAGCAGTTCCAGCCCGGTCATGTTCGGCATGCGCATATCGGTGATAACCATCGAGAAATCCCCCCGGCTCAGTTCCGTCAACGCCTGGTTCCCATCAGAGGCGCGAACCGACTCGTAATCGAATACTTCAAGCATCTCGCAAAGCAGAGACGACATATTGGGATTGTCGTCGACAATGAGGATTTTCTTGGCCATATCTGCTCCTTTATAAGATTCTTATCGGCAAAAACTTAGCGGAGCTTGAGGGGTTGGATTACTGACGCCGGCGGGATGCCAGAAGACGCTCGGAATCGGCGATGATCTCGGCCCGAAGCGCGTCGATTCCGACTCTCTTGATCGCCGAGATCGCAAACGCTCGATCACCGTCGTCAAGGGGGGCCACGAATTCCGGCATGACATCGGTCTTATTATAGATCATGATATACGGGACTGATTCAGCCTCGATCTCCGCCAGCACCGACCGTGTCTGGGCAATTTTTTCGGAAACACGCGGGTCGGTGCAGTCCACGACATGGAGCAGCAGATTCGCCTGATGCACTTCTTCGAGAGTCGACTTGAACGACTCAACCAATTGGTGCGGAAGCTTGTTGATGAATCCGACCGTATCGGAAAAAACAACCTGGTTGGGATACCCTGACGACATCACCCGTGTTGTCGAATCGAGGGTCGTGAACAGCATGTTTGCTGTCTGAACCTCGGCCTTGGTCAACAAATTAAACAGCGTTGACTTGCCGGCGTTCGTGTAGCCAACGAGCGACACGCGAAACAGATTGCTTCGTCCCGCCCGCTGCGTTGCGCGCTGGACATCGAGCTTGGCCAGCTTCTCCTTGAGGTGGTCAATACGCGTCCGTACCTGACGACGATCCACCTCGAGCTGAGTTTCACCCGGTCCCTTGGCGCCGAGTCCGCCATACTGACGTGAAAAGTGCACCCAGGCTCCGGTAAGGCGCGGCAGCATATACTGCAACTGGGCCAATTCCACCTGCAGTCGCGCTTCGGCTGTCCGGGCACGAGTCGCAAAAATATCAAGGATTAAAATCGAGCGGTCGATAACCTTGACTTCAAGTTCCTTCTCAAGATTCCTTTGCTGGGCAGGACTCAAGGGATCGTCGAAGATGACACAGTTGGCATCGAGCTGCTTCAGTTGTTCGCGAAGTTCATCGACCAATCCCTTCCCTACATACAAGGCCGGGTTCGGGTGCGGTTTGACCTGAATACGCCGGGCAACTGCCGTAGCGCCGGCCGACACCGTCAGCGCCGCAAGTTCTTCGAGCGAATCGCCAACGTCGGCCTTCAGCCTCGTGCTCTGCGCGAGACCGACAAGAATGACTCTTTCCGCTGCTGGTTTGCCGAGCGTAGTTTTCATCAGTGCGGAGAGTATAACACCGGCGCGGCGAATCTCTCATCGAAATCTTCAGGCCGGAGCGTCGCGTCTCAAGTTCAAATACTCACGCCCGCGAGGCAGACCTGTCAGGCACCTGTCTCATTCTTCTCCGTCCAAAGGTATCTCTTCCCCAACCAGCTCCACCCCCTCGAGAATTTCGCGGGCTTCGGCCTGATCATCAGGATGGACCTGTACCTTGATATCCCCGATTGCCGGCGTGAGAACATCGAGCAAGCCGTCACCTTGGGCGAAATACTCGATCCCCGCCGACTCCAACAGAGACTTGGCCACCAGCAGTACCGAATTGCTTCTGGTCGCAAGCACAGTCACCAGCTCGACATATTCCTGTTCGGGTTCCTCGGGCAGGACGTTTACCAGCCACACGTTGCAATCAGGGCAACGACCAACCTCCGGCAGGTATTCCGATCGGCATTCTGGACAGAACATATTAAACCCTCCGTGTGTGTATTCAATATAGACAATCCCCGGCATTCTTGCAATAGATTCCGGTGCTTTCCAGCGCGGTCGGGTAAATATCCCCGGCGCTGCAACTAATAGCTACTCAGCTCCGTCGTAATCGTTTATAGTGACGATTCGGTGAGCACAACAAGGTAATTAGTGTCCGATTATCGGAACACGGAAACAGAATGACAAACGAATCTCCCTGGCTTCAAGCCGTTGACCTGTGCCGCTATTACCGTCGCGGATCGTCGGAAGTGCGCGCTTTGGACAGGGTCACGCTCGGACTGCAACAGGGGGAGTTTCTCGGCGTCGTAGGATCGTCAGGCTCTGGTAAGTCAACTTTGCTCAACGTCATGGCCGGACTGGACACACCGACAAGTGGGCGCGTCGAAGTCGAAAGCAGTTCACTCTACAGTATGAACCGCAGGCAATTGTCGAATTACCGAGCGCATAAGGTCGGGATGATCTTCCAGTCTTTCAACCTGATCGGGCATTACACGGCCCTCCAGAATGTCGAGATGTCACTCCTGTTCAACAATACTCCCCACAGCGAGCGGCGCCGCCGGACCGTTGCGATCCTGAACCAGCTCGGGCTTGCCGACCGCATGACCCACCGCCCGTCCGATCTATCCGGCGGCGAGCAACAGCGCGTCGCAATTGCGCGCGCTATCGTGAAGGAGCCGAAGATACTCTTCGCCGATGAACCCACCGGGAACCTCGACCATGACAACGCACAGCAGATCATCGAACTGCTCGCCGAGCTCAATAGAAAAGGGCTCACAATCATGATGGTCACGCACAATCTCGATATGGCCAGGCGGTATGCCCAGCGGATCATACGTATGGACTATGGACATCTGGAAGAGAGTGACCCGACCACTGTGGATCAAAGGATGGACTCGTGACACTCCGTGACCTCATCGTGATCTCAACCGGCAACCTCTGGCGTATGAAATTGCGGACCTTCCTGACGATTTCGGGAGTCGTGATCGCCATTGCGGCGTTTGTCTCAATGCTGTCTTTCGGGGCGGGCAATCAACAATATGTCACCAGCAAATTCGAGGAGCTCGGATTGTTCTCGACCATGCAGGTCTATCCCAGGAAAGACGCCGACGCTGCCGACACATCGAACGTCCCCCTTCTCGACGCAGCCGCGATTGGCAAGCTGTCGTCGGTTCCGGGTGTGAACCTGGCCTATCCCTATGAGTCGTTTTCGGTTCGCGTGAAGATCGGCGATTCATCGTTCGCCACGAAAGCACAGGCGCTTCCGGAAGCCGCGATCCGAACCAAGCTCTTCTCACAATTCGCAGCCGGAACACCGTTCTACGGTGATACGGTCCGCCAGGCGATTCTGACCGACGACCTCGTCGAACGACTGGGCGTAAAAGACGCCGACTCGCTGATCGGCCTCCGCATCGTCCTGTCGGTGCGGGTCTCGAGCATCGATAGCGGTCTGGCGCACATCCTCGCTGACCAGGGGGAAACCATTCGCGACCGCATCAAACGTATTCACTTCGACTCGCTTGTCCGAAGTCACACATATCGTGGACGGGTCATCCGAGAAGAGGCGAATAGCACGGTGCGCCGCTTCTTAAACGGCTTCCTTAATGCCCGCGATGAAATCACCGACACGCTCACGGTGTGCGGGGTAATGAAAGAAGCGCGCGTCGGGAAACTCAGGATTGAGTCGATCATTGTGCCGATCATGACGGCACGCCGCTTCACCTCCAGCGGATTCAGCGAGAATCCTGCCGACATGTTTGCGGCCATGAGCAGTGGAACGCTGTTCGCGGCCGCCGGTGATAGCGCCGGCAAGAGCTATCCGCAGGTAACCCTCGATCTCGATCCGCACGTGCTGTATAAGCCCGTGAAGGATTCGGTCGAAGCGATGGGCTTTCGAACCTTCAGCTACGCCGAGAAATTCGACGAAATCCGTCAGTTCTTCTTCTACTTCGACCTCGCCCTCGGCGTAGTCGGACTTATTGCACTCATCACGGCCTCGCTCGGCATTGTCAACACGATGGTCATGTCGATTCTTGAGCGCAAGCGCGAGATCGGAGTTCTGAAGTCGCTCGGAGCTGATGAGGGGGATATTCGATGGCTGTTTCTCTGTGAATCAACCGTGATCGGCACCATCGGCTCCGTCACCGGTATACTTTTCGGGTGGACGATATCACGCGTGGCCTCAGCCGTGGCCCATATTTTCATGGAGAAGCAGGGAATTCCCCAGGTGGAGCTGTTTGCGCTGCCGCTGTGGCTCATAACCGCGGCCCTGGCTGTTGGTATAACTGTCAGCATGATAGCCGGTCTCTACCCCGCGTCGCGTGCTGCTCGTGTCGATCCGGTTGAGGCGCTCCGAGGTGAGTGACAGGCCACTTCGCGATTCGGAAGAGCCGCTGAAGTTCTGCCCAGAACAGAGCGAGCCCACGGGACACTTTCTCATTGACATGAATCAGTATATCCGTATATTCGGCTATGCGGATGCAAAATGATAGCACTCAACACACATAACTGCGATTTTCGTATGACCTATGACTCATCAGCTTACTAAGAAGCTATCGTTCCTTGACCGATATCTGACTCTCTGGATTTTTTTGGGGATGCTGCTGGGCGTGTTGCTTGGCTGGGGCGTTCCCGGAATCGAAGAGGTTATCAATCGTGCTCAGGTCGGCA
Source organism: uncultured Ignavibacteriales bacterium (assembly GCA_964540105.1). Lineage (GTDB taxonomy): Bacteria > Zixibacteria > MSB-5A5 > GN15 > FEB-12 > DATKJY01. The sequence continues at coordinate 436,925 of CAZILL010000001.1, read as the reverse complement.
CAACCAATATCCTGATCGCTGTCGGTCTGATTCTGATGATGTATCCGCCCCTGGCGAAAGTACGCTATGAAGAGATGGGGCATGTGTTCCGAAATTGGCGAGTGCTGGGACTTTCCTTGCTGCAGAACTGGATCATCGGCCCGGCGCTGATGTTCTTCCTCGCCATCGGCTTTCTGAGTGGTTATCCCGAATACATGGTTGGGCTGATCATGATCGGACTAGCCCGGTGCATTGCGATGGTCATCGTCTGGAACGAACTCGCCAAAGGGGACACAGAGTACGCCGCCGGGCTGGTCGCCCTGAATTCGGTATTTCAGGTGCTCTTCTATTCAGTATATGCATGGTTCTTCATCACCGTGCTTCCCCAACTGTTTGGCCTGTCCGGAAGCGTTGTCAACGTGAGTATGAGCCAGATCGCCAAATCAGTCTTCATCTACCTTGGAATTCCGTTCCTTGCGGGCATGTTCACACGCTTTGTCATGCTTAAGCTCAAAGGGCGCGCGTGGTACGAGCAGAAGTTTATTCCAACCATCAGCCCGATCACTCTGATCTCGCTTCTGTTCACGATCGTGGTCATGTTCAGTCTCAAAGGAAATCTCATCGTCCAGATTCCTCTTGATGTCCTTCGGATCGCGCTGCCGCTTCTGATCTACTTTGTCGTCATGTTCCTGGTCAGCTTCTGGATGGGGAGAAGGGTCGGCGCGGATTACTCCAGGACGGCAACCCTCTCATTCACAGCCGCGAGCAATAATTTTGAGCTGGCTATCGCCGTGGCCGTAGCGGTTTTCGGTATCAATTCGGGCGCAGCCTTCGCCGCTGTCATCGGCCCGCTCGTCGAGGTGCCGGTTCTGATCGGGCTGGTCAGTGTCTCCCTCTCTTTCAAGCGCCGGTTTTTTGACGCCTAACTACAGAGGGTAAGATGATGACCACACATGGTGTATTCGCGGCAATTGGTGAACCAACGCGACTTCGAATTCTGATGCTGTTGCTCGAACGGGAATTATGTGTCTGCGATCTGAGCGATGTGCTAAGACTGCCGCAATCGACAGTCTCGCGCCACATGTCCCGGCTCAAAAGCGCCGGATTAGTCCTTTCTCGTCGAGAACTGACCTGGATTCATTACCAACTCGCTCCGTCCGAGCTTGCCACAGATCTCAAGGCCCTTCTGCTCGCGCACCTTGCAAAGCTCGAACCTTATCGCAGTGATCGAAGAGTTCTCGCAACCCTCTTGCGTGACGGAAGATGTGCCGGCGCGCAACGGTAGTGCAGTATGACCGAGCCTGTGATCCGTATTCTTGTCTTGTGCACCGGCAATTCCTGCCGGTCTCAAATGGCGGAAGGTTTCTTTCGACATTATGGCCAGGCGAGGCTTGAAGTTCGGTCGGCTGGCTTGAGTCCAAGCGAGGTGAATCCAAGGGCCGTTCAAGTTATGAAGGAACTCGGGATTGATATTGCTGCCCAAACGTCGAAGCATCTGCGTGAGTTCGCCCACGAGAGCTTCAATTTCATCATCACCGTCTGTGATAACGCCGCCAAGAACTGTCCCGTCTTTTTCGGTCAAGGCCTCAAACTTCACTGGCCATTTGACGATCCCGCCGAGGCAACAGGAAGTGACGCAGAGATTCTCACTGCATTTCGACGCGTGCGTGATGAAATCGGGACAAAGACCAGAGACTGGCTGGCATCGAATCAGTTGATGCGTTTCGACGGCTCCGCACTCACCTAGCGATCCAGTCATTTCAGACTATACTTTGGGATTGAAATCCCGTACCTTGGTTTCCATGACAAACAAGATATCTCACGGCGGCTTCACGGGGTTGGGCATCGCGCCCCGTCTGCTCGACGTAATTGACTCGCTCAAGTTCAAAGTGCCCACACCCATTCAGTCCAAGTCGATACCAGTCGGCATCGAAGGAAAGGACCTCATCGCGATCGCGCAGACCGGTACGGGCAAGACGCTCGCGTTTGGAATCCCGATGATTCAGCGGCTCGCTCAGATCAAAGGAGGCGGGCTGATCCTGCTTCCCACCCGCGAGTTGGCTCTTCAGGTTGACAAGGCCCTCGGGCCGTTCAACCGTGCCTTCGGGATACGGACCGCCGTGATCATTGGCGGCGAGTCAATCTCTCATCAACGGCGCGCCTTGGAGAAGGGTCCGCGCATCATTATCGCCACGCCGGGACGATTGCTGGATTTGCTCGAGCAGGGTCTGCTGACAATGGCGGAAGTGCAAATCCTGGTCTTCGACGAGGCGGATCGGATGCTGGACATGGGGTTTGCACCTCAGATCAATCGAATCATGTCGGTCATTCCGAAGAAAAGGCAAACGCTTCTTTTCTCAGCGACCATCCCCGCCGAGATCGTGGCCATCGCCCAACGTCATATGGAGCTTCCGATTCGCGTAGAGATCGCGCCATCAGGGACAGCGGCGGAAAAAGTCACACAAGAGCTCTTCTTCATCGCTCGAGAGGCCAAGACTCGATTGCTCGAAGTCATGCTCCAGCAGTATCCGGGGCCGGCGTTGGTCTTCACGCGCACCAAACATGGCGCGCGGAAACTTTCACGCCAGGTCAGAGGAATGGGACACGCTGCGGCGGAGATCCATTCGGATCGAAGTCTGCCGCAGCGCAAGGAGGCGCTCGAAGGATTCAAGACCGGGAAATATCGAGTGCTCGTGGCTACCGACATTGCTGCCCGTGGCATCGACGTCACCGGTATTGAAATCGTCATCAATTATGATCTTCCGTCGAACTCCGAAGATTACGTCCACCGCATTGGCCGCACCGGACGGGCGGGACGAGCGGGGCGGGCGATCTCCTTCGCCAGTCTCGATCAACGCAGCGATGTGCGGAAAATCGAGCAGGTCATGCGCACCGCGCTGCCCGTCAAGCAGGTGCCGAGTCTTCCCCCGGAACGTCCCCGACCCGCGCACGAGCATGGCTACGCGCCGGCGGCGCTGCCGCGGCCCGCACAAACGGAGCTGAATCGTCCGGCGTTTGGTCGTTCTCCGAAAGATCGCAAGTCGAACCGCTTTCGCACGTCTAAGAGACGATAAGGGACGACAAGGGGGGCGCCTACGGAGCGCAATTCGAAGCGTCTCGTCCCACCAACGCTGCTCCCCCACACTCGCGCAAGGGAATAACGTGTGGATTGACCAATCTGGTGGAGCGGCTGAGGTTCTCCGCAGTCGATGTGACATGCGTCTTTGAGGAGCCTTCCATTGATCCATTGCTGCCTCATTGCCATGGATGTTTTTGCTCGAGGTCAGATGCTTCTGCCAGTCGTACAAGCGAGTGACAAGAGCACAACCAGTCTCCGCGAGAGCTGATTCGCTCGATCGAATGACCCAAATCCGCACTTGAAATCCCTACGGGGATCTCTTTCAGAGTCGGGGGTCGTTTCGCCAAGGTTTTATTGTCCTGTCTTACTCCGGCTGGCTGCAATTTCTTCGAGTTACGAATTCAACCGGCACGCCGCTCAATACCTTTTCAATCAGCTTTGGGAATATCGTTCATGCCTCAAAATCCACGAAAGATCCTGACAATCAGTTAGTTACGTCCCTTAAGTATCATAGAGCGATTCCGATACTTAAATGGGATATATGGGCAAGCAGTTTTTCCGACAATTCAGCTATGCCGCCTGGCTCGTGATGGCGTATGCTTTTCTGGCCGGCGTGGCAAACGCAACCACCTATTTTGTATCGCCGTCAGGGAACAACAGTTCCACTGGCCTGACCGTTGCAGCCGCATGGGCCTCAATAGAGCAAGCTGAAGTACTGGGAGTGATTTCCCCGGGGGATACTGTCAACATTCTGCCAGGAACCTACATGAGGACCACCCCCGTACAGCTGATCACCTCAGGCACCGGGTCTCTTCCGATAGTCTACCGCCGGTATGGACGCGGTCCGGCTGTCATCGACATGAGTGGCGCTGACGGACTTACGCTGGTTGTGAGCGCCTCTTACACCGAGATAACCGGCGTCACAGTTGCCAACAGCACTGATCACGGCATCGAACTGATCGGTCACCACAATACCATCTCGGATTGTTACATTTACGGTGTCCAGAAGCACGGCATTAGAGTTGTCGGTCAATCCAATCATATCGTAGGAACAATCGTGTCTAATGCCCGCGATGATGCCATCAGGGTCGAGGGCAGCGCCGGATATACGATGCTGTATAACAACACACTGTATGACGCCGGCAAGGATGGGGTCGAGATACTCGCTCATACCTGTCGCTTCATCAACAATATCGTGGTCTTGTGCAGCAAGGGGATCAATGCGACCACCGGGAACGTTCTCGCCTTCAACAATTCGTGGGGCAACGTGACCAATTACAGTAATGTGACTGATTCCGGCGGTGGCATTTCCGCGATCCCACAGTTTGTTGATGCAACGACGGGTCGCTTTGACCTGCGTCGGACTGACCCCGGAATTAATGCCGGCATGAATGTCGGGCGTCCGTTCACCGGCTCCGCTCCCGACCTGGGAGCAATCGAGAAGTATCAGGTGTACTATGTCGCTCCGAGCGGAAGCGACAATAACGGAGGCCGTGCACCGTCGACGCCGTGGCGCACGCTTGACGCCTCTCCCGGCGATCTGCACCCCGGCGACACAGTGAAGCTGAGCGCCGGAACGTACGTGGACTCGCTGGTGGTAAGATCCAGTGGTTTGCTTGACGACCGGCTCACTTTTGTGGGCGTTCCCGAGCTCACTGAGGTTAACGCCGACGGACGACTCTACGGCGTGCAGATCGTCGGCAGCCATATTCTCTGGTCCGGAACTACTGTGCAAGGAGCAATCATCGCAAATATTCAGATAGCCGGAGAGGGCGTGGAAATTTCATCCTGCGCGATCGGACCTTCTTCGACGTCAGCCGTAGCTGTAACCACCGGAAAGCACGCAAGTCTGCTGCGCTGTACGTTTTTTGGTAACCAGGTCTCCGATCTCTCATTGAGCGCTGACAGCGCCAGTATCAGACACTGTACCTTCTTCTCAGTTCGCTACGGCATCGACGCGCTCGGTTCTGCGCACCATAATATTGAAAACAATGTCTTCCTGGGCGAGGCTGGGGCCAGTGCGGCCATCCGAACCAGCGCCTCCTCTGCCGTTGTCTATTCTATATTGCACGGGTACAACCAGACGCTGCAAGGCGGAGCTACTCTCGGTCTTGGCTGCCTTCTGACCGATCCACTCCTGTTTGCGCCGGGAGCCGGAAATCTCCATCTGAGTTCATATTCACCCGCCATCGACGCAGGCATCTCAACCGGCGTTCCCTTCGTTGGCCTTGCTCCCGACATGGGTGCCTATGAAACTCAGACTCTAACCAATCTTGAGATAGTTCCCCACCCGGTCATACTGTCAGCCGATTCATTGCTGCAGTTCGATGTGATTGCGCTTGGCGCCGACGGATTCCCATCCTCCCCAGGTACTCTGACCTGGTCGCACACGTTCTCAACCGGATCAATCTCCAATACCGGCTTGTATACTCCACAGCTTGTGGGAACGGGTGCTGTTCACGTCCAATCGAGCATCGGCAGTATCGTCGCTGCCACTGGTACCTTCACCGTCGGACCGGGGAATCTGGCTGGGATCACGGTCAGTGCGCCGGCGCCGACAGTGTCAGCTGACAGCGTTCTGCAACTGACGGCCTCGGGAGCCGATGGGCATGGAAACCCAGTTGCACTTGGCACTGGAACGCTATGGGCGGTGACCGAGCCAATTGGCTCGATTAATTCAAACGGGCTGTTTATCGCCGGCCGAGTTGGTCGAGGTACCGTAACAGCAACAGCTGATGGGGTGACCGGGATCAGCGACACAATCGAAGTTATCGCCGGGGAAGCGGTGTTCCTGGAAGTCCTACCCGCCAATAACGTCGTACAGTTGCTGCAGAGCTATCAGTATGCAGCTTTCACGTATGATGCCGATTCGAATATCGTTTCCGATATCACATCTTTAGCAACGTGGTCAACTTCTGATCTCAGCGGCTCAATCAACGGCAACGGTCTCTACAGCGCCGGTACAATACTCGGTGATTACAGAGTCGTAGCCTCAATGGGGCTGCAAGCCGATACCGGCCAGGTTTCGGTCGCACTGTCGGGAGGACTCTCGTATATCAGAATCGAGCGGCTCGACGGCATTGCTTTTGGGGACAGCACTCTTAGCACTGATCAAGATCACACACGCTTGTACGCACGCGGCTATAACAGTGGCGGATCACTTATTGGCGATGTTGTTGTGACATGGAGCCTTGTCAGCGCTGATAGCATTGGCAGCTTGAGCGCGCAGAACAGTGCGACGACCATGTTGAGCCTACGACGACCAGGGACAGGCAAAGTAATTGCGGTCCACTCGCTGGGATATCGCGATACTACCGGTATTATTACTTGCACCGCCGGCGCTCCCGCTCGACTCCAGGTCAGTCCCGCTGCCGATACTGTGTCAGCGGACAGCTCGCTTCAATTCACCTATACCGCCTTCGATGCAGACAACAACCCAACAGCGTTGGGAGTTGCGGCAGTCTGGCAAACACGCGGCCAGATTGGCTCCGTTTCCGCCGGCGGCTTGTTCACACCGACTTTCGCGGGCAGCGGTTCGATTATCTGCTCCGGAGCCGGTCTGGCGGACACATCGTCACCGCTTATGGTCGTGCCGGGAAGCCTATCCCGAATACTGATCACTCCTGATCAGTTAGTGCTGTCGGCGGATTCCACCAAGCAGTTCGTAGCCGGAGGATACGACCAGAAGGGCAATACCTGTCCCGCAGGCTCCATCACCTGGTCTCTTCTCACGCCCCCCGGTACGATTTCCGTGAGTGGAATGTATACGCCGAATCTGATCGGCACAACCAGTGTGATCGCCCGATCCAGTTTCGGCCCCGCCGATACAACGACGAGCCTCAGGGTGGTCGCAGGTCGGCTCGTGCAATTGACGCTTAGTCCCGACTCGACAGTTATCACGACGGATTCGCACATTGACTTCAGCGCTACAGGTTCCGACAGCCACGGCAACACCGTTGTTCCGGGTTCTCTCGCCTGGTTGTCGATGGGCGGTGTTGGGACGATCAGTTCCCGGGGCACGTATACGCCGGTTACAATAGGCAACGACCGGATCATCGCTACCGATTCCCTAACCGGAATAGCCGACACCTGCACATACCTTGAAGTGCGTCCCGGTCAATTGAAGCAACTCGTTATTGCGCCAAATCAAGCTGTATTGCGGCCTGGCGATCAGATTCTCTGTTCGGCGACCGGGTATGACGCCACGTTCAATGAAACAGCAACAGGCGCGATCACCTGGTCAGTTATCGGGTCGTTTGGAAGCATCGCCTCCAATGGACTTCTTACAGCTGCGCAACATGGCTTCGGTAACGTAGTCGCGCGTTCGAATGCATTCAACATTGCCGACACCTCCGATATCTACGCCGTCGAAGCTTTGGAAGTCTCCGCGGTACCGATTGGCTCTCTTGTCGTACATCCCGGCGCGCGAGTAGTGCCAGCCTTGACCATGCGGATCAGCAACCCCTATGGAGGTGACAAGTTTCTTGACCGCTTGATCCTCAAGCACAACCATCGCGGGCGGGGAAGCGCGCCGCAATTGATCTCCAACATAGAGAGCGTATTAGTCTATCTTGATCGGGATGGTGATCTATCCCTTTCTGCTCAGGACTCTCTGCTTATCGCTCAAGCTCCGACCGTTGATTCGGTGACGGTTGTCCTCGGCGGCCTGCCGATTACCGCTCTCGCTGATCGCACCCTGATCGTGGCGACGCACATTTCACCTACTGCCACCGACGCCGATACGATCGACTTCTATGTTCTATCCAGCACGGGGCTTCTGACGGCGGATTTGACCCCCGCCATAGGATTGCCGACGATCAATTCCACCGGACAAATCGTCGTGAACGGAATGGTGGCAGCGCAGATCAGATTGAGCAACCTCGGACAGAGTGAGCTGTCTACCAGCGACACCCTGATACCGGTGTTTGGTGCATATATACCGCGAAACGGCTACGCCGTTGACACGCTACGGTCGGTCCGGCTCGTTGATGTCTTTCAGTGCGATGCGACTACCTTTGACTCGCTGATTCTCTTCGCTGACGATGGCGACGGTCTCTGGGGAGGGCGTAGCAAGGAGATGCGGCTCGGTGAACTCGTCTTTACCGGCGCTGATTACCTGAGAAGTGGCTTGCAACTAAATCTTATCGCTCCATTTACACAGATATACGTTGCCGCAGCGCTTGGCGCCGCCCCAATCAACGGAACACAGTTTGCGTTCGGAATTCCCACCTTAGGCATAGAAGTCCGATCCGGAAACGACGGTCCGGTCGACCAGGAGATTCCAGCCGCCGATACCTTTATGATTCGCACCGCCGATAACCTGGCGGTCACTGCCTTGTCTCTGCCACCGAGAACGCTGCGGCCGAATGTCATTGGCGGTCCCTTGCTGAGTCTTCGTCTGAGAAACTACACGACCGCGGATGTACGTCTGGATTCTATAGAATACCATCTGAGGTTTGATGGCCATGTCGGAGCATCTGATGTGCAGCTTCTGAGTCAGGTCGAAAGTCTCTACGTGTATCGTAGCGCCAGCAGCGATTACAGTCAGATCGGCGCCCAGGACGCGCTCCTCAAAGCTATCGAGGTTTCATCAACATCGGGCTGGATAGATATCGATGACTTGAGCATTCCCGGCTCCGGCGGCTCAGCTACTGTCGGATTCTTCGCGCTCCTCCGCGGCGAACGGGCGAGGAACGGCAATCTCGTTGGACTTGATGTTCCCTCCGTTTCATCGCTGGCGGTTGACGGAGGCGTGGCGATAGATGGCTCATTTCCGATTCGACCTAATACGCTGGCAACTATCGATGTCTTTTCGAGTACGGCAATTGTCATCGGTCCTGTGCCCAATGCTCAGTTGCGTGCTGGACAGACCAACCAGATCGTAATGAGTTTGGCCTTGCCCCGGAACGGGTATGCGTCGGACCGACTGCGCAGTCTTCAATTGATCAACATCGGAACATTACCCGCCCCCTCGGCTATCAGTAGTTTCAAGCTCTGGCGCGATCTGACCGGCAACGGTCTGTCACCGGACGATCAGCTTGTTGGGCTGTTTACCTATAGTAACGGGGTGTGGCGCTTGCAGGAAGTCTCCGCCGCGCTCAATCTTGAGCTCACCCAGTTCCTTGTCACCGCCAGCATAGAAAGCAATCAGTTTGAGGGAGGAACGCTTGCGCTCGTTATCCCCCAGGGAGGTATTTCGTATTGGTCGGGGACGACGGGACCAGACGATCAGTCGATTACCAATTCGGCCGTGCATTTGGTGTTACCTTCCGACCGAGTCACTGTTATCTCAGTTCCTGTAGTCACTACTCGCGTCATTCCTGGGGAAGCGAACCGACAGCTGTTGACATTTGCCCTTTACAACGGGTACCAGAGTCAGTCGAAGGCGTTGACCGGTCTCACGCTGACCAATCTTACGCGAAGCGCTCAGTCCAACTACTACCGCGATGTCGCCGTTGGCAACATCACGATTTCCTACGATGCAGATAACAATCGCGTGCTGGACAATGACATTCCGGTGGCCAGTGGTTTCTTTGTCGACGGAACCCTGCGAGTGAACGGATTGTCAGTTACTTTGCCACCGGAGTCGCTCTCATATTTCTTTGCTGTCACTGACGTTCCGCTGGCAGTGTCGGATGGCGACAGCCTTGCCATTGGGATTGCCCAAGCCGGTGACATCACTATCTCGGACGCCGCCATTCTAAATGGTGATCTGCCTCTGAGCAGCGGCGGCTACTTCGTTGTGGACGGAGCCGTAGAAGAGCAGTACCGGCTGCTACCCGTGAAGGGCGGAACGCTCCGACCCGGCGACACGGCGGTGCTATTTGCATTCACACCCGCTTCAAACGGTAGCCTTTCCGACGTGCTAACTAGTCTCACAATCGTGAACCTGTCGGATGCGGACCCTGGCGAGATCGCCCGACTCTCGCTGTGGCAGGATGCCGACGGCGACCATAAACTGGCAAGTAGCGACTTGTACATCGACGATCTACAGTTTGCTAACGGCGGCTGGCAGGCGAGCGGTCTCGCTTCGACCATAGGCCCTGTGCCCAGCGCCCTATTCGTCGTCGCCGAAATTGATTCAAACGTAACCCCCAATGCGGGCCTCAGATTGGCCATTCCTGTCGGCGGCTGCCGCGTGACATCGGGCAATGATGGTCCTCTGGATAACGCGCTCCAGTCTGGCCAGACCTTTACCTTGTCCAATGCGGGTCTGGTGGTTCGTGTTGAGGACTCCCCTGTGAGTTATACCGTTGGCCAGAGCATTGTCCTGAATTTCCGAGTGAACAATCGGCTTCCTCGTACCGTCGCCGATATTCGCGGCATGATGATCGAGACCTCGGATTCATCGCTGATACGCCTCGACAGCAGCTTGTCTGGTCCGCTTCCCATCGGAGCGGGCGATTCTGCGCTCTTTACATATTACTTTGCAGCACTTGCGCCGGGAAACATCAGTTGGCGTTTTCGAGCCATCTCTCCCGCGGGCGATTCGTCATCACTGGTTACCACCTCGTCCTTCCGCATCGATTCCCGGCCGACCGGAGTTGCTATTGCGTTGATAAGCTCAGTCCCGGCAGCCGCCAGCCGCGGTCAGTCGAATATATTCCCGCTTCAACTGCGGTGCACTCACCTTGACACCGATCAATCCGCCGCACTGGTTCGACTGGATAGCCTTACCCTGGGAGTGGAGAACCTTGACGGATTGCCAGTAACTGTCAACAGCGTATTCAATCGGTTGATCCTGTCGAGTGGTCTCGACAATCGCCACTTCTTGGACAGCGTGCCCAGCAGCGCTACTGTTACCTTTGGGTTACCGCATGCATTCGTGTTGCAGCCGGGCTCTCAGAGAAGTCTTGTGCTTCAAGGGGACATTGACTCCACGGCGAGCGCGGAGGGGTTCCGCGTTGTTCTACAGAATGCCGGTGACGTCGGGTTTGTCGATGACAATTCCGGCCAGGCAGTGACGGTTGCTCCATCGCAGCCATTCCCGATTCGCACGGCGATGTGCCGAATCAATGATCCCTCCCCATATCTGTTCGTCTCGTCTAACACGCTCCTGAGAAAGAGCGTCAACGGCGGGCAGCAGGACGTAGCGACGCTGCGGGTTTACTTACGCCATGCCGGCACGGCGCAAAGCTCGTCGGTGCAGTTGACCTCGGTCACGGTGCGGGTTCTTGACAGTCTTGGTCAGCCGCTATGGCCGTCAGACCTGTTCTCCGGCCTGAAGGTCATCCGCAGTGCATTCACCCTTGGCGAGAAGCCAATCTCCACCGGTGATCCACTCGCGGTCACAATCATGTTGAACTCGCCGCTTAACCTGAGTGCGGGTCAGATCGATTCGGTGACCATCAGCGCCAGAATAAAAAGCGCCCCCAATTCAGCAGGATTTCGTCTCGCGATTGCTGACAGTACAGCCCTGCAGATTCGTGATCTGAACACGGGCAACGTACTGTCTGCCTTGAGCGACACCGGCAAATTGGCAACCGATAACGTCTTCCCGATGATGAGTGATTATGCTCGGATCCTACAGCCCAGCGCCCCTCCGATTGTGTGCATAGATCTCAATGTGCCGCCGCAGGTGGCCGCCGGCGCTGATTCTGTGAACTTGGTTCACTTCAGCGTCACTAATGGCGGAACGTCTCAGCAATCCCCCGTACGCATCAATCATTTCGACATTACCATCACCGATTCCAGCGGGCGCCCGACTGACATAGCGCACAGCTTTGACCGTCTGGGATATCGCTTAGGCGCTGCTGATATTCAGTACGTGTCAATCCCGCCGGGCGCAGTTTTCGGTACCATGCGCATTCCGATGGGAATCACAGGGGTGGTCATCAACGGTGGCGAAAAGCTTGAGGTGCAGATCGTAGGTGATCTGGATGCCTCACCAGCCGAAGAGCGCCTGATTGTTCAAGTGAGGGACGAGAACTTTGTCGCCGCGCACGATTTTAGCGATGAATCCAGGCTCAATTCGGCGGTGGGCTCCGGTTGCGACTATAGCTTCCCATTACGATCGACCGTGGCCGAGATTTTTTCGCCCGCCGGTCGACCGTTGTTAACTTTGCCGAACCGGGACGTACTTCTCACCCATCCCGGGGCCAGGGATCAGGAACTGGCGCAAGTGAACTTCACATACAGTGGAACGAATCTCCAGGGGAACCTGGAACTTGAAGCTCTGCACGCAGCGATCATGCAACGCACGCCTGATGGGCTGGCCAACGTACCTGCGAACGAATTGTTCGATTGCATCCATCTGACTATTAACCGCGCGTCCGCCGCGATAGATAGCGCCGCCCTTGTCGATTCGCTTCTCATGACGCTGAAGATTCCGTACGCAATCCCAACCGGGGCATCGGTCGAGATCGCCATTCTTGGTGATGTGCGCGCCGACGCACCCTTGGGGAATTACCTGCTGATCGTCGCTGATTCGAACTTTGCGGTGCTGAAAGATAAGCAACGCCACACTGCCGTGTACAGCTATGTTGGAGCCTTCACCTATCCGCTTTATGGTACCGAAATTGCCATTACCGCCTCCAATCTAGCAGGTTCGTTTACCAATTATCCGAACCCGTTCATCCCGTCCAGAGGTCAAACTACCACTATTGGGTATTCGCTGACCGAAGGCGCCTATGTTGACATTGAACTATTCACCATCGGTGGTGAATTGGTAAGACGTGTCACTGTCAACGAGTGGCGCGCGAGCGGCTCGCACAGCAGCGATCGTTGGGATGGGGTCAACAGCGCCGGGAAGAGCGTTGTCTCCGGAACGTATTTCTGCAGGATTTCGGCCCATTACGCTTCGGGTAGGGCGGAGTCGTTCATGCGAAAGGTGGCTGTGATACGATGAGATTGGTCAGGGTCATTCTCAGCGTTGTAGCGTTACCGCTCTCAGTAACTATGGCGGGTGATGAGCAGGCGGGGACACAGTCTCCCTTTGCCTTCGGCGTAGGCGCACGGGAACTTGCGCTGGGACGATCCATGATCTCACTTTGCGACCCGGCGGTAGCGCCATTCTGGAATCCATCACGACTGGCATCAACGGAACACACCAGCCTTGGAGGATTCTACACGGCGCTGTATGGCGATGAGGTCTCTTACCAGTACCTCGGTGTGGCGATACCGACCCTTGATTTTGGATCATTGGGTGTCGGCGTATTCCAAATGGGCGTGAGTGGCATCGAGCGCCTCGACGAAAATAGTCTGCTGCTAGGATCGTTCGATGACAGTCGCCTGGGAATCTACCTGGCCTATGCTCGTCAACTCTCATCATATAATTGTGGCATAGCGTTCTCAATCGAACACCATTCGCTGGCAGGCTATTCCGCAACGTCCTCACCCGGGGTGCATCTATCCTTAGGGCGGAACGCGGCGCTTTTCGGAGGTCTCTTTCGCACGATGTCGTTCGCACTCAACATGCGCAACGTCGTCCCTCCGGGAACCAAGTTGCTGGACGAGGATGTGAAATACCCCCTCACCGTGGACTTCTCAACAGGCGTCGTCATGATCCCGGACCAAAGCAGGCACAGCCTGCTTCTTTCGGTCGCTGCCTCAAAAGCAAGGTACGGCGATGTGACCGTCAACGCGGGACTTGAGTATGAATTCGTCGAAATGCTCAAGTTGCGCGGGGGTTTGAGTGACGGAAGAATTTCGCTTGGCGGTGGCATACACTACAGCAGTTTTGCTCTGGATTATGCGGTGGCTGAACGATCACTCGGGTCAACCCATCTGTTCTCCGTGACAATGACGTTGGGAAAGTCAGTCGAGGAACGGAAGTTGGCACGGGCGTCGCAGCGCGAGTCTGAATTCCAGGAAGCGATGGCGCGGCAACTGGAACGGCAGAACCGCCATCTCGCCGAGCAATACCTGAATGAAGGCAAAGCCCTCCTTGCCCACGGTAGTCTGGACTCGGCCCTGACCACCCTTGACCGTGCCCTCTTTGTGACACGCTCTGCTAACTGCGACACGGTGGAGATAGCAGGCATGTTGGTTCAGGCTCAAACTGGACTGGCCGAACGCGAGCGGATGAGGCGCGTGGACGAGCATCTCGACTCCGCTCGCGCTAATCTGAGCGCCGGCGCGTACATGCAGGCGCAATACTACGCCAGACTGGCTCGACAAGCTGACTCCCTGTCTGCCGAAGCAGCGAGGTTGTTGGGAGAAGCGACAGCTGCTGTTCGCGATGCTGAAAACCAATCCGAGTTCGTGGAGCGGCGTTTACTTGAGATAGACTCGCTCCTTGCTTGTGAACAAGTGGAACAGGCGGCGCAAATCGTGCAGAGTGTGGTCGCAACAGCGGGTAGCAGTCAGATACTCGCGCAATTGGTCCGCCGCATCCACTTCGAGGGATATCGACTCAAGGCGCAAAAGCTCATCTCCGCAAATAACTTCTCGCGCGGGCTCGTATATTCTGACTCCGCACTGGCCATCTATCCCTCGCACAGTGTTTGTCTTGATCTCCGTGATCTTTGTCGACAATCACTCAAGAAGAGCGCCGTCGCAGTGAAGCAGCAAGAGACAGCGCCGACCGGTACGTCTACTGTCTCGGGAGCAGTACTCAAGGAGGTGGAAGATTCGTATCGTCGTGGGCAGAAATTGTTCGAACAGGGTAGCCTCGGTGATGCCACAGCGTACTGGGAGCGCGTGGAACGCATGGCACCCGACTTCCAGCGGGTCAGAGAGTATCTCGTGCGTTCCTACAAGTTTCTCGGCATCCAGGCGTACGGCCAGAATCGTCTAACGGAAGCTCTGGACTACTGGAGGAAGGCAGCTGTCTTGGATCCCGAGAATGCTGAAATCAGCTCGTATGTCTCGCGAGCGCAGAATGAGCTTCAAAAGTTGAAGGCGTTGTCATATGAGTCAAACTGAATCACCACAAGAATGGCCCTCCGCTGATAAATATCGAAGGTCAATCAAAGTTGATTTTGCTCTATACGTGTGCGGATCATTACTGCTCCTTATGGCCATCACGGGGTATGTGACCACCAATCGATTTGTGTCTGCGGTAACAGAACGGGTAGTGGAAACCCTGGTCATTCAAGCGCGATCCTATGCTTCGTTAACCGGCAAACACATGATATCTTCGGCGCAGCCGGACGTATTGATGCTCAATAGCCTGTGCAGTAAATTCGCGGACGACAATTCTGAGGTATATTGGGCGGGGATAGTCAATTCCCAAGGCACCTTTGTTGCTCATACCGACATCAGGAAAGTAGTGAGCGGTCAGCAGGCATGGATGGATCAGTCAAGCGATTCCGTGTCATCGTTGCGACCCGGCGAGACTCTCAGAATCGGCCGCGACACCCTGACGATAACCATTCCGGTGGAAGAGCAGGGTGTGAAGTTAGGTTTTCTGCGCGTGGCCTCATCGGGAAACAGCATCGCCGAGGCGCGTCGGAACTCAATTATGGCAATGGGTACTATTACGATCTTGATGATGCTGGTCGGCATTCCCTTGACGCTCTTCACGGTCAGCCGACGCTTGAAACCTTTTGGCACGATAATTGATTCCCTCAAGACGGTTCAGTTGAACAACCCAGCCATCAATATCCCAATTAGCAGCGGCAACGAATTCGGATACCTCGCTGATACCCTTCGAGCCATGGGCGTACGCTTGGTCGAGGCGCAGCAACAACTTGTCGAGCAGCAGCGCATGGCACGCGAACTGGAAATTGCACGCGAGATTCAGGCCAGTATTTTGCCCAAGAGCTTCCCGACGGCAGACCTCTTTCAATTTGCAGGAACCTATCGCAGTGCCAAAGAGGTAGGCGGAGATTACTTCGACTTTATCGAACTTGATCAGAATCGATTGGGTTTTCTTGTGGCAGACGTGTCCGGAAAATCGCTGCCGGGGATGTTGGTCATGCTCATGACCCGTGATATCGTGATGAAACATGCACGTACATCCGTTCAGCCGGCACAGGTTCTCAGTGCCGTAAATCGCGAACTCCTGTCAAGCATTCGCAAGGGAATGTTTGTCACGATGTTCTATGGCCTCCTGGACACGCGTACCGGTCATGTGTCCTTTGCGTCGGCCGGGCATAATCCGCTGATCGTCATCGAGGGTGAGGCCGGGAACGTACGCCAAATCAAGACCAAGGGCTTTCCTTTGGGTATGATGCCCGACGACACGTTCCAGAAACGGATTGAAGAAAGCTCGCTTACCCTGAGGCCGGGGGACTGGTTACTTCAGTACACAGACGGGATCAACGAAGCCATGAACTCCGAACGGAAGGAATTTGGCATGGATCGTCTCGTGGACAGCCTTCGCGGCGGCGACAAAAACTCCCCCGAAAGCCTAATGGCACAATTACTTGAGCGCCACGCGGCGTTCGTTGGGGCAGCCGAACAGTACGACGATATCACCCTCATGACCATGAAGTGGACAGGCAAAAGCGCCGATATACACAAGAGAGTTTCCGAACAGGTTGTCAATGCCCATTTTGTCACGACATAACACATCGTTATCGATCCCTCTTGAGTTGTCCACTGCCACTCGCCCGAAATTCGAACAGTCACTGGACACAATGCTTCAGGAGACGCCGGCGAGTATCGACTTGGACTGCTCAGCGCTCGCACTGGTCTCATCAAGGCATATAGAACTGCTGTGGTTGGCGAGAGACAAGTGTCTGAGCGCCGGGGTCGCGTTGCGTTTGCGAGCAACTACGCCAAGACTTAAGAGGATCCTGGAGATTCTCGACTTGACTGACCTGTTCGAAGTCGAAAGAGATCAGTCGGACTACCGCGAAAGTGGGACGTTCGGATCAACTGAATCCTTGCAACTCGAATATGTCGATCGTTCTGAGCCTTCACCTGCGGCTGTTACGAGCGCGACCTTTCGATTCAAAGCGTTCCTGGAACAACTGCCGGTGCCCGAACTTGTTCGCTTTGACCTCGTGACCGTGTTTTATGAAGCAGCCAACAACATTTGCGAGCACGGAAAGATTCCGAGCGGTCGGTCAATTGAGTTTGCGGCGCATAGCTCGTGCACAGGTATGATAATGGAGTTTCGTGATAACGGGATTGCCTACGATCCAACCACACATCGTCAGGAAAAGCCCCAGGTTGCACTCTCACAACGCGGTCGTCGAGGATATGGCTTATCGCTCATCAGACGAATGACGGATAGTGTTACCTATCAGCGAACCGTGGCGGGCGAGAACATACTGACGCTCGTGAGGCGATGGGGGATAGACGCGTGAATTTCTTTGCCTTTGAGCAGTCGGTCATCGAAGATCGCATTTTGCATATCAAGACGGGGAAGATCCTCGACAATAGCAATGCCCATGAGATGGTGGAAACGCTGCGACAGGCTCATATCGCGGGCCGCCATAACGTGGTGTTGAATATGTATGATCTCGAATTCTTGTCTTCAGCCGGGGTTGGGTCCATTCTGAGCTCGGTCGATCTTTTTCGCCAAAGCGGCGGAGACATCGTCCTGTGCGGGATGTCGCCCACGATCTTGCACGTGTTCCAGGTTCTCGACGTCGCGGATTTCCTGACAATCACAACGAGTGAAGCCGACGCCATGGCCCGGTACGCACGGCACTAAGGTATGCTATGAGCGTTGTGGTCAGCAGGACTCAAGTAAGAACAACCTCGCAGGTCTTAGCTGGGGGTCAGGATGGCGATGCGCGTCAAGTACTGGCCGCGAAATCTCTTGTACAGTTGAGCAGCCAATTTGCCACAGATCAGGATCTGCATCACCTCGTCGAATCTTTGGCGCTTACCGTGGCGGGACAATTCGCCGTGCCCAGCGTCCTCGCTGTCTTTACCAATCCCGATCCGAGGGCTGAAAGACCGATTCTGTTCGCGGGCGGACGATTTGCCGAGTCTGTCTCGGAATCACTAATCACCTGCCTTCTCCGAAGTGACAGACTCATGCACGGTGTCGAGCGCTCCTGTGCGCTGGAATCTATACCGGCTGATGATCAGAGCTCTCGGTCCAAGGCAGAACTTTCTAAAATCGGCGTGAGCATCGTCTCTCCACTCTTTCATCAGCAGAAATTGATCGGCTGGCTGGGAATGGGCAACAAAGTCAGCGGAAAAGGCTACACAGCGGATGATCTTGCCTTGCTTGACCTGTTGATCAACGCCGTATCGCCGCTCGTGGCAAATGCCTTTATGGTAGCTGAGTTAGTGCAACTTGCATCCTCGTACAGGGATATATTGAATGGCGTTCGACATGGGCTCGTGGTTGTTGGTCCCGACGAACGGATCAGGAATGCAAACGACGAGGCGCTGCGTCTCTTGCGGGAGGTTGGAGCCACCGAAGCCGAGCGCCCTTCACAACTTGAGGGGGAAGCAGTGGCGACCGTATTTCCAGACACCGTCTTTCCAGGGTGGCTCAAGCAGTTACTTACCTATGAACTTGCGGCGACTGGCGGGCCCCGAAGTATCTTGACGACGAGAGTCAAGGGAGAGGATCGTCTCTTTTCCGTATCGGCCGGGCTTCTGCCGGCATTCGGCGCTCAAGAGTCGTGCATTCTCATTACCTTTCAGGACGTCACCGTGCAGAAGCAGTCGGAACAACGTCTCTTCGAACTCGAGAAGTTTGCTGAGCGCGGGATGATGGCCTCGGAGATCGCGCATGAACTGAATAACTTCATCGGTATGATCCTGGGGGGAAGCGAATTGGCGGGAGTCTTCCTGCAGAGGAGTCAGTTCGACCGCGCGGAGACGGCTCTTTTGAAAGTGAGGGACAGCGCTCTCAAAATGGAACGATTCACAGCCGGTCTTATGGACTATTCGCGGATGAAGACAACGAAACAACCGGGCAGTTTGAACGCAATCATCGGCGATGTCATTTCGTTTCTGTCGCTGCAGAAACGATTCAGTCTGATCACTGTCGAATCCCGGTTATTGTTGGAGGTTGGCGAGTTCGACATGGACAAAGACCAGATCGCGCAGCTGCTAATCAACATGCTCAACAACGCTGCTGACGCGATACTGGATGCCAAGCGGGGGGACGGACGCATCGAAGTACGTACGGAGCGCCAGGGTGAACAGGTGCGGTTATCAGTGACCGACAACGGGTGTGGCATGACCGAAGATGTCAAGGCGCGACTATTCAATACGAGATTGACGACCAAACCCACAGGGCACGGGTACGGGCTGATGGTCTGCGAGAAGATCATCACCAACCACTATGGAGTAGTAGAGATCGATTCTGCGCTTGGACGCGGAAGTACCATTACCATCCGCTTTGACCTATCCAAGCGTGTGCCCGATGAACAATGACGGCTTATCCTCGCCGCTTTCCTGTCATTAAGATCGCCGAATGTTCCCCCCCGTGGGAGGGTCGAACGATTGCCTGGAAGAGCTGCCTGGAGTCCGCGCCCGCGCGCTCATATCCTTCACTTCGATCAGATCCGCGAACCAGTTGAGAACATGCGCTGCATTCAAGTTCTGCACCTGATAGTGATCCCGATGCGGACGTAAAGACTGGCGCATGGGGCTAATAAGTGCCTGTGGCAGCGCTGTCAGATGCTCTCGTATTCTCGCCACCCAACATCTTAATCTGTTGTTAAATAAGAAGTTACATGTAGATTGCTTAATCTGGCGGAGAGGCAGGGATTCGAACCCTGGATAGGGGTTACCTATACACGCTTTCCAGGCGTGCGCCTTCAACCGCTCGGCCACCTCTCCACTTCGAAACTGGATTGTCGTCATACCTTGCAGCACAACGGAGAAACAATTTAACCCGAAATGACAAAAAGGCAAGACCAAAGGGTACGATCCCAAGGCGACAATCGCCGCACAATAGAGGTCACTGAAGGATGAGCGGCGGGCTGTCAAGTGATGGACAGAGTACCCGGTCGCAGCGACAACCGCTACTTTTCTTCAGCGTCGCCGAAATAGAGGAAACGTTCCAGCATCTTGACATACTCGGACCAACCGTGTCCCCCCTGTCGCTGGCGAATTCGATCAATTGCTCCCATCTTGCTGTCGATCTCGTCGCAGTAGTACAGGACGAACGACTCGGGCATCATCGGGACAACCGGCGAGGCAAATTGCAGCTCCCCCTGATGCGAGAGGATCATATGGCGCAGCTTGACGAGCAGCTTTTCTGGAAAGCCGTCGATTGCTCGTGCCCGTTCGCAAATCCAGTTGTCAACAAGGCAGATGTGATTAATCAGCCGCCCTTCATCGGTATAGTCGATCACCATGCCCGACGTGTACGTCGCGATCTTTCCGGCATCGTGGAAAAGCCCGCCAAAAATCAGGTAATCTTTGTTGAGGAATTCATATCCCGTCGCAACCCGCAGGGCCAGTTCCGCGACATTGGCCGAATGCTCCGAAAGACCGCCAATGTGGGCATGGTGCCATAGTTTGCCGGCGGCGGCGAGCAGGTATTCATCGAGAAACTTTTCGTCTTTCCAGAATGACTCGGCCAGAGCCTTGGTGTAGCTATTTTCGATCTTGTCGGTCAGAGCCGCGAGTCGGGCCAATCGCTGTTCGCGGGACTGAGACGAGTGCGCGAGGATTTCGTCGAGCTGGAATTCACCATCGAGCGCAAGTCGTATCCGATTCACGGTTACCTGCAGTCGACCATTGTATTCGGCGACCTGTCCGCGCGCTTTGACCACGGTCCCCTCAGCTAATTCGGTCAACGCGTACTGATCGGGATCCCAAATGACTCCCGCCACTCGACCGGTTGCGTCCCCCAGCTCGAGCGATACAAAATAGCCACGGCTGAATTCGCGCACGTCTTTCTTGCGTACGACGAAGAATCCCTCGACTCGGTCCTCGAGGACGAAATCCTTGATCTTCTTGCTTTCCATTTTGTGTAATAATAACAATATTGCCAGCCGTTGGTCAATTACTTCCCGAAAGGATGCACGGGTCCGGCCCACGTTCACAGCGGTCATCAGCGAATTCAACTATTGTCATGAAAATTCTTACCCGCTACATCCTGAAGGAGCATATCGCGCCATTTCTGTTTGCGTTCTTCACGACGACCTTCGTGCTGATTATTGATCTGGTCCCCCGCATCATCGATCAGGTCATTGACAAGAATCTCTCCCTCGCAATCGTCGTCGAAGTCATCGGTTTGAATCTGGCCTGGATGCTGGCTCTGTCGGTGCCGATGGCGGTCCTGGTGGCCACCCTCATGGCCTTCGGGAGACTGAGCTCTGATCTGGAAGTGACCGCCATGAAAGCCTGCGGTGTCAATCTCCTGAGAGTCCTGATCCCCCTGTTGGCGACGGGAGCGCTGCTTGCGGTCGGCATGGTGATCTTCAATGACAAAGTGCTGCCCGATATGAACAAGCGGGCCCGGACACTGATGCAGGACATTCGATCCATGCGCCCGACTATGATCTTCCGCTCCGGCATCTTTATCACCGATGTCCCCGGCTACTTGATTCTGACCGACAAGATCGACCACACCACGTCGCGTGTCGATGGGGTACGGATCACGGAGACCAAAGTGCCGAGCAAACCGCGGATCATTGTGGCTGAGTATGGGTTCCTGAAAGTCTCTGAGGGGGGTAAGAACCTGGAGTTCACGCTGTTCAATGGAGAAATCCACTCTCTGGACACCCAGCAGCCCGATAACTATCGAAAAGTGCATTTTGAGAATCAGATTATCAACATCGTTGGGGAGAGCTCCGATCTGGTGCGCACCGATTCAGACTATCGCTCTCGACGCGACATGAACATTGCCGATCTGAAGGCGGAAGCAGACAAAGCCACGGAATTGGTGCTCCCACGACAGAAGCAAATCGTCGAGAACATCGCCGGGAAGTGCGCGTTTCTTCTTTCGGACACGTTTTCGTTCCGACCGAAAGGGGTCGAGAGCGATTCGGCCGCCCTGTTTCAAGTAAAGAGCGACGCTGCCGCCCTGTGGCGTTCAGTGGAGAGCCATCAAGTACAGGCCGAGACCTTCGAACACACGGCCAACAAGTTCACGGTCGACATCTATAAGAAGTACTCTATACCCGCCGCTTCTCTGGCCTTTATTCTGATCGGGGCCCCGCTCGGCATCTTGGCCCGCAGAGGAGGCATGGGGGTAGCTATCAGCATCTCAATCCTGCTCTTCATAGTCTACTGGGCGTTCCTGATTGGCGGCGAGGATCTTTCCGATCGAGGGATGCTTTCACCCTTCTGGGCGATGTGGTCCGCCAATATCCTTCTCGGCGGGCTGGGAATCTACCTGTTGTACATCGTGGTTACCGAACGCGCGATCTTCGCGTTCTTTCGCCGGGGTGTGTGAGGCGATCATGATTCGCACCCTTGATCGCTACCTCTTGCGCTCGTTCTTCACGGCTCTGTTGGTGGTGACTCTTGCCATCGGTCTGACCATCATTGTCATCAACATGGTCGAGGAAACGCGCGGCTTCATTGATCATAAAGTTCCAATCCTGATAATATTGGAATATTACCTCTATTTTGCCGGATGGGTCGTAAAATCATTCCTGCCCATGTTTGTGCTCCTGGCCACACTCTTTTCCGTCTCCATGCTCGCCCGTAAGAATGAGATTCTGGCCATGAAGGCCAATGGGCTCTCGCTGTATCGGGTTACGCTGCCGTATCTTCTCATCACGATCCTGATTGCCTTGGGGCACTTCTATTACTCTGAGTACATTTTCCCGCCCCTGAATCAGCGCCGTCTGGAAATACGGGCCTTCTCGATCGAAGAACGCTCGAAAGAGTCGCTTACCCATGTGCAGAACGTATTTCGCCAAATCCGCCCGGGATATTTCTACACCCTGTCGGCTTTCGATGCTGCACGGAGTCAGGGAACTGACCTGAAGCTCTACGAGACTGCCGGCAATCAGGTGCGGAGGGTGGTGACCGCCAGGCGAGTCGAATATGTCGAGTTTCGTTGGCTGGCGCACGAAGGAAGCGTTCGAGAGTTCTCCGATTCCACGCATGAAGCATATCACAAGTTTGACACGATGACCATTGTCGATATGATCGACAAACCCGAGGAGTTTTCCAAGAGGATTGGAAAACCTGACGATATGGGACTCGAAGAACTGCGGCAGTATATCGACCTGATGAAGCGAACGGGCGGTCCATTTCTGCGCGAATCAATCGATCTGAAACTGAAGTACGCGTTCCCGCTCTCATCGGTGATTGTGGTACTGATCAGCATTCCGTTCGCTTCGAATCCCCGACGCGGGGGAATTGCCGTGTCTTTTGCCGTCGGCGCCGTGATCGCTCTGCTCTATTTCATTCTATTTCGGGTCATGCAATCGGCCGGGTACAACGAGAAGCTGCCGGACTATGTGGCCGTCTGGGGTGTCAACGGCCTCTTTCTGTTCCTGGGTGTGGTTCTGATGTTCCGAGCGAGGAAGTAATGCCTCAGCCTGATCACGAGAAGAATCGCGCTCTTTGGAATAGTACCGTCGATCTGCACTACCACCACCCGCGTTATCGTGTGAAGGAGTTCCTTGAGGGTCACTCCAGCCTGCTGCCGCTGGAACGGCAGGAACTGCCCGACGTCCGTGGCCGGAAGCTGCTGCACCTGCAGTGCCAGTTCGGTTTGGACACGCTCTCCTGGGCACGCGAGGGAGCGATTGTCACCGGTGTCGACATTTCCGACCGTTCCATCGAGCGCGCCCATGAGCTCGCGTCAAGAGCCTCTCTCGCGGCCCGTTTCGTACGCTCCGACGTCATGGATCTGATTGGCCAGATCGACGACCGGTTTGATATCGTCTATCAGTCATACGGCACGCTGATTTGGCTCGGGGATCTCAAGCAGTGCGCAGCGGTGATCGCACACTATCTCAAACCGGGAGGTACCTACTTACTCATCGATGGTCACCCGATCACAGTTCTATTTGAAGAGACCGAACTCACCTATTTCAGTCGCGACCCGGAACGCTTGGTCGGTTCGCCGGATTATTGTGTACGGGAACATCGCTTGAGCGCGGAATCGGTCGAGTGGCAGCACACGCTCGCGTCGATCGTCAACGCCCTGATCGAGGCAGGACTTGTAATCGAGAAACTTGGGGAGTATGATTTCGGCTTCTATCCCGTGAAAGAAGACTGGATTCCAAAAGGGGATGGGTATTGGTACCCGCCATCCGGTCCAACTCCGTACCCGCTGCTGTTTTCCCTCAAGGCGCGCAAGCCATAGGCCTGCTCAGTGACCTCACTCTTACAAGTGTGGGAGAAAATAGACGGGGTGTCAACGGACCCTCAACCTGTTGCTGGTTGTGGAAGGTCTTGACCCCGTTCAACGGGGAGCCTGTCCCTTCTTTGAAAGGGATGACCTTCCACTTTTGGCACTGTCCAAATCCCGCCCGTGGACAACAGAATCTCATTTTCCTCTTGACACGCGGGGGGGGGGATTCGTTATACTTGAAACAGGACGAGGGAACAACCTCGGGAGGTTTAATGAACATGCGAGTGAGAATCCTGAGCGCGGTGTGCGCTCTGCTGTGCGTTGGCGGCTCTCTGCTGCTGACGAGGTGCGCTGACAAGAGTACAGACCCGCCGCCCGACAGCCCGAAAGACTATGTGGTGTATGGCTACAACTTCCATAGCACCAAGAACCTCGTCGGATACCACGTGCAATCGGGAGTGTTGGATACGTTACCCTTGTCCATACGCGCGAAAGGGATGAAAGTGTCACCTGATGGTCAGAGGCTCTATGTTGCGCGGGATGACCGCGTGTCTGTCGTGGATGTGGCGTCAAGGGGAGTAATCCTCGACCTTCCATATCCCTCGGTAGAATTCATTCTCTTCTCACCCGATGGACGAACAGTGGCGTTGTTTCCCGGCGGTCTGACCATTCTTCGGACATCTGATTATGGCGTCCTTTATCGCCATACCGCGGGTACCAACGCCGGAGCCTTTTCGAACGATAGTAAACTCTTCTACTGCGGATACGGATATAGTGCTGAGCCTCCATTCCGTGGCAACTTGGCCTGCATCGAGATCGATTCCAGTGCGATTCTATGGCAAAGAAGTGTGCGCTTTGAGCTTGGCACTTCTATGTTGGTCTCCAGAGACAATCACTTCCTTGCTAGTTACTGGGAGGGGTGGCTGCGAATTTATGACATGTCTGGTGACTCTCTTCTGTTTGATCATCGGCTCGGCTACAGCGATGGCGACATGATCGCCTCACTTGACGGAACTCGTCTTTATCTAACTGCAGCCGGTAATATCGATATCGCACCTGCACCTTTTACTTTCGCGGTATACGATATCCCAGGCAATAGGATGCTGGATTCGGTTCGGGTACCATATCCGGGGAATGGATGGTGCCCCGCGAGTGACTATATCGCTGCAGGTTACGTGGCTATTACGCCGGATGGCTTCGTAATTGGGGAACGAGCACGTGGCGGGATGTTACTTATCTACAATCTGGCCCGACCCGATACGGCAAAATGGCTCTGTAACAGGCTGGGGCTGGAATATCTTACGTGCCAGACAAACCCTTAGAGAGGGGGTATGATATCATGAATTCACACTTAAAACTAATGTTGGTAGTCTCGCTCTTGTGCACGGCGGGTGTCAGAGCCGAGGGTCCGTATTATTTCAGCGGTGGAAAGCAGATACTGCTTCGAGTTGATTCGAGTCGTGTTACCGTGAAATTCGATCCCAATCTGACACCTGCCCAGCTGGATGAGTTGATTCGATCGCTTATTCGGTTCGACAAAGAGCTGATTGATTCGTCGCTCATTGATAACTTCGTTTCTTACAGCCTTAAGGGGACAGCTGGGTTCGACTCCTTTGTTGACACGCTTCGTGGACTGACGGGCTTTGTCGCCGCGGAACCCTATTACCAGACAATGGGAGGCTATCCCCTCCTTGTTGGAGATCGAATCTGTGTTGGTTTTGCAGCCAAGGTGACGAAGTCGGAACTGGACTCAGTTAATGCAGTTTTCGGCGCGCAAACAGTAAATGAAATCGAGGGGATGCCCAACGTATGGGTGCTGCGCAATACGAAGACCTCTCAGACAGGCGCATTGGAGCTAGCCAATCAGTATTATGCGCTGCCAATCTGCGACTTCGCGCACCCGATCTTTAGTGCCCGCCCGACGTTGAGCAGCTATAAACTCTATGATCACTACCATGATTATCAGAGTCACATCAAGCGCGTGATCGGTTCATTCAATGATCGATCCGTTTGGGACTTTGCCGGTCTGACAGAGAGCGTGACGGTCGCTGTCATCGACGACAAGATAGAAGCTCATGAAGACCTACCCGCGTCAAGGCTCCTACCAAGAGTGTCCTTTCCAGCACAACAGCCTGCTAAAGTGTTACCTTCCGGTGTATTCTGGCACGGCATGGCTTGCGCAGGTCTGATTGCTGCCAGCCATACAACAGATAGCGCAGCAGGCGTTAGTGAGTCCACCGGCATGATTTCGTTAAACCCGCGCGTGAGGATTCTTCCTTTGACGATATTCGGAACAAGCAATACGAGTGGACCATTTTCGGACGACATCGCTTCAGCGATTACATATGCCTACCAACACGACGCTGACATAATTTCCTGCAGTTGGTCATATTCCTTTAACATTGCAGACTCCAACGACTACTCTGTGCAATTCGACGTGATAAACACAGCGATTTCCAACGCACATCGGAAAGGACGTGTGCACGGCACTGACACACTCGGGTGCACAATTTTCTTTGCGAGTGGCAATGACAGTACCGATGTCGTCGCTTACCCTGCACGCCTTCCCTCTTGTCTGGCCGTTGGCGCTACGCACGCCGATAACGACACTGTTCGGTGGGAGTACAGCCAGTATGGTCCCGAACTCGATTTGGTTGCTCCGAGTGGCGCGATCGGTCTCGGAGTTGGTGATGTCTTCACGCTCGATCCGACAGGCTCTACGGGCATGAACGACGTAGGTCTTCACACTCTCGTCGAATGTGGGATTTCCCCTAACAACGTGAACTACCTATGCAGTTTTGGCGGCACTTCTACCGCTTGCCCAATCGCGGCCGGGGTTGCATCGCTGCTTCTTTCAAAGGACCCGACTCTGCGTACTGATGATTGGTGGGGAATCGAGAACATTCTCATGCAGTCGGCTGTTCATCCTGGTCCCGGAGGTGATCCACTGAATCAACTTGGTCGGGGGCGCGTTGATGCTTTCCGGGCAGTGCTGTCGATTTCGCACGGTGATGCGAATAATGATGGTGCGCTGGACATAAATGATCTCTTTGCGATCATCGACTATGTGACCTTGAGTGTACCCCTATTTCCCTCTGCCCTTCTAGGGGATTGTGATTGCGAAGGGAACGTTGATCTAACTGATATCTTCTGGATGATTGATTACGTAAGCAACACCGGACCAGCGCCGGTCAAGCCCTGCTTTGAGTTCTGAGCAAATAGGGGGTTTAGGCGGCAACCACCATCCACCACATGTCAAGCTACGCGGCTCTGCCGCCGTAATCGATGCGCCCGACTACGTCCCCATCTCCCACGAGCTGAGATATTTTCTCTGTTCGGCGGTCAGCTTGTCGATTGAAACTCCCATAGACTTCAATTTCAAGGCGGCGATCGCTTCGTCGATCTTCTGCGGGACGACATATACTTTGCGCTGAAGCTTGGCGTGGGTCTTAACGACGTACTCAGCCGCGAGCGCTTGATTGGCAAACGACATATCCATCACTGTCGCTGGATGCCCCTCAGCCGCAGCCAGGTTAATCAATCGCCCTTCCGATAGAATGTGGACGCGCTTCTTGCCAAAACTGTATTCCTCAACCTGAGGGCGAACGGTGCGATGACTTGATGCCGCCTTCCCAATCGACTCCAGGTCAATCTCCACATTGAAATGGCCGCTATTGCAGATAACTGCGCCGTCCTTCATGCGCCTGACATGTTCGAGGCGAATAACATTGATGTCGCCGGTGACGGTGATGAACAAGTCTCCCAGCGGCGCCGCTTTCGACATCGGCATGACCTGGTATCCGTCCATCGCGGCCTCGATCGCCTTTACCGGATCGATCTCGGTCACGACTACATTTGCGCCAAGCCCCTTGGCCCGCACTGCCACACCCCGTCCGCACCAGCCATAGCCGGCGATGACAACCGTCGATCCGGCAATCAACATATTAGTCGCACGGATGACACCGTCAAGCGTGGATTGTCCCGTTCCGTAGCGATTATCAAAGAAGTGTTTGGTCTTGGACTCGTTGACCGCGATCACGGGAAACAGAAGCGCATTATCCTTCTCCATGGCCTTCAGCCTGATGACGCCCGTGGTTGTCTCTTCCGTGCCGGCCATGATCTTCCCGGCCAGATCCTTGCGCTCGGTGTGCAAGGTCGAGACGAGATCGGCGCCATCGTCCATCGTGATATGGGGATGAAAATCAAGCGCCTGCCGAATATGCTTGTAGTAGGTCTTATGATCCTCACCGTTGATTGCGAAGGTGGCAATGTCATACTCCGCCACCAAAGCCGCGGCGGTGCTATCCTGAGTGGAGAGTGGGTTGGAAGCGCAAAGCGCGAGCTTCGCCCCTCCTGCTTGGAGCGTGCGCATCAGATTCGCCGTCTCGGTCGTGACGTGCAGGCAGGCCGCGATGGTGATCCCTTTGAGTGGTTTCTCCTTGGCAAACCGCTCGCGGATCAGTTTCAGCACCGGCATGCTGTTGTCCGCCCATTCAATCTTCTGACGACCATCCTTCGCCAACTTGATATTCTTGATGTCGTGTTGTACGGCCATGACGCTACGCTTCCTTTGCCAGCACGGCGGCTTTGTCGGTTCTCTCCCACGTAAACTCCTTCTCAGTGCGACCGAAATGGCCGTACGAAGCAGTCTTGCGATAGATCGGTCGGAGGAGATCAAGGGTCTTGATGATACCGCGAGGAGTCAGGTCGAAGTGCTTGTTGATGAGTTGCACAATCCGCTTCTCTGAGACCCGGCTTGTGCTGTCAGTGAACACCATCATTGAGACCGGCTTGACCACGCCAATCGCATAGGCCAACTGGATCGTGCACTTATCCGCCAAGCCGCTCGCGACGACGTTCTTGGCGATGTAGCGTGCCATGTAACTCGCGCTCCGATCGACCTTCGTCGGGTCCTTGCCGGAAAACGCGCCACCGCCGTGCGAGGCCATGCCGCCGTAGGTGTCGACAATAATCTTGCGACCGGTCATGCCCGTGTCACTCTGCGGCCCGCCGACAACAAACTTGCCCGTAGGGTTGATAAAGAACTTGGTTCTCCGATCGAGCATCTTCTTAGGCACAACCGGCAGAACGACTTTCTCGATAATCTCCTCTTTCGATCGCTTGGTAATCTGCTTGCCCGAACGATCCAGAATGTCGGGTGTGTGCTGCGATGACACGACCACCGTGTCGACCCGCGCTGGAACACCTTCCTTGTACTCCACCGTAACTTGCGATTTGCCGTCGGGTCCCAGATATCCCAGTATCTTCTTCTTGCGTACTTCGGCCAAGCGACGCGTGAGTTGATGAGCCAGCATGATCGGCAGAGGCATTAGTTCCTTTGTCTCCCGACATGCGTATCCCGACATAAGTCCCTGATCGCCGGCCCCTCCCTTGTTGACCCCCTGGGCGATGTCCGGGGACTGCGAACCTATCGTATTGAGGATTGCGCAGGTGTTGTACGTGAAGCCATGTTCAGGTTCCGTGTATCCGATGTCGTAGATAATCTTTCTCACCAGTCCGTGGATATCGACATAGCTGCGGGTGGTGATTTCACCGCCGACGATCACCAGCCCGATTGTTACAAACGTCTCACAGGCAACACGACCGAAGCGATCCTGGCCCAGAACTTCGTCGAGCACACCATCGGATATCTGGTCGGCGAGTTTGTCCGGATGCCCCTCGGTAACCGACTCCGACGTAAAGAGGAAATTGCCTCCTGCCATTAGTATCTCTCCTTATGGACGAAAAAAACAGTATCTTGACATAGTTGATCAGGAAAACGACAACTCCGAGGAGTCGCCAATATTGAGCGTCGCGGTCGCCCCTTCGATATGCGCCGAAGGTCCCACGAGTGAATCTTCGAGCATCGCCTTGCGCACCCGGGCATCCGGACCGATGATGCTATTTCTGATGATCGACGAATCGATGACCGCTCCTTCCGAAACCGAAACATACGGTCCGATCACGCTGTGATGAATGACCGCCCCGGGACCTACAAACACCGGGGGGATGAGGGTAGATCCGTCGATTGCGTTTGGCTCGGGTTCGCTCTCAAGGAGGTGTCGATTAGTCGAGAGCATCGTTTCTTTCTTGCCGCAGTCATACCAATCGTCGACTTGAAACGGAAGGAACTTGGTTCCCTTCACGATCATGTCCTGAAGCGCATCGGTGAACTGAATCTCCCCCTTCGTGGTCTTCCCGGATGCGAGATGGGACTTGAGAGAGTCTCGAAGCAATCGAGAGTCGCTGAAATAATACAGCCCGATCACCGCCAGATTCGTCTTGGGATTAGTCGGCTTTTCCTCGAGATTGACAACCATCCCGTCAACCAACTCCGCGATGCCAAAGCGATGCGGATCGTCTACTTCGCGCAGCCCCAACACATACTCACCGGCGTTCACGAACTGACTCAAATTGCAGTCTACGATAGTGTCGCCCAGCACGACCAATAACGGGCCATCGGTGGTCTGGGTCATAGCCAGCCCGAGCGCATACCCAAGCCCAAGCAGTTGATCCTGGGTGACAAAGGTCGATTTGAAGGAAAACGTGTTCTCTACATAACTGCGGATTTCATCCCCTTTGTGGCCGATCACGAACAGAACCTCCTCCGGATTCAGGTCGACAATCGGTCGGAGTACATGCCACAGAATCGGCCTTCCGGCGACATGGAGCAAAACTTTTGGGGTGGAATGCGTGTGCGGTCGCAGACGGCTTCCGACTCCGGCGACGGGAACGATGACTTTCATAGGGTGACCTCCATGATCCACCCAAAGTAGGGCATAGCGACAATCCTGACAAGCCCTAAGAAAGGAAATTGAGAGCTTCTTGGCGTATCTCGGGGAGCTGGTGTCAGCGAGCCAGAAACGTCGACGACGGCAGGGTCAGGAGCGGCTCGCCGGAGTCGCGCACTCGGACGAATTGCACGCTGTCGCCCATGGGGGCATACAGGCCGACCGAAACCGCGGTTGGGAGGCCATTGCAAAGGAATCGTCGATAGACAGCGGCGATTCGGCCCACATGCCATGTGCTCGTCGGGTTAGGCGGGTGGAAATCAAACGTCAGCAGGTGAGTGTCGGCAGTGGCTGTGCTGGCTGAAGCGGCTGATGCAAAGCGAAGGGCAACAGTGTAGTTGGCGGTCAGGGAGTCGATCGGCATAAAATAGAGTTCGGCCGCATACCAGCCCCCGGGCTGAGGCACAATCTGCGCCGCGACCAGGTCAATCGCCGGTTCTGCAAAACTGGCGAGTTTCTCGTGTATTGGCTCATGCATGATCCCTTGGGAAACGACAAAGGCCTTGTCGGCGGGCGAGAAATTGTGGGTAGTGGAGGCACTCATGGATTCCTCCAGCGACGTTGAACCCAGCAACTCGGGAAGGAGATGATCCTGCGCAAAACGCTGGTGGAGCGTGTCTCCGAGCAGAAAGTACTTCAGGAGTGATATCCGGCGAGGTAGTTCAAGCAGGTTGCTGTCGGGATTGAAGACCGGAGAGATCATCGAATCCGTCAAGGCTTCCTCCCACACCGCATAGAGCGCACTCAGGTGTTGCACGCGGTCATCCCGGGGACGCGCCAGCGACGCCAGCTTGTAGAACTTGGCGGCTCGATCATACTCCTGAAGTCCCGCGTCGGCGCTCCGATCGGCGATCATGCGAAACTTCACTCCCAGTCGCTCGATCACCTTGGTCCAGCGGATGTCGTCGAGAAGTTCGGCGTGACTGGTGTAGAGTCCGCCGAATACGGCCATGACCGAGTCATAGTCGGTCAATCGACCGGTCTGTATGTCGTCGACCAGTTTGACCGCCTGGTCAGGGAAATTCTCCGGATTACCGGTGGCGTCATACACTGACGAGTCGGGGTCGTAGCCGCAGCCTACCAGCGCGCAACCAAGAACGGCAACCAGGAGAACAAGTACTCTCATACGCAACATTCCACCACTCGAATACGTGAGCCTTCGCGAGATATGGAATTATACCAAAAAGTGGGGTGCCTGTCACAAGATTTGTGAGAAGGTTCCGATCCAGTCATTGTATAGGAAGTAGACTCGCCCGATAAGCAATGAGACTCGCCCCATAACCGTGTAGCCGAAGTGCGCTCCGAAAGCAATCATGATAAACCAAATTCCGACCTTGGCGGTCACCCCCAGGGCACCGACATGTTCCTTTGAAAAGTAGAAATAGATCAAGGTCGAGATCACCCCAACCAGCACCACAAGAGACATCAGGGTCGCGCTGAATCCATCGGCAGAGAGTAACGGTCGCATCGAGGACTGGACCTGAGGGAGCACCAGCCCGTGCAATTGCGAGATCAAGTAGACACCGGCGGTGTTTCCGAGGACAAAGGCCAGCGAAATGCGCGAAATCCAGGAGTACTTCGACGACAAACGAGCGAACATCAGAACGCCGAGCAGCCCCGGGATGATCAGCCACCAGCGCGGGCTGTCGGCTCTGGTCATCGGGTCCCAAAGCTGCTGGATGATGACCGACTTCCAGATCAGGCCGACATAGTATCCAGCCGAAAGACCGGCGAAAATATGCTCAGCCAGACGATAGAACGGGTTATCCTTATAGAGAAAGGAGAGAATGGCGATCGTAAAGAATGCCATGACCCAGATCTGGAACAATTCTATGCCGGTCAAAGCGATCCTCGCTTTCTGCGCGCGTCGCCGAAGAAATATCCCAGATTCCCGATCGCGACAAGGGCAATGATCAGCAGATGCACTAACGACTGCACCCCCATCCCCTTCACCGCCAAGTCCGTCTTGTTGACCAGCAGCTCGTATTCTGCCGCACCTTTCATCCCGCCCAATAATCCGGTCATCTGACCGGCGCCGACAAAGGAGTAGAACTTTGGTGCCATGACGGCTGTGGCCCCACATCCCATCGGTGTACCATACTGTGCGTTGACGATCGAAATCCAATAGTCGACAATCCCGTTGTCTGCCACGATGTAGATAAACGCCACATCCCGATAGTTCTTCACCTTTTGCATGAGGGGTAACTCTGACAGAGGGGTACCGGAGTTATCGGTGGGGTAGATCGATTCAATCGAGTTCCCCATCCCCTTGAGCACAGCCACGTAGTTCGCTTTGTACCCGAGGTTGACAAAGTCTACGCCGTAGGTCTTGTGGTATTTCTCGGCCAGCCGGCGGGTGACTCGTTCGGCGATGGAGGGACCTCCCAACGGAATGGTCGTCATCGTTACGATGCGGCAACTCTTGCGAAAAAGATGATGGAGAGCGGCAATCGACATCGGCTCAGTTTCGGCCAGGGTCGACGGATAATAGTCAAACGTGAGCATCACGATCGAGGAATCAGGCAACGCCTCGACCGCATCGTACAGTTGTTTCGCTTCCGGCGTGATTCGCACGGGAAAGGTCATGGGGACGATGAACGGGACGACAACGGCTATCGCCACCATTAAGTAGACCCAGCGGCGATCCATGGTCGCAATGCGATCCCAGTACGACACGGCTAACCTTTCCCCATATATGTCCGCTCGATACCGAGCATGATGCGAAGTGACATCGATGCCGCCCCGAGCGCCGCCCCGATGATAATGCCTCGCTGAACAGCGAGGTTGACGCCGTTCATGACGTAGGTGTTAATGAGTTGGGGAAGATCGTCACTAAAAAGGCGAAGGAACGCCTCTCCCATCGGCACTCGCCACAACATCACGAGGGTCGCCGTAATCAGCAATAACGTTGCCTCGGCATTTCGGGCACGGAAGGCGCGGTAGGCGGCAGACGCGATATAGAAAGCAAGCATGGCAAACATCGTGCCTTGCATCGGGGTGCTCATATACACAAACTGCCAGTCGTAGATAGAACCGGCAGCGTCACCGAAGAGCGACGACCAGGAGGCAGGCAGGACGGATGGGATTGCCATCGAGAAGATCGCCACGAGCGTGAAAAGACTGAAGATCCATCCCTCTCGGCGAGTAGCAACCGAACGCCAGTTCACTCTGGTAATCGATACCACTCCCAGAAGTAATGTGAAGCCTCCCACGATCGTGACCCACACCAGAACTTCCGATTCGATCTGACCGATAACCGTGCGGTCGGGATTGAAGAAGAACGAGACGATCATGACAAAGCCGGACAGGAACGCGATGATGACAGGGACCGTAGAGCGCATCTAAACCGCCTTGAACCAAGACATGAAAGTATCGCCCACGCCGAAACTCATGAGAATTGCGCCCAGAATAATGCAGATCATCAGAATGATCTTTATGAAATCCTGCCCCTTCAGACCGCCGAGCATAAGTGGTTCGTGCGAGAGATACGACGAGGCCGCATAGAGTTCCTCACCCATGAGCGTGTAGTCGCAGGCGGCTATGAAGAACGGCAGTTGTTCGGGCTGGGCGGTTCCGGCAATCTGTATCGAGCCCGTGGCGTTTCCAGTCTCGGCCAACAAGAGAGATTCAGCCGCAAAATAGCCCATGAAGATATTTGCCGCGGGTTTGTCCCGAACCATGAGGCCGTTCACGATGGCCGTGAAGGCGAACTGCTCCCCTGCGACATAGCGGACAATGTCACGATTATAGAAATCCTTCTTCCCCATTTCCGTGTACGATTGCTCGACGACCTCCTGTCCCGCCGCAAGGACCATCGGATAGCGAACCGGAACGATCAGCGGAGTTTCGTATTGGGCGGTAATCTTGGCGACACGTCCGAGGATCGAAATGCCGGCGATGGTTTGGATTTCGTCGATCTCCTGAATCCCGGGAATGTATAGTACGGGGCGTCCCATTTCCGTGGCACGTCCTACCGCCTCTTCGACGGCATCGAGCCCGGCGATCTTCCTGATAAAGAGCGGTTTCCCTTGCCTGGCCCAACGCGTATACAAGAGAATCACCACGCTGAACAGAATCATCAGAACCAGCGCATTGACTCTCTCTGTCCGAAAAATGGAATCCGGGGCTGGCTGTGCAAGGGCAGTCTCACACCACATGAAGAACATCGTCGAAAAGCACAACGCTTGCCAGCATCGCGTTGGGTGGCTATGTAAGGGTGCTTTCAATCGATTCATAGCAAGCCAGGTATCTCTCGTTACAGACGAATCATGACATCAATCTGAACAGAGGAAAAACCGTTCTTCTCCAAAAAAGCCCGCCGTTGTAAGGCAGGCTTTGACTGTATTCTCTATAGCGGCTCTGCACGTTGTTTCAACCGCCATTCAGCTTTGGCCTAATTCGACTCGGACAGCGCCTTCTTGAGAGTTTCGATCGCCGCCACGGGGGTCGGGTCGACGCCGTTGAGTATGGCTAAGTAATACGACGCAAAATCACCTAACTGGATCAGAGAGAACATTCGACTTAACTGCGAACTGCCAAACGCGATGACATCGACCACGTCGATCCCCTGCTTCTCGACAATTCCCTTCACGATATCCATTCGCTTTGTGATCTTGGGGTGGTCGTCAATTGATCGCAAATTCATGACCACCAGATGGTCCTTGTGCGGTCGAACCGTTTCGCACCAGCTGACCAGTTCATTGTGGTTGAATTCCGGGTATTGGTTGGCAAACGCCAGGTTCTTGGAGTTCTCCGACATCTGTCCTTTCCAGCGGACTGCCACGACATCCCCGAAAACGGGCCCGGCATAGATGATCGGAATCTTGCCGTGAATCCGAGCCGCGAGGCGTTTGGCCAGATTCTTCTCGGTCGCGAGATCCTCGATATACCCTTCGCGCCACTTCTCAAGATCCTTGATCGTGGCCGCGATTTCCTTGGAGACGCCCTTGACCAGCCCAATCTTCTCCATGAGCACCAGAATCGGCACAAAGGAATACCCGAGCGCAGCCCGCGGCTGAAGACCCGCGGGAAGGATGGCGGTTGGGATTTCGTTGAGTTTGGCAACATCCTCAAGCAGCCCACCAGTTGTGAGCGCAACCAGCAAGGCCTTCCTCTGCAGGGCATCTTCGACCGCCGACAACGTCTCTTCAGTGTTGCCGCTGTAGGACGAGACAATGACAAGCGATTCGTCGTCGACATACTCCGGCAGAGTGTAATTGCGGCAAATCTGGAAGGGAATTAGCAGGCGGCTCGAAAGGTATGACCGGACCAGATCCCCCCCTATCGCTGATCCGCCCATCCCGACGACCAGGATATTCTTAATACCCGAAAATTCAGCCTGGCTGATTTTCCAGCTTTCCGAAATACGGAGCGCATCGGCTAACTGCTCGGGAAAATCGAAAATACGATTATACATATTGCCCGGGTCAACCGCGCGTATCGTTTCTACATCATCAAGTATTGCCAAAGTCTATGTCCCTATACTCTAAAAGGTTCCTATTTTTCGAGCGCCGTCCGATAGCTCTGGAGTTTTCTTGTGACGGAAGCGATCGTCCCGCTCGACATCACTGATCCCACCAGCAGTCGCACCATGTTGGAATCAACCTTCCGAACCAGGCGACACATGTCAAATATCTTGCTTGGGTTCATGGAAAGTTGGTCAACTCCCATCCCAATAAACAAAGGAAGCGCCAGCTGGTCACCGGCGACTTCCCCGCATATTGATACGGTTTTTTGGTGCCTTTTACAAGCGTCAACTGTCATTTTGATCAAATGAAGCACCGACGGGTGAAAAGGACTATAAAGGTCCGCCACCTTGGCGTTATTGCGGTCGGCAGACATAGTGTACTGGGTCAGGTCGTTGGTCCCAATCGAGATAAAGTCAACGCGTTGAGCCAGTTGATCGGCTGTGAGAGCCGCCGACGGAACCTCTACCATGATGCCGATTTCGATCCGGTTATCAAATGGGATCCGGCTGCGGCGCAGCTCGAGCATGACCTGGGATATCAATTTGCGAGCTTTTTCGTACTCTCCAATATCTGAGACCATCGGAAGCATGATCTTCAGGTTCTTTCGAACTGACGCACGCAAGATCGCCCGAATCTGCGCTTTGAAGACATCCGCCATGCCGAGCATCGATCGAATTCCCCGCCATCCCAGGGCGGGATTATCCTCGTGGTGCGCTGCCCCGGAAGTCAGAAATTTGTCCGAGCCGATGTCAAAGGTGCGAAGAATGACGTCGGAGGCGCGAAATGTCTCGGCTATCCCCGCATAGTACTCGTATTGGGTCTGCTCGTCGGGGAACTGTGATGCCTCAAGGTAGAGGAACTCCGTGCGGTACAATCCAACCGGCAAATGCCTTTCCGCCAGGATTTCATCGACAGGTCCCGGCACTTCGAGATTCGCCGCGATTGAAACCTCTTTGCCATCGGCAGTAAGAGGGGGGATATGCGGAAGTTTGCGAAGGCGAAAGATGCTCGCCGATCCCAGCCGTTTCCGGCGTTTCTGGTAATCGCTCCATTCGTCTTCGGTCGGGTTGACAATGACCACTCCGGACGTACCATCGACAATCGCGCGACAGTCGGGGTGAAGCTGGCTCCAGCCATCCTCGAGAACCACGACCGGTACCATGAGCGAACGGGCGATCAGCGCCATGTGCGAATTGCGCCCCCCTTCATTACAAATGAACCCGGCCACTTTTCGGTGGCGGTAGTTCAGGATGTCACCGGGCGTGAAGCTTCGGCCGATGAGCAGCGTGTCGCGCGGGAACTGGGCTTGACCGTCCGGTTCCTCTCCGCCGAGATGCGACAGCACCCGACGTGAAACACCCTCAATATCGAGCGCCATCTGTTTCATGTACGGGTCTGAAGCGCTTTTCAACGGATGCGTGGTTCGCTCTACGAGAGAATTGTACACAAAGGCTGCATTTCGGCGGTCGGCCTGAATCTGCTCTTTGACAAACTTGAGGAATTCGTAATCGCCTGCAATCAGCAGCTGGGCGTCGAATATTTTGGCGACGGGTCCGGCAACTTTCTTGCCGGCCGTGTCCCGAAGAGCCTTGAGCTCGCCGATCGTCTGCGCTACCGCGACGTCGAGTGCGTCGAGTTCCGCCTGAATGCGAGAGGCCGGAATCGCCTGCTCTATGACTTTGATTTCACCGGGTGTTATAACGCACGTGCGCCCCATCCCAGTCCCGGCGGACACGGCAATCCCTTTGTACACCTTTC
Source organism: uncultured Ignavibacteriales bacterium (assembly GCA_964540105.1). Lineage (GTDB taxonomy): Bacteria > Zixibacteria > MSB-5A5 > GN15 > FEB-12 > DATKJY01. Next base: position 398,777 of record CAZILL010000001.1, on the reverse strand, counting down.
GTGCGCTTCGCACAGAAAATCCCCTCGTGCAAAACTTGATTCAGGAAATGATACCGAAGAGACAGAGGGCAAGGCAAGCGGAATGTCAGGTGTTTTCGCCGAACCCTGATTCGATCACCTTGAGGATAGCTTCCAGCGCCTGATCTTCGTCCGGTCCGGTGACCTCGACCAGCAGATCGGTGCCGATTTCGGCGGCGAGCATCATGACCCCCATGATCGACTTACCGTTAATCCGAAGCCCATCTTTCGTAAAGTAGACCTCCGATTGGAAGCGGGAGGCGGCCGTCACGAGCAGGGCCGCTGGTCGGGCGTGCAGGCCGAGTTTATTGACAATTCTTGCTGTTTGAGTCCGCATATGATTATTCCGAGAGAACGAATCGCTTGCCCGATAGTTCCTGCACCACGCCTTTCAGTTCGAGGGCAAGGAGATATTCCAACAGTTCCCCGACCGGCACTTCCACCAGGCGTGACAAGTGATCCAGCTGAAACGGACCACCGGCCATGGCGCTGACAACCCGTTTCTCTGTATCGGTCAAATCGGGCAAAGCCTGAAATCGGTGCGCCGTGACCTCTCCCCGCAAACGCGGAATCTCGTCAAAGAGATCCTGCGGTCCAGTAAGGAGACGCGCTCCCTTCTTGATGAGCGTGTTGGTTCCCAGGCTGTGCGGGCTGTCCGGAGCGCCGGGGACGGCGAAGAGCTCCCGCCCCTGGGCGATTGCGCAATCAGCCGTGATCAGGGCGCCGGATTTCCTGCCTGCCTCGACTACAATAGTGGCCTCTGACAGACCGGAAATGATTCGATTTCGCTCTGGAAAGTATGCCGGATCGACCCGGGTGTCGGGCAGATATTCCGAATAGATCGACCCAGACCTGGCGATTCTCTCAGCCAGTCCTCGGTTGATCGGCGGATAGACCAGATTCAACGGGGTTCCCCAGACAGCGACTGTCTTACCGCCGGCTTCAAGCGCACCCAGATGAGCGGCGGAGTCGATTCCTTCGGCCATCCCCGAGACAATGGTCATTCCGGTGCGGGTCAGCTCGCCGGCAAGATTCGTTGTGAACTGTTTTCCCTTCTCGCTGGCGTGGCGGGTGCCGACGATGGCGATCATCTTGTCGCTGGGTGACCAGGGTGAGCCGACCCTGAAGAGAAGCGGCGGCGAATCGGGAGCAGAGCAGAGCGGCTGGGGGTATTGGGCGTGTTCTGGAAACAGAATCTCCCACCCCAGTTGGACAATTCGGGCATATATCGCCTTCGAGGCATCCCTGTCGGTGGCAGACTTAATTGCGGTCGCAATAGTCCGCGAAATGCCAGTGACTCTCTCGAGGTCTCCGAGTGACCGCTCGAACACGTCGGACGGTGTTCCGAACTGCCTGACCAGCTTGGTAAACCGCCCCCGGCCGACCCCTGGAACCTGCAACAAGGCTATCGTGTCAGTTATTCTCTGCTGAAGCTCGGTGCTGGTCAAGTACACGCTCGACGGTTTGAAGAAAGTGGTCGGTCCCAAGTCCGGCCACAGCCGACAGGTAAAGGTAATCAGGGGGAAACTGCTTCGCCAGACGTTTGAGTTCTTCGGCGCTCACGGTGTCAATCTTTGTGACTGCGGTCAGTGATGGTCTTGTCACGAGCGAACTGTCGAAAGAAGCCAACTCCTGCTCAAGGATGCCTCGGGTCCTGGCGATGTCGGGGTCGTTGATATCGATGATATACAGAAGCACCCGGGTTCGCTGGATGTGCTTGAGGAACTGAATTCCAAGCCCCTTCCCCAGTGAAGCGCCCTCGATCAGGCCGGGAATATCGGCCATGACAAACGACTTGAACTCCCGCAATTTAACAATGCCAAGATTCGGGATGAGGGTCGTAAACGGGTAATCTGCGATCTTCGGTCGGGCTGCAGAAAATGTGGCGAGGATCGTTGACTTTCCTGCGTTGGGGAGCCCCACGAGTCCGACGTCGGCCAGAAGCTTGAGTTCGAGCGACAGACGTTTGTGCTCGCCGGGGTGGCCATCCTGTGCTTTTCGCGGCGCCTGATTCACCGGCGACTTGTAGAACGCATTGCCATGCCCCCCCTTGCCGCCGCGGGCGAGGAGAACCTCTGCCCCCTCCGAATCCAGATCGGCCAGTGGTTCATTCGTGTCCAGCTCGCGAATCAAAGTCCCGACCGGTATTCGCAACCGAATGTCTTCCCCTGAGCGGCCAGTTCGGTTCCCGCCTTCACCGGGGTGACCTCGCTCGGCTTTGTAGGACTTCTTATAGCGATAATCGAGCAAGGTCGTGAGATTAGTGTCGGCTACCGCGATCACATCCCCTCCGCGACCGCCGTCACCGCCGTCCGGCCCCCCTTTAGGGATATACTTTTCCGTGCGAAAGGCAATGCACCCGTGACCGCCATCTCCCGAAAAGACCTCGATTTCCACATAGTCGATAAACATGCAGCGCGCAATATCCCTCGATACAGCTGGTTTGTCAATCGCCTTTGGGCCGAGGATCGCCGACAGTACTTGCCGCGTGCAAAATTGTCAAATCGCCAAGTTGACGGCGCTCGTTGCTGCCCGTATATTCGACCCCACCTAATTGATAATAAGGATGTTATCGAACTTTGCCAGGGATCAATCAACTCAAGCGACAGTGGTATGAAGAGTCGTCGCTCTCCTTAGGGCGGGTCTGCCTGAAAATGGGGCTCTCTCCGAATTTCCTTACCGGAGTGTCATTTCTTTGCGCGTTTGTGTCCGGGATCTGCTTCTGGAAGGGGAAGGTCGGCTGGGGAGTGTTCTGGATGCTCGGCACGTCGATAACCGACATGCTTGACGGCTCCACTGCCCGAGCGGGAAATATCGGCACCGTGTTTGGGGGAATTCTCGATCATGTCGTTGACCGTTACGGGGAGTTCTTCATCCTCGCCGGCATCACCATGTCGGGCCTAACGCATCCGGGCTGGGGGTTGTTTGCCCTCTTTGGTATGCTGATTGCCAGTTACACCCGGGCGGCAGCCGAGTCGATTGGCAAGATCGAAAACTGTGCGGTCGGAATTGTGGGACGTTTCGAAAAATTTCTCCTGATCATGTTTGGCGCGGTTCTCGAAATCTATCTTCCCGACGGGAGCTGGCCGCGAGGACGCTGGCTGGAATTTGCGCTGATCGTTGTCGGCCTGACTTCGCTGATAACCGCAGTACAGCGCCTGATATACGCCCGAAAACTCCTCGGCAAGAGACAGAACGTCTGATGATCACCGCCATCGGAAACCCGGTCTACGACTACATCAAGACGCCGCGGGTAGACACCAAGGAGCGGGTGCTCTCGGGATGTTCGACCAATGCGGCCCTGGTGCTGGCCAAGCTGGGCGAGAAAGTGCGACTGATCGGCGCGGTCGGAAACGAGTATCGCGCTGCTTTCCTGAGTGATCTCGATCGTTTTGGGATCGAACCGCACGTGACCCCATCGGAAGCGACTGGCGGTTTCTCACTGATCTACTACGATGCCTTCGGGAATAGAACCCTGGATTTGCTGGGGCGGGCATCGGATATCAACTCCCTCTCCCCTGACTTGTACGCCAATGCCAAAGCGGTTCTGATTGGACCGATCCTGGGAGAAGTGTCGTTTGAGCTGATTCGGACAATCAGAACGCAATTCTCGGGGCTCTTCTTCTGCGATCCTCAGGGGTTGCTCAGAGGGGTCGATCAGTCGGGCAGGATCTATCACGAAAAGAGGCCGGGGATCGAAGAACTTCTTGGGCTCTTCGATATTGTCAAGCCAAACGAACTCGAAGGAGAGATTCTGACTGGCATCAACTGCCGGAAGAACCCCTATGAGGCGGCGCGGATAATCAAATCGTGGGGGCCTAAGCTGGTGATTGTGACGCTCGCCGAGCTGGGCTCGGTCATCTACGACGGCCAGCAGTTTGTCAATATTCCTCCCTATGAGGTTGATCTCATCGACGCCACCGGCGCGGGGGATACCTACATGGCCGGCTTCACGTTCGAGTATCTTGCAAGTGGGGGCGATCTGAAACGTTCGGGCTGTTTTGCCTCGGCGACCTCGTCGATCATGATCGAGCATGTCGGACCGGAATTTCCCATGACCGAAGCGGCGGTGCGCAGGCGTCAGGAAAAGTTGCTGGCGCAGAATGACTTCCGTCTCCAAGTACCAGGGACAGTTTCCCCCAATTCGAACTTGTCGAATTCCCCCCCTCAACCGCCCTTCGGGCACCTTCTCCCCAGCGGGGAGAAGGGGAAACGGTGAGGCATTTGTGACTTCACAAAGGTTCTTTAACAGGCCCAATTCGGGGCAATACCGCTTCGCGAGAATTAGAAGGTAGCGATGGATAACTCCATATTCTTCCAGCGGATGAGCAAGCGTTCATACCTGCCCGCGCCAATTGAGGAGGAGAAACTAGCGCAACTAATTGAGATCGTGCGCTGGTCGCCGTCATGCGCAAACCATCAGCCGTGGCGGTTTGTGTTTGTGTCCGAGCCGGCACAGCATGCGAGATTCGCCGCCACGCTGTCGCCCGGAAATGAATGGGCCGCCAAAGCGCCTCTTCTGATCGCAGTCTGTGGGCGGCAAAGAGATGATGCCGTGCGCGAGGATGATCCTGTCATGTATTACCAGTTCGGGTGCGGGCTGGCGGTGATGTCGCTTCTGCTGGGGGCGGTGCAGTTGGGGCTAATGGGGCACCCGATGGCCGGCTACGATGCGCCCAAGCTGAAAGCCGCGCTTTCAATTCCCGACGAGTACCACGTGATGTGTGTTATCTCGCTGGGGTATCAGGGTTCGCTTGATCTCCTGGATGAGAAGACCCGCAAGAAGGATGAGGCCCCCCGCACCCGCAAACCGGTGAATGAGATTGTGTCGTTTGAGCGGTTCGGGTTCTAACTGTTTCGTGACGGCAGGTCACACTCCCGGCAAGCCAGGACCAAGACCCGCCGCAACAGAGAAAGAAGAAATGAGTTCGTTTTCTCAATGTATTGTTTTCCGCAACACTTTTTCGCCTGTGATTTTGCAGAGGGGAGCCAGCGCCTCGGCCCGCACGCAGGAATGTTGAAAAACTCCCCTCACCTGTCGCTTCGCGACATCCTCTCCCCAAGGAGAGGAATTCCTTCTGGTATCTTCTGATTCACACCGGCTGATTTCCCGCGTGTCACACGGTGTGTGTAGTTAATTAGTCTTTGACACAGCGGACGGAGCAACCGTAGAGCTTACTACCAAAGTCAAGATTCGCTCTTGGACCGATGTAGTACAGGTACAGACCCCACGCCCTGGTGATATCATACTCTGTAGATGACCAAAAGATGGCGTAGTAACCCAAATCGAGATACGTTCCCCCACCCTTACGATAACCGCCAGGCAATGCGGAAAACCCGCTTTCATTCGACGAATAGGAATTTGGGCTGGGCCAGTGCCGGCTTCCTGTTTCCTTCATCTTCCCGCCTGCAAAGATGTAGCCACCAAGGAAACTCGTTAAGGTCTCCCAATCGGCAACAGTCGGCACGTGCCAGCCTGCCGGCGCTATATTCCGGTCGTCACTTGCAGCATACCAGTTGTAGAGCAGTCCATAGGTGGCAACATTGCCCTCATCATTGTTATACTTGCAATAAGCTCCAGAATCAAGTCCGTGCCACTCAGCGGAATCGGACACGCTGGGTATCGCGTCGCCGTTGCGGTAGTGGACTACTTTCAGGTTCTCTGCCATCCAAACTTGTGTGCCGATGGTGATGATTCTATATGCGTTGCCATCGATGTCGGTGACGGTTTCCGAAGGGGATGGTTCCGTGGGGTTTTTCGAACAGGAGGAGAACAGTAGTAAAGAAGCTGTCACGAACGCGAATTGGAACCAGTGATTATTCGTAGTACTTCCTCCACCGAGAGTGTGTCAATTGAGTTGGTCAGAATATAGAGAAAAGGGTACTGTTTGTCAAGGGGAAGAGTCGCAAGAAGGGCAGGTGACATAGGGGGATAAGAAGTGGGGAAATGAATCGCCCTCACCCCTACCCCTCTCCCGCACGCGGCGGTAGAGGGGGGATCATTCGAAACCACAATGTGCCCTGGGGGCAGATCAGGCCCCCGGGCGGATGTTCTGGTTCATGCGGAACAGATTCTGCGGATCATATTTTTTCTTCACCGCGACCAGGCGATCGTAGCCGGGACCATACGCGGCCTTCACCCGATCAGATTCATCATCGGTAAGAAAATTGACATACACGCCGCCGGTCGCGTAGGGGGTCGTCTCGCGGAAGAAGGCGCGTGCCCAATCGATGCACTTGCTGTCGTCGGATGATTTCTCCCAACGTCCATGGACATTCATCACGTAGATTGCGTTTCGGTGGGAGTACGCGGTCGCATCCGGCGCGGGACGGGTGGTCGCGCCGCCGATGAGACCGAAGAAGATCTCGCACTGCGGCGAGGGGAGGGTGGCGGCATAGCGGACGGCGATATCGATCGCCTTGTCGTCAAGATCGATGAAGTTGTGTGACTTCCAGTAATTGCGGGCGCCGGGAGCCAAGAGCGGGTCGAACGTAGCCTGCCAGGCGGTGTAGGGGTTGAGTCCAATATGTTCTCCAATGACCGTGCCGAACTTTCGAACCGGTTCAAGGGCTTTCTTGCCTTCCTCCGGATTGCCGGCGTGGAAGACAACGTAGGCGATGATATCGGTGCCGTGAACTTCGGGCGGGAGAAACGGGAGCGGTGGGGCTTTGCGCAAAACGACCCAGACACTGGTTTCATCGCCAAGCTTCTTGACATATTCGCGGTATTGCCTGAGAGTCGCGGCAGCATCTTTGCCCGCATAGACAACCAGTCCGCTCAGGACGTTTGGCCCAAGGGGATAGAGTCGAAATTCGAAGCGGGTCACGATGCCAAAATTGCCACTCCCGCCGCGGATGGCCCAGAACAGATCAGGGTTCTCTTTTTCGCTGGTGCGGAGGAGGTTGCCGTCGGCCGTGACGACGTCGGCGGCAGTGAGATTGTCGATGGTCATACCGTGTTTTCGAGAGAACCAGCCGAATCCGGCGCCGAGGGTTAGTCCAGCCACACCAGTGGTGGAGTTGATTCCGAGCGGAGTAGCCAGTCCAAAGGTCTGAGCTTCGTGATCGAAATCGCCGAGGGTTGCACCCGGTTCGACATGGGCAATGCGGGCCTGAGGGTCGATCCGAACCGAGCGCATAGCGCTTAAGTCGATCTGGAAGCCGCCGTCGCAAACGGCGTTGCCGGCAATGTTGTGACCTCCACCGCGTACGGCAGTGAGAAGCGAATGATCTCGCGCAAACGATACCGCACTCCGCACATCGGCCACACCCGAACAGCGGGCGATCAGAGCGGGTTTGCGGTCAATCATGGCATTCCAGACTGCGCGGGATTGGTCGTAACCGGTTTCGCCCGGTCGGAGAAGCTCTCCCCGCAGGGACGATTTGAGTTTTTCGATGGTGGCAGCATCCAGGGTCACCGCGTCGCCGCTGGTGGTCGTAATCCGTACACTACTCATGGCTTTCGCTCCCAGAAAGGTTAGGATTGGTGGTTGTCTTTCCGATATCGTACCAGCGCTGATGAACAGATTCGACGTTGTTTATGGACAATATCGATTCATATAATCTATAATACCGCACTATATATGGCGGAGTTCCGAAGCTGTCAAGCGTTCCCGAAAGAAAGTGTGGAATTCAGGGAAAGTGGAGAGGTAACCCCGACCTACCTGAGCATTCGCACGGCATCAATCGCAAGCGCCAGAAGTTTTTGACGAGCGGTGGGGCGTCCGGGCCAGCCGCGTCGATCCCAGCTCTGACCGCTTACGTCGTCGCCAGCATACAGCACTTGACCCAAGGTGACTTTGCGAAAGCGGGCAACGGCAAAGAACGCAGCGGCCTCCATCTCGACCGTGAGACAGCCTTCTCGTCGACGGGCACTGACTTTCCGCGCGGTTTCGCGAAAGATAGCATCGGTCGTCCAGGTGAGTCCCTTGAGATACGGAGTGCTGTGACGTTCACACGCCCGCTCAATCGCTTTTACGGCATCCCGATGAGGCCGGTTGATGCGGGTTCTCGGCTGATAATGAAAACTCGTGCCTTCGTCACGCACCGCTCCCGTTGGAATGATGACCGTTCCCGGAGGCAGATCTTTTCGTAAAACGCCCGCTCCTCCACACGCAATAATGAACCGGGCACCGAGGGCGATAATCTCTTCCAGACCTGCGGCGGCCATTGCAGAGCCGATACCGGGATGGAACAGGACCGTTCGATTTCTTCCTTCGCCGATAGTGTAGACGGGGTGACGCCCCATTTCGCTTTTCAAGTAGTGGACAATAGTCACGTGCCCTCTCTTCTTCAGTTCTTCGAGGACATTTCCGAAGAAGCACAGGACCGCTCGCGAAGGTAGACGAACCCCACGGGGTTTGATGCGGGATGGTTCGATTATGGCTACCCCTCTGCCTGCGTACTCTGGCAAGAACAGTTGTTTCGCCTTCTCCATGACTCTCCTTATGCTCTAATTCCGTCGAACAGAAGTGAAACAAGTTGCTCACCGGTGGGCAGAGCAGTTGCGGGTATGCCTGAATATTCCTGATCGGTGAGCGCGACACAAAGGGAAAAGATGACGTGAGCGGTCAGTTTGATGTCGATGTCGCCGCGAATTTCGCCGGTCTGTTCCCCCCGCGTTGTAATCTCCTGAATATACTGCTCGAGGTGCCGTTCCAAATCGATCCCTTCTATGGTGACATTGGCGTGCGCCGAGGCTTTGGTGACGAACAAGTGGAATAGTTTTTCGGCAGGGGTAAAGGTCCGGTCGGTCAAGATCGCGGTGTACAAATGCAAGAGTCGATCCCGCGCGAGGACGGCTTTGGAATCGCGACGAATCTCCGCAATCCAGCGGCCGAGAGAGCTATCAAAGATGATAACGACAAATTCGAGCAGATGGCTCTTAGACGGAAAGTATTGAAAGAAGGAGCCTTTGGAAATCCCCGCCTCACGACAGAAACGGTCAACCGGCATGCCGTCGTAGCCGTAAGTTCCGAACAGCCGTACGGCAGCCTGATAAACGCGTTCCTTCTTATCCGGTTGGAGACGCCGAAAGGTGTCACTGACAACCTTGCGACGCACAAGTTCAGCGATGAGGTTTTCGTCAAGCATTGGAGTCCAATAATGACCAAATGGTCATATTATGTATAGTAATAATGCATAATCCGCGCTAATGAGCAAATAGAATTTGACGGTGCGATTATGACCAGGTATTTGTGTGGTGAAAACAGAGTGTATTTCGACAAGGGAAGGAAGGTTCTGTTATGGGTAAAGTGAGAGTGGCGATTATCGGCGTTGGGAACTGCGCCTCATCGCTGATCCAGGGGGTTGAGTTTTACAAGAAGGCCAAAGATGAGGATCTCATCCCAGGTCTGATGCATGTCAATCTGGGTGGATATCACATCCGCGATATTGAGTTTTCAGCCGCGGTTGATATCGACAAGAACAAGGTCGGCAAGGATTTGTCGGAGGCGGTTTTCACCTGGCCGAACTGCACTTATGTGTTTTCAAAGGTGCCCAAGACGGGTATTACGGTCCAGCGTGGGATGACCCACGACGGGCTCGGGCATTATCTTTCACAGATCATCGAGAAAGCTCCCGGAGATACCGTCGACATCGTGAAACTGCTGAAAGAGACCAAGACCGATGTAGTTGTGAACTACCTGCCGGTTGGATCGGAAGAGGCGACCAAGTGGTATGTTGAGCAGGTTCTTGAAGCTGGGTGCGGGTTTGTAAATTGCATACCGGTCTTTATTGCGCGTGAGCCGTACTGGCAGAAGCGGTTTCGTGAGAAAGGGCTGCCGGTGATCGGCGACGACATCAAGTCACAAGTCGGCGCCACCATCGCGCACCGGGTCTTCACTCGACTCTTTTACGATCGAGGCGTCAAGCTGGAGCGGACAAGCCAGCTCAATGTGGGGGGAAACACGGATTTCCTGAATATGCTGGAGCGTTCGCGGCTGGAATCCAAGAAGATTTCCAAGACTAACGCGGTCACCAGCCAGTTGCCGTACGACATGCCGCCCGGATCGGTGCATATCGGACCGTCGGATTACGTCGAATGGCTCTCCGATCGCAAATGGGCGTATATTCGGATGGAGGGTACGACCTTTGGCAATGTCCCGCTCAATGTTGAAATGAAGCTCGAAGTGTGGGATAGTCCGAATTCGGCCGGAGTCGTGATCGATGCTATCCGATGCTGCAAGCTGGGGTTGGATAACAAGCTCTCCGGTGCGCTTATCGAGCCGTCAGCCTATTTCAAGAAATCCCCCCCCGTACAGTATACCGACGAAGAGGCGCGCCGCCTGGTGGAAGAGTATATCGCCAAGTACGGGTGGAAGCACTCGACCAAATCCGAGAAGCGACTGAAAGTCGCCGCCAAGAAACCGGCTGTCGCCGCAACTCACAGCGCTTCGAGCCCCAAGCGAGTAGTGAAGAAGAAAAAATAGGATTCCCAAGAACGGGCTCAACAGATACCTTAACCGGCGGGTAACACCGCCGGTCCTTTTTTGTGAGGTCGCACATGAGTAGGAAACAGAGTCCCTTGCTGGTCACGTTTGAGGGGATTGACGGATGCGGCAAGTCCACGCATGTCGCGATGGCCTATCGCTTTTTGACCGACCGGGGGAAAACTGTCACCTGCCTGCGTGAACCCGGTTCGACCGCGGTGGCGGAGCAGATCCGTCAGATTCTTCTCGATCGACGCTCACAGATTACGCCGGTCACTGAGCTGTTGCTCTATGAGGCGGCTCGGGCGGAGATCACCGCTCGCCAGATTTTGCCGCTCTTGAGGAAGGGGGAAATTGTGCTGTGTGATCGCTATTATGACAGCACAACCGCATATCAGGGGTATGGGCGCGGGCTCAATCTGAAGACGGTACGGGCGCTCAACGCAACGGCGGCGGGAAGTCTTCGCCCGGACCTGACTCTTCTCTTTGATGTCGATCTGAAAACCGCCTTTGCCCGTCGGGGGAAAAAGCTGGATCGCTTGGAATCGGAATCGAGAGCCTTTTACCGGCGGGTTCGGGATGGTTTCCACGAAATCGCACGCAGGGAACGCGGGCGAGTGAAAACGATCGACGCCATGCGTCCGGTGGAAGTCGTGTTCGAGGATGTCGCCCGACACCTCGTGGCGAAACTCGCGGGTTCATGAACGAGATCAATCTTTCCCAGCGTCGTGAAATCGTACTGACCGCGCTCATGACAGTGGTGATCGTCATGCTGGCCGGAGGAATGGCGCTGTTTGTCTTATCCGACAGCAGCCTGCGGCTCCCGCTGGCTTTCTCTCGAGTAACCGATCAGATTCGATCGCACTACGCCGAACCAGTTGACTGGGACAAGCTGGTTTCGTCGTCGACAAAGTCTATGTTCGAGGAACTGGATCGTTTCTCGTATTTCATAGAACCCCGCCAATATGATCGCCTGGACGAGGAGATGTCGGGCGCGTATGTCGGGATCGGGGTGTCGGTCGTAACCCATGAACTTGGCTTGCAAGTGATGACGGTGAGAGAGGAGGGGCCGGCCGCTGCTTCTGGAGTGCAGACCGGGGATGTTATCATCCAGGCTGACAGCGCCCGATTGGCTTCCCTTGATCCCGATCGCGGATCGCTGTTCTTACGGGGAACCGAGGGGACGACAGTACACCTGAGGGTTTATCGTCCTATTACCTTGGACACCTTGTCGATCGATGTCATTCGACAGCGCATCAAATTCCAGCATGTACGGTATGCGGGCTTTCGTCCGGATAGCATTGTGTATGTGCGGCTGACTGATTTCGATGCCGGCGCCACGGAGGAGCTCCGTCATACGCTTGACTCGCTGCTATCGGCGCCCGGGCAACCAGCCAGAGGATTGATCCTGGACATGCGCGGCAATCCGGGGGGGCTGTTCAGTGAGGCCTTTGAGACAGCGAATCTGTTTCTGAAACACGGAGACTTCATCGTTGGAACTTCGGGGCGTTCGTACTGGAACGAGGAAGAACACTATGCCGAAGGAGAGGATGTCACGGGCGGGCTACCGATGGTGGTTCTTGTTGATCGTGGCACGGCGTCGGCGGCTGAGATCGTTTCGGGAGCGCTCCAGCAAAACCGACGGGCTGTACTAGTTGGCGATACGACATACGGGAAAGGGCTTGTGCAGGGCTTCACCCGTTTCGAGGACGGGAGCGGCACGCGGCTGACCATATCACGCTATTTTCTGGCGGGGAATCTCTATCTCAACCAATTCGATTCGACTCTGCACGACACGGGCAGCGGATTGGTCCCCGACATTGCGTATGACTTCCCTGATCGCAGGCCATTTCTGCGGGCGCTCGAAGGTTCTATGGTCATGCAGGAATTCTCGGTTTCGAATCAGGATGCGATCATCAGCGCCGGTGGCGATTTCGCAGCTGGAGGGAGCTGGCTCCAGCGGTTTATGGAATTTACATCGATGCGCAAGTTCACATATCGTTCTCCTGAGCTCAAAGCCGCGGAGGAGCTGCTTTCCTTAACGGTGGACGAAAAGGCCGACCCGTCAGTTGTTGCCGGAGCGAGAGAACTGCAGGAGATCGCGACACGAGCGATGTCTCATCTCTTTTTTGAGCATAGCGCGCACATCAGGACCCGCCTGAGAGAGCTGGCCTTCGAGCACAAATACGGGCTTAGTCGTGCCTACGCTGAAGTGGTGATTCGGGAACGCAGCGACATCAACCGGGCGGCTGAAATCCTGTCGGGGCGACGCTGATGTCCGGAGTAATCGGTCTGCTGGTTTGCGGAGTGCTGGCCGGTATTCTCGGAGGGTATCTGGGGGTAGGCGGCGGGGTGATCATTGTGCCGTATCTGACACTGGTCAGCGGGTTGGAGATCAAGTCCGCAGTTCCGATCTCGATGTCGGCAATTGTCGTCAACTCGCTGGCTTCTTCGAGCGAGTATCTGCGCAAGGGGATGGTCGATGTCGAGCTGGTAATACTGTTGAGCACCTCGATGGTGCTGGGGATGCTGGTCGGCAGCACGCTCCTGACCGTGGTGCCGGCTATGTATGTCAAACTGCTACTCGCCTTCGTCATGATCTACACCGCGATCACATTTGCCGGCGGAAAAGAGAAAGCAGCCCCAGATGAACCGCACGCTGTATCACGACCACACCTGGTTGTGTGCAGCATTCTCTCACTGCTCGGGGGAATACTGGCCAGTCTGGTGGGTATCGGAGGCGGCGTAATCGTGATCCCGCTCATGTTTCTGGTGATCGGCGTGCCGCTTAGTGTCGCCCGGGGAACGTCGTCTTTTATTGTCGGGATTTCCGGAGCGGCGTCGGTCGCAGTCTATCTTATTAACGGGTTGGTGGATTTTTCACAGATTCCACCGGCGATGCTCGGCACTCTCATCGGCGGGAGACTGGGCGGATCGCTGGGGACGCTTGCCAAGCCGACTGCAGTCAAAGCGCTGTTCGTCGCCCTCCTGCTTTACGTGTCGATCAAACTTGCTTGGGAGCCGCTCGGGATGATCCTGCGATGAAACCGATCCATTCCATCCCTTTGCTTGAGCGATCGGATCGTATCGCCTGGTATTTCTTCGGCGTCTGGTTCACCCTGGCTACAGTCGGGATAGTGTTGCACGCCTCCTGGACCACAACAATGAGTAACTATGGGATCTGGTTTATATTGGTAAACGCAGCCTTGCGCTTGGGGATTCTGGCCAACCAGTTTCGCAGTCGGGGTCAGGGGCGGCTCTTTTGGCAGACCTGCTTCTTGTTGTTCATTTTGTTCGGTGCGGTCGCTGTCCAGCTGTTACTAAAGAGATAATCGTTTATGCACACTGTTGTCTTTTGCGATTTTGACGGCACCATTGCGTCCCGCGATGTCGGCTACAATCTGTTCAAACACTTTTCCAACGGCGCCAACGCCAGACTTGTTCCCGAATGGAAGGCGGGAATTCTATCGACGCGCGATTGCCTTACGCAGGAGGCCGCCATGGTTAAGGCGTCGCCCGACGATATCTACCGTTATCTCGATCAGTTCGAAATCGATCCCGGGTTCAAGGCGTTTGAGATCTCCTGTCGGCGGCAGGGCATGAACCTCATCGTTCTCTCCGATGGATTGGATTTCTATATCCGATATATTCTCGAAAAGAACAGCCTCGGCCACTTACCGGTCGTGACCAATATCGGTCGACTCGTGGGGAACCGTATCATAGTGGAATTCCCGGCTTCGGATCAGCTGTGCCTGCGCTGCGGGACCTGCAAGGGGGAGCAGATCGAGAAGTACCGTGCGCGCAATGGAAACCATGTGCGGGTCGCGTTTGTCGGAGATGGTTACTCGGACGCCTGTGCGACGAAAGCGGCGGACCTGCTTCTGGCAAAAAAAGACCTCGAACGGTATTGCCAGGAACGCAATATTGTATATAATAGATATGACGACTTCTTCGACGTCGCGCGGCTTCTCAGGGAATATGACTATCTGCCGAAGACAGAATGAGATTACGTACGAAGGGATTTCGTTGTGAAAGCGCTCATCATGGCCGGGGGCTTCGGCACCCGACTCCGCCCGCTCACCATAAACGTTCCAAAACCGATGGTGCCGATCGGGAATATTCCCATGATGGAACATGTGGTCGCGCTGCTGGCCACGCACGGGATCACCAACATCACCTCTTTGCTGTACTTCCAGCCGGAATGCATACGCGAGCATTTCCGTGATGGCCGCGCGTTTGGCGTCGCCATGGATTACTGCCAGCCCGATGACGACTACGGCACGGCGGGAGCGGTGCGGTATGCGCTCAAAGAGAGTCGGGAGACTGTCATTGTTATCTCCGGCGATCTGGTAACAGACTTTGACCTGGCCAATGCCATCGCCTGGCACAAAGATCGTCAGGCCCAGGCGACGCTGCTGTTGACGCGCATGGAGAACCCGCTTGCGTACGGGATTGTGATCACGGACGATGACGGGCGGATTGTGCGCTTTCTTGAAAAACCCTCCTGGGGGGAAGCCTTCTCCGACACCATAAATACTGGCATTTACATTCTCGAGCCGCCGGCGGTTGAGCTCATTCCAAAGCTGACCAACTTCGATTTCTCACAGAACCTTTTCCCCCTGATGCTGTCACGCCAGATGCGACTCTTTGGGCGCATCATGGACGGATACTGGAAAGACGTTGGGAATGTCGAAGAATACCACCGTGTTCACGTCGATCTCTTGTCGGGGCAACTCAAACTCAATCTGAAATCGGAGCGCATCGATGGCGCAAAGCAGGCGCTCCACAAGGGAGCCGGGGCAACGCTCGAGCGGGATGTCGTGTGCACGGGCACCGTAATCCTCGGACAAGAAGCGATGATTGAGAGCGATGTTCAGCTGCATAATTGCGTCATCGGCGACCGCTCGCGTATTGCGCGAGGGTGCCATATTTCCAATACGGTGATCTGGCCGGACACCATAATCGGCAGCGACAGTGTGGTCAACGACGCGATCGTTTGCAGCCGCAATAGGATTGGCCAGAACGTGCTGCTCTCTGAGAAAGTCATTGTCTCCGACGACTGCACGATCGGGAACGCCGCAACCGTAAAGCCCAACTGTAAGATTTGGCCGGGGAAGACGGTCGACGAAGGGGCGATTGTGTCGACCTCGGTTGTCTGGGGCGAGAAATGGAACCGTGAGCTATTCACCGATTCAAAAGTGACCGGGCTGGCGCTGAGCGAAATCACGCCCGAAATGGCAGTCCGACTCGGGGCGGCGCTCGGCGCATTTTTGGGACCGGGTTCGATGATTGTTTCCAGCCGAGATGCGTCGGATATTTCGCGATTGCTGCGCCGAAGCCTCATCTCAGGGCTGCTGGCGGCCGGCGTGAACGTAGCTGACCTGGAGACGATGCCTATTCCGGTCGTACGCTATGTCCTGCGGAAGGGGAAATACGCGGCGGGAATCTACTTCCGCCATAACCCCGATGACTATCGCCAGGTCGATTGTATCGTCTTCGACGGCACCGGCGTTGATATGCCGACCTCGAAACTCAAGAAGATTGAGCGGAACTATTTTGGCGAAGAGTATGAGCGGGCCACAATGGATGCCATTGGACATCTGGATCGTCCCATGCAGGCGCTCAGCGACTATCGCCAGGAGTTTCTGGCGGCGATCGATGTCGACGTGATCCGCAGGGCCGGTTTCAAGATTGTCGTGGATCATTCGAACGGCGCCTCCAGCCAGATTTTCCCCACGCTCTTTTCCCTCCTGGGGATTTCAGCGACAGAACTCAACGCCAATTTGAACCCGCGCAAATTCTCAACGTCCCCCGAGGAACATACCCAGGCGATCGTCCAGTTGTCGGCGATTGTCACATCGCTGAAAGCCGATGTTGGTTTTCGTTTGAATTCGGCGGCGGAGAAGCTGACGGTGGTTGACGACTCCGGCCATCCGATCGACAACCAATTACTGCTGCTCATCGTGACCGATCTCTTTCTTCAATTGCACCGACCGCACAGGATTGCGGTACCCGTGGTCGCCTCGATGGGGATCGAGCAGATTGCCGAGGTGCGCGGGGTGGAAGTGATTCGGGTATCGAACGATCATCGGGCCATGATGGATGTTTATGCGCGCGGCGATGTCGATTTTGTCGGCGGGACCCGGGGCGGCTTTATTTTCCCGGGTTTTCAGACCGGCGCCGACGCCATGCTGGCGACCGTGAAGATTCTTGAAATGGTTGCGAGAACGGGCGTGAGCATCAGCGACCTCCGGAGGAAGCACGAACAGTTTGCTCGCGAGAGCATCTCTGTTCCATGCCCCTGGTCGCGAAAGGGGACCGTCATGAGGCGCCTGATAACCGAATCCAACGACAAGCAGCGACAGCTCATCGACGGCGTGCGTATTTTCGAGGAGGACGGCTGGGTGCTGGTTGCTCCTGACAGACTCAAGGCATCGTTCAATATTTTCGCCGAATCCAGAACACAAGAAGGCACGAATCATCTGGTAAACCGGTACCGGACGTTTGTCGAGGAGTCGCAGCGTGGCTGAGCTGCCGCCCCAAACCCGGTCTTTCTCCTTCGCTAAATAATCTTGTTCTCCCGCCGAAAGAGATAGTGATAGAACACTGTCGACAGGTCGCGCCGTAGCTGGTTCCAAAGCCGGGCGAGCTGTCTACAGACTACGTTTCAAGAGGGAGGGAGGCATCATGAAATCATTCCATCACAAGGTCCTGTGCAGCTCGATCTTGCTGGCCGTCATTGCTTTCGGTCCGATCCGAGCTGAGTCGGGAGCGCCAACGCAACCGACAGATGCAACTCAGGCTGTTTCGGCCAAAGCTGTTCCACGCGAGGCGGCGAACGCCGATACCAGAACTGTCGAACAATTGCGCACTGAGATCAACGGTCTTCGGGAACTGCTGGCGACTCTGATCAGCAGACTTCCAGAAAAATCGTCGCAAGACTCGCTCTTTCAGGCGTTGGCGGGCGACGTCGAGATGCTCAAGCTGGAAAACCAATCCCTTCGCAGTATACTTGAAGGGGGTCGACAACAATACGCATCCGCCGATGAGGATGGATTCCAGACTTCAACCGGCAAGGAAACCATTGAGAAGTTGGCCAGCAATATTCTGGCTGTAAACGAGAAGCTTGACAGCTACATGAACCACAAGTACCTGACCCCACCGGCATCATCTGATACGGAAGCTTCGACGCATCCTCTGGGACTGGACCTGACCGGATTTGTCGACGCCAGTGGTTCTTCAGACAATGTGACCCGAGGGTCATCCTTCAGCTTGAACCAACTCGAGATCGATCTCGAACGTTCTTTCGACAAGAGGGCTATGGTTCGGGCTGACATCGAGTACGCGCCCTCGGCTGGGGAAGGTTTCTCTCTCAATCTTGAACAAGGGTTTGTGACCTATGCCGTCGACGCCGGAGGGCGATTTGTCGGCACGTTCGGCAAGTTCAACGCCCCTATCGGCTACGAAATGCAGGACGCGCCCGACAACTATATGTACTCATACAGCTACGTTTTTAGTCTGGGTCTCCCCACCAACATGACGGGGCTGATGGGTTCGGCTGCCTTTTCACGCTTAGTAGACTGGAAAGTCTATCTGGTCAACGGCTGGGATCTGAATGCGGATAACAACAAGGGGAAGACGTACGGCTCACGATTTGGGTTTGCGCCTCATCCGAGCGCGAATATCGGTTTTTCAATTCTGAGCGGGGTCGAGCAGGCCGAAAATGGCGGCCGTCGGACGGTTTTCGACGTTGATATGACGATCATGCCGGGCAGTTTCTGGTGTGTCGGTGCAGATTTCACGGTCGGTTCTGAGGCGAGCACACCGGTAGCAGGAGGAGTTGCGAATTTTTCAGGAACGGATCTTTCCGGACCACACCGTCAGCCCGGCTACTTCAGCGTCACGCCTCGTGAAGTGAATCCGGAACCATCGCCAAATGCTGACGGCACGTTAACTGCCCGCTGGACGGGATTGATGCTTGCCAGCCACTTTCATGTGTCAGAGAGTTTTGGCATTCATACCCGGTTCGACTATTTCAATGACCGTGACGGATGGCGGACGGGTATGGCGCAGGAGCTCAAAGCGGTCGCCGTCGCTCCCAGCCTTACGATCATCGACGGACTCGTAGGTCTGACCGAATTCCGCTACGACTGGTCCAATCGTCCGTATTTCAGTTCCACGCAGGAGCCGGGAAAGAACAGCATGTTCAGCACCGCTCTTCAATTCGTGTACGGATTCTAAGCCTCCTGAATTCTCAAAAAGAAATGATCGTCGGGCCCGGGAAGACCCGACGATCATGAATGATAGGTTGGGAACTAAACTAAGAAAGAGTGGTCTGTTGTGGTTTCTCTCAGCCACGCTTCTGTTCTCTTGTACGATTCTCAGGCATTGAAGTTTCAGGAAATTACGTTTTCCGTATTCCTACAGCAGAGCTGTAGGTTGCTGGGTTAAGATCGGGGCGCACGAACTGGCGCAACCTGAAACGCGAAACCCTGCCTGCGCGCGCCGCAATTCCACACTTGCCGATCGATTTCAAATCGCTATTTTCCCTCTTTCACATCACCGCTCTTATCGTAAGCGAAGGACGGAACTTGAAATGGAGTTGATTTGATGGATTACACAACACGAACGAAGATATCGCGCATTCTTGTCGATGACGCTGTTCCAGCAGAAAGTTCGGTGACGATCCTGGGATGGGTGCGCACCGTTCGAGTCGGGAAGGAAGTCGCCTTTATTGAAATCAATGACGGATCCTGTATGAGAAACCTGCAGGCCGTCGCCGCCGATCCATCGCGATTCCCCATTTTGAGTGAGATCCTGACCGGTGCGGCGGTTCGCGTACAGGGACGGTTGCTTCTGTCGCAGGGGAAAGGTCAGAAATACGAGGTCGGCATCGAGCAGCTGACGCTGGTCGGTGCTGCCGACAGCAGTTTCCCCCTGCAGAAGAAACAGCACTCGTGGGAGTTTCTGCGTGAGATTGCCCACTTGCGTCCGCGCTCGAATACATTTGGCGCGGTCAATCGAACCCGCTCGCGGATTGCGTACGCGATCCACAAATACTACCAGGAACGGGGATTCTACTACATTCACACGCCGATCATCTCAGCGTCCGACTGCGAGGGAGCGGGAGACATGTTTAGGGTTTCGACTCTTGATTTTCACAACATCCCGCGAAAAGACCAAGAGATCGACTGGAGTTCCGATTTCTTTGGCAGCGAGGCGTTTCTCACAGTCTCCGGTCAGCTCGAAGGGGAGCTTCTGGCGACAGCGCTCGGGGACATTTACACCTTTGGGCCAACTTTCCGCGCCGAAAACTCCAACACGACGCGGCACGCCTCGGAGTTCTGGATGATCGAACCGGAAATGGCCTGGGCCGAATTGACCGACAACATGGATTTGGCGGAGGACTTCCTGAAGTACCTTTTCCGCTACGCTCTGGAAGAATGCGCCGACGACATGGCGTTCTTCAACCAACGGATTGACCCCCAAGTCATCAGCACCCTTGAGTCCGTTGTCAAGGCTCAGTTCGAACGACTTCCATATTCCGAGGCGATCAGCATTCTCCAGAAATCCGGAAAGAAGTTTGAATACCCCGTTGAGTGGGGGCTTGATATGCAGTCGGAGCACGAGCGGTATCTCACCGAGCAGGTGTTCAAGAAACCGGTGATCGTGTTCAATTATCCCGAAGAGATCAAAGCCTTCTATATGCGCCTAAACGACGACGGCAAGACCGTAAGAGCGATGGATGTTCTTGTGCCGCGAATCGGCGAAATCATCGGCGGAAGCCAACGCGAAGAGCGTCACGACGTTCTCGTGGAGAGAATGAAGAAAAAAGGGATTACGAACACGGAAGGCTATCAATGGTATCTTGATATCCGCAAGTACGGCTCAGTGCCACACGCCGGTTTCGGACTCGGGTTCGAACGATCGCTCATGTATATAACCGGCATGACCAATATCCGCGACGTTGTTCCCTTCCCGCGTGTACCCGGTTGGGCGAAATTCTGATCACCCCCCAAGTCGTGGTTCCAGTGATGCGAGGCTGCGCGCCTTCTTCCCAGAAATAAAACGCCCCGCGCCGGGGGGGAGGGGGAACGGCACAGGGCGAAGTAGGCGACACGGGGTCGCCATACTTTTGTAACCAAATTAGTAACTACTTGGTTTCAAAAAAAGCCATCTTTAGAAAATATATCTTCTCCAACAAGTACAGGTCAGTAGTCATTGAGGCTCTATCTCCCTCAATACTGTAGCTTCTGTTAATTGGCTTACAGTCGAGTATAATAAACAAGCTGCCTCTGAATATTCAAGGCTTTTTTTTGAGATTCCAATGATTTTTTCGGGGAAATCTACTTATTCCTCAATTCTGAAGGAGAAAAAGCCTATTTTGAGAGAAACTAAACAAAAGCGGAGACGCTACCGATACTTAGAAGTATGAAATCACGTCACGTTGAGAGAATATTACCCAGGCGTATAATGGGTGTAATGCTGATCGGAATTATTCCCTATTTCTTGAGTTGCAACGGAACTCCAACCGAATCTAATGATAATCAGGCCTTTCGGATAGCTGCCACTTGTATAATCGATCAGAGCGTTGGACGTTCCACAGTCATTGCGGACTTCACTAAAGGGGTGGCGCAGCGACCGGCTGCAATCCTTCTGTTCGGGGCGGATTCCCTGCGCTTCAACAAACCTGGATTTAGCCCCGATTCTCTCTTTTCGGCACAGTTTCCCTCGTCCTCACGATATTCGTTGGGCGCCAACAGGTTGGTCGTGAACGATTCTGCCCTGTTCCGTGACACTTTTCCGATAACGGTGACCGACACGTTCTCGATTACGCAGATCTTCCCTACCAATCGGGACGCACACGGAAGTCTGCAGGTTTCGCTTGCCTGGTCGACGTCGGACAGTGCGCGGGGATATGCGATGGCCGCGGTTCTCAAGAAGGACGCCTACTTGAAGTCCGGCTACAGCACCTTTGTGACATCGTTTAATACCAATGGCACGTTCCCACCCGAGGCCTTCTCGCTAAGCCCCGGACCTCTGCCTGATACCGGCTGGTACTATGTGTATGTCTATGCATACAGCGGCGTTCCCGATAGCAGTCTCACCGCAGGGCTCTTGCCGGTTCCGTTTCCGCACCAATTGACCGACAATATCACCGGTCGCCAGGATATCAATGGGCGCTACGGAATGATCAGAGTCGCCGCACGCGATTCGGTCCACGTGAGATACTGACACCGACCAACCGGCCTCATTACCGCTCTCCCCTTTTTAGATTGCCGACACACTCGGACCGCTTTACCATAGGTCGATGAGTGATTTCAGGGAATTAGTCAGCCAACTCGCCGGACTAGACACCGAACAGCCAAACCCAAACACGACAGATATTGATAAACTCTCCGCGCTGGAGGTTACCCGCCGGATCAACGCCGAGGACAAAGTGGTCGCCTCGGTTGTGGAACAGGCGCTTCCCCAGATAGCGAAGTGTGCAGAAATGTTCGCGCTGAGCATTGCCAATGGTGGAAGAGCGCTATACGTCGGAGCCGGTACTTCCGGGCGACTCGGCGTACTTGACGCTGCAGAATGTCCGCCCACTTTTGGGACCGACCCCAGCCAGGTCATCGGAGTGATCGCTGGTGGCTACGGGTCACTGACGCTCTCGCAGGAAGGGGTCGAGGATGATCCGATTGCCGCCCGGCGCGATCTTGAGAAGCTCCAACTGACTCGGAACGATTTCGTGATCGGACTTGCCGCATCGCGTCGCACCCCCTACACCCGGGCGGCGCTGGAATATGCCACTTCCGTGGGATGCGCGACGGCGTTCATAATCTGCAACCGAGCCGGTTCTCTGCACTTGCGTCCGGATGTTCTCATTGAGCTGCCCGTGGGACCGGAGGTGATCACCGGTTCGACCCGGATGAAATCGGGAACCGCACAGAAAATGACATTGAATATGATCTCGACCACAGCCATGATTCTGCTGGGGAAGACCTGCGGCAATCTGATGGTCGATCTGAAGGCTCGTTCGGAAAAGTTAGCGGCACGTTCGCGCAAGATTCTCATTGATCTCCTCGGCGTTTCTCTTGGAGACGCTGAGAAGCTTCTCGAGCAAGCAGGCGGTTCGGTGAAGTTGGCCATTGTCATGCATCGCTTCGGGATCAATCAACACGAAGCTGCCCGAAGGCTGTCCGAGGCCGGAGGTTTCATATCACGCATTACGTGACTTTCAGGAAGGAGATACTATCATGAATCATCGTCGCACGCAGATGTTTCTGCCGCTGGTTGCGGCCGCACTGCTTGGATTAGTTCTTTCTTTTGAATTGACGTCGGCAGACGAAGATGACAAAGAAGATTCGCCGGCCCAGACGGAATCGTCTCCGACAGATGGGGACGTACGGGCACGGCAGGATAGCCTATTTGCGCTCATCAATCAATCCTTCCCGACCGTAAAGCCGATTTTGGAGAAAAGCTGCTACGACTGCCATAGTTCATCAACTCGCTATCCGTGGTATGCGAAGCTCCCGCTAATCAAAGGGTTCATTGCGTCGGACATCGAAGAGGGGCGCGAGCATCTGGATTTTTCCAACGGTTTCCCGTTTTCCGGCAAGGAGAGCGTTCTGAAAACTCTGAAACACATGCACTCTGAAATCAAGAAGGGGGATATGCCACCCCTCGCGTACCGGATGATGCACTGGGGCACTCTCATCGAGGGAGCCCGACAAGATACTGTTTTCGCGTGGATAGGTTCGGCCGAAGGGAAGATCAAAGCGTTCTACGACCGGGAGAAGATTCCGTACAAGAAGTAGCGTAATGCCGCCGGCAGAGGATCGTTTCGATCAGAAGATATCTGCGGTGAAACGATAAATTTCCGCGTGCTTATTCTGATAGCTGTTTTTGGGCAGACCGGCCTTGAGACAGGTCTGCTGCAAAAACTCTGTCACAGACCAACCATACTCGGCCGCCA
Source organism: uncultured Ignavibacteriales bacterium (assembly GCA_964540105.1). GTDB lineage: Bacteria > Zixibacteria > MSB-5A5 > GN15 > FEB-12 > DATKJY01. Next base: position 375,365 of record CAZILL010000001.1, on the reverse strand, counting down.
CCTGAGGGAGCAGCAGTCCGGAATGCTGATCGAGTTTTATCATCAGACCGTCGCGGCCAATCTTGATCGCGGCGAAATCGTGGATTCGATCCAGCCGTGAGAGGACTGAGATTTCGAACTCCATCCGCTCCAGCTCGTTTTCCTCCAACTTATCAAAGCGCGGGTCCTCAAAGGCAGCCGCGCACGCCATTTCGGCGACCGTCTTTGACAGCGGCTCGCGCCCACGGATTTGGCCGATACAACCGCGGAGCTCGCCGTCGATCTTGAGCGTAACAAAGGCGCCGCGTTTGGTGCGCAGGCGCTCGTCGTCGGACGGGGTATAAGTCCGTCCCTCCAGGCGTGCTGCGATGGCCTCGCGGGCGATGGCGCGGAGTTTGTTCTTGTCAGATTCGGTGAGATCATCGGTCTGGGTTTCGGTCGCGCGCGGGGAACCAATCTCCGGGCGAGCCACCTGCTTTTCGCTTCCCCTGAAGATCACCGCCGAGAGATATCCGACTACTTCCTCGAAGTCGCCGGTTGCGGAGCCGGAGGTCGTGTAATCGATAAATTTCATTTCCTTGCCACCGAGCTTGCGAGCCGCGATCATGACCGCCGACACCGGCCCACCCCCGCACGCTTCCCCTCGGCCATTTTCAAGTGTATCCATGAGAAGATCAGGGTCGTATTTTTCGATCGCACTCTGAACGGCAAAGTCAAGCCGCCGGGCATCCCGTTCGGAATGAAAGTGTGAAAGATCGGTTGATGCCACCAGCAGGCTGTTGGTTCCTTTGAGAGCAGCCGCTAGCGCCTCGCCCAACTGATTGACTGAGTTTCGTTCCTGATCCCCCATCACAATCGCCACTAATTTGAATTTGCCCAGGACAATCTGGAGAAACGGAAGCTGGACTTCGAGGGCGTGCTCGCCGCGAGTCGAGCCGCTGGCATGTCCCATTGCCGAGAAGTAGACTGACGGGCTGATGGCTGTGATCTTCTCGGCCAGCTTTGTGTCGGTTTCGACCACGCCGATGGGTGTTTCGTAGCCCCCCCCGGAGTAAACCGACGAGCCGGAAAAGAACACGGTGTGCGATGGGGAAATTACGACGACCGTTTCGAATTCCTCCCCCTGTAGAGCCTTATAAGCTTTGGCGGCCGTCTTGCCGGAATACGGGTAGCCGGCATGCGGGGCGATCAGCCCGATCGGTCGGCCAACACCTGAGACCTTGTCGACTTCGGCAAATAGGCCGGCAATGGTCTTGGTCAGTTCAACAGGGCTGCCGGGGTAGAATTTCCCGGCCACAGCGGGTTTGCGTATTTCGGTCTTGCCGTTCTCCATGTCCTCTTTCTACAATTATAGGCTCGTCCGCAAAGTAGCGTTGAAGCGGGCAAAAGTCAAACTCGGGTGGTCGGTTACGTGGTTTCGCCTGCGTTCATGAGAATCAACCGCTTCGCCCCGAGCGAAACTGAGCCATCCCAGCGAGCTTCCCACGTCCCGTCTGGTTCACAAATCAACAGCTGTACCAAATGGTACGGGGAAAATCAGCGACAAGAGTTCTCTGCTTTCCATTATCATGATAATAGTCAACAAGTTACATCTGTCTCGGTAGCCGGCACGGGAGTTGTTATGTACTACGCTGATACCGAGTCAGGAACGTTTGATCGAAAGGAGAATGGTATATGTTCAGAAAAGTCGTCTTGGTTGCTTTGAGCGCTACCCTACTGGTGTGGCTGGCGGGCTGCTCAAACAGCCCAACCCAGCCGGGGAATAATAAGAGTATTGAATCGCAATTCGGCGGGTTCACGACATCACCCGAAGCGCCCGGATTCGGAGATCCGACTGTGGCCGCGTCGGTTGCCAATGAGAAATCCGTGAATGACCCGATTGCGAATCTGGGTCTGATCGATTCACTCTTGGCCGATAGCAACTCCGGGGTCTATCACCTGCGCGTTATGTGGGGGCGGATTCCCTGTGATTCCACCGTGACGAGTATTACTAATTGGAACGGATCGCTCTCGATCTCCCGCGGAGCGTTGATTGTGCGTCGCAAGGTCCGCTTCGAACACCGCACGGACACAATCCTGCCGCGTACAGACCGCAAGACGGTCTCGTGGATTTCACAGACCGGACCATGCAACGACGGTATCGCGGTCGATCTTATTGTCCCGCCGGCTATGTGGTTATTGGATTCAGGAGTGGCGGGTCCTGTGACCGTCCGCTTTGAGACCGGTCCTTATTCTCGCACCTTCCTATTGAGCGAGCTATTTGCCCTTGATACGATAGTGAATCTGGAAGATTCAAACGCCGTGGCCTTTCACGCCTTCCGCTACGAGCGGCTTTTCTGCCCGCGCGGTTTCCTGAACGGTCATTGGGGTTATGATTCCACCGGCGCGGGTGTGTTCGATGGCATGTGGATTTCGCGCGGCGGCCTGATCGACGGATATCTGCGCGGGAGCTTCGGGACGAACGACTCCGGCAAGAAGATATTCTTTGGCAAGTGGATCGACAAAGATGGACGCTTCGAAGGCTTGCTGCGCGGTTTCTGGGGCCAGAGGCCCAATGAGCACGCGGATAGCATGGCATTTTTGCGCGCCGGCGGTTGGTTCCGCGGCGGTATCTACAATGCCAACGTCCAGCTGATTGGGATTGTCAAAGGGAAGTTCCAGAGCTCCGAAAAGCGGCCTAATGGCTTCATGCAGGGGCGTTGGAGAGTTGGCTGCTTCGGGCGTGACGACGACGGCATGGAAGGCAAAGATGACGATCGGTTCGAGGATCATTCCGAGGACTTCGAGCATGGGATGCGGGAAGATAATGGTCATGGTCGGGGAGGACACTGACCACTTGAACTGACGAAGATTGACCACCACCTATTCGGCTCGGTCCGCGACCCGAGCCGAATATCAAAAACGCCGGCTACGTCCCTTACAGCCGGCGTTTCCTTTTCTTAATAGGCGGATTGACTACTTGAGTTCGCTCTCAAGGGCCTGAATGAGAGAGTCGGTTTTGAATTGCGGGCCGAATCTTCCCTTGATTTCGCGATACAGCGACAGGGCTTCTCTTCGCTTCTCAACTGCGGATTGCATCGAAAGCACGTTGGCCAGGTTCATCTTGTAGCGATGCGCCTCGGCGGGGGACTTTTCGATCAGGGTTCGGAATACTTTCTCGGCGCCTTGATAGTCCCCTTTGTACGCGGCAACATTCGCTTTCAGCGCGATCAGTTCGTCTCGCTCGCCAAATCGAGCGAAGGCGGAATCGCTCATGGACTCGGCTGTCTGGACCGAATCAACCGCGATGAGAGCCCCAACCAAACGCAGATAATTGGAGGTGCTGTCCGGTTGCAGCCGAATCGCGCGGCGGGCGTAGTAGACGACATTCATCGGATCTTCGGTAGCGGCGTACAGCTCAATCAGTTTGTTGATGTGTCTAATTTCAGGATCGCCCGTCTTGTTCAGAATGTGGATGGCGTTGATGGCGTATTCGTAGCTGTTCGTTGCAATCGCGGTTTCATACAACTCCAGATTGATTTCGCGATCTCCCGGGTACAGGATGTCCGCCCGTTTGAGGTAGATCAGAGCTGAATCATACAGATAGTCCCGCTTGTAACTCAGGCCTGTGAAATAGAGAAGGGGGCGGTCGGACGGTTTTAGCGCCAACCCCTTGATGAAGTTTCGCCGCGCCTCAGCATACTTGCCGTTCAGAAACGCTTTTTGTCCGGCGGCCTGAAGTTTCTCTGCGGAGTTCTCACCATCAGAACAGCCCGAGGCAAGAAGGAATCCGAGCAATACTGTGCAAAGCAGAGCGAATCGGCGGTGTATCATCTTAGTGGTCAAGATATGGAATACTTCTGGGTATTTCAAGTCTCACCGGTGGGTGGACGGTCAGACCGAAAAACTTCGATAGGCCAACCACAGGCAGGCGGTAGAGAGAACGATCCACACGGCAACAATCACGAATGCCGCGACCACGCATCGAGGTCTCTTTTCCGCACGTGTTGCGGCGGCTCGATATTCAGCCATGAGATTATCAGGGATCATCTTAACAACAAGTAGAACGCCCAACGGAACAATCACGATGTCGTCGAGATACCCGAGAACGGGGACAAAGTCTGGAATCAGGTCTATGGGTGAAAGGGCGTACCCAACGATGAAGAGCGCCGTCGCCTTTACATACCAGGGTATTCGTGGATCGCGAGTCGCCAGATAGAGGGCGTGCAGATCCTGCTTGATAGCCTGTGCCCATTTCTTTAACCGAACGAGGACTCTCAGCGCCACTGGTTTTCTCCTGTACCTCCGACTTCACAAAGATATAGCCTGATTGACTTCCCGAGACCAGCCCAGTTTGACTTGAGGCGATAAATCGCTACCTTAGTCGAGTGAAGAGATCGAAGCAGTACAGTTCTACTATTCAGATGCTGGCTTTGAGCCGTTTCGGAGCCGTTGGTCCACGTGCCTTCGATGCCCTTATGACCCGTTTCGGAAGTCTCGAAGCGATCTTCATGGCCGAAGAGGAGCAGCTGCGGAAAGTGACCGGGTTGCCTGACTCGTGGATTGCGCGAATTGGAGCAGTCGGAGATCACCTCGGAGAGGCCGAAAAGATTCTGGCGACGCTGAATGGTCGCGGGATCAATGTCACCTCACGCTTCGAGCCAGACTACAGTCAATTGCTGTTTGAGCTGAATGATCCGCCCAATGTGCTCTATTTCCGGGGCTCACTGCCAGCGGCGTCTCAGAAATCAGTTGCGATAATCGGCGCCGAGCAGGCGACCAGCAACGGCCTGGGACTGACCACGCTCCTGACGAAGGCGTTCTCGGGCAACAAGGTGCAGATCATCTCAACGTTGAGCGGAGGCATTGATACCGCGGCGCATCTGGCAAGCCGTGTTGCGGGAGGGAAGTCGTATGCTGTGCTTGACCGGGGACTCGATCAGATCAATGCAGAATGGCAGGTTCCGCTAGCCAATGACATTGTCAAGGCTGGCGGTCTCATCTCGGAATACTCTCCGGAAGCACCGCCAACCGCCGCTACCCTTGAAGCGGCCAACCGAATCGTGGTGGGGTTTTCGCAGGGGGTCGTGGTCACCGAGTTGTATCATGACTCTGCACGGGCTCTGGACCTGCTCGATTTCTGCGCGAGCATCGGGAAACTGTCATTTGTCATCGCCGATGAGCGCTACGGCGTACTGGTCGACGATGCCAGCCTTGCGCGGGCGCTCAAGTGCGGAGCGATTCTGATCGACGGGGCGGATCACGTCGACGATATCATCAGATCGCTGGTCTGACAACATATGGAGGATGACCGCTACCTGACCATCAAGAATGAGGCGCTGGTGGAAACCAAGGTTGTCGGATCGCGGTTTATCGCCGAGAGTTGCCTGGTCGCCGATGCCGCGTCGGCCCAGGCCCGTCTTGATCAGATTCGGAAGCGGGAACACGCGGCCACTCACCACTGCTTTGCCTATCGTGTCGGAACTGCCCCCGATATCCTGTTCAAGTACTCCGACGACGGCGAACCGACAGGAACGGCCGGAAAGCCAATCTATGCTGTCTTGTCCGGGGCCGATCTGACCAACAGCATGGTGGTCGTTACGCGCTACTTCGGAGGGACCAAACTTGGCCCCGGAAGGCTTTCGCGTGCGTATGGTTCAGCCGCACAGGCTGTGATCGTCCAATCAGGAGTACAGGAGAATTTCATAACCCGGCGATTCCGAATGGCGCTTGAGTTCACTCACTATGAACGCTGGCGTCAGGTAATGAGCAGCTTGCAGGCTGTGGCTCCACACACAGAGTTTGCGGCAAACGTAGTCATGGATCTGTCGGTGCGGGCGGGCCGAGCAGAGCAACTGTGCGCGGCCTTCATCGAGCTCACGGCCGGAAAGGGGATTATTGAGCCTCTCGAAGACTGAGCAGACGATTGACCGTCCGGGAGCGGTGATCCTGTTACCTGAGATTATCCGTTCCGCGGTTAAATTCCGGCGAGCAGGGGAAATGGAGGATGCGTCTGCGGGACGTGATTCTCTATCTCGAAAGCGACCTACTAATGCTTGAGACACTTCGCGGTTTTGACCGGAGCCTGTTCTATAGCATTAATGTCGATCTGGCCAACCCGGTGACTGATCTGATCATGCCGATCGTCACTTCCGACAATGTTCTGCGCACTCTGTATGCAGCCGCCATGCTGATTCTTCTGTGGAAAGGAAACACCCGCCTGCGCTGGCTGGTGGGGTTCTCGGCCTTAACCGTACTGCTGACTGATCAGTTAAGCAGTAATTTCCTCAAACACTGGATCGCCCGTGATCGCCCGTGCCATACGCTGACCAACATCCACCTTCTGGTCACCTGCGGCTCGGGTTTTTCCATGCCTTCGTCGCACGCGGCGAATATGTTTGCCCAGGCCGGATTGTTCGCCATTCGATACCCGAAGTACCGGGTTCATCTGTATTGTGCGGCCTTGGTGGTTTCTCTGAGCAGAATCTTCGTTGGTGTGCATTATCCGGCCGACATACTCGTTGGTTGTGTTGTCGGATTCACCGTAGCGATCGCAATGGCTGTAACCTACGAGAGAGTAATTTCGCATGTCGTTCGAGATTGAAGTTGTCCAGCGAGATATAACGCGGACCGACACCGACTGCATTGTCAATGCGGCGAACAACCGTTTCTGGATGGGTTCCGGCGTGGCTGGAGCTATAAAAGCGGCCGGGGGAAAGAGTATTGAAGAGCAGGCGGTAGCGAAGGGACCGGTTATGCCGGGAGAAGCGATCTACACTGGCGCAGGCGGCTTGCGTTTCAGGTATATCATTCATGCGGCGGTGATGGGGCAGGATTTGCGGACTTCAGACAAACTGATACGGCAGGCCACAATCGCCAGCCTCGTGCTGGCAGAGAAACTCTCGATGAGATCGATTTCCTTCCCTGCTTTCGGCACGGGTGTTGGTGGCTTCCCGATGAAAGCGTGTGCGCACATTATGACAACCGCAGTGCGCAGTTTTGAGGGGAAGGCTCAATCGCTCGCGCGGATTCAGTTTTGTGTATTCGATGAATTCGGTTACAAGCTGTTCAGTGAAGCGCTGAAAGAGGATGACTGATTGCGGAGCGGCTCAGGGAGCAGTCCTTACCCTGAATCGTCCATCGATCAAGAGTGATCTTCCGTTGGCATTCTTGAATTCTCCCCGACACGTGGCGAAGAAGTACTTCGTCAGAACCGAATCGATGGTTAGCTCTCCCGACTCCGGTATGTAGAGTGTGGCGCTCACTGGTTGTTCATACTTTCCGAGCAGGGTGACAAAGGAGTTTCCGACCAGAGCAACGGTCTCCTGTCTCAGGGTGGCGGGAAGCTGCAGATACACTTGATACCTGAGGTATTCGTCGTATCCCAGCACACTTCCGAACTGTGTGCTTTGACGAGCTCCGCGTGTGCCAAGTGCGACGATCACGCAATTACCGGGTCCGGGAGTCAGCTTGTTCTCGGCTTCAGGTCCGCGCAGGATAGTATTGGCCGCGTAATCGGTCTGTTCCACGCTGACCTTCTTGCGCGGTTGTTCAGAGGTCAGGTACATGTCGAGTCGATAGCGACTCGTGCAGCTGACCGGGAATGCCGCCAGAGATGAGAGAACTACCAGAAGAACAAGAAGCAAGCGGGGCATAGTGTTTCCAGAGTGCATACTTATATGACGTGGCAAGTATACGCTCTGTTAGAGGGGAAGTCAAATCGGGGCGGAAGACGGACGGCGAGGAAAGGGGAAGCCGGTGGGCTACAGCGGCATTTCCATGATGCGATATTTCTTGTACACTTTTCCCCCCATCTCCTCGGCGGCACGGCACATCAATTCGTTAGTTTCAAGTATCCAGGAGAGCTCACCCCAGAAATACCCAAGTTCGAGTCCGGCATTGTATGTCTTGGTGAAGAACATCAAATCGATCCCGCGTTTCTGGAAAGCCGGCACAACCCCCATCGTGATGAGCCGCAGACCGTTGATCTTGTTCCTAATCTTGGTGTGCCAGAGGAGTTTCAAAAGCCCTACTGGAAATAGTCGGCCCTTCAGGTGAATCAGAGCCTGATTGATATCGGGCAGCGCGACCGAAAAAGCGACCGGCACCCCCTCGTGTTCGGCGATGAAAATCAGCTTTGGTTCGGCAATCTGCTTGAGGTTCTTGCACATGGCCGTAAACTCGGCTTCATCCATAGGAACAAAGCCCCAGTTGGGCGCCCAGGCCTGGTTATACACTTTGTTTATTCGCTGTACTTCATTGTCGAAATCCGAAAAGTTCATCGTGCGCATCGTGATTCGGGCACGAGCCTGGAGGCGATCCACGACGGCCTGTATACGGGGAGAAATCGGCTCCTTGTTCGTGACCTGAAACCCGAGCAGATCCATCACTTTCTTCAGACCGAATTTCTCGGCCAGCCGCGGCTGGTAGGGGTAGTTGTAGGGCATCATGACGGTCGGTGCATAGTCGAAGCCCTCGATGAGAAAGCCGATTTCGTGATTGGTGGAGAAATTCATCGGCCCCCGCATTCTGTCCATTCCCTCCCGCTTGAGCGTGATCATAGCGACTTTGAGCAACTTGGAGGCAATGTCGAAATCATCGACAGAGTCAAAGAAACCGAAGAACCCGGTCTTTTCATGATGGTAATCGTTGTGCGTGAAGTTGATGCAGGTTGCTATCCGACCGCACACTTTTGTGCCGTCCATAGCCAGGAACAGTTTGACTTTCGCGGTGCGATAGAATGGGTTCTTCTCGAGATCGAAGAACTCCTTGCGTTCCACCATAAGTGGGGTCACATAGTGCGGCTCTTTTCGGTAGAGCGTGTTAGGATAGGTGATGAACTGCTTCAGCTGAGAAGAGGATTCGACCTCGACAATCTCGATTGCGGCCATAGGCTTACGGAATGAGTCCTCGCTGACGGCCAACGCGGGCGATCACTTCAACGACGCGGCTCAACTGGGCGTCGGTATGGGTGGCTGTGTACGAAGTGCGGATCATGGCCTGTCCCGGGGCTACGGCCGGGCTCACAACCGGGTTGGTGAAGATGCCGTTATCGAAGAGGTCCTTCCAGAAAGAGAAGGTATCAATGTTCTCGCCGACCACGATCGGAACGATAGGGCTGGCCGTGTGGCCGATATTGAATCCGAGGTTACGGAACTCCCGCTGCATGCGGCGGGCATTCTTCCACAAGTGATCGCGCCGCTCCGGTTCGGCCTCTACAATGTCGAGCGCGGCCAGAACCGCGGCTGCCGATGACGGGGTGATAGACGCCGAGAAAATAAGTGAGCGAGCTGTGTGCTGGATGTAATCAAGAACCTTGTGTTCACCGGCGATGAAGCCCCCGAGCGCTGCGAATGACTTCGAGAAGGTCCCCATGATGAGGTCGACCTTATCGTTCAGACCGAAGTGCTCAGCAGTTCCGGCGCCGGTTGCTCCCAGTACTCCAATCGAGTGGGCGTCGTCAACCATCACCCGTGCCCCATACTGTCCGGCCACGCTCACCAGATCAGGGAGGTTGATAATATCCCCCTCCATTGAGAAGATGCCGTCCACGACGATGAGTATGCCGCCGCGACTGTTGATCCGACGAACATTCTGGATGACCCGCTCCAGGTCTTTCATGTCATTATGAGCGAACTTATAGGTCTTTCCGTACGATAGGCGGCAGCCATCAACGATGCAGGCGTGCACCTGACGGTCAATGATGATCGAGTCGTTCTTACCGACGAGACAGGAGATCGTCCCCAGGTTTGTCTGGAAGCCGGTAGAAAACACAAGAGCCGCATCCTTATGAACGAACTTGGCCAGGCGACGTTCCAGTTCCAGATGAAAATCGAGGGTACCGTTGAGGAATCGGGAGCCTGTGCATCCGGAACCGAATTCAATCGCCGCTTTGGCTGCCGCTTCCTTTACTTTGGGATGATTCACCAGTCCAAGGTAGTTGTTGGAGCCAACCATGATGCACTCTTTGCCGTCGATGACGACCTCGTCACCGGGGGCAGATTGAACCGGGTGGAAGTATGGGTAGATGCCCAGTTGCTTAATGTTGTCAGCGTCGTGGAAACTAAAACACTTGTCGAACAAGTCGCGATACGCGACCTCTGCCTTCGGTTCGGCTTTCAAAAAGGCTCCTTTTGGAGAGGTACTGATTCAAACCACAACCTGCAAAAAAACAGTCTCCACATAGTCTTGTCAAGCAAATAGCTCAACGGGCGCTATTTCTCGCAACCTGTTGGCGTGTAGTCATCCACACTCCAGGCAAGCGCTCACTCTGCGACAAGGCTCTAAGTCGAGGAGCAGTGCTGGCCGTCTGCAGGGTAACTACCTATTCACTCGGTAGCTGAAGCCGACCCGCGTGAAATAGGAACCGATGGGGATTCCGTTGAGTGTAACGGGCAACTCGCTGATTGTTGAAAGAGAGTCGAAGTGGCTTGTTTGTTCCGACTCTGATAAGCGCTGAGCTGTTCGCGCGACCATGACAATATCTCGGCCGACCTGTTGTTGGGCGGGGAACCAATAGCGATACATCAGGCCGTTTTGCTCGAACAGGTGGACACCGGCGCATTGCGAAGGGCCCGCTTCTTGCGCGTAAAAAGCCAGCTCGCTGGAAATGTTGTAGCGGTCGAGACCGACGATCAGTGGTTTCCTGCCGGTAGACTCAGCAACGTGCCGAATAACTGTGTCTACCTGGGCACCGAGTTGCTTCCAGCCCGCGACATCTTTCATCGACGACGGGTAGGGCAGACCGCAAAGACCCGGCGTGAGCCAGTTCAAGGCAGCGCCATAGAGGACAACCATAGACAGGATTGTGGGTACCCACATTCGTCGAACGAATCTCCGGAGAGCATTGGAATCCTCGTCGCGCGTGAAAGTCAAGCCGGCGGCCATGATTGGTAGCAGGGCCAGCCAGGCGGGACCTGTCCAGTTGAGCTTGGGTTCATGAGTGAGGCTAAAGGCGGCAAAGACACTCAGCGGTACTGCACAGAGGAACGCTTCGAATAGCAGTCGCGTTGAAGAAGACTGACCGGAGAATGTGTTTCTTACTCCCAGTGAAAGCCGTGAGCGGAACAGGGCGGTGATGGCGGCCAAAAAGCCGGTCGGGGTTATGAGAAACAAAGCGGACGCCAACAGCAGATGGAGAGAAAACTGGGGTGTTTCCCGCAGACGGCGCGCGCTCTGGAACAGAAACGAAACCCATTCATGTTGGGCATTCCAAAAGATGACCGGCGCGAAGAGCAGACCCGCCAACGCGAGGGCCAGATACGGCTGAGGCCTGCGAAACCAGTGACGAGCTCGCGAGTCTGTTAGCATGAACAGCAGGGAGGCGGGGACAAGCAGTCCGATCGTATATTTCGAAAGTAATCCGAGGCCAAGGCAAATGCCCACTCCCCACCAAGCGTGGGAATGCTGACCAAGTAACGCTCTTTGGAGGAAGTAGAGCAGTCCCGCCCAACAAGCAACAAGGGGAGCGTCGGGGGTGGCGATCAGACCGACCCCGAAGAAGAAGGGGAGGGAGGAGATGAGCATGATGGCTCGAATCGCCACTGTTCGGCCATACAAATCCCGAGCCAGCTTGAAAAGAAACCAGGCTGCGATGCACCAGGCAATGAACGTCCCGATTCTCACCGCAAACTCATTCTGACCAAGGGCAGTTGTCCCGGCGCCGATCAGCCAGGCCACCATCGGGGGGTGATCGAGGTAGCCCCAGTCGAGATGCTGAGCATAGTTCCAGTAATAGGCTTCTTCGACCAGAAGATCACCCAGACCGAGATAGAGAAGGCGCAGGAGAGCAAGGTGGCCAATAACTACAAAAGGAAGGATTCGGAAAAGCCTCGCTGATTTCACGCTCTCTGTTCTCGCCGGACTCGAGAGGAGAACCGCAGCCCCGAACAGGAGCGCTTGGGAAACGAGCATTCGTGTGGTAACGGCCCAGAATTCTGACCAACCCCAGAGTTGAGTTGCGACAACCAGCGATCCTGTTCGCAAGGAAGCGACCATCAGCCCAAGCGCGAGCCAGATGGCGATGTAGTGCCATTTCCTTTGTGAAGAAGAGCTCGCTCTCAATGTTTTCGCTATGATGACGCTCTGAACGACGAATCCGAGGGTATATCCGATGAGGTGAGCCGGGGTGAGGTCGTACCCTTGCACCAGAAGAAGCTCCGTGAGGGCAAAGTCCGCAAGCAGCGCGATGATGGCAAAACTAAGTGCAGTGCGTGAGACTGCGCAGGAGGCAAGAATTGTAACTCTAAGGCGACGACAATGAGTCCGAAGGGACTTGATCGCGGAGATCGGTGAGTTCGAACCGGATGTTTCGGTGTTCATAGAAACTCGAAAAAGGAGTAGGTCGAAACCTGCTGTGGCCTCGACCTACGATTGTTCCCGCACGATTCGCAACTCTCAGGTGTTCTTCTTGAACGCATCCATGAATTCGTTCAAGCGCGTAGCGCCTTCGAGTGACATCGCATTGTACAGTGAGACACGAATGCCGCCGACATCGCGGTGTCCTTTCAGTCCAATCAATCCGCTCGCTTTGGCCTCAGAAAGGAACTTCTTCTCCAAATCTTCACTCGGGAGGCGCATGGTGAGGTTCATCCAGCTCCGGCTATCGGCGTCGACAGTCCCCCGATAGAAATCAGGGAAGAGATCCATCATCTGGTAGATTCGCTCTTTCTTGGCGACGTTTGCCTTCTCGATGGCAGACAACCCGCCCGACTTCTTAATCCACTCCAGCACGAGTTTCAAGATATAGACCGCGAAGACCGGTGGCGTATTGTACAACGACAGCTTGTCGGCATGGGTCTTGTAACTGAGCATGGTCGGCAGGTTGCTCTGGGCTTTAGCCAGGAAGGTGTCGCGAACAATGACCACCGTCACGCCCGCGGGTCCGAGATTCTTCTGGGCGCCGGCATAGATCATGGAGAACTGTGAGAAGTCGAGCTTTCGCGAGAGAATATCGGACGACATGTCGCAGACTAACGGCACGTTTCCGGTTTCCGGCCACCAGTGAAACTGAGAGCCATAGATCGTGTTGTTCGAGGTCAAGTGCAAATAGGCGACTTCGGACGGATACCTGATCTCGGCAAGCCTGGGGATTCGACGATATTTCTCTTCTTTGGTAGAGGCTGCGACGTGGACGGTCCCAAACAGCTTCGCCTCCTTGGCTGCTTTCGCGGCCCACTCGCCGGTATCGACATACGCCGCCGTTTGCCCCTTGCTAAGGAAATTCATGGGGAGCATTGCAAATTGAGTTGAGGCCCCTCCGCCGAGAAAGAGCACTTTGTACTGACCGTCCAACTGCATCAGCTCAAGCAGGAGGGACATCGCGCGATTGTTGATCTCCTCGTATTCCGCGGAACGGTGCGATATTTCAAGCACTGACATGCCCGTTCCGTTGTAATCGAGCAACTCCGACTGGACGATCTCCAGCACGTCTCGGGGAAGGATCGCCGGTCCTGGATTGAAATTGTATACCTTTTTCGCCATACTATCACTCGTTCAACAGGTTTGGTAATATATCACAGGCCTATTTTCTGGCCACGAATTCCGAAATGATCCCTTCAACGACGTAGCCGATGCGGAGCATGTTCTCCTTGGTCGACGCGCCCGTGTGTGGGGTGAGGATGCAGTTCGGCGCGTTCACCAGTGGCGAATTGACCGGCGGATCAGACGCCCAGACATCATTGCCGAATCCGGCGAGTTTGCCGGACTTGAGCGCCTCAACCACATCCTCTTCCACGATGCATTCGCCTCGTCCGGTATTGACAAGATAGGCGCCATCCTTGAACTGCGCGAGCGTCGTCCTATTGATGAATCCCCTCGTTTCAGGCAGCGCCGGCATGTGCATGGAGACAAAATCGGACATGTGAAGCACTTCGTCGAGAGGGCCGTGAATATCGGCAAAGTCGGAGAAGAAGACATCGGGATGCCAGGCCAGCACGCGCATATTGAAAGCCCGCGCACGCACCGCGAGAGCGGTTCCGATGCGTCCCATACCCAGGATGCCGAGAGTCTTGCCGAACAGTTCCGTGCGTTCGAGTTCGGTCTTCAGCCATTTACCCTCTTTCATTGAGCGGTCGGCCGCGGTGATATGATTGGGCAGGGCAATCATCAGGGCAAAGGCCAGTTCAGCTACTGCAGTCGTTGAAGCTTCAGCGGTGTTCTTGACCAGAATACCCTTCTTGTGTGCGTGGATGGCGTCGATGTTGTCCAGTCCTACTCCGCCACGGATGATCAACTTGAGATTGGTCGCGCTGTCGAGATACTCCTTGTTGGCTTTGGTCTTGCTGCGGACGAGGATAATGTCGGCTTGCGCCAGACGGTTCTTGTCGTCCGTGACTTCGCCATACTTCGAGAGCGTTTTCGGCAGGGTGGCGTCGAATTTGTCGGCGATAAGAATAAGCATGATATCTTCCCCTTGTGGTATCAGTCGGTTAAGAGATTCACGACCATTCCGTCGCGAAGCTTCGGCTCAAACCAGGTCGACTTGGGAGGCATAACCTCGCCGGCGTCGGCGACCTTGAGCAACTGTTCAATGGATGTAGGAAAGAGCGAAAAGGCGATCTGGTAGTCCCCAGAATCCACAAGCCGCTTCAACTCAGCGGTCCCTCTGATCCCACCGACAAAGTCGATTCGCTTGTCGGTCCGAGGATTGGTGATGGCCAGAATGGGATCAAGGAGATTCGCAGAGAGGATCGAGGCGTCGATGGAACGAGTGGGATGATCTGGTTCAAAACTGCCTGACTTGGCTTTCAGGAGATACCATTTCTTTTCGCAGTAAAGCCCGAATTCGTGCACATGCGCGGGGGTCAGTTCCCCCTCATGGGTTGAGATTTCAAACGAGCGCCCGGCGCTACTCAATAATTCAGTGAGACTCAGCCCATTCAGATCTCGGACGACGCGGTTATACGGCATGATGTGAAGCTCACGATCCGGAAAAAGAACATTGAGAAAGTACCCTGCTCCGTCACTCTGTCGTACTCCCGATTCGGCCGATCGCAAGCGGCGAGCCACTTCCGATGCCGCCTCGCTCCGGTGATGTCCATCGGCGATATAGGTGCAGGGAAGGCGTCCGAAAGCCGCCGCGATAGTCTGGATGGTGGATTCATTCTCAATGACCCAAAGCTCGTGGCGAATCTCGTCCTCGCTGGTGAAGTTGATGTTCGGACGTTCCGCGATCACCGCCGTGAAGATTGCGTCGATTTCAGGATTGAAACGAAAGGCGGTGAATACCGGACCGACCTGGGCCTGGACTTCAATGATATGGTTGGCACGGTCGGCCACTTTTTCCGGTCGAGTATGCTCATGTTTCTTGATCAAACCGCGATCGTATTCGTCCACCGAGGTAAGCGCCACTAGGCCGGTCTGGCTGCGACCGTTCATCGTCAAGCGATACAAGTAATAGCATGGGTGGGCGTCGCGGACCATGTAGCCGTCATGCTCAAGGCGGATGAGGTTTTCCCGGGCGCGCAGGTAGATCTCGGAGCTGTACTGATTGGCCGTATCGGGGAATTCCAGCTCGGCTTTGTTGACACGCAGAAATGAGATTGGGTTCCCCTGCGCTGCGGCGCGCGCTTCGGTCGTGCTCAGGACATCATAGGGGGGGCAGGCTATTTGCGAGGCGTATTCGGGCTTTGGGCGTAAACCACGAAACGGGCGAACATTCGACACAGGCCAACTCTCCTCAAGAACATCTGGACACTTTTGTGAACGAATTCACAGCTTCGACAAGATACCGAAGCTTCCCGAAAAGACAACAGATTTGTCGAGGACGCACTGACGTCAAAAAAAACAGGCCGGCTGATGCCGACCTGCTTAGAGTTGCCAGTGTCAAAAGAATCACTTCATGTGTTTCGATACCAGTTTGGTCATTTCAAACATGGATACCTGTTTTCTTCCACCGAAGATTCCCTGCAGTTTGTCGTCGGCATTAATCATGCGCCGATTGACACTGTCCTGCAGTGAGTATCTCTTGATGTAAGCCCAAAGCTTTTTCGTGACTTCCGTGCGGGGCATCGGGCTCGAGCCAATGATAGCACCCAGCTCAGGGGACGGAGTCATAGGGCGCATGAACGCCGCATTGGGTTTACGAGTACTCGGCGCCCGCTTGGCAGCTTTCTTAGCTACCTTTTTTTTTGGCGCCGCCTTTTTTGGTCGAGCAGGTGTTTTCTTCTTAGGGGCAGCCTTCTTGGTGGCCTTCTTCGCTGTGGATTTCTTCTTCGCGGTGGACTTCTTGGTGGCCTTCTTGGTTGCCTTCTTGGTTGCCTTCTTGGTTGCCATGTGTTGCTCCTTTAGCATTACAGGTTGGTTTGGGTTTGTGTTGCTCTGGTTCTCACATTCTTACCGGACGAAAAATGCTTCCCTGATTTGCATCTTTTCCCTTCGTCCGAGCGAAACATAATCACATATAAAAATTTTTTGCAAGAAAAAATATTCAAATTGAAGAAAAAAAATTGCGTTTTCAAATCGCGATCAAAGAAGGACTCGCGTCGCCTCGTTCGTTCATGCAACGGTTCGACGCAGTTCAATCACCGGCGCTTCGGCCGGACAGCCCAGACGAAACGGGAACCAGTGACCAGCGCCCGCTGATGTATACAGATGCGCAGCGCCGATCTGGTAATGTCCCCACAGATACCGATCGGGCCGCGAGGACTCGAAGATCGAACGTCCAAAGAGACCGATCTGACCGCCGTGGGTATGTCCTGCCAGGGTGAGATGAACGCCTCGCTGTGACGCAATCTCGAAACCGTCGGGCCGATGGCTCATCAGAATGCGAAAGGCACCGGAGTCGGCGTCGCGCAGAGTTGCGTCGATAGCGCGCTCGAAGAACGGGAGATCCTTGGCGCCCATGCGGCGCGGATCGTCGATCCCTCCGACAAACAACTTGCTGCCACCGACCGGGATGAGGGTCCCGCGATTTACAAGCAGGGGAATCGGAGAAGCATCGAAGAGTCGCCGAACCTCAGCGACCCCCTGGAAATACTCGTGGTTGCCTAAAGCCGCAAACGCGCCCAGCGGCGCCTGCAGCTCGTGCAGGAGCGTCAATGCCCCTGGAAGCTGCGCGAGATCGTCGGCCAGGTCGCCGGTGATCAGGATCAGGTCCGGTGAAAACGCACGGGACGACGCCACAACCTGTTCGACCGTGTCGAGCGTGACGTAGTGGCGGAGGTGAACATCAGAGACGTGCAGGATTCGCTTCCCTTCAAGATCAAGGGGCAGGTTATCGAAGAAGATTGGCAGTACAAAGACACGAACCGGGGTGAACGCGGTCGCCAGACCGCCGGTTCCGGCGGCCAGGCTCAGAACCGGCGTGGCAGCGGCCATTCCTTTGAGAAAGGTGCGACGTCGGCTGTCGATCGGCTCGACTGAAGTCTCGGGCTGGCGATGCCTGATGATGCGATCGACGAGATGGTTGAGCCCATGAAACAAACCGGAAATCGGAAGGGAGATCATCAGTCCTGCCTCAAGAACAAAGACCAGCGCGAGCAGTATTGAGGCCGGGTACGAAAGCCAGCTCTGAGAGAAGTATTCTCCCATCCCCCAGATCAGGACGAGCATGAACCCGGTGATCGGCAGCAGCCAGGCCAGACGACGGAGATATCTCTTCCGCCACCAGGTCCTGTTGAGAACACGCAGGAAGAGCAGCTCGAGCAGCCCGAAAATGAGTATCACGGCCGCGAAAAAGAGGATTGGGAAGAAAACGCGCATCTTATCTTTGCTCTCTAATGGTCAATGTACGATCTTCCAAGGATACGACAAAACCGTTCCCCTTGTAACGTCAAACGAAAGGGTTGGTTTCGAAGGTGCTAAGTAGTTTGGGCAGCAATTGAAGATGACGTGTGCGACGCCAGAGCCATCGGATTCGCCTGAACTACCCCGGACCAAGAGGAGAGCGGGATGGCGGCGGTTTATGCGATATCCGAAAACCTGGACAGAAGTCCGGGCATTGGGGTGGAGGTTCGTCGTGGGGTTTGTATTGTTCTATCTGATTCGCGATCTCATTCTCTACGTGCTGATCCCATATCTGATTTTTCGGGAAGTCATCCCTCGGTAGCGCCCAGACCAAGAGAGCTGGCGTAGGCTCGGTGTTCGCTGAGGATCTTTATCCGCTCGCGTTCCATCTCATCGTGTTCATCCCTGATCTTGATGAAGAGCAGCCGAAGCCGCTCAATCCTGGCGGTCAGGTCAGCATCCTCGTAAAGCCCCTCGCGCACTCGTTCGCGAAGGATGATCCCCTGCTGAATCGCCTGTTGGTGCTTCTTCTGAATCTTGCGATGAACCTTGAACATCGCCTCGTGAACTTCCTTGAGCCTGACGTGACTATGCCGCTCGCCCAGTGTCGCCAGCATCTGCGAATGCACAGAGACCATTTTGCGGTCGTCGATCAGCATCTCGCACGCCCGCGTCTGAAAGCGGGTTTCTTCCTGAGCCAGCTGCTTGAGCAGCTGGTCGAGTTGTGCCAGTACTTCCGGAGTGATCATACGCCCGCCGTAGAAAGTAGAGGTATCACTCGATCAAGATACGCCGCTCCATGAATCGTGCAAGCAAAAAAAGAGGCGGTTGACCCGTGTAGAGTCGACCGCCCTGTTCGTGATCTTCAGTCGTCGCCGCGACCTCACTTGATACCGTAGATTTCTCCGTACTTGGCGTACATATATTGCATGAGCGGCTTATGGGACAAGGGCTGTCCGGTTATCTTCTCGCCCAGTTGTTTCGCGCGATAGCGCTGGCCGTGCTTGTGGATATTGTCGCGAAGCCATTGCAGGAGAGGGGCAAAGTTGCCGCGCTCGAACAGCCCCATCAGGTCAGGAATGTCGGCTTTGGCTTTGGCGAAGAACTGTGCGGAATACAGGTTTCCGAGCGTGTACGTTGGGAAGTACCCGATAAGTCCCGCCGACCAATGGACATCCTGAAGGCATCCGTTCCCATCATGGTCGACTTTCATCCCGAAGTATTTTTCAAAGCGGCTGTTCCACTCACTCCGCACGTCGGCCGGTTTCAGATCCCCCTTGATCATGGCGCGTTCCAGCTCGAAACGAAGGAGAATGTGCAGGTTGTAGGTGGCTTCGTCGGCCTCGACGCGAATGTACGACGGGCGGACATCGTTGATGGCTCCGTAGAAGTCGTCCAGACTGACCCCGGTCAGTGATTCCCGGAACATCCTCTTGGCCTGAGGCAGGAAATAGGCCCAAAACGACTTCGAGCGCCCCACCTGATTTTCCCACATCCGAGACTGGGATTCGTGGAATCCGAGAGAAACTGCCTCTCCCAAAGGCGTGCCGAAGTGCTTCTTCTTGTCCAGCCCCATTTCATACAGCGCGTGACCCGCTTCGTGCATGATCCCGAAAAGGGCGTCGTTGAGACGATTTGGATTGTATCGAGTCGTGATCCGGGTATCACCGGCTCCCATGCCGGAGCAGAACGGGTGGGTAGTGACATCGAGGCGCCCCAGCTGGAAGTCGAAACCGATCGCAGCGGCTACGCTTTCGCCGAAGAGCCGCTGCCGTTCCACGTCGTACGCTCTCTCTACGATGCTCACATCGGGGCGTTTCGGAGCCTCTTTGATCTTGGCGATGAGTTCAACCAGCTCGACGCGCAAGGGCTCGAACACGCTGACGATCTCGGCGACCGTGGCGCCGGTTTCGTAGTTGTCCAGGAGCGCATTATACGGTTCTCCCTTGTATCCATACGCTTCGGCAACCTGTCGGGTCAGATCGACGATCTTCTCCAGCCAAGGCTTGAACAGGGCGAAATCCCGCTTATGTCGGGCTGTTTCCCACTCGGTTTCGGCCAGCGAGGTCACCCGCACCAGCTCTTCGACCAGCTTCTGAGGCAACTTGGTGGCTTTGTCGTACAGGTGGCGAATCTCGCGGACATTTGCGGCGGCGTCGGAATCGGGCGTTTTCACCAGATCGGACTGCTCGATTGTCGAGAGAAGTTCTCCTATGCGCGGGTCGGTGAACTTGGCATGGCTCATGCCTGCGATCAAGCTGAGCTGATTCGAGCGGTGCTCAGAACCGCCGCGCGGCATATAGGTTCGCTGATCCCAGGACAACATGGAGCCGCACGATCCAAGGATCGCGATCTCTTTGTTCTTCTGGATCAGTTCATCATACGCTTGTTGGGGTGTCATAAAGATCTCCTTACATAAGTATCCGGGTCTCCGGGCCTTGATCGAACAAGACTCGTCGTGCGGCATAATAGGGGATGGGGTGAGCAAAAGCAATCTGCTGTCGACAAAAACGATTGAGCCGCGCGCTGAGCCGCCATATATTCCTCTCGCACAGGTGTTCAGAGGATAACTGGGACCAGGGAAGAACATGGGAAAAGCGCATTCAGCAGTGGCCGACAGTCTGCTCGATAGAGAATTCAAGGTCCTGGATCATGGCTTTGTTCGTCTTGTTGACTACATGGGCAATGACGATGCGATTGTTCAGGCGGCTCGGGTCAGTTACGGCGACGGAACAAAGAAAGTCCAGGAAGATCGCGGACTAATTCGGTATCTCATGCGGCATCGTCACACGACCCCATTCGAGATGGTTGAATTCAAATTCCATGTCAAGCTTCCGATTTTTGTCGCGCGGCAATGGATTCGCCACCGCTCAGCGAATGTCAATGAGTACTCGGGTCGCTATTCGGTTATGAAGGATGAATTCTATCGGCCGAAGTTGGAGGACATTCAGACTCAGTCGCAGCAAAACAAGCAGGGGCGCTCGGAAGAGGAACTTCCGGAATCAATCAGGACCGCCTTCCTCGAATCGCTCCAACAGCTGCAGGAAAGAGCGTACGCCGAGTATCAGGGCGCCCTCGGTGACAATATCGCGCGTGAGTTGGCACGAATAAACCTCCCCTTGTCGCTCTATACGGAATGGTACTGGAAGATAGATCTCCACAACCTGTTTCATTTCCTGAGGTTACGTCTGGACTCACATGCCCAGAAGGAGATTCGCGCCTATGCCGTGATTATGGCGGATATGGTCAGAGGAGTCTGTCCCCTCGCTTACGAAGCATTTATCGATTACTACGTCAATTCGCTGAGTTTCAGTGGGCCGGAGATGGAAATCCTGGCTGCGCATTTCACCGGAGTTGATCTGGGCATTGAGGCGCTTGTCGGTCGGGGTCTCTCAAAGAGAGAAGCAACGGAGCTTGCCGACAAGATCAGGGGGCTAAAGACAAAGTAGCCGCGCGTCGAGCGATTATTCGTATTCACTATAAGACAACGAGTTACGCGGGGACTGACATTGCGACCTGAAGCGTTTCCGACAAATCGATCAAGAGATTCAGTAATACATTGACCTATTATGTCCAATATCTCCGGCGCTGACTCTATCTCTCACCTCTTAACTCCAAAAAACCTTGCTGTTTAGCCGTTTTCCCCTTGACAGACCTAAGTCCGCAGGTTATCATTACCAGTAGATAGTTGTAGTGCACTCGGACTCAGGTGCTCGCGGGTTCGACAACAGGACTAATACCTCGATTGGTGCACTCAATACTGGACTGATATAAATTAGGTAAGCACAGGGAGAGAACATGGGCATTTGCTCACGGTTCGCTTCGTATCAAAGTCATTCAACGATAGTCGTATCATCCATGTCACATCGCACGCAGCTATTTGCGACGTGTTGCGCGGATAGCGCGGATAGCATGGCGGCGACTCTCCCCTCTTTTTTATTCTCGAGAAAAATGTTGTGTCTATATAGGACGGCCCCATGAAACTTCGTTCTCTATTCGCTGCTGTTGCGTGCCTGTTGTGCGTAGCGGCGCTCGCTGTTCCCGTTAAGTCAGCTCAGCTCAATGCGTACATCGTCAAGACAGACACCGCGGATTATGCCCCCGGCGATACGGTATTCATAACCGGCTCTGCTTATTGGCCCAATGAGATGGTCACTGTCCAAGTCAAGAACGTCTTCAATCCGGGTGTTGGCGATACTCGGCCCCCCTGGAATGTGACCTGCGACCCCAGCGGCGCGTTCATGACATTCTGGATAGTCCCCGGTGACGGGGTCGACCAGACCTTTCGGGTTACAGCCACCGGCTTGAGTTCGGGGATCGTGTCCACGACAATCTTCACGGACTGCAATACCAAGCTTGAGTTTTCACAAGATTTCCATGGGGACAGCCTCTGTCCGGGTCAGGTGCTGAATGTTTGCGGTTACTTGTCCGAGAATTGTGGCAATAGCACGTATGCACCGCTTCCGGGCCGCGAGATCCTCTTCTTTATCAATAGCGGCAACTGCGGGAACAATATCAGTCAGGTGGCCGATGACTCCGCGATAACCGACGCCAACGGACTGGCTTGTGCGAGCTTGACTCTCCCTAATAGCCCCGGGCACTACTCGATTCGAATCAAGTTCAGAGGCGAGGACAAGCCCGCACTATCTTCCCCTCCCAACAGCGCATGCGATCCTTCCAGAAGAACAGAGCTATCTGCGTCCAATGAATGTCAGGGCATAGAGATTGGGAACTACGGCCATGCGCCGGTAGTGACTCTTCCCCCGGATACGACCATCCGTCTCTGCGCACCCGGCCAGATCTGCCTGCCGATGCAGATTGATGACCAGGATTGTGACGTCGAAGATGACGATGATCATTCCATTATGGCTGTCGGTCCGGCGCTCTCGTTCGATCAGATCAGACAGATCAACCAGCTTGGGGGACTTGTGTGGCAGGTGGGCGGCGGCGCTTCCGGCAAGAAGCTCCTGCATTCTGGCGACTTTGTGCCTTCCATCAATACCCAGTCTGGTCTGAGTGTGACCCTCCCCGGCTATAAGTTCGCCACTCGTGTGGCTGACTACGGGTCATTTCCGCGTGGGTTCAACTCCCCGCTTTCTGCCGATCAGCTTGTCGGCGCTCCAACCGGCCTGAAATTCACGCTCACCGGAGCCGGAGGCCCCGACGGCGGCAACGGTGATGGGACGGTCGAATTCGGCCCGGGGAACCGAACGGTGCTGGAGTTTTCAGACGACGAGAACTCGTGCGATGATGACGACGAAGATCTTGTGATGTTTTCAAGCAGCCGAAATGGCGGGACCGTAGAGTTTCTTTTCAAGCGTCATGGTATTCCGGCCTATGCCTGTGTGCGCACTATCAGCGGCAATGATCAGAATCCCGGTAGGGGGGGCGTGAACATCAATCTGCCCGACGGTATCACGTATAATCAGATCGAGATCAAATGTCTGAGCGGTGATATTGAAATCGATGGCGTCGCTGCTCGCAGCTCATCGGATCCCAGCACTCGCGACACCTGTTTCCAGGCTGACACCTCAGGTGTTTACACTATCATCGCTTCCGCCCACGACCACTGCGGTCACATCGGAGCGGACACTACGCATGTAACTGTGATCGTGAATCGTCCGCCGGTCGTCAATGCCGGGGCCGACTTCAGTCGGGTGCTTTGTACCTCTGCGGCCATCTGTTTCCCGGTCACATTCTCTGATCCCGACGGTAATCTGAAGACATCTCAGCTGATCTCCGGCCCAGGGACGTTGGGGAGTGGCCAGGTCTGTTTCACGCCGAGTGTTTCCGGTGTCTCAACATTCATTCTGAAGGCAACCGACTCGTGCGGTCTTGTCGATCAGGATACCATCAATGTCACAGTGTCGTTGAACAGCCGACCAGTAGCCGTTGATCCTCCGCCCGTGACGAAGTACATGTGCGCTCCGACCCAGCTGTGCTACCAGTTTGTCGCCACCGATGCTGATGGCGGGACGCTTACCTGGTCCAAGATCTCGGGTTCGGGGAGCATTACCTCTGCCGGTCAATTCTGCTTCACCCCGACGGGACCCGGACTATTCAGTGCGGTGGTGACCGTCGCGGACTCGTGCGGGACGAAAGATACGACCTCGATTTCCTATACGATCACGATGAACTCGGCGCCGGTGGCGGTCAACCCGATCACGCCGGTCTCGCTCTTCCAGTGCGACCCGCAGCAGGTCTGCTACCAGTTTGCCGCGAGCGATGTCAACGGCGGACCGCTCACGTGGAACAAGCTGAGCGGATCGGGCACGGTGACCACATCAGGCAATTGGTGCTTCACCCCCAGTGGCGCCGGCAGCTATTCGATCAGCGTTTCGGTCACGGATTCATGCGGCAAGGCCGACACGACCAACCTGACTTATAACATTTCGCTCAACGGCCCACCCGCGATCGCGTTCGGCAACGACAGTTCACTATCATTGTGTGCGCCGCAGCAGATTTGTCTTCCATACACGCTTTCCGACCCTCAGGGTCTGAACAGACTCGTTGTTTCTATGATCTCTGGCTATGGAACGCTCGACACGACGACCAAGAAGATCTGTTTCACTCCTTCTGGGGCTGGAACGTATCAGTTTGTCGGCGCTGTAACTGATTCGTGTGGTGCATCTGATCGGGACACGATCAATGTCACGGTGACCTTCGGTCAGGGGGCCCAGATCACTTGTCCGACCCAACCAATCAACCTGACCCTCTGTGCGGCGGGACCGGTCTGCCAGGCTGTCACGATCACCCCGCCTTCGGCGACGATCACGACGTCATTTGGTACATTTTCTGCCGGCCAGCTTTGCTTTCAGGCCGACACATCGGGTACATATGTGATTCATCTCAACGCGAGTGTTCCGTGTGGTTCGTCATCGTGCACGTTGACTTTCGTTGTGACCATCAGCCAACCCCCGGACTTGGTTTGCCCCGGATCGCAGAATCTGTTCATCTGTCAGACCGGACAGGTCTGCATACCCGTCGGGGGAGCGCCGATCGCGACCTGGACGGTCACCCCGATCGGTTCGTTTTCATCGGGCAATGTCTGCTTCCCAGCTGACAGCTCGGGACACTATGTTCTGAAGGTAAAGGCCAGCACCCCCTGCGGAACCGATTCGTGCAACCTCATCGTTGATGTAACTATCGATTCGAAGCCGGTTGCTGTTGACCCGCCCACACCAGTCGATACCTTCATCTGCGGGGCAGCGCAGATCTGCCGGCAGTTTTCGGCGACTGATGTGAACGGCGGCACCTTGACGTGGACCCGCCTGTCTGGAAGCGGGACGGTGAGCGGCAGCGGTCTCTGGTGCTTTACTGCCTCGACCGCGGGAGCGTATGCCGTGTTAGCGAAGGTAAGCGATTCATGCGGCAAGGCCGATACAGTCTCCCTAACATATAATGTTACGCTGAACACAGCCCCGTCGCTGTCGCTCGGCAACGACACAACCGTCTTTATGTGCGCCTCCGGCCCGATTTGTCTGCCATTTACATTGAGTGACGCCAACAACAACATCACCGGCGTCGCGCTTCTGGCCGGAATCGGAACCGTCAGCACAAACCCGAATCAACTCTGTTTCACCCCTGCTGGCACCGGCACGCTCCAGTTCATTGCTTCTGCCACCGATGCGTGCGGGGCCACTAAACTGGATACGATCAATGTCACGGTGCAGCTGGACAATGCGCCGGTGGCGAATGCCGGTCCCGATCAGACAGTCTTCCAATGTTCCGCTCTGCCAATCTGTTGGCCGGCGGGAGCGACGGATATCGACGGCAATCTGACCTCGGTGCAATTGGTCACCGGCCCGGGAACGTACAGTGCGGGGCAGATCTGCTTTACACCAACGGGCACTCTCAACTACGAATTCGTGCTTAAAGCGACCGACGCCTGCGGGCTGACCGACTATGACACTGTAGTCATTTACTACACGCTGAACATACCGCCTGTGGCACATGCGGGACCTAACCAGACTCTGTTTCAGTGCGTGCCGACTCAAATCTGCTGGCCGGTCTCATGTACAGACGCCAACGGCAACCTGGCCGGCTGTTCACTCATTTCCGGAGTTGGCAGCTACAGTGCAGGACAAATCTGCTTCACGCCGACCGTTTCGGGAACCTTCAGCTTCATCATGGAGGCGACCGATGCGTGCGGAGCGATCGGGCTTGATACGGCCGTTATCACCGTGACTTTGAATAGCGCGCCGGTCTGCGCCGTTCCGAGAGATACGACCATCTGGCAATGTGTTCCGACCGCAATATGCTTGCCGGCAAGCGCGACTGATGCCGATGGCAATCTGAAATCATGCCAGATTATCGCCGGTCCTGGGACACTGAGCGGTGGAAACTGGTGCTACACACCCAGCGCCAGCCAGCTGGTGACCGTGCAACTGCGGTGTGAAGACTCTTGCGGCGCATTCTGCGAATCGTCGTTCAATGTTCAGATCAACATTAACCGCCCTCCGACCATTGCCTTTGCGCAGCACGCTCCAGTCTTCTTGTGTGCGAGCGCGCAGATTTGCCTTGATTACGCGGCGTCCGATCCTGACGCCCCTCAGGGGCGTACGGTTTCGTTGGTATCCGGAAGCGGCACGCTTGATACGCTGGCCTCACGGGTCTGTTTCACGCCTCCGGCCAGTGGCACCTATACGTTCATCATCAAGATCGAAGACGCGTGCGGAGCTACTGATCAGGATACGAGCAGTGTGGTCGTGACGTTGAACTCGGCTCCGACCGCCAGTGCGGGACCTGACCAGACGTTGTTCCAGTGTACGGCTGCCCAGATCTGCTGGCCGGCGTCGTGCCAGGACGTCGACAACAATCTGATCGATTGCGCTCTTACCGGACCGGGCTCATATGACGGGACATCGATCTGTTTCACGCCGACCGCCTCGGGAACGTATCAGTTTATCCTGACGGCTACCGATGCCTGTGGAGCTACCAAGTCCGACACAACGCTGATCGCCGTGACGCTCAACGCGTCGCCCACAATCGCGTTCGGCAACGACACGACTCTTGCCTTGTGCCTGCCCCAGGAGATTTGTCTCACTTATAGTGCGACTGACCCGAATGGCTCCAGTGGCCTCAGTGAGTATATGGTGTCCGGCTATGGCGCCATTGACACGGCCGCCAACAAAGTCTGTTTCACCCCTACCGCGGCGGGCGTGTATCAATTCATCATCAAGACGATTGATCCATGTGGAGCGATTGGGCTCGATACCGCGAAAGTAACGGTGACCTTCGGCGATTTGGCCGATATTGCCTGTCCTACTGGACCGATCGCGGCTTCACTTTGCGGTCCGGGGCAAGTGTGTCAGCAGCTGACTATCACCCCGCCTTCCGCAACCCTCACCCTCTCGTACGGCACGTATAGCGGCGGCACTCTCTGTTTCCAGGCCGACACCACCGGTACGTACCAGATTACAGTCATTGCCAGTACAACCTGCGGCGCTGATACCTGCCAGTTGACATTTTCTGTTAACATCGGCGGTGCTCCACAGCTCACCTGTCCGGCGCCGCAGTCAAAATTCCTCTGTCAAGCCGGACCGATCTGTGTGCCGGTCGGGGTCGTCGGACAGGGATCAACGGTAACGGTCTCGCCGATCGGAACCTACGCGTCAGGGGACCTCTGCTTCCCAGCCGACACCGCGGGGCATTATGTCCTCAAGATTAAGGCCACGACCTCGTGTGGCAGCGACTCATGCTTCGTGACGGTCGATGTCACCCTCAATGCGCCGCCGGTAGCGACTAATCCAAACCCTGCCGTACGCGACACCTTCTTGTGCGTGGCCGGTCAGGTTTGCTACCAGTTCCTCGCGACTGACCCCAATGGCGGTTCCCTGGTCTGGACCAAACTGTCCGGCGACGGAACGCTAACAGTTGGCGGTCTCTGGTGCTTCACGACTTCTGCGGCTGGATTCTACTCCGCGGTCGTCAAAGTGCAGGACTCGTGCGGTGCGGCTGACACGGCCAGTATCACGTACAACGTCGCGATGAATACGGCGCCGGCTATTCTCTTCACGAGTGCGTACAACCCCTACAGTGTATTTGTCTGCAGTAGTCAGCAGGTTTGTCTGCCGTACACGGTCACCGATCTGCAGAACAATGTGACGCTTGAAGCGCTCCTGTCCGGAATCGGGGCGGTCGACACGGCACAGAACAAGGTCTGTTTCACGCCGCCGACCGCCGGCACCTACGTGTTTACGATTGGCGCCACCGATGCCTGTGGTGCCACCGGCCACGATACGCTGGCGGTTGTGGTTTCAATGAATCATCCACCGGTAGTCAATGCCGGTTCAGACCAGACTTTGTTCCAGTGCTCACCCACACAGATCTGCTGGCCTGTTTCAAGCAGTGATCCGGACGGTAATCTCGACAGCACGAAGCTGATTGTCGGCCCCGGAACCTATAATGGGACAACAATCTGCTTTACACCCAGCTCAGCGGGAACCTTTACGTTCGTCTTGCAGGCGAAGGATCAATGTGGTGCGATTGCGGTCGACACCGCCAAGATCATAGTCACCATGAACAGCGCTCCGATCTGCAATCTTCCGAACGACACGACCTTTTTCCAGTGTGTTCCCACTCAGGTCAGCATGGCGGTCAGCGCGACTGACCCGAACAACAATTTCGATCATTGCGAAATCGTGACCGGTCCGGGTTCGATCGTAAATGGTTTCTGGGTCTACACCCCATCGGTGACTGAAACTCGCAAGGTCGTCATCCAGTGCCTCGACCTATGCGGTTCGGTGTGTAAGGATTCCTTCACGGTTAATTTCCGGATCAACTCAGCGCCAATCGTCAGCGCGGGTAAAGATACTACCTACTTCCTTTGCAACAGTACAACCCTGTGCTGGAATGTAAGCGCGAGCGATCCCGACAATAACCTATCGACTGTCGAGCTGATTTCACCTCTTGGGACCTACAATCCGACGACGCACCAGATCTGCTATCAGGCGCCGTTCACCAGCGGCCAAACTACACAATACGCATTTGTCGTGAAAGCGACCGACGCCTGCGGGGCAGTCAAGTACGATACAACGGCCATTATAGTTACCTCCAATAGCGCGCCGGTAGTGCTTGGACCACCCGACTTCACGGCATACCTGGAGCAGGTCGGACAGCTCTGTTTCGACGTGGACATCCATGACGTCGACGGGAACCTGAGCAACTACGGCGTCACCCCGATCGGTTCCTACAATCCGATCACCCACCAGGTCTGTTTCAATGCTGACAGCACCGGTCACTACTGCCTCTATATCACGGCTACAGACATGTGCGGCCTGACCAAAACCGATACCGTCTGCATTCAGGTTGTAGTCGACGAGTGCATTCACGTTCAGATTGAGAAAACCCACAAAGTGTATCAGGGTCAGCACAACCTGGTGAACATCTTCCTGAACGGTTCCGGCAAGAAGTTGGGCGGTTTTGATTTCCTGATCGCCTACGATGTATCGGCGCTCACGCCGAGTATTGTCAACCCGGGCTCATTGTTCCAGGGTTGCGGTTGGGAATATTTCTCATATCGCTTTGGACCCAACGGCAACTGCGCGACATGCCCAGCCGGCCTGATTCGGATTGTCGGTTTAGCTGAAACCAACAACGGCGCCTATCATCCGGGCTGTTTCTTTGACGGTCAGGTCGGTTCGCTGGCGACGATCGATTTTCTGGTCTCCAACGACCGCAATCTCAATTGCCTGTTTGCGCCGGTCTGGTTCTACTGGACCACGTGCAACGACAACTCGCTGTCATCAAAGAACGGCGACACTCTCTGGGTGGAACGCAAGGTCTTTGACTTCGAATTGAACAATATCACCAACCACGGGTACGGTCTTCCCGGAAGTCTGGGGATTCCGGATATCTGCCTGACCAACCCCGGCTTTGGAAAGCCCGGTCCTCAGCGCTGTGTGGACTTCACCAACGGCGGCGTGGATATCATCTGCGATACGGCTATCGACGCTCGCGGTGATCTGAATCTCAATGGCATCGCGTACGAAGTGGCCGACGTGGTAATGTTCACGAACTACTTCATACATGGTCTCAGCGCCTTTGGCAACGCCCAGCAGCAGCAGGGCGCGATCGCCGCTTCTGATGTCAACGGCGACGGAATGCCGCTCGGCGTGGCCGACCTGGTGTATCTGATTCGCGTTCTCGTCGGCGACGCCAGCGCGCTTCCAAAACTCGATCCGAGCGTGACCTTTGAGGCGACGGTTGATGTCAGCGACGGAATCCTCGAGGTTAGCAAATCGAATACGCGAATTGGCGCGATGTTCATTATCCTTGAAGGGGAAGTTCATCCCGAACTTCACCCAGAAGCCTCGGATATGGAATTGCTCAGCAATTATGACGGCAAAGAGACTCGTGTCCTCGTCTACAATAGTAAGGGAAAGAGTTCGCTTGGCAGTGGGCCGGTCCTGTATCTGAATGGGGCCAAATCGGTGAAGTCGGTCGAGCTGGGAAGTTTCGACGGGGCGGTTATGAAAACGACCGTTTCGACTCTGCCCGATCACTATTCGCTGTCGCAGAACTATCCCAATCCGTTCAATCCGATGACCACGATCGAATTCGCCCTGCCCGCGGCGGGATCGTGGCGCCTCGTGGTGTACAATGTTCTCGGACAAGAGGTCAATAGTTGGTCTAACGAGAAAGCCGACGCCGGCTATTACAAGATTCAGTGGGATGCCAGTAGACACGCTTCAGGTGTCTACCTGTATCGACTGACGTCAGGTGGTTTCAGCGCCACCAAGAAGATGGTCTTGCTCAAGTAGCAACCACCCTCTGAAAAGCGAAAAGCCCCGTCGAGATACGGGGCTTTTTGTTTCCGGCGTTAGCGGGGGCGTTTCAAATCGACGATTGTCGCCCCCCACCCGCCGGCTCCTTCTTCGTGACGAATCGAGATCACATCGGGATGCTTTTCAAGGAGCGACCGGACAATCTCACGTTGAACGCCGATCCCCTTGCCGTGGATAATCCTCAGGGTGAACAGTCTGCGTTCCAGACAAGCGGCGATGTACTCGGTGACAATCGCCCGTGTTTGATGTGGCGAAAACTGATGCAGGTCGAGGGTTCCGTCAATATGATACTCCAGCGGTTCATCATCCTGTCCAGTATTCCCAATCATAATCGCACTACACGAAATATATAGCGTACGGCTGACATCAACGAGTGACAAAATACCCATGAAGCTCTTGTTTCTGGGGTCAGCTGACCCTATCTTTCGTTCCAAGTAGTACCGTATTTCGTTCAGGAGTTTATGATGACCACCGCGACCAAAGTTCCGCCCGCCCCAGCCTGGGATCTGGAAGCGCTCTTTCCCGGCGGAAGCAAGTCCCCGCAGTTCCTTGCTTTTCGCACCAGAGCCAAGGCCGATCTTACCGACCTGGCCAAGACCCTTGCTGATCTCCCCGATATGATCGATTCGAAACGTGACGCCTGGGTGTCCTTTGTGCTGCGCCTGCAATCAGTGGCTGAGCAGATTCATGTTATCAGCTCGTTTTCGGGTTGCTTGCTCGCGCAGAATGTGGATGACAGCGAAGCTCAGAGTATCACGGGCGAAGGGGATCTTCTCGTTTCGCAGTGGGAGCAACTCAAGTCGCGACTCGAGGCAATCTCTCTCAAACAGCCCGAGGCATCATGGGGTGCCTTTGTGGCCACACCTGAACTGAGCGGCGTCATGTTCTTCATGAACGAACTGCGCGAGCACGCTCGTCGTAAACTCCCGGTTGAGCAAGAATCGCTGGTGCTGGAGCTGTCCGTCAACGGTTACCACGCCTGGAATCGTCTCTACGACAAGATGGCAGGCGATCTTCGCGCCGACTTCGAAGTGAACGGTGAAACCAAGAGCATGTCGATGGGACAGCTGGCGACTTTCATGGATAATCCGGACCGTTCCGTACGACGTCGAGCCTTTGAGACGATCGTCGCGTCGTGGAGTTCCCGGGCTGACCTGGCGGCGATGACATTGAACGCGCAGGCAGGATTTCGCCTCTCTCTCTACCAACGGCGCGGGTGGGATTCGTTCCTGTATGAACCACTGCGGAACTGCCGTTTATCGCAGGCGTCGCTTGACTGCATGTGGCATGTCATCAGTCGTGAGAGCGGCCGCCTCGCTCCCTACGTCGAAGCCAAGAAGAAACTTCTGGGGATCGATAAGTTCCGTTGGTATGACGAATTTGCCGCCTGCGGACACGTCGACAGGAAGTATCCCTATGACGAAGCGGCGTCATTCATTATTGACAATGTCCGAACCTTTTCGCCGCACATGGCCGATTTCTATCAGACGGCCATCGACCAACGCTGGATCGAGGCTGAGGATCGCTCTGGCAAAGCGGCCGGCGGGTTCTGCACCTACCTGCCCACTTTCAAGCAGAGCCGTATTTTCATGACCTACGCGGGTACCTATGAGAACCTGCTGACGCTGGCGCATGAATTGGGTCACGCCTACCACACCTATGCGCTGCGCGAGGTTCCCTATTTTTCCAAGTTCTACCCGATGACCTTGGCCGAGACCGCCTCGATCTTCAGCGAGACGCTCGTCAACGATGCCGCGCTTGGGCAAACGTCTGACCCGAAGCAGAAGCTAATGCTGGTCGATCAGATCCTCCAGCAGGCATATGTCTTCTTCACTGACATTCACTGCCGGTATCTGTTTGATCAATCATTCTATGAAGAACGCCGCAACGGGATTGTCGGCAAGGATCGACTAAATGCACTCATGATCGAGGCCCAGCGAAAGGCCTACGGAAGCCTGCTCGACGAATCCGGCTATCATCCCCTGTTTTGGTGCTCCAAGCTGCATTTCTTCATGACCGACCAGCCGTTCTACAACTTCCCCTATACCTTCGGCTACCTGTTTGCCGGGGGCGTGTTCGATCGCGCTAAGAGAGAAGGATCGTCGTTTGCTTCCCGCTACCGTGCCCTATTGGAAGATAGCGGTCGTATGTCAACTGAAGACGTCGCGTTGAAACACCTCGGCGTTGATCTGACGAAAGAAGAGTTCTGGAACGACGCCGTAAATCGCTCGCTGTCGCAGGTCGATACGTTCGTGAGGCTGGCACAAAAGACCTGAGTCAGCAAATTGGGACAACACTATTTCGTTGTCCCATGTACTCATGGGCGTCACTTTCCGGCCACCGCTCGGATGGCAAGGGAATAATATGTCCAACCTTGTCGCCGTAGGGAAACTTTATCCCCTCTGATATCGTAGAAGTCAAAGTAGGTATCGTGAATAAAACCCCAGCTCACGGGAGTCGCACGTCATGCTCAAGAAAGTCCTCTATATCACAATTCCTCTGATCGCGGTCGGAGCCATTGTCTTCTTCTTTGTCGGGGACGGTTCGGCTAAGAAGGAAGATATCCTCAAGACCGTTCCGGTGAAGAAGGGAACAATTATCGACAAGGCGCTGGCGGTCGGACGAATCCAGCCGCGTCACGAGATTTCCGTGAAGTCGAAAGTAGGCGGTCTGGTCAAGAAGATCTACGCTGATGTCGGCGACAAAGTCACGATCGGTGATCCCTTGTTCGACATCGCGCCCGACCCGACTCCGATTGAATATGCCGACGCCAAGCGCCAGGTGGAATTGGCGCAGGTCACGTTCGACAATCTGAAGCGCGAATTCGATCGGGCCACCACCCTGAGCCAGAAAGGGCTTATCTCCAATCAGGAATTTGACACCCGTCAAGCGGCATATGACGAGGCGGAGCTGAGGTTGAAGCTGTCGCGCGAGAAGCTCGCCTTGACCGAGACCGGACGCACGCAAATCGCAAATCGCCAGGTCGACAATGTGATCAAATCGACGATCACCGGAACCGTTCTCTCGCGGCTTGTGCAAGTCGGCGATCCGGTCGTGCCGCTGACCTCGTATCAGGCCGGAACTGAACTCATGACTCTGGCGGCGATGGATGATCTCATGTTCAAGGGGACCGTTGACGAGATCGATGTTGGCAAGCTCCGCGAAGGGATGTCGGCCGAGATTGAGATCGGCGCTCTCCCGACTACCAAGGTGTCGGCTCAGCTCTCCAGGATATCTCCGAAGGCGCATAAGGAAGAGGGCTCCACTTTGTTCGACGTGGAGATGTCGATCACGTCTATTTCGCAGGGGAATCTGCGTGCCGGCTACAGCGCGAACGGCAACGTCGTGATCAATAAGAAGGAAGACATTCTCATTGCTCCAGAGCGGCTGGTGAAGATGACCGATTCGTCGAGCACGGTCGAGATTAAGGACAGTATGGGCGTTGTCACGCCACGCGTGGTCGTGACCGGTCTCTCCGACGGTGTGAACATCGAAGTGAAGGAGGGGCTCAAGGAAGGGGAACTACTCGTGGAACGTCCGCCCAAAGAGATCAAGGGCGAGTAGGCAAGGAATCACCCGATGGTCCCCCTCCTTTCAGTCAGACAATTCCTGAACGATATGCGGCGTCAGAAGCTGCGCACGCTGCTTACCATGTTCGGAATCTTTTGGGGAACCTGCTCGATTGTACTTCTCTTCGCGTTTGGTAAAGGGCTCGGTGAGCAGCAGATCAAGGGACAACGAGGTTTGGGCGAAGATATCGCGATCATCTGGCCGGGGGTCACGTCGAAAACTTTTCAGGGGCTCCCCAAAGGTCGGAACATCCGTTTCACCGAGGAGGATGCCACCCTTCTGAAGACACGTGCAAACTCTATCTACAGGCTTTCTCCGGAATACATGAAGTGGGGCGTGAACCTTCAGAACGGGAAGAAGACTTTTCTTCAGAATGTCGCCGGTGTCTGGCCGGAATATGCGGAGATGCGCAACATCATACCCGGCCCCGGTTCACGATTCCTAAACGAGCTCGACATGGAAGCGAAGCGCCGAGTCGTTTTTCTTGGCGATAAGATCGCGAACGACCTGTTTGGTTCGACTGACCCGGTGGGCGAGAATCTTCTCGTCAACGGTGTGCCGTTCACGGTGATCGGCGTCATGCAACCCAAAGTCCAGCAGAGTTCGTACAGTCAGCGCGACGAACGCCGCGCCTGGATTCCGTCGACGACCTTTCACGGGATGTACTCCCGCGTCTACTTAGACAATCTCATCCTGCAAACCAAACCTGACCAGCCTATGCTGACGGCGAAAGCAGAGCTTCACCGGATCATGGGCGCGAAATACAAGTACGACCCAGACGACAAGGAAGCGCTTCAGATTTGGGACACGACCGAGGGGATCAAATTCCTCAAGACCTTTTTCATGGCCTTTCAAATCTTCCTCGTTGGGATCGGAGGGGCCACGCTCATCACGGGTGGAATCGGCGTCTCCAACATCATGCATGTCGTTATCGAGGAGCGGACCAAGGAGATCGGAATCAAGATTGCTCTCGGAGCTCGCAAGGGGATGATCCTCGGCCAGTTTCTATTCGAGACCCTGTTGATCACTTTCACCGGCGGCATATTCGGGTTTCTGTTTGCCTACCTCATCGCCTCGGTGTTCCCATTGCTCAAGTTCGAAGAGTACATTGGCGTGCCCCGCGTCGATATTACCAACGGCATCTTCACAACCTTGCTGCTCGGAGTGGTTGGGCTCATCGCCGGCTACTTCCCGGCGCGGCGAGCCGCCAACCTGCAGCCTGTGCAGGCAATCAAACTCTTCTGAGGTGCTATGCGGTTGACCATTATCGTGAACGTGTTCCTGCGGGACTTTCGGAAGCAGAAGAAGAGGATCACGCTCACGTTGCTGGCGCTTGGTTGGGGAACGGTCTCGATCATGCTCCTGCTTGCGTTCGGTGAAGGGCTGAAACGCCAGATGACCATCAATTCGAGAGGTCTTGGCGAAGGGATCATCATGCTGTGGCCCGGCCAAACGACGAAGCCGTACAAAGGGCTCAACAAAGGGAGGCGGATTCGCTTCACGGCTGAGGATGTCGAACTGCTCAAGTCGCGAATGCCGGAGCTCAAACTGGTCGGGGGTGAATATGCCGATTGGGGAATCACTTATCGCTACAAAGAGAAAGTGATGAGTGGTCATCTGACCGGTATCTATCCCAACTACGAGGAAATGCGCACTCATTATCCGCAATCGGGAGGGCGCATGATCAACAATCTCGACATGCAGCTCAAACGGCGCGTCATCTTTCTTGGGGACGAACTGAAGACCTCTCTTTTCGGCGACGAAGACGCGCTTGGTAAGCAGATCCTTATCAACAACACCCCCTTCACAGTAATTGGGGTGATGATTCACAAGATTCAGAACAACATGTACAGCGGTCCCGACGCCAACAAGGGATCGATTCCGGCTACCACTTTCTCCACCCTCTTTGGGTACAGATACCTGCAACTGGTGATGTATAAGCCGTTCCCCGAAACCAACATCAAGAGCGCGGAGCAGCGCGTCCGTGAAGTTCTGGCGGCAAAGTACAAGTTCGACCCGTCTGACGAGCGCGCCATCAATGTCTGGGATCTTAACGAAGAGAACGCCGTGCTGGGAAAGATTATGATCGGCCTGCAGATGTTCCTTGGGATCATCGGCGGTCTGACCCTGCTCATCGCCGGTGTTGGTGTCGCGAATATCATGTACGTGTCGATCAAAGAGCGCACCCGGGAGATCGGTATTAAGATGGCTCTTGGAGCGCGCCGTTCATACATCACAGCGCAGTTTCTAGTGGAAGCGATGATCATCACGGTGATCGGGGGATTCGGAGGGATGTTCATCAGCTACCTCGGAACGGAGGCTTTCAAGCGCGTGCCGATCAAATCGGAGATCTTTGACTGGCTCGGTCGGCCTACCATCTCCTTCCAGATCGGGTTGGTCGTGGTGTTGATCCTGGGTGTTATGGGCGTCTTGTCGGGGCTGTTCCCGGCGCTCAAGGCCTCAAAGGTGAATCCGGTCGATTCGCTCAGGTACGAATAGCAGGCGAGGTGGAAAGCGGAATGAACACTATCATCGATATGAAGCGAGTCGAGAAGAACTACCTGACGGGCAAAGTTCCCTTCCAGGCTCTCAAAGGGGTCGACTTCGAGGTCAAACGTGGTGAACTGATCGCCGTCGTCGGTCCGTCAGGTTCGGGGAAATCAACACTGATGAATATCATCGGCTGCCTCGATATCCCATCCGAGGGAGAATACCGTCTCGACGGGAGTCTGGTCAACACGCTGAGTCCAAACCAGCTTGCCGACATCCGAAATCAGCGGATCGGGTTTGTGTTTCAGGCGTTCAACCTGCTTCCCTATGCCACAGCCTATGAGAACGTCGAGCTGCCACTGCTCTTCGCCCGCACCAACGCTCGTAAACGTCGCGATCGGATTATGGAGCTGCTCATGCGGGTCGGGCTGAGCGACAAGGTCAACAACAAGCCCACGGAAATGTCGGGCGGTGAGATGCAACGGGTAGCCATTGCGCGCGCCCTGGCCAACGAACCGGACATCATTCTGGCCGATGAGCCAACCGGCAATCTGGACAGCAAGTCGGGTGGAGAGATTGTCAAGTTATTCTACGAGCTCTGGAATTCGGGTAAGACGATCATCATTATCACGCACGACGCCAATATCGCCAAGCAGACCACTCGCATCGTTCGCCTCAAAGATGGCCAGATTGACCTAAACGGTAACGGCAACAAGTAGGTTCACCCGCCCTCACGGCGCAGGAAATCAGCAATAAAGACAGGCGACTCCAGAGAATCCTGTTGCGTTACAAATCTATATCGATATATTTAGGGGAGTTTGTGAAAAAACTAACAAGGAATGGTGTTATGAATCCTTTTTATGTCGCGGCAATTGTGCTCTTGCTGGCGACCGCTGCCCCAGCGCCGGATGACCGATGCCTTACCTGTCACGGACAGGGGCGACCCAAGGGACTATCGAAAGCTGTCGTCGTCGATACGTCTGTGCTGAAGGGTTCGATTCATGCTTCCTTGCCTTGTACTGAATGCCACACGGTAGATCCGGCGAAAAATCACAAAGGAACGAAAGTCGTCTTCTGCGGTCAGTGCCATGCTGCAGAAGCAGAGGGATACAACCAGTCGCCACACGTGGCCGGCCGGAAGGCAAACATTGAGAGAATCCCAACGTGCGTGACCTGTCACGGCGGGCACGATGTGCTGGCGATCGCGAATCCTAACGCACATACGAATCACAAGAATTCAGTGAAGATTTGCGTCGCCTGTCATGAAGACCAGAACCTTACCGAGCAGGTCGCAAATCTGCCCAAACCGACCGTGATCAAAGCGTATGAGAACTCGATTCATGGCCGGGCTCTCATGGTCGACGGAAAAGCAGGCGCGCCGGCCTGTGTCGACTGTCATGGCAGCCATTCTTTTCTCCCGGCCGACCAGCCGGGGAGTCCTATCTACAAGACTCACATCGCATCCACCTGTGCTAAGTGTCATGGTGATATTGCCAAACTCTATTCCGAATCGGTGCACGGAGTGGCGCTGGACAAAGGAGTTCTTGATTCTCCGACCTGCACCAATTGCCATGGTGAGCATGACATCAAGGCGCATCTGGATCCAACATCGCGTGTCTTTACAACCAGTGTGTCGAGGACCTGTTCGGACTGTCATGCCTCGGAGAAGATTGTTGCCAAGTACGGTCTCAAATCCGATCGGATCGGAACATTCAAGGAGTCATTTCACGGAGCGGCCGGAGAACTCGGGGACAAGCGGGTTGCGAATTGCGCATCCTGCCACGGCGTTCACAATATATACCCACAGACCGATCCTCGCTCGATGATCAACACTGCAAATGTGGAGACGACCTGCGGCCAGTGTCATCAGGACCTTCCGGCCGATTTCGCCAAGGGAACCGTGCACAGTTCGGCCACCGAGCCGAGTTCCGGCGGGCAGTTCTACGTTCGTAAGTTCTATATCTGGTTCATCTCGATCCTGATCCTCGGCTTCATCACATACCGTGTGCTCGAATACCGGCGACGCATCAAGAGGGTGGCATAGGCGGCATGCAGCGATTCAGAGTGCGCCTGTATTCTGTTGGGCTCATCGCGCTATTGTCATGCGCGATCGACGGCAGAGCGGTCGAGAAGTGCCTGTTGTGCCATGGGAAAAGCGATTTCTCGAAAACTGAATTGACCGGTCGCAAGGTAAGTCTGTTTGTCGACGAATCCGTCCTGAAGGGTTCCACCCACGCTGCGCGGCCGTGCACCGACTGTCACATCGATGTCGTCGCGATTCCGCACAAGGAGGTACAGAAGGTCAACTGTAAACGTTGTCACTACTCCGGGAATCCCGTTGGCGCCCCTCAAGGTGAACTCTACGACCAATACGAACATTCGGTTCACGGCATGGAAGTGATCAAAGGGAACGCCAAAGCCCCGGTCTGTCAGGATTGTCACGGTACCCACGACGTTCTGCCTCCTGACTCTTCCAAATCAACGATCTTCAAAATGAACCGCCCGAAGACGTGCGGGCGATGCCACATAGAAATCTACGCTACGTATCGCGAGTCGGTTCACGGAGCAGCGCTTGCCAAGGGAATTCTGGATGCCCCGGATTGCTCCTCCTGTCATGGCGAGCACAATATCCGACGTCCCGACGACCCATCATCACAGGTCGCCGCCACCAATATTGCCGGTACATGCACAAAATGTCACGGTCCGGTCGGTGTGGTTGCCAAGTACGGCATCAAGACCGATCGCTCGGCGACCTATGAGCATTCGTTCCACGGAATCGCCCGGGTGATGCAAAACACGACTGTCGCAAACTGCGCGTCGTGTCACGGTGTTCACGACATTCGACGCGCCGAAGATCCAAAGTCGTCGATCAACGCCGGAAATATTGTCACAACCTGTGGGAAAGCGGGGTGCCATCCCGAAGCTACGCCCCAGTTCGCGTCAGGGAAAATCCACGTCGATCCCGAGAGCGAAGACTCCGGATTACTGTACTATATAACCAAGTTCTTTGCCATTCTGACCATTTCGACTCTAATCGGATTGTTTCTGTTCATCCTTCTGGACCTCTTCCGGAGAGCCAAGGCGGCTCGCGCCAAACAGTAAGCTATGGACGACAACACGCGCGAACGACAGCATAAACGTGATCAGCTGGTCGATGACTTAACTCAGAGCATCATCGACTCGGCCCGCCCGCTTATTGATCCCAAAATCAGTACGGATGAGCTCAACAAAGCCTCCGCTGAAATCAACGAGCGACTTCGATTCGAGGCCAACGTCGCGTTCAGTGAAGTAGTCACCCGCTTCGGCGTTCGAAAGGCCCGGGTGATTGTCGACGCCACCGAGCGGACATTTCTTCGCTTCGGCAAAAACTTCCGAGCGCAACACATGCTCATGTTCGTGTCGGTTATCTTCCTGATCATCACCGGCATTCCGCTCAAGTTCCCGTCGTTTGGCATCTCCAAGTTTATCATCATCAATATTTTCGGAGGACTGCAAAGCTCCACGCTCGTGCATCGCATCGCCGCCACGGGACTGATCATCGTCGGAGGGTGGCATCTGGTCTATATCGTTGCCTCCCGGATGGGGCGGCGCGATTTCTTCCTGATGATCCCGCGACCACGCGACGCCGTTGACGCGTTCCAGACCATCATGTACTATCTCGGTCGAAAAACCTCGGGACCGAAATTTGGGCGCTTTTCGTTCATCGAAAAATTCGACTACTGGGCGGTCTACTGGGGCATGGTAGTCATGATCGGGTCGGGGCTGATCCTGTGGTTCAAGGAGAACTTTGCGAAAGATATCTTTGATATCGCTCGGGAAGCCCACTCCGACGAAGGGCTTCTGGCCACGCTGGCCATCATTGTCTGGCACTTCTACAATGTTCACTTCAATCCCGAAGTCTTCCCGATGAGTTGGGTCTGGTGGCGCGGCACGCTCACCGAAAGCGAAATGAAACACCATCACCCGCTTGAGTATGCCGAGATCATTAACGCCGAACGCGAGACTCTCGTTCGCGAACAAACCGACAATGAATCTGAGCGAAAGGCAGGATCATGATCTCATTCTTTCGCGACCTTTCCGCCACCTTCCTGCGTCACGCCCGAACACTGATCATGGCGACAGGGGTTCTCGTGGTTCTGCTCGCTCTGGTTGGAGCGGCGCTCAAGTACAAAACTTATCAGGCGAGTTTCTGCGAGTCATGCCACTACATGGAACCATACGTG
Source organism: uncultured Ignavibacteriales bacterium (assembly GCA_964540105.1). Taxonomy (GTDB): domain Bacteria; phylum Zixibacteria; class MSB-5A5; order GN15; family FEB-12; genus DATKJY01. Next base: position 334,609 of record CAZILL010000001.1, on the reverse strand, counting down.
CGCCACTGGAAAACCTCCGGCCACGCGTCAGTGACCTGTGTGGCGTGCCATGATTACGGCGTTGCGCGGCTTACACTCTCGACCCTGAAGTACTGGTCGGGAACCTTCAATAGTCGGCCAAAGGCAAACGTCCACGACGAGAGCTGTCTGGCGTCTGACTGCCATCAACTGCGCCTGCTCCAGGGGACGACTCAATACCGCAAGGGAATCGCCTTCGACCACACCAAACATCTCGAAAAACCTCTGCGCGGAGAGAAGCTCCGCTGCACCTCGTGCCATAATCAGATCGTTCAGTTCAATGAAGATATCTCGAAGGAACATATGGCAGTCAACGACAAGAGCTGCTTTGTCTGTCACTTCAAGGATGCCGGTCAGGGCGAGGCGATTACCGGATGCGACGCCTGTCATGGGATGCCGACGGCAACCGTCGAGCATGCCGGGTTCAGCTTTGATCACGCCCCGTACCTGAAGCTTAAGGTGGAGTGTAAACAGTGCCACACGCGCATTGTCAAAGGGGACGGCTCAGTGCCTGAGGCAAAGTGCTATTCGTGCCATGTCGAACGCTCCCGACAGGAATACACGCGCGAACAGCTGCATTCTATCCACGTCACGACGAATGGGATCGATTGCTTCAAGTGCCACTCCGACATAGAGCATGGCAATTTTGAGATGGTGAGCGCGCTGGAGATTCAGTGCGAGAACTGCCACCTTCGTCAGCACAATCGACCCAAGCAGATGTACATGGGCATTGGTGGGCGCGATACGCTCGATATGCCAAGTCCGATGTTCGCCGCCCAGGTCTCCTGCACCGGTTGCCACACGCACTCCACACCGCAAGGGGAACCGCTCGCTTTACAGCAGCGAAAGGAGGCGCAAAGGGCATCATGTGTGACCTGCCATGGTGAGGGCTTCGAACTGATGTTCGACAACTGGCTCGACGGAAGCAAGCGAGTGTTGGCCGACTACGACGCATATCTCACGGGGATTAAATCATCGTTCGATAAAATCGGTGGCAATCAAAGGGCGCGAACCAGCGCTCAGGAGGCGATCAGCAGCGCCGAGTTCAATCTGGGATTTGTGAAAGAAGGGCACATCTCACACAACATTCGCTACGCCCTGTACCTGTTGAATTCCGGCGCCGACCGGATGGAGCGGGCGATGTCCGCCCTCAGCAGCTCATTTCAGGCGCCCGGCCGCGGAGCCGGATTGAAGCCCGAGAACAGTTGCCTCACGTTTTGTCACAAGCTTAAGCCCGTCGCGGAAACTGTACCGTACGACAACAAGAAATTGCCGCATCAAATGCACATTAAGGAACTCGAATTGGCCTGCAGCACATGCCACACAGTCGCAGAACATGGCAAGCTCAACATCGACAAAACGGCTTGCAAGCAGTGCCATGAATGGTAGTCGGCGAAGTTAGCCCGACGAGACTCCCGATAGCATTTTCTCAAAGCGCAGCTGGTAGATCCGTTTTCCCTTCTCGCGCCAAAGCTCTTCGAAGAAAGTCTGTTCGCCACTCGGGAGGATTGAACCCGCGTCGACTTCCTGAATACCGCCTGACGACAGCGACCTGATCGCCGCGCCGTTGGCCGCGACCCATTCGGCATATGGTGCGTCATCAGTAGCGACGACTATCACCCCCTTCGGGCGCAGGATATCGGTCAGGATCTGAAGGAATCCAATCGACAACAGGCGGTTGAAGGCGTGCCGCTCTTTGGGCCAGGGATCGGGGAAGAGCACGTAAATTTTCTCAAATGTGGGACCGGAGAAGAAGCGGGGGATGACAATGCGGGCGTTCCCCTTGATGAGCAGGACATTTGCGAGATTTCGCTTTGCAGCGCGGCGTGAGAGCTTGCGGAAACGGAAGCCATTCAGCTCAACCCCGACGAAGCGGAGTTCTGGGCGCTGGGCTGACTCGGAGAGCAGCAGATCTCCCCGCCCCGGACCGATCTCCAGAACGTCACCGGAAATCAGCTCCGGTTGCGCGGGATAGAAATAGACTGGCTTGCGTGATTCGAATTCGAATGGAAAGGTACGTTCCCTGGACATGAACGATAGGACTATTTGATTGTCACAGACAAAAGAACAAGGGCGGTTCGAGGAACAGGGTCTGCTCTCTCTTCCGCCCTCATCTCTTCAGCGCTCGGCTCGTGCCGGCACGATACCCTTACTTAAAGTAGAAATGGAATCCGAATTCGGTAATCGGTGCGGCGAAAGTACCAAAACGATAGCTCGCGTCGACCTTCGTTTCCTTATAGGGGTTGACGATCTGAAACTCTACACCATGACCGGCTTGAAGGGAAAAGTTGTCGGTCAACCAGAGTTCCACGGTCGGCGTGAGTCTGATGCTGAAACGAGTAGAAGTGTGTCCCGTAATCGTATACGTAATCGTATCGCCGAGATGCGGCAGATGGTACTCGTACCGATTGTCATCCTCGAACCCAAGCAGTCCGCTGAGATGAATCATCAGGTTTGCCTTTTCGGTCGGGTAGACCACAAAAGGGATGCCGGCCTCTATCCAGAAACTGTTGGCCCCCTCTTTTTCAGCAGCCTTTTCGGCTGTGTTCTTCCCCTTCGGGAAACGGACAGCCTCGAAACCTATGCCGAGGTCGGCGCCGAGAGTATTTGAAAACCAATACCGCGCCCCGATTGGAGCCTGGCTACTGTTGAATCCACAACCGAACCTCCCCTTCATATCCTTTGCAGAACTGATAACCGGAACAGCCAGCAGAAGGGCCGCAGCTGCCATGAGAATTCGTTTACCCAAACCTTACCTCCTTATGATACGAACAGTTAGTTGTCTTATCGGCGTCATCCAATGCGCCCAAAGTCCTTTTCTTTCAGCACTATATAACGAGTATGTAAAAACAGATGCAATTAGAATTTCACGCGAAAAAACGGCGCGAAAGAGGATACGATCGCGGCAATTTTGGTCAAAAATCCCAACGAAGTGACAGCAAAACAGTCCAGTTGCGAGGCAACCCGGGCTCAAGGAAGATCGGCTCGTTTCTGATGTTTCGATCAGGATTCACAAAGGCTGAAGCGGCGTATTGCCGGTTAGTCAGGTTGTTCAAAGCTATTGAACCGTTTAGCGCAAGGTGACGCTGATACACGTAGAGATTCTGAAACATGAACGCCGCATTTGCTATTATGTAGGCTGGCACCGCGACACTGTTGGCGTCGTCGGCGAAGTAGCCGCTCACACCCTGGGCGCTGATCTCGCCCGAAACACCGGAGACCCAGCGCGGCGCATATCTGAGCGATGTCCTGAAGAAGAAGTCGGGCGTGCCGGCGATCTTGTTGTCACGGTAGTCAGCATGAAAACCGGAATATGCTGAGTCAATCAGGTATTGGACATATCGATTTCGCGAAAAGGTTACGGCGCCTTGAACTGATACGCCGCTGCTCAGGTCGGCTACCATCGAGGCTTCGAGCCCCTGTCGCCGGGTCTTTCCTGCGGTAAAGTAGAATCCCCCGCTCTCATAGGGAACGATATCATCGCGAACTTCGATCCAATAGAGCGCAATATCATACGTCAGACGTCGCAGGAATCGTTCCCCGTCGGGGTTCACAATATGCTTGATGCCCAGTTCAAAGGTTGTCGAACGAATCGGTTTCAGCAGCGGGTTCAGGGTGGTGGCTGTATCTAAACCATTCGTCGGAGCGGGATCGGTTTCATTGCCGGCCGGCGCCTCGACGCCTCCACCGATACTGAGATAGATGCTCTGTTTCTCGTTGAGCCGATACGACATTCCCACTTTCGGCGTGAATCTCCGGAACGACTTTCGGTCGTTCCGCTGCGGCCGCAGGTAGTCGTCGTAATAGTAGACGATATCGTCATAGCGACCGCCAAACAAGACCGTCGAACGATTATCTATAGTGAGTTGGTTTTCGATGAATAGCCCCAGGTTGTTCGCCCCCTCGCGTTTGTTGTCTCGTGTGGTTGTTCCGCGCTGGCCATCGACGAGATTGTGGAAGAGGATCGCCCCGTCTTGATAGGCTTCATCCATGCCGAGCATCAAAGTGTTCTTCATGCGAGACCCCAGCGTCGAACTGTGGCGATAGAGGGCGCTCCCGCCGACATGATAGCGGGTGAAGTCGCGGAACGAATTGCGTTCAGAGCGCTGCAGATACTTGGGTCCAACAAAAACCGACGCTGAGAGGGAATTGCCGCTGTCAAAGTCATGGGCCAGCTTGAATCCGAGTCGCCCCAGGCGGTCAAAGCGTCGCTCGTCGCGCTGAATGTAGCTCGGTTTTCCGTTGAATGCCGAATCCTGCGCCCGTTGTGGATCGGCGTCGAATTGCGCTTGGGTTAGTGGTCCCGGAATGCGAAAGAGATTACTCGCGGCGGTCAGATAGAGCCCCAGGGTTGTTCTCGCTCCTATGGGAGAAACGACACCGGCGTTTAATAGTGACCGAGCGCTTCGCGAATGCGTGCGCCAGCCGTCGAAGTTCGTGTTGCTCAACGTGAGAAAGAGCCGCCCCGATCCGATCATGGCTCCGGCGGTGAGGAGATCCTTACGGTACCCAAAGCTGCCAAACGTTACCTGCGTTGCTGCGAAGGGGGTCGTGAAACTTGTGTTCGAAAGAACATTGATAACCCCCCCGGCGGCGTTTCCCCAGATCGACGAAACGTTGGAACGGACCACTTCGACTGATCCTGCGTAGGAGAGATCGACCAGGTCGAAAGCCGTACGGCCATCGGGCTCCGTCTCGGGGAAACCATCTAGTAGCACACGTATTCCACGCGACGTTCCGGCATTGGAGCGTTCCCCTGCGCCGCGAGCGCCGAACCCGCGAACGGTCAGACGAACATCGTGGCTGCCCGAACGAGACTGCGCGAGCACGCCCGGCACGGTCGACAACAGTTCGTCGACTCCATACCCTCGACTCTGTTTGAGAACTGACTGCGGGATCACTGTCAGCGCAACCGGGGCGTCAAGCCAGTCAATCGGCATGCGCGTGCCGGTCACGACAATCGGCTCAAGCTGGTAGCTGGCGGTATCGGTCTGACCTGCGCTGATATCAGCGCTGTTCAAAAGAAGAGCCATCACGAAGCGATGGGTGAGTGCATAGAGATTCATGCGCCGATTCCTTGGACAAGCAGAACGAACTTCGCTTTCGTGTGTTGTTTCATCAGGGCGGAAAATTAGTCAACTGCGAGCTGATAGTCGAGCGGAAAGTGGCGAAACGCGGGAGCAGAGAAAGCGCCCGCTTCAGGCTCTCACCTGCTCACTTTCCAGATGGTACACACCGAATCCTGAAACAGAACGGGATCGCGGAGTTGAGTCAAGCTCTGTGGCAGGGCCGATCCGCAGGTCGTCGCCACAAAGTAATCGTAGTGTGACAGCACATCATTCAATTTCAACGTATCCCGGTCTTCCCATTCTTCCGAAAGCGCCGGCAGCTTTACTGTAGTTGAAACCCCGGTTGCTGCAGGGTTTTCGTAGAGCAGAAACGGACTGACGCCACCTTTCTCGACGTGATACCAGCCAATGGCATGAAGTAGCGGTCTGAGCTTTGACGACGGAAACCCACAATGGGTGGTGAGCACCTTCTGTCGAGGAGGAATGTGCTCCTCCGTAGCCTGCACATACTGCTCCGTGAGACGACTAACGGCAGAGTAATATTGTATGCGGAACGAAACATTGGCTATGACGAACAGCGTCATCACAGCGATCAGAGCGTTTCGGGCGCCTCTCGACACGAATCCCAGGCTTGCCAGCAGCGACAGCGATCCGAAGAGCGCAAGTCGCGAGCTGAGATCAGTTCCCCCCAGAAAACGCACTCGCGGCATCAAGAGAATCACGGCGACGTAGGTAGCGCTGAGCCAGAAGGGGACTCCACCTACCCATCGGAGCTTCCTTAACAGGAATAGCGCTGCGATCACACTGAGCACGCAACTCATCATGACAACATCGAAAATCGGATTGACCGAGAAGAAGACTCGAATCGGACCCTGCAGCTGATGAAAAAGAGAGCGATACTTCATTGCAGCCAACGCCTGGGCACCTGATGCGCCGGCGTCGGGAAGTTGTGCCATGAACAGTCCGAACAATAGCAGCGCCGGAAGAAATGTCGCCGCGACACGCCAAGCCTTGTCGTACCGGTTGACATGCTGACCCTCTCGCAGGTGATCCTGACGATCCGGGCGACTCACTATCAGGACTGCGGCGCCGAGGATAAGGGCCAGAATGTTGATGATGTGACTGAGGTAAGCGAGCGCTATGACTACTGATGTTATGATCGTGAGCCGTCGCTGTATCGGACCCTGGATCAGGAGCCTAAGAAACGCCAGCCCTAGCAGCACCAACGGTATCCCCATAAGATATGGTATGAATCCGTATTCGAAGTGAAAGGTGAACAGGAACAAAAAGGACCCAAACGCGAACTCCCAATCTCTCGGTTTGAAGACCTTCATGAAGAACAGTGCGCTCAAAGGGATCGCAACGATAACCATCGACAGGACAATCTTCAAGGCAGTAAGATATCCGAACAACTTGAGAAGCGGAAACATGAGCAGAGAGAAGAGGATGTAAGGAGAAGAAATCCACTGCACGTGAAAGTACTCCCGCCGCGGGTCTGACGGATCAAACGAATGCAAGGCGGCAGCAAGGGTATGGTTGGGCAAGTCAAGCCCGGCTGGGTACTTCACAAATAGAATCGGAATCAGGTTAGCCATCGCGAGGATCAAGTAGAGCCACTTGAAGTCGATGGAGCTTCGTTCATTCATTCCGACTACCCTCTCCCGTTTCTGAGGTCATACTCAGTTTGAAGAACCGAGAAGAGTCCGGGAAGCAAAGGCAACATCTGAATCCTCACGCAAAGGTACCCGCACCAGGCCCGCGATCAGCGTGCAACCGACCGGAGTTTCACCGGTGTATCCAGAATCTTCCGACGCAAAGCCAGGAATTGAGTGAACTCATCGAAGCGGTCCGTGGGCACCGAACCTCCGCGAAACTCCTGGACATAGCAGGCTGTCGCGCCCGTACTGTCGCGCGTGAAACTGATCGACGCGCTGGCCCCCTGGCATATCGCTGAGTCGTTCACTGGTGTAACTATCGAATCAATGTGAAACCGGGACGTGCCGTGGATGAAGACCGAGTCAATTATTGATCGCGGGGAGCCCAGGGAAATCGGTATCGATCGTCCCGACGTCTTGGCGTCGCCGTATATGTCTCGACTCGAAAACAGAATCGGACGCACATAGTGAGTCTGTCCGATTCTGTCTGTCGGTCGAACACTGTTCAGCCGCGCTTCAACGATAAGTGGCACGGTGATATCGGTGAGATTGGATGTCGTATAGTGGGAGAGGTTGAACATGCGATTGTCTCCGAGAAGCCAGGTATGCATATACTCGTCGGCTTCATCGTTGGCCAACTCCCGCAGGCTCGCCCGAATATTATGAGCATAGTTGCCCGTCACCGACACCTTGGAGACAATCGAGACAAAGCCGGTGTCATCGACCTCCAAAGCAGTAGTTCTAACGATCTGATTGTCGTTTGGTACTGGCCGTGGAGTTCTCACCAGCACTCCACCGCGGTCGGTAATGATCAGTACAGTGTTATCTTCGTCACTCGAGGGCAGATCTCCCGGAGGACAAACGTCACAGGTGGGATCCATCCAGAGTGTGTCCCGACCAATCAGCGCCATGGCGATCACATGGTTGAATCCGAGATTGACAAAGCTGGTATCAAGGGCGCCTTCGCCTTTGGTGAGAATGAGGCACGGATACGCTTCAATCCCCGCCGAACGAAGTTGTGAAACCAGCAGGACGGCCATCCCCTTGCAGTCGCCGTACTTCTTTGCCTCAGTTTCGGACGCAAGGCTTGGCTGCCAGCCGCTGATTCCAATCTGCACAGCCACATACCTGACGGCACGGATCAGGTCCATGTAGATTCGCTTCGCGGCCTTCAACGCCTCGTCCGGGGAGGGCGAGGTTGTCGGCTTCGACCCTACATTATAGCGAGAGTCAAAGAGCTCCTTTGCCCATAACCCCACATTCTTCCACGATCTCTGGTGGAACGTATGTCCATCCAGATCAAACCGTTCAGCCACGAGTTCCAGTCGCATCCCGCCAACATGCTCGGGCGGTATGTACGAATAAGACTCCCCGGCTGGAATGTCGGTCAGGGTCCAGGTCAGGGTCCGACGCTTCTTTTCCGTCAGTTCAACCGGTGCACGATCGAATCCGTATTCTTTATAGGCGATCGGGTAATCAGATGAAAAGCTGAGCTCGACTACTGCCGTACGGATCGGAATCCCGCGCTGAAGCGAGACCCCGTTCACAAAGAACAGAGACCGCAATTCCTGTTCATACTCGCACTCCACGCTGTACGGATAGGCCGGAGCACTGAGGTCGGCAGTGTACCAGCAATAGTCCGAATAGAGCACGCCGTGATCGCCGAAACCACACTGTTTGGTCAGGTCTCCCTTCTTCCGCTTGAGCATCACCCTGCCGGTGGCGTCGATCAGACGCACCTCCACTGACTTCAGTTTGGAGAATTTTGACTCGCTAACCCAGACTCGGCCGTATTCCTCTCCGGCCGCTGAGAGAACCGTGACTCGATTGAAGACATGCAGCACCGCCTCGTTGTCCTCTACGTAGCAGCGATGTGACAGCGAATCGAAGCGAGCGACGTCGACTGCGGCTGTAGCAGCATTGCCAGCCTGCGAGAACCAAGAGGCCAGGAGGAGGCTGCACAGGAACGGGCACAGGCGCCATCTACTCGCAGGTAAGAATGGCTTCATCGCTCTCGGACTGCACTATCTGTTCGAAAAGTTTACGCAATTCGGAATACCTGGTCGGCTCGAAAACCGGAACGCTAATGGTCAACTTGCTGCTGACGACTGCCACCTCGTCGAGCATCTGGCTGCTCCGAACAAACGACGCGCCTTCTATGGAAAAAGCGGTGTCGTGAGGGAGGCTGGCTGTTGTCAGCTTTCCCGTTGTGGAAATACGGACGACACTGTGGTAGGTAAAGGGAAAATTGAAATCGACGGGGAAGCTGCGGCGCTCTCTCTTGAAGGGATTCCTGGTCAAGTGGAAATAGGGAGGCTTGACGACCAAGTTACTGTCCAGCCGGCGCGCATATCCATCCATCTTGTAAGCGGCATATACGATGAACCGATTCAGGCTATCGGTGGCGAGATGCTGAGAGTCGATGATTGCCTGCTCGTCGACTTTGTCCAGGAAATATTCGCGCAGGAACTCATCCGGTGTGCTCCGATCGCTGTACTCCCCATACTGTGGACCAAAATATCCGGTGAATGTGCTGGTCGTGGTACAGGACGCCCCTCCGACGCTATCGATGACCATGTCGGTCGCGTCAAGGCGATAGGTTCTCGGATCGGCTCGTCCGATGCGAATGAGGCGCGATTTCTTGCCATCAATGAGGAATCCGGCGTCTACCAGACATTCAGCCGGCAACATGCTATAGGGACAATACTTCGCACCTCCGTCCAAAATCATGGCGGAGGCTGAATCAATCTCAACATAGGACAGCATGTAATTGAACTGTTCCAGTTGACTCAATCTCGAATCGATCTGCCGATGTCCACGAGTGGAGATGAAAACCGGTCGAGCTGTCATACCGGCCTTGCCGGCCATCTTCACCAGCAGCATGTTCTTCTCTGCGCCGGTTCCAAAGCCGTTCTTGAGCAGCTGACCGATCGATTCGTTGGTGAACCACTCGTTGTTCGGGTCATCTTTGGTCTGGATGGAATCCGAAACCCAGTCATAGATCCTGCGAATCTTTTCTCCGTTCGTGGAGTCTGGTGTCACCAACCGCGCAAGCAGTTTGTCGATTGCACCTCCGGAGGCGTAATCGTCCACAAAATCCTGCAGATACTCCCCCAGCGCCAGCCAGTCCTTTGCGAACGATGTATGATAGCCGGCGTCGCTGTACGAGACCAGCTGGTAATGAAGTGACGAGCAGTAGTCCTCCCTGGCCCCCATGTACGGCTCACTCGTAATCGGTGGCAGGTTTCGCTGAGTCCAGGTGAAGGTCTTGAGGGGACGCCTGGGGTCATCCATGTTAGACAGTGTTCCTTCAACCGCTTCACTCGAACCGCCGTTCGGTTTGGAGAAGATCGAACTGTAGGTGAAGCCAGGAGCCAGGATCAGCGTAAACTGCGATTGGAGGGCGTAGATGGCCCCCTGGAAATACCACGGGTCCAGCAGCGCATAGCGTTTGTGGTAGCAGCTGTAGCGATATTCCGCCACACAGCCGCTATCGAGAGCCGGAAATGAGAACGACTTAACTTTGATATGACCCGCTTTCTTCTCGAACATGTCGCGCCCTTCAACCTTGAGCGTCTTGCCGTCCGGGGTGATCGTCTGCGCCTTGAGAACTTTGAACTTGTCGCCGTCATAGTATGGAATCTCGACATCGCCGATGTCGGTCGCACCAGTCTTGTTGAAGACTTTCATGCGAACATGGCAATCCATGGTGATCCCCGTGATTGACACCAAAAGGCTGCAGCGGCTGAAGAGGACGACAGCATTGGCATCTGGGAAATCGATCGGTCGTCCCGTCTGCCATTCCTCGTCCGACACTTTACCCCAGTCGGAGCCCAGTGCGCTCGGCGACACCATGACAGCCATGCCAATGACAGCGACAATCAGCAAGAGTCGAAATAGTGGTGACATACACCCTCCCAAGTGTGACCCAACATGTGGGCGTTACGAGATGATTTTCAACGGGCGTTGTTTGAAAAGAATACTACGCTATCGCGGTGTCCTTTGTCAACAAGAAAAGGATCTGCGGCGACTGCGAAATGTGTGAGTCGGGCTACAGTGTCATCTCGCACATCACGCATTCGAGACAGGACGGAGAGCTATGGCCACCGTGCCTCAATAACCCGATTCGGGGGTGTGGCACTCGGTACACTTGGTCTCTTTCCAGGCATCGTCGATCTCTTCCGGATGATGAAACTCAAGACCGGCAATGTTGGAGGTCAGCTCTGAAACCTTTTCCGATGCCCCCTGCGCCACGATCAAATGACAGGTCGTGCAGGCAGTCGAGATCTGCTCCCCCTTCTCATTCTGTTTGACCCGATCATGACATCGGAAACAGCCATCATTGACAAAATGGCTCAAGTTGTTCTCGCGGGCGCGGTAGTCGGTCTTCATTTCGGGAAAGAAATTCTCGGCATAGATCCGCTGCAAAGTCGCCGTCGCCTGCGTGATGTCATTGGCATTACTGGACAGAACCGACGGGAAGTTGGTCTGATAGTATTCGGTCAGTCCCTTTCCAATCGCCTCCTGCGCCTGTTCGCGGGTCTCATACTTTGCGTTCAGTAATTCCAGACCGATCTGCCGCACTGACGGCAGCGCGGGCGAGATACCGCGCGTCGAGAGCGCCAGATTCAGAGCGGTGGCTGGCGCGAAGAATTTGTGGCTCGGACGATTGTGGCAATCCATGCAGTCAAAGCGGCGAATCTCGTTCTTTGGATCAGTTAGATCGAGCGGAGGGACACTGGGGTCAGTATAGACTGAAACCTCGCCGTTCTCTTTTGTAAGGCGAATCCACGGGATGTTCTGACGCTTGGGATCGGTCGAGATGTATTCGACTTTGTTAGCCGAGAGCATGTGCCAGTGAATTCCTTCGAGCTTGCCCGTGCGCGGATTTCCGCCGCCGATTTTCACGAGCAGATTGACCGTCCAGGGGGAGTTGGCGGAGTCGGTCTTGTAATATGTCCGCTCGACCAACTTCTCTCCGTAGAACTGGCGCGGCCAGTGGCACCCCTCGCAGGTCTCCTGCGCGGGGCGGAGGTTGTGAACTGGCGTTTCGGTCGGACGAGAATAGCTGTTCAGGGCGGTGGCAAAGAGCTGGCGGATGCCGTCGAATTTCGCCTTTACATAGAACGACGCCCCCGGCCCGATATGGCATTCTACACACGGAACGCGGGCGTGGGGCGAGTTCTTGTACGTAACCGACTGGGGTTCCATGACGGTGTGGCAGGTCTCACCGCAGAAGGCCACGGAGTCAGTGGCCTCATAGGCGCGATAGCCGCTATAGGCCACCAGTGAAATCAGCACAGCCGAAGAGCCAAGAAAGAGCCAGAGGTTGCGAACATAGCTGGGGTCGCTCGGATCGACTGAGAAGTTGAATTTGACCTTCTCACCCTTCTTGCGGGCGGCGCGAACCTGAATCGCGATTGAAGTGAGGAACAGGATCACCCCGATGAGCGTGATCGCCGGCGCGATAACGAAGGTGACCAGCGAGCGATACGGATTGTCGCTGCCTGTTGTAAGGTCGATAAGCAGCAGGATGAAAAACAGGAAGCCGCCGGCGAGAGTGAGCGCACCCCCCAAAGCCGCCAGCGGGTGCCTAAACAGAGTTCGTTTTCTGAAAGCTTCAGCTACCATGATCTCTTTCTCTTCTCGACGACGCAAATTTCCTCGGGAATATAGGGATTTGAACGCACGAGGCAACGGAATTGATATCGCCGTCGCGGTGCACCAAGTCGCACCTCTCTCGATTACAAGACGGCTTTGAGCGCCACGTCGAGAGTCGGACAAGAGAAATCAAAGCCCGACGCGGTCAGCTTTGCGGGTTCAACCCTTGTGCTTGACAGAAGAAGTTCAGCGGCCATCTCTGGCCCAACCAGCGCCGCAAGCGACCAGCTTGGGACACTGAACAGGGCGGGGCGCCTGAGGCAGCGCGCCAACTCGCGGGTGAATTCGGCATTGGTAACCGGATTCGGCGATACGAAGTTGACCGGACCGGAGAGTTCTGTCTTGTAGAGACAGTGCAAAACAGCCTCCAGAAGGTCGGGCATGGCGATCCAGCTCATGTATTGCCGCCCGCTGCCGAGCTTGCCACCGAGGCCGAATCGAAATGGGCGCGCCATCTTGGGCAGAGCGCCTCCATCACGCGCAAGAACCATCCCCAGTCGAGCTTTCACCGTACGAATGCCGACGCGTTGCGCTGGCGTGGTCGCCTCTTCCCATTCGGTACAGACATCGGCAAGAAAGCCGGTTCCGGCGTGGTTATCTTCGGTAAGCATGGCGTCTCCTCGATCGCCGTAGAAACCGATCGCCGAAGTATTGATGAAGACCTCGGGAGGATTCTCCAGTCCAGCGATCGTTTCCGCGAGCAGTGCCGTCGTGACCATGCGGCTGTCCACGAGCTCTTTCTTACGCTCCGGACTCCAGCGTTTCGCGCCAAGATTCTCACCCGCTAGATTGATGACGGCGTCGAAGTGATCGCCGGGGGGGAGTGTGAGTGAGTGTAGGACGGGATCCCAGAAAATCGCGTTGTCACTCCTGCCCGACGATCCGCGCACAAGTCGCACGACATCATGACCACGCTCGACGAGAAACGGAGCGAGGTTGGAGCCGATGAGACCGGATGCGCCGCTTAGAAGAATCCTCATACGTAATTCCTATGCTGTCCGCTTGTGGAAGCGTAACACCGAAAACGTGAAAATTACCGGTCCGAAGATCCCGAGCGCAACAATGTTCTCGTAGAGGTCTTTCACGCCGGCTCCCTTGAGCATGATTCCGCGAACAATCTCGATGTAGTAGCGCATCGGGTTAACGAGCGTGACGTTCTGCATCCAGTCGGGCATATTGGCAATGGGGGTCATGTAACCCGACGTGAGCATAGCGAACACGGAGAAGAACCAGGCCATAAACATCGCTTGCTGCTGGGTCGACGTGACGGTGGAAAAGAACATGCCGATCCCAAGGGTCGTCATGAGATACAAGAGCGAAAGCAGAATCAGCAGCGGCAGCGATCCAACAAACGGAATCCTGAACCACCAGACGCCAACATTCAGCGCCAGGCCCATGATCAGCATGGAAGTCACCGTGAAGGCGGTGATTTTCCCGAATAGAAACGTCACTGTGCTTATCGGCGTGACGAGGACCTGTTCAAGCGTGCCCAGTTCACGCTCCCGCACAATAGCCATGGAAGTCATCATGAGGGTGAGCATAGTAAGGAGTGTAGCGACAATACCGGGGACCATGAAATAGACAGACTCCGCCTCTGGATTATAGAGAAAGTCCGAACGGATTTCGACATTCGGTTTCAGCCCGGTGATCGCGTTTGAAAACTTCCGTACGATCTGTGAAGCGTACCCAATACCGGTTCGAGCCGCGTTGGCGTCGGTGCCGTCCGATATCCAGCCGATACTGACCGGCTCATTGGCGGTAAGCTGCTTCGAGAAATCCTGTGGGATGATCAGGGCCATCTCTGATCGTCCCGATCGAAAGCGATCCTCGAGAAACCAGAGTGGCGATCGATCGCCGGCACTCTGCTGATCGGAGACAACGAAATAGTCGGCCGCCTTCAGCGACGCCACCAGCCTTCGGGACAGCGCGGACTGGTCGGAATCGTAGACATCAAGCGCCAGATGCTTGACATCAGTGTTGATCGCATACCCAAGCACGATCAGCTGAACGACGGGCATCACCAGCAGCATGCGCAGGTTGTTCCTATTGCGAATCGCCTGTATGAATTCCTTCTTGACCACACCGAGATACGCGCGCCACATGTCAGCCGATCCTCGTGTTGAAGCGCTTAACAGCCAATATCAGGAATATCGCCATCAGGATGAGGAGGAATCCAGCCTGAGGGGCCAGGATCGAAAGCCCCGAACCTTTCAGCATAATCCCGCGAATCATCTTGAGAAAATACGTGGCGGGTACGATGCGACTGATGACTTGCATGGGGATCGGCATATTCTTGACGGCGAAGATGAAACCGGAGAGCATGATGGTCGGAAGCATGGTGACCAGCAAAGCCATCTGCATGGCAACCTGCTGGGTATCGACGGCGGATGAGATCAGGATTCCAATCGAGAGTGCGGTCGCAACATAGATCAGCTCAAACGCCAGGAGCAAAGGGAGCGACCCAACAAAGGGAACGGCAAACAACGCCTTGGCGAACAGGAGTACAAGCAGCCCATCAAGAAACGCGATCACAATGTACGGCAGTAGTTTGCCGATCAGAATCTGACGCGGTGTCACCGGGGCGGTGAGGAGCTGCTCCAAAGTTCCGGTCTCCTTTTCTCGCGCGATTGTGATTGAGGTCAGCAGCGCCGAGATCATCAGGAGGATGATCGCGACGATTCCCGGGACGAAGAAGTGCGATGATTTCAAATCCAGATTATAGAGCACTTGCGGGGCCAACTTGACGCCGGGGATGCCGCTGCCGGGAGGGAGACGATTCATCAGGAACTGATTGAGCAGACCGTTGGCGTAACTCTGCACGGCCGCAGCCTGTGACACTTCGGAACCGTCAATTGTCAGACCAATCTCGAACATCTGCTTGGTCTGCAAAGCCGCTCCGAATCCCGGGCGAATGGTCATCACGGCCGCCGAGTGGGAGGCGCGCATGAGTTGATCCGGGTCGTGATAGTCCGGCTCGTACGCGGGTTTGTAGAAGTACGTCGAGCGATAGAAGTGTTCAACCAGCGATCGCGATTCCGCGCTCTGATCGCGATCGATTACCGAGAGGGGGATATGTTCGATATCCATATTGATGGCATAACCGTAGAGGAAGGTCATCATGACCGGCATAACGAAGATGATCATGAGCGAGCGAACGTCGCGCAGAATGTGGTAGAATTCTTTCTGAGCGATGAATCTAATCTGTCGCACTGGTTATCCCTTTGGTCTGAATCAGATCGATGAACATATCTTCAAGGTTTGCCGCTTGGTGTTTTCTTACGAGATCCAAGGGTCTGCCCAGTTCAACAAGTTTGCCGGCGTGCATGATTGAAATCCGCCCGCAATACTCGGCTTCATCCATATAGTGGGTGGTGACGAACACCGTTACCCCCTCTTCGGCCAGATCATAGAGAAGCGACCAAAACGTTCGCCGGAACACCGGATCGACACCACCGGTGGGTTCGTCGAGAAACAGGATCGAGGGGTGATGGATAATGGCCACCGCCAGGGCGAGCCGCTGCCGCCAACCGGCTGGGAGGGGGCCGGACAGTCGGTCAATGAACTCCGCCAGCGACAGGCGCTCGATCAGCTCGTTAATGCGATTTCTGAGCGATCTCTTGTCGAGATTGTACGCGTGGCCATAGAAACTGAGATTCTCACGCGCGGTCAAGTCCGGATAGAGCGAGAACTTCTGAGACATATAGCCGATCGTTCGTTTGATCTGCTCGTACTGAGTGAGAACGTCGAATCCGCCGACATGGCCGTTCCCGCTCGTCGGGAGCAGCAGACCGCAGAGCATCCGGATGGCGGTCGTTTTTCCTGCACCATTCGCCCCGAGAAAACCGAAAATCTCACCACGCTCGACGGTCAAACTGAGGTCGTCCACCGCCGTAAAAGAGCCGAACTTGCGAGTGAGATGCTCGATTTCGAGAGCATACCCGGTCATCGACCGATCTCCATCAACTGAATGAATCGATCTTCCAATTCGGGCGCCAGAGGGGTCAAGTCGGCGACATTGACTCCCACCCGATCCAAACGGTCGGTATAGTTTGCAATGTTGTCGTCGGCGCTCAGATAGATATGCAGACCGGCGCCAAACCGTCGCGATGAAAGACCAGTGATCGAACCCAGTTGCTTAACGAGACTCGATGTCGGCTCTTTGTCCAGATAGAGAATCTGTCCGCGAAATTGTCCGGCCAGTTCCGACGGAGTTCCTTCAGAGAGCTTGCGCCCACCGAGCATGAAGCACGCGCGGCTGGCGCGGGCGACTTCATCCATGTACGGCGTCGAAACAAGGATGGTTGTCCCTCGTTTCTGCAGATCCAGCAGTATCTCCCAGAACTGGCGACGAGAGAGAGGATCGACACCGGTGGTTGGTTCATCCAGAATGAGTAGTTGCGGATCATGCACCAACGCGCACGAGAGCGCCAGCTTCTGCTTCATCCCACCTGAGAGCGCTCCGGCGCGCCGTTTCGCGAACGGTTGCAGATTCGAAAACGCGTACAGGTAATCCCGTTTCTCACGGAAGGCTCTGCCGGTCACACCGTACAGACCCGCATAGAAGATCAGATTCTCCTCAACGCTTAGGTCCGGATAGAGCGAGAAACTCTGCGGCATATAACCGAGGCGAGGTTTGATAGCCTCGAAATTGCTGAAGGCCTCCTGCCCGTCGATCAGCAGACGGCCGCTGTCTGCATCAAGCAGATGGCACAGCACACGCAAGAGGGTCGTCTTGCCGGCTCCATCCGGTCCAACCAGAGCGCACAATTCACCCCGATTGATTTCCAGAGAGAATCCGGCGACAGCCTTGATCGAGCCATAGGAACGGGAAATCTCCTGAATCGATAAGAAACTCATTACTTCACCAGCGTCGCATAGACCGGCATTCCGATTTTCAGACGACCGTCACTATTGGCAATGCGCACCTTGACGGCATACACAAGGTTGGCTCGAGATTTGTCGGTCTGCACGTTCTTGGGAGTGAACTCCGCCTCCGATGAAGTCCAAATGACTTCGCCGTCATAGGTCGTCCCCCCACCCTCTGTGCTTACCTTCGCGCGATCCCCCACTTTTACGACACTGAATTCAGCTGATGGCAGGTAAACCTTCACCCACACCGTGTCGAGGTTGGCGATCTTCGCTATAGCTTTTCCGACGGAGACCAGTTCGCCTGACTCAATATACGCTTCCACGGTTGTCCCTCCCGCTGGGGAGAGAACAAAGCAGTCAGTCAGCTGTCGCTTGATGCGATTGATGTCGGCGTCGATCTTCTCGATCTGAGTTTCGACGACATGAACATTGGCTTCGGCTGACTTGCGGGCGTTGGCCGCCTGGGTCAATTCGTATGTGAGTTGATCGAGCTGCTTCTGGGTCGACGATCCTGAGGAGAGAAGTCGCTCGACACGATCACGCTCGGTGCGGGCAAACTGCTGAGCTTCCTGAGCGCGACTTACCTGCAACCGTGCGGCCTCCAGCCCGGCCAAACCTGCCCGTCTCCCCGCCTCGGCGGAAGCGAGTTCAAGTTGAAGGCGACTGGGGTCGATGATTGACAGCGTGTCCCCGGCATTCACGATCGAGCCTTCATCAAAAAGACGGCGCAACACGCGCCCGGAAGCCTCCGCCGAGACGATTATGTCGTTAGCTTCAATGAATCCCGACCCACCCGCTTCGATCTTTCCGTTGCCACAACCGCTGAAGCCAGCGCTGATCAAGAGCATCAGCGCGGAGATGAGATATTTCATGATGTCAGTTTCCTTTCGCAATCCAATTCGACCCGATAGCGTATTCATACGTGTTTCGCGCGAGATGAAAATCCACGAGAGCGGCCAATGTCGCCGCCTGCGCACTGGTGAGATCAGCTTCGATGGTGATCAGACGATTCGACGACAGGACACCATCACTATGCTGTTTGGTCGCCAGACGATAATTAGCCTGGGCGATCTCGTATTGTTCAAGCGCGTTGGTGTAGCGTTCATGGGCGAGTTTGAGTTGCTCGACCGCTAGCTGTGCATCGCGACCAAGATTCTCGGCGATCTGATCGCGATCGTACTGGGCGGAGTTGAGATTGTGGCGAGCGAGACGACGATTGCTCGCAGTTTTCCCGCCGAGATTGAACGACCAGTTCAGGCTGGCCCCCACAGTGGCGTAACCGTTCCACGCGTCATTGAAACGATCGAGGTTCGGTTTGCCATAGGAGTAACCGGTCACGGCCGAGAGAGTAGGAAGATAGTCAGCTCGGGCAAGTCGATAGCGACCTTCATTGGCCGCAACCAGAGCTGTCGACGCCAGCAGTTCCGGTTTGGTCGCCGACACCGCTGCCGACCATGGGAACTCGGCTGGAACCGGCAGAGTGTCTGTAGGTGCGAGATGTTCCGCCGGCTCGAGACCGACTACAGTCAAGAGGCGGAGCTCGGATGAGCGTCGATTGACCTCAGCCTGACGGAGAGCGAATCGAGCCTTTGACAAGACCAGACCGATCTCAAGAAGGGCGACAGAATCAGCCGCTCCCGCCTGATAGAGAGAGGCGATCTCGCTTTCAAGGGTTTCGGCTCGATGCAGTGATGCCTTGGCCACCTCGATCATCTGATCGGCGCGAATGAGCGTGTAATATTCCTGTCGAGCAAGATAGTCAACCTGCGCTCGACTCAGGTTCGAGAGGGCGTCGGCATAGCTCCGATTGGCATCCGCGAGCGAGATGTTCGCGCTCAGTCGACCCCCCGTATACAACGGAAACGCGAGGCGGAGGTCGGCTTGATAACTCTCGTGAGTGCCGACGTCTCGTTTCATTGTGCGACCCGGCGCGATCTCGATATTGAGCGTCGGCACAAAACTAACATAACCGGCCGTCGCTGTCGCGGTGAGAGTTGGCAGACGCTCCGCCCGGGCGGCATCGAGCGCAGATCGAGCCGCCGAGTCGGCCGCCGCCGTCTTCTTGACGTTCAGCGAATGTTGTCTGGCAAGCCGAACCGCTTCGGAAATGCTCAGGGTTCGGGCCTGTGTGATTTCGGCGAGCATAAGCAGAACGGCTGTTAGAATAAGTCTCATATCTATCTCACTTTCACTCCATTCATGATGAGTTCCACAACGGCGCGCTTACGTTCTTCAAGGAAGCCGTTTCGGTCAGATACATCCCACGCCAGGTCGAAGAAGGGCGCCAGCATGAGGTAGCCTAAGCTCATTGTCAGAAAAGAGATCGCTGTCTGGCGAATGTCAACCGGCCTCATCCGACCGTCTTTGATTGCGTCCTCGAATAACTGCTGAATCCTCGTGCGCACTCCCGATGCCAGCAGAAGCTCGGCGATTCTCTTCAGCATTTCGTGATGCGGGTTGGCGAGTTCGCGCAGAAAGATCGGCATGAATTCTGGCAAACGTTGGTAGAGTTCGATGTGGGTTTGGAGTACCGCAGCGAGAGCCTCTTCAATGTTGGCGGCCGACGCGAGGTTTTCACGAATCTTCGGAAAGGTCGTCTCAAAGAATTCGGTAACAACAGCCTCGTACAGATTCTCTTTGGACTGAAAATGGTAGTAGATCATGGCCTTGTTGACACCGGCTCTCAGTGCGATATGGTCTACCCGAGCCCCGGCCAATCCGCTGGTGGCGAATTCGGTTCGAGCGGCGGCGAGGATTCGCTCCTTTGTGCCGGTTTCGGTTGAGCGCTTTTGGCTATGTTTAGTTTCCATCTTTTCCGCTAAATATAACTATCTGTTCAGTTAAACCAACTATTTAGTTGATTGTTCCGAGATCTGTTATTTTTCTTCAGCGATTCTTAGAAGGGCAAGCGCTCCCGTCCATGCCTTGCGAAATGCTGCATGGCGAATTCCCTAATTAATGTTCGGTTGAATCTAAATTAATCATAATTGCATCTTGACTGTAACAGCTTTATAGTCATATCATTAAGTTAGTTGTACATCAATTAGTTATGAGCACGATATCAATTAGTGTCCTTCAGGATTTCAAATAGATGGCTGAAACAAAGTATTTCGACCTCAGAGTAGTTGAGCCCCTCTTCGGTTCACCGTTGACGGATTTGATTATTGAATTGGACTTCCTGCGGAAACGAAAAATATCTGGTTCCACCCCTCCCTTCATCTTTTTCCAGCTGAAGTCCATATTCCATATGTTAGAAAGCATAGCATCAACAAGAATCGAGGGGAACAACACAACCGTAGCAGAATATGTAGAAACGAAAATTGAAAACAGATCCAGAGAAAACAATGAACACAAGGAAATTCAAAACGCCGAAGAATGCTTGAAATTCATAGACGAAAACATTTCCAATTCAAAGATCGACAGGGCATTCGTTAGCGAATTACATAAGCAAGTGGTAAGGGATTTGCCGCCCCCCCCTCAAGGGGAAGGGGACGCCACCCCAGGTTCATATAGAACTGGAAACGTAGTGATAAAGAATTCACCCCATGTCCCTCCCGATCCACTATCAGTTTCCCCCTTTATGGATGAACTCTTCGAATTTGTTGGGTCACCTGCTAAACCAAAGTATGATCTGCTGAAAGTCGCCATTGCTCATCATCGCTTTGTTTGGGTTCACCCATTCAACAATGGCAATGGAAGGACCGTGCGATTGTTCACATACGCAATGCTTGTGAAATACGGTGTATCTGTCGACGTGGGCAGGGTCTTGAATCCGACCGCTTTGTTTTGCAAACGGAGAGATGACTACTACGACAAATTATCTCTTGCTGACACTGGGACGGATGAAAACGTATTGATATGGTGTCAGTATTTTCTTGAAGGCCTCAAGAATGAAATGGAAAAGATCGATCATCTATTGGAATATTCGTTCCTAAAAGAGAAAGTACTGCTCCCGGCAATCAGCTACGCAACCGATAGGCAATTCATAACAGACTTGGAATCAAAGATACTAAGGAGAACCATAGAGAAACAGATCATCAAGGCGTCGGACTTGACAGACATAATACCGTCTCAGCATAAATCCGAAACGTCACGAATTATTCGTCTATTGAAGGATAAGAAGATGCTGATGTCGCTCCCCGACAGTCCACGTAAATATAGCATCTACTTCTTTGACAATGTGTTGTTGCGAGGAATCATACGGTCACTGGGTGACGAAGGGTTCATCTCGATCAAATAGGACTATTGCTACTCTCCCCCCCTTACTATTTCCGCTCCTATCTCGTCGCATATTTCTTGGTCAGAGTTCCGGCGAGTCCGCGCAAACGGCCAATCTCAGCAGAACCTATCCTCTTCTCCTCGAATTCACCAAACCGAGCTTCGATTTCACCCATCAAGTTCGGACTCAGGTGTGACTCTGCTGCCGGGTAGAGGATGTGATCCTCCTTGAAAATGTGGTTTCTAAGTAGCTGAACATAACCCATAGCTGCTTCGAAAACCTGTGCGCGGTCATCATCAGACCACAAGCCGGTCGTCTCGGTCAGTCGGCGGAGCTCAGCCACGTGTTTTCGTCCCTGAGTGTGTTCCGTGAGCATGACTGCCAGCGGACCCTGCTCCTTCGGGAAGCCGTGCTTGGCCATCTCTTCAAACAAGATATCCTCCTCTTTGCCGTGATGGCAGCTATCGGCGAATTTGGTAACGAACTCGACAAAGAGGCTCAGATCGTTCGGATCGCTTCGCTCCTGCTGATCGAGGTGAGCCACATACGCTTCGAGGGCGTCGAGGGCTTTTAGGATCAAGCGATGTTCATCCACCAAGAGTTCAATAGCTTTCATTGTCTTTCCTTCTCTCAACAAGAGATGATAGTGATAGTCATGTCCCAATAGCCGTCAAGACGGAAACATGCTTACGCAAGCTTGATTTTTCGAAGGCAGTCAGTAATGCGCTCGGCTGTAAGCTGAATATCGTTGTCAAGACCAACCGAAAGGCGAATCATCCCGCCCGATAGCCCCATCTGCTTCTGAGTTTCCACGGGGATTTCTGACGAGGTGCTGCTGGCTGGAGCCGAAAACAGGGTTTTGAAGTATCCGAGGCTAACGGCGAGATAACCGACGTTGGCTTCCTGCATCGCCGACATCAGACGCTCGGCAGCTTCTGCGTTTTCCACATCCATCACCAGCATCCCCCCGAAGCCGTACCCGGGGTTCATCAGCCGTTTCATCAACTCATGCTGAGGGTGCTTCGGAAGTCCGGGGTAGTGAACTTTGATCCCGAGAGCGCTCAAGTGGTTTGCCAGGAAGAGCGCGTTCGCGCTGTGTTGACGAATGCGAAGGTGCAGGGTATGAAGATTCTTCAGAATGCTCGCCGAGCGCAAACTATCCATGACCGGCCCAAGCAGCATGCAGGCGCCGGCGTTGATATCGGTCACCTTGCCCACGAATTCCTTCGAGGAGCAGATCGCTCCCGCAACACAGTCGCTGGTTCCGTTGATGAACTTGGTCAGGCTATGCACGACGACGTGGGCGCCATGTCGGATCGGGCTCAGGATCAGCGGGCTGAACGTGTTGTCGACGATAAGCGTGAGGTTATGTTGACGTGCAAGCGTCGCGAGCGCGGGAAGATCGGGAATCTCAAGCAGGGGGTTGCTGATAGATTCGCAGTAGATCACTTTCGTGCGCTCGGTGATGGCGTTCCTGACCATGTCAAGATTGGTAATGTCAACGAATGCTACCTTGATGCCGAAGCGGGGAAGGAAGTTGCGCAGGAAAGCGTAGCTTCCGCCATAGATCGTCCAGCTCGACACCAATTCGTCTCCAGTGCTGCATAACTGCAAGATAGAGCTGGTAATCGCCGCCATGCCCGACGCGGTGACCTGCGCGGCCTCGGTCGCCTCCAGGGTTGCCAGCGCTCTACAGAGGTATTTGTTAATCGGATTGAAGTGACGCGAATAAAGGAAACATCCTTCGATCTCAGTCTCGAAGATCTGCTTCATATTGGCCGGGCTGGAGAAGGAATACGTGGAGGAGTCGGTTATCGACGGATTGACATCGCCGAATTCTCCAAGCGTTTTGAAATCCTGTATATCGCTGATCGGGTCGAATGGCATGTCGGTCTTCCTCTCAGAGGGGTGTCAATTTTGTCGTCAAAATAGCAAAGGGGAGTATTAGTAGCAAGAATCGGTTTGCGTGCAAGTGCCACGATTCACACGGGCAAAAGAAAACGGCCGCCCTGTCAGGACGGCCGGTGTCACTATCACTGCGTCAGCGACATTCTATACGTCGACTTCGTCGACATTGGTCTTGGGGCGGGTCAGGGCCTGCGCTTTCTCGGAGATTTCGTCGACCTTCTTCTCCTTGAGTTTCCCCTTGTACTTTTTGAGCTGGGCTTTCGCCTTGTCGACGGCCTGAGTCATGGCGATGTGCATGTCGTCGCTCTCGGCCTTGGCGGAAATCGTGTCCTTATACACCTTCAGTTTCAGTTCGGCAATGCGCCGATGCCGTTCCACATCGAGAATGAACTCGCCGGAAATGATGTTCTCGAAGAACCGGGTCAGATTCTCCAGTTCTTCTTCAGCTCTTGCCCGCAGCTCGGGCGTCAGATCAAAGTGACGAGCGGTTATTTTGGTCAGCATGGTGAATCTCTCCTTTCCATGCGGAAATCATGCCCTCTGTTTTCCCGATTATGGTAAAGAACGTGGGATAGATCGAAATTATTGACAAATACGTTCTGATTTGACTGTACAAACACGGCTTTCGTCATCCTATAACGAGTCGTGGCCTGGCTCTGATGCGATCAGAGTTAGCTTACCCGTTTCCTGAAACGGGCCGACTTAATGTGCAGCTCTTCCCGGTATTTTGTGACCGTACGGCGGGCGAGCTTGATCCCCTCTTCGTTCAGTCTCTTGAAGATGTCCTGATCCGAGAGTGGGTTTTCAGCATCCTCGGCTTTGACAATCTCTTCAATGCGCTGCTTGACCTGCCGCTTCGCGATTTCCTCGCCGTCGTCGGTGGCAATCCCGGATACAAAGAAGCTCTTGATCTCAAAGACCCCCAACGGTGTCTGGACGTACTTGCCGCTGGAGACGCGGCTGATGGTGGCCACGTTCAGCTCGACTTTTTGCGCGATGTCGTCCATGATAAGCGGCTTGAGAAACGATGGCCCCTTTTCGAAGAATTCCCGTTGCTCCTCGACGATGGCCTGCATGACGCGGATCATGGTCGTCCGTCGCTGATTGATCGAATTGAGCAGCCAGCGTGCCTGGTCGAGCTTCTGTCGAATGTAGTCCTTGGTGTCTTTGGCCGTGCTATTCCCGCGGCGAATCAGATCCTTGTACCCGGCGTTCACGCGAAGACGGGGCATGTTCTTGTCATTGTGGAACACCACGAATTCGTCCCCGAATCGCTCGACCACGAGGTCAGGGATCACCGGAATAGCAGAGGCGTCGAATCGCCCATGGGTTGGTGTCGAAGCCAATCCTTTGATCACTTCCATTGCCTTCTGCACCTTTTCGACGGGTACATTCATCATCTTAGCAATCTGCAGCGTCGACTTGCGCTCGAGGTCCTTAATGTGCTCTTCCACAATGCGCCACGCCAGTGTGTTCTCCAGTCCTTTCTCTTTCATCTGCAAGAGAAGGGATTCGCGCAGATCGCGCGAGCCGACCCCAGTCGGGTCGAAGCGCTGAATCATGGTGAGAACACTCTCAATGCTCTCTGCCGAAACGCCCAGCTCGGCAGCCATTTCACCCACACTGATGGTCAGGTAACCGTCAGGGTTGATGTTCCCGATGATATACTCCCCGATGGCATGTTCTTCTTCGGAGAGCTTGAGAAACGATAATTGCTCGGTTAGATGGCCGTAGAGGTTTTCGGGTTGACGCGATCCGCTCTCAAACCGATCCTCTTCCTGCTCTCGGGTTTCGCGGACCTTATATCCCTCTTCGTCCTCGAACTGATAACTATCCCAATCGATCTTCTCGCTTTCAGCTTCGGTTTCCTTGGGGTCGGCGATTTCCGATTCAGGGGCTTCGAGGCTGGTCTCGAGCTCTTGATCCAGCTCTTCGATTTCCTCGAGCATAGGATTCGTGGCCAGTTCGATACGTATCGTCTGCTCAAGCTGAAGAAGCGGCATCTGGAGCATCTTGAGCGACGCGATGAGCTGGGGCCCAATCATCGTCGTAAGACGCATTCCCGGTTTTAGTTCCAATTTCATGGCGTTCTCACTGGGCTTCTGGTTGTCCCGCCCTCGTTAGCGAGTATTTCGATTCTTCCTTCTTATGATATCGGAAGCTCGAAGGCAGGATTCATCGGCAGTTTCCAGTTCGTTCATTTATTCAACACCCAAAGACTGTTTTCAGTTGAGTCGAAATTTCTCTCCGAGATAAATCTTGCGCGCTTCTGGATCGTCGGCCAGATATGCAGAAGTTCCATCCTTCAGGATTTTCCCTTCGCACATAATGTATGCCCGGCTGCAGATGGACAACGTTTCGCGAACATTGTGATCAGTAATCAGGACCCCAAGGCCGCGTTCCACGAGCCGATTGATGATCTTCTGGATATCCTCTACCGCGATGGGGTCGATACCTGCGAACGGTTCGTCCAACAGGATGAACTTCGGCTCGTTCACCAGGGCGCGGGTGATCTCGACTCGGCGTCGCTCTCCGCCGGAGAGCGTGTAGGCCTTGTTCTTGCGAAGATGCGCAATGTCGAGTTCGTTGAGAAGTTCCTCAAGGCGGCGCTTGCGATCTTTGCGGCTCAAATGGCGAAATTGGAGAATAGCCATGATGTTGTTTTCGACGCTGAGTTTTCGAAAGACTGACGCTTCCTGCGCCAGATACCCAATCCCGAGCTTGGCGCGGCGATACATGGGGAGTCGGCTGATATTTTGGTCACCGAGAAACACGTGGCCGTCGTCCGGTCGTATGAAACCGATGATCATATAGAATGTGGTCGTTTTCCCGGCCCCGTTTGGTCCAAGCAAACCCACGACTTCCCCCGGCTCAACTCTCACGGAAACATCGTTGACGACCGCCCTTTTTCGATAGTATTTGTATAAACCTTTGGATTCAAGGATGGTCATAGAGGTAATATAGAATCTGTTAAGAGTCTATCCAAAATCTTTTTCGTTTCCTCGCACAACATTTGCTATTTCGAACCGATTTATGCAGTATCATGATCATGTCAGGAGAGCTGTTTTCAGATATTAACTCTCGCGCGGACCTCTGGCGTCATCATTGCCTGGGTTTTGGGCGCGCATTCCGATAAGGGTAACCGCCAATGAAAAAATCATTATCGCTTCTTGTTTTGATAGTCGTTGTGGCTGTGGGATGTTCCCAGAAGAGCGGAAAAAGCTCAGATGATCCCTTCCAGCGCGGCGTGAAGCTGCTCGACAGCTTCGAATTCGCGAAAGCGGACACGCTTTTTCGGTCGCTTTCGACGAACGATTCCACCGCGTTGCAGGGGATGTATGGCCTCGGGTTGAGTCAGGAACGGCAACTCCTCTATATGGAGGCGCTCAACACGTACTTCACGATCCTTACCCAGAATCCTGCCTACGGCCCGGCATTGGCCGGAGGGACCCGGGTCTTTGAATCTATGGGGGAAACGCTTGACGCTTCCCTGATGGCAGCGAACTTGCCCAGTGCAGCTCCGAACGATCCGACCGTACGACTCCTGGCAGCCAGGGCGCATATCATGGCTGGGAAATACGCTGAGGCCGACAGCGCCCTCGACGCGGCCGCTTCTGCCGGCGCGAAAAAAGAGGTGGTCGACCTGATCCGAGCGCTTAGGTATCACCGTTCCGGCAACATCGGGCAGGCTGAGGCCACGGCCGAGAAGGGGTTTGCAGCAACGATAGCCGATCCTGAGTATCTGGTCGCTGCGGCTGACTATCTGGAAGAACGAGGTTGGATCGATTCCGCTATGGCGATCAGCCGTCGTGCCTTAACCGGCGGCGGAAGCCACAACCGCCTGATGACTCACTTTCGACGCTGCCTGCGAACGCGCTATTTTGTGGACGCCCGCCGTCTGATTGACAGTCTGCGATCTCTTGACAAGGAAAAGGTGCTCACAACTGCGCTTGACCAGCAATACTTCTGGGAAACCGATTCAATTCGTCAGGCTTATGCCGCTACCCAGGAATTTCTACGGCTCCTCCCGATGAGCCTAACGACCGTGTACTACGACTCTCGATCTAGACTTGTGGGGAAAGACTATTTTACTGTCTTTCAGGACGGCGAAGACATGCTCGCCCTGTCAATCAAGGGAAGTTCCTCGCTCGAGCTTCAGGATTTCATCAATTATCGCACTGCCGTCACAGCGTCGCGCCTGATGGATAAGATGGCTGGATATGCCAAGCTCAAAGAGGTAACCGGATGGCGGCAGAACCTTCCCGATGCGAAGGCACAACTGGCCCTGACGATGCTGGCGACCGGGCGAAACGATGAGTGGATCAGTCTGCGCGACTCGATAGTCCAGTTTCGCGGTGACCAGCCCGATTGGCTTGTGGCGCTGGCGAGCACCTACACTGACATCCAGGTCGCAAAGCTTGATGAGGCCGAGAAGCTCTACCGTGGAGCGTTGGATATTGCGCCGACATACCGTCCTGCCTTCGACAGCCTGTTTGCACTGCTCATGGCGCATCGAAAGTACAACAAGGCGCTGGATGTTCTTAGTAACTATCGTTTTTTTGCTGAACATTACCCTGAGAATCGAATCGACAAGGGGATCGCGCTTATTCTGTCGGGTATGACGGCACAGGGTATGGCGCTGTTTGAGAGTAATATTCCGTTTCTTCGCGGGGACTTGACTCAGTTTGATCGTGCGTTGGCGGCTCTGAACGAGATTGACGCCCAGGACGAGAGAGGGAAACTCATTGACCTCATGAATCAGCTAAACACCCAGAATTCATCTACTCTGCTCAGAACCGCTCGCTTCGAAAACGACCGAGGGAACTTTCAGAAGGCGCTCGAACTGTGCGAAATCGGTCTGGCCGCCAAGCTCCAGACCGATTTCGTTGCTCAGAAGGCACGGGCTCTGTATGGCCTGAAGAAGGTGGATGAATCACTGAAACTGTTTGAGGAGGCAGTGGCGCGTGATGATGGGAATTGGGAAGCCGAGATGGAATACGCCCGTACCCTGGCCCTTGAGAAGAAGACCCTGATTCGGGCGGAAAACCTGGCCCGATCCGCTTGCGGTCGTGACCGCAGTTCGCTCAGATCGCAACTGGCACTGTGTGATGTCTATCTCCTGATCGGCCGCGTTGACCTGGCGCGAGGGGAAGCGCTCAAGGCCACGCTTAACTATCCCGAAGCTCCTGAGGCGTTCTACTATCGAGGTCTGATCATGGCACGAGAGAATAACCCGGAAGCGCGCGAGAACCTGCAAAAGGGAATTTCGCTTGGGTTGCGCGGCCAGAACCTTGCCAAAGCCCAGGAGACGCTCAAGAAGATCTGACACTTCCGCACACAGAATTTCTACCCAGTTTTCGGACGGGCGTGATGATTGGGATCATCTGCCCGTTTCTCTTTGGCGCTCCCCTCCTCGATTTCGGGTCAAGGGAAACGCCAAGTGTCCGATATTAATGTGGTGATGACCAAACCGAGTGGTTGCACATCTACGGATTGGACCTGACATGATCCCAATGCTGTTACAGATCCTTGCTATCGTCGTTCAACTGATCGCCGTCGGGATCGTGCTACGGCATCTGGATCGCACAAGACTCCAGAGCGCGAGGATAGCGGCGGTCACGGTGCTCATCGGTCTTCTGTTGCCGCAGATGGTCAGTGTCCTCAGGAAACTGGGTAGCTCGACTCCGACCACGACCAGCCTCCCCGAACTTCTCGCTTACCTCGCTAATTCCTTGCTCCTGCTTGGTGGAGCGTACCTCCTTCGAGCGAGAGCGCAGCTACCTGCCCAAACGCGGGCGGAGATGAACGCTGCCTCGGGGGTGCGAGGCGAGGACGCTCCGTTTTGTGATAGAGCCAAACTAGCGCCTATGGGGATATTTCTGACTAACGCCAGTGGACAGCTGATATTTGCCAACGAAACATTCTGTCGATCGGCGGGCAAAGCAGCGGGTGATTTGTTCGGAGAATCCTGGCTCGACGCTGCTCATCCAGACGACCGCGGGCGCGTTTTCCAGCTCTGGGCGGAAGCGGTCAAAGAGAAGCGCAGCTTCCAACATGAATGCCGCTTTCTGCGTCCCGACGGACAGTCAGTTTGGGTCGATTGTAGCGCCGTTCCGAAACTGAGTTCGTCCGGCGAGATCATCGAATATCACGGCTCCCTCGTCGATATAACGGCTCGGGTGAAGACCGAAAAAACGTTGCGCCTCGAAAGAGGACTATTTATCGGTGGACCAACGGTTATCTTCCGGTGGCTGGCTCAGGAGGGGTGGCCAGTGGCTTATGTTTCGCCGAATGTGCGCTCGCAATTCGGTCATATGCCGGAGGATCTGACTTCTGGGCGGATACCGTACGCCAGCATCGTTCATCCGGATGATCTGGCCCGAGTGGCTGAAGAAGTGCGCCAGTTCAGCGACGCCGGGGTTGCCTGCGCCGAGCAGGAGTATCGCCTCGCAAACGCAAACGGCGACTACCGCTGGGTGTACGATTTTACGGTCATCGAGCGTGACGAGCGGGGCGTCATTACCAGTTATCTCGGATATCTTCTTGATGTCACCGAGCGGCGGGAGGCGGAGGAAACCCTGCGTCAGACGCTGCAATCCTATACGGATGTCATCGCCTCAATTCCTTCTGGACTCTGTATTTTCCAGTTTGAGCCTCCTGATCGCCTGACCCTTGTTGAGAGCAATGCGGCCGCCGAAGAGCTCGCGGGGCTTAATCTGAACAGATTGCGCGGGAAGCAATTCGAGGAGATTTGGCCCGCAGCACGCGAGAAAGGGATGATCGACTCGATTATGAATGTCGTACAGACCGGTGAAACGTATCACGAGGAGAGTCTCGCCTACGCCGACGACCACATAGAAGGCATATTCCGCATTCGGGCCTTCCGCATGCCCAACCAACGATTGGGATTCGCTTTTGACAATGTCACAGAACTAAAGCGTGCCGAGCGGCTATTGCTCGAGAGTGAACGACGGTTCCGGCTGCTCTTCAACGACGCGCCCATAGCTTATCAATCGCTCGATGAAGCGGGACAGATCCTGCAGGTCAACGACGCCTGGCTGTCGTCTCTCGGCTATTCGTCGTCGGAAGTGCTTGGAAAGATGTTCCGCGAATTCCTCGCACCATCGTCGATTGCTCGATTCCAGGAGTCATATGAACGGCTCAAGAGTGCAGGGCGAATAGAAGGGATCGAATTGGATATGGTGCGAAAAGATGGCACAAAGCTCCTGGTATCCCTCAATGGGAAAATCGGCGCGAACGAAGGCGACAGTGTCAGGCAAGCGCACTGCGTCTTTCGCGACATCACGGCGCTGCGCCAGGGGGAACAGGCCCTTCGAGAGAGCGAAGCGCGGTATCGCCAGATTTTTGAGGGGAACTGTGCCATCAAATTGCTCATCGACCCGAGTGATGGTTCCATCGTTGACGCCAATTCGGCAGCGACTCAATTCTACGGCTACGATCACGCTCGACTTACGTCGATGAAGATCGACCAAATTAATACTCTCCCGGCTGAAGAAGTTGCCGAGCGCCTTAACGATATCAGGACAGCACGGAAGCTCGTCTTTCAGTTCCCGCACCGTCGAGCCGACGGGAGCCTTGTTGATGTGGAGGTTCACTCCAGTCCGATCTCAATCGGCGGACGAGTTCTGCTGTATTCGATCATCCATGACATCAGCGACCGTTGTCGAGCGGAGGAACAAAAGGCTCGCCTCGAAGAGCAGCTTCGGCGATCACAGAAACTCGAGACCATCGGTACCCTGGCGGCGGGGATCGCGCACGACTTCAATAACCTCCTCGTTCCCGTCATCGGGTATAGTGAGATGATTCAAGCGGACAGCCCCGAGGATTCGCCGGCTGCCAAGCATATCAACGAAGTGCTCAGGGCCAGCTATCGAGCTCGCGATTTGGTCGCACAGATTCTCGCCTTTAGTCGTCAGCAGGGAGGGGAACGGAAGATTGTGCATCTCCAGAGTCTGGTGAAGGAAGTCATGGCCACGGTTCGAGGCGAATGCCCCGATAACATCCTGATAACCGAACGGATCGAAGACTCAGCGGCGCCCATCCTCGCCGATCCGGTGCAGATTCATCAGGTCTTGCGGCATCTCGTGGAAAACGCGATGGAAGTTATGCCCCACGGGGGAGCCCTTTCGCTGATTCTTGGAAGTAATCCTCCCGAGGGGCGACGCTGGCCCAGTAATCATCGCCAGCTTTCCCCCGACCGGGAGATCTATCTGACCGTCGAAGATACCGGAGCAGGGATGGATGCGGCGACTCTCGAGCGGATTTTCGATCCCTTCTTCACGACCAAGAATGTCGGTAGCGGATCGGGGCTGGGGTTATCGGTAACTCACGGCATCATCACCCATCACGGAGGACAGATTGCCGTCCAGAGCGAGCTTGGCGTTGGTTCCACCTTCTGCATCACCCTGCCGATCGCTGATTTCATTCCTGAAGTCTGGGCCGGGTCAGCTCACGGCGAGCATTCCGGACAAGGGAGCACCCGTCTCGAAACGGCCAGCGTCAGTTCCGGGGTTACACTTTAGCCTGCCTGATTCCGAAACTTTCCGTCGTGGCCACTTTTTTTCTTGGATTAGTCTACCGGCCATAGTATTGTCTACGCGAATTGAGTAACGACTGGGGTTCAACCTGCCTTGGCGTCGCATCAAGCGACGCTGTAGTATGGTAGAATTACTTAGGAGACGGAAGACCGAGTAAGTTTTTTCGGAGCATGGCAGCAAGTACATCGTCGCCGGAATCTGCGTCTTTGGAATCACATATCCTCCGAAGATGCCGCAACCAAGAGAATCGTTTCGCCACGGATCGACGTGCGGGGGGTGGTTTTCCGCTTGAATCAGATCGCTCGCCTTCGTCCAGTTCCTACGCCCACTCTTTCCAGTTAGCCCCGTTTCCACGTTCTGACGCAAAGGGATTGTGAGTGCCTGAAACGCCCCGAAAAGACGCGCCTGAAATCACCCACGACGGTCATCCTCCAAGTAGGTCGACTATCCCGCCGGAACGGATTCTGTCTGGCAACAGCCGTTTCGTCACTGGGATAGTCTCCTTCAGATCACTCGGGTCCGCTCGCGGAGGCTCTGCACGATGAGAACCGCGGTCAATTTGGTCCCGTCGAGAATTGTCACCAATCAACCCCATACAAACGGCACCCAGATTGCCTATCTGAGTCGGGAAGACTGTCTGGTCAACCTGGCTGGCGACTACCGCTACATGAAAGTCGGGTATTATGCCTCGCTTGATCACGAATCCGGCACCAACGGTATCCATCCGACCAGCCAGGAGATCATGGACAGCTATGTGGTCCCCTTATTCCTGGAGAAAGCGCGCCTCGCCGGCCTGGCCGTCCCTTCGCACTACATTTCCAACGGTTATTTCGAACCGCCGGTGATTGTCGATACGATTAACCCGTTCATGTCGCGCCACAGTATTGTCTTGAAAGCCGCAGCGCAGGAGCGGGTCGCCAAGTCGCTCACGCGCAATTTCACGTATGCGATTTGCTGTCAGGAGCTTCCCCCCCACGCCCGGGTCGTGTACTTCCGCGCTGTGCTTGGATGGTGCGCTGTTCCTCGATTCCGTCCGCTCGCGATAGCAGTGTGGGAAACGTTCCGAATCCCGCTGGCTCGAGTTCGCGTAATCATCCTGCCGGATGGTCAATTGCTGCTAAGCGGCACCCAACCTCTTCCGTACAGCAAACTGGCTGAACGGGAAGTGTCGCATGTGCGCAGGACAGTCATATGGCGAACTTAGGCGTTTTCATTGAGCGGTACACGCTTACCCGTTCGGAAGAGATGGGAGCAGTACTCCGTTTGGGACAGGCAGCCCAGAAGATGGGACATCGGCTTGATATTCTGTTTCGCTCCGACATGTACAAGATTCCGACCTACGATGCGTTGTTCATCCGGGCACTGACTGACCCACTCAACTCTTCGTATGTGGCCTCGCGACTGGCGCAGGTGCAGGGGCTTCGCGTGATTGACGATCCCCAGTCGATCCTGATCTGTTGCGACAAAATCAATATGTATCGCCATCTCCAGGAGGCGGGTGTTCCGATGCCGGAAACGGTCTACCTGACACAGGCTGATCTGACCATCGCCAACGGCGTTCGTCTGCTCGATACAATGGGCACCCCCCTCGTTCTCAAGGCCCCGCACACGAGTTTCAGTATGTATGTCGATCGGGTTTCCTCTCCCGATGATTTTGTGCGCGTAGGCAAGCGCTTCCTGCGTCGCGCCGACCGGCTCGTGGCTCAGCGGTTTATCAGTTCCGAATTCGACTGGCGGGTGGGAGTACTGGGCGGCGAGGTTCTTTATGTGTGCCAATACCTTATTCCTAAGCGGCGCTGGAAGATCCTCACGTATACGGAGGGGGGAAGGGTGATCTGGGGGCGGGTCCGAACTTTTGACACGTCCAAAGTCAACCCCAGATTACTTGAGGTCGGAGTGCAGGCCGCCAAAGCGATCGGCAACGGCCTCTACGGCGTCGACATCAAACAAGTTGAAGACGATTTCGTCGTGATTGAGGTCAATGATAATCCGACCATTGCCGCCGGCGAGGAAGATCGCGGTGTGCCTCAGGTCTACGAAAAACTCATCCGCTATCTTGCGGGCGAATGGGGATAAGTGTGGCCGAGCAGATTCGGGTTCGTCCCGGAGTCGCCGGCGATCTCGACGACATCGAACGTTTTGAACAGACCCATTTCGGCGATGATCAATTCAGCCGATCCCGACTCAAATACCTTCTAACCAAAGCCAGCGCCAGCACCCTGATCCTCGAATACGCAGGTCATGTCAGCGGCGCGGCAATCATGCTGTGGCGCCAGCGAACGACGGTCGGGCGTCTGTACTCCATAGTCATAGATCGGACGATTCAGGGCAAGGGGCTTGGAGCGCGACTTCTGGAGAGTTGCGAGCAGGCGGCCCAGGTTCGTGGATGTCGCGAAGTCGTTCTTGAAGTACGAGCCGATAACAAACCGGCCATCGGTTTGTACGAACGTTTTGGCTACCAGATTACCGGGACGCTCCCCGGGTACTATACAGACGGCTGCAGCGCTCTCAGTATGCGAAAGACTCTGCAAACGGATAGTGACCCAGAGCGGTTTCTCTTGCCTGTCCCTTACTACGCCCAGACGCTTCCGTTCACCTGTGGACCAGCCTGCCTCATGATGGCTATGAAGCATTTCGATGGTTCCGTGGTAACGGATCGTTCACTTGAACTGATGCTCTGGAAGGAAGCGACCTTGATCTTCATGACCTCCGGACTGGGGGGGTGCGCTCCGTTCGGGCTCGCGGTCGCCGCCGTTCGGAGAGGGCTCACGGCTTCGGTCATACTGTCAAGTCGCAGGACGCCGTTTCTGGCTTCTGTTCGGAGTGAGGATAAGAAGGAAGTCATTGGGCTTGTTCACGATCAGCAACGACGAGAAGCGAATTCGCTCGGCGTGGGAATCGCCTATCGGAACTACAGGATAGACGATATCACGGGGGGACTCCGGCAGGGGAAGGTGCCGGTCGTTCTGATAGGGACCTATCGTATGCATAAGGTTCGTATGCCCCATTGGGTCGTGGTCACGGGGTATGATCAGCACAACCTCTATGTTCATGACCCCAATGAACTCTTCTACGACAGTCCCGGCAGCGCCCAGAATGTACGGGTTCCTCTGGTCGATTTCCGGCGGATGCGAGATTATGGCCGCGACATTTCCAAAAGTGCGGTGCTCATCGAAAGCGGGAAAGTCAGGAGATCCTCTGGGCTTCACTTGCGCATCCGGCGCCGTCCCGGGCTACTGAAGTAGGCGTCGAAAATCAGGTTTGTCTCAGTAGCTACAAGGGGGGGTTCAGACTTCAGCTGTTCCATCCGACCTATACACAGACTATAGGATGACAATATGCCTCATCACCAGACCCTGAAAACTCGCTCCGCTGTCCTCCTCATCGATTGCCCCGATCGACGTGGACTGGTCGCGGCCGTAACCGAATTCCTGCACCGGAATGACGGCAACATTCTGTATCTCGATCAGCATGTCGATCTCGAAATGAAGGTCTTCTTCATGAGAGTTGAATGGGATCTCGACAGTTTTTCCATTCCCGTCGAAGAGATCGGGGCTCGGTTTGAGACGGAAGTCGCGGTGCCGTTCATCATGCACTGGCGGCTGCATTTCTCAGACGATACCCAGCGCATGGCGATCTTCGTCTCGAAGCTACCTCACTGCCTCTATGACATATTGGCACGGTGCCGGTCGGGAGAATGGAAGGTGGAGGTTCCGCTGATCGTGAGCAACCACCCCGATCTGGAACCGGTCGCGAGACAGTTTGGGATCCCGTTTCATATCTTCAATATCGATGACTCTAACAGGCGTTCGGTGGAGCAGGCGCAGACGAATCTGCTCAGCGACCTGCGGGTAGATCTGATCGTTCTGGCGCGCTACATGCAGGTTCTGTCCGACAGTTTTGTCGGACAGTTTCAGAATCGAATAATCAACATCCACCATTCCTTTCTTCCCGCTTTCCCCGGGTCGCGGCCATACCATTCGGCCTATAGACGGGGGGTTAAGATCATTGGCGCTACCAGTCACTATGTCACATCAGAACTGGACGCCGGGCCGATCATCGAACAGGACGTCGCCCGGGTCGGACACCAGCATTCGGTCAATGATCTGATCCGGATGGGGCGTGACCTCGAAAAGGTAGTACTCGCGAGGGGAATCTGGTCGCATCTCCAGCGCAGGCTGCTGGTCTACGACAATCGGACCGTTCAGTTTGTTTGAGTTTTGATACTTAAGCGATATTCGTTAGCGCCGAGCTATGAGGGCGCGAACCTTGTTCACGACGAAGGAACGGTGATCGGCCTCGATGATAAGGAAGAATGCAATCGCACCATAGATCACCCCTGCGCCTGCAATTGTCGCCGCGAATCGCGCGTAGGAGTTGATGTCTACGATGCGGGCGGCAGCCCAGATGATCCCAATGAACGGTAGTACGGCCATCAGCGGGGTCAGATATGATTTTCGGAAGTACTCCAGCAAGCTCAGTTTCATTGTCCTGCAGATATAGATCGGGTGGATGATAGTCCCGGTGATTGTAAGCGGGATCGCGGTTCCGAGCGCCACGCCGTAGATTCCGAACGGTTTAGCCAGAATTACACTAAGGATGATATTGACGAGCGCGGTGCCAATATTCAGGAAGGCCAGATTCTTGACCTTTCCCAGACCATTAAAGATCGATCCGGCCACAAATTGGGAGAGGTGCCCGAAGTAGGCCCACATCAGAATCGTCAGGACCGTCGCCGAACTTGGCCCATACTGGGGACCCATCCAGAGCGTGATGAATGTTTCCCCGAGCAGAAGATATGCACATCCGATGGGGAGAATCACGAGAAGACAATAGCGGGTGCCGATGATCAGCAGCTTTCGCATCCGGTCTTCGTCTCCGGTAGCGTCAAGACTCGACGCTAACGGGGTGATCGTCACCGACATGTACGAAACCAGTGTGCTCAGGTATTCGATCATGCCTGCCCCGATCGAGAAAAAGGTAATCGCTTCAGCGGATATCATCGCGCCGATCACAATCGAGTCGGTCTGGAACGAAATCCGCACGGCCACAGACATGATGAAGGTATAGACACTGAATCCCGCGATCATCTTGAAGGTTTCTCTACTCGCAAGATGGCGATCGATCGTCAGCGTGGGGTTTATCTTTAGGCAATAGCGAGCTTTCAAGATAAATTCGGTCAGCCCGCCGGCAAGGATGATGACACCCAGCGTGACAAGTCCACCCCCCAACTCCAGGAAGAGAACAAGAAAGACTGTTCTGATGAGAAAGACTGAGATTTGAATAATGTTGTTGATGTCGAATCTCTGAAGGGCATTCAGCATAGCACTGAAAACTCCGAAAGGGAAACTGGCTGCTACGTTGACGCCGATGATGATAATGATCACCCGAAGCTGGCTGTTGTATTCGGAGGGCACTTTGAAAGCGGCAGTTGAGAAGTACGATAGTATGAGGCTCCCGATAATCACCAAGCCGGCTATCGAAGTGAAAATAACGAGCACGGTGTTGACCACGCGACTGACCATCGCGTCGTCGCCGAGCGCTTTGTAGCGTGAGACATACTTGACGATCGCCGGACGCAGACCAAGATCGAGTATTCCGAGATAGCCGGTCAAGGACCCAACCAAGACCCAGATTCCATAGCCGGTATTCCCCAGATGATGAACCATGAAAGGGGAGAGAAAAAACGAGACGACGACGTAGACAACGTAGCCGGTCCAGTTGGAAAAGACGTTGCGGCCGATCCGGCTTAGCGTACTACTCATGGTCCTGAATACTACGAGGCGCTCCTGGCGCGCTCATTCATTGCTTACACACTCCGCGTTGGTTCATCGAGGTAGTCGAGGATTAAGAGTCTCTTAATAAGAGCGGGAGACTGCGCAAGTGGCAACGTAATCCGAACCAGGCGAAATCGATCGGTGTCAGAACTGTTGACACCGGTTGAAGCCGTGCATGCATAGCGGAAACCGTACTTTTCCAGCAACGGTTTCAGACGAGTGTAATCGCTGTAATTCACACCATATGGGTACGCAAATCCGGTGACCGGCGTTGATATCTGTTCCTCGATACGCAGTTTGGAGTTCCGAATCTCGGCCTCGGCCGTGGCCAGATCTACCAATGCCAGGTTGGCGTGCGAGGTTGTGTGGGCACCAAAGCGTATTCCGCCCGTAGACATCTCCCTCACTTGATCCCAGGTGACCGGAATTTCTTCAGGTGTGGCCGTTGACAGGTTTCCCGGCAGCAGCTTCTCGAGCTCAGAGAGCATTCGCTGAATTGAGGTTTGGTCACGACTACGCAGAAGAGATTCAAGTTCATGGAGAAGGGCTCTTCGATTCAGAGATTCCCCTTGCTCCTTTCGAACATTCGAGCCCAATGATACTCCCAGAACACTCTCAACAGCGTCCAGGCATGGACGAGGATGACTGCACTTCTTAACCAGGGTGGCGAGTGAAATCCACCACGGAGTCATAGTGCGGTCGATCCAATCGGTCGGCAAATATACCGTTGCCGACACACCATACTCACGCAACAGAGGGTAGGCAATGGTATAGCTCGACAAGTAGCCGTCATCGATAGTGATCGCCGCCGACTTTTCCTGCAACGTACCGGTCTGGTCAATCTCTTCGATCGCATCCTCAAGCGTGACGATACGAAAGTGGTCGGTCAAAGCTGCCAGATGCGCCTCAAACTCGGAGCGACTCAGTCGCCCCCAATAACTCCAGTCATCTGACCGCGCGGCATCTTCGACGAAGTCATGGTACATGACAACGAGAAGCCGATTCTCAGCCGGCGCTTTGAGTCGCCCATAAAGGCTGTAATAGCCGAGAGAATAGAGAGCTCTTTTTCCAATATTCTTAGCCGAACTGATTAACAAAGATATTCCCCTTTGATCCTCATACTCATATTGGGCGGAAAGCAGCCTGTTTCTATTGTCGGACGGTTCCATAGAAGCGTTAGCTTTATCCGGCTTGGTTTCGCCGCCACCGGCTTATAGACTCTGACTTACTCCCCAAAATCGTCTTTGCAACCAGCTTCCCAAGTTGGTAGAGCTGTTCCGAGCACATGTACGCGATACTTCGCATGCCAGTCTTATAGAAGGTAACTGAGATGTCTCTGGCATCAGATTCCGTCCAATCATATTTGTACGACTCCCGGCCTCTGAGCATGTCGAATTCCGAGCACCCCATTCGGATCGCTTCTTCGATGCACATGCCGATCAGCACCCTGCCCGTGCTGGCCTTCTTCACGGCATCTCGATCCACTCCCATGAGGTAATAGAATAGCGTCCCCCCTTTCCTATATCCGTAGAACGAGCCAATATGCTTCTCATCGAGCCAGAGTGAACACAGAAAGAGCATACCCGTGCCGAGCAGATTCATGGCCACATCTCTGTGGAAAGCTTCGAACCCCTCTGAGGAAAAACTTCCCGGTTTTCCCCGATCCCGCCACCCTGCCTGATGAAGAGCGATAAAACGTTCCAGCTCGCCCGGGAGTTCATCAGATGTCCTACAGATCCGTAACTCAAGCCTTCCAGCTTCACTCAGTAGAGAATGGGATGTCTTCAAAGCCCGACGCGAATTGGCTGAGAGCGAAGCAACATACGATTCCCAGGTGTTCGGTAGTCTAACGTACGGGCAGACCGCATACCCCTGTATCTGCCAACGTGGGCAACGATGATCGCTATTTGCGAATTCGACAAGTCGGTCAAGAACGGGTGAATTCGCCCGCACATGGTTATAGTTGAAAATATCCCATTCCCCTGCCAAGACTCCAAAGAAATGATCCCATATCGCGCGAACGACCTGATCGGCGTTCTTCTTCTGGACAATCAGGTCAAGATGGTCGGAGCACGTGATTCCCGAGCCGAGGAATTCAAGGGAGCGCACACTGAGGACTTTGGCGTAAAGAACATCGTGAACCCAGAGCGGAGCCAGTCCTGCCAGCGTCGTATCATCATAAACGACAACAACTAAGAGTTTCCCATTGCGAAAATACACTTTGAGCCAAGACGACACCCACTCCCATGTCAGGAACGGATTGTCGCAAGAGCTCCTTAGCAAGAGTTCTTTCCACTCACGCTCAAGAGATTCGAGCTCACTAACAGTTCTAAGGACCTTTGTGGAAATCATTTTGACGCAACACTACGTAACTGCTCGGGCGGCCTAATACAAGCGAAAACACTCGTTTCGCCGTTCAGCGAGGTCACTTGCTGCAAGTTAGCCGTCACTTCTGAAGTGCGATTTGATGACACGGCGAGTATCCAGAAGCGATTTGACCAGAGGCCCGGGAAGCCGAGCCAGAATGCGGAGAGCGAGAGGAGGTGTGTGGGTTTGGGTGAGCTCGAGGCGAGCATCAAGCGACCGACCACGAAGAAGGAGCCCTTCGACGCGCAGAAGTTGCTCTTCTCTGAGGCGTCTTTTGTAAAAATCCCCGTGGTCCTTGAGGAATTCAAGGTCGCTGCCCCAGATCTTCCGCATGATGACAATTCTGGAGGTCACGTAGTCAAGCAGATTGGTGTCTGTGAGTTGTTGTCCCCCATGATGATACACACAGGCAGTCTCACAATGTAAATAGGCGCCTTTGCCTGCACGAGCGAGCCTCGCACTGCACTCCCATTCCTCGGCAGTCGGAGTCTCCTCAGCAAACCACAGGCTCTCCCCGGCTTCCACCCGCCTTACAATAAGTGTATCCACAGTGATATAGCTGGCGGTGCAGAGGGACCGGAAGAGCTTTTCTCCCTCGAAGCAAGGGAAGTCGTGAAATCCGTGCGGGATCGGCATAAATGTCGAAATCGGACAAGAGGCACCCACAATCTCATGCCAGTTCGGTTCCTGTTCTCCGTGAGATTC
This sequence comes from uncultured Ignavibacteriales bacterium, assembly GCA_964540105.1. Classification (GTDB taxonomy): domain Bacteria; phylum Zixibacteria; class MSB-5A5; order GN15; family FEB-12; genus DATKJY01. The sequence continues at coordinate 293,803 of CAZILL010000001.1, read as the reverse complement.
GAGACCGAAATGGCGCAGTGAACCGTCCCGAAAGCGGGCGACATAATTTGTGAAACAAAACAACAGGTCTGGTCGTGCGGTCATGAAGGAGCGCAAGAGCGGCACATGACCGGGCGTCCACTCATCATCCGAATCGAGAAAGGCGACCAAGTCCCGCGAAGCTTCCTGGACGCCCAGATTTCGTGCGACACCCGCTCCCCGGTGTTCCGAGGTGATAGACTTCACCTGCCGCCCAAATTCAGCGATAACCTCCCTCGTGTTATCCCTGGAACCGTCGTCAACCACGATAACTTCATCATCGTCTTGAAGTTGCGATAGGACCGACGTAATCGATCGGCGAAGGAGATTGGCGCGGTTATATGTTGGTATTACTACCGAGATCGTCAATCGGGCCAAGTTTGCCTCTTTCTCATGTGCCCCTGCGATCATCCCCTACACGAGGAGTCATAACAAATTGAACACTCTCATTTATCTCCCCTTTGACTTTCGAGAGCCAAGGTATGAACCAGTTTCCTGGACGGCAATCAATTTCTGTTTTCTACCACAAACGTCGGCTGTCCGAGTTGGGAATCGGATAGCGATCCATGTGTTCGGTATAGAAATCGCGTGTGTAGCACTCACAACTGCGTGAGTTGTTCTGTCGCTTTGAGATTCTTGACTTTCCCTTGAAAGTTGCGGTATATCTGCTTGTTAATGGATCAAGTGTACTAAGTAGTTGTAAGGCAGTGCGGTGATGAAGAAGATACTGATGATTTCCTACGATTTCCCACCGGCGCGGACATCCGGTATCTATCGTCCTGTAAAATTCGTGAAGCACCTGCGCTCCTTCGGATGGGAGCCGATCGTTCTGACTGCCAAGAACCCGAGTGTTCTCGCCTACGATGAAACTCTGCTGAAAGACATACCGCCCGGGGTCCAAGTCATACGAACATCCACCATTGATCTTTTTCAGGTTACGAAGAGAATACACGACTTTCTCTATCGGAAGAAACACACTCGAGATGATTCCACGAAGGGAAGGGAGGCCGAAGCCAGGGTCAAGACCGATGCAACTCCTTCGGTGAGCCCGCAAAAGGGATTGCTGAAGCGGTACTTTTTCAGCCCGCTGAACGTGTTCGTTGAAGAGTGGCTTTTCTTCCCGGATCGAATGGCCGCCTGGTTCCCTTTTGCATTTTTTTCAGCCCTCAGGATAATGATCAGGGAAAAACCCGATGTTGTCTTCAGTACCTCTGCGCCCCAAACCTCTCATCTGGTTGGGCTCTTTCTTAAGATTCTCTTTCGAAAGCCCTGGATAGTTGACTTTCGCGACAATTGGGTCATCGGGTACGGGAGATCGGCCAGAAGTAGCTTGCGCAATCGCCTCGATCTCTGGCTGTTTCGACAGTTTCTGAAGCGGGGGGATCAGGTGGTTACCATGTGCGAAGGGAATGCGGAGGATCTGATTGATGCGTTTCATGATCCGGACAAGTCAAAGTATCAGGCCATTACCAATGGATTCGACCGTGATGATTTCACATGCCTCGGCACGAATAGAGGAAGTCATAGTGTAGACAAGTTGATCATGCTCCATATAGGGACAGTCTATGACGGTACGGCCGGTCGTTATTTCCACGCCCTCGCCGATCTGTACGCTGAGGACGCGCAGAATCGGACTGATTTCGTATCGGTCTACATCGGTTATCTCGCGAGTGCCTATGTCGCGCTAATCGAGCAACTAAACCTCACTGACGAGTCAAGGCTGCTTGGCTTCAAGCCGCATCCGGAAGCGATCAAGGCCATGATGGACGCGGATGTGCTTCTCATGTTCCTCGGTGAGAAGAAAATCTCCAATCAGCAATTCCCCGGTAAGTTCTTCGAATATCTGAACGCCGAGAAGTTCATTTTGGCTATCGGCCAAAAGGGAGAAATTGCCACGGCCCTGGAAAGGAGCCGATGCGGAATCCTGGCTCCCTATAACGACGCTGCCGCGATCAAAGAGGCGATCAAGGAACTGCTGAAGAAGAAGCGTTCCGGGAGACTATCGGTCAGTCCGGATCACGAATTCATCGCGAGGTATGAATATCGAAATCTGACTCGCGACCTTGTCAACGTTCTTGAGAAGGCGCTCAAACGGCGGAATAAAGCTAAACAGTGAGCACGGGACAGGCAGGAGCACGGACCGAATCATCACATTTCACAGCCGGATGTCAGGTGGTCACAGAAGAGAAGTGCTGAGGAAGGAAATAGACGGTTCCTCCAGCTCCCCTTTCTAAGGGATTTCTGGCTGATTCCGATACTGATGAGTGAAGGTTCGCACTAAGCACTCTTGGGCTATTGCCGAACGCGGAAAAGTGTCTTATGTTAGCGTTTCAAAGTCGGTAACACGTATCGGGGCAATGGCCTTGCCCAAGGAATAAGAGAATGACTTTTCATAAAGATATTCTTCGCCTGGATCCGAAAGAGACCTCGGATGCTCTCTGCCAGACTATACGCAAGCAGATTCGTGGTCCACTCAAAAAGAGCGGTGCGGTCATCGGTATATCGGGCGGGATTGATTCATCGTTGGTCGCCGCGCTTTGCTCAAAGGCCCTTGGTCCTGAGCGGGTTCTCGGGGTGATGATGCCTGAGCATGATTCTTCTCCGGAGAGCGAGCGATTAGCTCGCAAATTGGGGGACGCATTTGGATTTACGGTGATCAAAGAGGATCTCACCGATGGCCTGAAGGGACTTGGATGCTATCAGAAACGGGACGAAGCGATTCGCTCGGTTTTCCCCGAATTCAATTCGTCGTGGAAATCCAAGATTACTATCCCTTCCAACATTCTCGAGAAGGACACCATTAACTTCTTTCAACTGACAATTGATAACGGCGCGGGAGTAGTTGAAACCAAGCGGATGCCGCTCGACGCGTACCTTCAGGTCGTCGCAGCATCAAACCTGAAGCAGCGGCTTCGGATGTCAACACTCTACTATCACGCGGAAAGGCGCAACTGGGCCGTCGCAGGGACCGGAAACAAGGACGAGCACGAGCAGGGGTTCTTCGTCAAGTATGGCGACGGCGGCGCGGACCTCAAGCCAATCGCGCATCTTTTCAAGATTCAGGTGTTCCAATTGGCTGAGTTTCTGAATGTTCCGCAGGAGATCATCAAGCGCACTCCGACGACCGACACGTACAGCGCGGAAGTTACGCAGGAGGAATTCTTCTTTGGACTCGACTTTCGGCGCATGGACCTTCTCTGGTTCGCGATGGAGCATGCTGTCCCGGCGTCCGAGGCGGCCGCGGTCCTTGGGCTCACAGAAGATCAAGTAACAAGGGCGTATGCCAACGTTGAGAGGAAGATTGTGGGAACCGAGCATCTGCGGATGCCCCCGCTCGAAGCGCGCTAACGTCCATGATGCACCAGTTGATGTTGTAATGTTAAGGATAAGTAACCAATGACCGCAGATACCGCTAAAATCCGACAGGATCTAAGGGCTTTTATTGTAGATTCATTCCTCATTGGCGATGAAGACGCCGCATTCACCGACGCCGATTCGTTCATGCGCAAAGGAATCATCGATTCGACCGGTATCCTGGAATTGACCGGGTTCGTTGAGCAGACTTTCGGTTTTACGGTCGAGGACAACGAGATGGTCCCAACGAATCTTGATTCCATTGATAATCTAGTCCGGTTCATCAGTTCCAAAACCCCGTGACATCGGGGTCGTGTGCCCTCAATCGCCGCGACGCCGCGCCTGCAGAGTTAAGTCTATGCAACAGGAACTAACCCGAGTCGATCAACTCCTTGATCGAGCGGCTTCCTGCCATCCAGAGCACGTTGCAGTGGTCGATGAGGAGAGAAGAATCACCTTCAAGGAGCTGCGCGCCGGCTCCGAGACGGCAGCCAATGCTCTGCGGTTGATGGGATTTTCGGCCGGTCAGCGAGCCGGCATTCTTTGCACGAACTCAATCGAGTACGTCATCATCTTCTTTGCCGCACTGAAAGCCGGGTTGGTCGTGGTGCCGCTGGATACTTCGCTGAATGCTCGCAGTCTGGCCGGAATCCTGGCTGATTGTCAGATCAGCCTCTTGTTCAGTGAAGGGCGCTTTCGGAAAGTTCTTCATGAGCTTCTTGCAGTCGACAGTTCGGTTACGACTCTGGTCTGCGACGGCGACCTCAAGATAGGCAACCCGCTAATCCAGGTCTTGAAGCTCGAAACTCTTCTTGGCAAGACCGGTCTTCCCGAAGGGAGGACGCCTGGAGCGCCAGCGCGGAATGTTCTCTCTCGGGACGGGATCATCCATGAACTCGCCGCGATCTTCTATACATCCGGCAGCACGGGCGCCTCGAAGGGGGTGATGCTCTCGCACCGAAATCTCATATCCAATACCCTCGCTACCTGTGAATATCTTCATCTGGCCGATCATGACAGCGTTCTGGTGATCCTGCCGTTCTATTATATCTACGGCAATTCGCTCCTTCTGACTCATATCGCAATCGGCGGGCGGCTCGTCCTCGATAATCGATTTATGTACCCTGAGGTGATTCTCGACACCCTTGAGAAAGAGCGCGCTACCGGTTTCTCGGGAGTACCATCGAATTTCATGATTTTGTTGAATAATTCGACGTTCACTTCACGTAGACTGGAATCACTCCGATATCTCACCCAAGCGGGTGGGGCGATGGCGCCGGAAGTCACGCGCCGGCTGATGGACGCCTTCCCAAACAAGCAGATTTTTATCATGTACGGACAAACTGAAGCCGCACCGCGCGTAACCTACCTCCCACCCGAGCGACTGGCCGAGAAACTAGGATCGATCGGGCTTCCAGTGCCGGGAGTAACGGTGACAATACGTGACGAAAACGACAACGAGCTTCCAGTTGGTGAAGTCGGGGAATTGACCGTCACCGGCGACAACGTGATGATGGGCTACTGGAATCAACCTGACGAAGATCGACTCGTGTTGAAGAACAGCTCCCTCTTTACCGGGGATCTGGCACGCAAAGACAGCGATGGTTATCTGTATATCGTGGGGCGCAAGAAGGAGATCATCAAGGCGGGCGGTAACCGAGTCAGCGCAAAAGAGATCGAGGAATGCCTGCTGGCCAATGAGAAGATCGCTGAAGCGTGCGTGATTGGCATTGCCGACGACGTTCTGGGCGAGGCTATCCGGGCGGTGATCGTGCTCAAGGACGGAGTGGTCGCCGACCCGAAGGAGATCCAGCTCTATTGCCGCCGAAGATTGGCCGACTTCAAAGTCCCCAAGCAGATTCTGTTTCTCGACGCTCTTCCCAAGTATCAGTCAGGGAAAGTGAACAAGATCCTTCTCAAAGATGACAGCCTGTGCGGACGGTAACGGCCGCTGGAGTCTAACGAACTATGTGTGGCATAGCGGGTTACTTTCAACATCAGGGAGATTCGACTCCTGACCGTGACCTTCTGGTTCGGATGGTTTCGATGATCCGCTATCGCGGCCCTGATGAGTTCGGCGCGTATTTTGACAACGTGTGCTCGCTTGGTCACGCGCGACTGTCGATCATCGATCTGTCGACTGGCCAACAACCGCTGAGTAACGAAGACAATTCACTGTGGATAGTCTTCAACGGCGAAATCTTCAATTATGTCGAATTGCGACAGGAACTCGAAAAGCTCGGACACCGGTTCCGCACTCATTCCGACACTGAAGTGATCGTTCACGCCTACGAGCAATGGGAGCGCAACTGCCTGAATCGTTTTAATGGGCAATTCGCGTTTGCCATCTATGATCGCAAGCGCCGTTCCTTATTCCTGGCACGAGACCGCATGGGGAAGCGACCGCTCTTTTACACTTCTCATCGCGGACGGTTCTACTTCGCGTCGGAAATCAAATCGCTTTTCTGCGATCCGAGCATACCCCGACGCCTCGATCTCCAGGGGCTGGATCAGATCTTTACGTGGTGGACAACGGCCCCGCCGCGAACCGCTTTTGAGTCGATTTCTGAACTGGAGGCCGGGTCCTGGCTCGAGATTCACGACGGGGTGACCTCATCCGGGCGATACTGGCACCCATCGTTCCCCGAGCAATTTGACAAGGCCCGCACGGTCGATTCGTGGGCCGAAGAGCTTCATGCGCTGCTGGTCGACGCCGTTCGCCTGCGCCTGCGGGCCGATGTGCCGGTGGCGGCGTATCTCTCAGGGGGCCTCGATTCTTCGGCAATCACGGCGATCATCAAGAATTTCACTCAGGCGAAGCTCGATACGTTTTCGATCGCGTTTCATGACAAGGCGTACGACGAATCTGCCTACCAGAATGAAATGGCCGCGTTTCTCGGCACCAATCACCGGCAGATGCGCTGCGACTATCACGACATAGCCCAGACCTTTCCCGAAGTGATCTGGCACACGGAACGCCCAATCCTGCGCACTGCGCCGACGCCGATGTTCCTGTTGTCCGGGCTGGTACATCGATCTGACATCAAGGTCGTGTTGACCGGCGAGGGGTCAGATGAAATCTTTGGCGGGTATGACATCTTCAAGGAGACTCTCATTCGCCGTTTCTGGTCGCGGCGTCCGGATTCGACATGGCGACCACTGTTGCTCCAGCGCCTCTATCCGACACTTCCGCTCTCCGCTGCGCGCGCTCGATATTATCTTGAAGAGTTCTACAAGACCGGGTTGTCGCAGACTGAGGCGTATTACTATTCGCACATGCCGCGAATCTACACGACCACCCGCCTCAAAGACTTCTTTTCGGCCGAGGTCAAAGGGGCAGTCGCGAATAGCGATGCTATCCAGGCCTTTGGACAGAATCTGCCGGACTCCTTTGGGCGCTGGCATCATCTCTGTCGTGCCCAGTACCTTGAAGCGAGATCGCTCCTGTCGGGATATCTGCTGTCGTCACAGGGGGACCGCGTCGCCGCGGCCAACGCGGTCGAAGGCCGATATCCGTTTCTGGATCATCGCTTGATAGAGTTTGCGGCTACCATTCCCCCGCAGCACAAGATTCTCGGCCTGAAGGAGAAGTTCATCCTCAAGCGGGCAATGGCCAGAGAACTTCCGGCCAGCGTCCTCAAGCGAGTCAAACAACCCTACATGGCGCCCGACTCGAATAGTTTTACGCAGTCGGATTCGCCTGAGTATGTCGCCGAATTGCTTTCGACAGAGGCTGTTCGCAATGCAGGAATCTTCAATCCGGTTATGGTCACTAAGCTCAAGGACAAGTGTACTCAGCTCTCTCATGCCCATCTCTCGTTCAAGGATAACATGTCGTTCATCGGGATTCTTTCGACACAGATTCTTGTCTCGCGCTTCCTGAACAACTTTCCGAGTGCAGCGCTAATCGACCGCGGTCAGTTTACTCGCTGGCTTGACTACGCTTCTGAATCAGCCCCAAGCTGATCCTGATTGGTGCGAGGCACCGTGGCATGCAACAAAATCTCTTGAAAAAGGTACAACTTCTGCACTAATTCTTATTTGACCGAAAGACATAGGCATGAACGCTTTCACAGGAAAAAGGGTAGGTAATTCGTTGAACAAATTCACCACGATCATTCTCATCATTTCAATAGCCGGGAATCTGCTTGGGCTGTTCTTCGCCTACGAGTTTCTGATGCTGAGAAAGCAGGTAGCTCGACTTCAGAGTTCACTCAAGGGGGCATCCGAATCGGTCGGCAAGCTGACCGATGTTGTCGATCGTTCGGTCTCGAGCCGGATGGTCTTTCTTCACCACTCCGTCGGGAAGGGAATACTCAATAGTGGCGGACTTGCCGACAGCCTGCTCGCGATGGGGGTCGCAGTGAGGGGGGCGACATATGGGGATGAGGTCGGTGAGCGAACCGATGTCTGTGACTGGCTTCCAAAGTTCCAGCGCGATCTTGATCGAATCCTGAAGTTTAAGGCTCATCCGAATATCTTCTATGCCGACGGGACGACCAACGATATCGTCATGTTCAAATCCTGTTTCCCGAACAGCGACATAAAAGGGGACGGCGCTGCCCCAGGGAACCCGATCAGCCGCGACAAGACGATAGTGAACTACAAAGCTACACTCGCCGGCGTGACGAAGGAGTTGAGCAAGCATCCGAAGACACTATTCATCTATCTAACCTTCCCGCCTCTCGTTCCCGAAGAGACGACTCCCGAAGCAGCCGGTCGCGCTCGAACCTTCAATCAGTGGGTGCAAGGGGAGCTTGTGGCTTCGTATCGAAAGGAGACCGGACTGGACAATCTGGCGGTCTTTGACCTCTTCGATATTCTGGCCGACACCGAGAACATGTTGCGCGCGGAGTACCGCACTGGGCGACCCAACGACTCACATCCGAACGAGAAGGCCAATCGTGAAGTAGCGCGCCGCTTTATGGAGTTCTTCAGGCCGCTCTGGACTCGTTGGCAGCACAACTTGGGAACAGCAAGCTGAGCGAAGGTAATGGAACTGCGATCAGAAGTGAACAACACGTGACCCTTCGTCGCAATCGTACTGGAGTGTTTGTAGCTCCATGAATTCAAGACCCTTGACCCCGTTTCAGGTCGATCTTCAGAAGTACTACATGATCGCCTCGGGAAAGACGACACTTCCCTGGAAACGAAAACTGCGTCTCTATCTCTTCCACTTTGGCCTGCACTGTGTCTTTGTGTATCGCTTGGGTCAGACCGCCGACCGCCTGTACGCTAAGAGCAAGCTCCTCGGGTTCGTGCCGAAAGTAATCCATCGATTCCTTAATCTCTATATGGAGCTGTTTCATCATGTGAGTATTGCGGCCGATGGAATTGGCCCCGGCTTCTATATTGGTCATGTCGGGACGATATACGTCGGACCGGCAAAAATCGGGAGCAACTTCTCTCTTGGACACCGCGTCACAATCGGAGTCGGTTTTGCCGATGGAGCAGAGGGGGTATCGACGATAGGAGATAACGTCTACGTCGGCATTGGCTCGGTCCTCTCCGGGGCGATTACGATTGGCGATAACGTGACCATATCCGCCGGAACTATCTTAAGCCGAAGTGTCCCCGACGGGTGTCTGGTCGCGGGCAATCCGGGGCGAGTGACGCTTCGTGACTACGACAATCGTAAGCTCCTTGGAGCCTCAGTCGAAGACGGGCGAGTCTACCCCCCCCTTCATGCAAAACGCAAAACCGCTCCTGGGCAAACCGCTGAAGTTGTCGATAGTGGATCACATGAGTCTTAGATATGATATTGGCTTGGCCTACGCTCGGAGTCGGCTTAGATAGGAGACATTTTCACTGTTGGATTTCAGTGCACAATTCTGGATGAAAGATGCCTTCAAGTTGGAATAACATGCATTCTGATGCACATACAGACAATTCGATGAGGAACGAATGCCGAAGGCTATGGAAGTCGACACCGTGCACAATACGTAAGTCATTACCGATCAACATGTTATTGTGGATTATAATAATTCTCTAAGGAATATGGGAGGCGATCAACAGTGGCCCACCATTTGCTGATACTGACTAACAATGAACGAGTAAATAACGCGTAATTATAGGAATAGAGAGAAAAGATGCGGAAAATCATTGTACTGTTGTCCCTCCTGCTGGCTCTTGGCATAGCCAGTTCAGCTGGAGCAGCTATTTACAACTATAGCCCGATGCCAAGCTCAGATCTTTACGATCTTGATCATTACCGGTATTACACATGGGGTATCGACTGGAGATCTCATCGTGGAGAGACAATCACCGGCGCCGTACTTACGTTCAGGAATATCTGGGACTGGCGTGTGGAGCCCGACAATCTTTACACCCACTTGCTTGACTGGGCCCCGATCACAAGTTCGACATCCAATGTGCGGACTTTTTGGGACAATCAGGGGGGTGGCGACAACTTCGCGGCCTACCACGACGGTCTCGGTGGCGGAACGTATCAGCGGGGCAATCTCGTCGGGAACTGGAGCGATCCGGTTGGAGGACGTGCCCGCAATTTCGATCTCGTCTACAACTTCAGCACGCTCGGTTTGATTGGCGCGCTTAACACTTATGCCAACAACGATGGTCGCTTTGGCTTCGGGATTGACCCTGACTGCCACTATTACAATGGCGGGGTCTCGCTCCGTATTACTACTGCAACCACACCGCCGCCTCAGCATGCTGTTCCGGAACCGACTACATTGGCGCTGTTTGGACTTGGGGCCGCCGCGATGGGGATGATTCGCCGCCGCAAGTAGGACAGTTCACAAGAATATCTGAAACCGCTGTTATCACTATCGATGACAGCGGTTTTCTTTTGGGGGAGTTTCGAAGGCAAGATCGAGGCCGCGCTCAACAGATTCGTGGCAACTGTTCGCCTACCGGCATCTCGACAAAACGGATCCCGCCGATTCGAGTCAGCATGGTCACAGCTCCCGGCGACTCGGCGACCACCTCGCCGATAACTGACGTGTCTTTGCCAAGGGGATGGGAACGCATGGCATCGAGCACACGATCGACAGATTCATGCGCCACGGCCACCACTACCTTGCCCTCGTTGGCCACATAGAGTGGATCGAATCCGAGCATCTCGCAGGCTCCCGCGACAGCTGGTCGGATCGGTATTCGATCCTCGCGAACGTGAATTCCCACGTTTGAATTGCCAGCAAATTCATTCAAGACAGCGGCCAACCCTCCGCGGGTGGCGTCGCGCATGGCATGGATGGCGCTGCCTCCGGCGCGAACGATTTCAGCCACCAGTCCATTCAGGGGAGCCGCGTCGCTCGTGACTGTCGTCCGAAAGGCAAGCCCCTCTCGCCTCGAAAGGACAGCGATGCCGTGCTCGGCGATCGTACCGTTGAGCAGGATAACGTCGCCGCGGTGGATATTCCTCGAGGAGATGACAAGATCGTGTTCGACCACGCCAATGCCAGTCGTGTTGATAAAGAGTTTGTCCCCCTTGCCCCGGTTCACGACTTTCGTGTCCCCGGCGACAATAATCACCCCCGCCTCGTCCGCGGTCCGCTTCATCGAGAGAACTATCGTCTGCAAATCGGCAAGCGGAAATCCTTCCTCGATAATGAATCCGGCGCTGAGAAAGAGCGGCTTCGCGCCACACATCGCGACGTCGTTCACGGTACCGCATACGGCCAGGTGCCCGATATCCCCTCCGGGGAAGAAGAGGGGATCGACCACAAACGAATCGGTGCTAATGGCCAGTCGCTGTGTGCCGATGTGAACCACAGCCTGATCGTCGAGGCGGTTCAGGGCTTCGTTATCAAAGGCGGTGAGGAAGACTCTGGCGATTAGATCCTGCATCATCTTACCGCCGCTGCCGTGCCCCAGCTGCACTGTATCCTGCGAAGTGAACGGAATCGGACAACGCCCAAACGTCGCTTGCCTAATTGGCTCTGTCATAGTATGAATTATGTCATAATGTGCGTCCGATGACAATGAAATTGCGCAGCATGGTTGGGTACGCGAAGGGGATCGAGGGTTAACTGTTGGCGGCTTCACTTTTCATCTGTGACGATTGCCATCCTGTCGAGGCGGCAACGTTCTGCACTACTCACGGATACGGGATAGAGATTCAATCGTTTTACGACCCCGAATACGTTTTGCGCGAGAAGGATGCTGTTGAGAGGCATCGCGCAACTATCGAGAGTATTCCGATGCGATCGCTTCACGGACCGTTTGGGGACCTATGTCCGGGGAGCTTTGACGCGCTGGTCCGAGAGGTTGCGCGAAAGAGATTCGACGGAGCCGTGGAGATCGCCAGGAGATTGGGAATCGACCACATGATACTTCATCATGGGTATACTCCAGGGACAAGTCTTCCGAAGAACTGGCTGGAGCGAAGCGCCCGGTTCTGGCGAGGTTTCCTGAGCGACCAACCCGCGACCTTTCACCTGCACCTTGAGAATCATCTTGAACGTGATCCCGAGCTGCTTTCCGACGTCATCACCGCAATAGACGACCCGCGAGTGGACATTTGCCTCGATATCGGGCATGTCCATTTCTCATCCAAAGTCGGTTTGGTAAGCTGGATCGAGAGTCTGAAAACCCAGATTGGGTATGTCCATCTGCACGACAACCACGGTGAACGGGACGAACATCTACGGCTCGGGGGCGGCACTATCCCGCTCGTCGATGTGTGCCAGGCGCTTCGGGACTGCGCTCCGAAGGCAATCTGGGCGTTGGAAGTCGGCGGCGCCGATCTGACGGCATCTCTTGAATATTTGGATCGAAATCAGCTTCTCTGATATTGCGTCGACATCAGTCCTTCACCACGCTTACTTCACCCGCGGACACAACTGTTCGGTTGCTGTCCTTTTCCAGAATCAGGGCGCCGTTGACATCAATGTCGACCGCTGTTCCATCGATGACATGACTTCCCGATACCAGCTTGACCCTTTTGCCGAGCAAGGACGAATACTCGCGCAGGCGGCTTTGTGATTTCTTGAGTCCGTTCTTCTGAAAAGCGAAATATTCAAACTCGAATCGGTGGAGGAATTCCCGCAAGAGTGGCGGCCGATTGATTTTTCGTTTGAGCGTCATACGCAGAGAGGTTGCGGATTTCGATAGAATTGAGGGGAAGTCGGTCTTCCTGTGGTTGACGTTTATCCCCACGCCGACAATGACATGATTGATCTTGTCGTGTTCGGCGGAAAGCTCGGTGAGAATCCCCGCCACTTTTCGCCCCCCGATCAGGATATCGTTCGGCCATTTGATGGTTACATCGTTGGGGGCATACGTGTTCAGACAGTCCGCAAGCGCGAGGGCGGTCATCATCGAAATCCCCGGGGCTCGATCGGGTGGGAACTTCGGTCGAAGCAGAATCGAGACATAGATGCCTGCTCCTAATGGCGAATGCCAGGTTCGTCCTAAGCGCCCTCGTCCGGCGCTCTGTTGTTCCGCAGTCACAATTGCGCCTTCGCGGGACCCGGCGTCGGCCATCAAAGCGGCGAGGTCGTTAGTCGATTTTACCTGTCGATAACAGTATGCGGTCCGCCCGACCATCTTCGTTTTCAAGCTGTGCTGAATCTCGACGGCGGTCAGCGAGTCAGGGGGTTCGATGAATGCGACCGCTTCGCGACGGCGTCGCCGCAGTCGATATCCGAGGGTCACCAGTTCGCGAAGCGCGTCCTCGATCACCGCCGAATCTACCTTGAGAGCCCTGGCCAGCGATTCGTAGGTCTTGAACTGCTTTGGCTTCTTCCTGATAATGAGCAAAAGCTCGTCAGCCACTCGCTCCAGGGCCCGTTGATCCAGGCTATTCATTCACAACTTTCAATGAGAAATCCGACACTGGCGCAGAGTGGGTAATCGCGCCGACCGAGATGAAGTCGACGCCGGTAGCGGCGATATCCGAGACAGTCGCCAGTGACACGTTTCCTGACGCTTCGAGTTTCACCGCGGGGTTCAACTTTCTCGAGATGCCGACGAGCTGTGTGAGCGACTCCACCGACTGATTGTCGAGAAGCAAGCGATCGGCGCCGGCCGAAATCGCCTCAACAAGTTCCTGTTCATTAGTTACTTCAACTTCGATGATAATCTTGTCACTATCCTGCTGAAACTGCACACGGAATTCTCGGGAGAGCAGAAAGGCTCGGGCCTGAGCAACCGCCGCTGTCACTGATCCGGCGCTGGCGATGTGATTGTCCTTCACCAGAATCATGTCGAAGAGTCCTAGACGATGATTTGTCCCGCCCCCGTGTCGAACCGCCTGCTTCTCGAGAAGTCGCCACCCGGGAGTGGTCTTGCGTGTATCGAGAATCCGGCACGAGGGAAACGGGGCAATCCTGTCAACGTAGGTTCGGGTGAGCGAGGCTATACCGCTTAAGTGTCCGAGAAAATTGAGCGCCACTCGCTCGGCCGCCATCACGGTCTGATTGAAGCCGTCGATTCTGAGGATAATCTCCCCCTTCGCAAACAGGCTGCCGTCCTGTACCAGGGGAGTCACTCGATTGGCTGAGTCAACGACCTCGAAAGTCAGCAGCGCTGGTTCCAAGCCCGACAAGATGCCATCTGACTTTGCGGAAACGACCGCCTTGACGGGATTCGGTTCCAGGCAGGCCAGGGAAGTGAGATCCCCCTTGCCGACATCCTCAGCCAGAGCCGCTTTGACCAGAGTCGCTATTGAGAGATGAAGAGAATCCATATCACGATCGGTGACTTGCGTTGGCAAACATGCATTGTAACGGTATATTACCGCCATGCGCTCCAATGACAAAGGGAAAAAGCGTGCAGTCGTGATCGGATACGGATCACAGGGACGAGCCTGGGCTCTCAACCTGCGAGACTCAGGCTTCATCGTCACCATCGGTTTACGCACACGTTCGAAGTCCCGGAAACTGGCCAAGCGGGATGGATGGTGCGACGTACCCGGGATTTCGGCTGCCGCCGCGAAGGGCGAGATTATTATTATGGCCTTCCCGGATCATTGTCACGGAACCGTCTTCGACAAGGAGATTGCCTCAAACCTGGTGGAGGGGAGTACGATAGTATTTCTTCATGGTACTTCTGTCCACTTCGGTTTTGTGAAGCCACCCCGGAACTGCGATGTCATCATGCTGGCTCCACATGCGCCCGGGTCTGCCGTGCGCGAAAGGTACCTGGCAGATCACTCGATTTCCGCGTTCTATGCCATTGCTCAGAATCCCAGCGGTCGTGCCATGCGGACTCTGTTTGCGCTTGCGCGGGCGATGAGGATCGATCGGGCGCGACTGATGAAAACCACCTTCGCAGATGAATCGGTTGGGGATCTCTTTGGCGAACAGGCCGTGTTGTGCGGATCACTTTCACAGCTTGTCAGAACGGGTTACGATCTTCTGGTCGAACGAGGGCTGCGGCCTGAGCATGCCTACCTTGAAGTTGCCTATCAGCTTGATCTGATCATTGCGCTCATCAAGCGGCATGGCATTCAAGGAATGCTCGAGCGGATTTCGGTGGCAGCGCGCTACGGCTCGGTTACGGCGGGGCCGAAGATCATCAATCGGTCGGTGAAAGCCTCCATGCGCCGCGTTCTGGGCGACATAGCATCGGGCAACTTCGCCCACAGGCTGAAGCGCCTCGACGAGAAGGCCATGGAAAAACTTTCCAATGACGTCAAAAGGATGAGCTCTCCGTCCTTTGAAAAGGCAGCCCGGAAGCTTGGGACACGTTAGCCATCTTCGTCACAAGGAATAAGCACCTGCTCTTCGCCGCTTCGAGAGCGCCGAGGAAGAAACTGAATTGTGTCTGTTTGCATGACATTATGATGACAAATCAAGTGATGCGCGCCATATTTTCTGCTTCGAACTTTTCTCAAACGATATAGGAGTTTCATCGTGACTAAACTGTTCTCAGCTGTCCTCACCCTCATCCTGGCCACGTCGGCGACTTTCGGCGCAACTATTACCGCTCTGGTCATCGACGGCGAAAGCAAGTCTCCTTTGATCGGCGCCACCATCGTCGTCGAAGCGACCGACCGCACGGTCGTCACCGACGAAAGCGGTCGATTTTCATTGGACAATATTCCCGACACCGGCATATCCATACGGGTTACCCATGTTGGTTATCGCGCGGTCCATGGCCTGGCGATTCGTGTCAACGCTGACAACACAATCCGCATGGCCCGAACCATGTCGGTGCTGGATAATGTCGTCGTAACGGCCAACCGGTACGAGAAGGAAGCGTACAAGGTCACCCAGCCGATTACGGCCACGAACAGCGAGGAAATACAGAAGAAGGGATATACGACGGTTTCGGATGTTGTTCGCAACTTCCCTGGTATCGACATGAATGACGCCGGTCCTTTCCGCTCTCGTCCCGTCATCCGCGGTCTTTCCGGGACACGGGTGCTTGTTCTTGTCGACGGTGAGCGGCTTAACGATCAGCGCGATATCTCCTCGTTCGCAGGAGTCTCGATGTCGCTGGTTGATGTGAACAACATCGAGCGCGTCGAAGTAGTCAACGGCCCCTCGTCGGTACTGTACGGCTCCGACGCGATGGGAGGAGTGATCAATATCATCACCAGACGAAATGGGTTCTCGGAGACGATCAAGCCGACGGCTCGTTACTCAGGGCGTTATTCTACGGCCGATCAGCAGAATTCCAGCCGTCTGGAGGTAGGGGTCGAGGGACCGAACTACGCGGCATCGCTTGGGTTTCAATATCGTGAGGCGGTGAAAGACTATTCGGCTCCGTCGGGCTGGAACAGCAGACCGGATTATGAGGTGTTTCGTCCCGGTTTCTATGACAGCTTGAACAGTGCGACCGGCCACCGCTTTTCTCGAGATCGACTCGTGAATTCTCGCGCACGTGTCAATAACTATGACGGCCGCCTTTCGTACAAGCTCAACGACCAGCATCGCCTCGACGCTGATTTCGGATCTCTCAGAGGCCACAATATTGGTTATCCGGGGGTCCCGAACGCAGCAACACCGATCTACTTCTACTACCCCGCCCATGACCGCGACAACGTGTCGGTCACCTATACGGGTAAAGCGATTTCGAAACGTCTGGCCAAACTCGAAGCCAAACTATACTATGATAAGATTTCGAAAGATTTCTTCACCGACTTTCTTGGTTCCGTTAAATTCCCGGCCGGACCCGGGCGTGGGGAAGTGCTGACCAATCTGAATCGAACCGAGGTCACCAAGATGGGCCTTAACTTCCAGGAGCTCTACGCTGTCGGTCCGAAATGGAATCTCACGTTCGGGCTCGATTTCCTTAATGAGAAGATCGGGGGAAAATCAACCACGATTACCAGGTTCACCGGTTTCGGACCAGCCTTCAATGACACTACGGTCGGATCTTCGGTCCCCGAGAACACCTGGAACTCGGTGGGAGCCTATAGTTCCGGGGAACTGAAGCTCGACCCATTGCTCGTGACTGTTGGGGTACGCTACGACAACTTCTGGCTCAAGACCAAGCTGACACCGGGGTATGTCGACAAGGATCACGGGGTACGAATCAATACACCACAGGGTCCGAAGGATACGTTCAACCTGCTACCGGTTGCCGACGAGCACTACAGTCGGTTGAATGGCTCGCTCGGGCTGGCCTACGCGATCGGAAAAGTGAATCTCGTTGCGAATCTTGGCTCTGCATACCGGGTTCCTAATGTTGTCGAACGATTCTACTTCGGGTCCGCATCGGGTCGGGAGACTCGTCCGAATGCAACCATCAAGCCCGAGCAGTGCGTCACGTTCGACTTCGGGGTGAAGGCGGTGCACAAGGATATCAACTATTCGCTGATGGGCTTTGTCAGCAACTACAAGGATTTCATGCAGCTTCAGAATTATGACTCTCTGTTCCCGGGGCATCCCGGCCCGTACACGAAGCTCTGGCGATATGAGAATTACGAGGACGTTAGGATTTCCGGATTTGAATTCGTCATCGAGGCACATCCGCAGGAGGGATACTACTTCAACTGGAGTCTCTCGTACCAGCATGGCGAAATCCGTTCAGCCAAACAGCCGCTCTTTGTTTCGCCTCTCAAGGGAGTGTTCACGGCCGGATATAGCTATCATAAGCTCGGCCTGTTCGGCGAAGTCACTCTCAAACAGGTTGGCGACCAGAAGCGAATCCCGAAAGTTGCCTATCTCGACGACATCGCAACTCAGGGGTACGGCACAATTAGTGCGACGGTGGGTGCGAGTCCGTGGAAGAACATTCGCCTGGCGCTGACCGGCAGCAATCTCACGAATCGCGTCTACGCCGAGCCGTTCAACGCCCGCAATCCCGACAACCCTATTGTTGAGGCCGGACGGAATTTCATCCTGACTCTTTCTGCTGGTATCTGACCAAAGGTTCGAGGCGAGATGGAGCCCTCTGCACGACTGCAGGAGGCTCCATCTTACGGTGTCAACGATCGGGGGGAACCTGAACCGTGCAACTCCTGATACGCCAGAACGCAAAGTTCAGTCGGCGCCTGTTCAATTCCTGAACACATTTGCATACTTGACGAGCGTGAGTGATCGATACAACTGTCTACAACGCAAAGTGATAGGATTTACGCACACGGTCTGAAGTGAGATCCGCCTGTAGGCACATTGTTTGCTGTATCCTCTTGTGGCATTACGAAAGATAGTGCCAGCTATGTTAGACCAACCCCTGGCTGACCACCAGGGGATTTTTTTGTCCGCTGCGGCACCTCGAGATGAGAGAGAAGCGGCTGGCGCTGGGTTCGTTACGGACACTGAGAAAGTGAGGTGACGCCTGTCAGAAAGTCGATCATGGCGAACATATCTGAAATGTCAACTGCCCCGTCCCCTTCTCCTCGTTGGGGAGAAGGTGCCCGAAGGGCGGTTGAGGGGAATTATTCAACATTCCGTGAAGGTTGGGCTGCAGGAGTCAGAAGGACTCTTAGTCTTCGACTGAAGACGGTGTACCCCACAAACGAGACGGAATCCCTTCTTCCTGAAGCTTCCCGAGGATCGCTCTGGTAATCTGAGCGCGATAGATCCCAACTGTGTCGGTTACTGTCAGGCTGTCGATTACGCTCCGGGCAAAGGCCAGATTCTCAGGATCACGCAAATCGAGCCACATATCATAGGTCACAAGACGATTCGCATGTACGACCGAATCGTAGCGTCGCTTCGCCCAGGCTTCGGTGTCCATGTTCGGATCAACCGAACGGAACTTATATTCTCCTGTCTCGCGGACCAGAAGCTGACTATCGACCCGGATAAACTCGAACAGTTTGCCGGTCAGCTGTGTCTGCTCTAGTTCTCTCTGGATCTCCTGTTCTGTCCTAGACTTGGTAGTCCTCGCGGCCCCGGGCGACATAGAATCTGGATCAGCGGGGGCAATACGGGCCACTGAGTCTTGCGGAGGTCGCGCATAGCCCGGCAACTCCTGGGGGAGCTTCTTCCCCGGGTCAATGTCTAGCTGCCAGAAACTTTCAATCGGCGGCTGCGGAGAGAGATGCCGCGGGTCGCAGTGGAGGAACAGTTTCGGTTGGCTATCAGTCGTGACGAAATACAAATCGTCGAAGACGCTGTGGTTATCCCTTTCTATGAATACCCTGAGTCCTACGGTGTCGCGCGGCGGAAAATTCACTGTGAATGATAGCGTATCTGCCTCTCTGGCAGTAAAGTCCACCGCGCTTTCCAGCGAATGATGAATGACGATCTTCCCGTTTGGCACGATGCGCAGCGTGGCTTTCTGGCTCTTCGGCAAAGGCGTCAGAATCACCCGAATCTTCGCCTCTCCGGTTGTCCAGTCGACCGCGGTCGTATCCACCACCACGTGCCTTGGGAATGTCGCCTTCGTTGCTTCTGCATCTGCCCACGCCAGGGCCAGCAACAAAAGCAACAGCCATCTTGATCGATTCCTGTAATTCCTCATACATGCTCCTCGACTTGCATATCTTCTCCCTTCATTTCTGTTCCCTTTCATCTATGACGAAAGAGTTGTCATCTTGTTTGGATTGATTCAGAAACTACCACAATTCGCTTCGATCAGAACATAGCGCTGCCTCTTTCCCGACAACGGGAATCAAAGATTGACATTATCCTCTCAGAGCGCGTGTATCGAGTGCGAAGTCCCTATGTGATAATAGAGCGTGCGGTGCGCGATGTCAACTTAGAATTTGATTAGAAATCCGCCCGACTCAGTTGGAATGTCCCCCCGCGCCACCCGCTCCCGGCGGGGAATGAGTGCTCGGATCGGCCCTGTTAAACGGTTGACGCCCTTGGGCGTAGCCCATAGCTTTGCGTTCTCTATGAACCCTACCGTGAAGCGCATAGCTGCTGCCGCGGCGATTCTCGCCGCTGGAATCGCTGCCTACTACCTCTACGACAGCCTACGGCTGCGAACAGATACTGAGAAACTTGCCGCCATCATCCACGACGAGGACAGACGCGAGTTGACTTCAAGCTTGAAGGACTTCCTCAGTGAGGACTCAGCAGATGTTCGCGCCTGCGCCGCTCGGGCGGTCGGGCGGATCGCCGACAAGCAGTCCGGGCAGCTTTTGTTCGACATGATCACCGACCCGTCGACCGATGTCGCATCCACGGCTGCATTCGGACTTGGGCTGACCGAGGAGCATGCCTTCGCGCTCAAGTTGATCGAGCGGGTTCCCAATCTGCCGGCGCGAGTCGCAGCGCAAGCTCTGTTGGCAGCCGGGCGCCTTGCCGACAGCAGCATGACCGAAGTTACGAGCGGCATTGCGCGGGAATTACGAAGTCCTGCCCCTGAGGTTCGCGAGGCGGCTTGTCTCGCTCTCTACTACGCCAAAGCCAGGTCGAAGAGTCTGGAACTGCTGTCGCTACTGGATGCTGAAAAAGACACGCTCGTTCAGAAAGCGGCTCTCTACACTCTCGCACGCCTGGGAATATCGGAAGCCGCGTATCAGTACGAACGTTTCCTTCCCGACGCTGACCCGTTTGTGCGGTCGATGTCGGTGCGCGGGCTTGGCCAATGCGGCACAGCAGAAGCCAATCGCTATGTCGCGATCGCGCTCAATGACGTCGATCTCGGGGTCGAGGCGCAGGCGATCGCGTCGCTTACGGCCCGGCCGATTCCAGAAGCAGCCGAGTATCTCACCCGCAAGTTCCCCAATGTCACCGACGAGAAGATCAGAGTCGAGCTGCTTGGTGCGCTGCAGAAACTGAAGGATCCACAAATTGCCCCTCAGGTCCAGAATCTCCTGATACGCGATTCATCCGTCAACATCACGGCTTCCGCTATAAAGTACCTCGCTGCAGTTCAATCCGACCGCGCTGTGGCGCTGATCGACTCTATTCTGGCGCTGAAGACGCGGCTGGCAGTACGGGTCGCGTGCGCTGAAGCGTACGGTTTGATAGGGCAGCCGGGACTGGCATCGCGACTGGCGATCCTCTTCAAAGACGAAGCGGCGTGGGTTCGTATCGCGGCGTTCGAGGGTTTGTCGCTTGTCGACTCGAGCAACCTCGACTACTACATTAACGCCGCGCTTGTCGACCAGGACTTCGTCGTGGTCGAGACCGCGATCGAGAAGATCAAGGAACAGAAGCTGAAGAAGTTCCTTCCGAACCTCTCGGTTGTGCAATCTCAGGGGACTGACGTGCATCCTGATGTTCGACGTTCAATAGCCGAGGCGATATCGCCGTTTCTGGCGGGCCCTGATCGTGACAGCTTCGCGCTTCAAATTCTGGAGCGCGCTCTGCGTGACAAAGAGTATGTGGTTCGTCGATCCGCGGCGAAGCTCTTTCGAGATGAACTCAAAGAGGAGAGGTGGGAAACAGTTCCACCGGCTGCGACCCGAATCTCGGAGGCTGACATCGCAAAGGCGCTCGACCGTTTCCAGTCTGCGAATCCCGTAGTGACGATGGTGACATCCAAGGGAAAGATGCAGTGTGAACTTTTCCCTAAAGTTGCCCCTCTGACCGTCCTGAACTTCCTGTCGCTCGCCGGCTCCGGGTTCTACGATGGACTTACGTTTCATCGCGTTGTGCCGAATTTTGTGATTCAGGGCGGGGATCCAAGAGGGGATGGTTCGGGAGGACCCGACTACTATATCCGTTGCGAATACTCCAGCGAGCCCTTTGCGCGCGGGACGCTCGGTATGGCTACTTCAGGCAAGGACACGGGCGGCTCACAGTTCTTTGTGACCCTGTCTCCCCAGCCGCACCTAAATGCTCGTTATACTGCGTTCGGCAGAGTCACGTCGGGGATGGAAGTTGCTGACCAAATCTCCAAGGGGGACATTGTCACAAAGGTTATCATTCAGGAAGAGAAAAGATGAAGAGACATTGCTTGTTATGTTTATGGTTGGTGGCGCTGCTTTCATCAGGCAGGGTAAACGGACAGACCGACGCCGGCATCGACCCCGATGCGCTCCTGGCCCGCGTGCTGGCTGTCGAGACCGAGCAGCACGACAGGTTGCATGACGTGGTCTTTGACGCCGAGTACGTTGAAGGAGAATACAAGAACAACGACGCCGAGTTCGTCGAGAAGCTGCGCTTTGTCAAGCGGATTGCCATCAAGTATCTACCTGATACGGCATGGTACCACGAGCAATATCTTGACTACTATCTGGACGGGAAGCTGCGATCAGCGGAGGACCGTGACAAAGAGGCAGCAGAGCGAGCTGAGAAGAAGGTGCGCCGTAAAGCTTACGACATTTCCTATCCGATGCTTCGGGAGTTTACTCCGGCGCGTCGCAGCCTGTACGACATCGCGTACAAAGGTGTGACAACCGAGCCGATCAATGACCACATCTGTCACCGTTTTTCCATCAAGGCGATCCAGCCGGCCGATTCCTTGATCAATGGGGAGTACTATTTCGAGGCCGAGTCGTTTCATCTGATTCGCGTTGATTTCTCTCCGTCGCAATTGGTGAAGCGAACCATGTTCCGTCTGAGCGAACTTAGCATGCGGATCGACTACGAACCGACTATTGAAGGCTTCTGGTTGCCGCGTCAATTCAAAATCTCAGGCAAAGGAAAGGCCATGTTGTTCATCGGCGTTCGGTTCGGTGGCACCGAGTACTACCGCAATCCGGTTGTGAATCGTGGTCTGCCTGATAACCTGTTCGAGGTACAACATGAGCACTGAACAGATCCTCCGCACCAAGATCGTCAAGGTCGAGATCCCCGATGGGGTCAACATCATCTTTGGGCAGTCCCACTTTGTCAAGACCGTTGAAGATCTCTACGAAGCGCTGG
This sequence comes from uncultured Ignavibacteriales bacterium, assembly GCA_964540105.1. GTDB lineage: Bacteria > Zixibacteria > MSB-5A5 > GN15 > FEB-12 > DATKJY01. Next base: position 271,304 of record CAZILL010000001.1, on the reverse strand, counting down.
TGACGTCGTCGCCCGGATTGAAATTCGGGATCGCTTTCTGTGAGGCGTCGGGCAAGAGACTCATCCGTTCCGACGGAAACAGCCCGGACCTGATTGAGATGGCCGAGAAAAGTGCGTTTGACATTGGCTGTGGCCACACCTTCCTGATCTACCTGCGCGAGGGATTTCCAGTCAATGTTCTCAACCGGATCAAGATGGTTGAGGAAGTGTGCCGTATCTTCTGCGCCACGGCGAATGCCCTGCAGGTAATTGTCGTCGAAACAGAGCAGGGACGGGGGGTTCAGGCGGTGATCGACGGTGAGGTGCCACTGGGTGTTGAAAGCGAGAGTGACCGGGCCGATCGAGCGGAATTTCTGCGCAAGATCGGATATAAACGGCACTAACTGTTTGCCGATTCTCCATGCTTGTCTTTACGTCCGACAAACAGCGCCTGCTGACTCATTTTCAGAAAGATCCGGTGCTGTTCGCCTACCATATCGGCGATCTCGACGATTTCTTCTTTCCTGACTGCCAGTGGGCAGTCGCCTACAATGAAACCGCCAAGATCGAAGATGCCATTCTGCTCTACTTTGGCGGCACGCTTCCGATAATGGGGGCGTTCGGCCTCACGACGAAGTTTCCCAATCTGCTGCGTGAGGTGCTGGAAATCTCGCCACGGCGGTTCAACTGTCATTTTCAGAAGGGTAATGAGAACTGCTTCACGGGATTCAGTTCGACGTACTTTGGGACGCACTACAAGATGCATCTTCGCGATACATCGTTACTCGCTGCAGAAACCGACAAGGAGGTCAAGCGACTGGATCGATCACATGAACCGGCCCTTCTTGATCTCTACCGGCGGAGCTATCCGGGAAACTACTTTGTTCCCCGTATGCTCGAAACGGGCAAGTATTTCGGACTTTTTGACTCAGGTCAGTTACTCGCTGTAGCCGGTGTGCATGTCGATTCCGAGCAGTTCCGAATCGCTGCCTTGGGCAATATCACGACCGACCCTCGCTACCGGGGTCGAGGGTTTGCCAGACGAGTCACATCAGGTCTCTGCTCCGAGCTTGTACGCGAGAAGAAAATGGTCTGCCTAAACGTGAAGGCTGACAATCTTCCGGCTATTCGCTGTTACGAGAAACTCGGATTTGTGAAAGTTCACGAATACGAAGAAGCTCAGTTTGAGCTGAAATGAAAGAGCGTCGGTCAGCCTCAGGGCCTGGCGCGTTTGAGAGAGTCCTGGAGATACTGCTCGCGACGAATCAGTTTGATCATCTTGTAGCCGTACGATGAATCGACTTTGAACAAGTTCGTAAGAATGCGATCCGACTCCGGTGTCTTGTCGGTCAACTTATACGCGACACCCAGTGAAATCAGCCCTGAATAGGACTTCGAGTCAAGCGCGACCAGCGGTTCAAGATACGTGATCGCCTCGGCGTAACGTCCCTGGCTCATGCAGAGCACTCCCAGAGATTGAAGCGAGGGCTTGTGCTTGGGATCAATCGTCAGCGCATACTTGAAGTCCTTTTCGGCTTCCGACAGTTTTCCCAATTCACGCCGCACGACGCCCAAATTGAAGAACAGGTCAGTGCCGACGCCTCCCTCGGCCACGGCCTTTCGGTAGTAGTACAAGGCGCTGTCGTACATTTTCTTCTCCCCAAAGCAACTGCCGATCGAAAACGGTATGATCGCATTGATGCTATCCAAGCGCAGGGCCCGCTGCAGAGTCCGAAGCGCATCGTCTGTTCGTGCCAGCTTCAGATACTCGGTCCCGAGATTAGACAAGTAGAGGGACTTACTTGAGTCGATGCGCACGGCTGCTTCATAATATTTGATCGCTTCGACGGGATTGTTGTCGGCACTCAGTACTGCTCCGAGGTTGTTGTTCACATCGGCGTCGGCAGGATCTGCCTTTTGGGCACGCACCAGATATTTGATCGCCTGCCTTCTATTCCCCAGGGAAGAGTAGACGGGCCCAATGCTCTTGAGCGCGTCGATATTGTTCGAGTCAAGGCGAAGGACGTTCAAATAATCCGCGAGCGCTTCAGAGTATTTCCCGGTATAAAAACTATTGCCTGCTTTGATCAGGTACTGCCGAATGGAATCCCGCTGGGTGGCGTCCGGCTGGGCAGGCGCCAAGGGCGCAGCCAGCAGAATAGCGGACGACACTATCAGCAGAGTCGTAAGGGACTTCATAGTTCTGGTAGTATAGCGTAATTCAGGGTGTATGTCAGTAGAAATGCCGACCGGGATTGGGCGAAGCTTAGGTAATCGGCAGGGGATTATTTGCTTCGCTTTTGCTCGTGGTTGTTCACCATGGCGAATGAAAGATACTCGAGCTCCATCGACATATTCTCGTTTCGCAGGTAGACATCCTCAGGGACTTTCAGATTCACCGGAGCGAAATTGAGAATCGCCTTGATCCCCGCCCGGATGACGTCATCGACAATGTACTGGGCCACAGTCGCCGGTACGGCCAGGATCACCATCTCGACCTTCGCCTCAGTCAATTCCGCCATCAGGTTTCGAATATCAGATATGGTCAGTCCCTTGTGGTTGGAGCCGATCTTTCGCTGGTCGTTATCGAGGAGTTTGACAATCTGGAACCCCTGCTTGGCGAACTCTTTGTAGCTCACCAAGGCCGATCCGATGTTTCCCACGCCCACGAGAGCCACGCGCCAGGTACGATCGAGACCGAGAATAGACGCGATCTGCGCGCGAAGCTCCTTAACCGGGTACCCGAGACCACGGGTACCAAATGATCCGAAGAATGAGAGATCCTTTCGAACCTGAGCCGGCGTCAGTTTCTCGCGCTTGGCCAGTTCTTTGGATGAAACAGTCTCATAGTTCTCCTTTTCGAGAACCGACAGCGCGCGATAATATTGGGACAAGCGGTGGATAGTCGACTCAGATATACGTTTCTTGATCGATGGTGGCACAAGCGGAATCAAAGGCACCTCGTAACTTCGCATCAGATTGTGAATTTATGTGAATTACATCACAAAAAAGTATACCGCTGAACCCCTATTGTGTCAAGTGAAATTTGTAACAAGTAATGCGATTACTTCTATGCTCTTTTGCGGTACAAGCTTCTCACAAAATCACTTAACGACAACCCGCACGATCCCGGCCGACAGGCGCGAGAGCATCTCGTAGTTGATTGTCTGCCCCCATTGGGCCAGCTGCTCGACGCCCAGATACTCCCTACCATCCCGCCCGATCAGCGTGACCTCATCCTCCAGCTTAACCCCGTCAATGTCAGTGATGTCGACCATCATGAGATTCATACAGATTCGCCCGCGCACTGGCGCTCGTCGGCCTTTGACAAGAACATAGGCCTGATTCGATAGAGCACGGTCGTAGCCGTCATAATAGCCGATTGGCAAAACGGCGAGCCTGGTTTTTGCTGATGTGCGATAGGTGCACCCGTAACCGACAAAGCTATCGGCCGGGAGCTCTTTGATCTGAGTCACGCGAGTTCTCCAGGAGAGAACGGGTGTGAGAATATCATTTTCCCCACCAGCCAGACGGTAGCTGAGGTAAGTCTCTTTCGACGGCCAATGACCATACAGTGACAGTCCCGGACGAACCAATTCAAAGCGGGTCTTGTCGAACAAGATCAGCGCCGCTGAGGAGGCCGTATGGCGCAGGCGCGGCTTGATGCCGTGACGGGTCATCGCTTTGACCATCCGCGTGAAGTTATCCAGCTGAAACTGCGCGTACTCGTGGCTGGTCGTATCCTCGATATTGGCAAAATGAGTGCTGGCTCCGAGGGGGGATTTCAGGTGTGGATATTTCTTGTAGAGCGCGGCCACACGAGGGATCTCCGCTTCCGAGATTCCCTGACGATTGGTGCCGGTCTCCAGTTTGAGGTGGGTTGCGATACGGCGTCCGTACCGTTCGGAGAGTTTTCCAAGCTGAGTCAACGTTTCACGCGTGAAAACGACCGGTTCCAGATCATACTCGATAACCGCGTCTAAGCGGCTGTGGGCAATCGGGCCGAGGACCATGATCTTGCGTGTCCACCCCGAACTTCTGCATAGAATCGCCTCCTCCAAGGAATGGACGGACAGATACTGAACTGAGGTTTGAGGTTCAAGGAGGGCCGTTATCTCGGTCAAGCCGTGTCCGTAGGCATTCGCTTTCACTGATGGCGCCAAGATTCGCCCGTCTGCGAGGCGAGTGAGGGTCGACAGGTTCCGGTGCAAAGCCGAACGTGACAGCTCAATCCAGCTCAACAAGTGGTCGGTCGCCATGCCGACATAGTAAACTGTTGAACCAGCGGTGACAAGGGGAAGATTGAGGGCAGATCGCGCTCAATGCGCAATCGGTGGGTGCACATCGAATTGGGGAGGGCGGCTTAAGATTTCTTGTCGTGTCGACGATACAATTCTAAGAGAAGGTCTATGGTCATCGGGCCAGAAGGCTGTCGTCAAACGGGAGATTCCGGGTCTATAGAGGAACCAGCCAGAAAGTGCAGGAATCAGACCTGTCGGCGGGTTACTTTCTTTTTGAGAGGCATTTTGGGATTGGGTTATGGCTCTAAAGAAAATGTTCTTTGCGCTCTTCGCCGTCCAACTGGCGCTGGTTATTGCTTTGGGGGTCTGTTCGATCCTGTTGCATGAGGATCAGAGCGACCTGAACAAGAGTCAGGACATCTATCTAAGTTCCTACCTGCTGGCCGACGAGCTCCGTCAAAGCTCAGATGATCTGACACGCCTTGCTCGCACCTATGTCGCCACAGGCGACGAAAAGTTCGAGGAGCAGTATTGGACCGTTCTGGATATCCGCGGAGGGAAGAGCCCACGGCCGGAACAGTACAACCGTATCTATTGGGATCTGGTCGCCGCCACAGGGTTGAAACCACGTCCGGACGGAAGAAACGTCCCGCTCTACGAGCTGATGGTCAACGAAGGCTTTACCAATGATGAGTTTCAAAAATTGAAGGTGGCGGAGGAGAACTCGAACCAGCTGGTCGAGACCGAGCGAATCGCGATGAATGCGGTCAAGGGGCTGTTCGCCGACAGCTCCGGCAGATTCACCGTCATGGGGAAGCCGGATCGCGAGATGGCCATCAGGATCATGAACGATGAGGCCTATCACAAAGCCAAAGCCAATATCATGAGGCCGATCGATGAGTTCTACAGCATGTTTATGGATCGAACCGCCCGAGATGTGCTCGCGCATCAACGCAGCTCGACACAGTTACTCTGGGTCATCATGGCTCTGATCAGCGCAATCCTGGGAATGTTCTGGTACTCGTTTGCGACGATTAAGCATCAGATCATAAAGCGGGAACGGGCTGAAGAGGGGCGGCGGATTTCCGAGCGACGCTTCCGCGCGACACTCGAAAACGTGCAATTGATAGCCGTCGAACTGGACTCTGATGGGAAGGTTCTATTCTGTAATGAATTCCTGCTCCATCTTGTGGGCCGAACCCGAGATGAAGTGCTTGGCCACAATTGGTTCAGTCTGTTCCTGCCCGAAGATATCCGGGAATCGGTTCGCGCTGCTCACAAAGATCTCCTCCGCACCGGCACGAGTTTCCTCAATTACGAAAACCCAATACTGACCAGTAAGGGTGAACTGCGCCAAATTCGCTGGAACAACGCGGTCGTGCGAGGCTCTGACGGGCAGATTACGAGCAGCATCAGTCTGGGCGACGACATTACAGAACGCAAAGAAGTCGAACAGAGATTGGCGGAACAGACCGAGAAATTCCGGGGAATATTCGAGGAGTCAGTTGCGGCGATCTACGTCTTTGATGGAGCGAAGCGTTTTGTCGATTCGAATCAGGCGGGACTGGACCTGCTCGGGTATTCAAGGGAAGAACTCCTCACGATGAGTATTCCAGATGTCGACGCCGATCCCGTTGTCGTTCAACCGGCACACAGTCAACTACTCGCGGGAGATCGCATCATCAACTACGAGCATCGGTTGGTTCGCAAAGATAGGCGCGTGATTACAGTTCTCAACAATTCGCGGCCGCTAACCAATCCTCAGGGTGTAGTTATCGGTATGCAGAGTACTCTTGTCGACATCACCGAGCGTAGACGGGACCAGGAAATCGGGGCGGCGCGTTCCCGCATACTCCTGCACGCCATGACTGCGCAGACGTCGGAGTTACTTCGAACGGTTCTGGATGAAGTCGAAGAACTTACAGGAAGCTCTATGGGCTTCTTCCACTTTGTTGACACTGACCAGACAACAATATCCCTGCAGGATTGGTCGACGCGAACTGTCAACGAGTTCTGTCAGACCGTCGGCAAGGGAACGCAATACCCCCTGGAACGGGCCGGAGTTTGGGCTGACTGCATCCGGCAGCGGCGGCCTGTCATCTGTAATGACTATGAGAAATTGGCTCACCGAAAGGGAATGCCCGCAGGCCATGCCACGGTCAGTCGATTCATATCGGTTCCCATAATGCGCGGCAACGCCATTGTCGCGATTGTCGGCGTCGGGAACAAGAAACATGATTACACAGATGCCGATGCTCAGATTGTCGGTCGCTTGGCGGATCTCTGCTGGGATAGTATTGAACGCAGACGGGCGGAGGATGCCCTGCGCGAAAGCGAAGAGCGATACAAGCTTATTACCGATCACTCGCCCGTCGCCATTGGTCTTCACCGGGACGGAAAGTTCCTTCATGTAAACCCTGCCGCCGTTCATCTCTTTCATGGCACTCGCGCCGAGGATATCATCGGTCATTCCGTTCTCGATCTTGTCCACCCCGACTATCGGTCCGAAGTTGTTGAACGAATTCGGAAGGCGCAGGTCGACGGGCTCCCCGCCGGTTTCAGAGAAGAGAAGCTTGTTTGCCTCGACGGCGCGGTCATCGACGCTGAAGTGCAAGGTGTGGCGGTGGAATTCCAGGGGCAGAAGACGATGCTGGTTTTCGTTAACGATATCACCGAGCGCAAGCAGGCCGAGCAGGAGAGGATGAAATTCGAACGACAGATTCAGCAGACCCAGAAACTGGAGAGTCTGGGTGTGCTGTCGGGAGGAATCGCCCATGATTTCAACAATATCCTCATGGCCGTCTTAGGGAACGCCGAACTCGCCCTCGATGAGGTCTCGCCAACGTCGCCGGCGCGGGAGAGCATCGCTCAGATTGCAACTGCTGCCCATCGCGCTGCCGACTTGTGCCGACAGATGATGGCTTATTCCGGCAAGGCCTCATTTGTGAAAGAGCCAGTCGATCTGTGCACTCTGATCCAGGAGATGACCCATCTGCTGAAGACCTCGATATCAAAGAAAGTGATCATGAATCTGAACCTTGCTTCCGACTTGCCTGCCGTTCACGGCGACCCGAGTCAATTGCGCCAGATCGTCATGAATTTGATCATCAACGCTTCCGATGCAATCGGCGAGCAGAACGGGGTGATCACGGTCTCAGCAAGCACGGTTCTTTGCGACGAGGATTACCTGCGCAGTAATGAATTGCAGGACAGCCTGACGGCAGGACACTATGTGTGCCTCGAGGTGACCGATACTGGAGCCGGCATGGACGCCGACACTCAGGCGCGCATCTTCGAACCATTCTTTACGACCAAGTTTACCGGTCGGGGGCTGGGCCTTTCGGCCGTTCTGGGGATTGTCAGGACACATAAAGGAGCGCTCAAACTGGTCAGTGAGCTGGGGAAAGGGACGACCTTCAAGGTCTTCTTCCCGGCCTTTCATCAGTTCGTCAGCTCGGATCAGTCGGTGGCACCTTCAGTGTCTGTCGACACGTCGAAGAAAGGGACTGTACTGATGGTCGACGATGAGGTCATGCTGCTCACGCTGGGTCGTAAAATGCTCGAACGGATGGGTTTTGCAGTGCTGACGGCGGCTGACGGCCACGAAGCACTGGAACTATATCGAGAGCGGAAACATGAGATCGATCTCGTAATTCTCGATATGACCATGCCAAACATGGGCGGTCACGAGGCGTTTGTCGAGCTGACCCGCATTGACCCCGATGTCCGTGTGATCATTGCCAGCGGCCATACGGCTAAGGACGTTTCGGCTTGTTTCAAAGAGCGGAGTCCGGCGGGATATCTGCAGAAGCCGTTTACCCTCGGCAAGCTGCGGGAGCTGATTGAGGGTGTGATAGTCTCACCCGAATCGTTCACAGTATCCGCAGGAACTTGACAATAATCAGGGCCAACATACCAATCAAGTATATCCGAAGACAGACCAGTGCGATTCTGACCGTTCGCGTCATCTGAATGTTGGGCATAACTCTCCTCAGGTCTTCGCCTTGGTTACGAGCCCTTTCATAATATCGTTATAATGTACGACGCCGACGATGCGATCCTGAGACACGACGGGAATCATGCGGTAATGGTATTTCGCGAACATCTCAGCGATGTCATCACGAAGATCGGTGGTTTCCGAGGCGACCGCCGGGGAGGTCATGGTCTGCTCCATCGTGGCCTCGTCGGGAGCCAGCACCAACTCACGCAGATCAACCACCCCGATCAGAATCTGGTCGGCAGGATTAACAACATAGACGTAGCTGATCTGATCATGCTCACGCCCCGATAACCGCAGCGAACGGAGAACATCACCGGCCTTGTCGGAGGGGGCCGCGGTGACAAACTCAGACGACATGAGCGCGTCGGCAGTTCCTTCTCGTTCGGAGAGAATCGAGGCTATCCGCGCCGCGTCTTCTTTTGGTACCAGCTTCATCAGGTTAGCCGACTGATCTCTGGGCAGGACAGAGAACAGGTCGGCCAGCTGCACGACCGACAGTTCCGTCAGAATATGGCGCGCGCGTTCGTTGCGGAGGTTGGCGATCAGCTGTCGCTGCACACGCGGCTCAGCTTCGGCCAACGCATCAGCCGCGGTTTCACTATCGAGAGCCGAAAAGAAGGCCTGCTGTTCTTCTCCCGAGAGTTGTTCCAAGGCGTCTGCCAAGTCTTCACTCGGGAGATCCTTGATTGTCTTTCGAGTGATCGAAAGCGAGACCGCGTCGGTCGAAGTAGCGTCCTCCAACGACAAGGGTTGAACGTACTTCCATGAAATCAGCTTGTCTTTGATGAGACGCGACTTGCGGATGCCGATTCGCCGCAGGAAGCCGCTGAACGAAATGTCGACGTGGGCGATGATCATCCGACCGTGTGACTCAAGAAGCTGAACGTCATTGACGACCTCGATCCGACGGCCGTCCATGTCGAGGATGGTTCTCCCCATCAAGTGATCATTGAGCAGAACCCAGCCCACCTGATCGACAAAGGGAGGGTACTGCTCACTGGTCGGTGGCTGCACGAAGATCGCATCCTCTTCGATCTTGATGACTTTGTCCCACGGTATGAACTGGGTTGGCTTCCCCCACCCGAATTCCATGTAGATCCCCACCGCCTCCGGGTATGCCTCGCTCAATCGAAACACCAGGTCCGTCAGTTTCCCGATCCTGTTGGAAATCTTTCCGGCCACGACCCGGCGCTTCAGCAACTCGGAGAAGAAAAGAAAGCGATACGGCTGTTCCCCGCCCTGTCCGGTCGCGCCGATTATGCCATAGTTCTTGGTGTTCATACTATACTCTAGTCGAACATTCCCGGGAACAGAACGGAAACGGCAAAGAGGGATGACATAACAATCACGAAGATCACGATACTCCAGTTGGCCACATTCTGGACCCGCGTGTTCACATGCTCACCCATCAGGTTTCGATCATTCAGCAACAGAATCAGAAACATCAGCGCCGCCGGCAGGAGGGTGACTGCCACTACCTGCACAAACATAGTAATGGTAATCAGTGGCGCGCCGGGAATCAACACTACAGCGCCAGCCGAAGCCAAAGTCAGCAAATAAACGACATAGAACCAGGGGGCGTCTTTCACGCTGCGATTGAGGGAATGGGCCCACCCGAACACTTCCCCAACCGCCCACGAGGTCGAGAGCGATATGCACAAGGCGCCCAGAAAACCGGCGTCGAAGAGGCCGATGGCAAAGAGGATTCTTGCCCAGTGTCCCTGTCCCTCGGGAAGAAGCGGCGCAAGAGCGTTGGCAGTCTGGGTGGCGTCTTCGACGACAATCGGAGGATTGTTGTAATAGAAGGCCGCGCCCGTGGCGACAATGATGAAAACGGCCACCAAACCGGTCAGGAATGAACCCGCAAATGTGTCGATCTTTCCGAACTTGATGTCGCGAATGTCCATCCCTTTGTCGACCACCGCACTCTGCTGAAAGAAGATCTGCCAGGGAGTGATCGTTGTCCCGATGCAAGCCATCACGATGAACAACAGATCGGGAGTAAACCCAGCCGGAAACTCCGGACTATAGAACCCCTTGGCCACCGCCGACCAACCGGGAGCGGAAGGGATGCTCATGGCCCAGATGGCCGCTGGGATGTAGACAAAATTAAACACGCAGAACGCCAGAGTGAGTTTTTCAAACGTCCAGTAGCGGCCAGTCATGACGACAGCCATGAGAACAATAGTCACGACTATCGTAGTGATCCAGGGTGGGACGCCGAACATCCCCCAGGCGGCGGTCATCCCAATGTATTCGGTGATCAGAGTCAGCCAGTTGACAACAGCGAGATCGAAGATCGAAAACCAGCCCCAGAATCTGCCAAAACCGTCAAAGATAGCCTCTGCGTGCCCCCGTTTTGTCACGGCCCCGAGTCGCACCGTCATTTCCTGCACGTAATATGCCATCGGAATCAGAATGAAAAAGACCCAGAGCAGATTGAAGCCGTATTTGGAACCCGTGACCGCATAGGTGGAAATCCCGCCCGCATCGTTGTCGGCGATCATGGTGATGATTCCCGGGCCGAGGATGGCGAGCAGGATCAGCAAACGGTGCTTGAATCTGCCGAGACGATGGATGCTTTTGCTGATCCAGTACACGTCGAGTCCCCGGTTCAGAGTTGGCGCATGGTCAGCGCTTTCTTCGGCGGGAGAGATTCGGACTTGCCCGAGGACTGGTGACAAAGGCTTGGTCACAGCCCCTCTATCCCTTAACGACGCAAGTTATTCCTGTGAAGTGCGGGCTGTCAAGCTGTTCCGCTTTCTGATTGTTTACTTCGAGCGCGAAGAGGGATCGATGAACCGCTACGGAGGAGGCGAGCTTTTTTGAACGGGGCGAGGATCAGGTCAGCCGGGGGTGTTCGACTGGCAACGTTTCTGCCGAAAGGACCGGGGGCTCTTTCCTTGCTGAGGCCTCGAATTCACACGCGAGTGTGGACATCAGCTCCTTCACCGAGACAATCTTGTGAATTTTGAACGCGTTGGCGCCGGCAAAGGCGAAGCCGCCATTCAGGTGTCCGCGCTGCGCATTCATCAGCGCGTATGCTATGCAATACGGTGAGTTCAAGTAGTCACAGGTCACGATACAGTGGTAGGGGCACTTGAAAGGCTTCCGAATCCCCGACTCGACGTCATCGGTGTATTTGTTTCGAATAGCACGTCCGGGCATTCCAACGGGGCTCTTGATGATAATGATATCCTCGGCTTTGGCGTCAATGTATGTTTGCTTAAACGCCATATCGGCGTCGCACTCGTCGGTGGCGACAAACCTTGTCCCCATCTGGACACCGGCCGCTCCCATCTCAATAAACGTACGAATATCACTGCCGGTGAATACGCCACCGGCGGCAATCACCGGGATTGAGCGCCCATAACGGTTGGCGTAGAGACCGACCTCCTCGATGACCGCAGGTATCAGTTTCTCCAGAGCGTAATCCGGATCGGAGATTTGATCGACGCCGAATCCCAGGTGCCCGCCGGCACGCGGACCTTCGACGACGACAGCATCGGGCAGGTAGTCATATCGACTCAGCCACCTCTTGCAGATGATCCCCGCGGCTCTTCCCGACGAAACAATCGGAACCAGTTTAGTCTTCGAGCTTCCATTCAGATATTCGGGTAAGGTGAGCGGAAGGCCTGCTCCCGAGAAGATGACATCAATCTCCTCTTCCACGGCGGTGCGGACCAAATCCGCCGAATTGGAGAAGGCAACCATGATGTTCAGCCCCAGAATGCCGGTGGTCAGGGACCTGGCCTTGCGAATCTCGCGGCGCAGGGCGCGAGTATTAGCCTCGATAAAATTGGAGAAGAGGTCCTTTTCCCTCATCCCAATACCGGCGGAGGCAATGACACCAATGCCTCCTTCGTTGGCCACCGCCGCCGCCAATCCGGAAAGGGAGATCCCGACTCCCATTCCCCCCTGAATGATAGGGACACGAGCGATCTTGTCGCCAATTGCGAGCGGGGATAGCTTCAACGACAACACGGCGAACCCCAACTCCGCACTGACTCAGCCGCATTATTCTGAGTTTCTGTGCAGGTACTGTGGGTTCTGATGACCGAATGTTGACAGCAGGGGATTGAAAACGGTCGGAAACAATCTACGGAGTCGAACTGAATGTGCGTCTGAACCTACTTGTACTTGGTCGCGAGATCATGAAACATAACGTTTTAAGATAGGTCACAGAGGGTATCAAACCTAACACTATTTTCGATATCGGCGGCTGACGAATTGCCTCATAATTGATGTTACGGAAGGGGGACACGATTGGGTGGAAATTCGAAACGAGAGCGTCTGGCTACCATTGGACACCATGTCTTAACTAACTGTCCACTAAATCGTGGGAACGTCAGGTCATACGCACAAATGGGGAGCAGTATAACGTTAGTCAACTGTCCGACTCTGTGAGTCGTTTCGTCGGGCTATTTCTTCCTTGATTTTCTTTCCACCAATCAACATTGCGATGGTGACAATACCTAAACCTGCAAGTCCAGCCAAAGAGGCGGAAACAGACGGTGACTTCCCATAAGAAAAAGTGATCACGATAGAGATGATTACAGCGGACCAACAGACAATCAATATGACTTTGCCGGTCTTCACTTTCCTCTCAAGTGCTTCTGTACTTTGTTCTTTGATATCTTTGCCCATTGCCACAATCCTCATTTCATCAGTCTTGAAACTCCAAGGTAAGACAGCTCATGTTAATAAAGTCAGGACAAATATGGCCCGCCCTATGCAATTCTCAGAAGAAGAAACATGAAGTCGTGGCCGCCATTATGAGCTCTTCGCCTTCAACGAACTTCGGGAACCGCTGAGAGCCATGCTCCTCCCGGTGATCTTCCACCGTCCGCACTGCCTGCTTTCTGACCTCCGGTGAATACCTGCTTCGTCTTGCCATAATAGTAGTCTCTCACACAATCCTGTCTCCGGCAAATCCGGCACGGTTCAGCGGCGAACATGGTCCAGGATCACGGCGATGATGGCACCAGCCAAGCCGAGAACGGCTCCGAGAATTCCAGCGGCGATTGTGAACCCCAGCACCTCACCCCATTGCCCAAAGAATTGCCAGCCACGCATCCAGCCGATCACCTCATGAATGACCCCTCCCTTCATCACCAAGAGCGTGATTTCGGCACTAAGCACTCCGGCCAGGACGCCGCCCCCAATCCGGTTTCGCGAGTGAGCCGTGTGTTCCGGCGTCGGCGCCCGCCAACGGCCCACAAGAAAGCCGGCGATCAGAGATGTGGAAAGGAGCAGTGCCAAGACCGGGTCAGAGATACCGTGGTACCAAGTCACGAAGCTGACAGCCAACCAGTACACGAGAAGAAGCGCCGCCGCCCATTTGTGGGCTTGGAAATCGCGCCAGAGTCTTCTCATCTCAAGACACGTCCTTTCCGATTTGTGTATGTCATCTGAGTACACCGTATTGCATGGTGTACAGAGTTGTCGTAGTCGGCGCTCGTAAACAGATCAGATGGAATTGCCTGGTTCGATTTCGACCGCCTTCCTATCGCCCCAGAGCAGACAAACTCCGGCGGTTATCAGCGGCGCCCCTATTACTGTTGCTACAAGGATTTGTGTCGAAAGTGATCCGGAATTGCGCAGACCTACAGTCATTATGAACAATGTCATGAGACAAGCCGCAACAAGAGCCAATACACCGACCGGCCGGGGATACTTTTTAGAAAGCAGTCCGATACCGGCTATGGCCAGTCCCGGTGAGATGGACTTCAGCGTGTTGACAAACGATCCGGCGTCGAGAGCAGAGAAAAGGGCGACCATGAGCCCGACGCCGATGAGGATTTTCGCGGCCCCCTCGCGAGGATTCTTGGCCAGGATCACGTTAAACAGGGCCTTGGTCGCCAAGCCAACTATGATCACCTCTGCGAAAAGCTCGAAGTCATGGTTGTTCGCCAGTTCAAGCTGAGCTAAGGAGATGACGCACATAATAAGCGTGACGGCAAAAGCAATGTTACCCGAACGATAGTACAACGTCATCTGGCGTTCATCGACGTGCTTCTTTGCAATACCCAATGAAGCCAAAGTCGGGCGGAGCAAATAAGAGCCGATCATCAGGGCCAGCCAGAATTGGTTTTGTGTTTTCGCGAAGAGCAATATCGCCAAGACGAAGAAGGCACTTGCCAACCAGAACACAGGATCTCTCTTAAACATGGTCTGCATCCTCCAAGATAAACAGTTGTTCAACTGTTGTATCGAGTTTTCCTGCCAAGAGCAAGGCCAGCTTCACCGACGGGGCATAATCCCCGCGCTCGATGGAGACGATAGTCTGACGGGAAACATTGACCATATCAGCCAACTGCTGCTGGCTGAGCTCACCGTGGTTGAATCGAAATCTTCGTACATTCGTTTTCATGTAAAATCAGTAACCACTAATTCTCATTTCGAAACTCGACATAATGTATAGTCATCTTGACATAATGTCAAGTAATATTTTCATCATGACAAGATTAGTATACATTTCTCAGTGAAGAGTTGAAGTGACCGCTGAGTCTGAGGCGGTTCAGTCCTTGACGTTACTCCGGAATCGAGGCAGGCCGTGATCGACTTGAGAGAACGAAAACGGGCTGGCCGATTGGCCAGCCCGCACGAGTAATGAACTTGGTCGTCTTCTATCTCGGCCAGAGCCAGCCGAAAGTGCCGGCAGTTATCAGGGCGTAAATCAGGCCATCGAACATTGACCTGAAAGTCGCGCTCCAATTGCGGTGATACCAGATTGAATTGTGAAAGAGCGCCAGGGAATGCCCCATGAAAGCGGAACATCCCACAAAGCGAAAGACCTGAAGATAGTGGCCGCCAATGCCCACGGCGTGATGGCCGATATAAGCGGCAAAGATGTTAACGAGCACAATGTAGGCGAACCACAAGGTGAGGCTCTTTCCCATCGACGGGCATCCGGTTCTCATGACGGTCATCAAAGCGACCGGTCCCTTTTTCAGCTTCTCAACGTAGTCCGGCGCCTTCATGGCTTTGGCCGTTCCGGCGCATGGTATGAGATAGTCCCCCTGGGGAATCTCGAACTTGCGAAGCGCATCCATGACAGCGTCCTCGTTCGCAAGTTTCCTGAAGTCATTCTGATGATACGTGAGGACCATGTGAATCAGAGAACTGACCACAAAGACGAATACTGCCGAAAGCAGTATCGGGGCCCAGAGCTCGGCAAGAAAACTCATGGTTATTACCTCCTGCGTTGATATGGGTTTCGCGGCCACCTTGGAACAAGCGAGAAAGCGGCCACTGGTTGACCCAAAGTAGGCTGAGCAAGTCTTTTATGCAATACAGTTTTTTTATTGACAGCAGACAGGAGAGCCATGATTGACGCTTTCAATTATCCTTGCCCCAATCTCTCTTATTTGAGTTGGAAGAGCCCGGTATCTGAGAAGTCCCGCCCTGCGATGCCCGCTCGCAACGTTTGACACCGGCGGTCCGGTACCGTATGTTGTCAAGAAAGTAGAGTGATTACCCTGTAAACCTAGGTATCGTCCGCTGTGTCTTCTCCTGACGACCGCACTGACTCTTCGGAACTGCTGCCACCCGGCACACACGTGTCGCATTATGTGATACAGGAAATGCTTGGCGTTGGCGGAATGGGTATGGTGTTCCTTGCTCGGGATGACAGCCTCGACCGCACCGTTGCGCTGAAATTTCTTCCCTTGCGATTCTGTCGAGATGAACAGAGTCTGGCGCGGTTCCGGCTTGAGGCGCTCACCGTCGCGCGTCTGAATCATCCTAACATTGTGACTATCCACGAGATCGGTGAGCATGGCGTGCAGCCGTTCATCGCAATGGAATTCATCGATGGTCGTTCGCTTGCGGATCACTGCGGTCAACAACTGATACCCCTGGAACAGATGCTCGAACTTGCCATTCAGGTGAGCGAGGGGCTTCACGAAGCGCATCATCGAGGAATTGTCCATCAGGACCTGAAGCCTTCGAACATCATGGTCAACAGCAGAGGTGGGGTCAAGATCCTCGACTTCGGACTGGCCCGGTTTATGAATAGGAACTACGGTGAATCACAATCGATTCAAGGAACGGTTCAGTACATGTCCCCTGAGCAGTTGAAAGGGGAAGTCATTGACGCCCGCTCGGATCTCTTTTCGCTGGGGATTGTGCTCTACGAGGTTTTCGCTGGTCGCAATCCGTTTCAGAAGGAGGATTTCAGGAGTACGATTCGAGCCATTCACGACTCTGATCCGGAACCGTTGAGCGATATTTCACCCGGAACGCCCATTGAGCTCCAGCATATCGTCGACAAGCTCCTGGCCAAAGAGCCCGGAAATCGCTACCAGAATGCAGAGGACGTTCGTCTCGATCTCAGATATGCCCGTGAGGCAGTCATCTCCGGGCGAATTCAATCTGCGACAGCCAAGAAAGGGTATTTGCGTTCGATAGCTGTGCTGCCTTTTGCGAACCTGAGTTCCGATCCGCAGCAGAGCTACCTCTGCGAGGGGATGGCCGAGCAGATCATCAGCGCACTAAGTCGGGTCCATGGGCTCAGTGTGGCGGCACGGGTTTCCTCCTTCGCTTTCAAGAATACAAACGAGAGTGCGCGAGAGATAGGTCGAAAACTCCATGTCGAGACCCTTCTGGAAGGAAGTGTACAGCAATCGGGGGATCACTTGAGAATCGGCGTGCAGTTGGTCGACGTTGCCACCGGTTACCATTTGTGGTCCGAACAGTACGACGACAAACTGAAGGATGTCTTTGTCGTTCAGGACGACATCACCCGCAGCGTCGTCACGAGCCTCCGCCTCTGGCTCGCCGAGGAAGCCTTGTCACCCGGGCAGATCGCGACCACCGACCCCCGAGCCTACGATTTCTACCTGAAGGGGAGGCAGTACTTCAATCAGCAGCGCAGAGTGAGTCTACGCTTCGCACTCCAGATGTTCCGCAAGGCTGTCGACATCGATGGCAATTTCGCGTTGGCCAACGCGGGCATTGCTGAGTGCTGTGCGCTCCTGGTTCATTTCTACGGTGAGTCGTCAGAAAATCACCTTGAACAGGCTGATAGAGCCAGCCTGCGCGCGCTCGAGCTCAACCCGCGTTTGCCGGAAGCCCATGCGGCGCGCGGTTTCACGCTCTGGTTACTGAATCACTTCGACGAAGCGTGGCGAGAATTCGACACAGCCATCAGCCTCGACCCAAACCAGGCGGAGACTCTCTACCTCTATGGACGTGCCTGCTTCCAGCGCGGCGACTTAACCAAGGCAGCCTATCTGTTTGAGCGGGCGTGCAACGTGCGCGAACATCACGAAGCGCGTTACTTCTCCGCTCAGGCACAGACCGCTCTTGGAGAGAAGGACAAAGCACTGGCTTCTTACCGGGCCGCGTTCAGAGCCGTCGAGCAGCATGTGGAGATGAACCCCGACGACGCCCGTGCGCTAACAATGGGGGCGGTAGCGCTTTGCCGGCTGGGAGCGCGCGACAAGGGGCTCGAATGGGTCGAACGAGCGCTGCAGGCTGATCCGTCTGACGCGGGCATTCAGTACAATGCAGCATGTCTATTCGCTCTCGAGGAGCAGAACGGTCGCGCCATCGAGTGTCTCCAGGCCGCTGCGCTTGCTGGTTTTGCACATCACGATTGGGTCTTGCGAGATCCGGACCTGGATTCGTTGCGCGAGGATCCTCGCTTTCAGGCGATCAAGTGGCGCGAATCCTCGTCATGATCTGTGCGGGGCAATACGGATAGTCGGGCCGCGCCTTATCGAGAAATCTGTTCAAGAATCCTGCACGTGAGGAAGTGTGGTCTACCGGAGCAGAACGCAGTAAACCGCATACCGTTACAATTCACCCCTTTTTCGGTAGTAATTGTTTATCATCGGTATATGTCTCGATGATACGCGAATTCGGTTCACTGAGCGCAGTCAAACGATGTAACCGCCTCAAATCCTTCCCTACAATACCGATGACTTGAAGGTGAAACGGTAGTTGTGCCGAGCCAGTCTCCCTGAGCGTCTCCCGGACGGAAAGATCGGCGCGGTGTCTGAAAATCGTCAACAAGGGGTATCGTATGAAGCTCCGCATCGTTCAAAAGCTGACGCTGGCGATTTGCGCCATTCTCTTACTGGCAATCGCAGGAATCACCGCAATTGGCATCAGCCAATCCACCGCTCAATTGAAGGAGTCAGCGCAGAAGGATATCGCGCATCTGGCCGCCATGTCTCGCGCTATCTGCGAATCGAACGCCGAACTGGCGCAGAAGAATGTCCGCCACAACATGCAGGTAGCTCGCCGCCTGTTCGAAGACCGTGGGGGAAAACAAGTCGCAGTACACAACGGCAAGATGCAGCTGGGAAATCCGCGTAACGGCTATATCGTCAATAACAACTACGAACTCGTTGATGAGGTCAAGGAACTGACCGGCGCTACGTGCACGATCTTCCTCAATGAGGGCACGAAGGCGCGCCGGATTTCCACGAATGTGATGAAAGAAGACGGCACCCGCGCCGTCGGCACGTTCGCTTCACAGCCCGTGTTCGACGCCGTGATTACTGAGAAGAAACCCTATTTCGGCCGAGCCTGGGTTGTTACCGATTGGTATGTCACGGCGTATGAACCGATTCGGAATGCCGACGGGGGGGTCGTGGGGATCCTCTATGTAGGGGTCAAAGAGCGCTCCGAGATTCTCCGCGATGCGCTGCTGTCTCAGAAGGTAGGCAAGACAGGGTACATCTATGCGATGGACTCAAAGGGGGTTCTGCAGATTCACCCAACAAAGGAAGGGCAGGACATCGGCGCAAACGATTTCGCCAAGGAGATGATAGCAAAGGTCGCTACGTTGGCCGAGGGAGAGATAGCATGGGTCCAATATCCCTGGATCAACAAGGAAGCTGGCGAGACCTCTGCGAGGGACAAGATCGTCGCCTACACGTATTTCAAGGACTGGGATTGGATTGTAGCCGCCGGAAGCTATATCGATGAATTCACAGCCCCCGCGACAGCGCTTCGAAATACGATGCTAATCATTGGGGCCATATCATTGTTGCTGGCCGTAGTCGTCAGTATCTTCTTCGCGAGGGCTATTGCGAGACCGATTGAGCAAGTCGTGCTCGCCACGGCACACATGAACAAAGAGTTCAGCGAATTCGAAACCGTGCTTGAAGCCGTCGCCAATAACGATCTTACACGCCAGGTTCAATCGTCTGCTATGAGTCGCCTGTCTCTGAAGTCACAGGACGAGGTCGGATCGCTGGTAAAGGCGATCCAGGAGACCATGGACACCAAAGAGCGCCTGGGAAAGTCACTGACGAACATGACTACCAATCTGAGCACTATGATTCGACAGCTGGGTGAGAACGCCCGTGAACTGGCTTCGGCAGCTAATGAGATTGCATCGTCGTCTGAGCAGATGTCCAAAGGCGCCAAAGACCAATCGGATCAGGTGAATCAAGTTTCGACCGCCGTCGAGGAGATGACAGCAACCATTTTCGAATCTTCCCGGAACGCCGGTGAGGCAACCAGTGCGGCCAAGGGGGCGTCGGATACAGCTACGTCGGGCGGCCGGATTGTCGACGACACCATACAGGGAATGCAAAGGATCGCGACTGTGGTGAGAGAATCGGCCGAGTCCATAACCAAGCTGGCCTCCTCCGCAGATCAGATCGGCGAGATCATCGGTGTGATCGATGACATCGCTGATCAGACCAACCTGCTGGCACTCAACGCGGCGATCGAAGCTGCCCGTGCCGGTGAGCAGGGTCGTGGCTTCGCCGTTGTGGCCGATGAAGTCCGCAAACTGGCCGAGCGAACCGGCAAAGCAACCGGTGAGATCACCGAGATGATCAAGGGAATTCAGAAAGAGACTGGCGACGCGGTCAGTAGTATGCGAGCCGGAATTCAGGAAGTCGATAAGGGGCGAGAATTGGCCGACAAGGCGGGAAACAGCCTCAACGAAATCGTGACTGTGGCGCAGCGAGTGACCGACATGATCGCCCAGATGGCAACGGCGGCGGCAGAGCAGTCATCGGCGGCCGAGCAGATATCTAAGAATATCGAGCACATCTCAACCGTGACGAAAGAGACTGCCGCAGGCGCCGACCAATCGGCGGCGGCAGCCGAGGAACTCAATCGCCAGGCCGAGGGGATCAGGAGCATGATCGAGAGATTCACGCTGTCAGGCGGGAACCTGAGTATCATTGATTTGGCCAAGAACGATCACCGGCTCTATGTGGAAAGGATGAGCGCGGTCCTTTCTGGACGAATCGATACAGGTAGCTGGAAGATAGTCAATCACCACGACTGTCGGTTTGGCAAGTGGTACTACTCGGAAGGGATGCGGCAATTTGGAAGTGAATCGGAATTCAGGACGATCGAGACACCGCACGAGCGCGTACACCAACTCGCCAATCAGGCTGTTCATGCAATAAGCGTTGGCGAGTCATCAACAGCTCACCAACAAGGCAAATTGGCAGAGGCCGCAGCTCACGATGTCATCGGGCACATCGATAAGCTGCGCGAGTCGTTGATGTCCGACCGAACACACGTTTGAGACGAAGGAGACCGAGCGTGGACGGATCGGGACTGGGTGACCAGCGGTATCGCACGGTTGCGCTCGTCGTTTCCCGGCGACCGAAGGGCGCTGCCTTTGACGTTTCGGGTGTAGCAGGATCGTGATCCCGGTGACGGGGCGCTTTACCAGCTCCCTCGTGCAGCCGCGCTCCCATTCTCGCGTTTCCCCTTGCCGATCGCTGTGTGTCTCATCCGAAAGTCGCTCCGGCCATTCTCAGTGGTCATGCCGATGGTGCAGGTCAGGCCAGTGCGGATGGTGATGAGTGACATGGTCATGCTTGTGTCTATGGGTATGGCGACCAAGAACCATCTCCGTATGCTCATGCCCGTGATGGCTGTCGTCGTGGCGATGGCTATGCTCATGCTCCTGTCCGTCGTGGGTATGCTCATGTTCGTGACTGTCACGAAAGACGAGGAAGAGTGACCCGATCAGAATGGCGCCCGCTACGAGTTGAATGATTGTGATGGTCTCACTCAGGATCGCGACCGACAGGATGACTCCGAAGAATGGATTAGCGGCAAAGAACATCTGCGCGCGCGTGGCGCCTATGTTCTGGGCCGCGGTGATGTAGAGCACGATGCTGACGCCATAGCATACGCACCCGACCCCGAGCGCCCAGATAGTCGTTGCCACGGTTCCCGGATAATCCCCTGCGGCTAGTCCGATGGTGAGATTGACCGATCCTGCCACAAGCCCCTTCCAGAATGTACTCTGTGCCGGAGTGATACCATCAATCAGAGCCGTGAAGTTGTTGTCAAGTCCCCAGCCTGCGCACGCCCCCATGACGAGAAGCCCGGCCCATAGGCCCGCCGTCTTCTCTCCAAGGGAGAGCAGCACTCCGGCGACGAGCACACCGATCATCCCGATCCACCCAAGACGTCCCAGGTGATCCCGGAAGAAGATGGTTCCGATGATCGCGGTGGCAACTAACTCCACGGGGAGCCACAAGGAGACCGAGGCCGCCGACGCGGCTCGGAGCCCCAACAAGAGCAAGAGCGGCGCGAGCAAGCCACCAAAGAGCACCGCGCCGACCAGGCGCATCTGATTCCTTCGATCCATCTGCCACGGCAACGTGCGAGGGCGCTTGCGGAACGCCAGCCCAGCAGACCCGACAGCTGTTCCAAGGTACAAGAGGCCTGCCAGCTGGAAGGGATCGAATGAGGAAAGAAGAGCCTTATTGAATGGAGTCGCTGCTCCAGCCAAAGCCGCGGAAAGCAGCGCAAGTATGACGTAGGACATAATGCACGGAAGCAGACACTCTATCAGCGGTCTGCAGACCCAATCAGAACTTCGAGGAGATCCCGTGAAATACCGTCGCTGCCTCGGCTGGCTCCTGAGCTACCCCCCATGCCTCCCTCACCGGCGGGGCCGATCAGCAAGGAGTTATTGTCATGAAAGTCGACGGTCGATTCGCACTTCAGCAGTCCGATAGACGAGCCACCGCAGCCCCCTCCGCCGTGCCCACCATTGCCGCCATCCCCCCCTACGCCTCCAGCACCCCCGCAGCACGTGAAGCAGTCTATAGGTCCCCCTTTCCCGCCTCGTCCACCAACTCCTCCGGCTCCTCCAGCTCCTCCGCGGCCACCTGTCACGGTGAGCAGCGTACACTTCGATATAGACAGCTCACTTCGAATCGAAAGTATGGCTATCGACGCCCCACCCGGCTGGCCTCCGTGTCCGCCCATCCCCGGACCAGCGCCAGCCCCCCCTCCGCTTCCGCCGGAACCATGCCTGCACCCTCTGTTTCCAGTGGTTGTAGCGACACCTCCCCCGCCTCCACCGCCAGAGCCGTAGCACCCTCGATTACCGTCGAACCCACTATCCGCAGTCGCGATGATCCATTCTCCATCGGGTTTAAGGAGCAACTCCCAGGAGGCGCTATAGCCGTCGACACCGTGTGAGCCGTTTCCGCCGTCCTGCCCGGCCCCAGGAGTGCCGCAATTACCGTCGTCACCAGTGCCCCCGGCTCCCCCCATCGGGGAATCCAAGTAACTTGCCCCCGGCTGTCCATCCTTTCCGGGCTCCCACCCCCACATGCTGCCGTCACACCTGCCGCCTAAGCCACCTGCTCCCCCCGCAACTGGGCGACGCCCAAACATCCCCCAATCGCCGCTTTCACCGTCTTCGCCCGGCAGTCCCATCGGTCCTGCATTTCCCGAAGCACCGTTGCCGGCGACTATCCGGCATGAGCGTATCTCCACATTTGCCGCGTCAATACAGTAGATTCCGTATGACGAACTGCCGGAATCGATGGCATCTCTGGATACGATCGTCAGGTGAGAAAGAAGTATGCTGTCGCTGACCCCGCGTATCGCCAGACCGATGCAGTGTCCGTCGATGGTCTCCCCCATAATGACGGTCGAATCTGACGATGACAGATTCCAGGACTCCTGCGGATTTCGCCCGCCATACACCGATACGCCGCTCATTGCTACAACTGACTCGTAGTAAGAGCCGCAGGCTATGTAGATGCGCTCGACGGTAGAGTCAGCGGAGGCGGCATCGAAGGCATCCTGGATACTGCCGAAGGGTGAGTCGGCGGAGCCGTTGCCGTGCCCATTGACCTCAACGAATAGCGCGTGACTATCGGCCGTTGGTGTCGGTTCTGTGGGCTTGTTATCTGAACATGAGCAGAGCATTAAAGAGGACATTACCAACAGACCAGCTAATAGGTGTGCCCTTTTCATGCTATGACCTCCGTAAGATCAATATAATAGCGATTCCAAAAATCATACGAAAAATGTCATCGGCACTGCAAAGAAGGGATTTCCGTCGACGTTTCACATCGAGATGACCACTTTTCCTCGCGCGTGCCCTTCTTCAACCTGACGAATTGCCTGAGGGGTTTCGTTCAAAGAATACTTTCGATCTATGACGGGCACAACTTTGCCGGCCTCAAGAAGTTCCTTCAGGAAAGCCAAATCTGTCTGATTCACGTTTGCCATGAAAGAGACCACCTTTCGTCCACCCTCCTTTGAAAACAGTGGTTTGAGAATCAGCGTCTGTAGAAAACTCACTGTCGAGCCGCCAATCAGAACATAGGTGCCGGTCGGCGTGAGGGCGCGCAAAGACTTGCGTATCGAATGAAACGCGGCATTGTCAAGGATCAGATCATATCTCTTTCCGCTCCGCCAGAAGCACTCTCTTGTGTAATCGATCACATCGTCGGCCCCAATCGACCGCACCATCTCCAGATTCCTCCCGCTGCAAACACCGGTCACGTGAGCTCCCAGCGCCTTGGCGATCTGCACCGCAAATGTGCCGACACCTCCCGAAGCGCCGTTGATCAGCACATTCTGGCCCGACTTGAGCCGGCCTTGATCGCGAAGACCCTGCAGGGCGGTGAGTCCCGCAACAGGGACGGCCGCCGCCTGTTCAAATGTCATATTTGTCGGTTTAAGCACAATCTTGTCTTCGCGGAGGCATGCATATTCTGCAAATCCGCCCACTGTCGCACCAAAGACTTCGTCACCTACCGCGAACTTCGCCGCGTCCTTGCCGACCGCTTCAACCCGGCCGGCGACGTCGGCTCCGAGTATCTGCTGTTTCGGTTTCAGCAGTCCAAAGCCCATCAGCCGGACCAAGAACGGCTTGCCGCGAAGAATGTGCCAGTCAAGCGGGTTGACAGACGCCGCGTGTACTCTTACCAGTACTTGATTGTCTTTGGGATCAGGCCTATCGATTTCTCGCAGGGCGAGAACATCGGGCGATCCGTAGGCGGTGCGTACGATAGCTTTCAACAGTCTCCTCCGAGATACATGGGAATGAGTACTCGATTATGTCATACGCAAAATCGGCTCGATTGTTCTGCTTCCGGTCTATTGGAATCTCGTGCTTCGCTACGCATGGGAAGTAATCGGGAGAATGAACTGTGTACCTTCGAGCGGAAAACTGCCAAGGAGATGAGTTCCGTTTCCCTCAACCCGAACTCGGTCGACATTCTCCAGACCCAACTTGTCCACCATGAAGAGAAACTCGACGGCATTGTCACTCGGGTCGCAAATATGGGGGTATAGCTCAGCAAACTTGGGGATCTTGGCCCCTACGATGTCGAAAATCGTCACGAGGCCATTCTCACGCTTAAACAAGACCAGGATGTCCAGCGCTGGAATGTAATGGATGTAATTGCGGAGAGAGTATAAGCACCAATACATGAGCAGCTTGTCGTTCGACACTCCCAGGAGATTGGAGACGGCTTCCCGCCTGGATGCCAAACGGTATACTTGCTCGACATGATCCTGTCGCTGCATATCCAGCGTGGTGGCGCCTGCCTGAGCGACCTTGCCCGTCACTGCGATGCGAGTCTTGTATTCCTCAGCAGGTCGAAAGCCGCACTCCTTGTAGAGTTTGTACGCATCCTCGTCAGCAAAGAGAAAGAAGAAATCATGATTGGCGCGCGCCCAGTCCAGTGCAACCTGCGTGAGCTTGCGACTCAGGCCTCTTCTGCGGTATTCCGGAACTGTTCCTACGGCCGAGATCTGGGCAACTCGGCGACGTTCTCCCCGAATTGTCATATCCATGGTGTAAACGCACACGTTGGACACCACTCTGTTATCACTGAAATAGGAAAATGGTCGATATCGATCGTCCCAGAATCCCATTTTGTCCCAGAGCGACAGATCAAGATCGAATAGCTGAACCAGGAAACCCATGAACTCTTTCTTCAATTCAGGAGAATCCCAGTAGTTTTCCCGTAAGGTCAGATTCACTATACCTTCGAATCCTGTGAGCTTCGGTTCTTCCCTCTTAGGCTGTGGTAGCATGCGAGATGAGCCCCGAGTCAGTTCTGTGTCGGTGTTGCTGGTCACCATGCGGGCGTCTACCGCGCACGGCGGTAGGTACAGGTCATCATCTCGATCCACTTTCCGTCTTTGCCAACCACGTTCCCGGTGAGCGTGCGTTCGTTATCAGAGATCACGGTGTGTATGTCCTTGTACCGTGTGGTAGACTCAGTGCCGTCGAAAGTGGGTCCTTCGCAATTAAGCGTCAATACTTTCTCGGCTGCGTCGAGATTTCCCTCATACGCCCACAAGTGTGTCATCATCGATCCAATCCAACTGCCGACAAACTTCTTCACGCGAGGGTCGAAACCGAGCGTGAGCATAGTCGTGGCGATGCCACCGCCGGGCATTTCACCTTGACCTTCGGCAACAATCCAGATTCCTCCAACCGAGCGGACTGTTTCCTTACCCTTAAACTTCTGTGGGGGTTCACCCGGTTTCATGCAAGCGTCGACTTCGTAGGTCCAGTCCCCGACTAATCGGTGCAGCCAGGCATGTTCCTTTTGCGGTTCAGCTTTCATTGTGCGCTCCTTTCAGCGGAATCCGATATCAGCTCATGACAAGATCGTTTGAACGATCAATTTACGCAATCGCATTGTGGAGGCGATTGGTCGAAGCTTGCCTGGGAGAGAGTGTCGAGACCGGGAAGGAAGTGAAGAGTCAACCTCTCTTCATCGCCTGCATACGCTGGGTGGGTGGGAGCTTCTCAATTGCATACCGGAGCGCGGTCCTCGGCATCTGGCTTCTGTTTCTCATAACAAACTTGAACACTTCATCCGGGAATGTGTTGCTCGCTTCTTTCAGCGTCCAGCCGTAGCCCTTCTGCACCATGTCATCCGGATCAGCCAGCTGTGCGCTGGCTGTCCGCATCACATCATCTAACAAAAGACCGTTCCGAACCGATACAATCAGACATACCGAAGCGGCTCTTCGCATCCATCTGTTCCTCGACCGTATCCAGCGATGCGTTCTCACAACCGTGTTCGGGAACTGATAGATAAGATGACCAAGTGCGCCGCAACAGAGGTGATCGCACGCGCCCCAGTTGTCGACATAGTCTCGCAGCCAGGATTCGAAACAAGCAAAATCTTTTACCTGGTACTGCGTCTTGACTTTCAAAGCCCACTCGAAAGCCACAAAGAGCATGTATCGCTCCCGTGAGGTGAGCAGATCATCGCAGCAAGCCAGAAGGTCGTCTCTTGACATCTGCTTAACGCTCCTGAAGCATCTGTTGGAGATTTCGCGGAGGATCGCGGTTTTGATGGCGAACGGGTTATCGAGAGTTTCTTTGAAGAATCGTTGATAGTTGAGTTTGTTTTCCGACCTGTTGTGCGTCGCGATTTCCGCGCGCAGTATCTCGAGGATCTGTTGATTTGCCTTCTGCACAATATACCTCTGCATTCAACGGTCGCGCCGAGTGGTATCCTTGTTGTAGAGCACGGGCATCTGTCCTCTCCATTGGTTCCAGACTTCATCATTTGTAATCAGTTCCGACATGAAGTGGGCCACGTTGATCCGGCTCGTTTTGCCCGAATCGAAAACCGGGCTTCTCGTGGGCGATGCCACCACTTCGTAAGGTGTCACCTTGTCCTCATTAGTCAGACTGTCCGGTCGAACTGCAACCCACTCGATGGCTTCATTGTTCTGTCCTATCTGGAGCCGCAAATAGTCCGCAGCCTGCTCATTGTCCGCATGGGGTGGTAGTATGCGGCGGATGAGTCCGACGACCAGACGGTCAGTAATCGATCGCGGCTCCTGGAGATCGCGGTTACTGTTGCCAGTCGTGTTCATAAGGACGAACTTTCGAGGTTCTCCCGAACCTGTGGCCTTTAGAGCCTGACACAGTCGACGGGTGGCATCGGTCACAAGCCGACGCGGATGCGCGTAGATGCCCTTCAGACTCAGATTGTGGCCCAGGCACGACAACGCCGCGCCGCACCCTCGAATGTGTTGGGTTATCTCGGTATCGCTCAGATCAAGCAGGTTCGCCACGATCAGCGTCAGGCGCGGGTTGGATCTGACTGAGAGAGGCAGGCGGTCGGCCGATCGTACGATGGCCTTTACGTGCTGCCCGCGATGCAATAATTGCTCGACCAGCAACCGCCCGGTAGCTCCGCTTGCTCCGACGATAAGGGTGGTCATCCTACTTCCTGTTCTCCTGATGACAACGACAAAGTGTCGTTTCAGTGACTCGTTTCACTATTATGATAGCACACTGCAAACTGGGCTGCAATTGAGCAGATCACTCATGTCAGGGGTCTGCATAGTCGTGGGTCGCTATAGAGTCAAAGCGGCCCCGACCTCACTCTCCCCAGACTCTTGTGTGCATCCAGTTTCCGATCCGGTGAACCTATGCTCGAATCGACGGAGGCCGATGGAAGATCATCACTTAGTGAGGTGTGCCTGGGATTGTACCGGGACGGATCCTTTCTCCTGTGTTTTGCCGTAAAGGGCCACCTCCTGTCCCGGTTCTCCTATCACTATCTGCAGCTTGTAGGCTAGTTGAAACCAACTTTCAGTCTCTAAACCGTCCTTCGAAGGATGTTGGCGATGAGTGAGCATCAAGTAGTCGGGCTCATATCTGTGAATGTACCAGTTCAGATCACCTTGTCTGACGTGATCGACAACCTCGGGCGTCACGAGCCCCAACCCATCGATTACCGGACCTTTTTCGTAGAAGAATCTCAGAATATCGACGTCACCTGCGCCAACACTCGCTCCGTCGGGCGCATGTTCATTGAGCCATTGGGCCGCCTTGCGATGAGTTTCGTATTCCCAACCCGACCGGTTACCGAGACTCATGATCGGCAGCCACACGCCAATCAGCGTCAGACCACACAGTACGGCCAGTGAGCCGGTTCTCCACCGAATATCGGACCGCTGAGTTTGTAAACGAATAACGACATGAAAGGGCAGAGTCATCAGGACCGCAATGCCCACGGCGAGCGGAGTGTAATACCACGGATACGCAGGCACCCTCAGGAAAAGACCGTATGCTATCAAGTGGAGAATACTCCAGACCGCCAGCACGCATACTGCGGGATGATGAAGGAGCTTCCATTCTCGACGCTTCGCAATCCAGACAGAAAATCCAGCCAGAGTGCCGGCAATCGTAATGAACAAAAGTGTAACGAGCGGCAACACTTGTTCTCTGGCCACCGGAGCTCCGTACCAATTCGGGGCGGAGAGTAGTGCCTCCAGAAATGCAAACTCTCCGCCCCACAGTCCTGCCTCCGTCTGAGCGAGCTTGGCCGACAATGTGGACGGGAGAATACTGCCGAAGTAAGTCCAGCTGAATATGAGCCATGCTACGATCGGTGCGACAAAGAGCAAGACAGGTGTAAGATTGGGTGGGCGACGGTGACGGATCAAGTAGTGAATCATCAAGAGTCCCGGCACAATCAGCATATCCGGCCTCGCCAAAACCGCAAAGGAGCCAAGAAATGATGCCGCTTTCAACCTGTCCTGTACATATATTGATACACTGGCCACGGCCAGCATCATTGCTAAGAAAAGCTCCATACCGACCGCCAGGGAGAGCAGAGGACTGGCCAGCAACACGAGCGGCAACGCATACGTGAAGAACGAATCCTGCTCATCCCTGAAGCACTGAATCAAGAAGTGGCACAGCAGAAACAGACTGATGCCCCCGATGATGCTTCCAATGACCGGCAGAGTCACGAAGGGAAGGAACCCAAGTAGCTTGTATGTCAAGGCGAGAAGAATCGTGTACAGAGGTGAGGTAGTCGCGTTAACTCTTTCTCCAGCGTTGAAGACATAACCGTGACCTTCTGCAAGATTTCTCGCATACGTGTAGTAAATGTAGCTGTCATCCTGCTGCAGATTCCAATAGCCGCAAAGTATTGAAATGACTACGACTGCGGAACAGCAGAGTGCGATGATCCGGAGATGGCGGCCGGGACCGCGACAGGTGTTTACCATGTCAATAGCAGTCGCTTCGATAACAGAGACAAGGTAAGGCAGATGACCTAGTTTCTACAACTGCTGTGTAAGCATGCGTCTGACAATGTGGGATAAAATTACTCTTCTATGGCGGCCCCAACCTCACTCTCCCCAAACTTTTGTGAGCTTCCAGTTCCCGAGACGGTTACACTACGCGATGATTGATGGAAGGCGCTGGAAAACAGTGAGATAGGCGAAATCCAACTGACGGAATTGAAATCGTTTCGGTCAGTAGACATGGGCAGGTCGAGAGCCTCGTCCTTGAAGTGCCACGTTCCGGATCCTACGACATAGCAATTCTATATGGTTCAAGGCCGCGGGCTCCTGTCGAATTCGTGAATATGCCGGTAACTGCTTAGAGCTATCGGTTTGTCGCTAGGCTACCCAATGTGGCAAGTAAGGACTGGACGTGCGACAAATTCTCGCTATACTATTAGGCTAGAAGGGCGGTTTGTCATCGAAGCGTCCGTCACCAGTCCCTCAATTTGAAGTAGCTGAATATCAACACTCTTTAGCAACGGAGTTCTCATGCACAAGTGCCGGGTATTGGCGCGAGAACCACAAAACGACTTCTAACGCCTCGATTGAGCTACCGATACCAGCAGGCAAATGGGAACCAGGAGCCATCCAGACCCCAAACCCAATGTGCTGTTAGCAACAGTTATTTTTAGTTAGTCCAAGGTTCTTTGTCTTTAGCATTCATAAATTTTTGTCCATCATAAATACTTATTCCTTGCCAGGTGCCAAACCAAAGTTGACCTTTGTTATCCCCATAAATACTTTGAACAACATTGGTGGTTAAGCCTTTGTCAGTTGTGAATTGGGTGAAATTTGCTCCATCGTAACGATATACCCCATAACCTTCAGCTGAAAACCAAATATTTCCCTGCCTGTCTTCACAAAAATTATAAGTTTCTATACCTTCAATAATTCCATCCCTTGTGAAGTTAGTGTATGTTTTACCATCATATTTACTCACACCGCCAAAAAAAGTACCAATCCAAATATTTCCTTGCTTGTCTTCTAAAATATCCGCGACATTATTGTCGGTAAGTCCATTTTTAGATGTTAAATGAATGAATTCACCATTTTTGTATTTGAAAATTCCATTTCCATCGGTAACAAGCCACATCGTTCCATTTTTGTCTTCTAAAAATTGAAAAACCAATTTATCAGATAACATAGGTTGTGGATTTTCGACCCTTGTTTCGGGTAATATAAAAGGTGTAAATTTTTCCCCATCAAAATGACTGACGCCTTTGCCAGTACTTACCCAAATCAAACCTTTTCTATCAATACAAATACTCCAGATTTCATCATTTTGAAGACCGACTTCTATAGAGTATGTTGCAAATTTCTCACCATCAAATTCTACTAGTCCAGAAGAAGTTGCAAACCAAACATTGCCTACCTTGTCTTCAACAATTCCTCTTACCGAAACACCTTTTTGGGTTGTTTTAATTGTAATTTTATCAAGTGATTTACCATCATAGCGTATAATCCCATTTCCATTTGTTCCAAACCAATAGTTCCCTTTTTTGTCTTGATACATTGTTCTTACAAAATCCCTTACCATTCCATTTAAATTGGTGTGAATTTGTGGAAATGTTGTACTTTGATTTGAATTGATTGGTCGATTGTTTATTCCATTTTCTGTTGTATCATTAACAGGTTTTTCTTTCACTTGTCCTATGCAAGATGATATTTGAAAAGTCAAAACAATTAGAATTAAATCTATTGTTACGAATGATTTCTTACTTTCAATGCTTGTCATATGGTTGGTTTTATTATTGTTGCTAACGTTTTCGGGCTTTGCGTTCGGGCGGGTTTCGGAGCACAAAACTGTCAACCTGAAATTCACCGAAAACAACCTGGCTATTTAACGTGGTTCGGTTAACAAATGCCGGTCTTAATCCCAATTGATTGTCAATAGCGCAGTCCATAAGAAGTAATTCGCTCAATCAAGAAAACGGGGCTTGCCCGCCTTTGATCCAGATGAGAAAAGCGTGTTGTAGGGCAGCGGAAAAGGCGGATGTAGCCTTCCAAATATTGTAAAATCAATGTAGGCGAAATTTGGATTGTTTGCAAGTGATTTCCGTCACATGCGGTCGACCCGTTTGTCCCCCGATTTTCACCGTCTAGCATTTTCTGACATGCGGTGGTAACGCCGGAGCTCTGCGTCATCACACCGAACGCCGGGGCGACGTGACCCCGTGTTTATGCTTCGCGCGGACGCGATCACTACTACTAAGAAAAGCCGTCCTGCCGGTGGCGCGGACGCCCTAGTGAAAACGAGATTTATAGAATTGGCTGTGGCAAGCCCGGAGATTAGCGTGGAGGTAATGGACCGACGATAATGGCGGGGTTGACGAGACTCGAACTCGCGGCCTCATGCGTGACAGGCATGCGTTCTAACCAACTGAACTACAACCCCGATCTCAATCACCGGATGCCTTCTGACCCAACCTCCGCTTCGATGAACGCTCTCAGCTTCAATCCGCTGCGATCTCTCAAACTGGGCGGTACTAGATTCGAACTAGTGACCCCCTGCGTGTAAAGCAGGTGCTCTAACCAGCTGAGCTAACCGCCCGGCTCTACCAGCTCACCAAAGTCAATCAGAGCGTTTAGTTCCGATTGTTCAGCCAGCTACTCAATTGTCGCCAAAGTGGGGCCGATGGCAGTCCTGCAATATATGCCGGATCGAGAAAATATCAAGAGGTTTGCCGCCAACCAGGATGAAATTAATGACCTTGATCGTCCCGTGCCGGAATCGACACGGCTTCTGGAACCGATACCACAATAGGCTCAGATTCTGAGCGAACAAGACGTATTGAAAACGGAAACCAACGGATGAAAACAAGCCAGACGGGCGCTAAAGAGCTTTCGGCGAAGATTGCTCCGACACAGGCTCGGATTCGGATTTTGGCTTGTCTTTAGCCATGATTGCGTAAGGAATCAGGACGCAATAGCCGACGACCAGAAGAAACGGGGCCAGGGTAATTGAGTTTTGACCCAACAGAACAAACCCTATAATGATAACGACCAACGCCACCCCAAACAGGATGTAGTTCTTTCGCCCAAACGGCCACGGCGCGACCTTGGCAGGTGGTTTTGGCTTGGGTTGCCCTAATTTCTGCTTCTGAATAGCCATAAGTGTCGGTCGAATATAGAGCCTTCCCGAAACTTGTCAAGGACTTTAAGCGCTGACCGGAATCCCGGATCTTTCCGCGATCTTGTACCATGGCGCCAATCCGGCGCCCCAGACAAACATGAGCATCTGCCGAACCTCTTCGTCAGCGAAAGCGGCCTCGGACAGACCCGACATGAAGAACAGTACCGATCCCATCAGGGCGGCGAAGCAGAACTGGCGATCTGCCGGCGAAAAGTCTGCGCGTCGGTATCCTATCCAGCAATACCCGAAAACTACCACCCAGAGCCCGCAAAAGAGCAGTGCATCCGGAATCCCCCCCAGCGCGGCCACGTTCAGGTAATCGTTGTGGGCGTGAACGTGATGAAATTTATCCTCCAGTTCCGGACCAGCCTGAAGTGCATAGTACTCTTTGAAATTACCTGGGCCAACCCCGAAAACGGGGTGTTCCTCGATAACCTTGAGCGAGTTTTTCCACACGAAGAGTCTACCCCCTTCATTGACCCCGCTTACATCGCGCGAGAGATCGTCGACATATCGATTTCGCAGTGCAGGCATGCTGATAGTCAGTACACCAAGCAGAGCGAACATGCCGAGCGCGTACCATCGGATTCCCTTCCCTTTCAACGCAATGATCACCAGAAGCCCGGCCATCATATACAGGAAGGGACCACGACTGTAAGTCAGGAGAGCGGCCAGCATCGAGAGTGACGCCACGAAAACCAGAAGGAATCGCTTGCGATCCCAGGGATCATCACTCGACACGGCATAGCCAAGTATGAAGAACCCCGCGACGCTGAAGAAATTGGCAAAGGTGAGCACATTTGAGAAGTTACCAGTGACCGCAGTACAGGGTATCGGGACGAATCCGAACCCTTCCAGGTTCAGCCAATCAATCAGTGTAAAATACTGGACGATCGCATAGAGCGAGAGCATTCCCACGCTGACGGAAAACAAGGTCACAACCTTGTGGCGATATTCATCCGAGCGCATGACGTAGATTCCAATGGTCGCCACCGTGAAAAGCCACTCTTCTCTCATCATCGCAATCGATCGCAGTGGGGTCTTTCCTAAGATGGCCGCGAGCATTAACCAGACAAAGTATCCTGCAATGCCCAAATAGAACCATTTCAGTGATCCGACAAACGGCTGATAGCGACTGCGAATAACGACGACGACAAAGGCGGCAAGGGCGCACCCCAGTGACATCTGTGACAACGCGATTGAAAACGTTGAGCTGAAAACGAAGAGGGAAAAGAAAAATAGCAGCAGACGGTTCGGCAGGTCGGTCGAGGATCGACTCATGCGAAGAGATCGCTTTCGATGAGTTCCACGAGATGGTGGACGAGAAAGAGATGCTCCTCCTGAATGCGCTGAGCAGAAGGGTGCGGGATTACTATGGATCGTTCCACCATGGTGACCAGCTTGCCTCCGTCGGCTCCGAGCAATCCGAAGGTCAGCAGTCCCTGCGCCCGCGCGGTTTGCACTGCACGCAGACAATTCGGCGAGTTACCCGACGTGGACATGACAATCAGCATGTCCCCTTTCTGACCGAGTGCTTCGACCTGGCGCGCGAACACCTCCTTGTAGCCGTAGTCGTTTGACGCGGCGGTAAGTATGGCGGGATCGACACTGAGGGCAAGCGCCGGAAGCGCCTGCCGATTGCGGTCGGCAGAAAGGCGAACGACCAGCTCGGCGGCGAAATGCGACGACATCGCCGCATGCCCCCCGTTGCCGCAGATCAGGATCTTTCCTCGAGATCCAATGACTCCGGCGATAACATCGGCGCACTCGAGAATCTGGTGGCCGAATTTCTCGATCAGGGACTGGCGAAGA
This sequence comes from uncultured Ignavibacteriales bacterium, assembly GCA_964540105.1. Lineage (GTDB taxonomy): Bacteria > Zixibacteria > MSB-5A5 > GN15 > FEB-12 > DATKJY01. The sequence goes on along the minus strand of CAZILL010000001.1, from coordinate 236,827 downwards.
ATGACGGTTTCTTCGCCAACCTTTCGAAGACGCTCAAGTTTCTGCTGACGGGTCATACGTGGACGGTCAATCTGGGATGCGCGGCTGCGGTCATCTCGCGAAGATACGAAAAATCGGAGTCACGTTCAAAGTGATTTCCAACCGTGACAAACGACGCACCCGCCTTGATCCGCTCGGCGCAATCGCTCGGAGTGTGAAGGCCTCCGCCAACAATGATCGGAATGTCAACTCCGTTTACGACCGCCTGAACCATGTCGGTAGGCACGGGCTGTTCCGCACCGGACCCGGCCTCAAGATAGACAAGTTTCATGCCAAGGTATTGAGCCGCCAGCGCGTGGGCACAGGCTATCTCCGGCTTGCTGCGGGGGATCGGAAAGGTCCCGGACATGAATTGAACCGACGTTGGACTCCCGGATTCAATCAGGAGATAACCAGTCGGAATCGTCTCAAGGCCATACTGCCGGACAAGCGGCGCTCCCTTGACCTGTTCGTCTATGAGATAAGTCGGGTTACGCCCCGATAAGAGGGAGGTAAACAGGATGGCGTCGGCATCGGGCACAACTTGACCCGCAGAACCGGGGAGGAGGATTATGGGCAGGGTGGTGGAACGTTTAATGGCGCGTACAGCACTGGAAAAGTCGACGTTCATCAGATAAGACGTACCCACGAGTATGGCATCGACGCCGGCCTCCGCGCTCCCTTCCGCCAGCGCACAGTACATGCGCTCACTCAAGCGATCGGGATCCAGAAGCAGAAGGAAACAGCCTCCCTGGAGATCACGCACAGCCAGCAGATGATTCAGAACGCCGGCAGCGGTCATTTCAATCTTTCGCTCAAGAGATCTCGCATTCTCCCGAAAAGATCGGACGCCCTGGTATCTGTCGCGACACCCCCCTGGGCGAAGTTCGCTTTGCCCCCGCCTTTGCCGCCGAATTGCGCCAACAGAACGCGCGAGAGTTCACCTATGTCGATCTTGTGGTTGTCGACTGCAGCACTACTGGCCGCCGCCAGATAGGTGATCTTGCCGTTTACCTGTCCGAGCCCGACGACCACGAGAGGTTTGTTCTTAGCCTTGTGGGTATCAAGCCAGGCCGCGATCGTGTCCTTATCAGTCGCGCCGAAATCGTGCGTGATGACGGTCAGAGGTCCAACCGCGAGCTCTTCGCCGACTGACTTTGCCCCTCCGGAGAACATCTCCTGCTTGGTTTTTTTGAGTTCTTTCTGAAGCGCGGCATACTCCTCGCGCAACTGTTCCAATCCTGACAGAGCCTCGCTTTCCGGCCGGCCAATAATGTGCGCTGCCTGACGGCGGAACTGCTTGGCGTCGAGCATGAAAATCTGGGCCTCGCGACCAGTGATCGCTTCGATGCGACGCACACCGGATGCGACACCGGTCTCCAGTGTCACAAAGAACGGTCCGATCTGTGCTGCGTTGTCAACATGAGTACCGCCACACAGCTCTTTGGAGAATCCGGGAACCGACACTACTCGGACCGTGTCGCCGTACTTTTCCCCAAATAGTGCCATTGCGCCGCTCTCTTTCGCCTTGGCAACGGGCATTTCAACGGTCTCGACCTTTGTGCCTTTGAGAATCTGCTCATTCACCAGTTCTTCCACGTCGCGAATCTCATCAGGTGTCAGCGGCTGATGATGAGAGAAGTCAAACCGCAATCGGTCTGGGCCGACGTACGATCCGGACTGGTGAACATGATCACCGACCACTCTGCGCAGCGCAGCATGCATGAGATGCGTTGCGGTGTGATTGCGCATGATATCCCAGCGACGAGCGAGGTCGAGTCGCACAGTAACTTGCGCTCCCTCAGCAAAATCGGAAGCTTCGCCTCTGATCAGCATTCCTGTGTGTGAACGGTTTCCATGTTGCTCGAATACTCTCTCCACAGCGAGCTCGGCCTGTGCGTTCTGTATCGTCCCGCAATCTCCAATCTGCCCACCGGCCTCTAAGTAGAACGGTGACTGATCGAGAACTACTGCCATCTTTGTAGCGCCCGTCTCCTCTTCTCTGACAGGAGAACTAACCTGCAGAACAGTTGCAATAATGGAGTCAAGTCCCCTGACAAATCTCGTTGGTTGAAGACCTGCCCGTATTTCAATAAGCATCTTTCCCGTATAGGAAACGAATTTCCCGCCTGCGCGCGATCGCTCCTGCTGCTGTTTCATCGCCTGATCAAAGCCGACCTGATCCACCGTAAGTCCGTTCTCGGTCGCCAGGATTTCAGTCAGGTCATAAGGAAACCCATAGGTATCGTACAGTTTGAACGCGGTCTCGCCGTCGACGACCAGACTTCCAGAGCCTTTGACTCTCTTGGCCACGCTTTCGAACAATTCCAGCCCGGTCTCCAGCGTACGACCAAAGGCCTCTTCCTCTGTTCGTACGACGTTCATAATATGACTTTGCTTCTCGGAAATCTCCGGGTATGCCTCCCCCATCTGCTCTACCAGGACTGGCACTAATCTGTAGATGAAGGGCTCGTGTGCCCCAAGCTGACGACCATGACGCGCCGCGCGGCGCAGGACTCTGCGCAACACATAACCCCGTCCTTCATTGGAAATTCCCGCCCCATCGGCTACGGCAAACGTCAGGGCGCGGACGTGGTCGGCTATCACATGGTGTGACGCGACATGATCCCGATACCTTGTGTGAGTGATATCTGAGATGCCTGCGATCAGCGCCTGAAAGAGATCAATGCCGTAATTAGTTTCAACATCCTGCAGCAGACACGCGAGGCGCTCCAAGCCCGCACCGGTGTCGACCGAGGGCTTTGGTAACGGAATCAGCGTCCCATCAAGCTGCTGATCGAACTGCATGAATACCAGATTCCAAAACTCAATGAACCGTTCGGTCTCGCCATTGACGATGTCCTCTGGGCCGGTTCCGTATTCTTCACCGCGATCAAAATTGATTTCGGAATTGGGACCGCATGGCCCCGTGTCCCCCATCGACCAGAAGTTGTCCTTCTTCCCGAATCTGAGTATCCGCCCGTTTTTCAGCTCTGGCGCGATCTTCTCCCACAGACCAAACGCCTCGTCGTCGGTTTCGAAAACGGTGACGTGCAGGCGGTCCTTGGGCATCTTCAGCTCTTTGGTAATCCACTCCCAGGCATAGAGAATCGCCTGTTCCTTGAAATAGTCGCCAAACGAGAAATTCCCGAGCATCTCAAAGAAGGTGTGATGTCGCGCGGTGAAACCGACATTATCGAGATCGTTATGCTTGCCGCCGGCGCGAATGCATTTCTGAGAACTGGCGGCCCGACGATAATCGACTTTGCGCTGGCCGGTAAAGACATCTTTGAACTGGTTCATGCCGGCGTTAGCAAACAGGATCGTCGGGTCATTGAACGGAATGACCGGCGATGATGGCACCACGCGGTGGTCGCGCTTCTCAAAAAAATGCAGAAATGAATGCCGTATGTCGTTCGTTTTCATCTTATTCTGTCGTCGAGGACACGTGTTCAAAGGCGCCTTTGGCCGCCTCGTAACTGATCCCCCGTCGTCCGAGATAAGTATAGGCACGCACCCGCGCCGTTTCAAGGCTTAACTGGCGATAGAGTCGCCATCGCCGCTGCAACGCCTTTATAGCCAGCTCCAGTTCGTCTTGTCCTTCGAGCGCCGCGTTGACGGTTTGCACCGCGAGCGACCGATCGATCTTCTTACGCACCAAGTGTGCCACGAGAAACGACCGTCCCGATGGATTTCGCTCGATTAAGCGACAGACCAGATTGTGCGCGAAGTGAGCGTCGTCCAGGAGCCCCCGTTCCCTCAGGTGGTTGAGCGTTTTGCCCAGAGTCTCACGCGGAAATCCTTTCGCTGACAACTTCGTGGCCAACTCCCCTTCCGAGTGGTCGCGGATAGCCAGCAGGCGTGAGGCGTACTTCTCGCACTCGTATCGTTGGGCCTCCAACGTGAGCTGCTCCACTTGCGGCCGGGTGAGAACGATCCCTTCCTTGAGACGATGCCGATAAACGAGCTCGTCGGACACGGTCAACGGCGATGATCCGTCGGATAGAACGACCTGCGCCTGATTCCCTCTTTGACGGAGTTCGACGATTCGAATTGACTGATCGTCGGCCGGTGATCTGTTCATGGCCATAGTATATCGCTTTTGTCCGTTGTGAAAAACAAGAAAGCGAGCCACTGGGATCGCACGAAAGGCACCTGAGGCTGTCACACTCTCCTTCAAAATACGACTGAATCTGCGTTGCATCGAACTTCTATCTTGACTTGCTTTCACATCGGGCATATTCTTTCCGTGCATATGAATCGCACGACCTGTGATGCCATCACGTCGTGCCGCAAGAGGGTATAACAGAGGTTGCGCACAACTTCGTAATCATCAGCGGGCTACAAATGGACTTGGACTTACAGGGAAATATCGAAAAATTCACTCTCCCCGAGATACTCCAGCTGGTCGCAGCTTCGCGCAAGTCGGGCACACTCGGGATTCAGCGTGACGAATCAATCGTCATGGTGTACTTCAAGAACGGTGACATCATTTACGGCTATGGCCCACGCCAGACCTTTCATCTTGGGCAATTGCTCAAAGAGCGCGGCAAGTTGAACGCCGCGCAACTTGACGAAGCCGTGCAGGATCAAGCACATTCCGAAAACTCCCGACGTCTCGGAGAGATTCTCATCAACAAAGGATTCATTGATCGTGCCGACCTGCACAAAGTTGTCGAGGAACAGGTTGAGAATCTGTTGTACTCTCTGTTGTCGTGGCAGACCGGTTCGTTCAAGTTCTATGAGAATCAATTCCCGACCGAAGAAGAGATCACGGTGCGCTTGTCGGTCGAAAATGTCATTCTTGAAGGGTTGCGACGGTTTGACGAGATGAACATGGTGCAGGAAGCGCTCCCAGATCTTAGCGCCGTCTACACAATTTCGTCATCCCAGGGAGGGCGCGCCCGCGCGGTTACACTTGAAGCGACCGAATGGAATGTGATGGCGCTGGTCGACGGGCATCGCACCATAAATGACATCGCCGCTCTGGCGGGTCCAGACAATAACAACACGCTCAGAAAACTCGCCCATCTGAAACTGGCGGGAATCATCACGCCCGTCGGCGCTCGCAAAGAGGATTCCGCTGGTCGTCGCTCGGAAACCGATCTGGAGAATATGGTGACTCGTCTGGCGGGGCTCTTCGAGTCATACCTGACCCAAAAGACCGCCCCCCACCCGAATAATTCCCGAATGGTCACGACCACACTAATCGGAGAAACCGTTGAGCCGAACTGACACTCTCAAGGCCCTCGAGATCATCCTTGAGTCGTTTCTGGAACGAGCTGTCACTGTCAAAGAGCAGCGCCTTCGCATTCTGAGCGGGATCAATCGTCTCGACGATATCGCCCACGAGGTTAGCGCCGGCCGCGATGTGACCGATGAAATCGGCGGGTGGTTTGCGGAACATAATCGATGGCTCGAAGAGCCAAGTTTGAAAATTGCCGACAGAAACCGGATAGGCCAGATTCTCGGTTCGATCAAAGCGGAATTGGGGACCGGCTCAGACGACTCCCCGGCCAGCTCGAAAATCGGCAGCGAGATTGACCGGTGGAGCGAAACTGTCAGCTCCGGCACTCAAAAGCTGATTCTGAAGCGAGCGCCGGAATCGCAAAAGACTGATCGGGAAACTGATAGTATCACGTTGTTTAACAACACGTTACGTGCACTTTCCGACATGTTCGACACTCTGGGACGATCACGCAAGCATGTCCTTTCCGTTCTTGACGACACGCTCAAGTCGGCTCTGATTCAGAGAAACAAACAGGCCTTGCTTTTGTCGGGCTTCATTATATATTATCTGAAGCAAAGCGGATATAAGGTCGAGCCTTATGTCAAGCGCCTGAAAGAGGCGGAATCAGTACAGGCAGGAACCAAGTGATATGCTGAATCCGTCAGAAAAGGCCTATGTGTTTGCCCTTCAGGCGCTTCGCCAGAAAGAGTATGTGAGGGCGGCCACTCATTTTGAGAAGGCCTCCTCCCATTTCAAAGAGAATCACGAATTCTCACTCCTATGGGAAACAACTCGACTCCTTCTTGCGGTTAAAGAAGAGCTGAAGCCTGACGAGAATGAGAACATCGAAATAGAGGAGGTGTATACCTATGGCAAAGAAGATGAGCTTCGCAGATAAAGCGAAGAAGAAAGCTGATATTCATTCTTGCCCGATTTGCGCCGGACCAATCCAGTACGTGAAGCATGTCAAAGCGGTAAAGTCTGACGACGGCGCGTGGAAATTCCGCGCAATCAATACTGGGGTCTGCAAGTGCAACGAAAACGAGATCTATAACTGACGTTTCGTTCATGAGTTATCGAAAGACCCTTCGGCCTTGCCGGAGGGTCTTTTTTCATTACCCTGAACGCGAACCGATTGAACCGACCAGAGGAAACCAGTATATTCCCAAACCACTCCGGCTTTCGACAAACAAAGCGCCGGTTCTGGAGGTAGGACTAATGTGGATTTCCGAGGGAGCGCGCGATATGACATTGAGAGGTGAGCCGGTTGTACCGTCGCGCACGGCCGTATGGCGGATGTTTGATCGCATTGCCCATCGCTACGACCTGCTCAACCACCTGCTCTCACTCAATCGCGACGTAGTCTGGAGAGAACAGCTCTCATCGCATCTTCCTGAACGGCAGAACCAAATCGTGCTTGATCTTGCCACCGGGACCGCCGATCAGCTGTTTTCGATGTACAGGACCGGCAATGTGAAAGACGGCATCGGACTCGACATGTCGGCGAGCATGCTCGCGCACGGGAAAGGAAAGATTCGAGCGCGTGCGCTGGAGCAATCCCTTACTCTCATTCGGGGAGATGCCGAGAAACTCCCGTTTGGTGACGGCAGCGTTGACACCGTGTCGATCTCGTTTGGGATTCGAAACGTCACTGATGTCAGAGCGACACTCATGGAAATGCGCCGTGTGCTATCGATCGGAGGGCGAGCGCTTATTCTGGAGTTCTCATTGCCGACGAGTCGAATATTGAAACGTCTGTACTTGCTCTATTTTCGCCATATCCTTCCCCGCTTGGGAGGACTTATTTCCGGTGATCAGGCCGCCTATCGATACTTGAATGCGACCGTGGAAACTTTTCCGTATGGAAACAGCTTCTGTGAGCTGATGAGTGGAATCGGATTTCGAAATGTCTGCTCATTCCCGCTAACATTCGGGATTGCGACTATATACCAGGGTGACAAGTGACTCTCGATCGCACCTTGACAATTGACGTAGAGAATCTTCGAAGCGCCTATCGTAAATTGGCGAGTTCGCTTTCATCATATAATCGTCAATCCAAGAGCGCAAATGAAATCGGCAATCGGATAGAAATCGAAGTCGAGCCGGTTGATTTTCTGGCGTGGCTGTCGGAGCAAGATGTTGATCACAAAGTGTACTGGAGAAGTCGGGACCATGAGCTGGAGATCGCCGGACTCGGCGTGGCTGAGCGCATGACGCTTTCCGCGGAAGATCCCCACACAGACCTGCACCACGCACTTCAGGTTCAACTCTCGGGCATGCAAGGCCGGTCTCGATTCCTTGGCGGAATTCGCTTTGACAATACAGATGGAAGGCTGGAGTCCGATTGGTCACACTTTCGGGCGTGTAATTTTATCGTACCGCTGGTCGAGCTCTGCCGGATCGGGGGGCGCCATGTTCTCGCCTTGAACGTTCCTGTCGGTGCAGGGGTATCTGATCTCAATCACATGCGCACGATCATAGAACGACTTGCTTGCCCTGACGTGGTCACACCCGAGAGCAGCGCAAACCTTCTCAAGCGACTCGACATTCCGGACCGTGGGGGATGGGAAACGATGGTGTCATCGGCCCTGTGGGCGATCGAGGAGAAGAGCATGCGCAAGATTGTTCTGGCCCGAAAATCAATCTTCGAGTTTTCTCAAACCGTTGATCCATGGCGGTTACTCTCAAGACTACGGCAATCGAGCGATCTCTGTTTTCTCTTTGGACGCCAGATTCCGGCTGATTCACTGGGCCTCAGTTCACCGCTCACGTTCATCTCGGCAAGTCCCGAACGACTGTATCGGCGGGCCGGCACATCCATCGAGACGGAAGCGATCGCCGGAACACGGCCGCGAGGCCTCACGGCGTCTGAGGACGAGAGACTTGGACAGGAATTGATGGCGTCGGGGAAAGATCAGATGGAGCAAAATCTCGTGGTTACGGCTCTATGTAACAGTCTTGGGCAGTTCGCCCAGGTGGAAGGCTTCAACGGATCGGCTCAACTTCTCAAGTTGGATCGAGTGCAGCACCTGCTAACCCGCCTGAGAGCAACGATTACCAAATCGGTCACGGATTGGGATATTATTACTACTCTCCACCCGACCCCAGCTGTCGGCGGTACGCCGACCGATCGCGCCCTGGCAATCATCCGACAGTTGGAGCCCTTTGATCGCGGCTGGTACGCTGCTCCGATTGGATGGATCGGATATGATGGCGCCGAGTTCGCGGTCGGAATTCGCTCCGCATTGGTGTCGGGCAGCACGGTCTCCGTCTACTCCGGCGCGGGACTTGTCGAGGGCTCCGCCGCCGAAGGGGAGTGGCGTGAAATCGAACACAAAATCAGCGCCTTTACGCGCGCTTTCATGCTTTGATCGTGATAGAACTCGCAAACATCAATTCAGTCTGGGCGTCGCTTGTTGTAGAGGAGCTGGTTCGTAGCGGCGTTCAATGCGTTTGTGTCGCTCCGGGTTCACGCTCTGCCCCACTGATTGCCTCAGTCGCACAGCACGAGCTGCTGAAAAGGGTCGTCCACTTCGACGAACGGGGCGCTGCCTTCTACGCCCTCGGTTATGCCCGTGCGACGGGCACGCCCGCAGCGGTTATCTGCACGTCGGGGACGGCGGTCTCGAATTGTCTGCCGGCGGTCATTGAGGCCTCGAACGACATGATTCCTCTGATCATTCTCTCTGCTGATCGTCCTTCGGAGCTTCACGACACCGGCGCCAACCAGACGATCCGTCAGTCTCGCCTCTTTACAGAGTTCACGCGCTGGGAGTGCGAACTTCCTTGTCCTGATATTACCATCAGCCCGCGCTTTGTGCTGACCACCATCGATCAAGCTGTCAATCAAGCGTTAGGGCATCCGCACGGACCCGTCCATATCAATTGTCACTTCCGGGAACCACTGGCTCCAATCCGCGATGGCGTCGACTATGCACCCTACCTGCAGGGCCTTGAAAGCTGGAGGAGAAGCGATCGACCGTACACACACTACCAAAGAGTTGTGACCTCAGCTTCGAAACAAGGAATAGACAGAATTGCACAGTTGTGCAACTCCGCAAAACGCCCTCTGCTTGTAGTCGGAGAGTTGAGAATCGAGCCTGATCGACAAGCTGTTGTCGATCTCGCAGCGCTTCTGCAGTGGCCGACTCTCGCCGACATTACGTCTGGGATACGACTCGGGAGTAAGGGGAAACCGTTCATTCATGCCTACGATCTGCTTCTCAGGTCGTCGTACTTCAGTGAAGCGAACCGACCCGATCTCTGTCTGCAGATAGGAGGTCGCACAGTCTCCAAGCGGCTTGACCAGTTCCTGCAGAATGCAGAGCTCACTCGATATATCCGTGTCGCCGATCATCCGTTTCGGCATGACCCCGCTCACATCGTAACCGACCGGATCGAATCCGGGGTAGCTGCATTCTCCCGAGCCGTCTTCAACACAATTGAACCACCCGAACGAACCGATTGGCTGAATTCGTGGTGCAACGCCGACGATATTCTGTCCGATGCGCTCGCCCCACTGTATGATCCCGTGGGCGAACCTGTCGAACCGGCCTTGGCGCTTATGATCTCACGCCTCCTGCCAGAATCATCCGCGCTCTTTCTGGCTTCAAGCATGCCCATACGCGATATGAACGCTCATGCGGCGCCAACTGGGGCCGTTGTTCCTGTTGGAGCCAATAGGGGCGCGAGTGGTATCGACGGAACCATGGCCAGCGCCATCGGGTATGCCGTTGGTCTCAATCGCCCACTGACGCTGGTCATCGGTGATGTCGCGTTCCTGCACGATCTGAATTCGCTCGCACTGCTTCGCTCAACCTCGATACCGATTACCCTTGTCCTGATCAATAACAATGGCGGAAACATCTTCTCGCAGTTGCCCATCGCTGACTTTGGTGCGTTGTGCGAGACATATTTTGTCGCCCCGCACGGCTTGACATTCTCTGCGGCGGCGGAACAGTTTGGCGTAGTCTATTCACGGGTCACAAGCATGAGCGACTTTGTTGCCAAGTATGAGGTGGCTAACGCGAGCGGAAGATCCTGCTTGCTTGAGGTCACCGTTGACAGTCAGCGGAATCTGGCGTTTCGCACACAACTGACCGAGAAGATCGGGAGGACAGTTGGCGAGATCTAATCTGAGCCCACGTACGCATGCCATTGGGTACGATCTCCACGGCTCGGGAGCTCACGGCGATAGAAGAGCGCTCTTTCTTCACGGATTTCTCGGTTGCCGCCAGGACTGGCAAGCGGCGACCGCCGGATGCGGAGATGATTTCGCGATCCTCAGCGTTGATCTTCCCGGGCATGGCGATTCGCCAATCATCTCGGATGCATGGCCCGGTCTTGAAGCCAGTGGGGAATCAGTAATTGTACTGCTGGATCATCTGGGATGGGATGTCGTTGATGTCGTGGGGTATTCATTGGGGGGGAGACTGGCGCTGCATCTGGCTGTACATTATCCTGATCGGATTGATCGCATTATTGTGGAATCGGCCTCCCCCGGTCTTCGAACGGCGCAGGAGCGTGAGCTTCGCCGGGAACAAGACGAAACGCTGGCGAAGAAACTCGAACGCACGCCATACAGCGAATGGCTGCGGGAGTGGTATCAACAGCCTCTCTTTGAGTCCCTTTGCTCGCGACGGGAGGAGTTCAATCTGATGTATGAACGGAGGCTCAAGGCCGATCCGACGGGGTTAGCCTGGTCGCTGCGGCACATGGGTCTTGGTGTGCAGGAATCACTCTGGGACAGTCTGCCATCCATACGACGGCAAGTCCTGTTTATCGTGGGAGAACTTGACCGCAAGTTCTGTCGCACCGCCAGCGAAATGGCTTCATTGTGCACGAATTCCGAGGTGGCCATCTTTGAAAACTGTGGACACACGGTTCACTTCGAACAGCCCAGGGCCTATATTGATCGTATGAAACAATTTCTTTTTCAAGGCAGGTGAAACGATATGGCTATTTGCAGATGGCAGAGCGCCGGCGCTTACTCCGATATCGTATACGAAAAGGCGGATGGGATCGCAAAGATCACGATCAATCGGCCTGAGGTTCGCAATGCGTTTCGCCCACTCACGGTGCAGGAGATGTCTTTGGCCCTCGCGGACGCTCGTGAAGATGGTCAGATCGGGGTGGTTATTCTTACCGGGGCGGGGGAGAAAGCGTTTTGCTCCGGTGGCGATCAGAAGATTCGAGGCGACTCCGGCTACAAGGATGCCGACGGAATCCACCGCCTGAACGTGCTTGACTTTCAGCGCCAGATTCGAACCTGCCCGAAACCGATCGTCGCCATGGTGGCAGGATACGCAATTGGAGGGGGGCATGTGCTGCACATGATGTGCGACTTGACCATCGCCGCTGACAACGCCCTGTTTGGACAGACCGGTCCCAAGGTTGGATCGTTCGACGGAGGGTACGGAGCCAGCTACATGGCACGCATTGTCGGCCAGAAGAAGGCTCGAGAGATCTGGTTTCTGTGTCGTCAATACAACGCAACGCAGGCGCTTAGTATGGGATTGGTGAATGCGGTTGTACCGCTGGCCGAGCTCGAAGCCGAGACAGTCAAGTGGTGTCGGGAGATCCTCGCCAACTCGCCGATGGCGATTCGTTGTCTGAAGGCGGCGCTCAATGCCGATTGCGACGGCCAGGCCGGACTTCAGGAATTGGCCGGCAACGCGACCATGCTCTATTACATGTCTGAGGAGGCGCAGGAAGGACGTAATGCGTTCAATGAAAAGCGCAAACCCGACTTCACAAAATTCCCGCGCCAACCCTGACCGCGCCGCGACACTCTATACATGAGGGATTAATGACCCACTCCCGTGCCGGTGTTTGGATACTGGCCAGTCGCCCCAAGACACTCTGGGCGGCAATCGCCCCGGTGATCATCGGAACCGCGTTAGCCTACTCCGAAGGAAAGGCCTACCCCCTCGCGGCCCTGGCGGCACTGATGGGCGCGATCCTGATTCAGGTCGGCACTAACTTCGCCAACGACTATTTCGATTTTGCCAAAGGAACCGATACCGTCGAACGCCTCGGTCCGACACGCGTTACGCAAGCCGGATTGGTCTCCCCGCGGTCTATCAAGCGCGCGATTGTCGCCTCCTTTGGACTCGCCCTGCTCGCGGGTATCTTCCTCGTCTGGCGCGGCGGCTATCCGGTCATGATCATAGGTCTGTTGTCAATCCTGTGTGGGATATTGTACACGGCTGGTCCATATCCGCTCGGATACCATGGACTCGGTGAGCTGTTCGTGCTTCTTTTCTTTGGCCCGGTGGCTGTCGGCGGTACTTTCTACACGCAGGCGCTCGCGATCTGCCCCCAGGTTGTCCTGCTCGGATTCTCTCCGGGGCTCTTCTCGGTAGCAATACTGATTATCAACAATCTGCGCGATATCGAACAGGATTGTGCTGCTCGGAAGCGAACGCTCGCGGTCCGTTTCGGCGCGAAGTTCTCGCGCCTCGAGTTTCTGCTCTGCGTCGTCATGGCCGTTATGATTCCAGTCGCTATGACCCTTGCCGGTCATCTGCCGAGACTAACGCTTGTGACTCTCGTGACACTCCCCCTTGCCGCTCCGGTCGTCTGGCCTGTTCTCGCGGGAGCAACCGGATTCGCGCTGAATGACAGTCTTGCCGCCACCGGCAAGCTGCTGCTTGCCTTCAGTATCTTGCTTTCCATCGGACTGGTCGTGTGAAGATCAGCCAGATCCAACTCTTCTCGTATCGCCTCCCTTTGGCGAGTCCGTTGTTGATTGGCGGCATAATGTCGGAGTTTCGGAACGGGCTTCTTCTCCGCATGACGACTGACAGTTCGCTCATGGCGTGGGGGGAAATCGCCCCACTGGAAGGGCTGAGTCAGGAGACGGTTGCGCAGGCATCGTCACAGGTGTGGGCGTTTCGAGAAAGTTTACTGTCAATCAAATTGCCAGAAGCCGGATCGAGTTTCCTCGATCGGCTCGATCGCTGGCTAGAGCCGTTCCAACTTCTACCATCGGTGCGCTTTGCTCTCGAAATGGCAGCTCTGAGTGCCCTTGCAGTAGTACACGAATGCGAGCCGGCATATCTGCTGAACCCGGTATGCGGCGGAGCTGTCGCAGTGAACGGCGTCATGAATGGTTCGGTAGACCAGATTCGAGCCGAAGCATCCGTGATGCGACGTGCAGGTTTCTCGACGGTGAAACTCAAAGTCGGTCGCGGTTCGGTTGCTATCGATGTCGATCGAGTCCGAATGGCCAGAGCCGAATTGGGGAATGACGTAACGTTACGACTCGACGCCAACCGCTCCTGGGATCTGAGTGCCGCGACGATGTTTTGCCGGGAGATTCGAGACTGCAATGTCGAGTACACGGAAGAGCCGCTCAAGGAAGTGATCCGACTCCCTGAGCTGTGCGAACGCTCCGATATTCGCGTCGCTCTTGACGAAAGCCTGATGAACTTGTCGCCCGATTCGCTCCGATCGTTTCCCGGACTGGCAGCGCTGATTCTGAAGCCGACTCTGCTCGGCGGGATTGCCCGAACGATTCGGTTCAGTCAACGCGCCAATCAACTTCAACTGGCGACAATTATTAGCGCCTCGGTCGAATCCTCTCTCGGGCTCGCGATGCTTGCAAACCTGGCGGCCGCTTGTGGAACGGCGGGGGCTGCGCACGGACTTGATACGGCCAAGTGGCTTGCCCAGGACTTGACACAATTGCAGCTGCGACCTGCCAGCGGTCGGATCTCTCTTGCCGATGCCGCTCGCGCCGCGAAGTCGCTCGATCTTAGTGGCTTGACTGAGGTTACGAATGGATAGCGTCACATGCCCGCTGGCAAGCGCCGCCGCGCAGTGGGGCGACAGGATCGCTCTGCGCAACTCGTCGCAGTCAATGAGTTATCGCGAATATGATTGCCAGGTTCGTCGCACAGCGGGAAATCTCCGCCAGAGCGGCATCAATCGAGCGGATCGAGTCGCGATACTACTGGACAGCTCGATTGACTACCCTGTGCTTCTCTTGTCCCTGTTTCGCCTTGGGGCGCTCGCTTGTCCCGTGAGCTCTCGCCTTCCGGCCAAATCTGTGGAGTCGGCACTCTCTCAATTGCAGTGTCGAGCGGTCATCACTGACCGTGATCTCACAAGCTATGCCCGTAACAATACGATTGCCTGCCTTCACCCGCGGGCGATGATCGCCCCCGAAGAGGATATTCGGGAATATCTCCCCACGGAGATCATGATGAGCCAACCCGCAACGATTCTGTTCACCTCGGGAAGCTCGGGCGAGCCGAAAGCGATCGTCCACAGTTTCGCAAATCACTATTACAGCGCCCTCGGTTCCAATCGCAACATCACCTTCGGACCCGGGGAGACCTGGCTGTTGTCGTTGCCCTTGTTTCATGTCGGCGGACTGGGAATACTCTTTCGCGCTGTTCTCGCCGGGGGATCTGTCTGGATTCCCGGGATCGGCGATTCGATTGGACAGACGCTCGTTTCCTCCCGTGCGACACATCTTTCGGTGGTTCCTACTCAGCTATTTCGTTTGCTCGAGAGCGACACCATCACGCACGATCTGTGCAGTAATGTCAAGGCCATCCTTGTCGGGGGCGGGCCGCTGTCGCCAACGCTTCTCGATCGTGCCCTCTCCCTTGGTTTGCCAATCTACAGTAGCTACGGACTTACCGAGACAGCCTCTCAGGTTACGAGTACAGCACCGAATGCTTCTCGAGACGAGTTACACACAGCCGGTTCTCCACTTCAGTCTCGAGAAATCTGCATCTCGCTTGATAATGAGATTCTCGTTAGAGGAAAAACTCTCTGCCTGGGATCTTTGCACGGTAGCGCCGTCACCCCGCTGACCGATCCTGACGGTTGGTTTCACACGGGGGACTTGGGGTATCTCGACGAGGGAGGGAGGCTTGTTGTGACCGGTCGACGTGACAACATGTTCATCTCGGGAGGGGAGAATGTTCACCCTGAGGAGATCGAAGCTGCTCTCCTTGCGATAGCTGGAGTGCGGCAGGCTGTCGTGGTGCCGCTCCCGGACCGGGAATTCGGCTTTCGGCCGGTCGCTTTTGTGCAGACCAGCGACAGCAGCCAAATCGATTCGTCCGCGTTTGAAGATCATGTGCGCTCGCTTCTACCCGGATTCAAAGTCCCAGTGAGGTTTCTTCCCCTGCCGCCAGACTTGGAGAGCGCGGGACTGAAACCAAATAGACGAATATTTGCAGACCTCGCCGTGAAGCTCATTAATGAAACCGCGTGAGCGGTTCACCCTCAGGATAGCTTCGCGAGAGCCTCTTTCAGCCAATCTGGGAGCGGCACCTTCAGCATCGTCGTTCGATCGGTCCAGACATGCACGGTCTTGACTGTACCGGTGAGCGCACCTGCACTGTTGGTCATCTCGTATGCCAGGGTGAACGAGGTGGTGCCGACCTGATCGAGTCGCATACGCACGGAGACTTTGTCACCAACTCTGAGCGGCGCCCGGTAGTCGGCCTCGGCGTGTACAATCGGCAGCAGGTTCTCGGTAGATCGGATGGTCTGATCGAAGCTGAAACCGATCGACTCGACAAATGTCTCGTAGGCATCGTGAGCCAGAGTAAACAGCTGCGCGAAAAACAGCAGGCCGGCGGCGTCGGTCTGATGGAGTCGTATCGAAGTCTCATGTATGAACATTGCTGTTCCTTTCCTCTTCACTGACGTTTTGCGGGCACATCCGGGGCTCGAGCCCTTCCGCTCGGCCATGGAATGCACCAGCATAGTCAAGGAGAGTTCCCGAAGCAAAGAGAAAGCGACCTGCGCCGGAGATGGTATAAAGGTGTAGACAGTCCACATCGCGTGATTGAACGACACCGCCTCGCCTTGTGACCCGTTTCACAATGATCGCCAACGGAGTCACTATTGTCGAAAAAAAAGCCTCGGAGTGGTATTTTGTTCTTGACATAATAGACCCAATAAGTATACTATATCACGCGTGATTAGCCACTTGCTCTCGTGCTGTCGCGCAAAAGAAGTAAGCTTCTCTTACTTACCGATCCAGAGGAAGAGTACAGGACAAACACTAACTAAACTGATATAACTGAATCAACCACGTATGAAGTGAGTTCAAGGAGGATTCATGTTCAAAAAGTACCTTAAGTGTACCGGGCTCCTGCTCGTCGCCATGTTGTTCTTGTGTCCGGTTGCGAGCCACGCGACCATACACAACGTCATCATGTCAGGTTTCACTTTCAACCCGTCGTCGACCCAGGTCGATTGGGGTGATACCGTCCGCTTCACGCTCCAACTCGGCCTTCACTCAACGAAGTCATCTGCCGGCTCCCCCAAGACGTGGGACTCCGGTCCGATGAGTACCCCCGGGTCATTCTTCGACGTCTTTATCGGGTCACCAGATGGCATGGGTCCATTCCCGTATGAATGCGAGTTCCATGTCCTGTCCGGGATGACCGGGATCATCATCGTCAAGCCTAATCAGGGGCCAATCGGCGCGTGCTGCAAACCCGACGGAAGCTGTGCCTTGTTGACCCAGATTGAGTGCCAGGCCGTGCCCGGCATTTGGGCTGGGGCTGGCGTTCCCTGCACTCAGGTGAATTGCCAGATACTCGGCGCCTGCTGCCGTGCTGACGGTTCGTGTATTCAGTTGACTCAGGCTGAGTGTCTGCTCAACGGCACATGGAGCGGCCCAAACACTTCATGCACACCCAACCCGTGCCACCCCCAGACACCGACTGGCGCGTGCTGTACACAGGGAGCAGCGGGTCCGATCTGCTCGATTGCGACCAATGCTGACTGTAAGGCGGCCGGCGGAGTGTACTTCGGCGACGGGACCTCTTGTAACCCGAATCCTTGCATCGCTCCCAGAGGAGCCTGCTGTATACCGGGCGCCGTGTGCCAGATTCTGCCCAAGGCTAATTGTGTCGCTGCTGGCGGCACCTACTTCGGCGACGGCTCTACCTGCTCGCCCGATCCATGCGTTCCGAATCCGACGGGCGCGTGCTGCAAACCTGATGGCACCTGTTCGATTACGACTCAGGTCGACTGTCACATGGTCGGTGGAATCTACCAGGGGAACGGGACGATCTGCACGCCTCCTCCGAATAACTGCCCTCCGACTCCGAGAGGAGCCTGCTGTATTCCCGGTGCGCTCTGTCAGGTCCTGCCGAAAGCAGATTGCGTCAACGCCGGTGGTACGTACTATGGCGATGGCTCCACATGCACGCCGGATCCGTGTCAAGACTCCATTGGGGCCTGCTGCTTGCCTGATGGAACCTGCGTAAACGCTACTCAACTGGCCTGTATTAAGCACAATGGCGCGTGGCAGGGCGGCAATACCAACTGTGCGACTGTTGTCTGTCCGGCTCCCAAAAGAGGAGCTTGCTGCTTGCCGACGGGTTGCGTCATCTTGACCGCAGCTCAATGCGCTCAGCAGGGCGGCGTTTATAAGGGAGACGGCACCCTTTGTACTCCCACCATCTGTCTTGAACCGCTCGGGGCCTGCTGCCTGCCGAACGGTGCCTGTGTGCAGACGACCAAGGACAAGTGCATATCGCTCAACGGTATCTTCTTCGGTGTCGGAACCCCTTGCACCGCCGCACTCTGTGGTGGTGGCAATGAGTTCGGCGCCTGCTGTCTGCCGGACGGAACCTGCATCTCGGGAGTCACGCCGACCGAGTGTAAACTCAAACATGGAATCTTCCTCGGCGTTGGCAGCATCTGTATCCCCGGCATTATCTGCAATCCTCCAGCCGACGGTGCCTGCTGTCTGCCGAACGGGAACTGCATAACGGTCACGAAAGATAGCTGCGTCATTCGCCACGGCACCTACTACGGCGCTGGCTCGGCCTGCGTGGCCGGTCTCTGCCCACCGGCAAACAATGGCGCCTGCTGTCTGCCGGACGGTACTTGTATCCAAACAACGGCGAACAAGTGCAAGATTCAACACGGCGTATGGAACGGATGGGGGAGTAGCTGCGCACTTATCCACTGTCCGCCTCCGCCTCAGAAGGGGGCTTGCTGCCTGCCGAACGGGACTTGCATAGTCACAACGGCGGCTGAGTGCAAGCTGGCCCATGGTGCGTTCCAGGGGAACGGCACGTCATGTACTCCGAACCCGTGTGGTAAACCCAAAGGTGCGTGCTGCTTACCGAATGGCGGCTGTGTGGTAACAACCGCAGCCAACTGTGTGAAGTTGCATGGCATCTACAAAGGGGATGGGACCCCATGTCTGCCGAACACATGCTTGCCTCACGATCAAGTCGGGGCCTGCTGCCTGCCCAATGGGGGCGGCTGTGTGGTCACTACACCTGCTGTCTGCGCTGCGGTCGGTGGCGCTTTCCAGGGGACCGGTTCGATTTGCGGGCTGACGACCTGTCCGCAGGTTAACCCCACCGGCGCATGCTATCTGCCCGATGGCACCTGCATTCAGTCGACTCAGGCTGTATGCTACGGTTCCAACGGCGCTTATCAGGGCGACGGAACCTCATGCACGATTGCTCTCCAGGGATCAGCCTGTTGCGTCGGCTCGACTGGTAACGTTGATGGAGACGACGCGGATGTCGTGGATATCTCCGATGTCTTCGCTCTGGTTGACTACCTTGGTACCGGACTCGCAGTAACCGCCTGTTATGAGGAGGCCGATGCCGACTCGAACGAAACGATCGATATTTCCGATCTGTTTGCTCTTATCGATCACTTGAGTGGAGCCTTGCTCCTTCCGAACTGTCCGTAATTCCCTCCCTTTCAAACCAACGGCCGCCTTCGTCTTACGAGGGCGGTCGTTTCTCTTTATCTTCTCACCCTGCCGGATCTACTCGAGCCCATCCGTCGACAGCGCGGATCAAAACATTCCGGTTCGCACCGCACTTTGCACCGCCAGGTCAAAGAAGTGCTTGACAGAATGGATTCGAATAGTATATCTTTGGCATAGGTGACCGTTCATGGTCCCCTGGCACAGCGGCTCTTGCTCGTTGCGATCATCTCGAATATCACATCTGGCCGCGTGCAGTGAACTGTTCTTAGTTAATTCGAATCTAACCGTGTTGGATCGCTCACCGATCACACACAATACATACTAATTGTCGTATTCAGAGGCATAATGCTTCAGGAGGAATCATGATGAGTAGGACGCGACGATGTCCGAGGGCATGGTTGTTGAGTGCATGCCTTATGCTTGTGCTGCCGGTTCTTACTCTGGCGGACTGGACGCCAGCCGACGGCCACAAGATGCATTTCCCGCAGATGCCTGACGAATCGGGGTGGAACGTCAAAGCTATGAACCCTGTCATGCTGGCCGACGATTGGCAATGCTCGGAGACGGGGTGGGTGAAGGACTTCCACTTCTGGGGATCATGGAAAGGTGGTGTCGCCGGCACCATCACCAAGTTCAACGTTGTGATCTTTGAGGACATACCGGCTGCTCCTCCAAATGTTCCGTATAGCCGCCCGGGGAAGGTCATCTGGCGTAATGTGATCACCAATTTTGTCGCCAAACCGATTACCGGAGCGACAATGGAAGGGTGGTATGATCCAAGCACGGGACTCATCCTTCCCAACGACCATCAGACCTACTTTCAGTACAATATCTTCCTACCCCAATCTCAGTGGTTTCATCAGGACGCTGGGAGAATCTATTGGGTGGGGATTTCTGCCGATGTGCAATCAACACCTGTCCCGACCGAGTGGGGATGGAAATCCACGAAAAACCACTTCAATGATGACGCCGTTTGGGGGACAGTGCCCTCTGGGCTCACCTGTGTGGCGCAAGACAACGGCTCCGGGACTGCCTGGCAGCCGGCAAACTGCCCATTCCGGCCCGCTTCCGACGTAATGAAGATCGTGAATGGGCTTCCCGCAGGAGCTACGATTGAGTGCGAAACAGAGTTGCTTATGCTCTCACTCACCGGTGAAGCTCCGGGCGGAGGCCTTGGCGGCACGACGTCAACCTCTGAAATGCGCCTTAAATGGCATATGGCCGGAACAGGTCCCCTGAGTGGATATGCGCGTGATGTCATGATTCCCATGCCCAACACGCAGACCGATCAGGGTCCGCGGCTGCCGGGGATCTCGCCGCAATCTTTTGATACCGACATGCACATGCTTCACGGACAACTCCCCCCCGGCGACCCCGACTTCGACCTGTTGCGGATTACTGCCGGGAGCGGCTTTGGGATGCCGAGCCCCGGCCACACCACCCTCACTCGGGACGGTGGAACCTGGGCTGTCGAAAGCTTCTTTGATATCACCTATCGAATCGATTTTGTCGGTCGTCCGGGCGGCGCCCTCTCGGGGATGTCAGGTT
This sequence comes from uncultured Ignavibacteriales bacterium, assembly GCA_964540105.1. Taxonomy (GTDB): domain Bacteria; phylum Zixibacteria; class MSB-5A5; order GN15; family FEB-12; genus DATKJY01. The sequence continues at coordinate 216,311 of CAZILL010000001.1, read as the reverse complement.
CGACAACGGCAACTATCCGTATGGCCCAGGGTACGACCCCGACGACCTCATGGGTTGAGCTTCATGAACCCCAGGTCACTTTACCCGCCATTCAGAATAACTACAATGTTGTAGTCGATCCGAATGGGCAGTTTGCTGGTGGCAGCGGGCAGGACGCCTACGGCCAAGGATGGTACACATATCCGAGCCAGTGGATCAATATCTGGTTCTATGATCATCCCTATGACATCGCTCGCTACAAGAAAGTCCGTCTCGAGTTCGACCTGATCCCGTTCCAGGCCGGGCTTCCTTCGGTCATAGAGATTGCCGTCAACTGGTCTACAGATCAGTGGTCGTTGCAAGGGAATCCTCCCACCGAGCCGAGAGTGCCGCCGCTTCCCGGTACCGACGAGGCTCTTTATATCGGGAGAGCAATCCTTCACCAGGGAACGACACCGACCGGACATTACATCTTTGACTACGTGATCCCGGATTACAATCCGGAATGGGTTTCGGTAGACGTTCGTGGACGCAACTATATTACCAGCGGTAGAATTACTCACGAGTGTCTTCCAAAGAATCCTCCGCCGTCACTCGACCTTTCATTCGTGATCACCGGCGGCAACGTGACTCTCGGCGCATGTTGCGTACCTAACGCAACCGGTACGAGTTGCCAGCAGCTGACGGCTGCAGCCTGCCAGTCAGCGGGCGGGGCTTATCTCGGGGACGGAACCCCCTGCACGCCTAATCCGTGCTCGAACCCGATCGGCGCCTGCTGCAAACCGGATGGGACCTGTGCCCTGACGACAGCGTTCGATTGCCACGCAATCGGCGGTATGTATCAGGGAGACGGCACTTCCTGCGCCGGTTTCAACTGCCCTCCCACGCCGACCGGAGCCTGCTGCATTCCTGGCGCCGTCTGCCAGATTATGACCAAAGCAGATTGCGCCAACGCCGGAGGAACATACTTTGGCGACGGTTCGACCTGCACGCCCGACCCGTGTCATGATGTGCTCGGAGCCTGCTGTCTGCCGAGTGGCGCCTGTGTGAATAGCACCCAGCTCGCCTGTGTAAGTCACAACGGTTCATGGCAGGGTGCGAACACCGACTGCGCGACGATTGTCTGTCCGCCTCCCAAGGAAGGGGCTTGTTGTCTGCCGAGCGGTGCTTGTGTCCTCGCTACTCCCGCGCTTTGCGCTCAGCAGGGAGGTGTCTACAAGGGAGACGGAACTCTGTGTACGCCGAATATCTGCCAGCAACCGGTCGGAGCCTGCTGCCTGCCGAACGGCTCCTGTGTGCAGACGACTAAAGACAAGTGTCTTTCGGTCAACGGCATCTTCTTCGGCATAGGTACCCCATGCTCACCGACCTTGTGCGGCGGTGGTCACCAAATGGGCGCCTGCTGCCTGCCCGACGGAACCTGCGTTTCGCCGGTCACTGCTGAAGAGTGCAAACTCAAACACGGTATCTTCCTGGGTGTAGGGAGCATTTGCACTCCCGGTATCATCTGTAATCCTCCGGCGAGCGGCGCGTGCTGCCTGCCCAATGGGACTTGCATATCGGTCCCGAAGGACAGCTGTGTTGTTCGTCATGGGACATACTACGGTGACGGATCGCCGTGTACGCCGACTCTCTGTCCGCCTGCGGAGAATGGCGCGTGCTGCCTGCCGGATGGCACCTGCATCCAGACCACAGTGAATAAGTGCAAGATCCAGCACGGTGTGTGGAACGGATATGGGAGCAGTTGTGCGACGATTCATTGTCCGCAGCCGCCGCAGAAGGGAGCCTGCTGTCTGCCGGATGGAACGTGCGCCATCATGCTGGCTGCTGATTGTAAGCTCGCTCACGGCGCGTACCAGGGGAACGGGACGTCCTGTTCACCGAACCCGTGCGGCAAGCCTAAGGGGGCCTGTTGTCTGCCGACCGGTGGTTGTGTTATCACAACCGCTGTCAATTGTCAGCAGCTTCATGGTGTCTATAAAGGGGACGGCACTCCGTGTCTGCCTAATACTTGCAAACCTCAAACCGAGGTGGGCGCCTGCTGTCTGCCGACCGGAGGCTGCATCGTGACAACGCCCGCTGTGTGCGCTGCTGTCGGTGGCGCCTTCAAGGGACTTGGTACGGCCTGCACAGCAGCGATCTGCCCGCAGGTTTCTCCCACCGGCGCATGCTATCTGCCTGATGGGAACTGTATCCAGACGACTCAGGCCGTCTGCTACGGAGCCAACGGTGCGTACCAGGGGGATGGGACCGCCTGTACCGTAGCTCTGAGTGGCTCCGCCTGCTGTATTGGCCTGACCGGCAATGTCGACGCCGATGCGGCCGACGCCGTGGATATCTCCGACGTCTTCGCTATGGTCGACTACCTCGGTGCCAGCGTTCCTCCGAGTCCTTGCTTTGAGGAAGATGACGCCGACACGAACGGCTCGATCGACATTTCCGACCTGTTCGCGTTGATCGATCATCTAACCGGGGCTGTTCTCCTTCCGAATTGTCCGTAGTACCTTTCCTTTCAGACCAGCGGCCGCCTTCGTTGAACGGAGGCGGCCGCTCTTGTTTCCCCCATCAAGTACAAATCCTGTCTGCATTTCGCGTAAGCTTGGCTCGAGTGACAGGCGATGACACCGCAGATCGGGTTCTACGGCATTTGAGGAATAAGTGTACTATCTGCTTGATTTCCCCCGCGCAACGGAGCTTCTTGGGAACTGACACGTACCGAAATCGTTTTAGATGGCAAGAATGTTCTCTATCTAAAGAAAGGGAGATAATCAAGATGATGATTTCTGAGAAAATGGCAGCTCGCTTAAATGAGCAGGTGAAGAACGAGTTCTTTTCTGAGTGGGCCTATCTGGCGATGGCCTTTTCCTTCGAATCGATGGGGCTCAAGGTGTTCGCCATGCGCTTCTATCAACAGGCAACCGAAGAGCATGAGCACGCCATGAAGATCACCAAGTATCTGGTGGACCAGGGAGCCGAAGTGAAACTGACGGCGCTGCCGGAACCGAAGGTTGCATATAGTTCGGCGGCCGAAATAATCGAAGCGGCGCTTGAACACGAGAAGAAGATTACACGCCAGATCAATGAAATCGCTTCTCAGGCCGGTTCCGAAAGTGATCACGCCACCCATCAGTTTATTGCGTGGTTCGTCAACGAGCAGGTTGAAGAAGTGGCCTCGATGACCGAACTGCTCGGAATGGTGAAGATGGCTACCACACCGGGTCAGATTCTCATGCTCGAAGGGCGCGTCTATCGCATGCTTGGTAAGAGCTGATTCGTTGATTCATAATCCGGACAAAGAAACGGCTCCTTGTGGAGCCGTTTCTTCATGAGGGTACGCGCGACTCATCTTAGATCATCTTGAACACCAGCCCAAGCGCCAGGGTCTCCTTGAATCGTCCCTTAGCGCTGATTTCCTTGTCGTATAGCAACTGTGTGTACAAATTCACCGTCATGACTTTCGAGACGCTGACGTTCACAATGTTCTCCCAATTAACATCGATGGCCTTCCAGTCATCCTCGCGCGAGGTCCCGCGGACGTCGTTCTTTCTCGAAAAGAACAGCGCTTTATAGAGCCCGACCTTTCCGACATAGTGTACCCGCTGACTCAGCGTGAGATTGGCTTCGGAAACAGATTCGATGCCGCCATAGGTGAACGTGGAATCATGGATTTCCCCTCTCGTCGCCGCTGCCGTATCCGACGATTTCGTGAAAATTTGCTGGGCGGCAAAACCGAGGCGGCTCAGAATCTGATCCTTGTCCTTGACATACAATCGCTTCGCCAACCCCGCCGATTCCGTCAGCTTCAGAGGAGACAAGTACGCCTTTTGACTGTCGCTCAAGGGAGTGAAGAACTGCGACTCCAGTCGAAGCGCCGCGTAGGGGTCGAAAAACTTGTCAAGGGTGAATCGTGCGACATTCTCCCAGTCGATCAGATCCGTTGACTTTCGAGGCTTGGACCAGTCGCGGGTCTTTTCATCCTGAGTCATGGTCTGACCGAACGAGAGCTTCAGCGTTGATCGATAGTTGACGGACCTTGAAAACTGCCGTTCTGCGGCTCCGTTCAGATTGGCCGCCCAGTTCAGCGATCCCGCCTCGCCCCCAACCCAAGCATCGGAGTAGGCGGTCTGAGTGGTGGTCACATCAACGCTCAACGATTTCTTCCAGCCTACTGCCAGCGAATCGGCCCCGAGCGTCGTTGAACATGCGACGAGAACCAGAGCGGCACATGTCAGCCCCTTTGCGAGTTGCGTGTTCACAGGGATGTTCCTTCCTTTCATGCCGACGCCTTGATGTCTGACGTGCAGAAACCGCACTTGGTTGCCTTGATTGGGACTTTCGACAAGCAATGCGGACAATCCCTCGTCGTTGGCGCTGCTGCGGGTACCTCTTCGGCGCGCTTCATCCGGTTCATCGCCCGAATAATCATGAACACGGCAAACGCGACAATAAGAAAGCCGATGACATGGTTGATAAAGAGGCCGTAATTCACGGTCACCGCCCCGACGGACTGAGCGTCGGCAATCGACGCATACGGTGCCGCCTTCGAACCTTCTTTGAGTACAACAAAGAGATTCGAAAAGTCAACATTCCCCAGCACTAGCCCGATGGGGGGCATCAGCACATCACTGACCAGCGACGACACAATGGTCCCAAACGCTGCGCCGAGGATGATCCCGACTGCCATGTCGAGAACATTTCCCCGCATGGCAAACTCTCTGAATTCTTTCAGCATGGTTTCACTCCTTTCCATGATCGTGAATTGGTTCTATACACATATCAGTTCAATCAGGTCAAGCAATAGTGTCAACCGCTCTCGCTTTGAAGCAATATTGCAAATGGTTGTGGCTTTGGCCACGGAAGATTGAATGCCAGTGAGAACGGGAAAGCCTCAGTAGGAAAATAATACCGACCACGTCAATGGTAGAGACATCTCAGTTTCTCCAATGTCTGCGGGGGAAAATAAGACCGGTCAAACGACATGCTTGGCCGGTCCATTAAAGCGAGAATCACTCTTTGAGTTCTAAGTCTGCTACTTGCTGTGTTCTGTGACGGGCGGTTTTGCAGGTTTCATCAACTTGGCCAGATTCTCTTCCGCCATCTTGGCGGCGGCCTCTGGATTCTTTTCCGCCATTTTGTGACAGCCTTCGGTGCAACAAGCGTATTCCTTGCCGGCATACTCAACGAACTTCGTGGTGGCATCAGGTACGAACACCATGCCACAGCCGCATACGGCGACGACATTAGCGGGTTGCATTTTGCCGGCATGCCCCTTGGCTGCCGTCTTCGCTTCGGCCTTGACCGGAGCAACTTTCTCCTCAGCGAAAGAGGCCGTCACCTGGGTCAGACAAAACACCAGGGCCAGCATCAGGGTTACCGCTACTACTCTCTTGTTCATTCGTTCCTCCATTGTTTGGGATTGTTACGACGTGGTTGTTGGTTTAGTGCTTTCGTAAGCATGGATATTCTATACTTCATCTCATTATCCGCTCGCGACGATGGGGCAATCTTTTCGTGCCCACACATACCAAACATAGTTCCGTTCATGGTTACCGTCTCAACTACAGCATGATTGTACAACGAATGATAAGAGAAGTTGGCATATGAATGAGATACGAGCAAGTATTTTGGTGTCAAGAACGACATAATTCTCGTAATATACAGAACGACATGGAGTTACGAGACGTTAATGATGGCGATAATGGGTCAATATATTCCATAACTACGGGTGTGGTAGAGTAAAATTATGCTGAAGTTAACTCCTGAATGGTGATAATAGAAATGAGAAACGAAGAGGGACTCCCTTCGGCGTCCCTCTCAGACAGCTCGATCCGATCACGTGTGAGGTCAGACACTCATGGTCTTGACGGCTTCGCTTCCGATGCGTCCCTCTCGACAATGCTTCCCGGCCATGAAGCTGCCCGACAGCCTGGCCTGCACCGTCAGCGCTTCCGCTAGCGGTACCGCACATGACTGGCGGATGCACTGTGCGATGGCGCTCCTCGCTTCGTTGGTCGCTTCGTTGTCGGCTTTGGGAAGAGGCAATTCGATTGACACGATCACAGCTCCACTGGCGAGTTCTCGTCTGCCGATGCTCTGCTCGCGGCCTGATGCTATTGCCCATACTGTCTTCAGGCATGCATCCATTGTACCTGCAAAGTCTACGAGCCAACCTGTGGCGTTCGCCCCTTTCACCGACCTACCGGCGAGCAGTAATTCAAGGATCTTTGCTTGGTGTTCGGGTTTCGCCTTTCGGAGAAGCCAGTGGCACCCCTCCATTCCGGGAATCACGGGCAGCGTTACCTCGGGCATACCAAGCTGAGCGTCATCGAGCGTTACGACGAAGTGGCAGTGCGTGAGTAGTTCCAGCATCCCGCCCAGACAGCGCTTGCCGTTCACAAAACCGACCGAAACCGCAAACTCGTTGTTGAGCCTGCGCGCGGTTTCCGACCAGGCACGAGAGATCTCAAAGCCAAGATCGGCGTTATCGAGCGCCGGGTAGAACTCGGCTGTGTCGGCACCGACCAGCTGACTGGAGAGATGGAAATCCCCGGTCACGATCACACGCTCGATGCGATCCGCCTTGAGCCAATCGATCGCTCGGTTTAGTTCTGCGTCGACATCGGAGTTGTACGACTCACGCCCGAGAGTAATCACGCCAACGGTGCCATCATGCTCGGCGTTGACATACAGTTGCTGCCAGGCCGGCTCGCCAATGCGGCCAAGAACATCGGGATACCAACTGCTCCCTTTTGCTTCCGGATGCAGGCGATGGTACGCTTCTACATGTCTGATTGCCGCATCGGATCCCATGCCGCGGATCATCGCCAGAACTCCCCGTCGGAATTGTGCGCAGAGTTCACCGATGGCATTGATGTGCGAGAGATGGCCGCGCTGTTCATGAAGCAGAAGGCTGGTCATCTGGATCACTGGACCCAGGATCCAGTGATTGAACTCGCTTTCCGCTTCCGGCGTCATCGACCAATTGACCAACGGACGGAAGTGATCGAGCGGATACCAGTTCTGACCGCTCTCTTTGCGGTAGACGAGGTCATCAGACGGAGTGAACAGAGCGCCATACTTCTCTGACAAGTGATGCAGGCATGACCAGGTAAGGAAATTCGCGCCTTTCGCTCCAATCGCATCATGTGCCCGAAACGGATTCGGCCCCACCGCGCGGCGCACATACTTGTCAACCTTCCAGTACGGAACGTTCGCGGCTCGGTGATAGCGAAGCGCCGCCTGCGTTATACCGCAAAACAACACGTCAAGCACGAACGACCAGTGGTCGCTCACCGGAAGCGGGATCATCCCGAGAGACCAAAGCAACTGAGTGAACGCAGAGGGTTTCGGCTCGACAATTTCCCAAACTTTGTTGATTTCGTGAGGGAAAGCCGGATGGGCTATCCCGACCCCAAGCTCCGAACTCGGAAAGCCCGATGTAACCGAGCGGATTTCGATGTCTGGGAAAGTCGAACGGAAAACTCGATAGTGCGCCTTCTTGATTTCCAGAATCTCGGGGATTGCTTCCAGAAGAAAACGAGGACGGAAATCGCGCAATTGCTCGGGAAGCGATGTGCCGTCGTAGTTGAGACGAACAATGTGTGACATGATCTGATCTGCGCGTTCCTGTCCAAATGCAGCCGCAAGGCCGGGATACTGTCGACCGATGCCGTCGGGCGCGGATGCGAAATCCAGGCCGACCATGGTCACACCATATGGGATCAACCGTGAGCCGAGCTGCATCATCTTGCCGGCCCCTACGATCCCGTTAGCCCCAGATATAACCAGCGAGCCGCGCTTGCTCTTCTCACCAAAGACCGTGCCCACAAGGGAATCCGTGCTGCTCGGTAGCTTTCCGTGTTGAAACATGCTCAAAATGCTCGGCAGCCCTAAAGTCTCGAGGGTAGATTGTCTCATCGCCTTCATTACTTGTTCCCTCCGTCGGTGACTTTGAAAATTGCGGCAATGCCGACATCGCCGGCGGCGCAGCCGAAGATGAGCACATAGCCGCCCCCAATTTCGACCGCCTCTTCGAAGGCCTCGATTGCCACGCGAGTCAGGGTTGGACCCTGGGGATGTCCCCACACAAGCGGGCAACCGGTATTGTTCATCTTCTTCCAGTCGTAATTCAGCAGCTTGGCAAAAATTGTATCGTTCACGGCGAACGGATTATGATTCTTGACCACGCCCATATCGTTCATGGTCAGGCCGGTACGTTTCAGGAGACTCTGCACCGCGAGGGCCGGAGCTTCCGGCATCAGGCTTGGAAAGGTTCGTATCTCAGCCTTCGCCACAAACTGGATGTCGATTTCCGGATGTCGACTCAGCTGACGCGCTTTCTCTTTCGTCGTTACCAGTAGTGTCGCCATTCCATCCGACGCATGGGTCTGTGTCCCCGCCGTAACGCAGGTGTCGAGCTCTCGCATAGCGCGCATGCTTTCAAGGGTAATCTGGCGCACCCCACGATCCTCGTCGATCATTCCCATCGACTTTCCCTGAACATTCAGTACTTCGAGCGGAACCAAAACCCGATCCAGCAGGCCGGATCGCTTTGCGGAGAAGTACTGTTCGTAGCGATAAGCGGCCAACTCATCAACTTCCCGACGATCGGTCTTGTACTTTCGTGCCGCCTGCCCCGCACAGGCCATCATGGCCTTTCCGGTTGCCGGATCGAAACCAAAGTTGTCCCATACGTCGGCCAGGGCCATCGTCCTCTGATGTGCTCGCCGTTCAGGAAAGACTCCCACGGGTGAATCCGATGTTCTGTCAAACGTGAGGGTTCCGACGACATCATGCGACCCGCCTTCAACCTCCGCGCCAGCTACCATCATCGCCTGCAAACCCGTAGCGCACGCCTGCTCGACGTGGAATCCGGGAATCCGATGATCCATGCAGCTGGCCACCAATGGGGCGGTCCAGAATTTCCAATGCCAGGGAATAGTCGAGCCGATGACGAGATAATCCAATTCGCACACCGGCACCCGACGAAGCCCCATAATTCGATTCATCGATTCTCCGGCAAACTGACCAATGTTGACTTCTGCCAGCGCCGAGGTCTGCCACGCCGGAAAATAACTACTGCCCCACGTCCCGTATGGAATGCGCGCCCGTGAGTACATCACTGCTGTTTGTTTCATACTATAACTCCCAAACGATATATCATGAACGACTTCATCATCAATACCCTTGGCGTGATCACTGGCTCTCTGTATCCCTCATGCAATCCTGCGGCGTGTCGATATCGAATTGACCCATCGGAAACTCGATCGCCTGGACGTTCGCTCCATGTTTGGCCATAATCCCCTTTCCCCCGTCATCACCAGCGAGGGCGAGTAACTCGGGAAACAACGCTCGAGAAAACAGGGCCGGGATACCGACTGTGTCGGCGTACGAGCTGGCGACAATGGAGCGATTCCCTTCCCGAAATTGACCGACCAACTTTCCAATGTGATCACTGGTCAGGAAGGGTTGATCGCACACCAGCATGACCACTCCGGCGAGATCGGGAAACCTGCTGATTGACTGTATTCCGACACGTATCGAGGAGCCTTTCCCCTCGGGCCATCGGGGATTCAGAACAATCTGAGCGTTGGTCGCTGCAAGTTCTCTCGTCACTCGCTCCGCGTGCGCGCCTGTTACCACGATCACCGGGTCGCATCCCGAAACCACCGCACAGTCAACGGCATGACCAATGAGCGAGGTTCCATCATGCTGAAGCAACTGTTTCGGCGTTCCCAGGCGTCGCGACTCTCCCGCTCCCAATATGATTGCGCCAATCCTGCCACTTTGCGGGCGGGAATCGAGCTGGAGGTGATCCCGTGACGCTTTAGAACTCTTCACACTTGCCTCTCAATGAACATCCTGTCCCACCCAAGAGCGCATGCTGAATTTCGGAAACTACCGAAAGGGCGATCTCGTGGGGACCTTCGGCGGCGATATCGAGTCCTACCGGCGCGTACACGCGGGCCAGTTGTTGTTCACTCATTTCAACGCCCTCTTGACGAAGATCATCAAGCAGTCGCTTGGTACGCCTGGTTGCGCCAAGAAGTCCGAGATATTTCAATTTGCTGTGAGCCAGTCTCTTGAACAACTCCCGATCCTGAAAGTAGTTATGCGTCATAACTACGGCGGCATCGAAGGAAGCAAGCGCAAGCTTGTCGGTGAGATCATCTGCATGCGCCGCGACCAACAGATCAGCGTCTGGAAACCGCTCAGGCCGTACGAACTCACATCTATGGTCAGCAACCGCAACTTGCCACCCAAGACTCTTCGCCATCTGCAAAACAGGAACGGTATCATCGCCAGCCCCGAGTAACAGCAGGGAAAGCGGGGGGGAGATACGCTCAAGAAAGAGCTCGACCTGTCCTGAGGTCACCGGGTAGGTTTGATGAGAGGACTCCCCGGAGGCGAACACACGGTCGAGATCATCCGAGATTCTCCCTCGAAGCTCGACCTCCCCGAAAGGCGCCGAGTGTGTGTTCACACTATCACGGAACATTCTGTCGCCGGGTTGAACTTCGCTGCTAACCTGCGCTCGATAAACTGTGGCCACGGCGAAAGTGTTTCTGGACTGTACACATCGGGTCGCGTACTGCATGAACTTTACGACCGAGTCGCTTGCTGTCGATTCGAGCAGAAGGTCGACAACTCCGCCACAGCCCATACCGGTCCCCAAAAGCAGGTCCTCGTCGGTAGTCGTATCGTAACGCACCAGGGTCGCTGTCCCCGACTTCATGACTCCTTTCGCACGCTCGCGCAGGTCGGACTCAAGACATCCGGCGCTGATGGCCCCGACCGTGCGGTCGTCGTCCGTGATCAGCATCCGTGCCCCCGGTCTGCGGTAATGCGATCCGGATACTTGCACGAGCGTTGCGAGCGAGGCCGATATTCCGCTCTTTTCGACTTCACTCCAGAGTCGAACCATAGTTGAAAGTTCCTTCGCATTCATAATCACAGCGCCATTCGCAGGAATATCTGGCGATAGCGCTAATTCCGCTTGGCCATCATGTAGAATTCGGCGAGGTACACATCCATCATTTCACGTCGATACTTCAGCGGAAGAAGATCATTGTCCACAGTTTTGCACGCTCGCCGCGCCTGTTTCTGAAGTTCCGGCAGCTCGGTGGCCGAGAGATCGACCTCGAGCAGGATCGGCGACATTGAAACGCCGTTCAGGCAGATACGGGCATGATCGTCAGCTGTCATCGTGGCCGCTACGGTCAGCGACGTGAAGTCGAGACTCTGCCTTCGGCGCAGTTTGCGGAAGAACCACTTGCTCGGGCGTTGGACGATCGAGACTACGGTAAGGATTCCGGCGCTACCCGTGTGCGCGTGGATTCGGATTCCGTCCCCAGTGTACAGGCGTTCAAGGGGAATCGACTCCGGATCGTTCCCCGCCTGAATTGCAATCGTTGCCCCAAGCGCAATGAACGCCGGAGCCAGATCTGATACATTTCGCGAATAGCACTTGTCGCGCCCCTTCGTGACCAGGCATGTGTCACCCACGTCGCGCAGGCAGGACCCGACCGATTCTCTCCATGTTTGCGACTGGTTGTAGAACGTGCAGCGATTAGCCACGAGCAGGTTCCCTCCGACGGTCGCCGACTGGCGAATCACCGGCGTTGCCACTGAGCGCGCAGCCTCAGTGATCATCGGGCAGAACTCATAAGTATCTCTCGAAGAGATCAGCTCATCGAGTGTGACGGTGGCGCCGATCCGGAGGGAATTTCCGGTCGCTTCGATGCTTCGCAGCTGAGGGATCTCGCTCAGGTCGATGATATGGGACTGAGTTGACAACTCCTGCTTGCGATATACTGTGATGTCTGTCCCGCCTCCCAAGAAGGCACAGTCATCGGGATGCAGCTTCGCGTGCCTCAGAGCCTCATCAATGCGCTTTGGTTTGAGATACGACAACTCACCCATGCGGCCTCCCCTTTGCCTTGATCTGCGCCAGCACTTTGTCGGGCGTCATCGGCAGCTCAAACATCCGCACTCCGACCGCATCATAGACAGCGTTCCCGATTGCAGGAATGACCGGGTGTATTGGTCCCTCACCCGCTTCTTTGGCGCCGAAGGGACCTTCGGCGTCGTTCGATTCAACAATGGTGATATCCATCTGGGGAGTGTCGACCGCCGTTGGGACATGGTAGTCGGCGAAATTGGCATTGACGAGGCGCCCTTCATGGAAGATCATCTCCTCGGAAACCGCCTGCCCAACGCCCATGTGGATGCACCCTTCGATTTGCCCCTCGACTGCCAGCGGATTGAGCGCCTTGCCACAATCGTGCGCCCCCCAAACTTTCACAACTCGAACGTGTCCGGTGTCGGGATTGACTTCGACTTCGCTAATGAACGCGCCAAAACTGTACGCCGGGCTCAGTCCCGCGCCCGATCCCTTGAAATTCCCGCCGAGCTTGGGTGCGATGTAGTACCCTGATTCGACGATTGAACCGCGACCGGCCAGAGCGATTTCAACCGCCTCGTCCCAACTGAGATCGACCCCACCTGAATCGCTTACGATGCGCAAATCGCCGAAGCGAAGAGAATCGGCCGGCACCCCTTTGGCAGCTGCCACTGAATTGGCAATCTGCTGTCGCAGCTGCTCAGCCGCGCTCTTACACGCATTTCCCACCATGAATGTGACGCGGCTGGAATAGCTTCCCAGGTCGACAGGTGTCAGCCGAGTATCAGCAGCCTCCACCTGCACGCGGTGAATCGGGAGCCCAAGCACTTCAGCAGCCACCTGCGCGAGCATGGTGTCGCTTCCCTGACCGATATCGCTGGCTCCGCTGAACACGACTATCCGGCCGTCGAAATCCAATTTGACATGGACAACGGTCTGCGGATACTTATTCCAGATGATCGGCAAGGCGCTGCCGCTGATGTAGAAACCGCATGCGACCCCCAATCCTCGTCCATAACCAAGCCTCCCATACCGTTGGTCCCAATTCGATTTTGCGCGCACCGCTCTCAGGCATTCGCGCACGCCGTTGCTGGTAATCCTCAATTGTCCGACCGTGAGGGTGTTTGGGGGAAGGAAGTTCTTTTCGCGCAGATCACACGGATCGACCCCAATCTTGTGCGCCAGCATGTCGAGCACAACTTCCATCGCATACCGGGGATTGACCGCCCCGTGCCCGCGCATGGCTCCACACTGCGGCTTGTTGGTATACACGCGCCGTGTCCGAAATCCGAACTTGTCGATCCGGTACGGGCCCTGTAGCAGCACACCGTTATAGTATGTGGTGACAACACCAAAGCTCCCAAAGGCGCCGCCGTCGATCACGATGTCGGCATCAAGCGCGCTCAGGGTGCCGTCGGATTCACAGCTAACGGTAAGGTCGATCTGAGTCGGGTGCCGACCGTGATTATTGAGGAACACTTCTTCGCGGGAGAACACACATTTCACCGGTCGGTGCGTCTTCATGGCAAGATGGGCGGTAATCAGTTCGTGTGGAAACGGATCCGATTTCCCCCCAAAGCCGCCCCCGAGGCAGGGCTTCCTGACATGCACCTGATGCATCGGAATGCCGAGCACCGTGGACAGGGTGCGATGCAGATAATGCGGCACTTGAGTCGCCGAGATCACTGTCAGCGTCTCATCCGCATTCCGGATGGCAATCGTGGCGTGCGGCTCAGTGAAGGCGTGGGTGACCCCTGCAAATCCAAAATGCGCGCTTACTTTGTTAGTCGCCGATTCCAAGGCCTTCTCGGGCTCGTTGAACCGCAGCTCGGCGCTCTTATGGATATTCGTTCCCCCCTTGCTGTGTCTATGGATTTGCTCTTCCGGCCGGCACTGCTCGAGAGATTCAGCAGAAGTCAGAAAGGATCGAATCGGCTCATAGGTTACCTTGATCAATCGGGCCGCATCTTGCGCGGCTTCTTCTGATTCAGCGGCAACTGCAGCCACAATCTCGCCGACGAAACGAACCTTGTCGATTGCCATCGCGGTTTCGTCGGGACTCACCGGCAGAATACCAAACGGGATCGGAAGCTCCTTTCCCGTCGCGATCTTCCGAACACCGGGATGTTTCGCCGCCGCGTCGGTTTCGATCGACACTATTCGCGCGTGCGGATGCGGGCTGCGGAGGAATTTCACATACAGCATGTTCGGAAAGTGGAAATCAGCTGTGTAGTGAGCGCTTCCCGTCACCTTGTCCTTGGCGTCGATGTACGGAATCGGCGTGCCGATGACTTTGCTCACGTGCGCAACTCCTTCGCTGCGCACTGCACAGCCTCAACAATCTTGGCATAACCCGTGCAGCGACAGAGATTCCCCGAGAGCGCGTCGCGAATCTCGCCTTCCGAAGGGTCACCATTGCGTTCGAGAAAGGCGATGGCAGTCATGACGATCCCGGGCGTGCAGTACCCGCACTGAATCGCCCCCTTCTCCACCAGTTGTTCCTGCACGGGATGGAGCGTGCCATTCTCCGCCACCCCCTCGATGGTCCTGATTTCCTTTCCATCACACTTCATGGTGGGAGTGATACAACTGAGAACGGGTTTGCCACTCACGATGACCGTACAGCTGCCGCATGATCCCTGGTCACACCCGCGCTTGGTGCCGATCAGCAAGAGCCGTTCGCGAAGAGTGTACAGCAGTGTTTCGTGTGGATGCACGAGCAATGTTCGTGAAAATCCGTTGACCGATAGCGTGACTTGCAGCATCGCGCTCTTACTCCCTCTCCAGAAGCATCGCCACTCCCTGGCCGTGACCGACGCACATCGACGCAATCCCGCGCCGTGCGTCTCGCGCTGCCATGGAGTGCGCCAGCGTAACGGCTATGCGCAGTCCGGACATACCGAGCGGGTGTCCGAGCGCAACCGCCCCACCGTGGATATTGAGTTGCTCGGAATCGATGCCAAGCTCTTTCTGACAGACCAATGCCTGAACCGCAAACGCTTCATTGATCTCAAACAGATCGATATCGCGTAGCTGCAGATTCGTTCTTTCGAGGAGTTTTCGAATTGCGAACACCGGCCCGAGCCCCATAACAGTCGGATCGAGGCCGACATTAACGGTTGCTTCAATTCGCACCAGCGGCCTGACCCCGAGTTTCGGAACCAACTCACTGTCACACAAGAGAGCCATACAGGCGCCGTCTGCAACACCCGAACTATTGGCCGCAGTTACGGTACCTGATTCCTTGAAGACGGTTCGGAGGGCGGCCAGCTGTTCCACGGTTGATTCTCGAGGTTCTTCGTCGCTCACGATAGTGGCCCCATCCGATAATCGAATAGGCACAATCTCACGCGCGAGATGGCCCGACTCGCAAGCGTGAAAGTAGCGACGGTTGCTTTCTGCCGCAAACTCATCCTGCTCTATGCGAGTAATGGTATGGATCGCGGCCAGTTTCTCAGCCGTCAAGCCCATGTTGGTCCACTGGAATTCTGCCTGCGCAAACAGATTCGGATTGTAATCCAGCGCAGCCGTCATCGGGACATGCCCCATATGCTCCACACCTCCCGCGAGCATGAGCCTGCTGCTACCGGCGCGAATGCTGTCGGCGGCCATTTGAAGCGCGGTCAGACTTGAAGCACACAGACGGTTGACTGTGGCGCCGGGAAGGGATAGCGGCAATCCCGCGAGCAGAATGACAAGGCGGGCGAGGTTCTTACCCTGCTCCCCATGTTGTCCCACGCAACCCAGGTAGAAATCATCGATTTCGGAGGGATCAACGCGCACACGATCCAGCAGGGCAAGAAGCGTCTGCGCAGCCAGTTCATCAGCGCGCAGCCCCCGAAAGATCCCTTTCTCGGGATGCCCTCTACCGATCGGGGATCGGCAACCGTCGACAAGATAGACCCGGTTCATGTTTGAAGACCTTCACGCCGCAACAACATTACAGTACAGTAGCCCCGATGCTCTTGCCGCCATCGACATGCAACACCTGACCGGTGATGAACTGCGCATCGTCGGACGCCAGAAAAGCTGCGGCATTCGCGATGTCTTCGGGCTTGCCGATTCGGCCACCGGGTTGCATCGATATCAGCTTCTCAAGTGCGGCGGCTGGAAGGTTTCTCGTCAGGGGCGTATCGATCAGCCCTGGCGCGATCGCATTAACGGTGACGTTGAACTTGGCGAGTTCCAGAGCCAGAACACGAGTCAGGCTAATCAATCCCCCTTTGGAGGATGAGTAATTCGACTGCCCCACATTCCCGAGCCAGGCCCGCGAAGCGATATTGACGATGCGGCCGGACATTTGCTGCCTCATGTGTGGGGCTATCTGCCGGCACATGAGCCACGAACCCTTCAAATTCACGCGCACCACGGTGTCAAAGTCCTCTTCCGGCATCCGCCAGATCACATTGTCTCGAATGATACCGGCGTTGTTGATCAGAATGTCAACGCGAGCACAACGGGTCATGACCTCTTTCACAAATGCCTCGACGTCACTGCCGTTCCCGACATCCCCTTCGAAGATGTGAATCTGCTGACGAAACTCGCCTGACCTGTCTGTCTCAGGATGAAGATCGAGGATCGATATGAACGCCCCTTCCCTCGCGAAACGCTTAACAATCGCGCTGCCGATTCCGCGAGCCCCTCCTGTCACGACTACCGATTTTCCTTCAAACGACATTGACCACCCTTGTCTCAGCGTGCGTCCACCTACATGTTCTTCCATGCCGGAGCGCGGCGTTCCAGAAACGACGCGATCCCTTCATTGGCGTCGTGTGTTGCCATCAGGTTATCGAGATAGATCTGTTCAAGTTTCTTCAAACGCTCCCGAAGATTCTCATTGAAGCTGTGCCGAGCCGCTCGAACCGCAAATCGCAGCGACGACGCGCTCTTCGGCATGATATGGGTGCTGAGCCAGCTCTCAATACCCTCGGCCATCGCGGCCCGCGACTCAAAGAGCTGTGTGGCCAGTCCCAACGCTACTGCCTCCTGTCCCGTGACGCTTCGGCCGGTGAGAAGCAGGTCGTCGGCCTTGGTCTGACCGATTCTCATCGGCAGGATCAGCGATGCCGGTGGCGGGAAAACGCCAAGGCTGATCTCAGGTTGTCCGAGTCGCGCTGTCTGATCGACAAACAGAAAGTTGCACACGAGAGCCAGCTCCAGCCCTCCTCCCAGACACTGCCCCGACACAACCGCCGCAGTCGGGATCGAGAGCTCAATCAGCGAGTAGAAGAGACCGTGGAATTGCGCTAGCATCGCAGGAGCCTTCTCGCGAGTATGCTCAGCCACGCTCGCACCGAAACTGAAATGATCTCCTGATCCGGTGAACAGGATCAATTTCAACTCCTGATGAACCTTGAATTCCTCGAAGGCGCTTTGCAGCTCACTCATCATGGCGGCATCGAGAACATTCCCCTTGGGGGCGCTCAGCGTCACCCGCACTACTTGGTTTTCACGGCTGTACTCGAGCAGTATTCTCTCAGGCATTCAATTCACCTCGGTAAGATCGCGTTGACCAGTTCTTCATCCCACGGATGCCCTTCGGAGAGCATCTGGCGTAGTTTGATGAAATCGACTTCGCGATTCTCCTTTGGTCCCTCGTTGAAGGCACGGAATCCTGCCTTCCCCTCGGTCATCATATTCAGTCCAAGCCAGTCGCGATTGCTCTGATGGTTCTTGTCCCAATGTTCCAGCTTTTTCTTGCGCAAGCTGTTCAGCGTCTTGTTCACACAATCAGGCATCATGTAAAGCAGTTTCGTAGCCAACCCGTTCACGGCATCATCGAGAGGTCCGAGGTCAATTGCTCCCTTCGCCATCAACTCCTTTGACGCGGCAAGTTCGGCGCCCGATTTCTTCCGACCGTAGACTATATCGCCTGATGCGTCGAGCCACCGGTCAGTAACAACCAGCGGGTTACGAACAAACTTGCCTTCGACCTTGAGTACCGGCACCGCCTCGGTAATCAGGCCGATCTGCTTGGCCTCGTAGGCGCCCCACATTTCGCACAGTGTGCAGCTCTGCATGGCGCGCTCGATACCAACGAATAGGTGGAGAAAGTCAGTGCTTCCGCCGTCGGGAGCGCTCCCATGCTTTGGACCTGCTTGGCCAAAAAGGGCCAAGTCGCTGGCGATCGTGAAGTCGCACGCCATGCCGATCTCCTGCCCGCCGGCAATGCGCATTCCGTTGACCCGGCAAATGACCGGCTTGTCGCACATGAGAATGCTCGTGATCATATCGTTGAAAAGCCGCATGTACTGCTTATACTCGAGTGGGCGGCCGGCATAGTATTCGGCATATTCCTTCGTGTTTCCGCCCGTGCAGAACGCCTTGTCCCCGACCGCCGTGAAAACAACAGAGACCACCGAGCGGTCATTCGATGCCTTGCGGAAGGCCAGAATGACTTCTTTCACAGCCTTGGTCGTATAGGAGTTGAACTGTTTGGGATTATTCAGAGAGATCCATGCGTTGTGTAGACCCGCAACCGGTTTTCCAGTTTTGTCCAGGCAAGGTTTGAGTTCGTAGATGATTTCGGTGAAATCGATTTCAACGATGTTATGACTTTGCAGCGTATGGCTCATGGCATTCTTCCTTGTATCTGCAGTTTCTCTACAATTCATAGTCTGATCACTTGGCATCAGCCCACCCGACTCAAAAATCCGGCACCATCACCGAGCGCTTCGTCAGTTTGTGCTCCAGCGTCTGCCGAAACACGTCGTTGATCTGCGACATCGGCTTCGTATCCGTGTACTGCCTGAGTTGGAGCTTTCCGTCGGCGACCAGATCAAGCACGTCGGAGTATAGTTCCGGTTTACATCCCCAGGTCCCGATGATCGTGGCATCAAACGCCATCAGGTTGCTCAAGCGTGTTTCCAGCTTATCGAGTGTGAATCCAACAATCGAGAGTGTGGCGGCTATTCCCAGCAGCGCGAAGGCGAGTTCCTGACCCGCCTGTGTCCCGGACATTTCGTAGATCTTCCAGCTGTGCGACGGCGCTCCAAGCTCCTTACAGAGCCCTTTCACACGGTTCTTGATTTCCTTGATGTCCAAACCCTTGGAATTGACGGTCGCCGTGATGCCAAGTCCCTTGAGTTGGTCCAGTTTCTCTGACGAAACATCGATCGCCAGAACCAGTCCACCGAGAATCTTCGCCAGCTGCGCGGCGTAGATGCCGATTCCACCGACACCGATGATAATCGCCAAATCCCCGGGTCTGAGGTCACTCTTGACGATCACCTGATACGGGGTCGACACCGCATCGGCGATTACCGACAGTTCCGCGAGCGAATGATGCGCGAGCGCTTTCTGCGAAACGGTAACGAGAAACCGAGACGGGACGACGACATGGCTGGCGAAGCCGCCGTGAAAGTCGTTGCCGGGCATCTTCTGCCCTTGACAGATGTTACCGCGCCCTCGTCGGCACAGATCGCACTCCCCACAAGGCAGCACCGCGGGCACAATAACTGGTTTCCCCAACAGGTCCGATGGTCCCGCAATCACTGTTCCGGAAATCTCATGTCCGAGCACCAGTGGCATTTCGTGTCTTGTGGGCACGCCGTAGTGCCAAAAGCTCAGATCAGTGTGACACACGCCGCAGCCAGCAACTTGAATCAAGGCCTCTTTTCCCCCAAGTTGTGGCGCGGTTAGACGTACTCTCTCCAGCGGGGCATCTTTTGCAGTCATCTGATAGGCATGAATTGTCTCCACCTCATCACTCCTTCGCTTCGCTTGCAACAATACTCTCTCGAACACGGGCCTTCTTCGTATTGGTCATGCAGGAGTCAACCCGAGCCGACATACTTTTTCAGGCTCTCTCATGCGACCGGCATCTCAGCGCGGGCCAATGCCGCAGCTCCGAGAGCGACAACAAATTGAGGCCGCGACACAATCGTAAGCTCGACTCCCAGCGCTTTCTTGAGCAATTCGCCGAGATAGTCATGGTAGGCAATGACCCCGCCGCAGAGGAATAGGGGTAGCTCGCTCTTGATAGGCAACTTACAGATGCGATCCACGACCGACAGGTAGATGCCGCGTGCGATATCCTCGATTGGGGTCCCGCTGAACTTCCACCCCAGAATCTCGCTCTTGGCGAAGACCGTACAGAAGCTGTTCATGACCCGGGGAGAGGTCGATTTCCTCGACAAGGCGTTCATTTCCTCGACCCGCAACTCCGCACGCTCGGCGATTTCGGTTATGAATGTCCCTGTGCCCGCCGAACAACGATCATTCATGAAGAAATCGATCACCCGCCCCTGGGGATCGGCCTCGACAACCTTGATGTCTTCACCGCCGATGTCGAGAATGCACTTATGGACAGGATGCAGGCAGGACACTCCAGCGGCGGCACAAACAAGTTCGGTCTTCTGCAGCTCCGCCGGCACACTCTTACGGCCATATCCGGTCGAACAGGTTCGCTCAATGTCGTAGGTCTTGCGTATCGTTTCCATCTCCGACTCAAATTCGTCACGACGCCGACTCAACGTTGGAATGACCGCAAGATGGGCAATACTGCCCGCATTGTCAATCACGATGAACTTCGTGTACGACGAACCCAGATCGATACCCAGATAGTGTTGTCCCATGGCCGATTCCAACAAACCTACTGGCGCGCCTTCTCCATAAGGTGCACTAACGCCGTGACCGATTGGTTAAGCGGAGTCGGCAGGCAGTGCTTACGTCCGTATTGTACGATCTTGCCGTTGAGCTGATCAATCTCGGTCGGATCCCCATTCTCCAGATCGACCAGCATCGACGGCCTATGGTGACCGGCGTTCTTGAGGTAGCGGATGCAGAAGCGGCGAAACTTGTTCCCCAGCTCAATGCGTTCCATCTCAGCCACACGCACGGACTCATCGATGATGCCTTCGACCAGCTCCAATGTCCGGGGGAAGTCCATCACCTCTTTCATCGTGCGCCTTGTAATAGCGCATACAGCGCTGAGAGCCGCGTTCAAAATCGCCTTCTCCCACACATAGTCCTGGATATCCCTTGGGATCTCGGTCTCGAGTTTTACGGAGTTAAGCAGGTCGGCAAAACGTTGGGCCATGGCGTTACCACCATCAGCCAAAGATGCCACATAATTCGGAGGATTGAAGAAGCTGACATGAACAGAATTATCGTTGGCCATGTTACCTGCGAAATTGACCACCATCCGGAGCGTTCTATGATCGCCGAATACCTGACCGACCTCGATTTCGTTGTCGATCCCGTTCTGCGCGCACATGACGTGCAGTTTGGTCGTGTCAATTTCCCTGATCTGGTCGATCACTTTCTTGAGATCAGGGGTCTTGACGGCTATAACGATGAGATCAAGATCGTAGCTTCCCAGTTCCTGCACGGTATAGGCAACCTGCGGGAGTTTCACACGCTTCTCGATCGTGTGTGAAAGGACGATTCCCTTCTTCTTGATGGCGTCGATCTTGTTGGGAAAGACGTCGCACGGCACGACAAACGACCCCGCCTCAGCCAGATGGGTCGCCAGCACACAGCCGACCGGTCCCGTACCGATGACCCCCACGCGCAATTGATGATTATTGTTCTCCGCCATACTCTTCGCTCCCAACTTCGATTATCAGGCGTTCCTGCTTTCTTTCAATTGCTCAACGAACGTCTCGAACCGTGTTCGAGCCTGTCCGTCAGAGAAGAATCGTACATCGTTGAGGTCACCGTTGATCGTCAGCGTTGCAAGTCCGGTCTCATGCCGCAGGCGATCGGGCATTCCGAATCGGCAATTCGCATTGTTGAAACAGGTCTTCGAATCGTGAAAGATGACGCCGTCGATGGCAAAATCACGCACGAACCCCTTGAGCATCTCCAGTTTCGCGTGCTCACTCCGATTGATAAAGATCTGAGTATAATCATATGCCATCGATTCGAGCGGATTCTGCGTGTCAAAGTGATCGAACACCCAGCTGTTGCAGTACGTCGACGCCACGACCGCCGCATGATTCTCGGCGAATAACTCCGAAAACGCCCGCAGCCTGGGCCAGATCGGCATTCCCTCCCAGAAGATGCGCACTCGTTCCTTCGGCACTGCGCCTTCGTCACGTTTCGCCATACTCTCCAACTCCGCCAGCGCTTCGCGATAGAAATCGAGGCAGAGTTGAGTGCCTCGAAGAATAACGATCGGCGCCATCAGGATCGTGCCATCCCAGAACGTCAGCGGCGTCGGCCTGTGCTTTGCGGTCGCCAATACTTGCTTCCAGCATTCCGACGCCAACCCACTCAGCCGCACGGTCTCAGCCAGGCGTGAGGGATCAAGACGACGGCCGATCACTTCTTCCCCGACAGCAATCAGTTTTTCGAATTGCGATACTACCAGCCGCACGTCGGCAGCAGAGACTTCATCAAGGTGGCGCGGAGGGTTGATCCCGACTACCGGGCACGAGAATTCCTTCCCGAAGAAAGCGAACCAATCGGCCACCTCCCGGCACTGGTTGGTGTTGTACACAATCAGATCCGGCTTCGGGATCGCGTTCAGCCCGTACGCTTCCTTTAGCGGCGTTTCTCCCATCAGATAGGCGCCGATATCGGCCGTCAGGTACGAGCAGATTTCCGGTCCATATCCCGCCTGATGAGCGCGTGGGATATATTTTGCCGCCGTGCGCGATGCCCCAAGCAGAGCGCCGTGGTTTTCCGGAAAGTACACTTCAAAGCCCAGCGCTCTCAGAATCTCCGCCGGGCCCGCGCTTGTGCACCACGCCAATGGCGATTTCATCCCTTTGAAATACCCCGCGAGGAGTGACTTGAGCTTTTCCTGTGAACGTAGTCGCGCCATCATTGCTCCAGGTTCAGGATGTAGACATCCTCGGCGTCATCAACTTCTCCTTCGCCGTACAAACGCTCGATGCGCGCCTTGAATATTTGTCCGACTACATTCGGAGCCAGCTTCATCGACGGTGTCAGTTCTTCGTTTTCGATCGACAACTCGTGATCGAGAAGCATGGCCGCCTGTGGACGGGCAAACTTAGGATCGATCTTCTCGTTCAGCTTCTTCATACAATTGGTCAGGCAGTAGGCCAGATCTTTCGGTCCGCTGGGGCAATCACACCCCGGCTTCAGGCGCGAAGGATCAGGTTTCTGCTCGAACATCGCCTTGTTGGGAAACAGAAGCACCACCGGATAGTCCCGCCCGTTTCCGGTCACAAAAGCGTGCGAGAGAAAGCAGCAGTCATCAACGATGAGATTCTCAACTTCGGTGGGGATCATTTTCTCCGCGTTGCTCAGCTTGAAAATGCGATCTTTGCGCGAAATGAGCCTCAGTCCGGTCTCAGTGAACTCGCCGACATCGCCGGTGGCAAACCAACCGTCGGGGGAAAGAACCCGTTCGGTTGCTTCAGCATCCTTGAAATACCCCAGCATGACATTTGGTCCCTGTACAAGAATTTCGCCGTCGGCCGCGATCCTGATCGAGACTCCTGCTATCGGCTTTCCTACGACGCCCGGTGCGCGAGGTACGCTCGGATCGGTGGTCGTACAACACGGCGATGTTTCGGTCAGCCCCCAGCCCTCATAAACCGGAATCCCCCGCTCCTCATACATTTCGGAGAGAGATTTCTTCAGCGGGGCCGCCGCGGTGAACACGAACCGCAGTTCGTCATGGAATATCACTCTTCCGAGTTCCGGATTCTGCAGTACTTGTGTGGCGATCTGTTGGTATATGCGCGGGACACTGAAGAAGACAGTCGGCCTTACTCGCTTCCAGTTTTCCAGAAGGAGATCGATCTGCTTGCCGTAGCCATGTTCGAGCGACAGGACTGCCCCGTTGTACAGCGCCGCATACTTTTCGTAAATCCCTCCGAAACTGTGATGCCAGGGGAGGTACGAAAGAAAGCGATCGTTCTGATCCAGCTTCCATAGCCCCCGCATCGCCGCCTGCTGGGAAAGAATGTTCGAGTGCCTCAGTTGGACTAATTTCGGACGTCCCATCGTTCCCGACGTATACATCATAAGACACACGGAGTCAGGTTCCACTTCCGAGCCGGCAATCGCTTGGGAAGCGCTCGACTGGCTGACAAGCGTCGCCAGTGCCACACAGTTGCTTCCGATCGGGCAGGTCAACTGGTCGAAGTGAATAACACGCTGAAACTTTTCGGGCGCCCCCAGCTTCAGATACTGTTCGGTATCGGCGACCACAATCATGCTCGGCTCGCAGAAGTCCACCAGAGTTTTGGCCGCCGTAGCAGGGTAACCGGCGAAGATCGGAACCGCAACAGCTCCCATCGACATGATGGATAGTTCCATCTCCAGCATCTCTTTGCGATTGGGGGAAAGAATCGCCACGCGATCGTTTCGATGAAGACCGTGGGCGACCAAGGCTGCCTGTATCCGCGATATATCTGCCTGAAATTCACGCCAGGTCAGTGCAGCGTAGGATCCGTTAACTACGTGCTGAAAGAGAGGTCGGTCGGCAAACTCCGCGACATTCGCATTGAGCATCTCCGCGAGATTTCGCGGACAGGCAGGAAGCGCCTGCTCGCCACGCCAGATTCTCTCTGATGTCATCCCGCCGTCTCCAGCAGTCGGAAGTGTCGAAACCCACCCCACAAAGCGGCCCCGATTGCCCCGGCCGCCACACAGTCTTTGCCGGCAAGCAGGGTGAGATTCAAGTTTCGGTCGCGGCTTTGCTGCTCAAGGGCAGCGACCAGACCAACATCCTGGGCCATTCCGCCCGTCAATACGACCGGTGACTCCGCCTTGAAGCGACTCAGCAGTTGGATTATCCTTCCCGCGATCGAGAGGTGAATCCCCTTGATAATGTCCGCTGTGGGAATCCCTTTCGAGACCATATTGATCACGTCGGTCTCAGCCAGTACGGCACAAATGCCGCTGGTCTGGGCCGGGTTGGTCGAGGTCAGCGACTTCGGGCCGACTTCATCAATCGTCACGCCGAGATAGCGCGTGATATTCTCGAGAAATTGCCCCGACCCCGATGCACACTGGCCGGTCATGGCGTAGTTGCGCACTCTCGCTCCGTCAAGCGACATCACCCGGCAAAACAGCGCGCCCATATCAACAACGGTTCGCGCTTCGGGGTGATAGTGATAGGCCCCTCGCGCATGGGTGGTCATGCTGTAGAAGTGCCCGCGCTTGCGTGGCACCAGTTCCCCTTCGCCGGTCGAGGCCACATAGAGCAGGTCGTCATAGAGCAGGCCGTGTTTTTCGAGCAGGCGCTCCAGGGAATGCTCGATGACATGCGCCGGGTTGCGGCGGCGAATGCGCTCATTGACAATCTCAATCACGTTGGGGTGTTCGTTGTAATCAACGAGGGCCATCTTGATGAAACTGCTGCCGACATCGATGCCCAACGTCAGTGAATTCGACTTCATTTCCGCCTCGCTGCAAAGAGGGACGCGCCCAGCGCCCCCATGAAAATGGAATCATGATGATTGTTGATCGTCACAGCGCCGTAATTGCTCAGCACCATCTGGCCGACATACTTCACAATGGCCGGATTGCGCGCCACGCCGCCGGTGAACGTTAGTTCGTTGCGCACGCCACCCGAGCGCGCCAAGAGCGCAAACGCGCGCTGGACTATCGCCCGGTGCAAACCTGCCAGGATATTCTCTTTCTTCTCTCCAAGATTCAGATATTCGCGGAGTTCCGCGCCGGCAAAGACCGTGCAGGTGCTGCAGATGTTTGCCTCGTGCGTGGCCTTCATCGCCATCGGCCCCAACTCCCCCACACTCATACTCATCTCATCGGCAATGTAACCCAGATACCGCCCGCATCCGGCGGCACAGCGATCATTCATTTGAAAGCTCGTCACGAGTCCGTATTGGTCGACCTGAATTGCTTTTGTGTCCTGTCCACCGATGTCCAGCACGGTGCGCGTATTCGGGAAACAGGCATGCGCGCCCATCGCGTGGCAGAGAATCTCGGACTTGATATGTTGCTGCTCGAAGGGCAATAGTTGGCGCCCGTAGCCGGTCCCGACATAATCCGACGGTTTGAGGTCGATAGAGGCAATCCGGTTCAGATAGGTCTCGATCTGGGAAGCGGATTGGACCAGGTCGTCGGGCAGTAGTTTCAACGCCTGAACAACTAATTCCGCGAAGTCGAAGCTGATCTCCCGGTTCTCAACAGGATTGATCGAGCGATCATAGAGCGCCACCATCTGATCAAACAGGCCTGCCTCGACGGCGCTGATCTGTTTCATGTACGCGGAACTGAACAGATCTCGGAAGAACTGCGAAGTGGCCGACACCTCGCTGTTCAGAAACCGTTCTCGTGCATCGGTTCGCACGGCCTGAACCGCCTTGGGAAACAGTTCGGACATCTGTGTGCGCAGCGTTGGACTGGCAATCTGCTCGATGTTCCGGGCCATGACCTCTCGCAGTTGATCGAAACGATGTTCGAATTGCAGGTACTGGAACCGATTCTCGAGCAGCGGGAAGAGCACGTCCCAATCGAATCCGTTGCTGCTCGATTCCTTCAACGCACGGTGAAGAAGAGTAAATCTGGAGCTGAACTCCGCCTCCATCTGCGCCAACCGGGCTGCCACGGCGTAGTCTGAGCGGGTGTTGGTGATCCCGCGCCCGATGATATCACCGGCCGAGTCAACCATGACGGCCTTCGAGGTTGTCGAACCCAGATCAATGCCCAGAAAGACTTTCATCCCACACTCCCGTACTATGCTACGACGTCGTCCGATAACGAATCGTCGCCGACCCGAATCGTCTGGCGCTGTTCCAGCATCTGAAAGAATGAATCAAGCCGATTCTTGATGTTTGAGAATGAATGGTAGCGCGGATCGACAAGATCGGTTTCGATGAACCCCACCGGTATCCCCAACCGCTCCTCCAGATCACGCATCATGACCAACTGTCCTGCCGAAAACGAATTACAGCTCTTGATCGAATTCACCAGCAATCCGTCGGCGTGGTAGTCAAGAATGAATCGTTCCAGAAGATCGATTCGCTGCGGAAGATTGCGATTCGTGTAGCACCCCAGACAGTACTCAGCCATACTCCCCAGTGGATCCTTTGAGGAATGTCGAAAGCCGTAGTCGTAGACTCCGCCGACTCTCGTGTACGACGAACCCACAAATACCGCTCCCAGATCGTAGAACATTTTCCAGAAGTCGCGGAAGTGGGTCCAGTTGGGGGGCCCTTCGACGACAAGTCGAAACCTTTCCCTGGCCAGGTAACCGTCCGGTGTGATCGGTCCCAGTTTATGCTCAACTCGGAAGTCGACTTCCTGCTTCAGTTCGCGATAGTACTCGACGCAGTCCTCGCTGCCGCGGAAGGCCGTGAAGATCGGTCCGATATAGTAGACTCCGCCAAAGTAGGCGTCGATGGGGGATGGTCGATGACGCGCGGCATTGAATATGTCCACGAGCAAGTCTTCAGCCTGGGCCGCCAGATTCAGCTTAGCGCCAAGCTTCTCGATGTCGAATTTCTTGCCGCTCACTTTCTCGAATTTTGGGATGACGTCACGAACAAACTGATCCTTAATATACTGCACCGCGCTCGGCTCGATTCGACCCGATTCCTGGTACGGGATATGCAGCATCGCGATTTCAGTATTGGGGTAGAGATGTTTCAGGTTCTCGAACCATTTCATGAATACAAAACAGCCCGTGTAGCTCAGCAGGAGGAGATCGGGAGGCGGAAGCTGCTGGCCGGTTGGGCCGATGTTCCCCTGAAGCATCATCCCGATGTCGCACTTGACATAGGAACAGACATCTTCGGAATATCCCATGTCCTCGGCTTCGCGGATGTATTCATCGGACTTCTTGCGCATGCCAGATTGAAGCGAGTTGATCTCCGGGTAGACGGGTAGCATGTCGAACGCATGAATGAGCTCGGTCAGATTCCCCGGGACAAACGTGTAGACCACTTTGCGTCCGATCTCCCGCACTTGCGATAATTCCATAAAGTGCTCGGCGAGCATCTGCTTCTGCTTGATCATGCTGTTTTCTTTTTGAACGTCCACACTTACTCCCAGAGCTTGATGGTATCGGCAAATGTCCCGGCTTGCTCCTTGATGACATGGAATTGCCCAAGGTTCTCATGGTACTGAAAGCTGGTATGTCGGATGTGATGTTTGCTCACCGCCCGTTCCAGCATGGGGCGATCCAGAAGCGCAGGGTCGCAGAAACTCGGCGCGCAGAAGATCACACCGTCAGCCCGCCGCTCTCGCACCCGTTTCACGAGCATCTCTCCCCGGGCGTACTCCCCTTCGAAGACCGCCGATGAGTAGGTTTGGTTGTCGAGATAGCTGGTCACCAAAGCCCCAAGGGGATCGTCGGAGTCATCGGGGATATCGCGCGAGAACCACGTCAAACCCATCTGAAAATCGTCGTCGACAATGTAGCATCCAGCGTTCTCGATGGTCTTGATGAGACCAAGCGGGGGTTGTTCGCAAAACGAACCGGTTACAACGACACGAATCTTGTCCTCTTCCTCCGCGTAGAGATCACCAGATAGCTCAAGTACGTCCTTCAGCAGTGTGTTGCCATCCTCAACCGACAGCAGATTCGCCGCTCGTCGCAGCAGGTAGAAATCAACCGCGCTCATCTGGTGAGGCTTCTCCACTCGAACCTGATCAAGCTGTTCCACTAACCGTCGGTTCTTGTTGTACAGACCGATCGATCGGTTCAGCTCGGTTTTTCCCGGACGCTTCCCGTTGAGCGCAGCTAACTCATCCATAAGCCGTTCGAGCTCGCTTCGATAGAAGAGACCGCCAACCTTCGGGTCGAAATTCTGCGGGAAATCAAGATAGCGCGATAGTTTCCCCGGGAACTTCAGCTTAAAGATCCCTGAGAGATTACGGATGACGTCGCAAATCGAAGGGAAGATGTAACCGTCGATGCAGTCGAGATTCCCATTCAAACCAAGCTCGATGACCGTGCGCGGCAAGTGGCAGATATAGGATTGAAAATAGGCATCCCCCCGAACAACCGGAATCCGATCGCCGGCCCCAAAGATACCGACCGGCAGCATACCAGCCGCGTGAATGATCTCGCGCGGTACGTAGATCGGCAGGAATCCAATCACACGCCGCGAAGACTCCTGCTCCTTCCATCGCTTGGGATAGCCGTATGAGAGGTCTTCGAACAACTCTCGCGTATATTCGATCGCTTGTCGATAGGTACTGAACTGCATTTCAGTAATCAGCTTTCATACCAAACGTTAATCCGCCAAGTCAGACTCCTCGACGGATCTCCCAGTAACGAGACCAAAAGCGGTGTGCAGAAGTGGGGTTCGCCGCGGTTTTCCACAGGACAAATCGCACCTGCTTGCACTCGGAATAAGAGAACATATAAGGCCGGATAAGTCAAGCGAAACGGAGACTCGATATCCCCTGTTTATTAGCGTCGATCCCGTATCTATCCGAGAAGTCGCAGAATCGGTAAATACTATACTATAATGAGTGTGTTTATCCGCTGCCGACAGCGTGACGACGGTCACAGGGCAGGAGTTTCGACGAAATTGGATTTCCTGATTACAGGAAACGCGATAGCGATTATATTGATTCCGGCTCAGGGGACCGGTCGGTCCGCCCGACGCCCTCGTTTTGACGAATAAGGGTTGACATGGAATCGCTGAATCGCATCGAGTACTTACGCATCTCGCTCCTAACTGCCTGCAATCTGAATTGCCGCTACTGCCGGCCGGTCGATTCTCGTGTGCCGACGACACACAGCGAAGCGGATCCAGTCAAGCTCGCCTCGGCCATCGCGTTTCTCTGCGGCCTGGGAGTTCGCAAGATACGCTTCACCGGCGGCGAACCCACTTTGTATACATTGTTACCGGAGACAATCAGTCTTACCAAGCGTCGTGCTGCCGGCATTCATACCTGCTTGACGACCAACGGGCTTCTTCTTGCTCGTCAGGCCGCAACCCTCGCCGACAGCGGCCTGGATTCAGTCAATATCAGTCTGGACACGATTCGGAGTGGTCGCTTCCGTGCCATTACGGGAACCGACGGGCTCAGTAATGTTTTGGACGGTATCACCGCAGCCCAGCGGTATATCGCCTCGGTCAAGCTCAACTGCGTGGTCATGAGGGGTGTCAATGACGACGAAGTCGAGGAACTGATCACATTTGCGGATAGTCGAGGCGTAGATATCAGGTTTATTGAGTACATGCCGACCTCTTTGCGAGCGCACGAGAGTCGTGGTTATCTATCCAGCGAGAGCCTTATCTCTCGCCTTCCCTACGAACTCTCCCCCATCGAACAGACCGATTCTTCCGCAGCTCGTTACTACCGCTCGACAGATCTGCGGATTCGGGTTGGCTTCATTAGTCCTGTCAGTCGTCCTTTCTGCAAAAGCTGTAATCGTGTCCGGTTGACCAGCGACGGCAAACTGTACAGTTGCCTCTTTTCCGAAGAATCATTGAACCTTTTCGATCTCCTGCAATCCGGACAGGACTTGGCGGTAGAACAGATTCACTCGCTCATTTCGACCAAGCGCTTCGCGGGATGCAGTGACGTAGGCGCTGCCGGCTACTGTCGCCCGGCTTTTGTCGTGATGGGGGGATAGCCGATGAACGACTTGAGCCACGTCGGAAAGAACGGGAGCGTACAGATGGTAGACTGCAGTGACAAGCAGTCGTCTCAGCGAACAGCAAGTGCGTCGGTCACTGTCCACCTCAATCACGAAGCGTTTGGTCAAATGGTTCGCGGCGAGATCACCAAGGGAAATGTGCTGACCACAGCCCAGTTGGCTGGTATTCAGGCGGCCAAGAAGACCTCGGAACTCATTCCGCTCTGCCACACTATCCCACTATCACATGTAGATGTCCGCTTCGAGCTCGACGACTCCTCCTTCACAATCGTGATCGTGTCAACAATCCGATGCACTGCGCGCACCGGCGCGGAGATGGAAGCTTTATGCGCCTGCTCGGTTGCCGCACTGACCATCTATGACATGCTCAAGGCTGTTCAGCGGGATATCACGATCACTGACCTGAAGCTTCTTCAGAAGACAGGAGGCAAGTCTGGCGACTTCGTGCGGTCGGATTCATAGCCTTTGCGCTTCGGAAGCGCGTGGCGATAAGAAACTGCCTATCGACACCGGTCTGCTCGTCTCAGGTTCAGGGCTTCTCGGCGACGCCCACGCCGGATCGGATCGCCAAGTCTCACTGCTCCCCTTCGAAGCCTTTGACACTGTGCGGAACGCGATTCCTGATATCCAGCCCGGCGCATTCGCAGAGAACATTACAACACTGGGGCTCGACTTCACTGATTCACAACCCGGGCGGGTCTTAGCGATCGGATCATCGATCCGGTTGGTCGTCACCCATGTCGGCAAAGATTGCCATCAGGGTTGCCACATCCGCGAAATCGTTGGAGATTGCATCATGCCGCGTCTGGGAATCTTCGCACGCGTCGAGCATGGAGGGCCGGTTCGGGTCGGTGACGAAATCCGCTGGCTTCTCGATGAAGTATAAGGTCGCCGTTATTGTTGTCTCAGATCGTTGCGCCCGCGGCGAACGCCAGGACCAATGCCTGCCGGAATTTGAGCGGCGTCTCGACCGTCAGCGCTTCGACATTGACCTCACTCGAATTGTCAGCGATGAAGTCGCATCCGTCACTGGCGCGGTACAAGACGCAATCGAGAACAGATGCCATCTCATCTTCACTGCCGGAGGCACCGGATGTGCCCCGCGCGATGTCACCCCTGAAGCGATCCGCTCCATGCTGGAGAAGCCGACACCCGGCATTGATGAAGCCATCCGCGCCTTTAGCCGCGACAGGAACCAAAACGCCATCTTCTCCCGAGGGATATCGGGCATCATCGGGAGTTCTCTCGTCATTTCGCTCCCCGGTTCGCCCAAAGCTGTCGCCGAGATTCTCTCGTATCTGGCCCCCCTGCTGGAACACCCATTGGCTCTACTATCCCAGAAGATCGCGGACTGCAATGTCTCTGAACTCGCCGATGATTAGTCTTGCCGAGGCTTGGGCACGTGTCGACGACGGTGTGACTCCCCTGCACTCCGAGAGCTGTTCGATCGAACACGCGTCCGGACGGGTGCTCTGCGAAGACATTACATCACCTCATGATGTTTATCCCTTCCGAGCTGCTACCATGGACGGGTTCGCTGTGCTTTCGGATTGGCTTCGAGAGTGCAATCCGAATCATCCGGTCAATCTTCCCATCGGCGGAACGCTCTTCGCTGGGGATACGCAGAGGGCGATCGAGATCGATCGAACGTCTCTGAAGATCATGACCGGCGCTCCGGTTCCAGAATTCTACGATGCCGTTATCCCTTTCGAAAATACGCGCCACGACCACCATACTGTTCAGTTCTCCACCCCGGCATTTCCCGGGATGAATATCCGCCCCATCGCCGAGGATATCCGCGCCGGTCAGCGACTCTTTTCAAGAGAGGATAGACTCAAGCCGCACCAGATTGGACTGCTCGCTGCGGTTGGTCTGGTAAGGGTCAGTGTGCATGCCCGGCCGAGAGTACTCGTGGCGAGTATTGGTGACGAGCTCGTGCCACCCGGAGGAGAGCTTCCTCCAGGGAGGATCTATGACACAAATAGCGTTCAGGTGCATGCGCTCGTCGCGCCTTTTTGCAATGATATCTCACTGTCTCCAGTTCTGAGCGATAATCCCTTCTCGCTGAGCCCCCTTTTCGAGCGCGATCACGACGTCATCATCACCAGCGGTGGAGTTTCTGCCGGAGAACGAGATCATGTCGTTGATACCGCGAAAGCGTGCGGCTGGGAGACTCTGCTGCATCGAGTCAGGATCAAACCCGGCATGCCACTTTTTATAGCCTGCAAGGGGAATCGACTTCTCTTTGGATTACCCGGGAATCCTTTGTCGGCGACAGTCACCTGCTCGCTTTTTGTCGTTCCGGCCTTGAAGCGGCTGTTAGGGATTCGTGCCGCCTTTCCTGTTTTGAATCCATGCAAGATAGCCGCAGAATATTCCTACACGGGAGATCGCACCCTTGTCTGGCCGGGAAGGATCCGGCGTGAAGGTTCGGAGTTTGTCGCGACGTTATCTCCGTTGAAATCTTCATCAGCACTCTCGGTTCTCATGGATTCTGATGGTCTCATCCTCGTGGAGAATCTCTCGAAACATAGTTCAAGCGAAACCAGATCGTTCGCCCTTCCCTGGCATGAGCTTCTTTAAACACGACGTCCGCTCGGAGAAGATGTCCACAACTCCCACTGGGAGTTTCTGCTTGTTTGCGCCGAATGCGCGGGTGTATACTGCCGTCGACGCTTAGAAAGGAACACAACTGATGCCCCACATCCTCGTCATCGAGGACGAAACCGATATCAGTACGTTGCTGGATTTCAATCTCACGCGCGAAGGATACCGAGTCACGATTGCTGCAACCGGCGAAAGCGGCTTGAGCCTTGCCCGGAGCCACCTTCCTGATCTCGTAGTACTTGATCTCATGCTCCCCGGAACAAGCGGCATGGATGTTTGCCGAAGCCTCAAGTCTGATGCCCAGACCAACCGTATACCGATCATCATGCTGACTGCACGCGACGCCGAGATTGACATTGTCGCCGGTCTGGAATCAGGAGCCGATGATTATATCACCAAGCCGTTCAGCCCGCGCGTGGTCGTCGCCCGAGTGCGCGCCGCACTTCGCCGCCACGATTCTGAACATGATAGCCCGGGGGAGACACTTGCCTTGGGAGAACTGTCAATAGACGCCGGACGTCACCAGGTCGTTCTGGCTGGAGCATCAATCCAGCTGACTCTGACCGAGTTTCAGCTTCTTACGATCATGGCGCGCAAACCGGGTTGGGTCTTTACGCGCTATCAGCTGGTCGATGCTCTTCGCGGTGACGACTACATCGTCACCGATCGCGCCATTGACGTGCAAATCGCCAACCTTCGAAAGAAACTTGGCTCATGGGGAGATAATATCGAAACGGTTCGCGGGGTAGGGTATCGTCTAAGGGAACCCGAGTGAAACGCCGCACCCTGTTCTGGCTGATCTTTCCCTATTATCTCGTCATCATTGTTCTCTCCCTTGTGCTGGTCACCGTTTACGCCGGTCGCCAGGTGAGCAATTTGTACTTCGAAGAGACCACCCGCGCACTGGAGGTACACGCACGACTAATTACTGAACATCTGGTCCAGAGTTTGGCAGTCGACTCCTCCCTTTCGATTGATTCGCTCTGTCATCATTTGGGGCAGATTACTCAGACGCGTATCACTGTCGTCGACTCGGGCGGACGGGTGCTGGGAGATTCATATCAGGACTTTCACCTGATGGAAAATCATCGCCTGCGCCCTGAAATCGCGCATGCGCTGACTGGCCGTATCGACTCCGAACGGCGCTTCAGCAGCACGCTCCACGAGAAGATGCTGTACGTCGCTGCACCGTGGGCAACAGACGCGCAGGTTGTCGGCGCCGTGCGAACCGCCGTCCCGATAACCGCCCTTCATTCAAACCTATCGTCGATGTACCTGAAGATGACGCTGATCGGATTCATCGTAGCCCTGATCGCCGCTTTGGTCAGCGTGGTGATTCTCAGGCGTATCACCCGACCCCTTCAGCAGCTTCAGGCCGGAGCGGCCCGTTTCGCACAGGGAAACCTGGAGACGAAACTCACCCCGGCAAGAACCGAAGAGATAAACGATCTGGTCGAAGCCATGAACAGGATGGCAGCCGATCTCGACTCTCGCATCCGCGCCATCGCTCAAAGAAGGAAAGAGCAGGAGGTGATCTTTTCGAGTATGACAGAAGGGGTTCTCGCGCTGGATCGGGATGAATTGATCGTCGGTGTAAATCGCGCAGCAGCGGAGTTGCTCGGCTTCAGCAGCGATCAGGCCATTGGGCGCAAGCTGCATGAGATCGTACGGAACACCCGACTCTATACTCTCGTCGAACACTCATTTCGTGATGGCGCTCACACGGAGACGGAAATCCCCCTCGGTGGCGACACGAACCGAGTTCTCCAGGTTCACAGTACGGCCCTCAAGGACGAGTCCAATCAGATCAGCGGGGTGTTGCTGGTCTTCAATGACATAAGCCGGATAAAACGACTTGAGGCAATTCGCCGCGATTTTGTCGCTAACGTCTCCCACGAGCTGCGCACGCCGATCACGGCCATAACCGGATCGATCGAGACCCTCCTTGATAGTCCTCGTGTTTCCGCCGAAGATTCACATCGCTTCCTGAAGATCATCTCGAAACACGCCGAGCGCCTCAGTCGCATCGTTGAGGATTTACTCGGCCTCGCGCGGCTGGAAAACGAAACTGAAGGGCACGTCATCGAACTACGCCGGGAGCGACTTTCCGAAATCCTCACGGCATCAGTGGCAGCTTGTCGCCACGAGAGCGATTCAAAGAGAATCGCTGTGAGCGTTCTCTGTGACCCTGAACTCGAAGCCAACGTCAACGCCGTTCAACTCGAGCATGCACTTTCGAATCTGGTTGATAATGCCATCAAGTATTCCGACCCCGACTCCAGCATTTTGATTGAAGCGTCTCAACAGCCAAACGAGATTCTCATTTCCGTACGGGATGAAGGTCCCGGAATTGAAGCGAGACATCTCCCGCGTTTGTTCGAGCGCTTCTATCGCGTCGATTCGGCTCGAAGCCGTGATCTCGGAGGGACCGGCCTTGGCCTGGCCATTGTGAAGCACGTCGCCATCGCGCACGGTGGCACGGTCACCGTCGAAAGCGCTCTGGGACATGGAAGCACCTTTCAGATCCACCTACCTCTTACGAGCTGACACAGGGCCTGCTCTGAGCCCACTTCCTGTTTACGGTTCGCTTTGCTATCTCAATTTGAACCACACTGTTGAGCGATAGTCGTACGGGTGTTGGTTGTGCTGTTCTTGGCAAGACGCAGCGCCATTGACCCAATTTTGTTCATCTCCTAACACAATGTTTACAATCCGGCAGTAAGACTGTCTGGTCAGGCGAAGACACACATGTCGACGCCGGGCAATTTTGAGGAAGAGGACATGATAGATACACTTCTTGGCCCAAGACGCGGAGGTTCGCCTTCTCGCCTTTCATTTCCTTTCACTCAAAGAAGATGTATACAAAGACCGAACGTGGTTTCACTTCTAAATGAAAGGAAAACAGTGAAAGCCTTATTGAGAACAACACTTCTCGCTGTGGTGGTCATGGTAGCGGTGGTCGGTTATGCCTCGGCTCAGACCGGAACCGATTCGACCTCTCTGACATCGTCCGAGATCAAGGATCGCCTGGATGGTATCAGCGAGAACCTGAACACGCTTAACGGCGATGTGGCAATTCTGAAATGGCTCAAGGCGAGCGGATATCTTCAAATGCGCTATGAGTACAACGATACCTCGAAATCGACAGACTCTCTCGTCAAAGGCGCCGCTGTCAACCGCAACGCCAACAATTTCTACATCCGCCGCGGTCGTATCAAATTCACCATTCAGCCAAGTCAGACCAGCAAATATGTCATCTATTTCGACGCTTCCAAGAACAGTATTTCACTCAAGGAAGCGTACCTGGATCTCGTGAAGCGGCATGGTGAACACGCCTTCACCCTGACCGCCGGGCAGTTCAATATTCCCTTCGGCTATGAAGTCGAGTATTCATCATCGAAGCGGGATTTCCCTGAGCGCTCACTCGCCGAGAACAAGCTGTTCAAGGGAGAGCGTGATCGTGGCATCAACCTCACCTATGCCATGCCCAAACTTCTCCAATTCAACCTCGGCGTACTGCAGGGATATGGAATCGAAAACGGTACTTTCACGTGGTTCAGCCCGACCAAGCAGAAGGATATCGTGGCCCGCGCCAAAGCGAAACTTGGCCGCGTTGATCTTGGACTGTCTGGATATTGGGGAAAGACCTACATCTCAAGCGTGGATTCCGTCGTTGGGTCCAGTTCCTGGTATGACAAGAACGGCGACGGCCGCGTCGATTCGAGCGAAGTCAAGACGACCAAACCAAAGGCCGGTCAGCCCGGTTTCACCCGTGACAAGGATCGATATGGTGTTGATTGTCAGGCCTATTTCGATTTTCTGCCAATCGGGTCTACGGGATTGCGCGCAGAGTATTACAAAGCCAGAGACTACAATAGTTCTCTGAAGGATGTCGCGCGCGAGCAGGGATGGTATTTCTGGGTCTCCCAGAACATTGGCCAAAGATTCGGGGCAGCCGTTCGCTACGACTACTGGGACCCGAATACCCGCAGCAACAACAACGACGCCACCGGCACCTGGTCCTTTGCGGCTCACTATTTCTACGACGGAAACGTCCGGATAACAGCTGCCTACGACATTTTCAATCAGCTCAGCGGGAACTCGACCTTCTCAAAATACGATAAGGATGTCAAAGACAATCGATTCACTCTTCAGCTTCAGTTCACAATCTGAAGAAGCCAACAATAGGAGAATTGTAATGAAATCAGCAACAAAATCAACGTGGGTGTGGCTGCTCGCACTCTCCAGCGTAGTCTCTATCGCCGTCGGGATTACCACGATGGCGGCGGGCAAGGTCACTCTAAAGGGATCCGACACGATGCTTCTCCTGGGGCAGCGCTGGTCCGAGGTCTTTATGACTGAGAACCCCGGAATGATCGTGCAGGTGACCGGCGGTGGATCTGGGGTGGGCTTCGCTGCACTCATCAACGGTTCGACCGACATCTGCGCCGCCTCGCGCCCGATCAAAACCGGAGAGATCGACAAACTCAAGGAGCGTTTCAACAGCCCGGGCATCGAAATTCCAGTCGCACGCGATGGCCTTAGCATTTACCTCAACGAAGAGAACACGATAGCAGAGCTCTCGCTCGAACAACTGAAGAAGATCTACGTTGGCGACTTCACCAACTGGAAGGAAGTCGGGGGACCGGACGCACGGATTATCCTGTATGGTCGTGAAAACAGCTCCGGGACATATAGTTTCTTCAAGGACAATGTGCTGAAAGGAAAGGATTTCGCAGCGCAAACTCAGACCCTGCCGGGGACGGCGGCAGTAGTCAGTGCCGTTGCCAAGGATAAGCTCGGAATTGGCTACGGTGGCGCGGCGTACGCCAAGGGTGTGAAATTCGCCAAAGTGAAAGTCGACGACAAGAGTCCCGCTTTTGAGCCAACTCTTGAAAACGTGACGAACGGCTCATACCCGCTCTCCCGCAACCTATTCTGGTACCTGCGCAACAAGCCTACGGGCGACATCAAGAAGTTGCTCGATTTCGTTCTTTCGAAAGAAGGCCAGGAAATCGTCAGCAAGGTAGGCTACTTTCCCATAAAGTAGGCACAATGTTGCGCAGGTGCATATAGTCAATGGAGAGAGCATCACACTCTCCATTGGCGCCTGCCAATCACCGTCAATCATAACATAGTCCTAACAAAATCTTAACAATTGACCGGTATCATCATCTGAGATGCAGCGATACCAATTCAAGCCCAAATCGAGATTCAAAGAATTCGTTGGAGAAAAGCTGATTCAGGGGAGCGCCCTTGTGGCCCTCCTTGGAATTATTCTCATCTTCGTCTTCATCTTCAAGGAGTCCATCCCACTCTTCGGCGACCCTGAAATCCGACAGGAGGCCAGCGTCGACAAGCTGGTTCTCAAGCAGCCATTCTACCCCGATCGCGAGCCAACCTGGGTCTGGCAGCCGAACTCTGATAATCCAAAGTACTCACTCCTGCCGTTGTTTGCCGGAACAATTAAGGCGGCATTGATCGCCATGCTGATTGCTGCTCCGCTTGGTATTGCGGCCGCCATCTATACGTCAGAATTCGCCTCGCGACGCTTTCGAGAATTGATCAAGCCTACGATTGAGCTCCTGGCTGGCATTCCCTCGGTAGTGCTCGGTTTCTTCGCTTTGATCGTCCTCGCCTCGTTGCTCCAAACCGTGCTCGGGTTGACGTTCCGTCTCAATGCCCTGAACGCCGGTATAGCTCTCGGCATTACCGTCATACCGGTCATTTTCACGATCGCCGAGGACGCCATGAACTCCGTGCCCGCTTCGCTCCGCGATGCCGCTATCGCCCTGGGGGCAAATCGCTGGCAGGTTTCTGTTACGATGGTGCTGCCCGCGGCGTTGCCCGGGATTGCCGCCGGAATTGTACTCGGCTTCGGTCGCGCGGTCGGGGAAACTATGATTGTTTTGATGGCTTCAGGGAATGCCGCCCTGCTTTCCTTTAACCCGGCCGAGTCGGTTCGAACTCTGTCGGCGACGATCGCGGCTGAACTTGCGGAAGTGGTCTTCGGCAGCGCACACTACTCTGTCCTGTTTTTCATCGGATCGCTCCTTTTCGTTTTCACCTTTCTCGTGAACCTCTCAGGCGACATCATCTTAACCCGTCTCAAAGAACGTGTGCAGGGGAGAAGTTCGTGATGACCGAGAAACCTACCCTCTCCACCGCACTGTACCAATCCGCGAACTTCACTCCGAAGGGAACCGCTCCCATTCCGAGAGCTCTCATGCTCCTGTCGGTGATCATTATCATGGCCATCCTCGGCGTTATCGTACTCAATGCTCTGTGGGGCGGGCTCGGAACTATCACCTGGACCTTTCTCACCAGCCCGCCTGAGCAGGGCATGGAAGCCGGCGGGATCTTCCCCGCAATTTTCGGTACGATCTCTCTCGTGATCCTCATGGTCATCGCCGTTGTCCCAATCGGTGTTCTCACTGCGCTCTATCTGCAAGAGTACACCGATCCGAGGTCGAAGCTGACCCGACTGGTACGGGTCGCAATCAATAATCTGGCGGGCGTTCCCTCCATCGTCTTTGGGCTCTTTGGGCTCGGGTTCTTCATCGGTTTCCTGGGAGGTGGCATCGACAAGCTCTTCTACTCAGATTCCGGTCCCGTATGGGGACAACCCGCCGTAATCTGGGCGTCGATGACCATGGCCTTGCTCACACTGCCGGTCGTTATCGTATCAACCGAGGAAGCCCTGCGTGCCATTCCGCGAGAGCTCAAGGACGCAAGCTACGCTCTCGGGGCAACCAAGTTACAGACCATCGCACGCGTAATCATTCCCGAAGCGATGCCGGGAATCTTTACCGGTGCGATTCTTGCCGTAGGACGCGGTGCGGGAGAGGTCGCCCCAATCATGTTCACCGGCGCCGCCTACTATTTGCCCTATCTGCCCCACAAATTGAACGACCAGTTCATGGTGCTCGGGTATCATATCTATGTGATGACCACCCAGTCCCCCGACGTCGAGAAGACGCTGCCGATTCTCTATGGCACGGTTCTCGTCCTGCTGGCCCTCACCTTCCTGCTAAACCTGGTGGCGATCATTCTGCGTTCCAAGATCAGAGCGAGGCGTGTCAGTGCTTGATGAATCGATCAGAATCCCTCGACTAACAGTCACGTCCGATAAGCAGCCGTCCGAAGCCGATGCTCCGGTCAAGATCACCGCCTCCGATCTGAGCTTCTATTACGGTGCACAGCAGGCCCTGTTCAACGTCACCCTCAATGTCGCCGAGCGACAAGTGACCGCGCTCATCGGCCCTTCCGGATGCGGTAAGTCCACCTTCCTTCGCACGTTAAATCGGATGAACGAGACTATCCCAGGGACCAAAATGACTGGTACTGTCAGGATTGACGGCAAGGATATATACCGCGACATCCGCGACGTCTCGGTAGTGCGTACCCGTGTTGGTATGGTCTTTCAGAAGTCTAATCCGTTCCCGAAATCAATTTTCGACAATGTAGCCTATGGACTGCGCGTGAATGGTATTAAGGACACACACGTTGTCACCGAAGCGGTTGAAGAGACCTTGAAGCGAGCCTTCCTGTGGGAAGAGGTCAAGGATCAGCTTGGCAAGAACGCTTACATGCTCTCCGGCGGCCAGCAGCAGCGTCTATGCATTGCCCGCGCCCTCGCTGTCCAACCGGAAATTCTTCTCATGGATGAGCCCGCCTCGGCGCTCGACCCGATTTCCACCTCGAAGATCGAGGACCTCATCGGCGAATTGAAAAGAAACTATACGATCGTGATTGTTACCCACAATATGCAGCAAGCGGCCCGTGTTTCCGACTTCACTGCCTTCTTCTATCAAGGAGAGATGATTGAATTCGGGCCGACTAAACTTATATTTACGAAACCGAATCAGAAGAGGACCGAAGATTATGTCACCGGTCGATTCGGTTGACATTGGAGATTCACGTATGGGCCGCCATTTCGAAACAGAAATTGACAAACTCAAACGCAAGATTCAGCACCTTACGGCCTTGGTCGAGGAGAATCTGCACGCCGCCGTTCAGTCGGTGACTGAAGGGGATCGTGCGCTGGCTGATCGTGTCATCGCATCTGACAACGATGTCGATCGCATGGAGGTCGAGGTTGAGGAAGAGTGTCTGAAGATTCTTGCTCTCTACCAGCCGGTAGCCGCCGATCTCCGTTTTGTCGTCGCAGTGCTGAAGATCAACAGCGATCTGGAACGCATCGGCGATCTGGCCGTCAACATCGCCCAGCGCACCACTCAGCTGTACTTACGCCAGAGCGTTCCCGCCCCGTTCGATCTGTCCGATATGCTTACCAAGACCATTCGCATGGTCAAAGACGCCGCCGACGCACTCGTGGCATGCGACACCCGGAAAGCAACCGCGGTCTGCGTTGCCGATGATGAAATCGATCGCTTGCACCGACAAGCCTATCGGACTATCGAAGGACAGATACGTGTCCAGCCCGACGACGTGCAGTATTTTATCAGCCTGTTGAGTGTTTCGCGCAACTTAGAGCGGATCGCCGACCACGCCACCAACATCGCCGAAGACGTCATCTACATGGTCGAAGGGGACATTGTCCGTCACCGCGGCGCTTCCGGCAAGTAACCCCTGGGCAATAAAGGGGACAGACCTTCGTCCATTTGATTGTAAAATCGAACCGCTGGCCTAGCTCTGCTGCATCCCGGGCTCTCCATAGAGTGACTGGTTGCATGCCTTCAAACTGCTGAGAAAGTAACCGCATTTCTGATCATTACGATCGGTTGGCTCTGCGTGGATATTCCTGCCTAGTCGCCTAACCCACTACTAATGGGGGCCCCAGCAATTCCATACCGTGCGCGCGCCACAGTTCTGGTGCCATCGGTGGCATCGCGTTGGCTTTAGTCACTTCGCGAAAGAATGCCTCCATTGTGCCTGCAGGTGTGAACGTTACCAGAATCTTCCCCTGGCTGTCGCCGATGTACGCCCACACGTGCGGAATCTTGCGCGGCGCAAACAACGAATCCCCTGTTTTCAGCACAAACTTCTCCGATCCAACTTCAAAGGCAAAATCGCCATCAATGACATAGAACCACTCGTCCTGGTCGTAATGCAGATGTCTTCCCGGCCCCCCCCTCTTCCGAAAAGTGTTTTCGAGAATAAGAAGACCGTTGCCGTCTTCCGGACACACTTTGAAGTCAATGACGCTGATGCCGAGGCCGCGATGTTCCCCAAATCGATCTTCGCCTGCCACAACTCGAAACATGGAGGGAGTACCACTCAAAGGCTGCGTAATTTCTCTCATATAGTTCCCTTCGACCGAGTCCTGTCCTTCTGCAAGGTCAGGCTAATTGTTTCTAACTCGGTAGAACCAGCGACGAGCACCGAAAGCTCCTGGCGCGCTTACGTCTCATCGACGGCCTACGGACACACCGGCAGCGTTGCCACCCCGCTCAGAAAGTCAATCAGTGAGAACAGATCGGAAATATCAACTGTGCCGTCAATGTTGACGTCGTTCTCTTCTGTGCAGCTCGAAAGCGGGATGCTCGCACCCAGATAGTCAACCACAGCGAAGACATCCGAAATATCCACCACATCACCCGCGGAACCATCGGTGTTCCCCGTGGTGCCGACGCAGCACCCTGACACCCATTTTTGCCAGAACCCCTGATTCATGCTATAGCTGGCTGAGGTGATCTCACCGACGGCCGTCTGTCCGACTGTTGCGCTCAGCACAAAGTTTCCAGATACTGATCCGCCCCCTCCTCCCGAAATCACCTGCCACGAAATCTGCTCCCCGGCCAGCTGAGCCTTCGGAGCAGCTGCCACTGTTGGGCGAGGTTTCACCGGTTGAAGAGCTACCGGCTCGGTTTGGCCCGAACCCTTTCCAGTGACTGAGGGAGTAGAAACAACTGCTGACTGAATATTCCCTTTCAGCGGGGTCCCCTTCGACATCTTGCCCGCCGGTTCTTTACGATCCGGTTCGCGGCTGACCGCAAAGGCGATTGACCCGGCGATCGCCGAAAAGAGGATCGCGATCACTATCGATCGTTTTATACTCATGCTTGCCTTCTTCTTGTTACAATGCCGCCATCCAACACCTGTGTGGCAGCCGCTGATTTCTCGGTTAGACCGTACATCAGTTACCTGCCCGAGGCCAGCTTCTCGACTTTGCGGGCAAGCTCATCCAGCTGCTTCTTCAGATTCGCGTTCTGCTCTTTCAACTCGCGATTCTGCTCGTTCAGTTTCTTAATGGCAGCCAGGGCGATTCCCGACGGGTCAATCGTCGATATCGTCTTGTCATTTTCGCCGACACCGAAAACTCTCTGGAAATCCTGAGCGGTCGGGCCGATGTGGGTCACATCGTCGGATTCATTCTTGTAGTTCCACTGACTGATCGGCAGCTCATCGATCTTTTCAAGCAGCTTCTGTCCGTCGACAACCTGGAAGTTCTCTTTGAGATTGGCATCAGAAGCATTGGTCCAGACACCGCCGACGGTTAGATGGGCTCCCGAGGAGTGTTCGATGGGATGAGCAGTACCAGCTGAACTTGCTTGCATCCTGATTGTACCGGTGGTACTGCCGGAGTAACCGAGATCGAATACCGTGCTGTCCGGCGAAACGTGCATCCTGATCGTCGCAGTGGTACTACCACTCATTCCACTACTCAACAAGGAGCGGCCTCCCTTTGAATCAAGTAGGGTTGAGAATTGGCTCTGGGTTGGAACATCTCCCGTTTGAAAATGTCCTTTGATTTCCGAACGGGTACTCGAGGCCGAAGCGCCCACGACTACATCCGGTGCGCCGTCCTGATCCAGATCACGTATCGCACCGAACCGTGAATCGGTGTTGTCGACTTTCTCCCAGACCGTTCCGTTGTAAACGCCGTTATTGT
Organism: uncultured Ignavibacteriales bacterium; assembly: GCA_964540105.1. Classification (GTDB taxonomy): domain Bacteria; phylum Zixibacteria; class MSB-5A5; order GN15; family FEB-12; genus DATKJY01. The sequence continues at coordinate 172,460 of CAZILL010000001.1, read as the reverse complement.
CGGAGTCAATAGAAGCAGTAGTTCCAGCGCCAAGATCATCGCAATCCTGTAACACGACAGAAGTCTGAAGCAATCCGATATTCTGAAGCCGCGATTCAAGATCATTAATGCGTGTCCGCATGTTGCTAATTGCGTGCGATGAGCCGTTGGTTACTTCTGCACGCACGGTCGCCGAGTCCGGTGTGCACCGCGCATCCTGCTGGCTTTCAGGAATTCCATCGCCATCCAGGTCGGAGGTAAGCGTTGTTCGGCAGTCTGAAGAAGAAGCGCTCGTTTCGGTGGTTGAGCGAGGATGAATCATGCCCGGTTGAGTGAACGTTCCCTTGACGGCCATCGCGCCGATCCCGATGCTCAGCGCCAATTCGGGCTCAGGCTTGCCGTCGCCGTCGGAATCTATAGCATGAACCGTCGTCACGCTGTCCGGCGAGGCCTGCATCCTGATCGTGCCGGTCGTGCTACCGCTCCTCCCACCCAACACCGAGCGAGCGCTTATGCCGTCGCAGTCGTCATCTTTCCGCGTGTTGGCAATCCCAGCCGCACTACTAAGGGCGCTATGCATTGACAGATGTGATGCGCCCGATCCGCCGACGATGCGCAACAAGTCGAAATCGGGATCGCCTGTGATTTTGGCGCCAATACGGATTTTGGCGCTGTCCGCGTCGGCGCTCATACGCAAGAGATCGAAATCCGGATCGCCGGTAATTGTCATGGCCGCCCCGCGCGAGTTCAGGCCAACTCCTCCCTGTATTCTCAGGAGATCAAAATCCGGATCGCCGATGCTCTGGCCGCTGATGCGAATCTTGGCGCTGTCGGCATTGGCGCTCAATCGCAGAAGATCGAAATCGGGATCGCCGGTGATTGTAATGGCTCCAGCGGCCGCGCCGGCGCCTGTCGCCACTCCGCTCCGTAGTGTCGCGGATCCGCCGGTCGCAGTGTCGCCCACAACCAGGAGACCATCAGCGGTCCCTATGTCCCCCCGAACGCGAGACGAAACCAAGGCGCGAGGCGTATTCCGCAGCGGCGTGCGAGGTGTCATCGGCGGCTGTCCTGCAAGCTGAGTCTGAAGATACAACGACTGTTCAGTGAATATGTCAAAAAACGAACTGCTGCCGCATCCGATGCAGGTTGAAAAGAGACCCTTCTTGACATGTACCGCAACAATCTCACTGTGCACTACGGTGCCGCCAACTGAGTCTGTCCAGATTGTGATGGTCAGGTCGCGGGGACCGTCAGGCACCGGCTGACCCGAAGCATCATTCAGACTCCCCTGATAAGCGGTTGAATCGGCGATCGACTTCGCCCAAACTGAAGAGGCGCACACGAGGGCACAGACAATCGTGACACGGGCTATGAGTTGACGCATAGTACACTCCATGAGGTAAGGTGTGAATTACTAATCTTCCTAACCGTATAATATACTATATCGCCCCATTTAGTCAAGTAATTAGCGGAGCCAGGGACCGATTTTGGTTCTTTCAGGGAATCATTGCGCTGTCTTCTACGAGGAACACAGCTGGGGAGCCGACACTCAGTTAATACTTTGTGAAAGTGAGAACTACTCCCCTCGCCGACCATATCTCTGAGACGGTTACAATTGTCAGAATTCGAGTTACGATGTTACGATGTAGTTGCAGCTAAGGGGAATCACTTGTAGGAAGTTCGCCATACGCTCCCCCTCTCCACAAGAGGCGCGCGACTACCCAGGATTATCCCCGTCGCAATAGACTAATTCTGAACTCCGTCGGGCCGGGCCGCTTTCAAGAGAAGATGGCTGCCAAATGACTCACGGTGCGGGTTTACCAGGTCTCGGTGCCGTGACAGCCGCCGGGATTGCTGCAGCGGCGCGTGGACGGATTGTATGAGCCGGTGCCGTTCGAGAACTGAACATTGGCGGTCCCGTTCACATGGAGGGGCTTTCCGATAACAAGATTCGATGTGCTCACAGTGCCGGCATGGCAACGATAGCAGTTGTACCCCTCGTTGGCATGACGCTGATGCTGCCCGAGTAGCAACGAGGGCTGCGCGCCAGTATCATGACAGGACCCACAGGCCGCCTGACCGGAACCGCCGATCCAAACCGGAGCATTGGCGCTCTTGCCGCCGCTGAAATTCCCGTGACAATAGGTCGAAGCGCAGGTATTGCTTGTGCGAGTCCAGGTCGCACCGCCCGTCTTGTTGCTAAGCGCACCCCATGTGATTTCGGCGATGGAATCGAGCGCGTAATGGCCCGGATCAGAAACGCTCGTATACAACAAATGGCAGTCGGTGCACGAACCCGAATCGGACATCGTTCCCCCTTGCATGTGCCGCGTATGCGCCCCCACTGGGCGGGTCGTGGTGAGTGTCTCACCCCGCAGTCCTTTTGGAGGGGCGCCGGTTTGATTGTCAGTGCCGCCGTGGCAGCGCACGCACAGGTCTGGCCCGGGCGCATGACAGAGGGCACACTTGGAAGCAACTCGAGTGAGCGTGTCGACCGCACCGTTAACGTGCAGATTCAGGTTCGTGACCAACAACTGAGTGTCAACAACACTGGCGTGGCAATCGGAACACTCCAGCGCAAATGACGTGACATGCAGCTCATGTTTCCACAGGAGACTTGATGGACTGCTCCCGACATCGTGACAGGAACCACACGCAGCCTGATTGCTGCCCGTCCAATTGGGTGCATTCGCGGTCTTGCCGCCGCTGAAGTTGCCGTGGCAGTAGGTTGACCCGCAGGTGCGGGCGGTGCGGTTCCAATTGGCGCCGCCATTCTTATTGCTGATGTTATGCCATGTGATCTCAGCGATCGAGTCCAGCGCAAAGTGGCCGGAATCGGATACCTGGGTGTAGGTGAGATGGCAATCGCTGCAGAGTCCGGCGTCAGCCTGACTCCCACCCTGCATGTGTCTGGAATGCGCGCCCACGCCCAGCGTAATGGCCGTGGTGTCCCCTCGAAGCGACTTTGGCGGGGCGCCGGTCTGATTGTTTGTGCCACCGTGACAACGAACACAGGCATCGGGTCCAGTGCCGTGACATCTATTGCAGGTGGCCGTATCACGAGTCAACGTATCGACGACGCCATTCACGTGGAGCTTCTTCCCGATGATGTTCAGGGAGAGATCCACGACGTTCGAATGGCAATCCGCGCATGTAAGCCCGAACGACGTAACATGCAGATCATGTTTCCACAAGAGGCTTGAGGGATTGGTACCGGTGTCGTGACATGAGCCACAAGTTGTCTGGCCGGCTCCTCCGGTCCAGATCGGAGCGTTGGCAGGCTTTCCTCCAGTGAAATTGCCGTGACAGTAGGTTGATCCACAGGTGCGGGTGGTCCGATTCCAGATCGCGCCGCCGGTCTTGTTGCTGATATTATGCCAGGAAATTTCGGCAATCGAATCGAGCGCGTAGTGACCGGAGTCGGACACTTTCGTATACGACAAATGGCAATTGCTGCAGAGGCCGGAGTCTGAAATCACGCCACCCACCAGATGCTTCGTGTGCGCTCCTACCGCGAGCGCGGAGGTCAGAGTTTCACCGCGAAGTCCTTTCGGAGGCGCGCCGGTCTGATTGTCGACGCCGCCATGACAGCGTACACACAAATCTGCGCCGGTCCCATGACACTGCCCGCAGAGCGCCGCATTGCGAGTGAGCGTATCAACCACGCCGTTGACATGCAGATTCCGACCGATGATTTTCAGAGCGGTATCGATGACATTGGCGTGGCAGTCGGCGCACGCGAGTCCAAACGATGTGACATGCAGATCATGTTTCCACAAGAGGTTGGCGGGGTTGGTTCCGGTATCGTGACAGGAGCCGCACGCAGCCTGCCCGCTTCCGCCGGTCCAGCCGGGGTTGTTAGCCAGATTGCCGCCTGAGAAATTGCCGTGACAGTAAGTCGCATTGCAGGTTCTTGAAATCCGATTCCAGGTGGGATTACCGAACTTGGCGCTGATACTCCCCCAGGTGATTTCGGCGATCGAGTCAGCTCCAAGATGGCTTGGGTCGAGAATAGCGCCTGGCACTACATGGCAGGCGTTGCAGGCGACCGCCACGGAATTTGCTCCTCCCTGTAAGTGCTTCGTATGCGCACCGACCGGCAACGAGGTCGGGGCTGTCTCTCCATGAAGAGCTTTGGGGGGTGCGCCCGTTGCGTTATCAAGACCGCCGTGGCATCGGACACACTGGTCGGTACCCGCGCCGTGACAGCTGTTGCAAAGGGCGGTGTCGCGCCGGAGCGTGTCAACGACGCCGTTCACATGAAGAAGGGTATTGGCGATGTTCGAATTGGTATCGACCACATTGGCATGGCAGTCGGCGCACTTGAGCTTGAGGGTCCCGACGTGATAGGCATGTTTCCAGGCGAGTTTCGCTGGATCGGCGCCGGCATCGTGGCACGTGCCACACGCCGCTTGTGCGCTGCCGCCTGTCCATACCGGCGCGTTGCTACCGTTCCCACCCGGAAAGCCGCCGTGGCAGTAGACAGCATTGCAGGTCCGAGTACTCCGATCCCACCGGGCCGCATCGTTCTTTCCTCCCAACCCACTCAGGACAATCTCGGCAATGGAATCGGTTCCGAGATGTCCCGGATCTGGGATTGCGCTGGGCACGACATGACAATTGCGGCACGGAATACCGTTGGCTTGTGCGCCGCCATTCATGTGTCGAGTGTGCGCTCCCACCGCCATGGTCGTTTCCGATGTTTCGCCGTGCAATCCCTTGGGGGGAGCGCCGCTCTGGTTTTCGACCCCTCCATGACAGGTCACACACTTGTTCTGACTTGGTCCGTGGCACAGATTGCACAGGGCCGTATCGCGGCGGAGGGTGTCTATAACGCCATTGACGTGAAGAGAGGTATTGATGATGTGCAGCGACGAATCGACAACATTGGCGTGACAGTCGACACATTTGAGGCTGGCCACTGTAATGTGGAACTCATGTCTCAAGCTCAGGGAGCCAGGATTGGCGCCAATATCGTGGCACGAACCGCATGTGGCTTGATCGGTTCCAGTCCATCTTGGGTTGTTGTTGGTATGTCCGCCAGCGAAGTTCCCATGACAATAAACCGCTCTGCAGGTCTGGGTCGTTCGATTCCAGCTCGGCGTCCCAGACTTGTTGCTTATACCGCCCCAGGTAATCTCGGCGACGGAATCGATGTCGATATGACCGGAATCGGCCACGGTTATGGGCGTCTTGTGGCACTCGTTGCAACTGAAGGCATCGGCCTGAACTCCACCCTGAACATGGCGACTATGGGCGCCGACGCCAACGGTGATCGCCGTGGTATCCCCTCGCAGCGATCGTGGCGGGGCGCCGGTCTGGTTGTCGAGGCCGCCATGGCATCGAACGCACTGACCTGAGCCTGTTCCGTGGCAAGTGTTGCAGAGCGCGGAGTCGCGTCGCAGAGTATCAATGATGCCGTTCACATGGAGAATCGGCGTCGTAATCCGATTAGTCGCATCGACTACGGAAGCATGGCAGTCGGCGCATTTCAGCTTGAGTGTCGAAACGTGGTAAGCGTGTTTCCATCCGAGGGAGGCGGGATTAACGCCAATGTCGTGGCAGGTACCGCACGCAGCCTGCGAACTGTCGCCGGTCCAGATCGGCGTGTTGTTCCGATGGCCGCCATCGAAATTCCCGTGACAATAGACTGCCGCGCACGTGCGGGTCCTGCGATCCCAGGATGATTGACCGCCTCGTACTCCCAGCTCGCTCCAGGTAATCTCAGCGACTGAATCGGTGTACCCGACCGGCCCGCCCGGAGAGTAGTCAAAGTGAGTCGAATCGAGCACGAAACCAGGAACATGATGACAGGTGACGCACGGAATGGTTCCGGCAATCGCCGAACCGGCCAGGTGAATGCTGTGCGCTCCAACGGCGAGCGAATTACTGGTTGTTTCATCACGCAGCCCAAATGGCGGAGCGCCCGACTTGTTCTCGTGATTCATACCCCCATGGCATGCGATACAGAGGTCGGTCTGCTTGGTGTGGCAATCAATGCAGGAGACCTTGACAACTCCCCCGTTGAAATCCGCACCGTGACACTTGACACAACTCTGAACGCCGTTCTGAAGCACGACCCGGCCGTGGAAATCGGGAGAGCTCTTGTCGATCCACTTCTCCGGATGAGCCCCGGGAAGGGAGTTTGGATTCCGCTCATTACTGCACGCGGCGAAGAGCGCGACAAGGATGACGATCAGTGACAACCATGCTGCAGAGCCAGCGAAGGCGGAGCCATACCCCTGTTCGCGTTTAGTCTCGATCATGACAATATCCGCAGAAACCTCGGCCCTGCTCGCGAGTGTTTGTATGGCACTGGAAACAGAAATACGCGTTGTCATTGTGCCAGGGCCCTTCGCCGTCACGGTCGCCTTCTGAAGAGTGGATGGTCGGATCGGTTCCCCGAACACCGTCCGCGTCGCGATGACATCCAGCCCGAGCGCAGGTGGGGTCGGCGACATCATGGCAACTGGCGCAGTTTTCAATATCGTTTCGAGCCGCGTCACCGTGATTCTGTTTCCATCCGATAGCTGAATGGCGCAGCGGAATGCGGCGATTGCGGGCGTGGCAGTCGTTGCAGAATTGTTTCGTGTCGTGGCACTTGGCGCAATCAGCCTCTTTATTGCGCGCGTCAAGACCATGGGTGAACTGGTAGTTGAGATCATGAATTGAGCCGACCGTGTTGTCTCCCCGGTGGCACTTGAGGCAAGACCCTTCCTGCTGATGACAACCCGCACACCATGAACGATCGGTCGAGGCGCGGTCACCATGTTGGTGGCGCCAGCCATCGGGGTGGATATCGACAAGTGCTATGCGCTTCTCGTGGCAGCGCTCGCACCCGCTGTCGGCCCGATTGCCGTTGTGGCATGTCATACACAAACTCATCCTCGGCATGTCGTCGTCACCGGGCGCATGGCTCTTGGGAATACCGGCGTGACATACTGTACAGGGTACGTTCTGAGCAACGTGAGCTTTGTGATTGAAGGCAATCGGCCGATCCGGATTCAGAGCGGCTGACGGTTCATTGGCATTCCGATGGCACATGCCGCACTTGGCGTCGTCGGGAACCTGCTCGTGACAGGTGGCGCAGATTTCCATCGACGGCAGATTTCTATCGGCAGCGGAAGCGCTGGTATCTGCGGAGCTATGGCAGACGACACACGCAATCTCAAGCTCGGTCACATGTTTGGCGTGCGAGAAGATGATGTCGCCAGCCTGCGGTTTCAGCGAGGCTGACGGGTAGCCAAACACAGTGGTTGCCAGAAGCAAGAAAGGGAGCATCAGGAGGTGTCTCTTCATGGACGCATTCCCATTGATTCTTCGCCGAGTGAGAAATCCTTCGCCAGACGGAAATAGAGCTGGCTTCCGGATTTCTGCACGGCGTTGCGCTGGTACTGCCCCTCGGCCGTGGCAGTTATGCCGCTCGCGCTACGCCAGGTCAAACCCACCTGGGTGGAATAGGCATCGCTGTGACCATCCTGATCGGTCTGCACCCGGTAGCGTCCCGCATTGAACCCTGCGTACAATTCCCAGCGCGACGCAAAGGGAACATTAAGAGTACCCGCCAGAGCGTTGTTCTCTCCGTCACGTCCCGACTGATGCCGCCACCCAAGACTGTATCGTGAAGCAGTGATCCCGATGTTCACGCGCCAAATATCGTCGCCTGAATAGAGCGTTCCGTGGAATTGGCTGTAGAGATCCAGATTGCGCCAGAGCGTGCGGCGTGCTTCAATACGGACCTGCTGGTAACGTCGATAATTGATCATCCCGAACAGGCTGGCGCTCGAAACTGACGGTTCGCGTCGGCTGAATTCGCCGGAGAGATACCACTTGGTCGGACTATAGGAAAGGCGAGTGAGCAGTTCGGCTATCTGTTCCGACGAGAGGTCATACGCAATCCGACCGTACACCTGCCATTGTTCGAAACGATGATCTGCATCAAGCGTCGCGCGATGCCAGCTCTCACTTCCATTGATCAGCTTGTCTATCCAGTTGAGTCCGACTCGGGTCTTCGAAGTCGCCGTCACGGAAAGTCGTCCACCATAGGTCGCAAACGAAGAGAGGGATCGCACTTTGGCTGGCGTCATGGCGTCGACACTCGAACCGCCGAACAACTCAAGAGTGATCGGACGCCCGATTCGATAGCGTAGCCGGAGGCCGTCGAGCAGGACCGAGCCAGCCGAATTGTACACAAATTGGCGGCCAAGATAGAGATCGGTTCCACGAGGGAGACCGGAGAGATGAAGATTCAGGTCGTAGACATTGGTCGCGGGCACGGTGGGATGAGTAGTTCTCAGGCTGTTAGTCCAGCGGAAGAATGTGTTCAGATCCAACGCCTGGCCCTCAGAAGTGCGCCAGATTGACAAGCCAGCCCTCATTCCGGCGAAGGGGCGAATATGTGTCGAATCCAATTCCTGAAATGAATAGAGCTCGCCGAAGAGATTACCGCGGAGCGCAGTCGCGCCAGCCGCGGCTGGAAACAGAATCAGCAGCAGGAGAAGCGAATGAGACCATTTTCTCGCAAGTCGACAATAACCAAGAAAGATTCCGTCGTTCGAGGTGATTCTGCGGTCAGCCGGCGATCGTGATGGGGCCCGAAACTGTAAAACCATATTCATATTATCGTATATACTACAGTCGGTGTTAATAATCATATAGAAAAACAGGGAGGAATGGCATATAATAGCGGTGGATAGTATACGGAAATGTGATATATTATGGACTGGATGACAGTAGTTGTCCGGTACAGAAAGGAGACTCTGGAATGCATCTGTCACGCAGATCCGACTATGCATTGAGGGCGATGCGAAATCTCTCAGGTTTGCCCAAGGGGAAGCTGGGTACGATCAAGTCCATTGCACAGGCGGAGTCGATCCCGGGGAATTTTCTCGCCAAGATTCTGAAGGAGCTTACCTTCGCTGGCCTGCTCGTCTCATTCAAAGGAGTGAAGGGAGGATATCAGCTGGCGCGTCCTGCGCGAAAGGTCTCCTACCTTGACGTTATCCAGGCGATTGATGGCCCGCTCCATTTGTCTTTGTGCACCGAGCCCAAAGGGTGCACGTGCGCTAAAGACGATCACTGTCGTTTGCATCAGTTTTGGGTAGTGCAGGAGAAGGGGATGAGAAACGCTCTGGCCGGCAAGAATTTCAGCGGATGACTGATTAGCGCCCGCGAGACAAGCTGGGGCCGTAATCGAGGCAGGTCGTTCAGACTTACGGAGGGGCTCTTCATAGGTGACGTGACTTCTCCCTCGCGTCGTTCAAACTTGCGACGGGTCTTGCCCCCGTTCAACAGGGGTGTGACCTGCCGCCTTAGCCAAGCTGTGAGTCAGGGTTAGCTTTTGTCCGTCCCAAGGAACGCCCGCCCCAGCTTCAACTGGTTTGACCTGAGCTCTCCCTCGCGTCGTCCCTGTGCTACGGGCAGAGCACAGAAGGTCCGCCGAAAACAAGGTAGCTGACCAGGAACGCGATGTCTGCAATGTCAATAACCCCGCTGCCATTTGCGTCATCCTCTAAGTAACAAGGAGGAGCGTCCCCGTAGCCGGAGAGGTAGGTTACGAGCCCCATAACATCGCCGATATCAACCAGATCGCCCGGATCACCATCGACATTGCCTCTGATGCCAACGCAGCAACCCTGCGGACTGACTTTCGCTTCGAAAGCGTCTGCACCGCCTGTGTAATTGCTGTCAAGAGAGGCGGGAGTTTTCGGCACGGCATCATTCTGCGTTTGTGCCTCGGCACAAAGGCTCGGCACAGACAGTACCAGCGACACGACACTCGCCCGTATCAGGATCGAAGATTTCATTTTGCCCTCCCAAAGGGTGTACGATGTTGATATTGCCTTAAGATATCCACGAGAGGCGATTCTGTCAAGAAAATCCGGCGTGTCCGCCTTGGGCAATTTCGTTGTACAAGAAGAAGAATACGAATATATTCCGCGCAACCTAAGGAGACTCCGTGACTCATCAGGAACCGACTGCCGACGCCCTCTTGAAAGCAGCCGACGAGCTATTTCAGGACCGCGATCTTGCAGCCGCACAGGAACAGTATCACGAGGCGTATCGACGGGCACGCGAGGAGTTCAATCGTCCGGTTGAAGTCGAGGCGGCCTGTCAGATGGCACGCATGTGTCTCGTGCTCGGCAAGGCACAGGAGGGGCGCGACTGGCTTTCGGAGGCGTCAAGCAAAGCGACCGATTCGGACCTCATGGGTTGGTCGCGCTATCTTGGCGTAAAAGGGCGCTTTGAGTGGAAAGCCCAGGAGTTGGATGCGGCGCGATCGACTTTTCTGCAAATGTACTCTTACTGCAAACTCAACGAGATCGGATCGCGAGCGGTCGATGCGGCCAACATGTGCGCAATTGTCGCGGCCACGCCCGAAGAGCAGATCGAGTGGAGTCATCGCGGGATCGAGATGGCCGAAAACAGCGAATCCGAGCAGTGGCTGGGACCGCTATGGAACAATCTAGCCGCAACCCATTTTGACATCAAGCAGTACTCAGAAGCGCTGACATGTTATCTCAAAGCGCGCGAGTTTCATTGGCGATTTTCCGACGAACGCGCCAAGCTCATGGCCGATTACCAGATCGGGATGACCTATCGCCTGCTCGAAAAGCACGACGAAGCTGCGCGCTGGCTGCGACCGTCGCTGGCCTGGGCGGAACGTCTGGAGGATTATGACGCGATCAGACAGGTGAGTCAGGATCTGGCCGAAGTGGAGATCGCGAAAGGGAACGCTCAAAGCGGCCTGAATCTGCTTGTGCAGTCTCGCGACGCGTGCGAACGCGCTCGCGATCCGCACGAAGCTTCCGAAATCTGGAAGGTCTTAACCGAACGCATTCAACAACTGCGGGAAAACCTTCCCGGGCAAGATCGGAGCTGATGCAGGACAAGAAGAAGTCATCGAAGGACCCCGTTCCGATCTATGTCGCGATCTATGTCGGCATGCTGCTGGTTCTGTTTATAGGGTCGTTCCTGTCGGAATCACGCGTCTGGGGAATAAGCATCTGGAGCCATCTGCCCGCCTACGCACAGTATTGGCTGCCGCTGGTCGGGTTGCTGGCGCTGGCCGGAATTCATCGATGGTCATCCCGCTCGGGCTCCCAAAGCGAAGACGCGACGCGCGTCATGGGACCCGACCGAATCTTCTGGATCAGCTCATTGGCCTTGGGAACTGCTCTGGCAGCTTCATTCTGGATCTTTCGAGGAGAGACCCACTTTCTCGGCGACGGGTATCAGTTGCTGGCGCGGTTGTCGTCGGGGGCGGCCGTTCTCAAGTCGTGGGAAGCCTCCGCACTTTATCTCCAGCGCTTTCTCTTTGCGCTCTTCGACGGAGACGCAAAGAGCAACGCACTGTTGACCTTTCGGATCATTTCGCTATGCTCGGGGATCGCCTTCTTCCTCGTCGCCCTGCTTGGAACGCGGGCTCTTTTCTCAACGACGCGGGAACGGATGCTGTTTCTGCTCGGCCTTCTGTCGGGTGGTTACATGCTCCTCTTCTTCGGCTATGTGGAAAACTATCCGCTCTTTGTCGTAGGGGTTCTGGCCTTCACTCTGGCAGGGCTGTCGGCCGCGCTGGGGAAACTGAACCCATGGTGGCTTCTCCCGCTGGCGCTGGTGACATCGACCCTGCATGTTTTCGGCGTGACCCTGTTTCCAGCGATGCTGTATTTGCTGGTCAGGGATCGCGCGTGGTTTGTCAAGGTGAATCGACTGCCGAAGATCACCAAAGGGATTGGTCTCCTGCTCATTGGCCTGGTCGGCATTGTCACATATTTTGTCGTATACACGAACAATTACTTCTTTCGGTTTTCCGTGCTGCCGCTGGCCGGCGATCAGTTCACAGTTGAAGGGGAAACACTCCTCGCTCCACGGCGTCTGGCCGATCTACTTAACCTGCTGATCATGCTTGTGCCCGGACTGCCGATGCTGACGGCAGCGATGCTTGATTCGCGCATGGCCAAAAAAGGGGAACAGTCCGACCTCCGTTTCTTGATGATTCTCTGCGTATCAACGTTCGGGGCTACATTCATCTTCAACCCCAAGCTCGGTCTGCCACGCGACTGGGATCTGTTTTCATTCTGCGCCGTACCTCTTGCAACCCTCTTGCTCTATCTCGTTATCACGCGAGTCCGTCACGTCACGCACAGAATTCTGGCGGTCGGCCTGTCAATCTGCCTCGGATTTTCGGCCCTCGGCGCTCGAGTGGCCACACAGGTGATTCCGTCGGCTGGCATCGCGCAGTTCCAGGACTACATCGCACTCGACCGAACCAAGAACCGGAACGCCCGCAATCTCATCGTGGATTACTACCTCGAACGAGGCGATAGTCTCGCGGCGGCCAACGTGAAGCTGCAGCTGATCAGCAGGTATCCTGAGGTAAATTTGAACGAACGAGGAAAGCAGCTGATCATTGAGGAGAGACACAAAGAGGCCGTTCCTATCCTTATGCAGGCCATCGCTTTGAGTCCAATGTATTACGACGCCTATTCCAACCTTGGCAGCTGCTATTTCAGAGTCGGGCTGTACGACGACGCGATGAGATGTTTTCAGATTGCGGATGGTCTCAACCCGCACAACATCACGGTTACAAATAATATTGGGATGGCGTACGTCATGATGGGTGACTTTGATCACGCGCGCAAACAGTTCACGAAGGTACTGGAGTTCGACAGCACGTTCTTTACAGCTCGGGTGGGAATGGCCAAAGTATATATGAATGAGAAGAAGCCCGATAGTGCCTTCTTCATGCTGTGCGAAGCATACCGCCTCGGGGAGATCGGATTCGATCACCTGCGCGACTGGGCGGATCTCTTTCTCAGCAAAGGAGCCACGGCTCAGGCGGCACAGCTTTATAGCTACGCGCTCAAGCGCGGACTCGACAGCGCCTATGTCAGGAAGGTGCAGGATCGCAGCCCGCAGTTGGTTCTCCCTTAACGATTACCGACACGTCCATGGTATCGAAGACTCGAAACCAGCTCCAGACCCCAATCCGCCGTGCGTCGAATACTCACTCCTGGGCGCCTGCTGCATTCTATGCTGTGTCGTTGGCAATGCTCATCCTTGGGACAATCTGGCCGTCGGGGCGGATCTGGGGAATCAATCTGCTGGCGCACTTTCCACTCGGATGGCAGATCGGAATTCTCGCGGTCGGGTTGGTCGCACTCCCAATCGTCTACCGCATGACTACCGCCGAGTATTCAAATGAGCACGAGAGCAAGGGACATGGTGATCTGATCGCGTCGATCATCATCGTTGTGATCTCTGCCTGCTCATTCGTTCTGTTACGCAACGAAACCCACTTTCTTGGTGACGGCTATCAACTGCTGGCACGTCTGGCTGATCACGCGCCGACTGTGAAATCATGGGAAGCTGTGGTCTCGTCGATCAATCGCGCCCTGTTTTCAGCGTTTGGTGGCAACACAAGAGATGAAGCTCTGCTGGCCTTCCAGATTGTGTCATATGTCGCCGGTCTTATCAGCCTGCTCGGCACAGTCGTCGCATCGCGCTTTCTTTTCAACGATTCAGTGGGGCGCATCTTGTTCGCGCTTGGGATGATTTCCGGGGGGTATACCCTCCTCTTCTTTGGCTACGTGGAAAATTATCCTCTGTTTGTGACCCTGGCTCTGTTGGCTCTTCTCACCGGCTTGCTGGGATCCAAAGGGAGGATCAGTCGCTGGTGGGTTGTGCCGCCCACGATTGCCGCGACCCTCTTTCATATCTTCGGAATAGCCCTGATTCCCGGTGTGCTCTATCTGGTTATGTATGACTCTCCCGCCGGGCGCAAGCTTCAAGCGCTATCGGCCAAGATCAAAGTGGTTACAGCGTTAACTGTGTGCGCTATCCTCGTGGCAATCTACAGCTATCTCTGGTCGACCGATTATTTCTTTCGCTTCTCAGTGCTGCCCTTCGCCACCGACCAGTTCACGGTCGAAGGGGAGACCCTACTCGCACCCAAACGGATCGCCGATTTGATCAATTTCATCCTCCTGCTCCTACCCGGATTCCCTCTGCTCACGGCTACGGCTCTGCTCTTCTCATCGAGAGCGGGGAAGTCTGATCCGGCTGTCAAGTATCTGATTGTCTCCGCGCTCTCGGCTCTCGGCGTAACCTTTCTGTTCAACCCGAAGCTTGGCCTGCCGCGCGATTGGGATCTCTTTTCGTTCTCCGTCCTTCCGCTGTCGGCGCTGGCGTACTACTTCATCCTCGCCCACACGCCGGCACAAGCCCTGCGCCATCGAGCGGTCACGCTCTCCGCTGTGCTGGGGTTCATGATTCTGGGGTCGCGCGTCGCCGCGCACAGGATGCCGGATGTCGCGCTGACGCAGCTGCGCGAGTACCTCGCCCTCGACAAAGTCAAGAGTCGAACCGGGCGGGTGCTCATGATTTCGTATTTCGAAGATCAGAAGAACATGCCCATGGCCATTAAGGAAAACAACGACGCAGAAGCGGCGTATCCCGAGATGGAGATGAATCGAAAGATCACGGAGCACGTTCGAGCGCATCAGTATTCTGAGGGGGCCGCGCTCTGTCGGCAGGCGCTTGCCCTCAATCCGCAATACCCGGATGTCTACGCGAATCTCGGCACCTGCTATATGGGAATTGGAAAACTGGACAGCGGTGCCGTCTTCCTTGAAATCGCCAACGGTCTCAATCCAAACAGCCCGCTAGTCATGAGCAGTCTGGCGACCGCCTATCAACGTCAGAACAAGTATGACCAAGCGGAAAGACTGCTCCGCCGCGCCTTGGCGATCGACAGCCTGTGCGTTAACGCCCTGGTCAACATGGCGGTCGGGTCATTGTCGCAGGGGAAACCGGATCAATCGCTTCACTACCTCAGGAAGGTCGCCGCCGCGACCGGCAAGGAGCCACGGAGGATCTTTCGCGAGGCGGGCGATGTGTTTCTGGAGAGCGGCTTTACGGCTCAGGCAAAGGAAGCGTACCTGATCGCCCTCGACCGAGGTACCGATACCGCGTACGTTCGTCAACAACTCCAGAAGTGTGGACTATAGCGCGTGAAATTGATACAGGTAAAGATGAGATAGACAGAGAGGAAGATTCCTATGAACTATCGACGCATCGGCAGCTCGGGCCTGAAGGTCTCCGAGATCGCGATCGGCGGCTGGTTGACCTATGGCGGCAATGTGGATGCCAAACATTCAGAACGGATTCTCAAGACGGCGGTCGATCTGGGTGTCAACTTCATCGACATCGCCGACATCTATGCCCGGGGGGAAGCCGAGAAGACAGTCGGCGCGGCGATCAAGGAAATGAAGCGCTCAGATCTGGTGATCTCCAGCAAGCTGTTTTGGCCCATGTCGGACAACATCAACGATCGCGGGCTGAGTCGCAAACATATCATGGAATCTGTGGAACGATCACTCCGTCGAATCGGTACCGACTATCTCGACCTCTATTTCTGTCATCGATTCGATCCGGAAACTGAAGTGGCCGAATCGGTGCGGGCAATGGATGATCTGGTGCGGCAGGGAAAGATCCTGTACTGGGGAACGTCAGTCTGGAGTGCAGCCCAGATCGAGCGCGCTGCAGGGGACGCCGATCGCTTTGGGGGATATCGCCCGGTTGTGGAACAGCCGCGCTATAACATGCTCGACCGCCACATCGAAGAGGAGATTTTGCCGGTCTGTAAGCGATATGGGATGGGACTGACGGTCTGGTCCCCGCTGGCACAGGGGCTTCTGACCGGCAAGTACAATGACCGGCCGCCAGCCGGAAGTCGTGGCGTTACGACCGAGTGGCTCAAGAACGACCTTACCCCGGGGAATCTCATGAAGGTGAAACTACTGACTGCCTTGGCGGAATCGTATCATGTCAAGGTCAGCCAGCTGGCGTTAGCCTGGGCGCTGAGATTGCCTGAGATCAGCTGTGTGATCACGGGTGCAACCGACGAAACCCAGGTTAAGGAGAACGTGGGCGCTTCTGATTTTGAGATCAGTCCGGCGATCCTAGAAAAAATCGACACCATCCTGACTCAGGAGACCGAACCGTCATAGTCCTCCCTTGCTTGTGCCGGTCATGCCGAAATGTGATTGTCAGGCGGCCGAGGCCTGCGTATTATGGCGCTGTTTACAATGAACTAATTTCCGAAACGGAGTGATTCCATGTTTGCCTCAATCGAGGATTTTGAATTCGTGTACAGGAACGAAACGAATCAGACACACAAGCTCTTCGAAGCTCTGACCGACGCCTCGCTCACACAGTCGGTCGCCAAAGATCATCGCACCCTTGGGCGGATGGCCTGGCACATCGTGGTCACCTACGCCGAGATGCCGAAGATGGCGGGGCTGAACGTCACGGGAGTCGGCGAACATGAGCCGATGCCGAAGAGCGCGTCGGAGATAGCCCGGGTCTATCGCGCGGTGTCCGACGAACTGCTGGCTGAGATCACAAAGAAGTGGAAGGATAGCGATCTTCAGATTGAGGATAATTTTTATGGTATGATGTGGAAGCGTGGGCTCATGCTCGGCATCCTGATCCGCCACGAGGTGCATCATCGTGGACAGATGACCGTGCTCATGCGTCAGGCTGGCCTCAAAGTCCCCGGGGTCTACGGACCGGCGAAGGAAGAGTGGGCCGGCATGGGGATGAATCCTCCCGAGCTGTAGCCGACGACTTCGGCCCCTGCCCCGCCGCTCCTGAGCCGATCGATCGGCTCCTTCTTTCGAATTGCCGCAAGATGAGAGTCGCGCTATACTGACCATATGCGCGACTCCCTCACTCCACAACCGGCAAACTCAATTTTGCTTCCGATTTCGGTACGATCGATCCTTTCGACAATTCTCCTTTCTGTCATCCCGCACCTTTCGCACGCCGCAGAGCCATTTACTGTCACAGGAAGCGCCTTTGAGGCCTTTGTCCGCGCTCAGGACACGAGCTTTCAGCGTCAGTTGGAGCAGATTCTGCCGGACTCGCTCGGCTATCAGGTCACTGGTCCGATCGATCCGGCGACACCGTGTGCGGAAGAGATGCGTTGGGTCTTTCGCTCGGTGCGGGTGATTTGCCCCGATCTTGAATCGGTGAAACCTGCGATCGAGCGACTGCGCGAGTCGAAGCTTTTTCGAGTCAGGAAAACCAAGGAGCAGATAAACAAAGCGAAAGGGTCCTCCCCGAGCGGCTTTCGCGGCGTGATCGTCAGCGGTCTATTCAACAAGCTGGAGAAGGTCGTTGTACTGCAGACTGTTCAGCAGACGCGCTGGCTGGTTTGGGCGCGCGGAGCGCTCTTGAAACGCACCGACAGCGAGCAACGCCCCGGACTCAAGCAGTACAGTCTGGCTCTGTCAAACTACTTTCACCACTTGGATACGCGACAGAATGACTTCCCGGCTCCGCGGGCCGTCGACTTCGATGTTTCCGACGACAGCGATCCGTTTTCTCCGGCTCCGCTTGAAATCATTGATGACCCAGAGTCGTTTCAAGCTTTGCTTGACAGCAACCGAGTCCTGAAGGTTGACTTCGCGCGACACATGAGCGGCTTCGTTCCGACGGGGCCGCTCCTTGATAAGTTCATCGCCGATGCCCCTCGGATCGCCTTCACGAATAAGGGCGGAGCGCTGTTTCAGCGACAGATTCAGGCTTTTTGTGAGAAGGCGGAACCTTGGCGTTCGCTGCAAACCTTGTCGCGGTCGACGGCTGATTCACTTGAACTTGGGGAGTACTTCTTCGCGGTCGGGATGTCGGGCAAGATTCGATTCGGCCATGTGCCGCAGGAGGGTCAACCGGTCGCCAACGAGACCTTTCTCTTCCCGGGAGAGCCGGTTCTGACCGCAGGCAGGTTTAGCGTCTGTTGCCGGAAGCCGGGCAGAATACTGAAAGTATCGACTCTGTCCCCCGAATATTTCTACTCGAACCTGGCGCCGACAATTCGAGATGATATCGCCCAACGCTCTGATCAGTATGTGTCGACCCTTGGGCATTTCCTCGAAGCGATGCAACGACTTGGACTCCCGACGAAAGAGATGGTCATCAGCAAGTTCTGAAATGCAGAGTCAGCGTAGTGTCCCGGCGATGCCCAGCCCGCAAAATACTACATTGATCCATAAAAACCCCTTTACAAAACCGGAATTTCTGCTATACTTGTTTCACAAATACCGGCTGAGCCGAATCATTCGGCCCTCTGCTGAGAAGTACTTACCTGAACGCTGGAGACGCTGAGACGACCATGAGACTTCAGACTAACGAATTGCCCATACGAGTAAGACGATCGAAGATCCAAGGACGCGGGGTCTTTGCCACCCGCCGAATCCGCAAGGGAACCCGAATCATAGAATATGTCGGGGAGCGGATCACCTCCTTTGAAGAGAATCGCCGCTACCCGGAGAATGAAATGACATCCCACCACACTTTCCTATTCGGCGTCGGTGAGAATAATACGATCGACGGCGGTCGTTTCGGAAACGACTCCCGCTTCATCAATCATTCTTGTGATCCTAATTGCGAAGCAGTCGACCACGACGGCCGTATTTTCATAGAGGCCCGACGAACGATTCTGGCGGGAGAAGAATTGTCCTATGATTACTCGTTCGAGGTTAGTGGGCGAGTTACCAAAGCTCTGAAAGAGTTTTATGCCTGTTGCTGCGGTACCGAAAGTTGCCGCGAGACCATCCTCAAGCTTCCGACGAGGAAACGCAGGAAACGAGCCGCGTAGCCTCGAAACCTCCCAGCGAATGAGCGAAGCGACGTTCCCTGTTTACAACAGGTAATGCTGTTGCACCGAAAGCCTATTCGGCGATCGAAACAAAGGTTCGATTCTTCTCGGTTCTGTACTTTACCTTTCCTTCGCGAGCCAGCCACCCGAGAGCCTGATACACAACTGTTTCTTTTTCATCCAGGGTTTTCGGTAGTTGGGCCACGCTGATCTCCTCCCCTTTTTTCAATCGAAGCCAGATCCTCCCGGCAGTTTCACCTATCTGTTCCTTCACCATAACCTCCTTGGTTAGCGACCATCTTCCTGCGATCGCGGGAAACATTCTCTCCATGATATCGGCTTGTCAAGCGCTATCGTTCAGTTGTGAAACAACTGATCCGACACTCCCCCCTACCTCAACTCGCCCGCAAGCTCACTTGCATGGAATCAGGGACGCGCGTATTTTGCCACAAGACGGACTGATTCTGTCCTCAACTTGTCGATGCGGATCGGAAAACAGAATGCACATCAACTATCGTAAGCGCGCTAACGGAAGGAGTTAGATATGTCGGAGAAACCGTTGAATGTTCTCAGCGAACAGATCCTGAAAGTCGAAGAGGAACTGGTGGAGAAGAAGAAGGAGCTGGTCGAGCTGCGCCGTCGCGCTCCGAAGAGAGAAATCCATGACTATACGTTCAAGAGGCACGACGGCTCGGAGGTCATGTTATCGAGCCTCTTTGGCGAGAAACAGGAACTGATTGTGGTCCACAACATGGGGAAGGGCTGCCGATATTGTACGCTCTGGGCCGACGGATTCAATGGTGTCTATCACCACATGGAGAATCGCGTGCCGTTTGTGGTGGTTTCACCCGACGAGTACACCGTCCAGGCCCAGTTTGCCTCCGGGCGCGGCTGGAAGTTCCGGATGTTCTCAAGTCACGCGACAACCTTCTTTAAGGACATGGGGTTTGAATCAGAGAAACAGAGCCCCTGGCCCGGAGTTTCCGCGTTTACGAGGGACGGAGCAGGTAAGATCTATCAGGCGGCCTCGACTTACTTCGGTCCCGGCGATGACTTCTGCGCGGTCTGGTCCTTTCTGGATCTGCTCCCCGATGGTCCGAACGGCTGGGAGCCACAATACAAGTACTGAAGTCCCCAACAAAACGGCACCCCCGGGACAGCCGGGGGTGCTGGTAACCACGAAAGTCGATCACTTTCGGAAAGCTCCTCTATCGCTCAACACAGCGCCGTGGAGCGAACCGTACTTTATCAATCCGGAGCTTTCACGAGTAAGATAGATGCTACTCTCTATGTTGTCAAGTACTATTTTCTGAAATTTTGAACAAGGGAAAGCGACCAACTCGCATTCTTCGCCGAAACTCATCTAAATGACTCCCTTTTCACATTGACCTCACACCCGGCTAACGCTGGCGCGCATCCTTGGTCCAACTGAAAACATCCCACTCTCTCTCTTTCCACTCGGTTCCCATACAGGTCGGTATCCTCTACCGGCCTGTCATTACTGTCGGTTGATCAGGAATAGAAATGGGCTGGGAATCGACTATGCGGCCTGAACATCCTGAAGGCTCAGGACGGTCTTGGGAAGTTCCTCGTCGCACGGGATATCGTTCCGCTTGATGATCCGGGCCGGTGTGCCCCCAACGGTGCAATTGGATGGAATGTCCCGCATAACCACGAAGCTGTTCGCGCCGATCTTGACATTGTTGCCCACCGTAATCGGGCCGAGCAGAATCGCTCCTGTGCCGATAAGAACGTTATTACCCAGCGTCGGGTGACGCTTACCGGTATGCTTGCCGGTCCCTCCCAGCGTAACGTTATGAAATAGAACACAGTTATCCCCGATCGTGGTTGTTTCACCAATAACCAAACCGGCTCCGTGATCGATGAAGAGCCCTTTACCGATCGTTGCCCCAGGGTGAATCTCAAGACCGGTGAAGAAGCGGTTGAATTGCGAGAGCATCCTTGGGAAGAACGGAACACCCAGTTTCCACAGGCTATGAATGATCCGATGGAAGGTAATAGCGTGGAACCCAGGATACAGCAGGAACTCGATGTTCTTGGCTGCCGGGTCATTGCGGAAGATCGCTTTGATATCTTCGAACAGGGCTATCATCGTTCTATATGTCGACCGTCCGGTCTGATCTCTGAATTATTCGGTAAACAGTTTCGTCGAGAGATAGCGCTCGCCGGTATCGCAAACAAAAGTAACGACCACTTTCCCTTTACCCAGTCGGGCCGCAACGTGCAGCGCCGCCCAGACAATTGCTCCTGAAGAGATTCCACACAGGATTCCTTCCTTCAGAGCCAGCTGACGAGAGGTCGCAAACGCGTCGTCATTCTTCACGCGAATTACTTCATCGACTACCTTTGGATCATAATTCCCCGGAACAAATCCGGCACCGATCCCCTGCAAGGGATGCGGCGAAGGGGAACCACCCGAAAGAACCGGGGAAGCGTCAGGTTCGACCGCAAACACACGGCAGCCATACTTCCCTTTGACGACATCGCCAGCTCCGCTTACCGTCCCTCCGGTTCCAACCCCGGCTACAAAGGCGTCGAGATGCAGCTCTCCCAGGTCGGCGATGATCTCGCGGCCGGTCGTGGTTCGATGAATCTGTGGGTTGGCGGGGTTATCAAATTGCATCGGCTGAAAGTATCCCGGTTGCTCACTCAGTTCTTGCGCCTTGCGGATCGCTCCCTTCATACCCTCGGGGCCCGGTGTCAGAACAAGCTCCGCGCCGAACTGTTTTAGCAGGGCGCGACGCTCTATACTCATCGTCTCCGGCATGGTAAACAGGCATTTGTACCCTTTAGCGGCAGCAACCATCGCCAGGGCAATGCCAGTGTTTCCGGACGTCGGTTCGACAATGGTCATGCCCGGTTTGAGCTTCCCGTCCCGTTCGGCAGCCTCGATCATGGCCGCTCCGATGCGATCCTTCACGGAACCGCAGGGATTGTAGCTCTCCATTTTGGCGTAGACTGTGGCAGACCCCGGGGTCGTGACCCGATTCAGGCGTATCAGCGGCGTCCGGCCGATGGCCTCAATGACTGAATTGAATCTCATGATATGTCTCCTTCGTGGTCTCGTCGGTATGTGTTCTAATAAAAGGCAGAAAATGGCCGCTTTGTTCCCAAAGAGAGACAAAGTCGGTCGTCTGATTCAGAAAGCCGGCTCGATTGCCGAAAACTAAAGTATTCATGATGATTCTTCAAGGAGGAAACGATGTCGGTTTTGATGGAAGTAATCGAATGGATGGACCCGGAGAGTCACGAGATCATCCACCGTATCCCGACCGAAGGGAGCGCGGATTTCAAACTTGGAGCTCAGCTGATCGTCCGCGACAGCCAAGTGGCGCTCTTTTTCAAGAACGGCCATGCCGCCGATCTCTTTTCGACTGGTCGCTATACACTGACCTCCCTCAACCTGCCGATTGTCACCCGCCTCCTGTCGCTGCCGTGGGGTTTCACCTCGCCGTTTCGAGCAGAAGTCTACTTTGTCAATCTCGCCGTTTTCACCAGCATGAAATGGGGAACACGGGATCCCGTGACCTTCCGTGATAGCCAACTCGGGCTGGTCCGCCTGCGGGGGCATGGGGTCTATACCACTCGCGTCGAAAAGCCGAGTCTGTTTCTGAACTCGATTGTGGGGCGGCAGGCCAAATACACGACCGAGGATATCCATGAGTATCTCCGCGATGTCATTGTCGCGCGCCTGAATGATCTTCTGGGAGAAAAGCTCGACTCGATCCTGAATCTCCCTAAACAGTACACCGAGCTGGCTGCGCAGTTCAAGGAGATCGTGCGGGTTGAGTTCGAAAAGTACGGCCTGGCATTGGTCGATTTCTACATCAATTCAATCACCCCACCGGAAGAAGTCGGCGCCATGATCGACCGTCGCTCCGGCATGGAGGCGATCGGTGATCTGGACAAATTCCTGAAATTCGAGATCGCCAAAGGACTCGGAACCAGCGGCCCTGCCGCGGCCGGCTCCGGCATGGCGATGGGGGCAGGCGTTGGCGTGATGGTCCCTGGGTTGCTGTCGAAAGTTTTCTCGCCTGAGCAGGTGGATCTCAAGCGGGAGTCGATCCCGACCGTTACCTGCCCCAAATGTCACACGGACACACCGGAGCAGTCGCGCTACTGCTGCCGCTGCGGATACGCCATGACCGTACAGAATCTCTGTCCTACCTGTCATAAGGAACTTCCCACCGAGGCCAGCTACTGCCTCTATTGCGGGTACAAGCTGGACAGTAAGACACTCTGTCCGCACTGCTCGCTGGAGGTAGTCCCGGGTTCGAAGTACTGCGGTTCGTGCGGCAAGGCGCTTGATGATCACGGCGACCCGCAAAGCTAAGAGCGGCTTCTTCATTGGGGTCTCCTGCCCGGGATGCGGCGGTGATCTGGCGCTCGAGAACAACTTCTTTGTGCTCGCTTGTTCGCATTGCGGCTCGGCGTTGCGTGTCATTATGCCGGATCAGCCCCCTGCATTTCTCGTTCCGTGTACGAGACCAATTCACGAAGTGCGGTTCCTGATCGATCTTTACTGCAAGGAGAACGAGCTGCCGCTGCCATCCTCGCAGTTGTTCACCAAGCTGCTCTTCTATCCATACTGGAAGGTCGACGCCGTCGCCCTGAAAGTACGGATCGCATCGTATACTGTCGCAACGGAAGAGAATGAATATCAGACAGAACAACCCGAAGAGGAACGCGAGTTTCGCTCCACGAACCTGACTCCGTTCTCATCAACCGTAGCCGCCGGCTACAAATCAGAAGAGATCCCGTATTCGCTTGGGATACGCGCGGAGTATATTCGCATGGTGCCGTTTGCGCGGGAGAATGTCACCGCCGACGCCAGCTGTGTGCCGGTGACCCTGCCGTTTACGTCGGCCTCGCGCGACGCGGCCCGAATGCTCTCGGGTGTAAACTCGCTTGACGCCGCTTTGGATCGACGCAATCAGACGCGCCTGTTTCGCCCCGAGGGAACCGTTATCTACTTCCCGTATATTCTCTCTGAAACAATTTCGAGCGGACGCTGCAGGCGATTCGTGTCGGACGGACTAACCGGAAAGGTTGTCGGAAGCTCGAACCTCGTGGCGGCAGCCGCTGCATCATCGTCCGAGACTGAGGAGGTTGCTTTCGGCAGCCTGAGCGTAGGTCTGCACCGCTGCGCCAACTGCGGCGTCGATCTGCCGGTGACGCAATCCTGCGTGTATACGTGCCACAATTGCGCTCATGTGGCCATGCTCGTGGAGAACCCGTTCTTGTCGTCGGGGATCACGATTGCGAAGACTCCGCCGAATCCCAGCGACCGACTGATACCGTTCTGGTCAATCCGGGTGGCGAAGAATGATGCTCCTCGACTGACCAAGCTGTTCAGCGGCCTCCAGGAATTGGATAGCATCCTGATTCCGGGAATCCGCGTGACCCATGTTGAGGCGATGTTCCGCCTGTGCTGCCGCATGACCACCGCCGCCTCCCGTCTCGCCTGGGACCCACTCGATACAATGGATTCCCGCTTCGCGCCAGTCACGCTCACACCCGCAGAAGCGCTGCGCATGGTCGAAGTGATCGCGAGTCGTGAATCGATGAGCCAGGAGTCACTCGCCGGGGAATTCACCCCTTTGCAGCCTGTCGAAATCTCACTTCTCTATGCACCCTTTCGAGCTGAAGGATACTTCTACGTTGATTCGGTCCTCGGAGCTGTTACCTTCGAGCAGGCGTTGTTGGAATAGTCGCCCTTGAGCATCACCGGTTGGCATAATCGCTGGCCGTTCTCGGTTTTCCTCTCTATTATTGGGTCAACATCTCCTCATCGAGGCTCGGAATTCCGGAGTCTTGGGAAAGGGTTGACATGACCATCACATATAGAAATGACACTATGCCTGACCTGCGCGACGTCTGCGCGCTGTTCGCCGACAGTGGGATCATTCGTCCGGTTGACGACCCGACACGGATTCAACAGATGCTTGATCGGGCCGACCTCATCTGGACAGCGTGGGACGGCGACCGGCTGATAGGGATCGCACGCTCATTGACCGACTTCTGCTACTGTTGCTATCTCTCCGATTTGGCCGTGGCGAGAAACTATCAGCGACAGGGGATCGGTAAGCAATTGGTGCGACGGACTTGTGAACAACTGGGTGATACGGTCATGATCCTGCTTCTGGCAGCAGAGACCGCTAAAGGGTACTACGAGCATATCGGGTTTGCCAAAGTCGATAATGGCTGGATAATCAAGCGCAAGGTCTGATCGATGGTCTCAAGTTACAATTACTTCGCCTGGTTCTATAACAAGTATTGGGGTGAACCATTCACGCGTCGAATATTTTCGACCGTACAGAAGCTATTACTGGCGAATCTGAAACCACCTGCGCGGCTGCTCGACCTCTGCTGCGGGACCGGACACCTGTCGGCGCTGTTGCTGCATAAAGGGTATCAAGTTGTCGGCCTCGACAACTCAGAAGATATGCTCGATTTCGCGCGACATCACGCACCGTCTGCGACTTTCCAGCTCGCCGACGCGCGATCGTTCATATTGGACAAACCGTGTGCTGCCGCCGTCTCTACGTATGACAGTCTGAATCATGTCATGACCTTAGGCGACCTTCAGCAGGTATTTGCGAATGTGTCGAAAGCGCTTCTTCCCGGAGCGCGGTTTCTGTTCGATTTGAACATGGAAACCGGTTTCATCGAACGCTGGCACGAGGGGAAACCGTTTTCGTTTCTCGGCGATGACCATGCCTGCATCTGCAAGTCGGGGTACGACGAAAAGAAGAAGATAGCGAGTCTCGAAGTCGCGATGTTTCGCCTGATGAACAACGCCTGGGAGCGGCGCGACGTGACACACGTTCAACGACCGTACAGTGTTGAGGAAATAACGGCTGCTCTGACGCAAGCGGGGTTCGGAGAACCGGATCTCTACGACGCCAAAGGGGATACCGCGCCCGAAACCGCTGCCCGGATATTCTTTTTGGCCACGAAGTGCTGACATCTCGGTTAGACCCTCAGAACTATCTACGCTTCAAGGGGTTGGGAGTTATTTCGCCCTCTTCCAGAGCCCTTCGATTCCCCCAAACTAATTCATTTCCCCTTGTTGTCGAATAAAGTGTTATTATCTTCGCCGCTTCGACCTGTCGCGACAATCGGTCGAAATGGCGATTTTCGAGAAACGAGACATACAAGAGCTTGGATTCACAACCCTCTCTCTATAAAAAAATCAAGACCCTCTTGATCGGCGGGAGTCGTGATATTCAGGATCGATCCCTCTTTCATGCCCTCACCCTGACTGCCTTCCTGGCCTGGATTGGGATGGGGGTCGACGGGGTGTCGTCCGCATGTTATGGCCCCGAAGAATCGTTCCTTGCTCTGGGCTCGCACCCGCATCTGGGGATTCTGGTCGCCTTGGCATCAGCGGTCACGGTGTTCGTTATCAGCGCCAGTTATCTGCAGGTCATTGAGCTTTTCCCGTCGGGCGGGGGTGGGTATCTGGTGGCAAGCAAAATGCTGAACCCGTGGCTGGGGATGGTTTCAGGTTGCGCGCTCCTGATCGATTATGTCCTGACCATCGCGCTTTCGATCTCGAGCGGCGCTGACGCACTGTTCAGTTTCCTGCCGCCAGAGGTATACGGCTACCGACTTCTTTTTGCGATGGGAGGGGTAATCGCCCTGACCATCATGAATCTCCGGGGAGCCAAGGAATCTGTCGTACCGCTGATACCAGTGATGATTGCCTTCTTGACTACCCACGTCTTTGCCATAGTCTTTGCGCTCGCGACCCATGTGCCAGAACTGCCAAGCATTGTCAGCATCACCGCCGATGATTTTTCGAAATCACAAAGCGAGCTGGGCATGGTGGGCGTGTTCCTGCTGTTGTTGAGGTCATACAGCTTTGGAGCCGGCACCTATACTGGAATCGAAGCGGTCAGCAATGGCCTGCCGATCATTCGCGAACCACGGGTGGAGAACGGCAAGCGAACCATGTGGTATCTGGCCTTTTCACTGGCGATCATGGTGACCGGCCTCATGGTGGCGTATCTCCTCTTTCAGGTCGGGCATGTGCCCGGTAAGACCCTCAACGCTGTGCTCATGGAAAAGGTGTCCTCCGGTTGGGGTTCGCTGAGCAGTACTCTCTTTGTCGGCACAGCTCTGATTTCGTCGGCCGCGCTCTTATTCGCGGCAGCGCAGACCGGTTTTCTGGGTGGACCCCGCGTACTGGCGAACATGGCCATTGATCGCTGGTTCCCGACCCGGTTCGGTATGCTGAGTGATCGTCTGGTCACGAAGAATGGCATTGTACTCATGGGCGGCACGGCGCTTCTGCTCGTGCTCGCTACGCGCGGTTCAGTCAAGTTTCTGGTCGTGCTTTACAGTATCACGGTGTTCATCACCTTCACGCTCACGCAACTGGGGATGGCGCGCCATTGGTGGCTGGAACGAGGCCGTAACAAGAAATGGGTGCGGAAACTGATAATCATCACCATCGGTCTGGCTATGACCGTTTTCATTTTGGTGTCGATGAGCATTCTGAAATTCAACGACGGCGGCTGGTTGACACTCTTTGTGACCGGCGCGCTCGTGACGCTGGCAATCCTGATCAAAAGTCATTACCGCCAGACCGCCAATCAGCTGAAACGTCTCGATGATCTTCTGGTTACCGCCACGGCGGTGAGCGAGAATCACCATGCCAACGAGACGCCGATACTCCCCGCTTATGAGCCCAAGGCGAAAACTGCGATCATTCTTGTCAATGGCTTCAACGGACTCGGGCTGCACACGCTGCTTACTGTTGTGCGACTATTCGAAGGAACCTTCAAGAACTTCGTCTTCGTTCAAGTGGGATCGATCGATGTCGGCAATTTCAAGGGATCGGCCGAAATCGATCAGCTAACCTCGCACATTCAGGCCGAAGGAGATCGTTATGTCGTGTACATGCAGAAGCATGGGTTCTTTGCCGAATCGGTCTGTGCGATCGGTGTTGATGTCGTGGAAGAACTCGAGCGACAGGTCCCGGCGATCATTGAACGCTACCCAAAGGCGGTGCTGTTTGGCGGGCAACTGGTGTTTGAGCACGAATCGTTCTTCACGCGGTTACTCCACAACTACACGATCTTTGCCGTTCAGAAACGGCTGTATCATCAGGGGATTCCGATCGTCATCTTGCCGATACGGGTGTAGTTCGCCACGGTCAGGCAAAACCTGTTTCGCCTGACGAAGCCCCCGTCATTTGCCTTTCGGCCGCCCATTCTGTATATTTGTCCTGGATTTTATGGGTCGCTATTCTTCACAGCTGGAAGCTCTGACTTCCGATCAATGGTTGCAGCTTCTCGCCCCGCTCGAGGCGCTGAGAAGTTGCACCCAATGTCCACGCGAATGTCGAGCCGATCGCGGCAGCGACTTGCTCGGATATTGTCAAAGCGGCATGGAGTTTTCGGTCGGCTCGATCTGTGCTCATCGCGGGGAAGAGCCGGTGATCTCGGGCACAAACGGCATTTGTAACATCTTCTTCACGCACTGCAATATGCAGTGTATTTATTGCCAAAACTGGCAGATCAGCCGACGCGACAGCCCAACGCTCAACCAGAATTCTGATCTGGTGGGAATCGTCCGGCAGATTGAGGCGATTCTCGAACAGGGAGCCAAATCCATCGGCTTTGTATCCCCCTCGCATTTCATTCCCCAGGTGCGCGTCATCATTGACGCCCTGCATCATGCGGGCTGCAAGCCTCGCTTCGTTTTCAATACCAGCAGCTATGACAAGCCCGAGACGATCCGCTCGCTGGAGGACCAGATCGATGTCTACTTGCCCGATCTCAAGTACATGGATAATCGTCTGGCCAAAGTGTATTCCGATACCCCCGACTACGTTGAAACCGCCACCGCGGCTCTCAAAGAGATGTACCGTCAGAAGGGAGCGAATATCCTTCTTGACAACGAGGAGAGTATCGAGTTCGGTATGATTGTCCGTCATCTGGTGCTGCCCGGCCAGGTCGAGAACAGCAAAGCAGTCCTGCGCTTTATCGCGGAAGAACTTTCACCCGACATTCATGTTTCACTGATGGCGCAGTACCATCCGATACCCGCAGTCGCCGATCATCCGCGGCTTGGCCGGCTGCTGCACGCGGACGAATACGAAGCGGTGCTCGAAGAATTCGACCGGTTGGGGCTTCATCGAGGATGGATACAGCAACTCGACAGCCCGTCGAATTATCGTCCTGATTTTGAATACAACCATCCATTTGAACGTTGAACGTGGTGGATTCCATGAAGATAGCAGATTCGGAGGATAAGTCATGATCACTGACAAGAACATAACCAAGGCGCTGCGCCAACTTGAGTACGGTGTCTATGTCGTGACGATGGGGAGCGGCGCCGACGGCAACGCCTTCACCGCGAGCTGGGTCTCGCAGATCAGCTCTGAACCGCCGATGATTGCTCTATCGGTGCATAACAAGCACCAGTCTTCGCGTCTGATCCAGAGCGCTGGGGGCTTTGTCGTGCATCTGATCTCCGCCACTCATGCCGAGTTTGCGAAGATCTATTACGGTCCGGCTGAGTCGGGGTATGGGAAACTCAAGAACGCTGAAATGGCCTCGGCGCCGGTAACCGGTTCTCCACTGCTGAAAGGAGCCGCCGGTTACCTCGACTGCAAGATTGTTAACAGCGTGAAGGTCGGAAACCACACGCTGTTCATCGCCGAAGTCGCTGCGGCTGGTCTCGATGACGACGGTCCGAAACTGTCTGCTTCGAACAGTAAACTGCATTACCTGGGATAGCCCAAAACTTCGTCATAAACCAGAGCAGTCCGGCTGTCGATAATGACAGCATGGCGACGATCTACAGTTTTCATTACACCGGCGCACAGCTGAAGTTTGTCAAGAATCGAGGCCGAGCGCTGGTTGTCTCAAGTAGTCCAGTCGCGGCGCTGGATCGGCTCCGTGAGCTGTTCTCTCATGTTCGAGACGCGACCGTGCGACCGCGAGGGGAACGGGAGTTTCTGGTCAGTTTCAAGGTTGCGCTGAATTACCGCCTCGACCTCCTGAAATCGGTCGACAAGGCAGTGAAGATGCTTCGCGCCCCCGACACCTACGCTCGCGCGCGATATATCGATCGTTACGTGGTGGCATCAATCTGCCACTACATACAGCGACCGGAATGGTTATGCGAAGTGAACCTCAAGGATGAACGCGGCGCCCTTCGCAAAGCGGCGGTGGTCGCCCGAGAAGTGACCAATATCATGCGCTTTGTCGACTGGGATATTGTCATCCACAACTACCTCGAGCTTAATTCCAAACCCGGGCACCATAGCCGGGTCGTGCGGAAAGTTCTGCGCTGACGATGGTCGGTCAGAAAAGCTAATTCGCCTCGGGGTCAAAGCGGTGGGACCGGAGAGCGCCAAACCCGATCAACTTCTTCTGTCTCTCATCCCACAGACGATAACCGAACGCCTTCAAACCGGAAATCATCCCAACAGAAATCACGTTGCGGAAGTCAGCGATCTGGCGATGGCAGCGTGCGAGATTGTAATTGGGAATTCGCGGATTGACGTGATGAACATGGTGGTAACCGATACTTCCCGTGAACCAATTCAGGATCTTCGGCAACTTATAGAAGGAACCGCCATACAGCGACGCGGAGATGAAATCCCAGTCTCGTTGCCGTGTCCAACTCACGCTCTCGAACTGATGCTGGACGTAAAAGAGCCAGACCCCGGCTACAAAGGCGATAAATATGATTGGCAGCTGGATCAGGAGGTAGGTCTTGAACCCGATGGCGAGGCTCAGCAGAAACGCGACGAGCAGGATACCCGCGTTGGTGCTGTGCACGCTCAATCTCTCGGCACGGCTTGAGTTTCGACTCGGAATTCGATACGAAATGAGCAACAGGAAAAGCGGACCGAGCAGGAACATGACCGCCGGATGCCGATACAGTCGGTACTGAAACCGCACCCACCGCGACGATGACGCGTATTCAGTGACAGTCATCATCCAGACATCGCCATGCCCACGCTTGTCCAGGTTGCCGGATGTTGCGTGGTGCCGGGCGTGGCTGGCGCGCCAATAGTGATACGGTGTAAAGGTCAGGATGCCCGTGATAACTCCGCATACCTCGTTGGCGATTCGTGATTTGAAGAACGAAGAATGCCCGCAGTCATGGAAGATGATAAAGATGCGCACGAGAAAGCCGGCCGCCAGGATGGAAATGGGTAGCGCAAGCCAGACCGAGTACTGAAGTACATAGTACATCGCGATCCACAACCCAACATACGGAATCAGTGAGTTGGCCAATTGGTGAATGCTCCGCCATCTCCCCGGTTGCTGAAACGGAAACATCTTCTGATTCAGGTCATGACTATCGTGTAAAGGGGTCGTTCCAGATTGATTCCGACGATCCATGATTTCATCCTTCTCTGTAAGTGTCAGAAAACTGCAGTAACTAAGTAGTATAACATAGAGTACATGGATAAATCAAGGAGGAAAGCGAAACGGGTACGGGGCGGTTGCCACTTGGTGATACCGCGTTCCTTGTCAGACGCAACGCCTGACCCTTCGCTTGTGAAGAAAAGTTCAAGCTTGCGCGTTGAATGTCAATTATGGAACCTATCTCCATGATGAACATTGCTGAATCAAGTCAACGATCTTACCGGAGGTATTCTATGAAAAAAGTGATACTGCATGTCGTGATCGCTCTTTGTGTAGCTTCGTGGGCCGCCGCCGACCCATGTGTCGAGTGCCATAGCAAGAACACGCCTAACATAGTGACCGACTGGCAGCTCAGTCTTCATAGCAAGAATCAGGTCGGCTGCGACGACTGTCACGGGGCGGATCACCAAACTGCGCAGGACTTCGCGAAGGCGCTAACCCCAACCGCGAAAACCTGCGGTCAATGCCACGACACTCAGGTGGCGCAGTTTACTGAAGGGAAGCACGCCCTCTCCTGGGCCTCTATGAACGCTATGCCCACAACGCATGCCCTCCCCCTCGCTCTGACTGAAGGCATGAAAGGGTGCGGTGGCTGTCACAAACTCGGTATCAAGAGTGACACTGAAGTGCAGAAGCTGAAAGCCGATGGGTCGGTTTTCGGTCACGCCTCCTGCGACGCCTGTCACACACGCCACACTTTTTCCGCTACCGAGGCAAGGCAGCCTCAGGCCTGCCAGACCTGTCATATGGGTTTTGATCATCCTCAGTGGGAAATGTACTCTTCATCCAAACACGGTGTGCGCTACTTGCTTAAGCAGGCAGGTGTACTGCCCGAGGCGACTCCGGCTCCGACATGTCAGACCTGTCACATGCCCGAAGGGAATCATGAGGTTCGCGCTCCGTGGGGATTCCTGGCCGTTCGCTTGCCGCTACCGGAGGATCCCGAGTGGAAAGCAGATCAGGTCACCATCCTGCAGGCCCTCGGCGTTCTTGATCCGGCTGGACAGCCGACCGCACGATTGGATGTTGTCAAAGCGGCTGATGTTGCGCGCCTTGATCAGGAGAGCTTTGATCGAGAAAGAGCAAAACTTCTGAATATCTGTGGGCAATGTCACTCCGACAATTTCGCCAAAGCCGAGATCGCCAAAGGGGATAACATGATCAAAGCTGCGGATCATCTCTTGGCGGAAGCCATCCGCGTCATAGCCGGACTCTATAAGGATGGTGTCATCGCCAAGCCCGAATCGTATGCGTATCCCTTCCCGGATTTGTTGACATTCCATGACGCCCCGACGGTCATTGAACAGAGGCTCTTCGAAATGCACCTGAAACACCGCATGCGGGCTTTTCAGGGCTCCTTTCATGCCAATCCCGATTACGCGCTTTGGTATGGATGGAGTGAGATGGTTCGTGACCTTGCCGAGATCAAAGAGCGGGCGATGGAGCTCCGAGCCGCGAAAGGGAAGTAGTGTTCTGATCCGGCAGAGTGTGCAACCGAGGCAGGCAGGATTTTCGATTGATCCTGCCTTCTTCACTGTCGGCGTCTTGCGTCCTGTCGGCACAGAGTTAGCGATTGATTTCCTTCCGAAGTGTGAGCATTTTAGCTCACTATGAATTCGGCGCCTCGAACAGATAGCTCCCCTTCGGTCAGTAGAATAGCCCAGGGTATTCGCCGGCGAGTGCTCGAGCACACTATCACCCATAATGGCGGCTACTTGAGTCAGGCCTGTTCATCGGCGGAGATTTTCGCGTCGTTGTACACGACCCTCATGAAGCTCGGGCCATCCGAAGCCCCACAGATACCACTCCCGTTTGCGGGCGTTCCGAGCGCCAGGAACGGCAGCGCGTTCACTGGAGCCTGCTACAATGGCCCCAAAGCCCCCAATCTCGACCGGTTTGTCATGTCTCCGGTCCACTACGCATTGGTTCTCTATGCAACGTTGGTCGAAGTCAACCGGATGAGTCCGGAGGGGTTGGCGCAGTTCAACCGTGACGGCGGCAGCGTCGAAATGATCGGCGCCGAGCACTCCCCAGGTCACGAGGTAACCGCCGGGTCGCTCGGTCAGGCGTTGAGTCAGGCGGGTGGCATTGCCCTCGCCCGAAAAATGCGCCACGAGACGGGGCGGGTATGGGTTTTCATGTCCGATGGAGAGTTCCAATCCGGACAGACCTGGGAAGCCCTTCAGGTCCTGCGCTTTCACAAGCTCTCTAACGTTGTCGTGATCGTCGACGTAAACCAGCAGCAGTGCGACGGCCCCATGAAAGATGTTATGGCTATCGAACCACTCCTCGATCGGGTACAGGCGTTTGGAATCGAGGCGACCAAAGTTGACGGCCATGACCTCGACGCTATCTCCATAGCTTCTCGCCAAATGCCCCAAGCGGCACCGCGTGTCATCCTTGCCTACACCAATCCCTGTCAGGGAATCCCGCTTCTGGAGGAACGGCGTCCGAAGCTGCATTACTTACGTTTCAAGAATGCCGACGAGCGCGCGCAGTATCAGTCCTTTCTGGATCATCAAATCGAATGCGGAGCCTGGTAACAACAGCGACGTCCTATGGAAATAGTCAGCCAAATCCACCGCACGAATCTTGTCAACTGGGCCAAGGATAAACCGAACGTCCTCGTCCTGTCGGCCGATCTGTCAGGCTCTGTGGAAGTTGATCTGTTTCGCGATACCTACCCCGATCGATTCTACTCCATGGGGATGGCCGAACAGAACATGCTGAGTTTCGCCGGTGGCTTGGCTCGCGAAGGGTTTTATCCATTCGTGCACACTTTCGCTGTCTTCATCTATCGACGCGCCCTTGATCAACTTTCCATGTCAATCGCCTATCCCAATCTTCCGGTGCGCCTCTTTGGGTTCCTGCCGGGCATCACCACTCCCGGAGGCGCGACTCATCAAGCCATCGATGATATCGCCATCCTCCGAGCGATCCCAAACCTGACTATCTTGGAATGCGGCGACGCCACTGACACTGAATCTGTGCTCGACGCTGCGCACGGAGTCAACGGACCGGTCTATGTTCGGATGCTACGAGGTGACATCCCGCGACTGTTCGATCGCACGGAGCCCATGCGTGTCGGTCAGGCACGACGCGTCAGCCATGGAACCGACATCGCGCTTCTCTCGTCAGGGATTTGCACCGAGGAGGCTATGCGAGCTACGGCTGTTCTTCAATCCCGAGGAGTGTCCATCGAACATCTGCATATCACGACCCACAAGCCATTCACCGATCCCGCCGTTCGAGGTGCGCTGGAAAGGGGATCACACGGGGTGATCACGATCGAGAACCACACTATTGTCGGTGGGCTCGGATCGGCGGTCGCCGAGGTGATGGCTGAAATGGGTCTGGGCAAGAGGCTCCTTCGACTCGGATTGGCCGATACCTACGCACACGGCGCAAGCAGGCCGTACCTTATGCATGAATACGGCCTCGACGCCATGGCCTTGATTCACGCTGTCGAAGCGCTCCTGCAGACCAACTTCGGTCTGAATGAAGCCGACCTCGCCGAAGTGCGGTTAGAGGCCGTGCATAGCGAGTCCAAGGCTGAAGCGTTGTGACTATTCCCGACATCGCGCTCAATCTCAGCGGCGAGCGCCTCCTGGTCTCTTACCGTCTGACTGGCAATGAGCGCGAGTCTCGTATCAAGGCCGACGATATATGCATTGAGCAGACTGTAGAATTTCCATCGCGTCTGATCAAGTCTGGAGCCATTCGCGACCAGATCTTCGGGCGCGTCGAGTCGTTCGGGCCGGACGGCGATGCTGCCTTCGTCGCTGTCATTAGTTTCGCGGTCGAGATCACGGGATTCGAACTCAGACAATTGCTCAACGTGCTTTTTGGGAACATCAGTCTCAAACCCGGGATTCGCATCCAACAGATCGCGTTTCCGTCCGAGTTCTTGAAGTCCTTCCGCGGTCCTCGTTTCGGCGTCGACGGACTTCGAACTCTTGTCGGCGAGTCGACCCGGCCGTTACTCTGCACTGCCCTCAAACCGATGGGGCTATCGGCAAAGCAATTGGCGCGACAGGCATATCAATTCGCCCTCGGCGGGATTGATATCATCAAGGATGATCACAGCCTGGCTAATCAACCCTTCGCGCCGTTCAGCGAGCGGGTTGCGCTCTGCGGTGAGGCGGTTCAGAAAGCAAACCGCGAAAGCGGCTTCAAATGCCTCTATTTCCCCAGTGTAAGTGCGTCGCCCGATGAACTAATTCCGGCGGCGACGTACGCCCGCGACTCGGGCGCAGGCGGGCTGCTCATTGCGCCGGGAATTATTGGACTGGATGCCATGCGCATGCTGGCCGACAACGATGAACTCAACCTGCCCATCATGAGCCATCCGGCCTTCCAGGGATCGCTCGTGACTCATTCGGAAAGCGGGATCGCTCACGGCGTGATCTTTGGCCAGCTGGCACGACTGGCTGGCGCCGACGCGTCGATCTTTCCAAATTTCGGCGGCCGCTTTTCGTTCAGCCAAACAGAGTGTACTGAGATCGCCGCCAATTGCCTTTTCCCCTTAGGATCGCTTCGCCCTGCCTTCCCTACTCCCGGCGGCGGCATGAATCTCGCTCGGGTGCCCGAAATAAGATCAACCTATGGCGATCAGGTGATTCTGCTCATTGGCGGCGCGCTTCATCAGGAATCCGAGGACTTGATTCTATCGAGTCGTCGTTTCCGACGACTGGTCGAAGCGAAAGAATGATCTTACCGTGCTCTGCTCACGCGTTGTGAACGCCTCCCTTTTAGGATCAATGCGTGCTTCTGAGCGCGTTTCCACGCCTTGATTTGCCGTTCGCGCTTGAGAGCTGCCGAAAGCGATCCGCAAGTCTCCTGATAGACCAATGTGACCGGTCGGCGAGCAGCCGTGTATCTGGCCCCTTTACCGCAATTGTGCTGCTCAAGTCGTTTCGTAATATCGATACTCACACCCGTGTAGTAGCTGCCGTCGCAGCACTTCGCGATATAGACGAACGTCGTCCGGGGCGGTTTTTGCATACCATGGAATATAGGTTTTCTGAGTTCGACAAAGTGCATTTAGTTGTCGGGACGACCAACCTCCCTGTTATCGAGCAGGGATACTACACTCGGCTTTGATCGGCGCGACTTGATCATATTGCAGGTCGTCGCAATTCGGTTGTCCCCGCTCTGTGGGTTTCCATTTGACCAACATATGGCGTGCGCGTATATTGCGCTCCATTAGCCCTGTCAGCCCGAGGGTCGCATGATCTATTTGAACTCCGGCTTAGGCTGAAGCGTAAAAAGGAAATCTATGCGCGCATTAATCACCGGCATCACCGGACAAGATGGTTCCTATCTCGCCGAACTGCTCCTGGAAAAGGGGTATGAAGTAGTGGGGATGGTCCGGCGGTCGTCGACAGAGTCGTTCGAACGGATCGATCACATTAAGAATCGCCTCACTCTTGTTCAAGCCGATCTACTCGACCAGCTCTCGATCGTCAATGTCGTGGAGGAACATCGCCCGAACGAAATCTACAACCTGGCGGCGCAGTCGTTTGTGCCAACCAGTTGGGTACAACCCGTCTTGACGGGGGAATTCGATGCCCTGGGAGTAACCAAGATGTTGGAAGCGATCCGGTTTGTGGATCGCAGCATTCGTTTCTATCAGGCGTCGTCGTCGGAAATGTTCGGCAAGGTGCACGAGGTACCGCAGAAGGAATCGACGCCATTCTATCCCCGATCACCATACGGCGTGGCAAAAGTGTACGGGCATTTTATCACCGTCAACTACCGCGAAAGTTATCATATCCACGCCAGCTCGGGTATCCTGTTCAATCACGAATCACCCCGGCGCGGACTGGAGTTTGTCACCCGCAAGATCACCGACGGCGTGGCCCGAATCAAATCCGGCCTGTCCGACAAGCTGGCGCTCGGAAATCTCGACGCCAAGCGTGACTGGGGATTTGCGGGGGACTATGTGCGGGCGATGTGGCTTATGCTTCAACAGGAGAAAGCGGCCGATTATGTGATCGCTACCGGCCATACCCACTCGGTTGAGGACTTTGTCCGGCTTGCCTTTGAGTACGTGAATCTGGACTATCACAAATATGTAGTCACCGATCAGCGTTTTGTTCGACCGGCCGAGGTGGATCTGCTTCTGGGGGATTCCTCGCGAGCCAGGACGAGTCTCGACTGGGAGCCGTCGGTCAGTTTCGAGCACCTGGTTCGAATGATGGTCGACGCGGACCTCAAGCGCGTCTCCGCCGAAAAAAAGGCATGAGCAGCCCGACCGCCTTTGTCACTGGCATTGCGGGTTTCGGGGGCTCGCATCTGGCCGAGGAACTGCTCAACCATGACTTTTCTGTAAGCGGTAGCATCCTCAAGGGAGAGTCGACGGCCAATATCTCGAAGTTGAAAAGCAGCCTGCAACTTGTTGATCTGGACGTTCTCGATCCGAAGAACCTCGTAAAGACGCTTGGCAAACTCGCCCCAGACTACATTTTTCATCTGGCCGCTGTAGCGTCGGTGGGGAAGTCGTTCGAGATGGAAAATATGACATATCAGGTCAATTTTGATGGTACGCTCAATCTATTGCAGGCTGCGAAAGAACTTCCCAAAATCAGAAAATTGCTCTTTATCAGTTCGTCGGAAGTTTACGGCGCATTTAAGCCCGCGGGCAAGACGCTGAACGAAGAACAGCCGTTCAACCCCATATCTCCCTATGGGGTTTCAAAGGTCGCCGGTGAGTATGTGTGTCAGTCGTATGCTCATCGTTTCAGAATGCCGGTGACCATCGCCCGGTCGTTTAATCACAGCGGCCCCCGACAAGCGCGCGACTTTGTGATTCCGTCGTTTGCCTGTCAGATAGCCGCGATTGAAGCGGGGCGGCA
Organism: uncultured Ignavibacteriales bacterium; assembly: GCA_964540105.1. Classification (GTDB taxonomy): domain Bacteria; phylum Zixibacteria; class MSB-5A5; order GN15; family FEB-12; genus DATKJY01. The sequence continues at coordinate 134,541 of CAZILL010000001.1, read as the reverse complement.
GGATCCGATTTTGAAGGCTGGCGACCTTACGGTAAAGCGCGATATTTCCGATGTAAGAGATATTGTCCGCGGTTATCGGCTGGCGGCACAAAAAGGGAAGGATGGCCGGGTGTATCAGTTCTGTTCCGGGAAAGCGGTTTCGATTCAGCGGATACTGGAAATGCTGCTGGGCTTTTCGACTGTGAAGATATCTGTGCAAACCGACCAGAAACGAATTCGCAAAGCCGACATTCCCCAGCTTCGTGGGACGTTCGAACGGGCCCGGAAGGAACTGGGCTGGTCGCCCGAATATGACTTGAAAGCAACCCTGCTCGATACGCTAAATTATTGTCGAGCTCAGATGGTTTCACGATAATCAGATCGTTTCGAAGAATCTTATCGACAGGAGATACAAGGAATGGCGAAGAAGAACTCAGGTAAGAGTAAGTCGGCCGATGAGCTGATTGCCAAAATACATAGCCACAAGGCCGTGCCGGGAGTGATCGGGCTCGGCTATGTCGGGCTGCCGCTGGCCATGGTGCTCGCGGAGGCCGGTTTCAAGGTGGTTGGACTCGATATTTCGAAGAACAAAGTTCGCCTGCTCAATTCCGGCAAATCCGACATCGACGATATTCCCGATAAGACCGTCAGAAGTGCGGTCTCCTCGGGGCATTTTGTCGCCACCGACGATCCCCGACGGGTCGCCAAACTTGACACGATTTCGATCTGCGTCCCGACCCCGCTCTCAAAAACAAAGGACCCGGATGTCAGCTATATTCTCGCCGCCGTGGAATGGGTGAAGGCACATATGAAAAAGGGATCCCTGGTCGTTCTCGAGTCCACGACATATCCGGGCACGACCGAGGATCTCATCTTGCCGATCCTCGAAAGCACCGGCATGAAGGTCGGCGTGGATTTCTTTCTGGCCTTCTCTCCCGAGCGCGTTGATCCGGGGAACCCCAAATACAATACAAAGAACACGCCTCGCGTCGTGGGCGGGGTTACCCCTAACTGTACGCGAGTTGCGACCGCCTTCTACAAGACGACGCTGCCGAACGTGCATCCGGTCTCATCCACTCAGGCCGCGGAGATGGTCAAATTGCTGGAGAACACGTTCCGCTCGGTCAATATCGGACTGGTTAACGAAGTAGCCCTGATGTGCGACCGCTTGAAGATCAATGTCTGGGAGATCATCGACGCCGCATCCACCAAGCCGTTCGGATTCATGCCGTTCTACCCCGGCCCCGGACTGGGAGGACACTGTATCCCGATCGATCCGCACTATCTGTCCTGGAAACTGAAATCCCTCAACTACTACGCCCGCTTTATCGAGCTGGCCGGGGATATCAACAGCCATATGCCGGAGTATGTCGCAGAACGGATCGTGAACTTCCTCAGTCGCCGTTCTGGTCTCGCGATCAGCAGGTCGTCGATTCTGGTCCTTGGACTGGCCTATAAACGGGACATCAAGGACGTCCGCGAATCGCCCGCCCTCGACGTGATCAAGCTCCTCAAGGACAAAGGGGCCAAAGTCCTCTACAACGACCCGCATGTACCCCAGTTTGAGTTCGAAGGAGCTCCCATGAAGTCAACCAAAGTGACTGACGCCCTTCTGAAGAAAGTCGACCTGGTGGTTATTGTCACCGATCACACCGATTACGACTATCAGTGGGTCGTGAATAACAGCAAGTCTGTATTCGATACCCGCAACGCGACCAAGAAAGTCACCAGAAACCGCACCCGGATCGAACTGCTCTAAATCAAAGTCCGGCATGAAGCTGATAGCCGACCTCGGAAGGTCGGCTATTTTTTTGCCTTCCATACACTTAAGCTATCCGATTCGGTTTCCGATACAGACAGAGATAAGAAGTATACACTATGGCAACACAACCCATCCCGCCCATCGTCCACAGCACTCAGCACAAAGACATCAGTCTGATCCTTCGCGACCTGTTGAAGGTCATCAAGGTTGTCGCCATGTATCCCGAAGGGAACCCGCTTCCGCAGTCGCTTAAGCGTTCATTCTCCGAGAAACTCGTCAGCCTCGTCGAGACGTATGGGGATATCAAGATCGGCGTTGAAAAGGGGAAGCTCACGCTGAACAACCAGACCGTCTTTCACGACTCTTCGAAAGAAGACAGCCTGGCGTCGCTGTTCTTCGATGTCGGCATCACGACGTTTACGTTCACGAGCGGGATCGACGTCAACGATATCTACAAGCTCCTCGATGTCATCAAAGAATATCAGAACTCCCCCGCAAAAGCGAACGATCTCGCCAATCGCATCTGGGAGTCCGGTGTGACGCGCTTCACGTTCACGACCGTAGAAGATGTTTCCCTTGAGGACTACTCCGGCGTGCTGGAAATCAGGGAGTTAGGAAGCGACACCGATCGCTCCGCAATCTTGAAAGGACAATTCGGGACCGACGAGCTTGACTCGTACGACTCGATCTTTGTTTCCGATGATTCCACCGGCGTACGATTGTTCAAGGCGGATCAGAGCAGGGTCGGCCGCAAAGGGGACACCGTTTCTGGCAAATGGGTTGATCCCTCGTTTTACGCGATTGTTCCCGACGCGGCACCTTCGTCCATGTTTGACGAGAATGTCGTCGACGCCGCGGCCGCCAAGGCCGCCGAAGCGGCACAGGCGATGGGCTACACCGACCTTCCCAAGCGAAGCGCGAGCATTCCGGACACGGCCCTGATCCTCAACGATGAATTCAAGCTCTCTGAGGAACAGGAGGAGTTGATCACGCGCATGCTGGTCGACGACGGGGAGTTCGATCTGTACGATTCCACGATCGAACTGTTAAAGGAGTTGCTCCATCAGGAATCCGAGATGACCGATTTCTTTGAAACGGTAACACTTTGTGAAAAAGTGTATGACGAATTCGTCCGCACTTCCCAGCTAACCTCTGCGGCGCATCTGTTGGTCTATTTCAAAACGCTCGAAGGGCAGATTCGTCAGAATAAGCCGTTGTGGGCGGAGCGAGTCAAGGACGCGCATGTCTCGGCGGGCAGCAAGACCCGTCTGACGGTTCTCACCGAAATGTTGAACAAAAACACCCAGATTGGTCCGGCCGACCTGCGCCGGTTCCTCGATCACTTCGGATGGGAGTCTCTCGGCGCCATCACTGACCTTCTGGGTGATCTGGAGCACCGACCGCACCGCGAGGCATTGTGCGACTTTCTCGTCGGCAAAGGCAAGGCCAACGTGCAAGTGGTTTCCAAGGGGCTCTTCGACAAGCGCTGGTTTGTCGTTCGGAATTCGGTCACCATCCTGTCGCGCATTGGTGACGCTAAGTCGCTGGCGCTGCTCAAGCGCGTCGTGAATCATGAGGAGACCAGAGTCCGAATGGAGTTGGTCTGCTCCCTGAAAGATAGCCCCAGCGATGAGGCCCTCGATATTCTCAAGACGGCAACCCGCGACGCCGATGCCGGCGTGAGGAAGGAAGCGGTGCGATCGATTATTGCGCGACGCGGCCCGGCTGCGTTCGAAGCAGTCGCCGAGATCATCAACGATGAGAGCTTTCCGTCGCTTGACCGCAAGGATCAGCAGGAAATGCTCAACGCGTTTTCAATCCTGGGTGGGAATGATTCGGTGGAGTATCTCGCGACCCTTGTCACCCGCTACAACCTACTCCGCGACCCGGTGCTAACCTTCTTTCGCCAGGCCGGCTTTTCGGCGCTGACTTTCAACGAAAGCGAGCAAGCCGAACGACTCCTGATCAACCTCAGCAAATCCTGGCGCCCCGATCTCGCCCGACAAGCCAAGCTTGCTCTCAGAAAACGCCGTGAGGTCATCTTCGGAGGTTCCGATGAGTAGCGTCGTGCATGATCCGGCCGCGCGTGTCATTGGCGGCAAATCAGAAGAGAAACTGATCACGTCGTTCTTTGTGCTCTACAAGACAGCTCGCATTGTCGATCCGCAGAACGCCATGTTTGTCAACCAGAGTCGCAGTTTTGTGGAATCACTGCACGCGGCTCAAGAACAGTTCAGTGACGTCACCATCAAAATCATTGCCGGCCGTTACTTCATCAATGATCACATGGTTCCGTTCAACGAACATGGTCAGTCCGGCGCAGCTTCGATTGTCAATGAGTGGAAGACTTTAGGGGTGGGCGGCGTGACGTTCTTGTCTGGCATCAAGATCGACGAACTCAACGCTTTCTTCCGGTTCATGGCCCTGACTAAACCCAGCAGCACCAATCTTGAGGCCCTCGCGCAGGAACTTGTCCGTCAGCAGTGGCACTGCGTTCGCCTGCTGTCGGTCAAGGAGTCAACCGGCGACGCCGCTTCCTCGGGATCCGATGATCAGCGCCATCAGTTTCGAGTCATGGCCCGCAACAGCTTCTTCCAGGCTATGTCAATTGTGCAAGAGGTGATGGTCAACGCCGTGCATGATCAGGATATCAGCGCCTCCAAGACCAAGAGAGTGGTCCAGTCCCTGATTGATCACATCAGCCGCGATCAATCATCGCTGGTGGAGTTGGCGGCGATTAAGGAATACGACGATTACACCTATGCTCATTCCACCAACGTCTGTGTCTACGCGCTGACTCTCGGCGTGCGCCTCGGCTTCGACCGTCCCCGCCTCTCGCAACTTGGCTTTACCGCCCTGTTTCATGACATCGGGAAAGTCAAGCTGCCCAAAGACCTGATTCGAAAACCGGACGCGTATGATGAAAATGACTGGATTCAGATGCAGCGTCATCCGCTGTTAGGTGCAAAAACGATCCTGCGCAATCTGCAATTCGATGTCCATGCCGCCCGTGCCGCACGCGGCGCATTCGAACATCATATCAACAACGACTTCACCGGTTACCCAACGCTGCGCTATCGCAAGCAGGAGCCGAATCTCTTCTCGCGGATCATCTCGGTCGTCGATTCCTTCGATGCGCTCACTTCGGGGCGCGTCTATCTGAAGAAGAGCATCCCTCCGGACGAAGTGCTCAAGAAGATGCGGTTCCAGATGACGGTAAAATTTGACAGATTCCTTCTGGAGATTTTCAACGACATTATCGGCATCTACCCCGCCGGATCACTGGTGCTGCTCAATACCAACGAACTCGCGCTTGTGCTAACGAACAATCAGAAGGACAAGGGGCGACCCTATGTCAAGATCGTGGGGAACAAGCAGGGGCTTCTGGAGGAGCCAATCTGGGCCGATCTGGCCGCAACCGAACATGGCCACCGCAAAATTATCCGGCTGGTCGACCCGGATCGCTACGGCCTTAGCCTCAAAGACTTCATTCTGCGCGACTAAAAGCGAAGCGCCAGCGTGGCCCTGGCCCCACCGTTCCAATCAGGACCAACATCAAGACTCAACTTTCGATTAGGCTGATTCAGTGGCGAAGCCGAAAGATGAGCGTCGACAAAGGCGTCAAACATCGAAATAAAGATGGTGATCCCCGCGTACCACCGAAACTTGTTACGCGAACTTCGGTTGTCCATGTACAGACCATAATAGTGATTTCGTTGTCCCCTGCTGGCTGCCGATGTATCGGCGATGTCGGCACGTTTGAAATCATTCATATTATCCGACGCCCTGGCGCCGTAGTAAATGGCATTTCCAATGAACCAGCTCTCTAGCGCCATGAACAGGCCCGCTTTGACGTACTTGCGATTGCCGAGCTGTCCCCACCCCGGCACCAGCATCGACTTGAACAGAGCCCGGGTAGGGTTCTGGATGAGGTTCTTCTCAAGACTGATCGGGTTGTTTACCTGCAACGACAGAGCGCTGTCCGAAACGGGAAGATACTGGACCGTATCGGTCTTGGCCGGCACAACGTTGGTCGAGTCGGCTGAAATCGATCCGGCCAGCAGGATGGTGAGTGCCGCCATGATCAGAAGGAACTTCAACGCACCCTCAGCAGAAAATCTTGACCTGTTGTTCGCCGATCGTGATTGTCAGAGCGTTAGTGGGAAGCTGGATCAGTTCACCGTCAAGATACAGCGTTCGTCCTTTGGTCGACTGAATGGTGATCACCTTTCCACGGAACATGCGAATCTCTCGGCCATACAAGTACTTCTTCTTGTAGATTGAACGCACGAACGACGAAAAATCTCCCATTGAGGCGCCAACATCAAAGATCACTTCAGCCTGATTGTCGTCGATTAGAGACGCCGTCGAGAACGGCAATCCGGCTGCATACGGCAACAAGTTGACATTGAGAAACATCGGCGTTACCTCAAAGCGGAAGGCGTCGACCTTGATGACGGTCTTGTGCAGAGCGACATTGGCCGCCGCCTTGGCGGCAAGTTGCGACCAGCCGATTCCGAAGCGCGGGATTCGCTTCTCCGCCATCAGATTCATCAGTTCCGGCACAAATCCGAGCCCGACCGCGCCAAAGAAGGACTGATCGGCCACCGTCCCCACATCGAATTTCTTGTAATCCCCTTTGACAATCTTTGTAATGGCACTGTCAGGGTCGTCGTCTCCGTACAGGTGATGCGCAATGTTGTTGAATCGTCCCAGGGGCAGGCACCCGACCGGCAGGTCATTGGCCAGCGCGCCACGCGCCGCGAGATTGAAGGTCCCATCCCCGCCGCAGGCGATAATCGAAGTGACCTCGCCACGGCGACTCACAACGGTCGTGCCCGCTCCGCTCGAAGCCAGTTTCTTTACTTGTTGAGCTTGTCGCAGGAGATCGGTTGCCGAATTCGGCTCAACGACTGTGTAGTAACCACCTCGCCGCTTGATCGCACGGGTGAGCTTGTCAATCGCCTTGGGTTGGTGCTTGCTCGCTTTGGGATTGACCAGGAGGACGTAATGAAGATTCTTCTCTTTTTGATGTCTGCTTCGTGTCATGACCCAGTATACGGCTTTCGGCAAAGAGAATAAAGGCTTTTTGGGGTGGTAGGACTTAAGCGAAGCAGCGCGGACGTCGATTCGTCCGTTGTGGAAGGTTTTGACCCCGCTCAACGGGGAGCCTGTCCCTTCTTTGAAAGGGATGACCTTCCACTTTTTGGCACAGACCAAATCCCGTCCATGGACAACAGAATCTCATTTTTCCACTTGACACGCGGGGGGGGGGGATTCGTTATACTTGAAACAGGACGAGGGAACAACCTCGGGAGGTTTAATGAACATGCGAGTGAGAATATTAAGGGCGGTATGCGCTCTGCTGTGTGGCAGTTGCTGTCTGCCGCTGACGTGCAGCGATCCACCGAACAAACCAGTAGTCGAGCAGGAGTACCCGTTCTACTTCGTGAGCGACGACAACGCCTACTATCGCTTTCATCCTCAGACTGAGCGGGTGGATACGCTGGTACTCCCGTATAGCGTGTCCCGGAGCATCACGGTGTCCGCCGATGGGAAGCGTCTCTATCTGCCGAACGCCACATCCACAGTCGTGCTGTCAACTGATTCACTATCATTGGTAACCGAGTTGCCGTACCCTAGCGGGGGCGGGATAGCGGTATCCCCTGACGGCAAACTCATTGCTGTCCAGGGCAGAAACCTGAGAGTCCTCTCGACGACAGACTATTCGATCGTCTATAGCGATACCATCGGAGCTGGCAGAGGGGTCTTTTCGCGCGACAGCAAGACGTATTATGCTCTTGGGGACGGAGTCGTCTTTCGGCTCGATCCGTACAGTGGCGTCAAATCGTTTCGGAACTCGTTCAGCCCCCGTCTCATCACCACCGTAGTTCCTTCCGATGACGAAACCAAGCTTCTCATGACCGCTAATACCTGGGCCTGCACAGGCCGTTTCCTTGTATTCGATTTCGAACGCGATTCGATAGTTTTCGAGCACACTGTTGTGACTCGTCCTGACCATATCGTGATGACACCTGATGGCAGGTACGCCTTTGTGACTAGGCCTTGGCATCCGCAAATGGATTGTGGTGTGGCAACCTCGATCCTGATCTATGATATACGGAACAACTCTCTCCACAGGGAGATAAGTACGGATGGTCTATTCGGTGACACGGTCTGCCAGTACTGTCTGGCCGATGTCATGGCCATAACCCCGGATGGCAAAACACTGGCGCTCTGCTCTCCCGTCAGCCAGGGGAATTTTCTCATCTTCGACGTTGCCACGGAAACATTCAAGTCCCATTACTTCCTGACCAGTCGAGCCTTGGTATCGGCGACCTGTCAGAACGCACTGTGAGGGGGGGGTTCTTCGACACCCCTTGTGAGCCTGCTCCATCGGCTCGTTGATCTGTTGAATTCTAATTGACATTCCCGTTCCACCTGATAAGTTGACAGGATCGTGAACACGATCGCACCTGCCAACAAAATGTCCCGCCTCGTGTGGCTGGAATATCTCCCCTTTGCCGTGCTGCTTCTTGTCTATCTGCCGATTCTCTACGAATTGCTGATCGACTGGGCGACCGATAGCAACTATTCCCATGGCTTTCTGATCCCACTCGTGTGCGGCTATCTGCTCTGGAACAAACGAGCGGAACTCGCCGCGGTACCGCGACAGATCGACCCCCGCGGTCTATTCGTGGTGATTGGCGGCATGGTTCTGCTCATTCTTGGTGTCGGCGCCGCCGAGTTCTTCGTGGCGCGTGTCTCCTTTGTCACCGTCCTCTTTGGCCTCTGTTTCTACCTTTGGGGAAGAGGGATCGTGCGCCACACCTGGTTCGAGGTCTGTTTCCTGTTGTTCATGATCCCCGTCCCGTATGTCATCTACTTTGCCGCGACCTTCCCAATGCAGGCCCTGGCAAGTAAGATCACCGTGTTTGGGCTTAACTTGATCGGGATGACCGTTGTCAGGCAGGGGAACATGATTCATCTCCCGGGCTATTCGCTTGAAGTGGCCGAAGCCTGCTCGGGGATGCGGTCACTCGTCTCTCTGTTGGCGCTCGGGGCGCTGTATGCCCACACGACTCAGCACAGGCTGGCTGCAAAGATCACTCTATTTGTCTCCACTGTTCCGATCGCGATCGTGGCCAATGTCTTTCGTGTCTTTGTCACGTCGCTTCTGGCGTACGTGGTCACCGATGAAGTGACGAAAGAACCCATGCACTCGATCATGGGGCTTTCCGTATTCGTGGTCGCCTTCATCATGCTCTTCATCGAAGGAGCAATTCTGAGGCGCGTGTGCAAATGAAGCGAGCCGTGCTGATTTCATGTCTGCTGATCGTCGCGGGCGGAGCCTTTGCCAATTTTCTACGTTACTCTGAACGGATGCCGGATCGAGCCACCTCGTTTGGCGATATTCCGTATACACTGAGTGACTACTCCGGCGAAGAGAGGCGATTCGAAGCCTACAACTACGACGTGCTCAAAGCCGACACGACCGCTTTGCGTCTGTATCGTGGTCCGGCGGGAGACACCTATTGGTTGTTTGTGGCTTATTTCAGGTCGCAGAAATATGGCAGTCAGATTCATTCCCCCAAACACTGTCTCCCCGGCGGGGGCTGGCGGATCGACCGACTGGAACCGTTTGCGCTGTCGCTGTCGGCGAGCACGGTCAAGGAGGTCAATCGCCTTATCATTGCGGAAGGCGAGAATCGTCAGTTGATGTTCTATTGGTTTGAAACGCGCGGAGGAGTGATCCACAATGAATTTGCGCTCAAGTGGGACCTGATGAAGAATTCGCTTCTCCTGCGCCCGACTGACGCCTCCATAATCCGATTGACCACGCCCATGGTTCCGGGGGAATCCATCGACGCTGCCACCAACCGCGCGGTAACATTCCTGCGCTCGTTCTCCCCCTCGATCGAGCAGTCACTCCCCTTTTCTCACTAAAGCGCTTGAATCCTTCGGGATCGGCCGATATACTTAAGTATGCTTCTCAGTCTGATCAGATTGGCGCGCCCCAAGCAATGGGTGAAGAACGGCGTTCTGCTGGCCGCATTGATTTTCGCCGGCACGATTGGCGATTCGAGGAGTGTCGGACTGGCCTTGGCTGCCATGGCTATCTTCTGCATGCTCTCCTCCGCGATCTACACGCTGAACGATCTGGTTGACCGCCACAAGGACCATCAGCATCCGATCAAGCGCAATCGGCCGATCGCCTCGGGGAAAGTGCCAGTCCACCTGGCCATAGTCATGATCGTCGGACTGGGGATGGCCGGGCTCGGTGCCGCGTTCCTGGTTTCACCACGTTTCTTGTTAATCTCCGGCCTCTTCCTGCTTCTCAACGGTCTCTACTCGTTCCTGCTCAAGCATATCGTCATTGTCGATGTCATGACGCTGGCGCTCAGTTTTGTGATTCGAGCCTACGCTGGCGCGATCGCCATCGAGGTGCCTGCCTCGAAATGGATGCTCATCAACACTCTGCTGCTGGCGCTGTTTCTCGGGTTTGGCAAGCGACGCCATGAGTTACTGCTTCTCGAAAGCGATGCCAGTGCGCATCGCACCAGCCTGAGCCACTATTCGCCGTATCTGCTGGATCAGCTGATCGGCGTGACTACGGCGTCGGTCGTGGTCATGTATATGTTGTACAGCTTCTCTACCGAAGTCTCGCAGAAACTCAAGACCGAGAATCTGTACCTGACCATTCCGTTTGTCGTCTATGGCATTTTTCGATACCTTTATCTCATCCACCGCAAGGAAGAGGGAGGCTCCCCAACTCATCTCCTCTTCACCGACCGGCCCATCCTCCTCACTGTCATGCTATGGATGTTGACCGTCATCGCGATCCTGTATCATCTCTGGATCTGAGCTCGAGCCTCAGGACGAACCAAGCCCGCGGTCGCTATTCCGCGCGGAACCATTCAGTATCGTAGATTGTTATAATCTATTATTGACAATCAGCGCGGCCCGAGGGGCGGCGCGAGAAAGGATCGAGATAATGCTCCAGAGGTTGTTCCAGACGAAAGTCGCTGCCGTCGTCCTGACGCTTGTCATGGGCGCTTTCGGATGTTCGAAGGACTATAATAGCCCGTCCAATTCACCAACAGGCGGCACCCAGTTTAGCTCCAGCACCATGGCCGGCAACGGCGCCACGTTCAGCTTTGTCTTTACCAAAGTCGAAGATGTCCCCTATCACTGCATCTTTCATAGTGGTATGGCCGGTGTCATCAGCGTGTCTGCGGCCAGCGGAACCCCGACCTCGCATGCGGTCGGCATGGGGGCGGTGACTTTCATCCCGGCCGCCCTCTCAGTGCATGTCAACGATACGGTCAAATGGACCAACGGCAGTGGCATCCCCCACACCGTTACCTCGATCAATTAGACTCGTGCCAAACAAAGAGACAGGCTGTGGCGGCGCCATGGCCTGTCTCTCACTGCTCTCCGGTCAGCCAGAACACGAATCAGTCGTTAAACAGATCGTCGAACGTCTTCTTTCGAGAGTCCTTCGTATCTTTGTGCGATGAAATCCCTCCCGGTCCTTTGACGACGTCACGAAATTGATAGAATTCGCAGAAGTTGTTCTTCTCCTTATTCGGAATGTTGGTGTCCACGCTTTCCCGACACTGAAACCTGCGCGTGGGATCGAAATGGCGACACCCTCGGCAGCAGCGCAAGTCGGCCAGACAATTCGGGCAACTATCGGAACGGGTCACACTTCCGGTGATTCCCGTCGGTCGCCCGCAATTCCAGCACATCAGCCCTTCGGTCGGTGTTTTCAAAGCGCACATGCTTGCACCTCATCCGTTTTGATTACGCCCGACTCTTGATCTCTTTGATCAACTCGTCGGTGAACTCTGTCGTCGAGCAGGTTCCCCCAAGATCACGCGTCAAATGATTCCCCATGGCCAGTGACAGCACCATCGCCTTCCAGATGCGATCCGCCGCTTCCTGCTCACCCAGATGACGGAGCATCAGCAGCGATGAAAAGATCAGCGCCGTAGGATTGGCTATATTCTTGCCGGCGATGTCGGGCGCAGTTCCATGCACCGCCTCAAACACGGCACAGTCCGCGCCGATATTCGCACCGGGGACCATACCCAATCCACCGACGAGTCCAGCCGCCAGGTCCGACACAATATCCCCGAAGAGATTGCCGAGCAGAAGCATGTCGAACTTCGATGGATCCATGACCAGGTGCATGCACAACGCGTCAACAATCTTATCTTCCGCCTTGATGTCGGGATAATCGCGCGCTACCTCTTCGAAGATACGCAAGAACAAACCGTCGGAGATCTTCATGATGTTCGCCTTGTGAACGAGCGTGATCTTCTTACGGCCATGAGCCCGCGCATAATCGAACGCATACCGCGCGATTCGCTGCGACGCCTTCTCCGTGACCACTTTGACCGCGTTCACCACGCCCGGGGAGATGATACTTTCGATTCCGGTGTAGAGGTCCTCGGTGTTCTCCCGAACAATAACCAGGTCCACTTTGTCAAACCGGCTCGCGACACCACCGATCGATTTCACCGGCCGGAGATTCGCGTAGAGATCGAGTTTCTGCCGCAGAGTTACATTGGCCGATTTGAACCCTTTGCCCACAAAGGTCGTGAGCGGTCCTTTGAGCGCGGTCTTGTTCTGGCGAATCGAATCTAGCAATCCGTCCGGCACCGACTCCCCAAATTTCTGAATCGCGGCCGCACCGGCCTCGAAGCGATCCCACTCGATATCAACCCCGGCGGCTTCGATGACGCGCACGGTCGCTTCACTTACTTCCGGGCCGATGCCATCGCCCGGAATCAAGGTCACTCTATGCTTAGCCATCTGTTCTGTGCTATTCCTTCTCTTCAATACTAATAGACAGGCATTCTAACAGGTCTTGCGACCGGTTGTTCCGCCCGCTAATTGTTGATCCCCGACGCGGGCGCCGGGATCCGTCCACCGCGGGCAATGAAGTTCGCGGATGAGAACTTCGAGACGGCCATGATCGGGGCGGTGCCCAGAAGTCCGCCATACTCTACCGACTGTCCGACCACCTTCCCCGGGACCGGAATGATCCGCACAGCTGTCGTCTTGTTATTCACGACGCCGATCGCGGCTTCGTCGGCGATGATCGCTGAGATTGTCTCCGCCGAGGTGTCCCCCGGTACGGCGACCATATCAAGTCCAACGGAGCAAACAGCCGTCATCGCCTCGAGTTTTTCAAGGGTCAGCGCTCCGGCCTCGACAGCGCGCACCATACCGGCGTCTTCGGAGACTGGTATGAATGCCCCTGACAGCCCGCCGACATACGAGGAGGCCATCAAACCTCCCTTCTTAACGGCATCATTGAGAAGCATGAGAGCCGCGGTAGTTCCCGGTGCGCCACAGCGTTCGACACCAATCGCCTCGAGAATATCGGCCACCGAGTCCCCCTCAGCTGGCGTCGGCGCGAGCGACAGATCGACAATGCCAAACGGTACATTGAGTCGTTGCGACGCTTTCCGACCCACCATCTCCCCCATGCGGGTGACCTTGAATGCGGTCCGCTTAATGACCTCGGCGAGAATTCCAAAATCGCACGATCCGGCCTTCTTGATAGCCGAGAGAACCACCCCCGGTCCCGAAATGCCAACATTGATGACCGTGTCCGGCTCTGAGATTCCGTGAAACGCACCGGCAATAAATGGATTGTCTTCGACGCAATTGGCAAATACCACCAATCGCCCGCAACCAATGGCGTCGGGGGTACAGGCCGCGACCTCCTTGATGATGTGCCCCATGAGCGCCACGGCATCCATGTTGATCCCCGCCTTCGTTGAGGCTACGTTGATCGACGAGCAGACTCGATGCGTGGCGGCGATAGCGGCGGGAATGGTCTCAATCAGGTTTCGGTCGCCGGCAGTCATTCCTTTTTGTACAAGCGCCGAGTAACCACCAAGGTAATCGATGCCCAGTTCTGCGGCGCAGGCGTCGAGCGCCTCTGCCACCTCTACGAACGTCCCCTTTTCGTGACCGTCGGCGATGATCGCTACCGGCGTGACGGCCAGCCTCTTGTTTGCGATCGGAATTCCGAACTCTTGAGAAATCTGTTCGACGACCTTTACGTGATTCGCCGCACGACCCATGATCTTCTCGCGAATGCGCCGGACAAGATTCTTCGGACTCGGATCGCAGCAATCTCGCAGCGAAATCCCCATCGTGACCGTGCGGATGTCAAGATGCTCCACTTCGGTCATGTGGATGGTTTCAATGATCTCTTCGGGTTTATAGGTCATATCTATGACTCTTCCGTCACCTCAGTGCCAACCGTGCGTTGCCACAGATCGCGAACGCGCTAAATGACATTACGTCGTCTTTCTTTTTTCGCACCGCTGCTTTTCGTGCGATAAAGAGTGTTGGTTCCTTGCGAAAACCGCTCGATCTCCCCCCGGGCTTCAAGGTCCAACTTCACGACTTCCGCAAACCATCGGACAGAGCCTTCGAAATTCTTCCCCATCTTCAGTGTCACGGCCTCGGCGAGCTGAGTGAAAGTTAGATCGCTTTTCATCTGTAGACAGGTTAGAATCGACGCACGCACAAGGTCGTATCGCTCCTTGCTGATCCGAAACCCGCTCTTCCCTTCAGGATGTTTGGTCAGGATCTTCTCTTCTGCCATGGCGTCTCCTGCAATCTCCAATTCGAGCTCTTCATCTCATCAGATTCTGTGCATGTACCGAAAGATGTCTTCGTGCATGACATACACTTTCATCCCTAACTGTGATTCCGTGGCCTGGATTCGTTCACGGAGCGCACTGAAATCATGGGAACACCCGGAAATATCGACAATCATGATCATGGAGAAGAAATCCTGCATAATGGTCTGTGAAATATCCTCTATCGAGCACTTCAAATCAGCCAGTACCGCGGTGATCGCCGCGACGACTCCTGGCCGATTCTTACCAAAGGCGGCTATGATTATACGCGTCCTGTCGGTTCGCTCGATTTGCTCATATAGCCCTCCCCGCTCGCCCAGCAGTTCCTCATCAGGAGGGCGCGGAGTGAAGGTTGTCGGACGCTTGGGCAACAGTGACGACGGTCCCGACGGCGTTCGTTCGGTTTCGCACGTCCCGCCTGAGATCTGAGGGTTTCCCCGTTTTTCCCGGAGTTCATCTACGACCCGATCGACCACCTGACGCAGGCTCTTTGCATCGAGATTCGCTCCGATCCGACCGGCGACAATTTCAGTGATCTTGCTGATCTCAAAATCCGAAAGGGACATCTCACTCTCTCCTCATCGTGTCACTCAGGCGGCACGAGAACTCTGTTTCTTTGACCTCGACGCCACATCCTCCTTGCGGTCATAGGAGATCCCGTAGCAGTTCGGGGCGTGGCGAGGGTATGACGACCGTGTGCACCAGCATCCCTGCCCGCGAGACCACTTCCGCTCCGGCGGCAACCGCCGCTTCGACCGCTCCCACGGGTCCGGTCAAGGTTACAAAGGCCTTCCCACCAAGCGCCATCGCCAGCCTGATCTCAATCAACCTCACCTGAGCCGATTTCGCCGCAGCATCGGCTCCCTCAATGAGCGATGCGACTGAGAAGGATTCGATAATGCCCAGCGCGTCGAGCTTTTCAACCTGAGTGGAACCCGACATCGCGGGAAAGACATCAGGGTGCACATTGGGAATGATGAAACTGTCGATCACCGTTTCCGCCCCGTAATCTTCGCCGGCGGCAACTGCCGACTTGACCGCTTGCACGTCTCCCGCGACCAGATTGATGAACTTTCCCGAACAGATGGTTCGACTGATAACCAGTTCAACTGCTGCCGCCTTGAGCATTTCATCGGCGGATCCGATTCCCTTGGCAATAGAACTATATTCGAGAAGACCGATGGCAGAATATTCCATATATCAGCTTGCCTCTATGACAATCTCATTGTCTACGCGGATCACGGTTCCCTTGATCGACGCATGCACCGTGGCTCCCAGAACCCCCTTTGGAATAGCCCCGATCATCTGCCCCAGGGTTACGCGATCACCTGTTTTCACGACCGGTTCGGCGGCACTGCCCAGATGCTGTGAAAGAGGTATCCGTACCTTGGATGGTGTCAGGCGCGTTTCCACGAAATCCGCATGACGATCATAGGGTAACAATCCCAACTTACGGGTAAGTTTGTGAATCGAAACCTTGCGATGAGCCTGCATGGGGTGCGCCTTGAGATCGCGATCAGGCGGGGTGTACGACGCATTGCGGAGTTTGACGTTCACCTTCGAACGGACACAAGCCTGCTTGGGATCGAGGTCTTCCGGACAGGCATAGAGTGAGCAAAGATTGCATTCACAACAATTCACGGCGAATTTTCCCCAAAACTGATCCTTCTCTCCCGCGAATCCAAGTGAGCGCATCACTTTGTGTGGTTCTATTTCGTAACCGAGAAGGTATCGCGGGCAAAACTCAGTGCAATACGTGCATTGATCACAGGCTGACTGGCCGATCTTCTTGATCTCAGGAATGGTCTGATCGCGACGGCGAATAAGGGGGTGATTCATCGGAAGAATGACATAGCCCCCGGAAGTTTTCGTAACCGGTCTGGAAAAGTCAGTCAGGAGTTTTCCCATCATTGCCCCGCCATCCAGAGCGGCTACGGGACCAGGTTGACTCGGTCCGCCCGCACAATCGATCAGTTCCTGTACGCTGATGCCGATCGGCACCTTGAGCGTCATCGGCTGCTTCACCGCGCCGGCAATAGTAATGAACTTCTCAGTTACCGGAACGCCCATCGACGCCAGAGCGACATTAAGAAGTGTCTCGACGTTGGAAACGACACACCCGATCTGAACCGGGTACCCCTTGTAGGGTACGAGTCGCCCGGTCGCTTCATACACGAGCACATACTCATCCCCGGCCGGATAATAATCCCCCATTTCAAAAATCTCGACGCCGGAGTGACCAAACAACTGACGGAATTGTCCGATGATCTCGCGGTTCTTGGCCTTGATTCCCAGAATCGACCGACTCGCGCCAGTCGCGTCCGCGACAAGCTCCATGCCCCGTTTGATTTCGGTCGGAAACAGCCGCATCAGCTCTTTATCCTTGTACAGGAGCGGTTCGCACTCGGCGCCGTTGGCGAGCAGGATCTCCGCGCGGGCATCATACTTGGCTTGAGCCGGAAATCCGGCTCCGCCTGCCCCGACTACTCCCGCTTCACGGACTTTGTCAACTAACGGATGCATCGTTTACACCCCGGGAGCCTGTCATACTGTCGTTACTGTTGTCGCTTTTGATACGTTGCTTTGTCTGGGTCGAGATCACCAGTGTAATGTTTGGCGCTTACTTCATACTCATCGATGATGGCGGTGACCGCCGCTTCGATCGACATGTTCTCGTTGCCGACCGCAAGACGTGCCGCGCGTCCGTAGGCGCACATGACATACTCCCCCTCGCCCGCACCAAGAACATCCGCCACAACCACCGTGTCAGTATTCGGCTTCTTGTTCAAGTTGAACGGCTGGACGATGAGGAATTTGACGCCGGTTGTATTGTCTGTCTTGCGCGTTGCCCAGAGTGATCCGACCACTTTGCCGATAAACATAGGCTAATCCGTTTTCATGACATGTTTGATCGCTTTGATAATCTCTTCGCGGTTCGCCACAGAGATCTGTCGTCCCTTGATCGGCAACCCCGCTATCGAACGTGCGAACTGGCGGAGCTTTCGCACAGGCATCGCGTCCAATTCTGCCTGCGTAACTCTCATTACATCGACTGGCTCCTTTGGGGACTGCGGATCAGGAGGTCGCGCTGAAGGTCGTCTCGTCTGGTCGATCCCTCTCGATGTGTGCGGCGGCGGCTTGGACGGAACGACCGGTCTGGAGATGGGTGTGGGCGAGGGAATGACTTTCGCAGGAACAGCCGGCCTCTCCGAAGATGTGTGACTTGTGCCTCCGGTGCTCCCAATCGGTGTGCGAGGTCTTGGAGCACGATCGATCGACGTTAAAGGAGGACGATCGTCCCCGGGGTGATACTTTGAGATGTATCGAGTGTGCGGGAAGATCGCGCTGAGATTATTGTCGGGCCTCGGGATCACGTGTGCCGCAACGAGTTCTCCAATTTGCTGTGCGGCGCGTGCTCCCGCATCGACGGCTGCTTGAACGGCTCCCAATTCCCCTTCGATTCTTATCGTCATGTAGGCTGCTTCGGTGAGTTCTGCAGAAGTGACCACGACTGCGGCAGCCTTTGAGGCGGCATCAGTGGCGATGATGGCTGCAACGAGTCCTCTTGTTTCGATAAGGCCGAGAGCATCGCGTGACATAGCTTGAAATAATACCGTATCAAACATCAAAAGCAAATGTAATATGTTGTCAGATATAGCTTCCAACAAAAAAACACCACTCGCACTCCCCTCGAGTGCGAGCGGTTGGTACACCAAAGAAAAGAGAACATTCCCAGCACTGACAACAGCGCAAAGGAGTAATAATGACAAAGGAGGTGAGAGCAATCCTTATGCCGCTGCCCTCTTACTCTGCGTGAAAGCGCAGTATCGTGTTGTGTGTCAATGTGATACAACGATGTCGCAGAAACGTGCTCCGATGGAGCACGTGAAGAGTTCGTAGAATCGTACGAACCAAAACCGGAAAAGAAAACGGTAAGCATTTGAATTTCAAATGCTTACCGCAACCAAAGAGAATAGTACGAGTTCGTAGGATTTCACGATCACACCAATACTGTGTGACCGTGAATCCTCATCACTTCAGACGTCGTACGTCAATTGGGAGCACTCGCGATCGGTGCGATCCCGTATCGTTTCAGTTTCATGCGAATAGTCGCTTCATGAACGCCAAGAAGCCGAGCTGCTTCGCACTTGTTTCCTCCAGCAGTTGCCAGGGCCTCAATAATCAGCCGCTGTTCGAAATCCTCGACGCGATCGAAGAGACCGGAGCGGACACGCGTCTTCGTTACCTCAAACAGCGAACGACTCAGCTCGACCAGATCTCCGCTTGAGACCATCTGGATCATGATCTCGAGACGTTTCACCTTGTTGTCGAGTTCGCGGATATTACCGGGCCAATCGTAGTCCACAAATTGACGTACCAGATCAACCGGTAATTTACTATCCGAAGCCAGAAGCGATCGGCATGCCATGAAGTGCATAAGCAACAGAGGTATATCCTCCTTGCGATCACGAAGTGGCGGTAGGTGGTACGTTATTCCGCTGAGGCGGTAGTAGAGATCGCGACGGAAGGATCCTTGTTCGACCATCTGTTCGAGACTTCGATTGGTAGCCGCCACGAGTTTGAAATCGAGCTTTCTTTCCGCCGTGCCTCCCAGGGGCATGATACGCCTTGTCTCCAGCACACCCAGCAGTTTTGACTGAAGGGAAAGCGGCAGTTCGCCGATTTCGTCAAGCAGAAGCACGCCGCCGTCGGCCGCTTCAAACAGACCCATCTTGTTGGCGACCGCTCCGGTGAAGGCGCCGCGGCGATACCCGAAGAGCTCCGACTCGAGAAGCGATTCAGGCAGCGACGCACAGTTGATCGCCAGGTATGGTCTCCCGGGGCGGACAACGTGATGAAAATATCGTGCGAAGTGGTCTTTACCGACGCCAGTTTCTCCGGTGAGGAGAATGGGGAGATCGGAATTGACAAGCCTCGGGAGCTGCGATTTGAACGTGAGAATCTTCGGATTGGCAGTCAGATAATCGACGGCGGCCACGTGATTGTTTGGCCGACGTTCGAGGGAAACTGGGGTTGCTTCGAGATGTCCCAGCACGCTGAGAAGACGGCCGATCTCTTCTTGTTTTCGGGCAAGTCTGATGCGAGAACAGATCTCTTCAGCCCGGAAGAGATACGCCAGCCGTTCGCGCTCGCTGAAGACAGGCGATGATCCGGCGGCAACGAGAGCGTCGGCTTTTTCCCAAGGGACATTAGCTTCTGCGAGAATCTCGATGCTTCTGCCAAAAGCGACGTGCGCCTCTCTCGGCTGGCCCAGCGCCCCTGCTACGATTCCTTTGAGTTTCCAAAGGGCGCCCAGTTCGACTTTTTCCGACAGGCTTTCCGCGAGCGAGAAGGCGCGAGCGATCTGACGCTGAGCGGCGCGGACATTGCCGGCCTGGACATTCAGTTCTGCCAGATGCCTCAGGACGCGTCCAGTGAGCATGGTGTCGGGAGCAATCGCTTCGGCTCGGGTGAGCGCCTTTTCGAGCGTCGCACGCGCCTCTTCGAGAGTATCGACACGCGCTTGCAGCTGCCCAAGATAGGTAAGATAGATCACGTCGTCGTGAGGACTTGAAACCTCAAGCAGGATCAAGTGGGCGTTGTCGAGCGACTGCCGTGCAGAATCGTACTCGGCTGTCTGGATCTGAACGTATCCAAGCGAAAGATGAGCGCGGGCGGTTTCGAGTCGATCCCCCAGCTCGGTCGAGAGTTCGAGGTTGATGTTCAGATGCTTCAGCGCTCCGGAAATATCTCCGGTAAAGGTGCTGATGCGGCCGATGTTCCCAGTCATGAACGCCAGCTTTCTCTTGTCACCGAGTCGGTACGCGATGTCGAGAGCGTCCATGAGAAGAGTCAGCGAATTGCGGTAGTCGTTTTGCATGAAGCACAGGCCGGCCAGTTGGTTGAGGGCACGGCTTTGTCCTTCGAGAGAATCATTTCGACGGAAGATCGATTCGGCATCGTGGAAAGATTTCTGAGCCTCTTTGAGTTTTCCCATATCGCGCAAGAGTCCGCCGATGGTCATGAAGATTTCCGCCAGCAGGAGACTGTCTCCGTCGGCGTTGACGATCGCTTGAGCACGGCGGGCCAGGTTGAGCGCCAAAGGATACCTGGATGAAGAGGCATACGCTTTCGCAGCAAGATGCCAAACGATCCCAGCCGAGCGGTCGGCAGCGGTGTCGAGATGCGCCTGATGCGCCTCGAAGTACACCACGGCACCGGTGAAATTCTTCGCTGCCAGCAATGACTCAAGATGATGAGCCATCAGGCCGAAGAATTCCGGACTGCTGTGTTCGTTTGTTCTCATACTCCAATTACCCTTTGTCAGTTACTGCTACCTTGCGTGGGAATGGTGGTGGTCGTGGTTCCAGTCTGTCCCTGTGGGGTCGGACGGAGGTGTCTGTACTCGTGACGTATGCTGGGGACTTCACCCGTCCAGGGGCGAACCAGATACCGGAAGTAGAGATCAATAAAGAGATTGCCAGTTGATCCCATCGGTCGGGCAACTCGGCCGGGGGAGGAGGAACCGATACTCGGTCCAAATTCGTTGCCGCCCCAGGGATGATCTTCACCTGGATCGATGAGACCCGGCAAAGAGCCGGTCGGGCTTACGTTCGACACAGCAGTGGTGCCGAGCCCAACGACGATTACCAGCATTAAAGCCAGTAGACAGATGATTTGCTTCATGGTACTCTCCTTGGTTATGGTTCTCCGCACAGGAATTAGTCCCTGTTACATTATGTTATCGCAAAGATGATACAGTGGTGAGGCACAACCCGGACCGCGCCCGAGTTCTAAGAATAACATAGGGTTACAACAACCTTTTGTCAAGGAATAAGATGGGTTGGGTGTTGTAGGAACAGGAAACATACCCTGCGCGTTCTGACAGATCGCCGTAACCACCCAGTTGCTGGTCGCAAGATAGCAGCTCGTCACTGTCTCTGTCGGGGTATCCAAGGCTGGAAGGTCTCTTTGGCCTACAACAAAGATCACAGTCCATTCTGAATTCTCGGAGTGGTCAACCATCTCCCAGGAAAGCACAGGACAGTCTGTGAGTCATCACGAAGATCCCGACGAAGAGTGGACACCATCTCCCTGCCGGTACCGACAAGCCAGCGACCATCTGGTGTTATGACGATGTCATTGTACAGCGAAGGCCACGTGGGACTGTCCGATCCGCACATCGGCTGGAACCTGACGAGCAAGTCGATGGTCTTTGTCTCAGTGTGATAAACAGCCAGTGAGAACAGGGGGGGAGGGTCTTCTCGTACTACTAGCTCTCCTGGCGCTGTAAAGTACACATCCTTCCCGTCCGGTGTTTGTGCAAGCGACCCGGAACCCGGCTCGAACCAATAGGTGAATACAGCTGAGTCCAGAGTAAGGTCGTATTCGTCAAATGAATGAAAGTATCCCCCGCGATGCTTGTAGAGATACAGCTTCGTCTCGTCGGGTGATACTACCAGTGTTCTTGACCCCAGGCCGCCCTTTATGCATCGGCGTGTTGCCTGGTTGTCATGCTCAAGATCGAGGACATACATAGCGGCACAAGTGCCGACGGTTGGTTTTTTCGCGTAGAGCCGTCGAGAATTCGCACTGAAAGTGGCCCCGGTGGTGGCGTCGGTATCGTGGAATACGAGCGCGTAGTCCGATGCTCTGACAATGAACAGATCAGTGTCGCAGAAGGCCACCAACTGATTGTCCGGGGAGACCGCCACAAACCCCCGGTAGGGCGAGTCATGAAGCATCTCAAACGTTTCGGCATCCACTACCTTTCCGCTATTCAGGTACAGGCGCTTTCCGTCGGCAGAAACGGCGGCTGGAGCGCCGATGTTCGGGACCCTGTCCGCCGTAGAATCCAGCTTGCCTGATGAAACATGGTACTTGAGGATTCTCCCTGCAGGCCCGGGAGAGTCGCGGAAGAAGACCGCGTAGTCCTGCGTAACGTTGTCGGAACTGGTTGGCTGGTCACCAGAACACGAGAAACAGCTTAATCCCGCAATCAATGCCATTACGACGAAGATGAGTGATCTGTATTTCATCAGATACCTCCCGGCGAATTGTGTTTGCCTAACTCCAGTATGACGAATGACTGACCTTGACTGTCAAGTGGAAAAGCAAGATTCTGACGTCAGGGTAACGATTCTGCGTTCGAACCTCACACCCCGTCTCCCCTTCTGGAGTGGGCGAGGGGTAGATATACCGGCGAGAAGAGGTCCCAACCCTATCGTGATAATTTCACCGCGGTGCCGTACGCGAGAACTTCGGTCGCCAGATCGGCGAAATCGGTCGCGTCGTAGCGCATACCGATGATAGCGTCGGCGCCGATCTCGGCGGCGTTACGAATCATCCGCTCGTAGGCTTCACCTCTGGCGTGTTCGCATACCGCTGCAAATTCTTCGATGTTTCCGCCGGCGATTGATTTCAGCTTGCCGATCAGACCCTGAGAGATGGAGGGAGAGCGAACAACAATCCCTCGAACCACTCCGAGGTAGGCGGCGATCTGTTTGCCGGCGACTTCGTTGCCGGTCGTGACGACGATCAATTGCTGCTTCTCCACATATCCTCCGTATTTGACGTTGCTCCATTGACTACTTAGAAATGGAGCCTATGGATGTAAAGATCAAGTAGATTTTCGAGTTGCTGGCGAGCTCAGATTCAGACCACGGAAGTCTTGGAACCGGGACTCACGAAGGCTGATCGAGCAATCAGGGCGAATAGCAGGGCGGCGAGCAGACCCCATTCCCCCCACATCCATCCGCCTTCAATGAAAGTCGTAGTAAGGAAAAGAGCGCTAAGCGCAAACAGACCTACTTGAGAGCCGTCGCATGCACTCTGCTCAACATGGAGCCAGTTTCGACGAGCGACGCGATACTGGTTGACGAACAATGCCACCAACATGGTTGTACCCACCAGGCCGGTTTCGGCCAGATAATGCAGGAACAGATTGTGGGCGGAAAGCCCGTGGACGTAGTAGTTCAGTATCTTCAGGTGCAGGGTCGGGTAGATTTCGCCGATGGAGCGAAACAGTCCGGGGCCGACGCCGGTGAGCGGATGGTCGACAAAAGTGCGAAGCGCCGTGCTCCAAAGCTCAACTCGCAGACGAAACGTCTCGCCGGGCTGTGTGGTGAAAAGCCACTGGAAACGCTCAAGCGCTTTGAGCAAGTAATCGGGCTTGAGAGCGAGAATTGGTAGGACAGAGCCGAGACCAAAGAACAACAGGGTGCGGATACGGGTCCGGATAGGGGGAAGGACAGAATGCTGGTTCGGATCGGCAGCGTTCATGCTTTCTACCGTCCATTTTCTGGAACGTCGCCAGGAGATGATAAGGACTATGGCGGCCCCGCACAGGGCAAAGAATATCGGCGCCCGCGACTGAGTACCGATGAGAGCCAGAGTAACTATCGCCGAACCGAACAAGTAATGGGCCGCATTCGCTCGACGTGACCAAAGGTAGAATGCGACCCCGAGCGGGAGCGCCAGCATGCCGTAGTCGTCGAGGGCCACAGAGAGCAACCCAAATGATCTGATCCTGCCGCCGGACGCAAGAAAGGGAACAAGGGCGATCACACTATGAACAACAGTGTTCCAGAAGAAGAACTTGAGCAGGGTAACAACATCGGTTTTCGCAGAAAGGCGATAGGCTGCGAGAAACGTCGCAAAGAGCAAAGACACTCGGGCAAGAGGATGAAGGGAGATCGCAAGGCCATATCCTGTAATAGAACAGACGATCAATGCCAGCACGAGCGCGACATAGTTCCCGAACAAAGGTGGCAGTGGTCGAGCTTGGGACGGTTGGAGGAGAATGTCGAGCAGTGCTGACAGGACCAGCAATCCGACTCCGAGATCGGCAACAGCGATGGGAATGGTCAACAGGATGTCGTAGCGTATGAAGAGCGTGAAGAGAAAAGTGAAGAGCATGAGTCTGGGCTGGCTGGCAATGACAAGTGCAACAGGGGCCGACAACCCCATCAGTGCCAGGAAATTTTTGCCGTTGAGGAGAAGATACGCAACAGCTATCAGATAACCGGAGAGCAGAAACAGCGCTGCAGCGCTGAGGCGTCGCGGGTCAAACGAATTCTGTTTGGCGTCGGCGGGGATGCTGATCGACATGGGACGCCAAGATACTCAAACGGATGGGGTTGGTCAACGCGGTTTTGGAGATTGAGGGTGAGTCGAAGGTACTCGTATATTGAGTCGGCATGCGCAAGAGTATGGTGATCACGCAGGAAAGCGTGCGGGCTTTTCAACGGAAAATGTTTCGATTCTACACGCGGCACGGGCGGGCGTTGCCGTTTCGGAAAGCCCAGGACCCATACGCGATAACAGTGGCGGAGATGATGCTCCAGCAAACTCAGGTGGAGCGGGTTCTACCTAAATATCAAGCGTGGATGAAGCTCTGGCCAGACTGGTATGCTCTGGCTATCGCGTCAACTCGCCAATTACTCACCGCCTGGTCCGGACTTGGTTACAACCGACGCTGCTTGTACCTCGGGAAACTGGCAAGAATTGTGGTCAAAGAGTACGGCGGAAAGTTGCCGGATGATCTGGTGATGCTGGAGAAATTGCCAGGGATCGGGCGGTACACGTCGCGGGCAATCCTGATCTTCGCGCATAACGAGCCGTTGATAACGGTTGATACGAATATCAAGAGGGTGTTGATGCATGAATTCGGATTGCCGCTCTCAACAACACGCGACCAGATTGAAGCGTTGGCGTGGCGGGTATTACCGAAACGAAGAGCGCGGGACTGGCACAACGCGCTGATGGATTACGGGGCGCTGAACGTGCCAAAGCGGAACATTCGGGTTGGCGTCCGTCAAGGGAAGTTTGTGGGGTCGAGACGGCAGATCAGGGGGGAAATCCTGAGGCGTTTGACGACCCGTGAAGCAATAGGGCTCGGTGTTGTCGCCCGCGCATTGAGAGTAGAGATGTCAGCAGTGCGCGAGGCGGCAGAGACCCTGATGCGGGAAGGGGTCATAGTCGTGAATGGCGACAGGGTGCTCTTGAAGTAGGTTGCAAGCGTTCGAGCCAGTCGCAATTCTGCGGATTCTGTCAGACCAGTTCGGCGCGCATGATGATCACGGCCTGACCACCGAGAAGGACACGGTCGTTCTGAACCTGAACACGCACAATCCCGCCGCGGGCGGAAGCCTGATAGGCAGTGAAGCGATCTTTGTTCAGTCGCATCTTCCAGTATGGTCCCAGCGTGCAATGCGCGGATCCGGTTACCGGGTCTTCGTTGACTCCGGCTGACGGGGCGAAGAAGCGGGAAACAAAGTCGAACTGCGGCACACTTGAGCGGGCGGTCAGGATCAGTCCGCGGACCGGAAGTTTCTTGAGCGCAGTCATGTCGGGCGCGGCGTTTCGAAGGTCGTTGTCCGAAGGGACTTCAATCAAGTAGTCGTACTGGCTCTTGCCGACAAATGTCGGCGTAAGACCAATTGCCTGAACAAGCCCCTCGGGGGGAATTGCGGACTCAGCTGTGCGGGCGGGAAAATTCAGCTCAATCCAATCGTCAGTCTTGCGGGCGGTAAGCAGACCGCTTTTCTCTGTGTAGAAAAAGATCGGCTTGTCTGCCGGTACGTGGGAATCCCGGAGGAGAACATGCGCGCTCGCCAGTGTGGCGTGGCCGCAGAGGGCAACTTCTACAACAGGGGTGAACCAGCGCAGGTGATAGCCATTTTGCTCCGGGTAGAGGAAAGCGGTTTCGGAGAGATTCATTTCACGCGCGACGTTCTGCATCCAAACGTCGTCGCGGGGAGAAGGCATGATGCAAACCGCAGCGGGGTTTCCCGCAAACGGCTCGGCGGTGAAGGCATCGACCTGAATTATCGACTGACCCATGCGTCGGCTGTCATGCGTTACTGGTCATGATCCCGCCGTCACAGTCGGTTTCGTCGCAGGGGGTGGTTGGTTGGGCTTGATACTCTCGACGAAAGCCGAGAGCGAGGCAAGAATACCGGTGGCTTCGTACGGCAGGAAGATCTTGTTGGCGGTTCCGTCGGCGAGCTTGGGGAGCATCTCGAGATACTTCAGCGTAATCAGTTTTTCATCGGGTTTGGAAGCATGGATGGCGTTGTAGACACTGGCGATGGCTCCGGCTTCCCCTTCCGCAACGGCCAGCTGGCGGTATTTTTCGGCATCAGCCTTGAGTTTCACCGATTGCGCATATCCTTCGGCTTCGAGAATCTGGGAGAGCTTCTTTCCTTCAGATTTGGTAATCTCGGACTGACGAATCGCCTCGGCATCGAGGATCGCCGCACGTTTATCGCGTTCGGCCTTCATCTGGCGGCTCATCGCGGCAGTGATATCAACGGGAGGATCAATGCGTTGAAGCTCGATGCGATTGACACGCACGCCCCACTTGTCGGTGGCGGTATCCATGACGTCGCGCAATTGGGTGTTGATCTTGTCGCGCGACGACAGGCAGGAATCGAGATCGAGTTCGCCGATGACATTACGCAGGTTGGTCTGCGCCAGTTTCGTCGAAGCGATGATATAGTTCGATATTTCGTAACGCGTGCGGGCCGGGTCGGTGACCTGCGCGTAGATGATGGCGTCGACTTCGACATTAACGTTGTCCTTGGTGATCACCAGCTGTGGAGGGACTTCGATGACAACCTCGCGCATATCAACCTTAAGGACAGTGTCGAAAAAGGGGAGAATCATGTTGAGGCCGGGGCCGATGGTTCGCTGGAATTTGCCAAGCCGCTCAACGAGACCGCGCTCAAACGGGCGGATGATGCGGATCGACATCAGGACGATGATGAACGCAAAAACAACTGCGATCACCAGAAAGACGCTGACGGGATTAGGGCCGGTACTCATGGCAACTGCCTTTCCTTTTATTATGTGAGCCGCTCCACGTGCACTTTGGTGCCGGAGACGGAAATGATCTTCACTTTCCTGTTGAGCTCAATCGGTTCGGAAGCAAGCGCCTGCCAGATCTCCCCTTCGTAGCGAATCTTGCCGCCAAGATCCGGGTCGATGGGAGCGGTCACAAGTCCAACCTTGCCGATCATGGCGTCGACATTGGATTCGCTCGGTGATGGTTTGGTGATCTTCCGAGCCAACTTGCGCGACAGGGGGAGAAGAATGACGGTGACAACTATGAAGATTCCGATTTGCCAGTAATGCGCTTCGGGATAGAAACTGGCGTAGAGACCCGACGCCAGCGCACCGGCCGTGAAACAGATGAAGAAAAATGTCGGGGTCAGCAGTTCGATTATCAAGAAGATGACGGCGGCGGCCATCCAAATCCAAAACATTGAGGACATGATAACTCCTTTACCTCGTGCCCGAGCAGGGAGAGATTACTCCCCTCTGTGTGCTCAGGATACAATGACGTGATGAAAACCCGAAAGAGCGGGCGAAGTCAACTTAAAACGGTGGCGGGCATATGCCGCTCTCTTGCCTGACCTCTTTGCTGCTGGAAGGTGGGTGAGGGGAACTAAGAAAAGGTCACGACCGTGACCGTTGGGTTACGACGCTCAGCTGAAGCCGCTGCCGCACCCGGGACGGGCACAAGGGGGCGCGCCGGAGCCGGACGGGACGGAGGACGCGAATACCGAGAGCAGCTTTTCAACTTTTGGGGAACGGCAGGTCGGGCAGGAGACAGCCTCGTCGGCTGTTCTGAGAAGTTCTTCAAACTTGAGACCACATTGTTCACAGTGAAACTCGAATATCGGCATGCAGCCTTCCTTTCAATCCGCTATCGCCATGGCCAGACCGACCAAGCCCCCGAGTGAAGCCATCACGTAGGGGTTACAGGTGATCTGTCAAGTTGCGCCAAAGGCAATATATATGGTCGAAACGACAATTCCAAGCGTTGCTCCCGATGCGGAGAAAACAACGAACCGTCGCATGGCTCGCTTAGGCGCCCGTTGGTCCATAGTGTTACAGCGCCGCCTGCATGATTTTTCTCAGTGTCGCTTCGACATCAGCGGCAAGAGCATCAAGCCCGGAATCCGGAAGCATCTGGCTGATCATGGTTGGTCGGGCAAGGGTCACGATTGTTGTCGTACCCTCGGTATGAACGGTGAATCGACACGGCATAAAGAGAGCGACTTGCATTTCCTTTTGCAGCGCCTGATGCGCGAAACCGGCGTTACAGACTTCGATGATCTTCAGCGGTGCGCGCTGCAACCCCTTCTCGGCAAGCGTAGCCTGGACATCGTGAATGTGAAGAATCCGAAATTGGTGCTCTGGGACGAGACGTTCGAAAGCGGCGACCACCTCGGCGAACGGTTTGGTCGTAGTCTGAGTATAGGCTAAGTCATCTTTCATGAGCATTCCTTTCGTTTCATCTTGATATAACAGGCGAGGAGGCAAATCGATTCATGCTAATCCGGAATTATTTCAAAACTGGTGACCACTTTGGCAGGGTTGGCGATAGTCTGGCTGACCATGCAGTATTTCGTTTCCGAGAGTTCGATGGCCCTGGCGACCTTGTCGGGATCAAGATTCTTGCCGCGGGCGATATACCTGACCTCGACGGTATGGAATGGCTTGGGGTAATCGTCGTTGTGGTGGGCGATCACCTCGATGTCGAGCGATGAAAGCGATTGGCGTTGCTTGCCGAGAATCTTCACCACATCAATGCCGGTGCATCCCGCCACTCCGAAGAGGATGAGTTCGCTCGGTTTGTAGCCGTCCTCTCCCCCGCCGTTCGCCTTGGAAGCGTCGGTGGCGATGGGTTGGCCAAAGGCGCTCACCCCTTCGAATTTGAGACCTCCCGCCCAACGCATTCTTGCTGTCATCATATCCAAACTCCTACCGCATATTTCTCGACGTGTATAACCGTAAAGATAGAACAAGAGCGGAATGGCGCAAGCGCTGAGGGGTAGTTGCGCGAGCTTTGCCGAGACTAATTCTTGAGTTTAGAAGCTTTGCGAAGCCGGGACCAGAAATACCAGCGGCATTGTTCCTCGGGCAGATTCGGGTCGTTAGCCTGGGCAATGGTGCATCGGAGTGCGTCGAGGACACAAATGTCCTGAAGCGTGCCGGTCAGTTTGCACAGGCGATCGTAAAGTCGACGCGCTGATTTTCGCTTGAGTTGGCTCACACTGGTGATGCCGAGAGCGCGAAAATCCTCGAGCATGGCCGGGCCGACAGAGACAAGGTCCTTAAGAGAGCGCGGATCTTTCATGGTGGGAATATGGATTGAGCTTCTATGGGTGGCAATCACATTTGAGGATAGGGCGGGCAAGAAATGATTCATACAGGGGGTATTGTGGTGTATATTTCACCATGTTCAAACTGAACAAGGAGATGACAATCGGGGAGATATTCAAGGCTCTGCCGGCAGCGGTGATGGTCATGCAGAAATATTTTCACGGTGGGTGCCATCATTGCGCGACGAAGAACTCGGAGCCGCTCTGGTTAGCCGCCAAACTGTACGGGCATGACATCGAGCAGATTCTTGAGGAGTTGCGCGAGTTGCAGAGAAACCCGGACATCGTGAAAGCTGCTCACGAACTGTCTGCGCTCTCTGCCCGGGAGCGACGGTTGCGGCGGGAGTCGGGGCGGTAGGGTTGTATGCCGGAACTTCCTGAAGTCGAGACAGTCGTTCGCGGATTGCGAAATACGGTCTTAGGGAAAACCATTAGTCGCGTAAGGGTGCGAGCGCCGCAGGCAACGATCCTGGTCAGTCGGTCGTTTCGTGGTCGCAACTTTGCAGCTGTGCTCGCGGGGCGGAAGATATTGACGGTGAATCGACGGGGGAAGAATATCCTGATCGGTCTTACGGGAGAGGTGACGCTCTGGGCACACCTGAAAATGACAGGACACTTCTCTTACGTAGATTCCGATGCGCAGGTTACCAGGCATGATCTTGTGATCTTCGATTTCGCGCACGACAAGCGTGATAGCGCCGTTACAGCAAAGCACCTACGCTTCAATGACTATCGCCGCTTTGGGCGTTTACGACTGTTTCCAGACCGTGAACTGTTTGCGCAGGATGGTCTGGCCGAGTTGGGACCTGAGCCGCTGGAAATTTCGGCATGCGAATTTGTCGAGTTGTGTCGCGGTCGGCAACGCATGATCAAGTCGGCGTTATTGGATCAGAGCTTCCTGGCCGGATTGGGGAACATCTATGCCGACGAGGCTTTGTATGCCGCAAAGATTCACCCCAAACGGAGTCTGGCGTCGGTTACGGGACAGAAACTGCGTGAACTGCATGGCCATATCGGGCGGTTACTTCGTCGCTCGATACTCCTTATGGGAACAACAGTGGATAGCTACAGTGGCGTGAACGGTCAATCGGGGAGATTCCAGACCTATCTGAAGGCGTATGGGAATGAAGGGGAGCGCTGCGGACGCTGCCGGACGCGCATTGTACGGGAGAAGATCGGAGCCCGCTCGGCGCATTACTGCCCGCGTTGCCAACGACTGCGATAGTCAGCTACCGCGAAACTACTCAGACGGGGCGAGGCGTTTACCCGTCTTGACGTCAAAAAAGACGAGGGCGCGCCAGTCGACGCTAAAGCGAATTGGTTGACCCGGTTCAGGGGGGGTAGCAACGGTGATGAGGGTCAACTGCGTGTTGCGAGTTTCAATCGTGACGACGTAGTGATCGCCGAGATACTCCCACGAGACGATGTGAGCGGAGAGTTCTCCATCCGGACGAATGGCGATAGTCTCAGGGCGAAGCCCAAAGCGCACCGATCCGGGTTGGATATGCGCCAGCGTGTCGGGGATCTCGAGGTTCAGTGGCTGCAAACGGCCGGACTCCCACCGCCCATCGATAATATTGACCTTCGGTTGCCCGATGAAGCTGGCCGCGAACTGCGAGGCGGGCTGGGTGTAGAGTTGCTCGGGGGTTCCGAATTGTTCGATGCGGCCATTGTTCATAAGGGCGATTGAGTCGGCCATGGTGAGCGCTTCGGTTTGATCGTGGGTGACGTGGATCATGGTCTTGCGCAGTTGCTTCTGTAGATTGACAATTTCCTGTCGCATGCGATGACGCAGATCGGCGTCGAGATTGGAGAGCGGTTCATCGAGCAGAAACAGGGCCGGCTCGCGAATGATAGCGCGTCCGAGCGCGACCCGTTGGCGCTGCCCGCCGGAGAGTTGGCCGGGCTTATCGGTTAGTCGACCCGCGAGACCGAGCATTTCGGCGATGCGCGTGACGCGCGCAGTGATCTCGGCTCGCTTTACGCCAGCGACCGTTAGCGGGAAGGCGAGGTTCTTCGCGACGGTCATATGGGGGTAGAGCGAATAGTTCTGAAAGACGAGGGCAATATCGCGGTCACGGGGCCGGAGCTGATCGACGCGACGGTCGTTGATAAAGACCTCTCCCGAATCGGCCTGTTCAAGGCCGGCCACAATTCGCAGCAGGGTTGACTTGCCACAGCCAGAAGGACCGAGCAGGACCAGCAGTTCCCCCTCGCCCAGTTCGAGCGAGATGTTGTCGAGAACTTGCGTCCCGTCGAAAGCCTTCGAAACCTGGACAAGCCTCAGGCCGGCCATCAGTTTACCTCCTGAAGCGTTCCCTGCACGATCAGAAAGCGTCGTGCATTGGCGCCGAGTTCTTTCGGCGGTTCGAGAGCAGTGGTCAGGAAGATCTGCTCGAACGCTCCGAAAGCGGCAATCAAAGCGCGGGCGCGTCCTTCGTCAAGTTCGGCGAAGATTTCATCAAGCAAGAGCAGTGGCGTAACTCCGCGTCGAGTGCGGAGCATCTCATAGACAGCAAGCTTGAGGGCAATGGCGGCCGTGCGGCACTGCCCCTGAGAGCCGTGCGTGCGGGCAGGAAAGCCTTTGATTTCGACGGAAAGATCGTCACGGTGCGGGCCGACCAAAGCGGTGCGGAGAATTTGTTCTTTTGCGGCGAAGGCCCGGAGGCGAGTGTCGAACGCGTGCTCGATGCTCTGGAGATCAGTGTCATCGCACTGAACTGAAGGACTATATTGAACAAGAAGAGATTCACCATTGGAGAATTCATGATAATAGCGCTGCGCGTGGTCGCTGAGGAGGGTCGTAAAGTGGCGACGGGCAAGAATGACTTTCGCTCCATGATGGATCAGGAGTGGGTCGAAGAGAGAGCTGTCCATGTCGTTCTTCAAGGCGGCGTTCTTTTGGGCTAGCGCGCGCTGA
Organism: uncultured Ignavibacteriales bacterium; assembly: GCA_964540105.1. GTDB lineage: Bacteria > Zixibacteria > MSB-5A5 > GN15 > FEB-12 > DATKJY01. Next base: position 102,036 of record CAZILL010000001.1, on the reverse strand, counting down.
TAGTCGATGAGGTCCGCCAGGTAGACCGGTGAGAATTGGGATAGGTAGATGTCCATGAAGGCACGGCGAACCGACGGGGGACCCGCGATCAGCTCGCTGTCTTCTGGTCCTGCTGACACGGCGCAGAAATGCTGGTACAATTCGGAGGTCCGGATGGGAACGTTGTCGAGCGTATGTCGTCGGCGTCCACCGCGTTGATAGGCGGCGCTGACATGAGTGGAGGTTCTGTCGTTGATGATCGATCCTGACAGGCGGTAAACGTCTTCATCGCTTTGCAGGAGAACGTTATCAGGAGCGCCGCGTTGCGAGCGACCAAGACAGAGCATAAGAACAGCCTCAAGAAGATTGGTCTTACCAGAACCGTTTTCACCAAAGAAGATATTCACGCCACCGATGAAATTGGTCTTAAGAGAATCGATATTTCGAAAGTGGCTGACGCTGAATTCCTCGACACGCATGGGCAGATCAGAATCGGGGAGAATCGACTGATCGGCTCAGTTCAGGCGCTTTCATTGTCAGTCCGCCAGCCGCAATGGCATGACCAAGCACAGGAAATCGTCCTTGGGAATGTCGGGACTGTAGAGAACGCCGGCAGCGACTGGTGAGGATAATTCGAGAATTACCTCGGCTCCATCCATGCGGGCAAGAATATCGTTTATGTAAATAGCGTTGTACCCAATCTCAACCGCCTCTCCCTGAAAATCACAATCCAGAGTTTCCTTCCCTTCGCCGCCAACGTCAGCGTTGTTCGTTGAGAGCGTTAGAGAGCCTTTCTTGATCGAGAACTTCACCTGGTGAGTTAGAGCGTTGGAGAGAATAGCCACCCGGCGCACCGCACCACCGAGTTCGTCTTTAGAGACGGTGAGCTTCTTATCGTTCGTGGTTGGAATGACCTGATCGAAGTTTGGATACGGACCTTCTATAAGGCGTGAGGTAAGCACGGTTTCACCGAGATTGAAAATGATATTATTCTCACCGAAGATAATTCCCACTTCGCGTTGAGGGCCCTCGATGAACTTTGGAATTAAGTTTAGAACTTTCGGGGGAATAATGATATCCTCAGTCATGCCTTTGAGACGGGTGTTTTCGTGGGCGACTTTGGCGAGACGATGACCATCAGTGGCAACCATCTGCATCCGTTCCCCTTTGGTCTGCCATAGAACACCGTTTAATGCAGGGCGGGTCTCGTCGGTAGAACACGCAAAGGTTGTTTTCTTGATCATTCGGACGAGGTCGGCCCCTTCAATCTTAATCTCTCGCTTTGTATTCACGGCCGGTAACTTCGGGAAGTCGTCCGGTGAAACTGAGGCAATCTTGTAGGAGCCATTTGGAATTTTAATCTCAATGCGATTGTTCACAGCTTCGAAGGTTACTTCGGACTCTGGCAGCTCGCGAATGATCTCAAAGAGAATGCGAGCCGGGAGAGCCACTGAACCCTTTTTCGTCACGGCGCATTCAACCGTAGAGCTGATTGATATTTCGAGATCGGTCGCCGACATCTTAAGTTTATTCTCCAGGGCCTCAACCAGAACATTGGTGAGCACCGGAAGCGTTGACTTAGTTGGCACGACCAGCAAAATTGATTGCAGACAACCACTCAGTTTGGATTTGCTCAGAGAGAATTTCATATATCTAACTTCCCCATTGGAATGTTCCACATCTCTTAATTAGTTCTATTCTTCTATATATATCAATCAATGATAATAAGGAGTGTGTGCATGTGTGTAACGTGGGTGGAGGAGGGAAATTGTCTCATTCTCTGTTACACGAGAAGCAGTTGAGTTTTCTTCGCGACGTGAAAGAAATCGACATCGCTGTGCACAGCACGTCGATAATGTCGACGGTTGCCAACAAGAAAGTAACGCAGGAACTTATTCATACTATAATCACAGAGTTTCTCACACGTTATCAATATAGGAGCGAGGCCGAGATCTTGTCAATTTTTTCGCGGAGAGTTGTATCAGCTGACATGCGAAGCGAGATAAGATCACAGGCATGAATGACTGTTGAGTGGTCGCGCCCTCCAAAGGCGGCGCCGATGGTTTTCAGCGAATTGTCGGTTAGGGAACGCGAGAGGTACATGGCGACCTGCCGAACCAGCGCAATTTTGGCGGTCTTTTTCTTGGCGGTCATCATGATCGGCTCGATATGAAAGAAGTCCGCGGTTTTCTTCTGAATAGCTTCAATAGTCACTTCGCGCTTTGAACCCGAAACGGTATCTGACAGCACTTTCTTAGCCATCTCGAGATCCAGCGGGACATTCTTGTGAGTGGCGTAGGCCAGAACACGGGTAAGTGCGCCCTCGAGCTCGCGAATATTAGTGCGGACGGTGTCGGCAATGTAACGGACAACGTCGTCGGCAACAGTGGTTCCTTCAGCTCCGAGCTTGGTCAGCAGAATTGCCATGCGGTTCTCGAGGTCGGGGGCCTGGAGATCAGTAACAAGTCCCCAGGAAAAGCGGGAGAGAAGGCGTTCCTCGAGCCCTTTGATCTCCTTTGGGGGACGGTCGGAGGAGAGGATAATCTGCTTACCAGAATGGTAAAGAGCGTTGAAAGTGTGGAAGAACTGCTCCTGAGTGGATTCCTTGCCGGTGAAGAACTGAATATCGTCGATGATGAGCACATCAACGAGACGATACATCTTGTGGAAGTCGGAAATCGTGCGATCGGAGATGGCCGAAATAAAATCAGAGGTGAACTGTTCCGAGGTGGCGTACATAATCCTCTTGGTCGGAAACATGTCGAGAATGTGATTGCCGATCGCCTGAACGATGTGAGTCTTTCCGAGGCCGGTGCCGCCATAGATGTAGAGTGGATTGTAGCGCGTCATACCGGGACCTTCGGCGACCGCCATTGAGGCCGCGCAGGCAAACTGATTGAAATCACCCACGACGAGCGAAGTGAATCGGTAACGGCTGTTGAGATTGTGGTTGTGATTCAACAGCGGCTGTGCCTGCGGAAGCGGTTGATTCAGCTCGAAATCGAGTGCGGTCTGGTCATCGGCGTCGGTTTGGCCGGTGACGACATATATGACGCTGAATTTCTTTCCGAGCACTTCGAAGAACGCTTCGTCGATAAGCTCTCGATAGTGATCGTTGATCCAATCAGCGACAAACTGGTTTGGAACGGCGAGCTTAAATTCGCCGTTGCCATTCGGCTCCCCTTTGGTATGCTTGAGCCAGATATTGAACGATTGTTCTTTGACGCGTCGCGCCATGTAACTCAAGCAATCAGCCCATTGTGTCGAGTTGGCTACTCTTTCCAGCACGTCAGAGCCCCCACGGTTATTTATCAACATTCTATCTTAATTCCATTCGCTTGGGATTGAAGCTGTTGTGGCGACGAATACACAAAGCCATATGACCTACCCACATTTCTATTCACAATTTCACGAACCAGTAAAAAGACGAATGCGAAGCCTACAAACGGCTTTTCAAGCTCCGCCCCACGTTATCCACAATTTATTAACACTATGTGTCACAATCAATTTCATGCCGTTAGATATCAACATCGAGAGAGCAGGTCAAGCAGCTGCTAACAAATAATTAACAGATTTTTGAAGCAGTTGACCGATAGCGCGTTAGGTGTTGATGAATTACGCGCTATGATGGGCGTGAAACAAGATCGACGGTGGGAATAATTTTTGTCGACGGGTAACTTGTTTCAGAGGCAAAAGGTTATCGTCATGTCACGCGCTCAATCGCGCGCGCGATCGTTTCGAAGATCGTGATCTGTTCTGGCGTGCCTTCGAGCGCGACCGGTTTGCCGTTGTCGGCTCCTTCGCGAATCGATGACATGAGCGGGATCTCGCCCAAGAAAGGAACGTCGAGTTTGGTGGCAAGCTCTTTGCCGCCATCCTTGCCAAAGATGTATTCACGCCGGCCGTTCGCATCATAGTAGGCCATATTTTCGATGACTCCGATCACTTTAAGCTTGGTCCGCTCGGCCAGTTTTGCGACACGCCCTGCGACATGAGTCGCAGTAGCTTGCGGTGTGGTGACCACAAGCAGTTCGGCGCTTGGGATCGCCTGAGCGATGGTGAGGGTTACGTCGCCGGTGCCGGGTGGGAGATCGAGAAATAGGAAGTCGAGGTCGTCCCACATGACGTCGGTCAGGAACTGGTTGATCGCTTTGTGCAGAAGCGGGCCGCGCCAGATCACCGGATCATCCTCGTTTACGAAAAATCCCATGGAAACGACCTGCAGATTCGCCCCTTTGCGGAGGGGGACGATTTTATCATCAATGAGTGTCGGCTGGCCGTGAACGCCGAGCATGCGCGGGATCGAAAAACCGTAGACGTCGGCGTCGAGAAGGCCAACCTGATACCCCAAACGCGCCAGCGCCGCGGCGAGATTGGAGGTGACGGTTGATTTGCCGACACCTCCTTTGCCCGACGAAACCGCGATAAAGCGTTTGGCAAAATTTATGATCGAGACAGGCTGACGGTCGGGGGAGCGTCCAAAGCCGAGTTTCTCCTTGAGTCGTTCGCGCTGCTGGTCGGACATGACGTCGAAGTTGACTTTGACGGATTCGACGCCGGGGATGAGGCTGATCCCTTTGGTGACGTCGGAGTTGATCTTCTCTTTGAGCGGGCAGCCGGGGACGGTGAGCGTGATCCCGACGATGACATTGGGACCGCTTATTTCCACCGAGCGAACCATGTCCAGGTCGGTGAGCGGTTTCTTTAGTTCCGGGTCCTCGATGCCGCTGAGGATATGCATGACAGCTTCTTTAGTGAGCATTTTGTTCCTTCAAATATCACTTGAACCGGATATCGGAGAGCTTTGTTTCCCGAAATACGGATTCAAGAGAGGCTTGCGCCTTGTTGTAGGTCCCCTTCAGTTTGCAATTGGGGAGCTGGACACAATCGCAGTCCCCATCCTGACACTCGAACATGGCGAGCGGGCCCTGGGTAGCCTCGATGATATTGAGCAGGGTGATCTCGCGCGGGGGGCGGCTCAGTCTGATACCGCCGCCGTAGCCCCGAACCGACGTGAGCAGGCCGGCGCGGCTCAGTTCAGAGACGATTTGCGGGAAATATTTTGGGGGGATTTCCTGATGCTGAGCGATCCGGTTGGCGGTAGACATGGTTTCCGGTTCGCGCGCCAGCTCGACCATAGCGCGGATGGCGTATTCTGTTTTTTTCGTAATCATGGGGGGAATATAGCGGATATCTGGTTGGGGGCAACGGGTTTCGCGCACTCTGCGTGGGGCGAATGCCGCGCCGCGAGTATTTGTTAGCAGCGTTAGAAAATGGGTTCGTTTTATCAAGGACCTAACCCCCGGCCCCTTCCCGGCGCGGGAATGGGGAACCACACCATGGGAACAGATCGTGTCGCGAGTATCGGCTGTCAATCTCTGACATAGGTAGTTCTTTCATAAAGGGGCGCGGGGCAGAAATCACAATTGAATCGCGAGTGATTTTGCGGGGGGTGCGGCAGCAGTTTGTGAGTTGCACATGCTCCTGCACCCGAACTTCGTGGGGCGGGTGAACGAGTGCTTCAGATGGTATCAGGAAATTCACAGGGCTTCTATTCGAATCGGTCCCTCTTTGCGAGATTGTGTTTCGCGCACATCAACTGTATGTTCGCCGCTGTGAGAGAGGAGCCCCCTTTGGAGTAGGGGATGTCGTGATCGAAGTGAAGATTGTCCGTAGCGCCACACTTGATACACTTGCCCTTGTCACGTTTCCAAACTTCGATCTTGACTGACGACGGGATGATTCGGGTGTGCTCAAGTTGAGCTTCGCGCAAAGGCGCAGAAAAATCGGAGTCATCTATCACTTCCAAACGGAACTTGAAGACGCTGCGACCACTGCGATTTTCGAACCAAGCGTCGACAAGATGAAACAGACCTGTGTATGCCCAAATGCCCGGGCGTAGCTTCTCATATACTCGTACTCGATCTGGACTGGCCTTACCAGCCTTTGCGGCCAGCGCAGCTTCAAAGAACAGACCGTTCTGGGTTAGCCCGCCGGTCGGCTGCCTCATGGGTTGGTCTACGGCCTTTGGTTCAGGACCTCCTTGAGTGCGTGGCAAGTCGTGCCCTTCGTACACGAGGGCTTTGCCGTCATCGATGACCGCATCAGGATATGGGGCTCCTGGTCGAAGACTCATGAGTATGACGGAGTGAGTTGGATGTAGATGGAAGTTCATACCGCGTTGCAGGCTCGCTTTCTCTTCGCGGCACATCTCTAGGTATGAAATCACCTCTCCCGTTCTCAGTGGCATTCTTTCATCTCCTCGATGATATTGCGCGATGCCCTTCGACCGGCGGGCAATTCGATATACTTACTTCACGGGCAGTGGTCGGGCAGGGCTTGGCTTCGGCTGAAATAGATACAGCATAATCAGGTATACCAGCGAGCAGCTGATGGCGGCGTCGGCGATATTGAACGTCCACCAGCGCTCAATCTGAAAACTGCCTATAGTGATATCAAAGAAGTCGACGTCGAGAAAGTCGATCACTTTCCCCAAACGAATCCGGTCAATGACATTGCCAATCGCCCCTGCCACAATGAACGACAACGGATAAGCAAGACGTCGGTTGGCGCGACTGTGGTAGACGTAGAAGCCGAGAATCGGAATGAGGATAAGAGCAATAACAAGATAGAAAGACGATGAACCGAGATTGGTCCCCATCGCGCCCCCCTCATTGTAGACCAGCGAAAGCTGAAAGAACTGCCCCAACAGCGGTACCGAGTTCAGATCGGTCAGGACGCTTACTGCCCAGAATTTGGTAATCTGATCGGCGATCAGGACAAGGACGATAATAAGAATCGGTCCGAGGAGTTTGCGCGATCTATCGTCCGCCAGATTCCTTCTCCTCTTCCTTGTTCTTGCAATCGATACAGAGCCGGGCATGGGGAACAGCCTCGAGCCTCGCCTGGCTGATCATCTTATTGCAGCTCTGGCATTTTCCGTAGGTGCCGTCCTGGATGCGGCGCAGGGCTTCGTCAACGTGATACACAAGTCGCCCGGATTTCGACGCAAACATGAACGCCATCTCGCGCTCCATAGTGTCGGTTCCCTGATCCGCCATGTGGTAGGAATACGAGGAAAGGTCGCCGGCGGCATCCTTGATGGTCGTGCCGATCACGCCCATTTCGTCGAGGAGGGTCTTTTTCTTGGCCAGAAGCAGTTCTTCATATTTCTTCAGTTCGGCCTTCTTCATGGTGTTCTCCAATCGCTAGATTTTCTCCACTGCGATAGCGGCCTTTTCGCCGTTGATATTCCAATCCGCGCCGCCGTTGACAGCGTCGGAATCCATAAATTCGATGGTGCGGGCGAGAGTTTCCCGCCGAATGAACGCTTCGTGGCGCGTGGTCGCGGCACGAAGGGGATCGCGGCAGCTGACGCGCACCGTGATATGGTCGGTGACTTCGAAGCCGGAGCTCTTGCGCATGTTCTGAATCTTGTTGACCATCTCGCGCGCGAAGCCTTCGTCGATGAGGTCGGGGGTCAAATCGGTGACAATCGCGACCGTCACTCGATTGTCCGATTCGACAGCGTAGCCCTCCTTTTCGTTTCGCTTGATCTCGATGTCGTCACCTGAGAGAGTAACCGACGAGCCGTCGGCTTCCATCACGATAGAGCCGCTGCGTTCGAAACTCTTGATCTGTTCGCCGGTCATGGCGGCGACGAAAGCGGCAGCGGCTTTGACGTGACTTCCGAGTTTCGGGCCGGCGGTCTTGAAATTCAGCTTGGCGGAATAGCTGACGTATTGGTCGAGGTCGGTGGCAACGGCTATTTCCTTGATGTTCAGTTCATCCTGGATGATCTCCTCGAAGCCGGACAGTTTTTCGAAGGAGAGCCCTTTCGGGAGATTCACCAGCAAACGTGACAGGGGCTGGCGGACTTTGAGATTTCTGCGCGATCGCGCGGCACGTCCAAGAGAGACGACCGTGCGCACTAACTCCATGGATTCCTCGAGAGCGCCGTCGATCTGCGCGTGGTCGGAGGTCGGATAGGAGGTCATGTGGACCGACAACGGGAGACCATGTTTTTCACGAGCCGGCCCCATCAGTTCCTTCCAAAGCAGCTCGGAAGTGAACGGGGTTACCGGTGCGCTGGCGCGGCAGATACCATCGAGAATGTGGTATAGGGTGAGGTAGGCGCGCATCTTGGAGGGATCGTCGTTTTTCGCCCAGAAGCGTCGACGGTTATTGCGGACATACCAGTTGGAGAGATCGTCGATGACAAAGTTCTGGATGGCGCGAACCGGCCGGGTGATGTCGTATTTATCGAGCGAAGCGGTGACCTCTTTGATCAACGAATGGTAGCGAGAACTGATCCAGCGATCGAATCGCTCCGGGTCGCCTGCTTTCGGTTCGAGAAATTGCTCGATCGTCATGCCCGCCTCGTGGGCGCGCTCAACGAGATTATCGATATTGGCGTAGAGAGCGAAGAAACTATAGGTGTTCCTGAGGGTGTCGAAGTATTTTCGGCTGACCTCGGCCAGTCCGTCCTCGTCGAAACGGGTCGGAAGCCACGGATTGGAGGTGGAGATCAGATACCACCGAACCGGGTCGGCGCCATATTTGGCGATCGTTTCAAAGGGATCGACGACGTTCCCTTTGTGCTTGGACATCTTCTTCCCCTCTTTATCCAGAATGAACTCGAGGACAATGACATTCTTGAAGGGGGGCTTGTCGTAGAGCATGGTTGAGATGGCCAGAAGGGTGTAGAACCAGCCGCGGGTCTGGTCGACCGCCTCGGAGATGAATTCCGCCGGGTAGTGGGATTCGAATTCGGCCTGATGCTCAAACGGATAGTGCCACTGGGCATACGGCATGGCGCCCGAATCGAACCAGACATCGATCAGCTCGGGTACGCGGGTCATGGCGGATCCGCAGGTGCAGGTGAGCTTAACAGTATCGATCATTGGCCGATGCAGATCGAGTTCGGGTGGAACGTTGATCCCGTCGGCGCGCAACTGTTCGATCGATCCAACCGCGCGTTGTTTTCCGCACTTGGGATCATCGCAGATCCAGATCGGCAGCGGGGTCCCCCAGAATCGTTCGCGGGAAAGCGCCCAGTCGACATTGTTTTCCAGCCAATTGAGCATGCGACCCGTGCGGATTTCGTCGGGGACCCAATTGATCGCATTGTTATTCTTGATCAATTGCTCCCTGAACTGCGTCGTCCTGATATACCAGGATTGGCGGGCGATATAGATCAGCGGTGAGTCGCAGCGCCAGCAGAATGGATAGTTGTGCTCGTAGATTTCCGACTTGAGCAGCTTTCCGGATTTCTTGAGGTCTTTAGTAATAATCGGATCAGCGTCTTTGATGAACATCCCGGCGTATGGCCCGGCCAGCTCCTTGAAATGACCGCTGGGATCAATAGCCTGCAGAACAGGCAAGTTGTAGAGTTTGCCGACTTCGTAGTCATCGGCGCCGAAGCCGGGCGCGATATGAACAATACCAGTGCCGTCGTCCATAGTGACAAAGTCGCCGTTGACCACGAAGAACGCCGTCGCTGATTGATCCTTGAAACAGTCGAACAGCGGTTGATAGCGACGTTTCAGAAAGTCGGAACCCTTGAATTTCTGCAGTGCGGGCTTCTCTTCACCCAATATTTTTGTCACGAGCGATTCCGCCAGAACCAGCTTCTCCCCCTCGTGCTCGACCATAACATACGTCGCATCGGCGCGCATGCAGAGCGCGGCATTGGAGGGTAATGTCCAGGGGGTGGTGGTCCAGATCAGGTAGCTGAAATCTCCGTCGGCCGCTCGAACTTTGACATAGATCGAAGGATCTTTGACGACGTCGTACCCCTGCGCAACTTCGTGGCTGGAGAGGCCCGTTCCGCAGCGCGGGCAGAAGGGGAGAATCTTGTGCCCTTGATAGAGCAGGTCGCGATCGAAGAAATTCTTGAGAATCGACCAGACTGATTCGATGTATTCGTTTTTCAGGGTGACGTAGGCGTCGTCAAGGTCGAGCCAGTAGCCGCTGAGGCGAGTAATCTCATTCCAGTCCTTAAGGTACTTGAAGACCGACTCGCGGCATTTTTCGTTGAACCGGGCCACGCCATATTCGACGATCTTAGCTTTGGAGTCGAGCTGAAGCTGCTTTTCGACTTCAATCTCGACCGCCAGACCATGGGTATCCCAACCCCCACGGCGATCGACCCGAAAACCATTCATGGCTTTGTAGCGACAGATCAGATCTTTGACCGTGCGAGCGATGACGTGGTGAATTCCGGGGCGGCCGTTGGCGGTCGGGGGGCCTTCGTAGAAAACAAACGGCGGGCGATCTTTCGCGAGCGCGTTAGTCCTGTGGAACACGTCATGTTCGTCCCAGAAGGCCAGCACATCGCGCTCAGCCGCGGGCTGGGAATATTGATCTTTGAACGGGTCGAATTTCATCACTGTCAATCCTTGATAGCCGCTCAATGTAGGAGGTTTGTCGATTTTTCCAAGGGATTTTTCCCCGCGCCAGGGGCGTCGAAAACCGATTTTTGACGGGTCGGAATGACGCTGTTGGCAAATTCCAATACTATTGGCAAAACGCCACAGTCCGTCGGAGTAGGTGAGATTTCTTCCGCTTCCGAAAGAGGATAGAGATAGACGTTTAAGCCGCTAACCCGTTGTCAGTTAATCTGAAAGAGAATGATCGAGGATTGTCGCGCCGAGGGGAGGCTTGGCATACGATATGCACGTCAGGTTCTGGGCAATCGAAAAATGAATGAAACAGCGTCAATCCTAAGGAGGGAGACGATGAGAATACAGCAGAATAGAGGATTCACCTTACTCGAAGTAATGATCAGCATGCTCATTCTGGCGATCGGCATCCTTGGGCTGGCGCTTCTGATCAGTGTTTCGATTTACGGAAATAGCTTTTCCAATGAAAGCACTCGCGCCAACGCTTTGGCTCAGCAGGAGGTGGAAAACCTGGTGAATCAGAGCAGTTATGGCGCTCTGCCATTTGTTTCGATCACAGATTCCGTGAGTGGCGTATTCAAGGTCTATCGCACCGTTGAAGACAAGACGTCGAATGCCTCACTTCCGGCGGGGGTGGTCAAGATCGATGTCGTGGTTTCGTGGACGGATCAAAAAGCGGTCGCCCGAACGGTCAACTACTCAACCCTTAAGCCGACAGTCTGAGGCGGGCGTATGAAGAGCATTAGAAATCAGAGCGGATTTACCCTGGTGGAGATCCTCATCGCGCTGCTTCTGGCGACGTTTGTAACCATGGCGGCCTTTCGATTCTATATCGCCGAACATAACAACATGATTGTGCAGACAAATATCTCAGATATGCAGCAAAATCTGCGGGCAAGCCTGGACGATGTTACGCGCAACGCCCGAAACGCAGGAGCGAACCTGCCCGCAGGAATGCAGAGCATTGTGGCGTCCAACAGTAATCCCGATTCACTGAAGCTTCGGTTTGCGGCCATGGGTGGCGCGGTCAACATCGGAGATCACACGGCCAAGACTTCGGCGACCCCGGTTCATGTGGCGATTGGAACCGATCTGAGCAAGTTTGCGGTGGGAGGAATGGCCTATTTTTGGCACAGTGCCCAGAAGACCGGCGAGTGGTTTACTATTTCCAGCATCGTGCCGAACAACGGCGCGGGATGGTGCGACATCTTTCACGTGGGGCAGAACCTCCTGTTCGATCCGGGGCCGGGGGACCAGATGATCAAGCTGCAGGAGGTGACGTACTATGTCGATACGACCAGCCTGTCGCACCCCGCTCTCATGAAATCTGAGAACGGAGCAGCTGGGCAGGTTTTTGCGGACAACATCAGGGATATGCAATTTGACTTTCTTCTGAAGACTGGGGCGGCGGTGCAGACGCTCACCGCTGCCGATACGGTCTATGTCGTGAAGGTGGCGATGACATCGACCACCGATCAGGTCGATGTGGTGGCGCGCAACGCGGGGCAAACGGCCAAGCGAGAACGCACGCTGACCACGCAGGTAATGTTGAGAAACAACAGATCATGACGATAGTGAGGTTCGCAATGACTGGACGAATCCTTCGCAACGATACGGGCGGGGTGCTCGTAATCGTGTTGGGCATCCTCCTGATGATGACCCTCATCGGGGCGCAGATGATATCCACATCGAATGACGATGTAACGCTGAGTGGGAATTCGCAAGGGTCGAACCGGGCGTTCTATTCTGCAGAATCGGGACAGGCGCTGGCGAAGTCAGCGCTGTGGGCCGACTATGTCAGTTCGACTTTGACGTCGCCGGTCAAGGCTTCTGGGGAGATTGGGAATCGAACCACATACTCAGCGTACCTGAATAAGATCGGGCTGACCGACGGAACACAGAAGACGATTGCCTCCAGCGTGAGTGTTGGTACCGGGCAATCAGTGGATTCCGTCTATGTGCGTCGGCAGGATCAGTCGGGGGCGACGGTGCTGACCGTCAGCTCAGTCGGACGGGCCGCAGGCTCGGCGACGCAGACTATTCGAGCCGTGTATCGGATAGAAGGAGAGGCCTTCAAGGGGTTCGAATTTGCGATTCTGGCAAAGAATGTCAATTGCATCATGTGCCACGCGACGATCGACAATGTTGATCGCATTTTCAACAAAGATGCCACCAAGAAGGGGTCGTTCGAGCGAGTGAAAGTGGCGTCGCTGGAGTCGATGTTGCTTCGCGTGCAGAATGTTAATGGCTGGCCGACAGCGCAGTCCAATATCGCCGGCACCATGTATACGCGCGGGCAGATCACCGACCAGGTGGGTAATCTGGTCAGTAATCTGTCACCCACCGGAGTAGGTGTTGCGGGATACGCGATCAACACTTCGACAGGCAAAATCCAGGAACCACTGACCGGCGTAGCCCTGACGAATACGACCGGCAGTCCGCTTCCACAGAACGGGAATCTGTACATGAACTACCCGACGACATCGACCGGCATGACCGACGGAGAGCTGCCAACCAGTTTCCCTCCTCCGTTTCCTGATGACAACGGAAACAAGGTCGTGGATGACGCCGAGTATGCGGATATCGCTTTGGACGCCACGGGCGGAATTAGCGGGGGCGTGATCTATGGGCTCGCCGCTGGTTCGACGTACTCCTCAGCAACGCTGCCAGGGACGGGGAACAAGGCGAGTTTATCGCAGAGTTTTGACGGTAACTTGATACTCGTGGGAACCACGGCTAATCCGATACTGCTGAGCGGCACGCTGGCCGTGAATGGCGATGTGGTTATCCAGGGGGTAGTCAAAGGGACCGGACAGATCTACGCACGCGGGAGCGTGTATGTGACCGGCGATGTGACCTACGCTGATGGGTCAAGCGGGGGAAATAGGACATTTGGGACGGCGAGTGACGGCACACAGAATGCTCTGTCGTTGGCCGCGGGCAAGAATATTCTTGTCGGGGATTATCTGACTCCGGCCAACGGGAATATTCTGAGCAATACATCAATCGATCCCGGGAACCAGAGTGGGAATCAGAGACTCTCCTTCACGCAATCGGAAATGTCGTTGTTCAATCGCGGGGAATGGACCAAGACGCAGAAGTTTCTGCCCGACGTGAATAACGTTTTGGTCGCGAACAGCACGTACGACGCGAGCTATGTCCCGCGTTATTACACAATGAACGCAGGGGACCCGGTCTATATCTATAACAAGCCGAAGAACGGAAACGGAACGTACTGGGATCCGGCCTCGACGAGCTGGCAGGGCGTCGAGCATGTCGCGAAGTATGACACGACGCTTCTGACAAAGCTGAACCCGGGGGATCCGAGTTTGGCCAGCGCGAAGACACTCGCCCTGTCGTCGACGAACAACTGGATTTCTCCGACAACGCTGAAGAATCTGTGGATAGCTGATGAGAATGCCCGAGCCAGCGGTGCGGAATTTAAGTTTGATGGTCAGCTGTACACGAACAATTCGATCTTCACCCTGACCCGATCGGGAAGCAAAACCGGCGGGAAAATGGCAATCAACGGCGCCGTGGTGGCAGCCGATGTCGGCATTCTGGCGGCGCAGGGGCTGGCGTTGTCATACGATACACGCTTGAAGTCGTTCTTGAAAATAAAGGATGACAGCAAAGTTGCGATGGCGCAGTCGGCGTGGTTTGCTGAATAAGCATCCAGATAGCTGAAGCCCATCACAAACGCAGCAATGCGGTCAATCGTCAGGTCGGGAAACCGGCCTGACGATTTTGTTTTATGCGAACGATTGGCACACTACTTAGGGAGCGTTGGGAAACACCCCTCAACCGCCCTTTGGGCACCTTCTCCCCAGCGGGGAGAAGGGAAGGTGTGGGCATTGGTGAATTTAAGAAGTTCCTTTTGCACTCCCTGTCAGCCGATCCATCTCGGCGACCTGCTCGCGGAAGAGAGCGATCGTAGCGACCACGGGGTCGGGCTTGGTCATATCAACACCACAGATCTTCAACAGTTCGATGGGATGATTCTTTCCCCCTGAGGAAAGCATTGTCAGGTACTTGTCGATGATCCCTTTGTCGCCGGCCAGGAATCGGGTCAGGATCGCCTGTGACGCGGCGTAGGAGGTGGCATACTGGTAGACGTAGAACATGTTGTAGAAATGCGGTATGCGCGACCACTTGAACGGGGTGTGGGGATCGAGGGTCAGGTCGGGGCCGTAATACGTGCGCGTGAGATTCCCCCAGAGATCGTTCATCATATCCGGAGACAAGGCATTCCCCAGTTCGACGTGTTCATGAATGGTCAGTTCGAAACGGGCGTACATGACCTGATGGAAAAAGGTCCCCATCGTGTTGTCGAGATGCCGATTGAGCAGATACAAGCGCGTCATGCGGTCGGTCGTACGACCGAGGAGGTATTGCATCAACAGCCCTTCGTTGAGGGTCGAGGCGACCTCGGCGACGAAGATTGAATATTGTGCCTTCGGGTAGGGCTGGGCGCTGTTGGCAAGATGGCTGTGCAGCGCGTGACCCATCTCGTGGGCAAGAGTGAACATGTTGTCAACAGTGTCGTTGTAGTTCATCAGAACATAGGGATGCACGCTGTAATTGCCTGAGCTGTAAGCGCCACTGGCCTTTCCCTCAGTCTCGAATACGTCGACCCACCGGGAATCGAAGGCACGGCGCAGGTCACGGCCGTAGGTCTCGCCCAAGGGGGCGGCGGCGTCGAGCACCTGTTTGACGGCCTCGTCGTAGGGGACTTCATAATCCTGCTGGGGGAAGAGCGGACAGACCATGTCGTAAGGCATAATCTGGTCAAGCTTCAGGATTTTCTTGCGGAGCCTGGTGTAGCCGTGAAGGGCGCTGATATTGGCCTCGGTCGTGTCGAGGAGCGAGTGATAAACTGAGAGCGGGATATTATCGCCGTCAAGGGCATGTTCCAGACAGCTCTTGTAGCGGCGGGCGCGTGTGTAGAAAACGTCCTTATTGACGCTCGATGCCAGCGACGCGCCAATTGTGTTGATGTGGGACTGATACGATGTGTAGAACGCTTCATGCGCCTCGCGCCGTACCCGACCATCGGCTGATTCAAGAAAACGAGCGAAACGCTGCTTGGTGAGCTTGACTTCAATGCCGGACTCATCGGTGACGCTCGGGTAGGTCAGATCGGCGTCGTCGAGCATGGAGAAGATGGTGTCGGGTCCGCGCGCGACTACGGAGGACATAGCCAACAGTTCTTCGACTTCATGGGAACGAATATGCGCTTTCGAACGGATCAGTTCTTTGATGTAGAAATCGTAGATTTCCTGCCTGGGGAAGGAGCCCTCCATTTCGAGCAGCTCGTCTTCGTTGATGGCGAGCAGTTCCGGTTCGACAAAGGCGAAGGCAGTGGCTCCCTGGGAGGCGAGCATGGCGGCGCGCTCGTTCATCGCCTGATATTTTGACACGCGATTATCGAGGTCTTTGCTCAGGTGGGAGTAGTGGTACAGTTTCTCGATGAGCATGGCAAGTTCGCTGCGGGCGGTCAGGCACTCGTACAGAAGTTGCGATGAATCGCGCAATTTGCCCGCGTACTGCGCGGCGGCGGCGAGCATCGATTGCGCACGCTTGTAATCGACCTCCCACGCGGCGTCGGTGGCGTAGATGTCGGCAAGATTCCAGGTGTGGCGACCCTCGATCTCGTCTCGCTTCGGAATGGCGTTAGTCTTGGCGGTCAAAGGCATATTGATGGTTCCCTTTACAGTGGACAAGGACATGAGAGAATATCGGGCAATTGAAGGCGTCACGCAAGCCGGGAGGCTTCGTCGGAAGGTCAAAAAGTGACTTCCGTGCCCGAAAAGCGGTAGACAGTTACCGGCACACCGGATAGATTTCGACCATGAAACAGATAAGTTACGAAGCGATGGTAGCGGCGATGCAGAGTAATGATAGTCGCTGCGACGGACAATTTTACGTTGGCGTACATTCGACCGGAATTTACTGTCTGCCGTCATGCAGGGCGCGTCTGCCGAAACTCAGCAACGTGCGATTTTACTCCACCCGGGAGGATGCGTTGGCTGCCGGACTGCGAGGATGCAAACGGTGCCGCTCGGATCGGTTCCCTGACGTGCTTCCGGAATGGGTCAGGCGCCTGGTTTCGTTCATGCGTGAGCACCAGAACGAACGGCTGAACGAGGCCTGCCTGACGACAGCGGCGGGGGTAGACATCACAACCATACGACGGCACTTTACTCAAAAATTGGGGATGACCCCGCTGGCCTTCAATCGACGTCAACGGCTCTTGCACGCGAGACGGCTGCTTGAATCCGGCATGGATTATCTGACCTGTGCGTTTGAATCCGGTTACGAATCAGCAAGCGGATTCCGCGACGCGTTCGTGCGTCAATTTGGAATTACGCCCGGGAGGCTACATGATAACAAGTAAGGTATTCTTTCGCGATCTGGAGAGCGCTTTGGGTCCGATGATCGCGGGAGCGAGCACGGAAGGGGTAGTGTTTCTGGAATGGCATGATCGCGGCGGTGTGGAGCGAATCAAGGAGCGGGTAACCAAGCGCTATAAATGCGAATTGGTGCGCGGGAACTGCGATCATCTCGATCAACTTGAACGGGAAGTGACCGCCTATTTCGAAGGGAAACTCAAACAATTTGCGGTTTCTGTGGCGGTGAATGGAACTGCGTTTGAGCGGCGTGTCTGGGAGAGCCTGCGCGAGATTCCGTATGGACAGACACGCGGCTACGGAGAGCTGGCCGATCATTTAGGACGACCCGGTGCGGCACGTGCAGTGGGACGAGCCAACGGCGCGAATTACTTATCGATCGTGATTCCGTGCCATCGCGTGATCGAAGCGAACGGAAACCTCCGTGGGTATGGGGGTGGATTGTGGCGAAAGAAACGGCTGCTGGACTTAGAATCGGGACAAACCCACTTCGAAGGAGAGTCAGTTTCGCAATCAGCCATGCGTGGGGATTGATGCTTGCGGGCAGGGGTCAGAACAGTAAGGGGGCGATACCGCTTCGTGATTCCCTAAAGTTCCGAGAGTCGTTCTTTCAGTTCGTGAGCATCTGAAGCGGGGAGTCCGCAGGCGGAGTTCTTACAAACAAAGGCTCGAACAAGACCGTTGACAGATACGCGGCCCTCGAAGAGGGGGAGTTTTTCAAGACCGCTTGCGCTGACCGCAAGAAGCGATGTTGGCAGGTAGCGTTGATTCAGAAAGTGAAGCATGGCCTCGCGTTCGGAGCCGTTGCCCGTGATCACGATTTCGATCTTGTCGCCCAGATAATAATCGAGCGCCAGCAGGGCCGAAGCCATGCCGCTGGGATAGTGGCTCAGTTTCCCTGAAATTCCTTTCATGGCTTGCTGCGCAGATTTCAGGAATGGTTCATGGTCGGTCAGGCGATGCAGCTTGAGCAGATTGGCAATCATGATCGATCCTGGCGCAGGTGTGGCGCCGTCGGTTTCCTCGGCGGGCCGAAAGATAAGATCGCTCTGGTTTGGCGGCCTAAGGAACAGACGACCGTCCGGGTCAATGAACAGACTGATAACCCGATCAGCCATCGAGCGGGCGAAATCGAGCCACCGAGTTTTGTTCTGATCGGTGTCGACCTGATAGAGTTCGATCAGACCGGCGATGTAATAGGCGTAATCTTCGAGGAATTCGCCGCGTGAGTGGACGCCTTGACGGCAGGTGTGGGTTAGAAAGTCGTCATGATAGAGTTGTGACGTAACAAACTCGGCGTTACGACAGGCGGCATTGAGATAGCGTCGATCGCCGGTGATCCGATAGCCGCGAGCCAGAGCGCTCAGGGCGAGGCCATTCCACGACGTGAGAATCTTGTCATCGGTGTGAGGGTGAATTCGCTTTGCGCGCTGTTCGAATAGCTGCGCTTTTCCGCGAGAGATAGTTGCATCGAAGTTCTGGCCGCTGTATTCCCTTCTGACTCGTTCTGAATTGGCGTCGATGTTGAGAATATTGCGCCCTTCGAAATTGCCGGACGTGGTGACATTAAAGTAGCGGCAGAACAGATCAGTGCTTGAGCCGAGCAGCGAGTCTACTTCGGCTTTGTCCCAAAGATAGAATCTTCCTTCTTCGCCCTCACTGTCAGCGTCGATTGCTGAATAGAAGCCGCCGCCGGCATCAGTCATGTCGCGCACGATAAAGTCGAGGATGCTGATGACTACATCTCGGTAGAAGTCATTGTGGGTGATCTGAAAAGCATCGACATAGGTGACTGCGAGCAAGGCGTTGTCGTAAAGCATTTTCTCGAAGTGAGGCACCAGCCATTTCTGATCGGTTGAATAGCGAGCGAAGCCACCGGCAATCTGATCGTTGATACCGCCATGCGCCATGGCGGTAAGAGCTTTCTCCGCCGCCTGCAAGTAAGCCAGGTCGCCCGAGCGAGAGTAGTGGCGGAGAAAGAGGGACAATTCGACCGGGTGTGGGAACTTGGGGGCTGAGCCGATTCCGCCATGCACGGGGTCGACAGTGCGAATCAAAGCCTCGGCGCCGCTGGCTATCATGCGCTCGTTCAGCAGTACCGTTTCCCCCGCACGATTGAGATGGCTGGTGATTTCGACGAATATACTGTGCGATGAATCGGCGATAGATTGCGGGTTCTCCTGATAGGCGGCGGAGATTTCGGTCAGGATATGCGCGAATCCGAGGCGGCCATAGCGATTGTCAGGAGGAAAGTAGGTACCGGCAAAGAAGGGCTTGAGGTCGGGGGTCAGAAAGACCGACATCGGCCATCCTCCCGAGCCGGTCATGGCTTGAGTGAAGGTCATGTAAATATGATCGAGATCAGGGCGTTGCTCCCGGTCGACCTTGATACTGACAAAGTGGTCGTTGAGAAGTTTGGCGATCGCTTCGTTCTCAAAGGATTCCCGCTCCATGACGTGGCACCAATGACAGGCGGAGTAACCGATGGAAAGAAATATCGGGCGATCAAGCTGCTTCGCTCTCGCCAGCGCATCTGGAGACCACGGATACCAGTCGACCGGATTGTGAGC
The DNA here is from genome assembly GCA_964540105.1 of uncultured Ignavibacteriales bacterium. Taxonomy (GTDB): domain Bacteria; phylum Zixibacteria; class MSB-5A5; order GN15; family FEB-12; genus DATKJY01. The sequence goes on along the minus strand of CAZILL010000001.1, from coordinate 82,674 downwards.
GTGGGCGAGAAGATACGGAGAGCTTTCGCCGACCAAGTGATTGCTATGGCGCGCTGTTGAATCGGTGGACTTCTCCACGGTGACTTCCTTCGCCTGGGTTTTCGCGATCGCAACCAGAAGAAACCAGGAGATCAGGAGAAACTGAACGCTGGCAAGTGCTCGTCGCTGACTGCTGTCGCGGGTCATGTATGAGCCTATAACAGAAACGAACAGAAAGAGTTCGGGGGGAATACCCGATGTCAATCCAGGTTAAGAGGGAGAGCGCCGAAGAGGGACAGGTACACCTCGACGAACGAAGTAGTTTCGTCCCGGCTGATCCTATGCTGGAAATTGCTGGTATGCTCGACACCGGCGGCAACGTCGACGTAGAGATATCTCTTGATGAAGCCTTTGAATCGGAGGCTCGGAGCGATCGTTGTCTCTACGACACCGGTCGGGAATTTCTCCGTATATGTGCCGACTGTTCTCTCCCAGGGAGCGCTCCAGGGTGCGAGAAGCGAACCTTCCCCCTGCCTTCGCATGGTCAGCTGGGCTATAACAGCGCTCAACCCTCCAAACCAATGCTCAAGCTGCACTGAGGTGAAGTCGTAATCAGTACCAAGAGCAGCGCTGATGAGATGATCCCGGATGAGATATCGGTTCCGTGCCAGAGGCTGTTGATAGGTACGATTGGTTACGTGGCTGTATTCGCAGCGCAGATCGAACAGACTGGCGATGTCGGCCTGGTAGTACCCGATCAGGAATCCGTATTCATCAGGTTCCTGATCCCCTTTCGATCGCTGGTCGAGCTGAATATCATCGATGTGTAGCTGTCCATAGATCTTGATGCCGGATTTCGGTTTGAACGTAAAATCGAACCCAACGGCGGTGTTATCGTCGACGCCGCTATTGAGCTGTGAACCGTGGAAGAAGATAATCGGGTTGAGGTAAAAGAGTTCGATCTGGCGTCCGGGGCCGCCGAAGATGACGGTCTCATAGAGGCCCAGGCGGAGTCTGTCGGAAGGGTGAAAATCGAATCGATGGGCGGCAAAGTAGCGATTCTCGAAGAGGGAGGACGAATCGTTCGGCGCGACGATACCATCCAGTTGCGCTAATCGGTAGGAGAGCGTAAGGCGGCCCCATTGCAGGCGATATGCCAACCCGTCCATAACCGCATCCGGACCCAGGACGAGCGAATTGCGCTGACCCCAGAATGACCCGAAGCGACCGAGGGTCAGCTCGAAGCGATCGTCTCGATATGATATAAAGGCATTCCCGATATCTCCTGCAAAGCCGCGCCACTTCTTGCCTTTGTAGAGGGAGTCCTTCGCCAACTGCTCATCGAGGCGAAAGTCACCATAGGCAAAGAGGTGTTTCGCAGGTTCCCCGGCGATACCAGCCCGAAAGGAGGTGAAACTGCGACCGCGTGAACCGCGGGCCGAGCGCGCGTCTTCGGCGACAAATCCGAAGCTCGAGACTCTGTTGTTGATCGCGTGGGTGAGGCGCTCAAATGGGCCGGAAGGAAAAATGGTGTCGAGATTAGAGTACGGCCCGAGCTGGAAATCGAAGCGGCCGAACGTTCTGGTTTCGAGCTGCTCCCAGCGGTCATAGAGAAGATTGAATTCCCGCTGGCCGACCGGAAGGAACTGGGCGGAGAGGGTTGTCGCGAAGGGGGCAATTAGAGCAAAGACAAGGAGTGCTACAGTTATGGCAAAGAGGCGCATGGCACCTGGGATCGCAGTGCGGTTAACTTCCAGAGCCTTTAAGGACCGCCGGTACGGTCTTGGCCAGAATTCTGGCATCCAGCGCCAACGACCATTGGTCGATGTAGCGCAGATCGAGTTCCATCCAGTGATCAAAGTCAATAGCATTACGTCCGTTGACCTGCCATAAACAGGTGAGACCCGGTTTAACCGACAGTTTTCGTCGTTGCCAGGATTCATATCGGGCAACCTCGGTCGGGAGGGGGGGCCTCGGTCCTACCAGCGACATATCGCCGACGAGAACATTCACGAGTTGAGGAATTTCGTCAACGGAATACTTTCTCAGCAATCTACCGATCCGGGTGACCCGGGGATCATTCTTGATTTTGAAAACCGGACCGGACATTTCATTCCGATCTGCCAGAGAACGCTTCTGTTTCTCAGCGCCTGTGGTCATAGTCCGGAGTTTGTACATGGTAAATCGACGACCATTGAGACCGGAACGGATTTGGGTGAAGAGAATCGGGCCGGAACTGTCCAATTTGATCAGCATAGCAGAAATGAGTAGAATTGGGGTTGTAAGGATCAGTCCTATCAGGGCGCCCAATCGGTCGATTCCGCTCTTGAACAGGCGAGGGATGACCGCATCGGTCGTCGCTCGATAAACGATCACGGGAATATCGTCGAGATGGATGACCCGCGCCGGCGAATTTGTCATTTGATAGAGATCAGCCGGAACACAGACATTGATACCCATCCGTTGAGCAGTCTGAAACAGACTTGACGATTGTCCGAATTCCTGCGGCTCCAAAGCGATGACAAGGGCATCAACATGGTTGGTCGTCAGCACGTGCTGCAGAGTATCCGGATGCCCCAGAAGTGGGATATCACGATAGCGCCAGAGGCCGGCGCGCTGGTAGTCGGCAAAACCGATGATGGTTGCGTCGAGCTCGGGCGAAGCGAGAACATGATCGGCGAAGCCTCTGGCACGCGAACCAGTCCCGACGATCACCATGCGACGGCTATACCGAGAAGGATCCAAAGGCTGCTGTTTTCGTGAATGTTGTCGCTCGACGGTGGATCGGGCGGTATGGATAGCCGTTTGGGCGGCAAGATTAGCAAGAACGAATATCGCCGCGGCACTTAGCGTCAGCGGCCATTGCATGGCAAAGGCGGCAGCGAGAAAATAGATGTTCAATTTCGTCTCGTCGGCCAAAGCGACGATGAGTTTCCTTCGAACCGCACAGCCGGACAAGAGCGTGCCGTGTCGACTGTGAAACATGGCTACCAGACGAATGAGCAGAACAACGATGACAGCTTCGGAAACCCAGCGGTTGGTCAAGCCATGCGGCTGAAGAGCGTAGAGGAGGCAGAATATCGAGACGCCCCCCATACCAAACTGGCCGCTGAGGGTGAGGAGAAAACGCTCGAGACGTTCTCGCGGACCGCGCGCGACGATTGGAGCGTCGGGCATGACCGTTCCCGCGCTGCTTCTCGTGCCCTGTTCCCAGCGGTGGCCGGAATTAGATCGATTTGCGCGTACAGTCCTGATAGTTCCCCCGAATATCTCTGTTCTTGGTTGTCGGCGCTGATCGGGTGGAAACGGCGTATATGGAATCGGTCGTCGCAGATTTCCCCAGCGATGCACCCCCTGTGCACTGGTATCGACTGCGTATCGAATATCTTTAGCAGAAGTCGATCCGAACTCGCTCTTTTCTTTCATGGATTCAGGCCTTCGAACGAGAACGCTATCCGTCTTGGCATCAGCGGAGAGGTCTGTCTACGCCGGCTCCTCTTCCACAACGACTGCCCGAGTGCGGTTGATAGCGGCAACCTCACGCCGCAATCGGTCGGACAAGAGATCATCATCGGTACGCTGGCGGAGTGTGACCGGCCGACGATCCACAGCGGCCAGACGATAATACTCAGCAGGCATCTTGGCGAAGGTATCCACGAGCCGATCATTGGAGAGCGGGGACTGAAGCCGATAGCGCAGGTAATGATCCAGTTGCGGATAACCATCGAGATTCTCGATCGGGACCCGAGCCCGTGCCAGGGAGTTGCCGACACTCTTGGTGTCACCGACCCTGAGCGTCAGAAAGTCAGTGGCGCTGATGCGACATTGAATCCCAAGGGTTGTGAGGGCTGAGGCGATCCGCAGCGACTCGTTGTGAAGGTCGGTCAGCCGTTGGGTGAGCATGGAGGAATTCTCAAGAGCAGTCTGCAATACTCTGAATTGAGTCGGTGACATGGTCGGTTCGCCTATTACCTCACGAAGGTGCGCTATCCTTTCCCTGGCGGCGACGATGAAGCCGGACTCAGCCGAGCCTATGCCAAAAGAGGCGGTGAAAGAGCGCAGGACAACGATGTTGCTGTACATTTCGAAGAGCGGGAGAGCGGAAATTCCATAGTAGTCGTAGTAGTATTCATCGACGATGAGTGTACCGGAAGGTACAGCCTGGGCCATCAGTTCCAGTTCGGCGAGCGAGAAGTTGGCGCCGGTGATGCGATTGGGGTTGGAGACGTAAAGTACGTCGCGCGGTGAAATCGGTTCCCGCAGAAGCGCGTCGACATCACTTGCAAAGGGGGAAACGCCAAGTCGCTCATCCACAGGCATACCAGCCCGATCAGCGGCAATGGCGACATCAGGCGACAAATGCCCAGCCACGCTCAGGCTGGCGTGGGAGTGATCGGCTTGCTTGAGGAGTTCCGGCATGCATTCGTCGAACTCGACAAACGGCAAGATCATGTTCTTTGAAACCATGAGTTTCTGTGCCAGATTGACGATCATCTCCTGGACTTGATCAGCAGTATTGTGTGCGATGTTCTTCATGTAGTTCCACCCTTCCTCTGGACGCGAAGCTTTCCTTTCTGAGCGCCGTATGTCAGGTTCGCAGCCTCTGACGAGTCACTCAGTCAGGTCTTATTCCTCATTAAGAGCAGTCAAGAAGCGTGCCGAGCTGTTCGACATTTGCGCAAAAGCAGCAAGGTGTTGTGGGACAATTGACAACGGCGGCACCAGCCCTTTGGTTTGCGGCGGTCGTGGCAGAATTCGCTGGTTGAGACGGCACTTTTATTTCAGAGAGACAGAAAGATGTTCCGTATGAGGTTGCCACCAGAGAGACAGGGGTCCGCTCTGGTGGCATTCAGGAAGGTGAGTCAAGAAATTCAGAAGAGACTCACGAGGGTGCGGTTGGCTATAGCTTTCTGATCAGAAAAACCGTCGTCAGAGCGCCCGTGGTTGCGGTAAAGGCTGTGGCCGCGGTCTTGAGCCAGCTTTGATCCTTCTGGACTCTCAAGGGGACGACAATCACGTCCCCCATCGAGACTTTTCGCCCGAGCACACCGCCAGCGTGGACTTCGCCACTGGCGTTGATCAAGCGCACATGTCCTTTGTCGGAACGGGGTGTGAAATTACCGGCTCGTTCGATGTAGTATCGAACATTCTGATTCGGCTCGAACTTGATCGTTCCGGTGGCGCCGACTTCCCCGAGGACCGAAATCCCCGAAGGGGCAGCCGGAATGAAGATTCGATCACCGGGTTCAAGAATGATGTCGCCGGTTTTTCCGCGACTGGCAGTGATGGCGCGCATGTCGATGATGAGCCGATTCACAGCTACGGAATCGTAGGTAACTGTCTGCTGATCTTCGACAACACCGTTGGAATCGAGAATCACGGGAGTGCTATTCTTCAGCATTTTCGGAATCTGGGCCTGCTCCAGTCTTCGGGCGATCGACTTGCGGTCGAACAGGATTCCGGTCGGAAACGCGCTGGCGGTAAAGCCACCCGCTCGCTGGAGGAGCTGATAGACAGTTTCTTCGCGATTCGCCAGGACATATTCGCCCGGATAGAGCACCTCCCCTTCGATCTTGACCGTTCGGTGCAGCTGCCATTCAGGAATCTGCCTCAGGTAAAGGCGATCGTCCTCCTGAACCGGCAGCGCCAGCGCCATGGAGTCCTGTAGGTCGATATATCGAAGCGAGACTGCCCCGACCGAATCAAAGCGAGCGAGTTCACCCTGCAGGCGCGACGCCCCACGAGTGAAGGAACCGGCCAGAAAGACCAGATCGCCGACCGTCATGCCATCGTACAGCGGATACTCGCCGGGCTTCTTTACTTCTCCAGACACATGGACAAATCGACTGCGGTCGACATCCTGAAGCGAATAGATGTGCAATGAATCGCGGTTGGTTAGGATGATATCTGCCCTGGGTTGACGACTCATGACGGCTTTGAGATCGATCGGTATGACTGCGACGCGATTGTCGCGGTAGCGCCGAAACAGGTCGGCTCGACCGTAATAGACATCGTAATCCTGCAGTTGTCCCTGCGCAAGCAGAGCTGAAATGCGGGTAGAGTCATTCCGTTCGTAGTAGCCGGGATGTTTCACCTTTCCGGCGATCGCCACAAGATTGGTTCGCGCTTCGAAAATCGAGAAGACCGTCAACCGATCCCCGTCGCGTAAAATCACATTCGAGGAAGGATCACTGTCTGACTCACCCAGATTCAGGTCAATCACTTCCCACTCTTTCTGTCTTGAGACCCGCTCGAGCATGACTCGCTCGAGGTAGGCGTCGGGGAGGGCATTGCCGGCGAGAGTCAGGAGATGGCGGGCGTTTTCGTTCCCTGTGAGTTCGTAGATAGCCGGTCGACGCACTTTCCCGCGAATAGCCACGCGGGCCCTGGGAACAGGTACGAAAATGGCATCGCCTGATTCCAGGCGGACATCGGAGGTGTTGTCCCCCTGCAGGAGGAATTTGTACAGGTCGAGAGAAACGACGCTTTTGCCGTTTCGCATCAGGTTGATATCCCTCATGGTTCCGTTGGCTGTCGGCCCTCCTGCAAGGTAAAGTGCGTTGAACAGGGAGGTTAACGATGAAACGGTATAAGCTCCAGGCCGATTGACTTCGCCGGTAAGGAAGATTCGGATGGAACGTATTTTCCCGAGCGACACATTAAGATCAGATTCGGAGTAGACTTTCGAGAATTTCTGCTGGGCATAGGCACGAAAATTAGTGAGCGTCTTCCCCCAGGCGACCAACTCCCCTACTTTGGGCACAATGACTTTCCCCTCTCGATCGACGGTAAGATTGTATTCCTGCTCAGCGCGGCCCCATAGATTGATAACCAGATTGTCCCCCGGCCCGAGAATGTAGTCCGACGACGAAGCGATATCATCGGGAGGCGTTGTTTCATCGGGTGTACGAAACAACTCCAAACCGAACGGCTTCAAGTCATCAAATGACGTGATGTCGTTTTCGACCGTTCTGCCCGTCGTGTCGAGACCTTCGCTCCGGAGAGTTTCTTTTGAGATTCTCTCCGTCGCTGGCACTCGCGGTGTCACCGACGAATCGACCGTCACTGAGCTTGAATAGCGGTGGGTGTGGGCGTCGGTCGCCTTGCGCAAATTGAGTTTACCGATTTGGGATGAGAGCCTCTGTAGCTCTTCAACGCTCTGCACCTGAGCTTTTGCTTCGCGGAACCATCCCAGTGAGACGAGGATGATCACGAGTACCAGCAGAAATAGTAGTGTTCGCATTGTCACCTTCCTATGACGAGTTCACCTTCCATGTGAGCGGCCGCACACGGCCGCAGGTCGGTCAAGAGCAAGCAGAGTGCCCATTGTCGCTCAGTAGAGCTAAGCGCGTATATGTCAATCGGATACAGACCAAGCAGCGCCATTGGTCTTTGGGAGATGAGTCGGAATCGTGAAAACTGTGCCGGCTGAGTTGGAAGATTCTATCCGGTTGTGCGATTGTCCGGGCTCAGCGCCGCGACAAGCCGCTTGGAGGGGTGATTGGGTGCGAGGGAGAACCGTAACATGTGTGTGGTCAAGGGATTTTACTTTGCGTAAGTTTTTCTTTGTGTGATAGAAGCGGCGCGGCTTCACATTTCATCGGGCATGCGCGTCACTATCTCGGGTCCATAAGTTGCAGTTTTTCAAGGGTTTATTGCGTGAGGGGCGACTCAAAAAAGAGGTCGGCGACCTTGACAAAGCGAGGAGCGCGCTGTAACTTGGCGGTTCGATTTTTGAGGATGGAAACTGGCAGCAATAGTGTGTGCGGGTTCTAACGGCTACGCCATGTGCACTTGGCTGTCTCCCGGGGTTCAATTAGGAGCCCCTCGCGTTGAATGGGTAGGTTAAGAATTACTCTTTTGGTTGGAGAGGTTATGGAGAATAGGGTAACAGGGATTATTCGTTTTGGAGCGGTCTCGTTGCTAGTGATCTCGCTTTTTGCGGCGTCGCTTTCTGCCGGAGGCTTCGAGAATACCGGACTAGGCGCCAAGGCACGAGGGATGGGAGGAGCATTTCGCGCAATTGCGGACGATTGGAGCGCGGCGTATTATAATCCGGCGGGCTACGCGTACATACTGGATAATCAGTTGGGTGCGAATGCCGGGTTCCTGAGTCTTCGCAATACAATCCGACCCGACTACACGTTCGGCGGCCCTGCGGATTCCAGCGGTATTTTCAACAATCGGGACATTTTCAATACTGACGCGATTCTTGCGATGCCATCGGGCGGCTTTGTTGCCAAACTACCGTTCTGGGGCGAGACTGTTTTCGGTTTGTCGGCGTTTCAGCCATTTGACTACAATATCCGCTGGATGCTGTATCGGCCGCTGAGTTCGTATAACGATAAGGCTGCAGCGGCTCCGATCGAAGAGGCAATATCGAACAACCTTGATGTTGTCGCGTTTCAGCTCACGGCCGGGCGTGAATTCAAGGAAGACAAGCTTGCGCTTGGGGTAGGTTTACAGCTGCTGCGCGGGGATCTGGTTTTCAAAAACCTGATCTTCAGGAAGAACCCGTATGGTTCTCCGTTGAGTGATCGCCCCTACGACCATATCACAGAATACTCTAACACTGACATGAACGGCTGGGGTTTCGGTTTGAAGGGTGGAGCGCTTTGGAAGCAGAGTGAGAAGCTGAGCATTGGCATCACCGCCCACGTGCCCTTTGACATGACCGTGAAGGGGACGGGAAATCTCATATACGTCATGCCGAATATCCCTACCCTCCTGTTCGATCCACTCAAGTATCCGCAGGGATCCCCGAAGTCGCTCTTCATCTCAGGGCAAACGTTTCTGTACTCCGGCGACGTTGAAACCAAGCTGAAGCTGCCGCCTTCGTTTGGCCTCGGATTCGCATACAAAATGAACGAAAAACTGACGCTCTCGCTTGACGCGGAGTACACGTTTTGGTCGCGGTTTACCGGATTCGATTTCACGTACTCGAACCTGACCGGCATGTCGCAAGGGCTTCGGAACAATACGACGCCCGACGGCGCCACGGCACGCGAGTTCTTCACCGCAAATCCTTCAAGCCCGGTCGACTGGAGCAACACGGCCAAAGTTGCATTGGGCGGGATGTACGAATATAGCGACTTGTTGACCGTGGTGGGCGGTCTGTCGTATGATCAGTCGCCCGCGAAGGATGCCAAGGACTTCATACCACAGTTCATGGACACCGGTGGAAAACTGGGTCTGAACGGCGGCCTGCTGCTTCATATCCAGCGGTGGGATCTCGGTCTTGCCACAAGCTACATAATGTATGGCGATCGGACGGCCACGGAGTTGACCGATTCCAATGGGGACGGAACCTACGATAGCTTCCCTGGAACATACAAGGCGGCCACGTATGAAACCATATTATCGTTCAACTATCGGTATTAGAAGCGAGGGCATCATGCAAAGATATATGAGATTCGTCATTGTCGCCGGCCTGCTGATCGTGGGACTCATCTTCGGATGTACCGATCGTAAGCGGAATGTTCCGAATGGGCCCGAGATCAGCAACTGGAATATCGAAACGGCGGCAAAACATGTTTTCCATCCCTACCTTCGGTTTCAACTGGTCAACGGCAACAGCTTCGTAAACATGGGGATCTATATGCCTCGAGTGTCGATGCCAGAGCCGAACGGATCGAATCTGCGGGTTCCGGTGCTCGTTCTCCTGCCGCCGCAGAACGGGGATGAATACTTCTACTATAACCATGGGCTCTTCCGTCTGGCCGAGGATATGATTGCCTCAGGCGAAATCCAGCCCATGGGGATCATCTGTTTGGGCAATGATCGTGTGTTTGGCGGGTATTTCTACGGCAACAGTTACCCGGCAGGGATGTACGACAGCATCCTCGGACAGGACCTGTTCGAGTATATCGGGAGCACACACCCGATGATTCTCAATGAGCGGAGCAAGCGCGGGATTGGCGGAATCGGGCAGGGTGCGTATGGCGCCTTTCGCGCCGCGATTAAGCACCCGGAAGCATATTCCTCGGTTTCCGCGGCGGACGGTCCGCTTGACTTCGATGGCGCTGATGGAAACCATGGCCTGAAAGACCTCTTCCGAGCGGCGCTCGACGAACAGGGGCTGACAGCGGCAACGTTCAAACAATTCGACAGTTCCAAAGCCTTTCCGATTTCTGAGATGTTCATCGGCGGGGCGCTCGCGTTTTCTCCGAATGATGATAGCATCCGAGCTCCGGAATACATACAGTTCCTTGGAATGGACAGAAGCAAAATCCCCCCTGATTCCATTTTTGAGATTCGCAACCGGATTCTGGAGCGTTACCAGATCTCAGATACCACGAAACCTAATTGGGATACGACGACGTTGATTTCCGGCGTGATCAACCCGAGTTCGGGATTTGGCATTCTCGATGACGCCACGGGATTTGATTTCCACCTTCCCTTCAATGGGAATGGGGACGTCAATCCCCGAATCTGGGACTTGTGGATGCGCAACAACCTCAAGGATATGCATGACGCGGTCGGTGGAAAGCCGCTAGCGGGTACAAAAATGTGGATTGGCACCTCGTCCGAAGCCGACTGGGGATTCCACGACCAGACCGAAGCGTGGATAGCAACGCTGAAGGCCAAGACATATATCGAGAACCGGGACTACACCGTATATCGATACACGGGCTACGACGGGAAACCGGCCCACGGTTCTGAATACGTTTATGATTTGCTCCGCAAGATGTTAAAATTTCACTCGGATGCCTTTGGGCACTGAGTGTTGACAGACAGAAGAACGCCCGGGGATTCTCCCCGGGTTTTTTTTAGGGGATTATGTGATGGATAACCAGGCGACTTATGATCTAATTTCGATCGGAGCGCACCCTGATGACGTGGAGGTCGGGACCGGTGGTGTACTGATCGACCTGCAGAAACGGGGATATCGGTGCGGAATTGTGATTCTCACGGAAGGGGAAATGGGAACGGGCGGAACGGCGGAAATCCGAGCGCAGGAAGTGAGAGAGGCCGCGCGGATTCTCGGGGTTGACATCATCCGAACCTTCGACTGGGGGGACACGAAGCTTGAAGATACCTACGATAAGAGGCTTGAACTGGCCAGAATCATTCGTGCAACGCGCCCCAAGATCATTCTGGCGCCGTACCCGCATGTCGGACACGGGCGACGCCAATCGCATCCCGACCACGTGGCGTCAGGGATAATCGCGATTAATGCCTCCAATCTGGCGGCCCTCAAGAAAGTGGAAATCCCGGGAGAACCGCATTTAGTGACGAGGATATTCCACTACTTCCTCCCCCCCGGTGTTTACCCGAACTTTGTGGTGGATATCACCCCGCACTTCGACCAGTGGATCGCCGCTCTATCGGCGCATCGTTCACAATTCCTCAATCCGGAAAAGTCGCGCGACTACATAGAGCAGTTGTCGGCAATGGCGCGGTCGTTCGGGATTCAGGCTCGATGCAAGTATGGACAGGGATTCCACGCCGTTGAACCGATTCTGGTCAAAGATCTCATGACGCTTAGCCAGGAAACGTATTAGATCGGCGTCCTTAGCGGACCTTGGCTAACGAGCGCACCGCATCGAACGCACTCCGCAGGTCGATGAGGAGGTCGTCGATATGCTCCAGCCCGACCGAGAGCCGCACCAGTCCATCGCCGATGCCATGCTTCTCCCTCACGTCCTTTGGGATTGAGGAATGGGTCATGGATGCCGGATGGTTGATGAGCGACTCCACGCCTCCGAGCGATTCGGCCAGGACAAAAACCTGAGTCGATGTCACGAATTTCTTCACTGCTTCAAAATCAGCCTTGATCGTGAAGCTGACCATCCCGCCGGGCATAGTCATGCCGTTGGGAATTGTCCTGGAAGCGAGCCCCGGGAAGAAGATCTGGTCGACGAGGTCGACCGACTCGAGGTATTCCACGATCTTGGTCGCATTGAGTGAATGGCGTTCCATGCGCAGGTGAAGGGTCTTGAGACCGCGAAGAACTAACCAGGCGTCGAAGGGACTAAGCACTCCGCCAACAGCGTATTGATTGAATCGAATCTTCTCCGCCAGCGCGTCGTCTTTGACTATCAAGGCGCCGGCAATGACATCGCAGTGTCCGCCAAGGTACTTTGACGCTGAGTGATGGGTAATATCGGCGCCGCAATCCAGAGGGCGCTGGATGTAGGGGGTCGCAAAGGTGTTGTCGACGGCGGTGAGAATCTTATGGCGTTTGGCGATGACCGCGACGGCACCGATATCGATCAGGTGAAGCAGCGGGTTGGTCGGTGTTTCCAGCCAGAAGAGACGAGTATTAGGCTTAACCGCTTTCTCGAAATCGCTGGGATCCTCGCCATTGACGTAGGTGAAGTCGATATTGAAGTTGCTTCGCATGAGCCGCTCGAACAGTCGCCGGGTGCCGCCGTAGAGATCGCTGACGGCAACGACATGGTCGCCCGACTTGAGCAGATCGAGGACAGCTCTCATTGCCGCGAGACCGGATGAAAATGCAAAGGCGTGCGTGCCGTTTTCGAGCGAGGCGAGGGCTGTTTCAAGGGCCAGTCGGGTCGGGTTGGACCATCGGGAATACACGTAGCCCGACTCGTCCCCCGGAAATCCGACCCGATAGGTCGAACTGGGGAAAATGGGGGTGGTCACCGAGCCGGTATGATCCTCGGGCACATGGCCGGAGTGGATAGCGCGGGTTTCAAACTTGAATTTCTTGTGATCATGTTCACTCATAGCGTCCCCTATTTCAGAAATCCTTTTTCGCGCATCCAATCATCGTTGAACATCTTGCTGATATATTTGCTCCCGCTATCGGGCAGGATAACCACGACGACTTTGTTGGCATCGAGTGTTTTGGCGTGGGTGAGGGCAACATGCACCGCCGCGCCGCACGAGCCGCCGCCAAGAATCCCTTCCTTGCGGGCGAGGTCCCGTCCTGTGCGGAAGCAATCTTCGTCCGTCACTTGATAGACCTTGTCGATCACCGAAAAGTCGATGGTCGGGCAGAGCATGTCCTCGCCGATTCCCTCGACATTGTAGGTGTGTGGTTCTATGAGAGTCTTGTCCTTGTGGTATTGATAATAGACCGAGCCGATCGGGTCGGCGGTGACTACTTCGATGGCCGGATTCTTCTCCTTGAGGAATTTGGCAGTGCCAGAGACGGTGCCACCGGTGCCGATCCCACCGACCAGAACATCCAGGCGGCCGCCAGTCTGGGACCAGATTTCCGGGCCGGTAAGACGGTAATGCGCTTCAATATTATCGAGATTGAAGTATTGGCCGATGAAGAACGAGTTTGGTGTCTCACGATGGATGCGACGCGCGGTCTCGTAGTAGCTTTGGGGAGATTCAGCCGGGACGGCCGTCGGGCAGATGTGCACCTCTGCGCCGAAGGCCCGCAAAGTGTCGACTTTTTCGCGCGACATTTTGTCGGGAATCGTCAGAATAGCTTTGTAACCGAAGGTCGCGGCGAACATCGCGACCGCTGCGCCGGTGTTGCCGGAAGTCGCTTCGACAATAGTCCCGCCCGCTTTCAGATTCCCTTTACGGATCGCTTCGCTCAGAATGTACACAACCATCCGGTCTTTGATCGAACCGGTGGGGTTCATGAATTCGAGCTTTACGAGCACTGTCGCGGCGACACCCCGCTCAGCCGTGAGACGCCTGAGCCGCACTAATGGTGTGTTGCCAATCGCTTCCGTGACGTTTTCTGCATAGAATCTATCGGGCATGATTTCCTGACCTTTCGGGTTCGCGAGACGCGATATAGTGCGTTGAATCGGGAGGAAAGTCAAGGGCTTTTGGGGTCGCTGCCTGAGGTACAGAGAAGAGGGGGGCGGACACAATTCGCCACCCCTTTCTCTAACTCGTCGTCCTGTGAATCTGGCTATGCCGGTTTTCGGGCCGCAAGCTTGATCGAACTGACGCGACCGGAGCAATCCTTCACGCCCCCGGAGTCGAGCGATTTGGGGAGCGGCTTGGAAGAAGCCTCAGGACCACACCCGCAGTAATCGTTGGCGAGTGTATCGAGAGTTTGTTCGGTGTAGACCAGTCGGTCAACCACGCTGACGTCGACAAAACCAGCTTTCCGCACAAGGCCAATATACTCCGCCTCTTCAACAGCGCCGGCGATGCATCCGACCCATGCCGAAATGTCGTTGCGGTACTTCTCGGGAAGGTTGTTGGTGACGATATCGGACACCAGCATCCGGCCCCCCGGTTTGAGAACACGAAACGCTTCGGCGAAGACCGCCTCTTTGTCGGGCGAAAGGTTGATCACGCAGTTCGATATTATCCAGTCAACCTCGGCATCTGCAACCGGCATCCGCTCCATCTCGCCGAGGCGCACATCATAGTTGGTCACACCGGCCTTGGAGAGGTTATTACGGCAGGCCTCGATCATCTGGGGGGTCATGTCCAGACCGATCACTGTGCCGGTCGGTCCGACTTTCCGGGCGGCCAGGATCAGATCAAGCCCTGCGCCGGAACCGAGGTCGAGCAGAGTCTGGCCGGGTTGAACATCGATGAAATTGACCGGATTACCGCAGCCAAACGTTGTCGCGGTTTCCGGCACACCAGCGAGTTCTTCTTTCGTATATCCAGCCAGTTCGACATACCGGGCAATGGTGCCGGTCTCAAGCTCGATCGGCTTGGGGGAGCAGCAGGATCCCGATGTCTTGGTGATGGCGTCACCATAGTGTTTCTTGACCGCTTCTTTTATCTCATCTTTGGAACGAGCCATAATTGTGACCTCCTTGAGTCAGACAGGGTGATAGTACTCGACTTGCCTGCTGTATGCAACCTGATACGCCGACGGGTATGAACAAGTTTCCGCGAGAGTAGAAGAGGGAACAGAACGATGACGAATAGTGGAGCAGTGTATTTATGGTTGGAAGTCTCTCCTCAGGGGGAGCCAAGGCCTACGTAAGGTGTTGTGGGCGTGTCGAATACAAGCCTCGCGCAGGCCGTTCATGGTCGGAGATCAAGTCAGTCGCTTTTTCACTTGCCGAGGAAAGAAGCGCCATGTATAGATGATAGGAACAAAACCCGTTGGGGGTGGCGAATCTGAACCGCCTGAGATCATACCCCCTCGACCTGATCCGGATAATACCGGCGTAGGGAAACGGTGACGCGGATATACGTGGTATCTCCGCTCTCAGGACTCACGACCCAGCGGGATATAGTATGGCATGGCATGTCTTGGCGCCTTGGTCGGAAGGTATGCGGCCGGGGTAGCTTGGGCGTGTGCATGCAATCACTCGAGTTCTTTAACCGTGTAGTGCTGAGGTTATGCTCATGAAGTCATTCAGCTTTCTTCTCGTCGCCGGGATTTTCCTTATGCAGGATGCGAGTCTCATCGCTGAGGAAATTGTCGGTCGGGTCGTCGATGAGTACTACGCCCCGCTGATCGGCGTTTCCGTGGTGACCAATGTGACGGGTGTCGCGACCCAAACACGACCAAACGGAACGTTCACACTTGCGAACGCCGATTCGGTTGAGTGGGTGACGTTCTCCTATGTCGGTTTTGAATCGCGACGATTCATGATCAGGGACTTGCGATCTCCGGTAATCATGACTCCGACCCTCTATCACGGCAGGGGGATAGTGGTGACCGCGGATCGGGCGCAAGCGGGCGTATCCCCCGTTGCGTACGCGGATTTCACCCGGGATGATATCCGTCGTGATCATGTGATTGGCGAATTCCCGCTGCTTCTTCAATCCACACCTAATCTGTATGCACACTCAGATGCCGGTGGGGGACTCGGATATAGCTACATGTCAATCCGCGGCTTCGACGACAAGCGTGTTTCGACCTATATCAACGGCGTTCCACTGAACGACCCTGAAGATCAGGCGACCTATTTTGTCGACCTGCCTGACTTTGCTTCGACAGCCACTGATGTTCAGGTTCAGCGGGGAATCGGGAATTCGCTCTATGGCGACGCCTCGTTTGGCGGGACGGTCAATGTCGTGACGAGCGGACTGGTCCAACCGCGACAAGTGACTTTGTCGGCCGGCTTCGGCGAATTCACAGAGAATGGAAAATCGATTGGGCAGATGAACAAGCAGACCATTGAATATTCGTCAGGTTTAATCGACGGTCGCTGGCAATTGGCCGGTCGGTATTCGAAACAATTCAGCGATGGCTATCGCCGCGATAGCTGGTACAACGGATGGTCGTATTTTCATTCGATCACGCGCCTCGATCCGCGCATGACCACTGAGTTTCATGTCTATGGCGGGCCGATGCGGATGCACCTGGCCTATTGGGGCGCGTCACGTGATGCCATTGCCGACGACCGGCGCTCCAATCCGCTCTCCTATGATAATGAGACCGACAATTTCAGCCAGCCCCATTATCAACTGCACAACCTGTATCGGCTGAACGCCAAGGCGATTCTGCGCAATACGCTCTACTACATTCACGGAGAAGGGTATTACGAACAATACAAATCGGAACGGGATTTCGCTGACTATGGCATTGACAGCAGTATGACAAGTGTCGATCCGAGTACCGGCAGACCATATCTGACCGGCGATCTGGTGCGCCAGCAGTGGGTGAAGAAAAATCAGCTCGGCTGGAACCCGCGATTGGACATTGACCACAACAAGGGAGTTCATTCGTTCGGTGGATCGTTCTACTATTTCAGCTCAGATCATTGGGGCACGGTGGTCTGGGGTCAGCATCTCAATACAGGCCTGTCTGCACGGCACAAATATTACGAATACTACGGCAAGAAGTGGGTGGGATCGGCCTTCGCTCAGGAGGTTTATCATTTCGACAATCGCCTGACACTCCAGGCGACAACCCAGTTCCGATACCAGCGATACAAGTTCGCGCAGGACAAGATGGGAGCGTTCAAGGGATATCGCTATGATGTCGATTGGTTCTTCTTTTCGCCGCGACTGGGGATCACCTACAAGCTTGACACCGCAGTGAGTCTGTTCGGGAGCTTCGCGGTTTCATCGCGGACGCCGACCGATGCCGACATGTATGATGCCGGCGACCCGAACAAGAAGCCGTCGTTGACAGTCGTTGATTCGACAGCCAATCCACCCACGCTCGGTCGACCGACAGGCAGGAGTGAGCGAGTGTATGACTTCGAACTCGGGGGGAACTACCATGCGACTCAATGGAACGCCGGGATCAATCTATTCTGGATGGATTTTCGCAACGAGATTCTTCCTTACGGAGGTGTCAATCCAAACAATGGCATCGCCTACACGGTGAATGCCAATCGTTCAGTGCATGCCGGTGTGGAGTTTTCTGGAGAAGCGAAGCCGCTGCGGTGGCTGACGCTCAGCGGGAATCTGTCGCTCAACTACAACCGACTCAAGGATTATCATGCGACAATCTGGTACGACTCGGTCTCGGCTGTGGACGAGATTATCCCGTACGCCGGAACCACGTCCCTCGATCTAGCCAACAAGCATATTTCCGGTTTCCCCAAGTATCTGGGCAATTTCGTCGCCGATGTTCGGCACGGGTGGTTTCGCGTGACCTATCGCGGGCAATTCGTGGGGCGGCAGTGGATGGAACTATACAATATCCCCGAGCTGGCCATCAAGCCATACATAACATCTTCGTTATCGGCAACAGCCAGCTGGCACAACTTCCTGCAGGCCGGAACGCTGTCGCTTTCGATACGAGTAGACAATTTGTTCAACAAGGAATATGAATCGTCCGGGTACGGCGGCAATGGCGGCGTGCGGTATGCCGGAGGGCCGGTCGTTCCGAATGGGTGGGCGGAGTATTTTG
Source organism: uncultured Ignavibacteriales bacterium (assembly GCA_964540105.1). Lineage (GTDB taxonomy): Bacteria > Zixibacteria > MSB-5A5 > GN15 > FEB-12 > DATKJY01. Next base: position 64,976 of record CAZILL010000001.1, on the reverse strand, counting down.
TAGCAGCTGAGCGATCATTCTATTCACAGGTGCAGCTGGAACTGTTCTAAGCGCTCATGCAAACACTCGATTATGCGATCATCGTCGCATATGCTGTGGCCGTCCTGGCCCTTGGATTTCTACGGCGCATTCGGCGGGATGGCAGCGCCATCGATGTGATCGTTGGCGGTCGCCTACTGACACTTCCCGCGTTTGTCGGAACGCTCGTATCGGCCTGGTATGGTGGGGTGTTGGGGGTCGGCGAATACAGTTATCGTTACGGAATCTCTAACTGGTTAGTGCTGGGAGTGCCGTATTATGCAACGGCATTGCTGTTTGCCTTGTTCCTGGCCCGGAAGGCGCGCGAGACCGAACTGCTGACCATCCCTGATCGGATGGCGCGGGTATACGACAACCGCACCGCGCTGACCAGCGGGATTATTATCTTCCTCATGACCCCCCCGGCCGCCTATGTGCTCATGATCGGGGTGTTGTGTCATTTGCTTTTTGGGTGGCCGCTCTGGATCGGGGTCGTCACCGGCACACTGGTATCGGTCATCTATGTCTACTGGGGGGGATTCAATTCGGTTGTGCGGACCGACCTGTTTCAGTTTGTCATGATGTATGCCGGCTTTATCGCACTCTTGATTGTGTTGATCGTCAATCAGGGCGGGTTCAACTGGATGTTTGAGCGACTTCCGGCTTCCCATCTGACCTGGCACGGAGGGAACTCGGGCTGGTATATCGCCACCTGGTATTTGATCGCGATGCAAACGCTCGCAGAACCGGTCTTCTATCAACGGTGCTACGCGGTCAAGAATGTCGCTACGGCTCGCACCGGCATCTTCATCTCCATCGGCTGCTGGGCGCTCTTTGATTTTCTGACCACGTCGTGCGGGCTGTATGCGAAAGTGATCCTGCCCGACCTGGCTGATCCTGTTGCGTCGTATCCGGCCTTAGCCGTTGCTGTTCTCCCGACAGGACTTCTCGGGCTGTTTGTGGTCGCTATGCTGGCGACGGTCATGTCAACGGTTAACGCCTATGCCCTTGTCGCGGCGTCGACATTTGGAAACGACATTGTACCGCGTGTTGTCACCGTTGCGGGCGATCGCGTTCACCGCTACACGCGTCTTGGGCTAATACTGTCAACCGGCATCGCACTCACGTTTGCGCTCTATTTTCAGTCGGTCATCGACATCTGGTATGCGTACGGGACCATTGCCACACCGGCCCTGCTGGTGCCGGTGGTGACGTCATTCGTGGGTCGGCGTCGCCTGCCGCCGACCTGGGCGTGGGTATCGATTCTCGCCAGTGGCGTAGTGTCACTGGCGTGGTATCTTCCGTCCCGACTTCTGGGAACGGCCTATCCCCTGGGGGTCGAGCCCATCATACCTGGACTGCTATGCTCCATCATTATCTTCGTGCTGACGGCCGAAAGAATCCCGGAACAGTTGCCATTGAGCGGGAAATAGGCTATACTGACGACTATGAGTGAACCGATTTACCTGTCTATCGATGGTCGCCTGAAATTAGAGGGGGAGCTCAAAAAGCTCAAGTACGAAGAGCGACCGCGCCTGATCGCTGAAATCAAGCGCGCTATGGAGCTTGGGGACCTATCGGAAAATGCCGAGTATCACGCCGCCAAGGAAGCGCAGACGCATCTGGAGCGTAAGATTGGTGAACTCGAGGACAAACTTTCACGGGTGAGATCAGTCGATGTCGATCAGATTCCTAACGATAAGGTCTATTTGTTCTCGCGCGTGACGGTGCGCGACCTCAGAAATGGCGAAGAGATTCTCTACACGATTGCCCCCCCCGATGAAACCGACGTCGACAACGACGTGATCTCGGTGAAGTCCCCGATCGGGGCCGCGCTTCTGGGGAAAGTGGAAGGGGATACCGTTCAAATCACTATCCCAGCTGGTCAGATCAACTACACCATCCTCAAGATCGCACGAAAATAGGGACTGGGACCGTAGATCGGTTATTCGTCTTCTTTATAGAAGCCGTCGACCGAATCTTCTTCGAAATACTCCTCAGTATCCTCTTGCTCGATCCCCGAGGCCTTGTTGGCGCATTCTAATGAGCAGTAGATCTCCCCGCCCTGCCGGATAGGTTTGCCGGGAATCTTGTCCGAGCAATTGAGACAGAACATGACTTTTTCCTCGCGCATAATCTTTCCTCGGTTTGTGGCCGAAAACGCGTTAGTAATTCGCTTGTGCACTTATATCGCCAAGACGGGCGTCAATGTTTATTGTGCGTTGAAATTTGTCAAACCTTTTTTCGGGGGGAGCGCTTCGAAAGCCACTATTCGTAGCCTGAACTCCAGCCGGTCGAAGCTCTCGCTGGCTCGACCGCCCCTCTGAGTGAGAATCACCCCCCTGCTGATCACGAGGCCGAACAGGGAAGGAAACTCGATTGCGCCTCTCGAACTGCTCTGCGCTTCGCAGAATCCATTGTCGCGCAATGAGATAGACGAGTCAGCGTTGTGCGCGAGCTGAGAGTCAAAAGCGTATCTTAGAGTAGACTATAAAGGCCAGAATTTTGAGCTTTTTTTCACAAGCATGACACTGGCGTGACATGGATTTCGTCCGCCGCGCCATATTGGTCGCAATTAATGAAACGCGAGTTGTGAGGTCACGCAGGTCATGGAATTCGGCATCGTCGGCACATCAATCTGGCAGCAGAACGTTCCCCTGCTCGAACGGCTAACTATCGACCGCTCCGAGACTCAAGCAACGCTCACCCGGCTGAAAGCAGAGCTCGGCCTCGATGAGTTGATCTATTTGTCCACGTGCAATCGAGTAGAGTTCATCTACGTGACTTCGGGACCGATCACCGGCCCCAAAGTGTTGCACCGACTGATCGACTTCTTCTTTAGGGGGCAACCCGACCTGAGCTTTTTCCCGAACGATTTCTATCAACTTGGCGGTAAGGACGCAGTCACGCATCTATTTCGGACAGTTTCATCGCTTGAGTCTTTGGTTGTGGGGGAGACCCAGATCACTGGCCAGTTCAAGCAGGCATACCAGGAGGCGATTGAGCGGGGGTTTGTCGGCCCCGTGCTCGAGAGTCTGGCCTCAGAAGCGTTACTGGTAGCCAAGCGTGTCAAACGGGAAACGTCGATCGGGGAAGGGGCGGTCTCGATGGCGTCGCTGGCCGCGGAAGAACTCTGCGCACGAATTGGTGAGCGCGCGGAGCCAACGATCGCGCTGGTCGGTTCCGGCCCGATGACGGCTAAGATGGCTCGCTATCTGAAGGAGAATCTCCCGTCAGCGCGGCTCTTGTTTGTCAATCGCACAGTAGAAAAGATAGCGTCGCTGGCACAGGAGTTTTCGGGGGTGACCATATTACTCGATGACTTCCTGAGCGCCCCGGTCCCGGTCGATGCAATCGTATCGGCCACTGCCTCGTCGCAGGCGCTGTTCGATCGCGCGTTCCTGGATCGGCTCCCAGCGGAGGGGAGGGTGGTTTGTGTCGATCTGGCCGTTCCGCGCGATTTCACGACAGATTTCAATCACGATCCGCGCGCGATCCTGATCGACATGCCGTCGCTCAAGGCGCGCGGTCAGGGGAATCTTCGTCAGAAATTCGTAGAGGCCGGCAAAGCGAACGGCATCGTTCGCGAATCCGTAAACAAGTACCTCGCGGATCGAATCGAAGGGACCCTGAAGCCGATCTTTCATGACAGCTATAAGGCTTCAATCGAACTTGCGCACAGCGCCCTCAATGACCTCTTCGCGCGAAGGGTAACATCGCTCGGGAGCGAAGACAAAGAGGCGGTTCTGAGACTGGTCACCAAACTGATCGGGCACTCCTCGTATCAACCAGTTAGGCTGCTGTCGGATCATCTGGCAACGATGCGCAGCGAGCTGAACCTTGACGATCTTCAATTTGTTCGCCGAGAAGCGGTATGACGCAGGAGCGTCTGGTCATCGGATCGCGTGGTTCTGATCTGGCTCTCTTCCAGGCGAACTTCATTCGCGATCTCCTCTTGACTGTCGGCGCGTCTGCGGTTGACATCAGGATCATCAAGACGATGGGGGACAAGATCGATCAGGTGTCGTTCGAAGAGATGGAAGGAAAGGGCTTCTTCACGAAAGAACTCGAGGAGGCGCTGTTGAACCACGAAATCGATTTGGCCGTGCATTCGCTGAAGGACCTGATGACCGCTCAACCCGCCGGACTGAAACTGGGGGCGGTCGGATATCGCGCGGATCGCCGCGAAATGCTGCTGGTACGACCGGAATCTCGACGCGACAATCGTTTTCTGCCAGTGCGCTCCGGCGCCGTAATCGGGACAAGCTCGGCGAGAAGAAAAGCGCAGATCTGGTTTCACGATTCATCGCTGGTGATCAAAGATCTTCGAGGAAATCTGCCGACACGTGTGAAGAAGCTCCGCGACGGGCGCTACGATGCAATACTTGTTGCAACAGCCGGCGTTCAGCGGCTCAAGTTGGATCTGTCCGGTCTGGACGCGGCTCTCCTTAGCCCGGAGGAATTCCTTCCCGCCCCCGCACAGGGAATACTTGGAATGCAGATCCGTGATGACGACGCGCGGGTGGAGTCAGTCGTCTCACGGCTGGGTTCACGTGAGGCGGCGATTGAGGCATCGCTTGAGAGAGGTCTGCTGGCGAGTTTCGACGGTGGCTGTTCCCTGCCCCTTGGGGTCTACTCACAGGTGACTGATGGCACGTTTCGGTTAAAGGCAAATCTTGGTCGACGCGACGGTGATCAATGGACGGGATTGAAGTGGATAGACGTGGTCGGCTCGGACATCGCGACCGTCATTGCGCAAGCGCATGAGCAGTTGTGCACGCGGGAGGCAGATTGCGCTTAGGGATCACGAGATCATCGGATCAACTCGCCGAGCTGAGTGAACGGGCGTCGGGGCGCGGAGTCGAAGTTGTCCCGTTGCCGGTCATCGGGACAAGAGCATTGCCGTTTGAGTGGCCCGACGGATGCGATCAGGAGCGTCTTGACTGGCTGATCTTCAGCAGCTCCAGTGCCGTCGAGGCGTTCTTCAATCGAATCAACGAAAGGAGCCGGCCGCTCTGTCAGCGGACACGTATCGCGACGGTGGGACGCAAGACCGCTCTGGCTCTTGAACGTCACGGATTGACCAGCGAGTTTTCACCAAGCGAAGCATATGGTGAAGCGCTGTTCAGAGAATTGGCAGAAACGACGACAATCACGAATTGCGTCGTCATCTATGCGCGGGGGCGGGAGGTCAATTATGATCCCACGGAGCTTCTGACAAGTCAGGGGGTGCGATATTACCCGGTCGTTTGCTACGAGACCGTTGCGCAGCGAGTGGATGAAGGCCTGATCCGAGGACTTTCCTCAACCGACAGCATTCTCTTTACGGCGCCCTCGGCGGTCGCAGCGTTCATGACTCAATTCGGTGCGCCGGCAGCTCGTCGGCTTGCCATCGGTAGAAGCACGGCATTGGAGATGTCTCGATTGGGATGGTCGCCAGTGACTGTCATGAGCCAGCCTGATGTCGATCTGGTGTTGGAGTACGTGTAGATGGAACAGATATTCACGCATCGGCCGCGTCGTTTGCGGCGAACGGCAGTCATCAGAGATCTGACCGCAGAACAGAACCTGTCGGTTCAGGGACTCATCCAGCCCTATTTCGTCACCGACGGCGTTGGCGTGCGCGACGAGATCACTGGTCTGCCCGGCATATTCCGTGAATCAGTCGACTCGCTGGTACGCTCGGTTGGGAGTGACCTGAAATTGGGGATCACGAAAATCATGCTGTTTGGCGTTACCGATCGCAAGGATCCCCAGGCGGAAACAGCCATGGATGAACAGAATCCAGTCATCCGTGCTTCGCGCGAGTTGAAGAAACAGTTCGGCGATGACCTGTTTGTGAGCGCAGATGTTTGTCTTTGCGCCTATACCGAAAACGGTCATTGCGGTGTGATGCACGGGGATGAGATCGACAACGACAAGTCAGTGGCGCTGCTTGCGGATATGGCGCTCGCGTTGGCCGAAGCCGGCTGCGATTGCGTGGCGCCGTCGGATATGATGGATGGGCGGATCGGAGCTATTCGGACAGCGCTGGAGAGACGCCGCTACACGGACACAGTCATCATGGCCTACACCGCCAAGTACGCGTCATCGTATTATGGTCCGTTCCGCGAGGCCGCGCGTTCCGCCCCGGGAAAAGGGGACCGCAAGGGGTATCAGATGGATTTTCGGAATCGCCGCGAAGCGCTCCGGGAACTGCGACTGGATGAAGCAGAAGGAGCCGACATCGTGATGGTCAAGCCGGCGCTGGCGTACCTCGATGTCATTGCCGATTTTGCTCGGCACAGTTCCCTGCCGGTGGCGGCGTATAATGTGTCGGGGGAGTACACATCGGTCAAGCTGCTGGCGAAAGCGGGCCTTGCCGATGAGCGAGGGATGGTAATCGAAAACCTCAGCGCAATCCGACGAGCGGGAGCCACGATCATTCTGACCTATCACCTGCGAGACATTCTGAAAGAGAAGTGGTTGCATGCGTAAGACAGAGAACTCTGAACGACTGATGCAGCTTTCCAGTCGGGTGATTCCGGGTGGCGTCAACTCTCCCGTGCGAGCGTTCAAGTCGGTCGGCGGGACGCCGCGCTTCATCTCCAGCGGGTCCGGGGCATATCTGACCGACGTCGATGGCAACCGCTATCTTGACTTCTGCTGCTCCTGGGGACCGTTGATCCTGGGGCATGGCGACCCTGACGTCATTGCCGCGGTGAAGAATCAAGTCGACAACGGCATGACCTTTGGCGCATCGACAGAATTGGAATGCGAACTTGCCGAATTCATCGTGCGTCAAGTCGACGCCGTCGAGTCGATCCGGTTTGTGTCATCGGGAACCGAGGCAGTCATGTCGGCTATTCGAGTCGCGCGCGGTTTCACGAAACGGAATCTGATTCTCAAGTTCGATGGATGTTATCACGGCCACAGCGACTGCTTGTTGGTCAAGGCAGGCTCGGGATTAGCAACGTTTGGGCAACCCTCGTCGGAGGGTGTTCCCGCAGCGCTTACGCTCCATACAGCCGTGCTTCCGCTCGACGACGAGGAAGCGCTGGAACAGTTCTTTGCAGCTCACGGCGACGAACTGGCGGCTGCCATAATCGAAGGGATTCCCGCCAACAACGGACTGCTGATCCAGCGACATGACTACTTGCGGCTGCTTCGCGCGCTCACCGAGAAGCATGGTGCGCTTCTGATTCTTGACGAAGTCATCACCGGTTTTCGAATTGGGATGGGCGGAGCGGCGGCCTACTATGGCGTTCGCCCGGACTTGCTGACCTACGGAAAGATTATCGGGGGTGGGATGCCGGTGGGCGCCTTTGGCGGGCGCGCCGAGGTGATGAATATGCTCTCACCACTCGGGCCGGTGTATCAGGCGGGCACGCTGTCCGGGAACCCCGTCGCCATGGCGGCCGGTCTGGCAACGCTCAGGAAGCTGGCCGATGGTACGATTCACAGTGACCTCGAAGAGAAGAATCGGCGCTTTGTAAGCTCGATCATGTCGAAGGTAGGCGGGAGTGTGGTAACAATCGGCGGCGTAGCCTCGATCTTTTGGATTGTGTTCCAGCGGGAACTACCCCGCGCCGCGAGCAATATCGCCAGCGACGGCATCGCCCATTACAACCGCCTGCATGCCCCGATGCTTGAAGCCGGACTTTATTTGCCGCCGTCGGGGTATGAGGTCTGCTTCATTTCCTCGGCTCACACCCACGAAGCGCTTTCGCAGGCTGCCGACAGACTCGCACAGGGGATTGCGAAAGAAGCGCACGCATGGTCATAACCGACAGCGCGTTCATTCGCGCTTGCTACGGCCGCAACAAAGGGCGCCTTCCGATCTGGATCATGCGTCAGGCGGGCCGCTACCTTGCCGAATATCGCGCCGTGCGTGAGAAGGTGTCCTTTGCGGAATTGTGTCATTCCCCGGAGTTGATCGCGGAAGTCGTACGTCAACCGGTGGCAAAGTTCGATCTCGATGCCGCCATTCTGTTTTCCGACATCCTTACCATGCTGGAACCGATGGGGATGACAGTTGAATTTCCTGACGGTGGGCCGCGAATCGAATCGCCCATCGCAGGACCCGACGATGTCAGGCGCCTGCATGGCTTCGATGTGGAGAAAGAGCTTTCGTTTGTGCTTGAGGGGATTCGCCGGATCAAGCGTCTGCTCCCGGAAAGCCCATTGATCGGTTTTGTCGGATCGCCGTTCACGCTGGCCTGTTATCTGATCGAGGGGAAGGGATCCAAGACCTTCGATACCGCCAAGAAATTTCTTCATCAGCATCCGGCCGCGAGCGAGAGACTCTTCGACCTCCTGGCCGAGACAATGGGGAGGTACCTTCAGGCGCAAATAGAGGCCGGAGTCGACGCCGTGCAGGTGTTTGACAGCTGGGGTGGGATTTTGTCGCGTGATGACTATCTCGATTGGTCGGCCCGACCGATCAATCGTATTTTCGGAGCCTTGAAGTTGTCGGGTGTGCCGCGCATTCTCTTTGTGAATAATCTGGCCCCATACCTCGACATCGTGCGTGATATCGATTGCGAAGTGGTCGGGGTTGATTATCGCATGGATATCGCGAATGCGGTGGCCGCGCTTCCGGGCAAGAGCGTACAGGGAAACCTCGATCCGACCGTTCTGTTCGGAACACCCGAGCATGTCGTCGAACGGACGTCGCGGATTCTCGACAGCGTCGAAGATCTGGGGCGACTGATATTCAATCTGGGGCATGGTATCCTGCCTGGCACACCCGAGGAAAACGTAACGGCGCTGGTTGAGACTGTGCATAGGTATCGGAGTTGAGCGTGAGTGATGCCGCTGCCACAAAAATACCGATCGCGCTTCTGCGCAAGTACGACCGCCCGGGTCCGCGCTATACCAGCTACCCCACCGCGCCGATCTGGAGCGAGACCGTCGACTCCGACGAGTACCATGCGGCCTTGCGAGCGACTTCGAACCGGCGTGACCAACCGCTGGCGCTCTATTGCCATATTCCGTTCTGCAAAAAGAGGTGCTACTATTGCGGCTGCACGACCTGCGTGACCAACAACATGGCGAGTGTCACGTCGTACATCGACCAGCTCGAACGGGAAATAGAGAGCGCAGCCGACGAACTTGGGAGTCGGAATCAGGTGAGCCAACTGCATTTCGGCGGCGGTACGCCGACTTTCCTCGATATCGACGGCCTCGGGCGGATCATAGATCGTATCGAAAAGCGATTCCACTTTCTTCCTCACTCCGAGCGTTCCATCGAGATCGATCCGCGTGTGACAACCGACGAGCAACTCTCATATCTGGCTTGCCGCGGTTTTAATCGTATATCCCTTGGGGTGCAGGATTTCGATGCGGCTGTGCAGGATGCGATCGGTCGGATTCAGCCGATTCACCTGGTAGAGAAGATACTGGAGCAGGGGCGACGGCTTGCGTTCAAGGGAATCAACTTCGATTTGATCTACGGACTTCCGAGACAAACCCTTGAAAGCTTCTCTGCTACGCTGGACAGTGTTATCGCACTTCGCCCGGATCGACTGGCCGTCTACTCGTTTGCCTACCTGCCGGCCATGCGCGCCAACCAGAGCAGGATCGATGAGCGGGAGCTTCCTTCGGCGGAAGTCAAGTATCAGCTGTTTTCGGCGGCAATCGAGGAATTCACGACAGCAGGCTATCGACAGATTGGCATGGATCACTTTGCGCTTCCTGATGACGAACTGTCGCTGGCACAAGTCGACGGTCGACTGCATCGCAACTTCATGGGCTACACGGTTCAGAGTGCGCCTGACATGATCGGCTTTGGGATGTCGTCGATCGGATACGTGGCCGATTCGTTCTTTCAGAATCACGCCAAACTCGACAGCTACGAAAACGCTATCGCCGAACGAGGCTCAGCAGTCTATCGGGGAATGAAGTTGTCGCAGGAGGATTTGATCCGTCAATATGTCATTACCTCGCTTATGTGCAATTTCCGACTGAACTACGCCCAGTTCGCAGAGCGGTTTGGGGAGTCATATCATGATCACTTCGCTACCGAACGCTCTGCGTTGGCCGAATTTGCAGCCGACGGCCTGCTCGTTGAAGCGGCAGACGGCCTGGTGATAACTGAACTGGGGCGAACCTTTGTGCGCAACATCGCGATGACGTTTGACGCCTACTTGACCGATGGCATTCCGGGCAGGAAAGTTACTTTCTCAAGGACCATATAGCATGACTGCTGAGGGCACGAGCACACCGGCGATCATCCTGCTTAGCATGGGGGGACCGGATGGATTGGCAGATGTCAGGCGCTTTCTCTACAATATTTTCTCCGATCGAACGTTGATCCGTCTCCCCGGCGGTCTGCTGTTGCAGAAGCCACTTGCCTATCTCATTTCTGCACTTCGCACGAGAAAAGTACAGGCGCGCTATGAACAGATCGGCGGCCGATCACCGCTGTTGAAGTGGAGTCGCCTTCAGGCGGATCAGCTTGAAGCAGAGCTTCAGCAGAATATTCCCGGTGCTCGCTGCTATGTCGGCATGCAGTACTTTGAGCCGACGGTGCGTTCGGCGATTCTGAAAGCGTATGACGAAGGGTACCGGCGCCTCTGTTTCCTGCCCCTCTACCCGCAATACAGCGGCGCCACTACCGGCTCGGCGTTTGCGTCGGCGACGCGAACCGTGGCGCAATTGAAGGGTGCACACACGCTGTTCATAAGGGATTTTCACGATGATGATGGGTATATCCGGCTGCTGCGGGAATACATTCTACGGAATATCCGCGACCACGAAACCCTCCTGTTTTCGGCACACTCTCTACCGCAGAAGTTCGTCGACATGGGGGACCCGTATGTCGAGCAGGTGAAACGAACCGCTTCACTGGCCGCTGCCGGACGAGAGCACTTCGTGTCGTTTCAGAGCAAGACCGGACCAGTTCGCTGGGTTGGTCCAGACACCATCGACGAGACTAATCGGCTCCTTGAGGGAAAAGAGGGCAGAGTGTTTGTGGTGCCCGTGAGTTTTGTGTGCGACCACATTGAGACACTGTACGAGATCGACGTCGAGCTTCCAAAGCTGATCGGAGGCAACGCTGCTAAACGGATACGACGAATGCCAATGTTCAACGGGGATCCGTCATTTACCCGAGTCCTCGCCGAGATCGTGTGTCGGCGAATGATGAGCTATGTCGAAACTTGACGTTGCCATCGTTGGTGGCGGCATATCGGGGCTGGCCGCGCTTCATTATTTGCGCACTCTTAAGCCGGATCGGGTCGTGCGACTCTTTGAAGCCGAGGAACATCTGGGAGGGACGATTGGCACCGACCAAATCGATGGCTACAGCTTCGACTGGGGTCCCAACGGTTTTCTCGACCGCGAGCCGCTCACGCTGCGGCTCTGCCATGAACTTGGGCTTGATTCGCAGCTTGAGCGCGCGAACTCTGCGGTCAATAATCGATTCATTTTGCGCAAGGGGAAATTGCGGGCCGTGCCTATGACTCCCCCCAGCTTTCTTGCGTCCGACATTCTGAGCCTGTCGGGGCGTCTGAGAGTGCTGAGAGAACCATTAGTCGGGCGTTCGGCTCAGGATGGCGATGAGTCGGTGTATGACTTCGTCGCGCGGCGTATCGGTCGCGAAGCTGCCGACTATCTCGTGCAGCCGATGGTATCGGGTATCTTCGGCGGCTTGGCCGAGAAACTCTCCCTTCGCGCCTGCTTTCCGATCATGCATGAGATGGAACAGGAACATGGATCGCTCATCAAGGCGATGATCGCTCGCGCCGGGAAGGCCAAAGCCGAGGGACGAGAGGGAGGCGGACCGTCGGGACCAGCTGGTTGGCTGACCTCGTTTCGCGGCGGACTGAATTGTCTTGTCAGGCGGTTCGAGGAGCGCTATCGCGACCAGATTGACGTTTGCCACGCGGTTCGCTCCGTGCACAGAACTGGAGATGGCTATACGCTCACCCTCGGCGACGGTACGACGCATGCCGCACGCGCTGTCATATTGGCCCTTCCCGCATATCACGCATCGGAGCTTGTCGCCGGTCTATCGCCGCGACTCTCCCAAGCGCTGGCGCAGATTCACTACGCGCCGATAGCGGTCGTCGGCCTTGGATATGCATCACGAAAAGTGAGGCACAGTCTCGACGGGTTCGGATTCCTGGTCCCCCGGCTGGAGAAACGAAGAATCCTCGGATCGATCTGGACTTCGTCGATCTTCTCCGATCGTGCACCCGACGGGAGAGTTCAACTGCGCACGATGGTCGGCGGGGACGGAGATCACGAATCGATAGCGCTCTCCGATGACGAATTGGTCACGCGGGTACGCGAGGACCTCGATGATATCCTGGGCATTTCGGGGGAACCCGAGGTAGTCAAAGTCTATCGTTGGAAACGCGGGATTCCGCAATTCCATATTGGTCATACCGCGCGGCTTCGAACGATCGAAGCGGAGTTATCAAACCTTCAAGATCTTCATGTCACCGGCAACGCCTACTACGGCATCGGCCTGAATGACTGCGTGAAACAGTCGTGGCGCGTGGTCGCGGGCATGGAATAATCTCCTCACCGCTCGAATTCACCCTTCCGCCTTCCCACCGTTCGTGACTTAGGACTTGACCGACGGTCGAGATTATGTTACCGTTTGGGGATTCTATGAGATTATTTTCACAACGCTGAAGATCACGGCTCGGGTTTCACGGCCAGTAAAGGGAGTAGGTATGTTTAAGAAGTTGCTGCCTCGGGAGACCAGTTTCTTCGACTTCTTCGAGCAGCACAGTAAGCTGTCGATCGAAGCGTGCAAGGAACTGCATGCGATTGCTTCCAACCCGTCGGAATTGGTCGGTCGGGTGAATCGGATCAAAGAGATCGAACATCTTGCCGACGACGTGACTCACCGCTGCATCGACGCCCTTCACCGAACCTTTATTACCCCGATCGATCGAGCTGACATTCACCGCCTGATGAAACGGCTTGACGATATCATCGACTCGGTGGACTCAGTCGCGTCCCGGATGATGCTCTACGAATTGACCGAGATGCGATCCGAGTTGACGCAGTTCACGGGCGTTCTTGTCAGCGCCTCGATAGCCATCGATGGCGCGATTCGCAATCTGCGTAATCTCAACAAGGGGGGAGCGGCGATTGAGGAGTGTTGTCTGGCCATCTACGAGGCCGAGAACCAGGGAGATCAGATTCTGCGCACGGCCTTGGTGCGTCTCTTCAAGGAAGAGAAGGAACCGGTGCAGGTGATCAAGTGGAAAGAGGTCTTCGAGCGGCTTGAGAAAGCCACCGATCGCTGCGAAGAGGTAGCCAACATTGTCCAGGGCGTTGTGATCGAGGCTTCCTGACCATGACGCCCATCATGGTTGTTATCATCGGGACGGTGGCCGTCGCCCTCCTGTTTGACATCATCAACGGTTTTCACGACGCCGCCAATTCCATCGCCACCGTGGTCTCGACACGGGTGTTGAGCCCGAAAGTGGCCGTCTGGTGGGCGGCATTTTTCAACCTCATCGCCATGTTCGTGTTTGCTCCCCGGGTGGCCGACACGATCGCCAAGATCGTCAAGATCGACGGCAAAGATACAGTCTACGTCTATGTCGTTCTGGCTGGCCTGGTAGGGGCCATCGTGTGGGACCTCATCACGTGGTGGCTCGGACTCCCAACCAGTTCATCGCACGCCCTGATCGGCGGTGTGGCCGGAGCAGGCATCGCGTACAAGGGGCTGGCCATTATCCACTGGAACACAATCTGGAAGGCGGTCAAGTTCATCCCGTTGGCGCCGCTCATAGGGCTGGTGATTGGATTCGCAGTCATGATCGCCGTCTACTGGATATTCCGTCGGTGGCGTCCCAACGATGTCGATCGCATATTTCGTAAAGGGCAGCTCGTGTCGGCGGCGCTCTATTCGCTTGGGCATGGCGGTAATGATGCCCAGAAGACGATGGGAATTATCATGGCACTCCTGATCGCGGGCGGAATTATGGCGCCGGATACGTCGCTCTCACTGACTGACCCCAGTACGATGTGGATCATTCTCGCCTGCCACCTGGCGATGGGCGTAGGAACGGCATTCGGCGGCTGGCGGATTGTCAAGACAATGGGGATGAAAATCACCAAGCTCAAACCGGTCGGCGGGTTTTGCGCCGAAACAGCGGGAGCCACTACGCTCTTCATGGCGACGCATTTTGGGATACCGGTCTCCACTACGCACACAATCACGGGCGCAATTGTGGGGGTTGGGGCGACCTCGAATATTTCAGGGATCAAGTGGGGCGTGGCCGGGCGGATAGTCTGGGCCTGGCTCTTTACGATACCCGCCTCGGCGGCGATCTCGGCGGGCTGCTTCTATCTTCTCAAGTTGGCCCATCCTGACTGGTAGGGCGGGCTTGGCCTCATTGAAAGATATTGCCGCGGAATGAGTGGTATCACGAGTCCACACATTCAGGGAACGTAAGCAAACTCCCCTCAACCGCCCTTCGGGCACCTTCTACCCCAGCGGGGAGAAGGGGAAGGGATGATGGCATTTGTGACTCTACGAAACCTTTCAACAAGCCCTGAATCAAAGCACACCAAATCGACAGCTATCTTCAGACCCCACAGTTTTTCATTGACAATTTCTCGTCGTTGCGTATTCTAAGCTGAGAATAGCGAAGATTAACCAGTTAGATTCGGAAAGGAGACGTGAGTTATGGATCGGGTAGTCGAAATAATCAGAGTCGAGTCACGTCTCTGGGAGTCTGGCTGCTGACATAGAGCTCTATGCTCTTTAATAAGTCACGGCTGTTCCTTACGGGACGGCCGTTTTTCTTTGCCCGGTCGGATCTCAGAGGTGACGACAATGTCAACGGTCGCGCCAGCTGCGTGACCACAAAGATGACCATTATTACATGAGATCGACAAAATGAACATTCAGAGTGTAGGCTGGAATAGCAGTTGGGACGAGCAATTCAGAGCTCACAGCAAAGAAAATCTTGCACCGGCACGAGTCATACGAGAACACCGAAATCTCTACGCCCTTCTGGGGGATGATGGGGAATTGAGCGGCGAACTGTCGGGTCGACTTCGCTTTGCGGCCGTTTCGCGGCGCGACTTTCCGGCGGTCGGAGATTGGGTGGCGATCAGCGCTCGTCCGAGCGAAGCACGGGCAACCATACAAGCTATCCTACCGCGTAAGAGCCTCTTCTCCCGCAAAGTGGCCGGAAACACAACGGAAGAACAGGTCATTGCCGCGAATGTCGACGTGACGTTTCTCCTGACCGGACTCGATCGGGATTTCAACCTCCGGCGGATTGAACGGTATCTCACCCTGATCTGGGAGAGCGGAACATCACCGGTTGTGCTTCTCAACAAATCTGATCTCTGCTCTGATACGGTGGAGAAGAGAGCTGAGGTGATGGCTATTGCGATCGGCGTGCCGGTTCATGCCATCAGCGCACAGAATCAAAGCGGACTTGAAGCTCTCGAACAGTACCTGAAACCGGGTGTGACTGTCGCCCTGCTTGGTTCGTCAGGAGCGGGGAAATCGACACTCATCAATGCACTTCTGGGATCTGATCGTCTGAAGGTCGGCGCCGTTCGGGACTCAGACGGACGCGGCCGTCATACCACGACCAGTCGTGAATTGCTGGTTCTGCCATCGGGTGCGATCGTCATCGACACCCCGGGCATGAAAGAGCTTCAGCTTTGGGCCGACGAAGCAAGCCTGCAGGGAACGTTCGAGGATATCGAGCGCTTTGCCCAGGGTTGCCGTTTTTCCGACTGCTCTCACCAGCACGAACCGGAGTGTGGCGTCCGTGCCGCCATCGAGAACGGGAAATTGGGCGACGATCGTCTGCAGAGTTATCTCAAACAGAAGCGCGAGCTGGAGTATCTGGCGCGACGGCAGGATGTCAGCCTTGGCCTTGCCGAGAAGGCCAAATGGAAACGGATTCACAAGATGCAGAGAGCGATTACCAAGCACAGAGAGAAGCGGTAGAGGGCTGGAGGCCACCCAAGCCTTTGGGTTATCTGCCCGCGGGGGAACCAGAGGCTCCTTGACTTTCAGTCCGATTTGTGTCATTCTTGACGCAGTGAAATCATAACTGAAACCTCGCGCTCCCGTAAGAAAGAGATAGAATGGCTGATAAATATATCTTCACGATGCTGCGGTTGAACAAGTTCTACGGCCAACGGCAGGTGCTCAAGAACATCAACCTCTGTTTCTATCCCGGCGCCAAGATCGGGATTGTGGGGGAAAACGGCTCGGGCAAATCGACCGTATTGAAAATCATGGCCGGACTGGATGAAGCCTTCCAGGGGCAGGCGTTTATCACGCCGGGGTATCGCTCTGGAATGGTCATGCAGGAGCCGATCCTCGATGAATTACTGACCGTGCGCCAAACGCTCGAATTGGCGTTCGGAGAAACAACTGCACTCTTGAACGAATACAATGACATCACGACCAGGATGGCGGAGCCGATGTCAGACGACGAAATGGCCACTGCCATGAGCCGGATGGGGGAACTGCAGGACAAGCTGGATGCGTCCGACGCTTGGAATCTCGATCAGAAATTCGCCCTGGCTTCCGACGCGCTCTGCCTGCCCGATGACAGCCGTCTGGTCTCCACGTTGAGCGGCGGTGAACGTCGCCGGGTCGCGCTGTGCAAGGCACTCCTGGAACAACCCGATCTGCTGTTGCTCGACGAACCCACGAACCATCTGGACGCCGAAACAGTCAATTGGCTGGAAATGCAGTTGCGGGATTACCCCGGGACAGTGATAATCGTGACCCACGATCGCTACTTTCTGGACAATATCACCAAGTGGATTCTGGAGTTGGAGGGGGGGGCTGGTATTCCCTACGAAGGGAACTACACGTCGTGGCTTGAGCAGAAACTGTCGAAACTGGTTACCGATGAAAAGAAGGAGAGCCCGCGTGGACGGGCATTGGCGCGCGAGTTGGCCTGGATTAAGATGAGCAACAAGGATCGCCACCATCTGGCCCATAGCCGAATTGCCGAATACGAGCAGTTGGTCGCGCGCGAGACGGCGACTTCCAAGGATGATAACGCGGTGATTCAGATCGCGCCCGGACCTGATCTCGGTGACAAGGTCATTGAGTTTGAGAATGTGTCCAAGCAATACGGCGATACCGTCCTCTACACCGACGTCTCGTTCAAGATTCCGCGTTCGGCGATTGTCGGCTTGGTCGGTCCCAACGGTACCGGCAAGACAACGATGATGCGGATGATTGTCGGTCAGGAGAAACCCGATAGCGGAGCCGTTACTGTCGGAACGACGGTGAAGACCGCCTACGTAGATCAGAGTCGGGAATCGCTACGGGGGGATTTGAGCCTCCTCGACGATGTCGGGGAAGGGGCATCGGAGATCGTTCTGGGAAAGAACAGCGTGCCCATTCGCCAGTACCTCTCGCGGTTCGGTTTCAAGGGGGCCGAGCAGCAGAAGATGGTCAAGGACTTTTCAGGGGGCGAGCGAAACCGCTGTCATCTGGCGAAAGTCCTGAAAGCGGGAGGAAATGTCCTGTTGCTTGACGAACCTACCAACGACCTTGATGTTAACACGCTCCGCATGCTCGAAGAGGCGATTCTGAACTTCCGGGGCTGTGTGCTGGTTATCAGCCACGACCGGTTCTTCCTCGATCGGATCTGCACACATCTGCTGGTCTTTGAAGGAGAGGGAAATGTTCGGTGGTTCGACGGCAACTTCAAGGAATACGAAGAATGGCGGATCAAGGAACTGGGCGGCAAGCTGTTTGAGAACCGTCGCAATCGCTATCGTAAGCTGGTCAAGGCCTGAGTTGTTGCGTCGAGCGACATAACCCTCAAGCTTTTCAATTCGACAAGGGCAACACAAGCATTGACGTTTAGGTCGTCATTGTGCATCTTTCTCATATCAAAGGCAGACGGTTTGATGTTGTGGGTAACTTTGGCAGGCGGTCAGAACAGGATTATTATTGATAGCCGATGGGGCTGTAAGGGGCGATGAGTATGACGCGAAAAAGCCGCGCCGCGCTTCTGTCGGTGGCGTCGAACAGCACGCTGGTGCTGCTGAAGCTGGTGGTCGGGATTCTCTCCGGATCGGTCAGCATTCTGTCGGAAGCGATCCACTCCGCAAACGATCTGCTGGCTGCCACCATCGCGCTCATTTCAGTGCGAATCTCGGATCGCCCCCCGGATCGCGAACATCCGTTTGGTCACGGTAAGGCCGAGAGTATCTCAGGTGCGGTTGAGGCCGCCCTGATCATTGTCGCGGCGGTCTGGATCGTCGTGGAGGCGATCAAGAAAGCGATCTACGGCGGCGAGGTCATTCATCTGGAACTTGGCGCCGGGGTGATGCTCTTTTCCGTCGTGATCAACACGTTCGTGGCGAAGTACCTGTTCAAAGTAGCCAGAGAAGAGGACTCGCTCGCGCTCGAGGCTGACGCCCAGCATCTTTCCACCGACGTGTACACATCGCTTGGGGTGGCGGTCGGACTTGTGCTGGTCTGGATTACCGGCTGGCATATTATCGACCCGCTCATCGCTATGGGTGTTGCCGGATTCATCGGCTGGGTTGGCGTGAAATTGACGATCAACGCCAGTCGACACTTGATGGATCATGGCCTGCCCGCATCAGAGATCCTGCGAATTGAGACTATTCTGAACGCCGAACCCCGGGTGGAATCATGGCATGATCTTCGCACCCGCAAGTCCGGCAGCCAGCGGCATATTGATCTGCACATTGTGGTGCGTCACAACGCAACCCTGATCGAGGCACATGAGATCGCCGACGATCTGGAACAGGCGATAGTCGCCCAATTCCCGCTGGCAATCGTCGTTATTCACACCGACCCCTTCGACGATTCTCAGACCGAGCGCACCGAATCGTCAATCGACAATGGCATGTCGTGACACTCCTGGGGTGGCGTGTCGTCACTCGGTCAGAAGCTTAGGCGCACTCCAAATTGGTTGATCGGTTTTGGCTCGAATTTGGCGATCACGCGTTGGACGTTGAGACTAAAGAAGCTGCTCAGATGCTTGACCAGGCCGATCTCAACATAATGGTCGTGCGTCAGGCCAGACGTGTAGCCATGATTGAAATCGGCGGTGAATTCGAAAGTGAACTCGGTGAACACCTTGAATGAGTTGATCGAAATGATCTGCATGGTGTTGCCACGGTCATGGCCGCTGTCGTCGACACTTCGGTAGACAGACAATTCATTGGTAATCGGGTAGAACCCGAATTTCTTTGACGGCGACTCCCATGAGGGGATGATGCCGGCCCTCACTGAGGAGAGGCCGACGAGAAGGAACACGCAGACGAGCGATACAAGCTTGCGCATGCTGAGACTCCCGGGTTAGGGTTTAGCTTCGGCGAACAACAAGGTGAGACATGGATTTTCACTTGAATCCGCCAGTGATTGTAACAGGGGGAATATAAATCGTTTGGGTCGTGGAGCAAGTGTAACCCGTGAACGCCGTTGAGCTAACGCGATCGTCCGGAATTGACCTTGACATTCCGAATTACACAGACGAGACTGCAGTCAGGCGTGGTGATTAAGAACAGAATTCTGCCCCAAATATGGATTGGTGAATACACCGGAACGGCGATATGACGAGAGCATGGCAAAGAATGGTGAGGGCTCTGAAACGGCATGGTTTCAGAGTGACGTTCATCAAGCTGTACATTGAGTTGGTCGATCGCTGGTTTGACCTTCGACATGGGGTTGAAACATGTCGATGGCTCCGTCTTGAGGATATGAACATCCGGGGAGACAGCAAACTTCACGGTACCCGCTATGAACCGGCACGGGTCGTGATCCTTCGCAAGCTGTTCAGACACCTAAGCACAACGATACCGGTCGGCAGCGCGGCTGTTGATCTGGGGAGCGGTAAAGGGCGCGTGTTGCTCATCGCATCAGAATTCGGATTCCGAGGAGCGCGAGGGATTGAGATCGCCCCGGAATTGTGCGACGCTGCGCGGAAAAACTGCTCGGCATACAAGAACGCGACCGGCACAGCAACCGAGTTTCGCATAGTCGAATCCGACGTCGCAACTTATGTTGTTGAGGCCGACGAAGTCCTGTTCATCATCATCAATGCCTTCGACAAGATTATCCTCGACAAGGTCCTTGACAACATGGAACGGTCGCTTGCCGATCACCCGCGAACGATCACGATTTGCCTTCACAATCCCGTGCCCGAGGATGTGATGGATCATCGCGGGCGCTTTGTGCGCGTCTCGGATTTGAACTGGTGGGGATACCGAACGCTCGTGTATACGAGCTCTTCATGATCGCCCGACGCACCGCGTTGCGCGCTACAGAACAGCCGCCCGGATCGATCCTTTCGAAGTGGCCGTTTCTTCAGTCAAGGGCTTGGCATCCCCTCCGAAGGCGATCCCCATTGCCTTGAGCATCTCAAAGGGCGGGACGCCTCCGATCATGACGAATACATAATCGTTGGGAATCTCCAGCATCCCTTCTTTGGTCTTGAGCACGACGCTCTTCTCTTTGACCTCAGTTACCTGTGAGTCGAAGACCGGTGTGATCTTCCGTTGCTTGATCAGCTGGCCGATGCGATCTTCGTTCTTCTTTTTCACCCGGAAGAAGCTGCTCTTGCGATAGGAGATAGTCACCGTGTTGCCCGGCTGACGGCCAAGCCCGATGGCGGCTTCAATGGCGCTGTCGCCGCCGCCAACCACAAGGACGTGAGCCTTGTTGTATGATTGAGCGTCAATCAGGGAATACATGACTTTCGGCTGCTCTTCGCTGGGAATCTCGAGCTTGCGGGGTGTCCCCCGCCGCCCAAGCGCGAGAACCACGCACTGCGTCGGATAATTCTGCTTGATCGTTTGCACGACGAATCGTCCATCCTGCTTGGTGATCCCTTCGAGTCGCTCACCCGTGCGCACTTTGATGTTGAAACGGGTGATGATCTCTTTCCAGGTATCAATGAGGAACTCCTTGGAATATTCGGCGTTGCGTAGCCACCCGTACAGCGGGATTTCCACGGGCTGGGTCATGACCATCTTGCGGCGCGGGTAGTGGAGTATCGTGCCCCCTACCTCGCGTTCATCTATCAGCAGGTAGGTTAGTTTGTGCTTGGTGGCGGTCAGCGCTGCGCTGAGCCCGGCTGGTCCGGCACCGATTATGACCACGTCCAGTTCCTCGCGTCGACCGCTTCCGTTCAGATCGGTAGCGATCTTGTCGACGACCTTTCGACCCTGGGCGATGGCGTTACGGATGAGCGATAATCCACCCAGCTCTCCGGCGATGAACAGCCCTGGAACAGTGGTCTCGTTGAACTCGGTCAGGACGGGAATATCCGGGCGTGACTTGATGTCGCCCAACCCAACTTTGAGCGCCCCCACCGGACAAGCGACCTCACAATAGCCGTGGCCGACACACCGGATACCGTTAATCACGGCCGCGACCCCCTTCACCACTCCGAGGACATCCCCTTCCGGGCAGGCGTCGACACAGGAGCCGCACCCAATGCAGAGGCTGGCGTTGATCATCGGATACTGCGCCCGAGGGCGATCGATACCCAGCGACTGCGCTTCGGCTTTGCGCAGTTTCGCCGAGCGCGTGCTTTTGCGAAATATCAGGTAATAGGGAACGAAGATAAGGAGCACAAACGCTCCGACTCCGTACCAGATAAACTGTTCTTCCATCCCGCTCTCTTGGCTCGTCGTGTTGCGTCGTTCTTAGAATAGCAGTCCGGCCTCGGCCTGAAGACGCTGCCCTTTGATGTCATCACCGGAGCTGTGCTGATATTGCCCGCCGAGAAAGAATGTGCCGAAGACTTCAAATCTCGCCGTGAGGTCCAGTGATCGGTTGCTGCGATGATTACTGACCATAAAGCTATATCCCACACTCATCATGTCGCGACGGCGCATATTCTGACCTATCCGCGCCGACAGGTTGTACCCATTGTCGGTCGGCCCCGAATAACCTGAAGCCTGCAGGCTGAGACTTGTCTGAAGCGTCGGCAAGCCGGTTTTTGTCGCTCCACAGCTGTAGGAATAGACCGGCGTCGGGTCACCAGTCCGCTTACGATATCCTACCCCCGAATAGGTATAGAGGTTCCCGGGAAATCGTACGTCGACCTGCATCCTGAGCCCCTGCCGAACGTGGTAGTCAAAGAGGCTGTCGGCCACAGTACGCATCTCGTAGGTCCAGTAATTCTTTCGAGTGTCATAGTTCAGGCTCGTAGAGATCGCTTCGCTGATACGGTAGCGCGTATTCAGATAGACACTTGAAAATGAAAGCCCGTTGCCCGTCTTTTCTTTCCGCCAACTGCGGTTGAGATCGATTTCATTGATGCTGGTCAGGCTCCAGCGGTTGGCGATACTCAGCCTCCCCTGAAGGTAGATCAGTTCACGACTGACTTCGCGAGCGTGATATTCTCCCGCAGCGGCCAGCGTCAGGTTAATCATCGTCGTTCGATAGGTCCCATGACTGACATTGACATACCCACCCCCCTTCTGGAGGGAATTGGCGCCGTTGCCGTATTGCCATTGCGGCTGAGCGCCGGCGAACATACCGACTCGAACCCCCTCTGACAAACGCCCCTCCAGCACGAGACCATCGATATACCCCACGCTGCTGACCCGCGGGAGCATGACACGACCGGCGTAGATGTTGACCGGTGCGGTTTCATCGTCGTACGAAAACGACATCTCGTAGATTTGATTCTGCCAATTCTCGCGCCCGCTCGGTCCGCCGGACGTGCGATTCCGTTGATCCCGTTGACCGCGAGTATAAAGCGAAAACGTACCGCCGCTACCGAGCAGATTCCGCGCGGTGAGGTTCAATCGAAGCGACGTCTGCTGGTAATCCTGCTCGGAGTCCTTTCGATCATGCCAGCTGTTGGTGAGAGCCGAAACACTTCCCGAGAGGGTCTTTCGGTGTGTCCGCCGCGTCGGGGACGGTTTGGGTGGGGGAGTCACTTCCGGCGGTACAACGGGAATTGATGCCACGCGGAGAGTATCGGCCGAAGCGTTGTGCAAGGTCTGCACGGCCAATTCGCCGGGGCGAATAGCACGCGATTGGAACAGAACCTTGCAGGAGGCGGAGTGCTCTGAGAGAAAGAGCACTTCCAGCTCGATCTCAACCGTATCCTTACCACTGATTGCCAGACGGTCACCCACCGCCAGGCCGTCGAGCGTTCCTCCGCGCAAGTACACATACTCCGCCGACAGGTACTTTACCTTGAAGGTACTGCCGGCGAAGACAGAACTGCCCGACAGGGCAATGGCGACAACGAGTATGATCTGATATATGTTCTTCATACATCCGCTCCCTTAAACCCTGCCACGCGGGTGGCATCTGAAGCAGGCCGCGCTCGTGTACTGATAGCCTGCCTGACCGGTGTGATGGCTATCAGTAACGCTCTTGCTGTGCGTATGACAGTTGATGCATTCAAAAGCGGCAAAGTTCCCGACCACGTTATGGCAGGTGGTACAGGTGTTCCAGACGGTGCTGTGACGGCCTGTGTAGATCGGGAAGTATTTGCCGTCGTGGTCCCAGGTCGCCGGGGTCCACCCCGTCGTGCTATGGCAGGTCTTGCAGTCGGTGGGAAATACCTGGCTCGCATGATTCGGGCTGGTCGCGCTGGCGTAGCTCGTCTGGTGACACGCGTAACAGGAGGTTGTGGTCCCGACGTACCCTGTTCTGTGGCAGGCTATGCAAGTCGCGGTGAGATGCGCGCCAGTTAACGGGAAAGCCGTTGTCCGGTGATCGAAGGTGGCCGGAGTCCAGGCCGCTGTCGAATGGCACTTGGTGCAGACGTGATCGAAGTTGTTCGACACGTGGTTAGGATCAATCACTGTCGAGTATTCAGTTTGGTGACAGCTGTAGCACGCTGTCGATGTGCCGGTGTAGCCGGTTGCGTGACAGGAAACGCAGGCTACTATCGTGTGCGCACCGGAAAGCGGGAAAAGCGTCGTGCTGTGGTTGAAAGTTGATGGATTCCACGCTGTTGTCGAATGGCATTTGGTGCAGTCATGGTCGAAGTTATTGGCGACATGGTTCGGGTCGACTACCGACGTGAACCGAGCCTGATGGCAGCCGTAACACGTGTTCGGAGTGCCGGCATAGCCAGTAATGTGACAGGACTTGCAGGCGACCGCTACGTGCGCTCCGGTGAGCGGGAAGAGCGTCGCGTTATGACCGAACGTCGAAGGTAACCAGGCCGACGTGCTATGGCACTTGGTACAGTTCTGATCGAAGTTGTTGGCGACATGGTTCGGGTCAACCACCGACGTGAACTGGGTCTGGTGGCAGCCGTAGCAGGTGCTCGGGGTACCGGCATAGCCAGTGATATGGCAGGACTTGCATGTTGCGGTCGCATGCGCCCCGGTGAGCGGGAAGGCAGTGGCGTTATGACCGAACGTCGAGGGTAGCCAGGCCGATGTGCCGTGGCACTTGGTACAGTCATGATCGAAGTTGTTCGTCACATGGTTCGGATCGGCCACCGACGTGAACTGAGTTTGGTGGCAACTGTAGCAGGCCGTTGGCGTTCCTGCAAAGCCGGTAATGTGGCATGATTTGCACGTGACTGCCACATGCGCGCCGGTGAGCGGGAAGAGCGTCGTCTTGTGATCAAAGGTTGACGGATTCCAGGCAGTTGTCGTGTGGCACTTGGTGCAGTCGTGATCAAAGTTGCTCGTCACATGGTTCGGATCGGTCACCGAGGTGAATTGGGTCTGGTGGCAGCCGTAGCAGGTGCTCGGGGTACCGGCATAGCCAGTGATATGACAGGACTTACATGTTGCGGTTGCATGCGCCCCGGTGAGCGGGAAAGCGGTGGCGTTATGACCGAAGGTCGACGGCAGCCAGGCCGATGTGCCGTGGCACTTGGTACAGTCGTGATCAAAGTTGTTCGTCACGTGGTTCGGATCGGTCACCGATGTGAACTGGGTCTGGTGGCAACTGTAGCAAGTTGTTGGAGTACCGGCGTAACCTGTCGTATGACAAGAAACGCACGATACACTTGAGTGCGCGCCAGTGAGCGGGAAGAGCGTCGTCTTGTGATCAAAGGTTGACGGATTCCAGGTAGTTGTCGTGTGGCACTTCGTACAGTCGTGATCGAAGTTATTCGACACGTGGTTCGGGTCAACTACCGACGTGAATTGGGTCTGGTGGCAACTGTAGCAGGCCGTCGGAGTACCGGCGTAACCTGTCGTATGACAAGAAACACACGATACACTTGAGTGCGCGCCAGTGAGCGGGAAGAGCGTCGTCTTGTGATCAAAGGTTGACGGATTCCAGGCAGTTGTCGTGTGGCACTTGGTACAGTCGTGATCGAAGTTGTTCGACACGTGATTAGGGTCGGTCACCGATGCGAATTGAGTCTGGTGACAGCTGTAACAGGTTGTCGGAGTACCAGCGTAACCTGTCGTATGACAAGAAACGCACGACACACTTGAGTGCGCGCCAGTGAGGGGGAAGAGGGTCGCTTTGTGATCAAAGGTCGAAGGAGTCCACGCGTTCATCGTGTGGCATTTGGTGCAGTCGTGATCGAAATTATTGGAGACATGGTTCGGATCGGTGACGGCTGCGAAGCGTGTCTGGTGACAACTGTAGCAGTCTGTGGCCGTCCCGGCATAGCCCGAGGTGTGACAGTTCGCGCAGGCGACCTGCTGATGCGCGCCGACCAGCGGGAAGCGGCTCTTACTGTGATCAAAGGTTGCCGGCGACCAGGCCGTTGTCGTATGACAGATCGTGCACTCATGGCTGAAACCACCGCTCGGATGATTCGGGTCAAGCGCGGCGGCGAAACTCTGTTGGTGACACGCATAGCACGCGGTCGAGGTATTCGTGTATCCAGTTTTATGACAGGACTGACAGGCGGTCTTGGCGTGAGCGCCGGTGAGTGCGAAGGCAGTGGCGGCGTGGTCAAAGGTAGCCGGCAGCCAGGCCATCGTCGTATGGCACTTGGTGCAGTCATGGTCGAAATTACCGCTGATGTGATTAGGGTCACGCACTCCCGCAAAGGTGCTCTGGTGACAGGAGTAACAGTTCTTTGACGTTCCCTTGTAGGACGAGCTGTGGCAGCCGTTACAATCAAGACCGCCATGACCTCCGGTCAGGGGGAAGGCGTCCGTGTGCGTGTAGGAAGTCTGAGTCCAACCAGCCGACGCGATCTGATGGCAGCTCTCACAATCGGAGGAGAAGCCGGCCTGAATATGGTTGGGGTCGCGAGTTGAATTGAAGTCCTCACTGTGGCATCCGCGGCATTCGTGCGGCGCCCCGGCGTATTCGTTCTGCACGCTGTTGACGTGGCACTTGGCACAATCGGTAATGGCGTGCACGCTCGTCAGAGAGAATCCATGCTGGGCATGCTGGTCGAGGATATCGCGGCTGTCCTTCCAGCTCTCGGATGTATGACAGTTCTGACAGCTGGTGCCGAACTGGTCGCGATGCACATCGTTATGGCAATCAACGCAAGCCTGGGAAGCCTTTCGGAAGTCGAGGTTGGTGTGACACTGAGCGCACTTCACGGAACGATGACTCCCCTTGAGGGGAAAGCTGGTCTTGTCGTGATTGAACTCCAGGCTGTCTTTCAGCTGTGTCCATGAGTCCAGCGAGTGGCAATTCTGACAGTCCCATTTCACCATCTTGCCGTGGGGACTCTTCACCGTCTCCTGACTGACGCCGAGAACCCCGATCAAGCCCAGGGCGGCTATGGCCAGTATTATTTTCGATTTCATCGGTGCTCCATTCTTTGCTCAATGTCTGGGTCCGTGTGGCAAGCCTTACAGTCCGCGGGAAGCGGCTTATATCGAACAAAGGCGACGGCGCCTTCTGTGACTTTCTTGTGACAGCCGGCGCACAGAACTTTTCGATGCGCCCCTTCAAGCATGAAACTTGAGGCGCTGTTGTGGTCGAATAGTTCTGCCTTCCAGCTCTTGGGTGTGTGGCAACGCGTGCAGAGAGCCTTTGCGGGTTTCCCCTTGACGGCAACCGGCGTGGAGAACTGCCGCTGGTGAATATCCTTGTGGCAGTCATTGCAGTCCATTCCGAGTTTGGCAAAGCGAAGATCGAGCGGTGAGCCGGCGGTCACGGTGTCCAGGTGGCAGGATCGGCAGGGAACAGCGCTATGCTTCCCTTCCAACGGGAATTTCGTCTTGGCGTGATCAAAAGCAATTGTACGCCAGCTTCCAACAGCATGGCAAAGCTCGCACCCATCAGGGCTTACATACTTTGCCAGGTCTCCCTTATGGGGATCACCATGGCAGGCCTGACAGCGGGTCGACTTGAATGTGAAACGGATTGTCTTGGAACCGCTGCTGTCCGCGCTCTTCTCGCGGTGGCAGTCATTGCACGAAACCGCGAGATGGGCTCCGACCAGCGGGTACTTAGTCTGGTTATGCTGGTTGAGCGTAAAGAGAGCCGGGCGAAATCCCTCTACCGTATGGCACTCCTCGCAGGCCCCTTTGCGATCGCGACGGGCAAAGGCTCCTTTGTGGAAGTCACCGTGACAGTCCGTGCAAGCGGCATACTTGAGCCCCGCTACCGGCTGACCGGGCAGATGGCACTTCTGACATTGCACCCGCGCATGCTTCCCCTTGAGCGAATAGCGCGTCTTGTTATGATCGAATCCCGCTTCATTGGCGACTTTCCAGCTTTCAGTTGTATGGCAGGTTGTGCAAACCGCACCAAGTTTCCCGGCGTGAATATCTTTGTGGCAGTCCGTACACGTTCCGAAGGGGATGCCGGTAAACTGCACCATCGGTTTCGCACTCACCGAATCAACCACGGGGACCGACCGATGGCACTTCTCACAAAGCGTCGTCAGGTGTTTACCTGTGAGAGGAAATTTCGTCCGTGAATGGTCAAAGCCGGCCGCAGGTTTCCATCCCGCAACAGAGTGACAATCAGTACAGAGCTTTGACACCTGACCGCGATGCTCGTCTTTGTGACAACTTATGCACGCCGTATCAAGGCCGAGAAAAGTATGGGTCGGGTCGATATGATTCTTTTCGAGTATACTCATATTCGCAATGTGGCTCGGTTCGTGGCACTTGCGGCACTTCAGGCCGACATGCTTTCCTTCCAACTTATAACCAGTGAGAGAGTGGTCAAAATTCTCCTCACCTTTTTCCCAATACAACAGCTTGAAGTCGCGCCCCTGATGTTCGACATGGCAACTGTGACAGTGTGCAAACTCTTCCCGACTGTGGAGTCCCTTCTTCTGCGCCACCCGTTCTCCCAGGACGACATGACAGGTCAGGCATTTCTCTTCCACCATCTCCCGGCTGGAATCGTGGCACTTGGTGCAGTTCTCCACGCCCTCCAGATCGGCGTGAGTCTTGTGCAATTTCCCTGGCGACAATTGGGCCTCCAGTATTGTTGGCGCCAGCACGAGCAGCACACTCAGTGCGAGTGCAGGCGCCCATGCGCGGCTTGCAGCGATCACTTTGTCTTCCGCCCCCTAAAAAATCCACGTATATCCGGTCCAAAAGGCAACTCCAATGTGCACGACCATGACAGCGTACATCACTATCGCAAAGGGTTTGTGAAACACGTGCCAGTAATGAAACAACTCATGCATTTGGTTCCACGCCAGCATTTCACGGCGAAGAGCGGCTCGACTATGAATCAGCTGCATCAAATGGTGCATGGTCGAGGCCGGCAGAATCAGTTTTCGGGACAGTCGCCGATGCAAGCGGCGATAGGTAAGGAACTGCAGAAGATCGGCCGTAATCGTCTCAAGCAGCACGCGGAAGGTACCGGTCTTCCGAGATACCCCATCGCCGAGCTTATCAATCCAGGCGATCGTATCATCATCCAATCTGTATTCCCCTTGTAGCTGCTTGGTAAACTCCTTGCTCATTTGCTCGAGCTCCTTGAGGGTCAACTCCTCTCCCTCGAAATCGTGGGGTATCTTCCGGTACAGGTATCGACCAAAGTAGCCGCTCAGCGTCACAATCACCATGGACCAGAAGCCAACCGCCACCAGCCCCTGCACTTTGAACGACGTGTGCAGCACGATCAAAAGCGGCCCCATGATACCCAGGTAGATGTGAAGCTGCAGCCAGAAGCGGCGCGAGCCGACCTTCCCCATCATTTTTGTGCGCTTGCGAAGTGTGTACAGCAACATCGCCAGCATCATGGCCGCCCCGATCACTCCGAACCCCAAGCCACGAGTTCCCGCCGGGCGTAGTTCGCGGTACAGGTCATGATGAGGACGATCGGCGTACGGGAGCAAATAGTACGAATATCCGTCGACCAGGAATCCAATGATCACGGCAAACGACACGAGATACAGAATGCGCAGCCAGATATTGTGCGGTTCCGAATCGCGCGCCGGTGTGCTCTGAGGCTCGTGCGTCCGAGAAGCGGTGGCTACATTCATAGACATACCTTGCTCATCCCACAATTCCCGCGCGTAAAGGGGTAAAATTGCCAGTCGTCAACGACCGGCGTTGATCGCCCGTTAAGTCCTGTAATGACATCCACTTGCCCGCCCACAAAGGATGCCTCAACCAACACCACCTATACAGTGACTATATCGGCGACGCTACTCACAAACTAAAGGAAACGTCCTCGGGAAACAACATAAAAAACGTACCAATTTGAACCAGAGCCTAGTTCTCTCCTCAGTAGGGTGGAACTGGCCTCTGTTATTGCCTCCTGTCATAGATAACATGGGTCAAATTTTGCCTTATTCGACCTGATGTTATAACCTGTTTCCTGACAAGACGATACATACCTCATTCTCATGCAAGGGGCGCACTGGGTGTGTCCGGAAAGTGAACAGTAAAGGACGATCCCTGGCTTGGCTGGCTGATCGCGGTCACGTCGATCCCCTGCAAGTCGGCCATACGGCGTACGAGCGCGAGGCCGAGTCCAAAACCTGAGATCTGAGAGGTTCGCGGCTCACCCGAGCGATAGAATCGATGAAATACTTTCTGCAGCTGATCGTCGGTCATGCCCACCCCATGATCGGTTACTGTGCATCGGGTCGAGAAGGCGTCGACGCCGATCTCGATCTCGAGAGGCTGTCCAAGCGTTGAATACTTTACGGCGTTGGAGACAATATTCTCAAGGATGATCTCGATCATCATGGCGTCGCCGGTGACAACCGCTCGCTTGGGCGACTGAGTCGTGACCACGATCTCCTTGCGCGTGATGAGCGGATCGAGGCGGTGCAGCACTCGCCCGATCAGGGCAACCAGCTCAACCGATTCGGTCGACGGTTTGATCGCGCCGCTTTCATAGCGGGCCAAGAACAGCAATTGCTCGACCATAGCGGAGACACGATTCACTTCGCCCAGGCAATACGTGACTTTCTCTACGTACTGATGTGGTTCGCGCGGATGGCGGATGAGCACTTCGAGCGTTCCCTTGAGAGTTGCCAAGGGCGTACGGAGTTCATGCGCGGCGTCGGCAGTGAACTGTTGTTCTCGAAGGAGCGCGTCCTGAAGTCGTTCCAGGAGCTTATTGATCGTGGCGGTCATGCGATAAAGTTCGTCGTGACGAACCGGCAGCGGAATGCGGTCATCGAGGTTCTCTTTCGTAATGCGCTCGGCGGTCGTGATGATAGTGTTCACCGGCGCAACAATCTGGCCGCCGAACATAACGCTGACGCCAAAGATTACGCCGATCACAATGGGAAACGAGATCAGCATCACCAACTGAAGATGACGCAAGAGTTCATCGGCGTTACTTCGTCCTTCGGCAACGATCAAGTAACCACTGACGCTGTCGGCGATACCGTAAACAGGACCCTGTACCTGCCTTACGTCAGCCGTACCGAGAACAGCATTCAGATAGGTTATCGCTCGTTGGGATGAATCAAAGTGCAGATGCAAATCGCGGAGATTGGCAGATCGGAGCACCGTTCTCCCTGAACAATCAACGGCTTCAAGAAACACGGGCGAAGTTTCCGCCTGCCCGTGTTCCTGCTCGGTCCATTCATTTGAGCCAAACACGTTGACCTTCCCATTCTCGATAGCCATGCTGGAAGTGACTTCCTCATATTCGGCGAGCAGGGCGTCATCAAAGTGATTGTCCATGGTATGGGCCGCAATCGAGTAGATAGCCACAAACAGGGAGCCAACCAACAATCCGGTCGAAACGACATACAGAAGCGCGATGCGCGTGCGCAGTTTCAGATTCATGCGGGATCCCGGACAACATATCCGACCCCACGGACGGTCTGGATATAGTCGCCACCGCCAACGACCTCGAGTTTGCGACGGAGATAATTGATGTACACGTCTATCACCGATGTGTCTGTCCGATAATTGATGTCCCAGATATGCTCAAGAATTCGGGCGCGGGTACAGACCTTTCCCTTGTTGCGAACGAGAAACTCCAGGAGTGAAAACTCCTTGAAAGTAAGTTCAATCGGCGTTGTGCCAAACCACACCTGATGAGCTTCGAGGTCGATCCTGATTTCTCCCAGAGTAAGAGGGGATGTTTCCGTTGCTTTTGGGCGAAGCTGCACTCGAATTCGGGCAAGGAGTTCGTCAAAATTAAACGGCTTGCGGATATAGTCGTTGACGCCGCTGTCCAATCCGAACACAACATCTTGGGCCGTGTCTTTGGCGGTCAGCAGGATGATGGGAGTGTCGGTATTGTTTCTACGAAACTGTCGACAGAGTTCGATACCGCTCACACCGGGCAGCATCCAGTCCAGAATCAGCAGATCATAGTCGTTAACCAGAGCCATCTCCAATCCCGACGAGCCGTCCGCGGCCACTTCGACCCGATACCCCTCCTCGGACAATCCTTCCCTCAGGAAGGTGGCGATGCCGGGTTCATCTTCAACGATCAAAATGCGCATAGTGTTATTCTCCCAACGTAGGCCAAGATACGCAAAACAATCCGCCCCGCAGTATCAAAAAGCGCCCCCCTCCCCCAGCCCGAAAACAGGACCAGGGTGACAGGTTCGAGAGGCTCGTTATGCTCTCCGAGCGCTCAACATACTGCCACCCTGGGGGGGGATCAGAGGGAGGAACTGGGGTTAGTGTCTTGTTGTCAACGTCTCCATTGGCGCCGAACGCCGCTGTGCTGCACAATCCGCTCTGTCGATCTCAGTTGTCATTCCAATTCTCTCTGTAATAAGAAACAACTCAGAGCTTAGACTGCCATAAGGATAGCCTTATAATTGGCTTAAAATCGATGAAATCAATCTACGATCGTAGATGACTTGCGAAGAGGGACTCCTGCCGGACAGGGCCGGCAGGACTCCGAAAGTTTACGCCGCTATTGCTTCTTGTCGTAGGCTTCTTTGTTCAAGGGCTTGATCGGCTGGAGTTTTCTCTTCTCGATCTGCAGGTTCAGGGTAGACAATCCACCCAGCGCGCTGTTGAAATCGGTGTCCGCTTTGGCCACTTCCCTTTCGAGCACAGTCAGCTGTTCCAGCTGTGTCTGAGAGGGGCGGCCGCCGTAACTGGAAACGCCGCCATACAGATCGACGATTCTCTCTCGCAGTTGCCTCTCTCCGCTGAGCCAGCTCGGCTTTGTAGCCACCAGCGTCTTGTGGAGCGAATCAAGTTGATCAGCGAATCGAGTCAGCGATTTCTTCAGTGCGTCCGCTTTGGGCATCCCGCTGGCCAGCGCCTTCGCCTGATCACGGGCGTCAGTGCAGGCATCGGCGGTGAAAGCTAGTTGCTCCTGCATGCTGTAGAGCTTGCGAACGGTGGTTGCCTGTTCCGCTCGTTCGAGGGTCGAATGTGGGGACTTGGGATCGGCAACAATGGCCACGGTCCCCACGAGCGTGTCTTTCGTGCGGATGACCTTCACGGTGTACGTTCCTTCGGGCACTGTCGGGCCGAAGAGCGCTCCTCCACCAAGGGTCGCCGCCGGTGCCACTTTCGGTGGTTTCTGCCGCATGAACCACAGGACCCGATTCAAACCGCGCCGCTTGCCTCCCGGGAGACGATTGATCACCGCTCCGGTCGAATCGTACACTTCGACGCGCAGATCGCCAAACACGTGGCGCTGCTTCAGATAGTACGTGATCGCGGCCACTTCCGCCGGGTTGCGTCCGGCAAACTCGGCATCCCCGGGGAAGCTCTGTTCATAAATCGGAATTCGTATTGCGGCCGGACGTGACGACAACATGCAAGCCTCTGACTCCAGCACGGCGCTCGTGATCTGCCGCAGGGGGGTGAGGTCGTCGACGATCAGGAAGCCCCTCCCGTGGGTAGCCACAATCAAGTCAGATTCACGCGGGTGAACGGCAATGTCATACACCGCGACGGCGGGGAAATTACCGGTGAACCGGGCCCATTGAGCGCCGCCATCGACAGAGACGTACAAACCGAATTCTGTGCCGAGAAAGAGTAGATTCGGATTGACGAGATCCTCCCGAATCACATGCGCGTACCCTTTGATCGAATCGGTTACAAGCGACGTCCAGCTCTTACCGAAATCAGTCGTGCGGTAGACATATGTTTTCATATCGCCGGTCTGATGGCCGTCGAAGGTCGCGTACGCCGTGCCTCGGTCATAGTGGCTGGGTTCCACCGAGCTGCACCACGTGCACTTGGGAAGTCCCTTGACAGCACCCGCGGTATTGGACCAATGTTGTCCGCCATCCTGAGTTACCTGCAGATTACCATCGTCGGTGCCGGCCCAGATCACTTTCGAATCCTGAGGGGATTCACCAATCGTAAATATCGTGCAGTGGTTCTCCGCGGTCGAATTGTCGACCGTGATACCGCCCGACTCCTCCTGTTTCTTCTTCTTGGGATCGTCGGTTGTAAGGTCGGGAGAAATCCTCTCCCACGATTCCCCCTTGTTGAGCGTACGATAGAGATACTGGGAACCGATATACAGCGTGCGTGGATCACTTGGGCTGGTGGCCAGTGGTGTATTCCAGTTGAAGCGGAGTTTTGGCTCTCCTGCGCCGGGACTCGGTTGAATGTCTTTGACCTCCTGGGAGGACTCGTGCCGTCGAATGGCGTTTCCGCCCTGATATTCCCAATACACAATGTCCTTGTCGGTCGGATCCGGAATTACGCAGAAGCCATCCCCACCTCCGAGATTGCGCCAATCCTTGTTCTCGACGCCGCCGGGACTGCGTGATGGACCGCGCCAGCTGCCATTGTCCTGAAGGCCGCCGTACACATTGTACGGGTACTCCATGTCATACGCGACGTGATAGAATTGAGAGAGGGGGAGGTTCTGGACAAAATTCCAGGTGTTCCCTTTGTCGTGTGAAAGGTAAAGGCCTCCGTCGGTCCCCACCATGATCTGCATAGGGTCTTTTGGGTTGATCCAGAGTGAATGCAGATCGCTGTGAATGTCGCCGCCCCCTCGGAACGGACTCGTGAATGACTCGCCCCCATCATCACTAACCGATAGCGTCACGCCCGGCTTGTAAACACGAAACGAGTCGACCGGATCGACCGCAACGTGACTGAAATAGAACGGGCGTGCCTGAACATTGAATGATGTGTTGGTCTGTTTCCAGGTTTCGCCGAAATCGTCGGAACGGTACAGACCGTTCTTCTCCGATTCGACCACAGCATACACCATCCCAGGGCGCGACGGCGCGACGGCCAACCCGATGCGGCCGAGATTGCCCGTCGGAAGCCCTTTGGTCAGCTTCTTCCAGGTTTTGCCGGAGT
Source organism: uncultured Ignavibacteriales bacterium (assembly GCA_964540105.1). Classification (GTDB taxonomy): domain Bacteria; phylum Zixibacteria; class MSB-5A5; order GN15; family FEB-12; genus DATKJY01. Next base: position 30,434 of record CAZILL010000001.1, on the reverse strand, counting down.
CAGTCGATTTGTACAGGCCACTTCCTTTCCCCCCAGAGGAGAAGAAATAAGGCCAGCGGCGGAATTCCCACATCGCGGCATAAATGATATTTGAATTCTTCGGCTCGATCGCGATATCAGCGCATCCGGTAGTCGAGTCAACGTAGAGCGTTCGCTCCCAGCTTTTGCCGCCGTCGATTGTGCGATAAAATCCGCGCTCGGTGTTGGCATTCCAGAGATGTCCCAGCGCGGCAACATAGACATGATTACTGTTAGCTGGATTCACGACAACACGAGCGATCCGCTCAGAATCCTTCAGCCCCATCTCTTCCCAGCTTTCGCCACCGTCAGTTGTCCGGTAGAGGCCGGTCCCTATGGAGACACTATTGCGTACGCAGGACTCCCCGGTCCCCACCCAGACTGTATCCGGGTGTGCTTGATCGATGGCGACGGCCCCGATCGACTGTGTGTATTTGTCGAATATCGGCTTGAAGGTTGTCCCGCCATTCACTGACTTCCAGACTCCGCCGCTGGCCGATCCGACATAGATTATCCGCGGATCGGCGGCGACCGCATCAATCGCCATGATCCGTCCGCTCATGGCAGCCGGGCCGATATGACGTGCTTCGAGCGCGCCAAACGTGTACGAATCGATCGAAACCGCCGACCCGACCGGGGTCACAACGGCACAGAGCGCCAGCGCCACGACTAGGGCACGAATGATACTGCTCTTTGAGAAGCCCCACTTGGTGGTGGGATTTGAGATCATGACTTCCCCTTTTTCCCTTCACCCTGCTTTTCCACGGGTTTCTTGGCCGGCGCCACAGTTCCCGAGTCCGACGCAGCTTTGCCGGTCGTGTCAACAGCCTTCTTGGCCGGCATCACAAAGACCGAATCGGCGACCGGCACATTGAATTCAATCTTCTCAAAAGTCAACTGCATGGCGGTCTGTCCTTTGACCTTACTTTCGATAGCATGGGGAAAGAGGACGCTGTCGACCGGTTTGTAATCGCTGGAGAAGGTTTCAATCTCGATCTCCGCCCCTTGACTCTTGACCTTGCTGATCCGTTTCAGCTCAAGACTCGATTCGGCGTCGATAAATACATACTCGATATCCCCATTCTTCAACGTCACCTTGAGCTTGTAGGCCGGAGCGCCATCAAGATCCTCTTTGCCGACAAATTCGACCTTGTGCCCTTTCTTCTGGTAATCGACGAGATCACCGTCAAAGTCAGCCCGCTTGGCGATCTCCTTGGAGTCTTCCGCAGTCATCTTCTCCGGATCAGTCGACCCCATGAGCGGCATGATCATCCACCCGCTGGTACTGTCAAACGCTTGAATAATCACTTTTCCCTGGATGGTCATCTCCATGCGTACCCGATTCGGGCGTTTCCACACGATCGTCATGGGGAGTTCCATTCCCTGCATGAAGCCCTTGCCGACCATCTGGCTTGAGGTAATCGCTTTGATGCGATCGAGCCCGCCCCGGGCGGCGTTGCTCTTGGCGATAATTTCATCCACCGTCTGGGCCGATGCCATGCTGGTCACAAGTGCGGCCATCGCCGCCACGGTTACGATCTTCCGAAACATCCTGTCTTCTCCTTGCAATGCTCTTGATTGCGATTATGCGTGAATAGTTTCATTATCATCCAAAGGACTATGACCCACAAGAAACAGGTTCCGCGAATCTCCGGCAACAGAGATTATTACGCGGTATCGGGATTGATGTTGCGTTGGCGGTCGACGATGAAGCGCTTGCCACTCCGGCATCTTTCCCGTAAGTTCTGTGCGTGTCATACGCTTCGCTATTTGAACCACTGAGAATTGCGAACAAGCTCTCGCTTACCAACCGGTTGGTGATGGCTCCGATGACGACTGTTTCCGGAGAGTATGACGGCGCGTTCTCCTCTGAGGAAATCGCTTATCTCGCCCGCCGGGCAGCCTCCGGCATTGGTCTGATCATGACCCCGGCCTGCTACTGCCACAAAAGTGGTCATTCTTTCGAGCGGCAAGTCGGATGCCATCTTGATTCGCTGATACCGTCGCTCGAGCGATGTGCCGAGGGGATAAACCGCTTCGGGGCCGCCTCGTTTCTGCAAATTCATCATGGCGGGAACGCAGCGCGCAAGGAGTTTGCCGGCCGACCGCCGATCGCTCCATCTGCTGTTCACAATCGGCGAGGAACGTCGGAACTTCCCAATGCGATGACGGAGTCGGAAATCTCGATGATTATCGAGGCGTTTTCGCGAGCGGCGGGGCGCGCTAAGCGAGCAGGCTTTACCGGTATCGAACTGCACGGGGCGAACACGTACCTGTTTCAGCAGTTCTTCTCCCCCTTCACGAACAAGCGAGACGACGCTTGGGGAGGCGACTGCCGTTGCGATCACTGCGACCGGCATGAACAGCATGACTCCATCGATCTCTGTCATCGCCTGAGCAACCGTGCCCGATTCGCCTCCGAGGTCATCAAGGCGGTCCGTTCGGAAGTCGGGAATAACTTCCCGATCTCCTATCGGGTCTCGCCTGAAGAACCGGAACCGGATGGCTACACGACCTACGACACCATCGAGCTGTTACGGCTGATTGTCCCGCTTGGCATCGACTTTGTCCATGTGTCGTCGTGGGAGTATGGCGTTGGGCTATACACGCACTATCCATCGGGGACACACCCGACCCTGTTGATTCGACAGGCGCTTCCCTCACAGGTTGCCGTTATCGGCGTTGGATCGATTGTGCATCCCGACCAGGCTCTTCGGGTTCTGGCCGACGGCGTCGAATTGGCGGCGCTCGGACGCGCCTTGCTGCTGGACCCCGATTGGGCCCTAAAGGTACGGGACGGGAAAGTTGCGTCTGTCCAGACTGCGCTCGATTCGGAAGAGGATCGCCACCGGCTTGAGATTCCGAAACCGATGCAGGAATACACGAAGCGATCGATCCTGGTTCGCTCGCAGTAACGCTCAGGCACGTGGTTCCCCTAAAACAAATAACCCCCGATCGTCGGGGGTTATTCGCAGGAAATCTCGTAAGTCCAAACTACTTGATCATCATCATCTTCTTGGTCTGGGCGAAATCCCCCGCCTGCATGCGGTAGAAGTAGATCCCGGAGGCAGCGCGTACGCCGGTGTCGGATCTGCCATCCCAGTCGACATTATACTTGTTCGCAGCCATATCCTTATCGACCAGCGTCTTCACCTTCTGGCCAAGAACATTGAAAATGGTGAGCGTCACGTGGCTGTTGGTCGGCACGTCGAAGTTGATATTGGTAGTCGGGTTGAACGGGTTCGGGTAGTTCTGTCCAAGCGAGAACTCGCGCGGCAAAGTCCCATCGCCAATCTCCTGCACAGCCTGTCCGCTCCCCTTCACGTGGAAGCAACGCGGCGCCGCATTCCATGTCGCGAATCGGATAAATCCGAGATTACTTGCCCATTTCCATGTGCCGCCCGGACGGAACCACGAAGAATCGATGCAAATTGTCTTGTTGGCCGAAGCCTGACTAATGTTGTATGCGGTCAGAGAGAACACCGTGTCGCTGAACACTCCCTTAAGGCCTATGCCGGCGAACCTTAGGCCGAGAATGCCAATTGTATCAGCTCCCACTCCGTCGGCACTGTAGTTGCCCAAGGTCAATCCAAGATCAAATTCGGTCTTGCCAAGAATCGCGACACCCGGAGTGGGATCGGTTGCCTTATAACCAAGAGAGTCAGCTCTTGTACTGTCCCAAGTGGCTCCGTCGGGGCTGTATATGTGAAATCCATTGCTGAGTCCAACGCCGATCACGCTGTCACTTCTGAATCTCAATACGAAGCGCAGATTACTTCCCGGCAGGACTGTATCTCCGTTGGCTAGCCCTTCAATATGATCAATTGTTATGAATCCCTTGTCCCATCCCGCCGACTGGACCATGCCAGCCGCCGCCAACAGGATCAGCAGCGATCCCAACACGAATGAAAGTTTCCTCATCTGTCTCTCCTATACTAACTACTCTATTTTTCTACCAACCCGCAGATATCATCAGGTCGGGCCTGCAAACTCCTGTGCCAGCCCACCATATCTGTATGACGAAATGAACTGTCAAAACAACAATTCGGCACTATATCAAACGATTCTTATTTCACCTCCCGTGCCCCTGCGGGCAACGCATCCTTCCGGGGGAGTTCCGTATCCTTCAACCGTTTAGACGAAAACATAGTTTCCTGCGCGGTCTGAGTCAATAAAAAAGTAGCCCGATTGTGTGAGGATGCAAAGGGGGGCTTCTACGCCCCTCTTCGCACAAAGGGGAGAAATCAGGGAGTGTTGCCGGGCGGCGGGGGCGGCCCAATCCCGATCAAGTAATCAAGTAAGTAGAAAACGTCGCTGATATCCGTGCCGCCGATGGCGTCGACATTCCCCGCGTACGGATCGGTCGAAGGACCAATACCCATCAGATCATCCACCAGCGCATAAAGATCGGTGATGTCAATCGGCGCGTTGTCGCAGTTAGTGTCGCCGCGATCACATTTCTTAATGACCACCTTTCCGGGAACGTTAATCGGCCAGAAATCTCCCCAGATACTGGACATCTTGGGCGGATAAATATTGGCCTGCGCCGTGTCGAAGGGGACTGTCGCGCCCCAGATTGCCGTGGGTGACACCTTGCAGAAGAGTTTCAGTATCGGACTGTTTCCGGGCTGGAGATACTTCGAGCCACTGGAAAGGTTTGACTTCAGGTGAATGCAGTACTTCTTGGCCGAGGGAACAGAGGCGATCTTCTCGACCACCTCGAAGTAGGAGGTTCGCAGACCGACCACGGAGGCGGAATCGAAGGTCACGCCCGCGCTATTCTGCATGACAAAGGAAAAATAGACTTCCTTGATGGGCGAAGTATTGGTTAGATAGACCGGCACGACCACCTGGGTGTTCTTCTTGCAGAGGACCGAGTCAATCCGAAGGGTGTCAGCGCGCGCCCAGATGTAGTTCTTGAGCCATTCCTCCCCAAGACCACGAGGCTCGTTGATCTTGAGGCCAACCTTATACATCCCGGGGGCAGTGTACAGATGAGACGGGCTCTGTGTTGTCGAGGTTCCGCCGTCTCCGAACGACCAATCCCAGGTCGTGGGCGAGTTCGGCGACTGATCGGTGAAGTTGACGGTGAAGGGAACATTGCCGACGGTGATATCGCCCGTGAACTTGGCATTGGCTAAAGACGAAAGAGCCGTAAAGGCGTTGATGCGTCCGGTACCGAGCATGCCGGCATAGGATGGATTGAGAGCGTCGATGTTATCGGCCGTCGCCATAATCATTGAGTCGATCTGGAATCGAGTCAATGACGGCATCATGGATTTGATCAGGGCGAAGAGTCCGGCCACGCACGGAGCCGCCATCGACGTTCCGTCATAGGTTGCCGTGCCGGCGGCCCCGAAATTGGATACCGTAGACAGGATACTCTGCCCGGGGGCGCTGATATCGACCCAGGTTCCGTAGCTCGAGAAGCTCGCCTTATGGTCCGACGAATTGGTGGCAGCGACAGCCATGACTCCTGGGCGGTTGTCGACAGCCGACGGTGTGCTGATGTTGTCGTTTCCGGCTGAGTGCATAAAGGAAACGCCGTGAGAGATGGCGTAGTCGATGGCGTCGGCCAGCGGCTGGTAGTAACTTCCACCGGCGAAGCTGTAGTTGATGACACTGGCGCCGTTCTGTGCGGCATAGTAGATACAGGTGGCGGCGTCGTCGATGTTGCCAGCCCCCTGACCGTCAGCTTTCAGTCCGGCAAAACGCAAACACATGATCCGAACTCCTCGGAAGGAACGGTGCCCGCCATACCAGCCCCCCGCCATGCCTGTAACGTTGACCGCGTTATTGTTCATGGCAGCGACAATTCCGGAGACATGGGTACCATGGCCGGCAAAGTCGGTCGGATTGGGATCATACCCGCCGGCATCCTCGCCCGCCCACATGGGAGACCCGAGGCCGGTGAAGAAATCGTAGCCGATAAGGTCATCAACGACGCCGTTGCCGTCGTTATCGACGCCGTTCAAGTCGTCGGTGTCATATACTTCGCCGTCATTATCGACATCTTCACCACGGTTGACCCAGATGTTCCCGATCAGGTCGGGGTGCGACCAGAGTTCGCCTGTGTCCATCACAGCCACGACGATGGAATCTGAGCCGGTTTCAAGATCCCAGGCAGAATAGACATTGGGATCGGGGCCCGGGGGGTTCATGTGCCACTGGCTGGTGCGTTGAGGATCGTTGGGAGTGGCCAGGGCCACCACGGTCTGGACCGGTTCCGCAACCCGAACATTGGGGTCCTTCATGAGTTCTGTAATTACGGTCTGAACATCAACAGTCTCGGGGAAATAGAAATTGTAGTAACGGGTAAGGTCCTTCTCGCCCGAGTTCGGGGCTGGCTGCTTGGCGCCGTAGAAGATCGGGCGCGAACGCTCTATCCCGAGGCTCTGAAGTCGGGCATCGAATGACGGCACGGCAAAATTGAGTTTGCCCGTCTTCGTCGAAAAACGGCTCACGTCAACATTGTCCTCAAACCGAACCGTAACGACTCCTTTCACAATCTCGGACTGCTGGGGATTCTGGCCGGGGTAGACCCTCGCGCTGGCGTGAATGACAAGCATACCGAAAGCGCAGAACGCGATCGGGATGATCCTCCGAAGCGAGCATAATTTCATGGTTGCACTCCACATAAGCTATAAGTCAATATCTATCGCCCTGTTGTAGTAATAACGGCATGTAACAACTCGTGGTTTAGCGCGTCAGGGGGACAAGACCAACAGTAATCTCCGGAATTATCCCCATTCGGACCAAGGTAGCCGTCAGTCCAGACGTTGCAGACTCATTCTGATCATGTCGGCACAGAAGAAATAACTCTGCGCGTCATACGATAATATAAGGCCGATCGGACCTCTTTGCAAGACAAAAAAAGCCACCCCCGGGGGAGTCCCGAGGGTGGCCGTGCGATTTGCCTAAGAAATCACATCATCACGGACAAAGAGGTGCGTTGACCGCGCCTGTCAGAATGTCAATGATACCAAAGAGGTCACCAATATCAATTATCTGGTCGACGGCTACATCCGCTTCATCAAAGGCACATGTAAACGGCAAGCTTACGCTCAGATAATCAATCATCGCGAACATATCGGAAATGTCGCAAATGTCCGCGGGGTCGCCGTCGACGTTACCGCGGGTTAACAGGCAGCTGCAGCCGCAGAACGGTCCGCCCTGCAGGTTCCGCAGGTTGTTGCCATACCACTTCTTCGCTTTGTCGATGCTGAGCTTCAGATCGGGCAAGGTGCCGTTCTGAACCGTTGCAATGGCGGTGTAGATGACAACTGTGTCGCCAGCCAGAAGCGTGAACTTATGCTTGTAGCAGAGCACGCTGTGCTGATCCTCGGCATAACCGGTCGCCGAAGTCAGACCCTGTGGGGCTGTGTTCTCCCACAGCTGAACCGGAACAAAGGCGTTGTTCGGATAGATGAAATCCTTGTTGTACGCCGTGTAACCACTGTGCATAACGGTATCGTTCGCGCAGTAGCCGTTTACGGCGTGCGCCTGATCGTCCGTCAACTGGCCAAGCATCGCCACGCCAGCATAGCGGGTGTTGTTCGGCTGGCACTGCTTGGTCGGTTTGATTTCCGCGCCCTGCTGCCAGACCAAGTTCCTGGCGTCGTCGACGCCACCGGAGTTTCCACTGCCGGTATCGCTCGGGACATCCCAGTCAAACGCTTCACCGATCGAAAGGCTATCTACCTTCGTACCCTTGTACGGGAAGATGCGCATTTCCTGAACGATGAAGTGGCAACTGTCGGCCGTCAGCGGAGCATAGAAGGTCTTTTCAATCGCAACCAGTGAGTCGATCGTGACAAACTGGCCGGTCGTGTACTTCTGATACTTGCCGGCAACCGTCGTCTTCGCATGAGTGAAGATCGGGGCGATCTTGTCGATGACCGGTTTGAAACCGTTCGGCTGAGCAAAGCCGTCACCGAACTGCGACCAGCTGGCCTTATACGCCGAGTCGACCATGCCGTACTTACGCAGTACCCACGGCGAGCCGTCGTACATATAGACCTTCGTGGCCCCCGCGAACGAGTCGACCGTATCGCAGTCACCGTTCACGAAGTAGTCCATGTTGACTTTACCCTTGCCCTGATTACCCATGTTGCCATTGGTGCCAATGGTCAACCGGGTGCAGGTCGTGGCAATGGTATCCCAGATTACGCCCACAACCGTGTCGGCCACAACGACGTCGATCGGCAGATCAATGACGTTGAGCGGAGCCGGTGAGTTGGAGTTGTAGGTCACTTTGCCCACGAGATGAACAATGGTACCCGGGCTATTGATGGCCGCGTTGCCGTTCAGCGTCACCGTCATCGAAGCCGAGCCGCCAGGGCCGGCGTTGATATTAATCGGGGTAGCCGGATTGGTGAGCGTCAGCCACGTGCCTGGGCCCAGCGTCTGGGTCGGGGTGATCGAGGAGATGGTCAGGGTAACGTTACCCGAGTTTTCCATCGTGACCGGGATCGCCTTCGCCTGACCATGCTTGACATAGGTCGGGTACTTGATCGAAGCGGGGCTTACGTTGAGAATCGGGTTCGGCAGAGCCGGAACGCACATGAATCGAATCCACATGTCATTGTTGGCTGTGTGCGGACCCTGGCTATTCACCGCGGAACCGGGAATAGCGTCGTTAAGGTAGTTGTACGGAACAGAGAATCCGCCGGTATAAGAACCGCCAGAGAGATCTACCTTGGCGGCTGCGCCTGGTAGTCCCATGCTCCAACCGGTTTCATTGATACCGCGTTCTGCGGCAGAACCGTAGACATCGGATTCGCAACGACCACCGAAGCCGGCGGAGTCGCAACCCGGGGTGCGGGTATTGGTGATATTCCTGGCTTTATCCCAGAGAGTACCGCCGACGTTATCGCTGACGGAGACATAAATATCGCCGTTGGCCGCCCAGTCAGTGCCGGCGCCGACCAAATTGGCACAGTCATTGAGGATGCCAGCGGGACGATCGTTAAACTGCTCCCAAAACACATAGTAGCGATCGTCACACTCTGAAATGGAGACCTTGCCAACGTTCATGATGTTGTAGCCGCCCGTGCAGAGACCGGGTTCCCACTCGGCGTTGTTAACCGTGGTAAGCGTTCCGGTGCTGGGCGTCGCACCCTCGATCCACTGGAGAATACGGCACGGCATACCGGCCGTCGTGTTGACCGTATAGGCATCGGCCGGGAACGGAAACGCGTTCCAGATAATGCGAACCTTGTCGTTCTTGTCGATCAGAGCGGAAACTTCCAACAAAGGACGGTAGCCAGCGACGTTCGGCTGGTTGTTGGTGACGTTGATTCTCGCGCTCCAGGTCAAACCGGCGTCGTTCGAAACGCGATAAAATACATCCTGATCTTCGGAGTTCCCTTTCGCAATACCCTGAGCGGTTTCGTCCAGATAGACACCGATCACCTTCTTTGAGGTCTTGGAGGTAGCGACGAACTGCGAGATGGCCGGCACGGTGTCGGCAAAACAGAATGTCCAGGCAGGACCAGGAATCGACGGAGTCGACACACCCTGTTTGCGGAACATCTGAATGACATTGTTCGGAGTGTCATCGGAGGCGTTGAAGATGAACGTTACGGTATCGTTGCCGTTCAGCATGAACGCGACCGTCGGCCAGATCACCTGAGCCGCGGAGCCGCCGAAGGTGGCCGGCTTGGTCAGAGCGTCTGGGATTTCCGACATGGCCCAGAAATGACCAGCGGGAATCTGATCGTAGTAAATACGGGTCTGAATCAGGTCGGTCGAAGTCGGGCGGTTATGCCCGGCGATCATACCAGCGCCGGTGACCGGGTTGGCTGCGACGGAGACAAAACCGCCGCGCTCCATCGGGCCGGGGAAACTGCCCGACGCAAGCCCTGAGACCCCGTCAAACGCCGAAAAACCATACACGCGCGCGAGGTTATAGTCGGTCGTCGGCAGAAAGCAATACGAAAAGTTGATTGTCTTATTGCCCCATGCCGCCTGACGGCCGAGGGTATGGTTGGAAAAGAAATCCATATAGTTGTTGGCTTTCAGGACATAGCCGGGAGACGCGCTAGCCTGATTTCCGCCCAACGCTACCGTCGGTTCGATTTTGGTACCCGACGTTGGCGAAGGCGGTGCGTTGCGTTCATTGGCAACGATCTTCTTGACGGAGAAACCGTAATTGGCGAGATCCCTGCGAGGATCCGCCGGTCGGCTGGTCGCTCCTACGACGACTGCCAGCGCGACACTGATCACTACGGCATACAGCAACAAAGACCACAATCTCTTTGTCATGTTTGCTCCTTTCGAGCGCTTAGAATAGTCCTTAACCTACAGGTGTCAACTCGTAGGCTTCCTCTGTTCTCATGTTCTCAATACGTCTTTGCAATTGGCGACAATCGGACCATGCAAAAGTCCTGATAGACCGATTATCGGCTACTCTTGCTAAGGATTCACCTCCTTCCCATTCCCAAAACGACCTGTGGTCATTGAGGATAACAAGTATCGTCCCTTATGCTGTTCGAGTGCTCCTGTGAACACTGTACGTGAAGTACGTAACGTTTAATAAAGTATCGATCTTCAGCCTGTTGCCGACATTGCGTACACCCACGCTCCCGCCAATTCTGCGGTCTGGTCAATCCCGCGAATCGTTGTGTCGGTGCTCATTAGGGCAGGTACGGCAACGATGGCTTCCTTCTGAGACCACAAACAATATATAGACGGGAGGACTTTTTTGCAAGACAAAAAAAGCCACCCCCGGGATCTCCCGAGGGTGGCCGTGCGATTTGCCTAAGAAATCACATCATCACGGACAAAGAGGTGCGTTGACCGCGCCTGTCAGAATGTCAATGATACCAAAGAGGTCACCAATATCAATTATCTGGTCGACGGCTACATCCGCTTCATCAAAGGCACATGTAAACGGCAAGCTTACGCTCAGATAATCAATCATCGCGAACATATCGGAAATGTCGCAAATGTCCGCGGGGTCGCCGTCGACGTTACCGCGGGTTCCCTGGCAGTAGCAGTTGCAGAACCCACCGCCCTGCAGGCTCCGCAGGTTACCGCCATACCACTTCTTCGCTTTGTCAATCGTGGTCTGCAAGTTGGCCAGTGTGCCACTCTTGACGGAAGCGAGAGCAGTGTAGACGATAAGCGTGTCGTTCAATGGCAGCGTGTAGCCGGTCTTGAAGGTCAACACCGAGTGCATGTCCTTCAGGCCGATGGCCGCCGAGAAGCCCTGAATCTGCATCCGGCGCCAGATTGAGTCGGGCACAAAGCCGTTGGCAGGATAGACATAGGCATCGTTCGTTTCAACGTAACCACCCCATGCCCCAGTGTCGTTGGCGCAGTAACCGTTCACTGCGTGCGACTGGCTCTGGGTAATCATCCCCAGCATGGCCATACCGCCGAGACGGGTGTCGTTTTTCTGGCACTGGTACTTGGGAACTTCATACAACGGGAGATCGACCCCCTTCTGCCAACAGAGGTTGCGTGTATCATCCACGCCGCCGGTGTTGATGCTGCCGGTGTCGCTGGGGATATCCCAGTCAATCGCTTCACCCAGCGTCAGGTTGGTAACATTAGTGAGCGGGAGAGCGCCTCTCTTGTACGGGAAGAACAGGGTCTTCTCGATGACGAAGTTGCAACTGTCGAGCGTCTTCGGAGCGTACCAGGTCCGCTCAACCGCGACCATGGAGTCGTGGCTGACGAACTGACCCGACGATACCGCGTTGTAGGCGGCCGTGGAGCTCTTGGCAAAGGTCGCTATCGGGGCGATCTTGTCAATAACCGGCTTGAAGCCGTTCGCCTGAGCAAAACCGTCGCCAAAAATCGACCAGCTGGCCACGGTGTCACCAGTGGCAACACCCTTATTTCGAATGACAACGGGCGATCCGTCGTACAGATACACTTTCGTGTTTCCTTTCAACGAGTCGACCGTGTCGCAATCGCCGTTGAGGAAGTAATCAAGGTTGACCTTCCCCTTGCCCTGGTTGCCGATGTTACCGGTGTTGGCCACCGTCAGCTTGGTGCACAGCGTGTTGACCGTGTCGACGAACATCCCAACAACGGTGTCGGCCACGGGGATGTCGATCGAGTAATTCTGGACATTTTTCGGAACCGGCGAGTTGGAGTTGATGGTGATCGTTCCCTTAAGGTTTACCACAGTGCCGGGGGAATTGATGATGCCGGCCGGGTTCAACGTGACCGTCATCGTCGTTGTGTTGCTGGTTCCAGCCGGAATCGTCGTGGAGGCGATGCTATAGGTGAAGGCATTGGCCGGAGCCACCGGGCTGATCTGCGTCTTGCTGGAGCCGGTGATGTTCAGCGTCACGTTCCCCACGTTCTCGAGTATGACCGTGACAACTTTGGCGTTGTTATGCTTGACCCATTCCGGGAACGCAACACCCCTGGAACGCATGGAGAGAATCGGGTTCGGAACAGGGGTAACGCACGGCAGACGGAGATACTTGATCGGGTTCAGGGTCGGAATCCCTTCGTTGCTGGCGGAGAAACTGTAACCGCCGGCATAGCGATCCTCGACGTACTGCATGTGCAGTGACTTCTTGCCCAAATTCGGATCGCCCGGGAAGAGCGGTGTCGAATTCGCGGGCCAGATCATGGCGCCATACTTGGTCGCCATGGCGACTTCGTCCATCCCGTAGCGGGAGACGGTCGGCCAGTTTTCACTCTGGCACGGACCGACAGTACCGTTGACGGTGTCGCAGTTCGGAGTGCGCGTGTTGGTCAGGTTGCGCGGGAAATCCCAGAGATCACCGATCTTGTCGCTGCAGACCGACATGTAGATGTCGCCGTTGGCGGTGTTGGCCAAACTGCTGTTGGCGTCGCCAATAGCTTCGTTAGCGCAATCGTTAAATACGCTGTTTTCAGGATCATTGTTCTGAACCCAGAAGGCGTACAGACGGCCGTCGCACTCTGAGAGCGAAGCCTTGGCCATGTTCATCGTCCAGGAACCAAGATAGCAATCAGGAAGGGAGTCCTGCCGGTCAGCCAGAGCCACGGTGTTGATCACCTTCGGGGCGTGGTTGGTAGACCAGTGGAACAGACGGCATGGTCCGCGGAGGACTGTCCCCGCGCCGTAGGCGTCCTTCGGCCAGATGCGGCTCGGCCAGAGAATGTGCAGCTGGTCATCCACGCTGGTATACAGAGCGGAGACTTCCGCGTAGGCACGGAAACCTTCCGTCGGCGACGGATCGGACTGGGTCACGTTGACTTTAGTTCCCCACGATAGACCGGCGTCGATCGATTCGCGATAGTACACATCCTGATCGAGCTGGGTACCGGTCGGGACCTGCACGATTCCATCGGGGGTTTCCGAAGTCCAGACCACGGCAACCTTGGAGGACAGGCGGGAGGCCGTTATTGTCGGAGAAACTCCGGCGCGGTTGGTGTCGATTTTGGCGGCGGTCCAGGTGCCGGCGCTGGTGAAACCAGTCTTGCGGAAATAGACAATCGAATTCCAGACCAGATCCTCACCAGCGGCGCGGTTGTCGGTCTGATAGGCGACCACGTGAGTGATCGTGACTCCACCCTGCTGTACGACTTCAATCTTCGGCCAGAGCACTTGGCGCGAGGATTTGCCGTTGGCTTGACGAATCGGCGGAGCCGACACCGAAACCGGTGGCTCATTGGCAGACCAGAAACAGTTGCCAACGCCGCCAAATGTCCAATAGACAGTTGTGCGAGCCGAGTCGGTGTAGGTCGGATCGGTCGGGGCGGGGGTGGTGTGGAAGGCAACGACTGCCTGCCCCAGAGTGTCCACGTCGCCCGTGACATAGCCGCCACGAGCCGGGTCGTTCGGGAACTTACAGCCCACGAGGTTGGTCGCTCCCCAGTTGCCACCGGATGTCGGAATCCAGGCCTGTTCCCAGGCCACACGGGTACCGCCCGCGAGCGCTTCATCCTTCGTGGGGTTGTGCATCAGGGTAAACTGAATATCCGGACGCGTCCGGAAATCAATCATGCGTCCCTGAGTCGAGTTGTGCTGATAATCACGATACGAGTTAAAAATGGTTTGACCCGGTGAAGCGACGCCGGCGTCGGCAGTACCCAGAGACACGTATGGGTCTGCGACCGAGTTGCCGGTGTGGATCGGGCCGACTTCGGCGCCGGCGGGAGCCAGACGCATCTCATAGTCACGCATGGTGGAAATTCTGGGATCCTGCTTTTCTGTCACAGGGCGATTTGTCGCCTGGACTCCCAGAGCCATCACCGCAACCAGAAGCATGGTGAGGATTAACAAAGAAGAAAAACGCTTTGTCATTCCTTGTTCCTTTCAGCTGTTGTTCACTACGGTGAACCGATCAATGGTTAATACTACTTTCTACTGTCCTATACCTACCAAACAAAACGAAAAGCGAGCGATATCGACGGATCCGATTTATGCGCGAATCCGCACGACACCTTGTTACTCCTGCCGCTCAACAACCTCCTTCCATTCGTCCTCAGTCGATGAGATGACTGCGCACTTGAGACCTTAGTTCATCAAGCACAATGTGTAAACCTTGCGCGTTCAATAAAGTATCTGCGGCCCGGCGCGTTGAACTCCCCCGCGCATACCCGTCTGGTCAGGACGGTCCTTCGGTACGCGACCGACACTCGCGATGTAACAAATGAGGCTAAGACGGTGTAAGACCAGTAAGGATGGCCGAACAACCTTCCCAATAACCCTATCCTGCTACAAAGTAGCGAGAAGCGTAATTTTTGTCAAGCATTTTCAGAGCGACAGCGTGCGAGAAATACTCCGATGCGAAACGAAAAACCGCCCCCTTTCAGGGGCGGTTTTTCAACCCAGGTGTCAGTCACAGAGCGCAATTATTGCGGCGGCCGAGGCCCCGAATAGTACAGGAAATTGATCATGTAATTCACGTCGCTGATATCCACGAACCCATCCCCGTTGGCATCAGCGGACTCGATGATCGCTGGCGCCGGCCCGCGGCGGAACAGGTACGCAATCATGCTCGCCAGATCGTTGATCTCGTACTTGTTGTTCGCATTGAGATCGCCCCTCAGGAAAGCCGTTACCCTCAGGTGGGTGACCATGGTGTCGGCCGCCAAAAGCGGATCTCTGGCGATGAAAGTGAAAGTAAAGACCGACCCGACCATCGAAAGATCAGGTTGGAAGGAAAAGACGCCGCTACCATTGGCGGAATCAACAAACGATGTGCCCACCATCGCCGGGCTTGCGGTCAGGACGATCAGTCCCAGCTCAGGGTCAACAGCATGGACACGCAACTGCGTTAAGTTGTTGAGCGGTGTGTTGATAGTATCCGCGAGACGGGGTTGGAACCGCGGTCGCTGATTACCGGATTCTGTCACATTGACCGTAATCACCGCGGAGTCCCGCGCTCCCAACGCATCGTAGGCCATGAAACTGATCTGGTACGTTCCAGCTTGGATGAAACTGGGGGAGAATGTGAACGTGCCATAGAAAATCGATGCAGGCGAATAGGACGCATTTGACGGAAGAGGTCCTGTTGAGATCGTTGGCGTCGTCCCGTCAAAGTCGGTCGCAAATATGTCGAAGGAAAGCGAAGTTCCTTCAGCCAGCGTGAAGGGACCGTTGCCGCTCAGGAAGGTCATCGTCGGCGGGGCGTTCTTGTTGTTAACCTGAATCTGAAGGAGTTTGCTTAGGTTGACCACGATATTCGTGTCACGACTATCTTTCGCTGTAAACCTGACATTATAAATCTGGAACAGAGGACTTCCCTGCGAGTAGTCGGGCACGAACGTGAGCAGGCCGGTGCCGTTGAGCGAATCGACAAAGCTCATGTTCGGAGCCAGTGAGGTTGTGCCGTCGAGGGCAGCCCTGAGTTTTGGAACGGTCAGGTCGGGATCGGAGGCGCTGACGAGGAAGCGGAGTGTATCTTTCTCACTGATAGTCTGCTTCGACGGAACGGTGTTGAAGATCGGCGAGATGTTGGTGTCGACCACATGAATATTGACGATGGCAGAGTCGTAGGTCAGCGGGAAGTCCGAATCGGTGGCATAGAAGGTTACGCTGTAAGTCCCGGAATCAAGATTTGTAGTGGTCCAGTCGAAACTGCCCGCCCCGTTGAGGCTATCAACAAACAGCGCTGTGCCAGGGAGAGGAATGGTCGTCGATAGATGCGGCGGAGGACCGTCGACGTCGGTTGCGCTGATTCGGAACAGAAGTTGGTGCGTTTCGACCACGGCCTTATTCGTCATCGCGGCGAGCGTCGGCTTCTGATTGCCGGCCTCGATCACCTTGAGGACCACTACGCCGGAATCGGCCAGTGAACCATCCCTGGCTGTTACAGTGATATTGTAAGTGCCGGCCTGGCGATAGTTCGGGGTAAAGGTGATAGTCGCTAAGCCGTTGCCGCTATCAGCAAAGACCGCATTGAGCGGGAGAGTCGAAGTATCCACACCCATCGTCAGTGGCGTCGTTTCCGGATCATGGGCGCGGATGCGCACCGTTCGAGTGTTGGCCTCTACGACCGAGTCAATCGGAAGCGAATCAAAGACCGGTTTCTGATTCCCTGCGTCCTTGATCTGGATCAGGACGACTTCCTTGGCGACCGCAAGTCCATCAGAAGCCTTGAAAGTAACATAAGCCAGCTTCGATGTGCCATTATTCCCCCCCTGCATGAAGTCGGGCGTAAACTCGAACACGCCGGTTGCAGGAGTGAACGTCGAATGGAGCGGAAGATTCTCCGCGGAAAGGGTCGGCAGCGGGCCATCGGCATCTGTGGCTGTCACGGTAAACGTCAGCAACAGCCCTTCGGTAATAACCTTCGGGCCAATCGGGGCGAGTACCGGCGGAATATTCGTGGTCTGGACATTGATCACAACCGATAGCGTTGCGCTCAACGGGGGCAGGCCGCGGTCTACGGCAAGGAAGATAACCGTACTGGTTCCGACCTGAGCTGCGGTTGGTACAAACAGGAAGCTGCCGGTCTTGTTACCGTTATCGATAAAGGTCGCATTCGCAGGGGGATTGGTGACCGACAGATCCAAACGAGCAGTCGGATTCGGATCGGTGGAGTCCGAGGCTACAACATTGAAACGGAGCGTGTCGCCGACCGTAATCGTGAACGGACCCGACGGCACAAACTGAGGCGGGCGGTTGACGTCAAGGGTCGTGATCACAAATGACGCCACTCCTGTCTGACGCGGGGTTCCAAAATCAGTCGCGAAAATCCGGACTGTGTCTCGCGCGGCGTTGAAATATGTCGGACTATAGCTAATGGTCGCGGTCCCGTTGGCGTTGTCGACAAACGTATAGTTCTTCAGAGTCGTCGTCACCGAGATTGCAGGGAATTGACCGGCAAGTGCGTCAGGGTCGATCGCGGTTATGGCGATAACCAGAGGCGTCCCTTCGTTTACGATTGTGTCCCGTATCGGGGTGATGACTGGCGGAACATTCCCCACGCCCAGAACCGTGATCGGCACCACCTGCGAATCGGTAACAAAGCCGTCCGACGCATAGAATGTCACGGAATAGGAACCGGCCTGGAAGTAATCCGGCGAGAACGTAAACAGGCCGTGTCCGTTGAGACTGTCGACAAAGACCGAGTTCAGAGGAAGAGGCAGCAACGTTGTCAAGGTTGGGAACGTCGCATCGGGATCGGACGAAAGCACAGGGATCGTAAGAACACTACCCGCGTTGACTGTGCGCGGGCTAATAGCCGTCATCACTGGCGGGCGGTTGATATTGACAACCGTGATCGGTACCACCTGTGAGTCTAACGCCAGACCATCGGAGGCATAGAAAGTTACCGTGTGAAGTCCTGCCTGAGTAAAGTCAGGACTGAACGTGAAGGTACCCGTCCCATTCAGATTGTCCACAAAGCCTGAGTTAGTCGGTAGAGGTAGTGATGTGGTCAGGACCGGCGTCGCGCCATCGGGATCGGTGGCGCTTACCGGGATGGTCAGAAGAGCATTTTCATTCACGGTCTGTGGAGGAATGACGGTCATCAGCGGTCTCTGATTCGTACCGGTAACAGTAATTGGCACGACCTGCGAGTCGAGAAGTAATCCATCGGAGGCGTAGAAAGTCACGCTGTAGAGGCCGGCCTGGGTGAAGTTCGGACTGAACGTGAAGGTACCGGTGCCGTTCAAGTTATCGACAAAGCCTGAGTTGGTCGGCAGAGGAACTGATGTAGTCAAGACAGGTGTCGTGCCGTCGGGATCGGTAGCAGCGACAGGCAGGGTTAGCACAGCCCCCTCATTGATCGTCTGCGGCGGAATCGCGGTCATCAACGGTTTCTGGTTGACGTTTACCACGGTAATAGGCACGACCTGCGAATCAAGAAGCAGTCCATCAGAGGCGTAGAAGGTCACACTGTACCCTCCGGCTTGGGTGAAGTTGGGACTGAAAGTGAAGGTACCGGTGCCGTTCAGGTTATCAACGAAGCCCGAGTTAGTTGGTCTCGGCAGTGAAGTTGTCAAAACAGGTATAGTACCGTCGGGATCGGTGGCAGAGACGGGCAGGGTTAGCACAGTCCCTTCGTTGATCGTCTGAGGAGGGATCGCCGTCATCAGTGGTCTGAGGTTTGTGCCGGTGACCGTGATCGGCACAACCTGCGAATCAAGAAGCAGTCCATCAGAAGCGTAGAAGGTCACACTGTAGAGTCCGGCCTGGGTGAAGTTGGGACTGAAAGTAAACGTACCAGTGCCGTTCAGGTTATCAACGAAGCCCGAGTTAGTTGGTCTCGGCAGTGATGTTGTCAAGACAGGTATGGTGCCGTCGGGATCGGTCGCGGAAACAGGCAGGGTTAGCACAGCCCCTTCGTTGACTGTCTGAGGCGGAATCGCCGTCATCAGTGGTTTCCGGTTGACGTTCACAACGGTAATCGGGACGACCTGTGAATCAAGAAGCAATCCATCAGAAGCATAGAAGGTCACACTGTAGAGTCCGGCCTGGGTGAAGTTGGGACTGAACGTGAAGGTACCGGTGCCGTTCAGGTTATCGATAAAACCTGAATTTGTCGGTCTCGGCAGTGATGTTGTCAGAACAGGCGTTGTGCCGTCGGGATCGGTCGCAGAGACAGGCAGGGTTAGGACAGTCCCCTCGTTGACTGTCTGAGGCGGAATCGCTGTCATCAACGGTTTCTGATTGACGTTCACTACCGTAATTGGTACGACCTGTGAATCAAGAAGCAATCCATCAGAAGCGTAGAAGGTCACACTGTAGAGTCCGGCCTGGGTGAAGTTGGGACTGAAAGTAAACGTACCAGTGCCGTTCAGGTTATCAACGAAGCCCGAGTTAGTTGGTCTCGGCAGTGATGTTGTCAAGACAGGTATGGTGCCGTCGGGATCGGTCGCGGAAACAGGCAGGGTTAGCACAGCCCCTTCGTTGACTGTCTGAGGCGGAATCGCCGTCATCAGTGGTTTCCGGTTGACGTTCACAACGGTAATCGGGACGACCTGTGAATCAAGAAGCAATCCATCAGAAGCATAGAAGGTCACACTGTAGAGTCCGGCCTGGGTGAAGTTGGGACTGAACGTGAAGGTACCGGTGCCGTTCAGGTTATCGATAAAACCTGAATTTGTCGGTCTCGGCAGTGATGTTGTCAAGACAGGTGTAGTGCCGTCGGGATCGGTCGCGGAAACAGGCAGGGTTAGCACAGCCCCTTCGTTGACTGTCTGAGGCGGAATCGCCGTCATCAGCGGTTTCTGGTTGACATTGTTGACCGTGATCACAACCTGCTCGGAATCCGTTACCGTTCCGTCAGAGGCGTAGAACGTCACATTGAATGTTCCGGCTTGTGTGAAGTTCGGACTGAAATTGAACGTGCCGGTGCCATTTCCGTTGTTGGTGAACGTGGCGTTCGCGGGAAGCGGGACGGTGGTTGTCAGGACTGGCGTCGTGCCGTCGGCGTCTGTCGCTGAGACGCCGAAATTGAGATTTGCACCTTCATTCACCGACCGGGGACCAATGACGGCGAGGACAGGGGGCTGATTCCCAAGGTACGTGTACCCGCCGACAAGCGTCGCGGAGAGCGCTGAGGCAGTATTCCGTACGACAAGATTTGCGACGCCGGCGCCCGCCGGTGTGACTCCGCTGATCTGAAATGGAGAAGCGACCGTCACTGACGTCAGGGCCGCCCCACCGATCGTTGCCGTCGCGCCATTGACGTCGAATCCTGAGCCACGGATGACGACGCTGGTTCCGCCCAGGCCCGACCCGCTGACGGGACTGATCGATGTAATGGCTGGAGCCGCAATCGACGCTGTACTTACAGTCAGAATAGTAGAGTGCGGGCCCAGGTTTCCGGAGGCGTCCTGAGCTATCAACAGGTACTCAAATGACCCACCGCCACTGGCGGTGTTGTCAACAAAGAAGCTATCTGCCACGCCGGGCGCGGTGAGCAGTCCGGCCGGGTTGTCAATGCGGAAGAAAGAACCTTGAGATGTGGAAGGACGACGGTAGACATGATAGGTTTGCCCCGCCGTGCGAGTCCACGTCAACACAACCGATGTAGCCGACACGACGCGACCGGCCATGCCGCCCGGCGCCGCGGGCCAGGTTACGACGCCGAGGAGAATATCCTCCTGCTGGAACGAATTGTTAGGAATCGGCTTGGCCAGCACAGCCCCTTGTCCGTT
Source organism: uncultured Ignavibacteriales bacterium (assembly GCA_964540105.1). GTDB lineage: Bacteria > Zixibacteria > MSB-5A5 > GN15 > FEB-12 > DATKJY01. Next base: position 9,848 of record CAZILL010000001.1, on the reverse strand, counting down.
GGCTACATTGTAGAACCGGTACATGTACGGGTTCCCAGGCGTCTTGGACAGGAAATTCTGGAAATCATCGAACCAGTTGCCGGCATCGTATCCGGCGCCTATCGACGATTCAAGCCTGATTTCATTGTCGGCGTTGTTGGTAAACCCATAGAAACTGATCTCACCGTTGGCGGGTGTTGTCAGGTTCGAGTTCTGCACCAAACCGAAGACGGAACCTTGTGCAAAGACCGCAGACGTGCTCATCAGCAGCAGCAATGCCGCCAATCCGAGCGCCTTCCGCATCCTAAACCGTTCTAAACTTCTGGGCACTGTCGCACCTCCGTATATGTCGAAACGTTTTTTTTCCATAACTCGATCCTGTCCTTAATGCGGGAAGACGTCGTTCCTTGCATTGTTCGCCTGATATGGGCGACCAGCCTTGACCGTGAAGTTAACGCCAAAACCCGCCGCGAAACGTGACTGATAACTCTGTGACGCGGCCACGTATTTGTTAAGAGTGTTAAATCCACCCGGTACATTATTCAGCACATCCTGGGCAGTGCGGAATGTCGATTCACGATCGAATGGAACCGAGAGGAATCCGTAGTCGGTAGCAGCAGTGGTTATCATGGGATAGCTGATGGCGCCGGGGGCGGGAACTCGACCTGCAACTGAGAATATCGTAGGGAGTGCAGCATTCACCTGATAGACTCCACCAGGGGTCACCGCAAAATTAACGCCAAACCCGGCGGCAAAACGGGACTCGAAACTCTGTGATGTCGGTCGGTAATTATTCACTGTCCGCACGTTCGAAACTCCGATCGCGCTGATCAACTGGACGGCATTCGTAATTCCGGTGTTTTCAAACGGAACGCAAATCAGGTTGAAATTGGTCGAGGCCGTCGTGACTATCTGATAATCGTACTCGCCCACTCGGTTGGACACTGCCGACCGATTTCCATAGATGTCGTACGAAAGGACCACATAGAAGTACTGATTCAGCGTGTCCCCCACGACATTGGCGCCAAAGATGTTGTTATCCGTAAAGGTCGTAAAGCCCGCGGAAACGGCCCCGATCGAATCGAACGTAGTCGGGGTGAAGTAGGCTGTCGTGTCGCGGTAGATTATGTATCCGCCGACCTGTGTTGGTACATTGGCCGTATCAAGAGTGATCGGTGTCCAATTGAGCGCAATGTTGTCAGCGAGGATCGCAATTGAGAGATCGGCAATCGCCTTGGGTGGCGCGGCGTTGATCGCGCCGATCTGTACTGTGTCGGGTACTGAAAACAGCGCCCCGTCGGAAACTATCAACTGGAATCGGTAGCTGTCCGGTAGCGGCGGGACAAAAGATGGGGTCGCAGTCGTGCTGTTGGCCAGCGTTACGGCGGCACCACTGACCTGGGTCCAGGCATACGTCACAGGTTGAGCATCCGGATCGGACGAAAGCGTGCCATCCAGCAGAACGGTAGAATTGACCGGCACGGCAATCTGGTCGGGTCCGGCGTTTGCCACTGGTGCACGGTTTGCATTTGATACCGTGATATCAACAACTTCACTGTCAATGTATTGGCCGTCCGCAGCATAGAATGTCACATGGTACAGTCCGGACTGCGAGTAGGTCGGAGTCCAGTTGAACGAGGCGGTACCATTGCCGTGGTCGGTAAAAGTCGCTCCCACCGGTAATACGGTTGAAGTCAATAGCGGAAACGTGGCATCCGGGTCAGTCGCAGCGATGGTGAGATTCAGATTGGTGTTCTCGGCCAAAGACTGCGGCCCGATTGCCGCCAGCACCGGCGGCAGGTTCACTTGGTTCACAGTTATGACCACACGTTCGGAGTCGGTATCGACGCCGTCGGAAGCGAAGAAGGTGACGTTGTACGTGCCTGATTGTGAAAAGATCGGGGTCCAACTGAATGCCCCGGTTCCAGCGCCATTGTCAACGAATGAAGCTCCCAAGGGAAGCGCTGACGTCGTGAGTGTTGGAATCGTTCCGTCGCCGTCAGTGGCTGAAGCGGCGAAACTCAGGTTCAGACCTTCTGCCACTGTCTGCGGACCAATTGCGGCCAGCACGGGCGGCTGGTTGACATTGCCCACAGTAATCTGAACGACTTCCGAATCAACAGCCGTGGAATCGTCTCTCGCGTAGAAGGTGACATTGTAGACGCCGGATTGTGCCAGCGAGGGAGTCCAATTAAATGTACCCGTACCGTTCAGGTTGTTCACAAACGTCGCGCCGGTCGGCAGCAGCGAAGTAGTGAGGACCGGAATTGTGGCGTCAATGTCAGTTGCCGATATTCCGAAATTCAAGTTGGTCGCCTCGGCCACTGATTTGGATCCGATCGCCGCCAGTACAGGCGGAGCGTTGGCGTTGAGTACGGTCACCACGACTACTTCACTATCGCGTAAGATGCCGTCCGAGGCGTAGAACGTAACAAGGTAGGAGGCCGCTTGGGTGAATCCGGGAATCCAGCTCAGAGTACCGGTTCCATTCAGATTGTCGACAAAGGTCGCGCCCAGGGGCAGCAATGAGGTTGACAGGGTCGGTATGGTGGCGTCCGGGTCGCTGGCGGACGCATTAACCGTGAGAGTTCTGTTCTCATAAACTGTCCGGGAACCAATGGCCGCAAGTACCGGCGGCTGGTTGCCGGCCTCGATTATATCTATTGACACTATTTCCGTGTCGGTCAAGCCACCGTCCGTTGTGCGGAAGACAATGCTGTACGATCCTGCCTGAATATAGGTCGGGATCCAGTCGAAGGTTCCGGAACCATTGTTGTTGTCTACAAAACTCGCGCCGCTCGGTAGTGACGAAGTGGTGAATGACGGAGTGGTCCCGTCGGGATCAGCAGCTGAAATGTTGAACGTAAGACGGATTCCCTCGGTCGTTAAGCGGGGGCCGATGGTCGCCAGCACAGGCGCCTGATTGCCCGCCTCAGTAACCGTGATGACGATTCTCTCGGAGTCAATCGCCACACCATCAGATGCATAGAACATCATTGGGTAACTTCCCGCCTGAACGAAACTCGGAGTCCAGGAGAAAGTGCCGGTGCCGTTTCCATTATCAGAGAAGGTTGCGCCAACGGGAAGGAGCGTCGTAGTAAGGGCAGGTATCGTCGAGTCCGGATCGGCGGCCGTTACCCCGAACGACAGATTGACATTCTCAAGCGCGGATCGATTTCCGATCGTCGCCAGAATTGGGGGCTGATTGCCGCCGTCGATCACCGTTACGGTGACAACTTCGGAATCGATTGCCAGTGAATCATCGGTGGCTCTGAATGTGACTGGGTAAAGACCGGCCCGGTTGAAAGTGGGCGTCCAGGTGAGGGTACCGGTGCCGTTGTTATGGTCCACAAAGGAAGCGCCGTTTGGCAAAACTCCTGTGGAAAGAACCGGCGGGCGTCCCTCTGCGTCGGTTGCGCCCACATTCACCGTAAGCGCCAGCCCTTCGGTAATACTCCTCGGACCGATACTTGCGAGGACCGGCAGTTGATTGCGGGCATCAATAATGGTTATCACGATCGCTTCCGTGTCCCGGAGGATTCCGTCGGTAGCGAAGAAGGATACATTGTACGTCCCGGACTGAACGAAATCAGGCGTCCAGGTGAGGTTCCCGTTCCCGTTTCCGTTGTCGGCAAAACTCGCCCCCCGAGGCAGCGTCGATGTGCTCAGCACCGGTGCGGTGCCGTCGGGATCTGAAGCGTTGACCGTAATTGAGAGCACGAGCCCCTCGGTCGTTGATTGCGGACCGACGGGAGCGATAACCGGTGCGCGGTTTCCGGCCTCGATCACGTTTATGGTGACGATCTCCGTGTCAACCAGCGCTCCATCGAAGGCGCGGAAGACTACACTGTATCCTCCGGACTGAACAAACGACGGCGTCCACGAAAATGAGCCCGTCCCGTTGCCATTGTCAGTAAACGTCGCACCCGACGGCAAGAGGCCCGTAGAGAGGCTCGGGATCGTCCCATCAGGGTCAGTTGCCGACGTACCAAACGATAGAAGAATCCCCTCTGTCGTTGATCTTGATCCGATTGCCGCCAACACCGGCGCGCGATTTCCCGCATCGATAACAGTGATAGTTACCACCTCGGTATCGATCAGGGCGCCATCGCTGGTTCGGAAGGTGACGTCATATGTTCCTGCCTGCGTGAAGCCAGGCGTCCAGTTGAAGGTTGCGGTTCCATTCCCGTTATCGATGAACGCGGCTCCTGTGGGGAGCGTCGAAGTCGTGAATGACGGCGTCGTTCCATCGGGATCGGTACTTGATAAGCCAATAGTCAGCAGGATCCCCTCAGTGATTGATCGATTGCCGATTGTCGCTAATACCGGCGGTTGGTTGCCGGACTCCGTGACGGTGATAACTATGCTCTCTGAATCTGTCGCCACGCCGTCGGTAGCTCGGAATGTTACCGGATAGGTTCCGGCTTGCACAAAGTTCGGGGTCCAGCTAAATGTTCCGGTCCCATTGCCATTGTTGGTGAACAAGGCTCCGGTGGGGAGTGTCGAAGTGGTGAACGACGGGATTGTGCCATCAGCATCAGAGGCGGATATGGTGAACGTAAGAATGGCTCCTTCGGCCACTGACCGATTACCGATTACCGCAAGCACTGGGGTCTGGTTGCCCGCATCGCCGACTGTTATGACTATGGTCTCCGAATCAATGGCAAGACCGTCGGTCGCCCTGAACGTTACCGGGTACGTTCCGGCCTGCACAAAACTCGGGGTCCAGTTAAATGTACCTGTCCCGTCACCGTTGTTGGTGAAAAGTGCCCCGGCGGGAAGGGTCGAGGTTGTGAAGGATGGCACGGTGCCATCGGGATCCGTTGCCGAGACGCCAAAGGTCAGAACAACTCCTTCACTGGTGGAACGATTCCCCACCGTCGCGAGCACCGGGAACTGATTACCCGCGTCGAGGACCGAAATGACGATTGTCTCAGTATCAATGAGGACGCCATCACTCGCCCTGAACGTCACCGGATAGGAACCGGATTGCGTGAAGCTGGGAGTCCAGTTAAGTGAACCGGTGCCGTTACCATTGTCTGTGAAGATAGCTCCTGAAGGGAGTGTTGAAGTTGTAAAGGTCGGTACTGTTCCGTCGGGATCAGTACTCGATACGCCAATAGTCAGTACCAGCCCTTCAGTGATCGACCGATTGCCGATTGCTGCAAGGACTGGAGCTTGATTCCCAGATTCGGCGACAGTCAAGACTATCGCCTCGCTGTCGACCGCGACGCCGTCGGTCGCTCGAAATGTCATCGGATACGCGCCAGCTTGGGCAAATCCGGGAGTCCAACTGAAAGTGCCTGTCCCACCGCCGTTGTTGACAAACGTTGCTCCCAGCGGGAGTGTAGACGTCGTGAACGTTGGCGTTGTCCCGTCCGGGTCGGTAGCGGTCACATTAAATGTGAGAATCACCCCTTCAGTAGTAGATCGATTACCGATCGCTGCGAGTATCGGGGTCTGGTTGCCGGCATCGCCGACTGTTATGACTATAGTCTCTGAGTCAGTGGCAAGACCGTCTGTCGCCCTGAACGTTACCGGGTACGCTCCGGCCTGCACAAAGCTCGGTGTCCAGTTAAACGTACCAGTCCCGTCACCGTTGTTAGCGAACAGTGCCCCGGCAGGAAGGGTCGAGGTCGTAAAGGATGGGATTGTACCATCCGGATCGGACGCCGACACGCCGAAAGTGAGAACAAGTCCTTCAGTAATAGATCGGTTCCCCACCGTCGCCAGCACTGGGAACTGATTCCCCGCTTCGTTAACGGTCATCGTTACAGTCTCTGAATCGACGGCCACGCCGTCACTCGCCCGGAATGTTACCGGGTAGAGGCCGGCCTGGGTGAAGAGCGGTGTCCATGAGAATGTTCCGGTCCCGTTACCGTTATCAATAAATGATGCCCCAGATGGAAGTGTTGAGGTCGTAAAGGATGGGATTGTGCCATCGGGGTCGGAAGCCGAGATGCTAAAGGTCAGATTGACTCCCTCGGTCACTGATCGATTGCCAATCGTCGTAAGCAGAGGGGACTGGTTGCCGACATCGACAACCGTAATGGTGATGGTCTCGGTATCGGCGGCAACGCCGTCAGTTGCTCTGAATGTTACCGGGTACGTTCCTGATTGAACGAAATTTGGAGTCCAGCTGAATGTCCCCGTACCGTTGCCATTATTGGTGAAGGAAGCTCCGGCGGGGAGTGTCGATGTTGTAAGCGCCGGCGTCGTGCCATCGGGATCGGTAGCTGACACATCAAAGGTGAGAACAATCCCTTCCGTGGTGGACCGATTGCCCACCGTCGCCAGCACCGGCGTCTGATTGCCGGCCTCACTCACGGTAATAGTCACTGTTTCCGAATCCACCGCTGCGCCATCACTTGCCCGGAATGTTACCGGGTAGAGGCCGGCCTGGGTGAAGAGCGGTGTCCATGAGAATGTTCCGGTCCCGTTACCGTTATCAATAAATGACACACCAGTTGGGAGGGTTGAGGTCGTAAAGGATGGGATTGTGCCGTCCGGATCGGTAGCCGAGACGCCAAAGGTAAGAACAACTCCTTCGGCAGTGGATCGGTTCCCCACCGTCGCCAGCACGGGGAACTGATTGCCAGCCTCATTTACCGTAATAGTTATTGTCTCTGAATCGACTGACACGCCGTCAGTCGCCCGAAACGTCACGGGGTAAACACCGGCTTGAGTGAAGAGCGGTGTCCATGAGAATGATCCGGTTCCGTTACCGTTATCAACAAATGATGCCCCGGATGGAAGGGTTGAGGTCGTGAAAAATGGGATTGTGCCGTCAGCATCGGAAGCCGAGACGCCAAACGTCAGACTGGCTCCCTCGGTCACTGATCGGTTGCCGATGGTCACGAGCACAGGAACTTGATTTCCACCCTCGGCGACAGTAATGACAATCGCTTCGCTGTCGATCGCGACGCCATCGGTCGCTCTGAATGTTATCGGGTACGCGCCCGCTTGGGCAAATCCGGGTGTCCAGCTGAATGTGCCTACACCGCCACCGCTGTTCACAAAGGTCGCACCAGATGGCAGCGTTGAAGTGGCAAGCACCGGAGTCGTGCCATCGGGGTCAGTTGCTGTCACACCAAACGTGAGAACAATCCCTTCGGTCGTGGAACGGTTACCAACCGCTGCCAGTACCGGCGGTTGATTGCCCGATTCGAATACGTTGATAGAAATGCGCTCCGAATCGAGGACAAGACCATCCGAAGCGTAGAAAGTCACATTATACGGCCCTGCCTGCGTGAAGCCGGGTGTCCAGTTGAAACTTCCAGTCCCATTTCCGTTATCAACAAATGCCGCGCCCAGCGGAAGGACTGTGGTTGTGAACGAGGGGGTAGTCGAGTCAGGATCAACGGCAGATACTTGGAAGGCGAGCGCCACTCCTTCTGTAATTGTCTTATTGCCAACGGTTGCGAGCAGAGGAGCATGGTTACCGGATTCCAGAACCGTGACAATGACAACCTCCGAATCGACTGCGGTCGACGCATCGTGGGCATAGAACGTCACATTAAATGATCCGGCGCGGTTGAACGTGGGGGTCCAGTTAAAGGTGCCCGTCCCGTTGAGATTGTCAGCGAACGACGCACCGATAGGGAGCGTGCTCACAGTGAGCGTGGGAACTGTTGCATCCGGGTCCGACGCGGAAACTACGAAATTGAGATTGACGCCCTCCGTGATAGACTTATTGCCGATTGCGCTCAGGACGGGAGGAAGATTGACCTGGCCTACTGTAATCGGTACGACCTGTGAATCTATCAGTAATCCGTCCGAAGCGTAGAAGGTGACACTGTACCCACCCGCCTGGGTGAAGTTCGGACTGAACGTAAAGGTACCCGTACCATTCAGATTGTCTACAAAGCCGGAGTTAGTCGGACGTGGCAGTGAGGTCGTCAGTGTCGGCGTTGTGCCATCAGGATCAGAGGCCGAGACAGGGAGTGTCAGTACCGCGCCTTCATTGACAGTCTGCGGTGGTATCGCGGTCATCAACGGCTTCTGGTTGACATTGTTGACTGTAATCGGTACGACTTGCGAGTCTACGAGTAATCCATCCGAAGCATAGAAGGTGACACTGTACCCACCCGCCTGGGTGAAGTTCGGACTAAACGTGAAGGTACCCGTACCATTCAGATTATCCACAAAGCCGGAGTTAGTCGGCAGCGGCAGTGAGGTCGTCAGTGTCGGGGTTGTGCCGTCAGGATCAGAGGCGCTTACCGGAAGTGTCAGCACGGCGCCTTCATTGACAGTCTGCGGAGGAATCGCGGTCATCAGTGGTTTCTGATTCACATTGTTGACGGTAATCGGGACCACCTGCGAATCTAACAGTAAGCCATCCGAAGCATAGAAGGTGACACTGTACCCACCCGCCTGGGTGAAGTTCGGACTAAAGGTGAAGGTCCCCGTACCATTGAGATTATCCACAAAGCCGGAGTTAGTCGGACGTGGCAGTGAGGTCGTCAGGGTCGGGGTTGTGCCATCGGGATCGGTAGCGCTGACAGGAAGCGTCAGCACCGAGCCTTCATTGACAGTTTGCGGTGGTATCACCGTCATCAGTGGTTTCTGGTTGACATTGTTGACTGTAATCGGTACGACTTGAGAGTCGAGTAGTAATCCATCCGAAGCGTAGAAGGTCACACTGTACCCACCCGCTTGGGCGAAGTTCGGACTGAACGTGAAGGTACCCGTACCATTCAGATTATCCACAAAGCCGGAGTTAGTCGGCAGAGGAACTGAGGTCGTCAGGGTCGGCGTTGTACCATCAGGATCAGAGGCACTTACCGGGAGCGTCAACACGGCGCCTTCATTGACAGTCTGCGGTGGAATCGCGGTCATCAACGGCTTTTGGTTGACATTGCTAACCGTAATCGGTACCACCTGTGAATCAAGCAAGAGACCATCCGAAGCATAGAAGGTGACACTGTACCCACCTGCCTGGGTGAAGTTCGGACTAAACGTAAAGGTACCCGTACCATTGAGATTATCCACAAAACCGGAATTAGTCGGACGTGGCAGGGAGGTCGTCAGGGTCGGGGTAGTGCCATCAGGATCAGAGGCGCTTACCGGAAGCGTCAGCACGGCGCCTTCATTGATTGTCTGCGGAGGAATCGCGGTCATCAGTGGTTTCTGATTCACATTGTTGACGGTAATCGGGACCACCTGTGAGTCGAGGAGTAATCCATCCGAAGCATAGAAGGTTACACTGTACCCACCGGCCTGCGTGAAGTTCGGACTAAAAGTGAAGGTCCCCGTACCATTCAGATTATCCACAAAGCGGGAGTTTGTCGGCAGAGGAACTGAGGTCGTCAGTGTCGGCGTTGTGCCGTCAGGATCGGTAGCGCTGACAGGGAGCGTCAACACCGCACCCTCATTGATAGTCTGCGGTGGTATCGCGGTCATCAATGGTTTCTGGTTCACACCATTAACCGTAATTGGGACCACCTGCGAATCAAGCAAGAGACCATCCGAAGCATAGAAGGTGACACTGTACCCACCCGCCTGTGTGAAGTTCGGACTGAACGTAAAGGTACCCGTACCATTCAGATTATCCACAAAACCGGAGTTAGTCGGCAGAGGAACTGAGGTCGTCAGGGTCGGCGTTGTGCCATCAGGATCAGAGGCACTTACCGGGAGTGTCAACAGTGCTCCTTCATTGACAGTCTGCGGCGGTATCGCGGTCATCAATGGCTTCTGGTTGACATTGTTGACTGTAATCGGGACGACTTGAGAGTCTACGAGTAATCCATCTGAAGCGTAGAAGGTGACACTGTACCCACCCGCCTGGGTGAAGTTCGGACTAAACGTAAAGGTGCCCGTACCATTCAGATTATCCACAAAGCCGGAGTTAGTCGGACGTGGCAGCGATG